>CAWKGR010000001.1:0-906073 GCA_963849215.1 uncultured Solirubrobacterales bacterium
CTCACCGGTGCGTTTCCGATTACGCATGTCGGCGGTAGCAACCTGTACGCCGTGGCGGTGTGCGTCGGCCCCTATGAAGGCGCGACCACCTGCCCGGCCAGCGGAGGTCTCGATGCGGCCGTGTACGTCAGCAGCGCGGCCGTCGAACTCGCCAACAACGCCACACCGACGGCGGGCGGCTTCGGCGGGACCCTGCTGAATCCGAACGTCCAGGGCACGCAGGAACTGACCTTCCAAGCCAGCGACCCCGGCGGCCCCGGCATTTACCTCGTGGTCGTGCAGATCGACGGTAAGACCGTCTACTCGGGCACGCCCAACAACAACGAAGGGCGGTGCGTCCCGATCGGGCAGAGCGGAGACGCACTGATGTCGACCATAGCCAGCCGTGCCGCACGAGCGAGTCGGTGGCCGTGCCGGTCAACACTGCCACGCTGTCCAACGGCGCCCACACCCTCAAGGTCACGGTCGAGGATGCGGCGCAGAACGCAAGCGTCGTCTATGACGGCCAGATAACGACGCTGCAACCGGCGAATGACTCCCTCGGCGCTCTACCTGGAGGCGGTGCTGCCGGGATCGCGCAAGTCGCGCAGCCCAACGGGGTCGGCGCGAGCGAGGGAGCGCACCTGGAGCTGGGTCAGCACCGCCAGCTCACGCGCTCGTTCGCCAAGCGCGCGCTGCGCGTCTCGGGGCGTCTGCTGAGCGCTCAAGGCCAGCCGATTAGCGGCGCGACTCTCGATGTGCTGCAGCAAGTCGGCGGCTCATCGACGCTCGCTCTGGTCGGGCACGCGAAGACGGCCGCGAACGGGACCTTTCTGGCGAGCGTGCGGGGCAGCCCCCAAGTCACGGACCATCGAGGTCGCTTATACGCGCCTTCTCGACGGACGCGGGCTATGCCGCCGTGGCAAAGCTCACCGAGCAGGTCGAGGCGGGCATCCAGCTTATGTGAGCCCGCGCAGGACGGGATCGGAAGGCACGATCACATGATCGGCGCGTGCTCGGCTCGGTCCCGCGCCAGGTGTCAGTGTCAATCTGCTCGTCGATTACCGGGGTCGGTGGGAGCCGTTTCGTACGCCGAGGAGGCGCTGCCGGGCGCTTCTCGGTCGTCTATCAGTTCAAGGGCGCGCTGGACGATTCCCGTTCCGAGCCGAAGTGCCATCAAGCCAAGCGGATTTCGCCTTTGGCCGCGGGTTGAGCAAGGTGGTCGACGTTGCTACCAACTAAGACACTCACCAAGCCGCCTGGGTACTCGGACTCGCCGTGGCGATCGTGCTGCTCACCGCGAGCTTCATGCTCGCGCCGGCTGCGACGCAGGCACATATCCGATGTATCAGTGCGCCGCCGGTGTGCCGGCCGTCTCTCCGGGTTGGAGCGTATTTGGCAATAACACGCAGGCCGACACTGTGCTGTCTGACACCTGCTCGGCTGGCGGCAGCATCGGCGTCTACGTCTTCACCGAAGAACACGGCGGCATCGTGACCGAGAACGGGCACAGCGGCACCAGGTCGGCTCCAGATCGACGTTCCGGGAGCGTGCCCGCAGTCACGATCCACTCGATCAGCGCAGAGGTCATCGGGTCGCCTGTCACCGGCGATGACGCCTTCCTCGGGTTCACCTCCGCCGGCCAGTCTCTGCCCGGCGGCGCTGAGCTGCCCTACGGCGGCGGAAGCCCCTACACGGCAAGCGAAAGCTGGACCTTCCGCAGGGAGCCCGCGACTTCGAGGCATACGTCAACTGCTCTACCGACAAGAGCTCGACGTCGTGCGACTTCGCCGATGCGACCGACGTACCAGCCCTTACCGACATCACGCTGAGCCTGGAAGACGACACACCGCCGAAGGTGGCGAGCGTGAGCGGCCCACTTTTCACGGCCGCTGCCTCCGGTGCATCAGTGATGGGCTCACAGCCGATCAGCTTCATCGGCAGCGACGCCCAAAGCGGTGTTCGCAGCGCAGCTTTGACGCTCAGCCCGTTGAATGGCGGCACGCCCTACGTTCACACGTTCAACTTTGCAGGCGAATGTGCCTATGACTCTTGGAACGCCTGCCCGCTCACACAGACCATCAGCGGCTTCTCGGTCAACACCGATGCACTTGCCAATGGAGCCTACGCTGCGAGCCTGACGATCACTGACGCTGCGGGCAATGTGACCAACGACGCGCTCGGCTCGGTCACGGTGAGCAACCCTACCGCCGTGGCCAGCTCGCTCGGAGCGCTACCAGGCCCCGGCGCAGGATCATCCTCTGATTCGATCGCGTAGGCAGTCCAAACGGCGCCGGCGCCAGCGAGGCGCTCACCTGCAGCTTGGCGTGCGCGCGGCGATTTCTCGCAGCTACGGCAGGCGAGCCCTGCGGGTATCAGGGCGGCTTCTGAACGTTCAGGGCTTGCCGATCGTAGGCGCGACCCTGGATGTCCTGCAACAGGACAACGGCGCGACCCTGGAACTGATCGGCCATGCGCGCACGAGAGCGGATGGCACGTTCGTCGCCGCTGTGCCGGCAGGACCGTCGCGCATGATCGAGATTGGCTACCGCGCGTTCTCGGCCGATAGCGGCTACGCGGCAACCGCCAGGCTGCACGAGTCGGTGCGCGCGGGCGTGCGACTGGCAGTGAACCCGCGTAGGACCAGCTCAGAAGGCACGATCACGCTCACCGGCAGGGTCCTCGGCCCGATCCCGTCACAGGGCGTCGTGGTCGAGCTGCTCGTGCACTACCGCGGGCGTTGGGAGCCCTTCCGTGACCCGCGCACAGACGGCCGCGGCCGGTTCGCGTCGCCTACCAATTCCAGGGCGGCGTCGGGCGCTTCCCTTTCCGGGCCTTGGTGTTCGGCAGCCAAGGCGGCTTTCCGTTTGCACTAGGAGAAAGCAGGACGGTTAATGTCACCACGGGCTGAGATGACCTTACTCGCCGCGGCCGACGCATCCCTCGACTGTTGCGCAGGTTCGCCCTGCTCTCGCTCACCGCCGGTACTCTGGCGTTGACGCTCGCCTCGGGTGCGAGCGCGGGAACGTATGTGATCGACAACTGCCCGTCGACAGGGTCTGATGACGCTGGCTCGTGGACCGTGTTCGGCAGCCCTCAGAACGTGAAGGGAACATGCAGCGGCGGCCCCGGCGACTACATCGGACCCAGGGGCGGCAGCATGAGCCCTGGCAACACCGCAGGAGTTCAGATCGGGGTGCCGGCAGGGAGCGGCATCACGATCATCGAAGCGAAGGTGTGGTGGCAGGCTTCGCATCAGATCGGCGGTGCGACACGTTTGGGATCCCGCCGACAATGACGGCGCAGTCGGTGAAAGCACGACGCCGATAACGGGTAGTGAACCCAGCACCTACGTGCTGCCGTCGACCACCACTGAGATCACGCTGGCGAACTACTGCTCCAACGACGACGCCGGTGCTGGCTGCACGTTCGGGTGGGCGAGAACAACATCCTCGAGCTGTACGGCTCGCGGCTGACGCTGCAGGACGCGACCCTGCCGAGCGGCACGGTGACGGCGGCGCACTGGCGAGCTCGGGGACGGTTTCGGGCACGTCCTCGATCAGCTACCAGGCGGCGGACACGAGCTCGGGCGTCCGGCTGGTGCAGCTGCGCGTCGACGGCGAACCCGTCGCCGTCAAGGACTACCTGGCGAGCTGCTCCTACACGAACTTCCAGGCGTGCCCGCCGAGCGTGTCGGACACCGTGAGCTGGAACACTGCCACGGTGGCCGACGGCCAGCACCAGTCGAACTCGTCGTCGAGGACGCAGCGCAGAACACGAGCGTCATCTATAGCGGCGAGGTCACGGTCCAGAACGCCGCGCAGACAGCATCGTTGGGTGCGCTTCCTGGCCCCGGTGGCACCGGCTCGCAGGCGCTGGGCATCGGCAGCGCCAACGGGATCGGGTCAAGCGAGCAAGCCAGCTGAGGCTAGGTTTGCCGGCCGCGATCACCCGCAGCTACGCGCACCGTGCGATCGTGGTCTCCGGGCGACTGCTCGATGGGCAGGGCCATCCGATCGCGCACGCCAGCCTGGATGTGCTTCACAAGTCGACGGCACGGCGACGCCGATGGTTGTAGCGCACGCTGCGACTGGCGTCGATGGCACGTTCAGCGTGCGTCTGCGAGGGGGGCCTTCGCGGCTGATCGAGGTCGGCTACCGCGCGTTCTCCCGTGACGCGAACTACGCGGCTATCGGGCGCATCAGGGAGACGGTGGCCGCTGGGGTGCGGCTGCGGATAAGCCCGACGCGCACGGGCTCGGAAGGGATGATCGTTCTCTCGGGGACCGTCGAGGGACCGATCCGCGGCAGGGAACGATCGTGGACTTGCTGGTGCATTACCGTGGCCGCTGGGAGCCGTTCAGGACTCCTCGCACGAACCGGCGTGGCCGCTCGTGCTCTACCAGTTCGAGGGCGGCGTTGGGCATTTCCCGTTCCGCGCCGAAGTGCCTGGCGGTCAGGTGGGCTTCCCGTTCGGCATCGGCGAGAGCCGGGTGGTGAATGTCAGCACGAGCTAAGCGCGAACTTCGAGCATCGGCGATGCTCTCTCGCTGGACGTGCATCGTGCGGCGCGGCCCCGCTGATGCTGTTGTCGCCGTCGATGGCGAGGGCTGAGACCGCGATCACAACGCAGGCCGTCGCCGATGACGGTGCCTTCCTTCCCTACGATCCGCGCCAGCGCAGCTTGCCGGCCTTTGCCTTATTGATACTGGCGTGAACCTGAACCCCGACACGGAAGGCGTTGTAGTAGAACGAACGGCGCTCGACGGTGGCTCTGGCGGAGATGTGTCGCCGACGCTGCATGGGACCGTGCTCGCCATGATGGCAGGGGCGCCCGCGAACGGCTGGGGCATGGTCGGCACGGCCCCGCACGCAATCCAAATTGTCTCGGTGCGCATCCTCGAGTCCGGTCATACGACATTCTCGTACAGCGCCTACGCATCGGGAATCACAGAATGCCTTGAACTGCAGCACAAGTACAACATCCGCGTCATCAACCTCTCGCTCGGCACCTCGGAAGGACGCTCAGCGGAAGCCACTGAACTGGTGGGAAACCCGGTCGAACGCGCCACCAACAACGGCGTCGCAGTAGTCGCGGCGGCGGGAAACGATGACGGTGGCCCCGTTGAGTACCCCGCGGCTTACCCCGACGTGCTGTCGGTAGGTGCGACTGACACGCAGGGCGGCGGTTTCTGCTCCTTCAGCAACCGCGGAGAAGGGCTGCGACTGCTCGCGCCTGGCTGCGACCTCGACGGAGCCGAACCGACGAGCGGCGCCCCGAACTACAACTACTGGCAAGGCACGAGCGAGGCGTCGGTGATCGCCGCGGCGGCGTTGGACGCACTTGACTCCTATCAGCCGGGCCTCTCGCCGGAAGCTGGCGAGAAGGACTTGACCGAAGCCGACAAAGGCGTGCTCAACATCGCGCAGACCTTCCGCAACGCGGGCCTCGGAGCCATCGTTTCGGCGGGCGAAGCAGCCGAGCCAGGCGCACAGCTAAGCCCGCCCGCGGGATCGTCTCCTCAGCCATTGGCACCATTGACGGCGATGGGCGACCATTTGCACGCCCGAAGGCGCAGCTTAGCGAGTCAAGCACCGGCTCGTGCTCGCGTTGATCGGCCGCCCCAGGGAAGCTGAGGCGCAGGTGCGCTACCTCGGCCACCACGGACGCTCTCGCCGGTTGCGTGTCTTGCGCACGCTCCACGGCGTCTTCACGAATCTGACGCTCCCGACCTCCGGCGTTGCGGAGGTATCGGTGCGCTACGTCGACCCCTACGATGTCGAACGCGCGAGCCCGTGGATGACGCTTCGCCTCCCAGCCCCGGCGAGCACAGCGAGAAAGGCGCGGCAAAAACGATGAGAGCATGGAGCGCCGCAATCGGCGTCATGCTCGCCTTGGCGACTTGGGCGTTGCCAACCCCTGCGACTGCGGCGGGGAGCTATCAGGTCAGTGCGTGCAACTTCGCGTCGGAAGCTGCCAATAACTCATGGATGTGGGCGACGAACGATCCGGCCCAGCCCTCCCACTATGCCGAGCACGTCGACTGCCCGTATGAGCTGGGAGGTTCAGGCGGCAAGGCCGACCAGGAAGGCGGACTCTCGACAACCGACGCGCTCGACCTCACGAGCGACGCCGCGCCTGGCACGAGCGCGGGCTGGACGTTCATCGCGCCAGCAGGCACGACGATCACGGGGCTCACCACGAACGCTATATCGGCCACTCCCTCGATCCCAAGAACTCTTGGTCCCGGCGCTGCGGTCGACGGCAGCATCGTGCCCGGCGAAACCTGCCTGGATACAGTCGAAAACGAAGAGACGTGTTCCGTTGGTGGGCCGCCGGGTACAGGAGGCGAACCAGCGAGGATCACGGACCTCTCTGCGCACGAACTGTCGCTTGGCATTGTGTGTCAGCCGCCCGCAGGACGGGAATGCGTTACAGGGGCAACGCAGCACGCCGTTTGGGCGACGATGTATGGAGCGACGGTGACTCTCTCCGACCCGACGCCGCCAACGCTAAGCACCCCTCGGGCGCTCTGTGGGGAGCGGGCGAAGCAGGCGGGTTTCACAAGGGCACAGAAAGCGTCGCCGTCTCCGCTCAGGATGTCGGCGGCGGCGTAGCGAGCATCGTTCTCTCGGCAGACGGCCGAACGATGGAGACCTACACGGCACCGTGCAACTTCACATTTGCCCAGCCGTGCCCGTCCTCGACGGGCACGCAGACGCTCACACTGCCAACAACGCAGCTCTCAGACGGAAGGCACACGCTCACCCTTGTTGCGATCGACGCCGCCGGCAATCAATCGGCCGTCGCCTCGGAGGAAATCACCGTGGACAACAGCGCGCCAGCGGCGCCCGTTGGTCTCTCGGCTACCCCGACGCAGACTGGCAGCTCCACGTTCACGGTCACTTGGAGCGAGCCGCAAGGCCAGCTCGCACCGATTACGAGCGCGCTTTACCAAGTATGCCCTGCGAGCGGATCGGGCTCGTGCAGCGCGCCCGCTGCGGCTCCGGCGACAGGGCCAGCGACCGTGACCGTCCCTGGCCCTGGGAGCTGGAGCATCGCCGTGTGGCTGAGCAACGCGGCGGGCAACGCGAACCCGGCCAACGGCGCGCGCACAAATGTCGTGGTGCCGTCCTCAAAACCGGGGGGCTCGGGCCACGTCTCCACAACGACTGCGCCGAAACTCCATGTCACGGAGACGTTGCGCGGACGCGAGCTGATCGTGCATGTGACTGGCCCGGCGAGTGGAAGTGTCCGCGTGGGCTTCACCGGCCGGCTGGACGGAAGGACCGTCGCCTCTGGCGCCAAGACCGTCCTCCTCAAGCACGGGTGGCTGACGGTGATGTTCAGGCTCGGCCCTCGGACGGCGGCGCACGCGCTGATTGGCGTGAGCGCGAAGCTCGACCACGAGGCAGTGGTAACGAGCACACTGAGCCGTCATCACCGCCATGCTCGGTGAACCGTTGCTGAGCAGCAGAGGTGGAACACACCGATCGTCGGAGGCGGGAGCCGTTCTGCCCAGCCTCCGACTGTTCGGGTAGCGGGCTAGGCCGCAGCCTCGGCGAGCTCGCGCTCGTCGGCAGGCTCAACCTCGTCGCTTGCGTTCTCGCGGCGCTCGCGCTCTGTCGTGACGGCGCTCTCGACCTCGTAGCGCTTGAGGCTGTACTGGCCCCAGGCGGTCTCAGCGTCAGCGAGCAACTGCTCCAGATCCTCCTCGGAGAGCTCGCTGATGCGTGCGGACGCATCCTGCACCCGCACACGCGCCTGCTCGGCCTCGGCTTCGCGCTCGGCCTGGCGTTCATCGTTGGCGACCCGCTCAGCCAGCAGTTCGTCCAGAGCTGCGCACTGCCCCTCCTTGATGCGTTCCCGCACGATCGCGTTCAGATCGCGGGCTGCCTGCGTGGCCCACGGACCCTCGAAGGCGAGCGTGTAGAAGCTGCGGTTGGACTGTGCCACCGCATCCTCGTTGGTCAGCGCGGCGAGCGCGATCAGCGTAAACGTGCGGCCTGAGATGTCGGCAGCACTCTCGGCGTCTTCGAGGAACGTCTTTGCCCTGCGCTCAGCGTCTGAGGCGTCGAAATAGACGGTCTTCGTCTTGCCGCTTTTCTGCTGGACCTGCTCGACCCACGTAGGCAGAGAAAGCCGCGGGCCGCGCATGGCGATCTTGCTCAGCGACCCGCCGAGATCGACACTCGCCAGGATGCGCAACACCCGCTCATCGACCTTGAGCTTCGGCAGGTGCTTGAACATGAGCAGACCGAGCTCGAGGTTGAACTTCGTTGCGTCCTCGCGCCTCTGCTGCTGCTCGGCGCGCTTGGTTTTCGACTCGTCTGCTTCACGCTGCGCACGCTCGGCCTCGCTCTCCGGCTCGCCGGCCGCAGCACCGTCCACGGACGAGTCGCCGGTTGCGCTCGCGGAGCCTGCGGTGCTCGTGCGCTGGGCGTCGCGTTGACGACGCTGACGTGCACGCGCCTCCTTGACGACAGCAGCGATGTAGTCCTCGGCGAGCCGACTGGCCACGTCGTCTCCGAGGATGATCGAGAACCAGCTTGCCTCGTGAGTCGCGCCCAGCAGCCGTGCCTGCTCGACGAGATCCGCGCCGAAGCGGACGTGCGTGATCTGCCCGCCATCGGTGAGCTTGGTGTAGGTGGCGAGGTCCTTCTGCGCCTTCTCGCTCAACGTGAACTGGTCGACCGGATAGGAGCTGCGGCTCGAGTAGACACCTGCGGGCAGGTCGTCCATGTACCTCATTGCGATGTCGATCGGGTCCTCGATCAGATCCTGCCACGTGTACGGTTCGCTTTCGTCGTCGTCAGGAGTGACCGCACGCACCGCCGCGTATGCGAACTCCTCGTGGATCTCGGCGAGCGCGACGAGCGTCTTGACGCCGAGCAGAGGGATCACCTGCTCGGCTACGAGCGTCCTGAGCCGCTCAGGGAGCGCGAGGATCGCCAGGTGCTCCTTGATGCGCTTTTCGCGCGAGGAGCGCTTGGTCTTGCCGCCGAGGCGTTCGGCGACCGCGCGGACGCCCAGCCCGCCGTCGATCATGGCCTGGTAGCCGCGGGCGCGCTGGAGCGGGTCCAGATCGCTGCGCAGCTCGTTCTCGATCATCGCGTCGGTCAGCAGGTCCAGATACTCACCCTCGTCGCCAGCGCCAGCCGTCAGCACAACTGCGGGAAGCGTGGCCAACTCGGCGAGCCCTGCGGCGCGGTAGCGCCGCTCGCCGGCGATCAGGGCGAAGTCGCCAGTCTCAGTCGCGCGCACGCGGATCGGCTGCAGGCAACCGCGCTCGCGCATCGTGGCAGCCATCGCCTGCAGCTCGTCGTCCTCCATCACTTCGCCGCGAGGGTTGAAGCCCTCGGCGACGACGATCCGCGAGAGCGGGATGTCCTTGAGCTGCACCTTGGCAGCGCCGTGGCCGTTGCCGTTTTGGGTTGCGTTAGTCGTACTAGCCATGTGGCCTTCCTTTTCAGACAGGGCTCCCACCGGACGGGGAGCCGACCCCGACCAACCGCACGCGCAAGCGTGCGACCATCGGGAGGGACGGCACCCCGGCCAGCGGTAAGCCCTCACGTCACCAGCCGCGGCGATCAGAGCAGTGACGAGCTCAAGAGCACGTGTTGCCCACACGGCTGTCGAGTGCGCGCGCCAACCCGCTCGCTGTCGGTGCACTGGACCGCAGATGTCCGGCTGCCGTATCGTCAGCAACCAATGGCTCGCGGCCGCGATATCGTCGCTCGGCTATCGCGGAGTGCAGCCTCACCCAGCACACAGGAGCAGGCGGACACGGTGGCTTATGCCCGCCAGCATCCCGAGGGTGCGGTCCCGCTGCGGATCGTCGCACAGGAGTGGACGCGGATCGGACTCACAGGGTTCGGCGGCCCGCCGGCGCACATTGCGATGCTGCGGCGGCTGGTCATCGACCGCTACGAGTGGATGGACGCCCGCGCGTTCGAGGACGCCAACGCCGCGTGTGGCCTGTTGCCTGGCCCGGCTTCGACGCAGCTTGCGATCTACTGCGCCTATCGCGTGGCCGGGCCGTGGGGTGCGATCGTCGGCGGACTTGGGTTCGTGGTGCCCGCCGTGATGATGGTCCTGGCGCTGTCGCTGTTGTTCCTCTCAAGCGCGCCGCCGCAGTGGGTGATCGGCGTCGGAGCTGGCGCGGGCGCCGCGGTCGCACCCGTGGCCGTGCACGCCGCGCTGGGTCTGCTTTCTCCGAGCTTTCTACGGGTGCGGGCTGCGCGCGGGCGAGCGCTACGCTGGCTGGCCTATCTGCTCGTTGCGGCGGGCGCGGCGGCGACGGTCGGCGGCTATCTCGTCCTCGTGCTGCTGGCGTGCGGGGTTCTCGAGCTGGCCTGGCAGCGGCGCGCGGCGGCAGCGCTCTCGTTGAACCCCGTGCTGCTTGGGGCCGTGACGGGCGTTGGCGGGATTGGCGCGCTGGTGTGGACCGCGTTGAAGGTGGGCGCGCTCTCCTACGGTGGTGGCTTCGTGATCGTGCCGCTGATGCAGACCGATGCCGTCCATGTCTACCACTGGATGAGCGGCGGGCAGTTCCTGAACGCTGTTGCGTTGGGGCAGGTTACTCCCGGCCCCGTCGTCGCCACGGTCGCCGCGGTGGGCTATGCCGCGCACGGCATCGCTGGCGGCGTACTCGCGGCGAGCGTCGCTTTCGCTCCGTCCTTTTCGTTCATCCTGCTCGGCGGCCAGCGCTTCGAGCGCCTGCGCCAAAACGCTGCCGCCAGGGCGTTCCTCGACGGTGCCGGACCAGCGGCGATCGGTGCGATTTTCGGTGCTGCAATCCCATTGGCGGGCGCACTGCAGGAGCAGTGGCAGTACCTCGTGCTGGTGGCTGCCGCAGTGGCGCTCCTGGTTCTACGGCGTGGGATCGTGCAGACGCTGCTCGCTGCAGGCGCCACAGGATGGTTGGCAACGGTGGTGGGCGCTCCGCTCCCCCATTGACGAGGCTGAGCGTTCCAGGCAAGCGTCAGCGGGCGGCGGCCTCGGCGATCAGTCGTTCCCAATCGTCGCGGAGCGGCTCGACGCCGAGCTCGACGATGGCGAGCGCGATGACTTGCTCGAGGCCGACCACGCCGGTGGGCAGATGAACCTTTCCGAGCCACCGATCACCGATCTGGACGGCGGCGCCGACGTGCATGTGCGGCTGGGTGATCGTGCTCTTGCCGCTCGGATGCCAGTGGTAGGACACGAGCTCGTGGTCTTCGTATCCGATGGCGTAGAGGTAGCCGATGATCTCGACGTGCCAGCCTGCGGTGCTCTGGCGAACCTCGTACTGCTCGGTGACGAGGAGCGTGAGACGTGGCTCGGCGTGCAGCCGCGCAGCGTCGCCGCGGGCCAGCAGCAGGCGGTGCGGATGATCGGCCGCGTGGTAGCCGCTGACGGTGGTGTGCGCACTGGTCAAGCAAGACAGCAGCCGCACCGTTCGGCCGCGATAGTGCTCGACGGCCTCGGCGGGATCTTTACTTGGAGGCGCCATTGAGCGGGAGCATCATTGCGACGCGCGTGATCTCGGGGCTGTCGTCTATGTCGATCTCACCCGAGTTCAGGCGTCGCTCGAACTCCTCGCCGCTCATGCCCAGCAGGGCGCGGGCCTTCTCATCAACGAGCTGCGCCCATTCCTCGGGGCCTAGCTCGCGGATTTCGTTGTCGGTTCGAGTAGCCATTGCAAATGCTCCTTGGAGGATCGGCCGCGTGGGCCGGCTCCTTGATCTTGATTGTAGGCGAGAATGCGGGCGAGCTTCGACGGCGAGGTCTTTGGGGGCTCGGCGAGCTTGGACGGCCCGCCGAACCCCCACTTTTCAGGCAGCTGCGACGAGCTGCAGGGCACGGGTCTTCTCGGGTCCGTCATCGAGCGCGCGGGCGAAGCGCTGGCCGCTTGAGCGCAGCGGGCGCAGCCAGTCGCCGTACTCCACGATGGCGTTTACCGCGGCCCACTTTGAGCCGGGCGCGTTGCCCTGCGTGTCGCCGGACAGGAACAGGTCAGCGATGCGGTCCTTAGTCTGCTGGCGTGAGCTGCGTGTGCGGCTGCTCACGGAGTCACTCGTGCCGTTCGGGTAGAGCTTGTCGAGGACGGCGCGGAGCTGGCGTTCGGTGCAGCGCTCTGAGGCGAGCCGGTCGCCGAGGCGCTTGAACTGGACGTAGTAGTCGATGGACAGATCGAGGACCCGGCGAGCCTCGTGGACGCGCTGCGTAACCGCTTCGGTGTGGCGGATCGAGAACTTCTGCCGGGCGTTGGTAAGACCCCAGTTAAGGGTGTTCTGGCAGACCACGCGAATCGGGGTGGTGGCCGCGATCACGGCCGTCGAGCCGTCATGGCTGTTCATCAGCAGCACGTATGGGCGCACGTCGTCGCCCCCGACCTCGACGTGATCGGGCAGCGTCGCCAGCACCCATACGCGGCGGCCGCCGTGCAGGCTGCCGGCCGTCTCGAAGTGGATCGAGCTGCCGAGCAGCTGGTCGACGAACGCAAACGCTTCGTGGTTCTGCACGATCCGGTAGCGCTCGCCGACGACGCCAAGCACCTCATCATTGTCTTGCCGGACAGTGGCGTAATGACCAGTGAAGCCCCGATAGCGCAGCACATCGGGCAGATCAGCACCGCAGTCGATCGCCAGGCGCCGCTTTGCGACGCTCCAGCCGAGACCCGACGCCTCGATCGCCTCACCGACTGTCGCCGGCGGCCGATCGAGTACGGCCCCGAGACCGTGCCAGGGCGTCTCGCGCACCGAGAACATGGTGTCCGAATCTGTGATTCCTGCAGACATTTGAGCCTCCTTTGGCTGTAAAGCCCCGCTCGCCGCGGGGCCGGTCGCAGCTCCGGCCGCATCCCCTTTTGGGGATGCGAAAATGGCCGGGCAAGCCGGCTCCCGCTACGTGCGCTCAGCCATCGAGCGCGCTACCGCGACGCCTTTCTCGGCGCCTCGACGATAGGGGCCTTTAGTCGCCGGCAGGCGAGGGATTGACCATGACCTGCCGGACCTGCGCTGCGCGCAGTCCCGCGCGAATCTCCTTGTCGAGCTCGGCGACGAGCACGGCGACTTCCCATGCGCGCAGCGCCTCGGCGAGCCAGCTCGTGCCCGTCACGCACGCGGCGGCATCAGGATCACCGAAAGCGAGGACGAGCTGCGCCGCCGGTCGGGTGCGCTTCAGGGTGATGAGCTTGAGCGCGTCTCGCGCGACCTTGTGGAACTGGCCGCCTCGGAGGCGCCCTTGATGCGCGAAGACCTCCACGAGGACAGACTCGTCGGGCGCGACGCCATCGACATCGACACGGGCACCATGCTCAAGGCGCAGTGATCGGGGTGCAAGCTCGACGCGCAGATCCTTTCCGACGCTGGCGAGTATCAGCGGCTCGGCGAGCTGCTGCTCGTGCGAATCGCTCGCGTGCCCGCTACCGGCTGGCATATGCCGGGTCGCAGTCCGGCTGCTTGTGGCGATCAAGGAGACCGAGGGATGCGAGGCGGTCGAGTTCCTGCTCCAGTCCCGCGCCCCTCCACTGCGCCTCGTCGGCGACCATCTCCCGTGGCGCCGGGCTACAACTTCGCTGCTCGACCGCAATAACCGCGGAGATGAGCTTGTCGTTGTTCATTTGTGTGGCCTCCATTCGATCCCGCTATCGGGGGGATCGAACACCGTCAACAGGTTTGTTTGACAAGACGGTAGACCGCACAGGTGTGGGCCCCCGCCTGCCGTCCGCCGTGTCGATCACTACGGAGGCTGTGCAGCTGCTCGATCAGGCCCCGTCAGGAGTTGCACGGACAGCCAAGAACAAGCCTGGCGGCTCCATGATCTGCGCGAGGTCAAGACCGTATTGGGCTGCCACCTGTGTGATCGCGTCCCGCGCACGGCGGTTGCTCGACCAGTGCAAGCGCAGGTGCATGGTCGCCTCGTACTCCATCTTGCTGGCGGGCTTGGCATCGACGCGCTTGTACTCGCCGGCGTAGTGTTCGGCAAACGAGTCCTCGGAGAACTGGTCGCGCGTCGGATCGAGCAGCAGACCCTCGGCCTCTACCCACCAGTGTTCTTGCTCGGGCGAGCCCGAGTAGTACCCCCGCACATACTCCGCTTGTACTCCTTGGCGATCCAGGTCGAGCGTGAGCAAGGATGCACCCAGCTGGCAGCCCGTGCACTGGATCACGAGGCGGGTCGCTGCATGTGCGCGTTCGACCGCTGGGAGAAGGTCGACGAAGCGCACGCTGCGATGCTAGAGGACTGGCACCGTCCGCCGCCGATCTGGGCTGCACGGGATTGTTGGGCTTGTAGCCGCGCGCCTACGATGCACTGACGATGAGCATGGTCGACCCCAACCGCTACCGGGCCGTGCTGGTGCTACTGGCGAGCCTCAACGACGACGGCTTGGAGGATCTCGTGTTGCGCTTGGTGCGCCCGGACTACCCGGATGCCTACCGTACCGGGCCGGGACAGGACGATGGGATCGACGTGTTCTCCGATCTCAACGTCCAGCCCGAACGCGCTTGGCAGGCGAAGAACTGCGGCGACAGGATCGACTGGCCGGAATGCCGGAAATCGCTGAAGGCCGCGATGGCTCTCCAGTCACCGCCGCCGCATTACACGTTCGTGTTCCCGCGCAAGCTGAAGAAGGGCGAGCTGAAGTTCTGGCGCGAGAAGTTTGTGCCCGAGCAGAAGGCGCTCTATCCCCAGCTTGACGCGCTCGACCAATGGGACAACCTGGCTGAGCGCCTAGAGACTCGACCAGACCTAATCGACCTCTTGAACGATGGCGCGCTGGCGAGCTATCTCCGTCCGACGATTCAACAGATCGCCGAGACCGGCACGAGCCCGCTCGCGCCGGGGACCGAACTGCTTAATGACAAGACCAGGATGGCCGAGCCGACTGCGGCGGAGATCGGCCGCCACGATCCGTATTTCACGTACACGCGCAGCGAAAGTGAGGTCGGCGAGCAGGAGCCACCGCACGAGCGTCGTCTGGCGTTCACGATGCGGCGAGATCAGCGTGACAGGCTGCCGCGCTATGAGTTGAGGGTGCGCGATGGCGAGTCAGTGAGGGGACTGACGGCAGAGCCGCGCCCGCGAGCAGTGATTACGCATCCCAAGCCGTGGTTCGCCAATGACGAGGCGGGCGAGAAGGCACGCATACGGGCACGGGTTACGCTCGCCAAGGGCCAGAGCATTGTGCTCGACGACGACGCGGTGGGTCTGCAGCCTGGCTCGGTGCCGGATCGGTTTCGATCGCTGCTCGATCCGAACGGGCTGCTGCGCAACGGTCGCCTCGAGCTCGGCCTCTCCGAGCCTCTGGTGCTTACCGTGAGGATGTCCCTCGCCGGCGAGGAAGTGATCCAGCCGCTGACGCTCTACCGGGTGCCTGAGCTGCCTGGCGATGCCCTCTCCTATGCAGGCGCTTACCACGGGACCGTGCTCGCGCTAAACCTTGCGGGCGAGCGCGACGCAGATCGGGAGGATGTTCACTTCGACGGCGGGATCGACGTGACGCTCTTTATGGAAACCGAGAGTGCGGCCGATGCCGTGCGAGGGCTCGGCTTCGCTCGCGCGTTCGGTCAGGCTGACCGAGTGCTGTTCGAGTGTCCGGGGCTACTTCCCGAGGGCGGCGTCGGATCGGCGGGCCGCACGCCGCCGGCTCCGGGGGCTGAGAAGGTCTGGCAGGTAGCCGCGATTGTGGCCGGCGCGCTCGCCGAGCTGGAAAAACGCGACGGTCGCGGGCGGACGATCCCGAGCACGACCAACAACCGAGAGCTGGTGCTGGCCGAAACGGTGCTGCAGTTGCTGCACGACGGCGAGCTGCGTATCCCGTGCGTGGGCACGTTCGAGGCTCCGCTGCCTGCTGACACCGATCCACAGACCAACCCAGGCTCCCTGCTGCGCTTCACGGCGCCCTTGCCTGACCTCTGTGGCCATCCAACGCTGACAGTCGAACAGAGGATCGAGGGAGCTACTGCGATAGAGGTCGTTCAGGCCGACGGCCGCGCCCCACGACTGCGCTGCCAGGCGTGCGAAGGCCAAGCGCTGCTCCTCACACGCCGAGTCGACCACCAGGCCAACGAGCGCGACGAGGGATAGCTGCTAGGAAGGCCAGATGCGTCGCCCGGCGGCCTTGAACTGCGAGACGCTGAGCTGACCTCGCTCGTTGCGTGCCTTCGAGCCAGGGCGCTGAAGTGCGTCGGTGACAGTCGGGCGATCCGCTTCATAGATCGCGGTCGGATCGAACTTCTCGTCGAGCAGAATCAGGAGCACCGCGTCCCACTCGCGTTCTAGGTTGATCGCACCGACACGTTGAGAGCCACCGCCGACAGGAACACGGCGACCCTTGACCTGTAGAAGCTGGTCTCCATTTGGGGTCTTGCGGATGGCGTCATATCCCCTCTGTCGAACAGGAGCCAGGTTCAACCCCAAGATCCGCGCTGCTTCGTACTCAGCTATTTCAGCCGTAACGCCGAGCGGGCGGCCTGTCAGGCGGTAATACTCGTGCGCGAGCAGCTTCACCTCACCGATCAACTTGTGCAGCCGCACAGCGTTCGAGCTACGCGACATGATCCTGGTGGCTGTTGTCGGCGTGCATGAGCGCTACGGCTAGGACTGGTGCCGGGCATCGTTGGCGATCGCCACCGCTTGCTCGGTTGGTACACGCCTCGCGGTGATCTGGACACAGCACTCCGGGCAGAAGTCCGTGCCGCCAGCCACGTCGGGCTCGTGGTCCCTCACGTGCACCCAAGCATCCAGAGGCGCGTCGGCCGTCACCGCATACCACTGGCCGCGAGGCTGCTCCTCGAGCGCCAGCAAGTCAGCGGGCGAGCGCGCCAGGTCGATCTGGCCTTGACCGACACGTATGAGAAAGAGGCGATCGAGATGGTCGATGCTGTCGTCCAGCCCAGAGAAGACGCCCTGCTCGATCGCCTCCCTCAGCTCCTCCCAGCTTCCCTGCCAGATCATCTCGCAGGGAAACCGGGTGGTCTGAAAACCGGGTCGATGTGTGAAGCCAATGCCCCCGCGACCGGGCGCGATCAGCCGATCGTCGCCGAAGGCGAGGAATACGGCGTAGTTGTATGCCCGCTCACACTCGTCGGCTTCGGGGACTTGCTCGAGACGCATTTCGCAGCCACCGTTGCCCTCTGGCTCCACCGCGGCGACCCTCGGCTGGCGAGCTACCGGGCCGGGAAAGAGGCGTCCGCCTGGCGTGTCGTGTCCCCACAGCTTGTTGATCGTCTCGGCGACATCGCGGAGCGTGCGAGCGGAGTCCACCGGCATGTTGATCCTGTGCCCGACGGGATGGGCAGCGTGGTTGCGCCGTTCGGACAGGACGCCCTCGATGATCTTGGCTCGCGTGCCGGCGAGCAGCTGCTCGCGTCGGGCCCAGGCGAGCAGAGCGTCTGCGCTCAGCGGCAGCCGGTGCGTCGTACCGTCAGCTCCGCGCAGCCGGGCACGACGCGCGGCGAGCACGTCCTCAAACGTACTCGCGCACAGCAGCTCGTCGGCCTCTCCGCGTACCAGCGGGATGCCGTCGCTGTAGAAGGCGAGGAAGCGCGCCCGGAGGGCGCCCTCCAGCACCAGCAGCGCGTAGTCGCCGGCAGCCGTGAAGAACTCGTACTCCAGAACGCCGTAGAGGTGGAGCTTGCGTGCCCGCTCGAAGTTGTCGCGCACGTCGTCGGGCACGTTCTCGGCCAATACGGCGCGAGCGATGGTGGCGGCTTGAAAGTCGGCGGCATCCTCGGGCTGCAAACGACCTCCGAGGCCGAAGCTGTTGAAGGCCAGCGTCGCCTCGTCAGGCGTCCGAAGCTCTCGAAGGATGGCTGAGCGCGGCGACTCCATCGGTGTATTGAAGCGGGCCGGCGTCACGCCGTCCCAGCCGACTCAAAGCGCTCTGCGCACCACTGCGCAAGAGCTGTATTTGTCGCGCGATGGATCGCCGCAGATCGCTGCACTTGCAAGTTGTCCGAGAAATTGTTCCCCGTTTGTTCCCCGTGGGCTTCTTTCTCAAAAGAGCCAATCGGCGGATTTTGGCTCTAGCACTTGCTTTTCCTCTAGTCGGGGAGACAGGATTTGAACCTGCGACCGCCCGGCCCCCAGCCGGGTGCGCTACCAGACTGCGCCACTCCCCGTGGTGCTCTTCGATTCTACGGACAAAGCCCGCGGCGCACCGCGAGCCTCTCCCTGCTCAAGCTGCCGCAGGCAGCTTGGCGCGGAGCCCTGGAAGACGCACCCCCAACATCCCCCGCAGCATCGCCACACCGAAGTTGACGTAGTCGAAGTAGTCGCGCCAAAGCACGATCTGCCCGTCGTAGACGTCGAACCGTCCGCAAACCCAGAGCTGGATGTGCAGCTGGCGAAACTTCAGGACATCGGTGCGCTCGGTGAGCACCGACGGGCCGTCGACGGAGATGGTGTGGATGCGGACGTCGAACCCGCCCCCGCCTCCCGACATCCCCCGAAACAGTCGTCGTACGCGCTCGCGTCCGTGCACGGTGGGGAGACCCACGTTTTCGTAGCGCACGTCCACCGCCAGTAGCTCCACCGCGTCGTCGACCTCGCCGCGGCGAAGCAGCTCCATGAACCGCTCCACCACATGGGTGAGAGTCAAGTCGGTATCCGGCCGATCCACCGTGCCCGGCCGGTCCACCGCTTTCTCTGTGGGGTTGCCCGCTAACTCGGCCATTGAGACCAGCATACGGAACATCCCGATGTTCGGCAAAGGCTTGCCGTGATTGGCCGAGCGAACACGGGACTACGACCGCTCGGCCCCAACCGGGAGCGCTCAGTCAGCCGACGGCGCCTTCTCCGCGTACATGAGCGAGCCAGGCGTGGTGAGCGTCTCCCCCGTCTCCAGCAACGTCTTGAGCCCTGAGAGGATCATCGGCCAGCCCCCGAAGAGTTCGTCGTTGGCGCCCTCGCGCAGCTGGTCGTGCGTGACGGTCAACCGGCAGGAGTCACCCACCGCCTCGATCTCGAAGGTCACCTGTGAGGTTCCTTCCTTCGCCACGCTCTCCCCCCACAGCGCGTGGAAGCTCTGCACGAGCCGGCGCGGGGGGTCCACCTCGAGGTTCTCGCCTTCCACGAGTGGACCAGGGGCCATCGGGTGCGAGCCCTCATAGCGCGAGCCGGGCTTCCAATCGGACTCGACGCCTACCCCGAAGTTGTACTTGCGCCGCAGCTCGGTGTCGGTGATCGCCTCCCACAACCTCTCTGGGGTGGTCTTAATGTAGATCTCGAATACCTTCTCCATGACGTTCTCCTCGATGTCGTGCTTGAGTGCGCTGAGACCGGCGGCCCACGGCGCGGCGTACTTGCTGACCCACCGGTCGTGGACCAGGCGGATCGGGACTGGGTTCAGGAAGTGCAGCTTCTCGCGCCCTCGACGCTTGGTCGTGAGAAGACCCGCCTCCTCAAGCACCTTCAAGTGCTTCATCACCCCGAAGCGGCTCATCGACACGCGTTGCTCCAGCTCATTGAGCGTCTGACCGTCGTCCTCGAACAGTTCGTCGAGCAGCCCGCGACGGGTGGGGTCGGCGAGTGCCTTGAACACTTCGTCCATGCCCCAACTATACGTGACCATATAGTCACCTGTCAAATAGAGGGACAGACGTCAGCGTCAAGGGACGCGACGGCAAGCGGGCGACGGGAATCGAACCCGCCCTAGGAGCTTGGAAGGCTTCTGTGCAACCACAACACTTCGCCCGCGCGACGGGAGTCATCGTACCGTCCCGGAAGACCTCTAAGGTGTGGGCGTGCGCCCCCGGGTCCTACTTCCCCTGCTCGTGCTCACCGCGGGCGACTATCTGCTGTGGCAGTGGTCGATCGCGGGCGCCCACGACATCCTCTCGCTGCTGGCCGGCTTTACGCTGGTGCCGCTGCTTGCGGTCAGCGCCTGGCGGCTTGCGCTAGCCGGTGCCGGGATGTTGTCGCGCGTGATTGGGCGACCTCCTGTGCCCATCCCCACTGCACGCCCATCGCGCGGGGCCGAGGCGGCGCGACTGGCGGCCGGAGATCCCGCTGTGGAGTCCGACTCGTCATCGGGCAGGCTGGCGGCCTGAACCGAAGGGCCGACAGGTGAGCGGCGGGCAACGGCCGGCCCTGTTGCCGCGCACCACGCGCGGGCGGCTGACAATGGCGGGCATAGTGGTACTCGTGCTCGCCGGGGTTGCCTTGGCGGGCTACCTGTACGAGCGTCACCGCACCGGCAACATCTACCACCCCCACGCCGTGTTCGTGCCCCAGCCCGCGCCGAAGCTGCCGGCGAAGGGTCCGAGCCGCTTCGCGTGGCCGCTTTACGGCTACACGAAGAACCACACGCGCTTCTTCCCAGCCTCGCCCCAGCTGCGCCCCCCGTTCAGAACGGTGTGGACACGCGGCGGCAGCTCGCTGCTGGAGTTCCCACCAGTGATGTACGACAACCGCATCTTCCAGCTCGGCGACGACGCCACGATCCACGCGGTCGACAAGTACACGGGGCTGGTGCTGTGGAGCCGGCGCCTCGGCGCCCTGTCGGCGTCGACCCCGGCGGTGTCCTCCAACACCGTGTACGCGACGGTGCTGTCGCGCTCGCCCGGGTTGCAGGCCGGACGGGTGGTGGCGATGAACAGCGCCAACGGGCAGATCCGCTGGTCGCGCGATCTCCCGAGCCCTAGCGAGTCCTCGCCTCTGCTTGACAAAGACAAGCTGTTCTTCGGTTCCCAGAACGGGACGGTGTACGCGCTGAACGCCCGCAATGGCGACGTACTGTGGACCTACCACGCTGCCGGGGCGGTCAAGGCCAGCCCAAGCCTGTCGAACGGGGTGCTGTACTTCGGCGACTACTCCGGGGAGTTGCAGGCGATCCACGAGAGTGACGGGCATCGGCTGTGGAAGAGCGGCTCAGGCGGGGCGCTGCTGGGCAGCGGCACGTTCTACTCGACCCCCGCCGTCATGTACGGCCGCGTGTTCCTCGGCAACACCGACGGACGCATCTACGCGTACGACGCCTCGAGCGGCAAACTCGACTGGGCTGTGCAGACGGGCGCGTACGTGTACGCCTCGCCGGCCGTCACCAACGCGCCGGGCCTCGGCCCCACGATCTACCTGGGCTCCTACGACGGCACCTTCTACGCCCTGAACGCGCGCTCGGGGCACATCGACTGGGAATACCACACGGGCGGGCGCATCTCCGGCTCGGCGACGATCCTCGGGAGGATCGTGTACTTCGCGGATCTCGGCACACACAGCACCACGGGGCTGGGGATCTCCACCGGCAAAGTGGTGTTCAAGATGAACGCCGGCTCGTTTGACCCAGTCATCACCGACGACCACTACCTCTACCTGACAGGCAACACCGGCCTGTATGCGCTCGCGCCGCTGTCAGCGACCCCTCCCAACCCCGCAGCGGCCGCGTCAACAGCAGCGGCCGCGAAGGTGAGCCACGCCCACCATGGAGCACCAGCGGTCAGCCACGCCCACCATGGAGCACCGGCGGTCAGCCACGCCCACCGTGGCACACCCGCGATCAGCCACAACCACCGCCCAGCCCCAGCGCACGCCCGAGCGAGAAGCGCGCCACGACGCGCACGACACCGGGCCTCCTAGCGCTCACCGAAGTCCACCCCCCGGGCGCAGAGGACACACACGCGCCGGGCGAATCCTGCCCGGCGACCGTCCAGTAGCGCGTGAAATGAAGCCTCACAAGCGAGCGGCCCGCGGCGGCGAAGCGCAGCGTGAAGGATTCATGTCCGAGCGCCGTCAGCGTCGCGGGCGCGGATACGAGCGGCATCGGGTCAAGCACCTCGAATACCCGCCAGTGAGCGCTTTTGAACACTTCGCGCAAATACGGCAATCCCTTGCGGATCAGCGCCGCCTCTTCGTCGCTCGAGCCATCCAGGCGCACGTCGGGAAGCGCGACATAGCTGACGGCGTTGTCCGCGAGCCACGCGTGGTACTCAGGCTCAGTGAGTCCTTCTTTGAAGAATATTGGGTCGTACTTTGTGTCGAGCTGGCGCTCCCACCCGCGGGCGAGCTCGAATTCCGGGGCCAACAACGCGGCCTCCCAGTGGGAATGAGTGAACGGCACCTCCACCCGCTCCAGTGACCCGCCGTGCGTACGCAGAAAGCGCTTCAGCGGGGTGTAGTAGGCCGCGCTCGTCGAGGGGTCACCGATCACCCCGGTGCTCTCGCGCACCGGCCCCCACACTGTCCATGTGACGATCAACCCGACGGCCAGCACCACCGCGGCAAGCGGCCGTCCTGGCCGTGTGAAGCCGTCGCGTCCCAGCGCGCACAGCAGCGACGGCCCCGCCAGCAGCACCGCGTAGCGATCGATGTTGCTGCCCATCGGGGTCGGGATGATCGCGAGCAGTGTCACCCCCAGGTACACATAGCCGCCGATCCGCAGCAGCCGCTCCTCGCGCGGGAGCGCATAGAGGAACGCGAGTGTCACCGCGAGCGTCGCGGTGATCGAGCTGGCCGCGAACGGCTCCCACCCTCCCTCCGGGAACAGCGCCTCGAGCGACAACGCGACGAGAAAGGCCGGTAGCACGAGCGCCGTCGCGCCACGATGCGATGCGAGCGCGCGCAGCACGACGGAGCGCCATTCGCTCGAGCGCAGAGCGCCGGGGGGGATCGCCGCGAGCATGTAGGTACCGCCCGCCAGCGCCAGCAGCAGCCCGGCAACGGGGCTCGTGGCGGCGCACACGGCCGTCAGCAGCGCTGCCAGCCACGGACGCCGGCGCACCAGGGCGAGCACCGCGAGCATCGCGAACGTGACGCCGAGCGCGAATGTGAGCCGCCCGATCCACACATCGCCGGCCGCGGCCACGGCAAAGCACACGGCGCCCCAGCGCGCGCGTGGCCCGTATACGGCAAACGCGATTCGCTCGAACGCGAACGTGGAGGCGAGCACGGCGAGCGCCCCCACCAGCCGCATCCCCACGAGCCGTGCCAACCAAGGGAACACGAGGCTGTAGCCGGGCAGGTGATGACCGGCGTACCAGTTGTTGTCCCACACCGTGAAGCCCGAGCTTTCAAACAGGCTCGCGCGGTAGACCTGCGCCGCGAGGTCCGGCGAGCGCGGCGCGAGCGCCAACCACACACCCACGAGCACACACGCGGCAGGCAATGCCAACGAGAAGCGTCTGTCCCTCAGCCGGGCACGGCCCTTCTCAAGCGGGGACGGCCGCTCGATGAGTACGGAACTCTCCATCGGGTCGGCTCAGTATGGCGAGCGCCAAGGACCCACACGCCGGATTCGCACCGTCGCCGCCATCGCTACAAGTCGGCTGGGGCTCGGCGTGCTACCCCGCCGAGCCCCAGCACACACACGAGTCGATCTCATATGGACGAGTCGCGTGCTTGTATCTGTATGAACAGGGGAGCCCAGCTGAAGTCGCGCTGCGCGCGCGGAGGACAGGTAGCCGATAATCAGCGCCGATGAAGATCGCGCCCGCGAGAACCAGTCTGTGAAGCGACACGTCCCGCCACGCGCGCGCACAAGCAGATTCGTACGGGGACGAGCGACACGACGAGCATCGGCGTGTGTGTCACTTGCGCTCGCGGCGCTCGCCGCCGCAGCACTAGTCTCAGGCTGCGGCACCACCCACCCGCCACCGATCACAAGAGCCGCGCTGACCGAAGCTCAGACGTTCCCCTACTTCAAGATCTACTGGGCCGGGCCAACCTTCGCCGGTAGCCCGCTGGCGGCGGTCGACGGGCTGAAGAGCTACAGCGCAGGGATCGGCGACAGCGTGTACTACGGCGACTGCGTCAGCGGCAAGGGGCTGCTCGGGGGCGGCGGCAGCTGCCTGCTGCCGTTGCAGGTCACCACGGTGATCTACGGGCTGCACTCCAACAGCTCGCTCGGGCCACAGCGCAACACGCTCGTGAGAGGTGTCCCGGCGACGATCTACAACGAAGAACGCTCGATTCGAGCTCTACAGCGGCCAGTTGGCGATCGACGTGTTCTCCAACACACTCCCCCACGCACTGGCAGCGGCCAACCAGCTGCGACCCCTCAACGCTCCCGGCTCGGCGAGCGGCAGGCTGCCGCCGCCGGTCTACTGCCCGGGCCTGTCGGGGCCCGAATCGACTCAGCTGCACGAAGTGATGAACAGCCTTCCCGGCCACCCCTGCCAGAAGGCACAAGCCGCACTGGCCGCCTCTGAGCGCTTGGCCGAATCCCCGGGCTCCCGCTAACCGCCGCCCGCGGGCCCGGCGGCCGCGGTCATAGGCTCGCCAATTTCGCGGCGCATCGCAAAGAACGCGGCCGACCCGATCAGCGCGGGGATCCACAGCGAGATCGCACGATAGGTGATGACCGCCGCGACCGCCGCGGAGGCAGGGCGCACGTGGAACAGCACGAGCATCCCGATCAGCCCACCTTCAACTGCCACGAGGCCGGCCGGGATCGGGATCGAGTTGCCTAGCAGCCCCACCAGGTAGGCCATCGAGACCGCCCAGAACGTCGGCGCCGGACCGAAGGCGCGTAGGCACACATACAGCACGAGCGCGTCGAACAGGCAATACCCGATCGCCCCGAGCAGACGCCGATCGTGCCGGCCGATCAACCGCAACGCGCCACGCACACCATCGCTGACGGCCACCAGAGCTACATGTCCACGCCCGCTGCTCAATCTGCCACGTGTAGCCAGACGACCCGCGAGGCCCGCGATGGCGAGGGTCGCGGCGATCGTCACGATTGCAAACGCGGCCGGCAACAGTGTCAGCAACGGGTCCCGGGTACCGGGCAGCAGGCCGAGCCACATCCCCACGCCCAACACCGCCACCACGGACACGTTGACGGCGCTGGTGAGCACGAACATCAGCACCGAACGCCTCGCGATCCGCTCGACAGAGACCCCCTTTGTGCGCAGCACCCATGCGCCCAGCGCAATCCCACCGATGCCGCCCGCCGACACCACCGAGTTGACCGCCAACTCAGACAGCGACAGCCGCCGACTGAACCCGCGCTCCATCTTGAACACGAGCTCGAACAGCACCACGTAGCCGGCGCAGGAGAGCAGCTCGAAACCGACGCCCGCGGCGATCCACGACGGGTTGGCGTCGGTGATCAGCTCACCCGCCGAGCGCAGGCCTGGGACCGCCAGCAGCAGCGCGACGATCATCACGAAGAACACCGCGAGGCTGATCAGCCCATTGCGCAACCGGCGAGATTGGCGTGACATCCCCTCGCGGGTACCCGAAGAACTTCGATCGCCCGAGACGGGTGGATCCTCAGAAGGGGTCAGATTCTCAGAGGAGGGCGGATCGTCTGCCATCGCCTCTGGCGCGCTCTCATCGACGATTCTTCGCATCCTCTTCGGCCTCGCTCTTAAGTTCCTCCCGCTACCGTCACCTTAGCTTCACGCTTACACGTACCCGACTGGGTGACGGTCAACCATGGCAGAGCCAGCGCGCATATTGGTAGTCGACGACGAGCCCGCCGTTCAGAACGCGTTGTCGCGTGCGCTCACGCTGGAGCGCTACGAGGTGATCCTCTCCGGCGACGGTGGCAACGCGCTTGAGTGCATGACCGACGGTTCCTACGACGCGGTCATCCTCGACATCTCGATGCCCGTGCTCGATGGCCTGGAGGTGTGCAGGCGGGTGCGTGAAAGCGGCGATCGCACGCCGGTGCTGATGCTGACCGCGCGCGAGCAGGTCGATGACAGGGTGGCCGGCCTGGATGCGGGCGCGGACGACTATCTGGTGAAGCCATTCGCGCTACGCGAGCTGATGGCGCGCGTGCGAGCGCTGCTGCGTCGTGCCGATGAGAGCGACCAGGACGAAGCGCTGGCCTTCGAGGACCTGCGCCTGGACCGCCTCGCGCACGAGGCGTGGCGTGGCGAGCGAGCACTCAATCTGACCCGCACCGAGTTCCTGCTGCTGGAGCTGTTCCTGCGCCATCCCAAGCAGGTGCTGACGCGCTCGATCATCTTTGAACACGTGTGGGGATATGACTTCGGCTCGAGCTCCAACTCGCTGGGCGTCTACATGGGCTACCTGCGCCGCAAGACCGAGGCCGGCGGCGAGTCGCGCCTGCTCCACACGGTGCGCGGCGTCGGTTACGTGCTGAGGAGCTAGTGAGCGTGCGCGTCCCCATCTCACCCCAAAGGGCTCGGCGAGCATGAGCTTCCGGCGGCGCATCACGCTCGTGTCGGCCGCCGCGGTGGCGATCGCGGTGGTGCTCGCCTCGGCGCTCACCTACCTGCTGGTGTCCCATCAGCTGCGCGGTCAGATCGACAGTCAGCTGCGCACTCGCTCGGACGGGTTGCGACTGATCGCAAGTAACGCGCCCGGTGGGCTCAGCAGCCGCGACGAACGCTACCTCAAGCAGGTGCTGGCGCACTCAGGCCAACGCAGGTCACCGACGGCCAACGGAAGGGTCGAGCCGCAGCTGGGTCCGCTGCTCGCGCCCCCCACCAACCTCGGCGGCCCCAGCCGCAGGCAAGGCTCAGGATCGGGATCGGGATCGGGAGGCAGCGGCTCAAGCGGCGCGCTACCGCCCGACCCGTTCGGCAACCTCTCCCCCCACCCTGACGAGGTGCGCGGCTACCAGCAGCTGATCAACTCCAGCGGCATGATCAGATATCGCTCCTCGCCGAACGTGACGCTCCCGGTCGACGCTGAGGCGCGCGCACTCGCCGCCAAGGGCGGTAAGCCGTTCTTCCGCGACGCCAACGCGGACGGCATCCACGTGCGCATACTCACCGAGGCGCTGCGCCCCGGCTTTGCCGTACAGCTCGCCCAGCCGCTCACGAGCGTCGACAGCCTGCTCTCGCGGCTGCGGCTGATCCTCGTGCTGCTCGACATCGGCGGAATCCTGCTCGCGGCGTTGCTAGGAAGATTGATCGCCGGCGCCGCGGTGGCCCCCGTGAAGCGCTTGACGCAAGCCACCGAGCACGTAACCCGCACACACGACCTTTCTCAACGAATCGAGTCCGCGGGGGTCGACGAGATCGGACGGCTGGCGGAGAGCTTCAACGTGATGCTCGACACGCTGCAGAGCTCGATGAATGCACTCGACGCCTCGGTACACGCGCAACGCCAGCTCGTGGCCGACGCCTCGCACGAGCTGCGCACCCCCGTGACGAGCTTGCGCACCAACATCGAAATCCTCAAGCAGGAGCGAACCATGGGAGTCGAGGAGCGCCAGCGGATGCTCGACGACGTGGTGGAGCAGATCGAGGAGCTCACGCTGCTGATGAACGACCTGATCGAGCTCGGTCGTGGAGAGCAGCCACGGGCTGGCCTCGAGGACGTACGTCTGGACCTCGTCGTCGAGGAGGCGGTCGATCGCGCTCGCCGCCACTCCCCCGACACGTCCTTCCACGTTGAGCTCGACCCCGTTGTACTCACCGGCGCACCGGGACGATTGGGGCGCGCGATCAACAATCTCGTCGACAATGCTGTCAACTACAGCCCACCCGGCAGCCCTGTGGAGATCGCGCTCCACGAACAGCAACTAACCGTGCGCGACCATGGACCGGGCATCTCAGGAGCCGACCTCCCGCACGTGTTCGACCGCTTCTACCGGGGCGCCGAGGCCCGTGGACGCCCGGGCTCCGGGCTCGGACTGGCGATCGTACGCCAGGTCGCCGAACAGCACGGCGGCAGCATCAAAGCAGAGCTCGCATCCGGAGGGGGCACACTGATGCGCCTGCGCCTCCCCAACGCCGGCCCGGTCGAACCGCTGCCCGAGATCGACACGGCACTGCACGCCACAAGCTGAGAACCACCCGTGCCCGCGGGTGGATGCTCAATGGTGGGCTCGCGCCCGCGAGTGGATGCTCAATGGGGGGCTCGCGCCCGCCGCGCATAGTCTCGTCCCTCAGCCCGAAACCTCGCCGGCGACAACCCGTAGCGGCGGCGAAACGCCTTGGCGAAGTGCGGCGCCTGGCGGAAGCCAACCAGCCGGGCAACGTCGCGGATTGGGATTGCTGGCTGCTCGATCAGCAGTTGCGCAGCCACGCTCAACCGGCGACTCAGCAGATCCTCACGGAATGTCACATCCCCGAACTGCGCGTACGCTCGGCTGACCTGACGGGGTGAGCTAGCGAGCGCCCGCGCCACTTCGCTCAATGTGAGTGGACGCCGGTAGTGACGCACGATCACCACCCGCGCGAGTTGGTAGAGGCGACGGCGCTGCTCGATCGTCGAAGGGCGCACGGGTCCTCATCCGACGATCTCCTCTCAGCGGGACGGCTTGCGTCAAGCGGCGTAGTCGTGTGCCACGCGTTCCGCAACCGCGCGGTAGGAACCGCCGAACAGCACGGCGTGTGTGAGCAGCGGGAGCAACTGCCACAGGTGCACGCGCTCCTGCCATTCGTCGGCGAGCGGGGTCAGCTCGTCATACGCCGCGAACACGCGCTCGGAAGGCGCACCGAACAGGCGCAGCATTGCGAGATCCACCTCGCGATGCCCGCCGTAGGCAGAGGGGTCGATCAGCCACGGACTGCCGTACGCGTCGGCGTGCACGTTGCCGCTCCACAGGTCCCCGTGCAGGCGCGCCGGTGACTCTGCCGGTCCCGCGATCTGCGTCAAGCGCTCGCACACCCGCTCCACCGCCGCGACCCCGGCGCTCGACAGCACTTCGCGATCGCGCGCGATCCGCGCTAGCGGCAGCAAGCGGCGCTGCGCGTAGAACGACGGCCAATCCGGAGTTGGCTCGTTGGGCAGGCGCAGCGAGCCGATACGCGCCTGCACGCCCAGCCGCTCACCGAAGCCGGGGTCACCGAAGCTCGACGCACCGGCGGCGTGGATCTCTGCCAGTCCTCTTCCCAGCTCCTCCGCGCCATCCGCGCTGAGGCTGCCCGGCGCGACCCATTCAAGAGCCAGATAGTCATCGGCCACCTCGATCACACGCGGCACCCGCAACGCGCCCGGCTCGCCCAGCCACTCCAGGCCTGCCGCCTCCAGCGCGTACTCGCCCTCCCCCGCGTCGGGACGTGTCTTGACGAACGCCTCCTGCCCGTTCAGCCGCACGTGCCACGCCTCGTTGATGTCGCCACCGCCCACGCGGCGTGGATCGGTCGCGTGTGCCGGCAGGCTCATGCGCACTCGCAGCCGCTCTGGCGGGGCTCGCTTGCCCCGGTAGGCGGACTCATGCTTGCAGGGAGAGACGCACGTGCTCCAGCAGTCCCTCACAGGCAGCCTGCACCTGGTCCAGCACGATGTCGAACCCGTGCTTGTCGTCGTAATAGGGATCGGGCACGTCGAGGTCATCGAGACCCGCGCTCGCGGGGTCGAACTCGCGCAGCAAGCGCAGCTTCGCGCGCGCGTCTCCGTCAATCGCCAGCGGCCTGAGCGCGCGCTCGTTGGAGCGATCCATCGCCAAGATCAGATCAAAGCGCTCGAAGTCCTCTGGGCGAACCTGACGTGCGCGACCCTCAAGCACTATCCCCCGGCGCGCCGCGGCCTCGGTGGCGCGTGCGTCCGGCGGCTCCCCCACGTGCCACCCGCCGGTGCCCGCGCTGTCGAGCTCGATGCTCGACTGCAGTCCCGCATCCGCCACCAGTCGACCCATCACGCCCTCGGCGGTCGGCGAGCGGCAGATGTTCCCCAGGCACACAAACAGGATTCTCACTGCGCGTGGCACCTCACCGGAACGAACAGCAAATCCAAAAAATCAACCTGCCCCGCGTGCGCCTCAGAGATACGGAATGGCTGCGACCCGCCTGTCATCACTCCTCCCCCAGCTCCAGCACCGCCAGGAATGCCTCCTGGGGGACCTCCACGCGACCGACCTGCTTCATGCGCTTCTTGCCCTCCTTCTGCTTGCTCAGGAGCTTCTTCTTGCGGCTGATGTCCCCGCCGTAGCACTTGGCGATCACGTCCTTGCGGAAGGCCTTCACGGTCTCGCGAGCGATAATGTGCGAGCCGATCGCCGCTTGGATCGGCACGTCGTACTGCTGGCGCGGGATCCGCTTGCGCAGCTTTTCGGTGAGCGTGCGCCCCATGTCGTACGCCTTGTCCTTGTGCACCACCATCGAGAGCGCATCCACCGTGTCGCCGGCCAACAGCACGTCGAGCTTCACCAGGTTCGCGGGCTTCATCCCGCTCAGCTCGTAGTCGAGCGACGCGTACCCGCGTGTGCGCGACTTCAACTGGTCGAAGAAGTCCAGCACGATTTCGGCCAGCGGCAGGTCGTAGCTCATCTGCACGCGCTCGGGCGAGAGGTAGTGCATCCCCGCCGGCTCCCCGCGGCGCTCCTGACAGAGCTCCATCACCGCGCCCACGAACTCGCGCGGGGCGATCACCTGGGCCTTGATGAACGGCTCGCGGATCTCCGCGATCGTTCCAGGATCGGGCATGTCGGAGGGGTTGTGCACCTCCAGCTCCTCCCCGTTGGTCAACGTCACGTCGAACTCCACCGAGGGCATCGTCGCCAGCAACTCCAGGTCGTACTCGCGCTCCAGGCGCTCGCGCACGATGTCCATGTGCAGCAGGCCCAGGAAGCCACAGCGGAAGCCAAAGCCAAGCGCATCGGAGGTCTCGGGCTCCCAGGAGAGCGCCGCATCGTTGAGCGTCAGCTTCTCCAGCGCGTCGCGCAGGTCGGGGTAGCGGTCGGAGTCGATCGGGAACAACCCGCAGAACACCATCGGCTTGACCTCGCGGTAGCCCGGCAGCGGCTCGGATGTGCGCTTCTCTGAGCGCACCTCTGTCGTCAGCGTGTCGCCCACGCGCAGGTGCGTCACATCCTTGATGCCGGTGATCAGGTACCCCACCTCGCCCGCCGAGAGTTGCTTGACCGGCGTCATCGTCGGGGAGAAGAAGCCGATGTCGTCGATCTCCGCGTACGTGCCCGCCGCCATCGCGCGGATCGCCTCGCCCTTGCGGAACACCCCGTCCACCACGCGGATATAGGCGATCACGCCCCGGTACTGGTCGAACTCCGAGTCGAAGATCAACGCCCTCGGCGGCGCGCTCGGGTCGCCTGAGGGCGGGGGCACTCGCCGGATTAGCTCCTCCAGCACCGCATCCACTCCAGCGCCGGTCTTCCCGCTGATCTTCAGGATCGCCTCCGGTGGCTCGCCAATCAGCTCCGCCACTTCCCCCGCCACCCGCTCGGGCTCTGCGCCCGGCAGGTCGATCTTGTTCAGGCACGGGATCAGCTCCAGCCCCGCCTCCACCGCCAGGTAGGTGTTGGCGACTGTCTGCGCCTCCACCCCCTGGGAGGCGTCCACGACCAGCAGCGCCCCCTCACACGCCGCCAGCGAGCGCGACACCTCGTAGGTGAAGTCCACGTGCCCCGGCGTGTCGATCAGATGCAGCTGGTAGGTCTGCCCGTCGCTGGCGGTGTACGCCACGCGCACCGCCTGCGCCTTGATCGTGATCCCGCGCTCACGCTCCAAGTCCATCGAGTCCAGCACCTGCGCGCGCATCGAGCGCTCGTCCACCGCGTGGGTCAGCTCCAGGATGCGGTCCGCCAGCGTCGACTTGCCGTGGTCGATGTGCGCGATGATCGAGAAGTTGCGGATTCGGTCTTGATCCATAGGCGTCCAAACTGTAGATGGCCTGCGGCTCCACCCACGTGTGGACGCTCGCGCGATGGTGCCTTCCACGGCGCGCTAGCCTTCATGGTCCGGCGGATCGCCTACTCAACCGGAGCCTTCGGGCTCAAACCGGGCCACGCACCAGCCTCGTGTTGGTGGCCAGTCCCGGTGGTTGGGAGTGTCATAGCCGCCCAGGCATAGACACATTTAAGTCCTGGGACGTAGTAGTAACCCGGTGATCTATGTCCGGACCAGGGCCGGGAGGGCGAGAGCCTTCTCGGCCCTTCGTTTTAGACGATCCGATGACGACGCTCACGCGCCCGCTCGCAGACGCGATTGGCGCGCGCCGTCAAGCTCGGCCGAGCTGGGCCATCACCAGCCGGTGCACCTGGTGGGCCTCCGGGACGCGCATCGCAAGCACCGCCCGCGAGTACACCCACAACCCGGCGAGCGCCGCGGCCCCCACGCTCACGATCTGCGCCAACAACGACACCCCGAGCAGTGTGTCCAGCAGATACCACACGGCGTACGCCACACCCCCGAGCAACGCCGACGCGACAACGATGCGCGCTGTGATCATCGTGGTGCGCCCCCCTTCCAAGCGCCCGTTGAACCCGATTCGCAGACGACGGGCTAGAAGCGCGGTCATCACCACATTCGCCACCAGCGTCCCGATCACCAGCCCCGCGATCCCAAGCGGCTTATACAAGCTGACGCTCACAATGATGTCCACGATGATGTTGATCCCCGCCATACGTGTCGGAATCCACGGCCGCTGCACCGCGAAGAACGATCTGGTGAGCAGTAGATTGAGCCCCCCGAACGGCAGACTGAAGGCAAACCAGAACAGCGCGATCGACACCAGATGGGTCGATTCGGAGGTGAAATTGCCGCGCTGGAACAGCAACCGCACGATCGGGACTGTGAGCACCGCCATGAACACCGCGGCTGGGATCAGCAGGAGATTGATCTGGCGCATCCCCGAGCCAACCGTGCGGCGCATCGAAGCGACGTCGCGGCGCGCAGCCATGCGACTCATGAGCGGGAACAGCACAGTCGCCACAGCGACGCTGAACATCCCCTGCGGAAGCATGTACACGCGGAAAGCGTTTTCGATCGCTCGCGGCGCTTCGTCGGACACGAGCGTGCCGAACGCGGAGTTGATGAGCTGGTCGAGATTGACGATCCCCAAACCGATCGTCACCGGCATCATCAACAGGAACACGCGACTCACGCGCGGGTCGTGCCAGTCGATTGACATCTGCAATCGAAAATCGATCCGAGTGAGCGCCGCGAGCGCCATCAGCATTTGCGCGCCCGTGGCAACCAGCACCCCGATGGCGAACGCGTAGATGCCGTTCTGCCCGTGAAAGTACGGATGCAGTACGACCAAAAACGCGATGATGATCACGTTCCACACCGCAGGGGACACTGCTTGGAGCGTGAAACGATCATAGGACTGCAGGATCCCGAGCAGCAACCCGTTGAGGCCGAGGATCAGCACCACCGGGAACAGCACTTGTGAGAGCCCCACTGTGAGAGAGACGGTCGCAGCGTCGAACTTCGGGCCGGTGAACAGCGGCATGATCACCCCAGCGGCGAGGATGAAGAACGCCGTGACCACGCTGAGGACGATCAACATGATCCAGAACAGTGTGGAGGCCAGACGAAACGCCTCGCGCTTCTTGCCCTGCTGGAGCAGCTCTGTGAACACCGGCACGAACGCCGCGGAGAGCGCCGCATTGGCGAACAGCTGCGCAACGAAGTTCGGCACCAGGAAGGCGATCGTGTATGCCGACGCGGCGGCGCTCGTGCCGAAGTAGCTCGCGAACACGATCTCGCGCAAAAGCCCTGCTATCCGCGAGAATCCGGTAGCGACCGAAAACATCGCCGTGTTGCGTGCCACGCTGTGAGGAGGCTTCGGTCCGCTCGATTCCTCGACGGTCTCAGGGCTTATGGACACGGGGCGCTATAGTACGGCGCTGCGCGGCGCGCCCCGGCAGGCTGCTTGGGTCGCAGCGCCTATTGATATGGCCAACATCGCATCACAGAAGAAGCGCATCCTCCGCTCTGAGCGCGAGCGTCTTGAGAACCGTGAATACACCTCTGCGATCAAGACCTATTTCCGGCGCCTGGAGGCTCTCGTGCAGGATGGCGATGGCGACGCCGTCGCGACCGAGCACCGTCGCCTCGTGAGCACGATCGACAAGGCCGTCAAGCGTGGCGCGTTGCATCGCAATACCGGCGCGCGCAAGAAGTCCCGCGCGGCACGCCTGCTCGTCTCGAACAAGTCCTAGGCGCGCTCAGCTCGCCACAGCGAGGATCGCGCGCATCGCGAGTGTGTCCTCCTCTAGTGAGGACAGTAGGGTGCGTGACTCGCTGAGCGGCGCCCCCCCGCGCGTGTCCAGTTCGAGGTCCGCGATCCGGCACAGTGCGGCCCGCAGGCGCTCAGGCTCGGTGCGCGCCACGTCGGAGATGAAGCGATCCGCCGCGCGAGGGGGCATCCGCAGGCCGCGCTTGATCTCGGCGGGGGTCTCTCCCGCCTGCAGACGGATCGACACCGCCTCGGCGTCGCGTAGACGCAGCGCCATCAGATACACGAGCCCAGACAGCCGCTCCCCTTGCGTGCGTAGACGTAGATAGGAACGCATCGCTTCACCCACATCCCCGCCGACGAGCGCGTCGGCAAGCGAGAACGCACGCCACGCCTGCGAGTGCGCGGCCTGCGCCTCGATGTCATCGGCACTCACGCGGATCGGACCGTCGCTCTGCTCCTCGGCGAGGGCGAGCTTCTCCAGCTCACGCAGCAAGCGCTGTTGACGTTCCCCTACCTGCGCCACCAACGTCTTCGCGGCGAACGCATCGAGTGAGAGCCCCAGTCGGGTCGCCTGCTCGCGTACCCACCCAGCGAGCTCCCACGGCTTGATAGTCGCCTCCGCGACGATCTGCCCCTTCGCTCCCTTCACCGCGCGATGCAGCGCCGCCGGCGCCTTCGTACGACCCTCCTCGCGCGCAAAGAACGCGACCGTCGTGTCCGGTGGCATGTCCGTCATCGCCGGCTCAATCAGCTCGGCGACCTCGGCCTCCTTGAAACGCTCCGCTCCGTCCACCACGATCACCCGGCGCCCGATCGCGAACGTCATCGTGGCGAGGGCCAACGCCACACCTTCGGGTGTGCCAGCGTCACCCGAAAGGATCTCCACGCTGCCCGCGTCACCCTCCACTTCCGCCAAGGTCTTCAAACGCGCACGCCGCTCGCCGATCGCGCCGTGGTCGTCGCCGTGGATCAGGTAGGCGGGCTTCAGGGCGGGCATCTGAAGCGAGTCTAGGCCAGTATCCCGACGGGTTAAGCTCGCGAATGCTCTTGGCGCAACTCGCCAGAGCTATGGCTCGCTTGAGCCACAGTCACGAATATGCGTGGCGGCCTGGAATCCATCTGTGTCGCCTCGCACACATCTCCGTAAACTAATCCAAGAAACTGGCTGTCTAGCCAAACAAGCTAGTGGAAGGGGCCGCTGTGCAGAACCTGATGCTGAGGCTTGATCGCTGGTTGCGAGGTCACCGGAAGCTGGTGCTGGGGGTGTGGATCGTGCTCGTCGTGGCGGCCGCGCCGCTGGCGGCAAAACAGAGCGAACACCTCTCCGGCGGCGGGTATGCGATCCCCGGCTCGCAGTCCAAGGCGCTGCTGGCACGGCTGCCGAAGATCGCCCCTGGTGCCCAGCACGCGCAGCTGGCTGGGGTGCTGGCTCCGGCCACTGGGGCCACCGCCGCCGAGATGAGAGCGGGGCTCACGCGCCTACAGGACGCCACGCTGGGCACCGCTCACGTGAGTCTCTCCGCCGCGGCGCGCGTGCAAGCCGCACACGCGATCGAGGCGGCGGGAGCACGTCAACGCACATTGATCGTCCCATTCGCGCTGGCCGTCAACGAAGAAGGCGCGACAAACGTGGCTGAGGCGCTGCGAGGGAAGCTCGACCTCAACGGCGCCGACGGCGGCCCGGTGGCACTACACCTGGTTGGCCAGAGCGCGCTGTGGGCTGGGCTTCAGGATCTGAGCAAGAAGGACCTGGCGAAGGCGGAGGCGACGGGCTTTCCGATCGTGGCGCTGATCCTGGTGGCCGTGTTTGGCTCGCTGATCGCGGCCACGCTGCCGCTAGCGCTGGGGGCAGTGTCGGTGCTGATCACCGGCGCGATCATCTATCTGCTGTCGCTGACGATGGAAATGTCGGTATTCGTGACGAACATGGCGTCGATGATCGGGATCGGCGTGGCGGTGGACTACTCGCTGTTCGTGCTGGCCCGCTACCGGCAAGAGATTCGAGCGGGCGCCGCGGTTGAGCAGGCGCGCGCGACGGCGCTTGCCACCTCAGGGGTGGCTGTGATCTTCTCCGGAGCGACGGTCGTGACGGCGCTTGTTGGCCTGTACATCGTGCATGCGGCGGCAATCCGCTCGATGGCGCTCGGCGCGATCATCGTCGTTACCGTCTCGGTGCTTGCGGCGGCTACGTTGTTGCCGACGATCATCTCGCTGCTGGGCGCGCGCACTCACGATCGCGGACGTGTGTTCGCTCGCGTGGCGACGCTCGCGAGCTCGCTGCGCGGCCGGGTCTACGGTAGGAGCGCACGCCGCGGCCCGAGCGCATCTCATGGCCCAAGCGCATCCCATAGCCCAAGCACGCAGACGGGCGTGCGCGACGCGATCGGATCCGGTGCGGGAGTGGGATCGGGCTTCTGGGCACGATGGACCGCGCTGGTTACCCGCCGCCCTGCGTTGACGGCCGCAACGGCGGCGATCGTGATGCTGGCGCTGGCGTCGCCGGCGCTTCACTTGAAGACAACCGATGGCGCTTTGCGCCAGCTACCGAGCGGGAACGAGACGTTGCGTGGCTTCCAAGCGGCGGCCGCGATCACAGGAGAAGGTGCGATCAGCCCGATCGAAGTGGTGGCACCCGCCGACCAGCAGGCGAAGGTCAGGCAGCTGCTGAGCGCCGATCCGGAGGTGCGCAACGTGGAGCCCACGATCGGCTCCAAGAGCGGGCGCGAAATATTGATCCGCGCGATTCCACGTCACGACGGCGAGTCTGAGCAGGGAAGAGCGGCGATTGCGCGCTTGCGCTCGGTTATGCCAGCAGGCGTGCTGGTGGGCGGCGTGGCGGCCTACCTCAGCGATTATCACTACGAGGTGATCGACTCGCTGTGGAAGGTCGCGCTATTCGTGATGAGTGTGACCTTCTTCGTGCTGATGCTGCTGTTGCGCTCGATCGTGCTGCCACTGAAGGCGGTGATGATGAATCTGCTGTCGGTGAGCGCCGCGTACGGCTTGCTCACGCTCGTGTTCGGGACAGTTGAAACGCTGATCCTCCCGCTGGTGCTGGCGGTTGTGTTTGGACTGTCGATGGACTACGAGGTGTTTCTGCTGAGTCGCATCCGCGAGCGCTACGCCGCGACCGGGGATACACGGCGGGCTGTTGTGGAAGGCCTGTCCTCGAGCGCCTCGACGATCACAAGCGCCGCGTTGATCATGGTGTGCGTGTTCAGCGTGTTCGCGCTCACCGGGGTCCCCTCGATCAAGGAGCTTGGTTTGGGCTGTGCGATGGCGATCGCGATCGATGCCACGATCGTGCGCCTGGTGCTGGTGCCGACGGCGATGGAGCTGTTTGGAAAGTGGAACTGGTGGTTGCCGCGTGGTGTTGCGCAACGATTGCCGAACACCTCGATAGAGGCGCTCGGACAGCACGCGGTGGCGGCGGTGACGAGCGCGGAACGCAGGCCGGCCGTCAGCGCACAACGAGGTTGACGAGCCTGCCTGGCACGACGACTTCCTTGACGATCTCGCGCCCTTCGATGTGCGCCTGCACGTTGGGAGCCGCCAGGCACAGCGCCTTGAGCTCCTCGTCGCTAGCGTCGCTTGAGGCCTGCACACGGTCGCGCAGCTTGCCGTTGACCTGGCAGACCAACTCGTAGGCATCACGTTCGAGCATCTCAGGATCGGCTTGCGGCCACGGCTGTTCCCACACACGTTGGCCGATGAGCATCTCGTAGATGTCGGAGGAGGCATGAGGGGCGAACGGGAACAGCAGTGAGGCGGCGGTGGCGAGGCCGAAGCGCAGTGTGTCCACCCGCAGTGTCTCGCGCATGCGGGAGCAGTCGTTGAGCAGCTCCATGACTGCCGCGATCGCGGTGTTGAAAGCGAAGCGGCGCATGTCTTCAGAGACCTTGTCGATCGCCCAGTGAGCCTTGCGCACGAGCTCCAGGTCGTCGCCGTCGAGCGCGCCGTTGCCACTGAAGGCATCGAGCGACAACAGCGGGCTCTCGCTGCCGCCGCGGTCGGCCGTCTCGGCAGCCAGCCGCCACAAGCGAGCGAGGAAGCGGTGGACGCCCTCGACACCCTCGTCCGACCAGTCGGCATCCTGGTCGGGGGGACCAACAAACAGGATGTAGCAGCGCGCGGTATCGGCGCCGTAGCGCTCCACGATCGAGGCGGGTGAGACGACGTTGCCCTTGGACTTACTCATCTTGGCGCCGTCCTTGGTGACCATGCCTTGTGTGAACAGCGCCTTGAAGGGCTCCTGAAAGTCGAGCTGCCCGAGGTCCGCGAGCGCCTTGCAGAAGAAGCGCGCGTACATGAGGTGCAGGATCGCGTGCTCCACACCGCCGATGTACTGGTCGACCGGCATCCACTGGCGCAGCGCGGAGGGGTTCCAGGCGGCCTGTTCGTTGCGGGCGTCGCAGTAGCGCAGGAAGTACCAGGAGGAGTCGACGAACGTGTCCATTGTGTCCGTCTCGCGGCGTGCCGGGCCACCGCAAGCGGGGCATTCGGTGCTGACCCAATCCTCGGCTGCAGCGAGCGGCGAACGCCCACGCGGCGCGTAGTCCTCGATGTCGGGCAGCACAACCGGCAGCTGCTCGACGGGGACCGGTTGCAAGCCGCACTTCTCGCAGTAGACGATCGGGATCGGGCAGCCCCAGTAGCGCTGGCGCGAGATCAGCCAATCGCGCAGGCGATAGTTGACAGACGCGTGACCCTTGCCCTCGCGGTCGAGCCATTCCACAATCGCCCGTAGCGCCTCTCGGTTGCCCATGCCGTCGAAGTGGGAGTGCGAATTCACCAGCGGGCCATCGCCGGGGTAGGGCAAACCCTGATCGTCTCCCCCCTCCTCGGGTATGCCTTCGATCACGCGGCGGATCGGCAGGTCGTACGCGCGCGCGAACGCGTAGTCGCGCTCATCGTGACCGGGTACCGCCATGATCGCGCCGGTGCCGTACTCCATCAGCACGTAGTCGGCCACGAACATCGGGATTGTCTCGCCGTTGACGGGGTTGGTGACGGTGCGTCCGAGCGCCACCCCGGTCTTGGGCTTCTCAAGCGAACCACGCTCCACGCCAGACTCGGTGAGCGCGTGGTTGATGTAGTCGCGCACAGCCTGCTCCTGCGCGGTGCCCTCCACGAGGCGCAGCACGTCGGGGTGCTCGGGGGCCATCACGAAGAAGGTGGCGCCAAATAGGGTGTCGGGACGCGTGGTGAACACTGGGTAGTCGATCGGGTGGGCGGGATCCAAGTCCTCGCAACGGAAGGTCACCTCAGCGCCCTCGGAGCGCCCGATCCAGTTGCGCTGCATCGTCTTGACATGCTCGGGCCAATCGATCGTGTCGAGGTCCCCGAGCAGTCGCTCGGCGTAGTCGGTGATGCGGAAGAACCACTGCTCGAGCTGCTTGACTTCAACGACCGCGCCGCAACGCTCACAGCACCCCTCGGCGTCGACCTGCTCGTTGGCGAGCACGGTTTGATCGTGGGGACACCACTTGACGGCGGCGTCGCGGCGGTAGGCGAGCCCTGCCTTGAACAGCTCCAGGAAGATCCACTGCGTCCAGCGGTAGTAGGAGGGTTCATGCGTGCCGAGCTCACGTGACCAGTCGATCGAGATCCCCCACGAGCGGAACTGGCGCTGGAAGGAGGCGATCGACTCGGCGGTGGAGTCGCGCGGATGCACCCCTGTCTTGATCGCGTGGTTCTCAGCAGGCAGCCCGAACGCGTCGTAGCCCATCGGGTGCAGCACGCGGTGGCCGGTGCGCCGGTGGAAGTGGGCGATCGCGTCGCCGACGGCGTATTTCTTCAGATGGCCGATGTGAGGCTCACCACTGGGGTAGGGGAGCATCTCCAGCACATAAGAGCTCACGTCGGGAGCCTCCCCGGCGATCGCGTCGTTTGAGACCTCCCACGTGTGCTCGTCGGCCCACACCTTTTGCCAACGCGGCTCTATCTCCTGCGGGTCGTATCTGCGCTCGGCCATCGGATAGCGCAGATTAGCGGGAGGGAGCGGCACTTCACCGTGAGCTGCCCCGCCATTGCGGGCGCAGATCTTTCTGTTGGGTGATCTCAGGCGGCGTGCTCGACAAAGCGCGAGTAGGCGCGCACTGCCTCGACGATCTCCACAGGCGCCTTGGCCGGCGAGCCGGCGTCGAACGGCGGCTCGGGGTCGTACTCGATGCCCAGCTGGATCGCCTGAGCGACCTGGTCGCCGGCGATCTTGGCGGTAAGCGAGAGCGCCATGTCGATCCCGGCTGTGACACCAGCGGAGGTGACGTACTTGCCGTCGAACACCACTCGCTCGGGGATGACTTGCACGCCGAACCCGCCCAACGCCTCGAGCGCCTGCCAGTTGCTTGTGGCGCGCTTGCCCTCGAGCAGGCCAGCGGCGGCGAGGATCAGCGAGCCGGTGCACACCGACGCAGTCCATGTGGAGGTGGCATCGGCGGCGCGCAACCACTCATGTGTGTGACCCCCGTCCATCAGTGCGACCTGACCGGGGCCGCCTGGGACGAGCACGATCTCCGGGCTGGCAAGCTCGTCGATCGTCGCTTCGGCAAGCAACGTCAGCTGGCGGGTGTCGGTACGAATGGGGCCTGCGTGCTCGGCGACGAATGTGACCTTGGCGTCGGGGAGGCGGCTGAGCACCTCATAGGGCCCGACTGCGTCGAGTGCGGTGAAACGGTCGTAGATGAGTATCGCGATGTCCATGTGCGCCTGCCTCTCGTGGTTGGGTTTGGATTTGGGGTCGTTCTCGTGGCCGGCCCGACTCGCGTGAAGTCAGGCTGCCGCCGCTTTACCCGAGGCCGACCCGTTGGGGTGGAAACGGCGGCGGTACTCAGCGGGCCCGACGCCGAGCAGGCGCAGAAAGGAGCGGCGCAACGTCTCTGGCGTGCCAAAGCCGCAGACGCTAGCGACCGTGGCGACAGGCTGAGCGGTGTCCTCCAGGGCACGGCGTGCCGACTCCAGGCGGACGCTCTCGACGAAGCGGGCCGGGGTGATGCCCATCTCTGTGCGAAAAGAGCGGGCAAAGTGTCGGGGACTCATGTGGGCACGCTTAGCCAGCGCCTCCACGGAGAGATCACCCGCGAGGTTCTCGACGATGTGGCGACGAACCTCGCGCAGCGGCTCGCGCACGGGCTCCTGCGCGGCCAGCGTGGCGCTGAACTGGGCCTGGTTGCCGGGACGGCGCAGGAATAGAACCAAATGACGCGCGATCGCGAGCGCGGCCTCGCGGTCGAGGTCTTCTTCGACGAGCGCGAGCGCAAGGTCCATCCCTGCGGTGACCCCCGCAGAGGTCCACACGTCACCGTCGCGCAGGAAGATCGGCTCGGGGTCGACGCGCACGGCCGGGTAGCGACGCGCAAGCTCGGATGCGGACGCCCAGTGCGTGGTGGCGCGGCGCCCGTCGAGCAGCCCGGCAGCGGCGAGCAGGAACGCCCCGGTGCACACCGAAGCGGTGCGTCGTGCGCGGGCGGAGGTGCGCGCGATCCACTCGACCGTGGCAGGATCAACGCTGGCCTTACCCGAGCCGTGGCCGCCGGCGACAATCAGCGTGTCCAGTCGCGCAGGCGCGCTGGAAAAATCGCCGTGAGGCACGATCTCAAGGCCACTTGAGGTCCGCAGCGGAGCGCCGTCGCTGCTGAGAATCGATATCTCATAGGTATGTCTGGCTGACTCGTCGGTCCTAGCGAGGTCTCGCGCGCCACCGTCGCGCACGCTCGTGCCGGCCCTCGCCAGCGACCGGCGCGCGCCGGCGGAAGCCCGCATGAGCAGGTCTGCCGCGGCGAACACCTCCAGCGGACCGGTAACGTCGAGGCTCTGCACACCGGGGAAGGCGAGGATCGCGATCTCGCGTGGACGTGCACGGGACGTGTGGGCGCTCGAGGACGATCCCGCGACGCTCTGCCCCGGGCGCCGCACGCCCATGGCTCTCGGTCGGGGGATCGGTGCGGTGCCCATAGCCCGATCATGCCCCAAGAACGACCCGTCCGCAAGGACGTATTTCCAACAAATCCTGCCATCGGTCTGGCAACCGGCGAGGTACCTGCCAGTGGCTCAGGAGCCGATTGTGGCCGATGCTCCGAGCATGTTGCCTTCGGCGCCGAGCGCCTGCACGGCCACGTAGCGAGCCTTGACGGAAGTCGCGATCGCGGTTTCAAAGCCGCCGCGAGGCACAGTTGTGACGGGCGCCAACGTGCTCGGACTGTCACCGGCGAGCAGACGCCACGAGGCCAGAGCGGTGGAACCGTTCCAGCTCGCATACACAACAACGCCCTCGTGCTTGCCACGGCGCGCCGCGATCCGGGGCGGCTCGGTGGGCTGCCCGTCCCAGGGGAACTTGAGCGCCGTGAAAGACTGGTAGAGGCGGGGCAAGTGAGCATCGAACAGCACCTGTCCCGCGGAGGTGAATTCCGAGAAATAGGGTTCCTGCCCCCACCCAACAAACCAATTGCCGTCGGGTTGGGGCTGGAAGTCACCTTGGCTTGGGACCACCAGCGGGGTCGGGTGGTGAAAGCTTGAGACGAGCGTCGCGGACATGTTTTGCGTGTCGAGCCGCAGCACGATCACACGCGACTGCGGATGCACCGCCGGGGTAGCGCCGTTATCGAAGAAGGAGATCGTGTCCGCAGGGCCCAGACGCGCGTCGTGCTGCCACGCGGGTCGCGAGTCTGGACCCATCTTGAAACTCGACTGCTTGCCCCCAACGCGCCAGACGATCTGACCGGTGTGGCCGTCGATGTAATAGGCAGCCCACGTGTTGCGCGAGTCGACGAGCATGCGATCGCCGTGCTTTAAGACAGCGTTGATATGGAAGTAGTCCCATGGGGACTTAGGGGTGCCGCCGCCCTTAACCGGCATGTAGGAGTCGGCGAGTGCGACGTGATCGAGCGCGTGCCATTCGTAGCGGACCAGACCAGTCTTGAGGTCGATCTCCTGAAACAGTGTGTCGGCGACCGCGCCATTGCGGGGGCCACCGTAGGGGCTCAGGTTGCAGCGAATCGCGTCATAGACGGTAAATAGAGCAGTGCCTTGCGGTGTGATTTCAAACGCGTGCAGGTCAGGCTGATAGCCGTTGCCGGCGCGCACGATCGCGATGTCCTTGTAGGAGCTGTTGGCGATCACGATCCCAGCGTCGTGGCGAGCACCCGCTGCGAGCGGGTCCTCCCACCAGGTCAGCACTGGTTGATCGTTGTATTGCTGAACCCGCAGATCGGCTGCCCTGGCGCCATGCGGTACTGGCTTGAACCAGACGAGTTCGCCGGCGCCATTGAGAATCATCGGCCCGTACTGTCCCGGTCCGGCGTAGGGAGCAAGGAAGATATCCCCAGGCGCGTGTGCCCCCGAGTCGGTGCTCACCCTGACAGCCGGCGGCTTCAATTCGGGGCGTGAGACGAACTGCTGGAGTTCGCTTGGCTTCGGTGGGGGTGGTGGTGGCGGCGGCGTCTCCAAGGAACGGCTCACGGCGTCCACTTCAGCCACGGTGAAGCGCCACGAGAAAGGCGTCGTGTGCGCACCTTGGCGTAGAACGGCGTGCACGGCCACCGTCTCCCCTTGGCTGAACGATTTGTGCGGCAGGAAGCTGGCTCCATCACCCTGGGAGTAGGCCAGGAGCCGACCTGAATGAGAGCCACTTCGTATTCCCACAACCCTGACATCTGAAATGTCGGCGGCGGGAACGCCGAGGAAGCTGATCTGAGTGCGATAGGAGGCATCCAGCGTATTGGGTGCGGGCGTGACGGTTATCGCACCGCCGGCAAGCGCAGCGGAGGTCCCCAATGCCGAGGGCTGACAGGCCGGTGCGAGACGAGCGTCAGCATGGGAGGACATGATGATGACGAGCGCAACTGCGGAGATGAGCACGGCGGCAGTAGCCGTCCAACGAGCTTTAGCGGTGATGGGCAAGCGCGAGAGAATACGCGCGCAAAGCACCATGAGCGTCGGATAGGGGCTCGCAAACGTGCTCGCTCGAGTCGCATCGGTGCAGTCTGACCCGCGCCCAACCCCTTACCATGGGTGCATGGACCCATGGGAGGCGCCGGGGCGCGTGAAGAGCATTGTCGACGCGGCCGAGCGTGCCGCGCGGCAGCTGCGCGAGCAGGCCGAGGAGCGGGCCGCAGAGCGGATCGCTGAGGCGGATCGCGCCGCTGAGAACCGTGTGCGGGCAGCGGAGGAGGAGTCCGAAGAGATCCTCGGACACGCCAGAGCCCAAGCCGAGCAGGCTCGCAATGAGGCACTCGCGGCGGTCGGGGCGATTCACGCCGATGCCGGCGAGCGGGCGCGAGCGGCGGAAGAGCTCCGCGCCGCCGTCCAGGTGGAGACCGAGACCATGCTCTCCGAGGCCAGCAAACAGGCCGAGCATAAGCTTCAGACCGCCAGCCAGGAGGCTGAAGGAGTGCTCGCGAGCGCCCGCAACGAGGCGCAAGGCGCATTGGCGGCGGCACACGAGGAGATCGACAGTCAACTGGAGGACGCGCACAAGGAAGCGACTCAATTGCTCGAGAATGCACGTCGGCAATCTGAGACGATCGTGGGAGACGCTGGTAAGGAGTCGGAGCGCATCCTCACAAGCGCCCGCGATCAGGTCAGAGAGACCCTCGCGGAGGGGGAGCGACAGCTGGCGGTGCAGGATGCGAAGGCGCAGGAGAAAGCAAACGAGATACGCGCAAAGGCTCGCGACGACGCACGCGAGATCGTCGCCGAGGCACGCGAGATCGCGCGCGAAGTGCTTCGCGACGGCAGCGAGGTGTCGCGCAACCTGAGTGACCTATCGGCCTCGCTACACAGCAACGCAGAGCGCCTTCTACGCGACGTGCGGCTCACCCACGGCAGCATGACCGCAAGGCTTGATCAGGCCGCACCGGGGGACCCAGCTCGTGGGGCTAGAGCCGGTGGGGACGGTTCCCCCCGCCCGCGGCGCGGTGCTCGCGACGAATCGAACGCCGACCTAGAAGTGCCCGAGTTCATTCCACGGGACTGAACATCCCCAGATGGCTTCAAGCGCTATAAGATTGATTCCATACACGGGGCTATAGCTCAGCTGGGAGAGCGTCTGGCTGGCAGCCAGAAGGTCGTCGGTTCGAGCCCGACTAGCTCCACTGAACTGTTCGGCGCGCAAACCACGGGTGCGCCGACGCGGTAGGTGGGCAGGATCTCGTTGCGGCTGTTGACGCGTAGCTCGGCGATGAGGATGGCGAGGAGTGCCTTGGCTTGCTCGGGCTCGCCGTGTTCGATGACGTGATCGAGCTGGTCAGCGACGGCGCGGAGTGCAGCGGCGTCAGGTGTGGTCGGTGCGTCTGTGGATAGTTCGTGGGCGAGTCCTTGGTCTTGGTCGTGGAGAGCCTCCAGGCGTGTCTTGAGCGTGGTTAGGCGCTCGTTGAAGTGCGCGGGGTTGAGGTCGCCTGCCTCGAAGGCGTTTTGGTAGCGGTCGATCGCGCGTTCGGATCGGGTGATCTCTTTGGCGAGCGACGCGCGTTGTTCTGTGAGCGCGGTGCGGTCGGTGTCATCGCTCGCGGCGGCCTGCGTGATGGCGTCGCGGATGAGTCCGCCGTCTCGGTAGATGCTGGTGAGCTGTGTGAGGATCGCGGCCTCTAGCTTCTCGCGTGGTATGCGCTCTCCGTCGCAGCTTTTTCGACCGAGCTTTTGTCTGCCTGAGCAGGCGTAGTAGTGGTAGGTGCCGCCGTTGCCTTTGGCGGACATTCCGACGTACGCGCGGCGGCAGCGCCCGCAGCGCACGAGGCCGGTGAGTAGGAACTCGGCGCGGCTTGCTGCGCGCATCGCCAAGTCCTCTCCGCGCTGTTTCAGGAGTGCTTGTGCGCGGTCGAATGTGTCTTGGTCGATCAGCGGCTCATGCAAGCCGGGAAAGGTCTGGTCACGCCAGTGGACACGCCCGACGTATGCCTGGTTGCTGAGCACCCAGAGCACGATGTTGGGCTGCCAGCCACGCGACGGAGCGGGAGCGTGTTCTGCGACGAGGCGCCGTGCGATAGCAGCGGCACCGAGTCGCCCGGCGGCGTAGCGGCCGAAGATGCGCCGGATGACAGGTGCGGTGCGTTCGTCGGGGACGAGGTGCTTTTGCTCGTTACGGGTGTAGCCGAATGGGATGCGTCCGTTGGGCCAGCGGCCTTCGCGGGCGCGTCGCTCGATGCCTGAGGTGACGCGGTCGACGATGGTGGCGTGCTCGAACTCGGCGAACACGCCGAGCATTTGCAGCATCATCCGGCCGGCTGCTGAGCCGGTGTCGAATGGCTCGGTCGCCGACCGCAGGATCACGTTGAGGGTGTCTAGCTCCTCGGCGATGCTGGCGAGCTGGCGCACCTTGCGGCTGAGTCGGTCGATGCGGTAGACGAGGAGCTGGTCGATCCGTCCTTGGCGGGCGAGGTCGAGCGCAGCTTGGAGTCCTGGCCGGTCGAGCTTTGTGCCGGTGGCGCGGTCTTCGTGGTGGGCGATGATCCGCCAGTCCTCCTGCACCTTGCAGAACGCCTCCAACCGTTCCTGCTGGGAAGCGAGCGAGGTCGGCTGGTTCTCCTCATCGGTCGAGATACGGGTGTAGAGACAGACGCGTGTCATCGCCAGGGCTCCTCCTGCTCGTGGTCTTGCGAGTTGTCGAGGAGACCAGAACCGCCATCGGATCTCAACCCTCCAACAGACCACCCCTGCCCGGCTGCAGGCTCCTCGGCGTCGTGTTCGGCTTCTGTACGTTCCTGGGCGCGGCGCTGCTCCCATTCGCGGGCCAGCTCGGCATCCTCCGCTGCTAGGGCAGGCGGCGTGTCCTGTGGGCGGGGACGCGCACCGAGCGGGGAGAGTGCCGCCCAGCGCTCTGGCATCGGCACCTGCCACCGGCGGCCGAGAGCCTGCTCACGCGGCGTGACCTCGGCGCCGTCTAGCGTCTCGAAGTCCGCCATCCCGCAGGGCCGATCCTCGTAGTCGAGGCAGCGCCAGATCTCCCCGAGCGGCCCAGACGCTTCAAGTTGGGCTGTGGTCGTGACCCAGAACCGCGCGCTCGGCACCTGCCACGCGTCCTGTCTGCCCTCTTGGACCAGGCGTTGTGCGCGGCGCTCACCCGGGAGGACAAAGCAGACGTTATGCCAGCGCACACCTCGGGCTTGCTCGAGCGTCGTGGCGTAGCGGCTGATCTTCCCGACGAGTGTCGCCCTCGGCTCGGTCGCGCGATCCCACTCAACCGCAACCACCACGAGCCCGAAGGGTGTGCTCAGCGTGAGGCTGGCATCCGGACGCGCCATCCCATATGCAGGGTGCGACCAGTACGGCTTGATCGCACCCCAGCCCAGCTCCCACGCACCGACCCACACGTCCGGTGTGTACAGGGTCGCGGCGATCACACCGCAAACGAACCTGTTGCACTCCAGCCGGTGAGCGAGCTGGGCGTGCTCGTGGAAGTCCTGTTGGCGATCCCAGCCAAGGCTCTTGCGCGCACGCCCAAGACGAGCAGCGACGAGGTGTGCACCGACCTCATCGAGTAGCCAGTGCGCTTGTGGCTTACCCAGCGAGAACGGACCTGCGGGATAGAACCGGTCGATCACTCGATGGCGATACAGCCACAGCAGACGATCCTGGCAGCGACGCAACGAACCGAAGAACAACAGCCATAGCTGATCGGTCGTCAAGATCTTCTGGCGATACAGCAACCATGCGATCTCCCGGTCACGCTCCGTCGTGTGCTTGGCTACCTCCCAAGCGAACGTGCTCCCTACACGCGCCGGTCGCGTAGACATTGCATTGGGCATCTACTTACCTCCCTTAGTCGCGTACCGGGAGCCCCGGCGTTTTGCGCAGTCACGCGGGGAATCCGATGTATCCGCGATAGGTGTGGCGCCGGGCATAGGCGCGCGCAATTCGCGCTTGAAAGCGCCGGGCAAAACGCCACGGCGCTCTTTCGCAGCATCGGCGAGCAATTCGGCTAGCAGCCGGATCGCTTCGAGTTCCAGCTCACGCGAAAGCCGCTGCACGCGAGGGCGAGCGGCACGAATGTAATCGTCCATATTTTCTGGTGCCGGTGAGTGACCCTTACGACGGCAACACGCCGCCAACCAGAACCCAACGGGACAACACGCCATTCGGCCTGCACCCGATCAAGGGCTCCAATAGACGAAGGCCGATTTCGAGCCGTTTCAGTACAGCCCGACACCAATTTTTATGTTGTGTCAGCCCCGTGTCAGTAGACGCCACAGCCACGGCCACAACCGGCGCTAAGCCGACACCGAGCACAGCAAAGGTGCGTCGGGGTTAGGCGTCTGCCCACTTCCACACGTTGCGACGCCCACCACGCCGATAGCGCACCCCGCCCAACTCCTCAGGATCGATCTGCTCGTCCCCCGGCTCCGTGCGGTCGTCAACGTCCGCGCTGGCGTCGTCGGGCTCTGTCCACTCCGACAGGCAGTACGTCGCCGACCCGAGCTGGCAGCACGCCAACTCCAGACGCTCAGCCAGCGCGAACCACGCATCCGAACAGACCCCGTCGGCGTCGAGGACACCCGTCGCCTCCTCCAGCACGCCGCGCACCTGCCCCCAAAGCCCGTCAATCCGCTCGGCAGCCAATGTCCGGGCGTGCCGCCACACACGATGCTGCGGCGACTCCGGCAACACCACCAACTCGCCTACACGCGCGACGCGCCTACGCCCGCTGCTCGTCAATCCCCAAATCAGGACCCCGTGCCGACGCGAACGTACGAGCAGCCTGGCAGCGATAAACGCCTCGATCTGCGGACGCAGCCGCCGCGTCGTCCACGAGCCATAAACAAACCCCAAATGCTCCGCGATGTCGCTCATCATCACGCCCTCATCCTTCCGCCCACGATGGCGTTCCGCACGCTCCACAGCCGCGAGCACCACGTCATCGGACACCGGCTCGAACCGGCGCAACTCGTCGCCACGATCACGCGGCGCTCGGGAAGACCGCACGCCGGCTCCCCGCTTGCCTCCGTCTTTGCTCCTGGACATCTCGCTGGCTCCTTTCGGGTATCCCAAGGAACGCGCACGCGAGCACGACCCGCCAGCCGCAGACAGCTACGGTTTCCGTGGCATCGAAGGCACGCCCTTCGGTGCTAAGGCCGGGCGGGCGCCACTAACGCTCGCTCGGCCGCTTCAATTGTCGATTCGCGCGAGAGCAGAGCAGAACCCACGCCAGATCTCAAGGCGCCACTAGAGAGTGCCTGGCGACCTGCGTATCGCCGGGCACGCATCATCTGGTCTAGGGCGCTGTGCGGTATCGCTCGTGCTCAGCCCGGGAGCGATCAACCAGCAAACTCAGACGGCTGTAGTGTCACAGCTCACGGTAGGGAAGGTCTGGCTTGATTACACGGTTGAAATAGCTACCAACCGAGTCGGCACTACGCAGATCCTCAAAAGTCGACTCGTCGGCATCCCCGTATACGTAGGTCCTTCCACTGAGAAACCGAATGTAGATCTCACGCTGCTCTGGGTCGTACCCAACCGCGTCGATATTTGAAGAGTCAACGGGGTGCATCTGGGGTTCTGACATCAGGGATCCCTTCTGGTTGCGAGGTAGCAGCAGACGTTGATTGCGCCCGCCAGTTCTTGACGGCAGTTACATAGATCGCCGGGTCGGGCCGCTCCTCCTTCCGCCACGCGGCGGGCAGCGGAGCATCCTCACCAACGGGCTTCGAGCGGGCCTTACGAATGCGAATGCGCGAGGGGATCTGAAGCGCCTCACCGAGCGCCAGTGTCTCGCCTGTGCGCAGGGCCGGCAGCAGCTCCGTAAGATCGCCCAGGTCATCTGGGATCATGCCTGACACCGCGCCGCGGTCTGTGCTGTTGGTAACTCGCAACGCGATCATCGTCCCGCACTGACTAAGCACCGCAGGATCGACATCCGATGGGCGCTGTGTCACCACCATAAGGCCGACACCGTACTTGCGTCCCTCCTTCGCGATGCGCGAGATGACATCGTGCGCTGGGGTGTTACCTTCAGACGGCAGGAAGCGGTGGGCCTCGTCCAGAACAACGAGCAGTGGCTGGTGACGGCCGCCTACAGGCAACTCCATCGCCCAAAAGAGTGCGTCGTATATAAGACGTAGCATCGTCCCAACGACTGTTCCTAGTACCTCGGGAGGCAGTCCAGATACATCGAGTACCGTCATAGGTTGAGGGCCGCCGATCCATTCCACAAGCAGGGTGTCTAGGTCGGCTTCCACCCTGCCCTCAAGATCCGGGTGCAACGGATCGTCGGGATCGAACATGAACTCGAAACGCGCGTCCCGTAGGCGAGAGTGCAGTAGATCGAGCTGACGCCCGATCGGCAGCCGGCGTTTTGCTAGATAGGGAGCTTTGCTGCCTAGACTGATTGGAGGATAACTGGGAGGACGCAAGGTCAGTGGGTCACCGTCGTCTTCCGGCTTGCACCTTGTCTCGTCGTTTTGTGGCTCAGACTTTTCATACGTCACCCGCTGGTCGTGCTCAAGCTCGAACCAAAGTTGCCTAATACTGAAAGGAACAGGCGTGTCGGCTGTAATCGTCTCCTGAGACGGCGGATCGGAGAGATGCAGAGCAGCTTTACGCTTCATGGCAGCGACTCGGTCGCGGAGTGCCTCCGCGGCATGCGGCTGCATGTCGCCCAGCGCTAGGTCCAGTAGCTCGTCAAACGGCAATGCCCAATACGGGACTCGCAGGCGTTTGGCACCCGGCGGGATAGCTATGCCTGTATGGATCACAGCCGCACTATCGGCGACAGCGGATGCATACTCACCGTGCGGATCGATAACGAGAGTCCTTGCGGTCGGGAAGCGCTCGCTGCAGAGCTCCTCGAGTACCACGGCCACGAAGTTCGACTTTCCGGCGCCGGTCGAGCCGACAACGCAGGAGTGGCGACTGACGAGTTTCGACAACTGCAGTCGCGCAGGGATACCAGCCGAGCTTGCTATCTGTCCAACCACAATCGAATCTATGCCGCCAGCCTCGGGCTTACCATAGATGACCTCAAGATCCTTCGATGTGACTAGATGCACCTCATCGGCGACTGTCGGGTACTGGCCAACACCGCGATCAAAGTGTCCACCCACAGCCTCGCCAAAGAGCGTTACGGTCATCCATCGGTAGCTATCGCTCGCAGCGTCCTCGTCGGGTGCGGGAATCGGGGCCGGGTTCTCAGCCGGCTGCGTAGGCGCCGCGTCGGCGCCTACCTGCGTACATACCGCGTAGAGGTGGGTATAGCCCAGCGGTATGCGAAGGAACGCACCGATTTGCCCAACACGATACGACTCGCCGCCGACCATGATGAGGGTGGTCGGCAGTCCCTGCAGTCGGACTCGGACTACGCCGCCTCGTACCGAGGCAACCCGCCCTATGAACGTTGGCGGAAGCCCAGGGCTGTCATGCATCGGCGCCGACAATCGTGTCGAGACACTTGGCGAGCCAAACAAAGTCACCAAGACGAAAGCGTCCGGTGGTCGCGGGCGCTTCCGCAGCCGGAGCCCCGTCGGAGTCGAATGGCACGTCGAGTAGCTCGGCCGTACGCAAGTCGACCGGCTCTATCAACCGCCAGGGGCCTCGAACACCGCCGACAACAGCAGTCTTCGGACCATAGACGAGAAGGTTATGGCGAGCTTCCGCCCTCTTGATCAGCTCGTGATCGGCGCGAAGCTCCTCAAACTGGAGGGAGATGATGTGAGTGCGCTCGCGTGCGTCGAGGGCGTCGAACAGCACGCCGTTGATGTGCTGGTCTCCGAACGAGTAGCCAACCGTCACGAGCACTGTCTCCTCGCGACGACCGAGCACGCGGCCGAGATGCTCAAGCATCGCGACGTACGGCTGCTTGCGTGACTCGTCGTACTTGTGCATCGACGGGTAGATCAGCTCGCCAGCGACGCTTGTTGCCTCTCGCACGATTCGCTCACTCGACCCACCGGCTACCGGCACACGGCGCCAATTGACTGATCCGTGGATCTTCCAAAGGCGCGTCCAATGTCGCGCGGGCGCAGCGTCGGCGTGCATCAAGCTGACAGCAGAGAAGAACGGTCGGCGGCTACCGACAAAGCCGTCGAACACAGCCACCCGTTCATCCTCGAGCGAGCGCTCGATCAAAGTGTCGTAGTTCGTCGTAAACAGCTCGACCGGTACCTTGCGGTCGATCCGTGAGATCCAACGGGCGAGGGAGTGATGAGGAAGCCGCGCCGGGATCAGCGAGTCCTCAGGATCGGCAGCCTTGGCAATCGTCGTACGTAGCGTGCGCTCAATGTTTTGCAACTGTGCGCGGGTCGCCCCAAGCAGTTCATCGTCAGCGTTCATGACGGTTATCCTGCCCCCGATACTCGACAGGATGTCCTCGATCGTCGGTACCCGTTCCAGAGCTATCGTGAGCCCCTCAATCAGTGTCGCGTATGCGGTGGTGTACTCAGCGCCGAGTGAGTCGACCGCGCTCGCGCATCGTTCCGAGATCTTGGCGATCCCTGGGATCAGAGGCTCATCGCTAGTGTCCAAGACTGAGCAGGAAGCGCCCGCACCAATCAGCAATGCCAGCGGCTTGTCGTGAGAGGCGAGATGCTCCCGGAGCTTCTCGATCTCGCGACGGGGATCATGGGTGGATGGCACCGCTGCTGTAAGTTATCGGATCGGCCGAATCAATTTTTCCGAACCGATCCTCCTGTCGGTCCATGTCCGTGAGCGGAAAGAAACCGACTACGCGATGGTAGGGACTACGGCGGCCCGACAAGCTCGCCGACGTGCTGCACCATCGTTGCGGTTACGAGTAGGGCCGCGTGAGCCGTTGCGGCTTGCAGTCGCCCAACGCTGTCGAGGTGGTGAGCCTCGCTGGTTAGATCGGCGAGCGCCGCCCAAACACCGTCGAGAAACTTGATCTCCGCGTTTGTGGGATCGATGACGGGGTCCCGATGAAGTAGGCCAGTGGTGATGCGTGTCTGTCATGTCCCTTTGGTGGGATGAGAGGATGGATACGATTATGAAGCGGCATAGGCATTCTCCGGAGCAGGCAGTGAGGAAGATCAGGGAGGGCGAACGCCTTCTGAACGAGGGGCAGGACCTCGTGGAGGTGCTGCGGCATCTCGAGATCACTGAGGCGACGTTCAATCGCTGGCGCAACCAGTACGGCGGGATGAAGGCTGACGAAGCGAAGCGCCTGAAGACTCTCGAGGGCGAGAATCAGCGGTTGAAGAAGCTGGTGGCTGAGCAGGCGTTGGATATCGACATGCTCAAGGAGTTGGCGGAGGGGAAATTTTGACCCCGGGACTCCGACGCAGAGCAGTGGTGCATCTGCAGGACAGTTTCGGGGTTTCAGAGCGCCGAGCGTGCAGGGTCGTTGGGCAGAACCGCTCAACGCAACGCAAGCCGTCCCAGCCGGCCCGCCCGGAGAACGAGCGTCATGCTGCCCGGCTACGAGAGATCGCGAGGGAGCAACCACGGTGGGGGTGGAAGACCGCGCATCAGATCCTGCTGCGGGAGGGCTGGATTATCAATCGCAAGCGGACACGCCGTATCTGGCGGCAAGAGGGCCTCAGACGCCCCGTGAGGACCCGCAAGCGCCGGCGGCTTGGGAACGGTCAAAGTCAGCGGTTGCGGGCAACGAGGCCCAACGAGGTATGGGCCCTGGACTTCATCTTCGATGAGACCGCCGACCGGCGCCGGTTGAAGCTGTGCAACATCGTCGATGAGTACACCCGAGAGGCACTCGCGATCCGTGTCGAGCGGACGTGCACCGCTGATCAGGTCGTTGGTGTCATCGAAGACCTCGTCCTCACCCGCGGCGCACCAGAGCATCTACGGGCGGACAACGGGCCTGAGATGATCGCCTGGGCACTCCGTGACTACTGCCGCCTGAAGGGCACCCAAACCGCGTACATCGATCCCGGGTCGCCGTGGCAGAATCCGTACGTTGAGTCGTTCAACGGCCGTATCCGTGACGAGCTGCTGAACATCGAGGAGTTCGGCTCGATCACAGAGGCCAAGGTCATCATCGAGGACTGGCGCATCCAGTACAACACCTACCGTCCCCACTCAGCACACGGGGGACTCACACCCAGCCAATACGCAGCAACCCAGACCGAAAACACACAAACCCAACCAGCACACGCATAAACCCTGGCACACCTACAGGGACCCCGTCATCGACGCTCAAGCGCTGGGCAATTGCCTCGGCGACGCGTTCTTTCTCTTGTAGACCAAGATGCTCCTCGACATAGTGTCGAACATCTCGGCACTTCTGAATGCTCTCTCGCCATTCGGCGGCATCGTACGCACGGCCCGCGGCATCAAACAAGGACACCAGTCCATCGCCCAGTGGTCCATGAGGCGCGGGAAGCTGCACCGCGACCAGCCGGTAACGGTCGTGCCCCAACGCCGGAGCCAAATCACGCGCCCAAAAATCGCGGGGCAACTGGATTTGCAGTTCGTCCGATGTCGCTCTGGCAAGCGGCAGGACATCCAAAGCTGTGCCAAGCCCATTGTCGACCATCACCTCGCGGATCATGCAAAGACGGAGGTCGAAGACAAGCGCTAGTTCGGCCACTGTTCCGGCGGTGTGCTGAATAAACTCATCGAGCAGCCGCATATCCTCGTCAAGAAACTCGATTCGAAGCTGTGTCTGAACTGCCCCATAGCCTTGCGGTTGTGAGTTGATCAGCCCGTGTTGGTTGCTCGTGCCGCTAATCGCGCCTCTCATGCCGAGCCGCCTTCTTGGTCCAGTGGCTGGGCGCGTCGTCATTACAGCCTCGAGCCGATCCATGAACAGGTCGTGCTCCCCCTTGAAAATTTCCACGCCGAGCGGGAAGACAAGCGTCGGTCGAGATGCTTCGGCGTCAGCCCGAATCTGGAGCGGATCGACCCGGAGTACCCCGACCCTGGTCGACTGCAAGGTGATGCTGGCCTCGTGAATCATCGCCGACAAGGATGTCAGCCACAGGAGACGTACTTCTGGCGTCAAATTCCTTGGGATCAGTCCGCAAGTACGAGCGAGTCTTGCACTGCGAGCGAGAGTAATCCCAGGAGCATGGGTATAGGCGGCTGGCGTCAAGGTCAGCAGATGATGCGCGCACGGACAGTTTCGGCGTAAGTAAGATGCGTGCGCTGGTGGCTCGACGCAACTATGGAGACCTTCCTCGCCATCGACTTCGAGACAGCAAATGCACAGCGGGCCAGCGCGTGCGCGCTCGGTTGGGTGCTCTACGAGGGAGGAGAGCGGGTCGATGCAGGCTCGTTCCTCATCGACCCCCAGATCGCCGACGACGAATGGGACGGCTTCAACATCGGCATCCACGGGATAACGCCGAACGACGTTCGCGGCGCTCCGACCTTCGGTGATGCATGGATATGGGTCGCGCAGCAAGCTACTGTCGCGCCTCTAATCGCGCACAACGCTGCATTTGATCTTGGCGTTGTCAGAGCAGAGCTGCTTCGGGCGAATATCAAGCCGCACCCTTTCAAGTACCTGTGCTCAGCACGTCTCGCACGCGAGGCATGGCCCGAGATGCTGAGCGTGTCGCTGCCTGTCGTGGCGGCTGCACTTCAAATCCCTTTGGACCACCACAACCCGGCGTCCGACGCATCTGCGTGCGGCGAGATACTGCTCGCTGCAGTTCGCGCGATTGGCGCCGACACGATTGATGGCGCCCTCCGAGTGGCGGGTCGCCAGTGGGGCGAAGTACGTGGGGATCTCTCGTGGCTTGCAGCCAGCGCGCTACCGCTGAAGGCGGCCAACGTCTCGGCAAGCACCGAAGTCTTCGATGAAGCACATCCGCTGTTCGGTCGTGTGGTGGTCTTCACGGGCACGCTGGACTGTATGACCCGTCGCGAGGCGTTCCAGGTTGTCGCGAACCTTGGTGGCAAGCCAGGCGACGGCGTGACGAAGCACACGAACATCCTTGTCTGCGGTGACCAGGACATCAGCAAGCTCGCCGCAGGCCACGAGATGAGCCACAAGCTTGAGAAGGCGTACCAACTCCGCGCGAAAGGTGTGGATATAGAGCTGATCGGCGAGACGGACTTGCGTCGCCTTCTCTAGCTCAAGTGTCCCTGCGCCAGACAGATGGGCGGCATCAGCCGACTCTGACGGCCGACGCCTTCATCGGCGCATGGTTTGCGCCTGGCCAAGTTTGCCCATCGGCACGAATGTCCCGCCAAAGCGAGGTCTTTTGGACGCGGGGCGGGTAATAACATCTACACACGCGAGGGTGGTAACGCCTGTCGCCGTGTCCGGCAAGCCTTTCGTCAACCGATTCCAACTGCTGGTGCCGCCATCAGCGCGGGGTTTGCGCACAGCCAAGTTTCGCCCATTTTTCTGGTCGGCAAATAAACCAGGTTGTTGGCCTGGGCTCAGAGCTTGTCGATAGCGCGGTGTAGGTCGCGACGGTCGATGACTCGTGCCACCAGATAGCGTGCGTCGGCGTCGGTGGCGAGTTCGCGGTAGAGCACACGGTGCTCGCCGACGCGCAGGCGACGCCAGGGGGCGTGTCCAGCCACTGGCTTGATGTCGAGGTTCTCGGCACCCGCCCCCAGGGCTTGGAATGCCTGCTGCACACGCTTGCGGGTCTGGCGGTCCAGGCTCTTCAGGTCACGGATCGCGCGCGGAGCAAGCTCGATGTTGCTCAGAGGGTCCGTCATCTACGGCGACCCAGCTTCCTGCCCGTAGGCGCTATTGCTCAGCGTCTTGCGCGTCCAGCTCCGCAAACACGTCAACAGCTGAGCGCGCTTTGCCATCTGCATGAGCCTGATCGGCGGCGGCCATGTCCTCGGCGAAGCCCGGAACCTTCGAGAGAAGATAGTCCTCGAGATCCTGGGCATCGATTGGCACCAGCGCAGCGATGGGCTCACCGTGTCGTGTGACGAGAGCGGTGTGCTTGGAATCGGCGACGTCAGCGACGACGCCACTTGTATTGCGCTGTAGATCACGGATGCTGATTGTGCTCATCGGGTGCCCTTGGCCTTCCCAGGAATGTCCGACAAGTATATGTACATTACGGGCGAGCGTCAAGTCCCTTCGCGGAGCCCAGGCGACCCCTTTGCCGCCATCCGACGAGCGAGCTGATCGAGCTGGAAAGGTCGCTGGCGCGCGGCCTCAGTCGATCCCAAAGACTGGCGCTGTCATCAGCACATGGTTTGCGCGCCGAGCAGTTTCGCCCACCTCGCAAAACTCTGCACATCGCATGGTTTTTTTCGCGCACCATCGCGCCGTCGGTGCCCGTGGCCACGGAATGTCTCCGATCGGGAGAACAGCAGGGCGACGGTCTGAGTGCAGCGCGGATTGCGTTGAGGCGTCATATCTCTTCGATTTTCTTCGTCGCTGTTCGCCACTGTTAGATGCCGAGGATGAGCCCAAGGGCTTCATCGACGGCTTGCAGCTCGTTTGCATCGAGGCGTCCCGCTGAGCGCCCCAAGCGCCCAGGATCAACAACAGTCGTCTGCTCGACAAGAATCCGTGTCTGAGTGCTGTCGAGTGTGATCGCTGGCCTGAAGCTCGCCGGTCGCGCATCTGTGGAGGTCGGGGACACGAGTACAGTGCTCAGCCCCAGGAACTCGTCGGCTTGAACGACCACCGCATAGCGCGCGCCTCGTTGCTCTCTGCCTCGTGTCGCGCGCGGCGCCGGCAGGCGAAATATCTCCCCACGGACCACCTCAGTCGAAGGGCTCCGGCGCGAGCTCAACCATTTGCTCGCGGACGATCTGCATCTCCTCCCGATCCTCCTCGTCGGCAGCGAGCCTTCGCACCTCCGCGACGATCGAGGAACGAGCCCGGCGCCTTGCTGCAGCCTCGCGCAGCGCTGTCCGTACAGCCTCGGAATCACTCAGCCCGTCGTTGCGGACCACGCTGAGCGCTGCTATCGAGCTGTCGTCCAAGCGCACATGAAGAGAGCGGCTCACGCGACCCAGCGTAGCACAAATCGTGCTACGCAAAGATGATTTGGCCCTCTCGGTCGATCACCACGGCTGGCGCTGCGATCAGCGCATAGTTTGCGCGCCGAACAGTTTCGCCCATGTAACCGCAGTCAACGCGAACCGCCGGTACACGGAAGGTCGGTTCGATTTGATCGCGTGCATCTGCGCGGATTCCGTCGATCATGGTTTGGAGCACGGCCTTGATGCGCATAGGGGTGCTGTCCTTGAGTGCGGCGCGTAGTGCGCTGCGTAGCGCGTCGAGGTCGGCTGCGTTCGCGCGTTCTGGTTGCTCCTCGTCGTCTTGGTGTGTGGTGAGTTCGCGGGCACGGAGTTCATGGGTCTTGGCTTGCTCGTTGAGGCTCGCTATACGGGGTGCGCAAGTCTCCTTGGGCATGGTGCCGGCCTGAAGGCTCGGACTACTTCTGGGCTGACGGCGAGATACGGAGCCTACGCGCCACCGTGCTCGACCTACTTGGGCGCGTCTGGCGCGTGCGACTCGTTCGCGGCGACGCACACGGCGCGCTGCGGATGGCCGAGCGGGCAATCGCCCTCGACACGCTGCACGAGCCAAGCTGGCGCCTCGCGCTCCAAGCCGAACACGCGCTCGGACTCCGCTAGTCGATCACCTGACGCTACCACGAACTCACACGCTCCCTCGATGAGCAGCTCGGCCTTGAGCTGGCACGCGAGACGCCGCTGATCTACCGGCAGCTACTCGGACAGATATGAGTCCCGCCGATTCGGGCCTGTATTCAGCGCACGCCCCGCAGCAGGCTAGCCGGGGTGGTGTCCAAGGCGCGGGCTGGTCGCTACAACAGCACAACAAAAGACCGCAAAATGCAAAAGCGAGCATTCCCAAATGTAGAACCTATCTGTCCTTCGGGCTAGGATCCGCCAACACTACGCAAACCTAGACAAATCTACGGGAAGGGTGCGCATGCTCAGGCTAGTCGGTGCTACACAGGGGATGGGTCTCTTGAGGACGGATCGGGTGGCATCGTCGATGCGGTGTTCTGTCCGTGTGCTGGCTCTCTTTGTGTGTGGAGTTGCTGTCCTCTTGGGCGTTGGGGCTACATCGGCTCGTGCCGAAGCATTTATCTCTCACAGGCCAACGGGCATAAAAGAACACGAGCTAATTGCAGATAATTTTGGCGGAACCATAGAAAGCGAACCTGAATTCAATGAGCCTCCGGGGAACTATTATTATACCGTCGGCCTGGGGCCTGGTGGTAACGGGACGTATGAATACACAGAAGAGTGTGAAAAAGGCAATATTCTCGAAGGCTGTGAAGGGCTACATACTGTTATCGATCAGAACAGCGAAGGAGAAGTTCCTAAAAAGTTTACTAAACTAGAACATCTTTATATCGAAACCGACTATCGTGGGCAACGCATAGTCACTAAAGTCCGATACGCGTGGAAACCGACCAAGCGTCGTCGTGGTGTACGGCGTCGGGAAGGGTTCGGATTGGGTAACCCCGCCGAGAAAAATGTCAGTCACCCGTGTAAAGGTGATCCGGTCGATTGTGCTACGGGGAACGAGGTTGAGTCACAGACCGACATCAGCATACCGGCCTTGGGCGTGCCGTTTGCATTGGAACGGACATATAACTCGCAGGCTGCGGCCGAAGAGTCCTCGCCTGGATTGTTCGGGTATGGCTGGAGTTCGTCGTTCAGCAATCATCTTGAATTCAATACCGAAACGGGTGCGGTAACAGTTGTCCAAGCGAATGGCAGTACGGTCGTATTCTTTGGTTCGATTGGTAAACCGGGCGAATTCGCAGCGCCTAGTTGGGCGCAGGCGAAGCTCATCTACACTGAAGAAGGAACATACAAGTACACACTGCCTAACCAGGAAACGTTCACGTTCAGCTCGTCTGGCCAGATATTGAGCGAGAGCGAACGTAACGGCAACACAACGACTGTGACGTACCACGAAGTAGAAGTATGCGAAGGTGGGTGCCACGAGGTGCACAGCATCCAGATCACCGATCCGGCCGGTCGCAAGATCACCCTGACGTTGAATAGCGGGGGGCAGATCGAAAGTGCTTCTGACCCGATGGGTCATGTGGTCCATTACGGGTATGAAGGCGGTGATCTGATGAGCGTCACCGAGCCGGGGGAATCCAGCCCTCGGTGGCACTTTAAATATGATACCTCGCATCAGTTGACCGAAATGACCAATGGCGTCAGTGGCCACACGAGCAACGAATATAACGAAGCCCACCAGGTCGTCTCGCAGACAAGTCCACTCGGCCAGAAACTACACTTTGCTTACGAAGAAATCGCGAGCAAAGAAGGCGGCGACTACTCATTTTCCCCAGTAGCCGACGAAACGCCAGAAGAAGAAGACCAGGAAGAAATCGAATACGTCGAAGTCACCGAGGGCTTCTACGTGCCACCGTCCGAATCGAAGACGACGATTACCAATGAAAACACTGGGGCTGTGGAGCAGGAGCACTTCAACGGCGAAGGCGAGCTGGAAACAGTCACACGCGCAGTGGGCACTCCCATCGCCACGACCGAATCGTTTACGTACAACTCGACCGGTGAGCTGACAAAGGCGGTCAACGGGGATTCTCAAGCGACCGAATATGGATACAACGCCGCCGGCGACAAGACCAGCGAAAAGAACGCAGACGGCGACGAAACCAAATGGACATACGACAGCAAACACGACATCGAAACTGAAACGACGCCGGGTGGAGAGACCACGACCATCAAACGTAACAGCGTAGGCGACCCGGAAGTGATCGAACGACCCGCCCCTGGTAGCACCACGCAAAAGACAAAATACAAATACGCCGTCGACGGCGAGATTGAAAGCGTGACCAACCCGTTGGAACGTACGTGGAAATATGAATACGACGTCCACGGGAACCGCCGATCCGAAACAGACCCCGAAGGCAACAAGCGGACCTGGGAATACAACGAAGACTCTCAGGAGACCGCCACGGTTAGTCCACGTGGTAATGTCGCAGGCGCCGAAGCATCGAAATTCACGACCAAAATCGAACGTGACGAACAGGGCCGTCCGCTGAAGATCACCGATCCACTCTCCCATACCACGAAATACACGTACGACGGGGACGGCAACGTCGAAACGATGACCGATGGCAACTCGCACAAAACGAAATACACTCACAACGCAGAAAACGAGCTGACCAAGACAGAAGAACCCAACAAAACAGTCACCGAAACGGAATACGACGGTGCTGGCCAGGTCGTCAAGCAGGTTGACGGGAACAAACACGCGACGAAATACGTTCGTAACTTGTTGGAGGAGGTCGAAGAAGTCGTCAATCCGCTCGGGAAGAAAACGCTCAAGGAATACGACAAAGCGGGCAACCTCGTGAAGCTCACCGACCCCAAAGGGCGCACCACGAGCTACACGTACGACCCGGCGAACCGGCTCACCGAAATCGTCTACTCGAGCGGTACCCCGGCAACCGTCAAATACGAATACAACAAAGACGGCGCCCGCACCAAGATGACCGATGGTACCGGGACGACGAAATACGAATACGATCAGCTGGACCGGATGACCCAAAGCGAAAACGGGCACAAAGAAATCATCAAGTATGAATACAACCTTGGGAACCAGCAGATCAAGATCACCTACCCCAACACCAAAGCCGTTGAACGTGCCTACGACAAAGACGGGCGGCTTGAAAAGATCACGGACTGGAATAAAAAGGAAACCAAATTCGCCTACAATGAAGATTCTAATCTGAAAACAATCACATTCCCAAGCGAAACCAAAGACATTGACACCTACGCTTACAACGACGCCGGCCAGATGACCGAAGTCAAAATGAAGAAAAGCACGGAAACGCTCGGGTCTCTCGTCTATACGCGCGACAACGACGGTCAGGTCAAAAAGATCACCTCCAAAGACCTGCCCGGCGCGGAAGTCACGGAAAACACCTACGACGAAAACAACCGTCTCACGAAATACGGCAGCACCGAATACAAATACGACTCAGCCAACAACGCCACAACCGAGGGTTCAAGCACGAATGCCTACAATGAAGGTGACGAGCTTGAAAAAGGCACCGACGAGACGTACTCTTACGACGAACTCGGAGAGCGCACGAAAATAACGCCCGAAAAAGGACCAGCGACCACCTACGGTTATGACCAAGCTGGCAACCTTATCTCCGTAGAACGACCAAAAGAAGGCGAAACCCCCGAAATCAAAGACACTTATGCCTATAACGGTGAAAACCTACGCACGTCGCAGACCATCGCCGGTACAACCAGCTATCTTGCCTGGGACATGGCCGAAGAACTCCCTCTGATCCTCAGCGACGGCACGAACAATTACATAGCAGGGCCAGGAGGTCTCCCAATTGAGCAAATCTCAAGTGGCGGTACAGTGTCCTACATGCACCACGATCAGCAAGGGTCAACGCGTTTGCTGACCAGCTCAACTGGGGTTGTCACGGGCAAATGCACCTACGGAGCCTACGGAACCCCAACATGCGAAGGCACCATAACCAGCCCGCTCGGCTACGACGCCCAATACACCAACAGCGACACCGGACTCATATATCTACGGGCGAGGGAGTACGACCCGAGCACCGCACAGTTCATGAGCGTCGATCCGCTCGTTGCGCTGACCGGGGAACCCTACAGCTACGTCGGCGACAACCCACTCACGTTCTCCGACCCCACAGGCCGCTGCGGCTTCTGGTGCGTCACAGGGATCGTCGCCGGAGGCATCGCACTAGGTACCGGTATCGGAGAGGTCGCCGCCGGTGGAGCCGCCATCGGCGGCGTGTCGTTGGGTGTCATTTCGGCGGTTTCCGGGGGACTCGGAGCAGTGGCCGATACTAAGGAATGCGCTGGTGGAAGCAGCATCGCATGTGTGGGAGCGGGGGTGGGCGTCGTTGCCACTGGAGGCGCTGGCGCTGTTGCTTTCGGGGCCGTCACCGGTGCAACTGCAGCAGGGGCTACGGCGATCGGTCTCACGACGAGCGGCATAGGTTCTCTCGGCGATGTAGCCGGAGCCTTGGCTTCACCCAACACGCCAGAAGGCTCAACAGCGACGGGTTGTGGATGATGGCAAAGCCGAACTTCGAGGCCACCTGGTACCCACGAATCGGCAAGAATGCCACTGAGGAGCTACGCCGCGGCAGGAAAATTGTTAGCTTTGGCATCGCGTCGCCTGTGTTTGCAGTTGCTGCAGGACTTCTGATTGGGACGAGCACACCAGGCGACGTGCTCGGAGCAGCATCGGCTGCTGTCGTCGCGGTCTATATCACGTTGTTCATACGTGCCCAGGTGAGGATCGCGGCAGCATTGTCAAAGTGGTACGGGGTCAAGATCAGGGCTGGACAGCTGCCCCTCATGAACTCGCAACGGTTTGACGCCTGGTGCGAACGTTATGGTCTGCAGGCTCAAGGTGAGGAGGCGACCGGCACGCCGCGCCAGTACCGAACGCTGGAGTACGACCACAACTGGGGTCCAATTCACTGGTCAGGGCGTGGACCACAGAATCGTAGTTGATCCACGCGTTGCTCAATGCGACTACGACCCGGCCACCAATATAGTGATCTAGGCACTAACAGACGGGGTCTCGGCGAACTCGAAGCGCTGACCGCGACCATGCTGTCCTGCGCTGAATCATCGGCGGCGTTTCGCTGGGTGCAATTTCGGCCGTTTCCGGTGCTGTGAGTGCAGGCGCAGATCTGAATGAATGCGCTGGCGGGAGCGGCATCTCCTGCGTTGGCGCAGCAACAGGCGGTCTTGGAGCCATAGGTGCCTTTGGCGCTGCAATTGGCGCCACGGGCGATGCTGCGAATGGCGCTGCGGCAATAGGGCTCACGGCTAGCGGCACAGGGTCCCTCGGTGACGCTGCCGGTGCTTTGGCTTCATCCAGCACGCCAGAAAGCTCAACAGCTCGGAGAGGTCGCCATCGGCGGAGGTGCCGTCGCAGGGGGCGTACTCGGTGGGATCTCTGTGGTGGCCGGCGCTGTCGGAGCAGGGGCGGATGCCAGAGAATGCGCTGGTGGAAGCAGCATCGCATGTGTGGGAGCGGGGGTGGGCGTCGTTGCCACTGGAGGCGCTGGCGCTGTTGCTTTCGGGGCCGTCACCGGTGCAACTGCAGCAGGGGCTACGGCGATCGGTCTCACGACGAGCGGCATAGGTTCTCTCGGCGATGTAGCCGGAGCCTTGGCTTCACCCAACACGCCAGAAGGCTCAACAGCGACGGGTTGTGGATGATGGCAAAGCCGAACTTCGAGGCCACCTGGTACCCACGAATCGGCAAGAATGCCACTGAGGAGCTACGCCGCGGCAGGAAAATTGTTAGCTTTGGCATCGCGTCGCCTGTGTTTGCAGTTGCTGCAGGACTTCTGATTGGGACGAGCACACCAGGCGACGTGCTCGGAGCAGCATCGGCTGCTGTCGTCGCGGTCTATATCACGTTGTTCATACGTGCCCAGGTGAGGATCGCGGCAGCATTGTCGAAATGGTATGGGGTCAAGATTCGCGGGCTACCCGTGATGAACCCGAGACGGTTCGACGAATTTGCCGAGAGACGTGGTCTACACCGTCCTGGCGAGCCAACTGCGAGTGGACAGGCCGCGCAATCCGCGGATGTTGAGCCGGGGCTATCGCGTTAGGTCGTGTGTCGCAGGCTGTCGGTTCTCAGCTAGCCCTGTCCGAGGCGCTGCGCGTGGCGATGACTGAGGACGTCGCACAGACGATCGAGCGCGCCGAGTCCTACACGCGTCTGCGCGACCGCTACGTGGAGCGCAATCCAGCCGTGATGGGTGGCGAGCCAGTCATCACGCGAACCGGCGTCCCAGTACCAACGATTGCGAGCCTGATCGAGATGGGTGAGAAGTCCGAGGTACTGCGCGAGGATTACCCGCACGTCCCCGAGGAGGCGTACCCGTACCCGGTCGCGGTGCTATGGGCGTACGTCAACCCTCGTCGCGGCCGTCCGGTACGCCCCTGGGATAGTCCCGTGCCGAAGCGTCGCGGCGCACGGGGCACGTGAAGTTCTGGATCGACGAGTCTAATGCTGGCGCTCGTCGGTCACGCGCACTCCCACGGGTACGAGCGACATCCATTCGCGACCGAGGGCAGCTCGGGATGCGAGATGATGAGCCACCACCGCTGAGCGAAGTCAGAGCACGCGACCGTCGGTGCCGAGCGCAAATCCTGAGAGGGCGAAGCGCTCGGCCAGCAACTCCGGGATCCCTTCGCGTGGCAGCTGGGAGACCCGTGTAGCGCCGGGCGATTGCACCCTCAGTTCAAGCGGTCCACTCCAGTCGCTGATCGACTCGCGCCTGCCATCCGGGTGGTTGACGCCCGCGATCAGCCCGAACACGAATGGTGACTGTGGATTGGTTGACGTCCACCAGTTGCTCGTCTCTATGTCGATGCGCGGGACCGGCTGCGGGGAGAAGGCGTACACATCGGACCATGATTCGTCGGCGATCGTCTGAAGAACCAGCTCGGGGCCTTCCTCCATCACCCGGAAGCTCCATCCAGACTGCTCGTGGACGACACCATCCGGTCCAAACGGGATCGGGTCAAGCAACGTCCCAAGCCCAAGACCAACGTCGGCGTGCCACATGCGGCCATCATCGTCTACCACACGCAGCACGAGATGACTACGGGGACGCACTGTACCCGGCGGTGCCCCACGGCGCACACGGGCAAGCATCGGCTCGACCATAAGGCCGAGATGCTCAAGCGCAGAGGCCAGCAGCAAGTTCTGCTCGAAACAGTAGCCGCCTCGCCGCTCATGCACGAGCTTGCGCTCGAGATCCTCCTGGGCAAGCGATACCGGAATCCCACGATGCGGATCGATGTTCTCGAACGGGATCGAGGTCGCATGTGCACGGTGGATAGTCTGCAGCGTCGGCAGCCCACCAGAGCTCAGCCCAACGCGCTCAAGATAAGCAGCGAAATTCAGCATCCAGGGAAGCGTATAACGAGCGACCCAAGCACCGACGCCAACCAGCATTACGGCATGGCTTTGACGGTGGTCGAACCGCGTGTTTTGGTCGCCGCGACTTGGTGGCCAGTCAGTTTGACCGGGACCGATGCGCGCCCGCCGACAAGATCGGGGCTCACCCGATACGCTCGCCGCATGCGTCGCCTTTGGCTGCTGTTGGCGTTCGCCCTTCTGGTTGTGATCGACCTCTCGATCCTGCCTACGATCGTCCTCTGGATATTCGTTGGCTCCATTTTGACGGCACATGGAGCGCCATTCTTGGCTTCGATTCTCATGGCCGCAGCTCTGGGAGCAGGGCTGCTGTGGCTGACATTCGTGGTCGGAAGGGCATGGCGTCGTTCGCCGCGTCCGCGTGCTGCCAGGCCGTCAAACTAGAGCCGGCGCCCGCGTCAGGATCGTACAATCCCCATGTATGGCCACGCGAACGATCCACTTGCCTGAGAGCTCCTGTGCGCTGCTGAGTGCGGAGGCGCAGCGGCGCGGCCTGGACCCTGACGCACTGGCGGACGAGCTGGTGCGCGCCGACCTCGCCGCACACGGTGAGCAGGACCTTGAGACGGCGCTCAAGAGCCTTGCGGAACTCCGTGCGAGGCTGCCCGAGATCGACGGGATCGTGCTTGCACGCGATCCTTGTGCGCAGCTCGAACGACGCGGCGACAATTGAGCGTTGTCCTCGACGCCAACGCGCTTGTCGTGCTCGCGCTCGACCGGCGGCGCGCTGTCGCAACTGTCGCATAGCTTGGCGTCGGGTATCGGCCGCGCCTGTTCGCGTCGTGAGCATCGCCTTCCGATGCTCGACCCACGCATATGAGCGCTTACGTGCCTATAGGCTGTGCGGCACAAGTGTCACACGGACAAGCGGCAAAGCCGCTTGACGCTCATCGCCCGTGATGAGTGTGAAATCGTGGGCGAGCGCGGTTGCTGCGATCCAGAGGTCGTTCGTTGGTCGCCTTCCACTGGTAGCCCGCAGCTCGCCGTAGCGGCTGGAGACCATGCGATCGACGTCGACGACCGGGGCCTCTGCGAGGACGGCGCTCAGCAGACGCAGCCGCAGAGCGCGCGTAGCATCGTCAGACGCCATTAGCACGCCCGCCTCAAGCTCACCGACCGAGATCGCGCTTACCGCCCATGGCTCACTGATCTCAGGCGTGACGCCACGAATCAGGACGCTTGTGTCGATCAGCGCCGTCAAGTGGCCCAGGGGTCCTGAGCAACGGCAAGGTCTTGCTCTCGCATTTGGCGCAGTTGGGTGGCCCACGCGGTGTCGGGGGGCGCCTCTTCAAGGATCGCCGCAAGCCGATCCGGTGCTGCCGGCCGATGGGCGCCGGCCAGGGGTCCGAGTTCGGCTACAGGCCGCCCCCCCACGGTGATCGTGAAGTGCTCCCCGCCTTCGGCGCGCCTGAGGACGTCGCTTATTTGGTTGCGAAGCTCGCGCTGTGGAATCGTGACCGACACACAGGCAACCGTAGCAGCTTTGCTACGTAACTATGGCAGTCTCCGGTAAACGCAGGGCGAGCCGTCCGGCGATCAGTGTAAATCTGCTGCACCAGCCAGCAGTAGTAGCAGCGCTATTCGACCGCGATCGTTGGCGCAGCCATCAGCGAACGGTTTTGCGTGCTGAGCGTTCCTGCGATCGCCGACCGTCCCGAAGCCCCTGCGTGTGGCTAGTATGAAACCGCGTTGGACGAGTAGAGGAATGACAGCGGGATCGGCAAGGATATGAGACGAAGCGCCGCAGCGATCATCACGACGGTCTTTGGTGTTGTTGTAATCGGCGTCGGCGTCGGGTTGAGCCTTGCGCACGGTGGCAGCAGCTTGCGGGATTTTGCGATCAGCGTGTCTGCGAGCCTGGGCACAACTCTTGGGCTCGCCGCTTTTTTGGTCTGGCTACAGGGGCGTCTCTCCAACCGCATTGATATCGCTGAGCATAAGGCAGATCAGCTGGCCGATGGCGTATACAGCAGGCTTGAGCATATCGAGCGCTACGTCCACGAATACGTCACTAGGGATGTAGACGAGCAACTCTCACTGCCCGCAAGCATCACTGCGGACACCCAGCGCGGCACGGCCAGCGACGCGAGCGGTAAAAGAAGTCGCAAAGCCGCGGGGGAGGCAAGCGCGTCGGACGATTCACCAATTCAATTGGATGGATCGACCGGCATGCGCACTGCCTTAAGCACACGTCCATCCATCCCAACGCCGCCAGTCTACACAGGGCAATCGAGCAGCCCGACCCACCAGTCGCCGGTCCAGTGGGCCCAAAACGCGGCAGAGACGCCGGACGTCGACGAGGAGTCGGCGCCTCCATCAATGACGAAGCGAGCACCAGTTGAAGATGCCAAGCACGCGCAAAGGGCTGTCATGGAGTCAGAGAAGGCTCTCGGGCGGAAATGGACGAAAGACCGGGAAAGCAAAATTCTCGACGCTGTGAATCAAGGATCGTCAAGGACGTCCCTGAGCGAGTTGATCTCGCTTATGGGGAGAGGACGGCTTTGGATAGGCGTCGAGGCGCAGGTCCTAGCGGCGCTTCAGGTGGCAGACGTAGGCGACAGGAGCCCGTGCCTCGCCGTTTGGATCGCTCAACTTGGAGCGGCAAAAGACGGTCGTCTCGTACCGGTGCGAATCGTCGTGGGAATAGTCGTTGAAGGCAGAGAGGCGCGGTGTGCACTCCAAGTTCGCTCCGAACAAGCGGTCAGGTATGGGTGGCGGGAACGCGTGCATGCCCCTACCAGCTCTCGCGGTGAGTTGTGGACGGCAATCGTTGACCGGATAGCCACGTTCTCACAATCTCCGTGGGCACGGCGGTTTACCGGTTATCCACGGCTTGCGACCATCCTTCCGGAGCCATGGGTTGAGCTGCCCGGTGGTCGCCTTGAAACGGGCATCGGTGATTGGCGTGTCGATGACGAGGCCGACCTGCCACCGGCTGAACTGCTCACCAGCTTTCGCACTGCCCAGCGGCTCCTTGCAGCCCGAGACAGGTATAAGGACCAAGCACTCTCAGCCCTCGGGGAAGGCATCGCGGACGCCATTAGCACCGCACGTAAGTCCCTGCTAAGTGCAGAGGCCCTCGCCACACCCAGCGGACTGCGCCGAGGGGTGCTCACATTGAGCCATCTCCACGGAAAGGGTGATGGGAGCGAGCGTTCCACCTGGCTGATCGACGTGATCGATAGTCGTATCCTCGAGCTCCAGTTGACCGTCCTGCTGGCCCAAAAGCCATTTTATGCTGAACGTGTCCGGCGGTTCGACATACCAGCCGGGTTTTTGTGGGACGTGACGCTATTGTCATCGGCGCAATCCGAGCGACCGCGCTATTTGAACGTGGAGCGTCTACCACGAGTCGCCTGGGTAGAGAGGGTCAGGTCGAGAGACTCGACAGACGTAGAGACCCATCAACTTTACGCGAGTGGATTCGGGGACCCGCGCCACATCCGTGAGCTTGCTATACAGCGGGTCCAGTCGATGACGGAAGCCCAGTCAATGACGGAAGCCGCGCCAGCGAGCTCTGAGCATACTTCGCTTCTAGACGGCGACTGGCGGATGGGACCGGGGTTCTGGGTCAGCGGCCATCAGATTACCTCCCTTGATGGCAATTACAAAATCGACTTTGACCTCATCGAGCGATCGCCAGTTCGACCGACGTGGCTACCAGCCGAGAGTTGGGACCTCGCTATTAGAGCCGTGGCCCTTGCGCGTGATCGTGGCTTTGCCCATTACCCCTTCCCGCTGGGTCTCGACAAAGCCGCCTATGAATGGCTTGCCGGGCGATGACACCGGAATCCTGGCACCCGCCAATGAAACCGATGCGCCGCGGCCCGTCAGTCAGCGCTTGCGCGCTCTCACGGCGGTCCCATACGCACAGATCTCCGTCCATGTGGAGCCGAGCTCTGAGGTGTCGAAGCGAAACGCGATGACGGCATTTGCCCCCTTCGCCTCCGCCTCCTCAACCAACCTGTCGGTGGCGTGTTGGCGCCCGTCCGCAAGCATCTTGGTCATGCCCTTCAGCTCGCCGCCGACCAGCGACTTCAGCCCAGCGCCGATCTGAGAGCCGAGGTTACGTGAGCGAACCGTCAATCCGAACACCTCGCCGAACACCTCGTCGATCTCATAACCCGGCAGATCGTTCATCGTCGAGATGATCACGCAACAACGCTATCAGCAAACCCCAAGCGCGAGCGCCGCGGAGAATCGACATGATGCGCCTATGGCGACATTCCAAGGATTCCGCTTGAGGCCATCCGCTGGTGCGCTGGTTGCGCGAGCACGTTGGCGCAACACAGCGCACCATCGCGCGACCCTGAGCGTCTAACCGGACTGACCGGCGAGACCGCTGTTCTCCGGAGCAAACTTGCTCGCGGTGAACGTCGCACCTTGCGGATCGGTGATGACGGTCATCCTGACCCAAGGGGCATCGAACGGCGGAACGACCACGTGGCCGCCCAGCTCCGCGGCCTTTTCGGCTGTCTCATCGGCGGAGTCGACCGCGAACGTCACGCTCCAGTGCGCGGGAACATCGGGTTGGTCCTCCGCGATCGGATTGAGCGTCGCGACCACGTCCTCGAAGCCCACCGGACCGCCGCTCTCCGCCATACGCTGGCGGAGCCCGGGATCTTTCTGTTCCAGAAAGTCACCGTAGCCAGGTAGTCGCCACATTTCGGCGCCACCTCCGAGACTGAGGGTCTCCCATCCGAATACCGAGCCATAGAACGACTTCGCACCCTGGATGTCGCGGGTGTTGAGGGCATTGAAGTTCAACGAGCCGGGTTCGTTGACGATCCGTGCGCCTCTGTGATCTTTCGCCTGCCAAACACAGAACGCGGCCCCCTCGGGATCCGTGAACACCGCCATTCGACCCGCGCCCATGACGTCGAAGGGGTCCGTAACAACTTGCCCGCCGGCATCTCGTACCTTGGTAGCGGCCTTATCGGCGCTCTCAACCCAAATGTAGGTGTTCCAAACCGCCATCGGCGGTGCACCTTCGGGCTGCGAGCCAACGGCGGCCACCTCGCCGCCGTGAAGGCGAGCCATGAAGTATCTGCCGGGTGAGTCCGGCGGCATAGCGTCCTCGAGATCCCATCCAAAGAGGCCACGGTAGAAAGCCACGGCGGCCTCCGGATCGGGCTGGCTGGTGTCGACCCAACATGGAACGCCGGGTGGGTATCCGTCTCGCTCGAGCATTGGTGCTCCTTTCTGGCTTGTGGACATTGCAATGCACTCTATGGAGCATTTAGGTCAGAATCGGTCCTTAACCTCGGTATACAATAAGACTGCGATGAGCCAGACTTCAAGCCGATTTTGGAGGCGCAACCTTGCTATCACGCCGACGCGGCAAAGAGAGCAGCGGTGACCTCTTCGCTACTCATCAGGGACACCCCGATGTTGAGCAGCTCTTGCTCCCCACGCTCATACAGACCCGAGATGGCGTCGCGGACAACCACCACGCGAAAGTCGCGCTCACTCGCCTCGTAAATCGAGGTCCGCGGGCAGTTGGGGAAATTGCAACCCGCGAATACGATTGTTGATATCTCGTGTTCACGCAGATGCCGCTCAAGAGGCGTGTTGTAGAAAGCTCCCCAGCGGGGCTTGTAAATCGCCACCTCGAGCGGACCGAACATCTGGATTCCACCATCGAGTAGCAGCTCGTCGTTGAGCTGGGTCTCAGGCTCTGAAAGCAGGTCGCCCGCGAGCTGGCAACCCTGTGTGTCGCGAATCAAGATCTGCGTCCCGGCAGCCAGCATCTCACGACGGCACGGCTCGGCATTGCTGCCGTCGTGCTGGTAAAGACGGACGATATGCACGATCGGGCGGTGTGCTCTGCGAAACGCTTCCGCCAGTCGACGCATAGCGGGCAACGCGGCCGACGTGCCGAGGATCGGAAACCCACCGTCATCGAGCACATCGCGCTGAGTATCGATCGTCATGAGAGCCGCCGACGCAAACCGGGGGGCTGTGTGGGGATCACTCCTCATGTCGAGAGCGCCCTATTTATGAGACAGCGCTGGGGCTGGCTCACGGGCGCAGGACGATTTGGGACTGTGTGACGCGAGCGACCAGACGACCCTCGGCGTCAATCACATCGGTCTCGACCACAACCACTGACCTCCCTGCGTGAAGTGGTCGCGACACCGTCTCAACATGGCCGGAGCGCACAGCCCGCAGAAAGTTGGCTTTGGACTCGATCGTCGTCGTGCCTGTTGCGCCTTCCGGCAGATTCAAGAAGGCGCAGATACCACCGCTGCTGTCCGCTAGAGCCATGATCGCACCACCGTGCATGCCGACACCGGCCCCAGAGAGGCCATCCGACCACTCCAGCTTGCAGCGCACCTCATCGGGCCGGTTGGCAAGCAGCTGAAGCCCGAGGGTCTTGGCCAAGGGCACGGCCTGTTGCAGTGCCTCAGTGCTCAAAGTCGCGTCGGTAGTCACGCACAAGACTATAACCGAACGGAGCCTATGTTACATTGGATTACCTATGTCAACTACGGACCCCGGGCTCATACGGCGACCTTCAAGGCGCGAGGAGCGCAAGCAGGAGACCCGCGCGGAGCTGATCTCGGCGGCCGCGACGGTGTTCGCGCGCCGCGGCTTTCACGGCGCTTCGCTGGAGCAGATAGCTCTGGAGGCCGGCTATTCCACAGGCGCCGTGTACTGGCACTTCAAAGGCAAGGACGACCTGTTCCTCGCAGTCTACGAGGCTCAGGCGGCGGCGCGAGTGCGCGACATCGAGAGTTTTCGCGAGCGCGCCGATGAAGAGCCGGCACGGCCAGCGCGTGCATATGCCGATCAGTTCATTACCAGACTGCGAGAGGACCCGGAGTTCCTCATCCTGTCACTGGAGTTCCTCATCCACGTGTGGCGCAATCCGCCCCTGCGAGAGGCATTCGGTCACCGAGTGGCATGGGGGCGATTGGCAGTGACGCGCATCGTGGAGGAGGAAGCGCAGCGAGCAGGCTATGAGCTACCCATGCCTGCGGAGAGCCTTGCCACAGTCCTGCGCGAGCTCGGCATCGGACTTGGCCTGGCCAAGATCGCCGACCCCGACGCTATCCCCGATCGCCTCTTCGGCGATTTCGTGGAGATGCTGTTCGAGCTCCCGCACCGTAAGCAGCGAGAGCACGAGTCAAACTCCGCAGCCAAGGAACACGCCTGACGGCCAAGGAAAATCGAGCACGGTCATACGGCGTCGAGATCGTCGAGCCGTGAGCTTGAGAGCACCACCCGCTCACCACTGAACGGAACTGCCTCAGCTTCGAGCAGGCGCCGCTGGCGAGCTCCCTTTGCCAGCGAGCCGTCGGCGCGGACAACCCGGTGCCACGGAACCTCGTGCGCGTCGGCGCGGCTCAGCACATACCCCGCCAGACGCGGCGCGCCCGGCGAGACATCGCCGTAGGTGCGGACATAGCCCGGGGGAATCGCGCGCACCCGCCGCAGGATGGCAGCGTGGACCTCGCTGCTCACATGTCGCGCCATCCGCCGGATGGTGGCACAGTCCTTGCGCCGGCTTCGGACACTCGATCGCCAGATAGGCGTCGAGCGCGGCGCGCTCAGGTCTCGCTGTCGAGATTCTCGATTTGGATGCCGAGCTCACTCGCGAAAGAGGGCGCGAGGTCAATGAGCTGACCCCCGTCGATGATCGCCCCCCTCAATGAGCTGATCCCGCGAATCTCGGTGAGAGTCGAAGTGCGCAGGTCAACCGTCTCGAGCGTGGATTGACTGAAGTCGACCTCGCACAGATCGCATCTCTCGAAGCGGACCGATCTCAGATTCGCCCCGTAGAGATCGGCGCCTCGTAGCGAGCAGTTGAGAAAGATGACATCTTGAATGCTCGACATACGAAGGTTCGCCAAGTCGAGCTTGCACTCGGAGAAGGTTGCCGCGCTGATCTGCGCGTCGGCGAGATCGAGCCCCACCAGCGCGCTGCCCTCGAAAGTCACCCGGTTCATCTGGGCGTACGGCCATGAGCCGTTGGCAGCAGTCACGGCTGTTGCGAGAACATCGATAAGACGCATGCCTCGGAGCTCAGTGCGGCCAAGGTCCACTCGGCGCAGCGCCACCTCGGCGAGCCGTACCGATGCCGCTTGCGTCCCCGATAGATCGGCGTTTTCGATCAGCACCCCGTCCAGCACTGTCTCGCGTCCCAGCTCAACGCTGGAAATGCGGGTTAGACCATCGACCGAGATGGGCTGCTCGTTGCCCACTCCCCTACCAGCGTGCGGCGTGCGCTTACGAGCCATCGCAAATCGCAACCTACCACGCAAGGCCCCAGTCGACCTGGAATCCTCGCCGACTTTTCACAGCCTGGGAACCGAGATCCTCTATGGAGCACGCAAACTCTGTCGCTCGCTTGTCCAACAGGAGCTGATACGGGCGCGGAGACGACCGACTGCCTAGCAGTCTCTCCTTTGCAAAAGGACGCTGAGTGGGCGGCTATGCTGTGAGCGATGGCCCGCCGACTGGCGATCACGTGGGTGTTCAACACCGTCGCTCTGTTCGTGGCGACGTGGTTGCTGTCGGGCCTGAGCTACGGCAGCGACTGGTGGGCACTCTTGATCGCCGGGCTCGTGTTCACGCTGGTGAATTTCTTTCTGAAGCCGGTCCTAGCGATTCTTTCGATCCCGTTCATCGTCGTCACATTCGGTCTCTTCTATTTCCTGATCAACGTACTGATGCTCTACCTGACGAACTGGATCGTCCCGCAGTTCACGATCGCGAGCTTCTGGTGGGCGGTGCTCGCGGCGATCATCATCAGCGCCGTCAACGGGATCCAGCACATGCTCTTCGGACATCCACGCGAGCACACCTCCGCGGCGGTCGGGTAGCTATGACGTACCGGGTCGTGCATGCACGACCCGGCCGGGCCGGTACATGTACCGGCCGGGACCGTGCCGCATGCGGCACGGTCTTCCCCGATATGGGCACGCGCATAAGGCCTATCCCTACCGGGATAGGCCCATAACGTCAAGCCGTCTCTGTGAGCGGCTCCGCAAGCCGTTCTCAGGCCGGGGGCTGTCCGATCTGGAGACGGTTGCCGTCGGGGTCGACCACGGTTGTGCGGCGCACCCCGTCGCCGATGATCTCGACGGGAGCGGCACCAACGCCACGTTCGGCCAGCCCCGCCAGGAAGGCGTCGAGATCGTCGACGAGCAGTGTGTTCAGCGCCGAGCCGGCGCGGTCGGGATCGACGACGACATAGATCCAGCCGGTATCGGTGAACCGCCACGCCGCCTCGATCTCGTTCGGGATCAGATCTGGCGGTCGACCGGTGAGCGATTCATACCAGCCCACCGCCACCTCGCGGTCGGTGACGGGAATGCCGGCAAAGACATACGTAAAGCTCATATCAGGCACCCTACAGCGAGCCGGCGCGTGAATCATGATGTCAAGCTGTGACCGTGATGGATCAGCCGACGATCACCCTCGTCGATGTCGCCGCGTGGCGGAGGTGGCTGGGCGAGCACCACGAGGAGCCCGATGGCCTGTGGCTGAGGCTCGCAAAGAAGGGCACAATCGCGCCGACGAGCCTCACCTATGACGAGGCGCTCGATGAGGCGCTTTGCCACGGCTGGATCGACGGTCAGGTGCGGCGCCTCGACGAGCCCACCTATCGCCAGCGTTTCAGTCCACGACGCGCGCGCAGCCCATGGTCGAAGCGCAACGTCGGCATCGCAGAGCGACTGACGAGCGAAGGACGGATGACACCGGCCGGCCTCGCCGCGGTCGAGCAAGCCAAGGCCGACGGTCGCTGGGAGGCAGCCTACTCGGGCCAGGCCACCATTGAGGTCCCAGCCGACCTCACTGTCGCTTTGAACGCGGAACCGGCAGCACGCGCGATGTTCGACATCCTCACCAGTCAAAACCGCTACGCCGTGCTACTGCGCATCCACAACGCCAAGCGCCCCGACACGCGGGCGCGACGCATAGAGCAGTTCGTGGCGATGCTGGCTCGCGGCGAGACGCCCCACCCGCAGAGACGCACGCTCGCCGACAATTCCCGATCGAGATAAGCCTACGCTGCCCGAATCACCGGTTGATAGGATCGCAAGCTTGGTGACTGTTGCACAATCGACGCACCCCTCCCCTATTCCATCCTGGTCAATCCCATAACGACTTCATGAGAAAACTTTCACAAATACAGTGCACGATGGCGCCCTCACAAATCAGACAATCAGATCAGCATGGCGACACCCGAATCCGGTAATCGCGGGGAGGCCAAGCCAATGCGCGGAGGGCAATCCGCGATGGCAAAGGTTCCAGAGATAGCGATCTACTTCTGGATCGCCAAGTTGCTGACCACCGCGATGGGCGAGGCGACTTCGGACTTCCTCAACGCGCAACTGGGACCGGCTATCGCCGTGCCGATCATGCTCATCGGACTTGGCATCGCGTTGAAGTTGCAATTCAAAGCGCGAGGATACGTCGCTTGGACCTACTGGCTAGTGGTTGTAATGGTCGCCGTCTTCGGCACCTCCGCCGCCGACGCGTTGCATGTTGGGTTTGGCATCCCCTATGTCGTTTCCACCGCGTTCTATGCGATCGTGCTGGCCGCGATCTTCGTCACCTGGTATAGGAGTGAGAAGACCCTCTCCATTCACAGCATCTACACCGCTCGCCGGGAGAAGTTCTACTGGGCCACCGTATTGGCGACATTTGCGCTCGGCACCGCCGCAGGTGATTGGACCGCAACCAGCCTGCACCTCGGCTACCTGTCCTCGGCGATTCTGTTTGCCTTCTTGATTGCCATCCCGGCAGCGGGCTATCTGCGCTTTGGCATGAGCTCGATCGTCGCATTCTGGTTTGCCTACATCGTGACCCGGCCGCTCGGCGCCTCGATCGCGGACTGGCTCGACAACCCGCGCCATCTGAGCGGGCTCGCGCTGGGTACCGGGCCGGTCGCGGCTGCCTTGACAGTGGCGATCATTGGGTTCGTCGGCTACCTGACGGTCTCCCGTGTCGACATCACGGGCAAACGCCCAACCGGGCGCCCCCCACAGCATCACCATCCGACGCCCGTCCTCGAGCTGGAGCTCGATTAGCAACCGGCTCAAGCACCGCTCGCAGCCGGGTTCTAGGGCTCAACGCATACTGTGATACCCGGACCGTCACAGCCGGCACGCGTTGGGCGCCATCAGCTGGGTATCGTGGCCTCGTTGCTCCATCTTCGAGACCGCCATCGCCGATGGCAAGGAGGATCGATGACCCAGCCCCGCCCTGTCGTGACCGTGCACCATCTCGCCAAGGCCCTGCATCCGACACCGCACGTACTCAGGGAGGCGATGGGCGAGGTCGACGGTTTCAACGCCAAGCTGGCGGTCCTCATCACGAGACTGGTTGGCACTATGTGGTGCGCCTATCTGTTCACCCTGCTCGCCCTGATCGGCCTCGGTCCGGCCCTGAAACCGGGCGGAGAGGGAATCATCGCGTGGATCGCCCAAACGTTCCTGCAGCTCGTCCTGCTGTCGGTGATCATGGTCGGACAGAACGTCCAGAGCCTCGCCGCCGATGCACGCGCCGAAAACACCTTCAAAGATGTCCAGATGATCCTCGACCGCCTCGACATCCACACACAGGGCGGCCTGAAGGCGATCCTCGACCGCCTCGACGAGGTCGCTCCAAGTGGCGCTCCGTCCGTGCGGAGCTGAGCTCCGGTGCGGGTACATCTCTGCGGGGTGCGGGGCTCCACCCCCGCACCGGGTGCTGAGTTCCTGCGCTACGGCGGGCACACGTCGTGCGTGGCCATCGCCCACGACAATGCGCCAGCTCCAACGCTGATCCTCGACGCGGGCACCGGGATACGGTCTGTCACCAAGCTGCTCGACAGCCGCCCGTTCAACGGTGCGATCCTGTTGAGCCACCTACATTGGGACCATGTCCAGGGGCTGCCGTTCTTCACCGCCGCCGACAATGACGACGCGCGTGTGAAACTGCTGCTGCCCGAGCAGGAGGATGGGGCAGGCGCCGAGTCGGTGCTCACACGCGCGATGTCCCCGCCGCACTTCCCGATGACGCCCAGCCAGCTGCGCGGCTCGTGGACGTTCGCGACAATCGGCCCCAGTGAGTGCTCAATTGAGGGATTCACCGTGCTGGCGCGCGAGATTCCCCACAAGGGCGGACGCACGTTTGGCTACCGAGTGAGTGATGGACGCTCAACGCTGACCTACATACCCGACCACTGTCCCACCGCATTGGGGCCGGGACCGGATGGTTGGGGTGAGTATCACCCCGCGGCGCTGGAACTGGCCTCGGGATCAGACTTGCTGTTGCACGACGCGCAGATGCTCACGCACAAGGAGCTCGACGTGGAAGCTCGCTTCGGACATGCGGTCTGCGACTACTCGGTTGCGCTGGCTCGCCACGCGGGCACGCGACAGGTGGTGCTGTTCCACCACCGACCCGACCGCACGGATGAGGCGCTCGACGAGCTGGCACGCCGCTTCGATGCGGACTCCGGTGTGACACCTGCCATGCAGAGCTCCGTGTTTCAACTGTGAATGCAGCACATACGCGTACCGCGACCGCGGAGCCTCTCAAGCTACGCGACCTGGGACTGTAGATCCAGTTGGGCTTGATGCCCAGCGTGGGCGGGCCCCGATCCATAGCTCCGCTCGTGCTCCAGCAGCCACACCTTGCGGTCGAGGCCCCCGCCGTAGCCAGTGAGGCTACCGTCGGCGCCGATCACACGGTGACAAGGAACGACGATCGACACCGGGTTACGCCCGTTGGCCAGACCCACGGCCCGTGATGCTTTGGGGTTGCCCACCCAGCGAGCCAACTCGCCATAGCTGATCGTCTCACCGTAGGGGATCTCGCGGAGAGCCGCCCACACCCGACGCTGAAAATCGGTTCCGTGCATCTCGATCGGCAAGTCGAAATCGGTGAGCGAGCCGCTGAAGTAGGCGCTCAATTGCTCCACGACGTGCCCCAGTCCGGCATCGTCGCGCTCGCACCCAATCGGAAGTTCTGGGAGATGGCGCTGTTTATTCATGTGCACGCCGGTGAGCGACCCATCAACGGCGAGGAGGGTCAGTGGACCGATGGGACTGTCCATCACGGTGGTGATGGCTGTGGGCGATGCTTTCATGGGTGTCATGCGGCCTCCTCGAGGTTGTCGACTACGCCATTACCGCTGGACGGCGCCGGCCAATGATTGATCGGATGCTCGACGGCCGACCACAGATATTGCACTGCATAAGCCCGCCATGGCCGCCAACGCTCGGCGCGAGCGGTAAGCGCCACGGGAGTAGCCGGCAAGCCAAGTGCTTCGGCTGCACGGCGCACCCCGAGGTCGGCTGCGATGAAGGCATCGGGATCGCCGAGCGCACGCATCGCGATCACCTGAGTCGTCCACGGGCCAATACCGGGGAGACCGGCAAGCACCGAGAGCGCCTCCACCCGATCACACCCAGGATCAAGGGACAATCGCTCAGATGACAGCGCGCCGATAAGCGCCGTCAAGCACCGCCTGCGACTCGCCGGCATCGCCACATCCACACCCTCGAGCGCATCGGGTGTCGGGAACATATGGGTTAGCTCACCGCGCGAGTCAACCACGGCCTCCCCGCACTGCACAACGAGCCGCCCAGCGCAAGTTCGCGCGGCGGCAGTCGAGACCTGCTGTCCGAGCACCGCGCGCACGGCAAGCTCCGCGCCATCCACGCAGCGCGGCACCCGGCGCCCCCCAGCCCTTGCCACGACCGGGCCGAGATCTGGATCTGAGCCGAGCAAACCGTCGACGGCGGCAGGGTCGGCATCGAGATCGAGCAGCCATCTGCAGCGCGCGATGGCCGTCGTCAGATCGCGCAAGTCGGAGAGCTTCATACGACACTGGACTTGATCGGGTGTGGGAGTCAGCTCGACGATGCCCGGCCCATGCGGCAGTCGCAGCGTGCGCCGATATGCACCATCGCGAACCTCCTCAACCCCAGGCACACATGTTGCGGCAAGATGCCCGAACAGGTTATCGGGACACAATGGCCGGCGGAACGGGAGCCTGAGCACGAGCGAGCCAGGACCGCCATCCGGCGCTGAGGAGACACCCACAGCCTTGCGACGCAGCGCTGTGGGAGCGACGGCGAACACCATCCGGATCGTGTCGTTGAACTGCCGCACGCTCGAGAAACCCGACGCGAACGCGATCTCGACCATCGACAGATCGGTTGTCTCGATCAGAACTCGAGCGGTCTGAGCACGCTGGGCACGGGCGATCGCGATCGGTCCCGCCCCCACCTCGGCGACCAGCATCCGTTGAAGTTGGCGAACGCTGTAGCCCAGTCGAGCCGCGAGCCCCGGTACCCCTGAGCGGTCGACCACCCCGTCAGCGATCAAGCGCATCGCCCGAGCGACAACATCAGCTCTACCATCCCACTCGGGCGAGCCGGGAGCCGCATCGGGTCGACAGCGCTTGCACGCCCGGAAGCCTGCCTGCTGCGCGGCCGCCGCAGAGGGATAGAAGCGCACGTTCTCGCGCTTGGGCGTGATCGCCGGGCAGCTCGGCCGGCAATAGATCCCAGTGGAGCTCACGGCGATGAAGAACCACCCGTCGAAGCGTGGGTCTCTGGATTGCGCGACCTGGTAGCAACGCTCGAAGTCATCGATCACGCCTCCAAGTCTGACCTACCCCGCGGCAAATGTCTGGCGGTTTTGCGACATGACCATATCGAGCAGGCGAACTCCGCTCGACTCACGCGCATTCGCCGGGAGAGCTTCGTTCGATCCACGGGCACGTTGAAAGGAGCATCGTGTTCAAGAGGGCGGTATAAAAGGTCCATGCGCGGAGAGGGCTGACGCATGACCGACCCAACAACGACGGACGTCTCCTTACAGCCGAGGACCGACGGCTCACGCCTGCGCAAGGCGACCACAGACGACGTGGATCGCCTGAGGACCACGCTTGGTGAAGCCTTCTTCGAAGATCCGATCTTCAGCTGGTTGATGCCCAATGAGAAGCACCGCCCGGCACAGCTATCTCGATTCTTCGATATCGAGCTTCAACGGCTGGTGCTCGTGCGTGGTCGCACGTGGACTTCAAAGGAGCTGACCGGCGCCGCCCTGTCGTTGCCCCCAGGAACTTGGCACACCCCTCCCCACGTCGCGGTGCTGCAGAGCAGCTGCTTCGGTATGCGTCTACACAGAGCCGCAGGCTTGCTGGCACAGATCGAGCGACTCCATCTCCGCGAGCCGCACTACTACTTCCCCTACATCGGCGTCGCCCCGAAGGCACAGGGCCAGGGTCTCGGCAGCAAGCTGATGCGTCCAACGCTCGATCGCTGCGACGAGCAGGGTTTGCCCGCCTATCTGGAGGCCTCCAGTGAGCGCAACGCAGCCCTATACGAACGCCTCGGATTCGAGCTCAAGCGCGAGGTGCGATTTGCCGGCAGCCCACCACTGCGACTGATGATCCGCCCACCACGCCCTCAGCCTGCAAAGACATATAAGGACGATCGCCCATAGTCGGACGCTCCTAGGCGGCCGCGTCGGCAAACCGCCGCTTGCGCTCCGACCTTTTCGATAGCAATGCGCCCCAGTCGGCGTCGTCCATCACGCATGGCTGAGTATCGTCCAAGAACTCGCGCAGCACTCCCGCAAGCGCCTGCGGATCTTCCAGGTGCGGAAAGTGCGCAGCCCGCGGCAGTGTGCTGAAACGACTGTGGGGAATCGCCTCGTGCGCTTCGCGCCCGTGACGCAGCGGGATCGTGTTGTCGCGCTCGCCCCACACGATCAGCGTGGGCATCGACTCCAACAGATATAGGCGGTCGGTGGCACTAACCCGCTGGCCACGCACGTCGATCACCGCGCGTAGCGTTTGCAGAAAGGCCTCGCGCGCCTGCGGGCGTTCGAGCGGGCGCAACGCGCGCGCAACGGCCTGCACATAGGCCCCATGACGCACCCCACGAGCACGCAAGCGCTTCCCCGCGTCCCACATAGCGGCGAGCAGCCGAGGATGGGCGGCGAGTGAAAGCGCCCCCGACATACCAGGGAGCGCCGCGGTGCGCAGCATCGGGCTCACCTCATGTCCAAGACCGCCGCTCGAGATCAGCACGAGGCGCTCCACGCGCGCGGGGAATTGGTAGAAGAACTGCATCGCCACGCCCCCACCGAGTGAGTGCCCGACAATCGTCGCCCGCTCGATGCCCATCGCCGTCAGCAGGTCGCGGATGCTTGCTGCGTGCGCACCCAGCGAATAATCCCCGCGCGGGGCCGCCGAGTCGCCATGGCCGATCAGATCAGGCGCTATGACCGTGTAATTGTCTGCCAGGCTCAGAGCGACCGATTGCCAGTGGCTCGACGAGTTGAGCATCCCGTGAACCAGCACGACCGGCGGCCCGCTGCCCGCGATCCTGTAGACGGTGCGGCGTCCGTGCAGCTCCATCTGCCACTCGTCGAACTGCCGCCCGGGTGACGGTGCCGCCCGCGGGGCACTCGGCGGACGGTCTTCTCGATCGGGCTCAACACGGCTGGGAGTCAGCTCACCACCTCGCGCGCCACATTAGCAACGGGGCGCGACGGGGTGCGCGTTTGTCGAAGAGCCAGCTCAACCGACATCCGCGACGCGCCTACGTTCGGCACCAGCGCGCAGAGAAACTCAACTCAACGTAGCTTCCCTACAGATCGATCGTCTGCCCAGACGACGCGGAGGCACCTTCGGCACGGTGCGCTGGAGCCTCGCCCCAGAGCTGCTCCAGACGGTAGAACTCACGCGTGGCGGGCGTGAAGATGTGGACGACCACGTCTAGGTAGTCCATCAGTATCCAGTCGGCGCTTGAGAGCCCCTCCACGCGGCGCGGCAGCAAATCGTGATCGTGCTTGAGCCCCGCCAGGATCCCATCGTGGATCGCCTTCGTCTGGCGCTCGGTGTTGCCCGAGCAGATCACAAACCAGTCGGTGTACCCGAGCACTCCGCGCAGATCCAGCTCGATCAGCTCGAGCGCCTTCTTGTCCTCTGCGTAGCGGCAGATCTCTGCGAGCAGCCCATGCGAGTTCATCGCACCAGCTCCGATAGCGGCTGCTGCGACGCACTCGGCACCGGCGTCTGATCCCGATAGAGCTGCTTCTGGGCGATGTAAGCAGCCACCTCCGCACTCACCAGCTCATCGATCGGCGCACCCGCGGCGATGCGCTCTCGGACCATCGATGAGGAGACTTCGCGGGGCGACATCCGCAGGAACACAGTCTGCACGCCAGCGCCGGCAGAGGCACCTGGGGCGAGCGGAGCAAGCGCGTCGAGCACTTCCCCCCTGCTCACACCGTCTCGCTCAGCGACGGCCAACCGCGCGAGCTTCAGGATCTCCTGCGGCTTACGCCAGGAGCCGAGCGTCCGTGCCACATCGGCGCCAACGATCAGGGTCAGCTCTGCGTCGGGATCGCTGACATGGATGCTATGCAGCGTATCGACCGTGTAGGACGGCCCTGGACGCCGGAGCTCGAGTGTGCACACCCCCAAGCGTCGATCGCCCTGCACAGCAAGCTGACACATGCGCAGGCGGTGCTCTGCTCCTGGGTCCTGCCCGGCTGGCTTGTGCGGTGGGATCAGCACGGGCGTCAGCAGCACGCGCGAGAAGCCCAGATCGCTCGCCGCCGCGCGGGCGAGGGCAAGATGGCCGAGATGGGGTGGGTTGAACATCCCCCCCAGGATCCCGAGGCTCTCAGGCGCGGACGTGACCGCTGCCTTCAACCAGGTACTTGAACGTGCACAGCTCGCGCAGCCCGATCGGTCCCCGTGCGTGGAGCTTCTGAGTGGAGTTCCCGATCTCCGCCCCCATCCCGAACTCACCACCGTCGGTGAAGCGCGTTGAGGCGTTGACGTACACGCACGCCGCGTCGACCCCCAGTTGGAAGGTGCGAGCCGCCGCGGTGTCTTTGGTGAGGATCGCCTCGGAGTGCCCGGAGCCGTGGCGGGCGATGTGCTCGATCGCCTGCTCGAGCGAGTCCACCACCGCGACCGCGACTGTCATCGCCAGATACTCGGTGTCCCAGTCCTGTTCGGTGGCCGGCTCGACCGCGTCGCGGATCACCCGCGCGTACGCGGCGACCTTCGGCTCGTCGTCTTCGGCAAAGGCCCTCGCAAACTCCTCCACCGCGCGCAGCGTCGCCTCGTCGCCGCGCACAGTCACGCCGGCCTCGGCGAGCGCGAGAACGAGGCTGGGCAGGATCGTGTGGGCGACCATCTCGTGCACAAGCACGGTCTCCACCGCGTTGCACACACCGGGACGCTGCGTCTTGGCGTTGAGCACGATCCGCTCCACCTCCCCAGCATCGGCAGACTCGTCGACGTAGATGTGGCAGTTGCCCGATGCGGCGTAAATCACGGGCACGCTTGCCACCTCCTTGAGCGCCGCCTTCAACCCCTCGCCACCACGCGGTATCAGCAGGTCGATCGCCCCATCCTGGGTGGCAAGCTCGGCCAGCGACTCGCCCGTGCCTCCTCCGGGGGTGCGCCCCCCACCGGCCACCAACCCGATGCACCCCTCCGGCAGCCCCGCACCCACGGCGGCCTCGGAGGCGATCGAGGACAGCACGGCATTGGAGTGCGCGGCGCTTGAGGAACCACGCAGCACGATCGCGTTGCCCGACTTCAGGCACAGCGCGGCGGCGTCAATCGTGACGTTGGGACGCGCCTCGTACACGACGGCGACAACTCCAAGCGGAACGCGCACCTTGCGCACGTCCAAGCCGTTGGGCAGCCGGTGCCCATCGATCACCTCGCCGACTGGATCCGGAAGGGCGGCGATCGACTCCACCGCCTGCGCTATTCCCTCGATACGCCGCTCGTCGAGTGCCAGTCGGTCGAGCAGCGCCTCTCCGATCTCAGCCTCACGCCCAGCCCGCAGATCGCGCTCATTCGCGCTCAGGATCTCCTCCCTGCGCTCGCGCAGCGCGGCGGCGATTGCGAACAGCGCCGCATCCTTGATGGCCGTATCGGCGCCCGCAAGCCGTCTCGAGGCGGCGCGGGCACGTGCGCAAACTTCCGCTACCGATGAAACGGTGGTCGCCATTGCCCTAAAGGGTACGACAGCCCCGCGGCAAGACCACGATTGTGGGTGCAACACAGATCCCAACTGACCTGCACCAACAGTCGCCTCCGAACGTGAGCTGGCGCTCAGTCGACCACCAAATAGTCGCGGTGCACGGCCTCCTCGGTCGCCCGCGGCAAGATCTCTTGCACCGCCCTGGACTTCAACCCCTTCACGCGGCGCAGCTCCTCCGCTGAGTAGTTGCAGATGCCCTTCGCCACCACCCTGCACGCCGCGTCACTCGACGCGTCGCGCTCCGTGATCTCCACGGCGTCGCCCGCGTCGAATGAGCCCTGCACGTCGACGATCCCAACCGGCAACAGGCTCGTGCCGTCCTCGCGCAACGCACGCGCGGCGCCGGAATCGATCACTAGCGTGCCGTGACTCGGCTTGGCGTAGCGCAGCCACAGCTTGAAGGAGGAATGGCGCGCGGCGCGCGGGGGGAAATTGGTGCCCTCCATCCGACCGGCGAGCACGGCCTGCAGCGCTCCTTCGCGCACGCCGTTACAGATCACCGCACGGATGCCGGCGGCGGTAGCCATATCGGCCGCCACCACCTTCGAGCGCATCCCGCCTGTGCCCAGCGGCGAGGTGGTGTGGCCGGCGTCGATCCCATCCAACGACTCGAAGTCGGTGATCTCGTGCACAAGACGCGCATCTGGACGATGGCGTGGGTCGGCCGTGTAGAGCCCGTCGATGTCGGTCAACAACACCAGCAGGTCGGCTGCCGTGAGGATCGCGACCTGTGCGGCGAGGAAGTCGTTGTCGCCGAAGGAGATCTCATCGGTGGCGGTCGTGTCGTTCTCGTTGATCACCGGCACCACCCGCCAGTCCAACAGCTTGCGCAGCGTTTGGCGCGCGTTGAGGTAGTGGGTGCGCGCGCTCATATCCATAAACGTCAGCAGCAACTGCGCAGAGATCAGATCGCGCTCGCGCAGCAGCTCGTCATAGACGCGGTACAGCTTGCCCTGTCCAACCGCGCTGGCAGCCTGCAGCTCCTCCACAGCGCCCGGACGAGTCGGCAGACCCATGATCTGGACCCCGCGTGCAATCGCCCCGGAGGAGACGATCACCACCTCCTTGCCTTCCCCGTGCAGCGCCGCAACCACGTCGCAGATGCGCGTCAGCACGCCGGTGCGTAGCTCACCCTCATCGTCAGCGACGATGCTCGACCCTAGCTTTATGACGACGCGCTTCACGCTTGGAGCTTATGCGCCGCGAGCGGCTGCGCGCCGCGCGGACGCGCGGCGGCGGATCTCAGCTCTAAGAGGGCTCATCTGGATCGAGCTCGAAGGAGATTCCAGCGATCTCCAGATCATCGCCGTCCTGAAAGCCCTCCGCTTCCAATGCGCGCAGCACCCCGATCTTGCGCAGACGTCCCTCCAGGTAGGCCATCGCGTCCTCGTTGTCAACGTCATAGCGCGCCAAGAGACGCTCCACACCGCGACCAGTGACCGCGAACGAGCCGGGGGCGACGCGTTCGACCACGAACCCACTGGGCGCAGCCGGACGGAACACCATGTGCTCGGCCAATTCAGGCTCTCCCGTATATCCCACCCCGGCGCTCTGCATCGCATCCTCGGGCGCTCCCGCCAAGCCCTCCCTCGCCGGCACTCGACGCAGCAGCTCGGCGGCCAGCTCTTGCACCCCAGCGCCAGTGGCACTCGAGGTAGCGATCACCGGCACCCCTGGCCCGAGACGCTCCGACCACCGCGCGATCGCCTCGGCCACGCGCTGCGCGGGGATGAGATCCGCCTTGGAGAGAGCCAGAACTCGCGGCAGGCGAGCCAGTCGCTCATCGTGGGCAGCCAGCTCGCGCTCGATCGTCGTGTGGTTGACCACCGCGTCGGCCAGCTCCTCCCCCGAGAGCTCGGGCGCCAGGTCCAGCACGTGCACGAGCAGGCGGGTGCGCTCCACGTGCGCGAGGAAGTCATGGCCCAAGCCGGCCCCATCGCTTGCCCCTTCGATCAAGCCCGGAATGTCGGCGATCACGAGCTGGCGATCGTCGCCTTCAAGTACACCCAGCACGGGCGAGAGAGTCGTGAATGGGTAGCTTGCGACCTTCGGCGTGGCTCTCGTGAGACGTGTCAGCAGCGAGGACTTGCCGGCGTTCGGCAACCCCACCAGACCGACGTCGGCCAGCAGCTTGAGCTGTAGCGCCAACCAGCCCTCCTCGCCCGCCAGCCCCCGCTCGGCAAAGCGCGGCGCCTGCCGGGTGGGCGTGGCAAAGCGCTTGTTGCCCCTTCCCCCCGATCCACCCTTGGCGACCACCGCGCGCTGGCCGGCGAGGAGTAGATCCCAGCGACGCCCCTGCACGTCCCCCTCGACGCCTTCGATCTGCGTACCCGGAGGGACTCGCACGACCAACCTCTCCCCGTCGGCGCCGTGGCGAAGCGAGCCTCCGCCAGGACCGCCACGCCCAGCGCGATAATGGGCCTTGCGCCTGAAACTCTGCAGATCGCGCAGCGAGTCATCACACACCAGCACGACCTCGCCGCCACGTCCCCCATCGCCACCGTCGGGCCCGCCGCGCGGAACGTGCGCTTCGCGGCGAAAGCCCGCGCTGCCGTCGCCGCCGGCGCCGGCCTTCACTTCGATTCTCGCGCGATCGTGCAGCATCGGAGTACGGCTCTCAGCGCCGCTTGTACTTCACGCCTGATATCAACCAGCAACCAAGATCACGGCACCACCGGCGTCGCCGGATCCGCGAGCGCCGCAGTGGCCAAAAAATGTCAGCCGTCGGCGCCAACGACGTTCACAACCCTGCCGCGGCGGCCGGTCGTGAACTGCACGGTGCCCGCCGCACGCGCGTAGAGCGTGTCGTCCTTGCCGATCCCCACGCCCGTGCCCGGCTTGAAGCGAGTGCCGCGCTGGCGCACGATGATCTCCCCGCCGGTCACCGTCTGGCCCGCGAACGTCTTCACGCCGAGTCGCTGAGCGTTGGAGTCGCGACCGTTGCGGCTGGACCCAAGCCCCTTCTTATGTGCCATCTGCTGCCTCCTTGGGCTTGACGGGAGTCTTCTTGGCAGCTGCGGGTGGGTGGGCTCCGATCCGAATGTCGGTGACCTCGATCCGGGTCAGCTCCTGACGGTGGCCGGTACGGCGCTTGTAGCCGCGCTTGGGCTTGAACTTGAACACGCGCAGCTTCTCGCCGCGCTCGTGAGCGACGATCTTCGCCGTGACCTTCACCTTCTTCAAGCCATCAGTGTCGAACACCGTGTCCTCAGAGCGATAGAGGATCGGCTCAAGCGCCACGCTCGAGCCCTCCTCGGCAGCGAGGCGCTCCACGAGCAGGGTCTCGCCCCGCTCGACGCGGTACTGCTTGCCGCCTGTCTTGACGATCGCGTACATGTGCTCCTACTCCGAGGTTGCCTGTGCCTTTGCAGCCGAACGGCGCCGTCCGCCTCTGCGGCCGCGGCGCCGAGGCTTGGATTGTAGGTCATCCTCGCCCCCCTCGTCCCGCGACCCGTCCGACGGTTGCTCGGCGCTCTGCTCTATGTCGATGTCAACCGAGTCCTCAGAGCGTCCGTTCGCCTGGGCGCTCGAGTCCGGCAGCTCCGCCGCCGACGTGTCCTGCACGGCGGATTGCTCAGCCACCGACTCCTGCGCCTCGGATGTGACCGCCGGCACCTTGACCGCGGCTTTCGAGCTGCGCCTGCGTGGGCGTTTGGCAGCGGGACGCGCCGCGGGCCGTGGCGCCGGGCGAATCACCTCGCCCAACTCGTCCAACAACAAAGCGGAGGCAGCTGTTCGTCCGACCGTCTCGATCCGCACCATGCGCTTCTCGCCCACCTGGCGCGCGGCACCAGCGATCGAGATGATGTAGCCGTCGAGCTTCGCCACCGCGTCATCAACGTCGTACATATGCGGCTCCACGATGTCCACCAGCACCTCGTCGCCCTCACGGAACGGCAGCGCGCGTTCTTCGACCTCCTCGCGAGTGCCCTGGAAGGTGATCGCGAAATGGCTCAGCGCCAAGCCTTCTGAGCCCTCGAAGTGGAAAGAGCGTCCCGTCTGGGCCTCCAGCGCGTGCAGCGTACGTGAGCCCTGGCCGGTGAACTGGGCAGTGACGCGCGGATTGATCTGCACCAGGAACGCCTCGGCGTCCGGATGCTCGACCACAACGTCGCGCAGCCTGCGCTCGAATTCGATCGCGATCGTCTCCTCGGAGCGGATCACGCCCTCCCCGTCGCAGGTGGGACACGGGCGGCTCATGATCTCGCGCACCCCCTCGGTCACGTTCTGGCGGGTCATCTCCACCAGCCCCAGCCGCGATATCTCTGCGGTAAACGTCTTCGTACGGTCTTCATCCAGCGACTTGCGCAGCGTCTTCATCACCGCGTCGCGATTGCGCGCGCGCGCCATGTCGATGAAGTCGATCACGATGATCCCACCGATGTCGCGCAGGCGCAGCTGGTTGACGACCTCCTCAGCGGCCTCCAGGTTGGTCTTTGTGATCGTATCCTCCAAGCCCGCGCCCTTGCCGCGCCCGATGAAGCTGCCGGAGTTCACGTCGATCACCGTCAGCGCCTCGGCATAGTCGATCATCAGATAGCCACCGCTCGGCAGATCCACACGGCGCGACATCACCCCGTCGATCGCCTCGGTCACCTTGTAGGCATCCAGCAGCGGCTCCGACTCCTCCCACAGCTCGACGCGCTCCACCAGCTCAGGTGCGGTACGCGCGAAGAACGACACAAGTCGTTTGTGCTGCTGCTCGTCGTCAACGATCGCCCGCTCGAAGTGCTCTGAGAAGATATCGCGCACCACCCGCACCGACAGGTCGGCCTCCTGGAAGACCATCGCCGGCGCCTGGGTGTCCTGCACGCGCTTCATCAGCACCTCGTGCAGCTTGTGCAGATACAACAGCTCACGCTCGAAGTCGGCGCGCTGCGCGCCGTGGGCCGCGGTGCGGATGATCGCCCCGCCCTGCCCGATCTCAAGCTTTGCTGTCTGGCGGCGCAAACGCTCGCGCTCTTTGTCCTCCAAGCGTCGCGATACCCCGATCCCCTCGCCAGTCGGCGCGTACACCATGTAGCGCCCAGCGATCGTCAGCTCCATCGACAGGCGTGCGCCCTTGGTCTTCAGCGGGTCCTTGACGACCTGCACCACGATCTCCTGGCCCGGTTTCAACAGCTCGGCGATCTTGCGCCCCCCGCCGCGCCCCCGCTTGGGCGCCTCCACCCCGGGCAGCACAATCTCATCGACGTGCAGGAAGCCGTTCTTCTCAAGGCCGATGTCCACGAACGCCGCCTCCAGCCCCGGCAGCACGTTGTCGACCTTCCCCTTGTAGATATTGCCGACGATCGAGCGCCCTCCGCGACGCTCTATATAGAGCTCAGCTATGCGATAGCCGGCCCCCGGACGGGCGCCGGAGCGCTTGCGGGCGCCCCCGGCGGGACGTGAGGCGCCGGGCGTTCCAGCGGCCTCCAAGAGCGCCACGCGCGTCTCCGCGCGATCGACGCTGACAAGTACTTGCTTTCTCAATTTGATCCAGTCTCTCGATAGCTGTAATGGACGGGGCGGGTCGGGTTTCGATTCCCGAGGCCCGTGTGATTGCCGAATCCCGTGCAGGCGGGCGCTGGACCGTTGGGGTCACGAGCGCGGCCTTGGCTGGTTGTGGGGAGAGTTCGGCGAACATCTTGTTCAGTAGCGGACAACGTGGCCCTTATGCGCTTGTGAGGCGCGTGCCTGGACGTAGATCGATTGCAATAGACCCACAGCCAGAAGTGTTGTTATGACCGACGATCCGCCATAGCTCATTAGCGGTAGCGTGACGCCGGTGATGGGCATTATCCCAACTGCCATCCCAACGTTCACGAACACCTGAAACATCAGCATAGCCAGGATCCCGGCGGCCACCAGCGAGCCGAACAGGTCCTTGGACATCGTCAGTATGCGCAGCGTGCGCCATATCAGCAGCGCGTACAGCGACAGCACGAGCGCCGCACCGACAAAGCCGTACTGCTCGCCCACGGCGGCAAAGACGAAATCGGTGTCGTCCTCCGGAACATAGTTGCCTTCGATCTGGGTGGAGTTCGCGCCACGGCCGGTCTTCTGACCGGACCCGATCGCTACCTTCGACTCCAACTGCTGATAGCCCTGCTTTTCGGGATTGTTCGACGGATGCAGGAACGCCGTCAGACGTTCAACCTCGTAGGTCTTCAGCACATGCACGCCGGCCGCCGGCGCCACCACGAGCACGACTGTCGCCGAGACCGCCACCAGCGCGATCAGCCCCACCAGCTGCTTCCAGGAGGTGCCCGCCACGAACAGCAGCATGAATCCGATCGTCAGATACACCAGTCCAGAGCCAAGGTCGGGCTGTGCGATCACGAACATGGCCGGCACCAACGCCGCCAGCATCACGCGCGCGGTCGTATCGAGCTCGCGCAAACGCCGCGAGCGGCCCACCACGAACGCCGACAGCGCCACGATCAACAGCACCTTGCCAAGCTCGGAGGCCTGGAAGGAGAACAGCGGGAATTCGATCGCGCGCTGCGCTCCCAGGCCGGACTCGTGGCCGACGGCGAGCACCGCGAGGATGCTCACCAGCAGCGCGGCATAGATCGGGTACATCAGGTGACGCAGGCGCGCATAGTCCATGCGCGCCAGCACCGCCATCAGCGCGAACCCCACGACCACGTAGATCACTTGACGGGTCACGTAGTAGTGCGGGTCGTTCGGCACGAATTTGCGCGTGACCGGCCCGAGCGTCAAAATCGAGCACACGGCCAGACCGATCACCGCGAGCATCAGCAGCGGATCGAACGGCAACTGCAGCACGCGCGAGGAGCGGACGCCGTGCGCGGCCGGTTCCTCAGGGACGGAGATTGGGCTGAGTGGCGACACGGACACGCTCGCGATCACTGATCGGGGTTGGTTCCGGCCTTCAGGGTCAGCGGCTTATGGAACCACTCGGAGGCGATCAGGCGGGCGATCGGCGCCGCCGCTTCATCGCCGAAGCCGCCCTGTTCCACGGTCGCGGCGATCACGATCGGGTGCTTGGGGTCCGGCAGGAAGCACATGTACCACGCCTGTTCGACCTGGCCGGCGCGTTCGGCGGTGCCCGTCTTGCCGTACACCGGGTGTTCGGCTTGATTCCAGCCCAACCACACATCCGCGGAGGTGCCGCCGCGCTCGAAGGTGGCGTCGTGTATGCCTTCCATCACGTCGTTGAGGTAGGAGTCGTTGAGGTGCACGTGGCCGACCGACGGGAACGGCAACGTCTGCACCAGCTCGTCGCTGGAGTTGTCTATCTCCAGGCCCAGATGGGGACGCACGACGGTGCCCTCTCCGCCGTTCATGTAGGCGTTGGCGAGCGTCGAGTAGGCGACCGCCATCTGTAGGGGCGAGGTCAGCAGTTCGCCCTGCCCGACCGCCAGGTGCATGTTGTCGCCCACGGTCCACGGGCCGATTTCCGAGACGATATGGCACACGCTCGCGGCAGTCTTCGGGTGGTTGTGGTCGCATTCTTCCTGCAGCTTGTCCTGCTGCGCACGCCATTTCGCGTCGGGCACGGTGCCTGTGATCTCGTTCGGAAGATCGATTTCCGTTTTTTTGCCAATCCCGAGCTTCTTGGCCATTTCCTGGATCACGGTGCCGTGTTCGTTGGCGTACTCGCCGACCGTGAAGAAGTAGGTGTCGGAGGAGACCTTCAGCGCTTCCACGAGCGGTAGCGCACCGTAATTATTTTTGCCCGAGTTACAGAACTGCTCAGCGCCCGCCGTGATGCAGGACCCACCGCCGAGCGCCTCGGTGGGATTGATCACGCCCGCTTCAAGCGCGCCCATCGCGGTGATCGGCTTGAACGTGGAGCCGGTTGGATAGGAGCCTTCGACCGCGCGGTTCAAAAGCGGCGCGGGCGGGTCGGGGCCTTCGTCCGGACCGCTGCCAAACAACGCGGCGGATTCAGCCGGGGTGAGCGTTTTGGCGAACTTGTTGGGGTCGTAGCTCGGGTAGGAGCCCATCCCATAGATTTCTCCGTTGAGCGGATTGATCGCCACAAAGGCCGCCCCCGATCCCGGGTTTCCTTTGGCCTGGGCGAGCCCCACGCCGTCGCGTAGAGCGCGTTCGCCCTCCTGTTGAAGCGCCAAATCGATCGTCAGCCGCAGGTCATAGCCGGCCTTCGGAGGGGTTTCGGGCAACTTGACCGGCTGGGGCTGACCTTCAGAGTTGACCTCCACCTGGTGCACCCCGGGGGTGCCGCGCAGATAGTGGTCGTAGAAGTACTCGAGCCCAGACTGCCCGACGACGGTGCCCTGCGTGACGCCCTTGAAGGCTTTCATTTTCAACTCTTCTTCGCTGACCTGTCCGACGTGCCCAAGCGTCTGGGCGGCCAGCTCGCCGAACGGGTAGTTGCGGATCGCGACCGGTTCCTGCTTGACCCCGGGGAATTCGTTGTGGCGCTCCCCCAGCAGCGTGAGCGCCCCGGTGCCCGCGTCGGTCTTGATCGTGACGGGGGCATACGGCAGCTGCGTGATGCCCACGATCACGCGTTCGTCGATCGTCCGTGAACGTAGGCCGATGATCGGTGCCAGGCGCCGGAACAGATCGCGCAGTTTTACAGCGGAGGCAGGCAACGGCGGGATCGGCACGCTGCGCAGGCGGTCGGCACGCGCCAGCGTGTGCAATTCGGCCAATTGCGCGCGAGTGGCTCGCCGGTGCGAGGACCGCCTGCGGATCTCATTGAGATCGCTCTCGTAGTCCTTCAAGCGTTCTCCCGCCGCCGCGTATTCGGTGTTGGCTTCGCTCAGCTGCTTCCGGTATTCGACCGCCTGTTCCTTGACCGACTCTGGCAGGGAGACTCGGCAGGATCTGCACCGCGTTGGTCACGCGACTGCTCACGATCGACTGGCCTTCGCGGGAGAGGATGTCTCCGCGCGGGGCCGGGATCGACAGTTCGCGCCGGTCGTTGGCCTGAGCCTGCTGCACATACTGTTCGCCGCTGAGCACCTGCAGGTACCACAAGCGAAAGAAGATGATCCCGAACAGGACGAGCGCAACGCTGCCAAGGACCGCGACCCGTAGCGCGAGCTGGGGTGAGACCGGTCCACCGCGAGGGGGCTCACTCGGGCGCAGACGCTCGATCGAGGCTCACCGGCCGCCCCTGGCCCCCGAAAGTGGACTGAGGCCGCCGGTCGTGTATGCGCGGCGGCGGCGGCGACGACGTGGATCATCCGGCAGAGCACCCACCAGGCAGCGACGCACCAGCGCCCACAGGGGCAGCGCGACAATGGTGTCCACAATGACTCCGATGATGATCTCGCGCAGCAACTCGAAGCTGACAGGAGCGTCGACGCCGAGCAGGAACTCGATCACCGAATAGCCGACCATCGCCGCGCTCGCGGCAGCCGCTCCGACGAACAGTGGCGTGAGCGCCGCCTGCGGATCGCGCAGCTCGCGCAGGCGCCCGCCCCAGTAGCCGATGATCGTGAACGTCAGCGAGGTCACCCCGAGTGTCTGCATCAAGGCCAAATCGATCAACAGCCCGACGCAGAAGCCGGCGAATGCGCCCAGCATCGAGCCACACAAAAGCCCCGTAAACGCCACCAGCAAGGGTGTGAGATCGATGCTGACACCAAATACCGGCACCTCGGAGACGACGCTGATCTGGACGAACACAACCACGATCGACAACACCGCCACCCGCCACACAAGCGTTCCCGGCAACCAAGCCGCGCCGACGCGTTCACGCTGAGCCTCACCGATCGAGGGGCTCATCCGCCGCCACCCGCCTGAGCGACCTGCCCTCCCTCGGATTCTTCTTCGGGACCAACCTGGCGTGCGGGGGTGAGGCTGGCCGCAACGTTGTTCAGCGAGGCCGCCCGCGACCTTGTGGTGTAGGTCAGCACCTGCACAACGTCAAGGCTGTGCAGGTCCGCGATCGGGCTCACATCGACCGACTTGAACGGGCTCTGTTCGTTGACCGAGGTGACCTGGCCGATGGGAATGCCCTTCGGGAACAGCGATTCCCCCTTGTTGGAGACCGTACCCGACGTCACTACATAGTCGCCCGGCGTCACTCCTGTGGTCGATTCCAGGAACTGCATCAACAGCTTGCCGGGTTCGCCCACCTCTGGCTGTACGAGTCCGATCGTGCCGGTAGCGCTGATCTTGGCGGTCACTTCAACCGCGCTATCGGTGATCAAGCTCACGAGCGCCCCGTCGGAGGCTACTTCGGTGACCTTGCCGATGAGCCCTTCGCCCGTGATCACCGGATCGTTGACGCGCACACCAGAGGAGGAACCCTTGTCGATCGTGATGATCGAGTACCAGATATTCGGCGATTGATACACAACGGTCGCGGGGACAGGGTTGTAGTCGGCGATGCTCAGCTCGCTGTCGAGGTGGTAGAGCTTGAGCAGTTCGCGGTTGGAGTGTTCGCTTTCCTGGGTGGCGGTCACCTCGCCGCGCAGCTTGTCCACCTGCTTGCGCAATTCGGCGTTCTGGCTCTTGGCGTGCAGGGTGCTGCTGAACCATCCGAACAGGTTGCGCACGGGCTTCAGCGCCTTGTTGGCGCCATCCTGGATCGGGGAGACGACCGTCAGGAAGCCACGCTGCACAGAATGCAGGCCACCACTGCGAGACTCACCGAAGTAGGCGGTCAGCAGTATCAGGGAGAGCACGACGAGCAGTATGAGAACCGCACGTCGACGCCGGACCGTCTTGTCATACACGAATAGAGACCTTCCGAAGTCTTCATCGGACAGAGTACCCCCGGATGGGGCAGGCGTATTCAGGCACCACTCAGCGCCCGCCACACGCGGTGCCGAGCACCGCGCTCATCGTCGCCGGCGGTTGCGCGAGTTGCGGTTGGAGCGATGGATCGCCTCGAACTCCTCCAGTGAACGACCCGACCCAACCGCCACGCAGGTCAGCGGCGACTCCGCCAAGTGCGCCGGCATCTGAGTCTCCTCGCGCAAGCGCTGGTCGAGTCCCTGCAGCAGCGCCCCACCGCCGGCCAGCATGATTCCACGATCCATGATGTCCGAGGCAAGCTCGGGTGGGGTGCGATCCAAGGTCTCCTTGACCGCCTCGATGATCTGTGAGAGCGGCTCCTCCAGCGCCTGGCGGATCTCCTCGCTCGTCAACACAACCGTCTTTGGCAGGCCGGCCACCATGTCGCGTCCACGAATCTCCGCCTGGAGGCTCCTCCTCCATCGGGCAGGCCGAGCCGATCTCGAGCTTCAGCTCCTCCGCGGTCTGCTGACCAATCAAAAGCTTGTACTCCTTCTTGGCGTAGTTGATGATCGCCTCATCCATCTCATCGCCACCCACGCGGATCGACTGCGATACGACGATCCCGCCGAGTGAGATGACGGCCACCTCGGAGGTGCCACCACCGATATCCACAACCATCGAGCCCGTGGGCTCGCCAACCGGCAGACCGGCGCCGATCGCCGCGGCCATTGGCTCCTCGATCAGATAGGCGGTACGTGCGCCCGCCGACAGGCACGCCTCCTCCACGGCGCGCTTCTCAACACCGGTCACCCCTGAGGGCACACACACCACTACACGCGGGTGAGCCCAACGATTCTGATGGACCTTCTGGATGAAATGGCGCAGCATCTCCTCTGTCACGTCGAAATCGGCGATCACCCCATCCTTCAGCGGACGGATCGCCTGGATCGTGCCCGGTGTACGGCCGAGCATCCGCTTGGCCTCAATGCCTACGGCATGCACCTCGCCGGTCCGCGAGTCGATCGCGACGACGCTCGGCTCAGACAGCACGATCCCTCGCCCGCGTACGTAAACGAGCGTATTGGCGGTTCCAAGATCGACCGCCATGTCGCGGCCGCCGAATCCGGTTAGGTACGTGAGGAAGCTCATATTGAGAGTGGGAGCACGCTCGGACTCGGCGTTACCTCACCGGTCATCCAGTACCCGGCAGGTAGCCGGGGCGTACCCGGCGGGGAGTCTAGCGGACACCATCGCTTCCAATGCAAGCTTGACAGCGTATTTGCAGGCAAAACGCCGAGCTCAGCACCTCTCGGCACTCTGACGGCGGCCGATCTCAACCGGCGAGATGTCCACGGGCGCCGGTTGTGAGGCACTCTCAGAGAAGCTCGGGATGGAGGTCGAGCAGTGTCGCGAGCGGCAGCCCGACGACATTCTCGTAGTCGCCGTGGATCTCGCGCACGAGCACGGCCCCAATCCCCTGGATCGCATAGCCGCCGGCCCTCCCGCGCCACTCGCCGCTGGCCACATACCAGTCGATCAACTCTTCGCCGCACTCACGAAAGCTGACCTGTGTACGTGCCAGCGCCACCTGCTCCTGGCGCCCCGACAACAGCGCCACTCCGCTGAGCACGGTGTGTGTGGCCCCAGCGAGCGCTCTGAGCGTCTCGCGGGCCGCGCTCTCATCCGCCGGCTTGCCATAGATACGCTGCTCGAGCGCGACAAGCGTGTCGACGCCGAGCAGTGTCTCTTGGACATCCGGGATGCGCGCGGCCCGGGCCTTTCTCAGGGCGTTTACGACCGCCACCTCCTCCGGTACGCCCTGCTCCAGCTCCTCGATTCCCGTAGGTCTAACGGTGAACTTGACCCCAAGACGCTCGAGGATCGCGCGCCGCTGGGGCGAGGAGGAGGCAAGGACCAGCGGCGGCTGTATCAGTCCAGGTCTCCGAAGAACAGCGTCGCCTCGCGAGCGGCCGACTCGGGAGAGTCCGACCCGTGGACCATGTTCTGGCCCATCTCGATCGCAAAATCGCCGCGGATCGATCCGGGGGCGGCGTCAAGCGGATTGGTGGCCCCAATCGCCTGCCGTGCGGCCCTGACCGCATCTGAGCCCTCAAGCACCATCGCGACGATCGGCCCTGAGGTTATGAACCGCACCAGCTCGCCGAAGAACGGCTTCTCCGCGTGCTCAGCGTAGTGGCGTTCAGCCAGCTCCACCGACACCGTCATGTGTCTCAGGGCGACAATGCGCAGCCCCTTGCGCTCGAAGCGGGCGATTATCTCGCCTGTCAGAGAGCGAGCGAAGGCGTCGGGCTTTACGAGGATCAGCGTACGGTCCATGGCGTCCTTTGGAATCGTGGTTTGGTTCTGATGCCGGTGAGCGTCAGCTACTTGGGCGCGGACGACGCGCAGCAGGCGAGGGCACGCTACGCGTCGGGGTGGCGGCGGTCTCGGGGGCGGATTCCCCGTTCTCTTGGCCACCCGCCCCAGGCTCTCTTACGGCCGCGCGTTGTGCCGCGCGCTCAGCCGCGCGGGAGTGCGAAGTAGAGGTGGGCTTCGCCTCGATCGGATCAAGCGGCATGTCGGCCTCGGCACTTGCGCGACCGAGCGAGGCAGACCCGGCGGCCGACGTGCTCTCACGACGAGTGCCGCGACGCGTCGACTTGGTCGTGGGGACCTCCGTCTCACAGTACGGACAAATCGTCCACGCGCGATCGAGCGGCCGGGAGCAGCTCACGCAACGCTCCTTGAGCTTGCGCAGGCAGCTCGGGCAACGCACGAAGTCACGCTCGACGCGGTAATCGCAGTGCGGGCAGAGGCTGTGGTCGAGTTCATGCAACCGTGCTTCAGCGGCCTGCAACTCCAATTCGCGCTCGCGCGCATCCTCCAGGTACTCCGGCGGGCGCAGGATCATGTAGACGATCGTCCCCACGAACGGGAACAGCGATGCCGCGGTCGCGCAACCGATCAACATCGGATCGGCGATCCGCCGACGGGCATCGGCGTAGGTCCAGTACACCAGCGAGAAGTACAGGACCACCGCGAACAGGATCAGCAGGTCGATGGCGAGAGTCAAGCCGCTGCTTTCGATTCCAAAGTAGGCAATTGGTGGCATCGGGGGCCCTACGACGCTTGGTCGGGGTGCCTATCTGTAGGAGCGCACGAACCTCTGCGAATTGATACTAGAAAAGGAGACATTGGGCGCACGAGTTTAGAGCCTAGAGCGGAGGAATCATGCGAGAACCCGGTCAGCGTTCTCACAGGAACAGCCGGCCGAACCCATAGCCGGCCGCGAAGAACACCAGGATCACGAGCGCCACTATCAGCGCCACCGCACCGATCATCGTCAATACTGATGGGCCGTCGTCGTTCAAGCCCCTCCCCTCCCCTCAACCGTCTCCGTCTCTTCCTCGGCCCCGCCAGTCGGGTGGGCGGGTGCTTGAAGGCCACTGCTCAACCCCAGTTCGTCCGCGTGAGCAAGCAGGTCTCCCACGAGGTATACCGAGCCAGTCCCAAGCACAGCCGCGCTGCCCTCCCTGGCGCGTGCCCATCTCTGTGCCGCCGCCAATGCCTTTGCGGGACTGGACTCGCAAACCGGTTGCTCAAAGCCAAGCTGGCGGGCCAGCGACTGCAGTGTCGCCGGCGGCAGCGCCCGTGGGCTCGGCGGCGCCGTGAACCACACTTGCTCGCACAATGGAAGTAGCGCGGCGAGCATTCCCGCGGCATCCTTGTCATCGAGCACACCCAGCACAAGCGCAAGTGGGCGGTTGGAGAGCATCTGAGGCAGGGACTCGACCAGCGCGAGCACCGCGGCGGTGTTGTGGGCGCCGTCCAACATCGTCAGTGGATCTTGCGCCACCACCTGCATTCGCCCGGGCACAAATGTGGAGGCGGCCGCCGCACGCACGTGCGACTCGCGCAGCTCGATGCCCGCACGGGCGAGATATGTCTCAGCCGCCAAGCGCGCAAGCGCGAAGTTGTTGCGCTGGAAGGAGCCTTGGGCTCCGACCATCAGATCGGAGGGCGTTGCGCCGGCTACGATGAGCTGCGCCTTGCGCTCAGCGAGCACTTCGTGGACTGTATCCAGCACCTCGTGTTGCAGCCCTGCGCCCACCGCCAAGACCGAGCCCTCGCCGAGCACCGCCAGCTTTTCGGTTGCGATATCGCGCAGAGTGGGTCCAAGCCAGCGTGTGTGCTCGAGGCCCACGTTGGTGAGCACCGCCACCGTCGAGTCGATCACGTTGGTAGCGTCGTAGCGACCCCCGAGGCCCGCCTCGACGACCACAACCTGCGCTTCACGGCGGGCAAGCTCCCAGAAGGCGGCGGCCGTGAGCAACTCGAATTGAGTCACATGGTCGTCCTCGGCAAGCGTGCGGTTGACCCGCTCGGCCGCCCAGGCCGCCCGCGCGATCGCAGCCGCGAACGCATGCGTCTCGATGTCGCGACCATCGATCCGCACGCGCTCTGAGTAGGAAACGAGATGCGGCGAGAGATAACAGCCGGTGCGTAGCCCGTGGCGCTCGAAGATCGCCGCGATCATGCGTGTCGTGGAGGTCTTGCCGTTCGTCCCGACCACGTGGATCGTGTCGAAGCTGCGCTCGGGCGAGCCCAGCACGGTCATCATGCGTCGCATCCGATCCAGGCCAAAGCGCATCCCGAACAGCTCGAGTGAGCGCAGATGACGCTCGGCGTGCTCTGGGCTCCACTGCTCGCTCATAGAACGCCTTTCCAACCGGGCGTGCGATCTTTTTGAAAGGCTTTCACAGCACCTCCAGCTCGGTGCGCAGACGCTGCAGACGCTCACGCTCGCCATCCACCACCGCGGGGGGCGCGCGTTCGACGAAGTTGGGCTTTGCCAGCTTGCCCTCCACGCGTTCGATCTCGGCGAGCAGCTTCTCCCTGGCCGCGGCACGTCGACGCTCGGCGGCCCCGAGGTCAAGGCCTTCCGCGGAGAGCACCTCAACCGTTCCACCCGGAACCGGTATCGACGCGACGGCGGCGCCGTCGACAGTGAGCCCATCGGACCCCTCGGTCGCTACGTCGGCTGAAAGCGCCAGACGAGCCAGGCGCGCCAACAGTGGCCCCGTCTGCTCATAGCCATCTGCGCACAGCCGGGCTGGAATGATCATGCCGGCACGCGCACCAACCGAGTCCCGCCAGCCGCGAACGAGCGTGATCGCCTCGATCGTTCGCTCCAACATCAACTCCGCATCCATGTCGATCAGGGCACTCTGCGGAGATGGGTAGGAGGCGCCGGCCAGCAACTCGCCGCTGTCGTCGAGGTAGCTCCACAACTCCTCGGTTACAAACGGGATCAGCGGGTGAGCCATCGCGACCGTCTCGCGCAGGACGTGTAGGAGCGTGGCGGCAAGCGCCGTGCGCTCCTCATCGTCGGACCCATCATCCTCGCCCTCCACACGATCGGGCAGGCGGTGCTTGACGAGCTCCAGATACCAGTCGCACAGCTCTCCGTACACAAAATCGTAGATGCCGAGCGCCGCGTGGGAGAAGTCGTAGCTCTCGATGCGAGCGGCCGTATCGCCCTCGACCTGCGCCAAGCGCGAGACGATCCAACGATCCTCGACGGTGCGCGGCAGCGCTGCGGGCCGCAACTCCTGAGCAGCTCGTGGGCCAAGGCTCGCGTGGATCCGGATGAGCGCGAAGCGGGCCGCGTTGAACAGCTTGTTCGCGAGTGCCTGCCCCTGCTGGATCTTCTCGGCCGAGTAGCGCACATCCTGGGTGGAGGACATCGCGAGCAGGCCGAAGCGCACCGCGTCAGCTCCATGGCGGTCGATCTCATCCAACGGGTCGATGCCGGTGCCAAGCGACTTGGACATGCGCCTTCCGTCCGGCGCTTGGATCACCGAATGGATGTAGACGTCTGAAAATGGCACCTGCCCCGTCAGCTCGAGGCCCATCATGATCATGCGAGCCACCCACAGGAACAGGATGTCCCTGGCAGTCGAGAGCACATTCGTCGGGTAGAACGCCTTCAGCTCTGGCGTCGCCTCGGGCCAGCCGAGCGTCGCGAACGGCCACAGCGCAGAGGAGAACCATGTATCGAGCACGTCCTCCTCCTGACGAACTTGCCCTCCACACTCCCCGCAGCTTTCCGGCGGCGAGACGGCGACGTTTATGTGGCCGCATGTCTGGCAGTAGTAGACCGGCAGGCGGTGACCCCACCACAGCTGGCGTGAGATGCACCAGGGGCGGATGTTCTCCATCCAGTCGAGATATACGCGTCGGTGGTTGTCGGGAAGGATTCGCACGCGCCCGTCGCGCACCGCCTGGATGGCCGGGCCCGCCAGCTCGTCCATCGCCATGAACCACTGCAACGAGATGAGGGGCTCGATGCGCTCGCCTGAGCGATGTGAGTAGGGCACCTCGTGCTCGTACTCCTCACGCGCGACGATCCGCCCTTCGCGCTCGAGCTCTACCACGACAGCCTCGCGCGCCTGCATCACCGTCAACCCCGCGAAGCGCTCACCGGCCTCAGCCATCATGCGACCGTCCTCCCCGATCACCGATACCTGATCGAGCTCGTGGCGGCGCCCGATCTCGAAATCGTTGGGGTCGTGAGCCGGGGTGATCTTCAGCTGGCCCGTGCCAAAGTCCATCTTTACGTAGTCATCGGCGATCACCGGCAGATGACGACCCACGAGCGGCAGGATCGCCAAGCGGCCAACCAGGTCGCGGTAGCGCTCATCCGCGGGATTGACGGCCACAGCGGTATCGCCGAGCATCGTCTCTGGACGGACAGTGGCGATCGTCACCGTCCCGCCGCCCTCCAGGTCATAGACGATCGAATAGAGCGTGTCGGTCTCGCGGCGCTCCTCGACCTCGAGGTCCGAGATCGCCGAGCGACTGCCCGGGTCCCAGTTGACGATGTAGCGGTCGCGATAAATCCAACCCTTCTCGTAGAGCCCAACGAACACCTCGGCAACGGCGCGGGCGTAGCCATCGTCAAGCGTGAAGCGCTCATCGGAGTAGTCGCAGGAGGCACCAAGTCGCTTGAACTGCTCGACGATCGTGTGACCATAGTGCTCACGCCACTCCCACACCCGCTGCACGAACGCCTCGCGCCCAAGCTCTTGGCGGCTCGTGCCCTCTGCGCGCAGTGCCTTCTCAACCTGCGCCTGGGTGGCGATCCCAGCGTGATCGGTCCCGAGGATCCACTTCGTGCGGCGTTCGTGCATGCGGTTGTAGCGGATCAGGGTGTCCTGCACCGATCCGTTGAGCGCGTGTCCCATGTGCAGCGAGCCGGTTACGTTGGGGGGCGGGATCGCGATCGAGTAGTTCTCGCTTGGGCTACCTTCAGGCTCGGGGTGGAACAGCCCTGAGGCAAGCCAGCGCTCGACGATCCGCCACTCGACCTCCGTGGGCTCGAACCGGGTGCGATCTTCAAGCTCTTTGATGCGCTCACTCATGGAAGGGTGAGTGTAGGGACGCCCGATGTTCTGCCGGCACCCGACTTAGACCACGACAGTCAGTTGGCCATACCGCCGAGGTAAGCGTAAGGATGAAGCAGGCGCCAGTAGACGAGACCGTTGCCCTGAGCGTGAATCTCGCTGCCGGGCGGAGCCTCCACCTGCAATCTCTTGGCGAGCACGGCGGCGTCGTCCTCGTCGTTGGCGCCCACGAGCAAATGGCGCCAGCGTTGATTGACGGGAATTCCCTCGCCGCGCAGCCGCTCGGCGAAGTCGCGGGCGTCGTGGTGGGTTGGCACTGTGATGTAGACCTCCCACTCGGGTTCGCCTAGCTGCTGGGACTCTTCAGTCTCGAGTCTCTCCAGGTTGGAGTGCTCAGCCTTGCGCTCGACTTCCGTTGCGGGCAGCGGCTCGGAGACATCCTCCCAGCGATCCTCCAGAGGATGCCAGCGCGAGAGCGTGAGCTCCCCCGCAATACCGCGTTCTTTGAGAGCCCCCTCGCAGGCGTCGCGTGCATGTTCCGCGGCCGGCAACGAGTCGGCGTAAAGAAAGACGTGCTCGTGATCGTGCGTGACAGCTAGCCGCGGGATTGAGCCGGGGGTCTCCGGCGGCTCCAAGTTTTTCAGCGCATCGATCAACGCACCTGTCGACTTGGTGTGCGCCTGCACACGAAACTCGTCGTGCATGGTCAGCCTTCCAGAGAGGTGGTCACGGGCGGGGATGGTAGCGGGCGAGGCGACTACGGGCAGGCTCTACGGCTACGCCGACTCCTCGCGCAGCGAGCGCTCCGCCGGCTCTTCCGGCGCGGCTTCAGTGACAAGCGTGGGCGTGGTGCCTTTCTCGACCGTGTCACGGGTGACGACGCACTTCTTGACGTCGCGACGGGAAGGCAGCTCGAACTGAACCTCGAGCAGGATCTCCTCGATGATCGAGCGCAGCCCACGCGCTCCGGTTTCGCGCTCGAGCCCCTTCTCGGCGACGGCCAGGAGCGAGTCCTCGGCGAACACGAGCTCGATGCCGTCGAAGGAGAAAAAGCGCTGAAACTGCTTGACGAGCGCGTTGCGAGGCTCGGTGAGGATCGACACGAGATCGGTGCAAGTGAGCTGGTGGACCGCCGACATGACGGGCAGGCGGCCGATGAACTCGGGGATCAAGCCATACTCGATCAGGTCCTCAGGTAGGCATTTCTCGAATATCTCACCGGTGTCGCGCTCCTGCTTGGTTTGCATCGAGGCGGCGAAGCCAACGCCGTTGTGGCCGATGCGCCGCTCGATCACCTGGTCGAGGTGCGCGAACGCGCCACCGCAGATGAACAGGATGTTGGTGGTGTCGATCGTGAGGAACTCCTGATGGGGGTGCTTGCGACCGCCCTGCGGGGGAACCGATGCTTGGGTTCCCTCGAGGATCTTCAGCAGCGCCTGCTGCACGCCCTCGCCGGAGACGTCGCGCGTGATCGACGGGTTATCGGCCTTGCGCGCGATCTTGTCGACCTCGTCGATGTAGATGATCCCGGTCTCAGCCTTCTTGACGTCGTAGTCGGCGGCCTGGATCAGCTTCAGCAAGATGTTCTCGACGTCCTCCCCGACATAACCCGCCTCGGTGAGCGCGGTGGCGTCGGCGATCGCGAACGGAACGTTGAGGATCCGCGCGAGCGTCTGCGCCAACAGCGTCTTGCCGCAGCCGGTCGGCCCGAGCAGCAGGATGTTTGACTTCTGAAGCTCGATGTCCGAGTCCCCGGACTGCATCATCTGCACGCGCTTGTAGTGGTTGTAGACGGCCACCGACAGGGTGCGCTTGGATGCCTCCTGCCCTACCACATACTCGTCCAGCACGTCGTAGATCGCACGCGGCTTGGGCAGGTTCTCCAGATCGAACGCGGGTGGAGCGGCAAGCTCCTCGTCGATGATCTCGTTGCAGAGGTCGATGCACTCGTCGCAGATGTACACGCCGGGGCCGGCGATCAGCTTCTTGACCTGCCGCTGGGACTTCCCGCAGAAGCTGCAAAGAAGCTGCTCGTTTGAATCGGTTGGTCTGGCCATGATTAGTGTTGTATCTCGGGTGGAAAGTTAGGTCGAATTAGCCTCTAGGACGCAGCCTCGCGCCGCTCAACGAGCCTCCTAGTGCTCTGAGATCACTCGGTCGATTATGCCGTACTCCTTGGCCTCCTCGGAGCTCATGAAGTAATCGCGCTCCGTGTCCTTGCTGACCTGCTCGAGCTTCTTGTGAGTGTGCTTAGCGATGATCTCATCGAGACGTTTGCGCACGTCGATGATCTCCTTGGCATGAATCTCGATGTCGGTCGCCTGCCCCTGGAAGCTCGATGAGACCTGGTGGATCAGGATCTTCGCGTTGGGTAGCGCCATGCGCTTGCCGGGAGCTCCACCCGCTAGCAGCAGCGCGCCCATCGACATCGCGATGCCGACGCAAATCGTTTGCACGTCGGGCTTGATGAACTGCATCGTGTCGTAAATCGCAAGGCCTGCGTAGACAGAGCCTCCGGGCGAGTTGATGTAGATCGAGACGTCCTTGGTGGGGTCCTCGGACTCCAGGTGCAGCAGCTGGGCGACGATCAGGTTGGCGATCTGATCGTCAACGGGAGTCCCCAGGAAGATGATCCGCTCGTTGAGCAGACGGCTGTAGATGTCGAACGCACGCTCGCCTCGCGAGGTTTGCTCAACCACCATTGGAACAAGTGGGCTCATGGTCCTCGCTTCAGTTTCGCTTTACAGGCTGGATTCCTTCTGAACATATCCCGAACGAGGCGCCACCAAGGCTAGCTAGCCGATTTTTGATCGGTCGGTGTCCACAATCGCGCCGTACTCGTCGCTGCATCCGTCTCGCCCTGCTGCTCCTCCGACTCGGGGGTCCAAAGCTTCTCCCGAGCCTGGGCCTGCTCGATCGATATCGGCTGAGCCTCCGCGGCAATCAATTCCACCGCTTGACGGCCGGCAAGGTCCTCGCGGATCTCCTCCACACGCCCCGACTCACGAAGCTGCTCGAGCAGCTTCGTCGGCTCGATTCCCTCTCGCTCTGCAGTGGGCGTGATGACCTCGATCAGGTCCTCGTCGCTTGGAACGATATGCTCGGCTGCAACAACCGCTGCAATCACCGCTTCGCGGCGCAGCGATTGCGCAGCCTCGGGAGCGAGCTCGGCGATCAGATCCTCCTCCTCGCGCCCGGTGATCTTCAGATAGGCCTCTCGCGATATACCGCGGTGGGAGAGGGTGTGCAGCATCCGATCCCACATCTCGCGAGCCTTCGCCTGCACAAGTGTCTCCGGCGTCTCCACATGCGCGCCGGCAGCCGCAGCGTCAAGCGCGGCCTCGCGGAACTCGGTTTCCACGCGCTTGGTGTCGGCCTCACCGAGCCGTGTGCGGATGTCCTCTGTGAGCTCTGCCACCGAATCGAAGCCCATGTCCACGGCGAAGTCCTCGCCCACCTCAGGAAGCTGCTTGTGCTTGACCTCCTTGACGGTCACCTCAAACGAAGCGTCCTTGCCGGCAAGCTCCTGGCTTGCGTAGTCACCCGGGAAGGACAGCTCGATCGAGCGGGTCTCCCCCGCTCCGGCGCCTTGCAGGCCTTCCTCGAATCCGGGGATCAGGTTGCCGGAGCCAAGCTCCACAAGCTGATCGCGTCCCTCACCACCCTGGAAGGGCTCGCCGTCGATCGAGCCGAGATAGTCGACGACCACGAAGTCGCCTGCCGTGGCGGGACGCTCCACGGTATCGAGACGCGCCAGACGCTCGCGAAGCCCGTCGATCTCGCGCTCCAGCGCCTCGTCGTCGATCTCAATCTCACGGCGTCCGACCTCAAGGCCCTTGTACTCACCCAGTTGGGCTGCCGGCAGCACGCCTATCTCAATCGAGAACTCGAGCGCCGCGCCCTGCTTGGGCAGATCACCGAGGTCAAGTTGTGGATCGCCGACCGGGGCGATGCCGGCCGTCTCGATCGCGTCCACATACCAGTTGCCGAGCGTGTCGCGAACGGCTTCCTCCAGCACTACCTCGCGACCCACCTTCTGGATCACCAGCGGCGCAGGGACCTTTCCACGCCGGAAGCCAGGCAGCCTCATTTCGCGCCCCAGCTGACGAGCCTTGCGCTCCACTCGGGCTTCGATCTCGCTCGGAGGCACCTGCACTTGAACGCGCACGCGCGACTCCGGCAGCTCGGTGACGGTCGTTGTGAGAGCCGCGGGCATGGCTGCCACGATACCGTGCCGCTCTGTGGCTGCACCCGCTCGCTGGATACGCCGTGTGGAGAGATGGCTATGGACCGGTCCGGTCGGCCATCTGGTCGGCGGCGGGCTCGACTTCGCGCAAGCCCTCGCGCGCTATGTGCGCGCGAGGCTGCTTACGTGAGGCTTCCCAGGAAGCGCCGATTTCCTAGGCAGCGCTGACGACCGCGCCGTCGAACGCCACGGACTTGCCGCGTGGCACGACGAGCACCGGACAGGCGGCGGTCTCGATCAGATTCTCGCTGGCGGCGCTGAGCGAGACACGTCCAAGCTCTGCCTCCGGGCGCGAGCCGACGATCAGCAGATGGGCGTCCTGCTTACCGGCAACACCAACCTCCGCTCCGAGCGAATTGGCAAGCGCTTCGGCGGTTGCCTGAGCGCCACCGTCGCCGACGACGCCGACCTGACGCACTTGCGGGGGGCCGCCGTGGGCGAATCCAGCAGGAGCGATCGCGACGGCAGTCGTGCCACCGTTCAACAGGCGCTCAGCTGAATTGCCGACGCCGATGTGACCCTTCGCGGTGTGGGAGTCTGAGCAGAAGACGATCACGTCGGCCTCGATCTGTGCCGCCAGCTTGCTGAGTCCCTCTGGTGTGGAGCGATCGGTGATGACGTGGCGAGGCGCGTCGGCTTGGCCGAGCAGCTCGGTGCCGCGCTCGAGCAGCGTCTCCGCCTCGTGCTGGGCGAGGATCTCGCGGCTGGTCTCCGCTTCCGGGGCATGGCGAACGTATGCAAGCGATACCTCGGCACCCGTGGTGGCGAACAGCCTGCCGAGCGCGAGGGCGTCATCCTCATTATTCGTTCCGTCGTAGGAGATGATGATGTTGGCGGACATTTTGTCTCTTTCTCTTTGGCCTTTCGCCTGGCCGCTGTCATGCTGCCTGGCGCCTTTGCCGTTAGTGGCGATCGTCCTGTGACACGATCCGAGGTTGGGTTTCGATTACAGGTTGGCACTCACCTGCCATCAGCACCAGTGAAAATCATAATCTGAGCTATAAGAACAACTAATGCTCAACGTCGGTCGCTTGAGGGTCCTCGTAGAGGTCGCCAACCGAGGCTCGTTCTCGGGCGCCGCCGACGCACTGTCCTACACCCAGTCGGCGGTGTCGCAGCAGGTTGCCACGCTGGAGGCCGAAACGGGGATGACTTTGCTGGAGCGTCGCGCGCGCGGCGTGCGCGTGACACCCGCAGGCAAGGCACTGGTCGAGCATGCAGAGGGAATACTTGCGCGGTTGGAGGCAGCCGAGGCGGAGCTCTCGGCGATCGCGGGATTGCGTGCCGGAAGACTACGGATGGCGTCGTTCCCAACGGCCGGCGCAACATTGATGCCACTGGCGATCGCGACTTTCAACTCCGCCTACCCGGAGATCGAGCTGACTCTGTCGGAGGGCGAGCCGGAGGAGATCGCGCCCCGACTGCGCGCCGGCGAGTTCGATCTTGCGCTGCTGTTCGAGTTCGACGAGCCCGAAGCCGGCATGGACAGTTTGACGCGCATTGAGTTGCTCGAAGACCCGATGTACCTCGCACTGCCAGCTGACCATCCACTGGCCGCCAAGGAAGGCTTGCGCCTCACCGAGCTGCGTGGCGAGGCCTGGGTGCAGACCTCGCGCTCGAGCCCGTGTGCGCGTCACGTCGTGCGCTCCTGCCACGCGGCAGGGTTCGAGCCGAACGTTGCATTCGAGAGCGACGACTACCAGACCGTCCAGGGTCTCGTGGCGGCGGGTGTGGGTGTCGCCCTGATCCCCGAGCTCGCGCTGTCGGTCATACGTGAGGACATCGTCATCCGGGCGCTATCGCCACGACCGCCCGTCCGTCAGGTGATCGCCGCGGCGCCAACCGACGCACGCCTCAGCCACGCCACGCCTGCGATGTTGGAGATCCTCGAGCAGGCAGCCAAGCGCTATGAGGCCCAGGGGAAGCGCACGGCTCCAAGCGTCTGAACCTCGGGCTCCAGCTCCACGCCGAAGCGCTCGATCACCAGGCGCCTGCCCTCCGCCATCAGCGCTACCACGTCGGCGGTCGTGGCGGTGCCGGTATTTTCGATGAAATTGGCGTGCTTGGGGGCAAAACGGGCCCCACCAACAGTAAGCCCGTTGCATCCGGCTTCCGCAAGCAGTAGACCGGCAGTTCGACCCTCAATCCCAGGATCGTCAGGATTCTTGAACGTGGAGCCGAACGTCTTGATTCCCTGGGGCTGTGCTTCGTGACGGCGGCCACGCATCTGCGTAAGTGTCGCCTTGACCTCGTCCACGGCGGCCGGGAGGAGCGCAAACGATGCGCGCGAGATGACTTCCCCGGCAACAAGATTGGAGTGGCGATATCCAAACCCCAATTGCCCCGGTGCACGGCGATCGATCCCCTCAACGGTGACGACCTCCACCCATTCAAGCGTGTCAGCCAGTTGGCCACCATAAGCGTTTGCGTTCATGCGTACCGCACCTCCAACGCTGCCGGGGATGTTGACGCCAAACTCGATCCCCGACAGCCCTGCCTGAGCAGCTCGGGCGGCAACCGAAGGCAGCCGAGCCCCCCCTCCACACACGATGCGCTGCCCTTCGTGCTGAATCAGTGCCAGCTTGCGATCCAGCTTGATCACCAGACCGGGTACGCCCTCGTCGGCGATCAACAGGTTCGAGCCCGATCCCACGACAGAGAGAGGCGCATCGATCGTTCGAGCCCAGACGAGCAGCTCGCGCAGTTGCGCATTGCTCCCGGCGCGAGCGAAATAGTCGGCGTCACCGCCGGTACGAATCGTGGCCATGCGGGCAAGCGGGAAATCCCGTTGCACGATCGAGGGTGCGGTACTCGGTGAATCTCTAGACGCCATCGGCCCTCACGAGTCTCCCTCCGAGCACATCCACGTCGCCAGCCCCCATCACCACGCAGAGATCACCGACATCGAGCAGATCGTCGAGCACGTTCTTGGCCACGTCGAAGGTGGGCAACCATAGAACGGGACGCCCACCCGCGTGCTCGGCGGCTGCACGTGCGATCGTCAATCCACTGACACCGGGATGATCTTCGGCGCGCTCGCGGGCCGGATAGACGTCGAGCAGGACGATCACGTCGGCCTCTGCCAAGGCTACGCCGAACTCGCGTGAGAGCATCGCCGTGCGCGAATAGAGGTGCGGCTGGAACACAGCCACCAGCCGGCGCGGGTCAAGCGTACGCGCAGCGCTGAGCGTGGCCGCAACCTCGGTGGGATGGTGGGCGTAATCCTCGATCACAACCGCTCCACCCGCGGTCGCGCCTACACGCTGGAAGCGCCTGTCCGCGCCACGAAAGCCAGCGAGGCTCACAGTCGCGCCCTGCTCATCGACGCCAGCCAACCGCGCCGCCTCAAGCGCCGCGGTTGCGTTGAGCGCATTGTGGGCGCCGGGCACCATCAGCCCCACCTCATGTCCGCGCCAGTCGAAGCTCGAGCCGCCGTCGCTCAACCGCGGATTGGGGGCGTCGTAGAACACGGCGGGGCCTTCTCGCAGCGAGCGCAGGTCCGGGCGGTCCCAGATCACCGCTTGCGGCGCGCCCGCCAGGAACTCGCGGAACGCATCGCGCAGCTCACCCAACGATGAGAACGTCGCGTGATGATCAAGCTCGACGTTTGTGAGCACCGCGATCTCCACGCAAAGGCTGAGCATCGAGCGATCGGACTCGTCGGCCTCCACCACAAGCCATTTCCCCTCCCCCCAGTGCGAGTTGTCAAGTCCCGCGCCGACGGAGCTACCCACAAGCCAGCTCGGATCGGTTCCCTGCTCGCGCAGCACGTGCACGATCATTGATGCTGTGGTTGTCTTACCGTGAGCGCCGGCAATGGCGATCGTGCGGCACAAGGCCGTGAACTCTGCCAGTAGCTCGGCCCGGGGACGCACCGGCAGGCCGCGCTCACGCGCGGCCGCGCGCTCCGGGTTATCGAGCGGTACAGCGCTCGAATAGATCACCTCAACATTGCCGGCGGACGGAATATTGTCCTCATCGTGGCCTATGCGGGCTTCGAGCACTCCCTCTTCGTGTAGCCGCTTCAGGTATGGCGTCTGAGCCCGATCAGAGCCGCTGACGCTCGCACCGAGGGCGTGTGCGGCGCGCGCATAGCCGCTCATGCCGGCGCCGCCCACTCCGATGAAGTGCAGGCGACGACCAACCCACGGCCGCTCGATCGCGCTCATTTCACACATCCCAATCCGACGGCGCACCAGTCCCTTGGGCATTCGCGCGAGTCTCGTGCGGTGCCCTGGTTCATCGCCCAGCGGCCTCCAGTAGCTCAGCAGCGACATCACTGGCCGCGGCAGGTCGAGCAAGTCCTAGCGAGGCACTCGTCATCGCCGCCAGGCGGGCTGGATTTGCGAGCAGCTCGGCTACCTCCAGCGCGAGCCCAGCGGCGGTGAGCTGTACGTCGTCGATCACAATTGCGGCGCCTGCCTGCGACATCCAACGCGCGTTGGCGCGCTGATGGTCTGCGGAAGCGTGCGGATAGGGAACGAGGATCGCGGGCAACCCGTGGGCTGCGATCTCGAACACCGACCCCCCCGCTCGCGCAACGACCAGGTCGCTGGCTGTCAGCGCGCGTGAGAACTCCTCGATATCCAGATACTCGCGTAGGTCGTACCCATCCGGCAGCGGCTGTGTCGAAAGCTCTCCGAAATCACGTCGTCCGCAAACGTGCAGGACACGAAACGCCCCGGATGAGAGTGCGCCGAGTGCCGCCTGGTTGATCGTGCGCGCACCGAGGGAGCCGCCAAACACAAGCACGCATTGCTCGCCCGTTGCGATCCCGAAGTGCTCGCGGGCGCTCGCACGGTCGGTTTCGAATGCGGGGATCGGACGACCCACGACGCGATAGCGCAATCCGTCGCGCCCCTCGATCGCAAATGACAGGCACACGCGTCGTGCCATCGGAGCCAGCATGCGATTGGTGATGCCGAGATGACTGTCGGCCTCGGTCAGCACGAGCGGGATCCGTCGCGTGAGCGCAGCCACGCCGACTGGTCCGGCCACATATCCCCCACCCCCCATCACCGCGTCCGGGGCAAGCTCGGCAAGCAACGCGCGCGAGCGCACCACCGCGCCTGCCGAGCGTGCCAGAGCGCGGGCGGCAAGTAGCGGATTTGTGCGGCTGAGACCTTCCACCGAGATCGCGTGCAAGGGGTAGCCTGCGGCGGGCACAAGCTCCGCCTCGGCGCGGTCGGCGCCGATGAAGCTCACGGCGGCTCCCTCAGCGCGCAGCGCGTCGGCCACCGCGAGCGCCGGCACCACGTGCCCGGCCGTCCCCCCGGCGGCTATCACGATCTTCTTCTGAGCTGCGCTCACCGCCCCATCGTGCCGATTCGCGCGGCGCGACGTCGGCAACGCCTCCCGCGGCGCCCCGCACCGCGGCCGTGGGACTGGCCGCAGCAGTCGCTGTGGCACGCGTACGTCTACGCCTCTCAGGAGCTACGGCACGAACATGCGCGCTCCCGCCGGCGGCGACGTTCAACAGCAATCCCATCGCGGCGAGAGTCACGATCAGGCTGCTCGATCCATAGGAGACCAGCGGCAGCGGTACCCCCGTGAGCGGGGCAAGGCCGAGCACCGCAAACACATTGAGCAGCGCTTGGGAGACAATCAACGAGGTCATGCCAACAGCGATCAGAGCACTGTGAAGGCTGCGGGCGGCCTTCGCAACACGCAGACCGGCATAGGCGATCATCCCGTAGAGAAACAGCAGCGCAAATATTCCCACCACACCCAGCTCCTCGCCGATCACGGCGAGGATGAAGTCTGTTTGGGCCTCGGGCAGGTAGAAGATCTTCTGCACCGACTGCCCGGGGCCGACGCCGAACAGGCCGCCCGAGCCGATCGCGATCTGCCCCTGCACTGCCTGAAAGCCACTCCCCGACGCATGCGACCAGGGATCGACGAACGAGGTGAGACGAGCGCGCGCATAGGGCCGCGCGATCGCGTACAGCGCCACCAGAGCCAGCGCAGAGCCGGCGATGATCGCGAGATTGCGGCGCGGTATGCCAGTTGCGACGAGTAGCGCGCAGGTCGTGAAAGCGATCACCATCGCAGTGCCGAGATCCGGCTGGGTGCCCACGAACAGGCAAGCAGCCCCTACCACCACGAGCAGTGGGTTGACCAGATCGCGCAGGTCCTGCACACGCTTGGGCCGGCGCGCAAGCAGCGTCGCGCTGTAGAGGACGAGTGCAATCTTCAGCAGCTCGGAGGGCTGGAACTGGAGCGGACCGCCGCCGATCCAGCGACGCGCGCCGTTGACACTCACTCCCACATGCGGGATGTGCACAGCAAGCACCAACAGGAACGAGAAGACGAGCAGCGGCGCGACGAGGTTTTGCACCCTGGCAATCCCATCGCGCGCGAGCATTCGCATCAGCACAAGGCCAATGCCCCCGTAGATGACGAACTTGATGAGCTCGCCCGTTCCGTTGCCCTGACCTTCGAGCAGTGTGCTGGCCGAGGAGGAGCTGTAAACCATGACCGCGCCGAAGGCAAGCAGGCAGAGAGTCGCAGTCAGCAGGAGGTTGTACTCCAGCGACTGAGTACGCGAGGAGCCGCGGCGCGTGCGTGCTGACATCAAGGCTCACTTCGACATCGAACCGAGTAAGCCTCCATGCCGACTCCCTAGGCGTGCAGGACAAGCTCTCGGAAGCGCTCACCGCGATCTTCAAAGTCCTCGAACTGGTCGAAGCTCGCGCACCCCGGTGAAAGCAGGATCGTCTCGCCAACCACCGCTACCTCCCGGGCAGTGGCAGTAGCACGCTCGAGATCGCCGCAGTCGTGCACGGGAATGCCAGTATCCGCGAGGGCGAGCGCGATCGCAGGTGCGTCTTCGCCGATCAGATACACCGCTCTGCAACGGCACCGGACCGGGTCACGCAACGCCGAGAAGTCCTGTCCCTTGCCTTGACCGCCGAGGATCAGGTGGATAGAGCCCGACGCGAACGCATCCAACGCGACGAGTGTGCTCGAGATGTTGGTCGCCTTGGAGTCGTTGACGAACAGGACGCCGTCCCGGCTTGCAATCTCCTCGAGACGATGTGGCACGCCGGTGAAGCTGCGGAGCCCGGCGCGCACACAATCGGGGTCAAGCCCGCGCGCGAGGCAGACGGCGGAGGCGGCCATCGCGTTCTGCAGGTTGTGGGCTCCCCGCAGCGACAGCTCCGTGACACTCAGCAACAGCTCCTCATCCCAGCGCAGAGCACCATCGCTCTCTGAGAGCCGGGCATCCGAGCCACAGCCGAAATCCACACGTCGCGCACCACCAAGGAGGAGACCCTCCCGGAAGCCAGCCGGCACGACCGCCACGTCGGAGCTGCTCTGCCACTTGAATATCCGCAGCTTGGCCATCAGATACGCCTCGAGCGTGCCGTGACGGTCGAGATGGTCGGGGGCGACATTGAGCAGCACAGCGGCCTCCGGGGCGAACGCGAGCGTGTCCTCCAACTGGAAGGAGGACGCCTCGCACACGACGGTGAGACACTCGTCCGCCACCCCCACGAGTCCACTGAGCGCTGCTCCCACGTTGCCGGCGACGGCAACCGGAAGTCCGGCCTGACGGTGGATATGGCCGATCAGCTCCACGGTCGTGGTCTTGCCGTTGGTGCCGGTGACCGCGACAAACTCATTGGACAACATCCGCCATGCCAACTCAAGCTCGCCAATGACACACATTCCCCGCGAGCGCGCCTCTGCGATCACGGGAGCCTCGGCAGGCACCCCCGGACTCTTGACGACCGTGCTCACGCTGTCAAGCAGCGAGACCCCGTCGCTGTTCAGATGAAGCTCAACGCCTGCCTCATCCAATGAGCTCGCGCCAGTTGGCACACCGACGTCGACCCCGACTACCCGCTCTCCGCGGTCGCGCAGTGCAAGCGCCGCGGCTAAGCCGGAGCGGGCAAGACCGACGACCAGATAGGGACCGGGCGGGAGATCGGGGCGCGACTTCAACTCAACCGAGGCTCTGACGATAGATCGTGAAACCGATCGCACAACAGATCGCAGCGACGATCCAGAAGCGCAAGATGATCTTGGTCTCAGACCATCCCCGCAGCTCAAAATGGTGGTGTATCGGAGCCATCAGGAACACTCGCTTGCGGGTCGTTTGGAAGGAGATCACCTGGATTACGACAGACAGCGCCTCGATGACGAAGATGCCACCGAGCAGGATCAGCAGCACCTCGGTCTTTGTCATCACGGCGAGTCCCGCGATCGCACCACCGATACCCAGCGACCCTGTGTCTCCCATGAAGATGGTCGCGGGGAAGGCGTTGAACCAAAGAAAGCCGATGCACCCACCGACAAGCGCACCGGCGAGCATCGCCATATCGAAGTCTTCCGTGAGAAACGTGATGCCGATATAGGCCAGCAGCACGATCGCACCACAGCCAGCAGCAAGGCCGTCGAGGCCGTCGGTGAGATTGACGGCGTTGGTTGTGCCCGCGACGACCAGGTAGATCAGCACCGGGTAGAAGACCCCGAGATCGACCTGGTAGTCGACGAAACGCAGCCGCAGCGTACTGGCGAGATGGGCCTCGTGGCTTGCGACGAACCAGAGACCGAGCGAGATCACGATCGTGACTATCAACTTGGTGCGTCCCTGCAAGCCAAGCGAGCGACGCTTGATGAGCTTTATGTAGTCGTCAGCGAAGCCGAGCAGTGCGCACGCTATCGCCGTCCCGAAGACGCCCACCGAGCGCCATTCAAAGTCGCTGAGGATCAGATACGGGATCGCGACAGCGATGAAGATGATCACCCCACCCATCGTCGGCGTGCCCGCCTTCTGATGATGGCCCTGCGGACCGTCCTCGCGAATGTGCTGACCAAACTCGCGGTTGCGCAGGAACTCGATGAACTTCGGGCTCAGGAAGATGCAGATCAGGAGGGCTCCTGTACCCCCTATCAAGACCCTCCCCATCAGCTGAGAACCCGGACGCCCAGCGCCTCGCGGGCAACTGTGACGTCGTCAAAAGGCACCTTTACACCGCCGGCAAACTCCTGTCCCTGCTCGTGGCCCTTGCCCGCTATCACCAGTACGTCGCCTGGTTGGGCGAGCGCGATCGCGCGATCGATCGCCGCGCGCCTGTCAACCTCAACCACGACCGGCGGAGCGCCGTGTGGACGCGACGCACCCTCGACGCCGACAATGATCTCGGCGATGATGGCATCGGGATCCTCTGAGCGGGGATTATCGGAGGTTATGACCAATACGTCTGCCAGATTTGCTCCGACATGTCCCATCAGTGGACGCTTGCCGCGATCGCGATCGCCGCCGGCGCCGAATACACAGATGACACGACCGCGACCAACTTCGCGGGCGGTGCTCAGTACGTTGTGCAGCGAGTCGGGCGTATGTGCGTAGTCGACGAGCACCGCAAAGTTCTGACCTCCATCGACGAGCTCCACACGACCGGGTACCCGTACACCTCGCGCAAGTGCCGCAAGCAGCGTGTCGAGGTCAGCTCCAAGCGCGTGGGTGGCGGCGAGCGCGGCGAGCGCGTTTGACACGTTGAAGCGACCCGCAAGCGGGAGGGAGAGCGAGCGCGCGCCCTCAGGAGTGCTCAGCTGCAGCCGGGAACCGGTCAGATCTATCTGCAGGTCGTGCGCCATGTAGTCGGCGTCGGTGTCGATTCCGAACGTCACGACGTCGCCGAGCTCAGCCGCGAGTCGTCGCCCGTAGCGATCATCGAGGTTCACCACCGCAAGACCCGGCGCGAGTCCCTTCGTGGAGACGAACAGCCGCCGCTTGGCCTGGAAGTAGTCCTCCATCGTTTCGTGGAAGTCGAGGTGGTCTTGGGTGAGGTTGGTGAACACAGCCGCGGCGAAGGACACGCTCTCGGTACGACCGAGCTCCAGCGCGTGCGATGAGACCTCCATCGCGCAATATCGCTCACCGCCATCGAGCATCGCGCGAAAGTCTGCCTGCAGGTCGACCGCCTCCGGGGTGGTGCGAGCGGCCGGGCGCGAGGAGCCGGCGATCCGCGACTCCACGGTTCCCAACAGACCACAGTGCTCTCCAGTCGCCTGCAGCAGGGAACGCATGAGATAGGCGGTGGTTGTCTTGCCATTGGTGCCCGTCACGCCGATGACTCGCAGCTCGGAGCTGGGCTCGCCATAGAAGCGCGCCGCAAGCGGCCCCATGGCCGCGCGTGAGGAATCGACCAGCAGCTCGGGCACCCCAAGCCCCAGTGGACGCTCGACCACGAGTGCCGCGGCGCCAGCCTCGATTGCGGCTGTGGCAAAGTCGTGGCCGTCGATTTGAAACCCCGAGACACAGAAGAAGAGCGTGCCCACCTCCACGCGGCGGCTGTCGTAGGCGAGGCCTGCGATCTCAACCGGGTCGGGGGTCGGCGAAAAGGCCCGGAGCCCGGGAACTTCGGAGCCGATCAACTCATCCAACCTCATCGCTTTGCGCCCCTCAATTGCAAGGCACGAGAGTCTAGGGCTCGCACCAGAGGATACGGTCGAGCCAAGCCGGCGTGCCGCAGAGCGACGGCGTCGGGTCGATCGACTATCCGGGGGGGATGTCCAGGTATGGCAGCGCGAATTCCATGATCTGACCGAAGGCCGGAGCGGCGACGACCCCGCCGTAGATCGAGTCGGCCTGTGGTTCATTGACGACCACCGCGCACAGAAGCTTCGGGTTGGACGCCGGTGCGAAGCCGACAAATGAGGCCACATACGCGCTCTGTGAGTATTCCCCGGTGGCGGGATCGATCTTGCTGGCGGTGCCTGTCTTGCCCGCCAGCTGGTATCCGGGTATCGAGACCTCGCTTGCCGTGCCTCCCGAGGCGAGCACCCCCTTCAACATTTCCCGCAAGTCCGCTGCGGTGGCCGATGAGATCACGCGCCGTCCCACGGGCAGAGCCGCGGTATGACCGTCGATCGAACCGACGATGTGTGGCGGTCGCAGGATCCCGCCGTTGGCGACAGCCGAGTACGCAGTCGCCATCTGGATCGGCGTGACGAGCTCTCCTTGACCGATCGGCAGATTGCCCATCGAGGAGCCCGAGTAGTGGCTCAGCGGCAATGTCGCGCCTGTTTCCTCGCCCGGGAGATCCACTCCAGTGGTTGCGCCGAAGCCGAAGCGGTGTACCCAGCTGTTGAACTTTTCAGCGCCCAGCAAGGCCCCGATCTTGATCGCTCCCACGTTGCTCGACCGGGCGAGGATCTGGGCGGTGGTGAGCGATTCAACCGGGTGTTCGGTGTCATCGTGAATCGTGCGCCCACCGAGTTCGATCTGGTCGGGTATTTCAAAACCGGTGCTGGGGGTTATCAATCCTTCCTCGAGCGCACCCGAGACGACGACCGCCTTGAAGGTCGAACCTGGTTCGTAGTTGAAGCTGACTGCGGGATTCGCAAGCGCTTCTGTAGCCGTGGGACCTGGATCGTTGGCGTTCACCGCAGGCCAGTCGGCCATCGCGAGGATCGCGCCGGTGCGCGGGTCCATCACGATGGCGGTTGAGCTCTTTGGATGAAATACCCGCCCCACGGCGGCCAGCGCGTCTTCGGCGCGCTGCTGGATGTCGGCGTCGAGCGTGAGCGAAATCGAGGCGCCGGACTGCTCCTGGCGCGTTTCGGCGATCGAGATCGGCTGCCCGATCTCGTCGCTGACCACTCGCCGCTTGCCGGCTTGCCCCGCCAGCAGCGAGTTGCGGGAGTACTCCAGACCCATCGTGCCCGCGCCTTCGTGTTCGGTGCCGACGATCCCGAGCACCTGGGCCGCCAGCGTCCCCCGCGGATAGACACGACGCATGACCGGAGTGCCCTGCACGCCGGGTATCTTCAGCGCCAGCACCTTCTGTGCGGTGTCATAGGGAAGCGCGCGCACCAGGTACACGAAGCCGGTGTGCTGGCTGAGCTTCGTGAGGACCTGGGCCTGGGTGAGTCCGAGTAGCGGCGCGAGCTGCTGAGCCGCCCCCAGCGGGTCTTTGATCAGATATGGATCGGCGGAGAGTTCCTGGGCCGGTTCTGAGATAGCTAGCGCGACGCCGTTGCGATCAGTGATCGTGCCGCGCTGGGCGGGCACCGTTTCATAGGTGAGTTGCTGACTTTGCGCCGCTCGACGCAAGGTGCCGCTATGAGGTCCGCCCAAATACAGAGCCCGCGCGCCGGCAAGCATGAGCAGGACAAAGAACAGCCCGAACAGGAAACCAACGCGACGTTGGACGGCCGCCATCGGCTATTCCTGCGAGCCTGCCTGCGTGCCACCGGCGGAGGCACTTGTGCCGCCCGCCTGGGTGGAAGCCCCGCTCGACTGTGAGACAGACGCTCCGGTCGTCTGTTCGGCTGCGCCACCCGACGATGGCGACGTTGTGGAAGCCGCGGGCGCCACGGAGGAGCTGGCGGGAGATACGCCATCCGACGATGGTTCGCTTGAGCCCGCGGCGCTTTCGCCGCTGCTGGAGGACGGGCTCGAGCTTTCAGCCGAGCCCTGAGCTTCGCTCGTGGCAGCAACGCTCTGTTTTGTCGCCGCGCCACCCGTCCCTGCTTCGCTACTCGCCGCGGCAGTCGTCTGCGACTGACCGCCCGTATCCACCTGTGTCGCTGCCGAGAGCGCACGTGCGGCGCGCGAGACATCGTTGGGACTTGCTGTCACGAAGTGGACGGTCCCCGTGGGCGCGAGCGTCATGCCCGCGGTCAAGGCAAGCGGCGCGACCCGGCTTTCTGCTGAGGACACCGAGTTTTCGATATCCAACTGAGAGTTTTCACGTTGCAGTAGGGCCTGGCGCTGCAATGTGCGGCCGATCCCAGTGTTGAGCTTGAGCACAACCAACTGCATCGCGACGATCCCGATCAGCGCGAAGGCAAGCAATCCGATCCACATACGTCCTCGGATCAATCTGTCGAGCATGGCGCTGGCAGAAATGCGCTCGAGCGCGTCGACCGCACGCAGCGCGATACCGGGGTCCTGCACGGACCTGCGAGCGGGGCGCTGGGACGGCACGAGCGGACGGGGCGAGCGCCGCTTGGGCAGTGCTATGCCGGGCGCCGGAAGAGCTATGGCAGCGGCTGCCGTACGTGTTGCAGCCGGCTTTTGAGTTGTCGAGCGCACGGGACCGGAGACCCGCCTGGGATGGCGCACGACGCCGCGGCGAGAGCCTGGCAATTGACGATCGACCGACCTGGCTGCATCTGCGGCTGGCGGGGTCATGCGTGACCTCCTGGATTGATAGATGGACCTGCCCACTCTGCGAGCTTGGTGGCAGCGCGCAGACGGGCCGATGAGGCACGTGGGTTGCGTGCCGTCTCCGCTGTCGAGGGCACGATCGCACCACGGGTGAGCAACGCTGCCTCAGGCACACGCCCACAACCGCACACCGGCAGGTCCGGCGGACAGATACAGCCCTGGGCACGACCAGCGAGAAAGCGCTTGACGCGTCTGTCCTCGAGCGAATGAAAAGAAATTGCCGCGAGCACACCGCCTTCGCCCAGGAGCCCCCAGGCGAGTGGCAGCGCCTCATCCAGCTGGCCCAACTCGTCGTTGACGGCGATGCGCAGCGCCTGAAAGGCCCGCTTGGCTGGATGGCCTCCAGCGAAGCGAGCAGGGGTGGGAATCGCGGAGCTGACCACCTCCACCAATGCGAGCGTAGTATCGATCGGGGAGCGCGCGCGCTGGCGCACGATTGCGCGCGCGATGGCAGAGGAATGGCGCTCCTCTCCGAGCTCGCGCAGAATCCCGGCAAGCCGTCGCTCATCCCAGGTGGCCACTATCTCCCCCGCGGTGAGCTCTTGGCGCGGATCCATGCGCATGTCTAGCGGCGCGTCGTAGGAATAGGAGAAGCCGCGCTCGCGCGTGTCGATCTGCATCGAGGACATGCCGAGATCGAGGTAGACCATGTCGGCGTGCAACTGCTCCTGCGCGAGCAGCTCAAGCCCCTCCGCATAGCCTCCACGAACGAAGCGTGCCGAGCACGGGAGATCCGCGGCCGACTCCAGGAAGCGCTCTTCGGCGAGCGGATCGCGGTCGATCGCCACGAACGTACCATCGGGACCGAGGCGCTCGGCCACCAGGAGCGCGTGTCCACCGCCGCCGAATGTGCAGTCGATCGCGGTCTGACCTGGCTGCGGATCGAGCAGCTCGACCAGCTCGTCGGCGAGCACCGGGATATGCGTGGCGGTCATGTCAAGCAGGATGGTCAACGCGCGCAGTGATCTCTGCGACGCTGCCGAGCAGCGCCGGTCGATGTTCGTCCCAGGCGGTCTTGTCCCACAGCTCCAGACGGTCGCCCGCCCCCACCACGACGATCTCCTTGCTGAGCTTCGCGTGCTCGCAGAGAAAGCCCGGCACCATGATCCGCCCGGCCGCGTCGAGGTCGGAGTCGTGGGAGCTGCCGTAGAAGAACCGCTCCAGCTCGGTCAGCCGCGAGGAGAGCGGCGGAAGCTCAGAGAGCGAGCGCTCGGTGTAGCGCTCGTAGTCCTCCGGACGCCACACACCCACGTAGGGCTTCAGGTCGACGGGCAGTGCGAGCACAACGCCCTCGGACAGCGTGGCGCGATAGCGCGCGGGAACCGTCAGCCGGTTCTTCGCGTCGAGCGTGTGGTCGAAAGTGCCACGAAAGGCCACGTTGGGAGCTCCAATCAAGTAAATCGAGCCGGAGTGGAGGAGTGGGAGGAGCCCCTCCACCCCGGCTCGCTAACGCGAACTTACCCCACTTCCCCCCACAACGCAACCCCAATTGCACATTTTCTCCCACAACGCATGCCCAAAGCCCTAAAAACACACAAAAATCCCTGCTCAACGACGTGTTTCGATAGTGGGAGGCTTATCTGTGCAAACCCCGTATGCCTGCATGCGACCGTGCAGGGACGGCGTGTGTAACGTTCGCTTCAGAGATCTCTGACCAGACTCAGCCCAGAGAAAGGAACGCGTTGTCTATCGCCACGATCCCCCCGCACCCCCACAGCAGTCCAAGGCTCAGGCGCCGGCGCCTGAGCCGGTTGAGCCGGCCATCCATCCTTGCGCCGACCCTGCTCGTGGGGATCGTTGCGCTCGCTGGATGCGGCTCCTCGGGCTCTCCGGGCGCGGATCCGGCAACCGTCACGCCCGCCTCGGCCCCCCTGTACGCGAACATCGCGATCAAGCCGAGTGGCGGAGCAGCCGGCGTAGCGTCCACGACCGCGAAGACGCTCACCCACCTGGCCGAACCCTACGGCAGCGTCGCCCAGGCACTGTTGAGCACCGAAACCAGCCACCTGGAATACAAGCACGACATCGAGTCTTGGATCGGTAACAGCGCCGGAGTGTTCATCACCTCGCTCGACACCAGCAGCCTCCCACAAAGCGCGAGCTCCGCTCTGGGTCTGGTGGAAAGTGTGCTCAAAGGCAGTCTGTCCTCGCTCGGCACCGAGACGTTTGGCGCCAGCGGAGCACAGGGGGCGATCGTGCTCCCTACGTCCGACGTCTCCGGAGCCCGCTCGTTCCTCTCCAAGCGGGCCCAGGAACAGAACGCTCACACGACCAGCTACCGAGGCATCTCCTACCAGGTGTCTTCTGGCGGAGCGGCGGAGGGAATCGTCAAGAACTTCGCGGTGATCGGCAGCGAATCTGCTCTGAGGAGCGTGATCGACACCTCGCTCGGCGGGGCGCCGATCACGACCGCGCCCGCCTACTCCAAGCCTCCGGCAGACTCGATCGCGAGCGCCTACGTCAAGCCCGAAGCGCTTGTAAAGTCGGTGCGCGGCTCCGGCGGCGCGGTGGGTCAGGGCGTCTCGCTGCTCGGCCACCTATTCGCTGGCGCCCAGACAGCGTCGGTGTCGGTGACGCCCACCGCCAACTCAATCTCTGTTCAGGGCGAAATCCACTCCACGAGCGGCGCGGCGCCCCTGTTTGGTCAGGAAGGCGCTAAGGCTCTCGGTGACTTCCCAAGTGGTGCGTGGCTCGCGGCCGGCGTCGGCAACATGGGTGCCAACCTCCCCAGCGCGTTTGCGCTGCTGCACAGCGTCGCGTCGATCGCCACCTCGACCGTGTTCTCCTCCTTCGGCGGCCCGAGCATCGAAAAGGTGTTCGCGGCACTCAACTCGCCAAGTGCAAAACTGCAGCAAGATTTCGGGAGCTGGGCGGAGTCAGGCGGGATATTCCTGAGCGGCACGGGCCTGTTCAACCTGGAAGCGGGGCTTGTGATCGACTCCAACAACCCCCCGGCCTCCGACGCTGCGGTCGGAAAGCTCGCCGCTCTGATGCAAAGCGCCGGAGCGATCGTCAGCAAGGCGTCGATCGCGGGCACCGACACCGCGGAGAGCGTCAAGCTCCAGGGCTTCCCCGCGGTCATCTTCATCGCCAGTGGCCAAGGCAAGTTCGTGCTCGGGCTCGGACAGCAGTCGGTGCAGGGCGCACTGAGCCCGTCGAGCACGCTGTCAACCTCTGCCTCCTACTCCAGCGCGACCTCCGCGCTGGGCAGCGGCATCGAACCAAGTCTGATCGTCGAATTCCCGATACTGCTTGGCTTCCTCGAAGGGATCGGCCTGACCTCGAGCCCGGGGCTATCGAGCTTGGTCCCCTACCTCAAGTCGCTGGGAACGCTGACAGCCGGAGCGAGCAGCCAGGGCGGTGTGCAGCACTTCAAGCTGGTGCTAGGTCTCGCGGGGGGCTGAGGTTCTCGGTCTCAATGATGACCCGACAAGGGCGCTTGGCCAGCAGGTAGGTGGCTGTCGGGCCGATCCGCTGCTCACCGGCGGGAGCGTGAATCGTGGACCAATAGATCACGTCCGAGCCAACTCGCTTGGCCTCTTCGACGAGCGCAGCGCCCGGGTTGCGCGTGCGGATCAGGCCGGTGCGGATCTTGATGTTCGACCTCCGAGCCTTGATCCGAGCGCTCTCCAGCGCAGCACGGCCTTCGGCCTCCTCGGCCTCCAGCCCAGCCTCCAACGACAGCTGGCTGGGGACAGGTAGGACGAACATTGCGTAGACAACGCCATCTGAGCCGATCAGTTTGGCCGCACTTGACAGTGCGCTCGCGCTGACGTCCCCGCCAAAGATCGGCACGAGCGCCGTGCGATAGCCGAGCGCCTCGAAGTCAGCCGGGCGCTCCGCTCGTGGGAGGCGGTAGGTCTTACGCAGCTCGAGGCCCTGCCGCCGCCGATAGACGACATAGCCGACCATGCCCAGAATCATCCAGGGGATGCCAACGACGCGCGCCTCGGGGTGGGTGATCACGACGACCGCCCACACGGTGGCCGTGCCGATACCGCCGATCACCGCTGTCATAGGTATCGAAAATCCTCGAATACGCACGTTCCAAGGCAGTCGATACGGACGCTCCTGGTTGGGCTGCTTGACGCGCAGCGCGACCACAGCGATGTGCGCGATCGTAAACGACAGCAACGCCCCGAACGAGTAGAGGTTGCCCAGCACGTTCGTGTTGCCGTATAGGACCAACAACCCCGCCAGACATGAGAAGAAGATGATCGTGAACCACGGTGTGCGATAGCGCGAGTGCAGCTGGGAGAAGATGCCCGGCAGCTGGCGGTGCTCGGCAAGCGACCACGACAGACGTGAGATCCCGATCATTCCCGCATTCGTGGCGATGAACAGGATCGTGGCGGCGAGCAGCCCGACGTAGTACTGGGCGAGTGTCAGCACTGTGCCGTGCAGCCCTAGACGCGAGACGATCCCAAGCACCGGATCGTTCTGGAAATGACCACCGAGCTCGGTGGCATAGCCGGCATGCGGAAAGCTTTCCCGAAGGGCAGCGCTGTAACCGACGCCATGGTGGATGACCGGCAGCGCCGAGAGCGCGATCATCGAGATACCGAGGTACACCCCGAGCACCGCGAGCACCACCAGGTTCACCGCCTTGGGGACCTGTTTGCCGGGGTCGCGCGCCTCCTCGGCCATGTTCGAGACCGTCTCGATGCCTGTGTAGGCGAGCATCGCCAAGGACAGCGCGAAGATCAGTTCGTGCCAGCTCGGCACTGTGCCGAGATGGACTTGATGGATCAGCAGCGACGGGTTGAGCACCAGCACCGCACCGATCGCCACGAGCATCACCTGCGTTGAAAGGTCCACGATCGCGAGGATGAAGTTGAGCTTGGCCGACTCCCCCAGACCACGGATGTTCAATGCCGCAAGCGCCACCACCACGATCAGCCCGCCGAAGATGTCATCCGGATTGTGGTCAAGTCCTCCGAGCCCGGGGAACGTGCTCAGGTAGTGCGGCACGAAGAACGCCGAGATCGCGATCGTGAGGATGTAATCGAGGCTCAGCGCCCAGCCTGCAAAGAACGAGACGAGATCGTTGAAGGCGTGACGCGCGAAGGAGGAGGAGCCGCCAGCTTCGGGGTACATGGCGGCGCCCTCCGCATAGGTCTTCGCGGTCAGCGCGAACAGACCCCCGGCGAACACGAACACCAGCGGCGTCAACCCGAGGGCGTGCGCCGCCACAAGCCCGAGCGCGTAGTAGATCGAGGAGCCGACGTTCCCGTAGGCGGTCGCGAACAGGCCGGGGACCCCGACCGACTTGCGCAGCCCATGTTCGCTGAGACGTGCCATCTACCGGGAGCGTATAGAGACGGCCAGGCATAGAGGAGGAGAGGCAGGACCGCTACTCAGAGTATCTCCAGTCGATCCCCCATCAGAACACCTCGCTCGGGTGCGCCGCACCGCCACACCCCCCCCATCGTTCGCATCACGTGAATGCAATATCGCGTGCAGAGACAGCGCACGGGCAGGACCCCGGCATATGATCTCGACGGCCTGGAGCCGATAAGGACTTCAGACGCCCCAACCAACTCCACACGGAAATCTCAAGTCATGGAAAAGACACGTCGCGGCAACTACAACTCAGGCGAGGACTTCGTTCTCGAATACGGCGATCTGCGCTTCACCTTCAACGAGCGCGACTTCAGCGAACGCTGCGAGCAGGCAGCGCTCAAGCTCGGCTTCGTGGGTGGGCGCCTCGGTGAGGACGAGCTCGAGGACTTGGTCAACCTCGCCGTCAACGGGGACATCCAGGACCCCGCCTCCGCGTTGGGCGAACATGTCAACGATTGCTGGCCCGAACTGGTAGGCCCAGCCGAGCGCTCGCTCGTGCACTGGTTGCGCCGCCTGGTGTTCCGCGGCGCGTGGCTCGATCAGCGCGTCAACGAGGGTGAGCTGACGTTCATGTTCATGGAGGACACCGGCAGCTTTGTCTATGTGCAGCATGACCGCGCCGATGAGCCGATCGAACTCGCGCCCGAGCCATCCTGGGACCGAGTCGCGTACTACAGACGCTAGAGGCGCTATCCCTCAGCAGCCGTCGCGCGGGCGTGGATGATCGCCTCGGCACCGTCCTCTCCCACAAGCAGCTCGGGCTTGAGCGTCCCGCTGTGCACGAGGTCGAGCGCCGGTAGCCGACCGGTGCCGGCGCGCACCGCGTCAAGCGCGATCACGGAGGTCTCTCCGCCGAACGGATGAGCGGCTGTCGCGATCACCGTCAACGAGCCGCTGTCGGTGAGGTTGCGAGCAGCCGCAAGCACCTTACGCGCGGTGTGAGGGTGCAAACCATCGAGTCCATCGATCAGCACGACCGCATTGCCGCCTCGGGCGGCAATGCGCTTGGCGGTCTCCACAGCCGTCTCGACCGCGCGGTCTTGAGCTTCCGCGGAGGCGGCAAATGTGAGCGTCGCCGTGGGCACCACCGACCCCTGCTGCCACTCGCCGAACTCCTCTGGGCGCACCCCGGTGAGCACAAGCGTCAACTCAAGTCCCACACCACTGGCTAGCACTCCAAGAATGCGCCGCAGCGTCTCTGTCTTGCCGGAGCGGGCAGCCCCCACGATCACGGCCCTGGACCCGCGTCCGAGCGGCGTGAGCCACTCGATCGCCTTCAGCGTCGGGTCCTCGGACTCGAACGCAAACCGCTCGCTGGGATAGGAGACAGGCAGATCGTCGTAGCGGATGCTCTCAGCCACCGAATCGGCCGACTCACCGTTGATCGCCTCGACGCGCACCAACGACGGATAGCGCTCTGAGCGTCTGGGGGTCCGGACGGGACCGCTCACGCGATCCCCGGAGACGAGCTCGCAGCGGCGCACCTGAGCAGCGGAGATATACACGTCTCCGTCAGACGGCTCGGGTCCCTCGACACGCAGGAAGGCGGACCCGTTGCCGAGCACCTCCACAACGCCCTCTGCGACCTGCTCCGGCGTGTCGGTCTTCTCGTGCTCGTCGCGCTCCACGCGAGCGCGCCCACGGCGCCCGCTGGGAGCGCCGTCACGGCGGGCACGCGGGGTATCAGAGACAGGCTCCTTGGTCTCCTCGTCCTCCTCTGTTACCGACTTGGCCGACGAGCTGCCACGCCGTGAGCGCGGAGCGCGCGAGCGACGCGAACCAGCGGGACGCTCAGACGCCACAGCGGAGGAGCCCCCCTCGGAGTCCCCGGCCACGTTTGCCTTCTCTCCCCCTTCACCGAGGATGGCGTCGATCAGGTCAGCCTTGCGCAGACGCCTGAAACCCTCGAGGCCGATCTGATCGGCGATCACGTGCAAGTCGGCAAGAGGGCTGGCTTGAAGCTCAGAGCGGTCGAGCACAGTCATTTGATTGTCTCCTTCGTGGTGATTTGGGGCGGTTGGCGTCCGGCCGCGTTGGACAGCGGTCGGCACCCACATGCGCACAACACCCTAGCCTGCCGCTCGGTCTGCTGCCCAGAGACCTGAGGCGCCGGTTACTCGGCCAACTTGTCGGCTGCGTTGGGGTCGTATCGCAGAGCGTCCGCGAGCTCCAGATCCCTGCTCGGTACGAGCTCGCCGGCAAGCGCCGAGCGCACCGTCAAATAGTCCGAGGCGGCAGCGACGTCGTGTACCCGAAAGATGTGCGCCCCAGCATCGACTCCGTGGGCGAGCGCCGCGAGCGTGCCCGCCAAGCGCTCACGGGCGGGCTCGTCCGGTGAGCGCGCCAATGAAGTCCTTGCGCGAGATTGCCATCAACAGTGGACAGCCGAGCGCGTGCAGGCTCGATACATTCGCGAGCAGCTCCACCGTTTGAGCCGGCGTCTTCGCAAAATCGGGACCAGGGTCGACGATCAGCTGCTCACGGGCCACGCCCGCGCCCAGCGCGAGCGCTATGCGCTCTTTCAGGAAGCCCAGCACGTCCTGGGTGACGTCCTCGTAGAGATCGGAATCCTGCATGCGCTGCTTGGGCGCCGCGCGCGTATGCATCACGATGAGCGCCGCGCCACTCTGCGCGCACACTTCGGCCAACTCGAGCTCTCGCCAGCCCGCTGACGTCGTTGACGATCGACGCGCCCGCGGCGAGCGCCGCGCGCGCGACCCCCGGCTTGTGGGTGTCAATGGACACGATCGCGTCGAGCTCTGTGGTGATCCGCTCGATCAGGGGCACGACTCGTTCGATCTCCTCTCGGGCCTCGACCTGTGGACGGTTGGTGCTCGCCGACTCGCCCCCGACGTCGAGGATGTCGGCGCCTGCGCCCAGCAGCTCGGCGGCGAGCTCCATGCGCTGTTGGAGCGTCCGGTAGCGACCCCCGTCGCTAAACGAGTCAGGCGAGGCGTTGACCACGCCCATCAGCCATGGCCGTGACCCGAGCTCGAGCACTCGCTGGGCGGCAACGACGCGATGGAGAGGCGCTGTAGTGGGCATGTCCGATCTATGAGTCACACAGGAGAGCAGGGCGGGCGACGGCGGAAGGCTGTCTATCGATCCCCCACGAGGATGCCCTCCAGGCGAGCCTCCTCGGTGAAGCGGTCGATCTCGGCCGCTCGACGCTGCTCGCTCCAGTCAAGCTCCCCTGCCAGCACAGTGGCGACACGCTCCACGTGAGGTGCACGCCCGGCGCCGTCGCCCAAAAGCTCGCGGGCGGCGATCAGGCCGAGGCGCGTGCGTCGCAGCAACACGTCGCCAACGCTGCGGGCCTGCTCGCGGCGGGCGGCGATCACGACCTCGGCCATCAAGTCTGGTAGCCCAGGCACAATCGACTGGGCCAGCTCCGGACGCTCGGCGACCAGTGTGAGCAACTCGTGCGCTCCATAGCCATAGCGGCCGGCAAGCGCAACTCGAACAGCCTCAGACACCCCGTCCACAAGCGGCAGATCGTCGACCGCAACTGCCTGTCCCAAAGGAATCTCAGCAGTGCGACAGGGAGCATCGCGCGCTTCGCGCTCGACCAGCCGGTCGACGGCCATCTTTGCCATCCGTCGCCAGGTTGTGAGCTTGCCCCCGGTGATCGTGATCATGCCGCTGGAGGTCTCATACAGCTCGGCCTTGCGCGAGATGTCGACAGATTTCTTGGTGTCACCGGTGGATATCAGCGGACGCACACCGGCGTATGCGCCCGCGAGTTCCCCGCGGGTGAGGTTGGAGGCAAAGAACTCGTTGACGGCGGCCAGCAGGTAGTCGACATCCTCTCCGGAGGGCGATACGTGGTCAAGCGAGCCTTCGTAGTCGTTGTCGGTCGTGCCGACGAGCGTTCGCCCGAGCCACGGCAGTGCGAATATCGTGCGACCCGCGCCGGCGGGCACGATCGCACCCCCGACGAGCGGCAAGTCCTCGTGGCGCAAGATCACGTGGGTTCCGCGGCTCGGTCTTATGACAGGCAGCTCAGCCTCGTCGTGCAGCTCCCGCGGGCGCAGCTCATCGGCCCAGACCCCGGTCGCGTTGACCACATTCGCGGCTCGCACGTCGAAGCACTCGCCGCTCTCCTCGTCTCGTACGCGCACGCCGCCCGCATGCCCGTCGCGCTCGATCAGCTCCGTGGCGTTCAAGCGGTTCGCACATACCGCGCCGAAGCGCTCAGCCTCGCCGAGCACCGTGAGCACCAGACGCGCATCGTCGGTTTGGCAGTCGTAGAAGAGATAGCCGCTCGTCGGCTTACGTTTGGCGAGCGCGGGCAGCAGCTCCATCACATCCTCACCTGAGATCACCCGGTGGCGCTCAGGACTCCACGACTCACCTTGCTCCAGCAAGGCTGTCCGTGAAGCGGGCGCCGACTCGCCGCCCGCCGCCTGCTCGCCACGGACGCGACGAGAGCGACGTGCTCGCAAGCGCTCACGGTCGACGGACATGACGTCGTATAGGTTCAGTCCGACTCCCACCAGCCGGTCGGGCCTGGCTCCATCGAAGGCCGGCACGACAAGCGGCAGCGGATGAACCAGGTGAGGTGCCAATGCCACCATCAGCTGGCGCTCCAGCAGCGCCTCGCGCACCAAACCCAGGTCGAAGTGCTGCAGGTATCTCAGTCCACCGTGCACGAGCTTGCTGGAGCGGCTGGAGGTTCCCGAGGCGTAGTCGGCGCGCTCGACGAGCGCGACGCTGTAGCCGCGAGCCGCCGCGTCCAACGCGACGCCCGCTCCGGTTATCCCACCGCCGACGACAACGAGATCGAACTCGTTGGCGCGCAGCGCGTCGATCGCGTCTTGGCGAGAAAGCACCCTCGCAGTGTTCCAGAGGACGCGGAGGATCAGTGTGGACGATGGCGCTTCTTGTGCTTCTTGCGCTTCTTCTTGTGCTTGGCCTGCTTGCCGATCGGCGTAACCAGGTGTCCGCCTCCCGAGCTCAGGAAACTCATGATCGCCGGACTCGCGATGCGTGTGTAGACACCGGCGTAGCCGGATTGGGCGCATCCGTTGCCGAAGTCGACCAGACCGATCAGCACATAGTCCTCCGGGGGGCGTGCAGGGGTGTTCTGATCGACGAGCAGCGGGCCACCGCTGTCGCCGTAGCAGGTGTCCACATGGGATTTGCCGCCGCCGGCACAGATCATGCTGGAGGTGATCGGCTGTTCGATGACCGCGTACTGTTCTTCGCAGAGCGATTCGGAGACAAGCGGCATCTGCACGGCACGCAGGCTTGTGGGATAGCTGGCGGTGTGGCCGGGCGCTGGATTGACGTCTCCCCAGCCGCTGGCTGTCGCGGTGATCGCAGGGGTTACATTGGGATTGCCGTACGCCGATGCCGTACCAGGATCGAGTGGCAGGGGTGCGATCGTGTTAAGGCCATTGAGGGCGGGCGCCGTGGTGCCCGCCCACAGTGGCCGAGCGAGCGTGAGCAACGCAACGTCATCGTTGCTGCTCGCTGGGTCGTAGTGCGAATCGAACGTACTCGACTGCACGGGATCGCGGACGCTCCCCGGGTCGGTGGGGTCAAGCGAGCTCGAGCCTGCGAGCACCGCCATTTCACCCGGATTCCCGGAGCTGCCGACGACGCAATGCGCCGCGGTGAGGACGTGTGTGGCGTCGATGATGACCCCACCGCAGAAGAAACCGGCAGCGGGCGAGCCGGCCTGCGTCTCATACAGCGCGACCTGGAAAGGGAAGCTCGCGATCGAGACTCCCGCTCCACCCACGATGCTCGCTTCCGCGCGGAGCCGGCCACCTGGGCCGGACGGCGACCGGACAGCCATCGATCCGCTGCTCACGTGGGTGTGCCACGCGTACCCGGTCCTTTCGAGTGCCGGCCCATAGCCGCTCCGGGACGACTCGCCATTTCCGCTAGCTGGGCGAGCCGCCCCGGAGACCCACGCGACACATGCCAGCACGCCAAGGACCAGCATGAACCGCGATTGACCCGAAGATATACGGCGGTACAACGGAATCCCAGACCCCTCAGATAACCGTGTTTCCTCTCCTCAGTTGATTCTAGGATACGATGTACTCCAATAGCAATGCATCTCTTGTCTGCATCGCGTACCAAAATGGCACGTGTGGGGATGTGCACGCGAAAGCCGTGACGTGAACGGTGAAGAAACCCGCAACCAGTCCGTAGAAGCTCGCGCCAGGCGAATGCAGGGGCGCCGAGCGAACCAAAAGCCCACACCGCCGCCGAAAGAGGCTCCTGCGGCCCGGCCCCAGCCCGGTAGGCGTCTTTAGACGCCTGGCGTCAGCGTCAGAGCGCCGACAGCTCGGCTGTGATCTCGCTCACAGCCGACTTGGCGTCCCCGAAGAGCATCGCGGTCTTCGGGTCGAAGTAGAGCTCGTTCTCGATACCCGCGAAACCGGGATTCATCGAGCGCTTGATCACGATCACGGAGTGGCTGTCGGACACCTCGAGGATCGGCATACCGTAGATCGGCGAGGACGGCGTGTTCTTGGCCGCCGGGTTGGTGACGTCGTTGGCGCCGATCACAAGCGACACGTCGGTGCGCCCGAACTCCGAGTTGGCGTCGTCCATCTCCTTGAGCTGGTCATACGGCACGTCGGCCTCGGCCAGCAGCACGTTCATGTGCCCCGGCATGCGCCCTGCGACGGGGTGGATCGCATAGCTGACCTCCACCCCGCGCGACTCCAGCTCCTTTGTCAGCTCGCGCACCGCGTGCTGGGCCTGGGCGACGGCCATGCCGTACCCCGGCACCACCACCACACGATTGGCATAGGCGAGCTGAATAGCGGCATCGGACGCACTGGTCGAGCGCACCGTGCCGGCGTGCTCGCCGGCACCTTCGGCGCCCTCCACGGCACCACCGCCGCCAAAGCCTCCTGCGACGATCGCCGGGATCGAGCGGTTCATGGCGGTTGCCATCAGGTTCGTGAGAATCGAGCCCGACGCGCCGACGATCATGCCGGCGACGATCAGCGCGGGATTGTTGAGCGCCATGCCGGTTGCTGCGGCCGAAAGGCCTGTGAAGGCGTTCAGCAGCGAGATCACGACCGGCATGTCGGCACCGCCGATCGGCAGCACTACGGCGTTGCCGAGCAGCGCGGCGACGATCAGCATCCCGATGAACAGCACTTCGGAGTGGGCGCCGGCGACCAGGTCGATGCCTGCCGCGAGCGCGAGGATCAGCAGTACGAGGTTGACCACCTGCTGGCCGGCACCGAGACTGATCGGGCGGCCAGGGATAATTTCCTGAAGCTTGCCGAACGCGATGTTCGATCCCCAGAATGAGACCGATCCGACGATCGCTGCGAAAACCGAGAAGATCGCGACATACGTGGGAGGTCCACCGACGTGAGCGGAGATGCGTTCGAGATACACGCCGTTGATGAACGTGTGTTCGATCGTGTGCGAGCCGTAGGTGGAGCCGTGGTTGCGAAACTCGACCCACGCGATGATCGCCACCGCGCCGCCGCCGACCCCGTTGAAGAGGGCGACCATCTGCGGCATCGCCGTCATCTTCACCTGCCGCGCTGCAGGCACCCCCACCGCTACGCCGAGCGCCATGCCGAGCGCGATCAGGCCCCAGTTGCCCGCGCCGGGGTTGAGCAGCGTGGCAATGACCGCGATGCCCATCCCAACGGCGGCGATGCGGTTGCCGCGCACCGCGGTCGTCGGCCCTGAAAGGCCGCGCAGGCCCTGGATGAACATCGCGAAGGCGATGATGTAGAGCACATAGATGAAGCTTTCGCTCTGTAGGAAGACGGTGCCAAGCGGGAGACTGCTCATGCGCCCGTCTTCCCGTCGGTGTCTGCCTCGCCGTCCACGCCGGTCTTTGTCTGCAGCGCAGAGCTCTCTTGGACCGGCTTGGGCTTGGGGCGCGACTTGAACATGTCGAGCATCCTGTCGGTAACCAGGAAGCCCCCGATGATGTTGATCGTGCCGAAGGCGACCGCGATCACCAGCAGCGCCTTGCTGAACGAGTCCAGTTCGGCGAGACCGAACAGCAGCAGACCGCCGAGCAGCACGATCCCGTGGATCGCGTTGGTACCCGACATCAGCGGCGTGTGCAGCGTATTGGGCACCTTGGAGATCACGACGAAGCCGATGAAGCCCGCGAGCACGAGGATCGCGAGGTTGGTGGTGAGCACGCTCGCTAGGATCATGTGCTCGCTCCCGCGACACCGGCGGCCTCGACGGCAGCCTTGGCCCCCGCGCCCACGATCTCTCCGTCGCGCACCGTACAAGCGCCGGCGACGATCTCATCGTCGAAGTCGAGCTTCAGCTCCACCTCACCCTCAGCGCCGCCCTCCTTGGCGAGAATCAGCAAGTCAAGCAGAGCAAGCACGTTGCGGGCGAACAGCTGCGAGGAGTGCTCGGCCATGCTTGCCGGCAGGTTCAGCGGCGAGACGATCTTCACGTCGTGCTTGACGACTGTCTTGCCGGGCTCGGTCAGCTCACAGTTCCCGCCCGACTCGCCGGCGAGATCGACGATCACCGAGCCGGGCTTCATGCCTTCCACGGCCTCGGCGGTGACGAGCCTCGGGGCAGGGCGTCCCGGCACCAGCGCGGTCGTGATCACGACGTCGAAACCCTTGATCGCATCGGTCAGCGCCTGCTGCTGCCGCGCGCGCTCCTGCTCTGTGCAGCTCGCGCGCATAGCCGCCCTCGCCGCTGGCCTCAAGACCCAGGTCGAGCCACTGCGCGCCAAGCGACTGCACCTGCTCGGCCACCTCCGGGCGAACGTCGTAGCCGGTCGTGCGCGCCCCCAAGCGCTTGGCTGTGGCGAGCGCCTGAAGCCCGGCGACGCCGGCGCCGAGCACAAGCACCTTGGCGGGTGGGATCGTGCCTGCGGCAGTCATCAGCATCGGGTAGAAGCGGCCCATGCTCTCAGCGCCCAGCAATGCTGCCTTGTAGCCGGCGATGTTGCTCTGGGAGGACAGCGCGTCCATCGACTGGGCGCGTGAGATGCGCGGGATCGACTCCATCGCAAACGCTGTCGCTTTTGCCGCGGACAGCGCGCGGGTTGTCTGGGGACTGGTCAGCGGCGCGAGGAAGCCCACCAGGATCGAGCCTTCCCCGAGCAGCCCCACCTCGCTCTCGTTGGGCGGCGAGATCTTCACGACCACATCAGAGCGCCAGATCTCGGGTGCATCGGCGGTCAACTCTGCGCCTGCGTCGGCGAAAGCGCTGTCGGGCAGCAGGGCGTCGGCGCCCGCGCCACTCTGCACCAGGACATCAATGCCCTTGCTCTTTAGCTTGGCTACGACCTCCGGCACGAGCGCAACTCTGTGCTCGCCCTCGACGGTCTCCTTCGGAACACCTACCCGCATGAAGGCCGGGAAAGTATCCGATCTGGCCGACGACAGGCAGTCCGACCGCCAGTACGCCTGACCGACGGCACTCGCTCCGCGTGTCCATATGCCAGACTCGGTGGGCTGTGACGGTCAACCTGACACGCATTTACACCAAGGGCGGAGACGGCGGTGAGACCCATCTGGGCGACATGAGCCGCGTCTCCAAGTTGCACCCGCGCGTGGAGGCATACGGGACGGTGGATGAGCTCAACGCGACGCTCGGAGTGGCATTGCTGGCACCTGGTCTGCCGGCCAGCTTCGGGGAGTGGCTGGTACGTGTACAGAACGACCTGCTTGACGTCGGCGCCGACCTGTCGGTGCCCGCACCGGCCGACGGCGCGGTGGACGCGACGCGCAAGGGCCATGAGCGGCTGCGCGTCAGCTCCGCGTACGCGGAGTGGCTCGAGGGAGTATGTGATGAGGTCAACGCTAAGCTCGAGCCGCTGCGTACGTTTGTGATCCCGGGCGGGACCCCCGCGGCGGCCCAGCTACACGTGTGTCGCACCGTGTGTCGCCGCGCCGAGCGCCGCGCGATCGCCGTCGGCGAGGACTGCAACCCGGAGGTGATCCGCTATCTAAACCGGCTGTCGGACATGTTGTTCATCCTCAGCCGTGCTGCGAATGAGGACCCATCCGCGATGGGATCCGAGTCGCTATGGGCTCCGGGTGCGCATGAGCCCGGATCGGCTGATACGGACGCCTGACCTCTCTCCGCAGAGGCCCCCGCGGACCAACAGCGCACAGCGCGGCGATCGCGAGCGCCGCCCAGAGAGTGCCCAGCAGGTAGCCGCCGAGCACGTCGCTCGGCATGTGCCAGGCGAGGATCAGCAGCGAGCAACCGACGGCGAGAGCCAGCAGCACGCCCGCGATCGCGACCGCCCGCCGGCGAGCCGGCGGGGCAACCAGCACAGCGCACCATACGAGCGCTGTCACCGCGGTCGCGTGGCCGCTCGGCCACGAAGCGCTCGTGATGTACAGCGGCACGACCTGCGCATGCGCGTGGGCCACCAGCGGCTTGAGCAACTCCGCGCTGAGCGGCGCGAGAGCGAGCACAGGCACTACGGCAAGACCAACTCGCGGACGATCGCGGGAAACGGCTGTGGCGACGAGCGCAAGCCCCCACACGACGAAAAACATCGGTTCCAACAGTGCGAGCAGCAGTTTGGTGGGAGCTTCGACGATCGGGCGATCGAGCCGCGTAAAGTCATATAGGGCCACCGCGTCCCTCACGTGTGTGGCGGGTACCAGTGCCGCGAATACCCACGTGAGCGCCATCCCGGCGAGGCATAGCGCGGCGAGCAGCAAAGCTCGACGCACGCCACGCTGTGAGTGAACGACGGCCGTGGTGGAGATCGAGGACATCCACTCCAAGAGTAGGAGAGTCGCTTAACCGCGGCTGAAGGCAACCGGTGCGACCGGGAAGGGCTTGCCCGCGAGCGCGGTGAGCGCCTCCGCGGTGACCCACACCGGCGTTTGGGCGCTCGTGCGCGAGTAGCGCACGCTGCCGTTGGGTGCCACGAGGCTCTCCAGATAGGCCAGCGGTGAGCGGCTGCCTGCATGTTTGAAGGCGTTCACGTCCTGGCCGGCCGCGCTCAGGCCCTGTACAGCCCACGCGGTCGACTGAGCATTGGATTCACCGCCGGGCTGCTGCGGGAATCCGCCATCGGGATTCTGCGCGCGGCGCAGATAGGCGACCGCGCGCGCGACCACCGGGCTTCCACGCTGCCCGCTCGCATCGATCACTCCCTGTAGCGCCGCGGCGGTGTCGTCGACGTCCTCGCCACCACCGCGCGCGGCGAAGCCAAAGCCGCCGTCGGGGTCCTGCTGGGCGGCCAGCCAGCGTCCCGCCACGTCCACAATCCGGTTGTCGGCATTGCTGCCGGCGACGCGCAGCGCGAAGATCGCGAAGGCGGTGATGTTGGCGAGGTGACCGAACGAGCCATCGCTCGAGCGTTCGCGCAGCAGCTTGCTCACGAGACTTTCTCCCGGAAAGGCGGATGCGGGGACGCCGCAGGCGTGCAGCGCGAGGATCGTGCGCTCCACGTCGCCCGCGCCTTCCAGCGTGGATGCTTCGTTGCGGATCGCTTCAAGCACCGAATGGCCCGAGCGCTTCACGCTGCCCGGGTCGCGGCCAGACGCGGCGAGCCCGATCGCGACCCACGCAGAGTACAGCTCACTGCTGCGCTGACCGGGCGCGGGGCCGAAGCCTCCGTTTGAATCCTGGGCGCGTTCGATGTAGGAGATCTCGGCGGAGAGATCGGCCCGCGCCCCGGCCGCCGCGTGGGCCGTGCCGGGTGAGGTGGTGAGCGCACCCAGGCCCGCCACGACCAGGACCGCGATGGCAAGCGGCGCGGCGCCTGTGTGTCCCCGCGAATGCATGGACGGGCCGGCGGTTCGGCGGGTGGGCTCCCACTCAATGGTCATACGCGCACGCATGCGCCCCAGCAGGCGCGCGAGCTCGGGGCCGAACGCGAGCCCGAACAGGAACGAGGCGACCGCGTCGGTAATGTCGAATGGCAGTGCGCTGCCGGCGAACGCCAGCAGCGCGGCAGGGGTGTGGGTGGCGCTGATCGTCCATTCGTACATGTTCATGATCTCCTTGGCCACCAGCGCCATGACGGCACACGCAAGCGCGAGGGCGACGCGCCCGAGCTGTCTTCCACTCAGGCGACCAACCAGTGCTCCGGCGAGACCCACAAGACCCCAAGCGGCCATCTGCCACGGGGTGTAGGGCCCTTGTCCGAGCATGATGTTGGACACGAGCATCCCGATCGCCCCAACAGCGAACCCAGGAAGCGGGCCCAGTGCATAGCCAACGACGAGCGTCATCGCGGTGATCGGCTTCACGTCGGGAAGCGCCACGAACGCGTCGCGGCCGAGCGCGGCGAGCGCCGCGAGCGTGGCCACCACCGCCACCATGCGCGGCGAGGGGCGCGAGCGCTCGTAGGCCAGCCACCCGGCGAGCAGCACTCCGGCGACGATCGCGAACGAGGCCAGCGGCCAGCTCATGGGTGCGCTTCTCCCGCGGTGTGGGCCACGGCGTGAGTGGGGCGCTCGGCAGACCCCTCGTCCACCGGCAGACCGGCTTGGAAGGCGGCGTGGCCGGCCCGCGCATCCAGCAGCAGCCGGGCGCCCTGCTCGGGGCGCAGCGCGTCGCCGGCGCCCCCGAGGATGCGGGCGGTCTCGGTGGCAAAGTACCAGCCACCGGCGAGCAACTCCGCCGCCGGGCCATCGGCGATCACGCGTCCGTCGGCGAGCAGAATCGCGCGCTCGGCACACGTGGCGGCAAACTCGGGGTCGTGCGTGGCGACGACGATCGCCTGGCCGTCGCGCGAGCGGCGATCCAGCTCCTCGGCGAGCTCGGCCTTGGCCTCGCGGTCCATGCCGCGTGTGGGCTCGTCAAGCGCGAGCACCACAGGTCGCTCTCCCCCATCGGCCACGATCGCGAGCGCGAGGCGCTGGCGCTCCCCGCCAGAGAGATCACGCGGGTTGCGCTCGGCCAGATCATCCAGCCCAGCGCGCTCGAGCGCCTCCGTGGAGAAGCTCTTCGCGGACGCGCTCGTGCAGTAGGTAGTCACCCGGGTTCTGCAGCAGCAGCGCTACCCTGCCGGCCCGCTCGACACGCCCGCGCGTGGGCGCGAGGAGACCCGCAGCGTGACGCAGCAGCGTGGACTTACCGGCCCCGTTGCGCCCCATCAACGCGACGCGCTCACCGGGCTCGATCGTCAGATCGACTCCGCGCAGGATCGCGGGACCGCGCGGGATCTCACACCACACTCCGCGCAGCGCCAGCGCCGGGGCCACATCTTCGGTCCTCCCACGACGCACCCACCGGGTGCCCACGCCGGCGACACGCGCCAGGGTGCCCCCCGTCGCGACAGCACCTCCACCGTCGGCCGCCGAGGATTGGCTCGGCTGCGGCTCATCGGGGAGCAGCCCTTCGCGGCGCAGCGTGGCACGTGCCTGCTTGACCCCCACGGGGGGCGGGGAGAGACTGGCGAGCGCGAACAGCTTCGCTCCGGGAGTCTGCAGTGTCGGCTCGGCGGCGGCGGCCCAGTCCAGGAACGTGCTGGGAGAGCCGTCGTGGGCGATCGCTCCGTCGCTCACCGCGATCACGCGGTCGGCCGCCGATAGGCAGCGCTCGAGGCGGTGCTCGGACAGCACGATCGTGGTGTCCCACTCCTGGTTGAGCCGGCGCAGCAGCCCGATCAGCTCGTCGCCCGCGACCGGGTCCAGCTGAGAGGTGGGCTCGTCCAGCAGCACCACGCGGGGGCGACCGACAAGCGCGGCCCCGAGCGCCACCCGCTGCTTCTCTCCCCCCGATAGGTCGTGCGTGGAGCGGTCGAGCAGCTGGTCGATGCCGAGCGCGAGCGCCACCTCCTCGACCGCGCGCGCCACCGCGGTGGCGCCATACCCGCGGCTCTCCATCGCAAGCGCGAGCTCGGCGCGCACGGAGCTCATTACAAGCTGGGTCTCCGCGTCTCCCTGCAATACGCCCACGTAGGCACCGATGTGCGCGGGTGGGTACTCACGCGTGTCCAGCCCCGCAACGCTCACGCGCCCGGCGAACGTGCCGCCGTGAAAGTGCGGCGCGAGGCCGCACGCCGCGCGGATCAGTGTGGACTTGCCCTGCCCGGAGCGCCCCACAAGCAGGCACAGCTCGCCCTGCTCGATCTGCAGGGTCACATCGCGCAAAGCGGGATGTGACCCTGTGGGGTAGCGATAGGTGACCTGCTCGAACGCAACAGCTGGTCTCAAAATTCAATCCCCCGACGGTCGAGCAGGGGAAACAGGACGGCCGCGGGCAGCGCGGCGCACAACGCTACGGTGGCAACCGACACCGGCATGCTCACCAGCGGATAGGGCGTGAACGCAGCGAAGCCCCCCAGCCGTCCGAGCAGCGCGAGCATGAGCACGCAGGCGGCCGAGAGGGCAAACGCGTGGTCGTGGCGCGAGAAGGGGTGCCGTCGGGCCGGGGCGTGCTTCCCTCCGACCGCGAAGCCGCGCAGCTCGAGCGTTGCCGCCACGTCCATCGAGCGGTCGAGCGAGGAGCTGACAATCGCGCTCAACAGCCTGACGCGCCCGCTAACCGCCGATCGACGGGTACCGCCTCCAGCGCCGCCGGGGCGCGTGCGCTGTGCCTCGGCCAGCCGCTGTGAGTCGGCGGCGAGCACTCCCACCATGCGTGTCGCCAGCGACGCGGTGAGCGCCGAGCGAAAAGAGTGCCGGCGGAACACGGCGAGCAGTTCGTCGGGGTCGATCGCGAGGCTCGCGAGCGTTGTGATGAGCATCAACAGGCCCACCTTGAGTGCGATCACCGCGCCGTAGACGAGCGCCTCAATCGTCAGATCGCCCTGACCAAAGGGCCCGAGATCACCCAGGCGGGCGAACACGGTGAGACCGTCGCGTGAGACCAGCACGTTGACCGCGACGATCGGCGCCGCGACGATCAGCATGGTGCGCGAGGTGCGCGCCAGCTCCGCCCACACGCCCGCTCCCGCGCCCGCGCCGAGCACCGCGGCCGCAACCGCGCCCAGCACGAGCGGGTTGTTCGTCACCAGAGTCGCCGCGATAAGCGCCCCGGCCCATGTGGCCGCCACCGTCGCACGAGTCGCGTGCAGCGGACTCGCAAGCCGGCGGTAGAAGAGCGTGGCGAGCATGACGGTTGCTACATCCCGACGCTCATGGGCTCGCCGTGGGCACGGGGAGCCCCGTCCCAGAGGGTTCGAGTGCCAGCGCGAAGTGATTGCGCAGAGCGTGTTCGCTGAGCGCGTCCGCCGCGTGGCCGACGCCAGCGGTGTTGGTGCCGGTGATCACCCACTCGGGAGCTTCCTTGCCGTACTGGATGGCCGCGACGAGCCCCGCGCCCGCGCCGAGCGTGCGCGTCGGCTGCCCGCGCCCGTCGAGCAGTGTGAGCGTGTGCCCCTCGGGAGTGAGGCGCACATATACTCCGCTTGCGCGCGGCCCACGTTCGATCGCCTGCGTCGCTGGGGTGCCTCTCACCACCGTCCAGGTCCCCACGAGCACCCGCAGTGTGCTCGTGTATTCGCCGGGGTCGATCGAGGAGAGCGCCGCCGGCACGCCCGCTTCCTGCAACCGCGTGTTGACCGTCTGGCATGGGGCGCTCGTGGTTTGCTGGCATTCGATGCGCACCGGCAGCCGCCGCCCTCCGGTCCCGTGCAGGAACGGCTCGGGATAGGAGCCGACGACCGCGGGCACGCTTTCGGCTTGGCTCCAGTCGTGCAGATCCCACCAGATGCGGTCACCCGAGTTGACATTGGTCTCAGCCGCACCCTTCGACGCTTGCACGCCGTTGACGTAGTAGAACCAGTCCTCCGGTTCGCCCTGCTGGGTGCCGCCGGAGAAACCGTTTATGCCCTGCACGAAGCCACCCCCATAGCGGGTGCTGACTTTGTCGTTGCGCATCAGCAGCCTCATCACGGTTTCCTGACCACGCACGTGTGGCGAGCTCGAGGCAGCTCACCACGTGCGCACCGAATTCCTTGGTCACCGTGACTCTCACTCCAGACGGTGCAGCCCCGGCCCCCAACCCGCAGCCGGCGAGCAGCAGGCTGAGCAGGCTCACTGCGCCAAACGGGGCCCGAGCGAACACGCGCGCCGTCTGTGCGCACTCTCGCCGGGCACCCTGCTGACCGTCACTTGACATAGAAGACCACGTGGCTTGTGCGGGCAACGAGCTTGGTGGCGGACCCGCTGTCTTCGATCGCCTCGATGCCGTACACGTAGCGGCCCTTGGGCAACGACGTGGGCAATAGATAACTGAACGACTCGGCGCTGCCCACCGAGAAGAAGTGCCCAGCACCGCAGCGAGCGTGCACGAACGTCTCGGATGTTCCATTGAACGCCTGGCATCGTTTGCCATTGCGGCGCGTGAGGCTAATGCGCACCTCTCGTAGCGTCCCACCGGCGGGCACCTGCACGAGCCCGCGCAGGATACGTGGTGCGTTACGCCGTCCATAGTGGTGACCGTTTGTGATCCCGCCGATCTTAGGGGCATCCAATGGTGTGATGTGAACTGGAGGTGCTTCCAGTTTGGGCGTCCCTGGAATAGTCGTTCCGCATGTTCCGTCGTTGCCGTTGTGTATACAGATGACAAAACCGTTAGAGCGAACAGATTCCGATTGGGTCGCCTTCAGCGTGACCATGCCCGCGTGGGCGAGGGTAATCGTCACGTTGCCTTCGCCATTTGTGAGAGCGCTACCGGGGAGCGTCGTAGTGACACCGGCGATGTCTTCTCCAATCGCGGCACCAGCGAGCGGGGAGCCGGTCTGTCCGTCCACAACGTGGACCGTGACAGGACTACCTATGTTGGCCGTCGCAGGACCAGAGAGGCTCAACAGGTGGGTGAGGTTGAAATAGTTGTAGGCCCACAGCACTTCGTTGCCGGGCGCGAGCGCGATCTGGCAGCCACCGACCGATGCCGTTGTGTCGTTGACGGCGAAACCCCAGTACTCACCATTTTTTTCGCTGTTGGAAATGTCGTCCCCAACCTGGGTGATCAAGAAATCACCTGGAGTCGCCTTTTCTTCAGAGCCAGAACCAAACCATTCGGCATTGAAGGCGAGCCCGCTCTCCAACGCAGCGTCACGCAGCGCAGTGGTTGGGGTTCCGCTGTCGTTGCCGCCGTCTTCAAAGGTCTTGTTTTCTGCGGAGCCAGGGCCGTTTTCCTTGTAGTCGCAGGGGTGGGCACCGCCGCTCGATTCTGTTTCAAACGTTTCAGCCTGAGTCGTTACGTCGCCTTCGAACAGCGTCTTGGTCGAGCCCTCAACGCGGAGATGGACCGTGATAGGTGTCGCGGACGCAGTTGCGCTGGCGACCAGAATGGCGAATAGAGCAACGCTGAGCGCCACAGGTATACGACGGTATGTGAGCATGAGCCAACCCCTTTCCACGAGGGCTTGTGGGCGTGTCGGCCGGAGGCAGGTCTCCTGGCTCCCGGGCCCACCCTCCGCGCCTTCCCGATCCGCCGAGCGGCCGATCAGTGGCTGCGCTTTCGCGCTGCGGCTGGCATCCCCGGTCACAGTGGCGGGTCCGCGCCGGATTCGCACCGACTTCCCTTGACCACCGACCGTATGAACGAGCACATCCTACTGCCGCGTGCAGGTGATGTGCCTGCGTGGGTCTTCTTTGAAGGGATGGCCTCCGCCCTTACGGGCTGCGGCGATGGCGTTCTCGTGATCTGAGAGCGCCTGGTGGTGGAGAGCCGGTGCTCAGGCCGCGAGCGTCGCCAGGTCGGCGTCGAGGCTGGCGAGCGCGGCGCGCTGAGCCTCATCGAGCACGGGACGTTTGGTGATCAGCCGGCGCGCGTGGTCGAGATCGTCGGAGCGCCCGAACGTGAGCGCGGCGCGCACACGTCCATCCTGTAGGTACCAGGTGGTGAACTCGCCATCCTCGTAGGAGCCGCGCACGATCTCCTGGTCCCACTCATACGCCGGGCCGACGTACTCCAGCTCACCCCAGTCGCCGAGCACCGAGTAGAAGTAGGGCACCACCTCGTGGGGGACGTCCCCGCCGAGCATGTTCAGCGCGGCGGTCTTGCCGTGATTGAACGCGACATCCCAGTGCTCGAGGCGCACGTGGGTGTCGTGCAGTGGCGAATCGTACTCGGCGATGTCGCCGGCGGCGAAGATGCCTGCGACAGAGGTCTCCAGGCGGGAGGAGCACAGCACTCCCCCACGCTCGCCGATTTGAAGTCCGGCGTTCTTGGCGAGCGTTATGTCGGGCGCCACGCCCGCGCCCACCACAACCGCTTCCGCGGGTAGCTCCAGGCCGTTGGTGGTGACGACCTTGCCCACACGCCCATCGCCCTCGAAGCGCTCCAGTCCATCTAGGCCGTGCACCACGATGCCGTGCGATTCGAGCAGGTTCTGGAAGAAGCGCCCAGCCTGCTTGCCAAAACCGCGTTCGAGGGTTGACTGCTCCTGCATCACGATCGTCGCCTTCTTGCCCATCAACGTCAGCGACGCGGACACCTCACAACCTATGTAGGAGCCACCGATCAGCACCACGTTCTCAGCGTCGGCCACACCCTCACGGATCGTGTCGGAGTTGCCGAGCGTGCGCAGGTAGTGGATCTGCTCCAGATCGCAGCCGGGCGCGTTCAAGCGACGCACGTTGGCGCCGGTTGCCAGCAGCGCCTTGTCGAAGCGGATCTCTTCCCTACCTGAGAGCCTGGCCGTACGTGCGGCTGCGTCGAGCGCTGTGACGCTGGTGCGTGTGAGCAGCTCAACTTTCTGCTCCGCCCACCAGGCGTTGGGGCGAAACAGCGGCTCCTCGCGGCTCTCCTCGCCGCGCAGATAGCCCTTTGAGCACTCAGGACGGTTATAGGGCGGGTCGGGCTCCCGTCCGACCAGCACAATCTCGCCCTCAGCGCCGGACTCGCGCAGCCAGCGCGCGCAGTTGGCGGAGGCCAGGCCGCCCCCGATCAGCAAATACTCGACCTCGCGCACAGCCATCCGCCCACCTTTAAAGCACCGGGCGCTCGCCGACCACCCTTAGGGCCTATCCCGGAAGGGTTATGTAGACCTGCGTTGAATCTTTGATCGACCGGCCTTTGTGCCATTCGATCAGGAGGTCTGTGATGGGCTACATGGTCAGTAAGGATGATGGTTGGCGGATGCCTGACTGGTTGTGGGAGCGTGTCGAGCCGTTGCTTCCAGAACCGCCGTTTCACCCGTTGGGCTGTCACGCGCCGCGGGTGCCCGATCGTGACGCGATGGACGCGATCTTGCTTGTGCTTAGGACTGGGATGCAGTGGAACGCTTTGAACGCGACAGGGGTCTGCTCCTCGAGTTCTGCGCACCGGCGTTTTCAGGAATGGGAGCAGGCCGGGGTGTTCGCCGAGATCTGGCGTCAGGGACTGTTGGAGTACGACAAGGTTCTCGGGATCGATTGGGCGTGGCTGGCGGCTGACGGCGCGATGACCAAGGCGCCGCTCGGCGGCGCGAAGACCGGCCCGAATCCCACTGACCGGGCCAAGGGGGGGCGAAGCGTTCGGTTCTCAGCGAGGGAGCGGGGGTCCCGGTCGGGTTGGCGCACGACGGCGCGAACCGTCACGACCAGAAGCTGCTAGAGCCGACCCTGCAAAGCATCCCGATCGAGCGTCCCGAGCCTAATGCGGAGTGTCCGCAGGGGTTGTGCCTCGATCGCGGCTTTGACTCCCCGGCGATGCGTGATCTGGCGGTCAAGCACGGTTACACGCCGCACATCCGAACACGCGGCGAAGAGATCAAACTCAAGGCGCACACGCCCGGCTGGAAAGCCCGCCGCTGGGTCGTGGAGGCTTGTCACTCCTGGCTGAACCGCAACCGCGGGATCCTTATCCGCTGGTCCAAGAAGGAGGAGAACCACCTCGCCCTACTGCAACTCGCCAGCGGCCTCATCGCGTTCAAGAAGGCGCACCTCGCGACCCTCACCACCACCCAACCGGGATAGGCCCTTAGTCTGGCGAGTCGCGGACTGACGGGTTCGACCTACAATCCGGGAGGATGGCGCACCGACCAGTGCGCCCACGTGGGTATGTAGGGGAGGATCCGCCAGCGCGGGCCGCTTTCGTCGCGATTGGGCCCCACGTCGGTGCCTTTGTAGCTCGTGTCCAGGCGCAGCCCGGCGATCACGATGAACACATGATCGGTGGGTTGGGTGGTGGAGTAGATAGTCACCCACCTCCCGGGTCCGGGATCGCCCCAGTTCACGTAGTCCTGGGCAAGCGGATTCTCGCTAAGGATTTCGGCGATCGGGCGCACCCCTGAGCGGTACAGAACAAAGTTCACAGTGCTTGAGCAGTCCTCGCTTTCGGCCCCGCGCGGATCGGGATGACCGGCCGGCCCGTAGGGCAAGTCCTGCAGTTCGTTGCCGGCCATCAACATCGCCTGCACCACCGACGGGACGTTGGTTGGGATCAGCGCGAGGTGCCCGTCAGCGGGAGATAGGTACGCACGTTCGCCGTTGATGTATTGGACGGGGGCGGTGCTGCCTGTCACCGCCCCCCCATACGACACCTGCGCAACTGTCGCTGGTTCACCGGAGCCTCTGTACAACGACGCCCAGTGCTCGACCTCCCCGACATACCATTCGGCGTGGTTGTAGGCGAAGATCGCCTTTCGGTAGTCACCCGGGGCGCCCGAGGCGCGCAGGTAGTTGGCCGCCGAGTAGATCGCGTCCGCCGGGTTCCAACGATCGGGCGTTTCGCCACCTTCCGCGGGCACCCCATACTCACTGAAGGTTGAGGCGAGGAACTGCATCGGGCCGCCCGCGCCCGCTGAGTTGACGGTGCCCTCATGTGTGCACGACGGGGATGGGTCGCGCCCGTGGTCACACTCAACCTTGCCGATGCCCGCCAGGATCGCCCAGTCCAGGTCGTAGTGCACCGCCGCCTGCTGGTATAGGTGCAGGTAGAGAGGCGGGATTTCACGCTGAGCCAGCGCTGACACATCGTACGCCTCTTGGCCGATTGGCTGTGATGGCGCGAGCGCGACGCCGAGCACTGCCGCGAGCGTCAACACCAACCCGACGCAGCCCGCGATAGTTGCCACCGCCAGTGCAAGCGCCAGTCGTAGCGCTCGCCCCGTCGGGAGACCTGGTTGGGCGAGTGAGTGGGCGCTCACCGTGAACGTTCCCATCCGAGCTGACGCTTGCGCCGCCCCGCCACCTCGCGTGCGTCGTCCATAACGGGAGACCGGGGTCTCGATCGCCCTCCCTGGGCTTGCGGAGACCCTCCTGCCCGAGCCGACTCCCTTACACGCACCGACTCTCCTGCCCGCGCCGACCCTCCTGCCCGCGCATGCGGAGATCGCTCCAGATAGGTGTCAAGCGTGGAGGGTTTGGGCTGTTTGGACGGTGGGGTGTAACCGTCATCGCGCATGCGCTGCTCCAGAGCGCGGTTCAGCTCGCGATCCACTTTGCCTTGCTCGCGTCGCCCGAGCGACGGCGCGTTGCGCTCACGTGCAACATCCCGCGCGGCATCGCCGAGGTGAGAGCGCAGCGCGAGCTCGCGGTCGATCCGCAGGCGCACCTCGCGCCGGCGGCCCGGGTCCAACCGCTCGTACTGCTCGCGCCTCTGTCCCACCAGCGAGACCAGCGATGCATAGTCGCGTCGCCGTCCGTCGGGCGCGCGCCGCCCGGCCGCTGGCAGCGCGGCCTGCTCGTCGAGGAAGCGCGCGCGTTGCTCGCGCTGCTTGAGGGTGTGCTTGGAGCCACCCGCGCGCTTTGCGGACTCAGCCGCGGAGACTGTGCGGTGCGCCTCGTTCAGCGTGTGCTGCTCGCGCGCGACCTCGCCCTCAATGCGCCGCTCGCGCACACCGAGGAGCGCGGCACGGCGCACGTCCCCGCCGCCCAGCGCACGCCGGCGCTCGCGCTTGACTCGCTCCAGCTGCTCGCGGTGCCCCGACAGCCGCGCCTGCGTGCGTGGAGCGGCGCGCACGCGCGCATATGCCTCATCGTGGTCACGATCGAGCGTGCTCGTCACCTGCTCCTCCGCCCGCTTACGGGTCGTCTCACGCGCCGCCTGCGTGTGCCTGCGCAGCCGCTCGGGGCCGGGCGCCGGCGAGTGCAGCCTCTTCCATGCCCATCGTGCGGGAGCGAGCGCCGTCCGCGGAGTCTCAAGCGCCTCTTTCGCACGCCTGGCCAGCGAGCGGTGCTGAGCTGCGCCGGCTCCCCGGGTTGTGCCCTCGATCAGCCCCACCATCTGTCCGCGCTTGACGAACGCAGTCCACCAGAAAGCCGAGATCAACAGCCATTGCGCCAACCACCCGAGCACCTTGAGGTCGAGCAGCGTGTTCGTCATCATCAGCGCCGCACCCAGCAGGAACGAGTAGATGAGCTTTGCCACGAGCGCCTCGAGTAGACGCATCGCCCAGGCGCGAAAGGCCGAGCGACCGCCATCGCCGAGCGCCGGTGCGAGCACCGCCGCGGGGGCTAGTAGCAGGTAGAACAGCGTGTACAGCGCAGCCATCAGCAGCCGCAGCGCGATGAACCCGAACAGCAGCAGCATCCCCAGCCCGCCCACCCATATCAGCGCGAGGCCAATGACACGCTGTTCGGTGCCCTTCTCGCTGCGAAATTCGGCCTGTGCGGCAGTCGGCCCCGAGCATTTGTCGGCTGATTTGCCGCCGCCGCAGAGAACGTTCAACAGCGCCCCTTCGGTGGTGACAGAGTTGCGCTGCGCTTCGTTCGCGGGCAGCGCGAGGAATAGCTGCGCGTTGGTCTGTGCCGCGCGCAGCAGGGCGGCGCTGGCGGCGAGCGTCCTGTCCTTGGCGCTCGGGTTGGAGCCGCAAAGCGATGAGCAGCCGCTCTGCGATTGCTCGTGGCGCGCGATCAAAAGCGCGGCGGAGCGCAACCGGGAGTCGAGCGAGCCCGGCGAGCGACACCATTCGACCTCACCAAACTCCAGAAAGCACCAGGGGCCCGCGACGGCGCCACCGAATAGCGTCTGCATGTCGCCCGCAAGGGTGCGCTCGGGCTGACTTGGCGTTCCACTCGCTACGACGGCCAGCGTACCGAGGCTCGCCTGATTGGTCCACCGCTCGAGCGCCCCAACCGTGCCCGCCGGATCGGCGATCACCCACAGACCGCCCGCCATCATCGCGAGCATCGCCAGCACCTGACCGAGCGTCTCGGCGACGCGGCGGCGTATGAGGCCGTGGTAGACGGCGAGCACCGAGGCGATCGACAGCACAAATGCAAGCCACGGCTCGGTGAACATCAACCGCGAGTTGTGCAGCGCGCGTGTGATCTCGCCCAACAGCACGCCGCTCAGCAGGTTCAGCGAATAGCACCACTCGAACATCACGATCAGCCCATGCGTGACCGCGACAAACGTCATCCACCCAGACCTCGCGAGATTCTGGATCGTGACGTCCAGGTCGTTGCTCACATCACCGATGCCGGTGTTGATGTTCACGTCGAACGCGTAGTCGCCGGTCGGATCCGAGGCCGCGATGAAGTCCGCCGTTTCGCAGTTCTCCCGCGCGCTCGCCGGCAGCTCGCTCGACGAGTGGCACAGCGGACTGCCCAGACCGTTGCCGGTGAGGGCGTCTTCTCCACTCGGCGGAGCCGAGGCCGAGGGACCCTGTTCGCCTGGGCTTCCTATGTTCAGCGGCGGGCCGCTGGGTGCGTGAGGAGAAGCTGGCGCTGCAAGTGAAGCGGGTTGGGAAGGACCGGGGGAGGACACAGCCGTTGAGTGCCGTGTCACGGATGCCCGCCGCGAGTCACCCATGCTCGACTGCGACTTGGCTTGGTAGGAGTAGATGGTTGCGGCGCGCGCCGGCTCACCCAGGGACAAACCAACCGCCAGCAGTGATCCGAGCGCGCAGATCAAACCGACCACGCGGGGTGAGATGCGCGGACCGCACGCGTCACTCACAAAGTGCGCTCCGGCGTCGTGGAGAAGGCGCGCAGCAACGACGGCGCGACTACATCCACTTGAATTGCCTCTACGCGCCCACCGTGATCGCGCAGCAGACAGCGACCGGCCTCCATTTCGAGCAACCGTTCGCGCGCGCGTCGATCTTCGGGGTCGAGGCCGAGCAGCGCAAGCGCCCGCGCCGCCTCGGCCTCAGAGCGCATCCCAAACACGAATGTCGCGCCGAGCAGATTCTCGAGGGATTCGCGCTCGCCGATGAGCGCGTCAGTGACAAGCTGGGTACTGACGATTGGCACCGCCAACTCCGAGCGCCCCATCCGCTGCAGCGAGGCAAGCAGCGTCCGCCCGACAGGGTCACCCAATAGCCGCCAACCCTCATCGAATGAGAACAACTTCAAACGGCCACGCTCATGCGACATCAGGTGCATCGCAAACATCGCGATCAGACGCACGATCTGCTGGCCGACACGCTCGGCCTGGGTGTATTCCGAGCGAGGCGTACCGGGCTCCGGCCCGGGCAGGTCGCGGATCGGAATGTAGGTCACCTGGCACCGACCAACCGGCGCGAGCTTGACCGACGGATCGGCGAAACCGAGCTGGGTGAGCCCGGAGCGGGCATAGACGTCAAGCGCCCTGCCCACCTGCTCCTCGATGGGCGGTCCCTCACACAACGCGTGTACGACCTCCAGGCAGGTCGGGTCCTGTGCGCGACGTATCACCCGATCCACCGCGCCGACGACCGCTGTCTCCCAAGCGGGATCGGCTCGTACTGGAAGCAGATCGCGTAGAAACGACACCGTCACGTCTTGGCGCAGATGCTCAGGCGCAACGCGTAGCGGGTCGAGCATTCCGCGCAACGCCGGGTCGGGACGTAGCGCGATCGTCTCGACGTGCGGGGCCACCTCATCGAGCAAGTGGAAACGGTGATCCCCCTTTGGGTCGCAGTCGATCACGCGGGCGCCCTGCAGAAATCCCTCCCACTTCAACTTCTGCGCAAGCGTGGTCTTGCCCGAGCCGAGCGCGCCAACGCTCAGGATCGCCGTGTTGCCGTCGCTGTCGGAGCCCTCGCGCAGATTGAAGCGAACGGGCTGGCGAGAGCCGGTGAGCGTGTGCCCCAGGTAGAAACCCCGACGCGACCCGACGGCGTGGGTCGCGGTCGGCATCATTGCCGCTACCTGCTCTGTGGTGAGCGTGTCGTCATAGCCGGCCACCCGCGTGCGTTGCGCTGGGAGGTGCTGCAGAAACAGGGCAAGCTGGTCGCCAAGCGGGCGGTGCAAGCGGATCTCACCGTATGCGCGTCTGCACATCTCCACGCGCTCGGAGAGCTGCCTCCTCGCTGCTCGCGCCGATCGCCACACCGAGCGTCGCGCGCAGTAGCGGTGGACGACTCGACGCCTGTAGATAGGCGAGCAGGTCGCGGGCCTCCTGTGTGCGCTGGTAGCCGAGGTCCGACACCCCCTGGTCGCCATCGGACTCGGCGCGCACGATCTGATCGGCGTCCTGCACTCGCCGGCGCGCGATCCGCAGCGCGAGCTCGTTGGGTAGGAAGCGCGCGTTCAGCGACAGGTCAACCGCGAACGGCAAGCTCTCTGCGGGTGCGAACATCAGCTCCACTCGCGCCCCAGGGAAGCTGGCGCGCTCGGGCAGCGCCCCGAGCACCAGCTGTGCCTGCCAGCTCACGCCAAGCTCAGACTCGATACGCAAGACACGCCCTCGGTGAGTGACATGTCCGTCCATCCAACGCAGCACGTCGCCCTCCAGCGGGGCGAGCAGGGCTTCGCCGTTGCGTTCGAAGGTGAGCGCGCGTGGCTCGTGCAGGCCGTCCACGATGGGCTCCCCTAGCCCCCGGCAGAACGCGCGGCGAACGAGCCATTGCAGCTCGACCCCACGCGCGGGCCGCGCATTCAAGAAGTCGCCGAGGCGCGCGTGGACTTGGTCAGCTCGGACACGCGCGCGCTCGAGCTCTGCGGCCCTCAGCAGGCGTTTGTCGCGCATAGTGAGCGCACCAGTGAGTGAGCGCCACCACTCGCGCGGATGCTGCTCGACGGCTTGTGAGACATAGGAGGCGACATCGCGCTCAGGCTCGCGGAGGCTGACGAGGAAGAACACGGCCGGCTGCGCGGCGCCCACCTCCGCCAACCCGTGGGCGTGTTCGCGTGCGTACTCACGGTTTGCGCGCACCTGTGCGCCTTGGCATGCTTCCTCCAGCTCACGCAGGTAGCCATCGAGGTCCCAGCGTCGCCCCACACGCAGGATCTGCATGTCGGCTCCGATCGCCTCCAGGGCACCCACGAGCGTGAGCAGGCGTGCACACTTGGCCTCCTCGGACAGCCACTCATAAGAAGAGCAAGGGATCGAGAATGCCGCCCACGCGTCGTCGAGGCTCGCGCCGAACACGAGGTTGCCGTAAACGAAGGAGATCGGTGAGCTCATCGCTCTGATGGGCCTTCGAGCGCACGCCGTCTCGCCGTGCGCTTGCGTCGAACAGCTCTTACACGTCGTCCCATCGCCTAACGATCGACTCGCAATCGAGCTCCGTCTCGTAGTGCGATCACCTGTCCGCGCGCGGGAGCCGGCCTACCCGGCAGCGCGTCGATCGTGACGCTCGGACGCCGCGCCATCCTCCTCAACGAGCCAGCGCCCAGCTCGGTCCGGACGTGCGCGGCGCTGACGAGCACCGCTCCCGGGCCTGTATAGCGCAAGCGGCGAAAGCGCGAATCCGATCCATCCGGCAACAGCACCAGCTCGTCCGGTAGCCAGTGGCGATCGCGTGCGACATATGGTCGTAGGCCGGCCAGCTCACGCGGACCTGTGCCGTAGCTGACCAGGACGAGCGCCGCCAGGTGAAAAGGGCGCCCCTCAACCCGGATCATCGTCAGCAGAGCAGCCGCGCCGCCGGGCAGCGCGACATCGAGCACATACCACGGGAGCGTCCTTGCCAGCAGCCCAATCAGCGGCAGGCGGCCGGCAAGCAGGCTCGCAACGAGGATCGCTATGAAATAGACGATCCCGCGCAGCGGCACCCCTCCCGGGTTGAGCCGCAAGCGGTCGATGCGATAGATGCGCCGCTCGAGATCGAACACGGTTCTGTAGGAGCGGATCTCCATCAACCACTCACCGACTCGAAATCGTCCGCTGCCCGAACGCCGGTCAGGAGGCCCCGAACAGCTTGTTGACGGTGTCTTGCAGCACGTTCACACCCGCGGGAGTGGCGAGCAGGATCGCGACTAGACCCACCGCGAAGATGCCGGCGGCCTCCTTGAAGTCACGCTTGAACGCGAGCACGATCGAGGCGATCGCGAAACCCAGCGCGATCAGGCTCATCGCGATCTTGCGTCCGGTTTCACTTGCCTTGCTGGCCGCCGATTCGAGCGAGCCCGTTTCTTCGTTGGACCCCGCCACAGCCGCGAGCGCCGGGACGCCTGGAGCCGTCACCAGTGCCGGCGCCGCCAGCGCGGCGCCAGGCATAGCAACAAGAGCAGCCAATGCGAGCGCCACGACGGGGGGCCCCAGCAACGCTCTCGCGCGGGTATGTGCTGCGTTGAATCTATACATCGTTGTCTCCTCTGCTTGCGATTTGGATCGGTTGTGCATTCACATGTTTTGGCTCTGGGCACGACGTGGATCTCGTTGTTCGTATGGCGGCTCTAACTGTCGGGATTCGTCTGGATCGTCGAGATCTCCCAGCGCCCGGCGTCGGCTAGAACGTCGAGTTCGTAGCCGAGCGTGTACTGCGCCCCGCGCTGGTCGCGCGTGCGCACCACCGCCAGCAGTGAGTGCCCAGGGGTGGACCAATCGAGGCTGTCGAGCGACTCGAGCGCGAGCGTCAGACCTGGGAGCGATACCCGGGCGCCGGCACTCAGGTCGGCCGCGAGCTCAGATTCTGAGCCGTCCAGGTAGTTGCGCAGGGCGCGCGTCGCCACCGTTCTCAGCGCGGGATCTTCCACTTCATGCTGCTGTTCGGGGAGTGCCGCGGCACTCGATGCGGGTGCACCAACAAATGCTGGATAGCCGGCGAGCGCCAACCGACCATCAGACTCACGTAGAACGCTGACGGTCAGGTAGAGCAGACCAGCCGTGTCGGTCTGAGCGGCAACCGTGTAGACATGCTCGTTGAGAGCCGGCTCGCGAGACTGCACCACCTGAGTCCACTGCACTTGCTGCTCGCCGCTTTCCGGCGGCTGCAGGCCGGCTTCGTCCTCCATCGAAGAGCTGACAAACGGGGCCACCCCGAGCCTGTGGGCCTCGGGTTCGTGAGAGTCCCACGTGAGATAGCGACGCGCAAACAACTCGGCGAACCCTTCTGCCGAGCGGTCGACAATCGCCGAGGCGGACATGGGAGAGCGAGCAATCACCGGCCGCGGTGGATCGATCGCAAAGCGCGCGCTCGCGAGCAGACCCGCCAGCGCCAGCCCCTGCAATAGATAGCGCGGCAACTCGCGCGCGAGACGTATGCGCCACATCGATCGCGCCTTCACGGTGACCGTGGCGTGCGGCGGAACGTTGAGGTTCGACAAAGGGTTCACTGTTCAAAGCCAAACTCGCGCTCGGCCACCAGTGAGGCAGCTTCGGGCAGTGAACCAGAGGACACAGAGGGCGGAGACTGGTCGGGCTTTACCATCGCCCCGCTTGACGCGGACACGTCGGACTGTTTGGCCGCCGGCAGTGAGTGCGTAAGCACGGGCACCGCCGAGGCACGGACATCTAGCTTGTGGTCGATCAGCGCAGCACCGTCGATAGAGCTACGCGTCTTCACGGGTGCGCCGTCGCGCGAGATGAGCGTTCTCTGGCGCGTTGTTCCGGCCGAGACGGTGACCCCAATGTAGGGGCCAGTGGATGCCTGGCTTATGGGAACGTTGCGCGTGTGGGGCCCGAAGCCCGACCATATCGTGACCGCCGGCCGATGCAACGCGTTGACCACAACAAGTCCGAGCACACACACGATGACTCCGACAAGCAAGCCGATACCGACGAACCGGTTTGAGCGCGAACCACGTGGTCTCGGGTATGTGGCGGTGTGTCGGTCCTCGGATGCATGTTCGCCGCCGAACGTGGGATTGGTGTCCCCTTCGACTCTCGTCTCGTCGTCGAGGTACTCGTCCTCCCCGTACACGCGGTAGACCGCGCGTGGAGTCCGGCGCCAAAGCATCACGTTGGCTCCCCTATGCAACAGCGATCGAACACGCATGCGGCCGGGAGCAGAGATGGGGAGATATCCCGCTCCCGGCCGCCCACGTGCGGATGGGAAGCGCCGCGCGATCGTCTCGGCAACCGATCTTCGGCGTCCCAGGGGACGCGCCTATGTGATGGGCGAGGGATGTTCATAGGTGTGTCCCTGCCTTCTGATCCGACCGATGAGCCCTGGCGGGACAGACGACCTCGCCAGCGAGCAGTCGCGCGAGTCGCGCACGTGCTCGCTGGGCCACCTTGCGGTACTTCTCCGCGGACCAACCGTGCGTGCGACAGAACTCGCTGGGCTCAGTCTCACCTGTCAATTGACTCGCGAGCACCAGCCGTTGATCGGGCGAGAGCTCGCGCGAGAGCTCACCGATGCGACGCAGATCGTGGCGCAGCATCATCAGCCGCTCGACGTCGGCGCGCGCGTCGTGGATATCGACTTCACCCTGCCAGCAATCGCCTAGGGGCAGCGCCGTTGCCATCGCCGTCTCGATTGGGCTGCGTCCGCTGAGCGCCCGACGGCGGTCGTGGATGCGCGACAGAAACCGTTGCTCGAGCGCATTTGCGATGTGGGCGTTGTTCGAGAATCCCTCTCTGCGGCTGGCGCGAGTCAGCAGCTCGAGCGTCGCCTGGCTGTAACAGTCCTCGAGATCCTCACGTGTGAGGCGATGACGATGGACCGCCAGCAGTCGCTCACGACGCGAACGTGCGACAAGCGCCACCGCTTCGGCGCCGTCGAGCGAGCCGTGCCGTCGGGGCTTGGCGACTCCCGTCAGCTGCGTAATGGGCCGTGTGATGCTCTCCTGTCGGGTAGACACGTAAGCATGTCGGTGAGAGTGCCCACGAGACCCCCCTCCAATTTGCTTGCGCCTTTATCGATTGCGACGATCTTGGCGATGGGCTTCGGCGCAGCCGGCTCATGAGTCTCTCCGGTGGTCTGCGTAAGCGGTTGCACGCCTTCGACCGTTATCAGCAGCGCAGTCCGCGACTTGGCTTCGTGATGGCCGTCATCAAGCGCTTCGACGATGACCAGGCCAGTCAGATGGGCGCGCTGATCGCCTATTACGGGTTCTTCTCGCTGTTTCCACTGCTGCTGGTGTTCGTCACTGTGCTCGGGTTCGTGCTGCAGGGCAGTCCCAGTACGCGGGACAGCGTGCTGCATTCGACACTCAGCCAGTTCCCGATCATTGGCACGCAGCTACAGGCCAATGTCCATTCGCTGAAAGGGAGCGTCCTCGCGCTGGCGATCGGGCTTGTGGGAGCGCTGCTCGCGGGCCTCGGCATAACGGGCGCCACGCAGAGCGCGTTCAACAAGGTGTGGCAGATCCCACGTAAGCGCCAGCTCGGCTTCCTCGCATGGCGCTTGCGCGGCCTGGGGTTGCTGGCGGTGTTCGGGGTACTCAGCATCATCTCGACGGTCGCCGCGGGCGCGGTCACCGCACAGACCGCCGGTTTTGGGGCGGTGCTCGGAGGTATCGCGATCGCACTGGCGGCGAACCTGCTGCTGTTCTTCACGGCCTTCCGGATGCTCACCGCCGAGGAGATCCCCACGCGTGATCTGATCCCCGGCGTGATCGTCGCCGCAGTGTTGTGGCAGCTTTTGGAGCATGTCGGCGGCTTCTACGTGGGTCACGTGGTGCGCCATGCCAAGGACACCTCGGGGTTGTTCGCGTTCGTGCTGGGCCTTTTGACATGGCTGTATCTGGGCGGCGAGGTCACCGTGCTGGCTGCCGAGGTCAACGTTGTGCGGGCGCGAAAGCTGTGGCCACGCCCGTTCTTCTCGGGCTCTTGAAATCTGACCGAGGCGAGCTATACTAACTAAACTTTCGTAAGCTTATATGGAGCGTATACCGATGGCTTCGACACAACCCACCCCCCCTTCGCAAGGCTCGCTGTCGCAGGAGCCCAAGCCGCTGCTGCGCTTGATCCCGCTCGACGACACCGTCGTGTTCCCGAGCATGGGCATCACGCTCACCATCGATGTGGGCGAGGACGAGCGCGTCGTTCTCGTGCCCCGTCACGAGAACGAGTTCCTGGAGGTCGGCACGATCGCCGAGGTCTCCGAGCAGCTACGCCTGCCGGGCGGCGCTCACGCGGTGGCGCTCTCGGGAGAGCACCGCGCACTGATCGGCGCAGCGCAGACCGGCCCCGAAGGAGAGCTACGCGTTGAGGTCGACGAGCGCCCCGACGACGTCCCGGTCGACAAGCGCACCCGCGAGCTCGAGCGCGAATATCGCGCGGTGGTCGAGGAGATCCTCGAGCTGCGCGGCGACGACGGGCGCATAGCGGCATTCCTGCGCGCGATCGTCGAGCCCGGCCCGCTGGCCGACTCCGCCGGCTACTCCCCCAACCTCACCTACGAGCAGAAGGTTGAGCTGCTGCGCACGCTCGGCGTGACCGACCGGCTCGAGCTGGCCGTGAAGCTGCAACGCGACAGCCTTGCCGAGCTGCAGGTACGCAAGCGCATCCGTGAGGACGTGCAGGAGGGTGCCGACAAGCAGCAGCGTGAGTACTTCCTGCGCAAGCAGATGGAGTCGATCCGCAAGGAGCTCGACGAGGACGAGGGCTCGATCGTGGAGGAGTACAAGACCAAGATCGAGGCCGCGGAGATGCCTGAGGAGGTGCAAGAGCAAGCTTTGAAGGAGCTGGGTCGCCTGGAGCGCATGGGCGAGCAGACCGGCGAGTCGAGCATGATCCGCACCTACCTGGACTGGCTGATCGCGGTGCCGTGGAGCAAGCGCTCTGAGGAGCACCTTGATCCGGTGGCGGCACGCGAGGTGCTCGACGCCGACCATGAGGGACTCGAAGATGTGAAGGATCGCATCACCGAGTACCTGGCTGTGCGCAAGCTGCGCCAAGACCGCGGCATCGAGGCCGACCCGAAGTCAGGGGCGATCCTGACGCTGATCGGACCCCCGGGCACCGGCAAGACCTCGATCGGCGAGTCGATCGCACGCGCCACCGGACGCGAGTTCGTGCGCATGTCGCTTGGTGGCGTGCGCGACGAGGCGGAGATCCGCGGGCACCGGCGCACCTACATCGGTGCTCTGCCGGGACGGTTGGTGCGCGCGTTGCGCGACGCCGGCACGATGAACCCGGTGATCCTGCTCGACGAGGTCGACAAGGTCGGCGCCGACTGGCGCGGAGACCCGTCGGCCGCGCTACTCGAGGTGCTCGACCCGGCCCAGAACCACTCGTTCCGCGACCACTACCTGGACGTGGAACTTGACCTGAGCCAGGTGATGTTCATCGCGACCGCCAACGTAGCCGACACGATCCCAGGACCGCTGCTCGACCGCATGGAGGTGATCCGCTTCGACGGGTACACCTCCGAGGAGAAGCTCGCGATCGCCAAGGGCTATCTGTGGCCGCGCCAGCGCGACCGCAACGGTCTGCGTGAGGACGAGGTGAGCGTCTCTGACGAGGTTTTGCGCACTATCGTCGCCGAGTACACGCGCGAGGCCGGTGTACGCAATCTCGAGCGCGAGCTGGGCACGGTGCTGCGCAAGACCGCCACCCGGATCGCCTCAGGCGACGTGGAGCAGCCGGTGGAGATCGACCTGGAGGTCGTGCGCGACGCGCTGGGACGCCAGAAGTTCTTCCAGGAGTCAGCGGCTCGAACAGCCACGCCCGGCGTAGCCACCGGCCTGGCCGTCACCGGCACCGGCGGGGACGTGTTGTTTGTCGAGGCCACCGCCATGAAAGGCGGCGGCTCCGGCGGCAATGGTCTCGTGCTTACCGGACAGCTGGGCGACGTCATGAAGGAGTCGGCGCGGATCGCACTCTCCTACGTGCGTGGCCACGCCGAGGAGCTTGGCATCGAGGAGTCGGCGTTCGAGAACCGCGAGTTCCACGTACACGTACCGGCTGGAGCGATCCCCAAGGACGGCCCCAGCGCAGGGGTGACGATGGTCACCGCGCTCGCCTCGCTGCTTTCAGAGCGTCCTGTCAAGCACACGGTCGGCATGACCGGAGAGGTCACGCTGCAGGGCCGCGTGCTACCGATCGGGGGACTCAAGCAGAAGGTGCTTGCAGCGCATGCCGCCGGGCTCACTGACGTGATCCTGCCGGAGCGTAACCGGGGCGACCTCGATGACATCCCCGATGAGGTGCGCGAGCAGATGAGCTTCCATCCCGTGATGAGCGTCCAGGAAGTGCTTGACCTCGCGCTCGAGCCCGCGCCCAACGTAGCGCAACTCTCCTAACGAGAATTACGGTTCGATGTCGCGCGGCGCTCGCAGCAGATGTCAGCCGGTCCCGCTGGAGGTCCGCCAAGCGGCGGACCTCCTGGAGCGGCGTTGGCAGCTCTCGATCATCTACGCGGCGTTGACGGGGGCACTGCGCTTCAACGAATTCGCCGAGGCGGTCGCAGGCATCTCCCCCAGGATGCTGTCTGAGCGTCTGCGCGATCTGGAGGGCGCTGGGTTGATCGAGCGCACGGTGCTACCCACCAGCCCGCCGACGGTTGAGTACCGACTTACGACGCGTGGGCGACGGCTGGCGCCGGTGATCGAAGCGATGCGCACCTACGCGGAGGGGGTGGGCTAACGCCCAAACCGCCGGCGCTCAACCGCCGGTCCACGCTGAGTGTCCGAGTCACGTACACCGGCCGGAGGCGCTACACGCCGGCGCCGGCGATCGCATCTCCGCTGAGGGCCGAATCTCCCTCGTGGCAACCCGCGGCGTCCAACGAGGAGCCGACGAGCTGGCCACCCTCGCACTTTTCGGCTAGCACGGGACGCTGGTGATTGCGCACCCCGATCGCGCCCGCCGCGCCGCCGGCCGCGACCAGCAGCGCGGCGATCCCGAGCCCGAGGTGGAAGGCATGTAGCGAGGCTTCGTCGGCGGCTGTGGCGATCGCGCTCGCCTGCACGCGCGGCAACCCGCTGGTGTTGGGACGCCCGAGCGCCAGTTTCTTGGCTTCGGCGACCACCGCTCTGCTTGGCGCCCCCAACGGACGGTTGGCGAGGTTGGCGTCCAAGCCGGACACGAACGACGCGGCGACCACGGCGCCGACCGCGGAGGTACCGAGCAGGCCGGCGATGCGCGCCACCGCGTTGTTGACCGCCGAGGCGATTCCCGCCTGACTGGTCTCCACACCGGCGAGCACCGCGGCTGTCAGCGGGGCCACCGTCATCGACAGGCCGAGCGAGAACACGAGAATTCCCGGGAACACGTCGGTGAGGTAGTCGACGTGCACTCCGATGCGTTGAAAGAGGAGCAGTCCACACGCGGATACCAGCGGTCCCGCCCCCATGAACAGGCGTGGGCCATAGCGATCGGCCAACGCGCCGAAGCGCTTGGAGAGTGCGAACAGCACAACTGTGGCGGGCAGCGTCGCCAGGCCGGCCTGAAGCGGCGTGTAGCCTCCGATCTGCTGCAGGAAGATGGTCAAAAAGAAGAACAAGATCGCCAGGCCCGCATACATCGCAAGCGTCTCGATGTTCCCGGCCGAGAAGTTGCGCCGGCGAAAGAGCGCGAGCGGCAACATCGGATCGCCTGTGCGCGACTCGTGCACCACAAAGCACACGAGCAGCGCGACGCCGGCGATGAACGGGAAGATCACGCCCGGACTGCCCCAGCCCAGGCGCGGCTGCTCGATCAGTGCGAACACCGGCCCACCGAGACCCAGCGCGCAGAGCAGGCCGCCGAGGAGATCAACCGTTCGCCCACGCTCGCGCCGGGGCGCGGATTTCGGGATGACCGCCAGGATCAACGCCACGCAAACGACGACGAACGGCAGGTTGATGAGGAAGATCACACGCCACGAGGAGACCTGCAAGAGCTCTCCGCCCGCCAACGGACCGATCACCGTGGCGATGCCTCCCCACGCGGTCCAACTACCAATCGCGGGACCGCGCTCGGACTCATGGAACGTCGCGACGATCACCGCGAGAGCGCTCGGGGTGAGCAAAGCGCTCGCCACTCCCTGCAGCGCGCGAGCTGCGATCAGCGCGCCGATCGAGGGTGCCAGCGCACACAGCAGCGAGGCGAACCCGAAACCACCAACCCCGAGCGCGAAGATACGCCGCTCGCCATATAGGTCGCCGAGTGAGCCACCGACCAGGATCAGCGAGCCGAGCGTGAGCAAGTAGGCATTCACGACCCACTGCTGGGCCGCCAGTCCGCCACCAAGGTCACGCTGGATCGTGGGCAGGGCGACGTTCACAACCGTGCCGTCGAGCAGTGCGATGCCCGAGCCGAGAATGCACGCGACGAGAGTCAGCTGCTTGCGAGAGGCGATGTCGCCCAGGCAACGAGCGCGGCGAGTGGCCATTAATTGCACGGTAGCCGCTCACGCCTCCCACGCCGAGCAAAGCGGCGCTGCGACACTCGTCGTGAATGCCGCAGCCGCTCGGTTGAGTTGAGCTCAGACGGTCGGCTCAGATGGTCGAGCTGACGAGCGCCCAAGCGGTCTTGCCTTCGCGCTCTGTCTTTATCACCGCGCCCTCCGAGAGGAGCCGCCGCAGGTTTCCGTTGATATTGGGGCCACTCATCGCAGTTACGACGGCGAGCTCGCCGATAGTGTGCGAGCCATGATCCAAAGCCGCGAGGATCGCCTCTCGGGCGGCACCTCTAGCAGCGCGCGCTGGCTTGGACTTCACTGCGCCTGACTCCTTCGCAGTCCGCCGCCCGCCAGCTGCGTTGAGCTGTTTGGCGTTCTCCTTGTAATCGTCCCCATCAGCTGAGGCATCGACTGCACGCTTGATCGCGCCTGCGGCCGAGCCACGACGCGCCTTGACGACTCCCGCTCTCCGCCGCGTGGATGCCTTCGGCGGAGCTGTGTCGGTTGCAGCATCCGAGCCGCCCCCTTGACCTGTCATCTCGAGCGCATCAGCCGCCACGAGCAGTTGCTGGTGCTCAGCTAGGAGCGGGCGCAGCTCACTCAGACGCTCATCGATTTCGCGGCGGATCGTGCTCAACAAGTCAGGGGCCATACGCGTCCTTCCGGGGTCGGTGTTCTCGGGCGCCGTATTCTCGCAGCGAGTCCTCTACGAGGAGTCCCGGGCCTATCCGGCCGTCGCGAGAGAACAATGCTCGCTGTCTCCCGGTCACTCGTGAGCGCCTGCCGCCGGCGGCGGCACCGGGCAGGATGAGCGCTCAGTAGCGAACGTCGCGACCGGGAGCTTCGCCGTCGACCGGCGGCACTTCGCGCTTGCGCGCCCAAACGGCTACCCAAAAGAATGAGAGAACCAAGCCCACGATGCCAACGATCATCAGCACGAGCCCGACAGTCTGCAGATCTATCCCGCTGACCGTGGCAGTGACCGCGTACTTCAAGATCGCACCAACCGCGATGAAAAAGAGCGAAGTACCGAAGGTCACCCGGGTATATATGCCCAGATGAGACACCGTTCAATCATCGCCACGAATAGGCTCAGATATCGGGGCGGCCGGATTTGAACCGGCGACCCCCTGCTCCCAAAGCAGGTGCGCTACCAAGCTGCGCCACGCCCCGATATCACTAAGACTAGAGACCGCTGCTAGGGTCCGCTCCCGCCATGGCTGACATCCAACCGCTGCGCGCCCTCCACTACGACCAATCGCTAGTCGGTCCCCTCGCCGGCGTGACCTCGCCGCCGTACGACGTGATCGATGCCGAGCAGCGGGAAGAGCTGCTCGAGCGCTCGCCTTTCAATGTGGTGGCGGTGGATCTGCCAAAGGGCGAGCCGGATCCGTATGCGAAGGCCGGCGAGCTGTTCGAGGCATGGCAGCTGCAGGGCGTGGTGGTGCGCGACCCGGAGCCCTCTCTATGGGCTCACACGCAGATCTACACCGGCCCGGACGGCCAGACACGCACCCGCAGAGGCTTCTTCTGTCGCGTGCGGATCGAGGGCTATGGCCCCGGACGCGTACGCCCACACGAGCGCACCCATCCCGGCCCCAAGGAGGATCGGCTGCGTCTGATGCACGCCACTCGCGCAAACCTCTCGCCGATCTTCTCGCTGTTCTCAGACCCCAGCAACGCCGCCTGGAGGGCGCTCCAACCGGCGACCGAGACCCCCCCGTGGGGCGAGGTGACCGATGGTGACGGCACCACCCACAAGCTGTGGCGCATAAGCGACTCAGAGACGATCTCCGCGGTACAAGATGCGACGCGGGACGTGGAGCTGTTGATCGCCGACGGCCACCATCGCTATGAGACGGCTGACACCTACGCGCAGGAGCTTGGCGGCGAGGGCGAGCACCGATACGTACTGATGTGTCTGGTGGCACTGGAGGACCCGGGCCTGACCGTGTTCCCCACTCATCGTCTCGTGCGCGGCCTCGGGCGCGAGCACCAGGAGGCTTTGAGAGAAACACTGCGGCGCGACTTCGACGTCGCCGAGGTGCCGCTCGAGCGGATAGCACCAGAGCCCGGGACTGGTCCACTGCAGCTCGGCTACATCGACGCACACCACCAGCAGCCCTGCAGGTTGACGTTGAAGGATCAGGCGAGCGCAGACGCCGCGCTGCCGGGTTTCTCAGAGGCCTACCGTAGCCTCGACACGGGCGTGCTTGAGGCGCTGATCCTCAAGGGGACACTGGGCCTCAGCGACGACGACATCTCGCACTTCAACGGCCTGTTCTATGCCCGCAGCACCGAGGAGGCGGTCGCGATGGTGCGCTCGAGCGAGTACGACGCGGCGTTCCTGATGCGCCCGACCCCCGTCTCCCAGGTCCGCGACGTGGCCGCCAGCGGCGAGAACATGCCGCCGAAGTCGACGTTCTTCTACCCGAAGCTACTCACCGGCCTGCTGTTCAACCCCCTTTCGTAGCCCAAGTGCCGTCGATACCATGGAAGGAGAGGGTGCTGTGACAACCCGATCGGAAGGTGTTGCAGTGATGAAGGCCAGTGTCAGACGAACGGACTCGACGTTCAAACACACCGTTCAGGTGCGCGATCACCAATTGACGGTCGACGAGCCGCTGGATTCCGGTGGCGACGACACCGGTCCGGATCCTCAGGAGCTGCTGGCAGTGAGCCTCGCTTCGTGTACGGCGATCACGATGGAGATGTACGCGAAGCGCAAGGATTGGGACATCGGCAACGTGGAGGTCGAGGTGCAGTACACGCCTGCGGAGCGGGGCTGCCCCACCAAGTTCGACGTTGTGCTGCGCCTTCCCGAGGACCTGCCCGAGGAGCAGGTCGAGCGTTTGCAGGTGATCGCCGCGAAGTGCCCGGTGCACAGGACGCTCGATGGTGAGGTGATGTTCCAGGAACACGTGGAGCGCACCCACGTGGCCGTCTGAGAAGGGTGACCCCGCGACGGCCCGACGTCCGGGCAGCTGGACACTAGTCAATGGTGGTGGACCGGTCGGCTTCGCAGGCGCTCGCGGCATCGCTGGGTGCGGTGCTGCTGGATGCCGGCGCGGCGTCTGAGTTGCAACCCGGTGAGCAGGTGCCGGCTGCGGTGCTGGTCCCGTTGTATGCGCAAGCGGGTGAGCTGCGGGTGGTGCTCACGAGACGGCGCTCGGACCTGCGCCGCCACGCTGGGGAGATCTCGTTTCCCGGTGGACGTCGCGACCCAGAGGACGAGACGCTGAAGGACACCGCCCTGCGCGAGGCCGAGGAGGAGATCGGGCTGGCGCGCGCGGAGGTGACACTGGTGGGCGCATTGGAGCGCACCTCGACGTTCGTGACCAACTACGCGATCCACCCGTTCGTGGGCGTGCTCGAAGGACAGCGGACCTGGCAACCGTCAGCGAGCGAGGTCGACGCGGTGCTTGAGCCTTCGTTGCGTGAGATTCGCGCGGGACGCACCCGCACTCGCATCGAACGGCGCGGGATCGCCTTTGAGACGGATGCGTACGTGTTCGACAAGCAGCTGGTGTGGGGTGCCACCGCGCGCATTCTGGAGGGCTTGCTGGCGCGGGTAGAGCCACTGCTGGACCGCTGCACAGGCATGTGAGTCGCGAACTGTCTCGCCCACGCCGCTCGAAGCGAGCAGGCGGCCAAGACCGGGATCGCGCTGCTCGGCCGCCGCGCCGACAGGTGACGCGGCGGCCGCGCCCGCAGGCCCAGAGGGGGTGGACCCGAAGCGTGTTGCTGCTATGCGCCCTTCTCTACCGGCACACCAACCAGACTGCCCCACTCCGTCCAGGAGCCGTCGTAGTTCTTGACGTGCTCGGTGCCGAGCAGCTCGTGCAGGACGAACCACGTGTGGGCTGAGCGCTCACCGATGCGGCAGTAGGCGATCACGTCCTTGCCGTCAAGCACCCCCTTGGAGCCGTAAAGCTCGCGCAGCTGTTCGGCGCTCTTGAACGTCCCGTCCTCGTTGACGGCCTGCGCCCAGGGGATCGAGGCGGCGCCGGGAATATGTCCCGCGCGCTGGGCCCCCTCCTGCTCGTAGCCGCTCGGCGAGATGATCTCCCCTGCGAACTCCGCGGGCGATCGCACGTCGACAAGGCTGGTGGAGTCGCCAACCGCGGCGAGCACCTCATCGCGATGGGCCCTGATCGTGTCGTCGCCGGGCTGAGCAGTGAACGTGGCGGGTGCGTAGCTTGGAATGTCGGCGCTTGTGGGGCGCCCGTCGGCGATCCACTTTTCGCGGGGGCCGTTGAGCAGCAGCACCTTGTGGTGGCCGTAGTACTTCAGATACCAATATGTGTAGGCGGCGAACCAGTTGTTGCGATCACCGTAGAGCACGATTGTGTGATCGCTTGAGATGCCGTGGCGTGAGAACAGCGCGTCGAAGCTTTCTGGGCCGAGGAAGTCTCGCCGGACGGGATCCTGGAGATCCTCCTTCCAGTCGAACCCGATCGCCCCGGGGATGTGGGCCTCCGCGTAGAGCTCGGGTTCTCGTCGACCTCGACGATGCGGATGCCCTCATCGCCCAGATGCTCCTCGAGCCAGTTGACCTCGACAAGTACGTCCTTCGCGTAACTGGACAAGTTAGCTGTACCTCCTGCCTAGAAGCCTTTAAACCAAAACCCGATCGCCTTTTAGTAATTTACAGATCAGCATAGCGCGCTCAGATGCCCGTGCTGTGACCTTCCAGAAGCGAGCCGATGGCCGTGTGCGCCTGCGTGAGCCACTCCTCAATGCCGGCCGGATCGGCCTGGAGAATCGCCACGGGGATCGAGTTGCGCGCGGCTATCTCCGACACCGACCGCTCCCAACCACGGGCCTGGTACACGAAGCCGCGCATCGAACTGTCCACCGCGCGGAGCAGAAATCGCTCGGGCGAGGAGTCGTCCAACCAGCAGACGATCGCAACATGCTCCAGCGCTCCGCGGTCGGCGCTCGCGACGGTGCGCACCACGTGGCCCTCCCGCCCCTGGGCGTCGGCCAGCACCGAGACCGAGGACCCTTGCCCGACGATCAGAAGTCTGGCCACACGCGAATCCTACGTAACAGGGGGCGCCGCGGCCGGTGGGGACCGCGGCGCCCTGTCGAGGAGACCGGACATTCGATCGCGCTTTGAGGCTATGCGCGGGGCGTCGCGGGAGAGGTTGGGTAACGACGCCCTGGTGGACCCCTATGTGCGATCGTGCTCAGTCACTCACGCTCTTGCGATTTTGCGTCACCTTTCGGGCGAAGAACCGTCCCCTCCGCCGTCTTGTCAGCAAGAGAACAGAACGTATGTAAACACATATGGCAAGATATGTCAAGCCCGTTCTCTTTGTGTCTAGGATCGCCGTACAGCGACGCTCGAATACCATCCCGACCGAGATGACCGAGCATGCCCCCCCAAGCGACGATGTGGTCACGATGGACAAGGTCGTGGCGCTGTGCAAGCGCCGCGGGTTCATCTTCCCCTCCTCGGAGATCTACGGCGGTGTGGGCTCGACCTATGACTTTGGCCACTACGGGGTGCTGCTGAAGGGCAACGTCAAGAACGAGTGGTGGCGCGCGATGCTGCAGCGGCGCGATGACATCGTGGCGCTGGACTCGGCGATCCTGCAACACCCACGAGTGTGGGAGGCCTCGGGCCATCTCGCCGGCTTCACCGACCCGCTCGTGGACTGCAAGACCTGCGGGCAGCGTTTTCGCGCCGACCACCTGGGCGATCTGCCCTGCGGGCGCAAGCCCTCCAAGCACCCGGGCGAGACCGACGAGTGCAACCTCACCGAGGCGCGCGACTTCAACCTGATGTTCGAGACCACGATCGGCCCGGTGAAGGAGTCGGGCTCGGTCGCCTACCTGCGCCCGGAGACCGCGCAAGGGATCTTCATCAACTTCAAGAACGTGCTGCAGTTCTCGCGCAAGAAGCCTCCTTTCGGGATCGCGCAGATTGGCAAGTCGTTTCGCAACGAGATCACACCCGGCAACTTCATCTTCCGCACGCGCGAGTTCGAGCAGATGGAGATGGAGTTCTTCACGCCGCCGAACGAAGCCCAAAAGTGGTTCGAGCACTGGCTCTCCGAGCGAATGAGCTGGTACACCACGCTCGGGCTGCGCCCCGACCACCTGCGCCTGCGCGCGCATGACCACGACGAGCTGTCGCACTACTCCTCGGGCACAAGCGACGTGGAGTATCTGTTCCCCATCGGCTGGTCGGAGCTCGAGGGGATCGCCAACCGCGGCGACTTTGATCTGACCCAGCACGCCAAGTTCTCAGGCGAGAAGCTCGAGTACTTCGACCAGGTGAGCGGCGAGCGCTACGTGCCGCACGTGATCGAGCCCGCCGCTGGCGCCGACCGCGCAACGCTGGCATTCCTTGTGGACGCCTACGACGAGGAAGTCGTAGGCGAGACCCCGGATCAGAGTGGAGTCACCGACGCAGGCGCAAAGCCCGCCGAAACCCGCACCGTGCTACGCCTTCACCCCCGCTTGGCGCCGGTGAAGGTGGCGGTGATGCCACTGGTCAAGAAGGACGGCCAGCCGGAGCTGGCGCGCGAGATCTTCCATGACCTGCGCGGGCGCATGCAGGCCGAGTACGACGAGGGTGGGTCGATTGGCAAGCGCTATCGCCGCCAGGATGAAATCGGGACGCCGTGGGGTGTGACGATCGACCATCAGTCGATCGAGGACTCCACCGTGACGCTGCGCGACCGCGACTCACTCTCCCAGGAGCGCGTGAAGATCGAAGATCTCCCCGCCGAGCTGGAGCGGCGGCTGGCGGCGCAGTGGCGCAGCCCGAAGCTCGAAGCTATATAGCTTCAGCGCAAAATCATTACACACTTAAACGAACGCGAAAAAAGATACAAACGATCCATACACCCTGCGACCGGCTACTGCACAGACCGGCGTGGGCAAAAGGAGGGATGACGCGCCGATGGACTTCGACCTAACCGACGAGCAACAGCTGATCCGCCAGACGGCGCGGGAATTCACCGAGAAGGAGATCGTGGTGCAGTCGCGCGAAAACGCCCGCAACCACCACTTCGACACGGATCTGGTGAAGAAGGTCGCCGCCCAGGGCTACCTCGGCGCGATCGTCCCGCAGGAGTACGGCGGGGCGGGGCTTGACTACTTCAGCTACGGCCTGGTCGTCGAGGAGATCGGTCGGGGAGACTCGGCCATCCGCACGGTCATCTCGGTTCAGACCTCACTCGTATGCTCGGGCATCGTGAAGTTCGGCACCGAGGAGCAGAAGCACAAGTACCTGCCGAAGCTCTGCTCAGGCGAGTGGCTGGCATGCTTCGGACTGACTGAGCCGGACACCGGCTCAGACGCTGCCAACCAGAAGACGCGCGCGCGCAAGACCGACTCCGGATGGGTGATCAACGGAGCAAAGATGTGGATCTCGATGGGCAACTACGCGAAGCTGGCGGTGATCTTCGCGCAGACCGACCCGGAGCTCGGGCACAAGGGCGTCGCGTGCTTCCTGGTGGACACCGACCAGCCTGGCTACAAAGCGCAGACGATCGAGCACAAGATGGGGCTGCATGCCTCCGACACCGCGTCTATCTCACTGGAAGACGTCGAGGTCTCAGACGAGGATATGCTCGGTCAGGTCGGGGACGGCTTCAAAATCGCGATGTCCAATCTCGATTCGGGGCGCTACTCGGTAGCGGCGGGCTGCGTGGGCATCTGCCAGGGGTGCGTTGAGGAGTCGGTCAAATACGCCAAGGAGCGCGAGCAGTTCGGCAGGCCAATCGCGAGCTTCCAGCTCGTACAGGCAATGATCGCGGACATGGTGCTGAAGACGGACGCCTCGCGCATGCTTGTGTGGCGCGCCGGCTGGCTGAAGGACCAGGGTCGGCCAAACACGTTGGAGACCTCGATTGCCAAGTTGCACGCGACCGAGGCGTCGCTCGAGTGCGCGAACATGGCGATCCAGGTCCATGGCGGCGCCGGCTACGTGGACGATCACCCGGTGGAGCGCTACTTCCGCGACGCGCGCGTGACCACCCTGTATGAGGGCACCTCACAGATCCAGAAGCTGATCATCGGGCGCGCGATGACCGGCATCAATGCGCTCGTGCCGTCTTGAGTGGGCCGGTCTTGCGATGTGGCTCGATTGTTTGGATGTGGACACGTTCGACGTACCGTCACGCGCGCAGTGGGCGGAGCACCGAGCCCGCGCGCCGGCCGTGGCGACACCGTGCGTGCGTCGGTAGTGTGCCGCGGCGATGAGCGGTGCGGCGAAGACGATCGGAGTGGTGGGGGCCGGCACGATGGGCTCGGGCATCGCCCAGCTGGCGTGTAAGGCCGGTGCCAGGACGCTCCTGCACGACCCTATCCCCGAGGCACTCGCACGCGGTGCGCAGGGGGTGCGTGCGGGTCTGCAGAAGGAAGCCGCCAAGAGCAAGCTGACGGCGGAGCAAGCGCAGGAAGCTTCGGAGCGCCTGAAGCTGGTCGAGGACCTCGAGCAGCTCGCCCCGTGTGAGTTGGTGATCGAGGCGGCGCCGGAGCGGCTGGACGTCAAGCACGAGCTATATGCGCGCCTGTCGGAGATCGTGAGCGAGCAGTGTGTGCTCGCGAGCAACACATCGTCGCTGCCGATCACGGCAGTCGCGGCAGGCGCCACGCATCCCGAGCGCGTGGTGGGTATGCACTTCTTCAATCCGGCCCCGCTGATGCGGCTGCTGGAGGTCATCGCCGGACTGCTCTCGAGCGAGCAGGCGCTGGCGCTGGCGGATGCGACCGGCCTCGCGATGGGTAAGGACGTGATCCGCGCGGGGGACGTGCCAGGCTTCGTCGTAAACCGTTGCAACCGCCCGTTTGGCCTTGAGGCACTACGCCTGTTGCAGGAGCGGGTCGCGAACGTCGAGACGATCGACCGCATCGTGCGACTCGGCGGCGGCTTTCGCATGGGGCCGTTCGAGCTGAGCGACCTCGTAGGTGTGGACACGGGCTTTGACGTCTCAAAGAGCTTCTATGAGCTGGGCTTCGGCGAGCCACGCTGGCGTCCCTCGCCGATCCAGGCACGCCAGGTGGCAGCCGGGTTGCACGGGCGCAAGACGGGCCGCGGCTACTACGACTACAGCGGAGAGGGTCCGTATCGGCCCGCCGACCCGGACCCGCCCGCGAGCACAGGAGACGCGATCGTGACAGGCAGCGGACCCGTGGCTGATGCGCTGCGCGCGCTCGCCCCCGGCCAGGGTGGCCCTGAGATCGCCGTGGAGGGACTCGGCGGCACCGTGGACGGCGAGCCGTTCTACGCGATCGTGCCGCTCGCCCTAGTTGAGGTCACCGGCCAGGCGGGCGAGCAGGCCTTCAGGGGCCTTGGCCTGCACACCGAGCGCGTGCAACCCGCCCCCGCCGGCGTGCTCTCGAGGATCGTGTGTCAGGTAATCAACGAGTCGGCATTCGCACTCGGCGAAGGCGTGGGCTCGGCCGACGACATCGACACGGGCATGATGCTCGGCCTCAGCCACCCCCGTGGTCCGTTCGCGTGGATGCGGGAAATCGGCCCGGGCCAAGTGCTCAGGACGCTCGAAGCGCTGGGCGATCAGTACCGCGAGGAGCGCTACCGTCCCGCACCGGCGTTGCGCCGCCTCGCAAACGAAGCCCGCTGAGCACTACTGGGCAGCCTCGTGAGCCGGCTCACGAGGTGCTGTCGGCGGTTGTAGCTGGCGCGGCCCATTGCGCCTCGGCCAGATCCCCGACCGGCATACCCTCCGGCGTGGGTACCTCGGGGGTGTCGCGCAGGTACCACTCGGCGTCAAGCGCTGCCTGGCAGCCGGACCCGGCCGCTGTGATCGCCTGGCGATAAGTGTGATCGACCAGGTCGCCGGCGGCAAAGACACCGGGCCGGTTTGTGCGAGTGGAGCGGCCCTCGACCTTCACATATCCGTCCTCGTCAAGATCGATCTGGCCCTCCACAAGGCCAGATTGGGGCTCGTGGCCGATCGCGATGAACGCGCCGGTGATCGGGATCTCGCGCCGCTCGCCGGTCTCGGTGTTGAACAGCTTGGCGGTGCCGAGCGCGCCGTTCTCGCCGGGCTCGAAGCGCTCGACCGTGTAGGGCGTGAGCAACTCGATGTTCTCCTGCGCACGAGCCCGCTCCAGCATGATCTTCGATGCGCGGAACTCTGGGCGCCGGTGCACGACGGTGACTTTTCCGGCGAACTTCGACAGAAAGATCGCCTCCTCCATCGCGGAATCCCCCCCGCCCACGATGATCGTCTGCGCGTCGCGGAAGAACGCCGCATCGCAGGTGGCGCAGTAGCTGACGCCGCGTCCTGAGAGCTCATCCTCACCGGGCACGCAGAGCTTCTTGTGCTCGGCGCCCATCGCGAGGATCACGGTGCGGGCGCGGTGCTCGGTGTCGCCGACCCAAACACTGTGCACCCCTCCGGGCTCACTCGCCAGCTGCACCTTCTCGACCTGGTCGGTCTCGAGCTTGGCGCCAAAGCGGTCGGCCTGCTCGCGCAGCTTGGTCATCAGATCAGGGCCCATGATCCCCTCGGGGAAGCCTGGGTAGTTCTCCACATCGGTCGTCTGCTGCAGGAGCCCACCCCAGGCAAAGCCCTCGACGACGAGCGGGCTGAGGTTGGCGCGCGAGGTGTACAGCGCCGCGGTGTAGCCTGCTGGGCCGCTGCCGATGATGATCGTGTTCTCGATCTCCGTCATCTCGCTGACTCCCGTCCTCTGACTCGCTTTTATCACCCGCGCGTGCGGGCGCTGTCATCTCAAGTTAGCCCATAGTCCATCCGCTGGCTTGCCACTCACCCGCTGCGAGCCAACGACCATGCGATCACTTTACAAAGTAAAGTATAGCGTGATCGCTAAGCGTGTAGGGGCCCGTGAGGTTCGATCGCGCCCACCGAGGACCCCGCCGGAGGCGCCTGCTCGCTGCGCCAGCGAGCCACCGTGCGACGCAGCTGGAAATAGGCGATCGCGCCGGGCAGCGTAGGCAGCCAGAAAGAGATGGCGCGATAGGACAGAACCGCGAGCACCGCGAGGTTGAAGTCCACGCCGAACGCGGCGAACGCGCCGATCATGCCTCCCTCCACCCCTCCGAGCCCTCCCGGCAGCGGCAGCAGGTTGCCCACCATTCCGACGAAATAGCACATCACAATGACCGTGAATGGCGGCGGAGATCCAAACGCGTGAAAGCACGCCCACAGCACACAGATGTCGAAGCCCCACCACGCCGGCGCCCCCAGCAGACCGGGATCGCGTGAGCGGATCAACTCGATCGCGGTGCGCACACCGCTGGCAGCCATCGCGGGCACAGTCACTCCCAATGCGACCCAATGGCCCAGGCGTCCCGACCCGGCCTCCCACTTTGTGAGGCGCCGCTCGATGTCGTCGGGCAGCAGTGCCATCGCACCAACCAGTAGCGAGATCATCGCCGCGATCGCCGCCGGCACGATCGTGATCGCGAACGAGCCTTCGCCGGGAAGCAGGCCGGTTCCCAGCCCGATGCCGTCGAGCAGCACGGCGCCCGTGTAGATCGCGTACAGCAGCACCATGAACGCGACCATCCGGCAGGCCACCAAGCGCGGCTCCATCCCTGAGCGGCGCAGCGCCCACGCGGTCAGCGCGACTCCGCCCGCACCAGCCGCGGCGAACAGACGGGTCGCCGCTAGGCCCGCCATCGTGATCTGGTAGCTCTCCGACCAGCCGATCGGGCTGTCACGCCCACGCACGAACACCGCGCGAAACAGCACCACATAGCCGCCAAACGAACAGATCTCGAGGAACACGCCGATCGCGATCCACCAGGTGTCGCCGCGCTCGATGCGATGTGCAGTGCCGCTCAGCCCCGCCAGCTTGGGCAGCACGAAATACAGGAACCCAACAGCGGAGAGAACGAACACGCCAAAAGCGATCGCGCTGCGACGTGTGACGGGCACCCGCGGCATCTGCTCATCGGTGGAGAGCCCGCTCTGTGCCGAGCCGCCCGTTCTGAGTTCCCCGAGGCTGTCGAGCTTCGAGCCGGGTTGCACCGGCTCACCTATCGGGATCGACCCCTTCCGCTCGTCGGCCGCCACATCATCCGGGGCGGATCGATCCGCCCCGGTAATCCGCTGCCTGCCGTTGAGCGTCTGCTCATGCGGCATGGCATCGCCCGTCTCGGTCGTGCCATCCTGCTCGTGGGCCTCACACCGTGCCATGTGCCCTCGCCTCGATCGCCGCGACCGCTCCACCGAAGTGCGAGATAGCTGCACCGGCGTGCGGTCTCAGGCGGCGCACCGCCGTAGTCAGCGCCGCCCCAGCGATCAAGTCGACCACGTAGTGCTCACCGAGGTACACCAGCGCGAACCCGAGCGTCGCCGTGTAGCCCCAGCCCAGCGCGCCCGCCACCGGCCCAGTCTCTGAGAGCAGCTGAGCGGCCATCATCGATGTGGCGAAGTGAAGCGAGGGCATCGCAGCCAGTGGATTACCTCCAAGCACACTGTAAAGCGGACCCCAGCCGTCTTTCCAAAAAAACTCCCCATACTCCACCATCATTCGCCGCACGGCGATCTCCTGCGGGCCTTTTTCCGACCCCCGCACATCGAGCAATCGCCCGTTGAAATGCCCGCTACGACCGCCCTCAGCGGCCGCGTACCATGGCGGCGCCGTCGGTAGGATCCAGTAGATCATCGCGCCGATGTCGAACACGGCATAGGTCATCACCGCGGAGCGGTCAAAGCGCCCGCGATGGCGCAGCATGATGTACACGAGCGAGCCGTGGGGCACCATGAACCAAACCCAATGCGCCCATACCAGCACGCGGTCGCCAAGCCGCCACTGCCCGCGCGCGAGCCGTCGCTGTAGACGCACAGTGGGCAGCTCGCCGAACCCCAGCACGCGGTCGACGGCAATCGGATAATCCACCAGCACTCGCCTCTCCTGGGCGGCCTCGTCGTCGTGAGGCGCCTTGTAGGCCGCCAGGTAGGCCCACATCTGCAGCGTGCACACCGCCACGTCGCGCTTGCGCGAGCGGCGCGCCGCTACGCACAAGCCGAGTGGGGCGGCAAACGCGACCGTCTGTGTGACAAGTGGCGGCGCGGTCACGCGCTTGCGCACGAGCGGCGCAAGCACACCCGCGGCCACCAAGCCCCAGGCGGCTGCTCGGATAGCCCTCGACCCTCGCACGGGGCCAGGAGTATATGGCGCTATGCGGCGGTGCCCTCGGCTACGCGCTCGTCCATGTGCCTGCGTGCCTCCGCCACCAGCGCGCCGACGACCCGACTTCGCTGGTCGGCCTCGGGATGCCACTGTACGCCGAGCACAAACCGCCTGTCTTCCATCTCGATCGCCTCTGGCAGACCGTCCATCGAGGAGTTACCGCTGATCTGCAGCCCCTCCCCCAGCCGATCCACTCCCTGGTGGTGATGGGACTTGGTGGCGTGGTGGGTCTCCCCCGCCGCGCGTGCCGCAAGCGTCCCATCGACCAGATCGACGTCGTGGTCGGCGCCATCGAACGTGCCGGCCACACGCAGGTGCTCGTGATGGCCGAAGCGCTCGGGCAGGTGCTGCAACAGCGTACCGCCGTAGGCAACGTTGATGAGCTGCATTCCGCGACAGATCCCCAGTACAGGCAGGTTGCGCTCGATCGCAGCGCGTACGAGCGCGATCTCGAAGCGGTCGCGCTCGGGCACCGTGTCGAGCGTCTCCGGATGAGGCGTCTTGCCGTAGCTCGCCGGGTCGATGTCGGCGCCCCCGGCCAGCACCAGCCCGTCGAGCAAGTCAAGCGCCTCGCCTGGGTCCTCCAGCAGCAGATCGTCGGGGGGCAACATCAGGACAAGCGCACCCGCATCCTGGACCGCCTTGACGTAGCTGCGTGACAGCAGCACTGCCTCCTGGTCCCACATGCCCCAGCGGGCGCGCTCGAGCGCGGTGCAGATACCGATCACGGGCCTTGTCATGTCCGCACACCATAAAACCTACGGCGACATGGATGGAGGGGGTGGGGTCGTTCTTGCCGGTATTCTCGCGCGGTCCCTAGCGATGACAGACCTCAACCGGCGCGTCGCGCCGGACCTCCGAAGCCGATAGGAGAGCAAAGTGACCGAGCCCTACATCCAGCTTGAGACCGTCAACGTGCTGCTGGAGGGCGGGGCGGCCACGGTCGAACTGAACCGGCCCGACGCGCTCAACGCGTGGAACAAGCAGTTCGGCGAAGACCTGCTTGCGGCCCTACAGCGCGCCGCCGAGGATGAGGCCGTGCGCGCGGTTCGGATCATTGGGGCGGGTCGCGCGTTCTCCTCGGGAGCCGACCTAAAGGACGTCAGCGGAGACGATCTCACGCCCGAGGGGCGCCCCAATGTCTACAAAGCGCTCACCGAGCGCTACCACCCGATCATGCATGCGATCCGCGATATACAAAAGCCGGTCGTAGCGGCCGTCAACGGCCCGGCCGTGGGTATCGGCTGCTCGCTGGCGCTGTGCTGCGATCTGGTAGTGGCCGCCGAGAGCGCCTATCTGCTGCTCGCATTCGTCAACATCGGCCTGGTGACCGACGGCGGCTCCTCCGTGTTCGTGCCCGCCAGGGTCGGTGTGGCGCGCGCGACCGAGATGATGATGCTCGGCGAGCGCGTGAGCGCCGCGCAGGCGCTCGACTGGGGACTCGTCAACGCCGTGCACCCCGACGAGAGCCTCGCCGAGCAGAGTCTCGCGCTGACTATGCGACTGGCCTCTGGGCCCACACGTGCCTACGCGGCCACCAAGCGCGAGCTCAACAACCAGATCTACGCCGATATGGGCGAGCAGCTGGAAGCTCGAGGCGCGCCTGCAGCAAGAGATGGCCGGCACCGACGACTTCGTCGAGGGCGTGAGCGCATTTCTGACCAAGCGCCCGGCCAGCTTCTCGGGGCGCTGAAGTGGGTCCCATCAATGTCTTTGAAGCCCTTTTGAGGGTGGGCACGCGCGTTCCGTCCGCTCGTGAATAGAATCACCATCGCCTTGAGCCACCTGCTTGCCAACCCCTTTGCGTTCTTCGGGCCCAACCCGGGCGCCTCGCCGAACGCCGAACAGATCAGCAGCCTCTACAACATCACGTTGTATGTGGCGCTCGTGATCTTCGTGCTGGTGGAGGGCGCCCTGGTGTACGCGCTCTATCGCTTCCGCAAGCGTAAGGGCGCCGTCGCGAGCCAGATCCACGGCAACACCCGTCTCGAGATCGGCTGGACCGTGGGCGCCGCGGTGATCTTGCTGGTGCTTGCCGGGATCACGTTCGCCAAGCTCTCCTCGATCCAGGATCCCGTCAACTCGAGCCCTGAAGGCGAACATCTCGTGAGCGACAGCTCACGGCTGTACGCGAGCGCCGAACAGAAACTGCCCCCGAGCGGCAAGTCGCTGAAAATCACCGTCGTGGGGCGCCAGTTCGTGTGGCAGTTCGTCTACCCAGGCGCCAATGAAGCAGACGGCCTAGGCGCACCCTATTCCTACGAGGAAATGGTCGTTCCCACGAAAACCACAATCACGCTGAACATCGTCTCTGACGACGTTGTCCATTCCTGGTGGGTGCCGGCCCTAGGCGGCAAGTTCCAGGCCGTGCCGGGCTATCACAACTACACGTGGTTCAAGATCGAAAAGCCGGGGGTGTTCCGCGGCCAGTGCGCGCTCATCTGCGGGCGCGGCCATGCGCGCATGATCGCCACCGTCAAGGCGGTCCCGCCGGCTCAGTTCGAAGCGTGGCTGGCCTACCAGAAGACCCAGCTCGCACAGGCGAACGTGGCGGCGGCAATTGCGCGCGCCAAGCTCAAGACGCAGGTCGGCGCCGGACAGGTCGAGAACCCCTAAGCGGATAACACAGGAGTCCAGCGAACATGGCCACCTACGCAGCCCCGATCCCTCAAATCGTCTCGCACGACGTCAAGCCCGAGCCTCGCGGCTGGACGAGCTGGATCACCACGACCGACCACAAGCGGATCGGGATCATGTACATGGTCACGACGTTCGTGTTCTTCCTGCTCGGCGGAGTCGAGGCGCTGATGATCCGCCTGCAGCTGGGGGTTCCCGACAACACGCTGGTCTCCCCACAGACCTACAACCAGCTGTTCACGATGCACGGCACGACGATGATCTTCCTGTTCGTCGTGCCGATGATGGCGGGCATCGCAAACTATTTCGTGCCGCTCATGGTGGGTGCGCGCGACATGGCCTATCCACGCCTGAACGCGCTGTCCTACTGGCTGCTGCTGGCCGGCGGGATCGTCTTCTACGCCTCGATCTTCTGGAACCCCCCGGAAGCTGGCTGGACGAGCTACGTGCCGCTGTCGAACATCACCTACTCGCCGGGTGGCGGGCAGGACGCGTGGATCTACCTGATCCATCTCACGGGTCTCTCCTCGATCTTGGGCGCGATGAACTTCTACGCGACGATCGCCAACATGCGCGCGAAGGGAATGAGCTGGGGGCGCCTGCCGCTGTTCATCTGGGCGATCCTGACCTATTCGATCCTGATCATCTTCGCGATGCCCGTGATCGCCGGAGCGGTGACGATGCTGCTAACCGACAGGCACTTCGGCACGCACTTCTTCGATCCCTCTAACGGCGGCTCGGCGCTTTTGTGGCAGAACCTGTTCTGGTTCTTCGGGCATCCCGAGGTCTACATCATGGTGCTGCCCGGCTTCGGGATTGTCTCTGAGATCCTGCCGGTGTTCGCGCGCAAGCCGGTGTTCGGCTACAAGGCGATCGCCGCGTCCACCGTCGCGATCGCGTTCCTGGGCTTTCTCACGTGGGCACACCACATGTTCACGACGCCGATCCCCGAGGCGCTGCTGGTGTTCGTGATGATGAGCTCGTTCCTGATCGCGGTGCCCACCGGCGTGAAGATCTTCAACTGGATCGCCACGCTGTGGAACGGCACGGTCGAATTCAAGACACCGCTGCTGTTTGTCGCAGGCTTCATCGCGCTGTTCATGATCGGCGGCATCTCCGGCGTGTTCCTGGCAGTGTTCCCGGTCGACTGGCAGCTCAACGAAACCTATTTCGTGGTCGCCCACATCCACTTCGTGCTGATGGGTGGCGCCGTGTTCACGATCTTCGCGGGGATCTACTACTGGTTCCCGAAGATCACCGGCAGGATGCTCAGCGAGAGCCTTGGCAAGCTGAGCTTCTACCTGATGTTCTTCGGCTTCCTGATGACGTTCCTGATCCAGCACGTGATCGGCCTCGATGGAATGCCGAGACGCGTGTACGAGTACGACAACGTCGGCAACCTCGCGCTCTACAACCTGATCTCGACGATCGGCTCGTTCATCCTCGGAGCGGGTGTGCTCGCAACGGTCATAAATGTCACCCGCAGCCTCAAGCACGGCGCGATCGCCGGGGCCGACCCATGGAAGGCCAACTCACTGGAGTGGTTCACCACCTCGCCGCCGCCCGTCAACAATTTCGACACCGTCCCGCTGATTCGCTCCTATGAGCCGATGAAGGACATCCGCCGTGAAATCGAGCAGCGAACATCTGCCGTGCCGGCGCCTGGAGGCGCCACGGTGCCCAGTGGAGCCACGCAAGTCGGGGTCTAGGACCACGATGCGGACCCCGACGAGACGTCTGGGGACCGACACAGTGGTTCAAGGCTATGGCTTGCGCCAAGCCCCGCGGCTGTAGAGTTCGCGACCGTCATGAACTCTCTCCGCAGTCTGCCGCGACGCTTCTGATGGACGGCTCGCCCGCATCCACTTACGCACAGCCGGCCACCGGCACGATCGCCGCGCCGCTTCACAATCAACGTTCGAAGACGCGTCAGCTGCTCGCCGACTATGCGGAGCTGACCAAGCCGAAGGTCCAGTCGCTGTTGCTGCTGACGACGGTCACGACGATGCTCGTGGCGGGAAGCCCGTCGGTGGCGCTGATCGCGCTCACGTGCCTCGGCGGCTATCTGTCAGCCGGTGGCGCGGGCGCCGTCAACCATTGGTTTGACCGCGACATCGACGCGAGCATGGCACGCACCGCCAATCGGCCGGTGCCATCGGGACGCGTGTCCCCCTCCGCCGCCCTGACCTTCGGCTGTGTGCTGGCCGCGCTGTCCTTTCTGGAGCTGTCGCTGACCGTCAACGTGCTTGCGGCGAGCCTGTCATTCGCTGGGTTTCTCGGCTACGTATTCGTGTACACCGTGTGGTTGAAGCGACGCACGCCACAGAACATCGTGATCGGAGGAGCCGCCGGCGCGATTCCGCCGCTCGTCGGCTGGGCTGCGGTGACCGGCTCGATCAACGGCGTGGCGCTGCTGCTGTTCTTCATCGTGTTCTTCTGGACACCGCCGCACTTCTGGGCGCTGTCGCTGCTAATGAAGGGCGAGTACGAGAAGGTCGGCGTGCCGATGCTGCCAGTGGTGCGCGGCGAGGCCGAGACGCGCCGGCAGATCCTGCTCTACTCGGTGCTGCTGTACGCGGTCACCCAGCTCCCCTTCTGCGCGGGCGGCTTTGGATCGATCTACCTGACCGCCTCGCTGCTGCTCGGGTTCGGATTCATCGCAGGCGCGGTGAGGCTCTACCGGCGCGCCGACCGGCGCAGTGCGCTGCAGCTATATCTCTTCTCGCTCGCCTATCTGGCGCTGCTGTTCTGCGCGATGGTGGCCGACGCAAAGCTTTGAGATGTTCGGCGATCGGGGACGACGATCTGAGCCGCTTGGGCGGGGATCGCGCGACGGTTGCCAACGCAATCCCGCGAGCGAGAAAGGTATACTTCACGCGCCATGATGACCCGTCGCCTTGCCCAGAAGAACATCCGCACCGGACTGCTCGTGGCGGCTATCTGCATGTTCATGTTCGGCCTCACGTTCATCGTGGCCGCGCTGTACATCTCATGAGCCCCCTCGATCCAGAGATCCCGCCCGCCGGCGAAGAGATCCACCTTCCGGGGCCCTCGCTTCTGCCGCTGCTGACCGCGGCGGGGATCACGCTGGCGGTCATCGGCATCACCATCAGTCGATACCTGCTGATCGCGGGAGTGATTCTCACCGTCGTGTGCGTGGTTCGCTGGGTCAAAGACACACGCCGCGAAATCGACGAGCTCCCGCTCGACGAGCACTGAGCAGCCCTCCCGCTCCGACAAGCGCTGAGCAGCCGACGAATGCTGAGCAGCCTTTCGTTCGGGAGTCCTCCGCTCGGTGAGGCGCCGCGCGCGGGTGGGTGAGCTCCCAATCCACGCGCGGCCCCAGTGAAAAGGTCGCACCCGATTCCGCGCTGCGGGCGCGTGACCTTCCCTCTCTCACCCCACGGCTGCGCTCGCCGGCACGGGGCAAATCGCCCCATCATCCGTCCAGCAGCGCACGACGTCGCGCACGGAGAGGATCCCCACTGTCTCTCCTTGCTCGACGACGATCAGGTGGCGAAAGCCTCCGCGGACCATCGCGGCGGCGGCTTCCTCCAAAGACCATCCTGGTTCGGCGAATACGACGTCGTGGGTCAGGTGGTCGGCCACCAACTCCACATCCGGGTTTTGACCGGCCCCAACCGAGGTGAGCACATCTCGCTCGGTCAAGATCCCGGGGCCGCCAGCGTCGGGGTCGATCACGACGGCAGCGCCCACCTGGCGCTCTGACATGAGCCGCGCGGCGTCGCGCAGGGTATGACCAGGACCCACCGCCAAGACCATAGGACTCATTCCATCTCGCACGTGCATCGCGCCTTGCCTCCCGTCATCTGAACTGTCGTTGGAGAACTGATTGCAACGATTGCCTCAATGTATTGGGCTGAAGCCCGTTCGTCAAGTACCCGTTTGAAGAGCCCCTACGCCGGATCCACAGCGGGCTCTCCAAGTGCCGCGGCGACGACCCCGCGGGCGACGCCCTCCCATGACCAGCGCTCGCGAGCGACTTCGACAAGCGCGGAACGCGTGCACCGCTTCAAAGCCGGGTCGGCCCCCAACCAGCCAACGACCCGCCCGGCGATGGCTCGTACGGCACGGTCGTCGACCGGGAACGAGAGCCATGCACTCGCCTGCGGGGGGACCTCGCGGGCGATCACCTCGCTCACCTCCACGAGTCCCGAATGACCCGCGCTGACGGGCAGCACACCACATGCGGCGGCCTCCGCGGCGACCATTCCGAACGCCTCCGGAAAGGTGCTCGGAACGACCAACGCCTCACACGCCGGCAGGACATCCGCGAGCTCGTCGTGATCGAGACGCCCAGTGAACACGATGCGCTCCGGGAGAGCACGAGCAATCAGGCGATACTCCTCCGCCTCTACGTCCGACAAAGAGCCAAGGAACGCGAGCAGATGGCGCAGTGGGACGGCATCTGCTGCCTCGGAGACATCACTCGAGGTGGCGGTCTCCTCGCTGTTCTCCAGGGTGCGCCCCGCACGTGCGAGCTCACGCGCTCCTTCCAGATCACCTGCCGCGAGACGGGCGACCAGGAGCTCGAGGCTTACGCGATAGGCGCCGAAGCCCACGATCGCCAGCCGCGCCTGCGGCATGGAGCCCAACACAAGCGGCCACGCAGCGATCAGGAGATCGACGCCCTTGCTGACGATCAGCTTGCCGACAAACGCCACGAGAGGGCCCGAGCCGTCCACCAGACGCTCCAGTGCAACGGCCGCCGCGCGGTCATCGCGCGCGAATGCGCTTGCCTGCTCCGCCGCGGAGTCGGGGGCGCTGTCGCGCAACCGCTCGATCAGATCTCGCATGGCGGTTTGGAGCCACTCTGGCTCACGAGGGGCAAAGCGCTCGACATCCACGCCCGGAGGGCCAAGGCGAGTGCGCCGCTCGAGTTGTGGATCTTCAAGCGCTCTCCACAGGCTTTCAGCGGTGTGCTTTGAGCCAACCAGCACCGTTCTGGCTGGTTCCAGTCCCTCGCGCGCGAAGCGCAAGAAGCGCTCGGGCTCAGGCTTGACGGTGTACTCCAGCGCGCTCCCGTGGACCTTCACCGCATAGGGCACGCTGTCTGTCAGCGCACGCGCAAGGATCACGGGTCCCATCACGAGGTGGTTGGCGAGCGCCACATCGGGACGCACGATCTCGGCAACCTCGCGCACCGCCTCGACATTGGCCTTGATGTAGTCGGCGACCTCAGCTTCAGTGCATTCGGTGAAGGTCTTCGCCTCGATGCCCTCATAGCGGTCCCGGACGTACACCGGCAGCAGTCCGCCAATGTTGGGCCTGTAGACGGTGCAGGTTGCGGGCTCACTCGCCGGCGCCCCGCTCAGCATGCTCAGCCGCAGCTCGCCACGATCCCAATCGCCGACGGCGCCAACGAATTGCTGGCGCTCTGGATGGGGGTCCTGACTGAACAGGTGCACCTCGTGCCCAAGCGCCACGAGCGCCTCTGCAAGGCGCGCGTTGTACACGTTGGAGCCCGTGCCACTCAGCAGATAGCCGTGGAAGATCAGGATGCGCACCACCGCAACCTATCGCCACGAACACCGCGATATCCGCCAGGCCGAGGCTCGTGTGCCACCTGGGGCACTCACGAGAGGCCGGCGCGTGTCGTTACGCCCGCGTGCTCCGCTAAAGTGCCGGGCGTGAGCACCAACCAACGCTACCGTCTGCGCGCCCCTTCCAGTGGACGCGAAGTCTTGATGGAGGCTGTTCCCGGCGAGATCTACCTGGATCGCGACTCGGGCGAGCCGATGGAGATCGTGGGCAAGCTGTTGCCCCTCGCTCCCACGCATTCTCGACTGCCGTGGGCCGTCGAGAACCTACGCTTCTGCCCGTGGTGTGACCAGCCAGCTCAGAAGGACCTGAACGACTGCCCCACCTGCGCCCGCCGGATGGGCCCGCTCGGCGCGTGAGCCGGCGCCCGCATCACGTTCGCTTCGTCGCGCTCGGAATGAGCGCCCTGATACTCCTCTCCGGCCTGGGTCTCAGCTCTTGCGGCGGCAGCAGCGTCTCAGAAGTCACCCCGAAGAGCACCCCTGAAATAACCCCGCCGAACAACACTGCGGCAGAAAAAGAAGCGACCGAAACGACCTCGACGTCCACAACCGCCACGACGTCGACCACCGGCGAAAAATCGTCAACCACCGGCGGTAGCGAAGCCGGCGGCGAAAGCCCCTCAGGAGAAAGCAGCGCAGCCGCTCCAGAAAGTAGCGCCGCTGGGGGCACATCCGCCGGCGGTGGCAGCGAAGCCGCCACTGAAAAAGCCGCCAGCGAAAAAGCGGCCTCTGAAAAACCCGCCGAAAAACCGTCGAGCGTCGGCTCCAACGGCGGGGCCAGCGCGCCCTAGCCCACTGGCCTAGCCGCCGACCCTCCTCGATCAACTGGCCTACCGCCGAATTCCCCTCGATCAACTGGCCCAGCCGCGGGCCGTTCTCGATCAGGGAGCAATCAAGGCGTGGAGATCAGCGTCGCGCTGTAGGTCAGACGCGCGGTCTGGTAGAGACAGTAGTACTGAGTGCTGGATCCGACTTGCGCCTGAGCAGTCTGGGTGCCCGTCGTCGAGCACTGACCCTTCGCGCGACTGGCCCTCCATGAGGTCCCCTTGCCGAAGCCAAGTGCCAACACTGGCGCCCAGGATGGCACTGTGAGCGCAACCACGTCGCCCTTCTTGACTTGCAAGGTCGTGGCGAGCGGGAATTGAGCGATCTTGCCGAAGTACTTTTCGATCGGGACGACCGGGCTTTGAGCGACGACCTTGTAGGTCAGTTTCGGACTCTTCTGGGCGCGCAGTATCGCGATCCCAGCCGAGGCGGGGCCGCCCTCGTTTTCATTGAAGAACTTGATTTGCGTGGCGCTGGGCTTGCCGAGCGCCACCGTCCATGCGACAACGGTCCCTTCGCGGGGCGCGGCCTCGGTGTTGTTGTTCGTTTCGACCTTGACCTGGAAGCCGGTGGTGCGGCTGACCGCCAGACACGATGGCGTGGGGCAGCTGGGAACGCTCGGCGGGGTGGTTTCAGGGATCACGCCGACTTCAGTCAGCGTGGCGAGCGAGCCCGCCGGTAGAGCCAGAGCCAGCACGAAGCCGGCAGCGATCACTGTGATGACACGTTTCATATGGACCATTCAACAGGAACACGTGGATAGGGACGATGTAGCGGTTCGACGCGCAAGGCGTTATTCCCCCTTTATGGTCGCGGCGGCGACGGCGATATCCATCGGATCTCCGGGCGCGGGCGCCCACGGCAAGCGCAGTGGATCGCTCTCATAGCGGGGGATCACGTGTAGGTGGAAGTGGAAGACCGTCTGCCACGCGGCGGCGCCACATGAGTTGATCAAGTTGATGCCGTCGGCCTGCAGACGCTCCTTCGCACGGAGTCCCAGACGCTGCGCGGCGCCCGTCACGGCCGCCAGCTCGCCAGGATCGATGCTCAGTAGATCCCTTGTGTGGGTGCGTGGTATCACCAGCGCGTGACCGTGCGTGGCGGGGTTGATGTCCATGAAGGCGATCGTGCGCTCATCCTCGTCGACGATCGTCGCCGGCAGCTCGCCCGCGACGATCTTGCAGAAGATGCAGTCCGGCTCGCTCATCGCCGGCAATCCTAACCGCCCGGTCAGCGCCGAGTTGCCACCGCCGGAGATCCACCCGCCGGCAAAGCCGCTGGTCCTTCGGTGACGCCTCAGCCCGACGCGCCGCTGAGCCCGCGCGCAAACGCGACGGCCTGCTCGCGTGTGCTCACCTCGCCTGTGTACTGCGCCCGTGCGAGTAGAGCCAGCAGCTCCCCAACTCGCGGCCCCAGGCCGATGCCGAGCTCGCGCGCCAACTCGTCGCCGCGCAACAACGGCTTGGGTTGTCCATCCTTGCGCCAGCGCAGCCCGTCGCCCAGCATCCTAAGCGCGAGATCCATATGCGCCTCGATCGCCTGCTCGGCTTTCGATCCACGTGTGGCGAGCCGGTCACATACCGACAGCAGCGTGACATCCACCTCCACCGGCTCGCACTCACGCAGGTAGGCGAACACCGTGCCGGCGGCGAGCGGCTGTGACTCGTGGACGAGAAAGCCGAGTCGCAGATGGTGGCGTACCAGCGCCGCCACGTGCTCGCGTAGGCGCACGCTCGTCCTGAGGCGACCGAGCACATCGCGGGCGAGATCGGCACCCAGCACATCGTGACCGATGAAGGTCACGCGTCTGTCCAGCGCTCTCACTGAGCGAGTCGCCGGCTTGGCGACGTCGTGCAGCAGCGCACCCCATCGCAGGGCTTCTCCGCGTGTCATTCCGTCCGCAAGCGGCTCGCCCAGCAGCGCGCCCACCTGCACGCTGTGCTCCTCACCGAAAACGGACCCCGGGTCGACCGTCAGGGCGATCGCATGCTCCAACACCTCCAGCGTGTGCCCGTACACGTCGAGGTGGTGAAAGCGGCTCTGCTCGACCCCTCGCATCGCGTCGAGCTCGGGCATCACGATCTCCGTGGCGCCGAGGTCCCCCATCAACCCCAGCCCGCGCAAAGCCTGCCCAGAGGCGATGATGCGCTGAAGCTCGGAGAACTCTCGCTCGGGCGAGACCTCGCGGAGGCGCGCCACTTGCTTGCGCGCAGCCACGATCGCCTCTGGATCGACGTCCAGATCGAGCTCAACCGCTACGCGCACCAGGCGCAGCACTCGCAAGGGATCGTCCTCGAAGGCGGTGGGGCCGGCGCATCGCAGCCGCCCCGAGTGTAGGTCGGGCAGGCCCCCGAGTGGGTCCAGCGGAGCGCCGCCATGGAGCGGCTCTGCGATCGCGTTGACGGTGAAGTCGCGCAGCGCCAGGTCTGCTTGAAGCGAGCCTCCCCGCATGCGCTCCACATCGACCTGCCAAGGGCCCCCATGCGCCACCACGCGCCATGCCCCGAACTCCTCGGAGAGTGCGAAGCAGGCAGCGCCGGTCCCCGCGCTCTTTGCCGCTCGCGCAATGGCACGCGCAGCCTCGCCTGGGTCGCCGTCGAGCACCACGTCGAGATCGGCCACCGGTCGTCCGAGCGCGTGATCGCGCACGGCGCCGCCGACGAGCCACGCCTCACGGCCGGCGAGCCCCGAGCGGACGATCTCGAGCGCCTGCGCGCTCATCGCAGGCGCGTGACAGGCTGTACCCACAGCTCGCCGGGAGGCTCGCTCAACAGCTCGCCGTCGCGATGATGGACCCGTGGCACTCGCCCCGTTAGACCACAGGTGACCTCGTAGTTGATCGTGTTCATGCGCCGCGCAACCTCCTCGGCCGTTATCCGCTGCTCACCGCGCGCCCCGATCAGGACCGCCTCGCTGCCCAGGAGCGCGCGTGCATCGGCCTGCTCACCGAGATCGACCGTGAGGTTGTCCATGCTGATCGTGCCCACGATCGGCCGGCGATCGGCTGCTACGAGCACGTCGGCGTTGCTCGACAGTGCACGCCGCCATCCGTCGCCGTAGCCGATCGGCAGCACTCCCAGCAGCGTCTCGCGCTCAGCCACAAAGCGCCGTCCGTAGCCGGCGCTCTGGCCTGGGGCGCAGCCCTTCACCTCCGCCACGTAGGAGGTCAGCTCGAGCGCGGGATCGAGCCTCTGCGCGAGCGGATCGCGGCCGAACGGGTCCATCCCGTACACGGCTATCCCGCAGCGCACCATGTCGAAGTGGGCGGCTTTGTCACGCAGTGTGGCGGCGCTGTTGGCGGCGTGCACCACGATCTCTGGGCAGGCGGCCTTGATCTCACTCGCCCAACGTGAGAACACATCCAGCTGACGCTCGAAGAACGGGTCGTCCCTGTCGTCGGCGGTGGCGAAATGGGTCATGACGCCGACAAGCTGAAGCCCGGGGGCATCAGAGATCATCGACACGACGTGCGATGCCTCCTCGGGGTCGCGCGTGCCGAGCCGTCCCATGCCGCTGTCGAGCTTCACGTGCACCCGACCGCCGCCGGCCTTCTCGACCGCCCGCACCCCCTCTCGGCTCCACACGATGACGTCGGCGTCGGCCTGCAGAGCTTCGCCCAGCTCAACCGGGGTCAGTGCTCCCATCACAAGCAGCCGCACCTCCCCAAAGCCGGCCTGCCTCAACTCGACGGCCTCGCGCGCACCAGCCACCGCAAGCCAGCTCGCGCCTCCCTGCAGCGCGGCCCGCGCACTCGCTGGCGCTCCGTGGCCGTAGCCATCGGCCTTCACCACCACGCACAGCTCACATCCGCTCCTCAACTCGGTGCGCAACCGCGCGCAATTGCGCTCGATTGCTGCCAGGTTGACGCGCGCGATCGCACGGCGGACGGTCACGATCGCCACTTCCCCCGAACGCCACCAGCGTATCTGCCGTGCCCAGCAGTCTCTGCACGTCGGCGATACGAGCGCCGCTCAGCTACCGGAATACGAGCGAGCGGGAGCGCCGCGATCACATCGCCCGCGACCACGCCCTCGGGGGCTCCCTGCCTACGTGCCGCGTCGCGTCCAGCCTGCGCATGCAGATGGACGCCCGCGGCTACCGCTGTGAACGTGTTCATGCCCTGCGCCAACAGCGCCGCGATCGTACCGGTCAGCACGTCACCGGTGCCGGCGGTTGCGAGCGCGGGGCTGTGCCCGCGACTGATCGCGATACGACCGGCCGGCTCGACGATCAGCGTGTCGTCGCCCTTAAGCACAACGATCGCTCCAGCCTGCTCGGCGGCGGCACGGGCGTGCGACAGTCGCTCGCGCTGCACCCGCTCGCTGTCGGTGTCGAGCAGCCGAGCTAGCTCACCGGCGTGCGGAGTTAGCACGGTGGGCGCCTGCCTGCGCGCGAGCTCTGAGAGGTACCCGGCATGAGCGTTCAACCCGTCGGCGTCCAGCACCATCGCAACCGGAGCGTCGCGTGCGAGCTGCACGGGCAAACGACGCGCTGCTGGGGTCGCGACCAAGCCCGGGCCCCAGCGCCAGCGCATCCGCCCGCTCAATCTGCTCCATTGCCCCGGAGAGCCCTTCGGGCGTGAGCGCACCCAGCTCCTCGGGCAGCCCGCGAGTCATCACCTCCATCAACTGCGTATCCAGGATCTCGCGCAGCGACTCGGGCACGCATGCGGTGACATAGCCAGCCCCGGCCCGCATCGCTGCCAGGGCAGCCATCGCGGGAGCACCGCTCAACCCGCGTGAGCCGCCAACCACGACGATGTGACCGCTTGTGAACTTGGTCGAGCCGGCCCCCCTGCTCGGGAGCGTGCCAAGCACGCTCTCACAGATCAAGCCGATGTCGGTCTGTGATGGCGCACCGCGCGGAATCCCAATCTGGATCGTGCTTGTCTGTCCCACGTGACCCTTGCCGGGATGGATCCACAGACCCGGCTTTGCGGCATGGAAGGTCACGGTTCTATCGGCTTCAATCGCCACTCCTGCGACGATCCCGGTGGAGGCGTCCACTCCGCTGGGAACGTCCACACTGACGACGCGGCCGGGGGCAGCATTGACGGCCTCGATCGCCTCCCCCACGACCCCGTGCGGCACACCGGCAAAGCCTGTGCCGAGCAGCGCATCCACGATCGCCTCCGCCCGTGCGATCGCCTCTCGCGCGGCCGGCTCGCCGAATCGCAGCGATGGATCGCCCGGCAGGCGCTCGGCGTTGGCACGCGCGTCCGGAGAGAGATCCTCGTGGGAGGCGAGGCACACGACCGTCACGTCCCTGCCGGCCTGGCGCAGCAGTCGCGCGACGACAAATCCGTCGCCACCGTTGTTGCCCTTCCCGCACACCACCGCTAGCGGACCATCGTGTGAGAGCGCCTCGACGGCTTGCGTGACCCCTTCTCCGGCGCGCTCCATCAGCTCGAGCGAGGGGAGCCCCTGCTGATCGATCGCCCAGCGGTCGACAGCGCGCATTTGGGGCGTATCGAGCAGCGGCTCACACCAGTCTGGTAGGGGCTCCATCACGAGCGATACTAAGGGTCCCGTCAGCAGTACACCGGTTCAGGAGCGCAGGATGATGGATGCCAGACGCACGACTACTCAACCGTGACGGTCTTTGCGAGGTTGCGCGGCTGATCCACGTTCAGCCCGCGGCGCCTTGCGATCTCATAGGCGAGCAGTTGCAGCGGGATCACCGCGAGGATCGGCTGCAGCATCCAGTCGATCGCCGGCACCGGGATCGCGACATCCACCTGGCTTGTGAGCTGATCGTTGCCAGCAGTGGTCAGCGCAATCACGTGGGCGCCACGCGCACGCACCTCCTGCATGTTGGAGACCATCTTCTCGAGCACCGGCGAGTCCGTGGCGACGCACACCACCGGCGTGGAGTCCTCCAGCAGCGCGATCGGGCCGTGCTTCATCTCGCCGGCGGCGTAGGCGTCGGTGGCGATGTAGGAGATCTCCTTGAGCTTCAGCGCACCCTCCAGCGCCACCGGCAGCCCGACGTGGCGCCCCAGGTACAGGAAGAACTCCTTGCGCCAGTGGTCGTCGGCGACACGGCTCATTCGTGGGGCGACGTCGGCGAGAAGTTCGTCGATGCAGTGCGGGAGGCGCTTGATCTCCCCAACCAGCTCGGCGAGCCGCTCGGGGGGCAGCGTGCCACGTAGCTCCGCGAGGCGCAGACCCAGCATGTAGATCACCGCGACCTGGCACACAAACGTCTTGGTGGCGGCCACGCCGATCTCCAGGCCGGCGCGGGTGAACAGCACGCCATCGGCCTCGCGGGTTATCTGTGATCCCATCACGTTCGTGATCGCCAGCACCGTCGCGCCTTGCTCACGTGCCTTGCGCATCGCCGCCAGCGTGTCGGCGGTCTCACCGGATTGGGAGATCCCAACCACCAAGTCGCCGGGGCCCACGACGGGGTTGCGATAGCGGTACTCCGAGGCGATATCCATTTCAACGGGCAACCGCGCCCACTCCTCGATCGCATAGCGCCCCACTAGCCCGGCGTGGTAGGAGCTCCCACAGGCGAGCACCACCACGCGCTTGACATTCGCGAGGATCGCCTCGTCCAGCGCACCCTGCTCATCGAGGTCGACTCCGTCTCCCCGCGCCACACGATCAGCAATCGTGTCCGCGACGGCGTCGGCCTGTTCGTGGATCTCCTTGAGCATGAAGGTCTCAAAGCCACCCTTCTCCGCCGTTTCCTCATCCCAGTCGATCTGCTCCACGGCTCGCTGCACCGGCTCGCCCGCCGACGTCAGGAGCGTGACGCCGTCGGGGCGCAATACGACGATCTCGCCGTTCTCGACGTATTGGACGGCTCGCGTTTGGGCCAGGAACGCCGGCACGGCCGAGGCGATGAACTGCTCCCCCTCCCCCACGCCAACCACCAGCGGGCACTCCTTGCGGGCGCCAACGAGCGTCTCGGGCTCCTCCAAGCTCATCGCCACGAATGCAAAATGGCCCTCCAGCTCGGCGAACGCGGCGCGAACGGCGCCGGCGAGATCACCGTCGTAGTGGGCGGCGATCAGATGCGCGATCACCTCCGCGTCGGTCTCGGAGGTGAACACGCTCCCCTCGGTGGCGAGCCGCTGCTTGAGCGTCACATAGTTCTCCACGATGCCGTTCACGACGACGTGCAGACGGTCGGCGGAGTCGTAGTGGGGGTGTGCGTTCTCCTCGCTGACGCGCCCGTGGGTCGCCCAGCGCGTGTGACCGATGCCGGTGGTTGAAGTCTCACCCACCCGCTCGGCGACGACCAGCGCTCCGCCGCCCGTGTCTGAGGCACCGTCCAGCTTGGCTTGGAGTGCGCTCAGATTGCCGACCGCCCGCACCGCCTCGATGTGATCCTCGACGATCAGTGAGATTCCGGCGCTGTCGTAGCCGCGGTACTCGAGCTTGCCCAGCCCAGCTAGCAGCAGCTCACGGGCGGGGCGCTTGCCTACATAGCCGACGATTCCACACACGCCGCCGACGATATCAGCGGACCCTCAGCCCAAACTGGTTCTCAGCCCAGCTCGCTCTGCACGAGGGCCACCAGGCGCGAGCAGGTCGCGTCGGCCTCCTCGTCGGTGGGCGCCTCCACCATCACCCGCACCAACGGCTCAGTGCCGCTGGGGCGTACCAGCACGCGCCCGCGGCCGGAAAGCGCCTGGTCCTCGGCTCGCACCGCGTCTGCGACGCTCTGGGCGTCGGCGAGCGCGCCGCGGTCGCGCACACGCACATTGACCAGCCGTTGTGGCAGCTTGCGCATCGCGCTGCGCTCTGTGAGGTCGCGTCCCGCGAGCGCCTCCAACGTGAGCAGTGCCGCGGCGATCCCGTCGCCTGTGCTGTTGAAGCCCATGTCGATTATGTGCCCGGACTGCTCACCGCCGAGGGCCCACCCCTTGTGGCGCAACTCCTCCAGCACGTAGCGGTCGCCGACGTTCGTGCACGCCACGTCGATGCCGGCGTCGCGCATGGCGGCGTGGAAGCCGTAGTTGGTCATCACAGTCACCACCACTCCGTCGCCCGCCAGACGCTGCTGCTCTCGCAGGTGCAGCGCCACCAGCGCGATCAGCTCGTCGCCGTCGACCACGCTGCCGGAGCGATCCACAGCGAGCACACGATCGCCGTCGCCGTCGAAGGCCAACCCGAGCGCGTGCCCACTGTCGCGAACCCGCTCACCGAGACTCGCGATGTGGGTGGAGCCGCAATCGGCATTGATGTTGCGCCCGTCGGGCGTGGCGGCTACAACGGTCACATCGGCGCCAAGGCGCCTAAAGATCTCGGGGGCGACCTTGTAGGTGGCACCGTTGGCGCAGTCGATCAGCAGCTTCAGCCCATCGAGGCGCAGATCGGCAAAACGGGTCTCCAGCTCGCGCAGGTAATCCTCGCGCGTGCCGCGCAGCTCCCGGACGCGCCCGAAGCGCCCACTACCCGCCAGCGTCTCATTTGCCTCGAGCTCCCGTTCGATCGCAACCTCAGCCTGATCGGAGAGCTTGAAGCCGTCGGCGGCGAAGAACTTCAGACCGTTGTCCCGGTAGGGGTTGTGGGAGGCTGAGATCACAACAGCGAGGTCGAATCCGTAGCGCTTGATCAGCAGCGGGGCGGCGGGCGTTGGCAGCACACCTCCCAGCAGCGCTTCTCCCCCTGCCGCGCTCACACCGGCCGCGAGCCCCGCCTGCAGCATCTCCCCCGACTCGCGGGTGTCGCGCACGATCAGCACCCGGGGGTGCTGAGCTCGGGTGTGGGTGGTGGCTGCTTTGCCGAGAGCCAGCGCCAGCTCGGCACTCAGTAGCTCGCCGGCGACACCGCGCACGCCGTCGGTGCCGAACAGCTTAGTCATTGCTGATACACATCGGCAATCGCATCGCTAAAACACATCGGCAATCGCATCGCTAAAGCGGAGCGGTGTTCGCATCTCGGCTAAACGGAGCGGTGTTCGCATCCGGCTGCCCGCGCGAAGCGCCTCTGCGGCCGGATGCGAACACCGCTTCCCGCTACCGCTTGGAGAACTGCGGGCGCTTGCGGGCCTTCTTCAAACCGGCCTTCTTACGCTCCTTCGCGCGCGAGTCGCGCGTCAGGAAACCACGGCGCTTGAGCTCCCCACGCAGGTTGGGGTCGGCCTCCAACAGTGCGCGAGAGATGCCGTGGCGCAGCGCTCCAGCTTGAGCGGAGATACCGCCCCCTTGTAGGCGCGCGACGACGTCCATGCGGTCCTGGTAGCCGACCGTCTCGAGCGGCTGGCGAATATTGCGTTGCAGAGTGACGCGCGGGAAATGCTCGTCGAGGGCGCGCCCGTTGACGAGGTAGGCGCCACTGCCGGGCCTCAGAATCACCCTGGCGATCGCTGTCTTGCGCTTCCCGGTGGCGTTGTAGCGGGCGCCCGCGGCCAGATCGATCGCGGCGCTCGAGATAGGCTCTGAGAGCCGGCCGCCCTCGGCGTCCTCCTCCGCGGTGGGCTCGTCGTCGTCCTCGATGGCGTAGGGATCGACAGGCTGCTCGGGGGCAAGTGGATCGGCGCCCTCGGGGACGATGTCGACTTCAAGATGAGCGCCCGGCACCGTCGGCTTGACGCGCGGGGTGGGCTCCTCCTCGAGCTCCTCCACCTCAGTCTCTACCTCTGCGTCGACTACGACCTCGGCAGCAATCTCCTCAACTATGGCCTCCTCGACAACGGCCTCTGCCACTGCCTCCTCGATGGCCTCTACTGCAAGCTCCTCGACCACGGTCTCCTCAACTGCCTCGGCGACCAGCTCCTCGACGGCCTCCGCCTCCGCCTCCACGACAAGCTCCTCCGCTACCTCCTCGACAAGCTGCTCTTCGGTGGCCTCGGCGGGTGTCTCGCTTATCGCCTCGGTGGCGGTCTCCTCGGGCTGCTCGGGGCTGTCTGGGTTCGTCTCGTCGGCCATCAGGCCTCGATCTCCATCGGTTGCGGTTTCTGGGCGACATGAGGATGCTCGGGGCCGGCATAGATCTTCAGCTTGGTGATCTGCTTGCGAGCCAAGCGGTTGCGCGGCATCATCCCCTTGACCGCGAGCCTGATGATCTCCTCGGGACGGCGCGCCATCATCTCCTCGAAGGTGCGCGAGCGCAAGCCACCCGGGTAGCCGGAATGGCGGTAGTAGCGCTTGTCCTCGCGCTTTTTGCCGGTGACGGCCACCTTCTCGGCGTTGATCACCACGACGAAGTCGCCCGTGTCGATGTGAGGCGTGTACTCCGGCTTGCGCTTGCCGCGCAGCACGTCAGCGATCTGCGTTGCCAGACGCCCGAGCGTCTTTCCGTTTGCGTCAACGACGAGCCAGTTGCGCTCGCGGTCTGTGGGCTTGGCGACGTAGGTCTTCATGGCGTGAAAAAGGCCGCGCGAACTTGGCGCGCGGCGCGACGCCCAATGATAGTCACTCCCACTCGATTGTGCCGGGCGGCTTCGATGTGATGTCGAGCACCACTCGGTTTACCTCGCGTAGTTCGTTGATCATGCGCGAGGCGATCGTCTCCAGCAGGTCGTAGGGCAGGCGTGCCCAGTCGGCGGTCATCGCGTCATCGCTGGTGACCGCGCGGATCACCACCACATAGCCGTAGGTGCGCTCGTCGCCCTGCACACCGACGGTGCGCACGTCGGGGAGCACGCAGAAGGACTGCCACAGCTCACGGTAGAGCCCCGCCTTGCGGATCTCCTCCTGCAGGATGTGGTCGGCCTCGCGCAGCACGTCGAGACGCTCGCGGGTGGCTTCCCCGCCGACGATACGGATCGCGAGACCCGGACCGGGGAACGGCTGGCGCCATACGAGCCGTTCGGGCAGGCCCAGCTCGGCGCCAACGGCGCGCACCTCGTCCTTGAACAGGGCGCGCAGCGGCTCCACCAGCTCGAACTGCATGTCCTCGGGCAGTCCACCAACATTGTGGTGGGACTTGATTGTGGCGGCTCCGGTGCCTCCCCCAGACTCGATCACGTCGGAGTAGAGCGTTCCCTGCACCAGGTAGCGCGCAGGCTCCGTGGCAGAGATCTTCTCAGCCTCCTCCTCGAACACCCTGATGAACTCGGCGCCGATCGCCTTGCGCTTGGCCTCCGGCTCGGTGACCCCTTTGAGCTTCTCCAAGAAGCGGGTCTCGGCGTCGACGGCGACGAGCGGCACTTTGAAGGTGTCACGGAACGCGCTGATCACCTGCTCGCCCTCGTCCTTGCGCATCAACCCGTGGTCGACGAACACGCACGTGAGCTGGTCTCCGATCGCCCGATGCACGAGCAGGGCGGCCACCGAGGAATCGACGCCTCCCGACAGCCCGCAGACGACGCGTCCGTCACCGACCTGCCTGCGGATGCGCGCGATCTGATCTTCGGCGATCGAAGCGGCCGACCAACTGCGATCACAGCCGCACACCTCGGTGAGAAAGCGCGTGAGGATCTCCTGGCCGTAGGGGGTGTGGACGACCTCGGGGTGGAACTGGATGCCATAGATGCCGCGCTTCACATCCTCCACCGCGGCCACGGGGGAGCCTGTTGAGGAGGCAAGCGCGGTGAAGCCCTCGGGCGCCTCAAAGACGGTGTCGCGATGGGACATCCAGCACGTCTGTTCCTTGGGCATCCCGGCAAGCAGCACGCCGGGTTCGGAGACGGTCAACTCGGAGCGCCCGAACTCCCCCACATCCGCCTGCTCTACGCGCCCGCCGAGATCGTGGACCAACAGCTGCATTCCGTAGCAAATGCCCAGCACAGGCACTCCCAGGTCAAGCAGACCACGGTCCAGGTGGGGGGCGCCGGGCGCATACACCGAAGCGGGACCCCCCGAGAGGATGATCCCGCGGGGTTTGCGCTTGGCGACCTCCTCCAGCGCGACGTGATGGGGCAGCAGCTCTGAGAACACCCCGCAATCGCGGATGCGCCGCGCGATCAGCTGCGAATACTGACCGCCGTAGTCGAGGACCACGACCTCCTCACGGGCCGCCTCCACCCCGTCCGATTTCTCAGAAACAGGGGTGGAGACCATGGCGGCCACCGGGGTCGAAACCGTGGTGGTGGCCTCAATCATTTACGAACTCGGTTGCCTTCCCGTTGGAGCCCATGCCCACCGACTGGTCGCGCTGCAGCTGCTTGCCCTCGGTTTGCAGCGAGGGGGCGATCACGACCTCGGCGCGGTTGAACTCGGCGAGATCCTTGTGCCCGCAGGTGGCCATCGAGGTGCGCAGTCCCCCAAACAGGTTGAAGGTGCCGTCGTTCTCTCGCGCCGGACCCACGAGGATCTCCTCGAGCGTGCCGTTGCGAGTGGTCGCCACGCGCGCGCCGCGCGGGAGCGTCGGATGGAACGTGGCCATCCCCCAATGGAAGCCTCGCCCTGGCGCTTCGTGGGCACGGGCCAGCGGCGAGCCGATCATCACAGCGTCGGCACCGAGCGCGATCGCCTTGGAGACGTCGCCGCCGTTGCGCATGCCCCCGTCGGCAATCACCTGGCAGTACTCCCCGGTCTCGAGCATGTGGGTCGAGCGAGCGTGGGCAACGTCCGCGATGGCCGTTGCCTGCGGAACGCCGATACCGAGCACGCCGCGAGTGGTGCAGGCGGCGCCTGGCCCTACGCCAACCAGCACCCCGGCGGCGCCTGTGCGCATCAGGTGAAGGCCCGTCTGGTAGGAGGCACATCCCCCAACCACCACCGGCACGTCGAGGGAGGGGATGAACTCCTTCAGGTTCAGCGGCTCCGACACCGTGGAGACGTGTTCCCCAGAGACGACTGTGCCCTGGATCACGAGCACGTCGAGCCCCGCCTCGAGCGCCAGCTCGTGGTACGCGAGCACCCGCTGAGGCGTCAGCGAGGCGGCCACGACGACCTTCTGCTCCTTGATCTCGCGGATGCGCTGGGCAATCAGCTCGGGGATGACCGGCTGGCTGTAGATCTCCTGCATCTCGCGCGTCGCCACGTCCTTCGGCAGCTTCGCGATCCGCTCCAGCTGCTCCGCGGCGTCCTCGTAGCGCGTGAAGATCCCCTCGAGGTTCAATACCGCCAAGCCGCCGAGATTGCCTACGATCGCGGCCGTCTCGGGCGAGACGACACCGTCCATCGCGGAGGCCATCATCGGCAGCTCGAACTGGTAAGGACCGAGCTTCCAGGAGATGTCGATGTCGTCGGGATCACGCGTGCGACGGGAAGGCACGATCGCGATGTCGTCGAAGCCGTATGCGCGGCGGCCTTGCTTGCCGCGTCCAATCTCTACTTCCATCGAAGAATCCTCGCAGTTTCGGCGGACGACTCCGCCCCTGACGGGGCGGAGCATTGGGTGTTGCTAACTGGGTGCGGCGGACGGGCAGAGCTATGCCCTTGGGTATGCTCGATCGAGATGAGCGGCGGCGTTCTCCCCACCTACGACCCTCAAGCGATCGAGGCTCGCCGCCAGGCTGCATGGCGTGAGCGGGATGCTTTTCGGACCCCGGAGATAGCCGGCGATCACCCCCGTAAGTATATAAAGCCCTCGGCACCGTTCACTTCGGGGAACATCCACATCGGGCACGTACGCAGCTACTCGATCGGCGATGCCTACGCGCGCTTCTGCCGGGCGCGCGGCGAGGACGTGCTGTTCGCGTTCGGTTTCGACTCATTCGGCCTACCCGCCGAGCTGGGGGCGATCGCCGGCAAAGAGTCCCCGAGTGAGTGGGTGGCGCGCTGCGCCGAGCACATGGTCGGCCAGCTGCGGCGACTGGGATTCTCCTTCGATTGGGAGCGCACGTTCATGAGCTCCGAGGCGATCATGTACCGCTGGTCGCAGTGGTTGTTCCTGACTCTGCTGGACGCTGGGCTGGTGTACCGCGGGACCGGCAGCGTGGACTGGTGCGACACCTGCCAGACAACGCTCGCCACGATTCAAGTTGAGGACGGCGGCACGTGCTGGCGCTGTCACAACCCCGTGCGGTTGATCCAGCGCCCCCAGTGGTATCTGAAGATCAGCGAGTACGTGGAGGAGAATGACCGGCGCCTAGCCGAGCTTGCGGCGAGCGGGATCTGGGATGAGAACGCGCTCGCCTCCCAGCGCTTCGTGCTTGGTCGCGTCGACGGGATCGAGCTCGACCTGACCCAACCGTCCCGGCAGGGTGCCCCCGAGGACGGCGCGACGCTCACCGTGTTCACCCCCCACGCTGAGGCGCTGGGACAGGCGCGCTTCGTCGCGATCTCACCGAAGCACCCCGAGATCGAGCTGTGGGCGGGCGGCGCCGAGTTGCGCGAGCGCCTGGAGGAGCTGCGCTCGGGCGGGCTGGAGCGCGGCGCCCGCGATGCCGACGCGATGCCGCTCGTGGACACCGGTCGCACCTTGCCCTCCCCCACCGGTGGCGATCCGCTGCCTGTGATCGTCTCCCCGATGGTGGACGGGCGCTTCGGTCCCACCGCCGTGCTGGGGATCCCGCAGCTTGACCGCACCGACGCGGTGATCGCGGAGCGCTTGCCGGGGTTGCGGCTGGAGGAGCCCGGCACAGAGGGCTCGCCGGCGGCGTCGACAGTGCCGACGCGCGCCGCGGTGCGCTACCGCGCCAACGATTTCACGATCTCCCGACAACGCTCGTGGGGGACGCCGATCCCGATCGTCTACTGCGAGAGCTGCGGCGCCGTGCCGATCCCGCGCGAGCAGCTGCCGGTGATCCTGCCGCTGGATGTGACCCCGACTGGCACGGGCAATCCGCTGGCCGAGCGCGAGGACTTCGTGCACACCCGCTGTCCTTCCTGCGGGGGAAGCGCGACGCGCGAGACAGACACATTGGACTGTCACTTCGACGCGTTGTGGCTGTGGGTTCCGGTGTGCGTGCCGCCGGCCGAGCGCGAGCAGACGCTCGAGCACATCCTCGCGCTCGAGGACCTGCGCGCGTGGCTGCCCTCAGAGCGAGTGGTGGCGGGCTCCGACAGCGGCAACTTCGTGTTCGACCAGCGCACAGTTACGAAGGCGCTGCGCGACATCGGGCCGCTGGAGTTCCTCTCAGACGGCGAGCCGTTCGCGGGCTGCCTGTTCCACGAGATGGTGATCCGTGACGGGCGCAAGATGAGCAAGCACCTCGGCAACGTGGTGGATCCGGATGAGCTGGTCGCGCAATACGGCGCGGACACCGTGCGTCTAGCAGTGCTGTTTGCCGCACGGCCGCAGCGGTCGCTGAACTGGAGCGACAGTGACGTCAAGCGCTGCCACCGCTTCCTCAGACAGGTGTGGGACTACTCGCAGGCACGCTTCGCGGCCTCACGGGCAGCGGCGGAGACGAATGGCGAGGACCCGCGCGCGTCGGGAAAACCCATCGACCCAGCCGGCATGCCGGCCGAGAAGACAGAGCACCTGCGCAAGCGTCTGGTCCAGTGGTGGGAGGTCGCCGTCGAGAAGATCACAGAGGACCTCGTCGAGCTGGAGATGCACAGCGCGGTGCGTAACGTAATGCGCCTGTTCGACCGGATCCGCGACTACGAGAAGCGGGTGATCGCAAAGCGTGGGGAGCTGTGTGAGGAGGACCTGCAGGCACTGGTACAGGCGCTTCAGATGCTGGCCCGCGTGCTGGCCCCGTTCGCGCCGCACATCGCCGAGCAGTTGCTGATCTCCTCGCTGCCCGCAGCGGAGAGCGAGATCAACACGGCATGGCCCAGTCCTCAGCTTGTGTCACGATGACAGGCGCAGTGAAGCCAACCAACGCGAAGGGTATGGGTGAAAAGAGATGACCAGCGCGGGAGGCCCCGCAGAGGAGAGTGAGACGACGCGCTCGTGCGCGACCGAGCTCGTGTGCCACCGCTGCGGCGTGAAGCTGGCGCTCGGCGAGCGGGAGGCGTTCTGCCCCGAGTGCGGGAAGTGCTTGGACGTCGACTACGACTACGACCTCGCCAAGAGCCGTCTGGGCGAGCTACCGCTGGTTGAGCGCCCGATGAACATCTGGAGACTGTCTGAGCTGCTTCCGATTCGCGCTGCCGCCGCGAGCGCGCGCGTGGGACAGTTCTCCGGCATGACACCCCTGATCCCCGCCGACCGGCTCGGCAAGGAGCTGGGGCTCAAACGTTTGTATCTGAAGGACGACAGCACCTCCCGCCCCAGCCTGTCCTACAAGGACAGGGTCGTCTCGACCGCGATTGCGCGCCTGCTGGAGCTAGGCGACGAGGAGGTCGGGTGCGTATCGACCGGCAACGTGGGCACTGCCGTAGCCTCACTTGCCGCCAAGGCCGGCGTGACGCCCTACGTTTTCTATCCCAACCGCCTCGAGCAGACCAAGGCGAAGGCGTGCCGGGCGCTCGGGGCGCGCGTGTGCCAGGTGGCCGGCAACTACGACGAGGCCAACCGCGAGTGCCGCAAGGTGGCTGCCGCGAGCGGTCTCGAGTTCGCGAACATCACACTGCGGCCCTTCTACGCCGAGGGTGCAAAGACGATGGCCTTTGAGATCGTCGAGCAGCTCGGTTGGCGGGCACCGGAGCACATCGTCTCGGCGACCGCCGGGGGGACGCTGTCCTCGCGCCTGCACAAGGGGCTTGTGGAGCTCGAGACCGTCGGCTTGGCGAGAACGAGCGCGACAAAGATGCACATCGCCCAGCCCGCGGGCTGCTCGCCGATCGCCAGCGCGATCGAGGCGGGTGACGAGGAGATCCATCCGTGCAAGCCCGAGACGGTGGCGCACTCGTTGGCGATCGGCACGCCCGGCGACGGCTACCTGGTGATCGACGCGGTGCGCAGCCGTCACGGCAGCGCGGGGTCGGCAAGCGATGAGGAGATCTTTGCGGGCATCGACCTGCTGGCGCGCACCGAGGGAATACTCACCGAGCCCGCCGGCGGCACCACGATCGCGGTGCTGCGCAAGCTCGCGCGGGCTGGCGAGCTCGATCCAGACGCGGTCGTAGTGGCGATCATCACCGGCAACGGACTGAAGACGCTCGAGGATCACCCCGAGAAGAGCTGGCCGACGGCAGAGTGCGAGTCAGAGGCGATGCTGTCGGTGCTGAGCGATCTGCAGCACGAGGCTCAAGTTCAGCCACTACCCGCGTAGCGTCCGGCCATCCCGAACGAGCGACAGTCGTGACGGGTGCGAGGATCAGTGTCGTCGTTGACGGCGCGAACCTCGTCAGGCGCCTCAGCCTGCGGCCGCTGTATCGGCCAGGATCACGGCGTGCCCGTTCGTGACGCGTCCGGCGGGGATCGACCGATCGCGGTGACGCAGGCCGCGTAGAGCCTCTGTCTTGTCTGAGCCGGTGACGAGCCACAACAGCATCCGGGCTCGGTCGATCACTGAGTAGGTGATCGTCATGCGGCGGTGTTGCTGGTAGGGCTGGGTGAGCGCGACGTCGCGGTCGACGACGTCGAGCACAGGGTCGCCGGGGACAAGCGAGGCGGTGTGGCCGTCGGGGCCGAGGCCGAGGTGGATCAGGTCGAAGCGCTCGGGAAGCGAGCGTTCGTAGTCGCGTGCAGCCGTGTCGAGATCGGGGTCGTTGACGGGCATCGCACAGACCCGGTCGATCGCGGCGGCGGGCAGGCTTTCCTTCAGGTGGGTGAGGTTGCGGCTGGGGTCACCCTCTGGCGCGATCCGCTCGTCGACCTGAAAGACAGCGGTGTCACTCCAGGGAAAGTCCTCGTGGGCGAGCTGCGCGAACATCGCCCAAGGAGTGCGACCGCCGCTGACGGCGAAGTTGAACGCCCCACGGGCTTGCACGGTTGCGCGCGCCTGCTCGAGCACCACCGCGGCAGCGCTCATCGCCACCGCTTCGGGATTGGGCAACGCGTCGAGCCGGGGTTCCTCTGTGCTCATTGACTGTCACGCAGCGCGCGGTAGCGGCGGATGAGCGCATTGGTGGAGCTGTCGTGCTCGAGCGGCGGCTCGACGTCGCTTTCGAGCTCGGGGATGATGCGCCGGGCGAGCGCCTTGCCAAGCTCCACCCCCCACTGGTCAAACGAGTCGATGTCCCAGATGACACCTTGCGTGAACACGCTGTGCTCATACAGGGCCACGAGTGCCCCCAGCGTGTGAGGCGTCAGCTGTTCTGCCAGCAGCACGTTTGTGGGACGATTGCCCTGCATGACACGGTGCGGCACAACTGCGTCCGGGACGCCTTCGACGCGCAGTTGCTCCTCTGTCTTACCGAAAGCGAGTGCTTCGGCTTGCGCGAACACGTTTGACATCAACAGGTCGTGGTGGTTGCGCAGCGGGTTCAGCGAGCGGGCGAAGCCGATCAGGTCGACCGGGATCAGCCGTGTCCCCTGGTGGATCAGCTGGTAGAAGGAGTGCTGTCCGTTGGTGCCGGGCTCGCCCCAGTAGATCGCGCCGGTGTCGTATTCGACCCCAGTCCCCTCGAGTGTGACGTGCTTTCCGTTTGACTCCATCGCGAGCTGTTGCAGGTATGCGGGGAAGCGCGCGAGGTACTGGCTGTAGGGCATCACCCCGATGGTTTGGGCACCGAAGAAGTTGTCGTACCAGACCGCGAGCAGTCCCATCAGAACGGGCAGGTTGCGCTCGAACGGCGTGGTGCGAAAGTGCTCGTCCATCGCGTGGAAGCCGGCGAGCAACTCGTGGAAGCGCTCAGGTCCAACGGCGAGCATCGTGGAGAGGCCGATCGCGGAGTCCATCGAGTAGCGCCCCCCGACCCAGTCCCAGAAGCCGAACATGTTGGCAGTGTCGATCCCGAACTCGGCGACCGCCTGTGCGTTGGTGGAGACGGCCACGAAGTGCTTAGCGACGGCGGCGTCATCGCCAAGCGCCGCGAGCGACCATTCGCGCGCGGAGCGGGCGTTGGTCATCGTCTCCAAGGTGGTGAACGTCTTGGAGGAGACGATGAACAGCGTCTGCTGGGGATCGAGGTCGCGGGTGGCCTCGACGAAGTCAGTGGAGTCGACGTTTGAGACGAAGCGGAAGGTCATCTCGCGGCGGCTGTAGTGGCGCAGCGCGTCGTAGGCCATCACCGGTCCGAGGTCCGAGCCGCCGATGCCGATGTTGACGATGCTCGTGATCGGCTTGCCGGTGTGCCCGGTCCACCCACCCGAGCGGACTCGCTCGCTGAAGGCGGCCATCCGGTCGAGGACCTGGTGTACCTGGGCGACGACGTCAACGCCGTCGAGCAGCAGTGAGGCGCCTCGGGGCATGCGCAGCGCCACGTGCAGGACCGAGCGATCCTCGGAGACGTTGATGCGCTCGCCCGCGAACATGGCGGCGGTGCGCTCGGCCAGCCTGGACTGCTCGGCGAGCGCAACGAGCAGTCCTAGCGTGTCGGCGGTGACGCGGTTCTTGGAGTAATCGAGGTAGAGCCCGGCACCCTCGGCGGTGAGCCGCTCCCCACGGGTCGGGTCGGCGGCGAACAGCTCGCGCAGGGATATGGTGGCGATCTCCTGATGGTGGCGGGTGAGCTCGCCCCAGGCGGGTAGCGTCGTCAAACCCGCCTTCCGCGACTCCCGCGCCTCATGCGGGTGTCCGCTCGACGTTGGTTTGGATTTTTGGGTCGTGCTCATGTCGTCACGGTTCTCCTTGGGAGTCCCTCGTCGCGGGCAGCGGTGGCGCAGTGGTCGCTACAGAAATAGAGGGTCTGTCCCCCAACCTCTATGCGGATCGCCTTGTTCTTGTCAACCTTCATACCGCACACGGGGTCGGTCGCGCCGCGACGCATTGTGAGCGCGAACAACGCGGCGAAGACGGAGATGCCAAGAATGTTGGTGAACAGCTTGTAGTCGATCTTCACTGAGCTAAAGATGTCGGCTCGTGTGGGGCGCACATGCGGGATCAGCCCAGCCGCACTGAAGAGACCGTTCACGATCAGGGCGGCGATCACGATCGTGACGAACATCAGCGCAACAATTCGGATGGCGAAGCGGGTGCCGTAGTACTTGCGGTAGATCAGCACGATCGGTAGCACGATCAGATCGGCGAAGATGAATGAGATCACTCCCGCGAAGCCGATACCCCCAGACCAAAGCACCGCGGCCAGCGGCACGTTGCCGACCGAGCATACGAAGCTGAGCACGGCGATGAGCGGCCCTATGAGCGCGTTCTCGATCAGCTTGACGACAGTTGGGGCGTGAGTGAGGAACAGCGAGTTGAAGAAGCTGTTGGGGAGCTGCCCGACGAAGCCGGCCAGCAGGAAGCCGAGCGCGATCTCCTTGTAGAGCATCGTCCAGTCGTTGCGGAAGTTGTGGGCTACGTCCGACCACGCGGAGAGCGAGGTGAGTCGCTCGCGGATACTCATGTGCTCGCCGGCCGTGTGGTGCTGGTGGTCGGTGTCGGCCTGCTGCGCGTGTCCGCGTGCGCTCTCCTCCAGTCGCTTGGATACGAATAGCCGCAGCAGCACGCTCATCACGGCGATCAGGATCAGGCCGCCGAGAAACTGCGCGAGCGTGAACTGCCAGCCGAGCAGGATCCACATGACGATGCCGAGCTCGATCACGAGGTTGGTGGAGGCGAACTGGAAAGCCAGTGCCGATGCCGCCGATGAACCCTTCTGGAATAGGCTCTTGGCGATCGCAATCGCGGCGTAGGAACAGGATGAGGAAGCCGCACCAAGACCTGTGGCTATCCCTACAGGGCGCACGCCTGAGCCGCCAAGCGCACGCTGGATCCGCTCGCGAGGGACCCACGCCTGGACAATCGCCGAGATCGCGAAACCGAGCACCAACGCCCACCACACGGTCCAGGCCATCAGGAAGGCGTCCTTGAGCCCGTCGGCAATGGTGGGGAGCACGCTGTCCACAGTAGGGAGGCATTATGGGGCCCCTCCCCCATGAGTGATCGACAATCCTTTTGAGTCACAACCCCCTCCGGCACCGACATATAGAAAAGCCCCGCCGGGGCCTTAGCGGGTCGATAAGCCGGAGACTAAATACGCTAAGCGTCCAGCAAAGAGCAGGCCCTGCCCGGAAAGAGGCCGCCATGCTGAATGCCCTCGCCGACTTCACGATCTACCTACGCGTCGAGCGTTGCCTGAGCGACGCCACGTGCATCGCCTATGAGCGCTGCGTTCGCACCTGCATCGAAGCAGTAAGCACCTATGACATCGACGCACTAAAGGACATAGGCACTGTGGATCTGCGGCGCTTCATCGCCGAGCAGGCCGAACATCGCCCGTCTCCATCGAGTCAGGCGCAAACGATCGCGGCGCTTCGCAGCTTCTTTCGCTTCTGCTTGGAGAACGAGTATGTCGAGCGCGATCCCGCGCACGTCCTTCGCACCCCAAAGAAGCGTGAAGCGCTCCCCGACGTGCTCGACCGCTCAGAGCGCGAACGCCTGCTCAACATTCCGGGCAAGGAGGGGGTCTGGCAGCGTGTTCATGCGGGCAAGGTCGAGCGTGACCGGCTCTTGCTCGCTCTGTTCGCTTTTGCTGGTTTGCGCCGCTCAGAGCTGCTCGGCTCGACTTGCACGACCTCGACCTAGAGCGCCGCCTGATCCGGGTACGCAACGCCAAGGGGGGGCGCCAGCGGGTCGTGCCCATCCATCCCGGCCTTATGCCACTGATCGATGCATACCTAAAGGTCCGGCCGTCGAGCACCGACGACGCGCTCTTCCTGGGCGTCCTCGGGCGTCGCCTGAGCGCAAACATCCTGACGGGGTCCCTGTAGGTGTGCCAGGGTTTATGCGTGTGCTGGTTGGGTTTGTGTGTTTTCGGTCTGGGTTGCTGCGTATTGGCTGGGTGTGAGTCCCCCGTGTGCTGAGTGGGGACGGTAGGTGTTGTACTGGATGCGCCAGTCCTCGATGATGACCTTGGCCTCTGTGATCGAGCCGAACTCCTCGATGTTCAGCAGCTCGTCACGGATACGGCCGTTGAACGACTCAACGTACGGATTCTGCCACGGCGACCCGGGATCGATGTACGCGGTTTGGGTGCCCTTCAGGCGGCAGTAGTCACGGAGTGCCCAGGCGATCATCTCAGGCCCGTTGTCCGCCCGTAGATGCTCTGGTGCGCCGCGGGTGAGGACGAGGTCTTCGATGACACCAACGACCTGATCAGCGGTGCACGTCCGCTCGACACGGATCGCGAGTGCCTCTCGGGTGTACTCATCGACGATGTTGCACAGCTTCAACCGGCGCCGGTCGGCGGTCTCATCGAAGATGAAGTCCAGGGCCCATACCTCGTTGGGCCTCGTTGCCCGCAACCGCTGACTTTGACCGTTCCCAAGCCGCCGGCGCTTGCGGGTCCTCACGGGGCGTCTGAGGCCCTCTTGCCGCCAGATACGGCGTGTCCGCTTGCGATTGATAATCCAGCCCTCCCGCAGCAGGATCTGATGCGCGGTCTTCCACCCCCACCGTGGTTGCTCCCTCGCGATCTCTCGTAGCCGGGCAGCAAGACGCTCGTTCTCCGGGCGGGCCGGCTGGGACGGCTTGCGTTGCGTTGAGCGGTTCTGCCCAACGACCCTGCACGCTCGGCGCTCTGAAACCCCGAAACTCTCCTGCAGATGCACCACTGCTCTGCGTCGGAGTCCCGGGGTCAAAATTTCCCCTCCGCCAACTCCTTGAGCATGTCGATATCCAACGCCTGCTCAGCCACCAGCTTCTTCAACCGCTGATTCTCGCCCTCGAGAGTCTTCAGGCGCTTCGCTTCGTCAGCCTTCATCCCGCCGTACTGGTTGCGCCAGCGATTGAACGTCGCCTCAGTGATCTCGAGATGCCGCAGCACCTCCGTGAGATCCTGCCCCTCGTTCAGAAGGCGTTCGCCCTCCCTGATCTTCCTCACTGCCTGCTCCGGAGAATGCCTATGCCGCTTCATAATCGTATCCATCCTCTCATCCCACCAAAGGGACATGACAGACACGCATCACCACTGGCCTACTTCATCGGGACCCCGTCAATCCTCGCACAGACTTTCCGTCGCTATACGCACGCCGCTGGCGTGACTAAGCACAAGCGGATCACACCGCATACGCTGCGACACGTCTTCGCGACAGAGCTGCTCGGAGCAGGCGCGAACCTCCGCCAGATCCAAGAGCTGCTCGGGCACATACATCTGGACTCAACACAGCGCTACACACGCGTCAACGCCCACCAATTGAGGGGTGCGGTAAAGCGTTTGCGCTGGGTCGATTGAACGCGACCATCCGACTTCTCACGATCGTCCATCACGGGATTTACGGCCTCAGCCCTTCCGCACGACCCGCCCTTCCATCACGACAGGCGGGTGATCGTGAGATTCCGGGTTCTCAGCATGAAGAGATCACGCGCACGCACGGGTTCTCCGACCCCGCGCGAGGTCCGATGACGCTCGCGAAAAACGCCGCCATCGATGTTGCCTTCCGTTGATCCACAGCACGTCGGCACCGCGATGTTGCCTATTTCGAGGCCCAATAGCCGGCCTGCGCACCCTGAAACCAACGCTTCGCTGCGCCCTCACGGAACGCCAACGCATGGTCAGGGCCATCGCGATTCGCTCAATCTTCGATTCCATTCCCTCTTCAAACCGGTTGTCCGGCGCTTTCGCGAATCCAGGCTAAGAAGAGCCCACCGCGTTGTCACCAACCTGGCCAACGATTCTGTCTTTGCCGTCCAGACGAGCGGCTAAAAGAGCAACCTAATCCCGACGTATATGGCCAGCAAGCCCAACGCTGCATTCGCAATAGTGACACCCGCTAGCGCCAGCCGAACCTGACCAGGACGCGAACCCGTATTGGGAGCGAGATCCTGGTCGGAAAAATAGAACGATAGCCCCACTCGCGCGAAACGACGCGCGAAAATCGCCATCGCCAGTCCCACAACAAGAAATAGACCGCCTGCTATTGCGCTCATAATCCTTACCTCCCGCCTAGCATCCACCCGACGACGTTTTCGCTCCTGACAGAGCCACGACGACCGTCTCCGATCCGCCTACCCCCGTCTCGGCATTAAGCCCGTATGTAAGTCCTCCAGTCGCGCCACTAACGGTCCCGTTTGTGAATCCTGTCGTGTAACCGCCGAGGCCAAAAGTCGCGCTTCCGCCGACCTGTCCAAACGGACCACCGTACTCGCCTGGTGTGCGAGCGTTGCTTTCCCCAACACCTATATGTATATTGCCACCCGCACCTGGGCCCACGGTGACGCTACCGGTACCTGCCAAACCATTACCCCCAGGGGTCGATACGTAGCAGACTTCGCCACCGACAGTGAAGATCCCAAAGCTCGCGCTGGCGCCTACGCATATCTGCGACGACAGACCGCTTGGGTCGATCCTGTTGACGGGGTTGTCTTCGGCATAGGCATAGGGCGCTAGCGTGACAATCACCAACGGATCGACGGTAAGGGACTGCGCCGTCGTGGGATCGTAGACCCGTGCTCGCATGTAAATCAGGCCGGTGTCGCTGCTTGTGTACTGCCCGTCGTAGTCGAGTGGGGTGGTCGCGGTGCCTGTATGACCCGTGAGGTTGCCGTAGGCGTCATAGGTCATCGTGGCTTCGGCCGTGCCTGCTGATCCGGTCAACATCCGTGTCGAGCCCTGTTGATCATGATGCAAGTATAGAACTTTGCCTTCGCCGTTGATCTGCTCGATACTCGTTTGGGCGGGACCGTACATGAAGAGTTAGATGTCCGTCGTCGGCCCAAGTTCTCGTGGTCTCGCCCACTGCTCTCGGAAGCTGGTGAGCTGCTCCTCTATTTGTTCGACCGCGGGTCGCTGGTATGGCCATCTCGCCGTGTCACCCAAGGCGACACGCGTTCCGTCTGGACGTTTTGCAAAGACCGCGATCATCCCCGCTGTATAACTGTCCGTCTCAAACGCAGCGATGTCCGTCCAAGCGAGAAACCGCGACCCGTATGGACCGACGCTCCGGATTCCATCCTCACACACACGGACTCCGCGTCGACTGTCCCACACCAGTAGCGCAATTGGTATCAGCAAGCCAAGCCCAATAAGAAATATCACCACCCCAGTCGATGCCCCCGAAGCCGAATGATGATTTGAGCCGGTCAAAGTGGGCACGAGGATGATCGCAGTTGCCGCCACAGCGGCTATCCGCACGATCCAGCTATGTGCTCGAAATGTGCGCAATGTAGTAGTCGTGGGGCTCATCCGGTTGAACAGCCGCAAGATGATGACCCGCCATGAGACCCTCCCCCTGATGACGCGCTGCTCGATGCGGCTGTTCCCGCCAAACCGCCGGCGGTGAGACCTGCACCAACGCCCAAGCGGTACGCCCACTCCGACGCTTCCCATACGTGCTTCGCGACCACGCCGCCAGCGAACGGCAGAGCACCCACACCGGCACCAACTAGTGCAGGCACAATTTCAGGCCACGGACTGCACCCCGTTTCGGCGCTGCTGATGTCAGCAGCAATCACATGAGCATCCAAGACCCCAAGCCCAACTGGAACGCAGACCTCCGGGCCGAGGAGACAAGATGCGCCGACGCCGAGTCCTTCAGCGATGGACTCCCATGGAAACAGTCCACTCGGATCAGAGTAGTTCAGCGGGTTATCGCTCGCGTATGTATACGGTGCATGTGTCCATTGATCAAGCGGATCGACCGTCAGGAATTGCGCGGTGGCGGGGTCGTAGACCCTTGCTCGCATGTAGACGAGCCCGGTGTCAGAACTTGTGTACTGCCCATCGAACCCGAGCGGCGTTGTAGCGGTGCCTTCGCAGGTCGGCGTTCCGTAAGCGCTGTAGCTGCATTTCCCCGTGACGGTCCCAGTCGAGCCCGTCAGTAGGCGGGTACTGCCGGCCTGATCGTGGTGCAGATACGTCACTGTTCCGGTGCTGTTGTTGATTTGCTCGATTGTGGTGTCAAGCCGCCCGTATATGCATCTCATAGCGCTGTGAGTCACTGGTTCCTTTGGCTCTCGTGTCTTCCGCCTTTGCCTCTTGACATGATCCTGACTAGTTTCGACACAGGTCCAGCGCACATAAGTGCCACCCACACACACAAGATGACTATACCTCCGGTCCCTCCCCAGCCATTACCGCCGCGCGCTCCCGGTTGTTCTGCATTAACCGCGAAGGCCGCAATCCCAACGCCCACCCCCAAAAGCACTGCAAGGCCACCAATCGTCCGTGTGGCTCGCTTACTCATTCCTCGCACTTGCGCTGTGCCAGAACCCGTAATCCCCGTGAACAGACCTTGACCGATCAGGAGGAGAGCAAGGACGCTCGCACCGACTTCCCAAACATGCTGAGCCATAAAGGCGAGCACCATTTTTTTCAAGCCTCAATCCACATCGCTAAAAAGGAATTACTTCCGTGTACGAAGCACCCGCGCCCACCTCAGCCCCGATGCCCGCTGACACGCCTGCAGTACCACCAGCCACAACTGGAGTACACGATCCGCCCGGACCAAAGAACGCACCCGCGTAGCCACCAAATCCTGCTTGTGCGCTTCCTCCAACATTCGCAAATGGCCCGCCATATTCCTCTGGTGTTTGAGCATTGCTCCCACCTGCTCCCACGTGGACATTTGCACCCAAGCCAGGGCCACGAGAAGCCCCGCCGGAAATCGCCACACCTTCGCCATGAGGCGTATTGACGTAGCACACGTTCCCTTCGACGCTAAAGAACCCGAGACTCACCGTGCCACCCACGCAAATCTGGAAGGCACGACCACTGGGATCACCGAAGTTCAGCGGGTTATCGCCGGCATAGGTGTACGGCGCCCGCGTGAGCCACACAAGCGGGTCGACGCTGAGGAACTGCCCGGTCGCCGGGTCGTACTCACGAGCCCGGAGATAGATCAGTCCCGTGTCCGAGTTGGTGTATTGCCCGTCGTACCCGAGGGGGGTCGTAGCCGTGCCTTCGCAGGTGGGGGTGCCGTATGCGCTGTAGGTGCATTTGCCGGTGACGGTCCCGGTCGATCCGGTGAGGAGCCGCGTGCTGCCGGCCTGGTCGTGATGCAAGTACGTCACCGCTCCGGTCGTGTTGTTGATTTGCTCGATCGGGAGGCCGTCTGGACCGTAGATGTAGCTGTTTGTGCCGTCATCGAGGATCAAGGGTAGTTCTTCGGCTGTATCCCACGCAAGGTAGCTTGTTGTCCCAGAGATGGTTTGTGAGACGCGTAGTCCTTCGCCGTTATAGGCGTAGGTGTCTTCGATCGTTGGGGTTGCGCCTTCTTTGGGGCGTTCTACAGATATGAGGTTTCCTGCCTGGTCATAGCCGTAGGTGGTTGCTGGACCGGTTTCTGGTGTGGTTTTGGTGCGCTCGCCCACTTCGTTGTAAGTGTATGTGGTTCCCGCTCCGCTTTCCAGCTCGTCGGCACTATCGTATTTGTAGGTGTTGGTTCCTAGCTCGGTTGGGTTGTTAGCGGCGTCGTATTCGTATGCTGTGGTGCCGCCAGCGGTTAGACGACTGTTTTTGTCGTATTCGTAGGTTGGTTTTTCTTCGCCGGGTAGTCCTTTGCTCGTAACTGCTTCGATCTGTCCGTCATCGTTGCGAGTGTAGGCGAGTGAGGCTAGGGTTTCGGAGCCCTTCTTCATCTTTGCTTCGTTCATCTGGTCGGCGTCGTTGTAAGCGTATGTGTCTTCGTCTTTTGTTTCGCTTGGGAGCGTCGTTGTTGTGAGGTCGGAGTCTGGGTCGTAGGAGAATTTGGTGGTGTGCGACAGCCAGTCGGTGACCTTTTCGAGTCGCTCGTCTTTATCGTATTCGCGCGTTACGGCTTTACCGTTGGGATACGTGATCTTGGTGGGATCGTTGGCGAGGCTGTATTCGTACTTGACTGTTTCTTTATGGCCGTTTTCTACTTCTGTGGGCCTGTCGAGCTGGTCGTAAGTATATTTCGTTGTCCCGCTTCCATCTTTCATTGCTGTGATCTTGCCGTCTTTGTTGTATTCGTATTCGACAGCGTGCGTTTTCCCGTCGGAGTAGCTTATGCTTTCGAGACGGTTAGCGGGATCGTATTTGTACGTCGTAGTGCGACCGGCGGCATCGGTTAGTTTTGTGAGGTTCCCGGCATCGTCGTATTCCTTGGTCGTTTTGCGTCCCTTAGGGTCGATCACTTCGGTGGCTTGCTCTAGTAGGTTGCGAACGTATTTGGTTGTGTGTTTGTTGCCGTCGGTCTGGCTCGTGACTTGTCCGGCTTCGTCGTAACCGGTTTCTGTGACTGTTTTGTTTGGTTCTTCGATCTTTGTTTGCTCGTTGTCTGCGTCGTAAGTGTATTTCGTTTCATTGCTGTTGGGGTCGGTCCGTGTTTCGAGGTTGCCGTCCCCGTCGTAGACGTATTTTGTTTTGTGTCCTAGTGGATCGGTGATCGTGATCGGGCGTCCTTGAGAGTCGCGTTCGGTTTTTGTCGTGTATTTCGAGGCTTCGGCGCCTTCTACGTTGCCGCGTGGACTGACCGTCGTGACCTCTTGTGAGTCTTTGTTGTATTCCCAGGTGCGCTTGTTGCCTTCCGGGTCCGTTTCGCTCTTGCGATCACCGTAAGAGTCATATTCATATTTCCACGTGCGTTCCATCGGATCGGTAGCGCTTTCCAGATCACCATTGCTCGCATATTTGTAAGTGGTCTTTTGTATTGTGCTACCCGGTGCTGGCCGTTCGATCACTTCGGGGTTACCGTGAGCGTCCCGTTTGATGGTCGTCGTCTCTCCATCTGGTGTCATTATCGTTTTTATATCGTGAGTACTGTCGTATGTCCATTTTGTTTCATTACCGTTGGAGTCTTTTTCGCTGGTGCGATCGCCCGCTGGGTCATAACCATATTCGGTCTTATGCCCATTGGGATCGACGACGGCCACTAGCTCGTCATTACTGTCATATTCATATTTAGTTGTTGCTGCTAGAGCTGTTTCCGCGGCATGAGTGATGCTCGTAGGCTCCCCTTCTTCATTGAACTGCTCCACGGTTAACGAGCCATTAGGTTCCGTGATGGTCGTTTGGCTACTGGTTTCCCACGCCGTATAACTCCATTCACGTATTCGGCCCATAGCATCGGCTTGATATTCAACCTGATGGGAACCGTTGTATCCTGTTGTCACTTTGTGGCCGCGACCGTCCGTTTCTGAGATTACCTGATGTTCGCCGTCATATTTGAATTGCCAGCGAAGCGCACTTTCACCGGGCTGGGTTACGCTTATTAGATTTCCGCTTTCATATGCGTATTTGACGGTGTGCCCCATCGGGTCTTTTACGCTTTCGACTTGGCCTTCAGCGTTATAGGAGAAAGTAAGTTCCCGCCCAGCATCGTCAGCGACAGATACGAGGCGCCCAGATTCATAGCTCATCGTCAGAGCGTTGCCGTTGCGGTCAACTTCGCTAGTGAGCTCACCTTCACTGTTGAAATAGAGCTTGCTCTGATCTGGCAGCGCGTAGACATAATCGCTGCCTTCGTCTGTAAGCTTCGCCTCGGTAAGGCTCAGGCGCGGAGTCCAGGCCCCTCCGACTTCCGATCGCATGAACGTCACGGTACTACCATTGTCCTGATAAACGGTCGCGGCCAACCCTTCGGCGTAGACTTCGAGATGAGCGCTATAGGATCCTGTCCAGCCGAACCCAAAAGGCCCCGCCGTAGCCTGTTTGAACGCGAGGTGAGAGTTATACGTGCGAGTCAAACCCAGCTTTGGGCCACGACCTCCGACCGCCAGATCAGTCTGTGTTATGACCTCATTACCGGTCGCACAGTTCACGGGTTTACCAAGAAAACAACCTTTAAATTTTGGTTCACCTCCGTTTCCATTACCGTACTGTTTCCCTTCCTTTTCTTTTTCTTCGGGCCTCCAAGCGTAATAGACCGTAGCAACTTCATGTCGCCCCAGATACATATCTTCAACCTGGAGATGGCCGAAAACTATGAAGTCGCTCGGAACGCTAACTAACGTGTCTTGGCGGACAACGGTGTGCAGTCCTTCGCATTCGTAGCCGATAAAACCACGTTCGCATTCTTCAACGTATTCATAAGTTCCGTCCCCCCCAGGACCTAGCCCTACCGTGTAATAGTATTCGCCCGGCGGCTCCTTGTATTTAGTCTCACTTTCAATACTGCCCCAATCATTATCGGCAATGATCTGTTCCCCTTCGACACCATCAGGACTGTGAGAAATAAACGCTTCCGCCGAAGCCGACACTGCCCCGACACTGAGCACAACGGCCATGCAAACAACCGACACTATTACTACGCCACCCAACAGGGCTATCCGTAAATAAGCGGCATGGCCTAGGAGACCACCCATAGCATGCCTATGGCCACTCGACAAACTCCCACTCTCGTCCCGCAGCAACACGTGTCCTCCCCATCAGGATATCCTGTTGTTGGTAAGTTCAACCTCAGTCGATCCCTGACTTGGCGAGAAACACCATAACATCTAAACGGAAAGATGCTAACAGTCAGAATAGATTTGGCCGGACTTTGCGGCTTTTTGTTGATCCTCGGCTACAGTGGTCGCTACAGATCTGGGTACATTATGGTCGGTCACTGATCGTGCAATTCGTGTTCTGAGGTGGTGTTCGTGGGTGGTTTTACGGTTGTGGTTTACATAACCAATCGACGTACTGCTCTGGGCTCTCTGGATCAATGAAGATCAGGCCGTAAGGTCCGTTCTCGTGGAGGTCCTCTAGAAGTCCGATCAGGACGTGTAGTCCGTTTGTCCGGTCGTTCGTTTGGTTCAATGCGATCACGTTCTGCATTCGCCGGTGTAGCGTCTCGCGGTCTCTGTGCGCGAGGATTACCAGTACCCCGGGGAACTGGGCGTAGTACGCGCGCCATCCGCGGTCGTGCTGATCGCCGTATCGAACCGGGTCACAGTCACGGAGGCTGGCGTACCGGTCGAGCTTTTCTGCGAGGGCCCCACCGGGATTGTCGCCCTGTCCAACTCAACGAAGCGCTGGTGCTCTGAGTGTCCGGTCTGCTCGCTGCTCGGTGTAGCTGAGCAGCGCATCGGCGATGAGTAGATCCCTTGGACTCCTGCCACGGCTGGGACCGATCGGGTGCGTGATCAGCTCGTACTCCTCGCTCTCGTACTCACTGGACTGCGGCGCTCAGAGTTGATGGACGTGCGTTGGGGACCTCGACATGGGCCTACCGTGCCCCTCTCTGCTGGTCAGACGAGGCAAGGGACCTTCACGGACGGCCTTCTCGGAGCACCCGACGCCGCGTAGTAAGACAGTACAGGCGGCGCACCGCCTAGGTCGTCAGTCGCTCCCCCCGCGTGGGATCGGCCGCGAACAGCTCCCGCAGGGATATGTCGGCCATCGCGCGGTGGTGGTCGGTGAGCTTGCCCCAGGCGGGCAGCGCGGTCAAACCCGCGTTCCGCGACTCCCGCGCCTCATGCGGGTGTCCGCTCGACGTTGGTTTGGATTTTTGGGTCGTGCTCATGTCGTCACGGTTCTCCTTGGGAGTCCCTCGTCGCGGGCAGCGGTGGCGCAGTGGTCGCTACAGAAATAGAGGGTCTGTCCCCCAACCTCTATGCGGATCGCCTTGTTCTTGTCAACCTTCATACCGCACACGGGGTCGGTCGCGCCGCGACGCATTGTGAGCGCGAACAACGCGGCGAAGACGGAGATGCCGAGAATGTTGGTGAATAGCTTGTAGTCGATCTTCACTGAGCTAAAGATGTCGGCTCGTGTGGGGCGCACATGCGGGATCAGCCCAGCCGCACTGAAGAGACCGTCCACGATCAGCGCGGCGATCACGATCGTGACGAACATCAGCGCAATGATCCGCATGGCGAAGCGGGTGCCGTAGTACTTGCGGTAGATCAGCACGATTGGTAGCACGATCAGATCGGCGAAGATGAATGAGATCACGCCAGCGAAGCCGATACCCCCAGACCAAAGCACCGCGGCCAGCGGCACGTTGCCGACCGAGCATACGAAGCTGAGCACGGCGATGAGCGGCCCTATGAGCGCGTTCTCGATCAGCTTGACGACAGTTGGGGCGTGAGTGAGGAACAGCGAGTTGAAGAAGCTGTTGGGGAGCTGCCCGACGAAGCCGGCCAGCAGGAAGCCGAGCGCGATCTCCTTGTAGAGCATCGTCCAGTCGTTGCGGAAGTTGTGGGCTACGTCCGACCACGCGGAGAGCGAGGTGAGTCGCTCGCGGATACTCATGTGCTCGCCGGCCGTGTGGTGCTGGTGGTCGGTGTCGGCCTGCTGCGCGTGTCCGCGTGCGCTCTCCTCCAGTCGCTGGGATACGAATAGCCGCAGCAGCACGCTCATCACGGCGATCAGGATCAGGCCGCCGAGAAACTGCGCGAGCGTGAACTGCCAGCCGAGCAGGATCCACATGACGATGCCGAGCTCGATCACGAGGTTGGTGGAGGCAAACTGGAAAGCCAGTGCCGATGCCGCCGATGAACCCTTCTGGAACAGGCTCTTGGCGATCGCAATCGCCGCGTAGGAGCAGGATGAAGAAGCCGCGCCAAGACCTGTAGCGATCGCTACCGGGCGCACGCCCGAGCCGCCAAGCGCACGTTGGATCCGCTCGCGAGGGACCCACGCCTGGACAATCGCCGAGATCGCGAAACCGAGCACCAACGCCCACCACACGGTCCAGGCCATCAGGAAGGCGTCCTTGAGCCCGTCGGCAATGGTGGGGAGCACGCTGTCCACAGTAGGGAGGCATTATGGGGCCCCTCCCCCATGAGTGATCGACAATCCTTTTGAGTCACAACCCCTCCGGCACCGACATATAGAAAAACCCCGCCGGAGCGGGGCTTGTCCTTAGCGGGTCGATAAGCCGGAGACTAAACACGCTAAGCGTCCAGCAAGAGCAGGCCCTGCCCGGAACGGAGGCCGACATGCTGGACGCCCTCGCCGACTTCACGATCTACCTACGCGTCGAGCGTCGCCTGAGCGTGAGTGTTCATCATTCGTACCTGGGGTTCCAGCGACCGTTGGACGACCGGCGGACGTACTCCATCAGAAGGAGAGCGAGTTAGAGGTGTGTTCAACGATGTCGGCGGTGGGACTTTGGCTTCTCGGGGGTTGGTCTGATCCCGAGTGCTCGGCCGATCTCTTCGACCAAAAACCATCCCCCTTCGAGCTCTGGCTCAGCCACCCCGTCGATCGTCAGGCTCACGCCGCCACAGCCTTCGGTATTGATGCCCGCAACGGCCACCGGGGGGACATTCGGACTGGCGTAGAAGCCGAGCTGAACGGTCCCGCCGCGCCTCAGCGGACAGTGCCTCACGCCAGGCTGGTACACCCGGAGTTCGTTCAGCAACGCCACGACCTTTTCGTTCCGCGCGGTCGAGGTAACGCGCGAAGGCAGCCGTCCCAGGACTGTCGGATACTTGGACTTGGCCCCGATGCTCGCGCCGCCTGGCTCGTGAACGCTAATCGTGAGCAGACGTATGCCAGCAGGGACCCTCTCAGAGGCAGCGCGAGGGGTGATCCACACGACCTCGGCGTCCACCCGCAACGCCGTTGATCCGTTCGCCAGCCGCACCGCCCACACGACCAGCGTGCCAGGGCTTCCGGGCCACCTGAATCCCGAGACCCTGTTTTCAGGGAGGTTTGGTCCTTTCAGACCTCCACCGACCAACATCGGTTGCGTGGTGCCCGGCGGGAGATGGGCGCAGATGTAGGCAAGCGCTTCGGCGGGGGTGACGGGCACGAGCCACCAGGCGTGCTGATCCACCGCATTGGGGGTCGCCGCCGGCCCGTACCCTGGACCGGCGAGTAGCGAGCTAGCTTCCGATGGATCGATCGAGGACTCACTCGACCCCGGCGGCTGCGGCAACTCAGCGAGCATGGCTGCGGCGTCGGCCTGAGCTGATGGTTCGCTTTCGGGAGCAGCCGCCGCGCTGTACCCGAACGGACATTGGCTCGACATACCGCCCGCGTAAGCGCCCCCAGCGCCAGTGGCAGAGCTAATAGCCGCGAAAGTTGCGGCGGACAGCAGCGAGCAAAGCGTGACTGACCAGCGCCACATGCCGCAAAGTGTAGTGCCGGGGATCGCCCTGCTGGGACTGAGCATCTGTAAGCTCGTTGGCGAGCCTCATCCAGCGGCAACGCCTTGGCGCTGGTGATGACACCGGCGCAAGATGGGCACGGCGTTGGGCGCGCACCCCGGGCAGTTGACGTCCCTCGAAACGTCACGGCTCTAGCCTCGAACGTCAGTAGTAGCGGCGCTCGCGGGCCAACCGCACTGTTCGGCGAAATCGTTTCGGTTTCTACCGCCCGGCGGGTGCTGTCTCGATCGGACCGGCGGAGATCGAGGGGTTTGTCGCGCTCGCCCTGGCGCCTCAACGGCGTGGAAGGCAGGCCCACCCAGTTGGCCGACGAGCTGGAGGGTCGGCGTAGAGCCATCACCCGACCCCAAATGACTATGTGTTCTGCGGTCTGCAGGGCGGCAAGCTATCCGCGACAGCCCTTGTATTCTGCACCAAGCGGTGTGGAGCGCTGCCGATCTGTGGTCGGGCGCCCGTGTCGAGCGATCCCATAGAAATCGCCTTCTCAAGCGCTGTTTGCCTAACGTGTCGAGTCTCCAGCTACTGACCACATAGAAAAGCCCCGCCGGGGCGGGGCTTTTCCTTAGCGGGTCGATAAGCCGGATTCTGTCGTTGAGCAACCATCCATCTGTGCGGCCTACCTGGATCTCGGCGGGCAACCTGCAAGCGATCCGGTTTGGCCTTGCATCGGGTGGGGTTTGCCCAGCCGCCGCGTCACCGCGACGCTGGTGCGCTCTTACCGCACCATTTCACCCTTGCCTGCCAGCCGTTCACGTGGGACGGCCGACATCGGCGGTTTGTTTCTGTGGCACTTTCCCGCGGGTTTCCCCGGGTCGATAGCTCGACCACCTTGCCCTGTGATGTCCGGACTTTCCTCGAAGGCCCTAGGGCCTCCGCGGCTGCTTGACCTGCGCCACCACCGTAGCGCGTGGGAGACCTAGCGTGAAGCCTCGCGCAAGAAGCGCTGCGCCGGCTAGGAAAGCTGTGAGCCACAGCTGAGACAGACGCTCGTGGGCGGAGCGCCATCGTCATCATGAGCACCAGATGCCATAGGACCCTCGCATACCAGGCAGGCGACTGTGGCGCGCACGGCCAAGCCCTCCCACACGCTGGTGACGAGATCGTCTAGTGTCAATCCGTCGCTCACGTCTGTCGGTCCGGGGATGGGCTCACCGTCCGACCGATGGTGCCCGAAGCGCTCGAAGTCGCCTTCGACGATCCGCGGTCGCTCGAGCAGCAGCGTGGTCATCACATACTCCTGAGCAGCCCAACCACACGTCCGAGCACACGGACCTCCTTGGTCCGAATCGGCTCCATCGTGTCGTTTTCGGGCTGCAGACGAATGTGGTCGGATTCGCGGAAGTAGCGCTTGACAGTGGCCTCCTCCCCGAGTAGCGCGACCACTATGTCGCCTTGCTGGGCGGTGTCCTGCCTGTGAACAACCACCAGATCGTCTTCGACGATGCCGGCGTCCTTCATTGATTCGCCCCGTATGCGCAGCAGGTAGTCGCCGTCCTCACCCCCCGCGATGCTGGGAACCGGAACGTACTCTTCGATGTTGTCTTCGGCAAGTATCGGCTGGCCAGCGGCGACCGACCCCAGCAGTGGGAGACTGTCGGGACGGACAATGCTGCGAACGCTGTCAACCGCACCACCCACCGCCCGGTCGAGCAGCTCGATGGCACGCGGCTTGGTGGGGTCGCGACGTAGGAGACCGATCTTCTCGAGGTTGGCGAGATGCGCGTGAACGGTCGAAGAAGAAGCGAGGCCCACAGCCTTGCCGATGTCACGCACCGTCGGCGGGTAGCCGTACTTGGCCGAGTACTTGCGAATGAAGTCGAAGATCTCCTGTTGACGCTTTGTCAAATCCATGTGGAAACGGCTCCCCGGTCGTGAAGTGTGGGCCCTGGAACGAACATGTGTTCGTACAGTAGCGCGGGGCGTGGACGGATGCAAGGGCCAACTAGTCGGAACGCCTCAGACGGCTATACTCGCCCACTCTGCGCCTGTGGCGGAATTGGTAGACGCGCAAGGTTGAGGGCCTTGTGGACCGCTTGGTCCGTGGTGGTTCGAGTCCACTCGGGCGCACCAAATGTTCCGGACTAAAACCACCACGCCTAGAAAGGCGTGGCGATCCCGCGCCCACGAGGAGCCGTTCTGGCTCCCGTGGGCGCTGGTCGTTCTGGACGAACACGCCTTCGGCGTCCCGTCGGCGCAGGGTGTCCTCCACGGCGTCTTGTAGCTCCTCGCTGGCCCTGGCGGCGACGGCTCGCCGCAGATCGTCGCCGAGCAGCGCGTCGAAGGGCTCGGCCAGCTCGCCCCGCACGTTGTACTCGTCATCGATCAGCAGCCGACGAAAGAACGCCAGGTTGAACTGCCGCCGCATGGTGCCTGATGCTTCGCGGTAGGCCGTCTCGCAGTCGCCGACCCGTGTCAACGCTCGGTTGAGGTTGCTCTCGGCCTTCTTGAAGTCGCCCTCGATCTCTGCCAGCCGGTCTTCGGCATGGGTGATCTCGATGGTCAGCCGTGCTTGCTCGCTCTTGAGCAGGTCGAGCGGTACGGCGTCGGCGTAGTGGGCCTCCAACAGCTTCTTGCGTTCGCCCGTCAAGTCGCTCAGCCGTCGCTCCTGCATCCGGCGTTCGCGCTCGGTGTCGAGTCGGAGCTTCGACAGTTCTTCTTCCAGGAAGGCCCGGAGCGACGTCAGCTCATCCTCGCGGAGCTGGACGGTCGCGTAGTGGGCAGCGATGGCTTCCTCGACCTTCTCGATGTGCAGTGCCCGCAGCTTGCAGTCGGTGCGCTTCTGCTGGCGGCCGATGCAGATGAAGTAGGGATATGTCCTGCCACGGCCTTTGGCATGACAGACGATCAGACGACTGCCGCACTCGCCACAGAAGATGGAGCCCTTCAAATAGTGCGGGTGCTCGCGGTGCTTTTCGCCGGTCAAGTGCTTGGCGGTCAACAGCTCCTGCACCCGCTGCCAGGTCTTGTGATCCACCAGCGGCTCGTGCTTGCCCTCATAGAGCGCGCCCTGGTAGCGGACGATCCCGACGTAGTAGGGATGGCGCAGCAACGTATGCAGATGCGAGACGCGCAGCGGCAACCCCGACGACCTCCGGCTGGGAACAGTCGTCAGTCCACGGGCCGTCAGCTCGGCCAGCAGACGGCGGATCGTCCAATCGCCCGTCGCATACGCCTCGAACGCCCAGGCCATCAGCGGCCCCCGCACAGGGTCAATCTCCACCGTGCGGCTTTCGCGGCCGTTGTCGAAGTGCCGGACGTTCAGGTAGCCGACGGGCGCACGTCCTGGTGTGCCGCCATTCTTGGCCTTCTGCACGCAGCCCTTGATGACCTCAGTCGCCAGGTTGCGTGAGTAGAACTCGGCAATCGAACTCATAATGCCGTGCAGCAGCAGGCCCGATGGCGTCTGGTCGATGTTCTCGCTGACGGACACCAGCTCCACTCCAGCCTGCTTGAGCGCCAGGTTGATCGCCACGTCGTCGGCCCGGTTGCGCGCCAGGCGATCAACCTTGTGGACGATGACGTACTTGACCGGCTGCTCGGTAACGAACTCAAGCAGCCGTTGCAGCTCCGGGCGATCGGCGGTCTTGGCTGACTCGCCACGGTCCGCGAACTCTTCGATCACCGCCGCCTTGAGACTGGCAGCCTTGCGCTTGCACGCCTCCCGCTGAGCCGGGATGGAGTAGCCCTCCGCCTCGCCGCCCTTCTCGGCCTGCTCCTTGCTCGACACCCGCAGGTAGATGACGGCAGCGGCCCCCTCCACATTATTATCTTTATCTTCCCCTGTCATAGGCTACCCCCTTTCTGCTCCACCGAGCGCATTAGTGTTGTTAAGTGTACCACAATATATATTCACGTAAAGTGGTATTTGTTGTGATTTTCGTTCCATATTGATACCCCCTTTTATGTATTAACTGTTACTTGCGATACGAGGCCCAACACGGTCACAGCCTGCTCGCTCGTCGTCACCACAAACAGCCGCTCGGGCAGGCTGCGATCCCGCGCGATGGCAGCCCGCAGGCGCTCAGCTCGCAATTCGTCCGGCACCACCCAGCAGACACGGGGGAACACCCCACCATTCTTGGCTTGCTCTTTGCCGGATTGGTAATAGTCAGTGTAGAGGTGACACTTACGCACAATGACCGGCAGACTCTCGGTTGCGCGATCTACCTCGATGAACCAGCGCAACTCATACCCGCCGCTACCAATCGCCACAAACGCATCGGGGCGCAGCAAGCGCCGCCCGCCCAAGCCAGAGCACTCCCGCCAACAGCTCGGCTCAGCTTGAACGTCCAGCACATCGAGCCGACCTGCCCGCGAAGCCACACTCACGTCTACGACAAGCTGAGCTATGGCGAGCGTGTGATCGACAAACCGCAGCGTCGGCTCGTGCGAGCGCCGCCGGGGACCACTGGCCCCAAGCACCCGCTGACCGACTGGCCCCAGCGCCAATACGAAACCCGCCGAACCCGCCCGCACCCCACCGATGCGACGCTCCAAACGGATCAGCAGCCGCTCGCGCGTCAACCGCTCTAGGACTCGCTGACGGGCGCGCGTGGCGGCCCGCTCGTTGTCATGCTCGGCATCCGGGAAGTGGAGCGCCTGAATCTGCCGGGCGCTCATTAGCCGCAAGCAAGCCACTTGACGGATGATCGCCACATCCCGCTCCGATAGCCGCTCGCGGGTTTGCGCCACCCCCCTCGCCGAGGCGTAGGGCCGCGCTGGCGCAGCCGCGCTCACTCGGCCCCTCCATTGTTCTTTCCTTTCGCTACCAAAGAGGCTGTGCTGAAAGATGTTGGGACGGGCGTTGCCGGGCACACGAAGCGACGGGCACCCCCACGACTACGGAACAGCCTCACCCCTGTTGATGCGCTGTGGTTGTCGCCGCCCAGCGGCGCAACCATCCGCCACTCAGCATTGCCAACAGACTGCCGCCCGCCGCCCCACGGCGAAAAGTGATGACACGGATAGTGAGAGACTTTCCTCGCCAAAGTTTGAGCGCTTACAGCGTGGCTACAGGGGTTTTGCAGCCACACCTGCAACGCGAGACGACGGCCGATACGTCGTGCTCTCATACCTCGCCCTCCATGCCTCGCCGCCGTGGGGACAGGTCATCGCCCTTGCTCTGGCGACGGCCAACAAACAGCTCATGGAGGTCGGCCTCGATCTCAGCGCGATCGACGCCATAGGTGCCGCGCGAGGCAGCGCGAATCAACGCCGGATCGCTAATCGGCTTGCCTGGTGGCAGAGTACTGGCGCTGCACCACGGCTGGACGGCCGACTTGGCGACAAGCTGCATGTAGCACTGAAAAGCTCCGAGACTCTGGAAGTCCTCGGGAGCTAGCGCACTGTCGGCGGCGATGATGCGGGCGTCCTCGCCGGACAGCCGGAACGCTACCCGTGACTGCGCGTTAGCCAGCACCGCTGAGCGCATGGCCGGGTCGAGCTGGTGCATGTACTGATGGGCAAGCCCGAAACCGACACCCAGACCTCGCGCCTGGGCCAGCGCATCGGCAAAGTCCAGTGGCAAGTGCATGTAGTCCTGAAACTCATCGACGTAGACAAAGACTGGATGACGCGGCTCGGGCGCAATGGCGGCTCGGCCGAGGATGGCCTGCCAGAGCTGGGAGACAACCAAACTGCCGAGCAACGCCGAGGTCTCCGGCCCGAGCAATCCCTTACCGAGATCAACAAGCAGGATCTTGCGCTCAGTGAAGACCCGGCGCAGATCGAAGCTCGCCCTCGTCTGTCCGACGATGGCCCGTAGTTCTGGACGCAGCAGCAATGGACGCAGCTTGTTCATAACGGGTGCAATGGCCGCCGCTCGTTCGGCCTCACTCCACGCCTCAAACGCGGCCCAGAAGGGCTCTAGACCAATCGGATCGACCACACGCGACACAATCCTTCGTCTGGAACCAGCATCGGTGAGCAGCAGCGGCAACGCTGAAAGTGTCATGCCAGGACTACGAGCCAGTGTGAGCAACGAAGCGCCAAGAATGTCGTGCGTCCGTGGCCCCCAATGCGCGGCATAGAGCGAATGGAACAGCCCGAGCAACTGATCGGCTGCCAGCTCTGGCGACCGGCCACCGAGCGCCAGCGGATTCAGGCCGACCGGGCGCTCAGTATCGGCGGGATCGAGCAGTACCACGTCGCTCACTCGCTCCGGCGGAACGCGTGTAAGCACGTCAGCAATGAGGTCTCCCTTGGGCTCGATGACGACCACTGCCCGTCCAGCCGCCATATCTTGCGTAATAAGGTTGAGCAGCAGCGTGGACTTGCCGGTTCCGGTCGGCCCGAGCGCGTGCAAATGCCGCAGCGAGTCAGTTGGTGACAACGCCAAGGCACGCTCACGGCCAGGGTAGGTCGCCTTCCCAATAACCCGCCCGGATCTCGGAATGGTCGCTGCCGGGGCCACCAAGCGGCTGCCGATCATGGACACTGGCAACTCGCTGGTCAGCCCCACCGGCCACGTTGAGACCGTGGCCAGCTCAGTGGCGTTCAAGCGCAGCGGCAGACGCCAACGCGGCACGCGAGCTTCGATCACCCGACTAGCGCTCATTGGTCGCACCCAAAAACTGACGCCGGGCGCTTCAGCGCTCCGCAGCGCTCCAATTACTTGCCGGACCAACTGCCGTTCGCGGCTCTTGGTCTTTGCCTTTACAGCTACCCGGCCGACAGCCCGCCAACCGGGTTCGGACTGCTTGGCACGCAGGGCACTGCGCACTTCAACGTCCGCCACAGGCGGCGGACCAAACGGAGCCAGCAGCAACGCACCCAGCCACGACTCCCGACCGGCGTTCTCCAAATGGTTCGGCACGGCAACCGGCGTGAACGGTCGGCCAAGTACCCACTGGACGCTCAGCCGCTCGCCCCGATGCACATATGCGAGTGCCGTCAGCATGGCCCGGCTGACCCCAGCTACATCATCGGTGTGTAGCGGCCGACGTTTCGTTGACAAGCGCAGCTCGACGGCCCGCGTGACGGTAAGCGCTGGACGTTTGGACAACTCCTCGACACTCAAACCGGGGATGCTGGCCCGGAGCTGGTCGGCGGTCGCCTCGCCCCGACTCGTTGGCAAGGCCAGGCGATGTTCCACCACGCCCGGCGATCCAACAGCCTCCACGATTACCGGGCTACCGGCCGTCGTCGCCAGCAGCCGAAAAACCTGTGCCACCTGTTCCGGCTCCACCTCACGCGGCCAACGCAGGCGAAACCAAGTGCGTGATATTGACTTCACGCTGCGGCCTCCGCGTCGTTATCCGCCGAGGCACTCTTGCCGCTTTGCTCACGCTTGGCTCGCTTCGCCTTATGCTTTTGCTCGTGTCCCGCTTCGGCCTCGGCTTCCGCCTGGGCCTGCTCCAAGTCGATCAAGACCCGCGCGAGCCGGCGCAGATCTGTGGGCCGCCGTATACCTCGAACCCGGATATTACGGTCCTTTCTATGATGATAGGTTCTACTCATTACGAACCTCCTTTCTCTCCACGACCAGCCGGAAAATGAGCACGCAGAGCAGCACGTCCCATATGGGGACATTTACCTGCTAACGGGTAGACCCGTCTCTCAACCGAACCGTGTCACCACTTATGGCGGCAACGGGAGTCTGACTAGTAGACGATGATTTAATCCATCAGTCAATACCGCTTGTTTATTCCACAACACCGACACGACGCCCCTGTTATCTGGAGATTTGTTCACCACCGCGACTTGCGAAATTGATAAACCGACAAGCCCGCGAAGCCGAGCAGCACAATGACGCCGACGACAATAAGTACGGGCAGAACCGCGATAATGAGACGAGCAGAGACGTACAGCATCAGGGCGATAGCCAGAGCCGTCACCGCCAGATTCAGCGCTGAGTCTCGCCAGCGAGACGGCGGGGTAGTCACGACTGGCCCTGATCGCCCTCGGCCTGCCGCATCGCCTCGGCATAGATTTGCTGCTCTAGGTCTTGGGCCACTCGCTGCAAGCGAACTGATGTATGGAGTGCTTCGCGGTAGGGAGCGGCCAGGTCTTCTTCGATCATAGGCGGATCGGAGGGCGGGAGCCAGTACAGCATTGCTCCCAGGAGCACGACCAGACCAATGAAGCCAAGAGATGCCTCTAGCCAACCCATCAGGATCGCCTCATGCTCAAGCTCTGGATCTCGGTTACGGCCAAGGTGCCATAGGCCATCAAGATCGCCTGATAGATGTCCTCGCCCATTGGGCTGACCTTGAAGGCAGCATTGGCAGCCCTGGAGAGCATGGTGGCGTTCTGCATGGCGACCGACGTGGCGAAGGCTCCGACCTGGATGCGGGCGATGGCGGTGACGCCCACGCGCTCGACGGCGGAGACTTGGGCATTCAGCAGTTGGTCGGGCTGGGCGACTGAGGTTGAGGTGCGGCGAACTAGGCCTTTTGACATGATGGATCACAGTTCCTTTGGAGTGGTTGTTGAGGACGAGGTGGGACGTTGGCCGACGACGACCTGGGCTCCTGAGCCGTCCAGCCCCAATCGTCAATGCCACCGGGACCCCAGTGGACATCCGGGATCGGCTCCCAGTCCCAAACCGAGCCGGGGATTGCCGGTGTTGTGAGCTTCATCAGATGCTCCTTTCACGCCCTTATGTGGGCCGATAGCCTGTTCGCGTGTCCGAGAGGCCAGGAAACCACGGCACCGACGACGCCCACAAGGCCGATCTGGCAGGCCAGGGCACATCTCGGGCAGAAGGGGGCAGATCTCGGTCAAGTGACGTGCTTCGCGAGGCACTGGGCAAGCAGCTACGTACCGAGCTGGAAGAAATCGGACGCAACCAACGCTCGATGAAGTCCACCGCGCTCGCGGGCTATCAGATGCTTCTCGGTTGCCCCGAGGTGTCTCGTCGTGTCGGGCAAGGGGCTAGCGAAGGCCAACGGCAGAAAGCTGCACATGCGGCGCTCAAAGATGCGATCGCGGACCTTCCGACGAAGCGCGACCAGCTAATCGGACAAGCAATTCTGGCAGCAACCCATGAGTTCCAGGGAAAAAACGTCGACGAGAGAAAGCGTGCGCTTGATAAAGGCCACGGAATAGATGAAAACGCCTTCAAACGCCGACGGCCTGTGTTGCTCAAGCTCATTGTGGCTTTCCTATTGGACAATGGACTTGAGGAGTCCGCTCCACTTGAGCTATCTACACTAGACGGGTATCGTCAAGCCCTGTCTGATCTTCTGTGTGTTGTCGACGACGTGATCCGACTATATGAGCAATGTCGGGCTTATCTATTTATCTGCACATATAATCGGACGCTAGTGGGCAGTAACGACTGGACTCCGGGATGCGATCGGATACTGCGCGATGCCCTGTACCGTTCATACGTCGATTTGGTCATAAGTGGTGGCTACTGTTTTGACGCGCAGGCTTATTCCCGCGCTAAGGAGATCAAAACGAATCTACCCGGCGAGGCTTCAACGCTACTCTCTAGTGCACTCGAAAATATCTACCGTGTTCTACCTCTAGACGCTGACCGCCGCATTACGGTATGTACCGCGTTTTTCACCGGACTGCCGAACCCCAGGGACGGTCGTTTCTTTTGGGATCGGCTTGATCGCCGATTCACTGAGTGGATACTCGGGCTTCGCTTTGGCCTTGAAGATGATCTCATTGACATACCGGGCATCGTTGAGGTGTGCGCCGGATTTTTGAAGATCGCCGAGCATTCGCTTGGCTTGGTCGGCAATCAGTCAAATGGCAGGCTGGGCTATCCACATGCCATGCAAATCCTTACAGGGCATTTCAACGTCATAGCGGATGACCCCAACTTCTATGCTGGCAGGACACTAGAGCAGCAGTTTATACACCAGTGTTTCCTTGGGAAGCTTATAGAAGCTAACGCTGATTAATTGACAAATCCGCATACACATAGTATAGTTTACGTAATAAATAGGTTGTATTTTATTGTGAGTAGTAATGAACCATTACACAACACGGAGCCAAAGGAGCACATCAAGGTCTATGATCGGATGCGATATAACGCCGTAATGACGGTGGATCACTTAGATGAAGCCTGGAGACGCCCGGTTCGGCACAATCGGGTCATTGAGCGGGCCGCATTGTGGTACATGGTCAATATTGCCGCTGACTGTAACCGTATTCTTGAGTCTACCGGGTCGGCGGAGCACCTTCGGCCAGCGACGGGCAGTGCTGCTACGCGGTACGAAATCGAAGCTGCCATTCGCACAATTCCCAGTACACTTTCCCTATCGCCACAAGAATGTGAAGTTCTACGAGATAACAAGAAACGCAAGCACAACTTTCAATTTGTTCACGGTATCGGCGACATAGCACTAGGGCAACCCGAATTAGTTGAGCGTTGGCATGACTGGCTATGGACACCATCGCACACTCGGCTGCAGAGAAGGGCTTCCCCAAGCCCTGATGCGGAAGTGTTTGCTGAGGGCTGCGTGCGTCTTGCGGGTGCCCTTGGGAGTATTCTAGACGAGCAACCAGCGTCAGCGATCTAGGCCCCGGCTCAGCAATGAGGTGCTGTCAGTGAGGGTCGTTTTGTTGGCGGCAGACTGCTCGATAACAGAGAACTGCTTAGTCGCGGTGACAGGCCCTTGGCCAGCCGCCGTAAACACCCCCTCCACCGTCAACGTCACGCGTTTGATGCCCTTGAGCAACTTCTTGCCCGCAGCCGTCAGCCTGACCTTGATCTTGCCCGTTCCCGCTCTCTTGAAGTTTACCTGACCAGATGCCACGAGCATCGGCTTGGCCTTGTTGTGCTTGGCAACCTTGGCTCCACTTGGAACTGCATACCACTGCACCGTGAGTGTTCCAGGCTCCAATGCGGTGAAGCTCATGGTAACTCCGCCGTTCTTGAGCAGCGCCCCGATCTTGGCTGCCTTGCCTGACGGGATGAGCTGCTCTCCAAGTAGCGCTGCGATCTGCGCGCTGCTGATGGTGGCGATTGTGCCGCCACCTGAACTGGAGCCGGTGTCGCCGGTCGAGCCGCCACCGCTTGTCGTGCTGCCTCCTGTACTGCTCCCACCACCTGCTGGTGCGGTCTGCACTACGGCCGTTGGTGCAGAAACTTCCGGGGTGCTAGTGCCTTCGCTGTTGGTGGCCGTTTCCTGAACCCGTATGGTGGAGCCAACATCAGCCGCGCTCAGCGTGTAGCTCTGACCGACTGCTCCCGCAATGTTCTGGCAGGTATTGCCGCCATTATCACAGCGTTGCCATTGGTAGCTGTAGCTGGTCGGTTCGTTGAACCAGGACGCATGACTCTCACCAAGAGTCTGCCCGACTGTGGCACTCCCTGATATCATCGGTAGTTCGTTGTTTTCACCAAAGATCACCGGCACAGAGGGCTGGACCGTGGCAGTGACCGTCTTTGGTGAGCCAGTCGTATTGTAGTTGATACGGTACAGATACACTCGGGCTGCGGTTTCTTCCTCTGGCCCAGTTTTATGATTGCCGTCAAAGCAGGGAATAAGCAAAGGGTTGTTAGTCGGGTTTCCAAACACCGAATAGCTGCCGAAGGTGCCATTCAGGCTGCCTGTCGTGGATAGCAAGGTGTACGTCTGCCCGACGTTCGGCGGCGGGCAGGTGCTACCTGGATCATCGGTGGGGATTACTGCCAGCCCTGAATCACCAAGCGAGAGGGCCCCGGTTGACCTGATCTCATCGCTTTGGTTGTTGCCGCTAATATCCGCATGCATCCTTAGCGTGCTGGCACTGTCCAGTGACAAACTCGGCAGGCTGAGACTTTCACTCGGTTCGAGTACCGAGTCCGTCATTGTCACCGGGCCTATGACCGAGCCGCCCAGCGTCAGCTCCGATCCGTTGGCGTTGATCGGGCCAGTTGCCGTTTCGTGATCTTCAAATGACACATTGTTTAGGTTCAGGGCGTGACCATCACTGGTATTGAAACTCGCCAGGTTGAGATTCACCAAGCTCTCGTTGGCACCCGTTGCTATTTGAGCACCATTGATGGTCAATTCACCCAGCTCGTCATTGGCGGTGTCAGCCGGTCTCCCCGGAATTGGCTGCTGACCAAAGGTCAACGATGCAGCACTGAGGTTGATGGTTAGATCGGCAGCTTCACCTGAGAGCGCGCCGGCTAGTTCGACGTTCGGTCCAAAGGAAACCTTTGTGGGCGCTTCGGTGGTCGGCTCGGATATATCCCACGTCTGACTACTGCTCAAGGCGATAGGCGTGGAAGCGATGAACAAGCCTTGTGTCCCTTCAGACGCACCGATTGTCAGGCCACCGCTGCCAAGCGTCAGACCCTGGCCGGAGAGCACGTAATCATGGCTATCGTCCACCTGCATGTGGTTGATGCTCAAGCCGCCCAAGTCATTTTCCGAGTTCTGCAAGGCGGGTAGTAGCGGCAAGGTCAGCGTTTCGATAGACGACGCCGGAGCCGGAGCACCGCCGCCCAGCCAGTTACCAGCGTTTGACCAAGCCGTTGATGAGCCACCACCCTGCCAGGTGTAGTCGGCAGCTGAGGCGGTGGCCGCCAGCAGCAATGAGCAGCTGACCACCACAGCGATCAGGGCAGAGAGCAGCCACGCTGAGAGCCGACTTTGCTGGGTCTCGGATGGGAATATCGGCATGAGGAGCTGTCCTTCGGGTCGGCTTGGTGCTTGGGGACGGGTCTCATAGGGATGTCTGGCCCGCCCCCAAGCTCTGTCGGTATGAAGCACCAGAACGCTACTTATAAGTCTGTAGACTGTCAAGTAGCAAGCCGGGAGCGTATCCCTGGCGTGGAAGGGGATCTACAGCAGACCGTGGGCCGCAACCTGCGGACCTACCGCCAGGCCAAGGGCCTGAGCCAAGAGGCGTTCGCCGACGTCCTGGGTGTCCACCGCACCTACATGGGCGGCATCGAGCGAGGCGAGCGCAACCTGACGCTCAAGAGTCTGGAGCGGATCGCCGGACGGCTCGAACTTGATCCGCTGACGCTGCTGGAGTCGGGGGACAAGCACCACTAAAGCCATGAGCGGCACGCAAGGTCTTCGGAGGTCGAACGAAGCCGGAAGCCGTCAATAGACCCTGCCCCGGATGACCTTGATGAAGGTCGCGTGCCATTTGACCGACAATGGCACTTGTGCGACGCAGTGTTTGCGCCAAGATATTTATTGACATATAGTGAAACCATGCCCGATGCAGTATTACCGAATAACCAGGAGGACCGAGAGGTTTATCTGCGGGAGGGTGGTGCTGGTGACTTCGTGGATGCCCTGAAAGAGCGTCAGCGATCCGGCGACTTGCTTGTCCAGGCGCTTGACCCTGAGTGGAGTGCCGAGGTGATTTATGTGGCCCTAGAGTTCATCCGTGACCAAGGAGTCGCAGTCAAGCTCGTAATACATGACTCGGACTTTAGACCCGAAGCGTTCCTCAACGCGCTCCGTCGCGGTGAGTAGAGCCCCGCTTGGGAAATCGGTACGCCGACCCGACTCCGCGCCTGAGTTGGTCAGGATCGCTCAATGCCGCTTGTACGACGTACAACGGCCTATTTGGTCGGCTGAGAAGGACGTGAGGGAATTGTCACTGAGGCCGTGGGGCAACGTCTTTTCGACGGCTACTTTCTCGCTAGGTGCTCGATCAACCTTTCTAGCGGTCCAGGAAAAGCACCTTTCGCCAAGTACGCGTCAGCGAGCTGACGGGCGTACAGCGGCTTCGATACGCCAAAGAGCCTTTTGAACGCGTCGCTGCGCTTGGCTGTTGCGGCACACGCTGCTTGAACCTCGGCGACGGACTTGCCGGATGCCTCCGCTACGTCCTGCTCCGGAATGTAGTCCTCGATCTCGCCGTGCTGCAGGACTACGACGCCGTGCGCGCGGAGGCCCGCTCGCAGCGCCTCGTCGGTTGAGTCGTCGACGGCACGGCCCGTGCTGTTCAAGTACGCCACCAGGTTTTTGCACGTCGGATCGCCAAGGAAGTCGCGATCTACGACGGCACGCCACTCGATCTTGAAGCTGTCGAGGATCTTGGCGAAGCTCAGAATGCTGCCCTTGCCGTTGAGCTCGATCAGCGAGATCTGTTCGCGGTCGAAGTCAAGCGCCTCGCCCTCGGACCTAGTCAACGTAGCGAGCGGGGGCAGCAGAAAGCGCTCTGTGACCCCCTCGACCAACAAAACGCGACGCGCGAAGAACATCTCGGCACTCTCGCGGGTCACGAAGCGCGCGAACGCCGGATCAGCGAGGGTCGTGGGAGACTGAAACACCTCCGTCGCCGAGCCCTGCTTCTCAACTCTCACGATGTCGCGCGGGCTCAGCGTGGCGAGAAGAGAGGGCGAATGTGTCGTGATGACAACCTGGGCCTTGTCGTCTTGCCCGATTCGCCTGATTAGCGAAGCGAGTCTCCGGACACCATGGGGCTGGACGAAGGCGTCAGGCTCCTCGACAGCAAACACCTTGACCTGACTCGTGCGGGCCCGCAGTACCAGCTCAAGCATGGCGATGATTACCGCGCTTTGCGTCCCAGTGCCCATTCGCGCCAGGTTCGTCTCACGTCCCCCGCTCTCTGTGACAACAATCTCGAGATAGCGCAAGAGTTCCGCTGGGTTGTTCTCACGGGTGAGCTGAAACGCGACGTCCTCAACGTAAGACACCACCTGTGCGTCGGCCAGCATCGCCGCCTTCTGTTGGCCGAACACCTCTTGGAGCTTGCTATTAACCTGTGCCAATAGATCTACAACCTCCTCATACTGTGGCGCTGCTTCTAGGACCGACTTCATGAGTTGCCCATACGGAGTCCACTGCGATGCCTGCAGGTCATCGTCAACGGCACGCTCTGCCCCAGCCTTGACGAACTGCACCAAGGCTCGCCGCTTGTCTGTCGTCTTCGTGTAGACGGGGAAGCCCCAGAGATTGATCTCCAGCGTTGGTTTCGTTGGCCCGTCCCCGGCGTCTTCGTCATCGTCGCCCGAATCCGCTCCGTTTCGGGCGGGAAGAGTCAGCGTAAGCGTGATCTCGGGATCATCCTTGCTAGAGAGCGCGCCGCGCTGTGCCTTGTTGGAAGCAACGCCCATGAGACGTCGCTTGTCCTCATCATTGATTTCGCCGAGCGTCGCCTCGATAACAATCGGCTTGCCAGGCAAGTAATAGTCGTCATCGGTTGCCCGAAGGTTGAACGGCGCTCGCGAGCCAAGGACCCAATCGAGCGCAGCGATGATGTTCGACTTCCCGGCGTTGTTCGAGCCCACCAAGGCGAGATGCCGCGAAGGTACGCTTATCTCCGCTGGCCCCTTGATGCTCCGAAAGTTTGTGACGGCGAGCTTTGTAAGCCTCATAGTCACATTGTACGCCCGCAAAGTCCGCCACTGCGAATAGTATTGGGCCGGTGCGCGTCTCGAAGCGATTCAAACTCGACCGAACGCAAGGCGAGCTGGACTTCGTCGATGTCGACATCGCTGGGGACACCCGCCTGTACGTCGACCCGCGCGCGCTGCGGCTGCCGACGACGGAATGGTCGTTGGAATGCGTAAGCCTGATCCAGCATTTCTTCTCGACCGTCTTGGGCGCAATACGAGCCGGGCAGGACGAGGAAGCGAGGCGGCTGCTCTACGGACTACGCGAGCCGAACGAGACGCACCTGGGCCTATCGGTGGGAAAGGCGAAAGGTTCCGGCCTCGGAACCGAGCTGGCCCACAGGATGTGGGAGGCGCTATCGGAAACCGACGCTGCCACCACCGGGCTGCTTAAGGATCTCGAGGAGACCGCGCTCGTGGTCCCCGGGATCGACAAAGACCGCATCTCGGACGTCGCCACCAACATCATCCGCGAGCCGCTGATCCGCTACACCCAGGCCGCCTGCCAGCACTACGGCATCGAACTCACCCGTGGCATCGCGTCGGGTCCGCTTTGGGACCCGCAGAAGGCCGTGTGGCACGAACGACTTGAGGATCTTCCGAAGACCAAAGACGGCAAGCTCATTCTAGTTCCGAAGCTCATCGTGCGAAAGCAACTTGACTACCGGTCCCAAGAGTACTTCGATCACTTTCTTGTCGTGGAGCTGCAAAGTCGGGAGCTGTCGGCCGGCACCGCATTGGTCGAGCTACTCAAGAGTGGCCGACGCCGCGTCACCAAGAAGTCGGTCAAGGAAAAGTACGGCACCGGCAAGAAGGTGATCGCGCATTGGACCCAGGAATACCCCGGAGTACTAGATCGGTACCGCGACGACAAGCGAGCACATCCACAATCCCCCCTCGACCACCAAGACTTCGCGGACGCGGGCGTTGGCGAGGTCCCGGACCTCAAGGCGCTCTTGGCGGTAGCCGTTGCCGTAAAGGCCGGGACGGCAGGCGCCTCTGAATATCACAAGGCGATCGAGAGTTTGCTCAGCGCCCTGTTTTATCCCCGCCTTGCGTCCCCGCAGATCGAGTACCCGATCCACAACGGCCGCAAGCGGATAGACATCGCGTACGCGAACGCCGCGCAAAGGGGCTTTTTCGAGTGGCTCGGCAAACACTACCCCTGCGCGATGATCTTCGTTGAGTGCAAGAACTACGAGGAAGATCCAGCCAATCCCGAGCTAGACCAGCTGTCGGGGCGCTTTTCGCCGAAGCGGGGGAAGCTTGGGCTACTGGTTTGTCGCAAGATCACCAATAAGGCGCGGATGATCCAGCGGTGCCGCGATACCGCTAACGACGATCGTGGATTCATCGTCGCACTTGACGACCGTGACCTTGCTGTCGTGGTCGACGAGTTTCTCGATAGCGGTGAGTTGCGGCTTTTGCGAGAGCGCTTTGATGCGCTTCTGAAATAGTGCGCAGTGAGCGACAGAATGAACTTACCGGGTGACCTTGTAGCGCGACTTTGTATCCGCGACGTAGCACCCGAGGAGTTTCGAATCCTAATCAGCTCTTTCTTTCCGGAAGCTAGCCATGACGGCGGGGACACGGTCGCTTACTTGATTGATCGGGAGACCGCGTTGACGGTCACATACGATAAAGGCGGCGCGGTCAGCGACATGAAGGCGGGCCCATCATTCACGGATGCGCACCTTGAGCGGTTGGATAAGGAGATTCGCGCCGGCCTGCTAACAGATGCGGGCGACGCGATGGCCCGCGAGGTTTGCTTTTCCGCTATCCCAGTGACCACGACGTGGAGGCATCGGGACGATTTCCAGATTGCGCCGCTCCCCGCGGATGCTCCACGTCCGCCCACATTGGTGGGTCTGCACCCCTTCGCACTTGAAGTGAAACACCGCAACAGTCGGAATCACGCTATCGCAGGAGAGCGGAGTCGCCAAAGATTGCGCGAAACTAATCTCCTTCTTGCCGCATTTTTGCCGTGGGTGTCTGACCGATCAGCCGTACAGGGGACCCAGGATTGGGTCAGTCTGATGGGCTCTGGGGATACCCCGTTTGGGCCTTCCGGCTGGGGACAGATCGGGTACAGGGGTGGGTCGCTCGGAGGACTCGCGCGCGACTTCTGCGACTCAGCGGCCCCCCTGGCCCCCGTGACACCCGACAAGGAGTTCTACTCCCGGTGTGGCATCAGCTTCGAGTTGGTGTTCGACGTCCCGGCCTCCCTTCCTACGCTTCTGGACCGATACTACGGATCGGATGCGAAGGTTCGCGACAGGGTCATGCGATGGGCGTTTTGGCTCAACCACGCCGGGCTCGTGTGGCGACTGTCGCAGTCGGCGACCTACATGGCCGCGACGCAAGCCATTGAGGCGCTCCGACCTCCCGTGTCGCGCCCTGACCGGTGTGCCGACTGCGGGCACACCCTTGGGCCGGGCCCAACTCAGCAGTTCATCGATTTCATGGATCAGTACGTCCCTCGACAGGATGGGGAGACCGAGAGCGAGCGACGGAAGCTATATGGCGTCCGGTCGGCGTTGACTCACGGTGGCACGCTGCTCGACAAGGATCTCGACCTGGGTGGCGGCTTCGGAGGCTTTCATCCCACACCGCTTCGGCAGAGAGAGGCGACGTCACGCGTCCTCGTCCTGGCTCGCCTAGCGGGCATCAATTGGCTGCTTGGCCGCATCGGAGGACAAACCATGGGCCATGGACCTGCGACGGCGGACTAGCGGGGGCAGGTGAGGTCTTTCCGACTTCGTTGTACTCGTCGTCGCTGACGCGCTCGCCCCAACGATGTTCTGCTCCAACCCGCCGACCTACTGTAGGCGTCCATCAACGGAGTCGATAGACGCCATAGCTGACCCGCTCGAAGTGTGGTCGCGTGCCCTGCACGCCAGCGGCCAGACACCAGCTCACGGAGTCCTTCGAGACGAGATGCCCGAGCAGGTGCTCTACGGCCTGATGGATCTCCGCACCGCGCATTGACCCGCCGGCCGACGCCAACACCTTGACGACGGCCCGTTGAACCACGCCGTTGCCGAGCCGTCCCGACGACGCTGATGGCGGCTCATGAGTCGCCGACAGCTTGATCGGCTCGTCCGGCAGGGCCTTGAAGACTGTCTTCAGGGGACCGGACGGGTTTGAGAGCTGTCCTACCAAGCGCATTGGGAATGCCTGCAAATCGTGTGTTTTTTGCAAGATTTGATTGATTTTCTACCGTGCTCGCATCCGCTATCCAGGATCGCCCCGTTCAGCTCCTGCAGCGACTGCTTCGCTTCGACACGAGCAACCCGCCGGGCAATGAGCGCGAGTGCATCGACTGGATCCGGGGCCTGCTGGAGGAGCTCGGTTGTGAGGTGCGGATCGTCGCCCACGATTCGCAGCGCCCGAACCTGATTGCTCGCCTAGCTGGTCGCGGCGACGGTGCTCCGCTGTTGCTGCAAGGGCATGTCGATGTCGTCGCCGCGCGCGGACAATGGCAGCATGCCCCGTTTGCCGGCGAGTTGCACGACGGCTATGTGTGGGGACGTGGAGCGCTCGACATGAAGGGCGGCGTGGCGATGATGCTGGCTGCGTTCATGCGCGCGGCGGTTGCCGAGGAGCGCCCGCCGGGCGACGTGATCCTGTGTCTGATGGCTGACGAGGAGGCCGGCAGCGACCTCGGCGCCGAATTCCTGGTGCGCGAGCACCCGGAGCTGTTCGCGGGCGTGCGCTACGCGATCGGCGAGTTCGGCGGGTTCACGATGGATGTCGCCGGACGGCGTTTCTATCCGATCATGGTCGCCGAGAAGCAGGTGTGCTGGTCGCGCGCGACCCTGCGTGGCCCGGCCGGGCACGGCTCGATGCCGATCCGTGACGGGGCGATGGGCCGGCTCGGCAGACTGTTGCACCGGCTCGATCGTCGCAGGCTGCCCGTGCACGTCACCCCCGTCGCGCGGTCGATGATCGAGGCGATCGCCGCCGATGTGCCGCAGACGCTCGCAATCCCGCTCAAAGGCATGCTCGTACCGACCCTCACCAATCGCCTGCTCGACGCCTTCGGCGAGCGCGGGCGGATCTTCGACCCGCTGCTGCACAACACCGTCAGTGCGACGATCGTCGACGGCGGGGAGAAGGTCAACGTGATCCCGGATGCGATCTCGCTGACGCTTGACGGCCGTCTGCTGCCGGGGTTCGCCCCACATCAGCTGTTCGCCGAGCTGCGCGCGCTCGCCGGCGTGGAGATGGAGTTCGAGATTCTGCGTCACGACCCTGTCGCAGGTGAACCCGACCTGGGTCTGTTCGACACGCTCGCCGGGGTGCTGAGAGAGCTCGACCCTCAAGCCAAAGCGATACCAATGCTGCTCCCCGGCATCACCGACGGGCGCTTCTTCTCCCGGCTCGGCATCCAGACGTACGGGTTCCTGCCGATGCAACTGCCGGCAGAGCTCCCGTTCATGCGGCTGATCCACGCCGAGAACGAGCGCCTACCGGTCGATGCCGTCGAGTTCGGCACCGTGGCGATCGGACGTGTGCTCAAGCGCTTCGGGTAGCCGTCGGCGACCCTCCGCTCGTCTTGTGTCCTCGCTGACGCAAACGGCACCGTCTGCCATTCGCGTCAGCTGGGTTGCGGCACGATCCGGATGTAGGGGCGAGGCTCCTCCCAGCCATCCGGGTAGATCTCCTTGGCCTGGTCGTTGGAGACCGAGCCGGCGATGATCACCTTCTCGCCCTCTTTCCAGTTGACCGGGGTCGCGACCTTGTGCTTGGCGGTCAGCTGCAGCGAGTCGATCACGCGCAGCACCTCGTCGAAATTACGGCCCGTCGTCATCGGGTACACGAGGATCAGCTTGACCTTCTTATCTGGGCCGATCACGAACACATTGCGCACGGTTTGGTTGTCGGCTGGCGTACGCTCGCTCGGATCCCCGGAGACGTCCGAGGGAAGCATCCCGTAGAGCTTTGAGACGTTGAAGTCGGCGTCGCTGATGATCGGGTAGTTCGGAGCAGCGCCCTGGGTCTCCTCGATATCCTTTGCCCACTCCTCGTGCTTGCCGAGCGGGTCGACAGACAGGCCGACGATCTTCACATTGCGGGAGTCGAAATCCGGCTTGACCTTCGCCATATAACCGAGCTCGGTCGTGCAGACCGGCGTGAAGTCCTTCGGATGGCTGAACAGCACCGCCCATGAGTCGCCGATCCAATCGTGGAACTTGATGTGACCCTCGGTCGTGTCGGCCTCGAAATCGGGGGCTGTATCGCCAAGCCGCAAAGCCATGCCGTGCTCCTTTCCTAGATAAACGTGGAGGGATCTGACCCTTATACCTCACTCAGCGCCCACACAGGCCTCAGACTCGCCTATTCTCCCGCGATACCCACAAACGATCGGGGGGCAATCCCATGAAGCGCACCCGCATTCTCCTGGTTGGCATCCTGTGCGCCGCGATGAGCGCATCGACGGTGGCCGGTGCCCAGCCTTCGGCACGCTCCACCCTCTTTCACACAGTCGAACTGCGCAAGACCAAACTCGGCAAGATCCTGGTCAATCCGGCGGGCTCGATTCTGTACGAGTTCACCAGCGACCACCCGAAGAAGGACACTTGCGTGACGATCAGCGGGTGCTCAACAGTCTGGCTGGCTTTCCCAGCACAAGGGAAGCCGTCGGCGGGGCCTGGTGTGCGGGCTTCCTTGCTGTCCAGCATAACCCTGCCCGGGGGTGGCACCCAGGTGACCTACGCGGGGCACCCTCTCTACATCTATGAAGCCGCGCCGACTTTGATCTCATACGTCGGCGCAAAGCAGTTTGGCGGCAAGTGGTACGCAGTCAACGCCAAGGGGCAGGCGGTGAAGTAGGACAAGCTCATACGCGGTGGCGCCAGCTCAAACGCCGAGCGCAGCGACGATCTCTCCCGCGGCGATGGCATCGGTCAGTCGCTGGTGGTCGCGTTCGTTTTGATCGGCGTACGCCGCGGAGAAGCTGGCGATCGCCTGATCGAACTTCGTGCTCCTGCCCATGTATGCGGCGATCGCGAGTCTGTCCCCAGAGCGGGCGTGTGCGCGGGCCAGCGACCACCCGCACGCGCGCGTATAAGCATGCAGGCCGGATTCGCTCAGCGTTGACAGGTCGGCGGACGCCTTCCAGTCCCACAGCTGGCGCACGTAGAAGTCATGCTCCTTGCCGTCGAGGCCTTCGCTGCGCTGCCAGCCGAGGAAGATGTCACTGGCGGCGTGTGAGATCCGCTGGCCCTGCACGACTCGCTGGCCGTGGTTGTCGAACTCGCTCGCGCCGAGGTGGGGCTCGAGCACGGAGGCCTGCGCCTCCTTCGCCTGCAGCACGAGCGGGTCCTTCCCGTCGCGGCCGACGAGCAGGAACACCCACGCGCGTGTACCCACACTCCCAACGCCCACCACCTTGCGGGCCATATCGACAAAGCGGTAGGTACCGAAGAGATAGCGTCGATCGACGCTGAGGCTGGCGGCGTACTCGTCCAGCAGCTCTCGCACATAGGCGGTCTCCTCACGCGCGTCTGCCGGGATAAACAGCTCGCGGAAGGGGACCAGCAGCGGCGGGACGCTGCGGAAGCGCAGCTCACCGTCGACTCGCTCGGTGAGCTTCTTGACCGCCCTCACACTCGTCTTGCGCCGTGCCTTGACGAACGGCTTGGCGAACGAAATCCGACCCTTCTCCCCCAGTCTCCCGCCGAAGCGATCGACCAACTCGCTCGCTGTGAGGCGGTCGTACCAGACGTCGAGGTGACTCTCTCTCGCGAAACCACGCATTCCCTCGCGGTACTCGCGTACGCAGTCGCGCACGATCCACCGCCGGCGATCCGCCGACAGCCCGACATCGCGACCTGCGATCTCAGCGCTGGCGGCCATCCGCTTGACATCCCACTCCCATGGGCCCGGGAGCGTCTCGTCGAAATCGTTCGGGCCGAAGACGAGCCTGCGGTCGGGAGCCGCGAATCCTCCGAAGTTGGAGATATGAGCATCGCCGCAAGCCTGCACCGCGATGCCCGAATTCGGCGTCGCCGCAAGGTCCGCCGCCATGACGGCCGCCGCACCTCGGTAAAACGTAAACGGCGAGACGAGCATCCGTCCGTACCTGATTGGGACGAGCTCCTGCACACGCGAGGCCGCCTGTTTCGTGAGCACCGCGACAGGATCGGGGCGGTCTGATGCGGGAGCCCAGTCGCCGTGCGCCGATCGAGGTGTGCCCCCCCGCCCGGCTCGCCCGCGTTCCGCTGACTCGCCGGATTGCAGCGTCGCGCGATAGGAGACGATCACCGACGACGACATCGGGCTCATACGGCCTCTGTCATCCGCCGGCCGCGGGGGCGTTTGATGTAGGCGTGTTGGTTTTGGCCCATGCGATTATGCGCGCGCCGCCATCGATGGTTGTGCCATCGCGCAGTTGCAGCACCGGCAGCTTCTCCTGCCCGCTCATCGCCTTCAGCTCAGGCCTTTTGCCCTTTGTGAACAAGCCGAAGGGCCTGCCCTTGGCGAATACGACCTTCTCGAAGTCATGACCGGCCTCCCGCAACGCTCGCTGGGCACGCCTGCAAGCATGTGGTGGAGGACCGCCTTCATCGATGTGGCATACATACAAAGTCAACTTGTCGGGCATCGCACACCACCTGGGATAGAGGGACGATGCAGACAGACTAACCGTAGGGACCCATCCCGGTACGCCCTGAGCCGCATCGATATCCGGCTCGGCCTGTTAACTCACCTCATGCCCCCAGAACGGCGATCACCGACTCTCGCCGGCTCAACGGCGCCAGGAACGTCTCGGTCGCAGCGTCGGGGCAGGAGGCTTGCCCTGCTGATCGCGATCATCGTGGCAATCGGGGGGTTCGCGCTGTGCATCGCGCCAATCAAGGCGCACGCCCAGCCCGCTAACCCGGAAACCCCGGCCCCGCTGGGACCCCCCGCTGTACCTGTGACCGTCACGATCGACCGATTCGCCCCAGGCGCGCTGGTGCCAACACGCTTCCTCGGGCTCTCCTTCGAGATGTCGGCGCTCGGGCAGATCGGGGAGTACGCCCACCGTGGGGACCTGGTGGGGCTGTTGCGTTCGCTGGGACCTGGGGTGCTGCGCTTCGGGGGCATCACCGCGGATGAGAACGTCGGCTGGACCGACGCCACCACCCCACAGCCGGCATGGGCCTCGAGCGCGATAGGAGGACCGCAGCTGCACGCCATCGGCGAATTGGCGCGCCGCAGCGACTGGGAGGTGCTACTGACGGTGGGGATGGCTCACTACGAACCACAGGCCGCCGCGCGGGAGGTGGCGGCCGTCCACAGCGCGCTCGGGCCGTACCTCGCGGCGGTGGAGATCGGCAACGAGCCGAACGCGTACGGCGCTCACGGCTTTCGGGAACTGCCGTGGCTCGCGCAGGGCTATGAGGAACAGGTGAGCGCCTATCGCGAAGCGATCGAGGCACTCACCCCCGGCGTGCCGATCGCGGGTCCCGACGTGTCGGGCTCGGGCGCGTTCTCGGAATGGGGAGAAGAGGAGGCGATCGCGCAAACTCCGGTGATGTTGACCGGCCACCACTATCCGCTGGGATGCGCCCAAACGCCGCCGCCGTCGATCGAAGCGCTGTTGAGCTTGAAATCCGGGGGCTACAGGAGCGCTCGCTGGCGGCCTACATGCTGGTAGCCAAGCGGCACGGCATCCCACTGCGAATCGACGAGACCAATTCGGTCTCATGCGGGGGAGTCGCCGGGATCAGCAACACGTTCGCCTCGGCGCTGTGGGCGACCGGGTACATCACGCAGGCGATGGCGGCGGGCACGGCGGGCATCAACCTCCAGGGGAACCCCTCCAACTGCGCCGGATACACACCGGTGTGCGCACCCGAAGCGACCGCGCTCGCCGAAGGGACGCTACACGCCCAGCCCGATTGGTACGCGCTGTTGTTGACGAGATCGCTGGTCGGCGCGCGCCCACTGCCCCTCACCATCTCGACCGCGGGCTCACCCAATCAGGAAAGCTCACCCAGTGTCGAAGGTTCCCCCACCCCTGAAGGTTCCTCCAACCCCGAAGTCTCCCCCAACCTCGAAAGCTCGCCGAATCTCGTGGCGGCGGCGTTCCTGGCGCCCAACCACTCCGTGAAGGTGGTGCTGGTCGACGACGAACCGCAAGGCGCGGCGCCGTTGCGATTGGCGCTGAACGTGGGCGCCGGGATGGGCAGGGCGAGCGTCATGCGCCTGACCGCACCGTCGCCGAGCGTCACCGAAGGCGTGTTGCTCGCCGGTCGCGCCGTCGCGCCCGACGGCTCCTGGCGTGCTCCCGCACGAGGAGAAGAAGTCCCTTCCAATGCCGGGGTCGCGACGCTGGAATTGGAGCCAAGCGCCGCCGCGCTGGTGACAGTGAATCGGCGCGCGGCGATTCCGCGTCGTCGGAGGGCGCCTCGGCGGTAGCCATTGATCGCAAGGCAAATACCATTTGCTCGTTTTCGTTGTGACTTACGCGCTTCACCGGCAGAGCGCGAGCGGAGGGACGGTCTCGAGAGACGATCTATGCGATCGTCTCTCTGCGTGTGATCGTTCCTTGGTCGTCGCGGTAGCGCACTTCGATCCGCTTCCCGTCGAGGTCGAGGACAGCGAACCCGAAACGCCCCCAATGGTCTCCGTGGTATTTCAGAAATCCACGTTCCTCCCATAGGCCCGGGGGAGGGATCGGCACGTCTGGGCCATGCGCCAACACTGGAACTCCGCCGTGCCCGATGCAACGCGGGACCTTCACGCCTTCGGCGGTCGCGAAGCCCATGCAGCGATGCTCGTGGCCCCAAAGCCAGGCTGTCAGACGTTCGCCTTGGAGGATCGGGGCGAGCTTTTGGGGGAGCGTCGCGCCGATGTCCTCCTTGTCATAGACCGACATGGGCTGATGGTGGCTGAGCAGCAGCAGCTTGCGCGACGATTCCTCTGCCACCTTCGCCGCGTAGCCAGCCTGCGGGTCTTGCAGCACTCCCACGAATCCCTCCGAGAGGACGTCGGGGCTCCACGCGGTGTCGAGTGCCAGCAGGTCCCAGGACGGGGAGCGCAGGCGGAAGAAGCTCGTGGCGCCGCCATCCGGCGAGCGCTGGTTTGCGAACCGCTCATCGCCCAGCAGCACCTCGAAGTAGCCGAAGCCGCCCCCGTACATATCGTGATTGCCGTTGAGCGACCAGGATGTCACCCCGGCGACAGTCTGCTCGGCGGTCACCGGCCACATGTCGGTGGCCAGGACATGGCGGCGAACCTCCTCCTCGGTGCCGGAGTAGTAGACGTCGCCGAGATGCACCACATGCGCTTCGCGGCCGTGCGCAAGCGCGTCGGCGACTTCTTCGGCCATGAATCTCGCCACCGCCTGGGCGCGCGGGAGCCCCGTCCCCCAGTCCCCGACGATCACCACGCGGGCGTCATCGCCGATCTCGTGCTCTGCGGGACGCGGGTTGAACGGGTGAGTTCCCCTCGCGATGCGCTCGAGCACGGCCGCGACGATTTCCGTAACCCACTCGGGATCGTCGGGGCCGTAGCGCACCGGGTGCAGCAGCGACTCCACGAAATGCACGATCTCGCGCAGCACGCAGCGGTGCTCGTAGGTCTCCCCGCGCGCCCCGTGTTCGCGCAGCTTGCTCTCCAGCGTGCTCTGCAGGAGGCTGTGGAATGGGTCGCGCGACAGATAAGGAGCCGTCTGGGGGGTGCGTCCCCCGGAGGAGGCGAGTCGGGTTCGACCTGCGGCAGCAACGCGCTGAGCTTCGTGGCCGGGTCGCCTGTACCGGGGAGCGCGTCTGCGGCACGACCAGCAGCACCCCGCAGCTCAGGCGAGGAGAGCTGCCGGCGCATCGCCTCCACATAACTGTGCAGTTCGCGACGGTCGACGACCTGCCTGATCATTGGTGTTTTTCTATTGATCGGATCAATCGGACGCCAGCATAGCCGGACGAAGGGACGTCTGTTTATGCACCGGGTCTGCCGGTGAGAGCCGTGAAACGAGCGGCGGCCTCCCCCAGCCGATCGTCACCCCACCACGGCTCCCCGTCGATCGCGACCGTGGGCACGCCGTACACACCAAGCTCGTGCGCCGCGTCGGTGGCCTCGCGCAGCGCCGACTTGACCTCGGGGTCGCGCGTGGCCTCATCCACCTCTCGCGGGTCCAGACCGGCCTCACGGGCGGCGTCGAGCACGCGCTCTGGAACGCTGAGGTCGTGACCGTGCTGGAAGGCGGCGCGGAATGCGTGGGTCATGAACTCGCGCACATGTCCCGTGTGCACGGCGAACGTTGCCGCGCGCATCGCCATCAGGTAGTTGCCGGGCCACGGGTCGGGCCAGCGGACCGATGGAAGCCCGTAGGCACGCGCGCGCCGCTCGACCTCGGCCATGCCCTCGCGCCGTCGCGCGGGATCGCCCAGCGACCACGAGGAGCGGCCGGCGAGCTTGAACAGCGCACCGAGCGAGATGGGTTGCAAGCTCACGGGCTCGGCAAACAGCTCGTCGAGGCGCTCAGCGGCGAGATACGCGTAGGGCGAGCCGAGATCGAAGTAGAAGGTTGCTTGCGTCATGAGCTCTCCTTGTGGGGCGGCAAGCGCTTGGGGTTGTGGGGGCCTGTACATCACCACACGCGGCGATCGCGCGCTAGCTGGATGCTCAGAGGAGCCGGACTCCCCACCGCGTCGTGAGCGACTCCCCCGGACCGAGCGTCACCAGCCCCTCGCCGCTTTGGAACCCGTTGGGGGCACACGTCATCGGCTCCACGGCCAACCCTCCACGCCGGCGGGCGGGGGCAAGCGTGTCGGCGGTGTAGAGCTCGATGAAGGGGTGACGCTCGTCGACCCACAGCTCCACGCACGACCCGTCTGTCCTGAACAGCTTGGTGACGGCGTGCCCGGCGGGGTCTCGCGTGAGGTCGGTGAACGCGCTGTCCACGCGAAGATCGCCCAGCCGGCGAGCGCTGCGGAAATCGAACAGGGTGCCCTCGACCAACTCGCTGCCGGCTGGAAGCTGGCGCTGCCCGCCTGAGAGGATGCGTGTGCGGGCGGGGAGCTCCAGCAGGCAGTCGTCCAGCGACCCCTCGCCGGGGGACAGGTAGGGATGCTGGCCGGCCCCGTAAGGGCAGCGCCGCTCGCCGACATTGACGGCGGTGGTTGCCACGGAGAGTCCCGCCTCGCTCAGCTCGTAGGCGACGGAGACATCCAGCGCGAACGGGTAGCCCGGGAGTGGATGCAACCGAGTGCCCATCACAACCCGATTGGGCTCTCGCTCGAGCGCACGCCATGAGCGCCAGCGCAGAAACCCGTGGATCGCATTGTTCTTGGTGGGCTCGGTGAGCGCCACCTGATGGTCGGCCCCGTCGAAGCGATAGCGCCCGTCGGCGAGCCGGTTGGGCCACGGGATCAAGGGGGCCCCGTGGGCGCCGTCGCACATCTCCCCTATCTCGTACGGGTGCAGCACCGGGTGACCCGCGACCGAGTACTCGCGCACACCCCCGCCCACCTCGACGATCATCGCTCGCTGCTCGCCGCTTACGATCTCAAACTGCTCGCCCGACGGTGCAAAGGTCATCCTCGGATCCTCGCATTGCCGGGGTACGCTTGCGCCGCGCATCCATATCTGTCCATATGGAAGACGATGCCGCATGCGGCATCGTCCCGGGCCGCACATGTGCGGCCCGGCCGACCGGTACATGTACCGGTCGCAACAGCAAACCTAGTGTCCTGAGTCGGTAATTCGTTGGCAGTATCGGGTGAGGCTGTCGAAAATCTGGTCTGCGGTCTTTGCCCAGACGTAGGGGCGGGGGTTTTCGTTCCAGTGGGCGATCCAGTCGCGGATGTCCTTGTTGAGCTCTCGGACTGATCGGTGTGCTCCGCGGCGGAGCTTCTTGTTGGTCAGCTCCGCGAACCAGCGCTCTACGAGATTTAGCCACGACGCGCCGGTTGGCGTGAAATGCAAATGAAACCGCGGATGCGCAAGAAGCCACCGCTGGATGGCCTTTGTCTTGTGAGTTGTGTAGTTGTCGAGAATCAGGTGAACGTCCAAGTCGGCAGGCACCGCCGCGTCGATTTGATTCAGGAACTTCTTGAACTCGATTGTTCGGTGGCGCGCATGCAGCGAACCGATCACCTTTCCAGAGGCGATATCCAACGCGGCAAACAAACTTGAGGTGCCAGAACGCTTGTAATCATGGGTCGCACGCTCAGGTACGCCGGGAAGCATCGGCAGGATCGGTTGACTGCGATCGAGTGCCTGTATTTGTGACTTCTCATCCACGCAAAGCACCAATGCTCGCTCCGGCGGATCGAGGTAAAGCCCAACGACATCGCGGACCTTATCCACGAACAGCGGGTCCGTTGAGAGCTTGAATGACTCCACACGATGAGGCTGCAAACCAAACGCTCGCCAGATCCGAGAGATCGCCGTCTGCGAGAGTCCGACCTCAGCCGCCATAGACCGCGTCGACCAATGCGTAGCGCCCTTCGGCGCGCTCTCCAACGTCCTGGTTACCACTTCCTCGACCTTCTCATCGCCGATCCTACGAGGACACCAGGCCTCGCCTCATCAAGCAGCCCATCGACACGATCATGCACAAACCGTCCACGCCACTTGGCGACCGTCATCCGCGTCAAACCAAGCTGCTCAGCCAACTCCGTATTGCTCTGCCCCGCAGCAGCGCCGAGCACAATCCTCGCCCGCAAAGCGAGCCCCTGAGCCGAAGACCGCCGTCGCGTCCATCCCTCCAACACACGACGCTCAGCCTCACTGAGCGTCACCTGCACCGCCTGCGGCCCACGCCGCCCAACACGAGATGCGTTCATCCCCCAACAATACCATAACCGCCTACGAACTAACGACTCAGGACACTAGAAGAGAGAAGTGCTAGATATGACCGCCGGTTCACAGCAAGCCCCCGATACCGTCGTTTGCCTCGTCGCAGCCCCCCAGGGTAACGCCCGATATGCGTGGGCGCCCGAGCCCCACTACCCGGGCGCCCAGCTTCCTCAGTGGCCCGACAGCACCTGCGTGCCCTCGATCTGCACGGCCTGCAGTTCGTAGGGATTGAGGCCCAGCAGCTGCAGGATCGTCGGCGCGATCTGAGTTGTCTCGACCGCCCCTCCCACAACCGCCGGCTCCAGTGCGCTGGGTGCGTAGACGACCAGCGGAACATCGCGGTCCTGCGGATCGGCGCCTCCGTGCTCGGCGATCTTGCCTTTGCCACCCGTGTAGACCACTCCGTGCTGCACCACCCCCCATACGGTGGGATGGCGGGGGTCGCTGACCGGTACACCAAAGTAGTTGGCCGCCGCGGCGCCCGCGTATACCTTCTGCAGCCCAGACGACGCCAGCGTCCTCGGGGCGTTGCTGACGGTGTTGCCGGTGGCGGTGTGCGACATCAGGTAGTTGGCCACGAACTGCGCCGCTTCTTCAGAGCGATTCGACAACCACATCTGGATCGCGTCGTCATCGGTGGCGGCCACCACGAGGTCACCAGCTCCAGGATGGGCGGCCGTCCAGGCCGTGTCGATGCCTTCGATGATCGGCCCGTCGGGGATGCGGGTCAGCGCTTCGGGGTCGGTCGGCGACTGACCGTGCTTGGCCGAGAGGATGATCGCCGTGCTGGCCGCGAGCCCCTGGCCGTCGATTTCGCTGACCAGCGCGCTCACCTGCGTGTTGATGTATTCGAGCGCCCGCTGCAGCAATGGTCCAGGGGTGACGCCACCCGGCAGATACCCACCCTCCAGGCCGTCCGATTCGGGCAGCTTCTCGGCGGTTGACACCGTCTGGAAGTTCATCCCGAAGATCCCCGGCACGCCCACCTTCTCGGTGCGGCTGTGGTTGTACCCGTCGATCTCGTTGAGCACCGCCTGCACCTTGTAGGAGTCGTACTGCTCGGTGGCGGCGTTGTCACTCGTCCATTCGTCCCCGGCTGGATATCCGGGCGGTTCACTTGCGATCTCGGGAGTGAACAGGTCCTCGATGCCCTTGCCTGAGGGCCCGTCGAGGATCGAGTAGGAGGGGTGCTTATCGGCCCACGCGGTGCGTAGCCCGTGCTCGACGGCCACTTCGAAAATCGTGTTGACCTTCAGGTATTCGTTGGGGTACACCGGCTTGCAGGTGATCGGGTTGACCGGTAGCAGTGCCGGGTTGATCAGCGTCTGCGGGGATTCGGTCATTCCCAGGATGCTCCCCGGCAACCCCGCCAGCCCCTCGCCCGCGTCAAGCGCTGTGAAGTTGTCATCGATCGATTCATCGAGGTTCACCGCGGTCCCCGTCGGCTCACCTGGGGTGCACGTGGTCGTTCCCGCCGGCAACAGGTCGTAGTTGTAGGTGTCGTCGTAGTAGATACCCGTCACGCGCGGATCCCCGCCGGTCGCCTGGGCCACCATCCCAGGGAAGGAGTCCGAGGGGATCGGGGTCTGCGCCCCGGTGTACTCGACGCCATGGCCAGCAAGCTGCGCGAGCGTGGAAGTCGGGTGTGTGGAGACATACCATTCGAGATCCGCCTGGTGCATCCCATCGACTGACAGCAGCAGCACGTGCTGGATCGGCTGCGGCTCGTGCACGCCACCTTTGCCGCCGGTGCCGTGACCACCGTGGCCATGACCTTTCCCGTGATCTGAACGGCCGCCGCCACTGCCAAAGCCACCGTGATGACCGCGTCTACCGTTGCCGTCGGAACGACCCCAGCGGTTCCCACCCCCGGAGCGCTCGTGGCGAGAAGAAGTGGATCGCGCCAGTGTGGCGGACACCGGCAGCGTGAACGCCGCTATGCCGATCGCCGCGGCGAGAAGTGCAATACCAAGTCCAAAGCGTCCACGCATCACATGCCTCCTGTTGGGCGGTTCCCTTGCCGAGACTTATATGAACGCCGCCCCCAGCCGTTGTTGCCGAGCGGTTACAGGGTTGAGTGATTCTCGTTACCACGCCCCTAGATGGGTGGGCCGACCTTCCGAGCAGCCCGACAGGCCTCCCTCCCACCACCAGCTCGAGGCCAGGCAGAGCCGGACTGTCGACCTTCTATAATGCTTGCCGGCAAGCAATTATCGAGGAGTAGCGTGCCAGTAAAGCAAGATTCCACAGATACCACGCAGCGCCTGCGCGTCGCCGTCGACAAGCTCTCAGGGCGCCTGCGCTCGACGGAGGCCGGCTCGGGGCTCACCCCTTCGCAGACCTCGATCCTGTTCACCGTCGTGCGGCTCGGCCCGCTGGGGCCATCGGAGATATCCGAGATCGAGCGCATCAACCCGACGATGCTCTCGCGCATCATCGCGCAGCTATGCCAGGCGGGCCTGATCAGTCGCGGGGCGGACCCAGGAGATAGGCGCGCGGCGCTCGTGAAGGCGACGCCGGCCGGGCAGCGCCTGCGCAAGCGCATCCACCGTGAGCGCGCCGAGGCCCTCCAGCAGCACGTCGGCAAGCTCAGCGACTTCCAGCGCGAGCAGTTGTGGGACGCCCTGCCGGTGCTCGAGGCACTCGCCGAGCAGATCCCCAGGCGGCGTCCATGACGCGCCTGTTGGGAGCGGGGCGCACCACCTTCAAAGCGTTTGAGATCCCCAACTACCGCCGCTACTTCGTCGGCCAGGCGATCTCGCTGAGCGGCACCTGGATGCAGATGGCCGCGCAGGCGTGGCTGGTGCTGAGCCTCACCAACTCGGCCACCACACTCGGGTTGATCGTGGCCGCGCAGACGCTCCCGATCCTGTTGCTGGGGCCCTACGGCGGGGTGATCGCCGACCGCGTGAACAAGCGCCGCACGATGATCTTCCTCCAGGCAATGATGGGACTGCAGGCGCTCGCGCTCGGCATTCTCACTGTCACTGGCAACGTACGCGTGTGGCAGATCGCCGTGCTCGCGGTGCTGCTAGGACTCAACAACGCGTTTGAGAACCCCGCGCGCCAGTCGTTCATGATGGAGATGGTCGGCCCCGAGCACCTGCGCAACGCGGTCAGCCTCAACTCGGTGCTGGTCAACGTCGCACGCACGATCGGGCCCGCGATCGCGGGGCTTTTGATCGCGACCGTGGGTGAGGGCGTGTGCTTTCTGGCCAACGCCGCCAGCTTCATCGCCGTGATCGCCTCGCTGGCGACATTCGACCTCGCAGCGCTTCACCCGAGTCCTCCAACGGGACGCGGTCCCGGACAGCTGCGCGAGGGGCTGCGCTACATCCGCGGCAACCGCGAGCTGCTGATCCCGCTACTGATGATGGCGCTCGCCGGCACGCTCGCCTACGAGTTCCAAGTCACCCTCCCGGTGATGGCCCGCCAGGGTCTGCATGTCGGCGCCGCGGGTTACGGCTTCATGACCGCCGCGATGGGGGCGGGTGCGGTTGCGGGCGGCCTGCTGGTGGCCGCTGTCGGTCGCACCGGCCTGCGCCCGCTGGTAGTCGCGGCTGGCGCGTTCGGCACCGCGATCGCGCTCGCCGCGCTTGCTCCCACCCTCCCCGCGGAGCTCGCGGCGCTCGCGTTCGTGGGCTGGGCCAGCATCTCATTCATGGCAACCGGCAACTCCACTCTGCAGCTCGCCGCCGAGCCATCGATGCGCGGGCGCGTGATGGCGTTCTGGTTCGTCGCGTTCCAGGGCTCAACTCCGATCGGCGGGCCGCTGATCGGCTGGGTGATGGCCTCAGCGGGAGCCCGCGCGGGACTTGGCGTTGGCGCTGTCACCTGTCTGCTGGTGTCGCTGCTGGGGGCGCTCGCCCTACGCCGCAGCGCTCAGTTCGTGAGAGCCCCCGAAACAGCCGCAGGACCCGCCCGCTCGTGAGAGCCCCTGCTACGGGCGAGCGTCGCCGAGGAAGTCGATCAGCAGCTCGTTGACGCGCTCGGGCGCGTCGTGTTGCACCCAGTGCGTGGCCTCCGGGATGCGCTCCATGCGCAGATTGGGAACCCACTCGCTCGCCGGTTCGGCCAGCTCGCTGCCGAGATGGCGGTCGCGCATCCCCCAGATCACCATCGTGGGAGCTTCGATCGGGCGCATTTGCGCGAGCGTGGAGCGCGGTGAGCGGCGTAGCGCCGCCCGGTAGTAGTTGATCATGCCGGTCAGCGCCCCCGGCTGCGACCACGCCTCGACGTAGCGGTCAAGATCCTCATCGCTGAACGCGTCTTTGGAGTCGGCGCGCAACGAGCGCTTGGCGAACGAGAAATTGTCACGTCCAAGCAGATACTCCGGCAGGCGCGGAATCTGGAAGAAGAACATGTACCAGCTCTTGCGCAGCTGCTTGAGCGTCCTGAACCCCTCCAGCATGCGCGAGGTGTGCGGCACGTTGAGGATCGCCAGGCGCTTCACCACCTCCGGGTGGACAGTCGCCACGGCATAGGCGACGGCGGCGCCCCAGTCGTGCCCGACCACATACGCGCTCTCCTCCCCGAAGCTGCGTATCAGCCCGGCGATGTCACCCGCCAGCAGACTCGCGTCATACGCGCGCCAACCCTGCGGCTTGTCCGAGCGGTCGTAGCCGCGCATGTCGGGCGCCACCACGTGAAAGCCGGCCTCCGCCAGCGGGGCGATCTGACGGCGCCAGGAGTACCAGAACTCCGGAAAGCCGTGCAGCAACACCAGCAGCGGCCCCTCGCCAGCCTCGACATAGTGAAGCCGCACTCCCCCACCGACGTCTGCATCGCCGTGGTTGAGCTGCGTCTCGATCGTGCTCACGCCACTCATCGTAAACCCCCGCGTCCGCCTGCGATGTCACCTTGTAGTGCTATGAGATTCAGGAGGGAAAATCCATGTCCGTTCTTCTGCTGATCGTCGGCCTTGCGCTCGGTGCCCTGGCGGGCGCCGCGGTCGCTCTGGCGCTCGCACGCTCAGGGCGCGAGCGACTGCGCTCAGAGCTCCAGGAGATCTCAGCCGGCAACCGCGAGCGGATGCGCGACGAAATGACCGCGATCTCCGCCGACGTGCTCAAGCAGACCGGGGACTCGCTCGCGCAGCGCCTCGCCGACCAGCGCCGCGCCGAGGAGGAGCGCGCTGCCGGCGAGATGGCCAAGCGCGCCGAGGAGCTCAAGGGGCTCGTGGGCCCCGTCAACGAGAAGCTCGGCCGCGTCGAGACCGAGATCGGCCGCCTGGAGCGCGAGCGCAAGCAGGCCCAGGGCGAACTGGCCACCATGGTGCGCCAGCTGCACGAGGGGGTCGGCGGGCTGCGCCAGGAGACCGGCAACCTCGTCTCTGCGCTGAAGCGACCCAGCACTCGCGGCTCGTGGGGTGAGATCCAATTGCGCAACGTGATCGAGATGGCCGGCATGATCGAGCACTGCGACTTTCTCGAGCAAAGCACGATCCAGTCAGACGACGGCCCGCTGCGGCCCGACGTGCTCGTCAAGCTGCCCGGCGGGAAGGTGATCGTGGTCGACTCCAAGGTGCCGCTGGATGCCTATCTAGCCCACCTGGAGGCCCAGACCGACGACCAGCGCAGAGCACAGATGGCACGCCACGCCCGTCAGACGCGCGATCACATCACGAAGCTGGCCTCCAAGGGCTACCAGCGTCAGTTCGACGCGAGCCCTGACCTGGTCGTGATGTTCGTGCCCTCCGACGGCATCTACCAGGCCGCGCTCGCGGAGGACCCGGCGCTGATCGAGTACGGCGTCCACCAGCAGGTGCTGATGGCCACCCCCACCACCCTGATCGGCCTGCTGCGCGCCGTGCACTACGGCTGGCGCCAGGAGCTGATCGCCGAATCCGCGCGTGAGATCGCCGAGGCGGGACGCGAGCTGCATCGCCGCCTCGCGCGCTTCGTCGACCCACTCGCCAAGATCGGTCGCCAGCTCGGCTCGGCGGTGGGCGCCTACAACGAAGCGGTCGGCTCCTTCGACAGCCGCGTGGTGCCACAGCTGCGTCGCGTCGAGGAGGCCGGCGCTAAGTCCGAGCGCGAGCTGACGAGCCCCGTGCCAATCGAGGCGACCCCACGTCCGCTCGCTTCCCAGCTCGACGAAGAGCTGGCACTCGCCCCGCCCAGATGAGGATCACCAGCGCGAGCGCGATCGGCACTGTGGCAGGCAGCTCGTCCACCGCGAAGAACAGCAGGTCGAACACGACCGCCAGCAGCGCAGTGAGCAGCGCTCCGGTCGATTGACGCGAACGGTCGGTCGCCGTCGCGAGCAGCCCACCGAGCACCCCGGCGACGAACAGATCTCCGTAGCCCATCACCGCCGAGCCGAACACCTCGGCCTGCAACTGTGGCAATCCGCCCACAGGATGCGCGGCATTGAGCGCGTTGTTGGGCTGCTGCAGCAGGTTTGAGATCACAAGCGACGCGTCGGCGCAGGCCATCGCCACGATTCCCAACGCCAGCCAGCGCGCAGGCGTGACGCCGGCGATCAGCGCACCCAGAGCAACACAGCTGAGCGCCGTCAGCGCCACCGCGGCGGCCTCGCCGGCCAGGCCACCGCGATCGGCCCACGCGAGCGCGAACAGCGGCGCCACCAGCAGCGCGAGCGCCGGTCGCGCGCCGCGCATCAGCCAGCCGAGCGCCAGAGCGGCCAGCAGCGGCACCGCGACCAGCGCCAGATAGGTCAGCGCCTGCGCACTGTCGTGTTCGGCGACTTGCCCAACGGCCACAAACCCGATCACCGACAGCGGCGGCACCAACCCCCAGAGGCGGCTGTGCAAACGCCCCAGCCACCCCGGCCTCCACTCACGCGGAAGCCCCACCACGACGCCCTGGCAGACAGACAGGGCAACTATCGAAATCCAAAAAGGAAGCACCACGGTCAAAATAGACGCGTATGACGTCCAATCATGTGTTTCGCCGCCGTCGCGCCGGCGCGGGCCTGGGGCTGATCGTGATCGTGGCGCTGCTGGCAGCCGCGATCGGCTCGCACGGCGACTCGATCGGCTCGCACGGCGACTCCAAACAAACGCCCTCGCATGCCACAACGCGTCGCGCGATCGCGCCACCGCTAAGCGCGGCACAGCTTGCTGCGGTGACGGCCAAGTCTGAACAGAGGGCGATCAACTCCGTGCTGGCCTACACGCCGGCAGTGACCAGCGGCGGATCGCACGGCAACGAGGTGGCGCTCACGTTCGACGACGGGCCCGGACCCTATACCCAACAGCTGGTGGCGACCCTCAACAAGTTGCACATGCACGCGACGTTCTTCGCGATCGGCCAACAAGAGCAGTATTTCTCCGCCGGCACGACCGCCGAGATCAAATCTGGCGATGTGATTGGCAACCACACCGAGACCCACCCGATGATGGCCAGTCTCTCTCCCCACGACCAGTACGAAGAGCTGTTCGACCAGATGGCCCAGATCGAGGTGCTGGGTGGGCCGCGGCCGCGACTGTTCCGACCCCCGTACGGGTCGTTCAACGCGACCACATTCAAGGAGCTGCACCACCTGCGCCTGCTGATGGTGCTGTGGTCGATCGACACCTCCGACTACACGCTCCCAGGGGTGGCGACGATCGTGCACAGCGCGCTCTCGGGTGCCAAGCCCGGCGCGATCATCCTGATGCACGATGGCGGTGGCAACCGCTCAGAGACGATCGCGGCTCTGCCGGCGATCGTGAATGGACTACGCAAGCGCGGCCTGCGCCCTGTCACCGTCCCGCAGCTGCTGATGGACGATCCACCGCCACACGGGTTGCCGCTGCCTACTAACCTCAGCGGCGACTGAACAGCGCCCTCAGTGGGCGAGCTGCACGGTCTTGACGATCAGCAGGATCATCGCGACGAGCAGGTAGCCGCGCAACATCAGCATCCCCGCCTTGCGCCCCGGCGACCACACAGGCCGCTCGAGCAGCGCGAGCGGTGGCATCGTCCACGTCAGTCGGTCCACGACTGGCTCCTGCTCATCGGACATCTTCGTGTGGATAGCGCGCTTGCGCAACATGTAGGCACCCGCGGTCGCCAGGCCGATCAGCGTGCCCAAGCTGAGGTACTCGAACAGCCGCGTTACATCGACGTTCGGGAACAGCGTGCTGGCCATCAGGATCAGTGACAGCTCCACCAGCACCGCGATGATCACGCTCGCGATCGCGTTCAACCACCGCGGGTTCGACCATGGGCCAAGTACCTCACGGTCGTTGCACAGCAACAGCAGGAACACGGTAGCGCTCGGCAACAGCACGCCGGCCAGCGCCTGCACCGAGGTCGTGATCAGACCGAGCGGGGCGCCGGGGATCAGCACGATCCCGGCCGCGGCGCTCACCATCAGGGTGAAGCTCGCGTAGAACACCTTCGCGTCGCGCAACCCGCGGTTGAGCGAGTGCCGCGCGCCGAAGACATCCCCGAACGCGTAGGAGGTCGATAGCGTCACTGCCGCGGCACCGATCAGCGACGCGTTGAGCAGCACGATCGCGAAGAACGCGCCCGCCGTGGAGCCCAGCGTGTGGGCAAGCCCGGTCGCGACAGTCCCCGCGTCGATGAAGTGCCCCGCATAGGAGGTCCCCTCAAACGCGAACGCGGTCACCGCGATCAACGCCCCCGCGCCGATCACCACCACGAACGCCCCGATCACGGTGTCAACTCGCTCGTAGTTAATCCAGCGCGGCGTGATGCGCTTGTCGATGATGTTCGACTGTTGAAAGAACAACTGCCAGGGCGCGACAGTGGTGCCGACCACCGCGATGATCAACAGCACAGCTGTGGAGTTCACCCCACCCTTGATGCTGGGCACAACCGTGTTGTGAGCAATCGTGCCGAGATGAGGGTGGGCGAGCACGAGCAACGGGATCACCAGCACGTTGGCGACCACGAACACGTACATGAACCGCTCCCAGCTGCGGAAGCTACCGGTGGAGGTGATCGCCACCAGCGTCACTGCCGCAACAGGGACCGCGATGAACTTGCTCACACCGAAATACTCGAGCGCGAGACTCACCCCGATGAACTCGGTGACAATCGTGAGGAAGTTGAGGATGAACAGGTCACCAACCGAGAACCAGCCCCAAAAGCGACCGAAGCGCTCGTTGATGAGCCTGGCGTGGCCGACGCCCGTCACCGCCCCGAGCCGGATCACCATCTCCTGATTGACGATCAGCACAGGGATCAGCAGCACCAGCGTCCACAGCAGCGTCGTGCCGTAGTTCTGACCGGCCTGCGCATAGGTCGACACGCCGCCAGCGTCGTTGTCACCGACCATCACGATCAGTCCTGGGCCCATGATCGCGAGCAACGCCGCGAGTCTCGCGCGCGCGCCATGACGTGCTCCGGTGTCGTGCAGCTTGATCGTGCCCAGCGCACCGCGAATGTCGCCGATGTGGGCCTCGTCCAGGACCGGTGGCACGCCATCTGGGCGTGACGGAGCGGACGGCGTGCTCAGCGTCGTCTCCTCGGTGCTCTCCGGGCGCTCAGACATACGGCCCGGACTCTAGTGGGACGCTAGGCCTAGTCGCGAGCGAGCCCGAAGCGGCGCCGCCAGCCCGCGGGCAGTGTGAGCTCCAGCACGTCATCGACGGTTACTACCCCGACAACACGCTCCTCCTCATCGACTACGGGCAGCATCACCAGGTTGTAGTCGGTCATCGTGCGCGCCACCTCCGGCAGATCCGCGTCGGTGGGCGCCGACTCCGGCTCACGATCGGCGACATCCAAGAGCGGCGTGCGCGGGTCGTTGCGCAGCAGCGTCACGATCGGCACCGACCCCGACAGCTTGCCCTCACCGTCGCGCAGATACACGGTGGTGAGTGTGGTGGGCGGTATGTCGCTCGAGCGCACACGCTCCAGCGCCACGCCCGCGGTCTGGTCCTCGGCGAGCACGATGCAATCGGGACTCATCAACCCGCCCGCTGTCGAAGGGTTGTAGCCGAGCAGCTTCTCGATCTGGCGCTGCTGGACTGGCGGCAGCAGCGCGAGTATGCGCGCGCGGCGGTCCTGGTCGATCTCGACGATCAGATCGGCGGCATCGTCGGGGGCCATGCGCGCGATCACGGCCGCCACCTGCTCGTCGGGGCGCTCGCGGATGAACTCAAGCTGATGGTGCTCGTCGAGCTCCTCGAAGACATCGGCCTCTAGCTCCCGGTCCTGGCCGACCGCCTTGATGATCTCCTCGCCCTCCTCGTGGGAGGCGGCCTCCACGAGGTCGGCGATCTCCGCCGGATGCAGGTTGGCGAGCTTGCGGTGGGAGAAGCGCAGGCGCGCGCTCGGCACGTGATCCACAAATGGCTCCAGCGCCGACCAGTCCAGGAAAGCCTGATCGCCGATCAGGTGCTTCAGCGGGCGCGGCAGGCGTCGGCGCGCCCGCGCCCGCGCGGTGTTGTCGACCCCCACCACACGCCACCAGCCCTCGATGCAGGCAAGCTCGATCTCGTGTGCGGTGACGAGCACCGGCGGGTCTGCCTCGACATCGACCAGCGTGCGACCGAGCACATCTTGGCCGAGTAGCACCTCGCCCGCCCGGCGCTCGAAGCGCCCGAGGCTGAGTTTCTGCCCAGCCAGCCGCACGGCCCCCGGCTCCAGCTCGGCTACACGCGCGATCGGCACGAACAGCTCGCGGCCACCGATCCGCGCCTTCAAGCCCGTCACCGGAGGATAACCGCCGTCGGCGAGCCGCACGATCAGATCCTCAACGCGGCCCAGCCGCTCGCCGACCTTGTCGAGCAGCGGGCTGCGCAGGACGATCGAGAGGTGCATCACCGGCTGTGACAAAGCGTCCATACGTTACGGCTCCACTCGGACCATACCGCCCGCGGAGCGCCATCGCTACTCATAAAGCAATGCCGTCTCCCGATGCCCCTGCCACGGCACCCAAAGACGCGCAGCGCACCCGCTACTCACAGAGCAGCGCCGCCCCCAGCGCTCCACCTAAATCGCCGAGGCCCGCCAGACGCAGCGTCGGCGGACGATTGTCGTTGTAGAGGTGCGGCTTCATCGCCGCAGCGAGGCGCTCGAGCATCGGCTCGCCGAAGCGTGTGCCCAACCCTCCCCCAATCAGCACCAGCTCGACGTCGAGCAGATTGACTGCCGAAGCCACTCCGCTGCCGAGCGCCTGCACCGCGCGCTCGATCAGTCGCTGGGCGAGTTTGTCCTCATGCGCCAACGCATGCGCCCACACGCCACTAGAGAGCGTTTCGCGTCCCCGCTCGCGCATGATTTTGAAGAGGTCGGTGTGATGGCCCTTCTCGACCAGCCGCTTTGCCTTGATTTCCATCGCGCGGCGTCCGGCGTATGCCTCCATGCAACCGCGGCGCCCACACGGACAGTGGGCACCTCCCTGCTTGACCACGACATGGCCGATCTCGCCAGCGTCCCCGCGACCATGCCATAGCTTGCCGTCGAGGGCCACTCCCCCTCCCACCCCGGTGCCCCAAAATACGCCGAGCAGGGAATTGGCTCCCTTGCCCGCGCCGAGCCTCAACTCGGCATTGACAGCCACCGACACGTCATTGCCCAACTTCGTGCTCACCCCGAGCTGCTCAGACAGCGTGGAGGCAAGCGGAAACGGTCGCTCCCATTCCGACAGATTGCCGGCGCGCGCGAGCGTGCCCGCCGCGAAGTCGACCTCTCCGGGTACCCCCGCACCGATCCCATCCAGCTGATCGACCTGGATGCTCGCGGAGCCCGCCGCCTCGGTCATGCAGGCAACAAGCGCATCCACCACGGCGGGCGGACCACCCGTGTGGGGCGTGAGGCAGCGCGCTTGACCGAGCACGCTGTGATCATCTGCGCGCATGACGACCGTTTGGATCTTCGTCCCACCAAGATCGATCCCGCCGTACGTGGCCATCCGCGGGCATGATCGCAGACCCGTCCCCCGCCACCGCGGCGGGGATCTCACAAGCACGTGTCACGATCCCTCCCACCGGCCCCCTCGACCCCTCCATCGAGGTTCGCGGGAATGAGATTTACCTGCTCTTACGGGGTTTCTTCGACCCCTCTTACGACCTACGAGCAACATCGACAGTTGCGATGACCGAGCGCACGGGACGTTCCTGGCTCAACTACGTGCTGGGCCTGCTGTGCCTCGGCGCGATCGTCGCTGCCGTCCTCGTCGTGGGTCCCGCGTCCGGCAGCTCGACGGCTGTGACTCGCACAGCGAAGGCAGCAGAAGGAGTCGTGCAATCGACCGTGTCTGGAAGCGGCAATCTAGCGCCGGCCAGCCAGCTCGATCTCGGCTTCAAGACCGGCGGCACGGTCACCAACATCTACGTGACCCAAGGGCAGCTCGTGACGCAGGGCCGGCTGCTCGCCACGCTCGACCCCCAAAGCGCCGAAGTCACTCTCGAACAGGCAAAGGCGGCACTGCAGTCAGCCGAAGCGAACCTCGCGCGGGAGGAAGAAACCGATGGAGAAGGCTCCACCGGCTCGAGCAACTCCGCAGCGGGCAACGGTGCGAGTGCCACGGCCGCGTCGGTCCACCGCGCGAGCGCCGCCGAGGCCTCACTTCAGAGCACCGCGCCAGCAGGCACATCCCCGGGCAGCTCAGCCGTCACGACGCCAACCGCAAACTCACCGTCGACCACGACGCCGAGCACGACCGCACCCGCTACCGCCACAACGCCGGCTACCACACCCACTACTGCCACCACACCAACGAGCGCATCCTCGCCAAGGACAACCGCCCCCAGCGACACCGCGCCCACGAGCGCCGCGACTACGAAAACCTCGCCGAGCACATCCACCAAAGTCGCTCACGAACACGAACGGCAAACGGGCTCCAGCGGTTCCTCCTCAGGCTCCACGCTCAGCACAGCTACACGCGAAGCGAATATCGCCTCCGCACGGGCGGCCGTGAAAAGCGACAAGCTGACCGTGCAGAGCGACGAACAGGCAGTCCAGAACACCAAGCTCTACGCGCCCGAGGACGGGACGATCGTCTCGCTGTCCGGACAGGTCGGAGAAGTCGTCGCGGCAAGCGGCACGACCAAGTCCTCGAGCAGCAGCAGCGCTTCCAGCTCCTCCGGCTCGGGTGCCTCGAGCGCTGTCGGCGCCGCCGTCACTGGCCGCTCGAGCGCCGCCTCTTCAGGCTCAGGCTCCTCGGGTTCCGGTTCCAGCTCCTCCAGCACCCCGTTCGCCGTGCTCAGCGATCTATCTTCGATGCAGCTCGTCGTGGCTCTCAGCGAATCAGAAATCGGCCACGTCAAAGTCGGGCAGATCGCCACGGTGACCGTCGAAGCCCTGGAAGGCCGCAAGCTCGCCGCGCACGTCAGCGAAGTCGCGATCCTCTCCACCAGCAGCAGCGGAGTCGTCAGCTACGACGTCACCTTCACGCTGGACCAAATGGAAGCCGGCTTGAAGCCGGGCATGAGCGCGACCGCGGAAGTCGTCGTCAAGCAGGCCGAAGGCGTCAACGTTCCCACCAGCGCCATCTCCGGCGGCTCGGTGACCGTGGCGCGGAACGGCAAGGACGTGCGTCAGCGAGTGGTTGCAGGCCTCGCCGGCAACAACTCGACGATTGTCCTCAGCGGCCTGAAGGCCGGAGAAACGGTCGTGCTGCCCGCGGCCTCCAGCACAAGCAGCGCGACCAGCCTCACCTCCGTTCTGCGCAGCCGCCTCGGCGGAGGCGGCGGGGGCGCCCTTAGCGGCGGGGGCGGCGGTTTCGCCGGCGGGGGCGGCGCGGCGTTCTTCAGAGGCGGCGGCTGATGCACCGCCCGCTCCGCCGGCCCTCGCAGGGCGGCCCGCCCACGCCACGACGGCGGCCGCTGGTCGAGCGCACCGCACGCAGCGGGGCCACTCTGCGACGCGAGAGCGCGAGCCGTCGCGCTCCGGTCATCCAGATACGCGACGTCTCAAAGGTCTTCGAGCTCGGGCAGATCCGTGTACACGCTCTACGAAACGTCTCGCTGCGGATCGACACCGGCGATCTCGTGGGAATCATGGGCAGCTCCGGCAGCGGCAAGAGCACGCTGATGAACATCCTCGGCTGCCTCGACGTTCCCACCAGCGGGCGCTATGAGATCGACGGGGTGGACGCCGTCCACATGGACGAGGACGACCTCGCCGATCTGCGCAACCGCAAGATCGGCTTCGTCTTTCAGAGCTTCAACCTCGTGCCCCGCACCAGCGCGATCGCCAACGTGGAACTACCGCTCGCCTACGCCGGGCTCGGACGCGTCGAGCGCCGCCGCCGCGCCGAGGCCGCACTCGGCTCGATGGGTATGGCCAACCGCATGCAACACATGCCCTCCGAGCCTCTCCGGAGGCCAGCAGCAGCGCGTCGCGGTGGCCCGCGCGATCGTCACCAACCCTTCGCTGATCCTCGCCGACGAGCCCACCGGCAACTTGGACTCCCACTCCACCGAGGACGTTCTGCGTATCTTCGCCCACCTCAACGAAGAAGGCCGCACCGTGGTGCTGATCACCCACGAGCCCGATGTCGCAGACCAGTGCAAGCGTGTGATCCGCCTCAGCGACGGGGAGATCCTCGAGGACCGTCGGATGCTCGGGGTGCGCGCAGCCCCGCCCCTACCGCACGCCCAGAAGTCCGCCCACCATCCGCCATCGCGGCCCGACGCCGCGGGAGTCTCCTCGTGATCGGGCCGGGAACGCTGCGCATCGCCTGGAGCGGTATCACCGCCAACAAGCTGCGCTCCGGCCTGACGATCCTCGGCATGACGATTGGCGTGGCCTCGGTGATCATCTTGATCGCCGTCGGCAACGGCTCCTCCAAGGCAGTCCAATCGAGCATCGACAGCCTTGGGACCAATGTGCTGATCGTGATGCCGAGCGGCGGCGGCTTCCGCATCGGCGCACGTGCGGCGGCGAGCACCGCGGGAACGGTCTCGCTGACCAAGCAGGACGCCGAAGCGCTCCAGAATCGCAGCCTCGCCCCCAACGTCAAGACCGCTTCCCCCGTTGTCAACGCCGCCGACGCAAAACTCGTGTACGGCAGCTCCAGCTACGAACCGTCGTCGTTCGTCGGCACCACACCCTCATACTTGAGCGCCCACAGCTACAAGATCGCCGAAGGATCCTCCTTCACCTCGGCTGACGTCAGCCAGCACAAGCGCGTCGCGGTGATCGGGCAGACCGTCGTGCAGGAACTGTTCGCCGGGCAGAGCGCCGTGGGACAGAACATGAAGGTCAACGGCAGCAACTTCGAAGTGATCGGCGTGCTCGCGCCCAAGGGATCCAACGGCGCCACCAACGAGGACGACGTCGTGATGGCACCGATCACAACTGTTCAGAACACGCTGACGGGCGCCGGGCCGATCGACTCGATCACGGTCCAGGCCACCTCGGAGTCTGCCCTGAACGCCGCCGAAGCACAGGTCTCGACGCTGATCGAGGAACGCCACAAAATCAAGGACACCGCCGAACCTGGCTTTCAGGTCCTCAACCAGGGCTCGCTGCTGGAAGCCTCAAGCTCGACCAGCAGCGTTTTCACCACGCTGCTGGGAGAGGTGGCCGCGATCTCACTGCTCGTCGGCGGGATTGGCGTGATGAACATCATGCTCGTGAGTGTCACCGAGCGCACGCGCGAGATCGGCATCCGCAAGGCGATCGGCGCACGGCGCAGCGACATCCTCACGCAATTCCTTACCGAGGCCGTGCTGGTTTCGCTGATCGGCGGTCTCACCGGCGTGCTCGTCGGCGTGGTTGGCAGTCAGTTCGAAATCGCCGGGGTGCATCCGGAAATCGCCACCTACTCGATCTTCCTCGCCTTCGGAGCAGCAGCCCTGTCGGGCTTGTTCTTTGGCACATACCCAGCCGCCCGCGCCGCCGCTCTACGACCGATCGAAGCGCTGCGCTTTGAGTGAGCAATCTTCCCCCCACGAGGAGCCCGTCATGCCCCACCAGCAATCCGCCACCAACGACACGCCACCACAGGACGCAGCGGTTCAGACACCCAGCACGCCCGTCCAGACACCGGATACGAACGCCTACGAGCCCGTGGACGAGCAGGACGAGTGGTACGACGAGACCGTCGAGCAGGAGCTGCCACGCAGACCGCGCCGTCGGTTGCTCAGGGTGGGTGGGAGTCCCATTCAACTGACGCTGCTCGGCGTGCTGCTGATCGCGTGCGGCTTCATCGGGGGGGTGCTCGTCGAGAAGGGCGAAAGCCCCTCGAGCGGTTCGAGCGCCGGCAGCAATCTGGCTTCGCGCTTCGCGGCGCTGCGCTCGGGGGCCACCGGCGGCGCGAGCACGGGCACCGGCCGGAGTGCGGCTGGTGGCTCGGGAACCGTAGCTTTCGGGGGGGCGGGCGGCGGTGCGGGTGCCACTGTTGGCCAAGTTGCCTATCTGTCAGGAAGCACTCTGTATGTGACCACCTCGGAAGGCAACACGGTGAAGGTCACCACATCGGCGGCCTCGACAGTCACGAAGACCGTCAAAGCCGACGTCAAAGGCATCCACCCCGGCGAAACGGTGATCGTCACCGGGAGTGCAGGCGCAGGTGGCGCGGTCAGCGCTGAATCGATTCGTGTCAGCGAAGCCGGCGCCAGTGGCGGCCTTGGCGGGCTCTTCGGTGTGGGCGGGGGCTCACGCAGCGGCGGCACCGGCAGACGCGGCGGCGGCGGCGAACCCGCGCTGTTCGGAGGCTAGGCGTGCAAGAGTTGACCACCGGGGAGCGATCTTCAGGCTCAACCACTCCGCCAGCGGGGGGATCGCCAGTTCGCTGATGCGCCCGACAAGCTAGTGAAGACCGATCATCGACAAAGGAGTACTCCATGCCCCACACCCACACCAGCGGCCGCGGACCCGCGGCCGCCGCTCTTGTCATCCTGCTGCTTGCCTGTATCGGCTTGGCGGCGTGCGGTGGCTCATCGAGCACCACATCCTCCAGTGCCAACGCAGCCTCAACGGGAGCTTCCTCGGGTACTTCCTCTACGGGTACGTCCTCTACGGGTACTTCCTCGACGGGCACCGCCACGACACCAGCCGGCGGACGTGGCTCCGCTCGCTTTGCGGGGATACGCGAATGCCTGCAGAAGAACGGCATCACGCTGCCCACGCGTCGGAGCGGCTCGGGGAGTCCCCGAGGCGGCGGATTCCTTGCAGGCGGGAGCGGTCCAGCGCTGCCGAAGGGCGTTACGCGCGCACAGTATGAAGCGGCGTTGAAGAAGTGCGGAGGCGGAAGCTTCGCCGGCGGCGGGCACTTCTCGCGAACCAGCAGCCCAGTTTTCACGGCCGCACTCGCGAAGTTCGCCGAATGCCTGCGCACGAATGGCGTAAACCTCCCCGCGCCGAACACTTCGGGCAACGGTCCCATCTTCAACACGAAGGGAATCAACACGAAAAGCCCGCAGTTCAGGTCAGCCGAGGTCAAGTGTCGTAGCACGCTGACCAGTGCTTTCCGTCGCCCGCCGGGCGCCCGTGGAGCACCTGGCGCGGGTGGAGCACCAGGCGCCGGTGGACCCCCGCCCGGTGGTGAAAGCTCCGGTTAGATCAGCAGACTGCGGAGACGGCAGCGGGGCTCGAGCCTCGCTGCCGGGCGCGGCCTTCCCGCATCGCTGATCCTCGATACGCTCCGTTCGCTAGGGCAACACGCGGGTTCCAAGCCCGCGGTTGCCGGGAGCGGCTTGCTTGTCGCGGATCGCCGACTCGCTCGGCTTGCGCAGCAACTTCACCGGCTGTAGAGCGCCGACTTGCCCGATCAACCGCTGCCACTCGGCAGTGTCCAACACCAGGTTGGCGGGCGCGGTCGAACCATGAACGCTCGCGGTATGGGCGCCTTTGGCGCCAACCGTCTTGCTCGCGGCCACAGCGGGCGTCTTAGCGCCCAGCTCGACCTTGATGTAGGTGGCGTAGTCCGGCGCGGCAAGCGTGCTCGGCGCACCCGGGTACTTCATCAGGCTGACGATCCGCTTCGGCGCGAACTGTGGCTGGATCGTGAGCAGCGTACGAATCGTGATATCGGTGATCGACCCCGTCCCCTGATGACTGGCGATTGGCACACCGTTGATGGCGGCGATGTCGACGGTATCCGCAGAGGGGAAGGTGGTTATGAGGCCCTTCGCGGTGTAGGCGGCGTGCCCACAACGTAGCTCTCCAACGGTTGGCTTCAGTCCGCTGCGCGAAAGGAACACGAGCAGCGCGAGCGCCTGACGGCCAACCTTGCCCGCGGATACCTGGTCGCGGTCGCACGAGCCGAGCTTGATATCTGGATCGGCAAGCACGGCGCGCTGTAGTTCCGCTCGCGAGAGTAGGAACGCATCGCTCGCGGTCGCTCCGGCCAGTACCGGCTCATCCTTGGCGCCTTGGGGGTGCAGCGCGATGTCCAGCTGCTTCCAGTTGGCCAGGATCGGACTCGGATCGATCGCGCTCTGCGCGCCGGCGGGACGGATCGCAAAGCGTAGCGTCGCGTCCGCGTTTTCATCATTGGAACCGAGATGGCCGAGCACGGTGCCCTGAGCCACCACCGATCCACGACCCAGCTTCATCCAGCCGTCTGTCGCCGCCTCCGGACCAGCCTCACGTGCTCTGAGTCGCGCGGCGGCAATCGCGTCCGGGTTGTTCGTGGGATGTGCGAACACGCGCACCTTGCCGATACTCACCGAAGCTTCACCTTGATCTGCTGATCCAGTTGCTGGGGCGCCGATCCGCCTTGTGCTCGCGGGCTTCGCCGCTTTCCTCTTTGAGACGTGCAGTGTCAGCGGGAGCTGACGACCGGCAGTCGCTGCCTGCGTGGGCGTGGGATCGCTGCCTGTTTCACCGCTCTGCAGAGCGCCGGTTGGAACCTGCACCTGTGCAGGCTTGGGAAGGCGGAACCTAGGAGCGATGCTGCCGAGGCCGGCGTAGGTGAACACATCGCCGTAGGTGTCACGCAACACGAGATAACGACCAAGCTTGCGGGACACACCGATCCCAACCACGCGCCCGTCCTCGACGGCGACGACCGGGGCGCCCCGGCGACCGACTAGCTCTGAGAGCTGCGAGGGAGGTGCGGCGGCATCCAACGCACGTTCGGCTCGAGCTGCGCTCACAGCAGGTGACGGGGCCGCAGTGGAACCTGGAAGCGCAACTGCGTGCGAGGCCCGCTTGGCTGTATCCGTCGACTGTGTGAGGGTGGCGCCGGCGGTCGCGCTGGACGCACTTGCCGGTGGGGGCGCCACTGTTCCTTGCGGGATGATGGAGCCGGCACTCAGCTGGGCACCCGCCACGGGCATGCTGCCCTCGGTGAGACCGGTCAGAGTGGCGATCACCGACGCCGGATAGCTCGTGAACAGACGAGCCCGCAACAGCACCGATTCGGCATACGCTTCAGAGTGGTTGTACGCGAGGATCGCCGCGCGCAGGTTCGTGGAGGCCCCGGCCGCGTGCAGATATCGAGCAGCGGCAAAGATCGCGTCGACTGGGTTGTAGGGGTCGGCGTAGCCGGCGTTGAGAGCATCCACGCCGTACTGCAGCCAGGTCTCTGGCATGAACTGCATCCACCCCACAGCTCCGGCGGTGGACAGCGACAGATCGGTGCCGAAGTTCGTCTCTACTTCGTTGATCGCCGCGAGGATCTGCCACGGGACTCCATATTGGACCGCCGCGGCTTGGTAGATCGGCAGTAGGAACAGAGGAATGCGATAGAAGCCGAGCGCCTGCGCTGAGGCGGTCGAGTCGGCCATCATTGCCGCGAGCGCCTCGGACTGCACGGTCGCAAGCTGAGGTGCCGGCGCGATGTTGCCGGAGCCCGCAGGCGTAGTGGGCGACTGGGTCGCGGCAAGGGTAGTGGCGGAAGTTGGGGTAGCGGTTTCTCCCTCGCTCGCCTGTTGGGTTCGCTGGACGACGACCTTCGGGGCATTCACCGGAGGCCGCGGCGTTTGAGCGGTGCTCGTCGGGGCCTTCGTGGGCATCGCGGGCGTCGTGGCGGCGGGTGCCGTTGTCGTGGTGGTGGTGCTCGCCGGCGGTTCGCTGACGGGCGTGGTCGTGGTAGCGGCAGGCGGCGGAGTGGTGGTATCCGTAGGGGTGGTGCTCGTCGTAGTCGTCTGCGTCGGCGCTTCGGGCGCCGACGTCGTCGAGGTTCCCGTGGTGGACGCTGGATCCGTCGGAGGTTCACTGGCCAGAGCGGCGCCCGAGAGCGGGCCGCCCAGTCCGATCGCGGTCAACCCACCGCCCGCAAGCGCGGAGATGATCGCGCGTCGCGTCCGCAAGCGCGCATCGCTCACCCCTGACATGCTCGGCCCCTACTCATCGTGGTTTCGTCCCTTGATCGCGTTACAGCAGGGCGCCCACATTCCCAGAGCGCCCCCTTGACGCTATTCATATCGGCAGGGAAGCAGGTCTTGGTAAAGGATTCGTAATCGAGTTGTGGGATTGCCGAGCGCAGCTGTCTGTCCTCCATATCGGCAGAGCGGCTGGACTGTATAGATGGGCGAGGCGTAAACCCCAAACTTGGCCGAATTGGCCGAAGGCGCGCACAGCTACTTGCAGAATCGCCCCTACCACCGATGTCATCGACCTTGCGCAAGGTTGCACGCATCTCTGTCGATGCCCTAAGCTTGGCGGGTGGAAGCAATTTTCTCGTTCTTGCAGGTCATTATCGCGGTCGTGGTGATCCTGCTTGTGCTGATGCACTCGGGCAAGGATTCAGGCCTCTCGGGCGCATTCGGGGTCGGTAGCGGTCAGGGCCCACTCGGCGGCGGCTCGATGGTCGAGCGCAACCTGAACCGTTGGACAGTGTTCTTCGCGATCCTTTTCGTGTTGAACACGATCATCCTGCTTAAGGAACCCTGGAAATAGATTTCTCCCCGGCGGCCGCTTTGCTTTCAAGCGTCTCCAGCCGGTTGAGAATCTCAAGCGCCTCCGCGCGCAATGCGCCGTTGACCGCCTCGAAGTCCTCGTGCGAGAGCTTGCCGGTGCGGTAGTCGAGCTCCACGTCGCGGATCTCTCGGTACTTGGCCTCTCGCGCCGCTTCGAGCTCCTCACGCCGTGGCGCCTCAGATTCGGCTGGTTTGCGCTCTGAGAGCAGTGGACCGCTGATCACCGCAATGACCGCGGCCAGCAGCACCAGCGTCAGTACCACCACTGCGATGCTCATTGATCACACCGCACCGCGGCAACGGTCCTAGCCGCGCACGGCGTCACCCCGACGCTCATTGCGACCCTACCTTGTGCCAACTGGCGTCCACCGCCATCCTCACGAGCAGGCACTCAAGCGCGTGCCAGGCCCTGCGACGCCCGGCTACGAACCAGCACACGGACGCGACGACGAACCACGCTCGGCGCCGGCCACATCGCGATCAGCCCACCGCCGCCCACGATCAGCCCGCCGATCCAGATCCACATCACCAGCGGCGAGACGATCAAGTGGAATTCGGCGGGCGGCGGGGCCTTCATGTATTCACGCTCCATCACCGCAAGAGCGATCATGCCCTCGTCGGAACGCACCAGCGGGATTGTTTTATTGCCGATCGTGATGATCCGTTGCAGCCGCGGCGTGTTGATATCGGGAGCGATCGCGGTCCACACGTCGCGCGTCACGCCCGCGTCCATGCTCACGTGACTGACTGGCTGGCCGCCGATCAGGTGCCCGACAGAGCCCTGGCTCGGTTCGCCGGAGTCGTAGAAACCCTCACTCGGCGACAGCGTCGCCACGTGCTTCCCGGCCTTGGTCACATCGAGCACGGCGCCGATGCTCATGGTGGCACCGGTATGAGCGGCGTCATACTGGGGGGTGATCGTGGCGGTCGGATGCACATAGCGGACCGTGTAGGCACCTACTTTGGTGGATTGGCCCGGCGAGAGACTCAGCTCGGAGGCGTGCTGGAAGGACGAAGAGGCGGCCACCCCGACAAACAGCACCGCCATCCCTATGTGCACTACATAGCCGCCGTAGCGCCTGCGGTTGCGCTTGACGAGCGCCATCAACGCAACTGGCGCGGGCTCGCCCGCGATCGCGCGGCGCACTCGCACACCGCGCCAATACTCCTGACCGACGCTGCCCAGCACGAACGCCGCGCAGCAGAACATCACGATCGCAAACGGTTTGCTGGTTGCGATGCCGGTACCGAGCAGCACCGCCAGCGTTAGCAGCCCGCACAGGATGGGCACCAGGAAGTTGCGGCGGGCGTTTGAGCGCGTGGCCCTGCGCCAAGCGATCACCGGTCCGATCCCGCTGAGCAGCACGAGCGCGATCGCGAGCGGCACGGTGTAGCGGTCGAACCACGGAGGTCCCACCGACGCCTCCTGGCCAGTGATCGCCTCGGAGATCAACGGGAAGTAGGTGCCCCAGAAGATCACGAAGCAAAGTCCCACGAGCACCACGTTGTTGGCAAGGAACACGGACTCACGTGAGAGCAGCGAGTCGAGGCGGTGCTCGCTGCGCAGCAAAGTTCGACGCGTGGTGACCAGATAGATCGAGCTGAGGATCAACACCCCGATCAGCGCCACGAATGGCACTCCCAACGTGGCGCCGCCGAACGCATGGATCGAGCTGAGCACCCCACTGCGCACCAGGAATGTGCCCATGATCGCGAGCGTGCCGGTGGCAAGCACGAGCGACACGTTCCACACCTTCAGCATCCCGCGCTTCTCCTGGATCATCAGCGAATGGATAAACGCGGTTCCGGTCAGCCACGGCATCAGCGAGGCGTTCTCGACTGGATCCCAACCCCAGTAGCCGCCCCAGCCAAGCTCTGAGTAGGACCAGCGCGCGCCGAGCATGATCCCGATGCCGAGGAACAGCCACGCGGCCATGGAGAAACGGCGGATCAGCCTGATCCACTCGGCGTCGACTTTGCGAGCCAGCAGCGCCCCCATCCCGAACGCGAGCGGCACGATGCACAACGTGTAGCCGGAGTAGAGCATCGGCGGGTGGATCATCATGCTCGGGTGGCGCAGCAGCGGGTCAAGGCCAACGCCTTCCGCCGGCGCCGGATCGGTGGTCTTGAACGGGTTCGCGTAGAACACCATCAGCGCGATGAAGAACCCGCCGAAGCCGAGCAGGATCGCGGTCGCGTAGGCGCGTACGTCACGTAGGCGCTTGCGCGTCAAGAACAGCACGAGGCTCGACCACAGCGAAAGCAGCCATGCCCACAACAACAAGGAGCCTTCCTGTGAAGACCACACGGCGGCGGCCTTGTAGAAGGTCGGCGTCGTGACGCTCGAAGTGTCGGCCACCGTGTTAAAAGCGAAGTCGTCGCGCAGAAACGCGACCTCCAGTACCGCGAAGGCCACCGTCAAGATGCCGGCCAGCGCGTACACAGAGCGCCGCCCGGACGCCGACCACTGCTCCTGCCCGGTCCTTACCCCGTACAGCGACGCCCCTATGCCGTATACGCACACCAGGAGCGCCAGGACAAGGCATGCGCCTCCGAGCAGCGCCATCAGCGGTGGTCCGTACCGTGAGCTCTGCTCACTAGATCTTGCTCGCGGTCTTGCTGGGCGTCACTGTGTACTTCGAGGGGCACTTGGTGATCAGCGAGTTGGGTTCGCCCACGTAGCTGTCACCCTGCTTTTTGACGGTCACGATCACCTCGCGCCCTTCGCGGAACGGATCGGGGACGGTGCCCGTATAGCTGAGCGCCACGGCCGTTTCCCCGGCCCTGTCGCGCACACCGAAGTACAGCGTGTCACCTATGTGGCGCACCGATCCCGTCTCGACTGTGCCGGTCAGCTGGTAGCTCTGGCCCGGAGTCGCCTCGCGCACGAGTTGGCTCGGCGTGACGGTCGGGCTGGCAGCGCTGAAGCTGGTGTAGATCAGAGCGCTCGCCAAGATCACAGCCGCGCTCAATGCGACCACCAGGCGCACCCTTCGCTTGCGTGCGGGATTCATCAATGGCGGATTATCTCAGAACCGTGCGCGATCGCGCCGCATCCACGTCGGCCGATCGGCAGGGGCCAGGAAATGTCGGCTGCGCAGCGAAACCTTTAGGCATCTCAAACGTCATAGAAGGTAGAGACCGATGCGAACGAGCCTGCTCCATCCACTTGCCGACAGACGGCATCGTCGCGCGCGGCGAGCCGCGCAGCTCAGGCTCTCGGTACACAAGCCGGCGCTACCGCAGAGCAGTCGCATCCCAACCGATGCCCAGCGTGTGCGTGAAGCGGGAGGCCCGGTGGACGAGGCATGCTACCCATGCTCGTGCGGGTACTTCTTCATCGCACCAGTCTCCACCAGCGTCGCGTGCCCGCATTGCGGCACGACGCAGGCTTGGTAGGAAGGGTCGTCGGCCATTCAGGCAAGCCGTGGGGAAGATTCTGGGCCAAGCCGAGCAAGGACCCCCAGGTCGCGTAGATGTGCTTCTGCACATGAGCGGCCGAGGACGCAGCTCGGCGCCGCGCCCAGGGCCTCCCCTGCCTACTTGATGTGCATCCCGGAGATGGCGCGGGAGATGACGAGCTGCTGGATCTCAGCGGTGCCCTCGAAGATGTCGTAGATCACGTTTCGGCCACGCGCTGACGCGGTTTTGGCTTGGTTGAGCCAAAACCGCTCCGGTGGAATCCGGTGGAATCCGGCCCAATCGGAACACGACTGGCGCGAGACTGGCGCGCACTTTATGGACGTCCAAGCCGCGAGGTTCATGCTAGTGTTCATGTGAATGTTCATGTATCTGCCTACGCGAGGAGCAACTTGTGGCCAGTGCCGTAGCCAGCCGTCTTGACTCGATCCGCGACAGCGGCGGAATCAAGTCCCGCGAGGTCGCCCAGTTGCTCGACACCACCCCGCAGACCGTTTCGCGTTGGCGCACCGGCAAGGTCGAACCACAGCCCGACCGCCTGCAGCGCCTGCTCTCACTCGAGTGGTTGCTCGCAGAGCTCGCCGAGTTCTACGAGCCCGACGAGGCGCATCTGTGGCTGTTCGCTCCGCACCGCCTGCTCGGCGGCGAACGTCCCGCAGACCGCATCCAGCAGGGCAAGCTCGACGACGTGCTCGCCCTGATCGCCCAGTTGCGCGACGGCGCCTACGTCTGATAGCCACCGCCGGTACCCGCGAACGTGGTCTACCCCCCAGAGCTGCTCGACCGCCTGCAGGCGATCACACCGACCCCGTGGAGTGGCCAAGCGTTTCGGCACATGTTCGGCGACTATCCGCCCGACGCCGAGAACACCCGCGGCGCGCGCTGGAACCCACAGGGCGTCGCCGCCATCTACACAAGCCTCACCAGGGACGGCGCACTCGCCGAGGCCGAGCACCAGATCGCTGTGCAGCCGATCCCACCTCGCGCCCGCCGCACCATCTACACGCTTGAGTCCTCGCTGACCAGCGTCCTCGACCTCACCGACGCCGAGCGTCTACTCGATCTCGGCATCGGCCCAGCAGAGCTCACAGCCGACGACATGATCGCGTGCCGTCAGCTCGGCGGCGCCGTCCACTGGCTCGAGCGCGACGGGCTGCTGCTGCCGTCCGCGCGCAGCCCGAGCACGAACCTCGTGATCTTCCCCGCCAATCGGCCAGCCGACGCTCGCTTCGACATTATCGGCGCAGAACCCGTGAATCCGTAGCTCTCGGCAACGCATTGACTCTCCGCGTCTTCTGCGACCCAGCACCGAGGAACGGCCCTCTATGCAATGGCTGCCACCCCCCCCTATTTTGGTGAGGACATATGCCGTTTACCCCCCCGGGTTTTGGTAAGCCACTGAGTTACGCCGCCTCGTCCTGAGATGGACGCCTGGTACACACTCATCGCGTGAGCTGGGCAGTCGGCGCCCGACTGCCCGCGCGGCCCAGGTAGGCGTCGAGCTGGGCGGCCGCCTCGCTCTCGTTGCCGGGCATCAAGTGGCCGTAGAGGTCGAGCGTGATCTGGATGCCCGCGTGGCCCATGTACGTCGAGAGGGCCTTCGCGTTGACCCCGGCGGCGATCATCAGCGATGCGAAGGTGTGCCGGCACTCGTGCAGCGTGATCGGATCAAGTGGCGGTTCGCGCGACCCTGACGGGACCAACTCGCCCTGGTCGTCCAGTTGCCAGCCCCACGCTTTGCGGGTGTGTTCCCGCATCGTGGTGTCGTTGAATGGTCTGTCGGTTGTGACACCGAACACGAGCCCGTCCGTCCAAGCGAGGGCCTGCAGCTGATCGTCCAGGTAGCCCCGGAGGATCGCGGGGATCGGGACGCGCCGGTCTTTGCCGGACTTCGTGGCGATCTCGCCCTCGACCGCATCCCAGCCGCGCCGCACATGGATCACGCCGGCTGCCAGGTCCACGTCCTCACGGCGCAGCGCCATCAGCTCACCACGGCGCAGCCCTGCGTACATAGCGGTCGCCCACAGCGCCCGGTCCGTCGGTCGGAGTGCCGCGAGCAGATCGGCGCACTCATCAGGCGAGGCGACCCGATCGCGACCACTGCTCACCGCCGGCATCTCCAGGTCGCTCGTCGGGTTCACCGCGATCCCCGTCTCCGGCCGTGCCAGCGCCCGCTTGTAGATCGCTCGGAGCGGGAGCAGCGTAACGCCGATCGCGCTCTCGCTCAGGCCCGACGCGAGCAGCCCATCGACGAGGTCCTGCAGATCAGTCCGTGTGACCTCCGAGAGCCGCATCGAACCGATCTCGGGCAGCACGCGCAGCCGCAACCCGATCTCGTACGCCCTGATCGTCGCCGGCTTGTATGGGTCGCCCTTGCGGTTGCGGATCAGACCCTTGCGGGCTCCGTCCAGCCACGCCTTGGCGGCCTGATCCACCATGGTCGACGCCGGCGCGCGCAGCGTCCGCTTGCGGACCGCCGTCTTGGCGTCGTCACGCCACGCCTGCGCCGCGGCGTGCGTCGGGAACGTCTTGCGGATCTTCTTGCGGTCGCGCTTGCTGTACACGAACGCCTCGTATGGGCACTTGCAGCGGCCGTTACGGTTGCACTCACGCCCGTGGCGTTGACGCACTCCGGTAGCCATCAGAAATCACATCCAGCCGATGCCGCGGTGTACGGTGCTGATTGCATGGGAGCTGATCCTCCTGTGCCATGCCCCCGGCCGCGACAACGGTGCGGGGGCGCTTTGTAGGTGTTCAGCATCCTACTCCCCCACTCCGACGCTTTCGGCGTGCCGGTCGAGCCAAGCCTGCAGCTCGCTGACCGGGATCAGCTTGCGGCGTCCAAGGCGCACAAGCGGCACGTCAGGCTCGATATGCGCGCGCCAGGTGTCCCAGGACACGCCCAGCGCTTCGCACGCCTGCTCGACGCTGAGCGCCAGGGCGGGCGCGCTCCGTTCCCGGGCGGCAAGGGTGGCTGCCATACGTGGTGATATTGGGGCCATTGCGGTTACAGACCCCGACCTGCCCAGACCGGCCAACGCATCAGGTACAGACGCGACGCCTTCGTGCGACGAGCGTCGCAACCGATCGCCTTCGGCTTTCTATTGAACGGCCTTGCGAGCACACGGGCTTCGCCCGCCGGTGACCGAGCCTCCCACTGGTCGGCTCTCCTCCCGTCCCCGGCGTCGTGCAACGCCGGCCTTGCAGCCCTTCGGGCTGCTCGCTTGCCGCTCGCTATCGCTCCCGGCTCCGCTGCCGACGCACAGCACCAAAGCCCAAACAGACTAGATGCTCACCTGAGCGAGCGCTGTATACGCGCTGTGTGAATTCGTTGGCCGCTTTCGGGGGGTCGCGGTCTGTATCGGGTGTGATGACCGCAGCCAGCATCGGTGCCGCCAAGGGCGGCGGGTACGCGCGCTACCTGGAGTCAAAGACAGTGGTGCCAGAGCGCGGGGACTACTACCTAACCCCGGATGGGGAGATGAGCCAGGCGCCTGGCCAGTGGCTCGCCTCGCGTGAGACGCTCGCGCGGTTGGGTATCGAGGGCAGCTCGATCGAGGGCCAGGACTTCATCGCGCTGATGGAAGGACGCCACCCTCGGACCGGCGGATTCCTCCGCCGGGCTGGCGCCACCGGCGGGCGCGGCGGCGGGATTGATCTGACCTTCAGCGCCCCGAAGTCCGTCTCTGCCGTATGGGCACTCGGAGACGCTACGCAACGCCGCGAGATGGAGGCTGCCCACGCAGCCGCCGTCAGCGAAGCGATGGCTCACCTCACCGAGACGTTGCCGACGGTGCGCCGCCGCTACGGGGGTAAGCAGGTCGAGGAGCAAGCGCGAGAAGTAGTGGCCGCCGAATACCGCCACACCACTTCGCGGGGCGTCCTCGAAGGGGACGCCCCCGACCCCCAACTGCACAGCCACGTCGTCATCACGAACGCGATCCGCGATGACGGGAAGATCGTCGCGGTCGCCTCCAGGCCGATCTTCCGCTCCGCACGGGAGGTCGGTGCTTACTACCGCTCATCGCTCGCGCACCAACTCCAGCAACGGGGTTATGCGATCGAGCGGGGCACCGGCAAACATGGCCGCTACTTCGAGATAGCCGGAGTGCCGCCCGGTCTACTGGACGCCTTCTCCGCCCGCAGCCGCGAGGTCGCCAGAGCCGCCGAGCGCTTCCGCGCACAATGGGGCCGCGCGCCCGAGCGCGACGAGCTACGAGCGCTCAAGCTCGAGAACCGCAAGGCCAAGGTGCTCGTCACACGCGCCGACCTGCAGGTGGTCTGGAACGAGACCGCCGCACGCTTTGAGTTCACCGGAGATAAGCCCGCACGGCTGCTCGGCGCCGCGGATGGGCCGGCGCCCGAGCGTGCCCTTGAGAATCGCGTCGAGGAGCGTCTGACCGAGCGCGCCGCGACGTTCGAGCCGGGCGAGTTTCGCTCGGTACTACTCGAGCAGTCCGTCGGTGAGCTCTCACCGCGCGAGGCGCTGGACTTCTCACGGGCGATGATCGCCGAGCGCCGCGTCCTGCTGTTGGAGGGCGGGCTGATGACGACGCTCGCGGTGCGCGCACGCGAGCAGGCGATCGAGCGCAGGTTCACCGGGCTCGCCGGCGCCGCCGGCCGTGATGTCGGGGTCGAGGCGCGCGCGCTCGCAGGCGATCAGGTAGCCGAGCGGATCGGGGGACGCCCCAGCGCCGAGCAGACCCACGCGCTGGAGGTCATTACCGGCCCCGAGCGCGGCGCGATCCTCGTCGGTCCAGCCGGCACCGGCAAGGGTGTAGTGATCGACGCGGCCGCCCGCGCCGAGCAGCACCGGGGCCATCAGACCCTGGGGATCGCGGTGTCCGGGTCCACCGCGCAACGGCTCGGCCAGGACAGCCCCGCGCTCGCCGGCCAGACCTTGACCTTGGACGCGCTTGTCTCGCGCGTGGAGCGTGGCCAGCTCCACATCGACACGGACACGACGATCTACTTCGACGAGGCCGGGATGGCGGACACGAACCGGCTTGAGCGGCTCACCGAAGTGGTGGAGCAAGCCGGGTCGAAGCTCGTTGCGATCGGCGACGCCGCGCAGCTGCCCTCGATCGGGGCAGGCGGCATGTTCGACCGGCTCGCCGAGATCGCGCCCAGTGCGGAGCTCTCGAACATCCGCCGGACGCTCGACCGTGACGAACAGCGCGCGTGGGCGGACCTGCGCGCCGGCAGATCCGACAGGGCGATGGCGCACTACCACGCACGCGGGCAGCTGCACATGGAGAACACCCGCGATGAGGCCGTCGAGCAGGCCGCGCAGAACTGGGCGGCACTCACCGAGATCCACGACCCGAGCGAGGTCGCGCTGATCTCCGACGCCTCAAACCAGGAGATCCACCGGCTCAACGCGCGCGCCCAGCACTTCCGCGCAGAGCGCGGCGAACTCGGCGAACTCGAAGTCCCCGTGCCAGGTGTCCACTACGGCATCCGCCAGGGCGACCGCGTAGCGATGATCGACCAGCACCACGAGCCAGGCTCAGAGCGCATCGAGAACGGCAGCCGCGGAGAAGTCCTCGACATCACCCCGGCCGGGGAGGTGCTGATCGAGTTCGACGTGACCGGCCGCAAGCGAACCTTGGCCGGCGATGACCTCGGCCGCGTGCGCCTCGGCTACGCACAACACATCCACCGCGCGCAAGGCGCGACCGTCACCCGCACCCTCGTAGTCACCGGCGGCTGGCAAACCAGCAAGGAACCCGCCTACGTCGAGGCATCCCGCGCCCGACAAGGCACCGACTGGTTCGTCTCCCGCCAGGACCTCGGCGTCGAAGGGCACGACACAGACCGCATCCAGCGCCTCGCCGAGAACATGCAACGAAGCCACGCACAGACACCATCGCTTGCACACCCCGAGCTGGCAGACCGCGACTACGGCACGCACTTCCACCGCTCGATCGCACCCAGCCGCACCAGCCGCATACCGGGGATCGTCCGCACGATCAACCGCATCGTCAACCCACCAGCACAGGAGCGAACACGATGAGCCAACGACAACAGATCGTCCTACCCGACCCCGTAGACCTCCAGCTACGCGAGCTGGCAGCCGGGGCAGACACGCCGCCCTCGACGCTCGCCGCGCAGATGGTGCAAGCCGGCGTCGCCCTCGCCGCCAAGGACGGCAAGGTCCGACCACTGCGCCCCGCGCCGGTGCTCGTCGGCGGCAACGACAGCGAGCGCGCACCGTGGCTTGAGCCCTACGGCGGCGACAACGAATGGCGCCAACAGATGTGGGGCGCAGTCGTCGCGCTTCACGGCCGCTACCCGACGCAGCTGCAAACGCTCAAAGACAAGTGGTGGAAAGACGAATCGCAGACCGAGACACTGTGCGCGCTCGCCGTATGGCGAACCGAACTCGACGACGCCGGCCAAGACCCCCGCGACGAGCTGGCCTTCCAGAACCAGCTCGCCGACTACGCCCAAGTCCTACGCCAGCAGGGCGGCGGCGTCACCAAGGCATGGAAGCCAGGTGCGCCACCGCCCGAGTGGGCTCCGAAGTAGCCACCCACACCAGCCCGACGGTTACACGTTTTAGCGCCGAACAGCTCTCGCGCACGAGTGCGATCCAGCGCGTAGACACGGTGAACGATGCGCGGCTCTGTGAACCGCTCAGTCAGAGCACGGGCGAGAAACAAGTGCTTGGTGGAGCAGGTACCGCGGTGCTCACCCAACATCCCCTCCACTGTGCGATCACTCGCGCGGCCATACAGCAATGCCCGTACGGCTTCAACAAGGTCGAGCAGCGTGGCGTCAAATGCGGTGAGAGCGTCGATGAACCCAGGTTAGAGCGGGGCCGCTTGGAAGCCTCGACACTTGGCGCAAACCGTCGAGTCCGCGATCCGAGTGGTTCAGGCGCCAAGGCTATACGCTGGGAGTGGCCTGCCCGTAGATGAAGAACTCCGGAGTTGCCTGCACCTGCGCGTCCCATCCGAGGTCGGCAAGCCGCTGGTGTAACGCGTGGGGCTCGTAGAAGCGCTTGACGATGCGAAACTCGCGGCCATCGGCAAGCCTCCGGGTCATCGTCTCCTCCCGACGATCGGGCAGCCGATGATCCGCAGCGGAGGACAACTCGCTGGGCAGGCTATCTACGAAGAAAACCCTCCCCCCAGGACGAAGCGCCCGCCCAACTTTCTCCCAAAAGACCTCAAACTGCGCCTCCGGCACATGCGAGAGCCAGAAGCTGAAGAAGCACACGTCGTAGCTCGCGGACGGCTCCCATGCGAACAGGTCTGCGCGCACGTAGCTCACCCTCGGATCGTCCAGCCCGGCGCGTGCCAGCTCGATCACCTCTGGCGAGGCGTCCACAGCGGTCACGGTGTCGGCGTGCTCAACCAGTCGGCGAGTCCACAAGCCCGTCCCGCACGCCAACTCCAGCACCTCCCCCGACGGCTGGAAGCGCTCCAAGGCGTCCTCGACCTCCGCTGCGTCGGCGAACCACCGCGCGTTTGCGTCGGCGCCGCGGTCGTAGCGCCCGCAGCGAAACCACCAGTCGTCGTACTCACCGGCCCGCTCACGGTAGTACCGAGCCTGCTCGGCGAGCAACCCCGTCAACTGTTCGGTCATGCCTTCTCCTCCCGCGGGTGAGCCAGACAGGTCGATCCTACCTCGCACGCGACCGAGTGAAACCCGACCGATAATTTGCTAGTCACGCTTGCGGGCCGGTTGGAGTGATCTGGAGTGCGGCCAATCGGTACATGTCGGGGATCGTGTGCGCCTGGGGTACACCGAGCCGGCAAGCCGCCTGCGTGGTTGACTCGTCGCCCTGCAGAGTGAGGTTGCGCTCGGCGAAGAACGCCGGTGCCTGGCTGGGGTCAAGGCCGGTTTGGAACGGCTCGCCGGCGTCGTGTACGGCTGTGAACCAGGCCCCAGCTTGTGGGGTTGCCGTGTCGAGGAATCGCTGGTCAACGTAGGTGAGGAGGATTTGGCTGCCGGGCGCGCACACTTCGACGAGCGTGGCGAGGGTCGCGTCGATCGCTTCGGGCGTGAGGTAGCTGAACACGCCCTCCCACAACACACACGTCCGCTGGCTCTGGTCCAACCCCGCGTCGATCAGCGCGGGTTGCAGGGCGTCGCTCTCGAAGTCGAGCGGGACGTAGCGTACGCGCTCGGATACATCACCGAGGGCGGCACGCTTGCGAGCCTGTGTTACGGGATGGTCGATCTCAAAGACGATGCTCGCCGCAGCCGCGGGTAGCCTGGTCGCGCGCGTGTCATAGCCGGCGCCCAGCAGCACGAGCTGGGTAGCGCCGGCCCGCATGGCCCCCGTCACGAAGTCGTCAATCACGCGCGTTCTCACTACGCCCGACAGGCGCGGACCGGGCCAGCGACGATCGATGAGCGCGAAGATCAGCGAGCGCGCAGGTCCGAACCTCGCGGCGAGCGCGACAGCGCGCAGACTCGGGCGCAGAAAAGATGCGGCGGTGCGATCCTCAAACAAGCGCTCGCCCTTGGGTCGTGCGGACTCAAGCGCGCGGAACAGGGCCATGTATTCCGCTGTGCGTGACGGTGCTCCCGTCTTCATCGCGCGACCACCACACGCGCGAGCAATTCCAGGGCACTGTCGAACTCCGCGTCCACGTCGATGTCCTCAAAACGCCCTGTGGCCTCCGACAGTGCAAAGCCCATGACCACAGTGCTGAGCAACCGCTCCATTCTTCCCGCCGCTTCGCTGTCGAGCCCGCCGTCGCGCAGGGCGCGCAGCGCCGCCTCCCTGGCGCGCGTCGCGTCCTCACCCACAGCGCGGCGGCGCAGCAGCAGACCGAAAAGCTCGGGTCGCCTGTGCGCCAGGGCACGAAGCTCGCTGGCCAGCTCACGCAGGCGCTGATCCCACGGCAACGACTCCTCGGGCAGCTCCAGCTCTGCGAGCAGCCGCTCGACGAGCCCATCCAGCAGGTCGTCCTTGTTGGTGACGTGCCGGTAGAGGGCCATCGGGGAGACACTCAGCTCTGACGCCACCAGTCGCATCGAAAGCCGCTGGAGACCCTCGCGCTCAGCCACGGTCAGTGCCGCATCGAGCACGCGCTCGCGCTTCAACGGCAACGATGTGTACAGTGTACGCATGACGAGGAAAGAGTACCAGATCGTCGTCCGAGCAGTGAGAGCGAGCTGACCCGCTCCGTGAACTCCTGGCCGGCGCCAACCACGCTTAACGAGCCCGCCCTGGAGTCAATTTCGATCGGAGCAGTCATTCGCCGCGCGGGTCCGCGGCTGGTGCGCGACGCCTTTGGACCGCTCGCCGTCTTCTTTGCCGGCTGGAAGCTGATCGGCCTGACCGCCGGAATCGGGATGGCTGCCCTGTTCGGCGTGTCGGTGTTCATCCACGAGCGCCGGCAGGGCCGGCCGGCCACGATAGTGCGCCTAGCGCTCATCCTGGTCGCAATCCGCGCGAGCGTCGGCCTCAGCTCAGACAGCGCCACCGTCTACCTGGCCCAGGAAATCGGAATCGACACGCTGCTAGCTTGCGCGGTGCTCACATCGCTGGCGAGGGGACATCCGTTCGCTTCCTGGTTCGCAGACGAGATCTATCCACTCCCACAGGTGATGCGCGAGTCCGACACGTTCCAAGACGCGATGCGCACTATCACCGCCGTATGGGGGCTCTATTTCCTCGCACGAGCGACGGTTCGCCTGACCGCGCTGCTGACTCTGAACACCGACCTCTATGCCCTGGTCATTGCGCTCAGCGACGCACCTTTCCTGATCGCGATCCTGGCATGGTCTGTCTACCACACGGTGAGCGCCTTCAAGAAACAACGCTCGCTGGTAAGCTGATTGGCCGCTCGATCATCGGTCGAGCCCAGCTCGAACCCGCGTAGACCCCGGGCGCCGGTTCCTTCACGCCATCAGACGGCTTCGCTCACCGGCTGAAGGAGTGCCAGCACATCACGGAGGTCGTCAGTATCGAGAGTATGGGTCGCTGCTGCCCGAGCGTCGGACGTGGCGTTCAGCGCGATCGACATGCCGGCGCGGCGAAAGAGTGGAACGTCCGAGCGAGAGTCGCCGACCGCGGCGACTTGGCTCATTGAAAACCCGTTCTGCACACACCACTTCTCCACGAAGCGCACCTTGTCATGCTCATCGAAGTAGCGGGTCACGATGCCCGACAACACCCCGCCGTTGACCCGCATCTCCGTCCCGCTTACTGCTGCGAAGCCGTAGCGCTCCCGCAACATCTCGGCCGCAAAGCTCCAGGTGATTGTTCCCAGCAGCAAGCCGACCCCCGCGTCCGCAAGCACCCGGAACGTCTCGGCCATCCCAGCGATCCAGGTGCCATCCGTGAGCACTCGCCAAGCGTCAGCCGTGCTCTGCCCCGCAAGCCATCCGGCAGACATGTCCGCCACGACGCTATTGGATATCTCGTGTGCGTGAAACGCTCGCTCAAGCTCCGCGATCTCCGCTGCCTGCCCGAGCCATTCTGCGAGCAGCAGCGACACGCTCGTGCCGCGCAGCAGAGTCCCGTCGAGATCGAAGACAACGACAGGGAAGGCGGTGTCCGGCATCTCTCCCACGCCCGGTCGCTCAGCGCGGCTCGGGGGGAGGGTCGTGCTCGACGCCGAGTGCTCGCTGCATCCACGCGACGTCGTGCCACGCGCCGAACTTCCAGCCGATCCGCCGGTAGACGCCCACCGGCTCGAAGCCCATCGCTCGGTGCAGGCCCGCGCTCGCCTCGTTCGGCAGCGTCATGCCCGCGACCGCCATCAGGTAGCCGCGCGCCGCGAGCTGCTTGAACAGCGCCTCGTACAGCGCGCGACCCGAGCCGGTGCGTCGCCGGCCCTGCTCGACGTAGACGCTGACCTCGCACGAGAAGCGGTAGGCCGCTCGCTTCTGGTGCGGCCCGCCGTACGCGTAGCCAACGACGCGATCATCGTCTTCGAGCATGACCCACGCGTGCGTGCGCGTCGCCGCCGCGATGCGTTCCGCCATCTGCGCGGGCGTCGGCGGCTCGCCCTCGAAGCTGACGGCCGTCTCGCGCACGTACGGCGCATAGATCGCCGCGCACGCCGGCGCGTCGTCCTCGCTCGCATCTCTTACCGTCGCACCGGACACGTTCGGCCGTAGCATACGCAGGCGCGGGCGAGGCGTTCGTCCCTGAGCAGCCGCACGCCCCAGCGCGTCGTACTCGGCGTTCCCGGCTGGCACGATCAAGCTCGCGCCACTGCCCCGGTCACAATCGGATGCGGTTCGAGGGCAGCCACGACAGGCTGTAGAGTGCCCGGCCGCCCATGCACGAGCTTGTGATCTTCGACTGCGACGGGGTGCTCGTTGACTCCGAGGCGATCTCCAACGAAGTGCTCGCCCGGATGCTCACGCGCGAGGGCTTGCCTACCACGCTCCGCGAGGCCCGGCGCGACTACCAAGGGCTCCTGCTCGCCGACATTCGCAGCCGCGCCGAGGCGAAGCTCGGCCGGTCGTTGCCGTCAGGCTGGCTCGCTGAATACGAGCGCGAGCGCGCCGAGGCGTTCCGGCACGGCTTGGAGCCGGTCGCGGGCGCCGCCGAGGCGGTGCAGCGAGTCAAGGCCGCCGGGCTGAAGGTTTGCGTCGCTTCGCAGGGCGCGTTGGAGAAGACACGGATGACGCTCGGGCTGACGGGGCTGCGCGACCTGTTCCCGCCCCACGCGCTGTTCTCCGCTCACGACGTACCGCGCCCCAAGCCCGACCCCGCACTCTTTCGGCACGCTGCCGCGACAATGGGCGTTCAGCCGTCGGCCTGCACGGTCATCGAGGACACCCCGTCAGGAATCACAGCTGCCGTTGCCGCCGGGATGCGAGCGATCGGTTACGCGGCGGACAGCGACGAGCACGCGCTTCGCAACGCCGGCGCCGAGATCATCCGATCGCTGGACAAACTCCCAGAGTTCTTGGGCTTGCCCCGAGCGTGAGAGCCGCCACGCCGCTCCGACTACCCAACGCAGCCTTGCATGTCGAGGTGCCGACACAGGATCTCCGCGCCATTCGGAGAGCCATCCTCAACCTGGCGGAGTTCTCCCAGGCTCAGATTCTGCCGGGCGGCACCACATGACCACTCGCAGAACGGTAAAACCGGCAGAGCGCTACAATCAACCTGTGACCACCAAGGTGCCCACATGAAGGTCGTGACGGTCCGCGACTTCCGCGATCACGCATCGGAGATGTTCCGCTCCGATGACGTGGTCCTCGTGACACGCGAAGGGACCCCCGCCGGGTTCTTCCTCCCGTGGGATACGCCCGAGCTGCCGGTCGAGGTTCGCCGCGAGGTGTTCTTGCGCCTATCCGAGCAGATCGGCGTGGCGCTGAAGGCCAAGGACGTGGACGAGCAAGAGGTTCTCGGCGATTTCGCTGCCTCCCGCAGTCATAGCTGACGCAAACGTAGTCCTCTCGGCCCTCATCGGCGGCCGCGCTCGCCTGGTGATCGCCTCCGCGCATGGACCTCGATGCGTCGCCGCAGAGGCGTCGCCGCCGAGATCGCCCGACATATTCCCCGCCTTGCGTCCAAGCGCGGCCTCGTGGCACTCCACGAGCGCGTATGAGGACCATCGCGAGGAGGCCGAGCAGCCATCGCCGACCGTGACCCCGACGACTGACCGACCGTCGCGCTCGCGCTCAAGCTGGATCTACCGGTCTGGACCCAGGACAAGGACCACACCGACGCGCGTATCCCGGTCTTCACGACCGGCGACCTGCTCGACGCGCTACGCGACGCCGGACACGGAGAGTAGCCTGAGTGCGACAATCCGGCCCGAACCGAGCTCCTCATGCTCGTCGAGCTGTTCCAGCACGAGGACTGGTTTCTCCCGAGCTTCCGTGACCGTCGTGTGCAGGCTGCGCGGTGCACCGTCTCGGTCCAAGGTCCTGCAATGGACCCCGGGAGCCTATTCGTGCTCAGTCTGCGTCTGCGGAGCCACGGGTCGGTTGGCTTCCCGGGTCTCCTGAACGCGCTCGTCGAGCTTCCGAACATACTCGTCCGGCGTGATCTTGCCCTCGACTAGGCGGCGGAATGTGTTTGGCTCAGCGGGTGGCACTGGTTTCTCCATCGCTCGTGCTCCTTCATAGTATGGCTCATCGGGCGGCGTCCAAGCTCCTTGCAACGTCGATGACCGACGCCAGGAGCGTGATGTAGGTTCGATCGACCGGCGAGAACGCGTCTTTGCGGACCGCCAGCACATTGAGTACCCCGTCGACGGCTCCAGCTCTGAAGAGAGGAACGGAGACCATCGACTGATACTCCCGTCCAGAGCTGGCCTGGGGGTGGGGCTTGAACCGCTCGTCCTTGGCGAGGTCGTTGGACGACTGGACTCGCCCCGAGTTGTACGCGACCCCGGCAAACGAGTCCTTGATCGGCAGGCGGAACCTCTGACGGCTCTCCGACCTATGGCCATGAGCCGGAAGCAAGCCGGACTCATCTGCCATTACGAAGTCGTCTCCGTCTGCGACGAGGATCGACAAACGTACGTCCCCCCGTGCGGCGTCTCGATGATCGCGATGCAGCAGCCGGTGCGCAGGCTCGAAGATGCCGATCTCGATGAAGTCGCGGGTTGACACGCTTGGCATTTCCTTGGAGATGACCTTGCGCAGTTCTCCGAGGGCATCGCGCACATGCTCGGCGTATGTCTCGTACTCGCCGAGCTCTCCTGTGCGCGACTCCAGCTCGCTGATCTTCGACTTCAGGCCATCGCCCTCGCTGGCGCCACCCAAGGTCATCCCGTATACAAGCCCCGCGAGAAATGCGACCAAAGCGGCAAGGACGAGGACCCAGACATAGACCTTGTGCTTCGTCAGCAGCGACACGATGACCGGCACCACCACGGTGGCCACGATCGTGACGACCAACGCGATCACGAACTCGCGTGGCAGCGAGCCGATGATGCCCTTCAGACGCCCCAAGCCCTTGTTCACGCATGTGGACCTTACGAACTCTCGCGGACGGCGACCGGAGACGTTTGCGCTACGTGAGCGCCCATGCCCTGGCATCCCCGTCTCGCACCCTCCACGCGAGGTCATGCGAGCACAACTGGCACGAGAACTGGCGCGAGCAGCCTTTTCGAGCATCGCCGCCCTGGGCCTCAGCGACCACCAGCACGACCCGCACGACCCCGAAAACCAAGTCGCAGAGCTACTGTAATGTGCATCCCCGAGATCGCCCGCGAGATCACGAGCTGCTGGATCTCAGCGGTGCCCTCGAAGATGTCATAGATCTTCGCGTCGCGGTGCCAGCGCTCGACGGGGAACTCGCGGGTGTAGCCGTTGCCGCCGAGGATCTGGATCGCGCGCTCTGTGACCCACACGGCGACCTCGCCGGACTTGAGCTTCGACATCGAGCCCTCGGCGTTTTCGAATGGGACCTGATTGCGGCCCATCCACGAAGCACGCCACACCAGCAGGCGGGCGGCGTCGATCTCCATCTTCATGCGGGCGAGCGTGAACGCGATCGACTGGTTCTCGATGATCTTCTTGCCGAACTGCTCGCGCTCCTTGGCGTACTCCAGTGAGTACTCATACGCGGCACGAGCGATACCGAGCGCCTGCGAGCCGACGGTGGGACGCGAAGCCTCGAATGTGGCCATCGACGCGTTGGACTTGTTCTTCTTGCCCTCCTTCGCGCGAGCGACGCGCTCGTCGAGCTTCTCCTTGCCGCCCAGCACGTAGTTCTCGGGGATACGGCAGTCATCGAGGTAGACGTCGGCGGTGTGCGACGCGCGCAGGCCGTGCTTTGAGACCTTCGCGCCTTCGGAAATGCCCTTCGCTTCGCTCATCGGCACCACAAACGCGGCGTGCCCGCGTGAGTTCAGCTCGCGATCGACGGTAGCGATCACGACGTGGACGTCTGAGATGCCGCCGTTGGTGGCCCACGCCTTCTGGCCGTTGAGCACCCACTCTTTGGTTGCCTCGTCGAACTTGGCGGTGGTCCTGATCGCGCCCACATCCGAGCCGGCATTAGGCTCGGATGAACAGAACGCGGCGACCTTGATGTCATCGGGCGTGCCGAAGCAGCGCGGGATCCACTCGCCGATCTGCTCGCCGCTGCCCTGACCGAAGATGGCGGCTACCGCGAGCGCGGTGCCCATGATCGCCATGCCCATGCCGGCGTCGCCCCAGAACAGCTCTTCGTTGACGATCGGCAACGTCAGCCCGGTGGGGTCGGCGAAGAACTGCGCGAGCCCCTCAAAGCCATACAGCCCGATCTTCGCGGCCTCTTCGATGATCGGCCAAGGGGTCTTCTCCTTCTCGTCCCACTCGTGCGCCGCGGGACGCATGACGTCGGCGGCAAAGCCGTGCACCCACTCGCGGATGTCCTTCTGATCCTGAGTGAGAGCCATCGAGAAGGTCACGTCTTTGCTCGCGACGTTTGTGATCGCCTCGACGGCGGCCTCGGCAGCCTCAGTTGCCTCGGCGCTGGTTACGTCGGTTGCTGACATGGGACGAATGCTCCTTTGCTGGCGTGGTGACGTCTTCGGATGCGACAAACGACAACTATGCGACCCAGAACTGCTGCAACCTGCTCACAGCCGGGGTCTCCCCGTAATCCCGGACCTGACGACCGGGCTCAACTCAAGGACGGACGGGCCCCAGTGTCGATCAACGAATCCTAGCAAACAGTAAACGCCTGTCAAATGCGAGATTGAACGACGTTTACATCAGTTGTATAGTGGTCGGAAATGGCAACCGTGCCCACCATCGGTGAGTCGAGCACGACCAGCCCCGCCTCGCGCAGACGTGAGCGCGAGCGCGAGATCGTCGCAGCCACCCGCCTGCTGTTCGACGAACGTGGCCTGCAGGACGCCCCGATCGAGAGCATCGCGCGGGCGGTGGGTATCAATAAGGCACTGATCTACCGCCACTTCTCTTCCAAGGAGGAGCTGTACGTGCTCACGCTCTCCAGCTATCTCGCCGACCTTGCCGAGCAACTGGAAGACGTGCCCACCGAGCTCGGCGCCGTTGCGCGCCTTGAGGACGGCTGGTGGCGCTACACGAACTTCTGCCTTGAGCATCCCGCCTTCCTGGACTGCGGCCTGTCGCTGATGCGCCGCTCCGCCGAGGAGCTTCGTGAGGCGATTTCCGACGCCGTGTGGATTCGCCTTGGCCAGAACATGGCGGCTTGCTTGAACAAGCTCTCGCGGATCCTCGCCGAGGGCGCCGAGCAGGGCGTATTCAGCGTCGAGGACCCTGACTTCACCGCCAACCAGCTGTATGCGCAGACGCTCGGCACGATGCACCTAGCACGTATCGGGATGGGCGTGCGCACCACCGTAGGCGGTATCCCCGAGCCGTTCCCGATCGAGCCGGCACATGTACAGCGTGCATGCATCGACGCCGCGCTCGCCTCGGTGGGCGCTCGCCGCGACGGCACCAACATCTGAACAGACCGCCGCTCAAGGCGGATCTCCTGCCGAATGTAACGAGCGCGAAGTCATTAACGCTTAGCGCTGGCGTGCTGCTCGCGCCGCTGGCGCCAAGCGAAGCCCCGCGCCGTCCATGACGCGGGGCACGGCGGCTGGCGAACCCCCACGCCAGCTGATCCCCCGAGATATACCCCAATCCCGATCCTATTTGCGGTGTTAGACTACCCAGGTCATTCTCACGTCATCGATGCAGAAAGTGCCTATGCGCAATCACAAAGTTCCAGCCGTCCTGTCCGCCCTCGCCCTACTGGGTGCCCTGCTCGGCCTCGCGGCGTGCGGTTCGTCGAGCGGCAAACAGATCACGCTCGTTGCCTACTCCACCCCGCAGGAAGCCTACGCCTCCCTGATCCCGGCGTTCGAGGCATCAAGCGAAGGCAAAGGCGTGTCCTTCGGTCAGTCCTACGGCCCCTCCGGCGAACAGAGTCGCGCCGTGGCCGCCGGCCTGAAAGCGGACGTCGTCAACTTCTCGCTCGAACCGGATGTCACAAAGCTCGTGAAGGCCGGCCTGGTGTCCCCCAACTGGAACAAGAACGCCACTCACGGCTTCGTGACCGAGTCCGTGGCTGTGATCATCGTGCGCAAGGGCAACCCGAAGCACATAACCGGCTGGAGCGACCTGGTGAAGCCCGGCGTGCAGGTGCTCACACCCAACCCGTTCACCTCGGGCAGCGCTCGCTGGAACATCATGGCCGCCTATGGCGCACAGCTCAAGGAAGGCAAGACCCCAGCCGAAGCGCAGGCCTACCTGCAGACGCTGTTCCACAAAGTCGTCAGCCAGGACAGCTCGGCACGTAATGCCCTGCAAACGTTCCTTGCAGGCCGCGGCGACGCGCTGATCGACTACGAAGACGAGGCGATCGCCGATCAGAAGAAGGGGGCGCCGATCGAATACGTGATCCCCAAGAACACGATCCTGATCCAGAACCCGATCGCGGTCGTCAGCGGTGGCAATACAAGCGATGGGCAGAAGTTCGTGAATTATCTGCTGTCCCCCGCCGGCCAGAAGATCTGGGCGCAGCATGGCTACCGCCCGGTGATCCCAGGAGTTGCGGCCCCGGGGCAGTTCCCCACGCCAGCCGGCCTGTTCACGATCGAAGCGCTCGGAGGATGGAGCAAGGTGGGCAAGGAATTCTTCGAAGCCAACACCGGGATCGTGACGAAGATCGAGCAGTCACTGGGGGTATCAACCGCCAAATGAGGCTGGCTGGATCCCATCATCGGGTGCCGCGTGCGGCTCAGCCCCGCGTCGCAAGCGCTGGAGCGTCCCGCCCGCCGGCGAGTGCTGCTCGCGCTCCCGGCGGGCAAACGCCCGCCGGGTGGGCATCGGAGGGGCGGGCATCTCCGTACGCGTTCCGCCACCGTGCTTGGCAACGGGATGCTGGGCGTGTATCTGTCGGTGCTCGTGCTGCTGCCGATCGCGGCGCTGCTGGCCTCCGCGGCCAGTGGGGGAACATCCGGCTTTTGGCAGTCGGTGTCCAGCCCCGAGGCGGTTGCGGCGCTGAAGCTGACGATAATTGTCTCGGTGATCGTGGTGGTCATCAACGCGCTCTTCGGCACGCTGATCGCATGGGTGCTCGTACGCGATGAGTTCCCAGGCAACGGAGTCATCAACGCGCTGATCGATCTCCCCTTCGCGCTGCCCACCATCGTGGCAGGGGTCGTTCTGTTGGCGCTGTACGGCAAGGGCGGTCCGGCCGGGATCGACATCACCTTCACCCGCGCCGCGGTGGGGCTGGCGCTGCTGTTCGTCACGCTGCCGTTCGTCGTGCGCTCGGTGCAGCCTGTGCTGATCGAGCTGGACCGTTCGATGGAGGAGGCAGCCAGCTCGTTGGGGGCAAGCAGCTGGACTGTGTTCCGCCGCGTCGTGCTGCCCAACCTTTTCCCGGCGATCCTCTCCGGTGCGGCACTGTCGTTTGCGCGCGCACTCGGCGAGTTCGGCTCTATCGTGCTGATCTCAGGCAATCTCCCCTTCAAGACCGAGGTCGCCTCCGTGTACATCTTCAACCAGGTCGAGAACGAAAACACCTCGGGCGCGGCAGCCGTCTCAGTCGTGCTTCTGGTATGCGCGCTGGCGGTGCTCGCCGCGATGACCTGGCTGTCGCGCAGGAGCTCACGCCATGTGCTCTAGCTGCCCGGTGCACCCCCTTACGTTGCCGCGACGACGATCGAACAGCTATGCCCAACGCTGAGGTGGCTGCCGTCGCACATGCAGGAACAGCACCCGCTGGGCGCCTGACACGCTCGCCCAAGGCGCACGGACGCGGCCGTGAGGATGCCACCGGCGCCACAGCCAGACGGCTCGGCTTGCGCTTTCTCGCGCTCGGCTATCTGCTGGCATTGCTCGGCGCGCCGGTCGCGATGATCTTCTACCGCACATTCGAACACGGATTGGCGCCGGTGTGGAGCGCCGTGACCGAACCAAATGCGATGCACGCATTCTGGCTCTCGGTGGAGCTGGTGGCGATCGTGGTGCCGCTCAACACCGTGTTCGGGATCGGAATCGCGCTGCTGATCGAGCGCGGACGCTTCCGTGGGCGTTGGCTGCTGGGCCTGCTGCTGGACCTTCCCTTCGCGATCTCCCCGGTCGTCGTCGGGCTGGCGCTCGTGCTCGTGTACGGCCGCACCGGCTGGTTCGGCAACTGGCTGACCGCGCACGGCATCCAGGTGATCTTCTCGATCCCCGGCATGGTGCTCGCCACCGCCTTCGTGTCGCTCCCGTTCGTCGCGCGCGAGACCGTGCCGGTGCTGCACGAGCTCGGCACCGATGCCGAGCAGGCGGCGTCCACATTGGGCGCAAGCGCATGGCAGACGTTCCGGCGTGTCACGCTGCCCGCGATCCGTTGGGGAGTCGTATATGGAGTCGTTCTCACCACCGCCCGCGCGCTTGGCGAGTTCGGCGCGGTGAGCATCGTGAGCGGTCGACTGGAGGGCCAGACCCAGACGCTGCCGCTATATGTGCAGGACCGCTTCGAGAACTTCGACACGACCGGCGCCTACGCGGCAGCTGTGGTGCTCGCGCTGCTGGCATTCGCAACGCTGTTGGGCATGAATCTCCTTGCTAGACGCACGCGTAGGGACTCGGTGGTCTAGTGGCCATCGAAGTTCACAACGCCACCAAGCGCTTCGGCTCGTTCACAGCACTCGACGACGTGAGCGTGACCGTGCAGGACGGCGCGCTGATGGCGCTGTTGGGGCCAAGCGGGAGCGGCAAGTCAACGCTGCTGCGGATCATCGCTGGTCTGGAGACACCCGATACGGGCAGCGTGGTGATAGATGGGCAGAACCTGACGGAGGCACCTGCGCGCGTGCGCGGCGTGGGCTTCGTCTTCCAGCACTACGCCCCGTTTAAGCACATGACCGTGTATGACAACGTCGCGTTCGGGCTGACCGTGCGCAGGGCGCCGAAGGACGAGGTGAGCCGGCGAGTCAACGAGCTATTGAGCCTCGTGCGACTCGACGGGCTCGCGAAGCGCTACCCCTCCCAGCTCTCAGGCGGTCAGCTGCAGCGAATGGCGCTCGCGCGTGCGCTCGCACCGGCGCCGAAGGTGCTGCTGCTTGACGAGCCGTTTGGCGCACTCGACGTGCAGGTGCGCGGCGAGCTGCGCGACTGGTTGCGCCGGTTGCACGACGAGATCCACGTCACCACGATCTTCGTGACCCATGATCAGGAGGAGGCGATGGACGTCGCCCGCCAGATCGTCGTCATGAACAAAGGACGCATCGAGCAGGCAGGCGCGCCACGCGAGCTCTACGAGCACCCCAGCAATGAGTTCGTGATGTCGTTCATCGGCCCGGTCAACCGTCTCGGCGACGCGCTGCTGCGCCCTCATGACATCCAGATCCTGGGTGGGTGGGACTCACATCCAAACACGAGCACCGTGGAGGCGCTGGTGCGCCGCGTCGTGCACCTGGGCTTCGAGGTCCGCGTCGAGCTGACCCTCCCCGACGGCCGCGACATCTGGGCGCAGGTCACCCGCGAGATCGCCGCCGAGCTAGAGCTGGAGGAGGGCCAGATCCTCGCCGCCCGCCTGCCTCCCCCACGCGTATTCGTGTGAGACACCCCTCCGCTATCTAGTAGTCCATGCTTCCTCTTCGCGCGTCAAGGCCATGACCTCCTTGGGCAGCTTGCCCGCGGCCACGTCGGCGACAGTGACGTGCTCGAGCACCTTGCGCAGGTTGGCGCGCAGGGCAATCCAAACCTGTTGCAGCGATTCGGCCGAGCCCTCGTACTCGATCTCCTCAGGACGCTGTCCGCGCACACCCACGAGCGGTCCTTCCACAGCACGGATGACCTGCGCGAGATTGATCTGCTCGGCCGGGTTGGCCAACCAGTAGCCACCCTCCGGCCCCCGCTGACTGCGCACGATCCCCGCGCTACGTAGTTGCGTGAGGATGTTCTCCAAGAACGACAGCGGGATATGCTGGGCTTGCGCGACTTCGTCGACCTTGCGCGGAGACTCCTGACTGCCCCCAGCCAGCTCCACGGCTGCCCGGACAGCGTAGTCGGCCTTGGCGGTCACGCGCATTACGGGGATTCTGTCCTAAACGGGTCGGCGACGACGTCAGGTGCCGGGGAGATCGTGCCCCGCACCACCAGCATTGGCTTGCCGGGGCACTCTTCCCATAACGCCAACATGCCTATCTTGCGAGCGATGCTGCGCATTGGCACGCCATAGGTAGACCAACGTGGCCAATCCCACCAGGATCGGGAGAAAATGTGGCCAGTGGACCTTGAGCGCCGTGAGCAGCGTAGCGCCGAACCCACTGCCGCCAACGGTGTGAACCGCTGAGCGCAGAGTGGCTGGGGAGCACAACCAGTGTGACCAACCTGGGGCACCGCTGCCCCAAGCGATAGTCACCACGGACTCCAGCACGACGATCGTCGCGGCAGCAGCGAGGAGCAGGTGTATGGCCAGGCGCCTGCGAGTGGTGGTCATCTTCAGCTGGACCTCAGGAATTGAGCGGCGAGCGCCAGGTCTGCGGCTATGCAGAAAACCGGGAACCAGCGGGGAGCCTTGGTCCCAGTGGCGGTCAGATGATGGGCCGCATCCCAGCCTGCGTGCCCGACCAGACCAGCAGCAAGTGCAAGGCGCGATCTGCGCCGCAGTCCGACCAGGGCCAACCCAACGAATACGCCGCTCGCCGCGCACTCCATCGCAATCGTTTGGCGCGAGGTCTCATGGAACGCCATTGCCGGGTAGGCGCCCGCGATGAACGCCAGCTCGAGCGCACCCAAATCGAGCCGGCGAGACGAGCTGCAGTAGAGCGCCGAGCGCGGAGCCCAACCCTCCGGTCAGCATTCCAATCGCGACTGGCCCAGCACCGAATTCGGGTCGGTCAGACATCGTTCGTGCCCTCCCGTCCACCTGAGGATTGATCCTCCTCACGGGCACATGATTTGCCAAGGGCCTCGCGTACGGCCTCAACCGCGGTGGCGCCGGCGACGTGCAGCGACTCGGTGGAACGCATCGCGCGACTGAAGATGAATGCGCCCTCCAGCAGACAGAGCATCGCAAAAGCCAGCTCGCGCGAGCGCTCGGGAGAGATGCCGGCAAAGACGAAGTAGTGCGTGGCGCCATCGAGCCATTCCGTGAAGACCTCAACCGTCGCTTCCCGCAATGGCTCGCTGGTGCTGGCGACCTCCAGAGCAACGGTGGCTATGGGACAGGCGTCGGCATAGTCGGTCTCGCGCAGCGTCTCGGCAGCGCCGGCGAAGAAATCACCCACCGCCGTCACCACGTCGGGAGCCTCGAGAGCGATGGCGGCAAACAGCTGCGTATAGAGCTTGCCGGAGGCGAGGATCGTCTCTCGGCCTAGATCCTCCTTGCCGCCGGGAAAGAAGTGGTAGAGCGAGCCAAATGGCGCGGCGGCTTCGGCCGCTATCTGCTTCATGCCGGTGCCCGTGTAGCCCTGACGGCGGAACAACTCGGCCGTGGTGTCGAGGATTCGGTCCTTGGTATCGCTGGGCATGATCTATGTGGTCGGTGCGCGTGCCTATCAAGCCAGTGCTGACGACGAGACGCCTTCTCCACGCGCTTGCACCCGAGACCCGCATATGAAAGACTAGCCCTTCTAGAACGATCTATCAACTGGATGCCCAAGGGGTTGCCGTGCAGACAGCAGACGAGCAGCGCAGGCTCACAGTGTTGAAGACGATCCTCGCGGCGGGCATCCTGTCGACCGCGATCCACTACACACACAACTTCGTGGCAGTCAATCGCTACCCCGGGCCCAAGGATCTCTACACCGCGACGCGTGTGGCGATTGTGGTGAGCTGGCCGTTGTTGACTTGGATTGGGCTAATGGGCTACCGCCGCTACCGCGAACGGCGCTACCAAGAGGCGCACGTATGCCTGACCGTGTACTCGATCACCGGGATCGTCACGTTGGGCCATTTCATCTATGGCAATCCGAAAATCCCAGCCTTCTTCTACGCCACCCTCTTCACCGATGCGCTCACGGGTCTCTGCATGTTGATGTTCGTGCTGTGGTCGGCAAACATCGCCGAGCCCGGCGCCGAGGCTACGGGGACCTAGATAGCACACCAAGAGGTTTACGCCCGCGTGGCGATGTTCGCGAGCGTGCGGATGGATTCCCACAAACTGTCGGGGATCGCAACCGAGGGCGAGGCTCCCGGGTGTGCTTGCGCGATCCGCACCCGCAGGACGCCGGGCCTAATCTGGAAACGTAGCGGCGGGTCGAGCGTCAGGGCCTCGCCGTCGATGCCAGCGGCGACGGGACGGTCGGAGCCAACCTCAAACACGGGAGCCGACCACTCGCGCCACGGTCGCCGCACCAGATGCCTGTGCCGGCCGCGGGCAGTTGGCGCGGATGCCACGGTGATCCCGAGCAAGCCGTCGTCGATCCTGGGACGGGTCCCAGAGCCCACCGCCCGCCCGAGCCGGTAGCGGTTGTTTGAGACGAGGATCGCCGCCCCCGATCGGTGCTCGCGGCCGCCAGGCCCCGTCCAGCGCAGGCTCAACCCCTCGCCGCCGGGGCCCATCACATCGGGCACCGTATCGAGCAACGTGCGCAGCTTGGCCTCGCGATAGCCGGCGCGCTCCACCGCCTCGGCATACAGGCCGAGCGAAACGTTGTTGACGAACACCCGACCGTTGACGCTCGCCAGGTCCACGATGCGCTCGCCGCCGTCAACGAACGCGTCGAGCGCACCAACGACGTCGTCGCGGTCCACTCCCAAGTCGAGGGCAAAGTGGTTACGCGTACCCGCCGGTACACATGCATAGGGCAGGTCGAGCTCTGCCGCGATCGCCGCCACGACTGCCTGCGAGCCATCACCGCCCGCCATCGCGAGCCCATCCGCGCCATTGCGTACCGCACGGCGTACGAGGGCTTCGAGATCGCTCCCGGATCGTAGTTCGATCGGCTCTATGCCCCGCGCGCGAGCCTCCTGGGCGATCGCGAAACGCTCAGCCTTTCCCCCACCCGACTTGGGGTTGAAGAACAGCACCGGCTGTCGCGGTGGTGGGGCCGCCGGCAACGGCACATGCTGGCGCCAGGCAGTTCCAGCGGCGCCAAACGACAGCAACGTCCCTGCCATCAGCAGAACAGCCTCGAGCAGACGGCCGTCAACCAGCAGCAACACGACCGTGCCTGCCAAGGCAAGCACCGCGAAAGCCGCGCCGAGCGCACGCGCGACCCCGCGCCGCAACACGCCATACCAGCCGGCTCCTGCCGCCACCGCGATGCACGCCAACGCAATCAGCCCCCGGGGAAACCACTCGACCACACCAGCCACAGCAACTCCCACCGTCACTGCGCCAGCGAGCAAGGCCAGTACTGCCGCGATCTGCCGCCGCGTCATACCTCGTCAGGCTTCTTCCAGCCGCCCCCCGTAGGCAACCAGCCCGTAGATGACCAGCATGTCCAACGCGAAGATGGCCAGCGACAACCATGGGTAAGCGGGGATGAAGGCCAGCTGGACCATCCCGTTTAGCGCGGCGATGAACACGCCCGTCCACCGAGCCCACTGAGCCTTCACCCAAACTCCGATCCCGGCGCAGACCTGCACGGCGCCGACCAGCGTGACGATCCAGCCCCATGTTTTCAGTTCACCGAACACGAAGTGGGTGTTGGCGACATAGAAGCTGGAATTCGCGATCGCGGCGATTCCGTAGAGGACGTTTATCGTCCCGGCGATCATGAGCATGATCCCAGCGAACATGACCCAGCCGTACCCGGGAGCTTCTTCATAGTCGTGCGTGTCGCGTGTGGCTGCCCGCGCCTTCTGAGTGCCCGGGACGGCGCCCTGTGCGCTAGCCATAAGACCACCTCCTGATTGGTTGATGAGGGCGTCCAGGCCTACTCTCATATGGAGCCGCCCCAGCCCTTGATGGGGAACAGTCTCCCTCCAACGCCGCGCCTCGAGCAACGGTATAAAACTGCAGATAAGTGACAGAAAAGAACGGACTGTATGTAGGTGAGCTCACCATTTCAGCTCGATCTCGAGCTCGCGCTCGTCAGTCTCGACCTCGAGCTCGACCTTGAGCTGCACCTGGTCGGGAACGTGAACACTGAAGTGCATGCCACCGCGTTCGAACTCGAAGTCGTTGTGGCGGGCGAGCATGTCGGCAAGGGCACGCAGGCGCTCGGCGACCTGCTCCCTGCTCAGGGTCTCCTTCTGCTCGATCTCAAGAATGTCCATCAAGTCTCCGCCGCCGCAAAGAACGCGTCGGGCTTGTCGCCCATGATGATCCTCCGTGAGTTGGGTTCTCGGGTTTAATACCCGCCAACCCACATAAGCAAGCAGGACCATGCTCCGCGTCCTTCGAATGGGTGACGTGCTTGGCCGGTCGCAACCATCCTTTTGGGTGTGTATTTGCCGCCCTGATTGCAATTGTTGAATGGACTGTGCGAACTCGGGGTAACAGTGTGGCACTCATGGATGCCACTGCCGATCGACCGATCGCAGCGCCTTCGGTGACTCTATGATCAGCGACACGCGAGCGCCAACGCAGCCCGGCCGCGCTCACACCTCCGATCCGCATGCGAAGCGCTGGTCCCTGCTGCTGGGCCTCTTGGTGCTCTGTCTGCTGGGGTGTGGCTTGGACGGAACCTCGAGCCTTGCCAACAGCACGAGTCAGGCCAGCACCATGCGAGAGACCAGCACCGGGCAGGCAACCAGCGTCGCCGCGGACAGGGCAGCTGCGGCGGCCGCTACGCCCCCCTCTACCACGACCACGAGCACAGCTACGGCTCCGACCAAAACGATCACGCAGACCCAGACGACCACCGCGCCGGCACAAACGACCACGGTCACGACTCCCACGCAGACAAACACGGTCATCAAGACCCAGACCAGCACCGCCCCCGCCCCCACAACGACGACGTCGAACAACGACGCAGCCGCGGCGGCAGCGGCGGCGGCAGCGGCGGCAGCGAGCCGTAACGCGTCGAAACCCGAAGAATCAAGCGGTCTGCCCGGCTGGGCATGGGCGCTGATCGGCGCGGCGGCAGCCGGGCTGCTGGTGTGGGCCATCATCGCGTTTCGCAACAGGCGCAAAGGCAACCAGCCCCATGATCCGCCAGGGCTGCCGCCGTCGCCGGGTGGCGGACCACCGTCACCCACCGCCCCACCGCCACTACCGTGAGAGGGCCGATGACCGGGCCGATGATCTGCGGTTCTGAGACCGACGGCTGTACCGCCCGGGCCGCCGGACCTGTGCGAGATGCACGGATGCGAAAGGTGGGGCGAAACTGCCACGACCTGCGAGCGTGAGCAGCAACGCCACGATCCGGCTTTGTACCTATAAGCGGCGGACGGGCTTCGAACCCGCGACCTCAAGCTTGGGAAGCTTGCGCTCTACCAACTGAGCTACCACCGCGCTGTCCTGAGATATTACGCCGCCCGCCGCTTCGCGGCCCTACGTTGTCCCAGGCGGAACCGCCGAACACAGCCCATACAGCCACCCTCCACGCGGCGTACGCTCAGTACGCCGCGTGGTCCTGCATGCGAGCACTACCCTTCCTGCGGTGGCCAAACGCATCTACCTGCCCCTGATCGCCGGCGTGATCGGCGTCGCGCTCGTTGGGCTGCTCGTGTACGGCGTCGCAACCCAGTCGCCTAGCCGCACGCTCGACGAAGCCGTCGCCCATCATCTGCGCCCGTCGGCGCCGTCGGCCAACCACGTGCTGGGGCTCCTCTCAGGCGACGGCCACGAGTCGCTGGCGTCCTACAGAGGCAAGGTGGTGGTGCTGAACTTCTGGGCTTCGTGGTGCGAACCGTGCCAGGAAGAGGCGCCCAAGCTGGAGCGTGCCCAGCAGCAGCTAGTGCGCCACGACGGGACGGTGCTCGGTGTGACCTATCTCGATGTCACGCCCGACTCGCTCAGCTTCGTCAAGCGCTATCACCTGACCTACCCCAACCTGCGCGACACCACGGGCGAATTCACGCATGCCTATGGCACCGACCAGCTCCCGGAGAGCTTCATCATCGACCGCGACGGTCACGTCGTGGCAATCTCACGCGGAGAGATCTACGAAACCTTCCTGAACCGCGCCATATCGCTCGCGGAGAGCTCGTGAGCGCAAAAGAATCCAACGCACCGTGCTCTGTTGGAGAGTCCGCGAGCTCAAGGTCTCCACGGCTTGGAGCGGGCTCTCGCATGGCGCTGACCTTGGTGGTTCTCGTGCTCTCGCCGATCCTCGCCTACACCCAGGCGGACGCGGCAACGCCCCGCGCCAGCCTGCTGGCGATCGAACACCAGGTGATGTGCGTGACGTGCAAGATCCCGTTGAACCTCGCAGAATCACCGCAGGCATCGCGTGAGCGGGTGTTCATCCGTGGGCTGATCGCAGAAGGACAAACCGAAGCGCAGATCAGGAGCTCGCTGATCGGGCAGTACGGTCCCTCGGTGCTGGCCCTACCCAGCACGAAAGGCTTCGATCTGGCGGTCTATCTCGTGCCGGCCGCAGTGGTTCTCGCATTGCTCGCACTGCTCGCGCTGCTGCTTCCAAGCTGGCGGCGCCATGCGCGCGCGCAGACCGCGCAAGCATCCAACGTGCCCGAGCTGAACGCCGCCGATGCGGCGCGTCTCGACACCGACCTCAAGCGCTTCGACTGAGAGCGGCTTCAAGAGATCGGCACGTCGCCTGCTTGAAAGCGTTTCAGCGCTTACATCTCCGCCGGCGCCTCCACCCCCAGCAGACCCAACGAACAGGCGATCGTCCGCTGCGAGGCGACACACAGCGCGAGCCGCTGAGATTCGAGCGCCGGTGACTCGGCGCCCAGCACACGGCAGTCGCGATAGAACGCCGTGAACTGCTGCGCAAGCTCCAGCGCGTAGGCGGCGATGCGATGCGGCGCGCGGCGCGCGGCGACCTCACGCACCTCGCCAGGGAACGCCAGCAGCTTCTTGATCAGCGCACGCTCGGCGGAGTGCAGTTCCTCCGAGCCCTCCCCCACGCTTCCAAGCGCTCGCTCCACGCGCTCGACCCCGGCCCTCGCGAGCATCGAGGCGATCCGCGCGTGCGCGTACTGGACGTAATACACGGGGTTCTCGCTCGACTCCTCACGCGCAAGATCGAGGTCGAGATCGATTGTGGTGTCGTGCGAGCGCGATAGCAAGAACCAGCGCGCGGCATCAACGCCGATCTCTCCCAACAGGTCCTCGAGCGTGACGAACTCGCCGGAGCGCTTGGACATCTGCGCGCGTGCACCACGGCGCATCAAGTGGACGAGCTGCATGATCAGCATCTCGAGGTGCTCGGGATCGCCCCCCAGGGCCTCATACGCTGCCTTCATCCGCGCAACGTAGCCGTGATGATCGGCGCCCCACACGTCGATCTGGCGCTCATAGCCACGCTCGCGCTTGTCCTGGTGGTAGGCGATGTCTGAGGCGAAGTAAGTGTGCTCGCCGCTCGAGCGCACAAGAACCCTGTCCTTGTCGTCGCCGTAATCGGTGGTGCGCAACCACAGGGCTCCCTCGCTGCGATAGGTGTGACCTCGCTCCTCCAGCAACACGAGCGCATGAGCGACTGGGCTAACCGGCTCGCCGTTTGCATCGAGCAGGTCCTCGCGAGCCTCGTGCAGCACACTCTCATATGCCCAGTGATCGAAATCCAGTACGCGGAAAGCACCCAGCGAGGACTGCATCCGCCCCACCATCGCCTTCACCGCAGCCGCACCAAGCTCGCCGGGATCGAGCTCGGCGGCACTGTCGACCCCGAGCTGGAGCTCCACCTCGCTCACGAGCGGCACAACATAGTCGCCGTGGTACCCACCCTCGGGGACGGCTTCTCCGCGTGCGAGCGCAAGCACCGATTCGCCGAGCTTGCGCACCTGCGAGCCAGCGTCGTTGACATAGAACTCGCGCTCCACCCGATGCCCATGAAAGGTCAGCACCCGTGCGAGCGCATCGCCGTAAGCCGCATTACGTGCGTGCCCTACGTGCATCGGCCCGGTTGGATTGGCCGACACGAACTCGACGATGATCCGCTCAGCGACCGTGGCGCCGTCCCGACCGAAGCTCTCCCCCTCAGCGAGAACCTCGGCGAGCGCCGCGCGGTGCCAGCCGTCGGCCAGGAACAGGTTCAGAAAGCCCGGTCCCGCCACCTCGAAGCGCTGCAGCTGCTCACCAAGCCGCGCCACCAGCGCCTCTCCAAGGCGCTGGGCCAACTCGCGCGGCGGCAAGCCTGCCGCTGGGGCCAGCAGCAGAGCCGCGTTGGTCGAGTAGTCGCCGAAGTCCGCTCGTGGCGGGCGCTCGAGCGTGATCGCCTCGTGTGCGGCCTCTCCGCCGGCGACTTCGGCGGCGAGGCCGAGCACCATCGCGCGCAGGCCGATCTCAGTGGTCGTTGGGCTCACCGGCGATGATCTTATGCGCCGCCGACGCACCATCCCCCGCACGGATTGCGATACTAGTCTCGTGAACGACGAGAATCCAGGCGCCGAGCGCCACATAAACATTCATCTGTCCCCCGAGATCATGGGGGGCGTGTACGCGAACTTCGCAAACGTCAGCCACTCCGACTACGAGTTCACGGTGACCTTCGCGAGAGTCGACCACGAGGTCGAGTCCGAGGAGGTTCCGGGCGTGGTCGTATCGCGCGTGAACCTCTCGCCACGCTTCATGCGCGAGCTGATCGACGCGATGGAGGACAACTACTCGAAGTGGCGTACCCGCGAGGGCATCAAGAACCTGCCCGAGTACGGCGGTGCCGAGACCGGGGAAGCCGACGAGTAGTGAAGCGCCCGTGCGCCCGCAAGGAGCGCGCGATCTGAGGATGAAGGTCGCGGTCGTCTCGGACATCCACTCAAACCGACAGGCGTTTGAGGCCGTGCTGGAGGCGATCGCCGACAGCGAGGCCTCTGAGCTGTGGTGTCTCGGCGACCTTGTCGGCTATGGCGCCGACCCCGACGTCTGCGTCGAGCTGGCGCGCCGCCACGCCGCTGTGTGCCTGGCGGGCAACCACGACATGGCGGTCGTCGGGGAGCTGCCGCTCGACGACTTCTCGCGCGGCGCGAGCCTCGCCGCACAGTGGACACGCGAGGTGATCTCTCCAGCGAACCTCGCCTACCTATCCGAGCTACGACCTCAGGGCCAGGAGGGATCCGTCGGTCTCTACCACGCCAGCCCACGCGACCCGGTGTGGGAGTACGTGCTCTCGGCGCTGCTGGCCGAGCTGTGCTTGGACTTCCAGCCCGATCGCATCTGCCTGATCGGCCACTCCCATGTCGCCTCCTCCTTCGTGCGCTATGAGGGGGAGGCCGCAACGGGGGAGCCGCGTCGCGAGGGAGCCGAGCTCGACATATCGACGGGCGAATGGCTGCTCAACCCCGGCAGCGTCGGGCAACCCCGCGACGGCGATCCGCGTGCCGCGTGGTTGCTGCTCGATCTCGACGACGACACGGCCACATACCAGCGCACCTCCTACGATGTGGCGGGAGCAGGCGCGGCGATCAAGGCTGCGCGCCTGCCGAATTCGCTTGCCGAGCGCCTGGAGTACGGTCAATGAACATGCGAATGCTCATCCGCGTCGTTGTAGTGGCCCTGCTGGGTGCCGCGGTGGCCATGCTGGTGTCTTGCGGGAGCTCCGGCGTCGGCCTGATCCCGGCCGCAGACGCCGGACCGCTGAAGGAAGACTTCGAAGCGGTGCAGCAGGCCGCTGAATCCGGCAACGGCAGTTGTGCCGCCACGGAATCGGCGCTTGGCAAGACCCAACAGGACTTTCTCCTGCTCCCCGCCACCATCGACAAGGGCCTACGTGCACATCTGGAAAAGGGCATCGCCAACCTACGCAAGGTCGCGCTTGAAATGTGTGTAGAGCCGACATCCACGGCAACCACCGCGACGAGCACATCCACGAGCACGACCTCAACCCAGACGAGTACCACGAACACCACGAACACCACACCGCCGAGCACCACGCCCAATACGACGAGCCCCCCAACGGGCACTCAGACGACGCCCACAACCGCCACGCCGCCAAACCCGAGCGGTGGTACGGAAGCCGGCGAAGAAGCCCACGAAGAAGCCGGTGGCGAACATGCCGGCGGTGGCGCGGTTCAAGAAAATGGCGGCGCGAACGTCGGCGGCGCGAGCCCTGGGGGCGCTCAGTGAGCGAGCACCCTGAAGGGCACACCCCGGGGGGCGCACGCCAAGGGGCACAGGCAGGCAGGCTGGAGATCGCCGGGCGCTACCGGCTGGAGGGCCGGCTTGGGTTCGGAGGCATGTCACAGGTGCACCTCGCGTTCGACAAGCGCCTGGAGCGTCGTGTGGCCGTCAAGTTGCTTGCAGAGCACCTGGCGGAGGACCCGACATTCGTGTCGCGCTTCCAACGCGAGGCGCAGGCCGCGGCGCGCCTGATTCACCCCAACATCGTGCAGGTGTTCGACTCCGGCCAGGACGAGCGCACCGGGCAGTATTTCATCGTGATGGAGTACATCGAGGGTCAGTCGTGCGCGGAGATCCTGCGTGACGACGGCTGGATCGAGGTGGATGAAGCGGTTGGGATCATCGAACAGGCGTGCGAGGGCCTGCACTACGCGCACCGCCACGGGGTTGTCCACCGCGACGTCAAGCCCGGCAATCTGTTGCGCTCACGCGACGGCGAGGTCAAGCTCGCCGACTTCGGCATTGCCAAGGCCACCGAGCAATCCAGCATCACCCAGGTTGGCTCGGTGCTCGGCACCGCCGCCTACCTGGCGCCCGAGCAGGCGCGCGGCGAGGAGGCGGGACCACGCGCCGACCTGTACGCGCTCGGAGTCGTCACCTACCAGTTGATATCCGGTCGCCTGCCGTATGAGGCGGCCTCGCTGACTGAGCTGGCGCTCAAACAGCAGCAGGAAGAGCCTGCGATGCTCGACTCGCTCGTGGCCGCAGTGACGCCACAGCTCGCCGAGGCTGTCGCGATCGCGCTCGCGCTCGACCCACGCGACCGCTATGAGAGCGCGCGCGAGATGGGACGCGCGATCAGCGACGGGGCACTCGGCATCTCCCCCGCCGAGCCTCGTTCAGCCTCACGCGGCGCCGCTCATGCCACCGAGGCCACGAGCGTGCTTGCCAGCGCTACGCGAGCGCACGATGCTCCGGGCAAGCGCGGCGGCGCGGTCGTACCGCGCCAGCCACGACGAGGTCCCGCGCGCGCGGCGGCTCCCGTGCCGGTTGCCACGGTGACCGGGCCGCGACGCTCGCGTGCTCGCCGTCTGATGACCACGGTGGTCGTGCTGTTGGCGCTCATCGGCGTGGTTGCGGTAGTCGTCGTCCTCAGCGCCCCCGCGTCCACCACGATCAAACTCCGCACCGTCGTCTACACAGACGTCCAAGAATCAGCCGAATCACTGAAGCAGCTCGTCAGCGAAAACACGAAGTAGCAACCGGGACCCAGATCTGCGCGTGGGACGCCGTGAGTGGCTGTCACTCACCGCGCAATCTGGCCGCGGTCGCAGACAACTGCCCGTCAAGGATCGCTTGGCGTAGGTCGCCCATCAAGCGTGCGAGGAACGCGAGGTTGTGTTCGGTCAACAGCCGCATCCCTGTCAGCTCGCCTGAGCGCACCAGGTAGGAGAGGTAGGCGCGTGAAAGTCCGTGAGCGCAGGCGTAGCACGCGCAATCCTCCGTCAACGGCTCCTCGCTGGTGCGCCAGCGACTTTTGGTGAGATCCACCCGCCAGCCGTTGTTCGGATCGTCTATGAGTGCGGTGCCGTGGCGTCCAAGGCGCGTAGGCATTGCGCAGTCGAACGTGTCGATCCCTAGCTCGACGCCGCGAATCAGGTCGTCGACATCGCCGATTCCGAGCAGGTGCCGTGGCAGACACTCGTGCTCTCCCCCAGCTCAGCCGTCGCGTAGCTGATGACCTCGTACATCTGAGCCTTCTCTGCGCCCAGCGAGCCGCCGATCGCCACGCCATCGCAACCGCTGGCCGCGACGACGCGCGTGGACGCGCGACGCATGTCCTCGTAAACCCCGCCCTGCACGATCCCGTAGACGAGCTGGTCGGACGGTCCGTGCTCGGCATGCCAGCCCAAACAGCGCTCCAACCAGCGATGCGTGCGCTCGGTCGAGCGCTCGGTGTAGTCGCGATCAACGTGGAAGGGGGTGCACTCGTCGAACACCAACGCGATGTCGGAGTGAAGCGCGGCCTGCACCGCCATCGAGTCCTCCGGGGAGATGAAGCGCACACCCCCGTCCACATAGGAGCGGAAGCGCACGCCGTCCTCTTCGATCGCGAGGATCGCGCCCTCGCGCCTCGTGCCCTCACGCCCCAGATCCTCGCTGTGGCCCTCGCGCCCCATGCCCTCGCGCCCCGGATGGACGGGACCTTTAAACGGGCGGGCGCGGGGTGTGCGGGACGTGCGAGGTGTGCGCGCCTTGATCTCATCGGCAACCGTCCCGTGACCCATCGAGAACACCTGGAAGCCACCCGAGTCGGTGATGATTGGGGTGTCCCAGCCCATGAAGCGGTGCAGACCGCCAAAGCGCCCGATCAGCTCGGCGCCGGGGTTGAGCATCAGGTGGAAGGTGTTGCCGAGCACCATGTCGTAACCCAGGGCCGCCACCTCGGCCGGCAGCAGGCCCTTGACGGTGGCCTTCGTGGCCAGCGGCACGAATGCTGGTGTGCGCACGTCGCCGTGGGCGGTGTGCAGCCGGCCGGCGCGTGCTTGGGTGGCGCTGTCGCGCGCTTCGATCGTGAGGGGAGCCACCAACGCGGCATCCTAGAAGCTGGGAGGCTGTGTCGAGGTGCGGTTCCGGCGAGCCCGCGTTGAGCGGTGCGTCCATTGGATCACGCCAGCTCGCGCCCTAATGTTGGCTGTCCCGCCGCGCTTCGCCCATGTTCGCCGCCATCCTCAACGTCACCGAACTCGTTCAGGACTTCGGCTACCCGCTGCTGTTCTTGGTTGTGATGGGTGAGTCAAGTGGAGTCCCGATCCCCGGCGAGACCGGGCTGATCGCCGCGGGGGTGCTCGCCAGCCAGGGCAAGCTTCATATCGAGCTGGTGATCACGATCGCCGCGGTCGCGGCGATCGTGGGCGACAACATCGGCTACCAGATAGGGCGCAAGGGCGGACGCTGGCTGCTTGAACGGCCTGGGCGCTTCCACCGCCAGCGCCTGCAGGTGCTGAGCACGGGCGAACCGTTCTTTGAGCGCCATGGGCCCAAGGCGGTCTTCTTCGGCCGGTTCGTGCTCGGCTTGCGAGTATGGGCGTCGTGGCTGGCGGGCGCCAACCACATGCGCTGGCGCTCATTCTTTCTGTGGAACGCGCTCGGAGGGATTTGCTGGGCTACGGGCGTCGGACTGGTCGCCTATTTCCTGGGTAACACCGCGGGCAGCGCGATCGAAGCGTTCGGCCTGTACGGGCTCGTGGCTGTGCTGGTGGCGATCGGCGTGTTCTTGAGCGCCCATATCCGCCACCGCCGTCAAGCTGAAGCAGCGACAGAGGACACCGGCGAGCACCAACCGGATTGAAGCGCTCTCTAGCTGGAGATACAGCAGCCGGGCATGATCCGATCCCACATGTCAGCGAGCGCATGCAGCTCGGGCTCGGAGAAATGCGAGAGGAAATGTTCGCGCACGACCGCCCGGTGGGTGCCACGCGCGTCAGACAGCCGTTCTCGGCCACCATCAGTGAGGCAGGCATAGGCGCCGCGTGCATCGTGCTGGCAGGTGCAGCGCTCCAACAGCTCATCGCGCTCAAGCCGGTCGACCAGGCGTGTGAGACCGCTGCGCGAGAGCTGCGCCTGCTCGGCGAGATCGCACATGCGCATCCGCCCCGCGGGCGCATCCATCAGGTGCTGGAGCACCTCGTATGAGCTCAGCTGCAGTCCATGCTCGCGCTCCAGCCTGCCCTCCAGGCGCTTGGCCAACGAGGCGTGAGCGCGCAGCAAACCGCGCCAGGCACGTAGCTCAGCGTCGCTGAGACCGTCCTGCGGTCCGACGCTCTGCTCCTCGACCGTGGCGAGCTTCAGAACGGCTGCTGTGGCTGTTGCGGTGGACATGACGGCAATCTCTACCAGCTGCGTGCTGTATCGAACATAGCAGTGTCAGACCCCAGAATCCCTGTCAACTGAGCCGCTCGGCTCAGTCGCGGGTGACCCTCCAGGCCCACAACATCATCATCGGTTGCAAGGGCAGCCGCGCGTAGAGTGCCCAGCGCGGGATCCTGCGGAAGCTCTCAGGCGCACGGGCCATGTGGAGGTTCGCCGGGAACACGGCGGCCAGCAGCGCGATCAGGCCGAGCCCCGCAAGGCGGCGCGTCCACGGCAGCAGCACTCCAAGCCCACCCGCCACCTCGGCCACGCCGCTCACGACGACAAGACTCCGCGCGCGGCTCCTCATGCTGGGCGGCACGATCGCCTCGTATGGACCCGGCATCACGAAGTGGTTTACGCCGGCACCGATGAACGCCACCCCGAGCAATAGCCGTGACCGTCTGTCACGTTTCCCGCGATGGCTCTCGTCGTCGGCGGTTGGGGCGGGCGTCTCGGTGTCCATCGTGTCTCCTTTATCGATTCTCGATCAACGATCGTCCGGTCATCTGCGGTGGTTGGGGAATGCCAAGCAGGTCGAGCACCGTAGGCGCCACGTCCGCGAGTATGCCGCCCTGCGCACGCAGCTCGAGCCCGGGCTCGGTGACGATCAACGGAACCGGGTTGAGCGAGTGAGCGGTATTAGGGCTGCCGTCGGGCTCGAGCATGTGATCGGCGTTGCCGTGGTCGGCGGTCACGATGCACGCTCCACCGCTTGCGCGCACAGCCTCGAGCACCATCCCCAGGCACTCGTCGACCGTCTCGATCGCAGCCACGGCGGCGGGGATCACGCCGGTGTGGCCGACCATGTCGGCGTTGGCGAAGTTGATGATCCCGAACCGTAGCCCACCCGCCCGGTCCTCATTCCACGCACCGACAAACGCGGCGGTTGCCTTACGGGCGCTCATCTGCGGCTTGTGGTCATAGGTGGGGACGTCGCGCGGCGAGGGAACCAACTCGCGCCGCTCACCGCTGTAGGGCCTCTCCTCGCCGCCGTTGAAGAAGTAGGTGACGTGCGGATACTTCTCCGTCTCCGCGACGTGCAGCTGGCGCGCGCCACTGTCCGCGATCACGTGCGACAGCGTGATGTCGGGACGCTGGGGGGCAAACGCGACCGGGTAGAGCCAGCCCTCCTCGTACTCGGTCAGTGTCGCCAGCCGGCGCACCGGCTGCGCTCCGCCACGCCCCTCCCAGCCGGGCAATTGCTCTCCGGCCTCCCCCACCAGCGCCTCGGCGTCCGTTTCCGGCGTTCCCGCGCCAGCCCCGTCCTCGCCGCCCGAGCCATCCCCTCCGAAGCCCGGCTCGGCCAACGCCCTGACGATCTCGCGCATGCGATCGGGGCGGAAGTTGAAGCACAGCACGCTGTCGTCGGGCCGGATACGGGCCTCATCGCCCACCAGGGTGGGCTCGATGAACTCGTCGGTCTCCCCCCGCTCATACGCCTCGCGCACCGCCTGCTCGCCGCTGGCGACACGATGAGGAGCGCATCCGTGCGCGAGCATGTCGTAGGCGCGCTGCACTCGCTCCCAGCGACGGTCGCGATCCATCGCCCAGTAGCGCCCCACCACCGACCCCACGCGCGCGCCCGGTGCGCCATCGAGCTCAGAGAGATAGTCGACGCCCGCGTGCGGCAGCGTGTCGCGCCCGTCGGTGAAGGCGTGCACCACAAGGTCCGCCTCGGGCGCGAACTCCCCGGCGAGCGCGATCAGCGCGCGTAGATGATCAAGCGAAGAGTGCACCCCACCGTCGGAGACCAGGCCGAGCAGGTGGACGCGCGGAGGCGGACGGTCAGGACCGCCGGCGAAAGCGGCGTGCAGCACTTCGTTGCGCGCCAACGATCCGTCGGCGATCGCCTCGTCGATACGCACGAGGTCCTGCTTGACGACGGCGCCCGCCCCGAGGTTGAGATGGCCGACCTCAGAGTTGCCCATCTGTCCTTCTGGCAACCCAACGGCCGCACCGCAAGCGGTGAGCGTGGTGTGCGGGTATGTGGCCCACAGCTCGTCGAACACAGGCGTCGCGGCCAGCGACACGGCGTTGCCGGGACCGGGCTCAGCGAGACCCCAGCCATCTAGTATCACGAGGCACACACTTGGCAGGCGCCCCCCTTGCGACCGATCGGCAGCACCGCCGGAGGATCCGGTGGTGGGCCAGTCCTGCGAGCTCATGGCTGAGCGGCGGCCACAATCGCGGCGAAGGACTCGGCGTCGAGCGACGCCCCACCGACCAGCGCCCCGTCGACATCCGCCAGCGCCAAGAGCTCGCCGGCGTTCTCCGGCTTGACCGAGCCGCCATACAGGACCCGCATGCGCATAGCCGCCTCGGGGGAGCGTCCGGCCACGAGTGCGCGCACGAACGCGACCGCGTCCTGGGCCTGCTCGGGCGTGGCAACCCGCCCGGTGCCGATCGCCCAGATCGGCTCATACGCGATCACGACGTCCGCGAGCCGCTCGTCGTCCACCCCTGCGAGGTTCTCGCCGATCTGATGGCGCAGCTTGCGCTCGGTATCCCCAGCGTCGCGCTCGGCCTCTGTCTCCCCCACGCACAGGATCGGGGCGAGTCCGGCCGCAAGCGCGGCGGGGACCTTCAGCGCGAGCGCTTTGTCGGTCTCGCCGAACAGCTCGCGGCGCTCGGAGTGACCTAGCACCACGCCGCCCACATCCAACTCTGAGAGCATCGGCGCCGACACCTCCCCGGTGAATGCGCCCTCGGGCTCATGATGCATGTTCTGCGCGTACACCTCCACACGCGAGCCGCGTGCGCTGTCGACCATCGCACGCAAATCGGTGAACGGCACGCAGATCGCGATATCGACACCGCTCACCGAGGACACGCGTGGCAGCAGCGCTTGGATGTACTCCTCGGCCTGCGCCTCGATCTTGTGCATCTTCCAGTTGCCCGCGATCAGCGGGGTGCGGACGGTGTCCGTCACGCGACCCGCTCGGGATTATCGGCGATCGACAGAGAGCGCAGTGCCTTCATCACGCGACGCTCGCGCCGTCGAGTGCCTGGACTCCGGGCAATATGCGACCCTCCACCAGCTCCAGCGTGGCGCCCCCACCGGTGGAGAGGTGATCGACCGTGTCCTCCAGGCCGAAATGCCCCAACGCGGCCGCCGAGTCGCCTCCGCCCACGACCGTGACGCCAGTCGCATCGGCCACAGCCTGCGCGACGGCACGCGTGCCGTCGGCGAACGGAGCCAGCTCGAAGGCGCCCATCGGCCCGTTCCAGAACACGGTGCCAGCGAGCGCTATGTCGGTGGCGTAGCGTGCGGCGGTGGCCGGCCCGATGTCGAGGCCCATCCATCCGTCGGGCACGTCCAGCCCGTCGAGGACACGATGCTGGGCGTCCTCGGCCAGTCGCTCGCCGATCACAAGATCGCTCGGGCAGCTCCAGGCGCGCCTGGCCGGGGAGCGCAGCCTGGGCGAGCACACGACGCGCGTGCTCGGTGTCCTCGGCGTCGCACAGCGAGTCGCCCACCTCGTGCCCTTGCGCGGCAAGGAACGGAAAGCACATGGCGCCGCCGATGATCACAACGTCGGCGAGCGTCAGGAAGCGGTCGATGACGGCGATCTTGTCGGCCACCTTCGCTCCGCCGATGACCGCGACGAGTGGCCGCTCTGGATTCTCCAGGATGCCGTTCAGCGTGCTCACCTCGCGTTCCAGCAGGCGCCCAGCGGCGCACGGCAACAGGTGGGCTACGCCCGCCGTGCTGGCGTGCGCACGGTGGGCGGCGCCAAACGCGTCATTGACATAGGCCTCAGCGAGCGATGCGAGCGCGCGCGCCAGCTCGGGATCGTTGGCGGTCTCGCCGGGCTCGAAGCGCACGTTCTCAAGCACGAGGATCTCGCCGTCGGCGAGCTGCTCCGCGAGCTCGCGTGCGCGAGCCCCAACGACTTCGGGGGCAAGTGTGACGCGGGCGCCAGTCAGCTCGCGCAAGCGCTCCACCACCGGGGCGAGCGACAAGTCGGCCTCGGGCCGGCCCTCTGGACGCCCGAGGTGAGACACGAGCACCAGCCGCGCGTCGCGTTTGCGCAGCTCTTCGATCGTTGGGAGCGCCTGCACGATGCGGGTGTCGTCGGCCACCACCCACGCACCGGCGTCATCGGTGCTCATCGGCACGTTGAAGTCCACGCGCACCAGTACGCGCCGCCCGTGCACGTCGAGTTGATCGAGGCTCCTCATCGTTTCAGCACGCTCACTTCTAGAGACCTCATCGTCTTGGTGATTCCCGTTTCTTTAGGGACCGTCACCGTGTGGCTGGTGATCCTGGTCATTCGAGCCGCCTCAGCGGATCGGCGGGTGGGCGTACTCACAGGACCTTCTGCACCAGGTCGACCAGGCGATTGGAGTAGCCCCACTCGTTGTCGTACCACGCGACGACCTTCAGCATCGTGCCGTCGATGACCGCGGTCAGCTGTGAGTCGACAATCGAGGAGTAGGGTGATCTGAGGATGTCGCTGGAGACGATCGGGTCCTCGGTGTAGGACATGATGCCCTGCAGCGGACCGCTTTCGGTGGCCGCCTTCAACGCCGCGTTGACCTCCTCCACGCTCGTCGGGCGGGCGCACTCGACCGTGAGGTCTACGACCGATCCGGTGGGCACGGGCGCACGCACGGCGAAGCCGTGCAGCTTGCCCTGCAACTCCGGGATGACGAGGCCGATCGCCTTCGCGGCGCCGGTGGAGGCCGGGATCAGGTTGATCGCGGCGGCACGCGCGCGGCGCAGGTCTTTGTGAGGCAGATCCTGCAAGCGCTGGTCGGCTGTGTAGGCGTGGATCGTGGTCATCAGGCCGTGCTTTACGCCAACCGTGTCAACCAGCACCTTCGCCACCGGGGCCAGACAGTTGGTGGTGCAGGACGCGTTGGATATCACCGAGTCGCGCTCGCGATCGTAGGCCTCAGCGAAGTTGACACCCAGCACGACAGTCACGTCGGGGTTGGTCGCCGGTGCGGAGATCACCACCTTCTGGGCGCCGCCCGCGAGATGCGTGGCGGCGCTGTCGCGGTCGGTGAACAGTCCCGTGGACTCGATCACGACCTCCACGCCCAGGTCCCGCCACGGCAGCGCGGCCGGGTCGCGCTCGGCGAGCACCTTCAGCTCATGTCCGTCAACGACGATCGTGTGCTCATCGCGCATCTCAACCTCGCCGGGATAGGGTCCGAGGATCGAGTCGTACTTGAGTAGATGCGCGAGCGTGTGACAGTCGGTGAGGTCGTTGACGGCGACCCACTCAACCTGATTTGCATCCTGCCGAGCCATTGCGGCGCGGAATACGTTTCGGCCGATGCGACCGAATCCGTTGATTCCCACGCGTACGGGCATTCACAAGCCTCCTAAACGAAAAAATAACGATGGGCCCGGCTCGCCGGCCTCCGGCCGACTGCGCCACCCTCTATTTCAAAATGAACGATGCCGGGCCTCAGGAGGGTCTCTCCTTTGCCCGGCGTGGGCCGAAAAGGCTATCAGCAGCCTCAGGACCGATCCCGATAGGCCCTTATTCGGCGGGCTTTCGCGGGCTTCAGGAGTCGCGCGAGCGCTTGTCGATATCGCGATGAGCGACGGCGACCGTGAGCTCCTCGCGGTCGCGATAGCGGGCTGCGAGATGCTCCGCGATCGCGACCGAGCGGTGGTGACCGCCGGTGCAGCCAATCGCGATCACGAGGTGGGCCTTGCCCTCGGTGACGTACTCGGGCAGCAGAAAGTCCAGCAGCGCGTGCAGGCGATCATAGAATTCCTCCAGCCGCCCGTCGCGCGCGATGTACTGCACGACGCGCTCGTCGTGACCGGTGAGCTCGCGCAGGTCGTTCTCGTAGTGGGGGTTCGGCAGGAAGCGCACGTCGAATGCCAGGTCCTCCTCGCGCGGAGGGCCGTGCTTGAAGCCGAAGCTCATGAACGTCAGCGCGAGCCGGCCGACGCTCTGACGAGGGAGCATCTCATCGGCGATGCGCGTGCGCAGCATCGCTGCCGACATCCCGGTCGTGTCGATCACTAGGTCCGCCCGTGAGCGCAGCGGCTCCAGCAGCGCGCGCTCGGAGGCCACCCCTACCGCGACGCTGCCCGCGGGCGCCAGCGGATGGCGCCGGCGGGTCTCCTTGTAGCGCGTGGAGAGCGTCTGCTCGGCCGCTTCCAGGAACAGCACGTGGTGGGTGATGCCGAGCGCCTGCAGATCGTCGACGACCGCCGTCAGCGCCTCGAAGTAGACCCCACCGCGCACGTCGGAGACGACGGCGGCGCGCTCAACCTTGGAGCCCTCGTGGACGAACAGCTCCACCAGTGAGCGGATCATCTCCGGCGGCAGATTGTCGACGCAGAAATAGCCGGCGTCCTCGAACACGTTCATCGCGGTCGACTTGCCGGCGCCCGAGAAGCCGGTGATGACGACGAGATCCTGCAGACGCGACTCGACGGTCGGTCCGCTGATGGAGCGCAGTGGCACGGACCTGGCGGCGGCCATGACAGTCATTGTGGCGCGTGCGGCGGGAGAAAGCGCCATCACATGGCCGGCTGAGCCGATCGAGGGGCAGCAGGGCTGGGGCGGCCGGCTCAGCCCGCCCTGTGCAGGAGCGCGTGGATGTCGCGCGCCGTCTTGGGCGGTAGTCCGGGGACCGCTTGCAGTTCCTCGCGTGAGGCGGCGAGGATAGCCTCGGGGGAGCCGAAGTGGCCCAACAGCGCCCGCTTGCGCGCCGGGCCGATGCCGGGCAGCTCGTCTAGCAGCGAGCCCGTCATCGCGCGGTCGCGCCGTGTGCGGTGATGGGTGATGGCGAAGCGGTGCGCCTCGTCGCGGATGCGCTGCAGCAGTTGCAGCTCGGGCGCCCGGTGGTCGAGCACGAGCGGGTCGGGGCGACCAGGCATGAACACCTCCTCGATGCGCTTGGCGAGCGAGATCACAGCGACGCCGCGCTCACGAAAGCCCTTAAGCGGATCGAGGCCGGCCGCCAACTGACCCTTACCGCCGTCGATCACCACGATGTTGGGGAGTGCCGCGAAGCTCGCGTCGTAGGAAGGATCGTGCGGCGAGAAGTCGGCTTGCTGGCGCCACTGGGCATAGCGTCGCGAGAGGACCTCCGCCATCGAGGCGTAGTCGTCGGGGCCGTCGACTGTGTGGATCCTAAAGCGGCGGTAGTCGGACTTCTTGGGCGCCCCCGCCTCGAACACGACCATCGAGGCGACCGTGTGGGTGCCCCCGAGGTTGGAGATGTCGAAGCACTCGATGCGCACCGGCACCGTGTCGAGACCTAGAGTGAGCTGCAGCCCTTCGAGCGCCTGGGCACGATGCTGGTGGCGGCGCTCGTCGCGCAACCGCTCCTGGTCGAGTGCCAGCAGCGCGTTGCGGTGGGCCAGCTCGAGGATGCGGTGCTTGTCGCCGCGCTCGGAAGCGCGCAGCTCTACCTGGCCGTCGCGCCGCCGCGAGAGCGCTTCGGCGAGCACCGGGCGGTTGGCGAGCTCGCGCTGGACGACTAGCAGCGCGGGAACCTGTGTGGGGCCGCCGTAGTACTGCAGGAGGAACTCTTCGGCGACCTCCGCGACGTCGCGCTCGGTTTCATTCGACAGATAGAACGAGTGGCGGTCTGAGAGGATGCCGTCGCGCACCTGGAAGACCTGCGCGTTGGCGTCGCGGCCGTCCACGGCGACGGCGACGGCGTCGAATGTGCCAATCGAGCTCTTGGCGACACGCTGGCGCTCCATCAGCGAGCGCACGGCGCGCAGGCGATTGCGCTCGAGCGTCGCCTGCTCATAGTCGAGCGTGGCGGCGGAGGAGCGCATGCGCTCCTCTAGATCGCGCTCGATCGCGCTGAAGCGTCCGGAGAGGAAGTCGATCACCCCATCGATGCTGTGGTGGTAGTCCTGCTTGGACACGTACCCGACACAGGGGGCCTCACAGCGCTTGATGTAGTAGTCCAGGCACGGGCTCCCGCTGCGCCGCCCTGGCTCGCGTCCGGTGCAGGAGCGGTACATGAATACCTTCGCCAGCACCTCCAGCGTGGAGCGCACGCGCTTGGCGGAGGAGTAGGGGCCGAAGTAGGCGCGCCCGGAGCGGTGGCGCTCGCGGGTGAAGTAGACGCGCGGGTAGTCCTCGTCGAGCGAGATTGCGATGAACGGGTAGGACTTGTCGTCGCGCAGGCGGATGTTGAAACGCGGGCGGTATTGCTTGATGAAGCTCTGCTCGGCGAGCAGCGCCTCCGCCTCGCTGGCGACGACGATGCACTCGATCGCGTCCACGGCGGCCACCATCTCCGCGTGCCCAGGACTGGACGGTACTTGCAGCTTTGAGAAGTGCGAGGCGACGCGCTTGCGAATCGACTTGGCCTTGCCGACGTAGATGACGCGCCCGGCGGCATCGCGGAACAGGTAGACGCCGGGCTTGTCGGGCAGCGCGCGTCTTTGCTCGGCGAGACCGGAATTCAATACGTGCGGGAGTAGCGATAGACGGCAAACAGGGTGTAGACGGCGATGCCGACCAGCGCGAACCACGCGAACTCCCCGAAATTGGTGCTCCACATCCGCGGCCGGGCGGCCACTGTGGCGTAGCCGACGGCAACCGCCCCGTAGAGCAGCGCGCGATGGTGGTCGCCGAGGCTGTAGAGGCTGACGCGGTGTTCGCGGTAGAGCCGGTAGGCGAAGTAGCCGAGCCCGGCCGCGAACACGACCCATAGTGCGGCGGAGAAAGTCGAGGCGACTCGTCCGCCACCGGGCAGGAACTCGACGGCAGCCGCGATCAGTGCGACGATCGCGACGTTGCGCGCTGCCCTCATACGGTCCATGACGCCAGTCGATTCACGAGGTGCTCAGTGTAGAAGGCGCGTCCTCTCACCGCTTAAAGCCGCAACGTCCGGATTGACGTTGCGGAGTTATCGAACGTTCCCCCCACGAAGCGTGTTTTGCGCTACACTAAATGGGCCCATTCGGTCCTAGTGACCGAAACGAGGGTTGGTTGGCAGGCGCCGGGGTACTCGTCATTCAGGTCAGAGAGCCCCGGCGCCTGTTTTAATCAGTCGATCAGCGCGTCGAGACGCTCATACGCTGCTTCGACCGCGCGCTTGGCGGCGGTGTGACGTGCTTCGGACTTGGCGGCTTCATACTTCGTGGCCCATGCCGCCGGGGCGGCGAGCTCGTCTTCGATCGCACGCAGTGCGGCCTCGGCCTGTTCGATCGCCCCCTCGGCCTTGCTCTGCTCACGCACACGATTCTTTGAAGGCCCGCCCGCTCCGGGTGGCTTACGAGCGGCACGCTTGGGGTCGCCGTTGGTCGACCCGTTGGTCATCGCGTTGGTCGTTGGGGGATCGTTGGAATCGCTTACGACACGCGTTGGGGACGGGACCTGCGTGCCCGCGACCCGGCGCTCTTCGCGCACACGCACATACTCCGGCCACCCACCGAGAAAACTACGAAGCGAGTGATCTTCGATCGCGACTGTGCGCGTCCCGACGGCATCGAGCAACGCGCGGTCGTGTGAGACAAGCAGCAGGGCGCCCTCGAAGGAGCGCAGCGCGTCCTCGAGCGCCTCGCGGCTCTCGATGTCGAGATGGTTGGTGGGCTCATCCAGGATCAGCACGTTCGGGGGGCGAGAGGTGCCGTTCATGAGGATCGCGAGCGAAAGCCGGCGACGCTCCCCACCGGAAAGCCCTTCCAGCGGCTTCTCGGCGTTCTCACCTGAGAACAGGAAGCGTCCGACAAGCGCGCGCGCCTTGTTGGGGGCCAACCCGGTCGCACGTTGCGCCGCCTCGAGCACCGTCTGGCCGGGCGAGCCGCCCGCACCGAGCTCCTCCGCGTGCTGGGAGAGGTAGCCAACGGTCACGTTGTGTCCGGTTGAGAGCTTGCCCGCCGCGAGCGGGCGCCGTCCGGCGAGCGTTTCGATCAGCGTGGTCTTGCCGGTGCCGTTGGGGCCGACGAGCGAGACGTGCTCGCCACGCTCCAACCACAACTCGGCGTGGTCGAGCAGAATGATCGGCCCGCCACGAACTCCAGCCTCCCCCACCTCCACACGGGCGTCGCTCAACTCGAAGATCACCCTCCCGGTGCGCTCGGGCGCCTTGAACTGAAACTCGAGCGCCGCCTCATCTCGAGGGTCGCGCTCGATGCGCTCGATCTTGGAGAGCTTCTTCACGCGCGACTGGGCTTGCCGGGCCTTGGTGGCCTTGGCGCGAAAGCGCTCGATGAAGTGCTCCATGCGCGCGATCTCTGCCCGCTGCTTGTCGATCGCCTTGCCCAGCGCCATCTCGCGGGCAGCCTGCTCGCGACGCCACGCGTGCCAACTGCCGGCGAAGAAGCGCGAGCGTGATGGAGTCCCCCCCACCCCACCGTAGAGCTCCAGCACGGCTGTGCCAACCGCCTCTAGAAACCAGCGATCGTGCGCGACGAGCATCACGGCGGCGTCGAGCTCCATCAGCGTGCTCTCGAGCCACTCCAGCGACTCGATGTCGAGATGGTTGGTGGGCTCGTCGAGCAACAGCACGTCCGCGTTGGTCGCGAGCGCGCGAGCCAGCGAGGCGCGCGTGAGCTGCCCGCCGGAGAACGTGTCGAGTCCACGGTCGAGGTCGACCTCGGAGAACCCGAGGCCGCGCGTCATCACCGAGGCGCGGTCGCGCCACAGGTAGCCGCCGTGGGACTCCAGGCGAGCCTGGGCTCGCGCATAGCGATCCAGCAGCGCCTCCTCGGAGGCGCCCGCCGTCATCTCGCGCTCGAGCTTCGCGAGCTCCGCCTCGATCGCCAGCTCCTCCACGCAGCCGGACAGCACGTAGTCGCGCAGCGACATGCCGCGATCACGCGGGGGACGCTGGTCGTGCAAAGCGATGCGCACGCCCTTGGCGACGCTCAGCTCGCCGCGGTCGATCGACTCCTCCCCGGCGATCATGCGCAGCAGCGTGGTCTTGCCGGCGCCGTTGCGTCCGGCGATGGTGAGGCGTTCGCGGCGCTCCAGCTTGAACGACACGCCACCGAGCAGCGGCTTGCCGGCAATGTCCTTGCGTAGGTCGGAGGCGATCAGGAGGGCCACGTCGAGGATGGTAGGCGCAAGAGTGGGGAGGACATCGACACGGGACCGTTTCGAGAGCGACTGGATGCCGGAGCAGGGATGCGCGGCACGCCTTCAGTGCAAGTATGTGACCGGCTCCGATAGGATTCGCGCCGACATGCGCCGCCTGCTTGCCACCCTGTTTGCATCCGCTGTTGTGATGCTCGCGCTCGCCCCGGCTGCGTTCGCGTACAACGACGGCCGCGGCTTCTACGGCGCCACCAACGACAAAGTGATCGTTGAAGCGGCGTTCGGGTTGATCATCTTCTTCCCGTTGTTCGTGCTCGTGATGAGCTTGCTCCAGCGGCATTTGGACAAGCGCAAAGAGGCGCGCAAAGCTGCTGAGAAAGCGCGCGTTGGCGACGTGCGCTGGCACGGCGGCTGGTAGCAGCAGCCACTGGAGTGGGTGGGTGATGAGCGAGCCTGGAGAGACTTTCGGCTCGGGGGGGCATCCGCAAACCACCGGCGCACAGCGGACCCCACCGCTCGTCGGCTATGAGCGCCACGACGCCACCGCGGTGGTGAGTATCGACCGCCCGGAGCGACGCAACGCCGTGGATGGCCCAACGGCGGTGGCGCTGCACGAGGCGTTGGAGCGCTTCGAGGGGGAAGACGACGCGCGCGTGATGGTTCTCTGCGGCACGGGTGGCCTCGCCTTCTGCGCTGGGGCCGACTTGAAGGCAATCGACACGTTTGGCGACCGGTTGATGGCCCCGGAGGGGCCGATGGGCTTCACCCGTCTCACCCCCTCCAAGCCGACGATCGCGGCGATCTCGGGGTACTGCCTGGCCGGGGGGCTGGAGCTGGCGCTGTGGTGCGATCTGCGAATCGCCACCGAGAAGCTCCAGGCTTGGCTACCCCGAGCGCCGTTGGGGGGTGCCGTTGATCGACGGCGGCACACAGCGTCTGCCGCGTATCGTTGGGCTGGGGCGCGCGCTCGACCTGATCCTCACGGGGCGCATCATCGACGCTCGCGAGGCACACGCAATGGGGCTGCTGACCGAGATTGTGGGCGATGGCGATCATCTGCGGCGGGCGATCGAGCTGGCGAACAATCTCGCGCGCTTCCCCCAGCGCACCATGCTGACGGACAGGCGCGCCGCGATCGAGGGGCTCGGGATGACCCTCCAGCAGGGATTGGAGCTCGAGTCGAAGGCCGGCCCGGACGTGTTCATGGACGCGGTGAGCGGCGCGCGGCGGTTCGCCTCGGGTGAGGGGCGTGGGGGCGCGGGCGCCGGGGCCTGAGGCCACGGCGACGACGGAGGCGCAAATCGCGGGTGCACGACGGGACGAGGATGGGACGGGGGCGGGTGATTGAAGGCGAGGACGGCGCACCCACAAACTTGCCTGGGGGCTATCCTCGGCTGATCGAACCCCGGGAGATCTCATGGCCTATTTCGTGACAGGCGCAACCGGCTTCATCGGCCGGCGACTGGTGGAGCGGCTACTGGAGCGCAAGGGCAAGATCCACGTGTTGGTGCGCGAAGACTCGCTCGGGCGCCTCGACGATCTGATCGAGCATTGGGAAGTGCTGTCGGGGACGACCGCGAGCAGACGGATTCACCCTGTTACGGGAGACCTGCGTCAGCCGATGCTGGGGGTGAGCGACGAGCAGGTGGGGGAGCTGGAGGGGACGATCGAGCACTTCTTCCACCTGGCGGCCGTGTACGACATGACCGCGTCGGTGGAGCTCGACATGGCGGTGAACGTGGGCGGCACCACCAATGCGGTGGAACTGGCGGGAGCGCTGCGGGTCGGGCGCCTGCACCACGTGTCCTCGATCGCCGTGGCTGGCACCTACAAAGGGGTGTTCGGGGAGGACTGCTTCGACGAGGGCCAGCGACTGCCCTCGCCCTACCACGCCACCAAGTTCGAGGCCGAGCGAGTCGTGCGCGAGCAGGCACTGGTGCCCTGGCGCGTGTACCGCCCGGGGGTCGTCGTGGGCGACTCGAAGACCGGGGAGATGGACAAGGTGGATGGCCCCTACTACTTCTTCAAGGCGATCCAGCGAATCCGCGGGGTCGTGCCGCAATGGGTGCCACTGGTGGGGTTGGATCTCGGTAGGACCAACATCGTGCCGGTCGACTGGGTGGCGGGGGCACTCGACCACATCGCCCATCGACCCAACCTCGATGAACGCGCCTTCCATCTGACCTACCCGGGCGGCCAGCGTGTGGACGAGGTGATGAACGACCTGGCGGGCGCCGCGCACGCGCCGCGGTTTGCCGTGAGCATCGACAAGCGGGCCCTGAATCTGGTGCCGACCGGGCCGCTGTCGCTGCTGATGCGCGTGCCCCCGTTGCGCCAGGCCCGCCGACTCACGCTGCGCGAGCTGGGAATCCCCGACGAGGTGCTCGAGCACATCAATCTGGTGCCGTCGTTCGACACGCGCCAAGCCGAGAAGGCTTTGGCGGGGTCGAAGTGGGAGCGTCCGCCGGCGCTGCGCGAGTACGCGGTGCGCCTGTGGGACTACTGGGAGCAGGAGATGGACCCCAGCATCAGCCGCGGGCGCACGCTGGGCGAGGCGATCCGCGGGAAGCGCATCTTGATCACCGGCGCCTCTTCGGGCATCGGGCGGGCCACGGCCCTGAAGGTGGCTGGCGCAGGGGCGGTCCCACTGCTGGTGGCGCGCAACGTGGAGAAGCTCGAGGAGGTGCGCGCGGAGATCGTGGCGGCGGGCGGAGTCGCGTACGTGTACGCGGCTGACATCTCCGACATGGATGAGATCGACCGTCTGATCGAGCGGGTGCGCGACGACCATCGCACCGTGGACATGCTCGTCAACAACGCCGGCCGCTCGATTCGCCGCTCGATCGCGCTCAGCTACGAGCGCTTCCATGATTTCGAACGCACGATGCAGCTCAACTACTTCGGCGCGGTGAAGCTGATCATCGGGCTGCTCCCGCAGATGCGCGTGCGCGGGTTTGGGCACATCGTGAACGTGAGCTCGATCGGCGTGCAGACCAACCCACCGCGGTTCTCCGCGTACGTGGCCTCCAAGGCCGCGCTCGACGCGTTCACCCGCGTGGTGGCCTCCGAGGTGATCGGCGACGGGGTGACGTTCACGACGATCCACATGCCGCTGGTGCGCACCCCGATGATCGCGCCCACGAAGCTGTACGACGCGTTCCCCACGATCACCCCCGAGCAGGCGGCGGACATGATCTGCGAGGCGCTGCGCACGCGCCCGAAGCACATGGGCACCACGCTCGGGACAACCGGGGAAGTGCTCTACGCGCTCTCGCCGAGCACCGTGGACCGCATCCTGCACCTGGCCTACCGCGTATTCCCCGACTCCGCCGCCTCGCGCGGCGAGAAGGGGACCGACGAGCGCGCTTCGCTCGAGCAGCTAGCGATGGCGAACCTGATGCGCGGCGTGCATTGGTAGGAAGGCAGCGCCACATGTGGCGCTGCCCCGGTCGGTACATGTACCGACCGGCCGAGCCGTGCATGCACGGCTCGGAACAGAAATAGGATTGACCAGTGACGGCTGGCAAACCCGCGATCGAAGTCAACGACCTGCACAAGCGCTACGGCGAATTCGAGGCGGTCAAAGGGCTCGACATCGAAGTGCGGCGCGGCGAGGTGTTTGGGCTGCTGGGACCCAACGGCGCCGGCAAGACGACGACGGTCGAGATCTTGGAGGGCTATCGCCAGCGCAGCGCCGGCGAGGTTTCGGTACTTGGCCACGATCCCGCGGCGCGCGAGCTTGCATTGCGCAAGCGCATCGGGATTGTGTTGCAGAGCAGCGGTATCTACAGCCACCTGACACCGCGCGAGGCGCTGCGCCACTGGGCCAGTTTCTACCCGCATCCGCGCGATGTCGAGGAGGTGCTGAGCCTGATGGGCCTACAGGAAAAGGGCGACGTGCGCACGCGTAAGCTCTCCGGTGGACAGCTGCGGCGGCTCGACTTCGCTTTGGCGCTCGTCGGCGACCCCGAGCTGATCTTCCTCGACGAGCCCACCACCGGCTTTGACCCTGAGGCGCGGCGGACGGCTTGGGAGACGATCCGCTCGCTGCGCTCGCTGGGCAAGACGATCCTGCTGACGACCCACTATTTGGACGAGGCCCAGGCGCTGGCCGACCGCGTGGCGATCGTCAAGGATGGGCGGGTGCTGGCGATCGGCCCGCCACGCGAGCTTGGAGTGGGGGCGGCGCATTACACAGTCGCTTACCGCAACGCTTCCGGCGAGCTCGTGGAGGTGCAGACCGACGATCCGACGCATACCCTGCACGAGCTCACCTCCGATGCCCTGGCGCGAGGGGAGCGCCTGGATGAGCTGAACGTGGGACGCCCAAGCCTGGAGGACGTGTACCTGGAGCTGACCGCCGATGCCTGACGCCGTCACACTCACCTGGCGCCAGTATCGGCTGGAGCGGCACATGTTCTGGCGCAACCCGAGTGCTGCCTTCTTCAATTTCGCCCTGCCGCTGCTGTTTCTCGCTGCGGGCGGGATCATCTTGCACGGCAAACAGCACGACCTCAACCTGCTAGTTCCGGCGATCGCCGGCATGAGCGTGATGTCGACCACGTTTACTGCTCTTGCCTACAACATCGTGTTTCTGCGCGAGCGGGGCGTGCTCAAGCGCATCCGTGGCACGCCGCTGCCGACGATCTCCTATTTCGGCGGTGTAGCGGCAAATGCGATCACCAACACCGCGCTTCAAATCGCGATCATCACGGTTGCCGGCAAGCTGTTCTTCGGGATCGGCTGGCCGCTTCAGTGGTTTGAGCTGTTCGTGTTCGTAATCGCCGGGGTCGTGTGCTTCGCCGCCCTGGGCGTGGCGTTCGCCCACGTGATCCCCAACTTTGAGTCCACCGCGGCGTACGTCAACGCGATCTTCCTGCCAGTGGTGTTTGTGTCGTTCTATGTGTTCGACAGCAAAAGCGCCCCCGCGTTTTTGCGCAACATCGCCGAAGCGCTCCCGCTGAAGCCGCTGATCGACGGGTTGTCGGGCGCGATGGTGACGGGCGCTAGGCTCACCCACAACCTGTCGGCGCTCGCGGTGATCGCGCTGTGGGGCGTGTTCGGCGTGTACTTCGCCGTGCGCGGGTTCTCGTGGGAGCGCTCCCACAACTAACGGACTCACGCGGCTCTCGCCCGGTCGCACAGCCGCAGGCCGCACAGCCGCTGGGCCGCGCCCCCACGGACACGCAACGCCGATGCTGGCCCCAGCATCTATCCTGGCGCGAACCCACACGCGAGGAGACCACGCAATGAAGCAGCTCGCCGAGGACGTGTACATACTGAAAGGGTTCCCGCCCAACGCGATCAACGTGTACGTGGTGGGCGACGTGCTGATCGATTCGGCCACCCGCCAAGCCGAGAAGCGCATCTTCAAGCAGATCGCAGGCCACAAGATCACGGCGCACGCGCTTACGCACGTGCACCCCGACCATCAGGGTTGCAGCCACGTCGTGTGCGAGCGTCTCGGCATCCCCCTGTGGTGCGGCCAGGAGGACGTGCCGGCGATGGAGACCGCGGGCAGTGTCGTCGGCGCGAAGGTGTCCGCGCTGCAGAGACGCGTGCAGGAGCGCTTCTGGGTCGGCCCTCCCCACCCCGTCGCGCGTGCGCTGAGCGAGGGCGACGAGGTCGCCGGGTTCACCGTGCTTGAGACCCCCGGCCACACACGCGGTCACATCGCCTTCTGGCGCGAGTCCGACCGTGTGCTGATCCTCGGCGATGTGCTCAACAACATCAACCTGATGACCGGCATCCCCGGGCTGCACGATCCCCCGGAGCTGTTCGCGGTCGACCCGGTGCGCAACCGCGCCTCCGCGCGCCGTCTCGCGGCGCTGCGCCCGGCGTTGGTGTGCTTCGGCCACGGCGCGCCGCTGCGCGACCCCGACAAGCTGGCCGACTTCGTTGCGCAGCTGCCTGCATGAGCGACAGCGTCTTCCTCGCCGATGGCGAGATGTTCGTGCCAACCGAGCACGCCCGTGGCCCGTGGGACCCGCATGCGCTGCACGGTGGGGCCCCCGCGGCACTAATCACCACGATGTTCGAGCGGATGGAGCCCGGCGCGGAGCTGCCATTTGCACATTTGTCGTTTGAGTTCCTGCGTCCGGTGCCGATGGCGCCGCTGAAGCTCACCACGCGCATCTCGCGCCCGGGACGCCGAGTGCAAGCGCTTGAGGCCGAGCTGAGCGCCGACGGCGTCGCGGTGTGCCGTGCCACCGCGCTGCGCATCCAGCCCGCGCCAACCGAGCTGCCCAACATGGCGCTCGAGCTGGCGCGCAGCGCGCTGCCTCCCGCGATCGCCGCGCCTGAGGAGGGCCAGGAAGTGCGCTTCGCGCTCGACACCGACGACCCGCATTACAAAAGCTTCGCGAGCAGTGCGATGGAGATGCGCTTCCTCAGCGGCAACCCGCTGGAGATCGAGCCCTCCGAGCAGGGCGCGGCCAACCACGCGCTGAGCGGCTCGGCAACCGTGTGGATGCGGCTACGCCACCCACTGCTGGAAGGCGAGCCGCTGAGCCCTCTCGCGCGCGTGGCGGCCACAGCGGACTTCGGCAACGGGGTGGCCTCCGTGTTGCCATTCGACCAATATCTGTTCATCAACGCCGACCTGACGATCTCGCTCGACCGCCGCCCTCAGGGAGAGTGGGTGGCGCTACAAGCGCGCACGCTGCTTCACCCGGGCGGGATCGGGCGGGCAGAGAGCGTGTTGCACGACGAGCACGGGCCGGTCGGCCGAGCGGCGCAGGCGCTGGTCGTCCAGCGGCGCTAGCCCGCGGAAGGCGCGGCGATCTCGAACTCGGGGAGGTTGTTGCCCTGTTCGAGCTCGGTCAGCTCTCCCTCGCGCTCCTGGAGATAGGCGCGTAGCGCCTTCTCCAGCCCCTTCCCGCGACGGAAGCCCTCGAACATCTCGTGGACGGGAAGCTCGGGGTCGTCGAGCCGGCTGACGATCCCCTTCAGTTCCTCATACCCCTGCTCGAAAGTGATTTGCTCGCGTGTCTGCTCGCCGGTCGCCTCGAACATGATCGCTTGCGATGGCGTGGTGGCACTCATGGATGCTCCCCTCGTTTGATGTCGGTGATCGTGGCGGTTGCCTCCCCGTCGGCAAAGCGCAGTCCGATGGTCGCGGCGGGGCGCACTCCGTCGATGCTCTCGATGGGACGACCGTCCCCGCCGGTGGCCATCACCCAGCCGCGCCGACGAAAGTCCTTTGCGTCGATAACCGCACTCAGCGCCGCCACCCGCTCGGTGTGGCGCGCAAGCAGGCGCTTGGCGGCCGGACCCAGCCGGCTCGCGTCGCGATCGACCGCCTGGCGCTGTGTGATCACGCGCCGGCGCAGCTCGCGGAGCGCTTCCGCGGAGCGACGATCCAGAGCTGCGATCAGGTCGAGCCGCTTGCGCGTGACACGCGAGCGCGATGCCGCCAACAGCTCCCCCATCCGCTCCACCATTAGTCGCGGACGGTCGAACACGCGGGCCAGCGCCACTTGATGGCGGTCGAGCTCATCCAGCAGGTCGCCCGCCGAATGACAGATCGCCAACTCCGCTGCCTTCGCCGGCACCGGCGCGAACGCCGCCGCGACGTGATCGCAGTTGGGCCGGTCCTTGGTGTGGCCGATGCTGGTTATGACCGGCACCGAGCACGCGAACACCGCTCGGCACAGACGCTCGTCATCAAACGCCAGCAGGTCCGCCGGCGAGCCCCCGCCGCGCGCGAGCACGATCACGTCCACCCCCGCCGTGGCCTGGAGTCGCCCGAGCGCGTCGATCACGGATCCGACCGCGTGCACTCCCTGAACCGAGGCTGGGCAGAACACGATGTCCTGTGGCGGAAAGCGCCGCCGCAGCGCTTGGATCACGTCGATGTTGGCGTCGTTGCGTGCGGCGATCACCCCAACACGGCGTGGGAACGCGGGCAGCGGCTTGCGTCGCTGCGGATCGCACAAGCCTTCGGTTTGCAACCGCAGCAGCGTCTCGGCGCGGCGGCGCAGCAGCTCGCCGTCGCCGGTGGGGCGCACACGGTCGAGGATCAGCTTCGTGGCGCCACGCGGGGCGTAAAAGCCAACCCGTTCGTAGTGAGCCTGGACGAGATCGCCTTGCGCGGGCAGTGGCTCACAACGCGGTACGCGTCCCTTCCAGATACACGCATCGAGGCTCGCCGACTCGTCGGCCAGGGTGAGGTACACGTGCCCGGAGGCACGGTGCACATTGATCGCCGTGACCTCCCCCTCGATCCACCCGTCGCCGATCCCTCGCAGGGCTCCGTCTATACGACCCGCCACCTGTGCGACAGACACGGCTGTCTCTGCCTGCGTTTGCGTCTCAGTCGTCTGCGCCACGGCCGATGAACGCTAAACCTCAGAGCGGCGCGAACCGTGCGTGTGGACCCCGTCAGGCCGGCTTGGGCTCGCCCGGGAAGGGGTCGGCAAGCGACGCGACCACGTGGTCGGGATTGGCCGCGCGCAGTTCCTCGACGTTGTAGCGCCCGCTCGCAACTCCAACGGATATCGCCCCCACACCCTGTGCGGCGGCGATATCCAACGGGGTGTCGCCGACGACGAACACTTCGCGGAGGTCGAGCGAGTGCCCCAGCAGATGCTCGCCGCGCTGCACCGCCGCCCGCGTGAGCGCGACGCGGTCCTCTGAGTCGGAGCCATAGCCGCCGACGAGGAAGAAGTGGTTGAGCCGCCCGCGACCCAGCTTGGCGTGAGCCACCGCTTCCAGACCGCCCGTTGTGAGTCCAAGCGTGACGCCAGCGTCGGTCAGCCGTTCGAGCAGCTCCTTCACCCCGTCGAGCACCCGATAGTCCTCCGAGGAGGCCACGAAGTCGGGGAGCACCGCCTGATAGCTGGCCATCAAACGTGTCAGCTCCTCTCCGGTGGGTTCTCGTTCCATGAGCTTCCTTGAATGTGGCGCGCCCAATCGCCGGGTCTGTCATTCCCGCCGTAGAGTGTTCGGCGATGTCGACACGTCTGTCGAACACCTGCTCGAATGCCCACGCCCAGCTGCGCGCGCCAGCCCCACCGGTGTCGATCAAGGTGCCGTCGATATCCAACAGGATCAGCTTCGCGTGGGTCACAGCCCCCATTGTCCTACCTCCCATGCGTGAGCGGCCCACACCCTATAGTTGCGTGTGCAAGCATCTGTTATAACTGGCATCAGACGGAGCGCTCTCGCGCCGTCGCCACCCAACCCCACGTCAAGGAGATTCAATGTCCAGCGCCTCCATCGCCCCCAGCTCCAGTGCCACCGCCGCCGCGCCACTGCCCACCGGCACGTGGAAGGTCGATCCGGTCCACTCGAGCGTTGAGTTCCACGTCAAGCATCTCGGGATCGCCACCGTCAAGGGTCAGTTCAAAGTGTTTGAGGGCACCCTCGAGATCGACGACAGCGGCGCCCGAGCCAACGGGACGGTTGATGTCGCGAGCGTCGACACGCGCGAGCCTCAGCGCGACGATCACCTGCGCTCAGCGGACTTCTTTGAGGTCGAGCGTTTCCCCCAGATCGCCTTCCAGTCGACCGCGATTCGCCCGTTGGATGACGAGGAGTTCGAGATCGACGCAGACCTCACGATCCACGGAGTCACTCGCTCGGTCACGCTGAAGGCGGTGTTCGAGGGCTCCGAGACCGATCCCCAGGGCAACGCCCGCGTGGGCGTGTCGGCCGCCGCTCAGATCAACCGCAGCGATTTCGGCATGAAGTTCAACGCGGCGCTCGGCTCTGGCAACGTGGTGGTTAGCGATAAGGTCAAGATCCTCGTCGAGGTGTCCGCCGTCAAGCAGGCTTAGAGAGTCCCCCGACGATCCCTAGAGAGTCCGTCGGCGATCGTTGCGATCGCTTCGCACCCCGGGGCGTCAGCGCACGAACACGTCGCCCAGCGCCTCGTCCACAGCGGCGAGCGTTGGGGCGTCGAGCGTCACACCCGCGGCCGACGCGTTGGCGCGCACCTGCTCTGGGCGGCTGGCTCCCACGATCGCCGAGGCGACGTTGGGCTGACGCAGCACCCACGCGAGCGCCAGTTGCGCCATCGTGAGACCGGCGCCCTCGGCGACAGGGCGCAGGCGCTGCACCGCCTCGAGCACCGGGTCCTGCACGAGCCTGTCGATGAAGCCGCTCATCTCATCGCTTGCCGCGCGTGAGTCCGACGGTGGTGGCTCGCCCGGACGGTACTTGCCCGTGAGCACCCCTTGACCGAGCGGCGACCACACGATCTGAGAGATGTGCTCGCGTTCGCACAGCGGTATCACCTCTGCCTCGGGCGCTCGCCACAGCATCGAGTACTGCGGCTGACTGGAGACCCACCGGGCGACGTCGGGCAGCGCCAGCGACTGCTCGATTCGCTCCACGGACCACTCGCTGAAGCCGATGTGACGGGCCTTGCCGGCCTCCACCACCTCGGTGAGCGCTCCCATCGTCTCTTGGAGCGGGGTGTTCTCGTCGTAGCGATGACACTGGTAGAGATCCACATAATCGGTGCGCAGGCGCTGCAGGGAGGCGTCGATCTGCTTGTGGATCTGTGCCGCCGAGAGACCCTGGTCGGTGTCGGACATTGGGAAGTACACCTTCGTGGCCAGCACGTAGGAGGAGCGGTCATAACCCGAGAGGACCTCCCCGAGCAGGCTCTCCGAGGCGCCGCGGCCATAGACGTTGGCGGTGTCAATGAAGTTGATGCCCTCCTCGAAGGCGGTGCGCACGCACGCTTCGGCCTGTTCGCGCTCCACCCCGCCTGAGTAGGTGAGCCACGAGCCAAGGCTGATCTCCGAGACATCCATATCGCTGGAGCCGAGCTTGCGAAAGTTCATGGCGCGCACACTACATGCTTATGCGCACGCCACACGTAAACGGCGAGCGCCCTATCGGCGCCTGCCCGAGGCAAAGCTTTGAACAGGCGGCGCGACAGCGCGCATGCCGGCTCCCATAGCGGCGCCCTCCTGATCCTCATCGGCCTCCGCGCCACCGGCGCCCTCCCCCTCCATCGCGGTGCCCCGCAGATGGGTGACGTGCCCTGAAGCGCCCGCTTGGGTGCCACCCTCCTCAGCCGGCGCGAGAAAGCGCTCGAGCGCCGCCAGCTCACGCACGAGCACGTTGACGACAGGTAGCCCCTGCTCCTCTCCCATCCCCTCTGAGCGCACGCCGCGCACCGCGCGCGAACGCTCCAGACGACCGTAGGCCAACAGCAGCGGCTCAGCGCGTGCCAATGGGCGATGACGCTCGTACACGGCCGCGGGCACGATCAGGTTCATGGTTCCCCACTCGTCCTCGAACAGCAGGAACATCGTTCCTTCCGCGGTCCCCGGACGCTGCCGGGCGATCACCATGCCGGCCACTGCCACCTGACAGCCCCGCGGCAGGCCGCTCAGCTGGATGCTGCTCGCCAGTACAACCGGGTCGGTGGTGGGATCGGTGACGCTCGGGACCCGCAGGCGTGGGCGCAGCACAGCCATCACGTGGTCGTGCACCGTCACCCCGCTGGTGGAGTAGTCGGCGAGCACTTGCTGCCAGCGGTCAAGCGGGCGCAGGCGAGGCACGTCGGGCAGATCGATCGGCAGCGCGAGCTGAACGGCGTCCCCGGCGGGCTCGCCGGGAGCTGCGATCCCCAACTGCCACAGCGCCACCCGCCTGCTCTCCGCGATGCTGTCGCAGGCGCCCGACCACGCCAGCTGCTCGAGCGTTCCCCGCCGCGTCGCCGTGCGTGCAGCGAGATCGCCCAAATCGCGGAACGGCCCGCCCCGCTCTCGCTCGGCCACCAGCTCGCGTACCTCCTCGGCGCCCGCGCCCTTGATGTAGCCAAGACCGATGCGCACACCCAATCCGGCGTTGGGCGCCACCTCCACCGTGCACTGCACGGCAGATGCGTTCACGTCCAGTCCCAGCACAGCCACCCCGCGACGCTGCGCCTCGTGCACGAGGCTGTCGGGGGCGTAGAAGCCCATCGGCTGCTCGTTGAGTAGCGCGCACAAAAACTCGGGTCCGTAGTTCACGCGCAGCCAGGTGGATTGGTAGGCGAGCAGGCCGAAGGCCGCGGCATGGGCCTTGGGGAAGCCGAAGCCGGCAAAACCCTCCACCATCCCCCACACCCGTTCCGCTGTCTGCGTATCTGCCCGCGCGTGATCCATCGCGCCGGCGATGAACCGCTCGCGCTGGCTCTGCATGGCCTCCTGTGAGCGCTTGCGACTCATCGCCCGCCGCAACCCCTCCGCCTCCCCTGGCGAGAAGCCCGCGAACGCTTCCGCGACCTGCATCACTTGGTCTTGGAAGATGATCGTCCCGAGCGTGCACCGCAGCACCGGGCGCAGTGTGGGGTGCGGGCAGGGAGCCTCGTAGCTGGGGTCCTCGCGTAGGCGGTCGCGATGCTCGATGTAGGGGTTGATCGCTCCGCCCTGGATCGGACCGGGACGCACGATCGCCACCTGCACGGTCAGATCGTCGAGGTCCATCGGCAGGGTCCGCCGCAGCGACTGCATCTGGGCGCGGCTCTCGATCTGGAACACCCCAACCGTGTCAGCCGCGCGGATCGCCCTGAAGGTGTTGGGGTCGTCGAACGGGATGCGCGACAGGTCGACGCGTTCACCGCGCGTGTGGGCGATCGTCTCCACGCAGCGTTCCACCGCCGAGAGCATCCCGAGCCCCAGCAGGTCGATCTTCAGGAAACCGGCATCCGCGCAGGAGTCCTTGTCCCATTGCACCATCTGCCTGCCCTCCATCGCGGCGGGCACCACCGGGCAGCAGTCGATCAGCGGTCGTGTGGACACCACCATCCCACCCGAGTGCTGGGAGAGGTGGCGAGGCAGCCCGTATGCCTCTCCTACCAGGCGCGCCAGCCAGCGCCAACGCTCTGAGGGGAGCTTGGCGATCTCCCCCGCGTTGGGCCCAGCCTCACCAGGCGCAGCACCGCCCGCACGAGCGTCATCGCGACCGGGGGGGATGTCGAGCTCAATATTTCCCCTGTGATTATCGGCGGTGCGCGCCATCCGCTCGATCTCCGCGGGCGGGAGCCCCAGGACCTTGCCCAGCTCCCGGATTGCCCCCCGCGCGCGGAAGGTTGGGAAGGCAGCTACCAGGGCAGCCCGTTCGCGCCCGTAGCGTGCGTGCACACGCGGGATCAGCACCTCGCGGATCTCGCGTGGGAAGTCGAGGTCGATGTCGGGCAGACCGTGCAGATCCTCGTGCAGGAAGCGCCCGAGCAGCAGCCTGCTCTCGATCGGATCGATGTGTGAGAGGCCGGTGAGGTAGCACACGATCGATGACACCGATGAGCCGCGCCCACGTCCGGGGGCCAGCAGGGCGCGAGGTGATCCGATCCCACCCACCCCGCGCACCTCCACGGCCACCTCCCGTGCCAGCTCGAGCATGTCGTGATGCAGCAGAAAGAAGCCCGCCAGGCCGAGGTGATCGATCACGCGCAGCTCCTCGCCCAGGCGTGCCTCGGCCTCGGCGCGCATGGGCGCTCGCTCGTAACGATCCTCCAACCGTGCCCAACACAGCTCCGACAGGCGCCGGGGTGCGCTCTCGTCCTCGGCTCCGGGGTAGCTATAGCCGAGGTCCTTCGTCAAATCGAAGCGCAGCTCCTCGGCCAGATGCAACGTCTCGCGCACGGCGCACGGATGCTCTGAGAAGCGGTTGGCCATCGCCTGGGGAGTGCTCATCACGTGCGTGTGGTTGCCACGCCGCAGTGGCTCGGAGGCGTCCAGCGTGCTGTGATTGGCCAGCGCCACGAAGGCGTCCTGCAGCTCTGCGCGGGAGCGCGCGTGTGCGTGCACGTCGCCGCTTGCCACGCATGCCACCCCAAGTCGCCGCGCGAGTGCCTCTAGGGCCCGGTTGCGCGCCCGGTCGTGGCGAGCATAGGGACGCTGCAGCTCCACCCTCAGACCGTGCCGACCGAACGCCTCCAACAGTTGCCGTGCCGTGGTCTCCTTGCGCACGCCGTGCTCAGCGCAGCCGGTCAGGCACACGAGCCCTTCGGCGTGGTCGAGCACCGCCTGCACCGGCACCGACGGCTCACCACGCTCACGCCCCGGCCCGTCGCGAGTTTGAGCGTGCGCGTGCGTGAGAATTCGGCACAGGTTGCTCCAACCGCGAGCGTCGCGCACGAGCAGCGTCAGATGGCACCCATCGTTCAAGTCCACCTCCGCGCCGTGAATCGCCCGCACGCCGGCGTTGCGGGCTGCCTGGGCGAGCCTCCATCGAGCCCGACACCGAGTTGTGGTCGGTGAGCGCCAGCGCGCTGTGACTCAGCTCGGCCGCGCGATATGCCAACTCCTCAGGCAGCGAGACCCCGTCCAGGAAGGAGTAGGCCGAATGGCAGTGCAGCTCTATGTAGGGGGGTGTGCCCCTCATCTCAGGAGGATCCACTGGGCAGTCGAGGGGACTGGTGCTCACATGTACTTGCAGGCATCCTCAATGCCCTTGGACGAACCAGCCGTCGGAGGCGCTGAGGTCGTGAAAGACCACAACGTTGCGGCCGCGCACGCTGACCAGCTCCCAATAGCGCCGGCGCAGCGGCCGTCCCGTCCACCAGCGATCCTCTACCAGCCACGACTCCCGCACGAGCTCCACTCGCTCGCCATTCACCTCGCAAGGGACACCCGCCACTGCACGCACCCGGGCCGGGCTGGGCAAGTTCAACGCGCGCGGACGACTCATGCAAGCCGCTGGGAGATGAGTATTGGACACGTGCGGCGCTTCAGCTCATCCGGGGAGCGGGGTGAGCACGACCCGGCGCTCTGGTACACGCGAGTCGGGGTCCACACACACGGCGCGCAGCGCGGCGTCGTAGCCGGCCACCGTGCGCACCTGCTTGACGGCCTCACCCAGTCGCTGGCGCCTCACCTGGGTGGGGTGGGCGGATTCCAACTCCAGCAGCGTGCGCTGCTCGCCACCGGCGGGGCCGAAGCGCTCCACGCCGAGCCGCAACGACTCGGCGGGCGCAGGCAGTAGAGGCAGGCGCAACGACAGCGCCAGGCACACACGCCGGGAGTCGCTGAGCGCTTGACGAAACACAACACGCTCACGCCAGGCTCCGCCCTCCACAAGCCGTGCGGAGATCACCACCGCGCGCAGGGTCCTGCCACGTCGCTGCGGGCGCGCGAGCAGACGGTCGACAAGCACCTCCAGCACGCGTTTGAGCATCTCTCCGCTGCAGGCGTCCCCGACCTCCATGAACTCCTCCAAGCGCTCCTCGACGTTGCGGGGCGTGAGCGGACGATCCCAGCCTCCCGCCAAGCGATAGGCCAACACGCCTGCCTGACCGAAACGGTCGGCGAGTACGTCACGGGAGGCGACGTGGGCAGTGGGGTTGGCGGGGTGAGCGGGCCTCAACCCACGCAACTCCCCCAGCGTGCGCACTCCCAGACGCATGAGTGGCTCGCAGAGGACCGCCGTCTCCTCGCGCATCCCCAGCAGCTCCACAGAGGCGCCCGCGAGATGGCGCATCGCGCTCTTGCCGTCAATGATCATCGCGCGCCGCGCGCTGGCCTGAAGCGCGGCCGCCAGCGCGCAGAAGCGCGTGGGTCCTACTCCGATCCTCGCCGGCCTCGCGAGCGCACGGCGGGCGGCTACGATCGTGTGCTCCTGCGATCCGTGCATCCTTTGCAGGCCGTCGGAATCGAAGTAGGCGAGCCCCTCGCGCGCCACCTCGACCGCCGCACCGATTCCCTCGAGGGCGCACACGACTGCCTCCCAGGAGTCGGCCACGACGAGCGGATCCGCGGGTATCAGCTCAAGCTCGGGGCAGCGGGCAAGCGCCTCGCCGAGAGTCATACCAGCAGCCACCCCGTGTGCCTCGGCCGCCCCAGAGACCTCCCCCACGCGTAGCTCCGCCCCTGCCATCGGGGCAAGCGCCAGCGCTCTACCGGCCAATGCCTGAGAGCCTCCTACGGCAACCGTCAGCTCGAAACGAGGGATGTGGACACACACGACCATATACGAACACATGTTCGCATATGGTCGGGCGCCCTCAACAGACAGTTGGGCGCATGATCGGGACGACCTGCACGGCGGCGTAGGGCCGAGGCGCCTCTCGCACGGTGGTGTGCGCGAGGGAGAGCCAATGGGCAAAGTCCGCGGGTTGCGGCTCCGGCAGGTCTGGCTAATCCATGCCCAGCGGACCGCTTGCGGACCCGCTGAGGAACTGCCGCACGAACGGGTTCTCCGAGGAGAACATCCGCTCCGCGTCGCCCGCTTCCACGATTCGTCCCCTCCACAGCAAGGCGATGTACTCACCAATCCGCCGCGCCGAGGCGATGTCGTGGGTCACGACGATGTAGGTGCCGCCGTTGGCCTCGTGCATCTCCTTGATCAGTTCGCACAACAGCGCCGTGCGCACCGGGTCAAGACCGGAGTCGGGCTCATCGAAGATCACCACATCGGGCTCAGTCACGAGCGCGCGTGCGAAACCGGCGCGCTTGCGCATACCACCGGACAGCTGTGAGGGAGCGTCGTCCATCGCATCCGCGAGGCCCACATCGGTCAAGCGCCGGCGCGTGATCTCACCGATCTGGCTCTCCGACATATCGGTGTGCTGGCGCAGTGGGAACGCCACGTTGTCGAACACCGACATCGAGCCAAACAGGGCTCCGTCCTGGAACAGCACGCCGATCCTGCGCCGCAGCTCGAGCAGCTTAGGCATCGTGAGCTTGGGGACCGAGTTGCCGAGCACCTGTATGTCGCCCGAGTCGGGGAACATCAGACCGATCAGGTGCTTGATCAGCACGCTCTTGCCGGTCCCCGATGGGCCGAGCACGACCGTGATCGTGTCGTCGGGGATCGCGACGTTCAGACCATTGAGCACCGGGATACCAGCCAGTCGCTTGACTACGTCAACGCAGCGGATCGACCAAGTGCGATCGGTGGACTCGCCCGCCAGGTCGAGGTCGCCGCCGGTGGCGTGGTACTGGAACTGCTCGCCGTCCCCCTTGACGCCCAAGGTCGCGCCGGAGGTCACAGGCTCCCCGCCCTCCCCCTCGTCCCCATCGACTCCCTCTAGACCCTCCACAGACGCAGATGTTAGTGATTGGCGAAGACCCGATCAACCCGCACACCGGTACCAATTCGTACACATCCCCTTGACATGCCAAGGCCATTGGGTTTACGATCGGTGCTGGGAGGTAGGAAGATGCTTCACCAAAGGCGCCCCGACGCGGAGTCGGGGCACGTACAGGACTCCTTTGCACCCGCGGCGATCGCCGTCGCGACGTCACCTCGTCCGGACCCACGCAGACGGCTGCTCAACGCGATGATCGAGACCGTTGCGCTGCGGGGCTATGACCGCACGACAGTCAGCCGGGTGCTTTCCAGCGCCGATGTCCAGGAGGCCCTGTTCGGCGAGCACTTCCGCGACAAGCACGACTGTTTCATGCAAGCCGTCGACGACCTGATCGGTCGGACCGAACTTGCGGCCCTGGAGCGGTTCCAGCGGCCCGCGCCGTGGCCTGAGCGGGTACGGCTCTGCTTGGGGGGCCTGTTGCGCGCGCTTGCTCGCGACCCGGACGGGGCGCGCGTGGTGCTCGTCGAGATGCTTGGGGCAGGACCCGCGGCGTGCGAGCGCCAACGCTCGGCCTTTGCGCTGTTCATCTCTCTGATCGAGGAGGGTCGCTCACAGTGCCTCAGCAGCGAGTCCCTGCCACCCCAGACCTCCGAGGCGATCGTCGGCGGGATCGTCTCGATCCTGCATCGCCGCGTACTGCAGGGTGATACCGCCAAGCTCCCTGCGCTGCACGCCGACCTCACCTACTTCGCGCTGCTCCCCTATCTCGACCACGAGCGTGCAGTGGCGGTCTCCGGACTACACGAATCCTGACTACTTCGACGGAGTCGCGTGCGGGAACTGGCTGGTTTCCCCGTTGAACGTGAACGGTCCTTGCTGGTTGCAGGCGGGTGCGGCAACCGCGTTGGAGGCGCTTTCGGGCTTGTTGACGATCCCGAACCCGATCAGCTGTTCGATCACGCTCTGGGTAACCGTTCCGATTGCCGGGCCACTCAGTGACGGCGCCGAATTGGCGCATGAGGTGCTGCTGAACACCTGAAGCCCACTCGCCAGTGAGCGGAACGCCCCCGGCTGCGGGTAGGCGTTTGCTCGGTTGGTGCCGATCCGCTGCTGGTAGACCGACAGGCCTTCAGGCTCGAGCGCATTCAGCGCCTTGAGGAAGTGCTGCTGTGGGCCACCTGGGATGTTCGTGTTTTTCCCGTGCGTCTGGGTTGCGGCGGTGCCGTTGGCGAACAGCGCCTGAAGCTCGGGCACGTACTCGCTCAGATATTGGAAGAACGGATTGAGGTTATGCAGCACCGGGCTCGTAGAGCCAATGACCGGGACCGTAAGGTCAAGCTCGCGCGCGACGTCCGGCAGACCCTTCTTGGCGGCTTGGGTGAACGGTCCGAGCGCCGTCAGCAGCGAGTTGAACGGCGGCGTGAACGGCTTGACCGCTTCAAGCAGCTTGGTCAGCTGTTCCTCCGAAGGACGGAACTGGTCGAGGAACGGTTCGGTGTTGGCGGCAAAGCCGTTAAAGCTGTGCTCCGCGGTCTGCGAGTTGCGCTCGAAGGCGGGCAGTTCGCGGAAGGCTTCGGCGAACGCTTGGCTCTCTCCGGCCAAGCTGTGGAACGTGCTCTCGCTGTTTTCGATAAAGCCACGGTACTGGCCCTCACGGGCCGTAAGCGCGTCGAAGATCGTGCCCGTGTTGTGGAACACCGCTCGCAGTGCCCCCTCTTGCGAGGCGGCGATCGCGGTGAGCTTGTTGGCGTCTTCAACGAACGGCTGAATCTCGGCGAAGCCGGCGTTGATCTGTTCGCCGCGCCCACCGAGCCCTTCCGCGAGCGACTGCGCCCAGAGTTGGAAGTCGCTGCGCGTTTCCTTGCTGAATGTGGAGAGGATGTCGTCGAGCGTCACGGACGATTCAACCTGTGTGACGGGCAGCGTCCCGTTGTCCGGCAGCAGCGGCGCGTGGCCCTTCTCGGGCTCCAGTTGCACGTAGGTCTCCCCCAACAGTGTCTTCTGACGCAGGATCGCGTGCATGTTGGAGGGGATCGGCGCGAATTTACTGGCGATTTCAAGCGTCGCGTGGGTGCGTCCGTCGGGATTGTGTTCAAGGCTGATGACGTGTCCGACGTTCACACCACTGATGCGCACATTGGACTGTTCGGCAAGCGCGAGCGTACGCGAGAACTCGATCGTCATGCGGTAGCCCTTTGGCTTCAGCGGCACCGGACCGCCGAAGGACTCCCACAGGAACAGAAGTAGTCCGAAGCAGCTCAGCGCGAACAAGACGATCACAAGGATGTTGGCCAGCGTCGGCGCACGCTTCTGCATATCAGCGGCCTCCCTCTCCGGCTGCGGCGAGCCGTCCGAATGCACTGTGCCTGGAGCCGAGCAGGTTCATCGTGAAGCCCTTGCTCGACGAGTCATGTGGTCGCGTGCGAGCGGCGGCGGCCTTGCCGCTGGTCGCTGCGGAGCCCAGACCGAGAGCTTGGCATTCGGCTCCCGACGGCGGGTTGAACAGCGCGATAAGCAGTCGCACCGTCGGATTGATTTCCGCGACACCTGAAAGGATCTGCAGCACTTCACAGTTCAGGTAGACGAGCGTGCGCCCGATCGGCCCGTGCGCGTCGGCCGTGCTGAGCACGCTGTTGAGATCGTGGGCTGCCCAGTTGGCGAAGAATATGAAGCCGCCCTGCTTGGCACCGGGATTGTAGGCGAGCTCGTTGAAGAATTCGTTGAACACCGAGAAGCCGCTCTGGAGCTTCGGGAAGGCTTCGCCGAGTTCCTTGATCGACGGGGCGATCTGACTGACCACCGGTGTGACCTTGCGCGCGAATGGTCGAATCTCATTCTTGATGATCGGCGTGCTTTCGATGAACGCCTTACGCGATGCAACCTGTGCAGGCGCGAGAGCATTCGCGAACGGCTCGAGTTTGTGCAGCGTCGGCCCGACCACAGCGGCGGCCTTGGCGAGCTTGGCGGTGGCGACCGTTGTCTTCGAGAGCGCGCCGGGAAACAGCTGTAGCGTGCGCTGCACGTTGTTGTCCTGTTCGGCGAACGCCTTGAAGACGGCGTTGGCAGACTCGACCAGACGCGCCAGTTCGGTGTCCTTACTGCCGAGCGCACTGAGTACCAGTTGGAAGTTGTGGATCCCACGTTCGATGTTCTTGTGGCGATACTTGAGCTGCTTGGTTATCTTGGTGCCCAAGCGGGTGATCGGATCGAAGCGCTTGAACGTCGCCGACAGGTTCGCCGAGTTGCCCTTCAAGCCGATGCCGGCGCCGGCGATCAGCTCCTGCAGGTATTCGCGCGTTTCGGCGTCGAACGCGGAGAGGAATTCCTCGAAGTTGACGTCCGGGGCCGTCTGGGAGAGCGGCACGGTGTAGCCGCTTGAGATGCGTCCAGAGCGCGGACTGCCGGGATTGACCTCGACGGTCATGTCCTGCAGCTGGGTCTTGGGGCGCAGCAGCATCGTCGCGTCGCGATAGATGTAGCGCGCGTACTTGGGCGTCACATTCATCGTCACGAGCGCGTCGCCTTCGTGCAGTTCAACGCTGGCGATTTCACCGACCTTGGCGCCTGCGATCGTGACCGACTGTCCCTGGCCGGGTGCGAGTGCCTGTCCGGTCTGGAACTTCCCCTTGAGGGTCACGTAGTTCTTGCCGACCACAGGCACCCACCCGGGCAGCGAGAGACGCTCGTTGGAGAGGATGTAGCCACCCACGAATACCGCGATCAGAATCATCACGACGATCGAGATGAACGCGGTGCGGTAGCGCTCGATCTGGTCCCAAAGTCCGCGCTCACCCTGGTGCTCTTGATCGGGGGTCATCCGCCACTCCCGTCTGCTGGGCCTTCAGAAAGCGGCCCGTTGAAGTTCTGAACAGCTTGCGTGTAACAGGGCACTAGCGGCTTGTAGGGAGGCTCGGTGGCGGGGAACGCCGGACGCGTGCCGAGCGGCGGCTGCGAAGTGTGGGCCAGCAGTGGGAGGCCTTTTCCGCTTGTAGCGCCAACCGCAGTGGCCGGCGCGGACTTCAACGTCTGGTTGCCGACGCTGATCATGAAGCGTGTCAGTGGACCATTGCCGTCAAAGCCCTGGCCGATGCCCGCGAGACCCACCATCGAGTCCCAGAACTCCTGGTAGTCGTCGACGCCCGAGGTGCTCGAGCCGTCCTGCAGCTTCGTCTCGATCGACGGGAAGATCACGTTGCTGAGACACTTGGAGAACTGGTCGGCCTGCTTGAAGAAGGCCGGCTGTGGCACGATCAGCCCGGCGATCGTCGGAGCAGCAGCCTTCAGCCCCTTTGCCAGCCCACCCAGTTCCGCCGGCGACAGCGATGCCTGCAGCTGTTCGATCCAGGGGAAGGCTGCGGTGATCGTCGGTCCTGTCTGTTCCACCCCTGGGACAAGGTCCAATGAGAACTTCCTGATCGACGGCATGGCGGCGTTGAAGTTGGTGAACGCGCGCGTGCCGTTCTGAAGCGCGCCAGGCAGTTGTGCGACTGTTGCGCTCAGACTCCTCGATTGCGCGGCAAGCGAGCCGAGGAAAGTGTTGAAGTTGACGATCAGTTCACCCAGTTGCTGTTCGTGGACGTTGAGCGATGCACTGAGTTTCTCGGTGCCGGAGATCAGTTTCGAAAGGTCGTGCTGTTCGACGCCGGCAAACGCCTGGTTGACGATCGCCGCGCCCTTCAAGGATTCAGGAGCATCGATGTAGGTCTTTTTGATTGCTTGCGCGGCGTTCAGATTGCGCACGACCGGATTCTGTTCGGCGTTCTCCGCGGCGGTCGGCTCGCGGGTCAGGGCCGAGCCGAATTCGATCAGGAACGTCTGCAGGTTGGAGCGCGTATCGGTGTTGAGCGCATCGAGCACCTGATCGAGCTGAACGGGGTCTGAAGTCTGGGTGACCGGGATCGTCGCGCCGGATGAGAGAGCCGGCGCGGATGACGTGCCGGGTTGCAGTTCGACGAACCAGTTGCCTTCCAGCAGCAACCGCGCACGGATCTTCAGGGTCGCGTCGGCGTGGATCGGCAGCCCGACTTTTGAGATTTCCATGCTCACCACGCCGGTGTTCCCCACCCGCTTGATCGATCTGACGGTCCCGACATCGACGCCCGCGATACGCACTGGCGATTTGGGAGCGATGTTGACGGCGGTGTTGAACGCCGCGTTCAGGCGAAAGCCATGCTCACCGGGAATACGCTTGGTGAATCCGAAGTACACGACGATCAGGGTGATCACGATCACGATGATCCCGACGCGCACTGGGTTTGATTTCTGCAGCTCGACGACCGGGACCCGGTCGTAGCGTTTCCACCAGCGCATGCCGCTCATTTCTTGGCCCCTTTGCTTTTTGACGCGGGGCTTTTCTTAGGCGCCGGCGCCTTCTTCAGGCCAAGCGCTTCAAGCGTCTGTGACGGATACGGTTCGCCGTAGAGGTCCTCTTCGCGCGTGGTCGCTTCGTGCTTGGTGCCGAGGTTGCCAGGCACGTTGCCGATCACCGCTTGGCCCTTGGCGTAGGGCTCGTTGCCAGCTTCGCACTCCAGCGGCTGGCCGGGACCGCCAACGTTCGGGTAGGGGTTGATGTGCAGATGGTTGTTGTCCACCGGCGTGCCGCCCGGATTGTGGTCTACGGACGGACCGTTGGCGGGCGCCGAGGAGGGTAGGCCCTCATCGTTAGGCCCATTGGGAGCGAGCGTGGCCGCCGCGCGCGCGACCGTACCGACCCCGATGCTCTGCGAGAGCAGGCTGGCTGTGTTACGGAAGAACAGCGTCACGTAGTTGCAGTTGGTCTGCGCCGGGGCCAGTCCGGCGAGCAGCGGGTTGCCGAGCCCGAGCGTGTGGGTGAGGTCTTCGATCCCCGATATGACGATCGGGTTCTTGGCGAATGCGGCAAACGCCTGTGTGGCTTCGGCGACAGCGCTGTTGAGCGCGGTCGCGGCGCGCAGGTTGACGGCGCCAACGGCAAAAGCGTGGCCGAGCGGGGCCGCGACTGTACGCAGGATATGCGCGCTCGGGCGCAGCAGCGCCGTGAACCTAGTGGCCTTGTTGACGAACGACGCCGTGGACTTGAACGAGTGAGTAGCTTCGCGCAGCGCGGGCGGCCCACCCACGATGGCCTGTTCAAGCGACGGAGCAACGCTCGCGAACGCAGTGAAGAACGTATCCTGGTCGTTGTACATCGCCGCGTTGGCTTCCGAGACCGGCGCGACTTCTTTGGCGGCACGATCCAGCGCGACGAAGAACTGGCCGAAGCCCGTCCGCGGCGAGGCGATGTTGTGCAGGACGGGGATCGCGTTGATGACGAGCGGTCGCAGCGCGACGATCGTTTCGTTGAGGCCGATTCCACGCCCTGCCAGACCATCGCCAAAGCTCGTCAGGTTTTCCTGGCTGGCCTGGCGGGTCTTTTGGTTGAACATGTCGAACAGCTGGTCGATGTCGACCGGTTCGCGTGTCTGGGAGACCGGAATCGTCGCACCCGGCTTGAGCTCCTGCGAGGAGTGACCCTTTTCCAGTGAGAGGTACTTCAGCCCGATCGCCGACACGGACTGCACGATCGCTTTGGTGTCAACGGGTAGCGGCTCGACGCTCTTCTGCAGTTTCATGTCGATGATCGCTGTGACGCGTCCGGTCTTGGGGTCTTCGTAGGGCCGCAGCGAGCTGACGATTCCAACGAGCGTGCCGCCGATGCGCACTTGGTTGCCCTTCTGCAGCCCGGAGCCCTGCGGGAGCTGCACGCTGATGTCGTACGTCGGCGTGAACGGCAGCCCGTTGTTGGCGTTGTAAGAGAGGAACACCGCAACGACCACGATCAGCGTGGTGATCGCGCCGATCAGCAACGGGCTGCCCGCCAGGGAGTTGGAACGCCGACGGTTCATCTCGACTGCACCTCTGAGCATCGACCAGCCGATCCTGGGCACGCAGGGCAAGCTGGGCAAGGACGCAGGGAGCGTGGCGTGCTCGGCACACAAGCGACCGAGGACGCAGATCCAGCGCAGTCATGCGTGTTCGGGATCATGGCGTCTCCGTCGGGTCGCAGCCTAGCGCGCCGTTGTCGGCGAACGGCGAGGAGCCATCGGCTGCCGGCTGGGTGCCTGCGCCGGGACAGCGGCGCAGCTGGCCGGTCTTCAAGCCCGCCAGCACCTGAGCCGGATTGGCGGGTTTGAGCGTGTTGTTCGAGCCGAGTTCGAAGTCGGGGAACAGCGCGGCGACGCGCGCGTAGTGACCGTTGGCGTCGTAGTAGCCGGTCGCCTGGCCGAAGTCGCGGATCAGGCCCTGAAGGTCGGGGGAGTAGGGCCCGAACAGCGCCGTGATGGGCAGTGATTCTTCATTTGAGCGCACCGTGTCGGGCGAGGCCGTCGTGAGCGTTTGTGCAAGACCCGGCAGAGCCAGCGCCGCTTCGGTCAAATCGTTGGCCGAGCCGGGCTTGCTGATCGCTTCGTCGAAGTCGCTGACGACCGGGGTCGCAGGACCCACCAGTCCGCGTAGCTTGGAGAAGAAGGGGGCCAGCTGCTTGGTGTTGGTCTTGGAAACGTCCACCAACTTGGTGAGGTCGGCAAGCGTCGCGGGCAGCTCTTCGAAGGTGCGATTGCCCTGCTTGAAGAAGCCCGGCAGCGCCTTCAGTCCCTTGGACAGGTTGGCTTGCTGTGATCCGATCGCTCCGAACGCGGTGTCGGCGTGGCTTATCAGTTCCGTCAGCTGCGGCGCGCGGTCGGCGATCGTCGTGGTCGCCTTCGCCGTTTCGACAAGGAAGTTGGTGAGTGTGGGCTGTTCGCGGCTCAGCTCGGCGAACACGTGATCGATCGCCGCCAGCGCCGGAGGGAAATAGATCGCGTCGGTCTGCAGTTGGGGACCAGCCGCGGAGTACTGTTCGGCGAAGCCTTTGATCAGCTGTTGCAGACCTTTACGCGTGCCCGCGTTGAAGATGTTGAAGAACTGGTCCAGGTCCACCACTCCGTGCGAGGAGGTGATCGGCAACGTCGCGCCTGATGGCAGCGCGGGACGATTGTTGGGACCCGGCGAGAGCGCGATGTAGCGGTTGGCGACGCTCGACAGCGACGGCACCCTGATTTCACTAGTGGTGCCTTCGTGCAGCGGCACCAGCGAGGAGTCGACGTGGATCGTGATGCGCACCTGATAGTTGTGCAGCAGCGTGATGTCCTTGATCGACCCGACGGGCACCCCGCCCACCTGCACCTGATCTCCGCGTACGAGCTGGCCGGCTTCGGGGAAGATCAGCTGGTAGGTGGCGCCACCGCCGCCGGCGAACAGGAGCACCAGCAGGATCACAACCACCGCGCCAAGCGCTCCAAACGCCGCCAGACGCACGGTGTTCGCGCGCCGTGGAGGCCGGCTAAGTGGCGGAGGCGATGACGCGGGCGGCGGTGTGGCCGCCGGGGGACGTGGTGGAACTGTGGTAGCCATCGCGCTAGTTGCCTCCCCCAGCGCCCTGGGACGCAGTGTTTGACTGGTCGGGGATCGCCGCGGGTGAGGGCTTGGAGCTGACGGTGGGGTCTGGCACCTCGCCGAGACGGGCGACCAGAGCGAGCCATTGCGCGGGTGAGAGCCCGGATCCAGCGACCGCGGCGGCGTGTGCGCTGCCACTGCCGGCCGGAGTAAAGGAGACATGAATCAAGCCCTCGTAACCTGGCAATACGGTGCCGCTGGCAACGCCAGGCAGAGATGTGGAACTCGCGATCTGTAGTGGCTTCATCACACCTTGCAGGCCCTCCAGCTTGCGCACCGTGACAGCCGTGAGAGACGCGTCTGAGCGAGGGGCGCCGGCGATCGCGATCCCGTTGACAGCCGAGATGTCGACCGCCCCCACAGTGCTCGCCTGTCCAGCACCGGCGGCGACCACCGATGCCTGTGAGCAGCTGCGCCCCGACACCGTCGGCTGGAGCCCGGAAGCCGACAGGAATGCGAGCGCCGCGAGCACGCGCCGGTCGACGCGATCGTCCTCGATCAGGTGGCGCTCGCACGAGGCCAAGTGGATGTCGTGGTCGCGCGGGAGCTGCTGCTCGAGTTGCGTCTTTGACTCGAGCAGCGTCTGGCCAGGCGTGGCGCTGATCTTCGCGAATGGGTCGCGGCCCTTGGCTTTCAGCACAGAGGAGCTCTGCAGCTTGACCCAGCTGTCGAGGATCGGCTTGGGATCGATCAGCGGAGCACCGATTCCGGCGGGACGGATCTGGAAGACGACGTGCGGTTCCACGCCTGCGCCAAGGTGGCCAAGCACAGTACCCGCGATCACATGGGCCCCGACGTGCAGCGGGTGCAGGTAGACCTTGTCGGAGCCCGCCTTGAATACGCGTGTGGCGCCCGTGGCTGCGGCGCTAGCCACGCTTGCCGAGGCGGCCGTCGGCGCGTGGACGGATGAACCAGATTCAACAGCTTCCAGCACGGGGTAGAGCGTCGCGAGCGTGCCGAGGCCGCCGTAGGTATATGTGTTGCCGTAAGCGTCCTGCAGCGAGATGCTGGGCCCGAGCGGACCGCTCTGGCTGATCTGCACGATGCGCCCGTCCTGCACGGCGATCACGGGAGCTCCGGTTTGTGAGTAGATCGTCGTCCCGGCAACGATGTGTGGAGAGAGGCCTTCGGTCGTGGGGAAGCCGTCACTGTAATGGGCGGCCGCGTACACGGGAAAGCGCCCTTCGGTCAGGCCCGTGACCGCGCCGAGCAGTTCCGGTGGGGTGCCGCCGAGCAATCGCGCGCGCAACATGACGGAGTTGACATAGGCCTGCGAATGGTTGTAGGCGAAGACGGCGGCCCGAATGTCGCTGTCACCACCGGCCTGCTTCAGATAGCGGGCGGCGGCGAAGATCGCATCGGCCGGGTTGTCGGGGTCCTCGAAGCCATCATCGTTGACGTCGATCCCGTACTGCCCCCACTCACTCGGCAGGAACTGCATCCAGCCCTCGGCGCCTGCGCTGGAGATGCTCAGGTCGCGTCCGTAGTCGGTCTCGACTTCGTTGATCGCGGCGAGCACCTGCCATGGGATCCCGTAGGCAGCGCCGGCCGCCTGGTAGATCGGGAGCAGGAACGGCGGGATGCTGAAGCTATTTATGAAGAAGCTCGGCACGCCTGAGAACGACGACGCGCTCAGGGTCGAGGGCAGAGGAGGGGTGAGCGCCGACGGCGAGACCGCCTTGGCTTCCTTCTCCGCCTTGGCGGACGGCGAAGCCGCGTGGGTGGGTGCAGGAACGTGGACGATCGTGCGCGGCTGGGAATACTGGGTGCGCACTTCGGGCGTCGGGGCCGGTGCCGCTTCAATCGTGGTCGAGGGCGTCGTAGGGGGCGTACTCGGATTTGTAGGAGTCGTACCCGTGGTTGTCGCAGGCGTCGTGGGTTCCGAGGGTGGCGTTTCGCTTGGCGGAGCGGGAACTGTGGTCGTCCCCGTGGTGGAGGTCGAGGCTTCTGTGGCGGGCGCCGAGACTTCTGGGGTGGGCGACGTAGCGGCGGAGGTGTTGACGGACGCCGCGTCAGCTGGAACCGTCGCCGCCAGTGCGGTGCAGGTTGACAGCAGCGTTGCCGCGAGAAGCGGGAGCAGCGTGGGTGTGAGTGGTCGTCGGATCATCGGGTCAGTTGCCCAGCAGGTAGTTGAGCAGCATGCCGCTCGCTTCGGAGCCTTCCGCTCCGGGCGTGTAGTAGGTAGTACCGGCTGCCGCTCCACCGACGGGCTGAGCGGCAGCGGTCGAGGAGGTGCTCTGAGCACCCAGGACGCCTGTTTCGCCGGCGATCGAGCCTGGGTACTTGACGATCGCCTGGGCGGGGGTCATACCTTTCAGAACCGCGAGGGTGCGTTGCATTACCAGGCTCGTCGAGTGGGTGCTCGCGGAGGATCCGTTCGTGCTTGCGGTGCTCGCGGTGCTGCCCCCGATGAATTTCCCGGTCGAGCAGGTGGGGTTGGGTTCGATCGAGTAGGTCAAACAGGTGCTTGCGACCACTTCAGCACGCAGGAAGTGCCCGAGCGCATCGTAGCCATTGACATCGCCCGCGCCGAGGTAGATGAAGTCGAGCAGACGCTCCAGTCCGCCGGTGGAGCGCAGGCTGGTGAGCAGTCCGGAGAAGTTGGTGGCAAACGGGTTGGCTTGCGCTCCGAGAGACTTGACGAGCGGCAGCAGTGGTTCGACCGCTGCCAGGGCCGGCGCCGTCGTCTTCCCCGTCTTCCCCAGCGACTTCAGGAACGTAGAGGTGGAGGTCGAGAACGGCCCGAGATTCTCGAACAGCTTGTTGATCCCGGGTGCGGCGACCCCGAGACTTTCGAACGTCGGGGTGGTCTGTTCGGCGAAGCGCTGTAGCCGCTCGATCGCCGGACCGAGCTGTTCGAGGAAGGCGGGGAAGTCGGCGAAGTTCTGGCCGAGCGCGTTGCGGTGGTTGGCCGCGGCCTGAGCGACCTTGCCGCTTTCTTTGAGGAAGCCCACGAGCTTGTCGCGGTCGGCCGCCAGTGGGGCTACCGCGCGATCGCCTTCTTCGGCGAGGTTGACCAGCACCTTGTTCTCGCTGGCGAGAATCGAGAGCACCTTTTCGAGTTCCCGCAGAGCCGGGTTGGCGCGCTTGATCACTACGTTGAGATCCGAGCCCCGACCGGCAAGGCCCGCACCGAACTCGTTGAGGATGATCGTGAAGCGCTGGCGCTCGGGCAGGCGCGTGATGTCTCCGAGCAAGTCGACATCGACGGGGCTGGATGTTTTGGCTACCGGTAGCAGTACCTGACCGGCGCCTTCCTGGCCGTGCGGGACGACTTTCAAGAGCGGTGGCGGGGGCGTGCCTTCCACGCGCGGCTGAGTGGGCAGGCAGTCGACGAACTTCTCGCCGATCAGAGCCTGTGGGCGGATCGTGCAAGTGGCGTCGGTGCGCCAGTCCTGGAAGCCGGGGTTTTCGATGCTCATCACGACAGCCGCCTTGGCCTGCGGGGTGGCGGTGACCGATTCGACCTTGCCGACGTCGACACCGTCGATCTTCACGTTCTCCCCCACCGTCAGGTTGCCGGCGTCGTCGAAGATCGCACGGACGGTGTATCCGCCGCCCGATCCCCCAGCGGAAGTCGCAAGCAGCACGATCGCGACAAGCGCGACCGCGCAACCAACGACCGCAATCGCGGCCATACCCCTCCTGGACCCCTGGTTCTTCGTCCTCAACCCGACCCTACCTCTGTGTTCGATAGCGAGTACAGGGCGACCCATACTATGGGCCGCCCTCTCTCGCTGCCGTTGAGCCGTCCGCGCTAGGACATACGCGCGCCCGCCTCGATGTCTTTCGATGTCTTGTTCAGTTGCTCTCGTGTTCAGTTGCTCTCGTCTAAGTCCTGCCGGCGACCGCCCACGCGTCCCAAATAAGAGGCGGCCGCCGTGCTTTTGGATTCGCTACTTCCGTCGTAGACCTACTTCTTGGGGCAAGGCGCCTTGATGCTGACCGGCACGTTGACTCCTCCGAAGAACGAGAATTCGAGCTTCACCGGGAAGGCACCGCCCTTGGGGCACTTCGCCGGCACGGTCCCGTAGGAGATCAGCTTTTTGCCCTGCTTGTAGGCAGCGCCGACCTTGACCTTGATCGATTCGACCACGCCATAGGGTGCTTCAGGCACGGTCACGACGAGCGGTATTTCGGCGTTGAATTCGGGGCCGAATCCACTGGGCCCTGTCGTGAACGCGCCCTTGGAGAGGATTTCGATCGAGGCCGGGCTGCGCCCTTCGGAGAAGAACGCAATGCCTCCACCCGGCGCGAAGAACGGCTGAATCGTCAGAGACTCATGGACACGCGTGCCGCCGAAGGAGACCACCCCGTTTGCCTGGCCTGTGGGGCCCGCGGAGGAGTTCTTCGGGCACTTCTGCACTTCGTGGCTTTCAAGCGTCGCGTTCGGGCACGTCGGGAAGCCTTGAGAATGCAGCTTCGTGCCAGCGGGCGTGATGAACTTCACGCCGGTAAGAGGTGGCGGGAAGCCACCGTATTCGGTGCCGCTGATGTGGATTTCTGTTTCGAGCGCCGCTCCGGCGCCGAGCAGACCGGTGCCGGGCCAGGTGGGACCGTTCGCGGCGCTTGGGTTCTTCGGGATCGGCACGATCTTGACCTTGACCGTGACTGTCGGCGCCGCCCCCGCGGCCGCCGGTAGGCTCAGGGCCGCTGCGGCAAGGCCGAGCAGGACCAAACGGGTAGATGCTCTACGCATCAGCTTCTCTCCTCTGTTGATGTACGGGTCCGCCTACGATCCGAGTAGCTCCGGATCCTTGACGGTCCGGCGACATCGAGTCCCCAGACGTCTCAGCCGTCCGGGAAGCATTGGCGATTTGCCTGCAAGGTTACCCGTATCGGACGACGGGTTCAACTAGGTGGTGTCGAGGGCGACCGAGAATTCGAGCTCTGAGCCCTCGTAGCGAACCCCCACGGACTCCAGGACCACCTGGCGCGGCCCGGATTCCACCGAGCCCGCCACAAGCGCCTGCAAACCCAGTGTTTGTGCCATTTCGACGACCTTGCGGCCAGCACCGTCACGGCAGTAGATCGCATATCCTGAGCCCATGTTGAACGTAGAGTATGCAGCGTGTACTTCAAGTCTGGCTCGCTCGGCGAGGAAGGCAAGCACCTCGGGTACGGGGGGCAGCTCGGAGATCCGGTAGGTCAACTGCTTGGCCGGGCGCATCAGCTTCAGTAGCCCATGACCGGTCACGTGGCTGAGATATGAGACTTCGAGCTGGGACTCCAGCAGCGCCTGCACGAGTCCGACGTACATCGCCGAAGGGTCCAACAGAGCCTCACCCAGGGTGCGCCCGCTCGGCAGCGCGGTCATATAGCCATCTGGCAGTCGCTCGACGAGCAGCCGCGCGAGCGAAGCGCCGTTGGCATGCAGCCCGTTGGAGGCAACGAGCACGATCTCGTCCCCCGCTTGGAGCTCTTGGCCGAGGATCGCCGCGCGACCTTCCGGCACCGCTCCAACCGCCGAGCCGGCAAGCTCAATGTCGGCCTCGGCCACGAGTCCCGACAGCGACGGCGACTCTCCTCCACCCCATACGCAGCCCGCATCCAAGCAAGCTCGCTGCCAGCCCTCCAACAACGCGGCCCCACGCTCGTGCTCGGCGTACCACTCCGAGGCGCCTGTGGCGAAGTAGGCGTTGGTCACAAGCGGCAGCGCGCCGACGCAGCAGAGATCGTTGAGGATCGCCGCGACCGCGTCGTAGGCAACCTCTGCAAAACGATTGATGCCGTGTCGTTCGAGCACCTGCCGCGCGATGATCGACTTCGTGCCGAGACCCTCCATCACAAATGCCAGCGTGCGGCCGTCGAGCTCGAACACAAACGCCGGCTCCCCGCGCGAGGCGTCGAGCGCATGCCCCCCGCGAGCCGCCAGTAGCGGAGAGGTGGCGAGCGCCCTGGCCATCGCCTGGCGCTTGCCCTCGTCCAGCGCGTCGTAGTCGACGCCTGCCGCCTTGTAGTCAGCCGATCCCGGTGTCATCCGCGATGATCCTATTCCCACTGCCGAAAGGACCACGATGGACTTCCAGTCAAGCGAGCGCTGCACCCAGTTTCAGGAGCGCCTGCGGGCGTTCATGGACGAGCACATCTACCCCGCCGAGCAGGTGTATGAGCGCCAGTTGGCAGACTCAGGCGATCCGCACCACCAGCCTGCCGTGATGGAGGAGTTGAAGGCGCGAGCACGCGAGGCGGGATTGTGGAACATGTTTCTGCCCGACGCCGACCACGGCGCGGGGCTCTCCAACAGCGACTACGCGCCCCTCGCGGAGATCCTCGGACGCAGTCATATCGCCTCGGAGGCGTGTAACTGCTCGGCGCCGGATACCGGCAACATGGAGGTGCTACACCAGTTCGCCACAGAGGATCAAAAGGAGCAGTGGCTTAAGCCTCTACTAGAGGGTGAGATTCGTTCGTCTTTTGCGATGACAGAGCCCGAGGTGGCCTCTTCGGACGCCACCAATATCGCGCTGAGAATCGAGCGCTCCGGCGATGAGTATGTTCTGAATGGACGCAAGTGGTGGATCTCAGGCGCCCTGCATCCGCACTGTCGGATCATGATCGTGATGGGCAAGAGCAGCCCAGAGGCGCCTCGCCACCGCCAGCAGAGCCAGATCCTCGTGCCGATAGATACGCCAGGGGTTGAGATCGTGCGCGGACTGCCCGTGTTCGGCTACCAGGATCAGGAGGGTCACGCCGAAATCCTCTTTGAGGACGTGCATGTGCCTGCCTCCAATCTGATCGCCGGTGAGGGCGATGGCTTCATGATCGCCCAGGCACGGCTCGGCCCGGGGCGCATCCACCACTGCATGCGCTCGATCGGCGCCGCCGAGCGCGCGCTGGAGGCTATGTGTCGCCGCGCGGTATCGCGCACCACCTTCGGCCAGCCGGTCGCGACGCGCGCCAACATTCAGGACTGGATCGCCGAGGCGCGCATCGAGATCGAGATGGCGCGCCTGCTCACGCTGAAGGCCGCGTGGCTGATGGACACCGTCGGCAACCGTCATGCGCGCACCGAGATCGCCGCGATCAAGGTCGCCGCTCCCAACATCGCGCTGAAGGTGATCGACCATGCGATTCAGGTCCACGGTGGTGGTGGCGTCTCGGATGACTTCCCGCTTGCGTGGACATACGCCCACCTGCGCACGCTGCGGTTGGCCGACGGGCCCGACGAGGTGCACAAGTTGAGCATCGCACGGCGCGAGCTCGCGCCGTATATGTCCTCTGACGCGAACTGAATAAAGGCTCGGTCCGAGACCAAGCGACAGGATGAGCTCGTTCGGCTCTACCGCGTGGAGACCAAACGCAGGCTGTAGAGCACAGCCGCTACCGATGTCGCGAGATTCAGGCTCGAGACCCCCGCGCGCATTGGCAGGCGCAGGCGCGCATCGGCCCTGTCGAGCAACTCCTCGCTCAAGCCATCGCGCTCAGTGCCAAACGCGAGCAACGCACGCTCAGGGACGAGCGCGGGTCGTAGCTCATCGCCCTCGGGGTCGAGCGCGAGCAGCGGTCTGTCGATATCCGGCAGATGCTCTAGGCGCGCCACCGGCAACGCGAAGTGCAGCCCCGCCGACCCACGCACCGCGACCGGGTCCCATGGGTCCTGGCGGCCGGTGGTGAGCACACCCGCCGCCTCCATAGCGGCCGCAACCCGGATCACCGCACCGAGATTGCCGAAGTGCCGTGGATCCTCCAGCAGCACTATCGGCGCCTTCGTCTCGCTGGCGAGCAGCGCCAAAGGGTCGCTTGCTAGGCGCCGCGCGATGCTCACCACCCCCGTGTGGGGCACATAGGGACCAAGCCGCTTGAATGCCTCGACTGGCAGGACCACAGTCAGCTGCCGCATCTTGGCGGCCAGGTCGGGGGCAAGACCCCGTGCTAGCCGGGTCAACTCGTCCGGATCAGCGCACGCAACCAGCTCGACCCGCGCTTCGAACCGCAGCGCGTGCTTGAGCGCGTGGAAGCCCTGCAGCACCACCAGGTCCCCGTCACGACGCGCCTCGTGGAAGCATCGGACGATGCTTGCCGTGTCCTCGGCCGCCAGCCCACCGGCTGGCGCAACGCTGGCGTTGGTGACCATACAGCTGAGTGTACGTGTGCTCTGATCCGCGTTACCGTTGACATGAGTCGATGCTCCTTGGGAGCGCTTCACGTCTCACGCGGAAAATTGGAGGAGCCACGGACCTGCCAACCACCCCACCTGAAGCCTTCAAATCACCGCTGGACATCCCAGTGGCAGGACAGCCGCCACTCAGCCTGACCGACCATGTGGCCGCGCTGACCAGCGAAGAGACGAGCTCGACGAGCTCGTCGAGCGAGCGCTTGCTCACATCGAGGCCTCCCAGGACACACTCAACGCTTTTCGGATCATCTGCGCCGACTCGGCGCGCGCCGAGGCTCGTGAAGCCGACCTGCGCCTAGCTGCCGGTGAGCGCCTGCCACTACTGGGTGTGCCGATCGCCATCAAGGATGACGTCGACCTGGCTGGACACCCGACGGCGTTCGGCTGCGCCGGAGAGTTTCCCGCCAAGACGGTCGACAGCGAGGTCGTTCGTCGACTTCGTGCAAGCGGTGCTGTGATTGTCGGCAAGACCAATACGCCCGAGATCGGCCTCTACCCGTTCACGGAGGGACCAGCTTTCGGCGCAACGCGCAATCCATGGAGCCTCGATCACACGCCGGGAGGCTCGAGCGGCGGCTCAGCCGCGGCGGTTGCCGCCGGGATCGTCCCCGCCGCGCTCGGCTCGGATGGGGCCGGCTCCGTTCGCATCCCCGCCGGCTGGTGCAATCTCGTGGGCGTCAAGCCCCAGCGCGGGCGCATCTCCGGCTGGCCCGAGAGCGAGTTGTTTAACGGTCTCACCTGCATCGGCCCACTGACACGCACCGTCTCCGACGCGGCGCTGCTGCTCGACCTGCTCAGCGGCAGCCACACGCACGATCTACACAAGCCTCCAGCGCCATCAGAGCCCTATGCGGACAGTGTCCAGCGTGGTGAGCCCGGCCGACTGAGGATCGCGCTTTCGCTGCGCCATCCATTCAGCGGCGCGCCTGTAGAACTCCATCCTGAGATCCGTGCGGCAATCCACCGACTTGCCGCTGTTCTCGGCAAGCTGGGGCACGATGTCGTCGAAGCCAACCCTCGCTACGGCTTGATGGGCCTCACGCTGATCGCCCGAGGTCAGGCCGGTGTCCATGAGTGGGTCTCTCGTGTGCCAGACCAGGCTCTGCTGGACCACCGTACGCGCGCAGCCGCGCGGATAGGGGGATTGCTATCAAAGACGGTGCTCGGGTTCGCCAGGCGTCTGGAACCGCTGATGCACAGACGCATCGGCTCGACCTTCAGCACGTCGACATTATTCTGACCCCCACGAGCGCCAGCCCACCACTACAGGTCGGCGCCACCGATGGTCTCGGCGGGTGGGCCACCGATCAGATCATGGTCGGCGCGTGCCCCTACGCGTGGCCGTGGAACGTGCTGGGCTGGCCTGGTGTCAGTGTGCCTGCCGGGCTTACAGTCGAGGGTCTACCGATCGGCGCGCAATTGCTCGGCCCCGCCAATAGCGAGGCGAAGTTGCTGTCGCTCGCTGCGCAGCTGGAGCGAATCGAGCGCTGGCATGAGCGCGTGGCACCACCGGCAACGGCCGGGCTGCCTTGCTAGCGTCCAAGCGTTCGCGCGAGCCACGGGCTCGTGAGCGGACACCGCCGAGGAGCTCTCGCACCCCGGCCAGCGCTGACCGTAGCTCCGCGTCGCCGACCTCGACGGGCAGCATCGAGTCTTGTAGTTCGATGAGCGCGCCATCCGCTCTGCCGGCGGCATCGACAGCAGCGTCGATGAGACCCTTTGCGCCGTTCGAAGGAGCAACTGGAGAGGGCGACTGGAACGTTCGGCCTGGCAGCTGATGGCGCTGCGCGAAATCTGAGTGCGTGCGCTTCGCGCGACCGTAGGCCGCCTGAATCGGTTGGAACAGCCCCTCTTCGAGCTGCTCCGCCGCGTGTTCGTCCAAGTGCTCGTACGCCTCACTCAGCAGCGCCAGCGCAACGCCGATCTCATCGGCCGCCGCGGCAAGTGCGTCAAGGATTTGCTGTCGCCCCTCGGCGGTGGTGTAGGTCATGAGTGGAGATCGATGATCGTGGCCAAACCGCAAACGTCGTGGCTCGGCTGTGATGCGTTGATGCAGAGGACCGTACGTTGCGCAAACCCCGTGATCATACGCGCAGCTCCGCTGAGCGTTGAGGGATCGGTAAGTGGACCACCGGACGACAAGGCCATCTGACGACAGGGTGAGCGACGGGATTCGAACCCGCGACCGCCGAGACCACAACCCGGAGCTCTACCAACTGAGCTACGCCCACCAAGTCGGTAGGCGCAGTCTAGCGACGCAGGGCCACGCTCAAGCTTTGCCCAGCCGCACAGGCGAGGAGCCTCCGGAGCCCGACCAGCTCTCGATCGCGCGTAGAGCCTGTTCCAGCCCCTCGGCCGTCCCGCATCGCTCGTACTCGCCGCCATCGTTTTCGACAAGCACGACCACAAGGCCGGTATCCACGAGCGAACGGGCAGCAAACTCGGCGAGCCTCAAGCAGTCGCTGGCCAGGAGCTCTGGATAACGCTCGCGTGCCAACCACCAGGCGGTCGCAAGTGGCTGCGGCTCGACCCCGAGCTTTGCCAACACTTCGAGACCCAACGAATCGCCGGCAATGCGCAGGTCCGAAGATGCATCGACGTCGCGCTCCACGTCGGAGGCTACTGTCTGCTTTGGGGTGGACCACTCGGCGGGACTCGTCGCGCTGGGACCCGTGAGCCGTCTCCAATATGCCTTCGCTGGAACATTCGGGGTTGCGGGCGCGCCCGCGAGCAACTGGTCAGTGACATCCTGCCCATCGCGCCTTGCGTTGCGCCAGCCGCGCCCCATCGAGAGCTGCTCAACCGGAAGCTGTGGACCCTCCAGGATCACCAGCTTGGCCTGCTGAGAATTCCACTTACGGTCACCCAACTCGATCCATCGGCCCGCCAGCCATGCGTCGAGCACCGTATTGCGCAGCTCCCGCTCGGTGAGGTTGAAACGGCAGAAGTTGTGCGGAAACTGGCGCAGCTCGATGTGGTACATGCTGATAAGGCTCGCAAATCGCTATTCACGACGCATTCTCGACTCAACCCGCGCTTGTGAAGAGCCGATCAGCAGCACATGCACGACAGAAAAGGACATCTTTGGCGGGAGCTGCCACGTCTGCCGAGCGCCCGCAGTGTCCTCGGGTGGGCGCTACTGGGCTTGCCGATACCTCGCGGAGATAGCCTTCAACCGACCAGCAGTGCGACAGTCGCAAGAAGTTGGGGCGCATGGTGGGCGCGCCATCCGAGCCTGCTGCGTCTGCTTGCACTCGTCGCGCTGTGCTGGTCGACGAGCTATCTCGCTTGGCGAATCGGTTGGAGCTGGCATGGATCCAATCCGGAGCTATGGGGGTGCCTGCTAATCGCCGAGCTGTACGGACTGTGGAATCTGGCGACACTCGCGTGGCTCACCTGGGATGTGACGCCTCGGACCCGCCCACACTCCTCACCCGGCAGAAGCGTTGATGTGTACGTCTGCACATACGACGAGCCAATCGCCGTGCTCGAGGCCACGTTGGCCGGCTGCGAGCTCATGACCTATTCGCACACCACCTGGCTGCTGGACGACGGCGCGCGCCCGGAGATCGCGGAGCTCGCGGCAACATGGGGCGTTCGCTACATGACACGTCCCGACAAAACTCACGCGAAGGCCGGCAACATCAACCACGCACTGCCTCGTACCGAAGGTGAGTTCGTGCTCGTGCTCGACGCCGATCATGTGCCGCTCCCAGATGCCCTGGAGACACTCATCGGCTACTTCGGGGACCCAACGGTCGCGCTCGTGCAGACACCTCACGACTTCTCCAATCACGACTCGATCCAACACTACGATCTTGGCCGTCACGAGCAATCGGTGTTCTTCTCGGCGATCTGTGTCGGCAAGGACCATCACAACGCCGCCTTCTGGTGTGGCTCGGGCGCCCTGATCCGTCGTGAAGCATTGCTCTCGATCGGGGGTGTGGCCACCGACACGATCGCCGAGGACTTTCATACGACGATCAAGCTGCATCGAGACGGCTGGTGCACTCACTACGACGATCGCATTATCGCGCAGGGCCGCGCTCCCCACGACCTCGCCGCCTACCTGCTCCAGCGCGACCGTTGGGCACGCGGCAACCTCGCAGTGTTCACCACGCGGGAGAGCCCTCTGCGAGCACGCGGGCTGACGATGAGCCAGCGGATGAGCTATCTCGCGAGCTTGACTTCCTATCTCGCCGGGCCCGTACGTCTGCTGATGCTGACGGTGCTCGCTGCGGTGCTATGGACCGGGGCTCTCCCGTTGAGGATCGCGCCGCTCGCGCTGATTGGGCTGTGGGCCCCCGCGACGCTGCTGATGGTGCTCGCCGGCTCGGCGCTGTGCCGCGGACAGCAGAGCAGCGGCGAGGCGACCCACTACGAATTGTGCACGGCGGAGATCTTCACCCGTGCGTTGCGGTGCGTGCTGCGTCCCGGTCGCGCAAGCTTCCGGGTGACTCCCAAGGAGGGGATCGATCGTGGGGGCTGGGAAGCTGTGCGCCAGTTCCGTCTGCTGCTTGTGTGCGTTGCCCTGTTGGCCATGGGTCTCCTGCTGCGGGTAGCCCAGGATGCAGGTGCGAGCCTGCTGCCCGCGATGCACGGCTTTGCCGCTTGGTTCGTGCCGTTGCTCGGAGTGGTCGAGCTGAGACGAGTGACTCGCACACTCGTGCTCGTCGCTCGTCGGCGGCAGCTACGTGGGGAGTACCGAACCCAGCTCACGGCCGCCGCTGTGATCGTCCTGGGCGAGAAGGACACAAACGACGGACCTGCGCTGCTTGGACGCATGTGCGACATAACCCCCGGAGGCGTTGGCTTCGAAATGTCGCGCCCACTCCCTAATGGGACTCGAGCGAGCCTCACTGTCCAGCTTCCAGGCGTCGGGGTGGAGCCATCCCCGGTACGCCTGAATGTAGAGGTGCGTTCGTGCCTGGCACACGAACAAGACTGGCGCATAGGCGCATCTATCGTCGGTTGCGCTGAGGTGGACCGACGCCGAGTGCTTGCATATTGCAACGTTGTCTGGCCCTACCTGCGTCTGCGTGGCGATCTGCAGCCGATCGCGCCATCGGCCGCTCCTACCGCGCGCGACGAGACGATTGTGGCCAACCAGATGCCGATCGCCTCGACAAGCTGAGCGCAAGGCTCCGCTGGGACCAGACTCAGAACAGGTGCCGCAGGCGCCAGCCGAGCGACGGGCTACCAAGCGACTTCTCTGCCACCACCTCCGTTGTGGCTGTGCTGGCTCCCTGTATGGTCACGCTGCCCAGTCTCTCACCCGCTCGTAGCTGGGTCATCGCCGGTCTCATGGACATCTCAGCAGGAAGCGCCAGCCCCGCCCAGCCCACCTTCCACAGGGCGCTCTTTGTCACCGCAACCGTCCGCCGGCCGCTGGCCGAGGTCGCGGAGAGCACCTTTGCGCCTGCCGGCATGACTGCCTGAACCCCGAGAGTGCTCGCAGCGGAGTCGCCAAGCCGTCGAGCACTGGCAAGTGCCGCATCGATCAGCGAGCCATCCCGCTGGCCGAGCACCACACCCAGAACCGTCAGCACTCGACCGTCGATCACGACGCGCTTGGCGAATACCAGACAGCCGCCTGCGGCTCGATCAGACCCTGTCTTGACCCCCACGTATCCATCTTCTCCCACCAAACCGTTGTAGTTGGCGACGATCCCCGCTAGCGGCAAATCAGCCGAGGGCTCGTCGACAAGCGACGCGAACACCGGATCACGCATTGCCATCCGGGCGAGCCTCAGTTGGTCGGCGGCTGTGGACACCGTCTCTGGGTCGAACCCACTCGGGTCTGTGTAGGTCGTTGAGCTCATATCAAGACTTTTCGCCGTTGCGTTCATACGATCCACGAACGCCGCGAGCCCACCAGCCGCGCGAACAGCCAGCATCGCTGCAATGTTGTTCGCCGAGGGCAGCAACAGCGCCTCCAGCGCCTGGCGCTCGGTGATTCGCTCCCCGACTCTCACCGGCAGGATCGACTCCCCAAGAGCCTCGCGCCGCTCCTCTTCCTCGCTGTCTGCAGCGGTGACAGTCATCACGAACCCCTCCTTGCCCGCCGCCAGCGGATGTTCTAGCAGCGTCAGATAAGCCGTCATCACCTTTGCAACGCTTGCGATCGGAACCGGCACGGAGATTCCCGAAGTCCCGAAGCTGCCCACTCCCTCAACCTCCACGGCCGCTTGACCTTCCCGCGGCCACGCCAGGATGGGCGGCCGCCCCGAGAAACGCACGTACGCGGGCAGCGTCCGCTGGATCCGCAGCGGCGGCGTGGCCTCGGTTGCGACCCGCCAAACGATCGCGGCGATCAACAGGACGAACGTCAGTGCCGCTACAGCCACCCATCGCGGGCGCGCACGGGATCGGTGTTTGACTCCCAGCCGTTCCGTCGCCGCCACCGTCACCAAACGCTAGCGCAGGGAGCGGAGGACGGCGCGGGCTCCATCAGAGCTGGGGCACCACACTCCAGAGGACTACCGATCCACATCGAGAGCACCCACACACCTTCCCGGTGAAGTTCACCGGTGGTCATGCGGTTGCCGGCGGACCTCCTGCGAGGCGAGGCACCACGACCAACGAGCAGCGAGCGTGGCGCTCGAGGTAGTCGGAGGTGCTCCCGAGCACCAGGCGACGCAGCGGCCCGTAGCTGCGCGAGCCGACGACCAAGACGTCCAGCTGATCACCGAAGACGGCGAGTTCCTCGCCGGCGATTCCGTAGACCGCACGACCCTCGACGCCGGCGAGTTCTTTCATACGGCTGTTCGCCTCTGAGAGCATCACCTCGATGTCGTTTCCGAGGCTGGGCGCCGTCAGCCCTGAGTAGGCATAGGTCGGTATGGAGACGACCTCCAACGCCTGTATTGCCGCCTGTGTGGGAGCAGCAAGCTCCCTGGCCATCGCGAGGGCTTCCCTGCTCTCGGCGGATCCGTCATATCCGACGCCAATCCGTGAGATCGGTGCTGGATGCTCGGCGTAGCCGCGCGAGGCGATAGCCACCGCACAGGAGGCACCGTTCAGAGACGCCCGAGTGTCGTCTCCCAGCATCACGCGACCAACGCCGCTACGGTCGCAGGAGCCCACCACCAGCAGATCGGCCTGCTGCTCCTCGGCCTGCTGGTGCAGACCACGACCAGGGTTGGTCGCGGCGATACTGATTAGCTGTGCACCAATGTCCGCGGCAGCGCTGCTCTCCGTTTCCAGCAACTGTTCAGAGGCCTCGCGTTCCTCGTGCACCAGATCTGGGGTGACGACGTGAAGGGGCGCCAGCTGACCGCTGTACACGTGGGCAAGCGTCAACTGCCCACCCGCGTCGACGAGATGCGTGGAAAACGCAATGGCGTCGCGTCCGTTGGATGTTCCATCCACTCCTACAAGCACGTTCTTGAACATCGTGATCTCCTCTGATCGCTTATCGGAGATGCTATGCAGAGATACCTAGCATGAGAAGAATGGCCGAGGAACAGCAGAACGAGCCCAATCGCATGAGCACCAATCTACGCGATGCGCACCTGCCAACGCCAGACAGCGAACGAAGCCGGCATGTAGCGCCCACATTCCCCGAACAGGAAGCTATCGAGCGAGCACTGAACGATCCGCCATCGCCTAGGAGGCAGCCTTGCGGGGGATGCAGATAGAGCGACCAGGTGAGCTGCGAGCCGTGGAACTCACCAAGCCCCGCCCAGGACCGGGGCAGGTGCTTGTACAAATCCATGCGTGTGGGGTATGCCGCACCGACCTGCACCTGCTCGACGGGGAGCTCAACATCCCAAAGCCGCCCATCGTTCCGGGTCACCAGATTGTCGGGACCGTGATCGATAGGGGCGAAGCTCGTCTCCGACGGCGAGGCGCTGCAGATCGGCGCGCGCGTGGGCATCCCGTGGCTGGGATGGACGTGCGGGAAGTGCCGCTACTGTCGCGATGGCCGGGAGAACCTGTGCGAGCATGCACGCTTCACCGGCCGCGACATCGATGGTGGTTTCGCGGAGCTGACGCTCGCTGACGAGCGCTACTGCTTTGCCCTCCCCGACGACTATTCCGACCTCCAGGTCGCACCGCTGCTATGTGCGGGGCTCATCGGATATCGCGCGTTGGGAATGACCGGAGAAGCCGAACGGGTCGGCCTCTATGGCTTCGGTGCTTCCGCCCACATCATCGCTCAAGTAGCCCGCTTCCAGGGCCGTCGGGTGTTTGCATTCACCCGCGACGGCGACGAGGACACCCAATCCTTCGCGCGCGAGTTGGGAGCGGAGTGGGCTGGAGGCTCTGAGCAAGCCCCTCCTGAAGAGCTCGACGCGGCGATCATCTTCGCCTCCGCGGGGGAGCTAGTTCCCACCGCTTTGCGCGCGGTGGCAAAGGGAGCCACGCTCGTGTGCGCCGGCATCCATATGTCCGACATCCCGAGCTTCCCCTACGACATCCTGTGGGGTGAGCGCACCGTTCGCTCCGTTGCCAACCTCACACGCCAGGACGCTCGCGATTTCCTGGCGCTGGCTCCCCGCGTTCCTGTACGCACCGAGATTCATGTGTACCCACTTGCACAGGCAGGGCAGGCGCTCGATGATCTACGGGCCGGGCGCTTCGAGGGCTCCGCTGTTATCGAGGTCGATGGCGAGAACACCTGAGGCAAGCGCTCACGCTTCCACGGTACCCTTAGGGCGAGATGCTACGACTTTTGTCGACCCTCGCTGTCGTGCTTGCCGTAGGGCTTGCGCCTGCCGGCGCCGTCGCCGCGCCTCGAGACGTATCGACAACGCACACATACCTCGCGGCGAACTACGCGTTCCTGCATGCGGTGCATACGAACGAACGCACTGTGAACACGAACATCGCCAAGCTCAACCACACGCTCGCCTCGGTATGCCCGAGTGTGGGGATCGGGGCACCACAGAACGAAGAAGCGCAGCACATGAGCTACGAGGTCGCGGGCGCGCTCTGGGCAACGCTTTACCACACAGACGCCAGCGCTGTCCAAGCCTTTATTCGGGCGGTGAAGCCTTTGAAATGGAGCAACGGCAAGATCACGCACATCGCCCACGCGTACATAAGAAGCCTGCGTGAACTGGCCGCACTCACCTCGCCCGATCTCTGCGGCGACGTTCGCGCGTGGAGCGCCGACGGCTTCAAGGCCGTCCCAGCAGCCACCATTCAGTTCGACCGGCATGTCGAAGCGATCGAAGGCAAATCGATACCGCTGCGTCTGCTGGCACCATATGAGCTCTCGGCCGACAAGGATGTGGCCGCCCGCACGGCGCATCTAGAAACCCAGCTCTACGATGCTGAAACGGTCGTGGGCTTCAACGATTGGGACACGCTGCTCCAAACGCTCGCCCTAAATCAGTAGTCCGAGTAGTCCGCCCGCGGAGTAGGAAGATCATCGGGCGGAAAGCGCGCCAATCGCACCTTGGCGCCAAGCGGGGGACCGAGGAATCGAACCTCGAGCAAGGGTTTTGGAGACCCGGTGATATGGGTCGTTTGGCCTGTATACATGCCGTTTTCCTCTTTTTGGTTGCACTTTTGGTTGCACTTTTTGTCGGCGTATTGCACATTTATGCGCGTCGAGGAGGACCTGCGCCCCCTTTCCGCGTGAGCGTTCTCCCCGGTCTTTGACCCTTGCTACCCGGCATCTTGGGGGCGACTCGTCTGTGCGCAGAAGCACCTTTCGCATCCGGTCCAGCACGGCGCGGCCCTTCGCCCGGTCGGCAGTCGCCTTTGAATAGAGGATCGTGTCGGCGGACGCCACCGCCACGACAATCCGCGTGCCGGGTAGCGTCTACTGGGTCGCCGCCTGGATGATCTCTTCGTAGCCGGTGGTTCCGTCTGGGATCAGTACAACATCGAAGTCACCGTCGCCGCAAGTGAAAGCGACCGAGACCTGGCTGCGAAACGTGCGCGAATCAAACCCACCCGGTGGGCGGAACCCGTCGGGATAGCGGTCGGGATCAACGCGAAGCCCGCATCGAGTTCGTGGATTGCGTCAGCGAGTCGCGCAAGATTGGCCTCTGATCGCTCCGGGGTGACATCAATGTCGTCGGTCGGGCACACACAGCCCAAGCACCTCAAAAGACGCCTAAGAACCAGGATCGCCCTCTCGGTCGATCCGAGTAACTGGGAGCGCGCCGAAACCTGTGGGCGGCGGCCAGCCCGAGGAGTAGGCTGCGTCTGTAGATCAAGCCAAGTCAAGACGGGAGGACACTTGAGCACTACAGGCGAGGATCAGATGCCGCTTGACGAGCTGGGCGTCGCTGACCGCGCCCACTTCCAGCAGGGGCCGCCGCTGGAGTTGTTCAGGCGGTTGCGCGCTGAGTGTCCGGTTCACTGGTCAAGCGGCATCGCTGAGTTTCCCGACGAAGCCGGCTTCTGGTCGGTGACGACCGCCGAGGACGTGTTCGAGGTCAGTCGTGACTGGCAGACCTACTCCTCCGAAGTCGGCGGCTTCACCGCATCCAATGCAGGCTTGTCGTTGGAGATGCAGCAGGCGATGTTCATCGGGATGGACCCGCCCAAGCACGACCGGTTGAAGGCGCTGTTCCAGCGTGGCTTCACGCCAAAGCGGATCGCCGAGCACGAGGACGCGATCCGCGCGATCACGATCGAGGTGCTCGAGTGCTTGGAGGGCCCGCCCGCCCGGGAGACCTGCGATCTCGTCAGCGACGTCGCCCAGCCGGTGGTGGCGCGGGTGATCGGCAGCTTCATGGGCCTCTCGCCCGAGGACGATGAGGCATGGGCGAACCTGATGAACGCGATCGTCGGCGCGGGCGACCCGGACGCGACGCCGGAGGGCGCGCAGAGCGTGATGGAGCGTGAGGTGCCCGAGGTGTTCGCGCGCTGCGGCAAGCTGATCGCCGAACGACGCGCGGCGCCGACCGATGACCTGACGAGCGTGCTCGTGCACGCGGAGCTCGACGGCGAGCGGCTCGAGGACCACGAGATCGTGATGGGGTTCCTGCTGCTGATGGCCGCCGGCAACGACAGCACCAAGGCGACCTACTGCAGTGGCATGCGCGCGCTGATGGAAAACCCCGAGCAGCGACGGATGGTGCTCGAGGACCCCTCGCTGGTGCCGGCGGCGGTGGAGGAGTCACTGCGCATGTTCCCGGCGTTCGCGCACTTCGCCCGCACGGCCACACGCGATACCGAGCTGCATGGGCAGCGCATCCGTGAGGGCGAGAAGCTGGTCATGTGGTACCCGTCGTCCAACCGTGATGAGACGCGCTTTGAGGACCCCGACCGCTTCGACCTGACGCGCGAAGCCGAGCACCAGGCGTTCGGTGCCGGTGGCCGGCACTTCTGCCTGGGCACCGCGCTCGCGCGACTGGAGTTGCGGATCCTGATCGAGGAGACGCTCAAACGCTACCCCGAGATCCAGATCGCCGGCGAGTGCACACACGTCGAGTCAGCGTTCGCCAACCAGCACAAGACGCTGCCCGTGCGACTGGAGCCCTGACGATAGAGCTCGAACTCTCCCACGAACACGACAACGTAAGAGATGGCCCGTAGCATCCCGGCCCATATCCGGACCGGACGGCGATAAGACGTTCTCAGGGAGCCTATTCGGGGAGCGAGTGGGTCCCCTTTACGCCGGCCGGTGTGACTCGGCGCCGACGATCGCGGTCCGGGTCGAATCAGGCCATCAGAACCGCAGCGGCCGAGCGCACGGCGGCTTGATGATGACCGTGGCCGACACCGCCCGTGCTGTGCGACGCGGAGCCGCGACCTCGATCATGCTCGTCTGCATAGCGATTCTTCCTGCGGTACCCGCGCACGCAACCTCCGGCCACCACTGGCGCACCCTGACGATTCACCAAGCGTGACCGTGACTGGGGCGCGTCGAGTTGCAAAGCAGGCGGAATCACTCCCGCACATCTATGGGCTTTGAGGCCGAGTAGCGTCGAAGTCCAACCGCAATCCGCATGCCTGCGACACTCGCGGTATCAGATCGACTGCCCGTTCACCTATTTCCTTGGAAATACCGCCCTCGAAGTCTATACGCAGTGCCGTGACACCGGACAGGTAACAGAGATCGTCGAACAGCGATTCCAGTTCACATCACCCAAACCGCGGTGTCGCTTGATCTACAACAAAACCCCTAGCGCCAGGCCAGACTACTGCTCGCGATCGCTGTGCATTAGCGCTGGCCGTTTGGTACCTCGGCCGGTAGCCCCGCCTGAGCCCCGCGACCGCTTATCCATACGGCAGGTGCCGGTGGTCGAACCAACGGCTCCGTCAGCATGGGTTCATCGTCACCTACCCGCACAGACTGGCGCTTAAGTTCCGCTTTCGCGAGCAAGCGGGCGCACGGATCAAGCAGGCTCTCACTCTCGCAAGAGACGAGGACCACGTGACGCGTGGCGAGGCAAACGCTCCCGCTTCGCCCGGCCCAAGCGAGCGCGGGTCGGTTGCGGGACGACGTGCTCGCATCTCGTCCATTGCGCAAACGTGACGCCGACGTAGGGTCGCACTCGCATTGCTCGGCGAGCAGGAGTGACCTGTACAGAACTCTTGGGTAGCGTACAGCTTGCGTGGCCAGACCGCCCAGCTTTACTGGCCTAACCTTCGAGTGTTCCAATCCTCCGGCACTACGGAAGATCGATCTGTGGTTGTTGGTCTACTTCTTGCCCTTCTTCGCCTTGGTCTTCTGCTGTGCCAGATGGACACCGTGCGTCTGCGTATTGCTCGGGCTGGGTGACGCCTTGAGGACCGTCAAAGTGGCACTGAGATGCCCGTGAGCCGCGCTCAGGAGGGCCCGCCCAGTGCCGTTGAGCGTGAGCTTGACGGTCTCGCTCTTGCCCGCCGGGATGGAGAAGGTTGCGGTCCCGATGGTCTGTGTCTTAGTGTGCCTCTTCTTGCCCTTCCCGGTCGTGCGCTTGACTGTGAGTGTCAGCCGGCCACTGCACGTTGCTGTGCCTGTGGAGGTGAGCTTGATGAGCGCCTCGTGGTTACTCTGAACGGTGATTGTGGACCCGTCAAGCGAAGTGCTGCCGGTGGCTAGTGCCTTCAGTTCTTCTTTTGCGCCGAGGACGCGCGTCAACCCACTGCCCGCAAGCGATTCACTGCCCGCCGTAACAGTGACGGTAAACCGACCGGTGGTGGCGACAGGGCCGACCCCGTTCGATGCGATCACCGAATAGGTGAAGCTGGTAGTGCCGCTGGGTGGAGTACCTGAAACGATACCGCTGAAGGATGGTTCGATGCTCAGCCATGCCGGCGCTCCAGGCGCCAGCGCGTACGTCGCCGCGGGCACGCCCGAGGCCCCGAAGTCACCGGCGTAAACACTCCCTGTTGGTACGGTCAGCGGCGGCGAGTCGGTCTTGAACAACGGGGCGGCCAACGGGGAGGGGATGAGGACGGGGAGGGTCGCGGTAACGCCGCTGATCTGCCCAGTGAAGAGCAGTTCGTGCTGACCTGCCGGGGTCCCCAAAGGTACGGTCACGGTGGCGCTGATTTCGCCGTTCCCGTTCGCCATCACATTCCCGAGTGAGACTGGGGTCGAGTGCAACGTCTCTTCGACCGTCTCACCCGGCGCGAATCCGGATGCTTGGGTTGAGATGCTTTCCCCCGGCTCGACAGTGACCCCATTGGCCGACCCGCCACCGTCGGTCGAAGCCGCGGTGACCGCAGCCCCTGTTTCGTTCAGGCCGAGCGCTTCCGCTACGACAGGTCGTACCAACTTTGCGATAGCTGCCTGTCCGGCAGGTGTCGGGTGAAACGGAGCCTTCGAGAGTTCTTCTCCGGAAAGGAAGTTCAGTAGCTGACCGCTTGAGAAAATGACCGACAGGCCATAGTCCCACGGTTCAGAGGTACACCAGGTGTGGCCTCCCAGAGCTTTCGATATGTCCACAAAGCGGACATTGGGATTGTGCAGGCCCTTCACAGCAGCTTCTATCTTGCTGTTGAGTTCAGTAAACAAGGTGTTGAAGTAGGAGAGCTGCGCGTTATCCAGCGGCCACGTGTCTGCGCATCCGACACCGTTGGGGGGGAACGGATCCATGTAGTTGGTGAAAATGATCTTCGGCACCCGGGCCTGAGACGCTTTGCGGCCTTGGCTTTCGATCGCGCTAACGATCTTTTCATAGGATTCCTCCAACTTCGGTAGGTACTTCCAGAAGTCAGCGTTTACCGTGCTGCCCGGGGTGGATTCGGTACACTGCTCCGGCCCTTCGAGGGCGAGCTTGAGCAACGCTGCGACCTCTGGGTTTCCGGATCCTAGGGCGGCACCTATGAGGAAGCCCTTGGTGCGCGGACTCGATGCGAGGGCACTCGCGATGCACTCTTCGGCGATGCTTGAGAACCTCACGTCGTCGGCGCCGTAGGTCATGACGACCGCGTCGGGCTCGGCTTCGTCGTAGGTGGAGCTAGGGAACTGGGCCGGCACGGTTTCGGTGACGATGCCCAAAGGATTCTTAAAGACCTCGGGCCCGATGATCCCTTCCGCATAACTAGCTCCAGTGCATGCCAGAGTGACGAAGTTCGTCCTGAGCGCAGCGGACAGGAGCTGGCCGTAGGCGTAGCCCGAATCGTGACATTCCGGATATGAGCCGAACCCGGGTGCGTTGGCAACTCCCCCGCTCCACAAGCCGGTTTCCCCGTTTGCGGGCGAATAGAAGAAGCCATCCAGCGCGCCCTCGCCAGCGGCGATCGAGTCGCCCATCTCAACGATCGTCGCTGGGAAGTTGAACTGACCCGAGGGGCCGATGGTGGAGGTGCTCCCGTCGGTGTTGGTGACCTGAACGTTGGCATGCAACACGCTACCGCCGTAGACCGCGGACACATCGGGTGTGGTCAGGTCGATTTCAGTGTCGCTGACCACCACAGGGTTCACCGCGGGGATGGGGTCGCCCCCTCCTTCGGGGACGAAGGTGACTGTGTCCGCGTCGCCGGGGTTCCCGAATCCCGATCCGGTCACCACGACCGGTGTCCCGCCGGCGATCGGCCCCGCCTGCGGACTGAGGCTCGTGATCGTCGGCGTCGGCCCCGCGCCGATCTGAATCTCACTGACCGTATCTTCATCTTCGCCCCAGTTCGTGACCCAAACGTGGGTTCCATCCGAAGACACGCCATAGGGGGCGCTCCTGATACCGAGGGGGATCGTGCTAATGACGGTGCCGCTGGAGGCTTCAATCTCACTGACCGTATCCTCGTACGTCGAGCTCGCGAGTTCGTACACGTACAAGTCGGTGACCCAGACGTGGGTTCCATCCGAAGACACGCTGTCGGGGATGCTGCCGACGGTGATCGTGCGAATAACGGTGCCGCTGGAGGCTTCAATCTCACTGACCGTATCTTCGTACGAGTTCGTGACCCAGACGTGGGTTCCATCCGAGGACACGCTGTCGGGGTCTTTGCCGACGGTGATCGTGCGAATGACAGCGCCGCTGGAGGCTTCGATCTCACTGACCGTACCTCCGTAGGAGTACGAGACTTCGTCCTCGTTCGTGACCCAGACGTGGGTTCCATCCGAAAACACGCCACGGGGCTCCCCGAGGGAGGGGATGGTGCGAATGACGGTGCCGCTGGAGGCTTCAATCTCGCTGACGGTGCCTTCGCCGGTGTTCGCGACCCAGACGTGGGTTCCATCCGAAGACACGCCCCAGGGGTAGCTGCCGACGGGGATCGTGCGAATGACGGCGCCGCTCGACGCTTCGATCTCACTGACCGTATCTTCGTACGGGTTCGTGACCCAGACGTGGGTTCTATCCGAGGACACGCCATACGGGTAGCTGCCGACGGGGATCGTGCGAATGACGGCGCCGCTGGAGGCTTCGATCTCACTGACCGTACCTCCGTCCGAGTTCGCGACCCAGACGTGGGTTCCATCCGAAGACACGCCATAGGGCTCGTTGCCGACCGGGATCGTGCGAATGAGCCCTGCGGCGGCCGCCGAGGACACGCCGACGCAGCATGCCGCCACGGCCATCGCCGCGAGCAGCACCCCGGCCAGTCGGACTGCACCTGCTCGTGAGAAGCCTTCCAACAGTCTCACAGGGACCTTCCCCCTCTTCCTGTTGTAAACGCTCCGAGACTGGCTTCGAGCCAGTCAGGGCCGAGATGCATGTTCCGGAGCGTATCAGCGGCCACGATCAGGTCATACCCACCAGCACGTCGCTCAGGAGACCACGATGTGCTTTCCGGTGAGGCTCCTGCGAGCCATCGAGCCCCCCGATCCCCAACGCCAAGCGAGAGCGCCCCTTCCACCGAAAGCGGGCGCCACGACGATCAAGCCGACGCTGCCGCCTCGGACGAAAGCAGCATCGTGTTGGCGAGCAAGACCGTACGTGCCAACAGTCACGCTGCCTTTCGATCTTGCCCACTCTCCGCATGCAACTCGCCGTACCTATCAGCAAGTTCTCAACGTCGCGACCTACTGAACCTCGCTGGACACCGGAAGCGGCTCGGCTACTCCGACATCGACGCGTGAACTGGCCGGCGCCCGCCGCGACCTTCGCGCGAAGACATAGATACCGCCCGTGCTGGCTACCGCCGAAATTATCTCGACGAGCGTGACCCAGCTTTCCACGGTCCCGGTCAGCGCATATTCGACGAATATGAACCCGACCAACACTGCCGACACCGCCACCGCCAGGTACAGAAGGATGGCAGCCCCGGTCTCGCGCCAACCCACACCATGGGAGAACGGCTCGAAGTGCACGAACCCCGCGTAAACAGCGAGAATCAAACCCGCGCCTCGCAGCAGCTTGTCGACATCGCCTCCGAGCTGGCGATGAAGCACCAGGTAGAGCGAGCCGTACGCATAGCCGCCGATCACGAAGGCAAAAATCGTCATGACGATTTCGCCCGACCGACGCGAGTCCTCGTCGAGTCGCTCAAGCCATGCGAGCCGAGGCCGGATCAGAGCCAGCCCCAACAGCGTTCCCCCGATGATCGCGACGACCACATCGCTTCCGCTGATCGCAGTATGCAAGTCCCGAATGCTGGCACGCGGACCGGCCGGATCCAGAACGCACACGATGCCCGGTAATTAGCGCCAACACTCATCGCAGGCGGTACACCACCGCCCAGTGCTCGACGGCAAGAGCCTTCGAGCCCACGGCCACACGAGTGCCCATCACGCGCGCATCCCGTGGAGCGTTGCTCACGCCCCGCTCACGCCCCGCTTATGCTCCGCACGGACCTCCGCGACCGTCGCGCCGGGCTCACCATCAGCGATCGCTTGGCTTCTTCCGACGATCTGAGCCATGAGCGCCGGGTCGAACACGATCGCAAGCGTCTCCTCCACGCTGTCCAGATCTTCGGGTCTCACGAGACCGGCCAGAGGCCGACCTGGCCCTCCATCCCCGCCTCTGCTCCATCTGGTTGCACTTTTTGCACGACTCGATGCGTCTCAGCGCGTCTCGGTGCGTTTTCGGCCCTCCGCCCCAAATCCCGCAAAACCAGCGTTTTCCAGGCATTCCGCCCAGATCCAACGACGGGGGACCGAGGAATCGAACCTCGAGCAAGGGTTTTGGAGACCCCCATGTTACCGTTACACCAGTCCCCCAGGGTTGGCTCCATAGGATACCCTTGGTGGAGATGCTCGGACGTTTGGGGATCCTGGTGGCGATGCTCGCCTTCGCTCTTGCACCGGCGAGCGCCGCGGCCAGTCCGAGCGACGACGGCACGACCCATACCTACCTCACGGCCGGAGACACGGCCCTACAAGCCGCGATAGCGAGCATGGGCGCGATCGGAGCGAGCATCGATCAGCTCGACCACAAGCTCACCTCGGAATGCCCGGACGTGGGCGTTGGCTCGCCGCAGAGCGAAGAAGAGCAGCATCTGAGCTACGAGGTCTTTGGCGCTCTGCTCTCAACTGCCTACCACAAGGACGCCAAGATAGTCCAGCGGTTTCTGCGAACGGTGAAGCCGCTGAAGTGGAGCAACAGCAAGGTCACGCGCGCCGCCGATGACTTCGCCACCAGCCTGCGCGAACTGGTCACCTTGCCGATGCCGAACCTGTGCGAGGACGTGAGCGCGTGGAAAGCCGGCGGCTTCAAGGCGGTCCCGGCCGACACCATCAAGTTCGACCGGCGCGTCGAAGACATCGAAGGCAACATAATCTCCGCGCGACTACTGGCGCCGTATGTGGCCCCCGCGGACAAGGGCCTCGCCGCACGCGACCAGAAGCTCTACACCAAGCTCGGCAACCTGGAAACGACGCTGGGCCAGAATTGGTGGGACATGACGCTCGAAACGCTCGCGTTGAACCAGTAGCCTCGCGGCGCGATCCCGGTAGCACCGGCTGATCTTGTGTCCCCGCACTGACTAGGGTTGATTGCCTTGGCTCGGGTCGGGAAGAGGCCGGGACCTTCCCGTGCGCGTGCGTTTGGATTCGACCACCGGTCGAATCAGTCCCTCGGATCGGTCCGCCACAAGGCACGCGTATTCGACCGATCGGCCCATGGCTCAAGCAAATCGCGAGTTCGGTCGAAAAAGTGTCCAGACACGACAGGGACACTATTGTGACATTCCGCACATTCTTGACGAACACCGCCCAGCGAGAGGACGGCCTCACGCTGATCGAAGTCGTGATCACGACCTTGCTCGTGGCGCTGATCGCCGTCGGCACGCTCACGGGCTTTCAGACCATTGATCGCGCGTCGGCCGATGAGCGCTTCCATGACGAGGCCGTCCTGCTCGCAGCACAGTCCCAAGAGCAGCTGCGCAGCGATCCCGCAAGCACGCTCGACAATCTCGTCGGGGCGGCAAACCATGCCCGCACCTACACCACCACGATCGACAAGAATATCTATACGATCAAGCAGGAAGCAAACTATTTCAACGAATCGAAACCCGGCTCCGACTGTCTCGCGACGGGCGCGACCGAATCAAGCGCGAAGAACGACGGCGACTACCTACGCGTGACCTCCTCTGTCACCTGGCCGCAACTCAACGCGACCAACCGCAAGGCCGTCACGGAGTCGAGCATCGTCACTCCACCCGACGGCTCAGCGCTCGAGATAGACGCTACCAACGGCGCCAATCCCGAAGAAGCCCTCTCGGGCGTAAGCTCAATTGTCAAATACACGGGAGTCGAAGCCAGCCAGTTGACGACGGTCGAAGGCACAACCGGTACGGCAGGTTGCGTCGTGTTCGGCGGGATCCCAGCAACGTCCGCCAAAGTCGAAATCAAAGAACTATCGGGATATGTCACCGAAAGCGGCGCACCTAAAGTACCGACCAAGGAAGTGACGATCGCACCTAACATCACAACGCACGATCCGGTAGTGCTCAATGAAGGTGGAGCGATCGCGGTCAATTTCACGTATGGCGGCAAACAGGTCGGAGGCAGCACCTTTGTGGCCGCCCACGAAGGTGCTATCAACGCGAACGAATTCACCGTAGGCGCAGCTAAGTTCGAATATGAATCCGGCGTAGAAAAGAAGTACAAGACCGTCACAACGGAATCAGGGCAAGGTTATTCGACTTCAGCGACCACGCCGATCGCCTCTGCCTATCCCACAGGGGACCTCTTCCCGTTTCCTTACAGCTCGACGATCCAAAAGTTCAAGAAAAAGTGGCAGGTGTATGCTGGCGACTGTACCGAAAACAACGCCCATGCCATAGATAACAGCGTGGCTAATGTAGAAGCCATTGTTCTACCCGGGCAAACCACCCCTGCAGTCAACGTACCGATGACGGACCTCGTACTGAATGTTTACACTGGTACCGTCAAAACCCCTGAAGCACTTACAACCAAAATCTACAAAATCAAGATCACGAACACTGCCTGCTCGAAATCCGTTGCTCCCAATAACGCTTCAGCTGCCAATCTCGAACATACACAAGAAACGACCGCAACAGGGCACCTCAAATACCCCTTCCAGCCATTTGGCAAGGCAAAGCTGTGTTTGGCCAACCCGACCGAAAACCGCATATACACAGTAGAACCGACCCTCAGTGAACCTGTCGAACATTTCGACACGATCTATTTGAAAGAATCATCGAAATACAACTCGCCGGGGAGCGGCGACCCCGTGACGGTCACAACGGGAACTACTTGCTAATGGGACTTCTCCACAAAGCTCTCAAGTGCGGCGGCGAGACGCGCGGCTTTACCTTGATCGAAACCCTCGTTGCGATGTTGAGTGCAGTGGTGGTCGTAGGAGCGCTCTATTCAATCCTCGACATCTCGGTAAGCCAGACGGCGCAAATAACTGATCAATCTCAGGCGACCCAAAACGGCCGCACCACTATAAACAAGCTCAACGAAGACCTGAAGTCGGCTTGTATCTCCTCAGGCTTTACTCCGGTCAAGGAAGCAAAGGAAAAGACGACGGGGGAAAAAGAGGAAGAAAGCAGACTGGTATTCGTGAATGCCTATACGTCCAACGCGGAAATAACTGAAGCCCTCAAGCATGAAATCGTATGGGAAAAAAGCTCAGGACTAATCGTTGACAAGACTTATAAGAGCAGTGGTGGCTCCTGGCCAGAATTTACCTTTTCCTCCACTTACACTAAGACTCGTCTCGGCGAAAACATCTCCCAGGCAGAAGTTGGGAAAAAATTCGTCCCAATTTTCCAATACTACGAGTACACCAAAGAATCGACCGGCCTCGCGTCCAACGAAGCCCTTAGCACACTGAAACTAATAGAACTCGAAACCAAAGGCTCCGAAAAGGAACTCAGCAGTAAAAATCTGAAGGAAGCCGCAGCCGTGGAAATCAGCTTCAATCAGTCGCCGGTCAACAAATACACGGCCGAAAGCCGCGCGGTCGACTTCAAAAACCAAGTAACGCTCTCGTTCAGCGTGCCCAATGCCGAAACTCCGATCGAAGATAAACCATGCGAATGATCTACCCACTCAACAAACTTCAAGCGCGCGTAAGCTCCGATGCGGGGTTTACGATGATCATTGCGCTCGGCGTGATGCTAGTGACGAGCCTCCTACTGGTCGCTGGCTATACGGCCGTCACAGGCGACGCCAAGCTATCGAGCAACGAAATCATACAGAAGCAAGCTGCTTACGCCGCTGTTGCCGGAGTGCAGGAGTACGAGTACCAGCTGCAGAGCAACCCTGATTACTGGGAGACCTGCAAAACACCCGAAAATATCGTTCCGCAAGAAACCACAGCGAAGGAAACCGCATATAATGGGCATTATGTGATCAAATTGTTGCCGGCGAGCACAGCACCCAAAGGAACCACGGGATGCAGTACTTCCAACCCCTTCGGCACCATGATCCAGTCGGGCGGCTCTTTGGCGAACACGTTTCGAATAGAATCGATCGGTTACGCAGGCACTGATAAGCGTACACTCATCGCCACATTCCATGTGATCGGCTTCTTGAACTACGTTTACTTTACCCAGTATGAGGTCGAAGACCCGAGCCTCGATGGCGACTCGACAACTGAATGCGAAAAATACTATGTTGAACGCACCAAAACGGGTGCGGAATGTCAGACGATACTCTTTGGCAAAGAAGACAGTGTCAACGGACCGATGCACACTGACGACGCCGCGAACGTGACATGCAGCAAAGAACTCAACTTCGGACGCGAAGGCGACACTGATGCTGTCGAAATCAACGGCGGCACATGGCCAACGTGCTCTAAATCGTCGGAACCCACATACAATGACCCGACAAAAAAACCGACCGTCGGCACGGAACTGGTGGCGCCGCAAAGCGATACCAGCCTGCTCGCCTATGTCGAAGAAGAAAATAAGTTCACGGGTGTCACACACCTCGTTCTCAACGGTACTACCAATGAAATAACCGCAAAATATTACGTCGAAGAAAAAGGCGTCGAGAAAGAAGTCAAAGAAACCATTGAATGGCCCAAAAACGGTCTTATTTATGTCCAGGCCGGCAAAAATTGCTCATACACCTTCAAACCCACCTCAGCCGACACCACCACCGAGGAAAAAGAAGAGATCAACTGCGGTACCGTCTATGTGAGCGGTACATACAGTCAGCCGCTTACGATTGCCGCGCAGAATAATCTGATCATCAACGGCAGCATCTCGCCCACCAGCGTCTCCAAACTGGGAAGCGCGCCTTCCGGCACCACGACGCTCGGTTTGATCGCAACCGAATACATCCGTATCTACCATCCCTGCGGATCCAAAGGCAACGAAACGGGCTCACTCGAAAACCCATGGATCTATGCCGCACTGCTCTCTACGAGCCACTCTTTCATCGTGGACAACTTCAACTGTGGGAAAAACTTGGGCGAACTCAACGTGTATGGCGCGATCGCACAGAAGTTCCGCGGCCCAGTTGGGTTGGCCTCAGGTCAGGGCTACAACAAGGACTACATCTACGACGAACGTCTGGCAACCGACGAGCCCCCCTACTTCTTGAGCCCGCTGAACGCCGGTTGGCAGATCGAGCGCGAGACCGCACCAACAGAAGGCTGAGCGCCAAGTACTCAACCGCTGAATACCAGCATCTGCGCTCACAGCGACTGAACGCTTGCGAGCGACAACTACGCCATAACGATCTGCGGCATCAAGATGCGGCAGACCGCCACATGGCTACACACCACACCGCACCTGACCGCTCCGTCGTGTAGTTTCAAAATGTGGCGAATTCACAAGAGAGAGCAATATCCGATCCCAGGGACATGCTCGCGGCGGTGGCCCTACATGTGCTCGTAACCGAAGGCCGTAAGGGCATGACCGACGTCCAAGTGGCAAGTGCGTGCGAGCGCGACCCGGCTAAGCAAGCCGAGATGCGCGAAATCAAAGCGGCTTTGCTTGCTCTGCTGAGAGACGGCCTTGCTGAGCGCAGTGGCGATCTCTTCAAGCCAACTCGCGCCGCTGCGCGCGCGGCCGAACTGAGCTTCTGAGCACCGTAACCCAACCCGACCACCCGACCACCCGACCACCCGACCACGAGCAACGCTATCCCGGGAATCACGGCCCTACGGTCCTACCTGACCCCCGCAAACAGCGCCGCCGGACGCAGCTGGAGCGCCCGCGCAAGCTTCAAGACCGTGCGCAGATTCGGCCCACGCCCGCCGCGCTCGTAAACGCTGATCGCCGCACGATCGACTTCAGCCTCATACGCGAGCGTCTCCTGCGAGAGCCCCGCCTGTTTGCGCGCCGCGCGCAGGTTCGCGCCGAGGCGCGACGCCGGCTCAGCCGCTAGCCCCGACTCGGGTGGGGGCCCATCGGTCTGCGCACCAGCCGAGCCGATGCCCTCCAACAGGCCCGCCGGGGTTGTCGCAAGCGCGCCGGCCACCCGCACGAGCGTTGAGAGGTCCGGCGAGCGCTCGGCCCGCTCAAGGAAGCTGATCGCCGCACGATCGAGCTGTGTGGCCTCCGACAACGCAACCTGTGAGAGACCCGCGCGCAATCGTGCCGCGCGCATATTGTCGCCAAAAGCGCGTACTTGCTCGTCGATCTCGGGATCCTTGGTGTGCCTCACACGTGCATCATCGATGCTCGCCTACAGAAACACCACTGTGAAAACACAAGCGCGGCCCACAGCTCGCGGGGCTGAGACTCAGGTTGACGCGGGGCTCGATGGTACCTTCTTGTGGTGATCCCACATGCTCGATGACACGCTCGATGACGCGGTCACGCACGAACGGCTCGCCAAGGCCAACCGCCTCCGCTCGGAGGGGATCGAGCCATTCCCGCACGTCCCCAAGAAGAAGCGCACCGAGATCGCCGATCTGCAGACCACGCACGATCCAAGCGCCCTGGAGCCGGGCGAGCACCCACACCTCTCCTACCGTCTGGCCGGGCGTCTCATCTCCAGGCGCGGCCACGGCAAGACCGCGTTTATCGACCTGCGCGATCACACCGGGCAGATCCAGCTGGCGGTGCGCCACGACACCCTCGGAGAGCAGGCGTACGACCGCATCATCGAGCTCGACATCGGTGACATCGTGGAAGCAGAAGGTTGCGTGTATGTAACCCAGCGCGGGCAGCTCGCGCTGAGCGTGCACAGCTGCACGCTCCTGACAAAGGCGCTGCGCCCACCACCCGCCAAGTACCACGGCCTGGGCGATACCGGCACGCGCTACCGCTACCGGGAGCTTGACCTGCTCGCCAACGAGTCCACCCGCGAGCTGTTCGTCACTCGCGCGAAGACGATCGACGCCTTGCGCGCGTTCATGGCCAAGCGGGGCTTCATCGAGGTCGAAACGCCGGTGCTGCAAGCGCTCGCCGGCGGAGCATCGGCGCGACCGTTTCTGACTCACCACAACGCGCTGGACCAGGAGATGTCGCTGCGAATCTCGGTCGAGCTGTATCTCAATCGCTGCCTGATCGGTGGCCTTGAGAATGTGTACGACCTCGGCAAGTGCTTCCGCAACGAGGGCATCTCCTACCGGCACAGCCCGGAGTTCACGATGCTGGAGTGGCTGATGAGCTACTCCGATCACAGCGACGTGGCGCGCTTCACCGAAGAGCTGGTTGCCTACGTAGCCGAGAAGGTGCTCGGCACGACTTTGATCGAGCGCGGTGGCGAGCCGATCGACCTGTCGAAGCCGTGGCACAAGACGACGATGCAGGCGGAGATCCTGCGCGTCACCGGGGTGGACTTCCTGGAGGCCGACCGCGACGAGCTGGCCGCGCTGCTGGACGGCAAGGTGCATCCCGACGCCAGCTGGGCGCAGGTGGTGCAGGCGGTGTACTCAAAGCTCGTTGAGCCCACCCTCAACCAGCCGACGCTCGTGTATGACTTTCCTCTGGAGTCGTTCCCGATCACCAAGGCCCACGGCGAGAACCCGCGCCTGGCCGAGCACTTCGACGCGGTGATCGGTGGCATCGAGCTAGTGAGCGGCGACTCGGAGGTCAATGACCCGGTCGAGCAGTGGCAGCGCTTCGTGGAGCAGCGCAAGCAGCGCAACACCGACGATGACGACGCGCCGCACCCGCACGACGAGGAGTACGTGCGTGCACTCGAGTACGGGCTCGCGCCCTCTGCGAGCGGTGGGATGGGCGTCGATCGTCTGCTGATGATCCTCACGGGGCACGAGACTCTGCGCGAGGTGGCACCATTCCCGGTGATGCGTGAGCTGCGCTCCGCCGCCGAGGCTATAGTCGCGGGAGACCTGAGCGATGAGCGATAGCGAGCACAGTTTCGAGGAGATGCACTTCGAGCCCGCCCCCGCGATCGCGGGCGAGGTGCCGGGACCGCGATCGCGCGAGATGCTGGCTGAGCAGGACGAGCTAGAGTCAAGCGCACGCTCCTACCCGCGCAGTGTTCCGGTCGCAATCGAGGCGGGACGCGGCGCGACGATGCGCGATGTGGACGGCAACACGTTCATCGACTTCTTCGGCGGCGCGGGTGTGCTCAATGTTGGCCACAGCCTCCCGGCGGCGGTGAAGGCGGCGGCTGAGCAGCAGCAGAAGCTGGTGCACGCTCTGGACTTCCCGACCACGCCGAAGCTGCGGCTGATGCGCAAGCTCAAGACGCTCCTCCCCGGGCGCTTGCGCGAGAGTGCTCGCTTTCACTTCGGCGGCCCAACCGGCTCGGACGCGATCGAGGCGGCACTGAAGCTGACGCGTGCGCACACAGGTCGTGAGGCGGTGATCGCCTTCCAAGGCTCCTACCACGGCATGACCGCGGGCGCGCTGTCGGTCACCAGCGACGTGGGCTTCGGGGGTCCGGTGAGCACTCCCGTGCACTTCATGCCCTACCCCTACTGCTACCGCTGCCCACTCGGTCTGAAGTCCGACTCGTGCGAGCTGGCGTGCGCGCGTCTGCTTGACACTTCGCTTGAGGACCCCCACAGCGGCATCCCCAAGCCGGCGGCGGTGCTGATCGAGCCGATCCAGGGCGAGGGCGGCACGATCGTCCCCCCCGACGGCTACCTCGCGGAGGTGAGGCGCATCACTCGCAAGCACGACGTGCCGCTGGTGTGCGACGAGATCCAGACCGGATTCGCGAGGACGGGGACGATGTTCGCGTGCGAACACGACGGGATCACCCCGGATGCGATCACGCTCTCGAAGGCACTCGGGGGTATCGGCTTCCCGATCTCGTGCGTCGCTTACGACGTGGCGCTGGACGGCTGGAAGCCGGGGGCGCACATCGGCACGTTTCGCGGCCACCAGATCGCGATGGCAGCTGGGCTCGCCGCGATCGAGTTCATGCAGGAGGTCGACCTGGCCGACCACGCGGCGCTGCTGGGGGAGCTGACGCTGAAGCTGCTGTGCGATGCGCAGGAGACGCTCCCATCCGTCGGTGACGTGCGCGGGCGTGGACTGATGATCGGTATCGAGCTGGTGAAGGACCGCGACACCAAGCAGCCATGGCCGGAGATGGCGGCGCGGATTCGCACCGAGTGCTTCCACAGGGGCGTGATCATCGAGGTGGGCGGCCACTTCGGCAACGTGGCGCGCTTCCTGCCACCGCTTGTGATCTCACGCGAGCTGCTGCTTACGGGCGTTGAGATCTTCGTCGAGTCGGTGCGCGCGGCAGAACAGGCACTCGAACGTCCCTCCGCGCTCATCGCCGGCTGAGGACGTCAAGCCCCCGTGATAACCCGAGGGATCGCGAATGGGCTCTCACGATGCGGGCGACAATGTGTGGTGCGAGCGCCGGGTAGGTCGAGGGACCAACCTCGAATGACCAGATAGGCACCAGCGCCGAAATGGAGGTGCGGGCGGAGGTGTGTGGTTTCAGGACATGTGTCCCAGGTGATGGGTCTCTGGTGAGTCGGGACATAGGTCCCATGTGGGGCTGAGCGTTTTCATGGTGTTAGCCGTGGAGGCATGGCCTGGGGGGCTGGGCCGGAGCGACTAGACCAGCACGGCGTCCGGGGCTACGCCACATTGGCGGGCATGTCTAGAGCCCGTGTTGCTGTTCTCCAGGTCGTATCCGACCAGATGTCTGTCACTGCTGCCGCTGCCGAGTACGGGTTTTCCCGCCGGCATCTTCACCGCCTTTTGGCTCGCTATCGGGAGGGAGGCTTGGATGCGCTCGAGCCGCGGTCCAGGCGCCCGAAGACGACGCCTATCGCGACGTCCGAGGATGTCCGCGAGCGGGTGATCGAGCTGCGTCGAGGTCTGACCGCGGACGGGCTGGATGGGGGACCAGTCACGATCGTGTGGTATCTCGAGCAAGAGGGACTCAGGGCACCGTCGACATCCACGATCAGACGGATCCTGCACCAGGCTGGACTGATCGTCCCCGAGCCGCGCAAGCGCCCCAGAAGCAGCTACATCCGCTTCCAGGCGGCGCAGCCGAACGAGATGTGGCAGTCGGACTTCATCCACTGGCGCCTTGCAGACGGAACCGACGTCGAGATCCTCAACTGGCTTGACGATCACTCCCGCTACCTGCTGTCCTGCAGCGCTCATCAACCTGTCACTGGGGACGCGGTCGTGAGCGTGTTCCTCGACACGGTCGCCGAGCACGGATCACCGGCGAGCACGCTCACCGATAACGGGAGTGTCTACACCTCCCGCTTCACCGGTGGGCGCAACGCGTTCGAGTACGTACTCCCGCTGCTCGGCGTCCAGCAGAAGAACGGGTCCCCGGGACACCCACAGACCCAAGGCAAGACCGAGCGCTTCCACCAGACCCAGCAACGCTGGCTCAGGGCCAGAGCACCCGCCGCAAGCATCGCACAGCTGCAACGTCAGCTCGACGAGTTGCGAGCACACTACAACGAGAAGCGCCCGCACCGCGCGCTTGACCGACGCACGCCAGGTAACGCCTACCGAGCCACACCCAAGGCGCTCCCAGCCAATAACGGACACCCACAGGGCCACTACCGGCTGCGCTACGACCGGCTCGATAACAAAGGCAAGATGAGCCTCCGCCGAGCAGGCCGAATGCACCACCTCGGCGTCGGCGCCAAACACGCCCGCAAACGCGTCCTCACGCTCGCCGACGACCACCACGTCACCGTCACCGACCTCACCACCGGCGAGGTCCTCAGCCGCCACCTCATCGACCCCGACAAAACCTACTGGCGCAACCAAAACAACCAGCCAGGCCGCTGGCCCAACTCTTCAAGCTGAGACCTATGTCCCGACTCAAGCGAGACCTATGTCCCGACTCATGACACAGGTGCGGGCGGAGGGACTCGAACCCCCAAGGGCATAAGCCCACTGGCTCCTAAGGCCAGCGTGTCTACCAATTCCACCACGCCCGCAAGGCCACTCGAGGGACTCGCACGAACCCTCACGATGCTCCCACGATACGCTGACTGGGACGGCAGTGACAGCTCGAAGCACACAAAGACCGCTCCAGATTGTATGGTCACTGGTGAGATGTCCTCGATTTCTGGCAGAAAGACCCAGCAGGGTGTGATCGTGACGCACCCAAACCGCGGCAAGCCGGTCGTCCAGGCGACTCGTGCGACCGTCGTCGTGCTGCTGCTGGTGTCCGCCGCGCTAATCCTGATCGTGACAATCGGTGGTTGGGGCACACTCTCTGGCGGCATTCCGATCCTTCTGGCTTGGGCTTTGATCTACGTGCTGATGGCCTACTACGCGGCGCGTTGGAGTCGCGGCGTTCTGCCGATGGCGGCCGCGCTGGGACTGCTTCTGTTCGTGTTCGCGATCGTCTCGGCGCCGGCATGGTTTGAACGCGACAAAGCCGGTTACGCGGCGCCGAGCCTGAACGCCGGACTGCTGGGCGTGATCACGCTGACGATCATCCCCGTGCAAATCCTGCTGATCACGTTCGCGATGCGTGGCTTCTCCCAAGGCTGGAACGTCGAGCTCGAGCAGCTCGACCCGAGCGCGGACGCCGGCACATTGGCCGGGTCAACGTAGAGCTTGCCTCAGCCCGTACAATCCGCTGATTGCGGCGGTGGCGGAATGGTAGACGCGATGCTCTCAAAAGGCATTGTCCGTAAGGGCGTGTGGGTTCGAGTCCCACCCGCCGCATTGACGCCCTGACGGGGATCGCCACCCGAGATGCCACCCCAAACCATCGCACTGGCACTCGGCGCCTCGATCTACCCGCCGGCGGTGGCGGCGGTGATCGCATTGGGCCGTGGCCCTGAGGTGCGCTCACGCGTATTCGCATTCGTGTTGGCGGCTGCGGCAGCGACCTATGCGAGCGGCGCGTTGACGCTGTTCATCCTGAGCGGTCTTGGCGCCACAGGCGCTCACCACATAACCCTGAGCGCGGCGCTCGACCTGGCGCTGGGCGTGTCGCTGATCACCCTCGCGATCTACCTGCGGCGCAGGTGGCGCACGCCGCCCATGCCGAGAGGAGAGTCGAAGATCGAGCGCTACCTGCAGAGCCGCCGGCTGGCGTTCATACTGGGGGTGGTCCTCTATGCGCTGCCCTCGCCTGTGTACCTGGGAGCCGTGAAGGGGCTCGCTGACGCGAAGCTTTCGACGAGCGGCGAGCTGGCGACGCTCGCGGTTACGGTGGCAGTGATGTTGTGGCTGATCGAGCTGCCGATGTTGATGCTGATGCTGGTTCCGAGCCGTGCGACGAGCACCCTGGAGCGGGTCAACGCTTGGTTTGCACAGCATGGCCGGCGACTGGCGGTGCTCACGTGCTTCGGCGCCGGCGCCTATCTGATCATCCGGGGGTTGGTTGACCTGCCCGGCTGAGCCGGTGCGAAGGGCGGCTCAGCCCACCAGCTCGAGTAGCGGCTCCGCAAGCGCGGGGGCGGCTGCAAGAATCCCGAGCGGCAACCCTTCGCGCTCGGGCAACTCCCGAACCGTCAGAGCGGCCCGTGTGCAGATGAGCGTGCCTGCGGCGATATCCCAAGGCTTGACGGTGCGCTCGAAGTAGACGTCGTAGCGCCCGGCCGCCGTCCAAGCCAGATCGAGTGCGGCGGAACCGGAGCGGCGGATGTCGCGCACACGCGGGATCACGCGCGCGAGCACCTCCGCCTGGGCTGCGCGCACCGCGGCGTCGTAGGCGAGGCCGGTGGCGAGCATCGCCGTCGATAGGTCCTCGCAGGTGGAGCCCTCGAGGGGCATGCCGTTGAGCGTTGGGATGTCGTGGCGGGTGGCAGAGAACAGCTCGTCGCGACACGGGTCGAAGATCGCGCCGGCGAGCGACCCGTGATCGTCGCGCACGGCGACGCTCACGCACCACTGGGGGATGCCGAAGAGGAAGTTGACGGTGCCGTCGAGCGGGTCCACTATCCAGCCGAGGCCGCTCGAGCCCGCCTGGCCCCCTCCCTCCTCCCCCAGGAACCCATCCGCGGGGCGTATCTCAGCCAGCCGCTCGCGTATTAGTCGCTCGGAGGCGAGGTCAGCTTCGCTGACGAGATCGGTTGGCGAGCTCTTGCTCGCGAGCGCACGCTCGCGTCCCCCCTCGAAGCGCTCCAGCAGTAGCGCGCCGGCGTCGTGCGCAAGATCGATCGCCACCGCGAGCAGCTGCGACAGTAGTGCCGGATCGGTGGTGACCGGCGGCTCTGCCCCAGGATGCCTCGGCTCAGGGGCCGCGCTCACGCGAACGCGTCAGGGCGGTACTGCGCCCACGGGCGCTCCGCCTCGATCTGACCCGACAGCGACAGCAGCGTCGCCTCGTCGCCGCGCCGCCCGACGATCTGCACGCCTCGCGGCAACTTGTCGGCCCCGAAGCCGGCGGGCACCGAGGCGGCGGGCTGGCCGGTGACGTTCCACGGGGCGTTGTAGGGCACCAAAGCCGTCACGGCGTTCAGCGTCCACAGCCCCCCGCGACCGTCGTACTGCCCAATCCGGGGCGGGGGCTGGGCAGTCGTGGGCGTGATCAGCACATCGTGGCTCTCCAACACGCCGTTCAGCTTGTCGGTGAGCGCCTGCTCGTTCGCGCGCGAGCGCTCCAGCAGCCCCGGTGGCACGAGCGCGCCCAGTGACGCCATCGAGCGCGTGCGGCGCGAGAGGCGCTCGTAGTGTGGTTGGGCGTGAGCTTCGTCGTGGATCCCGCGCAGATAGCGCACCAGCACAGCGGGCATCGTGTCGAGGCCGTAGTCGGGGTCCTGCTCCTCGACCTCATGGCCGAGTGAGCGCAGCAGCTCGACCGTGTCCTCCAACGCACGGCGCGCGTCGCTGTCCAAACGCGCGATCACCAGCGGCGGGATCTTCGTCGAGTAAGCGATCCGCAGCTTGCCCGGAGACGTGCGAGCCGAGCGCAGGAACGTCTCGACAGGCGGCTCGGGGCGATCGCGATCGGCGATGGCCGAGCCGGAGGCGACATCGTGGAACAGGGCCGTGTCGGTGACCGAGCGGGTGAGTACCCCGTTGACCGACAGCCCGTGCCACGCCTCGGGTTTGGGCGCCATCGAGACGCGTCCGCGCTGGGGCTTCAGCCCGAACAGCCCGCACCATGCCGAGGGGATGCGAATCGAGCCGGCGCCATCACTGCCGACCGCCGCGCCCACGAGCCCGGCAGCGACCGCGGCGCCACTGCCACCACTGGAGCCGCCCGGGGCGCGCTGGAGGTCCCAAGGATTGCGAGTGGCGCCGAATGTGGGGGTCTCGGTGAACGGCCAGATGCACAGCTCGGGCACGTTGGTCTTGCCGATCACGATCGCGCCCCCCTCACGCAACCGCCGCACCACCTCGGCGTCGGCAAGAGCTGGGCCCCGGTGAGCGTTGGTGCCGAGCGTCGTGAGCTTCCCCGGCGATGTCGATGTCGTCCTTGATCGCAATCGGGACGCCCTGAAGCGGACGCTGCCCGCCGGCGCCACGGCGTGCGTCGGCCTGGTCGGCTTCCAGCAGAGCACGCTCGGCGAACACGATCCGAAATGCGTTCAGCTGACCGTCGAAGCGCTCGATCCGGCCCAGGTAGAGCTCGACCAGCTCGCGCGAGGAGACCTCCCCGGAGGCGATCAGCTCAGCCTGGTCGGCGATCCCCGCGAACGCTAGGTCGGTCGCATCCATGGGCGCAATGCTAGACGGGCGTGACGGGATTGTGCTTGGCGGGCCATTCGCGACGCTTGGCCGACGCATGCGCGAAGCGCCGCACCAGATCGGCTCGTAGCGCGTCGGGCTCGACGATGGCGTCAATCACGAGCTCGGACGCCAGGTGCAGGATATCGATGTCCTCAGCGTATTCGCGGCGCAGCTGCTCCGTCTTGGCGGCGCGCTCGGCCTCGTCCTCGATCGCCTGCAATTGGTTGTAGTAGACGGCGTTGATGGCCGCCTGCGGGCCCATCACCGCGATCGAGGCGCTCGGCAGCGCGATGCAGCAGTCGGGCTCGAAGGCGGGGCCGGCCATCGCGTAGAGGCCGGCCCCGTAGGCCTTGCGCACGACGACCGAAATCTTTGGCACGGTGGCTTCTGATACCGCGCTGATCATCTTCGCGCCGTGGCGGATGATGCCCTGGCGCTCGACCTGCGTCCCGATCATGAAGCCGGGTACGTCGGCGAGGAACAGCAAGGGGATGTTGAACGCGTTGCAGGTCTGGATGAAGCGGGCGGCCTTGTCGGCGGAGTCGGAGAACAGCACTCCCCCCTTGTGCTTGGGTTGGTTGGCGACGATTCCGATCGCGCGCCCGGCCAGGCGCGCGTAGCCGACGATCAGCTCCTTGGCCCAGCGCGAGTGGATCTGCAGCAGCGCACCCTCGCCTGCGTGAGGCCCGCCATGGGGTGTGCCCCCTTGTGGGGTATCGACGAGCGCATCGATCAGCGCGAGCATGTCAAACGGCTTGTTCTCATCGGCGGGGATCAGCTCGGCGATCGACTTGGATCCGGTCGCGGACTCCGCGGCGGTTGGCTCTGCCTCGGGCCCGGTCGGTGGGAGGGCCGGCGAGAGATTGCCACCCAATGGGACGCCCCCCATCGCGGGGGGCAGGCGGGCGGGCACGGCGGGCGGACTCTGCGTGGGGGGGTGGGATTCCAAAGGTGGGTGGGATTCCCAATTATTCGGGAAGTAGGACAGGTAGCGCCGTGCCAACGCGATCCCCTGCTCGTCTGATTTCACCAGCTCGTGCGCGCAGCCCGACACGCCTGTGTGCATGCGCGCGCCACCCATCTGCTCGAGTGTGACGTCCTCCCCGATCACCATCTGGGCCATGCGCGGGGAGCCGAGATACATCGAGGCGTTGCCGTCGCGCATGATCACGATGTCGCAGAACGCGGGGATGTAGGCACCGCCGGCGGCGCTAGGGCCGAATAGCACGCACACCTGCGGAACCACCCCCGACATGCGCACCTGGTTGTAGAAGATCCGCCCCGCCCCGCGCCGGCCGGGGAACATCTGAACCTGCTCCGTGATGCGAGCGCCGGCGGAGTCGACCAGATAGATCATCGGGATGCTCAGGCTGATCGCGCGTTCCTGGATGCGCAAGATCTTCTCGACGGTCTTGGGCCCCCACGAGCCGGCCTTGACGGTGGGATCGTTGGCCATCAGCGCGACAGGACGACCTTCGATCGCGCCGACCCCTGTGACGACGCCGTCGGCGCCGAGACCGTCCTCATTCCAGTTGGCGAGCAGCGCCTCCTCGGAGAATGAGCCCCCGTCGGTCAGCAGGCTCACACGCTCGCGCACCGGGAGCTTGCCCTGATCGTGCGCCTTGTCGCGGTGGTGTGCCGGCCCACCCGCCAAGGCCTGGTGGGTCGCCTTGCGCAGATCGGACACGCCGAGAGCCTATTACGCGTGCTCAGACGGGAGCAGCTTGAGCTCAGCAGATCCCAAGGGTCTGCACGATCCAGGAAGTTTGCAAACCCCAGGAAGGTTCCGCGCGATCCGGAGTCCACCCGTGAAAGAGCCATCCACGAGAAGGAGGCATTCTTCATGTCCAGCCCCACCACAGGCTCCCCACTCCAACCCGCCGTTCAGGCCCGCGGCCACCGCCCGGCCCGTAAGCGCGCGAAGGTCATTCTGCCGTCGCTCCTTGCGACTCTGCTTGCCTGCCTCGCGCTTGCCCCGGGCGCCGCCGTGGCGTTCGATCACCCGTTCATCGGGCAGTTCTCCACGATCTCCTCGGTCGGCAGCACCGTGCCGGCCAACGGCGATGTGAACCCCTACGGAATCGTGACCGTGCGCCGAAGCGTCGGATCGCTCGTGCAGGGAGACATACTCATCAGCAACTTCAACAACGAAGAAAACCTCCAGGGAACGGGCACCACGATCGTGCAGATGACCCCAACCGGCAGCCTTTCTCTATTCGCGCAGATCAACCCAGCCAAGCTCCCCGGTGCCTGCCCCGGCGGTGTGGGCCTGACGACGGCGCTGGCGGTGCTGCCGCATGGCTATGTGGTCGTCGGGAGCCTTCCCACCACAAACGGAGAAGCGGCAACCGCACAAGCGGGGTGCCTGATTGTGCTCGACAAGAACGGGAATGTGGTCGAGACGATCTCCGGTCCGCCGATCAACGGCCCCTGGGACATGACCTCAGTCGATGAAGGCTCTGGCGCCACGCTGTTCGTCACCAATGTCCTCAACGGCACGGTGGCGTCCGGAGAAACGCCGACCGACGGCGGCACCGTCGTGCGCATTCGCCTGCGGATCGACGGCAAACATCGTCCACCGGCGGTCACCGCAATGGACGTCATCGCGAACGGCTTCCCCGAGCGCACCGACCCCGCCGCGCTGGTTGTGGGGCCAACGGGAGTCGCCCTAGGCAACGAAGGCACGCTGTATGTGGCCGACACCCAGGGCAATCGCATCGCCGCCGTCCCCTATGCAGCCAACAGGCAGACGCCGATTGAAGGCGGTGGCACGACAGTCGCCCTGGGCGGTTACCTCAACAATCCACTCGGGCTGGCGCTTGCCCCAAATGGAGACATCCTCACCGCCAACGGGGATGATGGGAACATCGTCGAGACGACGCCAATCGGCGCTGAGTTCCAGCCCGTCGATACCGGCGCCGGCGAAGGCGGCCTGTTTGGACTCGCGGTGGCACCCGAACGACAGGGCGTTTACTTCGTAGACGACGCCAACAACACGCTGGGCTTGCTGCACTGACAGACACGGCGATCTTTGGGTGGGGTCAAACGGATGGCCCCACCCGTCGCTGTGAGAACACGGTTATAGACGGGTCGTGACGGTCGGACCCATCGCCGTGAGGCAGACGACCAGCCAACGACCCAGCTGCCAACTCGACTCGGGACCGCCTCGAGAGCCTTTACGGCAACAGGCGCCGGCGGCGAGAGCGGCGGTGCTCACGAGCGAGGCTGCGCTCGTGACGAGCCTGCAGCCGCGCCTCCACCACGTGGAGATCTGAGCCCGGACCCAGCAGACGCCAACTGTCGCGCAGCACAGGCAGCAAGGTGAAGAGGATCACCCAGATCGGCCAGAAGGGCCCGCTTGCGCCGGCGGCGAGCCAGACGCCGACGCAAACCAGCGATGCAGTCGTCGAGCCGCCCGCCTCCTGTGCGAGGCGACGACGAAGGTGGGACTTGCGTTCCACCAGCGCGAGGCGAGCCGCCACCGTGCTGACGGGCAGGTCACCTCGCAGCGCGTCGAGCTCGGCGCGGGTCCTCGCCGCGTAGACCGCACCGATCCGCTCCTCGTACTCCTCCGCGGTGAGTCTGCCCGCGACGGTGTGCTCGTGCAGCTCCTCGACCAACCGCTCCCGCTCGGCGTCGGATACGCGTATCTGTCCGGGATCGGCCATCTTGAGAATGTAGTTCACTCACGGCCACACGGCGGCGCGAGCCAGCCTCGATGAGGGCGCGCGAGCGATCATCGTGGGAGTAGGCTCCAAAGTGTGTCGGTAGACGACGACTTCGACCTCTCCGCGGCCGGCTTGCGCGCCGACGGTTCCGATCTGCGGATCTCGGTGGAGGTGCTGGCCGGGAAGCTGGAGAGCGCGCTGCCGGCACAGACGAGGGTGGAGCGACGCGGCGGGGGCCTGTTGGGGCGTGGGGAGAAGCGCGTGCGTCAGCTGCGGGTCAGCTTGGGCGACACCTCCTACGAACTGAACGTCGCAGAGCGCGTCGAAGGCTTCCGCAAGCGCGAGGTCGGGGGCATCGCGATCAAGCGTGAGCCGCTGGATCCCGGTCAGTGGGTCGCCGCCCTGGCGGCCGACCTGCGCGAGGAGGCTGAGCGCAGTGCGGAGGCACGCACGGCGCTTGAGAGGTTGATGGGATGAGCGCAAACGAGCCCCCGGCGGAATTCGACCCCCCATCGCGGGGGGCAGGCGAGCCGGGCGTGAGCGCGGTGGAGCAGGCAGAATCGCTTGCCCAGGTGGAGCGCGGGGGGATCCCGCTCGCGGCCGAACGGCGCCTGCGCGAGCTGGGCGAAGGGGGCGGGGCGTTCACCTCCGACCTGTCGGTGGCCGACTTCGCGCTGTGTCACCGGTTGGGGCTGAAGCCGGTGTCGCAGGTGATGGGCAGCTCGATCTACCAAGTCGGCTATCAGTCCACCCCGTGGCCAACGGGGGGCTTCATGTTTGAGATGGAGGCGCTCTCGCAAGCTTGGAATGAGGTCCGCGACCTTGCGCTGAGCCGCCTGGCGCAGGAGGCAACACATGTTGGCGCGGACGCGGTGATCGGCGTGGACCTGCAGACCGGGGCACACGATTGGGCGGAAAACTCGATCGAGTACGTGGTGATCGGGACGGCAGTGCGCCACAGCCATGACACCCCCACGAGTGAAGCCGGCGAGGCCGGCGAGGCTCATGAGGGTCCCCGTCACGGTGGACTGCCGCGACGGGGAGGCACGCGGGCGCGTGGCGCCGGGCCGGTGCTGACGGAGCTCTCGGTGGCCGACTACACGAAGCTGCTCGGCGCGGGTATCGAGCCGCTGGGGATCGTGGCGTGGAGCTCTGTGTTTTTCGTGATGGGGTACTCCCCGCAGATGCTCGGCGGGATGAACTTCATGGCCAACCAAGAGCTGCGCGAATTCACGCAGGGCCTCTACAGCGCGCGCGAGATCGTCGTGCAGCGGCTCACTCGTCAGGCAGCCGAGCTGGACGCGAGTGGGGTGATCGGGGTGCGCATCGCACACGGCATGCGACAGACCTCGATCGGCGGCGGCGCGTACGCACGCGGGGGCCTGATGGTGACCTTCCACGCGATCGGCACCGCAATCCGCGAGGCCGGCGCGACAGTGCCACAGGCCCCACAACCAACCATCGACCTGACGAGTTAGGAGAGACCCGAGCATGACCCCAACCGGCCCGAACACCCATAGAGGCAAAGGTACCCAAACGGGTGCAAGCACCCCCAGGGACACACCCCATGGCGGGGAGCAGGCAAGCAAGATTCCACGAGAAGGAGCCCGAACATGAGCGATGTCGAGGAGACCGAGAGCGCATACGACCCCACTTCGCTTGAGGGCGTCCCGGAGGCGGGACGGGCGCGCCTAAAGCAGAACCGCGCGGGCCTGTTCACCTCGGATTTGAGCGTCAACGAGTTCCTGCTGATCAAGCAGGCCGGCTTCGACCCTGTGGGGCTCGTTGTGGGCAGCTCGATCTACCACATCGGCATCCAGGTGGCGGGGTGGAAGAAGAGCCAGGAGATGACGGTGCTCTCAGAAGCCATGTACGGGGCGCGCCAGCTGGCGATGACCCGCATGGAGGAGGAGGCCGACCAGCTGGGCGCCGACGGGGTGGTGGGCGTGCGCCTGGACATCGGCCGCTACGAGTGGGGGCAGGACATGGCGGAGTTCATCGCGATCGGCACCGCGGTGAAGCATCGCGAGGGAGTTCTGCATCGTGCCCCCAACGGCAGGCCATTCACGAGCGATCTCTCGGGCCAGGACTTCTGGACGCTGCTGCGCACCGGACATCGCCCGGTGGGGATGGTGATGGGCAGCTGCGTTTACCACGTGGCGCACCGCGGGATGCTGAAGTCGATGGCGCAGACGGGCCGCAATGTGGAGCTGTCGAACTTCACCCAGGCGCTGTACGACGCACGCGAGCTGGCGATGGAGCGGATGCAGTCGGAGGCGCAGACGCTCAGCGCGGAGGGCATCGTGGGCGTGGACCTGCAGGAGAAGAGCCACGGCTGGGGCAGCCACACGATCGAGTTCTTCGCGGTGGGCACCGCAATCGTGCCGGCCGAGGGCCACGATGGGTCAATCGAAGCCCCCACGCCGGTGCTGGACCTGAGCTGAGCAAGCGACAAGCCGACACGAGGGGACCACAGCGATGAGCATTGTCATCACCGAAGACCGCGGCGCGGCGCGCCATATCGTGTTGAACCGCCCGGAGAAGCGCAACGCGATGAATCAGGAGCTGCTGCGGGCGCTCGCGGATGAGTTGCGCGCGGCCAGCGCGGAGGAGTCTGTGCATTGTGTGGTGCTGCGCGGCGAGGGGCCGGTGTTCTCCGCGGGTGTGGACCTGGGAGAGCTGATGGCCTCAGCGAGCAAGCCGGGGGTGTTGCGTCCGTTCCGCGACACGTTCCTGGAGTGCCCCAACCTGTGCGAAGCGATGCCCAAGCCGGTGATCTGCCAGATCCACCGCACATGCGTGGGTGGGGCGCTTGAGGTGGCGCTGGGCTGCGACCTGCGAATCGCCTCCAACGACGCTCAACTGGGGTTGCCGGAGGTCAAGTTCGGGATCATCCCCGACGTGGGCGGCTCCACCCGTCTGCCGGCCGTAGTGGGGCTGGGCCGCGCGAAGGAGCTGATTATGACCGCCCGCACGATCGACGCTGCGGAGGCGGAGCGCATCGGCCTGATCAATCGCGTGGTGGCTCCCGAGGAGCTGGAGCAGGCCACGCAGGCGCTGGTGGACGAGCTGCTCGCCAACTCACACATCGCGGTGGGGCGCGCCAAGCGTGTGATCGACGCCTCTGCCCGCCCGGCCCTTGCGCAGACACTGGAGATGGAGGTGTCGGTGCAGGAGTACTGCGTGGCGGCAATGCGTGAGAGCGCGCGCGAGACCGAGCCGGCTACTGCTTAGGACGCCGGGTCGCTGCGACGCGCTCGATGGTTGGTGGCGTCGGCGATGGGCGCCGGTTCATGCTCCACCCCACACGCACAACGCTTCATTTTGTAAAGTAATTGGGGCGGCTTTTTAGTGCATCACCCCCAACCCGATCGCAACCCTCAAATCGATCGTAACCCCAACCCGATCGCCACACCAACCCGATCGCAACCCCCAAATCGATCGCAACCCCCAACCCGATCGCCACACCAACCCGATCGCAACCCAGCCCGATTGGACGTCAGCGCCAGTCCACCGGCCCGGCCACAAGTGTGTGGCTGCCGAGCGGGCGGCCCAGCACCTCCTGCACGCGGCGCGCGCAGGAGAGCAGCGCGGGAAGATCGATCCCGGTGGAGATGCCCATCTCGTGCAGCATCGACACGAGATCCTCCGTGGCGATGTTGCCGGTGGCGCCGGGCGGGACGGGGCAGCCACCGAGCTCGCCGAAGCTCGACTCGAAACTGGTGACGCCGGCCTGCAAAGCCGCGAGCGCATTGGCGAGGCCCTGCCCGCGTGTGTTGTGGAAGTGGGCGGTCAGCTCGACACCCGACGTGTCCGACACTCCGGGGGCGCCCGACTCGGACGAGGATGTCCCGAGACGCTCGAAGGCCGACTCGAAGAACGCTTCAACCTGCAGCGGGCTCGCCATCCCGGTGGTGTCCCCGAAGCCGATCTCCTGCGCGCCGAAGTCGCGCAGACGGGAGGCGATATCGAGCACGCGCTCGAGCTGGACGTGGCCCTCGTAGGGACACCCGAACGAGGTGGAGATGACCCCCTCGCAGCGCAGCCCCGCTTCGCGCGCGCGCCCCAGCACCACCTCCAGTCCAGTGAGCGACTCGGCGATCGAGCGATTGACGTTCTTGCGGTTGTGGGTCTCAGAGGCCGACATGAACACGCCTACCTCGTCAAATGCCGGGCGCTCGCGCGAGAGACCTTCGCGCAGCTCGAGCGCACGGTCCAATCCCCGCTCATTGGGAATCAGCACGCTGACGGCGACCTCATCCGGCACATCGATGCGCGCCAGCACCTCCTCCGCGTCGGACAGCTGCGGGATCACGTCTGGACGCACGAAGCTCGTGACCTCCAGCCGCCGCAGCCCAGTGCGCGCGAGTGCGTCGATCAGCTCGACCTTGCGATCGGTGGGGATCACCTCCGGCTCGTTCTGAAAGCCGTCGCGCGGGCCCACCTCCCTCACCTCGACGGTGTCTCCCGTCTTCATATCCGTATCACCCAGTCGGCGCATGCGCCGACTGGCCGGCCGGTACATGTACCGGCCGGGACCGGGCCGCATGCGGCCCGGTCTTCATCACCACATCGACAGCCCGCCGGACACGTTCAGGGTCTGACCCGTCACATACGACGCGTCGTCGGAGGCCAGAAACGCGATCGCTGCCGCCACCTCCTCGGGCTCGCCGGAGCGCTGCATGACGGTCTGGTTGACCATGCCCTGCTTGAGCCGCTCGCCAAGCTCGCCCAACAATTGCGGCGCGGCGTTTAGCAGAGGCGTCTCGATCGGGCCGGGGGCCACCGCGTTGGAGCGCACCCGGTAGCGCGCCGACTCGCGTGCGATCGCCTTGGTGAAGCCGATCACCCCGGCCTTCGCGGCGGAGTAGATCGAAGAGCCCTGCGACCCCACTCGGCCGGCCTCGCTGGCGACGTTGACGATCGACCCCGAGCGACGCTCCTGCATACCAGGGAGCACCGCGTGGGTGACCGCGAGCACACCGCGTAGGTTGACACCCAGCACGAAGTCCCACAGCCCCTCATCGGAGTTGACGAAGTAGGAGAACAGGTCGGTGCCGGCGTTGTTGACGAGTACGTCCACCGGCCCCAGCCGCTGCTCGATGTCGGCCACCGCGGCGCGCACCGAGGTGGTGTCGGTGACATCCAGCGCGCAGCCCAGCCCGTCGAGCCACCGGCGAGCTCGCGCGCGCCGTCCTCGTTGATGTCCCCGATCGCCACCCGCGCTCCTTCGGCCGTCAGGCGACGAGCGGTGGCCGCGCCGATCCCCGACGCCCCACCGGTGACGAGCGCGATCTTTCCCTCCAGCCGCATCCGCAGAGCGTAGCCGGGCGCAGCTCCGGGCGACGTGCGGCTGTGTGCGCGACACTCACCTTCATATACTGCGCCGCCGTGGCCCCCTCCCCCACCGACCCTGTCGCGATCGTCGGCGCATCGGGCGCGCTCGGGTTCGGATTGGCCGTGCGACTGGGGCGCGCGGGCGTGCCGATCGTGATCGGCTCACGTGATGCGGCACGCGCGGAGGAAGCGGCCGGACGGGCGGCCGAGGCAGTCCCCGACGGCGCTTTCTCCGGCACCGAGAACGCCGAGGCGGTGAGGAATGCGGGGATCGTGATTCTCAGCGTCCCATTCCGCAACCAGTCCGAGACGCTCAAAAACGTGAAGGAGTCGCTCAGCGCCGGACAGCTGCTGATCGACGCAACCGTTCCGCTCGCCGCCGCTGTGAGCGGGCGCGCGACGCGCATGCTCGGCGTGTGGCAGGGCTCAGCCGCGCAGGCCGCCTTGGAGATGGTGCCCGAAGGCGTGAAAGTGGTCTCCGCGCTGCACACCGTCTCCGCGGCGTCGCTGACGGACCTCGAGCACGATCTCGCCCAGGACGTGCTGGTGTGCGGCGACGCCCGCGAGGACAAGCGCCGCGCCGCGCAACTGATCCAGCGGATCGACGGGCTGCGCTGCGTCGACTGCGGGCGACTGGAGATGGCGCGCATCGCCGAGTCGCTGACCGCCCTGATGATCTCGATCAACGTCAAGCACAAAACCCACGCCGGCATCCACGTCACAGGCCTGCCCGACGACCCGTGGGAGTAGCCCACATGGTGTCCCCCGCCATCGTCACGACAGGCACGCAACACCGCTGGTCGGCGAAAAGCACGCGGCCGTGCCCAGCGGCGTAACCGATCGCCCAACGACGCCGGCCGGCTCCAGCGTGGTGGTGCTGGCAGGCGGCACCGGCGGAGCAAAGCTTGCGCGCGGGATGCTCGACGTGGTTGGTCCCGATCAGCTGGTGGTGATCGCCAACACCGGCGACGACATCGACATCCACGGCGGCCACGTGTCCCCCGACCCCGACCTCGTGTCGTTCTGGCTCGCCGACCTGATCGACGAGCGTGGCTGGGGCCTCGAGGGCGACACGTTCGCGGTGATGGATGCGCTGCGCGAGCTCGGCCACGAGGTGTGGTTCAACCTCGGCGACCGCGACCTCGCATGGTGCCTGGAGCGTCGTCGCATGGAGGATCAGGGGCTACGCCCCACCGAGGCGCTGGCATGCCTGAACGAGGCGATCGGGGTGAGTGCGCGCGTGCTGCCGATGTGCGACGAGCCGTTGCACACCCACGTTCGCACCGACGAGGGCTGGCGCGACTTCCAGAGCTTCATGATCCGCGAGCGCGCCCAGGGCGCAGTGCGCGAGGTTGCGTTCAGCTCCCCCCCCGAAGCTCGCCTTGTGTCTGCGCCCCCCACCTCTGTCGGCCCCAGCTCATCGACGCCCATCGTCGAATCTTCGCGGGACCTTGGCCCAAGGTGCGCTCCAACACCCGAGGTGCTTGCGGCGCTGCGCGACGCGCGCGCGGTGATCATCGGTCCCAGCAACCCCGTCATCTCGATCTGGCCGATCCTCAGCGTTCTCAGCGAGGCACTCGCGGACGCCGCTGCACCCGTCGTGTGCGTGAGCCCCGTAGTAGGCGGGAAGATCGTCAAGGGACCCACTGCCGCGTTCCTGGCGGCTTATGACCAGCCGGTGAGCGCCGCCGGCGTGTACGCGTTCTACGAGACCGTCATGCCCGGCCTGCTCGACGGAGTTGTGGCGGACGAGCCGGTGGCGGGGGTCGAGACGCTCGAGATCGACACCGCGATGGCCGACGGCGACTCGCGCGCTCGCGTGGCCGAGCGGACGCTCGCGTTCGCCGATTCGCTTAGACACTGACCGCGGTATCCAACGGGGCGGCGATTGCCTCTGCGATGCCTCTTGGAGGGATAGGCTTGAGCGCGAATGCGCACCGCCGCGATCCTCCCCGTCAAGCGCTTCCCGCTGGCCAAGCAGCGACTCGGTGAGAGCGTCTCCGACTCGTTGCGCGCGGATCTCGCGCGCGCGATGGTGGGCGACGTGTTGAGCGCGCTGCGCGAATGCGCGCGCGTGGAGGCCACGATCGTGGTGACTTGCGAGTCGATGGTGGCTGCGGCTGCACGCTATGCGGGTGCGATCGTGATCGAGGACTCGACTGAGAGCGGCCAGAGCGCGGCGGTTTCGTTGGGTCTTGCGAGGGCGATCGAGGAGGGCTTTGAGCGTGCGCTGTGCGTGCCGGGTGACTGCCCCACGCTCAACCCGGATGAGCTGACGGCGTTGCTCGACGCGCGGGTGCCCGACGCGGATGCGGCCGGCCATCTCGAAGGCCCGCAAGCCCACGTCGGGATTGCTACTCCGATCGAGGTGGTGATCGTGCCCGACCGCCACGGCAGCGGCACCAACGGGCTGTTGCTGACACCACCGGACGCGATCGCGCCCAGCTTCGGGCCCGACAGCCGGGCGCGTCACGAGCGACTCGCCGAGCGGGCCGCGGCGAGCTGGCGAATCGAGCGGCCGGCGTCGCTGCTGCTTGATATCGACACCGGCGAGGACCTAGCCGTGCTGCGCGAGCGTCTTGCGGGCGAGGGCGTGCGAGCGCCTCGCACGCGCGCGGTGCTGGGTCGCGCTGGGACGAGCACCGGCGTCGGAGGACCTTCGGGAACGCCACCCACGGGGACGGCAATGGCAGCGGCGCCCAGCGGGGCGAACTAGGCAGCTCGAGCGGGTGAGCCTCTCTCTGCTCGCAGCTTGAGCGGCCTGCCCGAGATCGCCTCCGGCGCCGATCTCGGCGAGCTGATCGTTGCCGCGCTCGACGCCGAGCAGCCTTCCCGTCGACCGTGCGACGGCCAGATCGTGGCGATTGCGCACAAGGCCGTCTCCAAGGCGGAGGGAGCGATCGTCGACTTGCGCGACGTCGAGGCCAGCCAACGCGCGTTGGAGCTGGCCGCTGAGATCGCGGTCGGCGGTCGCGGTCCCGCGAAGGACGCGCGGGCCGTGCAAGTGGTACTCGACCAGTCGGAGGAGATCCTGCGCGCCGCCAACGGTGTGCTGATCTGTCGCACCCACCACGGCTTCGTGTGCGCCAACGCCGGCGTGGACGCGTCTAACTCGGCGGACTCGGACACACTTATAGTGCTCCCCCGCGATCCCGACGCCTCCGCTCGACGCCTCCGCGCGCGCCTGCGCGAGCTGACCGGTGCGCGCGTGGGGGTGCTGATCAGCGACAGCTTCGGCCGCGCCTGGCGCCACGGGCAGTGTGACGTTGCGATCGGCTGCGCCGGCCTCACCCCGCTGGAGGATTGGCGTGGGCGCACCGACAGCGTGGGGCGCGAGCTTCAGGCCACTTGGCTGGCGGTGGCCGACATGATCGCCGCCACCGCCGATCTCGCGCGCGCCAAGGACTCGCGCGAGCCGGTCGTGGTCGTGGAGGGGCTGGGGCGCTTCGTCAGCGAGGAGGAGGGACCGGGAGCGGCTGCGCTGCTGCGCCCGCTCGACGAGGACCTGTTCCGATAGCGCGGCGTGCGTGCGCCAGCCCCGCGAGCGGGAGCGCCGTGGCGAGCATGCGCACTGGCCCGATGTGGCGAGCTCCGAATGACTCGAACACCCTCCCGGTGCGCTCGTCGTAGCTGGCCGCGGAGAAGATGAACTTCTCTCCCGCGTTGATCTTGCGCCCGCCCGCGTAGTCGAGGATCATCTTGGTGTGCCCCCCGAGCCCACTGGCGTGGCGGCGACGGTAGCGCTTGAGCCCCCGTTCCAACGGCTCTGTTCCGCTCAACGCTGGCGCGACGCTGTCGGCGAGCCATTCAGAGCTCTGCAGCGCAAAGCCGCAACCGATACCCCACAAGGGGTCGAGCGCGCCCGCGGCGTCACCCACCAGCGCGAGGCCGGGCGCGGTCTGGGTGTGCATGACGTTGGTCATGTCGACCTTCCCCTGTACGGGCTGGGTGAGGCGCGAGGCGAGAATCGGCGGGGCCTGCGGGACCCCCGAGACCATCTTCTCGAGCGCCGCTTTCGCGTCGGCACGGAATTCGGGGAGGTGCTCCTTGGTGGGCATCACCGCGTAGAACGTGAGCCCGTCGTCGGTGGGGAACGCGCCGATCATGTTCGGATCCATCATCCACAGCGTGGCGGAGGGAGCACCCTCGTAAGCAGGCCCTTCGTAGTAGCCCCCGTATGCGATGCGCGCGTGTGGCACGCTTCGCGCGGGCACCCCCGACAGCTTCGCTACGCGCGAGTCGCGACCGTCGGCGCCAACCACCAGCCGTGCACGCAGATCGATCGTCTGTCCGTGGGAGTCGCGTGCCTGCACGCCGGATATCCGCTCGCCTTCGCGCAGCAGCTCCTGCACGGTGTGCCCGAGCATCAGCTCGACGCCGGGAGTCTCTGCGGCCATCTCGCGAATCAGCGGATCGAGCTTCTCGCGGCGGAGGTTGATCCCGGCGGGGACCCTGCTTCTGGAAGGTGACTCGATCACTCCCCAGCGCGTCCACATGCGGATACGCGAGCGTATGGCTCCCGCATCCATCATCGGCTCGATCAATTCCAGCCGCTCGAGCGTCGCGACGGCCGAGGACTGGATGTAGTGCGTGCAAATCTTCTTGTAGGACTGGGGGTCGGGGCTCTTCTCCACCAGTGCAACGCGGGCGCCCGAGCGGGCGAGCAGGATCGCCGTGGCGCATCCGGCGAGACTCGCACCCACGATCGCCACGTCGTAGTCCGAGCGGGTGGGCGCGCCACTAGCCGGGGACACGCCGGGATGAGGCCTCTCGTGGTCCGGGGTGTCGGAGAGGATGTTCTCTGCATGCGGTTGATCGGCCATCGGTGAGCTCCTCGCGCAGGCACACTCCCGCCGGTGCGGGAGGCACGTTGTATAGTTCGAACCGAACTATACAGGACGAACTATGAATAACAAGCCCATCCGCCTGACCACAACCTCATATGCCGTGTTGAGCCTGCTCGACATGCTCGGGGAGTCGACCCCGTATGACCTCAAGCAGGCCCTGGAGCACTCGATCGAGAACTTCTGGCCAATGCCGCACACCACCTTCTACGAGGAGCCCGCCCGCCTGGCGAAGGCGGGATATCTCTCACAGACGCAGGAGAGCGGCGGGCGGCGGCGCAAGCGCTACACGCTCACCGACGCCGGCCGTGAGGCGTTGCGAGCGTGGGCCGACTCGCCCGGAGCGCCCCCCTCGCAATACCGCGACGAGGGCATGCTGAAGGTATTCGCCGGCGCCAACCCGTTTGTCGTGTTCGCCGGTCGCGCCGATTGGCACCGCTCGAAGCTGGTCGAGTTCGAGGGCTATCTGGAGAGCCTGCGAACCTGCGAGCCCGAGCCAGGCCAGGATCACCCATCGGGCGCCGAAGCCACCCTCGTCGGAGGAATTGAATATCACCGTCAGATGAGTGCGATCTTCGAGCGTCTCGTGGAGAGCCGCTCCTAGCAGCGATCGACGCCGGCGATCATCAGTCGGCTGATGCTCCGTCGTGCCGGTGTCGCCCGCGCTAATGCCCCATAGCGCTGACCTATAGCCTGCATCGCATGCGTAGACCCAGACGCGTCCGCGGATTCCTACTAGCTGTCCTGGCGGTGCTCGGGATAGTCATCGTCGCGCTCAACTGGACTTACGGCCGCTTGCCCGCGGAGCCCAAGCCAACCGGTTCGTTCATGCAGGTCGGCAAGTTGCGCATCCACTACATCGAACACCCGGGCGCCGGCACGCCGGTCGTGCTGATCCATGGACTGCCCGGGACGGCAGCGGATTGGGAAGACGTGACGCCACTGCTGCGCGGGCACCGTACGATCGCGATCGACCGGCCGGGCTTCGGCTACTCGACTGGCGGCTACGTGCCGTTTGACCGCCAGCTGGAAGTCATTCACGAACTACTGGCAAAGCTTCACGTGGCGCAACCGATTCTCGTCGGGCATTCCTACGGCGGCACGATCTCGCTGGGATATGCGGAGCGCTATCCACACGAAGTGAGAGGACTGGTGCTCGTGGACGCCGCCGCTGCCGGGCAGAAAACAGAAGCCTTCGCCGCCGCACAGGCGCACTTTGTGAAATTCCTGCAGCTGCCGGTGATCCGCCAGCTCGCCAACGCGACATTCGGCCAGCTGCTAATCACGGTGTCGGTCAACCAGGCAGACGCCGAAGCATTCCACCCGTTTCCGGTGGTGGCCGCGCATCACCAACGCGTACTGGAGATCAACATGACGCACGGCAACCTGGAGGCGTGGTCGGGTGAGGTCCTCGAGGCGAACGGCGTGATCGCTCAGATCGACAAGGGCCTGGGCCGCATCGAGACACCAGCGGTCGTTATCCAGGGTGAACAGGACGAGTTGGTTAACCAAAGCCACGGCCGCAAGCTCGCCGCTACGCTACCCCACGCGCGGCTGGTGATGCTCTACGGAGGGCACATGCAGCCCTACGATCACCCGGCGGCAGTCGCCGCGGCCGTGCGCGGTCTTGCTGGGGCGACTCCCAACACTGTCTCGGTCGCCGCTGCTCGCGGCCGACCAACCAAGCTGATCATCACCGGCGCACACTGATACGGCCGCTTGAGATACGTCCGAATGAGCCGGTTAAGCGGCAACCGGTTCATTCGGCGAGCCCTGAAGTGGGTAGCTTCGCCTGATGCCATACAGCGTCGTGCGCTCGGCCGCTGGTCGCCCGGCCCGGTGCGCGGCAGCGACGAGCTGCTCGGGGTCGAGCTTGGTGCCGTGGTAGGAGCCGGCGAGTCGGCTGATCGACTCCTCCATCAGCGTGCCCCCAAGGTCGTTGACGCCCCAGCGCAGCGACTCGGTGGCGGCATCGAGGCCCATCTTCACCCACGAGGCCTGGAGGCTCGGGATGGTGCGTCCGAGCGCGAGACGGAAGACGGCGGTGTGCTTGAGGTTCTCCTCGCGAGAGATCTCCTCCACTCCGTGCGTGCGCCCGAGCAAGGTTTGGAATGGGATGAACGAGAGCGGCACGAACTCGGTGATGCCACCGGTGCGCTGTTGCAGCTCGCGGATGACGCGCATGTGCTCGGCGAGCTCCCATGGCTCCTCGATGTGGCCGAACATGACCGTCGAGGTGGAGCGCAGGCCGGCGGCGTGTGAGGCTTCGATGATCTCCACCCAACGGGCTACCGGCAGCTTGTTCGGGGAAATGCGCTCGCGAACCCCGTCGTGGAGCACCTCGGCGGCGGTGCCCGGGGTCGAATCGAGCCCGGCGTCGCGCAATCGCACAAACACCTCGGAAGGGGGCAATCCGGAGATGTCGCACATGTGGGCGATCTCCATCGGGGAATAGGCGTGCAGGTGCAGCTCATTGCCGGCCTCGCGCGAGGTGGACTTGGCGAGGCGCAACCAGCCGAGGTAGTCCTCCAGCCCCCAGTCGGGGTGGATGCCCGACTGGATGCACAGCTCGGAGGCCCCGTAGTCGATCGCCTCGTGCACGCGGCGCACGAACTCGGCCTCGTCGTGCTGGTAGGCGTCGGGCGAGCGCTTGCCCTGGCCGAAGCCGCAGAACGCGCAGCCAACGGTGCACACGTTGGAGATGTTGATGTTGCGGTTGACCACGAACGTGACCGTGTCGCCGGCCAGCTCGCCACGCAGCTCGTCCGCCGCCACCCGCATCTGCTCGATGGCCTCCGGGCGTGTCTCGGCGAACATCGCGGTCAGCTCCTCGGCGCTCAGCGGCAGGCCGTCGCGGCCCTTCTCGATCGCGCCGCCCACGAGCTCGGAACGGATCGGGGCGGGCGGGTCGGTGCGACCGGAGCCACGTCGCGGGATGAAGCTCCAGTACTTGAGCTTGATCGTGTCGAGCACGCCCTGGGCGACCCAGTCCGGGTCGATGTATTGCGGGTACACGCACAGCCGCTCGATGAGCGCGAAGCCGTCGGCCTGCAGGCGCTTGCGCACCTGGTGGGGCGAGGGGAACGGGTGCTCGGGAGAGATGTGGTCGCCGTTGGCCGAGAGGCCGCCGAGGTCGGTGGCGCCGGCCGCCACCAGCTCGCTCCACCAGTCGGCGAGGTTCGGCGGGATCTGGATGCCCACATCCGGCATCAATCGGCGCGCTTCGGCGATCAGCTGCTTCATGTCCTCGATCGACACCGGGCCGGCCCCTTCGGTGGCCCACTGCGGCAGCGGCAGCCGTGGATGAAGCTGGGCGGCGCTCCGATCCGCGTCCGTGTGCGCGTCGCCCACGGTCGCGTCCCGCGCGGCGCTCCTGTCCTCGACCCCCGTGCGCTCGACCCCCGTGCGCCAGTACGCGCGCGCGGCAGCGTCGGCGATCTCGGCGGGCTCCTGGCCGTAGTAGCTCTGGTGGGGCACGAAGTTCTGGAGGATCACCTCCTGGATGTGACCGTGCTCGGAGTGGACCTCCGCCAGCGCTTCCAGCGAGGCGATGCGCTCCTCGGCGGTCTCGCCGATGCCGACGAGGATGCCGCTCGTGAACGGGATCCGCAGCTCGCCGGCGGCGCGGATCGTCTCCAGGCGACGAGCGGGATGCTTGGTGGGCGAGCCGGCGTGCACCGTCTGCATCAAGCGCTCGGACACGGACTCCAGCATCAGCCCCTGCGAGGCAGTGACCTCGCGCAAGCGACTTAGGTCCTCACGTGAGAGCACCCCGAGGTTGGTGTGCGGCAGCAGGCCGCGCTCGAGCGCACGCTCGCAAGTCCACACGACATACGCGGTGAAGTCCTCGTGCCCGTACTCGCTCAAACGCGCGCTCACTTGCGAGTTGACCTCGGGACGCTCGCCGGTGAGCACCAGCAGCTCCTTGACCTGCCGGCGCGCCGCCCCGTCGAGGATCTCGATCGCCTCCTCGGGCGAGTACAGGTGCGCCTTGTGGGTGGCGAACGCGCAGTACTTGCAGTAGCACTGGCACGTGCGCGAAAGCGACAGCGTGAGGTTGCGCGAGAAGGTGACGCGTCTGCGCATGCACGGAGTCTATGACGCCCCGATGCGAGTGCCGTCCGGGACAGACCATAAATTGCCGCGCATGTCCCAAGACACCCTGCGTCGCGCCGTGGCCGAGATGATCGGCGCCTTCACTCTCACCTTCATCGGCGCCGGGGCCGCGGCCGCCGCCGGTGGCGTCCACGACACGACGCTGATCGGCGTGGCGATCGCCAACGGGCTTGCGATCGGCGTGATGGTGTGCGCGCTCGGGTACATCTCCGGCGGGCACTTCAACCCGGCGATCACGTTCGGCTTCCTGATCACCCGTCGCATCAAGCCGGCACTCGCGGGCGTGTATTGGATCGCCCAGTTCGGCGGCGCGGCGCTGGCCGCGCTGTTCGTCAAGGAGCTGTTGCCACGAGAAATAACCGAGGCGGTCAACCTCGGCGTGCCGGCGCTCGGCCATGGCGTCGACGCAAGCTCGGGCTTCCTGCTCGAGGCGGTCCTGACCTTCTTCCTCGTGCTCGTAGTATTTGGCTCGGCGGTGGACGAGCGCGGCCCCTTCGGCGCGGTCGCGGGCCTCGCGATCGGCCTCACGATCTCGATCGACGTCCTGTTCGGCGGTCCGTTCACGGGCGCCGCGATGAACCCCTCGCGCGCGTTCGGCCCGCAGCTCGTGGGCGACCATTGGGCCAATGGCTGGGTTTGGTACGCGGGGCCGGTGCTGGGGGCCGCGGTGGCGGCGTTGCTCTACCAGTACCTGTTCATAGGCAAAGCCGGCGAGGCCGCGGAGCCCGTGCCCGCGAGCGGCTAGTACCACAGGCCAGGAACAGCTCGACCGGTGCTTGCGCACCCGCCTTGCCAACGATGACTCCGGCGAACGTATACCTGGCCCGCCACGGCCAGACCGCGTACAACCTGGAACGCCGCTTCCAGGGACAAGGGCCCGTGCCTTTGGACGGAACCGGCCGCGAGCAGGCGCGCGACCTGGCCGAGCGCGCCACGGCGGGGGCGGGCGATGAGGTCCCATTCGCGGCGCTGTGGTGCAGCCCGCTGCTGCGCGCACGCGAAACCGCTGACATAGTCGCCGCGCGGGTCGGCCTCACGCCGCGCGAGGACCCGCGCCTGAAGGAGACCGACACGGGCGACTGGACCGACCGGCTGTGGTCAGACGTGCAAGCCGAAGACCCTGACGGCCTCGCCGGCTTCGTCGAGGGTCGCCTCGACTTCGGGTTTCCCGGCGGCGAGTCCTTCGCCCAGCAAGGCGAGCGGGTCGCCGCGGCCCTCGCCCACATCGAGCAAGGCGATCTCCCCGCACTCGTCGTCTGCCACGGCGTCGTGATCCGCATTGCGCTCTCCCAGCGCGCAGGCCACGGGGTCGCGCTATCCGAGCACATCCCCAACGCAGCCTTGGTCCCGCTGGATCCAGCCGAGACCGAAGACACCGAGCTGGGTGGGGGGGCGGCGCTGCCGCCTAGTTGATCAGCCCGGCGACCAACGTGGCCCCTTCGCGCGCCATCCGCGAGCGTGGAACCACAAGGTCGAAGCCGGCGCTTTCAGCCATATCGCGTACCTCGGCCTCGACGTGCGAGTAGAAGCAGAGCGTGGCGAGCCCCTCGAGCACACCATCGGCGTGTAGGTCCTTGACGAATCCAGTCCGGTTTGAGGCATCATCGGTGAGGTCGACAACGAGTACCGCAGCCCCGTTCAAACGCTCACGAACACGATTGGCATCCGCGACGAGAACAACCTCGTGACCAGCCGCCGTCAACGCCCCCTGAACTTGCGAGCCGAACAGCAGATCGGGGATGAACGCCAGAACTTGCACCATCGAATCGGCGGCTCGCGCCCGCTGCCCCGGATCTGACTACTGCGCCCGTACGCGCGCGAACTCATCGCGCACCGATTGCGGGCGACCCCACATCTGGGTGACCTCGACACGCCCGGCGCGGTGCTCGCGCAGGACCAGCTCGCCTTCGATCCCAGCATCGTCGAGCAGGGTAAGCGTCCCGTGTACCGTGGGCGCTGAGGCAGCGTGGCCGAAGTGATGGGCGACCAGCAGCCGCCAGTGCCAGTCGTGGCGCGAATAGGGTCGCGCGTTGCACGTGACGAGATAGACCGACGCGTCTATGTAGCGCGACTCGTCCGCGATTCGCAGGTCCAGCTCGATGTCTGTCCAGTCGTCGGGGAGTGAGTCGACGATTCGCTGGAAGGTGTCTGCCAAGGCCATTGAGGTGAAGCCTAGCGTGGATATCCTCGGAGCTGTGGCTACTACAGACGTAACGATGCTCGCGGGTGAGTACGCGACGTTGACCGAGCGCTGCGGGCTGGTCGATCGCTCCGAACGCGGCAAGCTGGCCCTCACAGGTGCGGGCGCCGTCGATTTCCTGAATGGGCAGGTGACGAATGAGCTGATCGGCCTCGAACCGGGCCAGGGTTGCTATGCCGCGTTCTTGACACACAAGGGCAAGATGCTGGGTGACCTGCGCATCCTTGCCGTGGGAGCGCAAGACGTCGAAGCTGCGCGGGAGAACGAAGCCGCGACACGGGAGAATAAACCGAGCGCCACAGTCGAGCTGCTGCTCGACACCGAGCGTGTCGCCCTGCAAGCGCTGTTCGACATGATCCGCCGCTTCAAGGTCGGATACGAGGTCGAGCTGCACAAGCGCACGCTGGAGAGCGCGCTGCTTTCGTTGATCGGTCCACTGTCCGACGATGTGCTCGCGCGAGCGTTCGCGCTTGACTCGACCGGCCTGCCCGAGTCAGAGAACGGCCACGTCCTCGCGCACCTGGAACCGACTGATGCAGCCCCCGACCGCACACCTGTGCGCCTAATCCGCACCAGCGGGGGCATTGACGCGCTGTGCGAGTCGGCGGCTATCGAGGCAGTGCGCGGCACCCTCGAAGGGGCGGGCGCCATCGCTGTGAGCGAAGCGGCAGCGGAGATCGTGCGCGTGGAGCACGGCCGCCCGCGCTATGGGATCGACCTCGACGAGAGCACGATTCCCCAGGAGGCTGCCCTGAACGAACGGGCGGTGAGCTTCACAAAGGGTTGTTACGTGGGCCAGGAGACCGTGGCTCGCCTGTTCTACAAGGGCAAGCCAAACCGCCACCTGCGCGGCCTGCGGTTCTCCGAGCCGGTCCAGCCGGGCGCTGAGCTACGTCTTGGCGAGCGCTCAGTCGGACACCTCGGCAGCTCGGTGCTCTCCCCTGCGCTCGGTCCGATCGGTTTGGCGCTCGTGCGTCGCGAGGCCGAGCCGGGCACCACCGTCGCCGTTGGCGAGCACGGCGCAAGCGCACTTGTGTGCGAGCTGCCCTTCCGGTAGGAAAATCCTGCTCGGCGTCTCGAGACAGGAGTGCGCGGCGGCCTCGGAGCCGGAGATGGCGCGCGGCGGGTAGGATTGCAGGCCGTCCCCGTCCCCGACACGCGAGGTCTCAAGAGCACCGTGGCAATCGATCTTCAGCACGTATCAAAGGTAGACACCGAGCCTGGCGAGCTACCGCGAACGATGGCCGCGTGGGTCATCCGCGAGGAGCGTCAGGGCGAACCGAAGGACGCGTTTCAGCTCGAGGAGATCGAAGTCCCAGAGCCAGGAGCCTTCGAGGTGATCGTGCGCGTGATGGCGGCGGGCGTCAATTACAACAACGTGTGGGCGGCACTCGGCAAGCCGGTGTCGGTGATGAAGTACGGCGACCACCCCCAGTTCGGTCACCACATCGGCGGCTCGGACGCATCGGGCATCGTGTGGAAGGTGGGTGCAGGAGTGACCCGCTGGAAGCCGGGCGACGAGGTGGTGGTGCACTGCAACCAGGCCTCCTACGAGGATCCGGAGGTGCACGGCCTCGACCCGATGGCAGCGCCATCGCAGAAGATCTGGGGCTATGAGACGACCTGGGGATCGTTTGCCCAGTTCACGAAGGTGCAGGCCCAACAGTTGCTGCCCAAGCCGCAGGCGCTGAGCTGGTCGGAGTCGGCTTCATATGGCCTCGTGTACTTCACCGCCTACCGAATGCTGATGACCCGCTGCAAACTGCAGGCCGGCCAGAAGGTGTTGATCTGGGGCGCCGCGGGCGGCCTGGGTGTGTTCGCCACGCAGCTGTGCGCTGCGGCTGGGGCCCACTCCGTCGGTGTCGTGTCCTCACCCGAGAAGGGCGAGCTGGTGAAGCGGCTCGGCGCTGTCGACTACATCGACCGGGGTGAGTTCGCCGGGATGATGCGCAAGGGCGGCGAGACCCCCGAGGAGGACAAGGCGCGCTTCCTCGTCTCGCGCGAGTTCTCAAAGCGGGTGAAGGAGATCCTCGGCGACGCTCCGGACATCGTCTTCGAGCACGTCGGGCAGGCGACTTTCCCGACGTCGGTGTTCACCGTGAAGCCATTCGGCAAGGTCGTCATCTGCGCGGGCACCACCGGCTTCAACCTCGACTTCGACGTGCGCTACCTGTGGATGAAGCAGAAGGAGATCCTCGGTTCGCACTTCGCCAACGCGTATGAGTGCATGAAGGCCAACGAGCTGATCGAGAGCGGTCAGATCCGTCCCGTGCTGTGGCGCACGCTCGGCTTCGAGGGCGTCGCCGAAGCACACCAGTTGATGCTCGAAAACAAGCACCTGGGCAAGATCTCGATCCTCGTCGGAGCGGAGTCCGAAGACGAGGGCAGGACAGCCGCTGGATCGGGCGCCCACCCACCCGCAATCCACGCCGAGGTTGGAGGTTGAGATGGCCGGCACTGTGATCGTCCCGTGGTATGCGACCGGTTTCCGGTCGGACGGCTTCGAACAGGCGCTGAACGAGATTGCGGCCGTGGCGTTGCGCTACGGGGCGAGCTCCTACGCGGTGTACCGCTCCAAAGACGACCGTTACCGCTTCCAGCAGTTCGCGCAGTTCGCCGAGCACATCGACTGGGAACGCTTCTGGGACGGGCCTGAGATGACCGACTTCAGGGTGCGCCATTCCGGCTGGCACCAGGTGCCGGTGCTCTACGGCTGGTGGGACCTCACCGCCGGCGCGAGTATCGAGGGCGAGCCGGTGGGCGCACACGCCCCCAATGGCTACTCGGGCGGCGACTCCGACGGCAGCCTCGGCGGCGCTCCCAACGGCGGTTCCAGCGACGACGAGCCCGCCGCCCACTACGTCTGAGGGCCGTGACCGCGAGCGATGCGCGATAGCTCGCTTGTGCGACTTGCGCTGGCCGCACGACATCCTCCACTGTGGGTGCGTTGGCTGCTCGCGATCCTTGGTTTCGCGGTCCTGATCGTCGCGGTCCGGGTGCTCACCACCGGCGGAGAAGGCTCGTCGAACCCAACGAGCTCAGAACGCAGCGCGGAAGTCGAAGCCAATCGAGAGGGCCAGATCGTCGTCGAAGAGGATCAGGCCCCGCACACCGCGCCGCTGCCGTCCGGCATTCCGACTCGAGCGGCATTGGAATCGGCGATCGCGACCGACGCGCGCAACCGGATTCTCCACGGAGAACTCACGGGCCCCTTGCAAGACGTGCGCTGCACCCCCACAGGCCCGCTGCATGCCAGCCGTCGAGCATTGCGTTGCTCGGCCCACGCCAACGGCATCGCATACCCGTTCGTGGGCGTCGTCGACGAACGCACGCGAGAACTGACGTGGTGCAAGATCGATCCGCCACCCGGGGGTGGCGAGCCTGAAGTCCACGTCAGCCCCCGCTGCCGCGCCTGAACTTTCTCAACATTGCTCCAAGGGAGCCATCGTCAACCCGGCGCCCTTGAGCAGCTCCCAGTAGTGCTCGGCGGCCTCCTGGTGGCCGCTGAACACGATCGCCTGACCTGAGGTGTGGATCGCGTTGGCGATCTGGTGGCCGCGCTCCAGCGTAACTCCCGGGATGAAGCGCGCGAGCGTGCGGGCGACGTGATCGAACGTGTTGTGATCGTCGTTGCGCACGATCACCCTCCAGGAGTCCCCCAGCCCAGTTCCGGGCCCACCCGTGCGCGGCAGCTCGATCGTCTCGCTCATAGGGCGTTAGGATAAAGCCCCGCGCTCCCCCATACAATTGGCGGATGAGCCGCGAGGAGTCCCCACGCCTGCCCGAGCGCGACCGCCCGTGGATGATGCGCACCTACGCCGGGCACTCAACGGCGAAGGCATCCAACGAGCTCTATCGCGGCAACCTGGCCAAGGGCCAGACAGGGCTGTCGGTGGCGTTCGACCTACCCACCCAGACCGGGTATGACCCAGACGACGAGCTTGCCCGCGGCGAGGTCGGCAAGGTCGGCGTGCCCGTGGTCCACCGTGGGGACATGGCCGCCTTGATGGACGGGATCCCGCTCGGGGAGATGAACACCTCGATGACGATCAACGCGACCGCGGCGTGGCTGCTCGCGCTGTACATAGTGGCGGCCGAAAATCAGGACCCCCCCATCCCGCGGCGAAGCCTCCAAGGCACGACCCAGAACGACATCATCAAGGAGTTCTTGGCGCGCGGGACCTACGCATTCCCGCCGGCGCCGTCGATGCGCCTAATCGCGGACATGATCGCTTACACGGTCGAGCACGTGCCGAAGTGGAACCCGATCAACATCTGCTCCTACCACCTGCAGGAGGCCGGCGCAACGCCGGTGCAGGAGATCGCCTATGCGATGAGCAACGCGATCGCCGTGCTCGACGCCACGCGGACACGTTTGGGCGGGCGCGCGAATGAAGATGAGCTGATGAGCGACGTGTTCGGGCGCATCTCCTTCTTCGTGAACGCGGGGGTGCGTTTCGTGGAGGAGCACGCGAAGCTGCGCGCGATGGGGATCCTGTGGGAGCAGCTGGGGCGCGAGCGCTACGGCGTGAGCGACGAGCGCCGTCTGCGTTTCCGCTATGGCGTGCAGGTCAACTCGCTCGGCCTCACCGAGGCCCAGCCGGAGAACAACGTGCAGCGCATCGTGCTTGAGGCGCTCGCGGTCACGCTCGGACGCGACGCGCGGGCGCGCGCGATTCAGCTGCCGGCGTGGAACGAGGCGCTGGGGTTGCCGCGTCCGTGGGACCAGCAGTGGTCGCTACGCATCCAGCAAGTACTGGCTTATGAAACCGACATCCTCGAGTACCCCGACATCTTCGAGGGCTCAAAGGTCATGGAGGGGCTCGTGGAGGAACTGCTGGAGGGCGCGCGCGCCGAGATGGCGGTGGTGGCCGAGCACGGCGGCGCAGTGCAGGCGGTCTCCTACATGAAGGCGGCGCTGGTGGACTCACACCGCGCACGCATTCAACGGATCGAGTCCGGGGAGCAGGTGGTGGTGGGTCAGAACCGCTACACCGAGACCGAGCCTTCACCGCTGACAGCGGATGCGGAGGGCGGCATCCTTGTCGTCGATCCAAAGGTCGAGGCCGAGCAGATCGAGTCTGTGCGCCGCTGGCGTGCCGAGCGCGACCAGCAGGCCGTCGATGACGCGCTTGCCGAGCTGGCTCGCGTCGCAAGCAGCGAGGAGAGCCACGAGAACCTGATGATCCCCACGATCCTCGCCGCGCGAGCAGGCGCCACCACCGGCGAGTGGGCGCGCACGTTGCGCGGGGTGTTCGGTAGCTACCGCGCCCCCACAGGCGTTGGGGAGGCCAGCGGGGGACCGGTAGGCGGAGAGTTGGAGGAGCTGCGCGAGGAGGTTGCCCAGCTCACCGAGAAGCTCGGTCGTCGACCGAAGATCCTGGTGGGCAAGCCTGGCCTCGACGGCCACTCCAACGGCGCCGAGCAGATCGCGGTGCGTGCGCGCGACGCCGGCTTGGACGTCGTGTACGAAGGCATCCGCCTCACCCCCGCTCAGATCGCCGCCTCAGCTCTGCAGGAGGGGGTGCACGTGATCGGCCTGTCGATCCTCTCAGGCTCCCATAGGGAGTTGATCCCAGCCGTGATCGACGCGCTGCACGAGGCGGGGGTGAGCGCGCCGGTCGTAGTCGGCGGGATCATCCCCGAGCAGGACGTCGAGCCACTGAAGCAAGCCGGCGTCGCCGCTGTGTACACGCCCAAGGACTTCGACATCACGCGCATTGTGCGCGACATCGTGGAGATCGTCGGCGAGCGCCACGGCGTGCCGACCGCCGCGTGAGCGCCAGGGTGCCCTCCGTCTCCGGCGGTGACACCGGCTCTGTGGATTCCTCCGTATCAACCGGTGCAGCGCTGGGCAAGCGCCTGCGCGAACGCGACGTGAGCGCGGCACCGGCGGTGCTGAACCTGTTGGAGAGCACAACCCCAACTGACCGCAAGCAGGCGACTGAGCTTCTGCGCGAGGTCTCCCCCGCCGCGCTCGGCGGCGAGGCGCCGGGGCACATCGTCGGAGTCACGGGACCGCCGGGCGCGGGCAAGTCGACGCTGCTATCGACGCTGCTGCACGCGTGGCGGGGCACAACCAACGAGGCGGGTGGCCAGGGTCGGACCGTGGCGATGCTCGCCGTGGACCCCAGCTCACGTCGCTCAGGCGGCTCGCTGCTCGGCGATCGCGCGCGGATCGAGTTCGACCCGGCCGATCGCGGCGTGCTAATCCGCTCGACCGCCGCCGGAGAGCGGCTCGGTGGACTGGCGCGCGCAACTCGCACGGCCGCACAGGCGCTCGCGGCGGCATTCGACATGGTCGTGATTGAGACGGTTGGGGTGGGTCAGGCCGAGACGGAGGTGGCCGACGTCGCCGATACGGTCCTCGTCGTCGTGCAGCCGGGCAGCGGCGACGTACTGCAGTTCCTAAAGTCGGGAATCATGGAGACCCCAGATGTGCTCGTCGTGACGAAGGCCGATCTCGGCCAGATAGCTCTTGCCACCAGACGCGACCTGAGTGCGGCGCTGCGCTCACTGGGGACACAGGGCCCGAACATCACCCGCGTACTGGCGGTGTCCTCCCTGTCTCCCCCCCCAAGGCATCGAGGAGCTGGTGGAGGCACTAGACGAGCACCGCAGCCGGCTCGACGTGGCCGCGCGGCGTCTGCGCGCGCGGCGCGCGGGAGCGGTGCTGGACTTTGCCGAGGAGCATGGGGAGCGGGGATTGCGTGCCGCGGGCGGACGTCGCGCTGCCGAACGTTTGCTGGAGACACAGAATCCTGGTCTCGACACCCGGGCGCTCATGAGCGTGCTCGAGCAAACTGCGGAGATGAGCCGACCTGATGGCGCGTGACCTCGCAACCATGTTCGGCGCGTTCGTGTTCGCCGCCGTGCTCGCGGGCGCGCTCGGCGCGGTGAACCTGGGCACAGCACTTGCGTTCGGACAGATCGCGTTCGCAATCAGCGTCGTCTACATCATGCTCAGACGCTGAACTTTGAATCGGCGACGCTGAACCTTGAAGCCGACGTGGGGTATGTATCGAATTTTCGAATCCTTTCCATACTGAATGATTACAGTCATGAAGATTCTCAAAAAAACAAATACAACCCTCCGCCTCTTTTACGCCCAACCCGCCACCCGGCGCCCTACCGGTATCGAGTCCCTAGGCTCTGACTCGCGATGATCTTGTTGCTCGGGTTTGCCTTTCTCGCCGGCGCTGGCACGGCCTTGTCGCCGTGCGTACTGCCGGTGCTCCCGGCGCTGCTGGCCTCTGGCGGCGTCGGAGGCCGACGCCGTCCACTCGGCGTCGTAACCGGCCTCACGGTGACGTTTACCGTGGTGATCGTCGGCGTGGCCAACGTCGTGGACGGCGTGGGGCTCGGCTCGGACCCGCTGCGCGACATCGCGGTCGCGGTACTGCTGGCCGCCGGGCTGGCACTGATCGTGCCGGGGCTGGCAGACCGCCTGGAGGCGCGCATGTCGCGGATCGCCGCACTCGGGGTGGGTGGGATGCGAATCAATCGCGGAGATGGCTTTCGCTCCGGGCTGCTGGTCGGCGGGGCGCTCGGCTTCGTGTACACGCCGTGCGCTGGGCCGATCCTCGCCGCGGTGATCTCGGTGAGCGCCGCCAGCGGGCGTACTGTGGTAGTGGCGATCGCCTACTCGCTGGGCAGCGCGGCGGTGCTGTTCGCGCTGACGCTCGGCGGGCGCAGGCTGTTCGATCGGGTGCGCGCGGCGGGACGCGGCGTGGCGCTGCAGCGCACACTCGGGATCGTGATGGTGGTGACCGCCGGGGCGATCATCGCCGGCGTGGACGTGGACTTCGACCAGTACGTGGCCGAACACATACCCAACGTGAACCTGACGGCGGGCCTGGAGAAATCGCACGCGGTCGAAAGCCGCCTGCCGGAGATCACCGGGCACGGCGCGAAGTTCGCGCAGAGCACGAAAACGGCAGTGGCGGCGCGCAACGCGAGCGACGCGACGCTGCTGGCAGATGCACGCGGGCTGAAGGTTCTCGGTGACGCACCGGAATTCACCGAAACCGAGGACTGGTTCAACACTCCAGGCAATCGGCCGCTCACGCTGGCGGGTTTGCACGGGCGCGTGGTGCTCGTGGACTTCTGGACCTACACCTGCATCAACTGTATCCGCACCCTCCCCTATCTGAAGGCCTGGAACGCCGACTACGGCAAAGACGGGCTGACGATCGTCGGAGTCGAGACGCCTGAGTTCGCCTTCGAGCACGAGGCATCGAACGTGCAGGACGCGATCGATCAGTTCGGGTTGCACTATCCGGTGGTGCAGGACAACAACATGGGGACGTGGAACGCGTACGGCAACGAGTACTGGCCCGCCGACTATTTGATCGACTCCTCCGGACACGTGCGCTACGCAACGGCCGGCGAGGGCGACTACTCACAGACAGAGACCGCGATCAGAGCGCTACTGGCCGAAGCCGGCTACTCAGTCAGCGGCATGAGCCACCCCACCGACGTGGTGACACCAAGCGAAGTTGCGACGCCCGAGACCTACCTCGGGACCAACCGCGCGCAGGGGTGGCGCAACGGGCCGAAGTCCGGGTTGCACGACTACGGGACGAGTGTCCCGGCGCAGCTCGCGCTCAACGAATTCGACTACAGCGGCACCTGGAGCATCGCCAGCCAACCCGCCACGGCCGTCTCAGACGCGGGCATCGACATGGAGTTCGAGGCCAAGAACGTGTATCTGGTGTTGAGCTCCGAAGGCGAACGCCCGCGCAAGGTGCAGGTGCTGCTCGACGGCAAGCCGATACCCAACAGCCTCGCGGGGGCGGACGTGCACAATGGCATGCTGACCGTCACCAACGAGCGTCTGTACTCGCTGGTGTCGCTGCACGGCGACCAGCAGCACCGCCTGTCGTTGCGCTTCGAGCCGGGCATCTCAGGCTATGCATTCACGTTCGGATAGGGACCTACCCCGAGAAGCCCGTCGGTGGGCATACAATGACTGAGATGGAGGGACCTGCCCCAGAGACCACCGCGAGGGCATGGCTGCGGTGCTACCGCTGCTGGTCGCAGAACCTCGAGGTGCAGGTGCACTACGAGGGGATCCACAAGATCGACCCTGAGACGGGTGAGCGCGCGGAAGTGGTCGACGAGCTGCAGGAGGCGGTGGTGCAGTGCTTGGACTGCATGCACGACCAGCCCCACCTCGGCTTCGCCGGCGGTCGTGTGGAGCCGATTGAGGATCGCTGGGAACGGATGATCGCCGGGACGCCGTGGGTGGCCTCGTGCACCGTGACGGTGGAGGCCGACGACGTGGAGATCTGCTCGGGACCGGAGGCCGGGGACGCGCTCTCCTACGCCGCCTTCGGGGAGTACGGGGTGCGAGAGTTCTTCACGCATGTGCGCTTCCACAAGCACGACGACGACCGGATCGTGGTGCACCTACTGGTGGAGCTGTATGCGCGCTCGCTCGAGGAGGCAACCGAGGTGCTGGAGTCGGCGGCACGTGGCGCTCTGACAATTACCTCGCTGGCCGAGGAGTCACGCCCACCGGCGGCGGCGGCCGAAGCGCACGAACACGAGTAGCTCCCACAGCGATCATCATCAGCCTGTGGGCGTGCTCGTCGCGAAGATAGTGCTGGCACCGGCCTTCGTGATGGCGGCCTCGCTGGCGGTGAGGCGCTATGGCGCGCGCATCGGCGGCCTGGTGGGCGGGTTGCCCGCGGTGGCGGGCCCGATCCTGCTCGTGTACGCGCTTGATCACGGGCGTGCGTTTGCCACCGAGGCGGCGGCGGGGACGCTGCTGGGACTTGTGTCGCTACTCGTGTTCATCGTGACGTACACACATCTGGCGAGCCGTGTGGGTTGGGGGTTGAGTCTTATTTTTGGGTGGGGGGCGTTCTTTGTGATGACAGGGGCGCTCAGCACCGTCACACTGGGCGTCGATCCGGCGCTCGCGGTGGTGCTGGCGGCGGTCGCGCTGACACTGCTGGCGCTGCCCGGGGCGCGGGAGGAGCGACCGGGCGAAGGGAGGATCCCTGCCTGGGACCTACCGCTGCGCGCACTCAGCGCGATGGCGCTTGTGCTGGCCTTGACTGCACTCGCTGGTCAGCTGGGCCCGAAATTGAGCGGCTTGCTGGCGCCGTTTCCTGTGATCGCGAGTGTGCTGGCGGTGTTCACTCACGCTCAGCACGGCGAGCAAGACCTATTGCGGATCATGCGCGGCTTTGTGATGGGCTTGGTGGCGTATGCCCTGTTCTGCTTCGTGCTGTCGGTGTCGCTCGGATCGCTCGGAATCGCCGAAGCCTTCCTGCTGGCCACAGTCGCTGCGCTGGCGACCCAGGCGGTCGCTCTGACCGTGACCTGGCGCCGCCGCGAACCGGCGGCCGAGCCGCTGTAGGCGAACGGCACGCGGCCACCTCAGCGGTCAAACGCGCCCCCGACCGGGCGTTGGAGGGACAGCTGGCGGCCTTTGAGAGCCAGCCAGAGCGCGACGCTCAGGCCGAGAGCCGCTGCTCGAGCGCCTCGAGCTGCTCGTGCAGCTCCGGAGGCAGGCGGTCGAACTTGCCGAGGTGCTCATGGAAGTGGGGTAGCTGGGCCTTCCACTCCGCGATGTCCACACGCAACAGCTCGGATATGTCCTCATCTGAGATGTCGAGGTTGGTCGTGTCGAGCCCGTCGGGACCGACGGGCGGCATCGTTCCGATCGGTGTGTCCACGGCTGCGCCGTGACCGGCGCAGCGAGCGAACACCCATGCCAGCACGCGCGAGTTCTCGCCGTAGCCGGGCCACAGGAAGCGTCCGTCTGCGTCCTTGCGAAACCAGTTGACGTAGAAGATCTTCGGCAGCTTCTCTGGGTCTGCTTGACGACCGATCTTCAGCCAGTGGGCGAAGTAGTCGGCCATGTTGTAGCCGCAGAACGGGAGCATCGCGAATGGGTCGAAGCGCAGCTCCCCGACGGTGCCGGCAGCGGCGGCGGTCTTCTCAGAGCCCATCACCGAGCCAAGGAACACACCGTGCTCCCAGTCGATCGCCTCGGTGACGAGCGGCACCACAGTGGAGCGCCGTCCACCGAACAGCATTGCTGAGATCGGCACGCCGGCTGGGTCCTCCCACTCCGGGGCGATCGCGGGGTCCTGAGCGGCAGGGACCGTGAAGCGGGCGTTGGGATGTGCTGCGGGCGTCTCTGAGTCCGGCGTCCAGTCTTTGCCGCGCCAGTCAGTGAGGTGTGCTGGGGGCTCCTCGGTGAGCCCCTCCCACCACACGTCGCCGTCGTCGGTGAGGGCGCAATTGGTGAAGATCGTATTGCTCTCCACAGTGCGGATAGCGTTTGGATTGGTGTCCTCGCCGGTGCCGGGCGCCACGCCAAAGAAGCCGGCCTCGGGGTTGATCGCGTACAGGCGACCGTCCTCGCCGAACTTCATCCAGGCGATGTCGTCGCCGACCGTCTGCACGTCCCAGCCGGGGAGCGTGGGAATCAGCATCGCGAGGTTGGTCTTCCCGCAGGCGGAGGGGAAGGCCGCGGCGATGTACTTGACCTCCTTCTCAGGAGAAGTCAGCTTGAGGATCAGCATGTGCTCGGCCATCCAGCCCTCGTCGCGAGCCATCACCGAGGCGATCCGCAGCGCCATGCACTTCTTGCCAAGTAGCGCGTTGCCACCGTAGCCGGAGCCGTAGGAGGTGATCTCGCGGGTGGCGGGGAAGTGCACGATGTACTTGTTGTCGGCGTTACATGGCCATGGGACGTCGGAGACGCCATCCTCGAGCGGCATTCCAACGGAGTGCAAGCAGGGGACATAGTCGCCGTCGCCGAGCGTCTCCAGAGCGGCGAAGCCCATGCGGGTCATGATGCGCATCGAGACGACCACGTAAGGCGAGTCTGTGAGCTGCACCCCGATCTGGCTCTTGTCGGAGCCGAGCGGGCCCATTGAGAACGGCACCACATACATCGTGCGACCGCGCATCGAGCCGGTAAATAGCTCGGTGAGGGCCTCCTTCATCTCGGCGGGATCACGCCAGTTGTTGGTGGGCCCCGCTTCGGACTCGCTGGGGGAGCAGATGAATGTGCGGTCCTCGACGCGGGCGACATCGCCGGGGTCGGAGAAGCCAAGGTAGGAATTGGGGCGCTTGGCGTCGGAGAGTCGCTTGAAGGTGCCAGCGTCGACCAGGAGCTGGCAGAGGCGGTTGTACTCCTCCGCGGAGCCGTCGCACCACTGGATCGAGGCGGGCTCGGTGAGGGCGGCGATCTCCTCTACCCAGGTGAGCAGGCGCGTGTTGGTCGTTGTGGGGGCGGCGGGGGCGGTGGTCTCCATGACGTGCGAGCGGCTCCTTGCTGTGTTGCGGTGTGCGGTGGCGTGCGCCGCGCGGCGCTGCCGCCGGGTGGGTGGATCCGATTCCCAGTCCAGGGAACGGAAAAACGCCCTTCGGGGGCGCTAAGTGGAGCCTATCGCATGCCTTGACAGCGTGGCTCCGGAGTTTGCCGCCGGTCCTGCTCCGGATTTGAAGCAACCGGGCGACGCCCGAGCCATCGGGGCGCCGATCGTGTCCTCCTATCGAGTAGACCGACCGGCTTACTCGACGTTGCCCTCGGCCTCCGCTCCGCCGGGCTCCCGGCGCGGAACGAGCACGAGCCGCTTGAACTCCGCCACGAGTACCCCATCCTGGTTGTAGACGCGGGTGTGCACCTTGACGGTGCCGCGGTCGGGCTTTGACTGGGACTCGCGCTTCTCCAGCACCTCGGACTCGCAGAACAGCGTATCGCCGTGGAATACGGGCGCGGGATGCTTGAGCTCTTCGGTGGCGAGATTGGCGATCGCCTTGCCGGAGACATCTGAGACGGACATGCCGAGCGCGAGCGAGTAGACGAGCGGACCGACGACGACGTTGCGTTTCTGCTGCGATTTGGCGGCGTAGACGTCGTTGAGGTGCAGCGGATGGTGGTTCATCGTGATCAGACAGAACAGATGGTCGTCTGACTCGGTGACGGTCTTGGCGGGCCAGTGCTTGTAGGTGGCCCCAACCTCGAACTCCTCCAGGTAGCGGCCGTAGGGGTGGGCGCCGCTGGCCTCACGCGCGGCCTGCTCGGTCTCGAGGGTGTGGGTATCGCTCATGGGTGGGGAGTGTCTCCTGTGGTGTGCGTGGTGGGCGTTGAAGCGGTTGGAACTCTATTGTGGAACCCCAGAGAGCGCCATCAGACCCAGGAGATAAAGCCTTGCGCAACCCCAGAGCCTTCGATAAGCCCCTTGCGATCGGCGCGCCCGAGCCAGCGCGCGAGATTCCCTTCAAGCCGTCACGGATGATCCATTTTCTCGACCTCTCGAACGAGAAAATGGTCGAAAAGGTCCCCGCCATCGCACCAACGGTGGACATCTTGCTCGGCAACTTGGAGGACGCGGTGTCGGTGGACCGCAAGGAGGCGGCGCGCGCCGGGCTGATCAAGGTTGGTCGCGAGATGGATATGGGCGACACGGCGCTGTGGACGCGGGTGAACTCGCTGGAGTCGCCGTGGGTGCTCGACGACCTCACAGAAATCGTGGGCGAGATCGGCGACAAGATCGAGGTGATCATGGTGCCGAAGGTGGAGGGCGCGTGGGACATCCACTACGTGGACCGGCTGCTGGCCCAGCTGGAGGCGAAGGCGGGCATCGAGAAGCCGATCCTCGTGCACGCCATCCTCGAGACGGCACTGGGCGTGGCGAACCTCGAGGAGATCGCCGCAGCCAGCCCACGCATCCAGGGGATGAGCTTCGGCCCAGCCGATCTGGCCGCGTCACGGCGCATGAAGACCACGCGCGTGGGCGGCGGGCACCCGGGCTACCGCACGATCGCCGATCCCGACGCCAATGACCCGGAGCTGCCGCGCCCCAGCTACCAGCAGGATCCGTGGCACTACTCGATCGCGCGCATGGTCGACGCTTGCACAGCGGTCGGGGCGCTGCCCTTCTACGGCCCCTACGGCGACATCAAGGACACGCTCGGCTGCGAGACGCAGTTCAGGGCCGCGTTCCTGCTGGGCTGCGTAGGTGCGTGGTCGCTGCACCCGGTGCAAATCGGGATCGCCAAGAAGGTGTTCTCCCCCGATCCCGAGGAGGTCATCTTCGCCAAGAAGGTGATCGAGGCGATCCCCGACGGGCGCGGCGTGCACATGATCGACGGCAAGATGCAGGACGACGCCACCTGGAAGCAGTGCCAGGTGATGGTCAAACTGGCCGAGATGCTCGCGCGCAAGGACCCAGAGCTGGCGGAGGCGTACGGGTTCGTGCCAGCAGCCGCATAGCCGGCGAATAGACCTTCCAGAGCAGCAGAGGCTCCGAGTAGCGCGTCGCCGTTTCGGCGGCGCGCCGCTTCGTGCTACCCAGATACTGCTATTGTTAACCATATGGCTAACAATGTCCTTTTGGACCGTGCCTTCGTCGCCTGTTCGCACCCGATAAGGCGCGGCATCCTCGAGCGCCTCGCCGGCGGTGAGCTGACCGTGGGCGAAGCCACGGGCGACTTCGGTGTGTCTAAGCCCGCGATCAGCAAGCACCTGAAGCTGCTGGAGGAGGCGGGCGCGATCACACGCGTGATCGACGGACGCACGCACCGTTTGCGACTGCGCGAGCAGCCACTCGACGAGGCGTACGCGTGGATGACTAATCAGCGCGAGCTATGGGAGCGAAAGCTCGACACCGTCGATCGGTACTTGCGCGAACAGAAGGAGCGCCAACAGCCCCAGCAGGGAGCGCCACAGCAACAGAACAATCCAGCGAAGGAGTCGAAATGACCGAGATAACCAAGCCAACCGAGACCAGCCTGCGTCTGCAGCGCACCTACGACGCCCCAGCCGAGGATGTGTTCGACGCGTGGACTAATCCCGAGGTGCTGCGGCGCTGGTGGAAGGCGAATCCCGCCTGGATCACACCTGTCGCCGAGATCGATCTGCGCGTAGGCGGGCGCTATCGCATCTCGATGGAAGACCCCGAGAGCGGCAAAAAATTTACCGCGGGCGGCGAGTACAGCGAGGTGAGCCGCCCCACTCGCCTCGTCTACAGCTGGCAGTGGGAACAAGAAAATGGCGAGCTTGGCCACTCCAGCACCGTGGCGGTCGACTTTCGCGCCGAGGGAGGGCGCACGACGGTCGTGCTCGAACACACCGGCCTCGAGTCCTTGGAATCGCGTGATTCGCACGGATACGGCTGGGAAGGCGTGCTGGAGGCATTCCAGGCGCACCTGAACGAACGCGCCGCACAGACGTCCTGACTTAGAGCCAATTTCGACACCGCGATTCGTTTGGAGCCCGATGAGCCCGTCCGATGCGGTGCGAGAAGAAGACCCATCACAACAAACCAACAGAAGGAGCAAAAGATGGCGAATTATCTGCTGGCATACACCGGCGGCGGCATGGCGGCGACAGAGGCCGAGCGCGAACAGGCGATGACAGCCTGGGGACAGTGGTTTGGCAAGCTCGGCTCGGCGGTCGTCCAGCCAGGCAACCCCGTCGGCGCATCCACGTCTGTGAGCGCTTCCGCCAGCAACGGTGCGGCGGCGTCCGGCCTGACCGGCTACTCGGTCATCGCCGCCGACAGCCTCGACGCCGCGGCGGGCCTCGTCGCCGACTGCCCGATCATCGCCGCGGGCGGCAAGGTGGACGTGTACGAGACGATCGAGGTCATGTAGCAGCGATCGTGGGTGGTCTCCCTCGCTCCGCGCTACGTAAGTGGCGGAGCGGGGTGATCTCCAGCACTGTGAAAGCACCTAATTTGCATTACGTATTGCTATGCTAGCTGCATGACGCAGGTGGTTACCCGACTCGACGACAAGCTCGTCGCCGACCTCGACGGGCTCGTGGCGGAAGGCTTCATCGCCAGCCGCTCGGAGGCTGTGCGGATGGGGCTCGAGAGGCTTTTGGAGGAGCGTCGAAGGCGCCTGATTGGAGATGAAATCGTCGCCGGGTACACGCGGCACCCAGAGACCGAAGAGGAGCTTGCCCAGGCGGAGCAGGCGACTCGCGCGCTGGTCGAAGAAGAACCCTGGTGAGCATTCCCGAACAAGGGGACATCTGGTGGGCTGAGGCCGAAGACAAGCGCCGCCCAGTGCTGGTGGTCACACGCTCGCAGGCGATAGGAGTGCTGATGCGCGTCGTGGTGGCGCCGGTCAGCCGAACCGTGCGGGGGATCCCGACCGAGATCGGGCTCGGGCCGCGCGAGGGTCTCGACACCGAATGCGCCGCCTCCTTCGACAACCTCCAACCGGTCCTGCGCTCCGCACTGACCGAAAGGACCGGCGCACTCGGCCCCCGACGCGATGAGATTTGCCAGACGCTACGAGCTCTGGCCGACTGCTGACTCCGGGTTGCCCTCCGGCCACGGAGTTCGTATATCAGTAGGGGCAGTGCAACGCACGAGACGTAGACCTCCGTGTAGGGTTCCGACGCCCCGTCCCCAAGCAACCAAGAAAACGCGATACCCAAAGGGCACGATGTGAGATTCTTCGAGTTTGAGGCGCGCGAGGTAGTCAAGCGCGCCGGCATACCGGTAACCGACTACGGCTTCACGACCGACCCAGCAGAGGCGAAGCAGATCGCCGAGCGCATCGGCGGCCCCACTGTCATCAAGTCCCAGGTGCTCACCGGAGGACGGATGAAGGCCGGCGGCGTTAAGTTCGCCGACACGCCCGAGCAGGCCGAGGAGTACGCACGCGACATCCTGGCGCTTGAGATCAATGGCCACATGCCACGCGGCGTGCTGGTCGACCCGAAGGCCGAGGTCGCCAAGGAGTACTACACGGGTGTGGTGTGGGATGGCACGCGCAAGCAGCCGGTGATGATCTTCTCCCCTGTGGGCGGCATCGACATCGAGCAGGTCGCCGAGGAGCAGCCCGACAAGGTGGGGCGCCGGCACTTCTCCAACATCTTGCCCCTCAGTGACTTCGAGGCCAAGGAGGTGATCGCCTCCACTGGCGTCACCGGCTCGGCGCTCAACAAGCTCGTCCCAATCGTCGCACGTCTCGCGAAGCTATTCGTGGAGAACGACATGACCTTGGCGGAGATCAACCCACTCGGGCAGCTCAAGGACGGGTCATTCGTGGCGCTCGACGCGCATATGGACATCGAGAACGAGGCCCGCGGACGTCACAAGAAGCTGCTTAAGGACCTCGGCGTGGGCGACGAGGAGACCCGCCAGGCCCGCGAGGCCACACCCTTCGAGCTTGCGGGCGAGGAAGTCGACGCGACCGACCACCGCGGCGTGGCGGGCAACGTGACCGAGTTCGACGGCAACCTCGGCCTCGTAATCGGCGCCGGGGGCGGCTCGCTGACCCTGTTCGACGCGGTCCGCGCCCACGGCGGCAAGCCCGCCAACTACTGCGAGATCGGCGGCAACCCGTCGGTCGCGAAGGCCTGTGGACTGGCCAAGCTGGTACTGCAGAAGCCCGGCGTGGACAAGATCGCGGTGATGATGTCGATCGTGTCCAACACGCGCGTCGACATCGTCGCGCGTGGCGTGATCAAGGCCTGCATCGAGCTGGGCATGGACCCAGCGGAGAAGATCGCGATCTTCCGCATCCCAGGCGCCTGGGAGGAGGAGGGCTTCAAGATCCTCGAGAAGTACGGCGTGGACTACGCCGACCGCAGCGTGTCGCTCAATGAGGCCGCCAGACGCGCGGTCGAGAAGATCCAAGGGGTTGCGGCATGAGCATCCTGATCGATTCCGACACGACGTTCATCGTCCAGGGCATCACCGGCCGCGAGGCTGTCAACCTGACACGCGAGTGCCTCGACTACGGTGCCGGCGCCAAGGTCGTCGGCGGCGTCACACCAGGGCGCCTGGGCCGCGAGGTCCACGGCGTGCCCGTGTTCGACACGGTCGCCCAAGCGGTCGCCCACCATGGCGCGCCGATCTACGGCTCGGTTGTGACGGTCCCTCCAGCGTTCACCAAGGACGCGGTGTTCGAGGCGATAGAGAACGGCATCAAGCTGATCGTGATCGTGACCGAGCGCATACCCCGGCGCGACGTGGCCGAGATGGTCGAGCTTGCCACACTGCGCGGCGCACGTATCATCGGCCCCAACTGCCTCGGCATCATCGTGCCGGACGTGATCAAGATGGGCGGCATCGGCGGCCCGGCGCGCAACGCCGCGCAGGCCTACACGCCCGGTCCAATCGGCGTGATCTCGCGTTCAGGCGGGATGACGACCGAGATGTCCTCGACGCTGAGCGCCGCCGGACTCGGTCAATCCACCGCAGTGTCGATCGGCGGCGACGCGATCATCGGCTCGAGCTACGCCGAGTTGATGCCGCTGTTCGAGGCCGACGAGCAGACGCAGGGCATCGTCATCTACACCGAGCCCGGCGGTCGCATGGAGGCCGAGCTCGCGCGCTGGGTCACCGAGAACAAATCGCGCCTGCCGATCGTCGCTTTCATGGCGGGCCGCTTCATGGATGAGATGCCGGGGATGAGCTTCGGCCACGCCGGCACGATCGTGGAAGGCAAGGAGGACACAGCCAGTGAGAAGATCGCCAGGCTCGCGCAGGCCGGGATAACGGTGGCCGAGCGGATTGAGGACATCCCAGACCTGATCAGAGCGAAGATCGCCGAGCGCACCGGCGCAACGACCCAAGGGAGCCCAGCATGAGAGCCGATGGGATCTTCATCGCAGTCGAGGTGACCGACGCGGCGGCATCCGACACGGCCCTGGCCGCCAAGCTTGCCGAAGCGTGCCCAGTCGACATCTTCGCCCAGGCCGAGGACGGGACGCTTCAGATCGTGGAGCGCAACCTCGACGAGTGCGTGCTGTGTGGGCTGTGCCTGGCCGCAGCGCCCGCCAACACGGTTGAGATCGTCAAGCTGTACGACGGCGGAGCGGTGCTCGCGCAGGCCTGACCGAGGCTCTCCGCCTCGGACTTCTTAGCCACAACTTACGCAACCCGGAGAAACTGACGACCGTCGGTTGTGTTAGATGTGTTAACCCTACGCTAACGCTTCTCCAAGGTTCCCACGACTCCTACAGGTGCGCTTCCCACCCTATGGACTCAAGCCCAAACGTGACATGGCAGGACAAGACGCTCTCTCGCGAGCGGCGCTGGCAAGCGCTGGACGCACGCGGAGCGACGCTGTGGATCACCGGTCTGCCCTCCTCGGGCAAGTCGACGCTGGGCGCGGCGGTCGAGGAGCGCCTGGTGGAGCAGGGGCGCGGTGCCTATCTACTCGACGGCGACAACCTGCGCTGCGGGATCTGCGGCGATCTCGGCTTCAGCCAGGCCGACCGCGAAGCGAACGTCCATCGCGTCGGGGAGCTGGCTCGCCTGTTTGCCGATTCTGGCGCGATCGCGGTCGTGGCGGTCGTCTCCCCCTACGAGCGCACCCGTATGCAGGTTCGAGAGCTCCACGCACAAGACAGCCTCCCCTTCTACGAAGTGTTCCTCGACACGCCCATCGCTGTGTGTGCCGAGCGCGACCCGAAGGGCCTCTATGCGCGCGCGCTCGCAGGCGAATTGGATGGGTTCACCGGCATCGACGATCCCTACGAGCAGCCGCCGCGCCCGGACCTGCAACTGACGCCCGAGATGCCTGTGCCGCTTGCCGTGGACGCGGTGCTGGAGTTGCTGCGGACCCACCCGGCGCCTGGCGCCCTGGGGCTTACCACCGCAGGAGCATCAACCCGACCGTGACCCCCGGGCCCACGGTCACCATCAGCCCAAGCTCACCCGCCTGCGGCGGGTGAGCATCGATCGAGCGCTTCATCACGTAGAAGATTGACGGCGTGCCGACATTGCCGTGCTGGGCGAGCACGTCGTAGCTGGCCTCCACCTCCTCGTGTGAGAGGTCAAGCGCTTCCTGCACGCTCTCGATGATGCGCCGCCCACCCGGGTGCACAAGCCAGCGGTCTATCTCCGAGCGCGTCAGGCCCTGAGCGCCGAGGAACTCGTCAACCAGCTCGCGGAGCCCTTCCCCCGCGACGTCGGGGAGCTCGCGGATCAGGTGCAGATAGCTGTCGTCGGGCGCGAGCTGCATCCGGACTGCCCCAAGGGTTCCTCTGATCTGATGGACCTGCGAGGCGATGATCGCCGGGCCGTCGTCGACGCCGCCCTCACCGTCGATGAGAGCTGCCGCGCACCCGTCGCCGAAGATTGAGGAGCCGACCGTCTTGCTGCGCTCGTCATTGTCGGAGGCCCCCATCAGGATGCCCGTCATGCTCTCTGCCGCCACCACGAGCGCGCGCTTGCCGGGATATGCGTGGAGCGTCTGTGAGGCGAGCCGCATCAACGGCACGGCGCTCGCGCAGCCCACTCCGACGACGTGGTACTTGTCGGTCGCAGGGTCCATCTCATAGTGCTCCACGAGCCGGTGGGCGAGTGTGGGGCCACCGAGCGAATAGAGACTGGCGCTGATCAGGACCCCGATCTCACTCGGATCGATCTCGAGCTCGTCGACCGCCTTCACGGCGTACCCAAACAGCTGGTCCTCAATCTCCAGGGTGCGCCCCTGCACAGTAGTGGCAAGGAACTCGTCGGTCAGATTCAGCTGACGGCGCTCCACGCCGCAACGGCTGAAGATGCGCTGCGCGAACTCGTCGTCTGAGAGGCCGAGTAGCGCCAGCACCTCGTCTTGGGAGAAGGATGTCTCGGGGTCGGCGAGCGCCAGTCGACTGATGCGCGGGCTCCTCGCCCTGCGCCCGTCCAGTAGAAATGTCTCGTGTACGCTGACGAGGTCGGCGCCTATGGCTTTCAATGGGCCCCCTGGGCTCGTGTAGATCGGGGAGTGCGGACGATTGGCTCAGTCTCCGAGGATATGTGAGCAACCCGCCGGAACCCGCGAAAGAGCGGCCATTCAGCGAGTTTTCTTCATAGACTCTTCATCCTATCGACATACTTCTTCACAAACCCTTCGCGGCATCGTCGTGAATAGGATCCTTCGCCAACAGCCATAGACCTGGGGGGACGATGAGACTGATCGGAGCCGGCCTGCCGCGCACGGGCACTTTGACGCAGAAGGTGGCGCTTGAGACGCTGGGCCTGACCCCCTGCTACCACTGGGTCAACATCCTGGCCGATCTCACCCAGGTCGACGTGTGGAACGGCGCGCTCGACGGAACCGCCCCCTGGGATGAGGTGTTCGATGGCTTTCAGGCGACGGTCGATTGGCCCGGCGGCTACTTCTGGCATGAGCTGATGGATCGCTACCCGGACGCGAAGGTCCTACTGAGCGTGCGCGATCCCGAGAAGTGGGAGCCCAGCTTCCGCGAGACGATCTGGAACATGAGCCACGGCGAGTCGCTGCTGCGACTGATGGCCAGCGCCCGTGGCCAGATCGATCCGCAGTGGAGCCGGTATCTGAAACTCGTCGACCGCATGTTCTGGAGCGGGCCCGGCACATTTGCCGACGGCCATGAGACGCCCGCGCAGCTGATCGCCGGCTTCGAGCGCCATAACGAGCTGATCAAGGCGACCGTGCCAGCGGAGCGCCTACTCGTCTGGAACGTAGGTGAAGGCTGGGGACCGCTGTGCGAGTTCCTCGAGCTTCCCGTGCCAGCCGAGCCACTGCCGCACGTCAACGACCGCGAAACGTTCCTCGGGCGCGTCATCGACGGCGCGCTCGCGGCGATACAAGCGTGGCGTGCTGAAGAGGCCGGCGCGCAGGACGCGGCGACGGCCTAGCCGCCGCCGTCTGGCATGAGCAGAGCGCGCCTCGTCAAGCGTGCCCCTCTGGGTATAACCATGCTCGGAGCCGTAGGTGTGATCGCTGTTGTGGTCGCGCTGGCCACAGGCGTATTGTGGGGCTCGAACAAAGCGGAGTCGCCCAGCGCTTCCTCGCCGTCGTGCCTGCCGGCAACGCTCAACCACAGCGCGAGGCTCGCGGGGCTACCCGTCGACGTATCGCCGGCGCCGGAAACCGACACGGCGAACCCCCACACCCAGATCAGCTTCCTCGGCTTGCCGGCCGCGGACATCCACGAAGTCTCGGTGACAGGCCAGCACAGCGGCCATCACTCGGGTCACCTGGAGAGCTACTCACAGGGCGACGGCGCCAGCTTCCTGCCCAGCACCCCATTTGAGCCCGGTGAGCACGTGACCGTGCACGCCGCGATCGGAGCCGGCCAATCCGGGACGATCGCCACCGGCCAATCCGGGGAGATCGGCAATCGCCTCAAGCGGATCTCCTTCGGTTTTCGCGTGGACACTCCCTATTCGACGGCAGGCGTCCCGGCGTTCCCCAACCCACAGGCGGCGCCCGCCGACTATCAGAGCTTCGCCACGCTGCCCGGCATCCAGGCGCCGATCCTGAGCGTCACGGTGGCGGATCGCGATCCCGGGGCCGGCGACATCCTCACTACCAACGGGCCCGGGCCGGGCCAGTATGGACTGTTGATCTACACGCCACGGGGCCAACTCGTCTGGTTTGACCGTCTCCCCAAAGGCGAGACCGCCGAGAACCTGAGCATGCAGAGCTACGAAGGCCGGCCTGTGCTGACCTTCTGGCGGGGCAAGGTCCTCTCGCTGGGCTTCGGCCAGGGAGAAGACGTCGTCATGAACTCCAAATACGAAGAGCTAACGAGAGTTCGGGGCGGCAACGGCCTGCAGGCCGACCTTCACGACTTCCGAGTGACCCCGAACGACGTCTCCTACACGACCGCGTTCAACGCGATCCACTGCGACCTCTCGCCGGTTGGAGGAGCACACGACGGGGTGATCCTCGACACCGCGGTGCAGGAGATCGACATGAAGACCGGGCTGGTGCGCTGGGAATGGCACAGCCTCGACCATGTGGGCGCGTCGGAGTCTGAGACCACGACGCCGACCAAGCCAACTCCGTGGGACTGGTTTCACATCAACTCGATCGATGTGGAGGGTGGGGACTCCAATCAATCCGGGAACATCTTCATCTCCGCCCGCAGCACCTGGGCCGGCTACCAGATCGAAGCAGGCAGCGGCAACATCCTCTGGCGCCTGGGAGGCCTCAAGAGCTCTTTCAAGATGGGGCCGGGCACCGAAACGGCCTGGCAGCATGATGGGCGCATCCTCGCCAACGGGGAAGTCACGTTTTTCGACGACGGCTCGAATCCGCCGATTCACTCCCAGTCGCGCGGGCTACGGATCTCACTCGATTTCAAGACCCATGAAGCACACCTCAGCGCCGCCTACACCCATCCCGACCCGCCGCTGCTCGCCCCAAGTCAGGGCAACATGCAGACGCTGCCCGACGGGAACGCGGTGGTGGGCTATGGCGGTGTTCCCGCGCTCAGCGAGTTCTCCACGAACGGTTCGCTGCTGTTCGATGCCCACCTGCCCTACGACATGTCGTTCTACCGGGCGTTCCGCTTCCCCTGGAGCGGGCGTCCGTCGAGCCCGCCGGTGATCCTCACCAACCTGAACAACACCGGCGAAGAGACGATCGTGCACATGAGTTGGAACGGCGCCACCGAAGTGGCCTCCTGGCGGGTGCTCGCGGGGGAGCACCCGGATTCGTTCCAGGCGCGGACCGAGATCCCGGCGAGCGGCTTCGAAAGCTCGACGGTCCTGACCAAGAAGTACGCCTACGCGGCGGTGCAGGCGCTCGATTCGGCCGGCCACGTGCTGGGCAGCTCCAAGGCCGCCGCAGTCACCAGCTACGCGGCCGCGCTCCCCCCTAGCGAGCATCCACAGGGATGAGCGGGCAATTCGCAGACCGGCGACCTGCAGACCGGCAATTCGCAGACCAACAACTCGCAGACCGGCAACTCGCAGACCGGCAACTCGGCAAGCGCGCCAAGCCGACGGACTTGCTTAGTAAGCCGGTTTGGTGGAGTGCTTGTGGGGGCCGGTCGTCGTCGTACCCGTCGTTTGGGTCGTCGTGCCGGTCGTTTGGGTCTGGGAGCCGCTCGTTTTACCGCCGCACCCAGCTATCGCCAAGGTGGCCGCGAGGACGGCCAGTAGCGTTAGCATTGCTGCCAGTGACGTTCGCTTCATCGGCCGGCCTCTTCTCATCGCTTACTGAGTTCGGCGCCCACCCTACCAGCCCCCCGGAGCCCCGGACATGAGCACCGTGACGCCAAGGAGCCCTGAGGCGCCAGGCTCACAGCCGTCGAAGCGCGGACTGGGCTCACGCGAGGCGTGGCTGTTGGGCGTGTGTTGCGTCGCCCAGTTCATGGTCATCCTCGACCTGAGCATCGTCAACGTGGCGCTGCCCTCGATCCAGTTGAGCCTCAACTTCTCCGCGCCTGAACTGCAGTGGATCGTCGATGCGTATGCGATCACATTCGCGGGCTTCCTGATGCTGGGCGGGCGCGCGGCCGACCACTTCGGCCAGCGGCGCATGTTCGTGCTGGCGCTGCTGCTGTTCGGGCTGGCCTCGCTGGCCGGCGGCGTCGCAAACGACCGTACGACGCTGATCGCCGCCCGCGCCGTGCAGGGCCTCGGTGGCGCCCTGATGGCGGCGTGCTCGCTCGCGGTGATCACCTCATCTTTCGAGCCCGGCCCGAGGCTGCACCGCGCGATCGGCGCGTGGGCCGCCATGAATGGGCTGGGCGGTGCCGCGGGGATGCTGTTCGGCGGACTGATCACCCAGGAGCTCACGTGGCGCTGGGTGCTGTTGATCAACCCCCCGATCGGGATCGTGGCGGCGGGGGTGGCCTATGCGGTTGTGAGCGAGCGCCGCAGGGCACCGAAACGCAGTTTTGACCTGGCCGGCGCGCTGACGCTGACGATCGGCCAAATGGTGCTCGTGTTTGGCGTGGTCGAAGCGGGTTTGAAGGGCTGGGACACGCTGGCGGCGCTCGGCCCGATCGTGACCGGTATCGCCCTGCTCGGGGTGTTCTGCGTGATCGAGACGCGGGTGGCCTCCGAACCGCTGATCCCCTTCAAGGAGCTGACCAAGCCGCTACAGATCGCCAACAACATCGTGTTGCTGTTCAGCGCGTCGCTGTTCCCAATGTGGTTCGTGAGCTCGCTGTATCTGCAACAGGTGCTCGGCCTCTCGCCGCTGCACACCGGCCTGATCTTCTTGCCGATGACCTTGATGATCATGTTTGTCGCCTCGCGCACGGGCAAGCTCGTGAGCCACTTCGGTGTGCGGCCTGTTCTCGGGGCGGGCCTGATCATGCTGACCGGCGGGATGCTGCTGCTGACGAGGATCGGCTCAAGCGGCAGCCCGATCGTCTACATCATGATTCCGGGGCTGTTGACCGCGGCGGGCATCGCGATGTCGATCGTGCCCTCCACGATCGCCGCGACCCAGGGCGCGAAGGAGGGCCAGGCGGGGCTCGCGTCAGGTCTGGTCAACACCTCCCGGCAGATCGGCGGCGGGCTCGGACTGGCGGTGCTGGTGACGCTCGCGACCCAACGCTCGAGCCATTTGATCGGTACCGGTCAACAGGTGCCCGAGGCGCTGACCCAGGGCTTTCGGCTCGCCTACCTGATCTGCGCGGGCCTCGCCGGCGCGGCGGCGCTCGTCACGTTCACGGCGATGGCCAAGCCAGCCGGGGCGAGCGGATCGGCCCTTGGAGCCGTCCCCGCACCGGCCCGCTCCGCCCGTCCTCTGGCGCTCGCGATCGCGGTAGTGCTGGTGGTCTTCCTCGCGCTTGACCTCGCCTTCGCCGGCTCGCACGGCGCTCCGGTTGGCGCGTACACCACACGCGGCGCCTACAGCTTCGTGACTGAGCCGACGCTTCACCCGCCGAAGCTCCAGAAGGAAGGCAAGACCGTGGTTGGCGAGCTGGCGAGCGGCTATATCTTCACCGCCAACTTCTACAACCTCAACTACCCCCCACTCGTCGGCCAGAGCGGGCCGCTGATCCTCGACCACAACCTGCAGCCGGTGTGGTTTGAGCCGGTGCCGGAAAAGGTGGTCGCCTCCAACCTGAGCTTGCAAACGTATGAAGGCAAGCCGGCACTCGCGTGGTGGCAAGGAGTTGTGACCAATACGGGTCAGACCGAGAGCGGCGAAGAGGTGGTGGTCAACCAGCACTACCAGCCGGTCGCGCGGCTGAAAGGCAAGGACGGCTGGGTGCTGACGCTGCACGAGCTGCGTGATCAAAGGCGAAGACGCGTGGGTCACCGCCAACAGGAACGTCGCCAAGAACCTCTCCAAATACGGCGGGGCCTACAACGGCGCGCTGATCGACTCGGCGGTGCAGGAGTACAACCTGAAGACCGGCGCGCTACTGCGCACGTGGGACGCGCTCGACCACATTCCGCTGCAGAACTCCTACGCCAGCGTGCCGACCAACGGGTTTCCGTGGGACGCCTACCACGTCAACTCGATCGCGCTCACGGGCACAGGGCAGTTCCTCGTGTCGATGCGCAATACGTGGGCCGCCTACCTGGTCGACATCGCCACAGGCAAGATCGAGTGGACGCTCGGCGGCAAGCGCTCGAGCTTCACGTTTGGCAAGGGTGCCGCCTTCCAGTGGCAGCACGACGTGACGCTGGGGCCGGGTTCGACCGTCAACGTGTTTGACGATCACTGCTGCCAGCTCACCGGCGGAGGCACTTCCGTCGCGGCGACGGGCCCCTCGCGTGGGCTCGTGCTCTCGCTGGACCAGAGCACGAAGACGGCAACCCTCGTCGCCCAGTTCCCGGGTGGTGACCAGTTCGAAACCGAATACATGGGCGACACGCAGCCGCTCCCGGACGGCAACACATTCGTGGGCTGGGGCTCGGAACCGTACCTTTCGGAGTACAGCCACACGGGCCGGCAGCTGCTGCAGGGACGTTTCCCTGGACCTGACCTGAGCTACCGCTCGACGCTTGAGCCATGGGTCGGGCTGCCGCTCAGCCCGCCGGCCGGCGCCGCCCGAGCAGCGGGCTCCAGGACCGTGGTGTACGCGAGCTGGAACGGGGCTACACAGGTCGTCTCCTGGAAAGTCATGGCTGGGTCCGGCAACGGTAAACTGGCCACCGTGGCGAGCGTCGCCAGGTCCGGGTTCGAGACCGCGATCCCGCTGCCACGGAGTTACGAGATCTTCAAGGTGCAGGCGCTCGGCGCCGGCGGCCGGGTGATCGGGGTGTCCCGGCAATTCACGTCAGAGGGGTGAGCCAGATGGGTGACGTAGAGGGCAATCCGCGTCCGCTCGCGGGCCGGTCAATGGCGATTGGAGTGTCCGCGACCACGATTCGCGCGTCCGCGCTGCTCGCCGCGCTGGCGATGTGCGTGGGCTTGGGCGCGTGCGGCGACACCGGCTCCTCCCCCGCGTCCGCGAGCGTGCTCACGCCGAAGGCCGACCTCGCCGAGGCGACGGCTAACCCAGTGGCCGTCTCGCCGCTGCCGGGTACCGAGGACGCCTCGCCCTACACGCAGATCAGCTTCCTCGGAGAAGCGGGCACGACGGTTGCGAACGTAAGTGTGGTGGGCTCACGCAGCGGCAACCATGCGGGCAAACTGGAGCGCTACTCGACCGGCACCGGTGAGAGCTTCGTCGTCAACAAGCCCTTCCAGGCGGGCGAGCAGGTGGCGGTGCACGCGCTCGTCGGCGTCGGGTCGGCGACACCCGAGCAACCCGTGACGACCGTTTTCACCGTCGCCCACCAGGACTCCGTCAGCCAGGTGGAGTTCCCCAACAACCCGGGCAACGCGCACGCGGTGCAGCACTACGCCTCGGCGCCGGGGCTGACGCCCTCGACGGTGACTTTGAGCACACCCGCCCAGTCGGGGGCGAGCCCTGGAGACCTGTTCCTCGCGCCCTACCAGGGCGAGGGCTCTCCCGGGCCGATGATCTCAGAACAGAGCGGGGCGCTCGTGTGGTTTCACCCGCTGTCGGCGGGCGATGAGGCGACCAACTTCCAGGTGCAGCAATACGAAGGCAAGCCGGTGCTGACGTGGTGGCAGGGACGCATCCTGAAGGTCGGCTTTGGGCAGGGCGAAGACGAGATCTACAGCAGCTCTTATCAGCCGGTGGCAAAAGTCGGGGCCGGCAACGGCTACAAGGCCGACCTGCACGAGATCCTGCTGACCCCCCAAGGCACCGCCTGGATCGACTCATTCGATCCGATCCACATGAGCCTCAAATCGGTGGGGGGTCCCTCAGACGGCGTGCTGACCGACTCGGTGGTGCAGGAGATCGACGTGAAGACGGGGCTCGTGATGTGGGAGTGGCATGCGCTCGGGCACATCCCACTGCACGACTCCTACAACGCGGTGCCGAGCAACGACTACCCGTGGGACTACATCCACGTCAACTCGATCGATCCGGGAACCTCGGGCGACTTGCTGATCTCGGCGCGCAACTCGTGGGCGCTGTACGACATCAATATCAAGACCGGCGCGTTCAACTGGCAGATCGGTGGGCCGCATTCGACCTTCAAGCAGGGACCTGGCACGAAGACCTACTGGCAGCACGACGCCGAATGGCAGCCGGGAGGGCTGATCTCGGTGTTCGACAACGGGTCGACCCCACCGAAGGAGAAGCAGTCACGCGGCGTGCTGCTGAGACCCGACTACACGACCAAGACGGTGTCGCTGGTGAAGGCGTTCGTGAACCCCTCAAAGACGCTGCTGGCGCCCGCGCAGGGCAACACGCTGAAACTGCCCGAAGGCAACTGGCTGATGGGCTACGGGAACCTGCCGAACTTCACCGAGTACAACGCGTCCGGAGGTGTGCTGCTGGACGGGACACTGGGCCCCAACGTTCAGGACTTCCGCACCTACCTGTCGCCGTGGAGCGGGCACCCGACGAGCCCGCCGGCGATCACCGCGAAACGCGATGGGTCACCCGGAGGGCACACGGCAAGCGTGACGGTGCTGACGAGCTGGAACGGCGCCACGGAAGTCGCCTCGTGGCAGGTGCTCGCGGGCGCCTCCTCCAGCTCACTGACGGCGCTTGCGACGGTTCCCCGAAGCGGCTTTCAGACGCTGGCGACGGTGACGACGAGCGCTACCTACGTAGAGACCCGGGCGCTTGACGCGAACGGGAACGTGCTTGGCAGCTCCACACCGCTGCGGGTGCCGTGAGTCAAAACGCCACCCGCGGCGCTATCGTATGAGCTCGTGAGCGAAAACTTCTCGCTGATTGTGATGTGCATCTGCATGCTCGCCTCATTGGCGTTTCTGGCGCAGCAGATCCTCGCGTACCACTAGACGCCCGCTGAGCGGCGCCATACTGCGTCCTCAGTCGCTCATGTGCAACGGCACATTTCGCTCCTTGCGTCCTTGTCTGGCTTGCTCAGCGAACGTCTAGACGCTTAGCGTCGTACGAGTAGCGACTCACACGTGCTTGCGGGCGGCTTTGAGGCGCTCGCGTTCCTGGTGCTTGTCAACGACGTTTGAGATCAGCTTCAGGAACTGCGTGGGGCCGGTGGCCTTGGCCTTGCCGTAGGTGAAGGCCTCGATCCAGTCGGGGACCTTCCCCTCGGCGGCCATGATGTTGAAGAACTCGCGGCGCATTTCCACGTTGATGCGGGCGTCGTCGGCGGGGCCCTTGGTGACCTGGATCTCGGGCATCTGCAGGCGGAAGTGCTGCACATCGCCGCGCCCGTGCAGCTCGACACCGACGACGAGCTTCATTGGGGCCAGCGCGGGTACTTCCTCGACGAAGCGCCGCGCGGCGGCCTCGATCAAGGTCTTCGCATCGCCGCTCATCGGGTGACGCCGGGCGCCACGCGGGCCGCATTGTTGTTGTTCGCAGGAGTGTTCGTCATGTTCGCGGGACGCTCATCAGATCTTGTGGCGCTGGAGCAGCTTCTTACCGATCACCATGCGCTGGATCTCGGAGGTGCCCTCGCCGATCAACAGCAGCGGGGCGTCGCGGTAGAGCCGCTCGATCTCGTACTCCTTGGAGTAGCCGTAGCCCCCGTGGATACGGAAGCACTCCTCCACGCAGAAGCGCCCGGCCTCTGAGGCGAACAGCTTGGCCATCCCAGCCTCCAGGTCGGAGCGCTCACCGGCATCCTTCAGGCGCGCGGCGCGCAGCGTGAGCAGGCGGGCGGCGTCGACCTGGGTGGCCATGTCGGCGAGCTTGAACTGGATCGCCTGGTGCTCGGCGATTGGCTTGCCGAACGTCTTGCGCTCCTGGGAGTAGCGCAAGCCGAGCTCGAGCGCGCGCTGGGCGATGCCGACGCCGCGGGCGGCGACGTTGACGCGACCGACCTCGAGCGCGTCCATCATCTGCGCGAAGCCCTTGTTGAGCCCAACTTCCTCGCCGCCGAGGATGTTCTCGGCCGGGCAGCGGTAACCGTCGAACACCAGCTCGGTGGACTCGACGCCCTTGTAGCCCATCTTTTTGAGCTTGTCGGGGACGATCAGGCCGGCGTAGTCACCGGTGTTCTTGGAGACTCCCCCCTCCTTCTCGGCGATGAAGCAGGTGAAGCCCTTGTGGCGCGGGGAGGCGTCGGGGTCGGTCTTGACGAGCACGAACACCAGCGAGGACATCAGGCCGTTGGTGACCCACATCTTCTGCCCGTTGATCTCATACTTGCCGTCCTGCCCCTTCTTGGCGGCGGTTTTGATCGCCTGCACGTCGGAACCGAGCTCGGGCTCCGACAGCGAGAAGGCGGCGCGGATCTCCCCGGTGGCCATGCGCGGCAGGTACTTCTGCTTCTGCTCCTCGCTTCCGAACTTCATCAAGAGGTAGGAGCCGATGAAGTGGGTGTTGATGACACCGGAGATCGAGATCCACCCGCGCGAAAGCTCCTCGACGATCATCGCGTAGGTCGTGAGATCGAGACCCATCCCCCCGTACTCCTCGGGGATCGTGACCCCGAACAATCCGAGCCTCCTTCATCTGCTCGACGATCGGCTCGGGGAACAGGTCCTCGTGGTCGTAGTGCTCAGCGTTGGGGAGGATCTGCTCGTCGGCGAACTGATGCACCATCTCGGTGATCGCCTTCTGCTCGTCGGTCTTCTCGGTGAAGGGGGCGGCTACGGCCATGGTCTAGGGCGCTCCAGGGTCGGGATCGGAGTTTGTGCTCTGTGCTCGCAGGATACCGGCGCGCCGCTGCCACCCGTGCGCACCTTGGGCGACTGCCCACCCGACGCGGCGCTCCGGCACGGGCTCCGGCACAGCGCTCCGGCACAGCGCTCCGGCACGGGTTCCGGCGCGGGCTCCGGCGCGGGCTCCGGCGCGGGACTGAGCGGCGTGGGAGACTGGCGCACTGTGAACTTCGCGCGCGATGTCATCCAGGCTCAATCCTCCGAGCGCCTGGCGCTCGTGGAGCTCGACTCGCGACGGCGCCCGCCGCGAGTGGGGCTTTGGCGAGGTCGATGAGGGCAGCGCGCGAATGGCGGGGGCGCTCGTCGAACATGGCGTGGCGCGCGGGGATGTTGTGATGACTCTGATTGGCAATCGCCCGGAGTGGGTGCTGGGGATGATGGCCTGCTTTCGCATCGGGGCGGTTGTGCTGCCGTGCACCGAGCAGCTGCGCGCCAAGGATTTGCGCCTGCGCGTGGACGTGGCGCGACCGGCGTTGATCCTCGCCGACGAGCGCAACCGCGCTGAGATCGAGACGGCCATGCCCGAGTGTCCGGTGATGTGGGTGCCAGAGGAGGGGCTGTTCGCCGGCGCGCCCGTGGGGGACGCCTTCACGACGTCCCCCTCCCCAATTTCCCCCACATCCACCACCTCCACAACGTCCTCCTTCTCGAGCTCCTCCCACACAACGTCCTCCTTCTCGAGCTCCTCCCCCGCGGTTCCCGCCTACGCCGAGTTGTGTGAAGAGGACCCCGCGCTGATCACGTTCACGAGCGGCACCGCGGGCGAGCCGAAGGCGGTGGTGCATGCCCAGCGATACCTGCACGGGCAGCGCACACAGGCAGAGCGGTGGCTGGGCGCGAAGGAGGGTGAGCTGGTGTGGTGCACCGCGGCGAGCGGCTGGAGCAAGTCGGCGCGCAACGTGTTCATCGCGCCGTGGCTGATGGGGGCGCCGGCGCTGCTGCACGACGCGCGCTTCGATCCGCACGAGCGACTCGAGTTGATCGAGCGCGAGCGGGTGAGCGTGCTGTGCATGGCCCCCACTGAGTACCGCGTGATCGCCAAGCGAGCGACGTTGCGGGCGCTGCCGAGCCTCAGGGGCATGGTGGCCGCCGGGGAGGCGCTGAACCCGGAGGTGCTGAGCGCATGGAGGGACGCGACTGGACTGGACATCCGCGACGGGTACGGACAGACCGAGACGGGCCAGGTGACCGGCATGGGGATCGGTGTGCGGGCACGCCCCGGCTCGATGGGCAGGCCCCTGGAGGGTGTGCGTGTGAGCGTAGTCGACGGCGAGCTCGTGGTGGATCCCACAAGCGTGCCGACGTTCTTCCTCGGGTACCTCGGCGAGCAGGTGCACCATGAAGCGGGTGGGAGCTGGAGCGTGGATGACCGCCGCCAACACGGACCGTGGCAGACCGGGGATCGGGTGCGCGAAGACGAGCAGGGGTACCTGCACTTCGAAGGGCGCTCCGATGACGTGATCATCTCGGCGGGCTACCGGATCGGCCCATTCGAGGTCGAGTCGGCGCTGGTCGCCCATCCGGCGGTCGCCGAAGCGGCGGCGGTGTCGGTGCCTGATGAGGAGCGAGGCGCCGTCGTGCGCGCGGTGGTGGTGCTGCGCGACGGATACCACCCCTCAGCCGAGCTGGCGAGCGAGCTGCAGGAGCACGTGAAGGGGGAGACCGCCCCCTACAAGTACCCGCGAATCGTGGAGTTCGTGGGTGAACTGCCTAAGACAGCCAGCGGCAAGATCAAGCGCGCGGAGTTGCGAGGTCGATGATGCTCCACCCGGCGCATGCGCCATTTTCTGCCTGTAACCCGACCGGCGCATGCGCCGGTCGGCCGGACCGTGCATGCACGGTCCGGGACCGGGTCGCATGCGACCCGGTCTTCCCCAATTTGATTATGAAAGGGCGACGATCGCGTCGATCTCTACCTGGGCGCCGCGTGGGAGCGCCGCCACGCCGACGGTGACGCGCGCCGGCGGTGAATTGGAGAAGAAAGTCGCGTAAACCTCCCCCACCTCGACGAACCGCGACAGGTCGGTCATGTAGACGGTGAGACGCACCGCGTCCGTGAGCGACGCCCCCGCGGCCTCGCAGACGACCGTGAGGTTCTCAAGACAACGTTGAGTCTGCTCGGCCACAGTGGCTCCAACCAGCTCGCCCGTGGCTGGGTCGAGCGGAATCTGCCCGGAGCAGAACAGCAGCGTGCCGGAGCGGACCGCGTGGCTGTAGGGACCGATCGCCTCCGGGGCGCCGGGGGCGTTGATTGTTGAGCGATCGAGCGCCACGGTAGGCGCGAGCCTACAACCACGCGAGCGCGAGCGCGGCCGGGAGCACCACCGTGGGCGAGCAACGATGGGCGAGCGACCGTGGGCGTAGTCACCAAAGCGCGTGCCACGACTGAGACCTCGCCAATCCCCGATCGGCTAGATTCCGACTGTGCGACGAGCCGCTGGGATACTCGCAACCGCGTTCCTGGCGAGCATCGTGTGCGCCGCGATGCTCTCCGCCGCCGCCCAAGCTCAGATCGCGTGGAAACGGTGCGGGGACTCCAACGAATTCGCGTGCGGTCATCTGACTGTCCCAGTCGACCCCAGCGGTGCGACTCCCGGGACGATCACCCTGGCGATGCGCCGCCACCTCTCCCCTCTGGGCAACTCCAAAGACGCGGTGATCGCGCTGGCCGGCGGTCCCGGCCAGTCGGCGATCCCGTTCGCCGCCCAGTTCGCCCAGATGCTCGGCCCGATCGTCTCCACACGCGATTTGATCGCGTTCGACCAGCGCGGCACCGGTCTATCCAATCCGTTGTCGTGCCCGGCCTTCGAACACCTGCACAGCGAACTGTCGGCCACCGCCGTGGCGATTTGCGCCGGGCAGATAGGCTCCACCCGCGACCTGTACACGACCGCCGACACCGTCGCCGACATCGAGGCGATCCGCCAGGCGGGGGGCTACGAAAAGCTGGTGCTGTACGGCACCTCCTACGGCACCAAGGTCGCCGAGCTCTACGCGCAGGAGTATCCAAGCCACGTAGAAGCGCTCGTGCTCGACTCGGTGGTGCCACCGAACGGGCCGGAACCATTCGATGAGACCACCTTCGCCGCGGTCACACGCGTGCTGCGCCAGCTGTGCCGGACCAGCGCCTGCGCACACATCACGCCCGAACCGGTGCGCGATCTGGCGCGGTTGGTGAAGCACATGGGGGGCGCATCGCTGCGTGGTCGCGCGGTGGCCCCCAACGGCGTGGCCTTCCCGGTGCGGATCTCATCCAACGACCTGCTCGGGATCCTGATGGACGGCGACTTCAACCCGATCCTGCGCGCGGAATTCCCCGCCGCCGTACGCTCAGCCGTGGCCGGCGACACAGCGCCGCTCGCGCGGTTGATCGCGCGCTCGGGTGAATCGGAAGCCGAAGAAGAAGGCCTCGCCGAGGGCTTCGACGTGCCGCTGTACTACTCGACGATCTGCAACGAGACCGTGTTTCCCTGGAGCCGCTCCTCCAGCCCACGCGCGCGCGTGGACGAAGCGGTCGCCTTCCTGCGAGGCCAGCCGGTGAACGCGTTCGCCCCGTTCACTCGCGCCAATGCGCTGGCGCTCAGCGACGTGCCCGGCTGCGCGGCGTGGCCGTTCACCGCACCGGCCCCGGTAGTCGACGACGCGCCGCTGCCGAACGTGCCAACGCTGATCCTCTCAGGCGAAGACGACCTGCGCACACCCACCGCCAACGCGCGCACCGTCGCAAAGCAGATCCCCGACGCCAGCCTGCTCGTCGTGCCCAACACGGGCCACTCGGTGTTGGGCTCAGACCCCACATCCTGCTCGCAGGACGCGCTGCAAGCGCTGTTCGCGGGCAAGCCCGTGAAGCAGTGCACCGACACGACGCCACCCCCCTATGCCCTGCCGACGCCGCTGCCACCGCGCACCCTGGCCGAAGTGCCGTCCGCGCACGGCAACCGTGGCCTGCCGGGACGTACTCTCGACGCCGCCGTGCTGACGCTCGGGGACTTCAACCGGCAGCTGCTACTCGCACTCGGCGAAAAGTCCGGTGCCGAAGTCCTGTCGGGGTCCACCTCCGTTCGCACCGGTGGCCTGCTGGCCGGCTGGGGCGGAGTCGTGAATGGCGCGGGAGTGCTGCACGGATACTCCTATGTGCCGGGCGTGACCGTGTCGGGCGCGATCGTCGGAGGCGCGGCCACGCTGCAAATCGGTGGGTCGGCTGCCGCACGCGGCACGATCGCACTGAGCGCACACGGCACGCTCAGCGGAATGCTGGCGGGACATCGCGTGCACCTCAGCGCAGCCGGGGCCGCACGGGTGCAGAGCGGAGCCTCGGTGCTGGCCCTGCCGGCACGCGTGCAGGGCCTGCTTGAGAGCCCCGCACGGCTCGCCGCCCTGCGGGCGCGGGGCACGAGCGCGCTGCTGCGCTACGCGCTCGGCGCGCGCCCTTGAGGTCGATAACGTCTGTCTCAGTGCTGCGGCGGATCTTGATACTCGCGCTCGGCGCACCGTTGCTCTCGACCGCCCTCGCCGCCGCACAACCGGCGTCGGCTGAAGCCCTCACATTCGCGCCGTGCGCAGGTGTCCAGGAATTCTCGTGCGCCACGCTGAACGTGCCGTTGGACCGTGCCGGCGGCGCCTCCGGCACAGTCGCGCTGAGCGTCGAGCGCCTGCAAACCAGCACCTCGCCCACCGGCAGCGCGGTTGTCGCGCTCGCGGGCGGCCCCGGCCAGGCAGCGCTGCCACTGGCGGCAGCCAGCGCCAAGATGGTCGCGCCAGCGCTCGCGGGCCGCGACCTGCTCGTGTTCGACCAGCGCGGCACCGGAACGTCGGACCCGCTGGCCTGCACAGCGCTCGAAGGAGGCGAACCGTTTGGCGCGATCGGGCAGGCATTCGAACGGTGCGCGCAACAGATCGGCCCCGCGCGCGGCGGATACACGACCCAGGAATCGGTGACCGACATCGAGGCGTTGCGTCAAGCCGCCGGCTACCAGAAGCTCGTGCTGTTCGGCGTGTCCTACGGCACGAAGGTGGCGCTCGAGTACGCCGAACGCTACCCACAGAACGTCGAAGCGCTGTTGCTCGATTCGGTGGTGCCACCCGAACGCGACGACCCATTCACGCTCACAACCTTCAAAGCGATGAAGCGGGTATTCGAAGAGCTGTGCTCAAACAATGCGTGCGCGGGCATCACGACCAACCCGCTCGGTGACATCGCACGTCTGGCCGCGCAGCTGCAGAAGCACGCGTTGAACGGGTATGTGTACGACGGGTCCGGACACCGCCACCGCGCCACGCTGTCCAATGTGGACCTGCTGAACCTGATCGGAGCAGGCGACTTGAACCCTGCCCTACGAGCGCTGCTGCCGGCGTCGGTGCAGTCGGCGCTGCGGGGCGACCCCAATCCACTGCTGCGGCTGAACCTGCTCTCAGAGGGTTTGATCCCGAACCTGCCGGGCTCACCCGACGCGAGCTCCGACGGGGTCGACGAAGCGCTGTTCGTGGACACCACCTGCGAAGAGGCGCCGTTCCCGTGGCAACGCGCAGCACCCGCGAGCACACGTGTCGCCGAAGCGCTGGGCGCCCTGCACGCGCTGCCGGCCGCTGCCTTCTACCCGTTCAACGCTAGCGTCGCGTGGGCCGACAGCGTCGTCCCCGGTTGCGCGCAGTGGCCGAATCTCGCCCCAGCGCCGCCGGCGATCGTGCCGTTGCCAGACGTGCCAACGCTGATCCTCTCCGGCGCTCAGGATCTGAGGACCCCGACATCAGGCGCCGAAGCGGTCGCGGCGCGCATTCCGGGGTCGCAGCTGCTGGTTGTCCCCTACACGGGACATTCGGTGCTCGGCACTGAATTCAGCGGCTGCGCGCAGGCGGCTGTGAAGGCCTTCTTCGCGGGCACCGCGGTGCAGCCCTGCGCCACCACCAGCAATCCGTTCGCCCCAACTCCAATCACCCCCACCAAGCTTGCGCTCGTCAAACCGGTCGGCGGACTCGAAGGTCGCGCCGGAAGCACGCTCGCGGTTGTGCTCGAAACGATCATCGACCTGGAACGGCAGGTGGTTGGCGCCACATTGCAGGCCGAGCAAGAACTGCCGAGTGGGTCGAGCTTCGGCGGCCTGCGCGGTGGCTACGCGAGGATCACATCCTCGGCGTTGCAGCTGCACCAATTGTCGTTCGTGAGTGGCGTACAGATCACCGGCACGTTCTTGATCCAATCCGGCCGCCTGCAGGCCACCGACCTGCACGTGGAAGGCGCACAAGCTGCACAGGGCCTGGTGCGCGTGGGCGGTGGTGCACACGTCACCGGGACGCTGGGTGGACGTCATTTCCACGTTGACCTCGCGAAGGTGAAGCTTGCCAGCGCAAGCGCTCCCTCGGGCCGGCCGGGGTTGAACGTGCGTTTCCGCGAGCCCGTTCTCGTTCACGCCCGTGAGAGTGCGCGCGTGCCCTGATCGCCAGGAACACCGCGCACCTCGGCGCCCCTGGGCATGCGTCCGTCGACCCCACCCGTGACAAGAGCCGCCGTGCGCCCCCACTACGCTGACTGAGATGTCCAACGCGCTCGCCCACGAGAGCTCTCCGTATCTGCGCCAGCACGCCGAGAATCCCGTCGACTGGCTGCCGTGGGGCCCACAGGCGCTGGAGCGCGCGCACCAGCGCAACGTCCCGCTGCTGGTGTCGATCGGCTATTCCTCGTGTCACTGGTGCCACGTGATGGAGCGGGAGTCTTTCGAGGACGAGCACACGGCCCGTCTGATGAACGAGCGCTTCGTATGCGTGAAGGTCGATCGCGAGGAGCGCCCCGACGTGGACGCGCTGTACATGGAGGCCGTGCAGGGCATGACCGGCCACGGCGGGTGGCCGCTAAACGTGTTCCTGACGCCCACCGGACTGCCGTTCTACGGGGGCACCTACTTCCCGCCGCGGGAACGCCCAGGGATGCCCGCCTTCAGTCAGGTGCTCATCGCGGTGGCCGAAGCGTGGAGTGAGCGCGGCGAGGAGATCGCCGCGAGCGGCGAGCAGCTGCGCGAGCGGCTGTCGGCCGGAGCGCTGCTGAGACCGGCCGCCGAGCCCTTCGACGAGGCCGCGCTCGAGGCGGCCGTGGAGCGTCTGCGGGAGTCCTTTGACGCGGTCAACGGCGGCTTTGGCGGTGGGGTGGGTGGGCCTCAATTCCCACAGGCCTCGGTTGTCGAGTTCCTGCTGTGTCGCTCCAACCCCACCGGCGTACCACCCATCGTCACGCCGCCGCCCAGTGCAGTCACCGGCGAGGACACCGCTACTCAGATGGCGCTGTACCCGTTGCGCTCAATGGCCGGTGGGGGCATCCATGACCAGATCGGCGGGGGCTTCCACCGCTACGCGGTGGACACAACCTGGACGGTGCCGCACTTCGAGAAGATGCTCTACGACAACGCGCTGCTGGCGCGGGCTTATCTGCACGGCGCGCAGCTGTCAGGCGACGCGCACTTGCTGGAGGTGTGCCACGACACACTGGCTTGGGCTCTTCGCGAGATGCGGGGTCCAGAGGGCGGTTTCTACAGTGCACTCGACGCCGACTCAGGCGGCGTGGAGGGCAGCTTCTACGTGTGGACGACTGTCGAGCTTCGGAGTGTCCTGGGGGCGGATGCCGACAGCGCGATCCGATGGCTGGGCGCCACCGAGGAGGGGAACTTCGTCGACCCACACCATCCCACACCCGGGTTGAACGTGCTCGAGGACCGCGGCCCTCGTCCCGACGAGCAGACCTGTAAGCGCATTCGCGAGCGACTGCTCGAAGCACGCGAACAGCGTGCGCGCCCGGGTCTCGACGACAAGCGCATCACCAGCTGGAACGCGTTGATGATCTCCGCGCTAGCTGAGGCGGGCGAGGAGTTCCTGGATGCGGCTGTTGAATGCGCCAAGTTCGTGTTGCGCGACCTGCGCGACTCCGATGGGCGGCTGTTGAGGACCTTCAGTGCAGGCGAGGCGAAGATCGGCGCCTACTTGGAGGATTACGCCTTCATGCTCGAGGCGCTGATCGCGCTTTTCGAGGCCACCTGCGATGAGCGTTGGCTGGGCCACGCGACGGCGCTTGCCGACGAGTTGATCGCGCGCTTCTCCGACCCCGAGAACGGCGGCTTCTTCTCGACCGCCACAGATGGTGAACAGCTGATCGCAAGGCGCAAGGAGCTGGAGGACTCGCCGATTCCCGCCGGCGGATCCAGCGCCGCGGTGGGGCTGTTGCGTCTCGCCCAGCTGACAGGCGAGGAGGAGTACGCACGGCAGAGCGCGGGGACGATCAAGCTGCTGCAGGACATCGCGCCAAGGCACCCCACGGCGTTCGGGCACATGCTGCAGGCGATGCACTGGCAGCTTGCGCCGCCGCGCCCGATCGCCTGCGAGATCAACCCTCCTCGCCCTAGAGGATCGCCAGGTAGCGGTCCAACTCCCACTGCGTCACCTGCACGCGGTAGTCCTCCCACTCCTGGCGCTTAATCTCGATGTAGCGGTTGAACGTGTGCTCGCCGAGCGTGCGCAGCATCAGCTCGGACTCGGCCGTGATCTCGATCGCTTCGCCGAGCGACTCGGGCAGCTGCTCGATGCCCAGACGCCGCCGCTCCTCGGCGGTGAGGTGGTAGAGGTTCTTCTCCATCGGGTCGGGCAGCTCATAGCCCTTCTCGATCCCCTCCAGGCCCGCCTGCAGCAGCGCGGCGAACGTCAGGTAGGGGTTGCAGGCGGGGTCGGGGCAGCGTAGCTCCATCCGCGTGGCCTGCTCCTTGCCGGGGTGATAGAGCGGCACGCGCACCAGCGCGGAGCGGTTGCGCCGCGACCATGCGGCGTACACGGGCGCCTCGTAGCCCGGGACCAGGCGCTTATAGGAGTTGACCCACTGGGCGAAGATCGAGCAGATCTCGCGCGCATGCTTGAGCTGGCCGGCGATGAACGCCTTGCCGACGTCGGAGAGGAAGTATTGATCGTCGGGGTCGTAGAAGGCGTTACGGCCCTCGCGGAACAGCGACTGGTGGGTGTGCATCCCGGAGCCGTTCTCGCCGAACAGGGGCTTGGGCATAAAGGTAGCGTGCCACCCGTACTTCATCGCGTACTCCTTGACGGTGATGCGGTAGGTCATGCAGTCATCGGCCATCTTCAAAGCGTCGGAGTAGCGCATGTCGATCTCGTGCTGGGAGGGACCAACCTCATGGTGGGTGTACTCGACGTGGATGCCCAGCTGCTCGAGCGCCAGCACCGTCTCGCGGCGCACGTCGGTGCCGGCATCGAGCGTGGTCAGGTCGAAGTAGCCACCTTCGTCGAGCACCTCGGTGGATTTGCTGTCGCGGAACAGGAAGTACTCGAGCTCGGGGCCGACGTTGAACGTGTCGAAGCCCATCGCGTGCGCCCGCTCGACCGCGCGGCGCAGCACATGGCGCGGATCCCCCTCGTACGGTGTGCGCTCAGGCGTGAGGATGTCGCAGAACATCCTGCCTACGCCCTGCTCTTCGGGGCGCCACGGCAGCACGGCGAACGTGCTGGGATCGGGCATCGCGATCATGTCGGACTCCTCGATCGCGTTGAAGCCCGTGATCGAGGACCCGTCGAAACCCATCCCCGCCTCGAACGCGTCGTCGAGCTCCGCGGCGTTGATCGAGAACGACTTGATCTGACCGAGGATGTCGGTGAACCAGAAGCGGATGAAGCGGATCTCGCGCTCTTCCACGAGCGCCTTCACCTCATCCGCGGTCTTCGGCAAGTCGGCCATGGGCGGCTTTGAGCGTAGTGGATGGGCCAGCCGCCCGCCTTGGACGGTTGGCTAAAACGAGGCGGCCACCCGATCAACCGTGGGCGCTGAGGATCGCCGCGACAACTAGTAGCAAGCCGAGCATCACCGCCCACGCGGCGATCATGTCGGGGCGCGGACCGACTCTCTGCACGACGCGCTGACGCGGGCGCCTACGTCGTGAGTCGCGAGCCGGTGGAGCGGCGGTCTCGACCAGCATCAGACGCCGTCCCGGACGGATTTCACGGACCCCACGACGCATGGCGGGAACAGCTGTTGTGTGCACCCCCGCCTGAGCTGAGCTCTCGCGAGCGCGACGACGCTCGATTCGCTCGCGGACATCCTCGACATCGGCCCACCATGCACTGGGCTCGGCTGCTCGTGGCATCGCCTGCGGATGCTAACAACGGCAGCGGCGGCTAATGACCGGCGACAGCGGCGACGAAATCAGCCACCGATTCGGCTTCCCTGCCTTGGTAGAGCCCTGCCGGCATGTCCCCGTTACCGCGCGCGCGCCCTTCGGCGATCGCGTTGAGCACAAGCGCCCTGCGACCCGCTTCGGTTGGGATCTCCGATCCGACCCTGATGTCGAGGTTGGGACCGATCCGTCCAACCGAGTTGGCGCCGGCGAGCGTGTGGCAGAACGCGCACGTGTCGGAGAAAAGCACACGACCGTGCTGCTCCTCGGCGGTCAGGTGGACCCCGCCGGGTCCGTCGCTCGCCTTGTCGTCGCCGTTGGCGGTCAATACGAGCACGGGCACGACCAAGCCGAATACGAACGCGAGCACCACAATGGATGTCACGAGCCGCTGGCTCAGCTTCGATTCTGGAGGCAGGGACGCCATCGGGTCGGCACGATACATGAGGACCCGGCTTGGAGGTCTCATGAGAGGACTCTTCGGAAGCCTTTAGCCGGGAGCCAGATACGGCGCTACGCTGGTGATAGCCCAACAACTGCCCTAAAGCATTGGACGTACCCACGTGAACATCCTGCGTCGTCTCCCCCTTGTCTCGCCTGCTGCTCCTATGCGGCCTGGTGGTGGTCGTCGGGATCGGCGCAACCGCGCTGGCGCTGGCCGTGAGCACAGGCCCGACTCCGCCCCCCAAGCCACTCGCCGAGGCGCTCTACGACGCGCTTTCGCCGACAGGTGGGCGGTCGATTCAAGGGGTGAGCGCGCGCATTCAGTACACCAACCACCTGCTCGAAGGTGCCAACCTCGCAAGCGGCAGCGGCGAAGCCGGCGAACTGAGCTCCAACCCGCTGCTGTCGGGGGCCACCGGGCGCCTGTGGATCGGCTCCAACGGCCACGCGCGTCTGGAATTGCAGTCGGAAAAGGGCGACACGCAGATCCTCTACGACGGGCACGACGTGTCGCTGTATGACGCCTCGACGAACATGCTCTACCGCTATACGCCTCCCCAGCACCCAGCCAGCACGGAAGAAACCACACCGGGACAGGGCGCTGGATCTGGGGAAACCTTGAACCACGCCACCGATCACAAGACCCCAACCGTGGCGGAAATCGAAGAAGGCATCGCCCGCGCGACCAAGCACGCCGACCTCTCGGGCGCCACGCCCACCGACGTCGCCGGGCAAGCCGCCTACACGGTACGGATCTCCCCGCGCGAAAACGGCGGGCTGATCGGCGGCGCCGAGCTTTCGTGGGACGCGGGCAACGGCGTGCCGCTGCGCACGGCGATCTACTCCTCGACGAGTAGCTCGCCGGTAATCGAACTGGCCACGACCGAAATCTCCTACGGACCCGTGGAAAGCTCGATACTCGAATTCACCCCGCCCGCAAACGCAAAGGTCGAGCAGGTCAAGCTACCGACCAAGCACGACTCGGAGACCCCAGGCTCGTCCAGTGGCGAAAGCCGTCCGCACCTCAGCACCCACGGTAAGGGCCTTGAAGCTATCGCCCTCCTCGAAAGCCCGCTAAAGCCGGGCGAGAAGGAATCCACTGCATCCCAGCTGGAAGGCTTGCAGAAGGTCGACATCAACGGCGAGAGCGCCGCCGAGCTACCAACTCAGCTCGGCACGCTGCTGAGCTTCGAGCGCGCGGGCGTGCGCTACGTGCTCGCCGGGTCGGTCACGCCAAGCACAATCGAGGAATTCGCGCGGGGCCTGTGACGGACCTATCGCCAGATCCGGCGGATGGCTCGTCGTTTCTGGCCAGAGCTGATGGCCCACCCGCCCCGCGCGGCGTGCTTGGGACACGAGCGACTGATGACGCGGCCGAGCGCAACGAGGCGCCGCCGGTCAAGGCACGTGGTTTGGTCAAGCGCTACAAGGAAGTCCTCGCGGTCGATCGCATCGACCTGAACGTCAAGGCCGGCGACGTGTATGGCTTCCTCGGTCCCAACGGCGCGGGCAAGACGACGACGCTGCGGATGGCACTCGGCCTGATCGCCCCCACCGAGGGCACGGTGGAGTCTTCGGCCGCGACCCGCTGCGCGAGGGCGCCCGCGCGCTCGAGGACGTGGCGGGGTTCGTCGAGGCGCCGCGCTTCTATCCATACCTGACGGGCCGCAAGAACCTTGAGCTGCTGGCCGCGCTCGACGGGACGCGCGTTGACCGGCCTACGGTCGGTCAACGCATCGACGAGGTACTTGAGATCGTGGAGCTGGCCGCTCGCGCCAAGCACAAGGTCGGGGGCTACTCACACGGGATGCGCCAGCGCCTGGGGATCGCGGCGGCGCTGCTGCGGCGCCCGCGTCTGTTGATCCTCGATGAGCCCGCCACTGGGCTTGACCCCGCCGGGATGCGCGACATGCGCGAGCTGATCCGCCGGCTAGCGGGGGAAGGCATAACCGTGCTGCTGTCGAGCCATCAGCTGCCGGAGGTGCAGGAACTGTGCGACCGCGTCGCGATCGTGGATCGGGGGCGCGTGGTCTACGAGGGCGCCCTGTCGGACCTGCGACGCCAGGGAGGCGCGGGCTACCGGCTGCGCACAACCGACGATGTGCGCGCGCTCGAGGTGGTGGGAGCCCAACCCGGTATGGAGCACGTCGTCATGAGCGAGCACGGGATCGGCTTCCAGGCGCAGGAGAGCGACGTGGGCGCGCTCTCTCTTGCGCTGGCCCATGCGCGCATTGGAATACTCGCGCTGACCCCCGAGCTGGCGACGCTCGAGGATCTGTTCTTCAGGCTTACCGAGAGCAACGAGGCTGCGGGCTCCTCCTCGAAATCCCCAAGCGAGGGTGCCCCACCTTCAACCGAGTCGCTGGTGGGTGCACCGTGAGCAGCGTCGCGACATCACCCTCCGCCCCGGTCACAGCGCGTGAGCGTCTTCGCCGGCCCTCCACGCTCACCGTCTATCGCTGGGAGCTGCGTAAGCTCATCTCCCAGAAGCGCACGTACATGGGCTTCGGCCTTGCCGTCATCCTGCCGGCGATCTTCGTGATCGTGCAGAACGTCCATCAGCACCACGGTCGCGCCGGGGGGAGCATCTTCGCCTCTGAGATCACCCAGTCGGGGCTGGCGACACCGGTGCTGATGCTGTTGTTCGAGTCAGCTTTCTTCCTGCCACTGATCGCGGCTCTGGTGGCCGGGGATATCGTCGCCGCGGAGGACGGGAATGGAACGCTGAAGACGATCCTCACCCGCTCAGTCGACCGCGGCCAAGTGTTCGCAGCCAAGGCGATTGGCGCGATCACCTACGGTGCGATCGCCGTGCTCCTCTCAGCCGTCGTGGCGACCGCGGGCGGGGTGGTGTCGTGGGGCTTCAACCAGATCAGAACCTTCTCGGGGAGCACCGTCTCGGCCTCCGAAGGCCTGCTGCTGGTGCTCGCGGCAAACGCCTGTTACCTGATCCCGCTGATTGCCGTGATCTGCATCGGCGTGTTGCTGTCCATCGCCACGCGCAACAGCACCGCCGCGGTCGTGGGCACGATTGGGTTCGTTATTCTGCTGTACATCGTCGCGGGAATCCCAGGCCTGGAAGGCGTCAAGCCCTACCTGCTGACCGAGCAATTTCAGAATTGGCAGGGTTTGCTGCGTACACCCACCGACTGGGCACCCGTTCTCCACTCGCTGTGGGTGTGCGGCTCTGTACGCCGGGTCCGCGCTGTTCGCGGGCTATCTGACCTTCCTACGCCGCGACGTCACCGGCGGATAGCTGTCTAACTCACCTCGGCCGGTAGCTCCACGGCCCCGACCTCAACGCCACCCTGTAGCCGACGGGCTTCCTTGGGTTCGATCAGCCCCGCGCCGAGCCGTCCGGTGGACTCGGCTCCGCAGGCGACGCCGAAGCGCAGGCAGTCGTCGGGCGAGCGGCCCTCGTAGCGGGCGGCGACGTAGCCGGCGAGGAACGCGTCGCCCGACCCGCGCCGGGCGATCGGCTCGCGCGGCTCGGTGCGTGCGCGTCGCATGCACGACTTCCCCTCGATCAGCACGTCGGCGACGCAACCGTCGGCCATCGTCATGATCGCCTCGTGCGGGCCGAGTTCGACGATCTCGCGCACCGCGAGCAGCCGTTCCTCCTCGCTGCCGAACTCGTGGCCGACGAGCTCCTCGGCCTCGAGCACATTGGGCGACACGACGTCGGGTTCGGCGCGCACCGCATGGTGGAGGGGATCGCCGTCGGTGTCGATGACGGTCGTCACACCGACCTTCTGCAGCTCACGGATCAGCGTGGCGTACAGGTCGAGCTCCACACCGCGCGGCAGCGATCCGGCGAGCACCACGATCGCGGCGCCGCGCGCCAGGTAGAGCAGCTTGTCGCGGAACAGCTCGACCTCCTGCTCAGACACCGCGGGACCACGTTCATTGACCTCTGTCTGCTCGCCGTTGGTGGGGTCGAGCACGGAGGTGTTGGTGCGCGACTCGTCGCGGATGCGTACGAAGTCGTTGAGGATCGCCTCCTCTGTGAGTTGCTCGACGATGTGTGTGCCCGTCGCCCCCCCGGCGAGGCCGGTGGCGATCACCGGCTGTCCGAGCGCCTTCAGCGCACGGGCGATGTTGACGCCCTTGCCGCCGGCCATCGTGCGCTGCTCGACAGTGCGGTGGCGTCGTCCGATGCGGAAGTTGGGCACCGAGAGCGACTTGTCGATCGCCGCGTTGAGTGTGACCGTGATGATCATCTGCGCGTCACCTCCGCCTTCGCGCGTCACGGTGGCCGGTTGGCGCCGCTGACGCTCCCAAGAGGCTAGCGGACCTGAGCGCGGACGATCGGAAGATCCACATAAATCGGCGAGCCGCCCGCGGCCTATCGAGACAGCTCCCAGGCAAGCTCCCGCAGGCGTTCGGCCTCGACGCGAGCGGCCGCGGAGGGATCGTCGCTAGTGTCCGCCGCCAAGTGGGCGTTTGCGATCGAGCGCGAGGCGGAGATCAGCCCGCCGGCGCGGCCCGGCGCAAACGCGGCGGCGAGATCCTCGACGCGGCCACCCTGAGCGCCGATCCCGGGCAGCAGGAACACGGCGTGTGGCATCAACTCGCGGGCGCGCACTAGATGCCGCGGGACGGTGGCGCCCACCACGGCGCCCATATCGCTGAGGCCGCTCTCCCCCACGTGCTCAGCGCCGAGATCCGCCACCATCGAGGCGATCCGCTCCCAAACGGTCCCACCATGCGCCAGTTGCAGATCCTCGATGTCCGCGGCACCGGGGTTGGAGGTGCGCACGAGTACCAGCACCCCGGCGCCCTCCTCCCGGGCGACCTCGAGAAACGGCGCGAGCGCGTCGGCGCCCATCAGCGGATTGACCGTGACCATGTCGGCGTCGAGTCCGCGAACCACCCCCAACGGGGTATCCACCGCGCCCATCAGCGCGCGTGCGTACGCGCGTGCACTGACGTCGATATCGCCGCGCTTGCCGTCGGCGATCACGAGCAGCCCCGCTTCATGGGCGTGCGCGACTGTCGCCGCCAGCGCGGCCCAACCGTCGGCGCCGAGCATCTCGAAGCGCGCGAGCTGCGGCTTGACGGCAGCGCACGCGGGACCGGCCGCGTCGATCAGCGCGCGGCAGTGCGCCAACACCGACGCGGCGATCCGCTCGGAGGGCGAACCGGGCGCATCGACGTCGGCTTGCGGCCACAGCGCCATCAGATCGGGGTCGAGCCCGAGCACGATCTGCGACTCGCGCTCGGCCACCTGCGCTGCAAGCCTGTCGGCGAAGCGGTGGGCAGACGCGGGCGCAGAGCTGGTGACGGACGCAAGTGGGTGAGCAGGTGCGGCCACGAACAGGAAGAATACGCTGGCGTCATGCCGATCTCCCGTATCGCCTGGATCACGACCGTGTTCGTCGCGCTGCTGACGGCACTGCTGCTGCTGCTGTCCGGCTATACCGGCTACGCCGCGCTCAGCGTCGCGGTGGGGGCCTCGGCAGCGATCAATCTGCTGTAGGCACCAAGCGCGTCAGCGTGCGAGCGGAGCGCCGCCAAGGAGTCGGTGACCGACCTCGATCAAGCTGTCGTGAGCCACGCGTGCAGGGCACGCACGGCACGGCCACGGTGGCTGATCGCGTCCTTGCGCTCGTCGCTCAGCTCGGCCATCGTCACGCCGCCGGGCTCATCGTCGGGCAGAAACGCCGGGTCGTAGCCAAAGCCGCGCTCACCGCGAGGGTGTTCGGCGAGCCGGCCCGTGCAACGTCCCTCGAACACCCGCTCCACCCGATCCACGGGGTTGACGTAGGCGAGCGCACACACATACGTGAGCGGGCTGCCGGCGGGCGCCTGTGCCAGCAGCTTGGCGAGGTTCTGCTCGTCGGTGGCGTGCTCGCCGGCGTAGCGCGCCGAGCGCACCCCGGGAGCTCCGCCGAGCGCGTCGGCTTCGATCCCCGAGTCGTCGGCAATGCTGGCCCTACCGGTGGCGGCCGCGGCGGCGCGGGCCTTGCCGAGCGCGTTGGCCTCGAACGTGTCGCCATCCTCGGGTGGCAGAACAACCTCCTCCGGCAGTGCATCGACCTGAAAGCCGGGCAGCAGCCGCGCAAACTCGCGGCGCTTGTGCTCGTTGCGAGTGGAAAGCAGCAACGACCTGACAGCCGAGGCGCCCAACCCCGCCGACGGCTCGACGACGCACAGCGGGGCATGACGGGCGATCGCGTCGAAGTCGGCGTCGAGGTGCAGCAGCGGCGTGTCCGTGCGGATCGCGATCGTGGCGATCAAGAGGTCGGGCGGGCGACGGATCGTAGCACCCTCGCGACGGCAGGCGCGGTAGAGCGCCGCGGCGGCCTCGTAGTCGGATGGCTCTTCAGACGCAAGCAGATCGCAGCGGCCGAGCAGGCGAGCCAGATTGCGAGCATGTGGCTCGTCGCGTGCTCCGGCGAGCACCTCGAGCATCACCACCCCGGTGGTGGCGAGCGACTGCTCCTCCCGCAACACTGTCCGCAGATAGAGATCGACCGGACTGCTGGTGGCGCGCAGGTACTCGATCCAGGCCGAGCTGTCGACGAGAATCACGGCGTGTGGGACAGCCAGCCGGATCGCTGCTCATAGAGGTCGCCCTCCCACCCGGTGCCCTGCATTGCCAACGCTTCCTCGCGACTCATCGGCTCCAGATCCAGACGGCGCAGCGCAAAATCGATAGTGGCCCGCTTCGTCTTCAAGCCGTAGCGACTCATGACGCGCCCCACGAGACGATCATCTATCTCAACATTGGTGCGTGCCATGTGTAGAGCATACACCAATCGGTTACAGTACGTCGGCGAGCGCCCGCTCCTGAGTCCCGCGCAACTGCTCGATACCGGCCGCGGCGAGCGCAAGCAGCTCGTCGAGCGAGGCGCGCGACAGAGGGGTGCGCTCGGCGGTGGCCTGCACCTCGACGAGGCCGCCCTCGCCGGTCATCACGACGTTGGCGTCAACCTCGGCGTTGGAGTCCTCGCCGTAGTCGAGGTCGAGCAGCGCGGCGCCGCCGACGATCCCACAGGAGACGGCAGCAATCGTGGCAACGATCGGTGAGCGCTCGATCTTCTCCTTGCTCTGCAGTCGCGCGCACGCGAGCGCCAGTGCAACATAGGCTCCGGTGATCGACGCACAGCGGGTGCCGCCGTCAGCCTGCAGCACATCGCAGTCGAGATAGATCGTGCGTTCGCCGAGCGCGTCCAGGTCAATCACGACCCGCAACGAGCGGCCGATCAGCCGTTGGATCTCCACCGAGCGCCCGTCGAGCCGGCCCTTGGAGATGTCGCGTGCCTTGCGATCGCCGGTCGAGGCGGGCAGCATCCCGTACTCGGCGGTGAGCCAGCCTCTGCCCTTGCCGACCATCCAGCGCGGCACCCCCTCCTGCGCGGAGGCAGTGCAGATCACACGCGTCTCGCCCATCGAGATCAGCGCCGAGCCGGTCGCGGTGCGCACAAATCCCGGCTCGATCTCGACCGGGCGCAGCTCGCTCGCCGTACGCGCGTAGCTGCGTTTGCGCACCCCGCGCTCAGTCCCGTCGCGGTCAGAAGCGGAGGGCTGAGCCTTCTCCCCTGAGGCCGGTAGACCCTCGACGGGAGACTGATGGCCCTCCTGCGGCGAGGACGCCTCGATGTTCACGCGGGCACCTCCGCGCTCTGCGGCTCCACGTGCTCCACGGCGCCAAGTGGCATCTGCAGGAACCGCGTGCCGAGGTCACGGAAGGCCTCCGTGTCGCCGGTGCACAGGAAACGATAGTCCCCCTCGCCACTCACACGGGGGTTTTGGAGACCCCGCGTCGAGAGTGCGTGCTCCACCTGACGGGCGAGCGCTGCGCCGGAGCTGACGAGCTTTACTCCCGGCCCGAGCATCCGCTGCAGCATGGGACTGATCAACGGGTAGTGGGTGCACCCGAGGATCACGGTGTCCACATCGGCCTCGCGCAGCGGAGCACACGCTTCGCGCACGCTCTCGACGGCGCGCTCGTCGAACTGCTGGCCGGCTTGGATGATCGACGCGAGCGTCGGACAGGCGACCGCGTGCAGGGTCACATGGGGGTCCACGGAGCCAACCGCGCGCTCATAGCTGCCGGAGGCGACCGTGGTGGGGGTCGCCAGCAGCCCGATCCGCCCGTTGCGCGTCGCTGCCACGGCCCGCAGGGCCTCGGGGCGCACGACGCCGAGCACGTCGACGCCGAGCGTGGTCTCCATCATGCGCCGCTCCAGGATCGGCAGCCCCGCGGCGGTGGCGGAGTTGCACGCGATCACCAGCAGCTTCGCGCGGCGGTGCAACAGCTCCTCGGCGATCTCCGAGGAGAAGCGCGCAAGCTCCTCGGGCGAGCGCTGGCCATAGGGGAAGCGCGCGGTGTCACCGAGGTACAGGAAGTCCTCGCGCGGGAGCCGCACCAGCAGCTCATGCAGGACTGTGAGCCCGCCGACGCCCGAGTCGAACACACCGATCGGACAGGCGCGGGGATCGTTGGGCGGAGGGGTGGTCACGCGACCCATCATTCCAGAGCGCTACGGTCAGCGACTGTGCGCGCGCTCGCGGTGTCCAACATGCTCGCCGACGAGGCTCATCCAGAGCGGGGGCGATTCGTGCGCGACCAGGTTGACGCACTGAGAGGCTTTCCCGAGTTGAGCGTGGAGCTGTACGAGTTCCCGCCCGGCGCGCGCGCGCTGGCGCGTGCCGCCATAGACCTGCGCGAGCGCTACGCGGGCGAGCGCTTCGACGTGGTGCATGCCCACTTCGGGTTGACCGCCTGGCCGGCGCTTGCCGTAAAAGCCACCGGACACGCATTGACCCTGCACGGCACCGACCTGAGCCACCCGCGCACGCGGCTTGCCACCCGCGCGGTGCTGCCGACAGTTGGATTGCTCGCCGCCGTCTCAGAGGCACTGATCCGGGAGATCCCGGGCCGCGGCGCGCGCGCCCGCGCACAGGTGCTGCCGTGCGGCGTGGACATGGAGCGCTTTAAGCCGATCTCGCGCGCGCACGCGCGCGCCGAGCTGAACCTGGACCCAGCAGGGAGTTACCTGCTGTTCCCAGCCGATCCTGCGCGCCCGGAGAAGCGCCACGATCGTGCGGCGGCGCTCGCCACGTCCGTCGGCGCACAACTGCTGACGCTCGGGGGCGTGAAGCCGCAACGCGTGCCTCTGTACGTGAATGCGGCCGACACGGTGCTCGTTCCCTCCGAGCGGGAGGGCTTCGGGTTGGCGGTGCTGGAGGCACTGGCGTGCGACGTGCCGGTGCTGGCCACACCTGTGGGAATCCACCCGCAGGCGCTCGACGGGCTCGCTGGAACACTGTGTGCGCTATGGGAGCCAGAGAGCTGGCGGGCGGCGCTCGAGCAGCAGCTCACCATGCGGAGTGCCGGTATCACCGATCGGAGCCCACGCGCCGTCGAGCATGACCCAGACACCGTTGCGGACGGCCCGCGGATCCAGGGTCGCGCACGCGCGGAGCGGTTCTCGGCGACGAGCATGGCTGAGCGGGTGCTGGGCGCATGGCGCTCACTCGTCGCGGGGTCCGGATAGCATGGTGGTCGTGGCAGGCGTACCCGAAGGGCACACGGCGGATGAGGCTGAGCAGACGCCGCGGGCACCTGAGCAGACGCCGCGGGCACCTGAGCAGACTCCACAGGTGACCGAGCCGGCGCCCGAGCCGACCCAACAGACACCTGGCTTTGGCGAGCGCGGACGTATGCGCCGTCGTGCGCGTTTCCTGCGCCGAGCGCGCGAGCTGGCTTACCGCGATCTCGGTGGACTGGTGTTCGATCTGCATCGCTTCGGGCAACGCAACGACCAGCTGGTGCTGGCCAAGCTCGCGATGCTGCGCCAGATCGACACTGAGGTGCGCGAGCTCGAGCAGACATTGAGCGACCGTCGGCCGGTGACGGTGCTGCGCGAAGTGGGAATCGCGGCATGTCCGAGATGTGCGGCCATTCACGACAGCGACGATCGCTTCTGCCCGCGATGCGGTCTGGCATTCGATGCGAACGCCGACCGGCCGATCTCAACCGTCCCGATGGTCCCGCAGGCACAGGCCCCTTCCGCGCCCATACGCCAACCGTCGCCCGCAACCGCATCGCCGCCGCCCATACGCCAACCGTCCCCCGCAACCGCATCGCCGGCCCCGGCGGTGAGCGTGCGTGCCAAGCCGGAGGCGAGCGCGAAGCCGGAGACGACCCCGTCCCCCGAACCCGCGACCCCTTCTCCCGATGCCACCAAGCCCGAAGAGGAGAAGCGTGCGCCCGAGGACGAGCCAACCCAAATCCTGCGACCCCAGGCGCCGGAGAAGTGAGCGTCACTGCACCCGCGCCCGAGAGCATGGACATGGGCGCTTCGCAGTCGGGGATCCTGTTGCAAGAGGTGTGTCCGCTGTGTGGGGCGTCGCTGAAGCCCGAGCAAGATTGGTGCTTGCGTTGTGGGGCGGGCGCTCGTACGAGGCTGGCGGCGCCGCCGAAATGGAAGGCGCTCGCGATTGCGCTGGTGCTCGTCGTGGTGCTCGCGCTCGGCGTGCTCGCGGCGGCGCTCATACAGCTTTCCGGGTGAGCGAGCCATGATCTCGGCGGGCGGTCGAATCGTGGCCGGCGCGTTGACATCGCCATGACTTCCATGAGGGCCCAGCAAGGGCCAAAGGCCGGCCGCCACGTGGAGGTCGACGTCGCGGTCGTGGGTGCGGGCGCCGCGGGACTTTACGCGGCGCTCTGCGCAGCCCGAGAGGGCGCCGCGGTGTCGCTGCTTTCAGCCATGCCGCTGGCCCAGACGGCAAGCTACTGGGCGCAGGGCGGACTCGCGGCGGTGCTGGCGGAGGACGACAGTCCAGAGCTGCACCTGAGCGACACCGAGCGTGCGGGGCGTGGTGCTGTGCGCTGCTCCGCGGCCGAGACGCTCGTACGCGAGGCGCCCGATTGCGTGCACGACTTGGAGCGCCTCGGGTTCCACTTCGACGCTGACCGCCGCGGTCGCTTGGCGCTGGGACTCGAGGGCGGGCACTCGGTCAGGCGGATCGTGCACGCCGGGGGAAGCGCGACGGGACGACGGCTGCTGCGTGAGCCTCGGCGCTGGCGGTCGCCGAGGCGCGCGTGCACGTGATCGAGGGTGCGCGTGTGTGCGGCCTGCTGCACGGCGAGGGTCGCTGCCACGGGGTGGTGTGCGAGGACCAACGGACGGTGATGGCGCGTGCGGTCGTGCTGAGCACGGGGGGCGCGGCGGCGCTGTGGTCGCGCACCACCAACCCACCGGGTTCGATCGGTCAAGGCCTGCTGCTTGCGCACGCCGCCGGGGCGCCGCTCGCGGATCTCGAGTTCGTGCAGTTTCACCCGACCGCGGTGATCGGCGTGGAGGGACGGGAAGGCTTCCTGATCACCGAGGCGATCCGCGGCGAGGGGGCAACGCTGCTGGACCGGGACGGGGAGCGCTTCGTGGACGAGCTGGCGCCGCGCGACGAGGTCTCACGCGCGATCCAGACCCGCCTGCGCGAGACCGGTGAGCGTTCGGTGAGCCTTGACATGCGCTCGATCGACCCTGGGTTGTTCCCGAATGTGGTTGCGGCGCTGCGCGAGGCGGGGCTCGACCCGACGCGCGAGCTGGTGCCGGTGGCGCCGGCCGCGCACTACACGATTGGGGGGGTGGTAACCGACCTGCGCGCGCGCTCGGCGATCGCGGGGCTGTACGCGGTGGGCGAGACCGCTTGCACCGGTTTGCACGGAGCCAACCGGCTCGCTTCGAACTCGTTGAGCGAGTGCTTCGTGTTTGGCCGCCGCGCGGCGCTGGCGGCCCTGGAGGAGCCAAGACTCCGACCCCCGGCGCCCGAGCCTGACACCGGGCCGGTGGTCCGCACCGATGGGGGATCGGCTGGATCTCCAACCGAGCGGCAGTCGACGAGGATGGCGTTGTGGGAGCACGCCGGCATCGAACGATCGGCCGCCGGACTCGGGGTCCTGCTGGAGGATCCCCACCCGCTGACGCGCTTGATCGCACGCTCGGCGCTGGAGCGCGAGGAGACCCGTGGAACGCACATGCGCGTCGACCACCCCGACCGCGATCCGCGACTGGACGGCAGGCATGTGGTGGTGTCAAACACCAGCGAAGCGCTCGAGTGGGAGCTGTGGGCGTAAAACACTTAATCGGCGAAAAGCTAACCCAGGCTTAATGAATTACTTCTGTGCGCCTTAGGAATGGCTCTGATACTGAATAAGTCCGGTCCTTTTGGCCGAGCCTGGTGTTGTAGGAGGCAGAATTATGTATCAGTTCAGCCGAGCCATCTACAGGGATCTGGCCCCGTACATCACGGAGTCGAGATCTGACGTCCATGGCGCCGCTAATCACAAACACGTGCTGGATGCGTGCGAGTCGGCAGTCGAGCGTCTGGCCACCGATCGCCATTACTTCGCGAAGCCCGCACGCACATTGTTTTGCGACATCAGGACGTACTTCCCGATGGGCGCGCAGGAGCGTGTGCTGCAGACGGTGAATTGCTACATGGGCCTCGCCCAGCGGTTCTTGATCGAGCACCCGCTGGAGGCTCACGCGGCGGTCAGTGACGAGCCGCCCTCGTGCCGCGCGACAACCCGCAAGGGGTCCACCTGTCAGCGCGTGCCGCTGCCCCACAACGGCTATTGCCCTTCCCATCAGCATCTGGCCGACACAGAGCACAACGAGCGCAGAGCCGCGGCTTAGGGCTATCCCGGTAGGCCCTGGGGCATACCCTTCCCGGGGATGCTGCTCGGGGTAGATGTTGGTGGGACGTTCACCGATGCGGTGCTGGTGAGCGACGACGGCACAACGCATACCGCCAAGGCGCCGAGCACACCGCGCGAACAGGAGGCGGGGGTGATGGCGGCAATCGAGGCGGTGCTGGCGCGCGCAGGAGCAGACGCAACCCAGGTGGAGCGATTCGCGCATGGCATGACAGTCGCTACGAACGCTCTGCTGGAGGGTCACGGCGCTCGCGTCGCGCTTGTGGTGACGGAGGGATTCACCGACGTCGTCGAGCTGGCACGCCAGGCGCGCCCGAGCCTGTACCGCCTGTGCGAGGCCGGACCGAGACCTCTCGCACCGGCTGAATTGCGCTTTGGAGCGCCTGAGCGGACGGGCCCGGATGGGCTGTTGCACGAGCTCGACCCGCAGGCCACCGCGGCTATGTTGGAGCGGTTGGCACGAGCTGAGCCGGAGGCGGTGGCGGTGGTCCTGCTGCACTCCTACGCGTACCCGGCGCACGAGCGCGCTCTGGGCGATCTGATCGCACGCCGGCTCCCCGACACGCACCTGTCTCTGTCGCACGAGTTGGTGGGCACGTTCCGCGAGTACGAGCGAGCCGCCACAACGGAGATCGACGCGGCGCTGTCGCCGCTGCTGGCCACATACCTGAGTCGCCTGGCGACCGACGCCCGCGAGCACGGGCTCCCGGACGTGCAGGTGATGCAATCCTCAGGCGGGCTCACCGACGCGCGACGAGCCGCTAGCCACGCGGCGCTGACAGTGCTCTCAGGACCAGCCGGGGGCGTGGGTGGCGCACTGCTTTTGAGCGAAACCGTGGGCGAGCGCGACGTGCTGTGCTTCGACATGGGCGGCACCTCGTGCGACGTATGCGCGATCGACGGTGGCCAGGTCGCCGAGACAACCGAGCGTGTGGTGTCGGGACGACCACTGGCGCTCGCGGCACTTGACATCCACACCGTCGGCGCGGGCGGTGGGTCGATAGCGTGGCGCGACGCGGGCGGTGCGCTGCGCGTGGGACCCGAGTCGGCAGGCGCGGCGCCGGGCCCGGCGGCGTATGGACTCGGCGGCGAGCGCCCCACCGTGACCGACGCCAATCTGGTGCTGGGCAGGTTGCTCGTCGATATTCCACTCGCGGGCGCCATCAAACTTGACCGGCGAGCCGCCGGGCGGGCTGTGGGGACGCTGGCGCATGAACTAGATCTCGACCTGCTGGCGTGCGCGGAGGGGATCGTGCGGGTGGCCGAGGCCGAGATGCGCCGCGCGCTGGGCGTGATGACGGTCGAGCGCGGGATCGACCCGCGCCGTTTCGCGTTGATGCCGTTTGGTGGTGCGGGTCCGCTGCACGCCGCCGCGATGGCGAGCGAGCTGGGAATCGACCGTGTGCTGTGCCCGCGCGCGTGCGGGGTGCTGAGCGCCCTGGGACTGGCGGCCGCGGCTCCTCGGCGCGACGTGTCGAGCACCGTGATGCTTACGGGTGCGGCTCTCAAGAGCGAGAGCATCGTGAGCAAGCTCACCCGCCTGATCGACCGGGCGGTGGCGGAGCTGGGCGAACCCCCGGAGCACGTGAGCGTGCGCTACGAGCTGCGATACCGAGGCCAGTCGTTTGAGCTGACGGTCGCGGAGCAGATCGATCTCGAGGACGGTTTGGATGAGCTGTTCGTTCTAGCGAGCAACACACCCGGTTCCAGCGGACACGCCCAGGTGGACTCCGATCGTCTCGTTGAGTCGTTTGAGCGTATTCACGAGCTGCGCTATGGCTACCGCGACAAGGATGCCGAGCTGGAGCTGGTGAACGTGCGCGTGTCGGCGTTCGGCCCGCGACCCGCGCTGCGCTTGACGGGCGCGGCGACCACGACGCCCGCGCGCGAGACCACGCGGGTCGTGTTCGACGGCGAGTGGGTCGATGCGCGGCTGTGGCGCGGCGCGCTGCCCGCCGGAACGCGCGTGGACGGTCCCGCGCTGTGTGCGATGGAGGAGTCCACGCTGCTGGTACCGCCCGGCTGGAGCGGAGCGGTGGACGAGCACGGGACCGTCGTGCTGGAGCGGGGCGGGTGAGCATGCTCGACCCGATCGAGCTGCAGGTGATCACGGGCGCGCTGCGCGCCGCGTGCGAGGAGATGGGCGCGACCTTGGTGCGCTCGGCTCACTCGGCCAACATCAAGGAGCGACGCGACGCGTCGACAGCGCTGTTCGACGCCGGCGGGGAGATGACGATGCAAGCCGAGCACATCCCCGTGCATCTCGGCTCGATGCCCGTCGCGGTGCGGGCCGTGCTCGAACGCGAGCATCGACCTGGCGTGTCGTGGGTGCTGAACGATCCGTTCGAGGGGGGCACGCACCTACCGGACATAACGGTGATAACCCCGGTGTTCGCGCCCGCTCCACTCCCCTCGTCGTCCTCCACCGCCGCTCTCCTCGACTCCGATGCGCCCGACCTCCCCACCGAGCGGTCGTTGATCGGCTTCGCCGCCAGCCGCGCCCATCACGCCGACGTGGGCGGGCGTGTGCCGGGGTCGATGCCGGCCGACAGCCGCACGCTGGCGGAGGAGGGCGTGGTGATCCACCCGCGCGAGCTGACCGAGGAGGCGATCGACGAGCTGGCCGCGAAGATGCGCCAGCCGCAAGAGCGCCGCGCCGATCTGAGGGCGCAGCTGGCCGCCAATCGCGTGGGCGCGCAGCGCCTGCAGGAGCTGGCCGAGCGCGTGGGCACGGGGCGCCTGCGCGAGGCGACCGACGCGGTGCTCGACTACGCCGAGCGACGCACACGCGCGTGTATCGCCGCGCTGCCCGACGGCGTGCGCGAAGCCGAAGACGTGCTGGAGGCGCGCGAGGGCGATCTGGTGCTACGCCTGAAGGCCACCGTGCGGGGCGAGCGGCTGACGCTCGACTTCAGTGGATCGGCGGGCCGCCACGAGGGCAACCTCAACTGCCCGCTCGCGGTGACGTTGTCGGCGTGCTGGTTTGCGGTGCGGGTGCTCACCGATCCCGACATCCCACCGTCGGCGGGCGCGTACAGGCCGGTCGAGGTGATCGCGCCGGAGGGCTCGCTGCTGAACGCCAAGCCACCTGGCGACTCGGAGCTGCCCTCCCCGGCGGTGGCGGCCGGCAACGTGGAGACCTCCTCGCGCGTGGCCGACCTCGTGCTCGGCGCGTTCGGCCGCGCGCTCGGCCAGGGGACGATGAACAACCTCACGTTGGGCAACGACGATTTCACCTACTACGAGACGCTCGGCGGCGGTCAGGGGGCGTGCGAGGACGCCGACGGTCCGAGCGCGGTGCACGTGGCGATGAGCAACACGCTCAACACGCCAATCGAGGCGCTGGAGCGCGAACTGCCGCTGCTCGTGACGGAGTACGCACTGCGCCGCGGCTCGGGCGGCGCCGGGACGCACAGAGGCGGCGACGGGGTGGTGCGCGAGCTGCGGGCGCTGAGCGAGATGACGTTCTCGCTGATCGCCGAGCGCCGCCGTCACGCTCCCCCGGGCGCCCGGGGCGGGGAGCCGGGAGCGCGCGGGCGCGACGCCCTGATCGCGGCCAATGGCCAGGCGCGGCGACTGCCCGCGAAGGTCACGGGTACGCTGCAGGCAGGCGAGAGACTTCGCATCGAAACCCCCGGAGGAGGTGGGTATGGTCCGCCGGCAGATCCCCGTGAGCATCCCGACATGTCAACCTGAGCAACCGGCGAGCCGCGCCACAGAGAGAGCGCGTGCCTGAGCGCATCGGATTTCTCGGCCTCGGCATCATGGGCTCACGGATGGCTGCCAACGTGGCCAAGGCGGGCTATGAGCTGACGGTGTGGACCCACACCGAGGGCAAGGCGGCGCGGTGGGCCGACGAGCACAAAGCCACGGCCGTGAGCACGCCCGCCGAGGTCGCGCGGGCAAGCGACATCGTGGTGAGCATGGTCGTGGACGGCGCGCAGGTAGAGAGCGTGCTGCTCGGCCCCGACGGCGTGGCCACGGATGCCGGTGAGCGAACTGGTGCCCGTGACAGAGCCAACAGCGGCGCTGGGGAGAACCTGCTGTGCGTTGACATGTCCACTATCGCCCCCACCGACACGCGCCGCATTGGCGCGGCGCTGGCGGAGCACGGCGTACGGATGCTCGACGCGCCGGTCACCGGCTCATCCCCACGTGCGGAGGCAGGCACGTTGACGATCATGGCTGGCGGGGAGACGACCGACTTCGAGCAGGCAAAGCCGCTGCTGGAGAGGATGGGCAAGCTGATCGTGCATGTCGGGGAGCTCGGGCAGGGCGAGATGTTGAAGCTGATCAACAACGCGCTGGGGGCGGCCAATGCGGCGGCCGTCGCCGAGGCGCTGTTGCTGGCCGACGCCACCGGCGTGGATCTCGACGCGCTGGTGGCGGTCACGCAGACCGGCTCGGGGGCCTCTGCGCAGATGGAGATGAAGTCTGCTCCGATGCGCAAGCACGACTACTCGACGCTGTTCAAGACCGAGCACCTGCTCAAGGACGTGCGCCTGTGCCTGGAGGAAGCGCAATCGGCGGGCGTGCCGTTTCCCGCGGCCGCCCACGCCCGTGACCTGCTGGCCGCGACGATGGGTCGCGGATATGGCGCCGATGACTACGCAGCCATGATCGAGGCCGCCGAGGGTCTGGCCGGCAGACGCCTGTAGAGTCGCCAAAATCGCCACCGCGAGCCCGGGACCAGCAAATCCGAACCAGCGAGACCTTCCAGATATGCGCCTGTAAAGTCCTCGTTACCGCGGAAAAGTCAAAAAAAACACCTCATTTGCAGGGGATTTGGGATTCTAGCTCGGATTTCGTATCTTTAAGGGCAGCGGCACTCCGTGTTGCTTGCCCTGAGACGGCGCGGAAGGAGTCGCGCTGTTTTCGACATCCCTCGTATTCAGGTTTTCCACAATGCCAATTGCTCTCAAGGAATGGGCGGTCACCGTCCGCGCCCTCGCCGAAGGCGAGCAGCTTCTAACTCTGCGCAAGGGCGGTATACGCGAGCCCGAAAAGCACTTCAAGCTCGACCACGACCGCTTCTTTCTGTACCCCACGTTCGACCATCAGCGCAACGACCTCGTGCGCGAGTCACACCAGCCCGAGCTGCGCAGAGCGCTCGAGGAAGGCGTGTGGAACGACGGGGAGCCGCCCGTGCAGGCGTTCAGCGTCGAAGGCGGCATCCAGCAGCCCGAGCGCGTGCGCATCAGGGCGTGGGCCGAAGTGGCGGGTCATTTCACGATCTCCGATCCGCGCTGCGTGGACGCGCTGTCGCCGTTCTACGTGTGGACACCCGACTATGCCGAGAAGCGTCTGGAATGGAAGCGGCGCCACCCGTTGCACGTGCTGCTGCTTCGCACCTACCGCATCCCACGGCCCGTCACCGTCAAGGTCAAGGACGAGTATGGCGTGTGCAGCTCCTGGCTTGAACTGCAGCGCGAACTGCCTTTCGAGGGCACGCCCGTGCTCTCCGACGGCGAGTTCGAACGCGCCGCCGAAGAGATCGAGACGATCACGCGCGAAGCCGGGCAGCCGCTGGGGCAGCCCGTGTTGGTTTAGTGCCGCGACTCACCCGCGGGGTGTCGCGACTCACGCGGGGCTGGAAGGCGGTCGTGCTCGTCGCGGTGGGAGCCGTCGCCGGCGGCGCGGCCTTCGCCGTCGCCTCGGTCCCCGACTCAAGCGGGCTGATTCACGCGTGCTACGCCATCACGAAACCCGTGAATGGCGAACAGCCCGTGCCCGAGGTTGACGAACCAAACGTGATAGTGATCGACCCGAGCGCGGGTCAGTCCTGCAGCGACCTCCACGGCGGCGCAAGCAACTGGCAGGCGCTTACGATCGATCAAACGGGAATCCAGGGACCCGCGGGACCCACGGGACCAAGCGGCACTCCTGGCACACAGGGTCCCGTCGGACTGCAGGGTCTCGCCGGTGCGCAGGGCATCGCGGGACCGCAGATCGCGCTGCCCACAGCCAATTCGGCCGTCGTCGGCCAGGTCACGCTCAAGTCCCAGCATCAAGGCAAGGTGGGGAGCAAAGCCCCGGCAAGCATCAGCTTCGACGCGCTTTCGGTGACGCTCAACGGCAAATCGAGCCACGGGTCGCTCACCGTCGTCAAGCAGGTCGACACGAGCAATCCACAGCTGCTCCAGGGGCTGGCCGCCGACAGCGTGTTCCCCTCGGGGACGATCCTTTTGGACGGCCCCAACAGTAAATCCGACACGCACTACACGTTGGCCGGCGTGGTGATCAAGGAAAGCAAGATCACCGGCGCCGGCGGCGCCAAGACGCAGACCCTGACGCTCGCCTACCAGAAGATCGAAATACAAAAATAGCGTAGGGCTAAGCGAGCAGCTCCCGCGCTCGATCAGCCTGAGACACGGGCACGAGCACATCGCGGGGACCGGCCGCGATCAGGTCGGGCACGTCGAAGCCGCCGTTGCGCTTGAGCATGCTGGGGATGTGCTCCTGGCGCAGCAGCCCCTGGATCAGTTCGCCCTCGGCGAGGTTGCGCGCGTAGGCGACCTTCACGAGGTGCACGCGATCGCCATCAGACGGCGATTTGACCGATCTCCACCTCACGAACGGTGCCCTCCTCGATCAGATAGGAGCGTATCTCCGGCGCCGCTGGGTCAGCCAGCCCCACGATGATCCACTCGACGCCGGGCCAGTGGGCCGCGAAGTTGATGTCGGTTTGCGACGGGTAGGGCGCGGTGTGGGTGTGGGAGTGGTAGATCGCGCCTATGTCCCAGCCGGCCTCGTCGAACTCGTCGATCGCCCGGGCCACGTCTTTACCGTCGATCTCAAAGCGCTTGGGACTCGCGTGGATGTTGCGTGCGGCGCGTACTCGTGTCGCCTGCGCCGGGCGCTCCCCTGAGGCGGGAACCACCGCCACGACCCCGCAGCACTCGTTGGGCGCCTCAGCGCGAGCGTGGGCGAGGATCTGCTCGAGCAGCTCTTGCGAGATATCCATGCGCCCCGCTCCCGACTCAGCGGCGCTTCGGCCGACCAGATCGCCGGGGTGGACGGGCGCTCACCACCACACCGTGGAGTCGAGGTTCTCGATCTCATCGACGGGCAATGTGTAGATACCGCTCGACAAATACTTCCAACCGTCGTCGGCGACGATGAACACGACGTTGCCCTCGTCGAGCTCGCCGGCGATGCGTACCGCCACGCGTGCGATCGCCCCGCTTGAGACACCCGCGAACACGCTCTCCTCGTCGAGCAACTTGCGCGTCCACAGGATCGCGTCGGTGTTGGTGACGAAGATCTTGCGATCCAGCAGCGAGATGTCGATGATCGGCGGGATGAAGCCGTCGTCGAGCGAGCGCAATCCCTGCACCGGCTCACCCTGCATCGGCTCGGCGGCGACGATCTTGCAGGCACCGCCGAAGGTCTCCTTCAGGCGCCGCCCATTGCCCATCAGTGTGCCCCCGGTGCCCAGGCCGGCCACGAACGCGGATACCTCGTCGAGCTCCTCGAGGATCTCCAAGGCCGTGCCGTTGTAGTGGGCCAGCGGGTTGGCGGGGTTGCCGTACTGATAGGGCATGTAGTAGGAGGAGTCCGCCTGCGCCATGTCAAGCGCCTTCTCAACCGCCCCATTGGAGCCCTTGGAGCCTTCGGAGTAGACGATCTCCGCGCCGTACATCTTTAGTAGCTGGGTGCGCTCGGGGGTGACGTTCTCAGGCATCACAACCTTCAGCGGATACCCCTTGCGCCGACAGATCATCGCGAGTGAGATGCCGGTGTTGCCGGAGGTCGGCTCGAGGATCGTCTGACCGGGGAGGATCGCGCCCTGGCTCTCGGCGTCCTCGATGAGCGCACGCGCCACGCGGTCCTTGACCGAGCCGGTGGGATTGCGCGACTCGAGCTTGGCCCAGATACGCACCCCCGGCTTGGGCGACAGCCGCGGGAGCTCCACGAGCGGCGTATTGCCGATCGACTGGACGATATCCCCGTAGCGCCCTCCACAGGGCTTATTGCGCACCCGGTCAACAGCCATTACTTCACGGAATATAGCGCCAGATGGATGCCACGCCGAATCGCTCGAATGACAGCGTCGATCGTGTTTGAAAATCGCAAGGCGCCTTCGCGACGGCACGGTCGGAAGCGCCGGTCGATGCTCTTTGCTGAAAACTGGCTGAATAACCAATAAGCTGGGAGCGGCGATGCGCGGGGACTTCGACTACGACTGGCTGGTGATCGGCTCAGGCTTCGGGGGCAGCGTCTCAGCGCTGCGACTCTCTGAGAAGGGCTATCGCGTTGGGGTGCTGGAGTGCGGACGGCGGTTCGCCGACCACGAGTTCCCCAAGTCCACCGCCGACTACAAGCGCTACTTCTGGCGCCCGAAGATCGGCTGGAAGGGAATCTTCCGCCTGACCACCTTCAAAGACGTCTCGGTGGTTAGCGGCTGCGGGGTGGGCGGTGGCAGCCTTGGTTACGCGAACACTCTGTACGTACCCCCGACGCCTTTCTTCGAAGACGACCAGTGGTCCGCGATGGCCGACTGGGAGTCGGAGCTCGCCCCCCATTACGATGAGGCACAGCGGATGCTCGGGGTGACCATGAACCCACACGACGACCCCGCCGACCAGCTGTTGCGCGAGCTGGGCGAGGAGCTGGGTGTCTCTGACACCTACAAAAAGACTCCGGTGGGAGTCTTCTTCGGCGAGCCCGGCAAGCGTGTACCCGATCCGTTCTTCGGCGGCGATGGACCCGACCGCACCGGCTGCGCGCTGTGCGGACGCTGCATGGTGGGCTGCCCGCACGGGTCCAAGAACACACTCGTGAAGAACTACCTGTACCTGGCGGAGAAGCGCGGTGCGAAGGTGAGCCCGGAACGCACGGTGATCGACATCCGCCCGCTCGGGGCGGGCGACGGCAGCGATGGCTACGAGGTCGAAAGCGTCCGCTCGGGCGCGTGGATTCGCCGCGAACGTCAGGTGCAGCGCGCGCGCGGCGTGGTCGTCTCAGCCGGGCCGCTTGGCACCAACACGCTGCTGCAACGCTGCCGCGTGGGCGGCTCGCTGCCACGCATCTCAAATCGCCTGGGTGAGCTTGTGCGCACCAACAGCGAGGCGATCCTCGCGGTGACCGTACCCGAGGACTATCCGGAGAACCTGATCAAACGGGTGGCGATCACCTCCAGCATCTACCCCGATGCGCACACCCACATCGAGACGGTCACCTACGGCAACGACGGCGACTCGATGAGCCGCCTGAACACGCTGCTGACCGGCGACGGCACACGCGCGACGCGGCCGCTGAAGCTGCTTGGCCAGATCGTGCGCCACCCCAAGCGCTTCGCGCAGGTCGTGCGCCCGAAGAACTGGTCGCGGCGCACGATCATCATTCTGGTGATGCAAACGCTCGATAACGCGATCGCGCTGCGCCCCAAACAGGGCCCGTTCAAAACGCTGTGGCTGAGCACCGAACAAGATCCGGAGCGCCCGATCCCCACCTTCATCCCGGTCGCCAACAAGGCCGCCGAATGGTTTGCGCAGCGCACCGGGGGAATCGCGCAGAGCTCGTTCACCGAGGCGGCGCTGAACATCCCCACGACAGCGCACATCCTCGGCGGCGCGGTGATTGGGCCCGACCCAGAGCACGGCGTGGTCGACGCCCACCAGCACGTATACGGCTACGAGAACCTACTCGTGTGCGACGGCTCGGCGGTGCCGGCGAACGTGGGAGTCAACCCCAGCCTCACGATCACGGCGCTGGCCGAGCACGCGATGAGCCATATACCGGCCGTCGGGATGCCGGCCGAGACCGCCTCGCTGACCACGGCTTAGTGCTCCTGGTTGTAAATCCGTCTCGGTTTGGTGGAATTGCGAGAACGGAGGCGAATCTTGTGATCGATGCCGGGTCCGAGTGCTCAGGATCCCCTTCGAGGAGTCCGAGCGTAGCGAGCTCCTCCGGCCGGTAGACGCCGGTAAGCTAGCCAGCCGTCTCGCTGACAGCAGCGGCCCCACTCGATCGCCTCTCGCTCGATTGACTTCTGTCTGCCATGGAATGAGAGACAATATTGCCTGAAGTTGCTGTCCTACTATTGCGTTGAGCTGCTATGCGCCGCATACTGCAATTCAAACAGCTTTTGCTCCGATGACAGTGTTCATCATACTTCTACTGATGACCAGGGCACCGTAATAGGTGGATTTGGGGTTTGACTTGACCAAGCAGTGCCTAGAGCCGGCAGAATGGCATATCGGCATCTAAATCGCTTTAACCTGTGCTTGTTGCGACTATCCTCGCCGCATAGCTACATACACCCAGAATAAGTCAAAAGAAGATTGGGCTTGAAATGTTGTTTAAGATAAGACATCTACTCGCACTACCCATGACAATCATCCTGGCCCTGGGCATAACCACAGCGGCAAACGCCAGATTTGTCATGCGTCCAACTGGACTTACTACCCCGGCCCAGTAAATAGCCGTCAGGCGGCTTTGGCGTAGGTGACGTGTTTCTCGTTGAAGTAGTTGGTGACTATGTCGGGGCGGCGTTGGGTTGAGCGTAGGTAGGAGCGGGTGTCGTCTATCAGCTCGTTCTGGGTGTGGGGTCGGCGGCGGCCGAGGGCGTTGGTCTTGACGTCCTGGTTGAGCAACTCGGTCGGGTTGAGCTCTGGTGCGTAGCCGGGCAGGAACTGAAGCTCGATCTGATCAGCGTGGGCTTCTACCCAGCGTTTCACCTTTTTGGCGCGGTGCACTGGGTGCCCGTCGAGGATCAGGATGATCTTCTGCCCCTTGCTCTGGCGGATCAGACGGTTTAGGAAGTCGATGAACACGCCGGCTACGAATTTCTCCTTGAAGACCCGGAAGGACAGGTGCCCCTTGTTGGAGATCACGGAGATCACGTTCGCGCCGAAGCGCTGGCCCGTGCCCTCGATCACCGGGGTCTTCCCGACCGGGCTCCACGAGCGCCCGGCTGTGTGGTCGGAGCGCAAACCCATCTCATCCGCCCACAAAATCAGCGCCTTTTCGCGATGGGCACGCTCTTTGATCGCGGGGTAGCGCTCCTCCAGCCACCGCTTGACGATCTCGGGGTTCTGCTCAAACGCGCGTCTGGCGGGCTTCTGCGGGCTGAACCCCCACGCCCGCAGGTACCGGCCCGCGGTCTTCTCCGCGACCCGGATCCCATACCGCCGGTCGATCAACTCGCACACCAGCGCCCTCGTCCACAGAAACCCCGGCAGCTTGAGCTGGTCAGGGTTCTTCTCCCGGATCGCTTTCGCGATCTGCGCCTGCTGAGACGGTGTGAGCGCCGTCTTCTCGCCAGGCCGCCGGCCACGCTTACCAGCCGCGAGCGCCTGATCCCCGCCAAGGCGCTGAGCGCGAGTCCACTCACTCACCGACTGACGTGAGACATCGAGCAACCCCGCGACCTCGGTCTGGGAGCGACCCTCGCCGACCAACGCCACGGCACGGCGACGAAGCTCCTCCTGAGCCTCTTGCCCCAACCGCCTCGCATCCCGAGTCCTCACACACCAAAACCTACCAGGACCGTCGGACGTTTACTGACCCGGAGTAGTATATCCTATGGGACCTTCGCAAAACAAAAACAGCTCATAGAAATTGAAAACACCGGCCCAGTCGCGGAAGCCCCGGAAAAATTGGAAAAGACAGAAAACGCCGGCAACAAAACGGAAACCTACCTACAGATTGTTGGCGGTGCTATCCCGTTCAACAAATGCAAAGGCGTCATAGCCGTGGGGGCCGCTAATGCATGCGCGTTTACCGTCGAATATGCAGCCGAACGGCCAGCCGAACTGCCGATCGCCGAAATGAAGTTCGTGCTGGAAGAAAAAGCGTGTCCGAATATGCTCACTTTTAAAGTGTAAAATCAGAATTTTAGCGTCACGTGCCCTCCTGGGGCCCGGCTGCGCTACTCGCTCCGTCCAGCGCCATCCGCTCGCCCTACAGCCGCGCCGCGCGGTTCGCTCTACGGCGCGCTTTGCATCACAGCTACCCACGCCGATGCTGAGCTGATACCACCGGCGCGCAGGCGCAGACGCTCCCGCCCGCTCAACCGCAGGAGCACGTTGAGCACACCGTGGCGGTCGGCGCGCAGGTGGGCAACCGTCTTCCATCTCCCCCCGTTTCCCTGCCGCTGCAGCAGGGCGGGCTGTCGTGCGTGCTTGAGCAGCGCCCACACACGCACCTGCCGACGATTCACGCGCAAGGGGTCGAAGGGGAGCGTGAAACCCTGCAGGAAGGGCTTGGGTCGCGCAAGGGCGGTGTCACCTCCCGGCCCGGATGCATATAGCCCGGCGGGTCGCGGATAGAGGTTGATGCTGCCGTCCGGCGAGGCCAATGGGGTCCCACCGTAGGGGTCGATCAGGAACTGCCAATCGACGAGGCTCACGCCGGCTACCCACAGACGGTGCAGCGCCCGCGAGATCCATGCGGCCTGTAGCGAGCCGGGCACGCCCGTCGAGCTTGGCGGGGGAGCTTCTCCCAGTTCAGCTCTGTGACCCATAGCGGGTGAGACCCGGCGGGCAAAACCGTGTGGCGGCGCTCCGCTCGGGCCAGCAATCCTGTGACCTTGCCGATGTCGGAGATCGCCACGTCCAGCTTGGAGACGGCCGGGACGTCCGGGTCAAAGACAGACAGCGGATGGAACGCCAGAGCGTCCAGATGAGGCTTCTGGGGGCAGCTTGACTCTGCTGTACCTAGACAGAGCAGCCCCTCCAGGAAGGTCATTGGCGCCATCGCGCCAACGCCGGCGGGTTCGCCCTCGGGTGCCACTCCGGCGGCGGCGACCGTGTCGCTCGGCTGGACTGACTTGACGCCCGCGTAGAACCCATTCAACAGCTGGCGGTAGAGCTGTGGCGAGAATGCGCTCCAGCGGCGGCCGACCGCCACCCACTGCGGCTCCAGGTAGCGCGCGAGATTGGGCTCGTTCCAAGCCTGGAACAGGTGTACCCGCGGCAGGGCGGCGCCGGGATGCAGCGGGTCTGGGAAAGCCCCGTCGTAGCGGTTTGCGAGGGCCGTCGCGAATTCTTCCAGCGCCATTGGGCTGGGTGCCCAGCTGCCTGGGTAGGCGTAGGGCCAGCGGTGAGGCGCTTCGGCGAAGGCTGGCGCGTGGGAGACGACCAGTAGCGGCTGCAGCCCAGTGCTCGCGGCGCTCTCCACCGCCGCATCGAGCTGAGAGAAGTCGTAGGCGTGGCTGGCAGGGTCGCGCGCTTGAAACCCCGCAGGCGGCTCAGCTTCCACGACGTTGCGCCAGTCCACGGGGATGCGCGCCACACTCCCGCCGAGTGCCCGCACCCTGTTCATCGTTTGCGCGCGAACCGAGACGTTTTCGCTCAGCATCAGCTCTCCGTCGGAGACTCCTCGCGCGAGTCCCGTGTTTGGAAACGGGCCGTACAGCAGCTCATGGTTCTGAGCTCGAGCGATCCTGGGATCGGTATTACCCGGCTGGGACCCCGCCGGAGGTGCGGCGCCATATGGCCACGGCGGACCGTCGGCGCCGGTCTGCGAGGGGAGGGGCAGAACCGCGGGGGGCTGCAGCCAGACGATCGCCGAAAGCAACGCCGAAGCGGTGCGAAGGGCGTGCTTCAACGACGTCCCACAACCGGCACGCACCCATCCAGCCTCCAGGGGTCGGCATTGACGCGGCCGGAATCGAGACACCCGCTGGCTCTCACCCGCCCGGATTTTGCCCCTACCGGTGCAACGTCAGCGAACGGCGTCCGAGCGCGAGCTTCGCGCCCGAGCCGGCGGTGAGCGTTGTGACGAGCACCACCTTGACGCTGTGCGCGTGCTTGAGCAAACGCCGTCCAACGGAGGTGAGATGCATTGTGACTGTCACCGTGCCGGCCGCTTTTGCGGTGGCCGTGCCCCGCGCGAGCAGCAGCGCTTTGGGATCTTTGCGCGGTCGCTTATGTTTGCTTGTGGCCGCAAACGCCGGTAGAGCACCGCTGTGCTGATAGAGGTTCTCGACGATTTTCCCGGGCTGGTTGATCGTCACATGAGTCGACCATCCGAAGCGCAGCAGCTTGGCGATCGTAATCCCAGCGAATTTCGAGAACCCCCCGGCGAGCGCGAGCGGCGCCGGAGGTGGGGGCGGAGGAGGCGGTGGCGGGCAGCCGCCGACCGGACGGTCGTACTCGCTGGAGTAGGTGAAGGTCGCGCCACCCGCGAGCGGCGAGGTCAGCGACTCGACGGCGTAGACGGTCTCGCCACTGACGAGCGGTGTGAGGAAGTCGCCACCAAAGCTCGAGCCGGTGAGCACCTGGACCTGCGCCAAGCCCCCGTCGCGCCTGGCGAAATATCTGGGGTGAGGCACGACTGTGTAATAGCCGCCTTCGATCGTGTAGCCGGCGGTGCGCTGGCCGGAGAAGTTGGTCGAGCCGGCGCATACCGTGGGTTCCAGCGAGGGTAGGCCGTCGTAGGCGACGGCCGTGGTGAAACCCTCGGATTCGAATGTGACCGTGTCGCCCACCTGGGGCACCTGCCCGAGCCATACGCCGCCTTTACCGCTCTGCTTGTCCACGGCCAGGCCATCGTGGATGATCGAGACGGCGACTTCCGCTTCCGAGTTGACGCTGGCGCTGACGTGCTCGATCGCGTCTTCTGGCTGGGTATCGGCTCCCTCAACGATCGAGAGCGAATATTCAGGCGCAGTGGAGGATTTGGCCAGCGCCGGCGTTGCCCATGTGCCCACAGCGATGAGCGCTGGTAGCACAATGCACAGTGCGCACCTGAGGCAGCGAAGGTTGGCAAGCTGACCAGCTCTCATCGGCACGAGAACATATTCGTTCGCCCGGTCGGAATATTTAGCGTTGGGCGAGAAGTTGGACGTTCAGCGCCCGCCGGCCATCGCCGGCAGGATCACCACCGTGTCGCTCTCGGCGACAGCGGTCTCCAGCCCGTCCAACACGCGTACGTCCTCGTCGTTTAGGTAGACGTTGACGTAGCGGTTGAGCTCACCGTCAGCCGCGAACAGCTGGTCGGCCGTGGCAGGATGCGAGTCGGCCAGGTCGCGCAGGATCTCGCCGACGTTCTCGCCCGAGGCTGAGACCTCGCGCTCGCCGCCCACGGAGGGTCGCAGTACGGGTGGGATCTTGATCTTGGCCATCGCGGAATGATTACCAGGTATCGACGTCGAGCGGGTGAGCGACCGCTAACCTGCTGCCGCGCAGAATGCCTCGTAGTCGGGAAACACGCCCATCTCCTCGTCGGATATCTCATCCGGCGGGCGTGAGCAGATCGGGCAGTCGGGGTCGCGGTGGACCTTGACCTCGGTGAGCGTGGCGGCCAGCGCGTCGTACAGCAGTAGTCGTCCGATCGCGGGATCGCCGATGCCGAGGATCAGCTTGACGACCTCGGTGGCCTGCAGCAGACCCATCGTGCCCGGCAGCACTCCCAGCACCCCGTTCGCGCCGCAAGACGGCGCGAGCTCCGCCGGCGGCGGCTCGCGGAACAGGCAGCGGTAGCACGGACCCTCGTACGGCTTGAACACCGATAGCTGCCCGTCGAAGCCGAGGATCGAGGCGGAGACGACCGGGATCTTCAGGCGAACGGTGGCGTCGTTGAGCAGGTAGCGAGTGGGGAAGTTATCGACGCCGTCGACGATCACGTCGTAGCCCTCGATGATCTCCATAATGTTGGAGGCGTCGATCCGCACCGGGTACTTGACCACGTTCACATCGGGGTTGAGCCCGTGGATCGTCTCCTCGGCGGAGTCCACCTTGGGGATGCCGACGCGCTGTGTGGAATGGATCACCTGGCGTTGCAGGTTGGACAGATCGACGACGTCGTCGTCAACTATCCCGAGCGAGCCGACACCGGCCGCGGCCAGGTACAGAGCTGTGGGCGAGCCGAGACCGCCGGCGCCGAGCAGCAGCACCTTTGCGTCGAGCAGCTTCTGCTGGCCGCTTGCGCCGATCTCGGGGATCAGCAGGTGGCGCGAGTAGCGCTCGCGCTGCTCGGGGGTGAGCGTGCGCGGCACGTCCACCTCGTAGCCGCGGTCCTTCCACAGCGTGATCCCGCCGGTCATCGACTCGACGTGCTCGTAGCCAAGGTCGTCGCGCAGCGTGCGCGCCCCGTAGGCGGAGCGGTTGCCGGATGCGCAGTACAGGATGATGTGCGCAGAGCGGTCGGGCTCGATCCCCTCAATGCGCGTCTCCAAATATGAGCGCGGCACGTGCCGCGCGCCGGGTAGCAGCCCCGAGGAGAGCTCCTCGGTCTCGCGCACGTCGACGATCACGGCGCCCTCCTGCAGCAGCTCCTTGACCTCGGAGGGGTCGACCTCGTCGATTTCGCTCTTCACTTGGCGCAGCAGGTCCGCGCTTGACGGGCTCATCTGGAATCTCCTGAATTGCGGTCGGAATTCATGGGACTTCAAAAAGTATAGCGGTCTGCGCGAGCTTTTCCAGTACCTGCGATGCGCGAGCTTGGAGCCGCGCATCCAGCACGATCCCACTGGGTGCCGGACCCTCGCCGGTCTCATACCCTGCGTGCGTGCCTCCCAAGCTCCGTCTACCGCTGCTCACCTCCTCGGGCGTGCTGGCGATCGCGCTGTTGATCGCGATTCTGCTCGGCGGCCACTCGAGCCAGGCGCCCACTCAGAGCGGGACGCTGGACGGCGCCGCATTCCCGCCGGGCCTGCGCGCACACGACTTCACGCTCTCAAACCAACATAGGCAGAGGGTGTTGCTGAGCGACTACCGCGGACAGGTGGTAGTGCTCGCGTTCCTCTTCTCGGACTGCCGTACGTGCGTGCTGGTCGCCCAGCAGGTGCGAGGGGCGCTCGACGAACTGGACGAACTGGATACGGCCCCGCACACGGGCGAGGCCGAAACGAGCAGAGGAAGCGCTGTCCCGGGGGTGCGGATCGTCTTCGTCAGCACCAATCCGCACGCCGACACGCCGACGAGTGTGGATCGTTTCCTGGATGAAACCTCGCTGACGGGGCGAATCGAATACCTGACGGGAACGCCAGCACAACTGAGACCCGTGTGGCGCGCCTACGGAATCGCATCGGCCAGCCGGGGAAGGGCCAACGCCGAAGCCGGGATCACCGTGCTGCTGATCGACCGCAACGGGATCGAGCGTGTGGGTTTCGGGGTCGAACAGATAACCCCCGAAGGCCTAGCACACGACATCCGTCTACTGCACGCGCACTCTTAGAAGATCCACAAACCCGTGCGCGCAGCGGACAAACAACCATGCTAAGTCCGCTGCTAGGCCATCGTCCGCTGCTACGACATCGCGTCATGCGGAAGGCTAAAAAGCCAGCGGGAACACTCCTGATACCCTAGCTCCCAGGTAGGTATTGACGAATGATGTTCTCAACAAAGGCCGAGTACGGTGTGCGCGTGATGGTGGAGCTGGCCCGGCGGGCCGGTGAGAGCCCCGACGGCGCCGAGTCGGTGGTGCCACTCGCGGAGATCGCAGAGCACGACGGAATGCCGCTGGCCTACCTAGAGCACCTGGTCGCACGGCTGCGCAAGGCTGGGCTGCTGGACAGCCGCAGGGGCTCGCGCGGCGGCTACATGCTGGCACGCCCGGCCGAGCAGATCACGATGGCCGAGGTGGTGGAGGCGCTGGAGGGCTCAATCGCTCCGATCGAGTGCATCTCACAGAGCGCCGACGGCAGCATCGTGTGCTCGCGGGAGTCGGATCCTAACCATGTGTGTCCCACCAAGCTGCTGTGGACGCGAGTGCGCTTCTCGATCGTGCGGACGCTCAAAGACACCACGCTCGCCGATCTGCTCGCCGGCGCCTCAGAGGGTGCGCCCACAGGAGTGCTCGCCGGCGCCCCAGAGGGTGCCCCCACCAGCGGGTTCACCGGCCCACCGACGCCCGCGCTTCAGCAGCTCGAGCCCACACCCCTCCCCCAGTCTGCGTCTCTCTCACCAAAATCCCAACCGGCCGCGGCAAGCGCGGCTCAGTAAAGGAACCATGGCCGACCTCGAAATCACAAACCTGCACGCACGCATCGAGGATCGCGAGATCCTGCGGGGCGTCAACCTGAACATCGACCGCGGCGAGATCCACGCGCTGATGGGACCCAACGGCTCGGGCAAGTCGACGCTCGCCAACACGCTGCTCGGCCACCCCGACTACGAAGTCACCGAGGGGAAGATCGTGTTCAAGGGCGAGGACATCACCGAGGCTGAGCCGCATGAGCGCTCGAAGGCGGGGTTGTTCCTGGCCTTCCAGTACCCGGTGTCGATCCCTGGGGTGTCGGTGGCCAACTTCCTGCGCATGGCGATCAACGCCAAGCAGGACGAGCCGATCAAAGTGAAGGAGTTCGGCGTGAAGCTGCAGCACGCGATCGAGCTGCTGGATGTCGATCGCGCGTTCACCTCGCGCCATCTCAACGACGGGTTCTCCGGCGGAGAGAAGAAGCGCGCGGAGATCCTGCAGATGGCGATGCTCTCCCCCGACATCGCAATCCTTGACGAGACCGACTCGGGCCTTGACATCGACGCGCTGCGCACGGTCGCCGAGGGCGTTCAGAAGCTGCACGACGAGCAGGGGTTGGGCGCGCTCATCATCACCCACTATCAGCGCATCCTGCACTACGTGAAGCCGCAGTTCGTGCACATCCTGATGGATGGGCGGATCGTGCTGGAGGGCGGCGTGGAGCTAGTGGAGCGCCTGGAGCGCGAGGGCTACGACCAGATCCGCCAGGAGGTCGGGGCGAGTGTCTGACACGGCCGGCAACGCCAACGGAGCAACTACCGTCGGCGAGGGCCCGCGCGTCGTCGACGGGGTGGCGGTCAAGGCCGGGCGTCATCGCGAGGCAAGCCTGTACCACGCCCTGGCCGGCGCCGGGACAGGCGATGGCCGCTCGCTCACCGAGCTGCGCGAGTCGGCGCTGCGCGCATTCGAGAACAGCGAGCTGCCCGTGTGGCGCCGCTCTGGTTTCTGGACGACGAGCTTCGCGGAGCTCGACGAGGGGTTGCTCGTTCCTCGCGAGCAAACAAATGAAGTGGGTGGGACAACCGTGGATGAGTCCCAGGCGAGGCGGGCGTGCCGGAGTTCGTGGTCAACGCCATCCCCGAGCGCCCGCGGGCTGGGCGAATCGTGCAGCTCGACAGCTCGATCGCGCACATCCAGCTCGACCCGCAGCTCGCCGAGCAGGGCGTGATCCTGTGCTCGCTCGAAGACGCGGCGGTCGAACACAGTGAGCTGTTCGCGCAGTGGTACTCCAAGCGTCTGACGATCGACCGCCACAAGCTCGAGGCCGCCAACGCGGCATTCTGGACCGGCGGCGCGTTCCTGTATGTCCCGGACGGCGTCCTCGTCGAGGACCCATTCGAGATCGTGTACGCGATCTCTGGTTCAGGTGTGGCGCAGTACGGGCGCACACTGGTGATCGGTGGCCGCTCAAGCGAGTTCCGCGTGCACGAGCACGATCTGGCAGAGGACTTCACCGAGGGCCAGTCGCTGCACGCGGGGGCCTTTGAGATGTACCTGCAGGACGGCGCCCGCTGCCGCCTCGCCCAGGTTCAAGATTGGGGTAGTGGTGAGGTGTTCGACGCCTCCACCCGCTTCGTGGGGGTGGGCCGTGACGCCTACTGCCACTGGCTGCCGGCGCTGCTGGGAGGGCACTTGGTGCGCCATCACCTCGAGCTGGCGGTGAGCGAGCCAGGCGGCGACATGGCTTTCCGCGGCCTGTTCTTCACCGAGGCTGAGGAGCACCTCGACACTTTCGCGGTGGACCTGCACGAGACGGGCCCCTCCGGCGGGGACGTGCACTGGCGGGGAGCCGCCACCGGCGCGAGCCGCACGAGCTTCGAGGGTCTGATCCAGATCGACCCGGGAGCCCAGAAAACGCACACCTACCTGCAGATCCACACGCTGATGCTCTCCCCCAAGGCGCGCCTGGACGCGATTCCCTCGGTGCTCGTGTCGGCCGACGACGTGTCCGCCTCGCACGGCGGCACGGTGGGCGAACTGGACGAGGCGTCGATCTTCTACATGGCCAGCCGCGGCCTCGACCGCCCTACGGCGGTGCGGCTGCTGGTGGAGGGCTTCTTCGAGCCGGTGCTCGGACAACTCGATGATGAGCCGCTGGAAGAGCTCGTGCGTACGAAGATCGCCGCCAAGCTCGCGGCGGCGCGCGAGGACATCGAGGCGTACGCGACGGCGCGATGAGTCACGAGCGGGCGAGCACCCGATGAGCACCGCCGCGAGCGAGCGAACCAGCGCCGTGAGTACCGGCTCGCCTTCGCCTGTCCCCCACCCCGGGGGGCACCCTTCAGGGCGTGCCTCCGAGGTAACGCGTGCCCCCGAGGCAACGCTTGACGTGCGCGGCGACTTCCCGATCCTCGCGCGCGAGTTCGACGGGCGCCCGCTCGTGTACCTCGACTCGGGCGCCACTTCGCAGAAGCCGACAGTGGTGATCGATGCCGTGAGCACCTATCTGCGCGAGCACAACGCGAACGTGCACCGCGGCGTGTACGCGCTCGCCCAGGAGTCAGACGTCGCCTATGACGGTGCCCGCAGGCGAGTCGCCGGGTTCGTCGGGTGGGAGCCACGTACGACGATCTTCACCAAGAACGTCACCGAGGCGATCAACCTCGTCGCTTACTCGTGGGGCCGCGCGAATGTGGGTCCCGGCGATGCGGTGCTCACGACCCAGATGGAGCACCACGCGAACATCGTGCCGTGGCAGGTGCTGTGTCGCGAGCGCGGGGCACAGCTGCGCTATCTGGAGGTAGACGAGCGTGGCGAGCTATCACTCGATCAGCTCGACCAGGAGCTCGCACGCGGCGACATAAAGCTGGTGGCGTTCACGCACGTGAGCAACGTGCTCGGAACGATCCTCCCCGTCGCTGAGATGACCGCGCGCATCCGCGCCGGGGGCGCGACGTCACTCGTGGATGGCGCCCAGGCGGTGCCCCACATGCCCGTGGACGCGGCGGCGCTCGGAGCGGACTTCTATGCGTGGACCGGCCACAAGGCGCTCGGACCCACCGGCATCGGGGTGCTGCACGGTCGCGCGGAGATCCTCGATCGGATGGAGCCGTTCCTCACCGGCGGCGACATGATCGCCTCGGTGGACTTCGACGGCGCCACCTGGAACGAGCTGCCGTTCAAGTTCGAGGCGGGCACCCCCCGATCGCCGAGGCGATCGGGCTGGGGGCGGCCGTCGACTACCTCTCGGCGCTCGACATGGAGCGCGTGCGCGCACACGAGCGCGAGCTGACCGGCTACCTGCTGGACCGTCTGGGAGAGGTCCCCGGCCTGCGTTTCGTCGGCCCCCCCGAGCCAGAGAATCGCGGTGGGTTGGTGTCGTTCACGATCGAGGGCATTCACGCACACGACATCGCCGAGCTAGCCAACCGTGGCGGGGTGTGCATCCGCGCGGGACACCACTGCGCACAACCGTTGATGCGCTGCCTCGGTGTCGCCGCCACCGCGCGGGCGAGCGTGGGCGTCTACAACGAGCCAAGTGACGTGGACGCGCTGATCGACGCGCTGCAGGCGGGTCGACGCATATTCGAGCTATAGAAACCCAACCCGAACGACCCCATTTCAAAAAATGACACGCACCCGATAGCAACTCTCATGGACGATCTCTACCGCGATTACATCCTCGATCACTACAAGCGCCCGCGCAACTTCGGCGAGCTCGACCCGCATGACATGGAGGGCCTCGAGCACAACCCGCTGTGCGGCGACGAGCTGGGCGTGCACATCCGCGTCAAGGACGGGCGCATCGAGGACCTGCGCTTCCACGGCCACGGCTGCGCGATCTCCCAAGCCTCGGCGTCGATTGCTTCCGAGGAGCTGCATGGGCATGTCACTGGATGAGGTCGGCAAGCTGGACGCCGACTGGGCGATCGAGCTGCTCGGCATCCCCGTGTCGGCGACACGCCGCAAGTGCGCGCTGCTGGGCCTGAAGGTGGTCAAGGGCGCCGTCACCGGCGATAACAGCTGGCCGGTGGGGTCGGTTTAGATGTTGATGGCGATCTCAGGCACGCCACGCGCTCCCGCCGTCACCGCGATCGCGAAAGGCGCTCGGAAGCAAGCCGTGAGATCGATACAATTCCTAGTCCACGGCACAGGATTCAGCAAGGGAGCCATATGGCGACGCTAGACCAGACAAAGATCGCAAGGCCCAGCCCGATCGTCGAGGACGAGCAGGGGCAGCTGCTGGCGCGCAAAGGCATCTCGCGCGAGGTCGTTCGCGAGCTCTCGAAGGTCAAGGGCGAGCCCGACTGGATGGCCGAGAAGCGCGTCAAGTCGCTTGAAATCTACGAACGCAAGCCAGTGCCAACGTGGGGTCCGGATCTCAGCGGCTTGAACCTGGACGAGCTGGTGCTCTACTCCCCCCCCACCGCCGGGCGCTTCAAAAGCTGGGACGACGTGCCCGCTGAGATGAAGCAGACTTACGAGGACCTTGGGATCCCCCAAGCCGAGCGCGAGCACCTCGCCGGTGTCGTGGGCGTGTGGCGCCAGGAGCCGGTGTACGAGGGGCTCAAGGAAGAGTACGCCAAGCTCGGGATCCTGTTCTGCTCGATGGACACCGCCATCACCGAGTACCCCGACCTGGTGCAGAAGTACTTCATGAACAAGTGCGTGCCCCCGCAGGACAACAAGTTCTCGGCGCTACACGGCGCTGTGTGGTCGGGCGGCTCGTTCCTGTACGTCCCCAAGGGCGTGAAGGTGGACCTCCCGCTGCAGGCCTACTTCCGCATGGAGGGCGCCGGCGAGGGCACCTTCGAGCACACCCTCATCATCGCCGACGAGGGCTCTGACGTGAACTACATCGAGGGCTGCACCGCGCAAACCTACAGCGTCAACTCGATGCACTCCGCGGTGGTCGAGATCTTCGTGCACGAGGGCGCCAAGGCGCGCTACACGACAGTGCAGAATTGGAGCAAGGACGTCTACAACCTCAACACCAAGCGCGCGATCGTCGACGCCGAGGGCACCGTCGAGTGGGTCGGCGGGTCGATGGGCGCCAAGTACGTGATGCTCTACCCCGGCTCCTACCTGATGGGTGAGGGTGCCCGCGCCGACCACCTCAACGTGGGCGTGGCGGGCAAGGGCGTGCACAAGGACACCGGCGCGAAGGTGCTGCACATGGCGCCCAACACCACCTCCAACATCCTCGCCAAGTCGATCTCCAAGGACGGCGGGATCATGGGCTATCGCGGCCTCGTGAAGATGGGCGCCAACAGCGCCGGCTCGAAGGCGCGCGTGCAGTGCGACGGGCTGATGATGGACGGGCAGTCGCGCTCGGACACCTGGCCCGACATCCAGATCCAGAACCCCAACGTGGCGGTCGCCCACGAGGCCACCGTCGGGCGCATCTCCGACGACCAGCTGTTCTACATGGGCTCACGCGGCTTCACCGAGGACGAGGCCGCCGCGATGATCGTCAACGGGTTCATCGAGCCGGTGACGAAGGAGCTGCCCATGGAGTACGCAGTCGAGCTCAACCGCCTCATCCAGCTGGAGATGGTCGGCTCGATCGGCTGAGGGGTGCTGGCCGATCTTCGATCGGTCGCTGCGCCTGATTGTGTCCTCCCTCCCTTATGTGCTTTTGCACACCGCGGTCGGTGCGTCCTCGTCAGGCTTGCGACTCGCACCCCTCAGCGGCTCCTCGTCATGAGGGCCCCGGTTGACACCATCGCTGCGCCGCTGTTCCCCACGAAGCTGCCGTGGGTTAATACGAATGGCGCGCAGGCCAGCATCCTCCAACGCGGCAAACCGATGCTGGTGGAGTTCTGGGACTTCTGCCGACCCAACTCGATCCGCACGCTGCCGTACGTGAAGGCGTGGCACGAGCGCTACGCAGATGACGGGCTGCGCGTGATCGGTGTGCACTGCCCGGGCTTTGCGCCTTCGCACTCCGAGGATGCGGTTCGCGACGCGGTGGCGCGTCTCGAGATCGCACACCCCGTGCTGATCGACAGCGAGTTCCAGGTGTGGCAGGAGTACGAGAACCGCGGTTGGCCCGCGCGCTACCTATTCGATGGGCACGCGCGCCTGTTCGACTACCACTACGGCGAGGGCGGCTATGAGGAAACCGAGCTGGCGATCCAGGAGCTGCTCGGGGTCGAGCGCGAGCCGCTGGATCCGCTCCGGCCCGAGGACGCACCCGACGCCCGCCTGCCGGCGCAGACCGCCGAGCAGCCGGGAGCCTGGTCGGGTCCCTACGAAGCCGGCGGCGTGTGGGCGGTGCTCGACGGCACCGGCACGGCGACGATCAATGCAGGCGGGACAGACGAGCGTGAGCCGCGGGTCGAGGTGGCAGGCAGCTGGCGCACACTGACGATCAAGCATCCCGGCGCCTACCAGCTCATCGAGCACGAGCGCCACACGACGGGTGTGCTCGACCTCGAGCTCAGCGCGGGTGTTGAGTGCCTCGCGACGTGCTTCACGCCGGGAGTCGCTTGAAGGCCTACCGGGCTGCGCCCATCAGCTCCTCCGCCGTGTAGCTGTCGAGCAGCCGTCGCAGCATCGGCGGGGTGGGCGGGCCCGCATCCTCGACGAGCACACTGCCGCCCGGCCAGTAAGGGCTCTCACCGGGCGTTCCGGTGAGGAAGTAAGAGTCGTAGGTCCAGCAGCCCGTGTTGAGCAGCCTCACGCCACCCTGCACGCTGTCACCCTGTACGTCGCCACCCTGCACGCCGTGCGCTCCGTGGGCACGCCACTCACTCTCCACGTCTCTCGGCAGAGGACCAGCCCGGTGGGTGTGGCCAAAGATCACATACGCGTCGCCGAGCTCGAGCCGCACCGCCACCTCCCCCATCGCCCGCAACCCAGCACGACGCAGCTCTGGCGCGGAGATGTCGGCGTGAAACGTACCGATTCCCGCACGGTTGAGCGCGGCGACCGCCAGCGGGAACGCGCCCGCGATCGCACGTCGGCGCAGCTCGGGAGCCAGCGTCGCGAGCGCCGCGATCCCATTGCTGATGCTCGATCCGCCACCGTTTTCGCCGGCGTTGCCGGACGTGGATCGGTCTCCCGCGAGCGCGCGCCAGATGCGCACCGTTGACTGCCCGTTGAGCGTCGATCCGGTGGGAGCCTGCCGTGCCACGGCATCGATCCACGCGAACACCGGCGCCGTCACCGCCTCGTAGTCGGCGGCGCTCGCAAACGAATCGGCCGGACGACGTAGAACGCGGCCTGTCATCCCGATCCCGAGCCGCTCCATCGTCGGGACCGTGAGGTGACAGTCGAGATAGTGACCGTGGGTGGCGTACACATCGGGGCGCAGCCACAGTCCCGGATAGGCGGCACTGAGACGCGCCGGCTTGGCCCACTCTGCGAGCGCGCCCATCATCGAGGAGGCATCCTCGGCGGGGAACCGCTGCTCGAGCGCAAGCGGCGCGGGCGTCGCGCTCTCGTCGCGCCCCCGCAACCACGACTCGACGAGCGCGTGGTCGTGGTTGCCCGCAACGACGACGACCTCACGCTCCGCGAACACGCGCCCAAGCTCCTCGAAGAATGGCCGGGCGGCCGCGAGCGCGTCGCGACGAGGACCGTGGCGCAGCTCCAGCACGTCACCGAGCAGCACGAGCCGGTCGATGTCCCCCAACGCCTCGATCAGTGCCGCGCGCGGCACGGGACGGCTCAGCAGGTCGGCGCCAGATGCACCGCCGAGGTGAAGGTCTGAGATGACTAGTGTGCGCATGTCGGTATGTGGGCGCCCCGCTGTGCACACACGCACCGGTGGATACGCGTCACGCCGTAGAGACCCTCGATACGAATCTGCTCAAGACGCCGCGGCGACGGCTTCGCGGATCTGCTTGGGGAGCATGAAACGCACGTCCTCGCGCACGACGTGGAACTCCGAGATGTCGCTGACACCGCGCTCGCGGAAGAAGTCGAGCAGGTCTTGGACGAGATCGTCGGGCGCGCTCGCGCCCGAGCTGACGCCGACGACGCGCTTGCCGGTGAGCCATTCCTCGCGCACCTCGCCAGCGTGGTCGATCAGGTATGCCTCGGTGCCGCAGTCGTGGGCCACCTCCACCAGGCGCACCGAGTTGGAGGAGTTACGCGAGCCGATCACGAGCATCAGGTCGCACTCGCCCGCCATCTGCTTGACGGCCGCCTGACGATTGGTGGTGGCATAGCAGATGTCGTCGGTGCGAGGACCGGTTATCTTCGGGAAGCGCTCCTGCAGGCGCTTGACGATCGAGCTTGTTTCATCCACCGACAACGTGGTCTGTGTGACGTAGGCAACGCGCTCGGGATCCTCGACAACAAGCTCGTCGACGTCCTGCTCATTCTCCACGAGCACGATGTGCTCGGGCGCCTCCCCCATCGTTCCCTGCACCTCCTCGTGGCCGGCGTGACCGACGAGCACGATCGTGTAGCCACCTTGGGCGAAGTGAACCGCCTCGCGGTGGACCTTCGTCACCAGCGGACAGGTAGCGTCGATCGTGTCGAGCTTGCGCGCCCGCGCGTCCTCGCGCACCTTCGGGGAGACCCCGTGGGCCGAGAACACGGTGAGCGCCCCCTCGGGAACCTCGTTTACGTCCTCGACGAACACGGCGCCGCGCGCGGCGAGCAGCTCCACCACGTGCTTGTTGTGGACGATCTGCTTGCGCACATACACCGGCGGCCCGTGCACGTCGAGCGCGCGTTCGACCGTCTGCACCGCGCGATCCACGCCCGCGCAGTACCCCCGCGGCGCGGCCAGCAGGAGCTTCTCGACCGTGTTCGGCGCTGTCGCCTTGTCAGTGGACACCTTGCTCATTGTAGAGGCGGTGATGCGCCGCGCGCGATGGGACGGCACGTGGCGGGCGCCGATTGAGCATGCGGCCGATACCCTTGATCGATGGCACAGCGTCACCTCGACAGGCTCACGGTGGTGGACGCGTCCTTCCTGCATCAGGAGGGACCGAGCTCGCACATGCACGTCGGGGGTTTGACGATCCTCGAGGGCCCTCCGCCCGCGATGGAGGACTTCCTGGAGCAGATCCGCCGGCGCCTTCACCTGGTGCCCCGTTACCGCCACAAGCTCGCCTACACCGCGCTCGACAGCGGGCGTCCGGTGTGGGTGGACGACCCGAGCTTCACGCTCGAGTTTCACGTGCGCCACACGGCGCTGCCCGCCCCGGGCAGCTGGGAACAGCTGCGCAACCTCACCGCGCGGATCTTCTCGCAGGCGCTGGACCGCTCCAAGCCGTTGTGGGAGATGTGGCTGATCGAGGGCTACAACCCAGACGAGGATGAGGAGCCCCACCCACCCGGCTCGCCCGCCTCCGGCGGGCTGCGCCACCCTCCCGGCCGCTTCGCGCTGATCTCGAAGACCCACCATTCGCTGATCGACGGCATCGCGGGCGTGGATCTCGCGACGGTGCTGTTCGACGTGTCGAAGGAACCCGCCCCGCTGCGACACTCCGGGCGGCCGTGGAAACCGAATCCTGAGCCGGACACAGCAGAGCTCGTGGCGGTGGGTCTGCGTGGAGCGGTGCGCGCGGGAACCGAGATGCTCGGCGCGGCGGTCGGCGCGCTGACCCACCCAGAGCGCACGCTCGAGCGTGCGCGCGAGGCCGCTGAGGGCGTCGGAGAGGTCGTGTGGGCTGGGTTGAACCCAGCGCCCGCCACACCGCTGAACGTCGAGATCGGGCCGCACCGGCGGTTCGTGGGGATCGCGGCACAGCTGGAGGACTTCAAGCTCGTGAAGGACACGTTCGGCGGCACCGTCAACGACGTGGTGCTCACCGTCGTGACGGGCGCGCTGCGCTCGTTCCTAATCGCGCGCGGGGCGCGCACCGAGGGCACCGAGATGCGCGCGCTCGTGCCGGTGTCGGTGCGCACGGTGGGCGAGCGCCACGAGGGGGGCAACCGGATCGCGGCGATGCGCGGACCGCTGCCCGTGTACATCGCCGACCCGCTGCAGCGGCTGCGGTTCGTCAAGCACGCGATGGACGGGCTGAAGGAGTCAAAGCAAGCGCTCGGCGCGGAGGTGATCGCGGGCGCACAGAACTTCGCTCCGCCCACAATCCTCGCGCAGGCGTCGCGGTTGAACTTCTCCACGCGCCTGTTCAACCTGATCGTGACCAACGTGCCAGGACCGCAGTTCCCGCTGTACGTGCTCGGACGCCGCATGGAGCGCGTGTTCCCCGTGGCGTTCCTGCCCGAGAACCACGCGCTGGCAGTCGCGATCATGTCCTACGCGGGTGAGATGAACTTCGGCTTGCTGGGCGACTTCGACGCGTTGCCGGATATCGACTCGATCGGCGAGAGCATCGCCGAGGAGCTGGCCACACTGGTGGCTCTGGCCCGCGAACAGCAAGCAGCTAGTAGCCCAAAGCGAACTTCGCGTCCTCGCTCATCTTCTCGGGCGACCACGGGGGCGTGAACACCATCTCCGATTCGACGCTCTCCACGCCTTCGAGCTCGCCCACGAACTCCTCGATCTGCTCGGTGACCTGAGGCCCGATCGGACAGCCGGGCGTGGTCAGCGTAAACGTCACTTGCACGTCCCCTCCACTGACCTCGACGCCGTAGATCAACCCCAACTCCACGAAGTCCAATCCCAGCTCGGGGTCGATCACGTTGGACAAAGCGTCCATAACGTCATCGACGGTGATAGTGGTCTCCTCAGGCATGTCGCTGTTGACTGTAGCGACTAACTATTGACTCGAGCGACTAGGACGTTCTAGGGGCAAGCGAGACAAGGACGCAGGACCCCGCAGTGTGCCACGCACATAAGGGTCCAAGGACGCCGTATCGCGTAGCCCATAGGACGTCCTAGTTCTAGGAGCCGAGGCGGTCCCACTGATACAGCTGGATGCACTCACCGGCCAGCTCGATCGCTCGTTTACGCGAGAGGCGGGGGAGCACGGTGTCGAGCGCATGGTCCTCGGCGTCGCCGGCGTTGAAGGCCTCCTCGCCCTTGAAGCCGGCGGCGATCTTCAGCGCCTCGCGGCGGTTCTCCCCGAGGCTCGGGAAGACGCCGACGAGGAATGCGGTGTTGGGGATCGGCTGGCCGACCTCCAGCGACGCGTGCCAGGCAGCGAGCAGGTGCAGGTCGTCCTGATCGAGATCGGCGATCGCTTGCGCGTAATGGAAGGAGAAGCTCTTGGTCGGGCAGATCGTCAACCCACGCGCGCACCACCTCGCCGACGAGTTGCCGGCGAGCCTCGCGCCCAACGGAGTCCGCGATGACTCGGATGGCGTCGTGTGGCTCGATGAAGCAGAGCGGCATGGCGGCTCCCTGGTCTTGCGGAAAGGGGGACGTGTGACATGCAGGACTCTAAGCGTCGGTGTGGACGGCAAATTCGCCGCTGCACGCCTCTGTGTGTGTCCAGGGGCGCGAACGGACACGGCCGGTCCTACAGTTCGAGCGCCGCCTCGGCCCGTTCGATCGCGTGGGGGTCGTTGGTGTCGCTCGGGAAGCCGAGCGTCACGCGCTCCGCCGAGGACCAGTTGGCGAGCGCCAGGTCGAGCGCTTCAATCGGTGTCGAGAGGGCCTGTGCGAGCGTCGTGGCGCGCCGCTCGATGTGGATCGGATCGCCGATCCCGAATACCCGCTTGGCGGCCTGCGGTGTGGGGTCCGACGCACTCGCGGGCGAGCGTGTGACGAGATGCAGCTCGTCGGCGCGCAGCTCGTATAGCCCGAGCCGCCCGAGCGTGATCAGCAGGTCGTAGCGTCCCATGCGCCCAAAGCCCGGCAGCGCAAGCCGCTCGAATAGGCGCTCGAAGCGCCGCTGCGGCGTCCAGGTGGGCTCACCGGTGAAGGCGGTCTCCTGCGAACCGGCGTGCTCGGCAAAGCGCCGGTAGGCGGTTAGCGTCTCAGACCCGCGTTCGGGGTCGTGCGAGCTGCGCGGCCCGAGCGGCGTTTCGTCGAGCTCGGGTACCGTGCCGGAGGCCCAGCTGGAGAGCAGCGCTTGGCGGACACCGGCGAACGGTTGCTCGCCTTGAAGCGGCGAGAGGTAGGCGGCCAGGAAGCACATCCAGGTGGCCTGCTCGATGTCGCCGCACTCACGCGCCTCCGCGTACAGGCTGGGCGGTGCGGCTGTAAGCGTCAGCAGTCGCCCGCTGGCAAAGCCGATCTCCCGCGCGAGCCGCTTGGCGTCTTCGGAGGAGTGCAGCCCGGGGACGACCTCGCAGCGGTAGCCGTCGTCCTCGGAGCGCGTCTCGCGGTGGACGCGCACTTCCTGGGTGCGGCGGCTGTATACGCGAACCCCCGGGCGTGCCTGCCCGGCGGCACCCGTGCGCGAGCTTGTGGCTGGTGTGCCCGGGGTCCGTATGCCGGCCCGCGTCCCGGAGGGAGCGCTGGTCTTCTGTTTGGGCTTGGCGGCGTGGCTCGGTTTTTGCCCGGGCACGGTCTCGCGGCAGATCGGGCAGCGCTGGACGAAGCGATTGTGGCGGCAGAACGTTTGTGTCATGCCCCTAACGCTAGCGAGACAAAGACCTTGTGCCCTGGCTGATTCTCAACTCTCCTCGACCGTCACCGTGTCGCGTGTGATGGCGGTCTCGACCTCCCAGCCCTTGGCCGTGAGTGTCCACGCGTTGGGCGCGCCGCGTACGGAGCCCGCGCCCGTGTTCTCGACCAGCCCGAGACCGTGCAAGCGAGCGAGCAACTTGGAGATCTGCCCCTGATCGGCGATCCCCGACCCGTCCGCCACCTGTCTGTTGGAGCCGCCCGGGCGAGCCGCGACCGCCATCAGCACCCTGACCGTGCGGTAGGTGAGCCGCATGTCCAGCTCCCGCAGGGGGTCATGGACCACCGAGCCCACCTTGCAGGCCGAGCCTTCGGGCGCCGGCCGTGCGATCTCCCTGCGAGCGGCTCTCGCACCGAGATATGGCAGAAGGATCATGCTCATCAACGGGCCGGTGAGCTCGACCAGCTGCCCCGGCTGCTCCTCAAGAAGCCTTGAATGGATAACAGAGAGGGCCCCGCCAACCACGCCCTCGGCCGTCAGAGGCGGCAGTTCATCGCCGGTCTTGGACTCCCCGCGGCCCTTATCCACCGCCGCAATCACCTGGGCGAGGAGAAGCCTACGGCGCTCGAGCGATGAGGCGCCCGCCCCGAGCGACCACACGATCAAAAGCTGTCCCGCACCGCGCTCGACGTCGAGGAACGAGAGTAGTCCGATAAGAGCTGTCCTGATCCGCTCGGCCCACCCCGCATCAGGGTTATAGGAGTCCAGCACATACCTGGAAGCGCGCGTGATCGCTTCATCGAACGCGGCGAGAAAACAGTCTTCGCGGTCTATGAACAGTTCGTAGAACGTGCGCCGCGAAACTCCCGCACGCTCCACCACGTGCGCGACTGTGGCATTCCCCATGCCGCGCTCGGCGCTCACCTCGACCATCGCCGCGATCAGGCGCGCGCGCTGAATCACAACCATTCGCGCCGGCCCATGCCCATTACGCGCCGCTATCCCATTGGACGCCACCCGCTCAGGCAACACCCTTCCTCTACCACCCATCTCATTTCTTCTTCTTGTGCTTGCCGGTCTTCTTCGCCTTCTTGGCCTTCGGGCAGCCCGTGACAGCGATCGCGGTTGCCTGGTGGATAACCAGGCCGTTCTGAGCGGTGAACGCTGTCGGCATCTTCAAGCTGCTCTTGCAGAGGTTCCCGTTTGCGGCCAATGCCGAGTCGGGACCCTGGGGCAGGGTCAGTTCGAAGTTCGTGACGGGCTCGTCGGGAACTGTGCGGAACGTGCTGCTTGTGATCCCCTGTTTACTGATGAACGTTTCACCGTGCAGTTCGATCGTTACGCCATAGCCCTGGAGGACCAAAACGAGTTCGGGGAACTTCGCGCCACCGTGGGATACGAAATATGCGGGTCCTTCGATCGGGACCGGCAAGATCGGCGTGAACGCCCTTGCCATCCCCACACGCGACGCCGCGGGGCACGCTGAGGGGTTCGCGTCGAATACGCCGTCGGGACACGCCTTTTGCAGCGTCGTGAGGCGTGAGGGGAGCTGCTTTGGCAGGTCCACCTTGACCGTGCGGATGTTGGCTTGTGTTCCCAACGGCAGGTTGGGGTAGGACAGCTTGGCGGTGAGTCCCGCTCCGTTTCTGCGGCTCGTTTTGCCTGGGGTCGAGACTTTGAATAGTGGTTTGAAGCCGAGACTCGAACAATCAGCTGCTTGAAACGGTGTCGTGACCGATACTGGGGATTGGTCCGCGGGGTTGGCTGGGTTTGCTCCAGCTCCCGTGATCGTGTTCGTGATCGTGAAGGGGGAGCAGTTGGTTGGGTCCAGCATGAAGTTCGGTCGGTCCACATACACATGGATGTCGCGGACGTGCACGACGATCCCGTCGATGATGTGCGGGATCGGATCAGAGCCCGTCGAATCGATTTCAGCCTGACCCGAGATCGGATTGATCCGCAAAGCGAAGCGAATCACGACCGTACCCAGGTCGAACGGGCCGACCGTCGCCGATGTGATCGATACGATCGATAGCGCTGAGCCGTGGTAGGGACCAGCCAAATACACTTTCCCCGGTGTTTGTGCCAAGACGGTGCCGACGCCGGCGCCGACGATCGTGTGTCCGATTTCGCTAGCGGCTGGACACGATGGCGCCGCGATCTCCTGTTGCCCCGTGGCGACCCTCGAGGCTTCGATCTGTGCTTCGGAGCAGAACGGGATGCCAGTCAGGTTGGCTGTGAGTCCCGGTGGCAGCACAGTCGTGAATTTCGTGATCTCCTGTTCGCCGTCTTCACGTTGGATGCGCAAATAAAACGAGCTGTAGGAACCACCGTCGTCGTTCTCAGTACCGGAGATGACCTGCGGTTTGAACGGCGGGACACCACCAGAAGGACACGGGCCTTCATGCACTCCCTGGGTCGTTTCAAACGAAGTGGACACCAGGTGCGGTTCTGATGGCGCTGACCATGGCGTCAGCGCGGCCTCGGTCGTATCGGTCCCGCACACGGGCGGGCTGACCAGTGGTGCGGTCGCGCCCGGACGGAACTTGAGTGTGAATTTGCTGAACGGTGCTTGCGGATTGTTCAGGAACGTCGTGACGAGCTGGCCGGTGACCGGGTTGGGTTCGACCTTCCCCGCGACTTTGACGAGAACTCCGCGCTGCGGATCCTTAGCGACGACATACAGAGCGAGCAGCGACCCGCCCGGGTGTTGGACGTCACCGAACGCGGGCATGTTCTCATAGGGCTTGGCTATGTAGATCGCTCCCGGGATCGCTTCGCTGAGCAGTGGTGTTTCGATAACGATCGAGCCGAGCTTGGATTCCGGGGGACAACCGGAGCCGGGCAACGACTCGGCGGTTTCGGATTCGTACTGTTCCAGCGTGCACGATCCCAGCCCGGAACCCGCCGACGGATTGACCGTAACGCCTTCGGGCAGCGTGACGGTTGCGTCCTTGAGACTCGCCGTCGCGACCGAATAAGGGTTTTCCCATGCTTGCGGCACAACTATCGAGACATCCATGCCCGTCGGCGATTCCGCCGAGCGGGTGCTGGGGTTCACCACGATTTCCGGTTCGAAAGGTACTCGTTCGCATTCGCCGATCGGGCCGATTTCATTGTCGCCGGCGGTGGTGGTGTTGAATGGTTCCTCCCACGAGCTTGCTTCCATGCTCGCGCTGAACATCCCGCAGCTCGTGGGGTTTGCCAGGAACGGCTTGACCTGAATGTTCGCCGACGGCGAGGGGCCGTTTTCGGACCGGCACACCGGTGGCTCTTCGCCGAAGATCCCGCATGTCTGGCCGCGTTCAGCGTCGTGTTCTTTAGCCGCCGGGATACCCCAGATCGTGACCCTCAGGTTGCGTGGTTCGCCCACCTTTGGGACGTCGGGGGTCGTCACCGTCAAGCCCTCGTCATTGGGCCGGGCCCTGACGATGATCAGCGACGTGAAGACGATGTTCTTGAAGCCAAGCTCCGCCGCGATACCCGGACTCGTGACCTGCATGTTGTAGATCGGCACGGTTTCTTTCGTGAAAGGTACAGTCGCGCTCAGTCCCTGGATGTCGATTTCGACCTGCCCCACCTGACTGGAGATTGGACACCGGCCGATACGTTCGTTGGTGCCGCCGATCGCGAGCAGTTGACTCTCGGTGCACGTCGGGATCGCGGTGTCGCTCGCGTTGAAACCCGCCGGCAGTTTGATGACCAGTTCACGCAGATCGTTGTCGGTCGCGTCAGAGGATTCGTGAGCGAAATCGAACGTCGTCACCCAGTTCGAATGCGCCGCGGCCTGATCTCCCGACGGCGTGAAATGAAACGAGCCCGGAATGATTTCGAAAGGGTGTTCGCTCGGCTCGGCCACCGCGGCGATCGGCAGAACACAACCCAACAGCACACATACGGAGACAGCGATAAAGAACGTAAACCTGGATCTCATCACTTGCTCCTCCTCGAAGACTTCACGGATCGCCGACGCCGCTCAGACGCCGCCTTTCTGCTCTTCTTTCGCGCTTTGGCCTTCTTGTGCTTGGTTTTTTTCTTAGGTTTCTGTTTCTCGGCCTTCACCGCCGGCTTACCAACGGATGGCTGAACGACATTGCCCACGCCGGAGAACGTGAAGCTCGACGGCGTCGCATCGTTCGGCGGGCTCGCTGGTGTCGAGCACGCATCGCCTTCGCATTCAACCGGGCGCAACGGCGCCGGCGGCGTCCCGCCACCAATACGCGCATCGTAGATATCGCCCGCGGTGTCGTTGTCCTGCGGTACCAGCTCAGAGCTGGTGTAGATAAACGCGTCGTGACCCGATTCGTCGGTACCGAGGAACAGGTTCAAGAAACCGCCGCGACCGTTGGTAATCAACGCCAGGCAGCCCTGCAGGTGCGCGCAACCATCGACACCCGGCTTACGCCACTCATACACATCGCTCGAAAGCGAGAAAATCATGCTTGAATATTCCGATTCCAAAACATTGATCGAGGCTTCGGGCGCGACTTCTCCATCGACGTCTGAGGGGATTAGCGCAGCGGGAGTGTCGAAGAAGACGTAATCGCCGTTCGTGGAGGCAGAGCTCCTGCGAGGCAACCCTGTCGTTGATTCGAGCACACCACCTTTGCCGCCGCTCTGAGCGTAGACCGACAGCAGCTTTGGTTCAGAATCAAACGGTGACGCGCACGACACGCATTGAATCACCGCTTCGTCACTGTCATAACGATAAGCCTGCGAAGCACCATTGACCCCACCGGGCACGTCGCCGACGGACACCGCTTCGAAATACAGATCGCGTCCGTCGGGGCTCAGCTGCTTCAACACGCCATGATCGGTCGAGTCTAGGAACGTCAGCTTCCCCGTGGACACGTCATAGCGATATAGGTTACTTACCGGATTGGCGACGACCGGCGCTTCGCCGGTCAACTGTTTTTCCGAGAGAAAGACGATCGTGGACAGATCTTCAGAAACCTCGATTCTTTCCGCGTTCTGTGCGATGATTTCATCGACTGTGAATAGCGGCTTTAGGTTCGCCGACGTCGTATCGTAAAGTAGGATTTCACTGGTCCCACCGTTGACCTTTTGAAGCAGCAGTTCCGTGCCTTCGGCGTTCGCGGCGAAGAATGTGTAAGCGCCTATATCGACAGTGGTTTCGCCATCCACGCGCATATAGAGATGCTTGGGTTCTGTGCAATCGCTGCCGGGAACCGCTTCGAAAAACACTCTTGAACCGTCTGTCGAGACTGCATGCACACTGCTGATTAGACCGGAGTGTTCATTGCCCCTGACGATGTTCGCTCCGCACGAGCCGATCGTCGAACCCGGCGATCCACTGCTGACGTTCACCTGATGGAATTCCTCGCCTGAATATTCATACAGATCGGCATATCCGCGCTTAGTGCCGGTCGAGGACCCAAGCAGATCCGTTTCAGCCGACGACAAGAACAGCCTCGAGAAATCCCGAGACGCACCCACCCAGCCAAGGCCAGCACCCCCGGCTGGAACACTAGCGATGGTCTTATAGGGCCCACCGACCGCACCGACCCTAAATTCCGAATCCTGCGAGGTCCTTTCATGGCCCGTAGTGAACGACGAAGAGAATGCAACTTCAGTGAGATTCGCAGAAAACAATTCGGGAACAAAATGATCTATGCCGGTTTCCGGCTCGATCGCCGCGGCAGTCATCTGCCAACCGCCGTCGCCTTTGTGGGAGAAAAAATACGGTCCTTGGCCGACGGACGGGCCCGAGCCCCAGTCGGTTTCCGCTTCCAACAGGGCATGTTCACCATCTTCACTGGCCCCGAAACCCGCGGCGAGAGCCAGAGCGTACGTGTACGGTTCACGCGCGCCACCCTTATCTACCGGTGTCAACTGTTCATAACCACGGCAGTCCGGGAGATTGGCCGAGGCGCCCGTACGCAACGCTCCGTTAGAGCACGACACCGAAGATTCAGACGCAGGTGGAGTTGGAACAGTCAAAGCCTGCTGACTGCCGTCCACCACCGGATCGCCGGGCGCATCGCTCGTAGCGACAAGACGATATCGATACGTTTCGCCATCCTTCAACTCGGGGAGATCCGCGGCCGTGAACTTCGTTTCAGTACCAGAGCCATCGTCGACTTCCGCGGTGGATGTGGCTTTGGCCCATTCGCCTTCGTCTTTGAACTGTTCTTCGCTGACATATTCAAAATGCGAATGAACGTCATACGCTACACCACCCTGCTGGACTACCGCGACCGTTACCGTGCCCGACGGAGTCAAACCGGACCCATCCGCTTCAAGCTCAGACTCAGCTTTTTCAGTCAAAGGACTTTCATCACCACCACCAAAATAGACGGTGTAAGGACCACCCACAGACCCGGTCACATACGCCCTATCCGCGCCGCCAATCGTTGACAGGGATTCCAAGGCCCCTGCCACGCTCCCGGGACCTTCAACGGGAGCGTTATAAGCGATCGGAGCTGTGGTCTGACCATCGAACGTGAGTGTGAACGTGCCACCACTCGGTGCACCCGCAAGCGTGACCGTCTGTTCCTCAGAGGTCAGTCCACTATTGGGATCCACCGTACCGATGATCCGCAACGCTTCACCATGCAACGTATGCGCGATTAGCGTGCTCGCTGTCGGCGGAGCAGTGGTTTCGAAGCTGCCCAGTTGGCGGGACTCACTGGAAACAGGTTCGCCTACCCCGTTCACGGCTTCCCCGGCCGCGTTTTCGGCGAACAGGCGCACATAATACGTTTTGGCCGCACTCAAACCCGTCAGCGTCGCGCCAACGACGGCGGCAGTCCCTTCTGGAAAAGCTTCCGCTTCAGCCTGAGAGACAGTGCCCGCACCACCAGGCACCGCGGTCCACGGGCCGATCATAGAAGCAGCCGATTCAAAACGCCAATGAGTTTCCTCACCATGCGGAAGGAAATTATTGGTGACATGAGCGGAGACAGCGGTCACATTACGAAATGCGGGAGTAAAAACTATCGGTCTCGCCGTCGGAGTCGTAAACGTACTCACTTCGGGAACGTTGGCGCCGGTGCCGTACGTAGTCTGTTCAAACGTGCCCTTTTCGTTCGTCGCTACCAGGTGAACATAATACGTCGTTTCAGGAGCGAGACCCGTACATGGCACTTTGGAGAGTCGGGCATAGTCTTCAGCGACACTGACCGAGCCAGACGCGCAAATCGTGACAGGACCCGACGGAGACGTAGAATAGCCAAAACTATACGTCGTCGCCGCACCATTAGCCTCTAGTTCCGCACTGAATGCCGCCGTCGTCGGACTTGTTGCACTAACTAGAAATGTTGTAACTGGTTCTCCCCCATTCGCTAGCGAAGCTACCTCGGGCTTGGCGACCGGAAGAGTGGTGAATTCAAACGGAAGCACTGTCTTACCCGCCGAATTTTCAGCTACGAACTGAGCATAATAATGCGTGCCAGGAACGAGATAATGAAGTTCAAAGCGGCTCTGCGCAGAAATATAAGGGCCGAAACCTATAGTTGGATCCTCGTTACCTTCTTGATTCCGTATTTCGGCTGATAGCGTGCCACTGCTTGCGACTATACCGGAGCCGCTTTCGAGCGCACTCTTGCTTGTGGAATATTCAGCACGCCACTTCGTGTCGAGTTCATTCGGTTGAAGATTGGCTTCGTAAATCATGCGCGTCGAAGAAACAAATGCTTCTTCTTGTGTATAGCGAGGGTCAATATTCGGACGCCCTGACGCGAAAGCAGAAGAAGCACCGCACATCAACACCAGCACATAGACAAGGATGGCGGACAGACCAGGAGCGAACAAGCGCCACCCGCATACGGGACGAACCCGCGAAGACGTGGACCCACCCCGACCGCAAAACGACATTCGGAACCTCACGCGGTCACCGCCCACGTACCTTCGATGACTATGAATCCCTTTTCTTCACTGAAGCCCTCCACTTTGAAGCCAAACGCGCTGGCATTCACGGTCACGGGATGGTTAATCACATTGACGGCAGCCGTGATGAAGACACAGAGGTTGCCCGGTTCTGCCGCGGGGGTTTCGGCGCTACCCGGGCATTCCGCCAATTTTTCGCCTTCATATACGGTATGGATATCGGGCACAGTCGCAAGCGGGAGCGCAAAGGCGACGCCGGTGTCGGCAATTCCAACCCCAGGACTCGTCGGGTATTTTGCTTCGCCATACCCGCTTGCTGCCACCACGCCGGTGAGAGTCTTGCCTTCGGGAAGCGTGCTGCCGCCAAAGGTTCCTTCTTTGCCCTTTTCCCCGTTGCACGCATAGGTCGTGCCCGACACAGCCTTGAATTCAGAGCCGCCTTCTTTACACGGCCCGATTTTGGCTTTCGATTCCGCGCTCGTGACGCTCGTACCAGCCGCGCCATTTTCGCCTTTCGCGCCCGCGGCACCAGCAGGACCCTGCGGACCGGCGGGACCAACCGGGCCCGGAGCGCCCGGAGCGCCATTAGCCCCATTAGCCCCGGCTTTGCCAGCCTTACCCTGCAACGCCTTCAGCACCTTCGGGCTGATCTGCTTGGTCGAGGTGATCAGATATTTGCTCGCGGCGTAAGCACCGCCGCTCATCGCGAACACCAACGCGACGGTGACCACCACGTTCGCATAAGTAACACGCCTACGCACACTGGAGAACATCTACATCCCTCCCATCGGGGTCAAAGCACGACAAAAAGCCGCCGCGGGCACACAACCCACGACGGCAGAAGAGCAAGAAGCTGGAAACGCGCTCACAGCGCGCGAGAGACCAAACCGACCACGCGGGCCGGTTGGAACGACGGTTCGGCCTGCTGCTAGCTGAGAGCCAGCCCGGCCAGAGAGAGAGAGAGAGAGAGAGAGAGAGACGCGTCAGCGACGCTGACGCGTCCTATTACGGACCCATCGATGCCACACGGACTCTCAAGCACGTTATTCCCTGATGAAAACACGCGAAAAACAACTCCCTCTTAGAAGCGACCCGGTCCCTCTCCCAAGGTCCCCGTCAAACGTTTGCTGTCGACCCGGAGGCCAACCCAAAACCCGACCTTATGTTTTGTTTTGCCCCTCACCCCTACGCGGGATGACAAGACATGGGTACCATATACCATGTCCTGTGCAAAAGTCAACCCCCCTGATGGCAGGAAGTTCTCGATCCCCCGCACGGAACGGGTTAACCCGGCATCTTCAACGAGTGCCACCGCCCTGTTCATCAAGCCCCAGCGCAAGCACGAGCGCGGCGTTCAGGCGCCGGAGGGTGAGCCGGTCGAGCGCTCCACGGCGGCGCAGCAGGCGATCCTTAGCGAGGTTGATGGCCCAGTCGCAGTCACGTCAGGGCTTCGCCGGCCAGTGCGGCCGCGGAGCCGCTATTCACAAGTACCTGACCTCGACCCCAAGCAACTCGTAGGTCCGTGCCGCTCGGCGGTCGCAGCTGATCAGAGCGCGGCCGTGGTGGTCGGCCGTGGCTGCGACGAGCGCGTCATAGACGGCGCCGCCAGAGATCGACAGGTCGGCGAGCCGCCCCACCAGCGCGCGTTGTGCGGATTCGCCGAGCAGCAGACGCTTGCCGGAGAAGTCCTCTCGTAGATATCGCGCCACAAAGCTCGGCTCGGCACGCAATGGCTCAGGCAGGCGCGTCAAGACGGAATATGTCTTAAGCTCCACATGGCCGACCAGATCGCGAACGTCTCCGAGCGCCTCTATCGCCGCCTCGTGATGCACATTCCAGCTAGCGAAGGCTGCGATCACAACGCTGCTGTCCGGCGTCAACGACGAACCTGTTCGAGCACCTCGCGCACCATCTCGGCGGTGAGCGTCGGCATCTCACGGTCGGTGACGGCAACCAGGCGAGCGCCACGCCGCTCCAAACGCATCGGCGTGACGGGATGCTCGATCTCCAGACGCCCATCGACAGCGCTCAACTCAAGCTGCTGCCCTGGCTCGAATCCAAGCTCCTCGCGGAGCCGCTTCGGGACCACTATTCGTCCGGCAGAATCAATGGTAGTGACCATGGCAGAACTCTACCACCATTGCCTTGAACTCGGTGGACCTCTCAGTCGGACTGAAGCGTCGCCGTCGCCGCCCGCGCGGGAACCGGCAACGCGTAGCCACTCGCCCGCGCGCGCTCTGCGCCCGCGCGACGCTCCGCGTCCAGGGAATACAGGTAATCGTCGAAGTCGACCTGGATCGTGTGGCGCTTGGAGGTCACATAACGTTTGCGCATCGCCGTCTGGTCTTGCGTGATATCGGCGCGCACCTCAGCCGGTGAGGGCAGCGTGTAGTGCCCGCGCAGGTGATCGCTCACCCACGCCCCCTGGGCCTCGGCGAGCGGCATGATCGCGCCGAGTGGCTGCAGCAGGCCGATGAAATAGAGGCCCGGGATGTCGGGGTGAAACACGCGTCTGAACAGCTCGATGTGATTGTCGGGCGCCGTCAGGAAGCGCTCGTCGAAGAACGGGAAGCTGATCTTGTAGCCCGTGCAATACACGACCACGTCGGCGTGCACCTCGCTGCCGTCGACGAAGCGCACGCGCTCGCCGTCAAGCGAGGCGATGTTCGGCTTCGGCGCGATCGTGCCGTGGGCGATGCGGTCGAGGATGCGTCCCGACACGGTCGGGTGGGCCTCGCCGAACTTGTGGTCGGGCTTGGGCAGGCCGTAGCGCTCAGGCGGGCCGGTGAGCGTCTTGATCGTCTGGTGCAACACGCGCTGGCGGATCTTGAACGGCACGCGCGGATTGTTGGGCAGCTGGTCGACCGGCTTGCCGAACACGTACTTGGGGATGATCCACGCGCCTTTGCGCGCCGCCAGGTAGGTGTTGGCCGCGACGTAGGAGGACTCCACCGCGATGTCCATCGCGGAGTTGCCCATCCCCAGCACGACCACGTCCCTGCCGGCGAAGATCGAGTTGTCCACGTAGGAGTGGGCGTGCAGCTGAGTGCCTTGGAACGCGTCGGCGCCGGGGAACGCGGGTTCTGGCCAGCGCGCGTCCCAGTGGTGGCCGTTGGCGACCAGCAGCGCGTCGTACTCACGCGTCTGCGGCGCCAACCCGGTTGCCCCCGTGTCCAGCGTGATCTCCCACACGCCGTCCGCGCGGCGGGTCGCGTGCTCGACGGAGGTCTCGAAGGTGATGTGCTCGCGCAGGCCGAAGTGGTCCACGTAACCGTTGAAGTACTCCTTGATGTGCGTGTGGTGGGGAAAGTCGGGATAGGACTCGGGCATCGGGTAGTCCGAGTAGGACATCCGCTCGCGCGAGACGTTGATGAACAGATCGCGGTAGGCGGCCGACATGCCGTTGCGGTTGCCGAACACCCAGTTTCCCCCGACCTGGTCGGACTTCTCGATGCAGTCGAAGGCGATCCCCCGCTCGAGCAGCGCCTTGGCGACCGCTATCCCGGAGGAGCCCGCGCCGACGATGCAAACTCGCGGAAGGGAGCCTGCCGTCGCCTGGCCGTTTGCCACGGATGGGCTGCCGCCGTTGCCTGGCGGCACATATCCGTTCTCAGAAGGCTTGGCCATGCAGCCAGCTTAAGGCATATTCGGTGCGGATACTTGTGAGCGCTAAGGCCTAACCGGCTATTCGGCCGGTACGCCCGGCCCCACGTGCTGAGGCGGACCTTCGGGCCCACTGTCAGCGTCGGCGTGGCCGGAGATCCCTTCGTCTTCGGGCATTCCGCCACCGTTGCGCGCACCCGCCAGGTAGCGATCCACCATCCGCGCGCACTGACGCCCCTCGTTGATCGCCCACACGATCAGCGATTGTCCGCGGCGCGCGTCCCCGGCGGCGAACACGCCCTCGACCGACGTCGTGTAGGGCCGCACCGCCTTCACGTTGCCACGCGGATCCTTCTCGACGCCGAGCTGGTCCAGCAGCGGCTGCTCGGGTCCCACGAAGCCCATCGCGAGCAGCACCAGCTGAGCTGGCAGCTCGCGCTCTGAGCCGGCCACGGGGCCAAACGGCGGTGCGGACTCGGCGTGGGCGATGTGCAGCGCCGCCACGTTGCGGTGCGCGTCAGCGGAGAAGTGGGTCGTGGTGACCGAGTAGTCCTGCTCGCCGACCCCCGCCGTGCTGGCCTCTTCCATCGCGTAGGACATCCGGTACTTCAACGGCCACTCCGGCCAAGGAGTGCGCTCGTCGGGACGATGCGCGGGCGGCTCGGGGAGCAGCTCCAGCTGCACGATCGACGCGGCGCCCTCGCGCAACGAGTTGCCGACGCAGTCCGCGCCGGTGTCCCCTCCGCCGATCACGACCACGTGCTTGCCGGCTGCTGTGATCCGCTCACCCGCTGGTGGCTGGGGCACAGTCGGCTCAGGGCCGTACTCGCTGGCGACGAAGCGGTTGCGCTGGTAGAGGTAGTCCATCGCGAAGTGCACCCCGTCCAGCTCGCGGCCGGGCACGATCAGGTCGCGCGGCACGCGCGAGCCGGTGGCCAGCACGACGGCGTCGAAGCGCTCGCGTAGCTCCTCCACGGTGATGTCGACGCCAACGTCCACGCCGCAACGCAGCTCCACGCCCTCGGCGGTCAGCTGCTCCACGCGCCGCTGCACGACAGTCTTCTCGATCTTGAAGTCGGGCACGCCGAAGCGCACCAGACCCCCGGCGGCCTCGTCGCGCTCGAACAGCGTGACGCTGTGGCCCGCGCGGCGCAGCTGTTGGGCAGCCGCCATCCCGGCAGGCCCTGAGCCGACGACCGCGACCGACTGACCCGTCTCATGCTTGGGCGGCTCGGGCTTGACCCACCCTTCCTTGAAGGCGCGGTCGACGATCGCGTGCTCGATCTGCTTGATCGTGACCGAGTCGCCCTCACGGATCTCGAGCACACACGCCGCCTCGCACGGCGCGGGACATAGCCGGCCGGTGAAGTCGGGGAAGTTGTTGGTGGCGTGCAGCTGCGCGATCGCCTCCTGCCAGCGGTCTCGATAGACGAGGTCGTTCCAGTCGGGGATCAGGTTGCCTAGTGGGCAACCGTTGTGGCAGAACGGCACACCGCAGTCCATGCAGCGCGCCCCCTGGTCGCGCAGCTCCCGCGTGGGCCGCTCCACGACGAACTCCTGGTAGTCGTGAGTGCGCTCCTGAGGATCACGGTATGTGACCCCATGGCGCTCGATCTGCAGGAATCCTCCAAGCTTGCCCATCAGACCGCTTCCTCCTCGGGCTCGGGGGCAGTCCCGGTGGCGCCAACGGCGTCGAGCGACTGTGAGCGCGCGCCGCCATTGCCGGGCGCGTGGGCGATCGCCTGCGCGGCCTCAGCCTCGGCCAGCTCACGCAACACGCGCTTGTAGTCGTGCGGCATCACCTTCACGAACGCCCCCGCTTCCAGCAGCGCCTCGAAGCGGTCGAGCAGCTCGCGCGCCACCGGCGAGTCGGTGCGTTGCGCGTGCTCGTCGATCATCGCCCGCAGCTCGATCGCGTCGGCCCCCGAAAGCTCGTCGAAGCCAACCATCCCCATGTTGCAGCGTGCCGGAAACTCGCCGGCCTCGTCCAGCACGTAGGCGATCCCGCCGCTCATGCCAGCCGCGAAGTTGCGTCCGGTGGGGCCCAGCACGACTACGCGCCCACCCGTCATGTACTCGCAGCCGTGGTCGCCGACGCCCTCCACGACCGTCCACGCGCCCGAGTTGCGCACGGCGAAGCGCTCGCCCGCGAGGCCCCTGAAGAAAGCGCGGCCGGCGGTGGCGCCGTAGAGCACCGTGTTGCCGATGATCACGTTGTCCTGCGCCACGAAGTGCGGGGCCATGTCACGCGGTGGGCGCACCGACAGCACGCCACCGGAGAGGCCCTTGCCGGTGTAGTCGTTGGTGTCGCCCTCCAGCTCGAACGTCACACCGGGCGCGAGCCAGCCGCCGAAGCTCTGGCCGGCCGAGCCGCGCAGGCGCACGACGATCGAGTCTGGCGGCAGGCCCTTCGCTCCGTGGGCCTGCGCTATGTGGCTTGAGAGGATGCCCCCCACGCAGCGGTTGACGTTGCGGATCGGGAACTCCATGCTCACCTGCTCGCCACGCTCGATCGCGGGGCGCGCCAGCTCCACGAGCTCCCAGTCGAGCGCGTCCTCGAGCACCGCAGGTGGCGCCTTCACGCGATGGCGCGCCGCCCCCTCGGGCAGCTCGATGTGGGCGAGAATGTGGGTGAGGTCCACGCCGCGCGCCTTCCAGTGCTCGATCGCCGGCTGGGCTTCCAGCAGGTCCACGCGCCCGATCGCCTCATCCAGCGTGCGCAGGCCGAGCGACGCGAGGATCTCGCGGACTTCCTCGGCGACGAAGAAGAAGAAGTTGACGACGTGCTCGGGGCGTCCCTTGAAGCGCTTGCGCAGCTCGGGGTCCTGCGTGGCGATCCCCACCGGGCACGTGTTGAGATGGCAGGCGCGCATCATGATGCAGCCGGTCGCGATCAACGGGGCGGTGGAGAAGCCCATCTCATCGGCGCCGAGCATCGCGGCGATCACCACGTCGCGGCCGGTCTTCAGCTGTCCGTCGGTTTGCACCACGATGCGCGAGCGCAGGTCGTTGAGCAGCAGCGTCTGCTGGGTCTCGGCGAGCCCGATCTCCCACGGAATCCCGGCCGCCTGGATCGAGGACAGCGGCGAGGCGCCGGTGCCGCCGTCGTGGCCGGCGATCAGCACGCGATCGGCGTTGGCCTTCGACACGCCCGCGGCGACCGTGCCGACGCCGACCTCCGAGACGAGCTTGACCGATACCTGCGCGGTGGGGTTGGAGCAGCGCAGGTCATAGATCAGCTGCTTGAGATCCTCGATCGAATAGATGTCGTGGTGGGGCGGCGGGGAGATCAACCCCACGCCGGGGGTGGTGTGGCGGATCGAACCGATGTAGGCGTCCACCTTGTGGCCCGGCAGCTGCCCACCCTCGCCGGGCTTGGCGCCCTGGGCCATCTTGATCTGCAGCTCATCGGCGTTGACGAGGTAGTGGATCGTCACGCCGAAGCGTCCCGAGGCCACCTGCTTGATCGCCGAGCGGCGCCGGTCGCCGTTGGGGTCGGGCTGAAAACGCGTGGGATCCTCCCCACCCTCGCCTGTGTTGGAGCGTCCGCCGAGGCGGTTCATCGCGATCGCGAGCGTCTCGTGGGCCTCGCGGGATATCGAGCCGAGACTCATCGCACCGGTGCAGAAGCGCCGCACGATCTCCTTGGCCGGCTCGACCTCGTCGATCGAGATGGCCGGCCCACCCGTTGCCTCCCCACTCGCTGTGCGCTGCTCGCTTGCAAACCTCAACAGGCCACGCAGTGTCGCCTTGCGGGCCGCGTCGTCGTTGACCGCGGCGGCGTACTCGCGGTACTTGATGAACGCGGGACTGTCACGCACCTCCGCGCCCGCGGCCGCGTCGCCCTGAAGCGCCGCGGCGACATTGCCGTTGGCCGAGCGCACCGCGTGCTGCACGAGCGCGATCGTCTCGGGGTTCCACATGTGGTGCTCGCCGTCGCGCCGCCATGCATACACGCCCCCGACGGGCAGAAGCTCGTCATGAATTGATGGATAGGCACGTGCATGGCGCTCCAAGGCCTCCACCGCCAATACCTCCAGGCCAACGCCGCCGATGCGCGACGCGGTCCCCATGAAGTGACGGTCGATCAACTTGCGCTCCAAGCCGACCGCCTCGAAGATCTGCGCTCCCCGGTAGGACTGGATCGTGGAGATCCCCATCTTTGAAATCGTCTTCAGCAAGCCCTTGCCGATTGCCTTGACCGTGTTCTGAGCGGCTTCCTCGGGCGACAGCGACGTGGGATCGCCGCCGTTGCCGCCGGCACGCACTATGCGCCCCTGCGCGACAAGGTGGTCGAGCGTCTCCAGCATCACGTAGGGATTCACCGCACTCACCCCATAACCGATCAGCGTGGCGAAGTGGTGGACCTCGCGCGGCTCGCCGGACTCCAGCACGATCCCCGCGCGCAGGCGCGTGCCCTCGCGCACGAGGTGGTGGTGCACGGAGGAGACCGCCAGCAGCGAAGGGATCGCGGCCCTGGAGCGCCCCAGCATGCGGTCGGACAGAATGATGATGTTGACGCCCTCGGCGATCGCCTCGTGCGCCTGCTCGCACACCTTCTCCAGAGCGCGCTCCATGCCGGCGGCGCCCTCCGCTATGGGCCAGGTGATGTCGAGCGTGCGCGAGGAGAACACGTCGTGGTCGATGTGGCGCAGCGTCTCGAGCTCGCGGTTGAGCAGGATCGGCTGGTCGAGCAGCAGCTTGTGGGCGTGATCGGGCGTCTCATCGAATAGGTTGCGCTCGGTGCCGAGGCTGGTGGCGAGGCTCATCACGATTTCCTCGCGGATTGGGTCGATCGGGGGGTTGGTGACCTGCGCGAACAGCTGCTTGAAGTAAGAGAACAGCGGGGGCGCCTGATCTGAGAGCACCGCCAGCGACAGATCGTTGCCCATCGAGCCGATCGGCTCAGCGCCATCGCGCGCCATCGGCTCCAACAGCACGCGCAGATCCTCCTGGGAGTAGCCGAACGCGCGCTGACGGCGATGCAGCGGCTGATCTGAGAGCGTCACCTGCTCGGACAGCGGCAACTCTGAGAAGCGCACCCCGTTGCGCGCATACCACTCGCCATAGGGCTGCTGGGTTGCGATCTGGTGCTTGACCTCGCCGTCCTCGATCACGCGTCCCTGCTCGAGGTCGACGAGGAACAGCTTGCCAGGCTGCAGGCGGCCGAGGCGCTCGATCTGATCGGCCGGCACGTCCAGCAGTCCGATCTCAGAGCCGAGTACGACGTGGCCGTCCTTCGTCAGCACCCAGCGCCCGGGTCGCAAACCGTTGCGGTCGAGCGTCGCGCCTACCACTCGCCCGTCGGTGAACGCGACCGCGGCGGGGCCATCCCACGGCTCCATAAGGCAGGAGTGGAAGGCATAGAAGCCCTTCAGCTCCTCCGGCAGATCGGCGCGATTGCGGTAGGCCTCAGGGATCATCATCATCACCGCGTGCGGGAGCGAGCGCCCGGCGAGCAGCAGCAGCTCGAGCACGTTGTCGAACGTCGCGGAGTCGGAGTTCCCCTGCGTGACAACCGGCAGGATCTTCTCCAGGTCATCGCCGAACAGCTCACTCGACAGCTCCGACTCGCGGGCACGCATCCAGTTGACGTTGCCCATCACCGTGTTGATCTCGCCGTTGTGACAGATCACCCGGTAGGGGTGCGCCAGCTCCCAGCTGGGGAACGTGTTGGTGGAGAAGCGCGAGTGCACCAGCCCCAGCGCGCTCTTGCAGCGCTCATCGCGCAGGTCGGGGTAGAAGGCACCCAGCTGATAGCTGATCAGCATGCCCTTGTAGTTGATTGTGCGCGAGGAGCTCGAAGTGATGTAGAAGCCTGCCTCGGCGTCCTCGGAGGAGCCAACCGCCTGCTCGCACACGCGCCGGATCACGTACAGCTTGCGCTCGAAGGCGTCCTGGTCGAACCCGTCGGGCTGCCTGCCTGCCTGTGCCCCAGAGGGTGCACCCAAGGCAGTGTGCCCCTCAGGGTGCGACCCGTCCGCGGCGTCCGCCCGTCCCGCGGCCGCGCCGGCGCCGACGAACAGCTGGCGAATGACCGGGCGGCTGGCCGCGGCCGTGGCACCCGTGTGCTCCGGGCAAACGGGCACGTCGCGCCAGCCGAGCACGCGCTGGCCCTCCGCCTTCACGGTCTGCCCCAGCAATGTCTCGACCCGCTCGCGCGCCGCGGGGTCGGTGGGCAGGAAGCACATCAGCACGCCGTAGGCGCCTGCCGCCGGCAGCTCGAAGCCGGCGAGCGCCCGCAGCAGCTCGTCGGGCATCTGCATCAGGATCCCGGCCCCGTCACCCGTCAGCGGGTCGGCCCCGGAGGCACCGCGATGCTCGAGGTTCTCGAGCGCCGTCAGCGCGCGGGTGACCACCTCGTGGGTGGGGGTGTTGTCCAGGCGCGCCACCATGCCCACGCCGCACGCGTCGTGCTCGTAGCGGGGGTCGTAGAGTCCAGCGGCCTGTGATGGCAATGTGTGCGAAGTCATATGAGTGCTGCCGCTAGGCGGCGCGCCCAGAGGGGCTGCGGCGCGTTTGCGAGCGTGGGGGGTCGGCACCTGAGGCGGAGTAGAAAGCGTAGCATCGCGGGCGCTCCCTGGACACATTGGCGACGTGTGAAATCCGTCCTCTGCGGGCATCATCATTGACGAGACGAAGGCACGATCAGCACGGCAAACGGTCACGGAGAGGCTATGACGCCGGACATGGAACTCGCGCTCGCGGCGCGGGCCGAGAACATTGCGATAGTTCGACACGCCCTCGGAGGCCTCGGCGAAGCGTTTGGCGTCCCCGAGCCAAAGCTTTCGGACATCCGCTTGGCGGTCACCGAGGCATGCGCCAACGTGGTCGTGCACGCCTATCCGGAGGGCCACGACGGCCAGATGGAGGTGGCGGCAAGCATGCACGGCGACGAGCTGACCGTACTCGTGCGCGACTGGGGACGCGGCATCAGGCCGCGCTCGGACAGCCCCGGCCTGGGGCTTGGACTGTCGATGATCGCGGCGTTGGCCGAGCGGGTGCAGCTCGGACACGACAGCGACGAACACACCGAGGTACGTATGACGTTCGCGCTGGACAAGGAGGTTCCACGCATGAACGGCCACCATCCGTGAACGGCCAGGCGGCCGAGGAGAGGGAGCGAGCCACGAACAACGTGACTCGCGTGCGTGTGGCCAACGGCCCGCTCTTGGGTCCTGTGCTGTGGCGAGTCGTCTCGATGGTGCTGACCCAAGCCGACTGGCCGGTTGACCGGCTCGACGACGCGCTGCTGGTGTGTGACGTGCTCCGCGCGCACGCGCCCGCATATGCCAATGACGGGCAGATGGCGTTCAGCGTGCAGGCCGGCGAGCACGAAGCGCAGCTGCGCGTGCTGGAGCTGACGACCGACGGCGCCGCGGAGCTCGTTCGGGACGCGATGCTGCCGGTCGTGGGCAATGTGCTGGAGGGGATCGCCGAGACCGTGTCCGTCGAGCAGCAAAAGCCGGATGAGAGCTCTGAGCTTGTGATCGTGCTCAAGGGTCCGCCAGAGGACTGACTGACCTCAGCCGGAGCTGACCTTTTCCAGGCTCGCTTCAAGCGCCTTCATCACATCGGGTGAGTCCGGCGGAGGCTCCGCGCTGGAGCCAAGCGGCAGTGGCTCGCCGGCCGCCTTGCGGTCTACCAGGTCGAGTACCGCCTCGCGGAAGGTGTCCTGGTACTTGTCGATCTCGAACGGCTCAGCGATTGACTGCACCAGCCGTCTGGCAACCTCCAGCTCGCGCTCGTCGAGCTCGACCTCAGCACCTTGCAGCTCGCGCAGCCCGGTCGTGGGTTTGACCTCTTCGGCGTAGTTCATCGTGAGCATCAGCAGCGCCTCCCCACGTGGGCGAATCGCCACGAGCCTTTCTTTGGAGCGCATCACCATGCGCCCGATCGCGACCTTCTCCGTGTCGCTCATCGCCCGCAGCAGCAGCCGGTAGGCATGCGCGCCTCCGATGCCTGGGACCAGGTGATAGGGATGATCGAAGTAGATCGGGTCGATCTCGGCGATATCGACGAAGTCCTCGACCTGGATCGTGCGCGTGAACAGGGGTTCCAGCGCTTGAAGCTCGCGCGCCTCAACCGGCACATAGCGGTCGGGCGCGATCTCATAGCCCCTGACGATCTCTCCAAGCGGGATCTCTTCGCCGTCAAGCGAGCAGACGTGCTTCTGGTGGATACGTGCGCTGTCGAGCGTGTGGATCTGGTGGAAGTGGACGGTCTTGCGCGTGACGGCGCTGTAGAGCTTCACGGGCACGCTGACCAGACCGAAGCTGAGCGTCCCCATCCACATTGCCCTTGGCATTTGTGAATATCTTGACCATAGGGCGGGACAATGTCAAGCCTTGATGTCAAGTCTTGTTGTCAAGCACCATTCAGCCCTGGCCCACCAGTTCGGCGCCCGCGCGCAAACGGCTGAGCGCCTGACGGATCAGGCGCGACACCTGCATCTGGGAGACGCCGATCCGCTCGCCGATCTCAGCTTGGGTCAAGTCGTCGTGGAAGCGGAGCTTCAACACGATGCGCTCACGCTCGGTGACACGCGCCATCAGCGGCTCCAACGTAGCGCGCTCCTCCGCCCTGTCGAAGCCGCGATCGTCTGATCCGAGCGACTCGGAGACACTCTCGGCTTCTTCTTCTCGGGCCGAGCGTGGGGCGTCCAGCGAGCTCGCCCTATAGGCGCCCATCGCCTCGAGCGCCTCGAGCACCTGCTCCTCGGAAGCCTCCACAGCGCGAGCGAGCTCCCCACCGACGGAGCGCGACGCTGACCAAGCGACAGTCTTGCGACCATCTGATCGACCCGCAGAGCCAGCTCCTGCAGATCCCGTGGGACACGCACCGACCAGGTACGGTCGCGGAAGTGACGCTTGAGCTCACCGAGGATCGTCGGCACGGCATAGCTCGAGAACATCACTTCGCGCGAGCAATCGAAGCGATCTACGGCCTTGAGCAGGCCCATCGAGGCCACCTGCACGAGATCCTCGATCGGCTCGTCGGTGTGCTGGTAGCGACGTGCCAGACGGCGTGCGAGCGGCAGGTAGCGTTCGACCAACATCTCACGTGCATGGGCGTCACCGCCCCCTCGCGCGAGCTCGAACAGCTCGAGGTCGGACAGGCCCGAGGGCACTTGCGTAGCCATAGCCGCTGATCTGTACGTCGCCGTCGCCATCAGCTCCTCTTCCACCTCGCTCGCTCCACGTGATTACGGGCCCAAAGCGATTCAAAGATTGAGGGTACTCCCTCCTACATCCAATTCCAATGCGGGAGATTGCGCACTCATGGTGCGGGTTTCTCCCCAAGAGCACAGACCGCCACGAGCGGGACATGTGAGGCAGATCCCGCGATGTGGTGAATCCGTAACAGCGAACCCTTTCGCGCGGAGCGTCGCGACGAGTTGGAGCAACTGTTCGCGCAAGTGATCCTGTTCGTCTGATACAAACTTAGCTGTCACCAATTCGTCGGGGCGTTCGAGAAACCAATGTGCCACCTCGACCTCGCGTGCGCCGTTCTCGATCCCCGCAAGCGCGTACAGCAGTCGCTGGAAGCCATAGTCGCGGCGCACCAGCGCCTCCAGATCCTCGCCACCAGCAAGTCGATCGCTCTTGTAGTCCACGATCAGACTGACCCCGCCGGGCTGCTCGACGATCAGGTCGAGCACACCCGTCACGAGCGGCTCGTCGGCTCCAAGCGAGAAGGCGAACGGATGCTCACGGCGCCCACCACCAGGCGTGTGCAGTCGCCGCGCCGGCTCGGCCCCCAGCGCGGCGGCGATCAGCGCGGCGATCTCCTCGCGCGCGGCGGGGCCGATGCTCACACCCATCTGACGTGCGACGAGCCCGACGTCTCGAGGGGTCGGGGACTGGGGGCGATCGAAGTCGATCGACTCCAGCAGCGCATGGACGATCGTCCCGCGTGCACGCGCCTCGATTCCCCGGCGTTCCTCCTCAGCTCCCTCCCCTCGTGCCGCCGCATGGTTCTCAGGGAATCCCAGAACCGATTCCAGGTAATAGCGATAGCCGCAACGCTCGAGTGCGTGGAGCGAGGTATAGCTCATAGTGCTATCCGGATCCGCGAGCGGCGCGGGCGTCGGCACGCTCTCTCGCCCGATCCACACCGGCGCCGGTTGCTGCCGGACCTCCTCCACGGATGGCATCGCCCTCCTCCGCCGAGGAGTCTCTTCGACGTCGCCCGGCGTGTTGAGCACGCATTTGACCAACAGACCCTCACCAGCGTCCACGGTCAACGCGCCGTCAGCGAGTTGCTCGGAGGCAGCCAGCTTGGGAGAATCGGACACGAGCGCCGGCGCGAGCCATACGATTGGCGCAACACCAGGCTTCTGGGCCGGCCAGCGCGCGAAGGCGACGGCGCCACTCAGCAGCAGGCGGTCCTCCGCGCGTGTGCACGCCACGTAGAGGACGCGATCCTCCTCCTCTTCTTGGGCGTCGCGGCGCTGCTGGCACAGCTCCTCGTAGTCGAGCGCCGCCACCGGATCGGAGTCTCCAAGCCCGCGCAAGCACAATCCCACCCGACCTGCGGCACCGTCAACCAACAGGTCGGGCGCCCGCAGGTTCGGCTCACGCCCGAGATCGGCGACGCACACGACCGGAAACTCGAGTCCCTTGGCGGCGTGGATGCTCATCAGGCGCACCGCGTCGAGGTCGCCGTCACCAACGGGCGCGTCGGCCTCGCGCCCCAATTCAACGTGAGCCACGTGGTCGAGAAACCCGCGCAGGTCGCGTCCTTCGCGCTCTTCAAAGCGCCGGGCGAAGCGCACGAGCTTGTGGATGTTTGCAACTCGACGCTCCCCCCAGCCGAGCGAGCGCACGTGTGCCTCATAGCCCGTGGCGACCATCGCGCGGCGCAGCAACTCGGAGATTGGGTGCAGCACCGCAACCGCCCGCTCGGTCGCGAACAGCTCGCGGAAGACCTCTATCCGCTCGCGATCGGCGGCCGGCAGCGCGTCGCGCAGATCGACGGTCTCCTCTCGCGCCCCGTCGGGTGCCCCCTCCTCGGCCTTCTCATCTCCGGCCTTCTCATCTCCGCCTTCCTCGCCTCCGGCCTTCTCATCTCCGCCTTCCTCGCCTCCGGCCTTCTCATCTCCGCCTTCCTCGTCTCCGGCCTTCTCATCTCCGCCTTCCTCGTCTCCGACCTTCTCATCTCCGCGCTCGACGACCTGCTCCCCAAATGCTTGCTCGATCGCCTGCCACACACCCCCCCGCCGCTCGTGTGCCGCTCTTGCGATCAGCGCCAACCCGTCGCTTGAGACCCCCACGAGCGGAGAGGCGAGTGTGGAGTAGAGCGCCAGCTCGTCGAGGGGGTTGGCAAGCGCTCGCAGCCACGCGAGCAGATCGCCGACCTGCTGATGGCCCCAAAAGCCGCCGACGCCCGCGATTGTGCGCAGACCCTGGCCACGTAGCGCCGCCTCGTACACCGGCAGGTCGCCAAGCGAGCGCAGCAGCACGACCACCTCCCCCGCCCGCGCCTGCCCGCAGGCGACCAGCTCAGCCACACGGCCGGCGAGCAGACGCGCCTCTGCCTGGCGCCACGGGGTCGCCTCCGGCAGCCCCGCCAAGCCATCCACATCGCCAAGCGCGTGCTCCCAGCCACGCTTGTCGGTCAGCAGCAGCTCCACAAGCGGCTCTCCATTCGCGCCTCCCGCCGCGCGTGCCTGGTTGAGGGCGCCGTCCACTCCCGCGCCGACCACTCCCGCGCCGTCCACTCCCGCGCCGACCTCGACGCGCCCCGTCACCAGTGGCGTGAAGCGCTCGCCCATACGCTCGGCGAAGATTCGCTCCACAGCCGCGAGAATCGGCGCTCGGCTACGAAAGTTGCGTGTCAGCGCGAGACTCGCTCCTCGCTCTGCCAGGCGCGCGTGACGCTCGCGAAAGAGGCTCACGTCGGCGTGGCGAAAGCTGTAGATCGACTGCAGCTGATCGCCGACGGTGAACAGGTTGTCGCGGTCGAGCGCCGCGAGAACTTCCAGCTGACGCGGATTGGTGTCCTGGAACTCGTCCACCATCAACAGCTCGAAACGCTCAGACCACGCCTCGCGCACATCCATGCGGCGTTCGAGCAGCCGGCGGGCGTCGAGCTCCAGGTCGTCGAAATCGAGTGCCCCCCGTGCGCGCTTGCGCCGCGCGTAGGCCACGCCGAAGCGCTCCAGCAGCTCACCGATCAGCACGCACGCCCCCACGGCATCCTCGCTCCCGGCCTCACCGTGCACCGCCGGCAACCGCGGCTCACTCTGTCCTTGGCTGCGCAGCTGAGAGTAGGCCCCCAACACCATCGAGCACAGGGGGTCCGCGCCGTAGGATGCCACGAGATCGACGGCGTCCGCGCGTTCGCCGTCGAGCAGACCGGCCAGCGCATCGCTGAACGCAAGCGCCGCGAGGCGGCTGGCGAAGGCCTCTTCCAATATCTCAAAGCCCGGCTCGACCCCCGCCTGCAGCGGGTGCGCGCGCAGCAGCCGCGCGCAGAAGCTATGAAACGTGCACACACTCGCGTCCTGCGCTTCACGAGCAACCTCGCGCGCGCCGAGCTCGAGCAGGCGCGCCCTGACTCGCTCGCGCAACTCGCCCGCCGCGCGCTCGGTGAACGTGATCGCGAGGATTCGCCCCGGCGCGACGCCGTCCTCACGCACGGCTCGCGCGAAGCGCTCGACGAGGACTGAGGTCTTGCCACTGCCCGCGCCCGCGGCCAGTAGCAGCGACCCGTCGCGACGGGCGATCGCCCGCTCCTGCTCGCCGGTAGGCACTCGCCCCAATGAAGCCATCAACGCTCGCACCGGCAGATCGTGGGGTATGCGCAACCGCCGCCATACGCGCAAGTGTCTGGCCGTGGCTCCAGAGCGCCCGACTTCGCCTGCCTGGCGGCGTCGCGCGCGCCGGCCAAACACTCCTCCAGCAGCTCCCCCAGCTTGTCGTGCTCGAGCCTGTCGGGGCGCACGCAGTTGAGATCGAGACCGCTGTCGCAGTCGAGTGCGCCGCGCGCCCTGATGTCCCTGCCCGCGAGCGGCTGGTAGAAGCCGCCAACCGGCGTATGCGCGAGCAGGCGCTCGACCGCGCGCATGTAGAGCGCCACCTGCCATGCGCCGTCGCCGGCCCACTTGGCGGCCGGCGGAGCGGAGCGACCCTTGTAGTCGTACACCACCGCCATGCCACCCGCTCCGACGTCGACGCGGTCGATGCGCCCTCGCAGCAGCACTCCCTCCCCGAGGTCGAACGGCGGGAGGCCGTCCTGCCCGAAGCCGAACTCCAGCTCCAGGTGCGTGGGCTCCAACGGACTCGCCTGCTCGGCGGCGAGCTCCAGATAGCGTTCAAGGTCGACCGCCAGCCGCCGTCGGGCTCCCGGCAGGCGCTCCGGCGCCACCGACAGCGGATAGTGCGACTCGAGCTCCGTCAGCGCTTCGCGCAACAGTCGCTTCGCAAGACCGATACTTGCGGACGTCAAACGCGCTGACGCGGTGTGCTCGTGCAGGCGATCCAGCGTCTGCTTCAGTGCCGCGTGGGAGAGCCCACCGCGCGCGATCGGCTCAGGGTCGGGCTCGATCTCATCGCCGCGCAGCAACCGCTCGACAAACCACTTGACCGGACAGCCCGCCCAGCTCTCAAGCGAGGAGGCCGACCACAGCGCGCGCTCACGCAGATCTTTGAGCACAAGCTCCTCGCGCAGCGGAGCGATCGGACGCGGGGCCACATCCTCGGTGAGCGACTCGATTGCGGCCGGGCGCGTTGTCCCCTCCTGCAGCGCGTCGGTGAACAGGTCGCAAACGTCCTCGACGAACAGCGAGCGCGCCAGCGGTGTGCCGTCCTCGCCGGCGGTGTGCCAGCTGAGCGTCAAGCGTTCCTCCGGACGCGAAAGCAGCGCATACAGCAGGTAGCGCTCTGCCGCCAGCGCATCCTGCTCGCCGCGCAGCACCAGACCCGAGGCGTGCGCGAGACGGCGTCGGTCCTCCTCGCCAAGCAGCGGATGAGAGGCTGCCGGGGCGGGGAACACGCCCTCCTGCAGCCCGCACACGAACACCAACCGCGCGCGCCTCGCACGCAGCGACAACGGATCCACGACCGCGACCCTGTCCGCCCCGGGCCGCTCTCCCCCGGTGATCTCCAGCCCTTCCAACACGCTCACCAGCTCGCCGGGTGTCGGAGCCAGCTCAGGCGCCAGCTGTGCCAGCTCGCGCAGCTCATCCAGTGTGCGACGACCACGCGTGAGGGCACGTGCCTCGTGCAGCTCATCCTCCCCGAGCACCGCTGCCGTGGCTCCTCGCGGCGCGCAGAACAGCCGTTGCAACTCGGTTGCGAGCACCTGGGTTAGCGCCGGCATTCCCTCCTGGGCTGCCTCGCGCACACGGTCGATCCGATCCAGTGGCCAATTCTTGGCCTCCCACAGCGCACGGGCATGCTCGGCGCTGGCCGCTCCCTGCCGGCGTATGTCCGCCTCCAGGCGGTCGGCCAGCTCGGGGCGATCGAGCACTCCGGGAACGCGCAACCATGCGAGCAGATCGGCTGGCTTACCATCGCCGGCTCGGCCCATCTCATCCGGACCCGCCGCCCGTGGGCCGGCTTGGCTTGGAGCCAACGCGCAACGCAGCAGTCCAACCAGCCCTCTGCCGATCGCCGTGTGAGTGAACATCACCAACTCGCGCATTGCGTAGGGGATCTCGAAATCCCTCAGCACTTCGCCGAGCAGACCGACAATCGTGTTGGGGGCTCGATGCACGATCGCGATCTCGCCGGCCTCGACGCCCGCTCTCAGCAGCGCTCGCACTTCCCTCGCAACCAATTCCAGCTCTGCGCGCGGACTGCCGCCCTCCAGCAGCCGCACCGCCTCGCCGGGCTCGACGCGGGTCGCATCGTCGCTCAGCAGCGAGCGCTCCAGGTGGTGCAAAGCCGTGCGCGACTCCGGTGAGTAGTACTCGGCGCGCGCCTGAAGCTGGGTGTGGGCCTCCGCGAGCGGAGCCAGCCGCTGAAAGGTCGAGGCACGGCCGGCGAACACAACGCGCCCCGGCTCATACGCAAGCGACACTGTGACGCGCGCCCCGACGATCCCACCAAGCGTCTCGATCGCGTCGAGCTGCAGCTCGGTGAGATCGTCAAACCCGTACAGCAGCACCGGCGTCGAGCCCCACAGCATCGGCGCTCGACGCAGCGCATCGAGTGCCCTGGTGACACATAGCTCTCGATCCGCTCGCCGTATCCTGGTGAGCGTGTCGTTGTAGGCCTCGAACACGCCGCACAGCCACTCGAGCGTGGCTTGCCCGTCGCTTGCCTGCCCTTCCGCGGAGCACCACGCGCCCAGTGCACCCCGCAATCGGGCGGGAGCGATGCGCTGAGTCTCGATCTCGGCCACCAGCCGCGCAAGCGCGCTCGCCATGCCGGGGCGCACGTCGGCGAGTCGCGCCAGCACGCGTTCCCGCGCGAGCGGACCGAGGGAGGTCGGCGTCTCACCCGCGCGCGCCAGCACCTCGTCCAGCAACTCCTTGAAGCGCTCCACCCGCACGCCGAATAGGAGTCCCCCTTCAGCCAGCTCCCGCCTATATCGCGCCTGGTCGGCATCGGTGGGCACGATCAAAAGCGGCTCTTCGCCGTGGGCGACATGCGCCCTCACGGCGTTGAGCACGACTTGCGCCTTGCCCGCGTTGGCGGGTCCGGTTACGAGCACGATCGACATGGCGTCCATCCTCGCGCACCAGCCCGACGTGCCTCCCCGGAGCTAGCTCCAAACGCCGGTTGCCCTGCACCTGACTCTGCTATGCCGCGCTTGCGGCAACCGCCTCCTGGCCCTCCTCGGCCGCCTCCGTCTCAGCCTCCGGCGGCTTTGCGCCCTCCTGCGCCCACGGCTCGTTGAACTCGACGCGCCACTTGCCCTCTTCATCCTGGCTGAGCGCCAGGTGTGCGCGGAAGCCGCGGCCACTGCGGGCCTTGAAGCCGGTCACCGCCTTGGATGTGTGTCCGGAGCGGATCAGCTCCTTGGCGATCGCCACCGACAGCTGCTTGCCCGACTTGCCCTTCCAGATCACAAAGCCGCAGCCTGGATCGTCGCGCGCCCAGCACGAGTAGCCCTTGCGGTTCTCTTTGATGTCGTTCCCACACACCGGGCACGGGCCGAGATTGGCGCGGGGGATGCGCACGTCCTTCAGTTTCTCGTCGAGCTCTTTGACGGTCAGCTCGGCGAAGCCTGCGATGTCACCCATGAACTTCTCGCGCGAGTCCTCGCCGCGCTCGATCTTCTCCAGGCGGTGCTCCCACTGACCGGTCATGTCGGGGGAGGTGAGCGCGTGCTCTCCCAGCAGCCGCACGACGTTCAGCCCCTTGTCGGTGGCCACCAGCGACCGTGCTTCGCGTTCGATGTAGCCGACCTGGATCAGTCGCTCGATGATCGCGGCCCGGGTGGCGGGGGTGCCAATCCCGGAATCCTTCATCGCCTCGCGCGTCTCCTCGTCGTCGACGAGCTTGCCGGCGGTCTCCATCGCGCCGAGCAGCGACGCATCGCTGTAGCGGCGCGGTGGCTTGGTTTCCTTGCGCTCGCTCGCGATCTCAAGCGTCTGTGAGTGTTCGCCCTCGTTCAGCTTCGGCAGCTGCTGGTCGGCGCCCTCGTCTTCCTCGGCCGCGGACTTGGCCTCGGAAGGCATCTGCCCATAGACCCCGCGCCAGCCCGGCACCAGCAGCAGCTTGCCGCGCGTGCGAAACACGCACCCGCCGGCTCCGTCACCCGCGGGCAGCACCGTCGTCTCGACGCGCGTGTTCTCGAACACCGCCTCGGGGTGAAACACGGCGAGGAAACGCCTGACGACCATGTCGTAGACGCGTTTGTCGTCGTCGCCCATGCGATCCACCGCGTGCTCAGCCTTGGTGGGGATGATCGCGTGGTGATCTGTCACCTTCTCGTCGTTGACCACGCGCGCCAGCGGCAGCACGTCGAGGCCGGTGACATAAGCGGCGGCCTTGGCGTACTCGCTTTTGCCTCCCACCAGCTCGGCTGTCGGCTTGATCTCCTCGACCATGTCGGTCGTCAGGTAGCGCGAGTTGGTGCGTGGGTAGGTGAGCGCCTTGTGCTCCTCGTAGAGCCGCTGGGCTGCCGCGAGCGTGCGTCGCGCGGAGAAGCCGTAGCGCGTGTTGGCCTCGCGCTGCAGGCTCGTGAGGTCGTAAAGCATCGGAGCGCGCTCGCGCTGCTCCTTGCACTCGAGCTTGGTGATCGTGCCCTGCTTGCCCTCGCACGCCTCGACGATCGCGAGCGCCTCCTGCTCGGTGGCGATGCGGGGCTTGGAGCCCATGTGGAAGCGCCCCTCATACACGCGTCCCCCCGCCTCCGCACCCTCGCCCTGCACGTCTCCGCCATCGCCGTCCATAGGGGTGGGTGGAGTCCCATTCAGGGGTCCGGCGTCGAAGGTGGCGTCCACCAGCCAATAAGGCTCGGGCACGAACGCCTTGATCTCTTCCTCGCGGCGCGCGACGATCGCGAGCGTTGGCGTCTGCACCCGCCCAAGCGACACGGCCCCGTCGAAGGATGATTTCAACCGGATCGTGGCCGCCCGAGTGGCGTTCATACCGACGATCCAGTCGGCCTCCGAGCGCGAGCGGGCTGCCTGCTCCAGCAGCGCCATCTCCTCGGCGGGGCGCAGCGACTCGAAAGCCTTCTTCATCGCGGCGGTGGTCATCGAGTTGAGCCACAGCCTGCGCACCGGCTTGGTGGCTTTGGCCTTCTCGTAGAGATACGCGAAGATCAGCTCGCCCTCGCGCCCGGCGTCGCAAGCGTTGATGACCTCCGAGACGTCCTCGCGACCAAGTTGCGCGGTGACCACCGACATCTGCTTGCGCGAGCGCTCGTCGCGCACCACGAGCTTGAACTTGTTGGGCACGATCGGCAGATCGGGCATCCGCCAACGCTTGTACTTCGCGTCGTATTCGTCGGGCTCGGCCAGCTGCACGAGGTGGCCCACCGCCCAGGTGATCACGTAGTCGTCAGCCTCCAACCAGCCTTCCTGCTTGGCGAACGGGCCCGGCAGCACGCGTGCCAGGTCGCGCCCCACCGAGGGCTTCTCCGCGATCACGAGCGTCTTGGACATGGCGTGAGGGTAGCGGGTGGATCGAGCCATGCAACGCCAGGCAGTCTCAGCCGCCGATCGGCGCGCGTGGATTGGTGCCCCAGAACACCTGGGTGCCGAACATACCGATGAATGTGACCAGCACCAGGTTGAGAACCATCGACTTGGCCGTGGCCTTTCCCACCCCGACCGGGCCGCCCGAGGCGTTGTAGCCGTAGTAGCAAGCAACGAGCACCACCGTCGTGGCCATGAACATCCCCTTGGTGAGGCTGTAGAAGTAGTCCAGTGGGTTCTGGTACTGCCAGAACACCAGTAGGTAGCCCCCGGATGTGACCGACCCGACCTGACGCACCACGGCGATGTAGGAGGCCAGATATGCGACCCCAACACCGGCTATGTACATGAATGGCAGCACAATCCAGCCCGCGAGCAGACGAGTGGCGCAGAGGAACAGCATCGAGTCCACCCCCATAACTTCGAGCGCATCGATCTCGTCGTTGATGCGCATTGCGCCGAGCTCAGCCACGATGCCGGTGCCAACCTTGGCGGCCATCATGTAGCCGAACGCATAGGGCACAGCCTCGCGTAGGTCACACCAAGCCGCGAATATGCCCGCCACCGACGGCGCCCCCTGAGCCTCGGCGAAATAGGCGCCCTCGATGCCGCAGGTGCCGAGCCCGATGATGAACACCATGACCCACAGCACCACCGTCGAGGACACGATCAGGATTCCCGCCTGACGTACCGTCTCGCCGAAGAAATGCAGTACGCGCAGCGTCCACACGTCGCGCACGATCTGGCCCGTGAACCGGCCGATCTCACCCGTGGCGGCAAGCCAGTCTCCTGGCGTCGGAAGCTGTTCGCTCACCGAATCGAAAGCAAGTTGGGATGCGTGGCGAGCAGCATCTGAGTGAACACGTAGTTGAACATCCCGATCGCCAGGAACGCAGTCACGACGGCCTGATTGACGGCCCGCCCCACCCCCTCCGCGCCGCCTGAGGCGGACATGCCCTTGTAGCAGCAGACGATCGCGATGATCGCCCCGAACACCACCGTCTTCAGCGTCGAGCCCCACAGATCGGTGGTGGATGTGTTGGCGAAGAACGTCACCCAGAACGGCCCCAGCGCCTGGTGATTGACGACCGCGGCGAGCACACCCCCGAACAGGCCGAACAAGATCGCGTAGATATTGAACAGCCCAGTGGCGATCATCAACGCGAGAAAACGCGGAACCACGAGGTTCTTGACGGTGTCGACACCGAGCACCTGGAGCGCGTCGAGCTCCTCGCGAATCTTGCGGGCGCCCAGGTCGGCAGTGATCGCGGTGCCGGCTGCCCCCGCGATCATGACCGCTGTGATGATCGGCCCGATTTCGCGAACCGCGGCGAGCACGAAGAATCCGCCGAGCCGGTCGAGGTTGCCGAGCAAGTTGAGGATGTTCGCCGCTTGCAGCCCTGCCGCGCCGTAGGAGATCGCGAATGTTGACATCAGCAACGGCAGCCAGCAGATCCGCAGAGTGAAGAGGAACTGAGAGACGAACTCGCCCCCATATGGGTAGGGCGGCCGCAGCGCGGCTGAGATCGTCTTGCCGGTGAGGACCATCATGTCCCCGACTTCTTCGAGCGCGCTCTTGGTGGGGAGCGACGCCCGCCTGAACGGTCCTCGTGCCAGCCCCTCGCCGCCGGCCCCTCCGCCGGTGCCTCGCCCGGGACTGACCGTCACCGCCTCCTCTGGCTCCACGTGCTCCGACCCACCCATTGGACTAGTGTACTAGTTCACTAATACTTTGCGTTTCTGGTCTGAGAGCGACTAACGTTGAGCGGATGACAGGAAGCGACCATCGCGAATTAGGCTCGTCAGACGCGCCGTCTCCAAGGCCGGCGCTCGAGGGGCGGCTCGACCTTGAGGACCTCACGGTGGACCGCGCCGGGGAGATACCGATCGGGGTGCAACTCGCGTGGGCGCTGCGTGCCAGGATCGGGGATGGGCGCCTCGCCCCTGGGCGACGCCTGCCCGGCCTGCGGGAGCTGGCGGACATGCTGGGGATCAACGCCAATACCGCCCGAGCCGTGTACCAGCGCTTGGAGCAGGAGGGGCTGATCGACAGCAGGCAGGGCACCGGCACGTTTGTGGCGAGCACCCCCCCAGAACCCTCCGCCGTCGGCCAGATCGCCGCCGACGCGGCGCGTCAGGCACGCCGAACCGGTGTCGATCCGCGCCAGGTGGCCGCCGCTCTGTACGTGACATCGGAGCCACCAGCGGACATCATGGCGAAGGGCGCGGCACTGGCCGCTGGACGGCGCAGGGAACTGCGCACTCAGATCGCCGCCCTGGAGCAAACCCTCTCCGAGATCCAGGTCCGCCACCCCGGTTTGATCCCCGCGCCTGCGGAGTCACTCAGACACGCAGGCCCGCGCCTGCTGGGCGTTGAGGAGCTAGAGCGAGTGCGTGCGCAGCTGGTGCGCCGGCTGGCCGCCGCCGAGCCGCTGTTGGAGTCGCCCCCGGAGAGCATGCAGGCCGTGATCCGCGAGCGCGAGGAGATTGCGCATGCGAGCTCACGAGCCGCCAGCCCCAAACCGGCCAAGTCTCCCTCCGGCAAGTCCTCCACGAACAAGTCCTCCACGAGCAAGAGGAAGGCCGGCACGCCGGCACGCACCCGCCCGTCCACCGCCTGACGCCCCCTCAGATCAGCCGAAGCTGCATTCCCGGGGCCACCCATCGATCAGCCGGAGCTGCATTCTCCGGTGCCAACCATCGACCCAGCTCCGGCCAGGGCCTGGGAGACCGTGGCGTTGGCCACCCCATACCCACCAGCTGTCCCACCACCGGTGGTGCTCGCGAATACCGTGGTGAGCACGTGCCCTTCCCTGTCGACGACCGGCCCGCCGGAGTTGCCGGGACGCACGAGCCCCCGCAACGGTGTGAGCAGGCGCGATACCGGGCCTCGGCCGTAGGCGTTGTCGGTGATGATGTGCTGTGTGGTGCCGATGCGCCCCGGGAGCGCGTCGAACGGCCCGTTCTCGGGATAGCCGAGAATCGCGCCGGCGCTGCCCGAGGGAGGATCCACGGCGAGCGTCAGCGAGGGGAGGCTCAGGCCCGGTACGCGCAGGACGGCGACATCATTGGTGGGGTCGAAGGCGATCGCGTAGGCGGACAGCACCGGTTCGCGGCCTTCGACCTCGACCGTGGTGTCGTGCTCCCCCGCGACGACGTGCGCATTGGTGACTACGACGTCCGGATCGGCAACCCATCCCGAGCCCTCGATCTCCAAGCCGCAAGCCGTGCCGAGCACTCGCACAACACTGCGCGATGCGGCGCGTATCCCCGGCTCGTGGGCGATCAGCGCGGGCGGCGGCCCAACGCTGCTGGGCAGCGGCCCGGCGATCGAGGGCAGCGGGTCGAGACTCGCAAGCACATTCAAGATCGGCCCAGAAGGTGGCAGCAGCTGGTTGAGCTCACGCAGGATCTCCGAGCGCTGGATGTCGGCGCGCAACCGCGCGGTGGGAGCTGTTTGAAGGACTACCGCCGCGAAGATCCACGCGATCGCCAACCCGAGTGCTGCGCTGAGCAGCGCGCCGAGCGTGCCGTCGAGGAGCCCGAGGCCGGGTAGTACGAGGACGCGACGAAGCCTCAAGCCGACACCCTCGAAGCCTGTCGCGAGGATCGCGCCGGCGAGCAGCGCTCCGATCAGGCCGAACGCGGGCGCATAGGGAGAGGAGGTTCCCTGCGAGAGCAGTAGAGGACCCAGCCGTGTTCCGAGGAATGCACCAATGGCGAACCCGCCGAAAGAGAGCACAGCGACGATGAAGCCTCGTCGGAACCCGAAGATCGCGAGTAGTGCGGCGAATACGACGATAAGCCAGTCGAGCCGTGTCACTGCTCATGTTCTACCGTCCCGGGCTGTGAATACCCCCAGCGAGCGTCGGCGGCGTGCACGACGGGCAAGACCGATGATCGCGCTCGCGGTGATCGCGTTCGCGGTGGGGGCGATCCTTGGCTCGGGCCACCACGGCTCAACACAGCAGAGCCTGGCTGAACAATTCGCGCGGGCGTGGGCGCGGAGCGACTACGTGACGATGTACAACGAGATCGACGCCGCCGCCCAACACAGGATCTCCCCGAGCGCGTTCGCGGCGGCCTATCAGGCCGCCGCACGGACGGCGACGACGACGAGCATGAAGGTGACCGGCAGCGCGCGCGGCGAAGGCGCCGGTGCGATCGTGGTGCCGGTGCACGTGCGCACGCGGCTGTTCGGAGCACTCGCCGAGAGTTTCCGCGTGCGTATCCAAAATGACCTTGAAGGGCCACGCGTGGTCTGGTCCAGAGCACTCGTTTTTCCTGGGCTGCGTGCCGGTGAGCGACTTACCAGGCGCACGACGCTGCCGCCGCGCGCCGCACTGCTGGCGCGCGATGGATCCGTGCTGGCCAATGGCCCTGCGAGCGGCGCGGGAGCGCGCGACTCGCCGCTGGGGGCCGCCGCTGAGGCCGTCGTCGGAGACGTGGGCCCGATCCCAGCGGCGCGACTGGTCGAACTGGAAGCCGAAGGGGTGCCCCCAGAAGCGATCGTCGGCAACAGCGGGCTCGAGCTCGCGCTCGATGACAGCTTGCGCGGGACGCCCGGCGGGGAGTTGTTCGCAGGCACGCGTGTGCTGGCCAGCGCCGTGGCGAGACCGAGCGCGGCGGTGCGCACCTCCATCTCCCCCGCCCTGCAGCAGGCTGCGACAACGGCGCTTGGCGGGCAGTTGGGTGGGGTGGTCGCAATGGACCCCACGACGGGCGAGATCCTGGCGGTGGCGGGAATCGGCATCGACGACCTGCAACCACCGGGGTCGACGTTCAAGATGGTGACGGTCACCGCCGTGCTGGAATCCAAGACGGCCGGCGCCGGCACCGTGTTTCCCTACGCGACGTCGACCACGCTCGATGGGGTGAAGCTTGAAAACGCCAACGGCGAGTCGTGCGGGGGGAGCTTGGCGCTCGCCTTTGCGGTGTCATGCAATTCGGTGTTCGCCCCCTTGGGGGTGAAGGTGGGGGCGTCTCGCCTCGTCGCGACAGCCGAAAGCTACGGCTTCAATCATTCCCCTGGATTGGCGGGCGCGGTGGAAAGCACGCTGCCGCCCGCACCGCAGATACAGGGCGAACTGGCACTCGGGTCGACCGCGATCGGCCAGGGGCAGGTGCAGGCCTCGGCGCTGCAAATGGCTACCGTGGCGGCAACCATCGCCGACGGCGGCCGGCGGCCGTCACCGACGTTTGAAATGCGTCATGCACCCCTTCCGCGCGCGATCAGCGCTGAGACAGCGCACATCGTGCGGAGGCTGATGATCGGGGTGGTGCGCGAAGGAACCGGGACAGCGGCGGCCATTCCCGGGGTGACGGTCGCGGGCAAGACGGGCACCGCGGAACTCGGCGAGCCGAGCTGTCCCCGCGGCGGCGAACACGGCGCCGGGGAAGAATCGAGCAAGAACGGGGAATCCAACGCGAGCGAAGACGCGGAATCCAAGCAGAGCGACGAAGACTGTGCTTCGGGGACCAACGACCCGCAGAACACGGACGCGTGGTTTGCGGCGTTCGCCCCGGCGCTGCGCCCGAAGATCGTGGTTGGGGTGCTGCTCGTCAAAGACGGCGCGGGCGGCGAAACGGCGGCGCCGGTGGCCAGGCAGGTGATCGAAGCAGCGCTCAAATAGACCGGCGCTGAGAGATAGGCCGACGCCGGGGCGTTGCTTGCCCTAAAGCGACCGCGGAGAGCGGGTCGCCCTAAACGTCGAGCTCGGCGGAGGCCGTTTGGGAGGGATTGGTGGGATCGACGATCTTGACCTCGAGCGGGCGATTGTCGAGCGAGACGATCTTGATCTTGAAGAGCAGCAGCGATCCCTGCGTGGAGCCGTTGGCGGCGACCGTGTTGAGCGCCGGGATCCGGCCCTTGGCCGCGAGCAGTCCGCCCCGGTAGGCGAATTCGTTGGTCGCGGCGGGGACGATCGGGGTGTAGATGTTTTCCTGGGTGTCGCTGATCGAGATGTCGGTAGCCGCCAGGTGGGCGGTGGACGTTTCGTTGTAGACCTGCAGGAAGACCCCAAACCACTCTTCGCCGGGGCCCAGCTTGCTCTGCGCGGGCGTGAGGCCGGTCAGGTAGGAGGCGTCTTCGGTGTCGTAGGGGTTGAGCTCGCGCGAGAGCTGCACCTCGTAGATCAGCGGGCCCACATTCAGATAGGGAGCGTTCTGGCCGGACTCGCCAGCGTAGGTGCCGGTGGTGACGCGTGTGTGGGAGTTGTCCGAGCAGGCGCTGAGCACAAGGGCGGGAACGGCTAGCAGCGCCAGCAGAGCGCTGCGGGCCACGCGGCGCCTCGCACGCCGTGGGTCGCCCATGCGACGTGCGCGCGCGCCGCGCGAGAGCTGGGGGATGTGGAGCGAGCGGGTCATGCGAGCGGGCAGTTTAGCCACCGGCGAGGGTGATGCGCTCTCCGCGGCCTTCGCCCTGCTCGAGGATCGTGCGCAACCGCCGCAGGGCCTTGGCGTTCTTGCGCTTCAGCCACGCGCGACCGCCGATGGCCTCACGCAGCCGATCGGACAACATCGAAGCCTGTGTCTCGAGCGTGAACTGCACTCGGGTGGAGCCTCCGGAGACCGGCGCGAGCTCATAGACGCCGAGCGTGCGGATGCGATTGGCCTTACCGGTGCGACCGACCTCCACGATCCGGTGAGGTCGGGAGACCTCGGTGAAGGTGGAGTCGCCCCAGCTGAACCGGTTGCCGGGTGCCTTCACGCGAAAGCGAGCGCCGGCGCCGCGGCCAACCGAGTCCTCCCTCGTGAGATGCCAGTCGACCAGGTAGTGGTCGGTGAACTCGGGATGGTTCGCGATGTCCTGCAGGTAGTCGAACACCTGCTCGCGCGGAGCGCTGATGAGGATCGAGACGGTGACTGGGTCCACGGCGGCGCAGTCTAATGACTGACCAAGCGGCCGCGCGGCGTGACGGGCGGCCGCGCGACGTGAGGACGACTATGCACCCCGACGGCTTGGCGCGACGGTGGCTACGCACCCTGACGGCTTGGCGCGACGGTGGCTATGCACCCCGACGGCTTGGCGCGACGGTGACTACGCACCGTGACGGCGGCTTGGCGCGACGGCGGCTACGCAACCTGACGGCGCGACTAGGCCGCGCGCGCGGTAACGCGCACGGTGTGGCCGAGCTCGCTGTGACGCACGATCTCGGTTGCCGCCGGCACGGAGCTGCGCATTTGACGGCACAGCTCGCAGACGATCCCGGAGGAGCGCTCATAGAAGTGGATGCGCTCACCCACCAGCGGTGTGCGGGAGCAGTCGATACAGCGGTGACGGTCGGCCGTTAGCGAGCCGACACCGCGCACCAACAGAAAGCGCTCCAACTGCTCGACGTCGCCGTGGGAACTGGCCATGCGGCTAGGTTCGCCGCTCCCGGCCTGCCTCCTCCCGCAATCTTCACTGATTTTTCGCGCCAGGTCGTTTCGATGCCGGTACCCTGGGGTAGGCTCGAAATACGCGACCGAAGACCCCCATCTGCTCAGGTCGAGATCGTTTCGTACGCCAATCGAAGCTCATTTGACAAGGCTCGTTATGATTGCCACGAGATTCCACCCTGTAGAAAGTTCCCGATCCGCCGGGGACGACACGAACGGGAGGCACAGCATGGAGTCGCATACGTCGGGGACGATGGCCGGCACAGGGTCATGGCGTTGCCAGGGATGTGGATATGTGTTGACGCTTACCTCGCTCGACGCGCTGCGGGACTGCCCGGAATGCGGCAGCCAGGACTTTGTCCGTGCGTCCCTGTTCAGCGCCGCCCCCAGCACCGCCGACGCGCGGATGCGGCCAGAGTCCTCTGAGACCGGTGAATGGGTGCTGAGGGCTCGCGAAGAGCTGCGCGTGCCGGGCGAGTACATGCTCTACGAGGACGGGGATGAGACCAAGGCGGTTGCGCTGACACGCGAGTGGACGCGCATCGGACGCAGCTTGGCGGCGGACGTCCGGTTTGACGATCCGACCGTGTCGCGACGTCATGCGCTCGTGGTGCGCCAGCCGGACGGCGTGCGGGTGCTCGACGACCGCAGCCTCAATGGCGTGTTCGTGAACGGCGAGCGGATCGAGTGGAGAACACTCAACGACGGCGATGAGATCCTCGTGGGCCGTTACTGCCTGACGTTCGTGAGCGTGCCGGTCGAGCCGGCCGAGCAGACGCCCCCGCCGCAGGTACCAGCGCTCGGCTGAGCGCGGCCGCCGCCGACTGAAAGCGCCCACGCCGCCAACCGGTCGGGGCTCGGCGGGCGGCGAGCGCGCGTTCCACGTACTATCGCCCGCAATGGCCATCACGATCGCTGTGCTCTCACAAAAGGGCGGCACCGGCAAGACGACCACAGTGCGCACGCTCACAGACGCGCTGCGGAGAGTGGGCGTGAAGACGCTGGCGATCGACCTCGACCCACAGGGCAACCTGTCGGACTATTTCGACCTGCCACCCGAGAGCGAGCCGACGATCGCGGATGTGCTGGCGGGCACTGTCACAGCGGCTGAGGCGATCCACGACGGGGTGATCCCCGCAAGCTTGAATCTCGCCGAGACCGAGCTAATGCTCGGTGGGAGGATTGGGCGCGAGATGACCCTGCGCCGGGCGCTCGGCGGTGTGCAGGGCGATTGGGGGATTGTGTTGATCGACTGTCCCCCGTCGCTCGGACTGCTGACCGTGAATGCGCTGGTGGCCGCCGACTACGCGTTGGTGACAGCCGAGGCCCAGTACTTCGCGCTACAGGGCGTGGAGCAGGCGATGGAGGTGATTGAGATCGCGCGCGACAGCCTCAACGACGAGCTGGAGCTGGTGGGGGTGCTGTTGAACCTTGCCGACATGCGCACAGTGCACTCGCGTGAGGCGAAGGCGTCTTTGAAGGAGCGCTTCGGAGAGAAGGTCTTCGACACGGTGGTGCGTGGGTCGATCGCGTATGCGGAGTCGGCTGAGCGGGCTGTGTCGATCCTCGACCATCGCCCCGACCTCGGGGCGGACTACGTGGCGGTGACCGACGAGTTGCTGGGGCGCCTGCCGGGCATGGAGGATGCGCGCGAGCAACTCGCGCGGTTGCGCTGAGAAGCGGCTCAGGGGACGAGCTGCGGGGTGGGCTGTCCGCGTTCGATCCGGCGGCGCTCGGTGGCGGCGACCATCTCGAACTGAGGGACGCACGAGCCGTGGGCGAGCGAGCGAGGCGTGAGCAGCCTTGCGAATCGCCCGCCGGCGAGCGCCACCCTGCAGGTCGCTGCCTGCGCGGGCGTGTAGGACAGGCCGTAGAGCTCGCGCACGGGGGCCGGTAGCGAGCCGAGCATCACGAGGTCGTGCAGGCGCTTGGCGAGGCGGCGAGTGGAGGGCATCGGGATATCAAACGCGGAGGCGTAGCCCATGAAGCGGGCCTCCTCGGTGAGGTGCAGATCCTCGCCGGCGAGCTGGCGCTGATACCAGTCGCGAAACTCGCGGTAGGTGGATGGGGCCGTCGAGCGCGGCATTTGGAAGAGCTCGGCGAAGCGCAGGTAGTCCTGCCACAGCGCTTCGCGCTGCTCGTCTGTGAGCGGGCGCACCAGCCGGTCGTAGAACCACTCGGCGGAGTCGGCGATGACCGCGACCGTCCACAGCATCAGCTCGGGATCGAACGCCGAGTAGGGCGTCCCCGACGGGTAGTGGGCGCCCGCGTCTTCGGGGAGCTCGCCGACTACGCGTTGGTGCATCCCGTCGACGGCCGTCAACACGCGATCGGCCTCGGCGCGACTGCCGAAGAACACGGCCTCGAACATACCCGCCGTGTGCGTGATCCGCTTGAAAGGGGTGAGCTTGTTGTGGGTGTGTTCGCTGGTGCCGACGTAGTTGAGCGGCTTAACGGCTCCCACGCAGAGCGCGCGCTGGCCGTACATCAGCCCAACGGCCCTCTCCTCGTGGACCATCCGCAGGACGGAGCGTCCGCGCGGGAAATAGCCGTCATCGGATCGGGCGTCGAGCGCCCCACTGTTGGGGGCGAGCTTGTTGGGCGCACCATTGGCGGGGATTGTGGGGGACGATTTCAGCATGACTACACGCTACAGCTCGCCGACGTAGGCGCCCTGCGCCTCGAACGGCGCGCGCAGCAGCGTGGCCCAACCCTCGATCTCGGGGCGCAACGCCTCGACGACGGCGCCGGTTTGCTCGTAGAAGCACCACACCAGCACGGTTGGGCCAGCGCCCGAGATGGTCGCTCCGAGCGCTCCCAGCTCGTGGGCGCTCCGCGCCAGCTCATAGGAGCGCGGGAACAGGTGTGAGCGGCGTTGCTCGTGTAGCCGGTCGTGTAGCCCGCGCGCCACCAGGTCCCAGTCTCCGCGGGCCAGGCCGAGTGTGAGTAGCGCGCCATGGGCGACGTTGAATACGGCCTGCTCGATGGGAACCTGCTCCGGCAGGGCGCCACGGGCCTCGCTGGTGCGCACCGCCTGCTCGGGCACCACCGCGAGCGCCTCCAGGCCGGTGGGGGGGTCGAAGCGCACGGCCTCCCCGTCGGCGCACACGACGAAGCCCCCGTGGAGTGCCGCGGCGACGTTGTCGGGATGACCCTCGATCGCGGTGGCGTGCGCGAGCAGGTCGACGTCGAGCTCGAATAGGTGGTCGGCCGCAAGCAGTCCGGCGACGATCGCCGACGCGCTCGACCCGAGGCCGCCGACGAGCGGGATCTCAGAGCGGATCTTGAACGTGAAGTCGTCCGCCGAGTGCAGGCTCTGGAACGCTCTCACGCATAGGTTCTCGGGGCCGAGCGGAACATTGAGGTCGCTCTCCACCGCGAAGCTCCCGGTCTCGACCACCTCAAGCTCCAGGTGCAGGCCGATCGCGGCGGCGAAGCAGTCGAACCCGGGCCCGAGGTTGGCGGAGGACGCGGGCACGCGTACGACGCGTCTGCGGATCACCCGGCCCTCCGGCGGGAGCCGACTTCTGGATGGGCTGGACACCCACGATCATCCAAGCCTTCCCCCACGGCCGTCCTAGGACTCACCCAGAACCGCCTCTTCGATCGCGCCGATGTTGGCCTCGCACGGGATCACGCTGCCACCGTTGTGCTCGATCGCGGTTTGCGGGTCCTTGATGCCGCGGCCGGTGAGCACGCACACGATCTGCTGGGCGCCGTCGGCGCCGTACTTCAGCAGTCCCGCCACCGACGCGGCGGAGGCGGGCTCACAGAACATGCCTTCCTTGGACGCCAGCAGGCGGTAGGCGGCGAGGATCTCCTCGTCGCTGACCGCTCGGATCGCACCGCTGGACTCGGTGATCGCGGTGATCGCATCCTCACCGCGCACGGGGTGGCCGATGCGGATCGCGCTGGCGACCGTTTCGGGGGACTCGACTGGGTGGCCGAGCACCAATGGCGCGGCGCCCTCGGCCTGGAACCCGAACAGTTTGGGGGTGGCTCCCATCTCGCGGAATCCGCGCCAGTAGGAGGTGATGTTGCCGGCGTTGCCAACAGGTATGCACAGCGCCTCGAGCTGCCCGTCGAGGTCCTCGTGGAGCTCGAACGCCGCTGTCTTCTGGCCTTCGATGCGGAATTCGTTGACCGAGTTGACCAGCACGATCGGGTGGGACTCAGTCAGCTCACGCACCAGCTTCAGTGCCTGGTCGAAGTTGCCCGCCAGCGAGATCACACGTGCGCCGTGGATCAGTGTCTGGGCCATCTTGCCTTCGGCGATCTTGCCGTCGGGGACGATCACCGCGCAGGTAATGCCGGCTCGTGCGGCATACGCGGCGGCGCTACCGGCGGTGTTGCCGGTGGACGCGCAGATCACTGCCTTCGCGCCGTCGCGCACGGCCGCGGAGACCGCACAGGTCATGCCGCGATCCTTGAACGACCCGGTGGGGTTGGCGCCCTCCAACTTGAGGCGCACCGAGGCCCCCACGATCTCTGAGAGCACCGGCGCGCGCAGCAGCGGCGTGGAGCCCTCCTGCAGGCTAACGATCGGGTCGCCCTCCTCGAACGGGAGGCGATCGCGAAAGCGTTCGATCAGCGGCACGTGACTCTTGCTTCTCGGCGTTTGCTCATAAGAAGTTGCTGGGCTCACATGAACTCCTCTTCTATTACGCGTATAGCGCGGGGTGTTGAGCGTAGGAAGTCGAGCGCCGCGATGCGTGTGAGCGCCTCGCGCAGGCGCGTCTCAGCGAGCGGGTGGATGACCATCGTCAGCCGCGCGTGCTCGCCGAGCCCGTGTTGCACGACCGACTTGATCGACGCCCCCTGCTCGCCCAGCTCGTGGACGATGGCCGCCAGCGTTCCCGGTCGGTCGGCGACTTCCATGTGGATGTAGAAGCCGCTCTTCACATCCTCCACCAGCGGCAGCGGGTCCAACGGCGGTGAAGGGGCGGACGGGGGGAGCATCGTGCTGACGAGATCCCCGAGCACGGCGCTCGCGGTCTGACGTCCACCCGCGCCTGGGCCGGACATCGTGATCTCGGTTATCGCGTCGGACTCCACGGTGACGGCATTGAAGGGGCCATTGACCGACGCCAACGGGTGACCGGAATAGAGGAAGGCGGGGTGCACCCGCACAGACAGACCGCCGTCGCGTCGCTCGGCGGTGCCGATCAGCTTCAGACCAAGCCCGAGCTCGCGCGCGTACTGCAGATCGTCGGTTTGTAGTTGCTCGATCCCCTCGTAGGGCACCTGGTCGATGTGCACGGGCGTTCCGAACGCGAGCCGCGCGAGGATCGCCATCTTGGCGGCGGCGTCGCGTCCGCTGACGTCTTCTGAGGGATCGGCCTCGGCGAAGCCCAGGCGTTGAGCCTCGGCCAGCGCCTGCTCGTAGCTCGCGCCCCGCGCCATCTCTGAGAGGATGAAGTTGGTGGTGCCGTTGACGATCCCGTGGACGCGCTGCACGTGTGCGCCGGCCAGCGACTCGCTGAGCACGCGGATGACCGGGACAACCCCCGCGACGGCCGCCTCGAAGCGCAGCTGCACGCCACCGGCACGGGCGGCCTCGAACAGCTCCTCGCCGTGCTGGGAGAGCAGCTGCTTATTGGCGGTCACGACGTGACGGCCCGCACCCAGCGCGGCAAGCACGTACTCGCGCGCCGGTTCGATTCCCCCGATCAGCTCCACGATCAGCTCGGAGCTCTCGAGGATCTCCGGGAAGCTGCCGCGGGTGGTGGTGACCGTGCCGCTCAGCACCGGGCGGCGGCCGGTGAGCTGCTCGATCGCCGCCGCGCGCTCGTTGAGCAGTGTGGCGAACGCCGAGCCGACCGTGCCGAAGCCGAGCAGGCCGACGTTGTAGGCGCCCGCGGGAACGTCCGTCGTGCCGGCGGGGGGGTCGATCTGCGAAGTGATCCCGTCGGGGGGGGCGTCGCTAGCTGACATCGCGAGCCGTTAGATCCTCGAAGCTCTCGCGGCGAACCACTACGCGGGCGTTGCCGTCCTTGCAGAACAAAACCGGCGGGCGCGGGACGCCGTTGTAGTTGCTGGCCATCGCGAAACCGTACGCGCCGGTGGTGGGCGTGACGATCACGTCGCCCGGCTTGGGATCGTCGAGCGCCACATCGCGCACGATCACATCGCCGGACTCGCAATGCTTGCCGGCGAGCACGCAGCGTGTGGCATCCGCGCCGGCGCCGGGGGTGCCAACCGGGTTGGCCGCGCCGAGCGGGTCGAAGCGATCCGCCACATGAGCTTCATAGGTGGCGCCGTAGAGCATTGGGCGCAAGTTGTCGGACATCCCTCCGTCGACCGCCACCCAGGTGGAGACGTTGCGCTTGACGCTCTCCACGGTGTAGAGCGTCACACCGGCGTTGGCGGTGAGCGCGCGTCCCGGCTCCACCAACAGCCGCGTGTCTGAGCCGATGCCGGCTTCGTGCGCGGCCCCGACCACCGCGCTGACCCACTCCTCGATCTCGGGCGGGCGCTGGTCCTCGTTGTAGGCGACCCCAAGCCCACCCCCGAGATCGTAGATGGAGAACCCCCCCACCCCGCTCCCGAGCGCGGCGAGCGCGATCGCCTCACGGCGAAACGGGTCCAGCTCCAGCAACTGGGAGCCGATGTGGGCGTGTACGCCCCGCAAGTCGAGACCCTCGACGGAGCGAACCCGCTCGATCGCTGCTGGTATGTCGACCATCGAGAAACCAAACTTCGAGTTGGCCTGGCCGGTGGAGATCTTCTCGTGGGTGTCCCCCCGCACGTCGGGGGTGACACGGATGAGCACGGGCTGGGCATGGCCGGACGCACTGTCTCCCATCCCCTTCCCCGTATCTCCTTCCGAGGATGAACGGGCCGCATGCGGCCCGTTCCCGGGCCGTACATGTACGGCCCGGCCGGTCGGCGCATGCGCCGACCGGGCAGACTCAGCTTCAAAAGCATTACCGTCGGCCGGGTAACCCGCTGACCGGGAAGCACCCAGAAGCCCTGCCAAACGATCGATCTCGTCGAAATTGTCAATCACGATCAGACCAACCCGCTGCTCCAACGCCATGCGCAGCTCCTCCAAGGACTTGGCGTTGCCGTGCATCACGATTCGCTCGGGCGCGAAGCCCGCGGCAAGCGCCAGGTGCAGCTCCCCGCCGGATGCCACATCGCACCACAGGCCCTCCTGCGCGAACAACGCGAGCACGGCGGTGCAAGGGAACGCCTTGGAGGCGAACACCACTCCGAAATCCTCGTGACCGGTGTCGCGACCGGCCTGCAGGAACGCGCGCGCCCGTGCGCGCAAGTCGTCCTCTGCGACGACGTAAGCCGGCGTGCCGAATTCGCGGGCGAGCTCGATCGTGTCGCACCCCCCCACCTCGACGCGCCCGCGCTCGTTGAGACGACTGCCAAGGGGGAACACGTGCGAGAGGCTCGTACCGGTGACCATGCCGGGATTATGGCGGCTTACCCGAGTCGCCAGTAAGCCGCGGCGGAAGGTATCCGCGCCGCGGGCGTCTCTGTGGGTAACGACAGCCACGAAGGGACACCCGATGAGCGGTTCAAATGACACGCAGATTGCGAACTCACCCCGGCGCCGAGGACCCTCGCGCGTGGCGATCGCGGCCGCCACGGCAACGCTGGCGCTGGCTGCGTCGCTGGCGGCGATAGCGATGGCGGCGAGCAGCGCTCCAATCGTTAGCTCCACTTCGAGCGCGAAGCTGGCGGAGCGGATCGTGATCAACTCGCGTGGGCGCACGCTGTACACGCTGAGCCCTGAGACGACGCGTCACCTGCTGTGCAAGAGCACCGCGTGCTTCGGGGTATGGCCGCCGCTGACGGTGAGCTCCAGCAAAACCAAGCTCAAGGCCGGATCGGGTGTGCACGGGACTCTCGGGATTCTGCGGCGCAGCAACGGGATGCTGCAGGTGACGCTGCGCGGGCTGCCGCTCTACACCTACGCGGGCGACAGCTCCGCGGGGCAGACCAACGGTCAGGGTCTTCACAGCTTCGGTGGCGTATGGCACGCGATGACCGCGTCGGCCAGCACCAGCAGCGCGCACAGCGCACCAACGACCTCAGCCCCCAGTTCCTCCGGCGGTTCCGGCAGCTACGTCGAACCGGCGGGAAGCGGTACTCCAGCGGCCTCCACCACTCCCGCGACCACGCCGAGCACCAGCACGCCCACCACCACGCCTCCAAGCACCTCCACCACTCCCACGACACCGACCCACCCCAAAGAAGAAGCAAAGAAAGAAGAACCGGCCTGGTAGGCGGGCGCTACAAGGCGCGCACGGCTTCTACGCGACGCGACGCGACGCGACACGACGCGGCATGACACGACGCGGCACGACGCTGTTCTACGCGGTGCTCGCGCGCGCCCGCACGCTCCTACCGGAGACGCCGCTGCCTGCGTTGGAGGCGCCACCGCCGCCAGGCCGCGCGAGGCCTCCGCTGCGAGCCATCATCGTCAACCACACCACGCCGATGATCATCAACACGATGCTCTCCAACTGCGGGGCGGTGAGGCCGGCGAGAATCTCTTTGTTGCGACGGATGAACTCCACGAGCAGGCGCTCCAAGCCGCTGAACAGGAGGTACAGCGCAAATACCGCCCCAGGTCGCAGCCGGTCGCGCAGCTGCCACAAGACGTAGGCGAGCAGGCACATCGAGACGGTCTCATAGATCGGGGTCGGCTGGACGGTGACCCCGGGCGGCGTGGGGACGGTTCCGTGCGGGTACCCCATCGCCCACGGCAGTTTCGAGCGGATGCCGTAGTCGCCGTCGCCGGACACCTGACAGCCGATCCGCCCGATCCCGTAGCCGAGCGCCAGCACGGTGGCGCACATGTCGAGGATCACGAGGTTGAGCTGATCGCGCCAGCGCATCCACCCCACCACCCCGATCGCGCCGCCGATCGCGCCGCCATACCAAACGAGGCCCGAGCCGGAGAAAATGTGGCCGAGCAGGTCGTGCTTCACTTCGTTGTAGTTCTGGATCACGAAGTACCCACGCGCGCCAATCAGGCCCCCCACGAGCGCGGCGAACACGATCTCGTACGCCCAGTCGACCGGCTTGCCCAGCTCGCGCAGCCGCCGGGCGATGACCGCCCCGCAGGCCAGGAAGCCGAGCGCGAACGTGACCCCGAACGTCTTGATCGAGATGCCGAAGACGACGACTTCGGGCTTCACTGAAGCTCCCCTGCGCGCGAGATCTGCACGGGCGGACTCTACGCGACCGCGCCTCGCAACCCGCCGTACCCCTGTCGTGGTGCACGGGTCGCATGCCCGTCGTCAGCCATCCCCCGATGGCTGAATCCCGCGGCGCTTCTGCGACAATCAATCTCAATGGCAAAGCGGCGATCGAACTTCGGCAAAGACACGGGTCTGCAGGCGCGGATGCTGCTGACGCTGTTCCTGCTGGGGCTCCTCTACGTGGTGTTCGTCGGCGTGCTGTTCGCCGCCGGCGCCGCCGCGGGGGTGATCGTGGTGATCGCCGTGTTCCTGCTCGTGATGCAGCTGTTCGCATCCGACAAGATCGCGCTGGCGACACTCGGGGCAAAAGAGGTCACCCCGCAGGAACAGCCCGAGCTGCACGGGATCATCGAGCGGCTGTGCGTGCAGGCGGACCTACCCAAGCCGAAGGTGTGCGTTTTGGACACGCCGATGCCCAATGCGTTCGCGATGGGTCGCTCACAGAAGTCGGCGACGGTGTGCGCCACCACGGGCATCCTGCGGATGCTCGACACCGCCGAGCTCGAAGGTGTGATCGGGCACGAGCTCACCCACGTGATCAACCGCGACGTGATGGTGATGACGCTCGCCAGCTTCTTCGCCACGCTCGCGGCGCTGATCGCTCAATTCGCATTGTTCTTCGGGGGCGGCTTCGGTGGGGGGTATGGGCGTAACCAGGAAGAGGAGGAGGGCGTGCTGCTGGTACTGGTGGCCTCGGTGGTGGTGTACGCGATCTCCTTCATGCTGCTGCAGGCGCTGTCGCGCTACCGCGAGTTCGCGGCCGACCGTGGCTCAGCGGTGCTGACGGGCCGCCCCAGCGCGCTTGCATCCGCGCTGGTGAAGATCAGCGGCACGATCGAACGCATACCCAGCCAGGATCTGCGCAAGGCCGAAGGGATGAGCGCGTTCTTCATCGTCCCCGCGCGCACCAAGCAGTCGTTGATGAACCTCTTCTCCGACCACCCCTCGCTTGAGAAGCGCCTGGATGCGCTGAGCCGGCTGGAGTCACAGCTGCAAAGCGCCGCGTAACCCGCCCCGCGCACCGCGTCCAAGCACGAGCGCACAAAAGCCCAAGCAAGCACCACCACCCCACCGTAACCGCGACAACAAAGCCATGGGACTCCGCGACATCCTGACAGGCCGCCACGAGGTCAAGGGCCCGGCGCCCGACCGCCTGTTCGCGATCTCCACCGCCTGGGTCACGCTGCAGGCCGAGCACCAAATCGAGCCGGCGGGCGACGCCGCGATCGTCTTCCAGGCACTTCAGACCAGCGAGTTCGAAACGATCATCAAGGAAATGGAAGAAGTTGTGGTGGCCACCGGCGGGGAGAGCGGCACGCAGGTGCACACGCAGGACGACAGTTTTGGGTACCGCTGGATGGTGTTGCACGGCGCCTCGGTGGAAGACCTCGCGGTGGGCATCAACGCGGTGTCGGGGTCAATCGAGACGGCCGGCCACGGCGAGCGACTGCTGTGCGCGGTGTTCGCGTTCAAGGACGCGAAGGGCCGTGGGGCGGGTGGGGGTGGCGGTGGGCGCCCCATTTACTTCATCTACAACTACAAGCGTGGGTTCTGGTACCCGTTCGTGCCCGCCTCGGGGGGCAGCCCCTCGAGCTCTACCCAACCCACCGAGCGCTCCACCGAGCGCGAGCTGCAGCTGAAGGCCCAGATGGCCTCCGAGCTTCCGATCGAGCCGGAGCTCGAGCGCTGGTTTCCACTCTGGGGAATCCCGATCTAGGACTGATTCTTCCCACACCCTTGGCGTGCTACGTTCCCATCCTTCGAAATGTCGAAGGAACCGAATGGTCGCACTCTTTGGAGGACGGGATGAGCCGCTGCGTTTGGCTGTCGCAAAACCGCCGAATCGTGTTTGGTTGTCTGCTCGCGCTGAGCCTCGCGTTCGCGGCGTCCGGTTGCGGTGGGTCGGGATCGAGCGACACCATCGTCCTCTACAGCGCTCAGCACGAGCAAACCACCCACGCGATGATCGCGGCGTTCACCAAGCAGACCGGCATCAAAGTCAGGGTGGAGCAAAACGACGAGGACGTGCTCACCGCCCAGCTGGAGGAGGAGGGCGAGCTCTCACCGGCCGACGTGTTCTATACCGAGAACTCCAACTGGCTCGAACAGCTCAACAGGCAGGGGATGCTGGCCAAGATCGATGCCCCCACGCTCGCCGCCATGCCCAAGCAAGACAACGCCACCAATGGTGACTGGGTTGGGGTCTCTGCCCGCATCAGCGTGCTCATCTACAACACCAGCAAGCTGAAGCCATCGCAGCTGCCCAAGTCGGTGATGGAACTGGCCGACCCCAAGTGGAGGGGAAAGATCGAGATCGCCCCGGGAGAGACCGACATGTGGCCGGTGATCAGCTCGATCGCGCGGACCGATGGCCGCAAGGCCGCACTGCGCTGGTTGATCGGGCTGGAGATCAACTCCGAAGGCAACGACAACGTTCCCGACAACGAGACGCTCACCAGTGACGTCAGCCGGGGAACCACCGATCTGGCCTTGATCAACCACTATTACTACTACCGGCAGCTGGCCGATGTCGGTGAGAAAGCGATCAAATCCAACATCGCCTACTTCGTCCCGTACGACCCGGGCTATGTCGAGGACATCTCGGGAGCCGCCATCCTGAAGACCTCCAAGCACCTCGCCGCCGACCAGGAGTTCGTGAGATTCTTGACCAGCAGGGCCGGCCAGGAAGTGCTTGCCCACAGCGACAGCTTCGAGTACCCGATCCGCCCCGGCGTGGCCGCCAACTCCGAGCTCACCCCGCTCAGCAGTCTGCGGCCGACGGACTTCACGCCGGCTGAGCTCGGAACCGGATTGAACGCCAAGGAACTCCTCGAAGAAGCCGGGCTCTTGTAGAGCCGCGGCGATCAATGCTCGGTGACGCCCCGGTGAACAATGCTCGGTGACCAATGACCGAAGTACTCGCGCCGAGGATCGCCGACGCGACGGCATTGGGTCGTCGTCGCTCACGCCGCCATGTCGGCCGGGGCCATGTAGTGGTCGCTCTCGGCGCGTGCATCGCGCTGGTGCTGTTGCTCCCGCTGGGACTGCTCGCGCTCGACGCCCGCGGCGCGGGCTGGCGCGAAGTCCACCATGTGCTGCTCGGGGCGCGAGCGTTGCTGCTGCTGCGTCACACCGTCGTGCTGTCGTTGCTGGTCGTGGCCCTCGCCGCAAGCCTCGGGGTGGCCACCGCGTGGTGCACCGAGCGCACTCGGCTTCCAGGGCGACGAATGTGGACTGTGCTGCTGGTGCTCCCCGTAGCGATCCCCGACGACGTCGTTGGCTACGCGTGGCACACCTTCATCCCCACGATGAACCCCCTGCTGGCCGCCACGCTGGTGATGACACTTGGGACCTACCCGTTGGTGTACCTCCCGGTCGCCGCCGCCCTGCGCCGCTCGGACCCGGCGATGCAGGATGTCGCTCACAGTCTCGGCGCAACCCGCTCCCGCACTTTCCTGCGTGTCACCCTCCCTTTGATCCGTACAGCGGTACTGGGCGGGGGTGTGTTGGTGGCGCTAACCACGATCTCCGAGTTCGGCACGTTTGAGATCGTGCGCTACCAGACGTTCACGACCGAGATCTTCACCGAGTTCCAGTTCGACTCCCGCGCCGCCGCCGCGTTGTCGGTCCCGCTGGTGTGCCTCGCCCTGCTCGTGCTCGCGGTGGACGGGATCGTGCCAAGCAGAGCCACGCCCCAGACAGCGCCCCAGCGTCGCGCCACACCGGCACGGTGGAGGTGGACCTCCATGCCGACCCTGCTCGCACTGGGAGCGCTGTTCGCGCTGGCGATCGGCTTCCCCCTAGTCACGCTGGCCTACTGGATGGCCCAGAGCCAGCACACGACGCTGCCGACGGCGGCCACATTGAGCCAGGCAACGTGGAGCACGCTCGAGTACAGCGCGATGGGCGCGACGGCCGCCGTAGCGCTCGCGCTGCCCGTCGCGATGATTACCTTCCGGCACTCCAGCACCCCACGACTGATGCTCCAGCGCAGCACGTTCGTCACCCTGGCACTGCCCGGTGTAGTGGTGGCGCTCAGCCTGGTGTTCTTTGCGACCCGCTACGCGCATGTCCTCTACCAAACCAGTGCGCTACTCGTTGCGGCCTACGCCGTCATGCACTTTCCCCTGGCGCTGGTGTGCGTCAAGACCTCTGTCGCTCAGGCGCCGGCGCGCTTCGCGGACATCGGTCGTTCGCTGGGACGAGGACCGATCGTCGTGTTCTTCCGCATCACCCTCCCGCTACTAGCCCCTGGGTTGCTGGCCGGGTTCTGCCTGGTGTTCCTTATGGCGGTAACCGAGCTCACGGCCACTCTCATACTTGCCCCCATAGGCGTGCAAACTCTCGCCACCCAGTTCTGGGCCTACCAGAGCGAAGTCGCATATGGGGCAGCCGCCCCATATGCGCTGATGATCGTCGTCCTCGCCGCGATCCCCGCGGCCGTGTTGGCGTTGTGGTTTGATCGCGGGCGCAGCATTCCCCAACTGGCGCCAACGTAGCTCCCACCCAACGGCCCTCCTCCGCGGCGACGCCAACGTGAGCTCCAGCTGAGGTCCAGCTGAGGTCCAGCTCAGCGGCCCCGACGAGTGGCCGATCAGTCTGGGATCAGCCCCTCACCGGTGAATTCCCTGGCGGCTTCGGCGAGCGTGATGTCGTCGGGCGGCAGGATCAAGTCCGACGTCTCGATCTCCTCGTCACTCACCACCGACCCCTGTGAGCGAACGAAGTCGAGCAGCTCGCCGAACGCGGCGCTGAAAGCCGCCTCGTCATCGGTGTCGATCGTGGCCAACACGGCTGAGTCGAGCTGATTGAGTCGCTCGCGGAGACCGTCCTGGAGTAGGTACTGGTCCTCACCGGAGATGCGCACGATCATGCCGACTGCTCCTTGGTCGGCTCACCCGTGGCCGGCTCCGCCTCGCCACCCGCGGGGAGCCGACCCGCGTCCGCGGCAGGCGCATCCCCCGGGGTGGGTGGGGCTTCTATTTCCCCCTTGAGCTTCGCCATGTCGTCGTCGACCGCGGATTTGCTGGAGAGCGCTTTGAGCTGGCGATCGATGTCGTCTTCGCCGGGGCCGAGCGCGGTGATGTCTTCGAACGTGCCCGCCGCTTCGAGCTCCTGCACGGCGTCGGCGCGCGCCTTCATGTTTTCGGTCTTGTCGACGGCACGCTGCATCGCGAGGCCGACGTCAGCCATCTGCTCGCCCACCCCGGTGGCTGCCTCTGAGATCTTCACTTGCGCTTCAGCGGCGGAGTACTGAGCCTTGATGACCTCCTTCTTTGTGCGGAAGGATTCGATCTTGGCGCGCAGCTTCTGCTCGGAGTCGGTGAGCTTCTGTTGCTGGTCTTCGAGTTCGGTGACCTGGGTGTCGAGTGACTGCAGCTCGGTTTGGGCGATGTTCTTGCGTTCCAGCGCCGTGCGCGCGAGGTCTTCCTGCCCGGAGGACAGCGCTTGGCGGGCCTGGGTGTCGAGCTTGACCAACTGCTGCTGGAGCGAGGTCTCCTGCAGCTGCAGGCGCTTCTTGGCGGTCACCACGTCGGCGATCCCCTTCTTCACGTTCTGAAGCTGTTCGACCTGCTTCTGGTAGCTGTAGTCGAGCGTCTCGGCGGGGTCTTCAGCGCGATCCAAGAGCTTGGAGACCTTGGCCTTCACGACGGTTGACATGCGCCCGGTCAAACCGGCCATCTAGATCCTCCTGTGGGCGGGAACGTGGAGCTACAGCGTAGCCCACCGACGCGCCCTACAACCCAGTCGGGTGGCGCACGGTGAACCCCGCGTTTTCCGGGCGCAGCGGACGCCAGCGTGGACCCGGCAGGTTGGAGGGGTCGTTGGCCGGGCTGGTGTCGAGGCGCAGCCCGGCGACCGTCATGTAGGCATGACCGCCGTTGGCGAAGATCGTGACCCACGTGCCGACCCCCTTGGAGTCCCAGCTCTCGAATTCGCTGGAGTCCATCGGCGCGGTCAGCAGTTCCGCACCGTGCAGCGCGTAGGAGACGGTGCCGGAGCAGTCGTAGCCGGGCGAGACGAACGAGGCATGCCCGCCACCGTAGATGTAGGGCAGCCCCACGATCTGATTGCCGGCCCAGATGATCTCCTGAACAGCCGGCGGAGCGGACATGGGGGCCGCCGCGAGACCGTTGATGAACCGTGCGGTGCCGCCGGGGACGAGTAGCTCGGGCTTTGTGTCGGCCGCTACCCCAACCGTAACCGTGCTGCCACCGGTCGCCGAGGTCACTTCGCCGGGTGTTTGGGGCGCCGTGTAGGGAACCACCTGCCCGGTGGCGGTCTTCTCATAGACAGGGCCTGTGTAGGCGATGTTCGAGGACTTCGAGACGATCGGTGCGTGAGGCTTCTTGACGACGGGAGTCGTGCTGGTGGGCGCCGCGCCGCCCACTGACGCCGGAGGCGTGGTGACCGCGGCCGACCCGCCGGCTGAGACGCCACCGGTGGTGGCTAGCGCTGACACGGGCGTGACAGCCAAAACCAGCATCGCGAATAGCGTTGAGCCCACAGCTCGAAATCGCAAAGCAACCTCTTTCGTCGGCCTGCGGGGTTAGCTGACGGGCTAGCGCTGAAAGAGCCTGCGCTTCTCGCGGATAACCGCGGGATTCGCCCCAAACAACTTGGGTCCCCCGTTCCTTGGCTTCTGGCCAAGGATTCGGCGTTCGGGGCGACAAGCTATCAAAGTGCAATGACGGTTGCACCGGATGAGCGGTTTTTGTCAGGTTTTCCCCGCAAATACGGGGATTTTGGGCGCTGAATTGCAGTTCGACGAACGGTGCGAGCAACGCCCGCAGGGCCCACCCCCAACCTCCACGTACTCCAGCTTCCATATGCCGCGGCCCGATCCCCGAAGCACCGCGGATCCTCGCCGGCGCCGCAATCGTCGGGGGTGGTGAGTAGCGTGGAGCGGATGCGTGGCCCATCACTACGCGTCGCCGCTGCCGCGGCCACCCTCAGCGCGGCGCTCGCCGGGTGCGGCAAGTCGCTACCGCAGGCCACCAACGCGCCCGGCTCGGGGGCCGCGACCACACTCGGTGTGCACGGAGCCGCAAGCTTGTCCACCGCGAACACCACTCGCCTCGGCGGGTCGAGCACCACGGTTGACGCAGCCGCCGTGGCGATGACGGTGTATCCGGGGCTGACCCCCGCGACCCGTCCGCGAGCGGTTGTGCTGGTGGACCGCGGCGACTGGCCCGCGGCGCTGGCCGCCTCTGTGCTGGCGGGAGCCCCATTGAAGGCACCTCTGCTGTTCAGTGAAGCCGCGGCGTTGCCCGCGGCAAGCAGCCTCGCGTTGCACGCGATGCAACCCATCGGAACCAGCACGCTGGTACGTGGGCCGCATAGCCCGCAGAGCCGTGTGCAGGTGATCCGGATCGGCGATGCTCCAGCCCCGGCGGACTACACCACACGCTCGATCTCCGGCAAGAACCCGGCGGCGCTGGCGGTGGCGATCGAGCGACAGGCGAGCGCGCTGAGCGGACACCGCCCGCGCCGTGTGATCGTGACGGCGGAGGACGGCTCGGCGGCGATGGCGATGCCGGCCGCAGGCCTGGCCGCGAATACGGGCGCGCCAATCCTGTACGTCGACCGGTCGACAATCCCGCAGGCCACCAGCGCCGAGCTCGCGCGGCTGGGACGGGGCATCTCCATATACGTGGTGGGACCGGGCAGCGTCGTCGACGAGCGCGTGAGAAGCGAGCTCGAGCGGTTCGGCACCGTGACTCGCATTGCGGGTCCCACCCCAGCGACCACCGCGATCGCGGTGGCGCGCTTCACCGACGGGTCGTGGGGGTGGGGTGTCCTGGAACCGGGGCACGGGTTGGTGTTCGCCAACGCGGGGCGACCCCTCGACGGACCCGCCGCGGCGCCGCTGTCGGCGAACGGCGACTACGGACCGTTGCTGTTGCTGGAAGGCCCCGACGAGTCTCGCCTGAGCTGAGCGCCTACCTGAGCGACCTGCAGCCGGGGTCGCCACCATCGGGGCCGGTACACGGTGTTTACAATCACGGCTGGCTGATCGGCGACGAAGACGCGATCTCCGCCACCACTCAGGCGCGGGTGGACACGATCCTGGGGATATCATCTCGTTCCACCCCGGAACCCGAAGTCGCCTCCCCCACCACCCCCGCGAGCGAACCGACACCACCCACCGAAACATGAGCAGAGCATGAGCCAAGCCGAGAGTCCGAGCCGTTTGAGCAGAGAGCGCCAGGGCGAGGTGAGCGTCGAGGACGTGCGCGAGCTGATGGGTGCCTCCACACCCCACTTCGCGCTGCAGCTACGCAACCGAATCGCACGCCTGATCGCGGGACTGCCGGACGGTCATCCGGCACGCGTTGAAGGCGAGCGGGAGATCGCGCGTCTACAGCGCCTGGGCCTCAACGGGGAGACCCGCGGCGAGGGCGGCAACGAGGGCGAGCGACCGCTGCCCTCGCTCAGCGTCGGCTAGGCGCGTGCGGCAGCCCGCGCGCGGGCGTCGAGAAAGCGGGCGCGCAGCAGCCTGAACAGGAATATGAACACCGCGATGTCAACGGCGAACATGCCCACGTTGACCAGCTGCGAGGGTTTGCTGAAGAATGTGAACCCCAGCACAACCACCGAGTGCAGCACGACAACCGGCATCAGCGCCAGCAGCAGCGTGTGGGAGCGAAAGCCGCTGCGGTGCTCGCGCCAGGCCACCTCGATCGTGCCGAGCGCCACCGCCAGGATCCCGACGAGCAGCAGCGGCCCGCCGGCTGAGACGCCGTGGCGCAGCCGGAACATGGCGAGCACGAACGCGATCGCGCCCGCGAAGATCAAGAGCTCGGAGAGCGGCAGCGGGTGCCACGGCGCAGGCGGGCGCTCCCCGTAGGTGGTGTGAACCGGCACGTGCCCGCGCGACTGGGAGCGTGATTGGCGTCGTTGCTTCGACGAGGACTGTCCACTCGACTCCGATGGCGCTGACGGTGCGCGATCCGCGACGAGCGACCCGGTTGGACGCGGCTTGCGGGAGCGACCTCGCGGGCCTCTGGTATTGCTTGCCACGCCTACAGTCTAAGCTGGCGCCCATGGAGAAGCGACTGCCGCCACCCATGGAGGAGCGACCGAACACGTGGGAGCGCTTGGCTGGTCTGCCGCTGCAGATAGACACCTATCAACTGGAGCCGCTGCAAGCGATGGTGTCGAGCGATTTCGAGCGCAAGAGCACGGTCATTCGACTTACAGGGGCAGGGCATGAGGGCCAGGGCGAGGACGTCACCTATGACGCCGTCGATCACGACATCCTGCAGGCAGCCGGCCCCAACCTGCCACTTCAGGGGAGTTGGACGATTGGCTCGTTCTCCGAGCAACTCGCGGCGCTGGATCTATTCCCCAAGGAGCCTCAGCGTGAGGTGTCGCGGAGATATCGAATTTGGGCTTACGAGTCGGCCGCGCTTGACCTCGCGCTGCGCCAGGCGGGCACGGCCCTGCACGCGGCGCTCGGTCGAGAGCCACAGCCGGTGCGCTTTGTCGTGTCACTGCGTCTGGGCGAGCCGCCCAGCATGGACCCATTGTGCAAGCGCCTGGAGATTGATCCCTCGCTGCGCTTCAAGCTCGATCCGACCAGCTCATGGAGCGAGGAGCTAATCAATGAGTTGGTGGAGACGGGGGCGGTTGAGTCGGTGGACTTCAAGGGTTACTACTCAGGATCGGTTGTAGACCAAGCGCCCGACCCGGTGCTGTACCGGCGCGTGGCCGAGGCGTTTCCGCAAGCGTGGATCGAGGATCCTGCCCTTACCCCGGAGACCGACGCGGCGCTTGAGGCACATCGTGAGCGCTTCTCGTGGGATGCGCTGATCCACTCGGTGGAGGACATCGAAGCGCTTCCGTATCCCCCGCGGATGGTCAACATCAAGCCGTCGCGGCTCGGGGGCCTACGGAACCTGTTGGACGCTTTCGACTACTGCGCGCAGCGCGGGATCGGCAACTACGGTGGGGGACAATTCGAGCTGGGCGTCGGTCGGGGGCATATCCAATATTTCGCGTCGCTGTTTCACGCGGACGCACCCAATGACGTGGCGCCGAGTGGGTACAACCTGCCTGAGCCCCCAGCTGGGCTGTCACGCAGCCCGCTGGCACCTGCGCCCTCCTTGCTCGGGTTTCGCTGGGGCGCGGAGGAGAACTGAGCAACGGCTTTGCTTGCGATCCCCGCAAGACTGCGATGACAGGAGCTTCAGTGACAGGATAGGCGCACTCCCGGCGAGGCGCACTCCCGGCGGCTTGACGGGCAATCGTCACTACACGACAATGGGTCCCGTCAGATAATTTGACGGGACCCATTTATCGTCTACATCGGTACGAGACTACTGTAAATAGTTGCCTATATTTTTGCTATTTTTCGCTCGCCTTCACCGCTTCAGCGATAGCCAGTTCTTGTTTGCCGATCAGGATGGCCGTATTGTTGCCAGCGGCCGACGGAAGGCTGAGCTGAGAGTTTACAGCGCTATCGATGATCCCTGTGAACAGGCCGAAGAAGAACTGCGATCCGCAACCTTCGGCACCTGGCGCCGCGAATGAGTTGTTCACAAGCTTGTTTTTGTTGAAAATGATGACAGTTCCTCCACCTTTTTCTTCCAGTTCCCCAGTGCTTCCGGAGATCGGTTCATTTGGTAAAGGCGGGCTTGTAGTGCCAGTTGTGAGTTCGACATTCACTGGTTTTGATTTCGACCCTATGTAGCACGAAGGCCCAAGGAATTCGTTTTCGAGATGCACCCTGACCGGAAGCGTAAGCCCTATACCACTTTCCGAGCTTATATTGGCGATGCTGATCTGAACTGGCCCAACAAGTTCTGTCGTAGCCGTCGCCCCAGTTGGGCCTTTGTTTATAAATTCGTTGAAGAGTTTCTTCAGAGGTTCCGGAAGGAATTCAGGTGCTAGGATTTTAAACAATCCTCCTGGCACCGTCTGCGGTGTTTTCGACAGCGTTTCGCCGTTTGCCGCATTGACGAAAACCTCTTTGGCGCCTCCTTCTACGATTTCCAACCCACCCTGAAGGGTGACGGTTTTCGTGAGCGGCACCGAGGTCGATCCTATCTTGAATTCGCCGCTTGTCGTCTGTGCGAAAACGCATAGGGCGACGGCCGGATTACTCAACGGACACTCACCGAACTGGGCCCATTCGCCCGTCGGTTTCTTGGCAAATGCTGACGATGCAAATCCGAGCATGGCGAGCGACACGACAGCCACAACGAGGAGCGGCGCCAAACGCCTGGCTCCCCTCCCCATATGGGGTTTGCCCATTCTAGTCATCCTAGTCCTCCTGAGTTTGGTTGATGTTGCAAGAAGCGCTCGCCCCACTCAACTCGACCCAAACTGATCGACCCAAACTGAGCTGATCGCCGATGCCCAATCCGTCTATCTACTATCGATCTAAGGACACGGCATGTTGTTGCTATTGGAACATAACGCTCGAGACGGTTCTATAGGAAAAATCAGCCCATGTCAAGCGCAAAGCGCCGCCGCGTGTCAAACATTCGCCGACTCCCAGGGAGCGCATATGGCGACTCATGTGACGATGATCGACTAGCTGGGATCAAATGTCGCGCCCCAGCGCAGGAGTCGGCTAGTCAGGACCCACGACCCGAATTCGACACGCATAGTCGGCTAGCCGAGATCCGTGCATTATGTATACCTAGCGTGAAACCAACGCAACTTCTTTGTCGATCGGCGGTTGAGAGGGCCAAAACCGCTAACGTCGTGCGTCGCTGGGCCCAGCCCACGTGGTTGCTCTAGACCGGGCGACCGAATCAGGCTGGATGCCCGAGGCAGACAGCCCGGAAGGATGGTTCGTGGCAAGCACAACAGTCCACAAGCGATCGATCTCAAATGCCGCCGCCGAGGCACGGCCCAGGGTGCCGTGTGCGACCGTCTCTTGCCCATCCATCAAGGGCGTTGGGGCGACTGTCCGACGTGCTAAGACCACAGGCATCACGTCGCTGGCGCTGTGTGCGGCCTGTGTAGCCCTCATCCAGTTCCCAGCCGGATCATACGCCTCCACAAGCGCGAGCGGCGGCGTCGGGGGAGCTTCTGCCCCATCCGCGGGCACCACGGCCCCAGGCACCACGGCCCCACGTGCCACGGCCCCACGTGCCACCGTCCCAGGCGCCACGGCTCCTGGGACGAAAGGCGCTTCTAAGACGAAGAGCCCTGCCGCGGCCAAGTCAAAAGGCAAGACAAAAGCACCCGCCCCAAAGGGCGTGACCATCTCGAGCGCCGCGTGCGTGCCAGCGATCCACTGCTCAACCAACTCACGCCAGGTTTCCCTCGGAGGAGAGCTGCTCATCAAGGGCACAGATCTACGCAAGGGGATGGAGGTGGCGTTCCCTCACAGCTGGAACGCTCGCATCGCCAGCAATTCCCCCACCGGCCATCTCGCCAGCTCGAGCTCGGGGATGGTGGTGCACATACCCAGCAGCGCCCATTCGGGGCGCATCATGATCCTGCTGAGCCACAGCCGCCACTCCAACTCCTACGGCCCGATCCAGGTGGTGCGCTATACGCTGCACCCCCCCACGCCGCCCGCCGCACCGGTGGTCACGACACCCAGCGGCACCGCGTTCGATGGACAGGGCATGTGGATCTGGTATGTGAGTCAGTCCGACGGCGGCAATCTCGCGTCGATCATCGCCCAAGCTCACGCGGCGGGAGTGACCACGCTGTTCATCAAGAGCTCCGACGGGTCCTCGAACTACTGGAGCCAGTTCAGCCCAGAACTGGTGGCGACGCTGCACGCCAACGGGCTGAGGGCGTGTGCGTGGCAGTACGTATACGGCACCAATCCCGCGGGTGAGGCGGAACTGGGCGCGCGCGCTGTGGCCAGCGGAGCCGACTGCTTGGTGATCGACGCCGAGTCCGAATACGAAGGACGCTACGGAGCGGCTCAGACCTACATTGCCGACTTGCGGGCCGCGATCGGTGCCGGCTATCCCCTGGGCCTGGCGTCCTTCCCGTACGTGTACGACCACACGTCATTCCCCTACTCGGTGTTTCTCGGTCCCGACGGGGCACAGTTCAATGCTCCGCAGATGTATTGGAAGGACATCGGTAACTCGGTGGACACCGTTTATGCGAATACCTACATCGCCAATCGAGTCTATGGACGGCCGATCTTCCCGCTCGGGCAGACCTACTCGAAACCCTCAACCGAAGAACTTGTGCGCTTCCGCGAGGAGGCCCCCCTCTACGGCGCGAGCGGTACCTCCTTCTGGGACTTCCAGGAAACGCCGCGCAAGCCTGTGGACGGCGCTGGCAACCCCGCTCGCTCCCCTGACGAGCGTCACGCCCAATCCCTCCTGGTCAGAACTGGCGGAAGGGAGCAAAGGCGACCCGGTGCTATGGATGCAGGAGCATCTCGCCGCGGCGATCCCCACTCAGGAAACGACCGGCATCTTCAACGCCACTACGAAGGCCAACCTGGAGGCGTTCCAGACCGCTCACGGGATCGCACCGACCGGCGCCACCGAAGCAGCCACCTGGCAAGCCCTGTTGGCCCTCGCCCCGGTCGCAGTGGACTGGACCGAAGCGGGACCGAAGGCGTAGCTCAGACCCTCTGGATAAGCGTTCCTGTGCCGAGGCCGCCGCCGCAGCACATCGTGACGAAGCCGATCTCCTTCTCAGAGCGCTCCAGCTCGTGCAGCAGCGTGGTTATTAGCCGCGCGCCGGTTGAGCCAAGCGGATGGCCGAGCGCCATAGCACCACCATTGACGTTCACGCGATCCATGTCGGGTTTCAGCTCACGCTTCCACGCTGCCACGACCGGCGCGAACGCCTCGTTGATCTCGATCAGATCGATGTCGTCGATCTGCATCCCGTTGCGCTGCAGAATCTTGCGCGTGGCGGGGATGGGTCCCTCGAGCATCTTCACCGGGTCGCAGCCCACCGTCGTTTGATCGACGATCCGCGCACGGGCGGTGAGGCCCAGCTCCTTGGCCTTCTCGGCGCTCATCAACAGCACCGCCGCGGCGCCGTCTGAGATCTGCGAGCTGTTGCCGGCCGTGATCTTGCCGTCGGGCTTGAACACCGGTTTGAGTTGGGAGAGCGCCTCGAGGTTGGTGTCGGGACGGATTCCCTGGTCAGTGACGTACGTATCGCCATTGACCGCGAACGGCACGATCTCGCGCTCGAAGCGGCCCTCCTCGGTGGCCTGGTGGGCCAGTTTGTGGGAGCGCACCGCCAGCTCGTCGAGCCGGAGCGCGGGATCTCCCACTCATCGGCGATCATCTCGGCGCCAAGGCCCTGACCGACGATGTTGTGCTTTGCCATCAGCTCGGGGGTGAAGGCGAAGCCGAACTCCTGCTGAGTCTTCATGCCCGCCGAGAACGGGAAGTGGCCCATGTGCTCGACGCCGCCGCCGATCATCGCGTCGTGCACGCCGGCGGCGATCAGCGCCGCGGAGAAGTTGACCGCCTGCTGAGCCGAGCCACACTGGCGATCGACGGTCGTGCCAGGGGTCTCGATCGGAAGGCCCGCCTGCAACCAGGCATTGCGAGCGATGTTGAAGCCCTGCTCGCCGAACTGCTGCACGCACCCCGCAACCACGTCCTCAACCACCGCGGGCTCGATGCCGGCACGGTCGATCACCTCGGTGTAGACCTTCGCGAGCAGCGCGTTGGGGTGGGTGTCCTTGTAGTAGCCCTTCTCCAAGTGACCGCGACCGATCGGTGTGCGAACCGCCTCGACGATCACGACCTCACGGCCGTCTGGTTGCCTCATGATTGAAGTCCTTTGCTTGTCTGTTGCCGGTGGCGCCGCGGCATCTCGCCCGGCGTGTGCTCAGAAAGCGGGCGCATACGGGCTTCTGGTGAAGACGCCGCGCGTTCGCTACCTCTACTGTACCGCTCAGCAGCACTAGATTGACTGGTCAGTCAACCAGGATCCGCCACCACCGGATCGACGAGCCCGTGCCGGCCGCCGGATAGACAAACCGACGGCCGCACCCGGACTTCCACACCCAACCGCCAATCCCCCTACCGCCACACAGTCAGAGGAGCGAGAGACCTTGAACGAACGCCTAGCCATAGTCGGCAGCGGAGCCATTGCCTGCGGGCTGGCCGCCACCGCCGCTCACCACGGACCCGTGCTGCTGCTCGCACGCTCAGACAGCTCAGCCGAGCGTGCACGCGCAACCGTAGAGAAGACCCTCAGCCGCCTGGAAGCCGAGGTCGATCCCCAGCATGTGCAAATCGTCACAGATGTCAGCGCACTTGCGCAGTCCTCGTTCGTCGTTGAGGCGATCGTTGAGGATCACGACGTCAAGGCCGGTCTGCTTGGAGAGCTAAACGGCCTCCTCGACGAGCAGGCAGTGCTTGCCTCGACGACCTCCTCGCTGTCGGTAGAGCGCCTTGCGGAGGCCTCTGGACGCCCGGAGCGTTTCGTAGGCTTGCACGTATTCAACCCGGTGACGCGCATGAAGCTCGTGGAGCTTGTGTTTCCGAAGGCCGCATCGCCGGAGACGCGCAGCCGCGCTTCAGCGCTGTGCGAGACCTTCGAGAAGACAGCCGTCGAGGTCCCCGACGTGCCCGGGTTCGTCGTCAACCGACTTCTATTCCCCTACCTCTTCAACGCGGTACGCCTGCTCGAAGAGACCGGTATGGACCCCAAGGACATCGATACTTGCATGAAGCTTGGTGCCGGCCACCCGATGGGACCGTTCGCCCTGTTGGATCTCGTGGGTCTCGATGTCTCCAAGGCGATCGGCGAGATGATTGGCGAGCAGATCCCGCCGCGCGTGGATCGGCTGATCGACGAGGGTGCCCTAGGGCGCAAGACCAAGCGGGGATTCCTCGCCTACTAAGCAGGTGAGAATTTATTTAGCCTCACCAGACTTTTAGGAGAGCTTCATAACCGGGGGCATACTTGGAGCTGCGACACAGTTCGCAATGCACACCCGCCTCCTCCCAGTGCACACGGTCCGGCCCGCTCCCCCGCGGGCCGGACGTGTCTTTGGGGACCATCACCCCCACCCTCGAAATCGTCAGCTGATGGGAGGCGCCCCGCGACGGGCGGCCTCGTGCGGTTGCCCCTCACGAGCACGTACAGGCCGACGCTCACGGATGCGCACCGCCTCAACTCGATTGTGGTGGACCGACTCGACTCTGATCGAGAAGTCTCCGGAGCTGATCGTGTCGCCACGACGCGGCAGACGCCCAATCTCGGCGAACACGAATCCCCCGACGGAGTTGTAGGCGTCGCTGTCGACCGGCAACTCGACGCCGTAGTCGAGTAGGTCCGCGATCGAGACGTGGCCGCGCACGAACCAGTCTCCGTCGGCCAGCCGACGGACCTCGCCGGCGGCGGGATCGGTCTCGTCGGCGATCTCGCCAACGACCTCCTCGACGATGTCCTCAATCGTCACGATCCCCACCACACGCCCGTACTCGTCGACGACAACCGCCAGCGATGTGCGCTCGCGCTGGAGATCGGCGAGCAGGTCGTCGAGCGGCTTAGTCTCCGGGACGATCGGGGCGTCGTGCATGATCGGCTCGATCGAGGCGTGCGGTCCGTCGTGCATGAGTCGCCGGGCGAGCGAGGACGCGTGCACGAGCCCCCGGACGCGATCGCGGTTTTCCCCTTCGATCACCACCAGCCGTGTGTGGCCGCTGGAGATGCACAGCTCGAGCGCTGTCTGGGCGTCCTGTGAGATGTCAACCGTAACGACCGCTGGGATCGGGGTCATGATCTGACGCGCCTCCTGCTCATGGAGGTGGAAGACGCCCGTGAGCATCCCCGCCTCACCCGGATCGAGGTGGCCGCCGGCGTAGGACTCCGCGATCAACCGCTTGAGCTCGTCGGGCGAGCCACCCTCGCGCTCGCGACTCGTCTCTACACCCAACAATCGCAGGATGCGGCCCGAGACCGCGTTGACACCGATGATGAGCGGGTGAAACAGGACGCTGAAAGCCTGCAGAGGGCCGGCGATCCGGCGAGCCACTGACTCCGAGCGATCGACCGCGTAGAGCTTGGGAACCATCTCCCCTGCGATCAACTGGGTGGCGGCAATCAGCAGGAAGGCCACAATCACCGATATCGCAATCGCCGCATCATGACTGGGCGTGCTCCCCAGCACTCCCTTGAGAAGGTCTGCCAATGCAGGCGTAGCGAGCGCGCCAATCGCGAGCGAGGTCATCGTCACCCCGATCTGCACAGCCGAGATGTACTCGTTGATGCGATCGAGCTGACTGAGAGCAAGCGTTGCCCCGCGTAGGCCCTCCTCGCGCATCACCTCCAGGCGAGAGCGTCTGGAGCGCACGAGCGCGTACTCGGCAGCGACGAAGAACGCGTTGATCGCGATCAACGCGACCGCGAGTATCAGCTTCAGCCCATTCACGCGAGATCGGCGCCTAGGCCGGCGCAGAGAATGGCACGCGGCGTCCGGTGACGAGCATCGCGCGGAGGGCGGCCCGTGTCGGCCGGCGCGGCGCCGGTCGGGGCCAAGCTACTTCGGGGAGGTTTGTCGTCGTCGTTCATCGGTGGCCGACAGCACAACCGTAGCAGGGGCTCTGGTCGGCTTTGCGCACGGTCCGAGGGATCTTTACGCGAGCGCGTCGACGCGCGACGCCAGATCGAAGTCGGCCTGAGTGAGGCCCCCCTCGGAGTGCGTGGACAGCTCGAGGCGAACCTTGTTCCAGCCGTGCAGCACGATGTCGGGGTGATGGTTTGCCGCCTCGGCGGCGACCGCGACGCGATTGACGAACGCGATGGCCGCGGCAAAGTCCTCGAGCTTCCACTCGCGTGCGATCGTCTGACCGTCGCGGCGCCACTCGCCAAGGGCCGCGAGGCGCTGCTGGATCTCAGCGTCGTCGAGCAGTGTCATCGACCAACGAGACTATCGCGCCTACGGTTCGGGGCCACCGGGCGTGATCTGGATCGGAACTGTCGTTTCAGCCTCGCTGGCGTGCGATGTCGCCAACGACCCAGCAACGGCTGCGACGGCGATTGCCGCGCACCCCACAAACGCCAGAGCCTGTGAGCGATAGCGATCGCCCAACTGGATGACGAGCGCCGCCAGCGTACCGCCGATCAATCCTCCGATGTGTCCTCCCAAGGAGATGCTCGAATCGGTGAAGCTGAATATCAGGTTGAGCACGATCAGAGCGGCCACACCACTCTGCATGATCGGGATCTGACGAGCGCGCATCTCCACAACGGCGGCGCCCATCAGACCGAACACCGCCCCCGAAGCGCCAACCGTGAGTGAGTGCGGCGTGAGCAGCAGCGCTCCGAAAGAGCCAGTCAGCAACGACACCCCATAAATCACGCCGAACTTCAGATGCCCGAGCGCCGGCTCCAGCATCAAGCCCAGGTAGTAGAGAACCCACATGTTGAGACCGATGTGGATCAGATTGTCGTGCAGGAATCCACTACTCACCAGCCGCCACCACTGCCCGTGAGCTACACCCAGCATGGGAAACCCCTGGATGTTGCCGAACAGTGCGCCTTCTTCGTAGACCTTGCCCGTCGGTTGACCGCCGAATGTGAACTGTCCCTGCTCGGCCAGGAACGCCACCACATTGATCGCGATCAGCGCAAACGTGACGCGCGGGCGCGTGCCCATGTTGCGCATCCTCATCACGCGGGTGCGCTGTTTGGAGCACTCCGGACAGCGCATCCCGACCTGGGTGGGCGTCATGCAATCCGGACAGATCGGCCGCCCGCATGATGAGCAGGAGACCCCCGTCTCGCGCGAAGGATGGCGATAGCACGTGGCCATGAGCCGCGCAGACGCTAGCAGCGGCGTGAGCGCGAACGGCCCGCATGGCAGCCTGCAACCAGATCGAGCTGGTGGGCGCGAGTGGCCGTGAAGCGACCATCCGCCGAGTTAGAGGACCAGCGAGTGACCGTTCGATCGTGGCCTTCGGCTCGCCCGTGACCCTCAAATCGACGCGGCGACGTTGACGGCCATCTTGCGCAAACCGAGGCGCATCCTGCCCTTGACGGTGCCGATCGGCGTGTCGAGCATGGTGGCTATCTCAGTGTGGGTGTAACCACCGTAGTAGGCCAGCGCGATCACACGGCTCTGCTCTGGAGGGAGATCGTCTAGCGCGGCGGCGATTTCGCGCGCCCGCTCGCGCCGTCCGACCTCACCCTCGGTGAGCTCCCGGGCTTCGAGCAGATGCTCGATGCCCCCATCGCCCTCTTCGGTGATCTGGTGGGCAACGCCCTGGCGCAGCACGTCGATCGCGCGGTTGCGCACTATGCCGAGCACCCAACCCCTGACGCTGCCTCGGCTGGGATCGAAGTGCCGGCGATTACGCCAGAACGACAGGAAAGCCTCTTGGACTACCTCCTCCGCGATTACACGTCTGGAGCACATCTGAGTCGCGAGCGCCGCCGCGGCGCGCACATGGCGTTCGTAGAGCCGCGCGAACGCGCGCGTGTCGCCGGCAACCACGAAGGCCATCAGCGCAGCGTCTGACAGGCCACTGGCGGCCGACGGGAGACGCCCGCCGATCGCTGTCGACCTTGGACAGGAGCGCATGGGCAGCCCCGCGGCACCGATCGACGGGATGGCTGTAAGCGTGTTGTCGTCAAAGCGTTCCATATGTCTGACAGTCCGAATAATTCCGCACAGCCACTGTGAAGGCTCTGCCGTTGAATTGCAAGCGCACCCACGTGAGTGGGCCGCTCGCACCGACAAACGCGACGACGCGCACAAGAACCGGCGTAGACCACCGGCGCAGACGCGGTCTGCGGACCGGTCCGCAGACCATTAGAGGCTCCAGCCGTGCGCTCAGCGATCGCCGAGCAGCCGGCGAGTGTGCTCGCGCAGATCACCCACCGCGCGTTCAGCGACGGTGCGGGCACCCAAGAGATCGCGTCCTTCAGGACGCGTGCGGTGACGTGCGCGCAAGAGCACGAGCGCGACGCCGGCGCTGCTACCAACCACGACCGCCGCCGCGGGACGCACCCAGTTGCGCGGATCACGCATAGCCGAGAGCTCCCACGCCTCCAACTCCTCAACTGCGCTCTCAGTGAGACTCGTGAGTGTGGCCTCAAGCCGCCTGGCCAGATCTTCGGGAGGCTCAACCGGGGAGAGCGCCTTGTGCAGGAGACCCTCGAAGCTGTGCGCCGCCTCACTCATCGCGACCCTCCTTGCCAGATGCACCGTAGGCTCCCAGGCCAGAGCTGCCGGTATTTGAGTCCGGCACGGGGTGGACGTCTGAGCCCGACTCGCCGACCATCTCCTCGAGCTGCTTGATCGCTCGATGGATGAGCACCTTCGTCGCCCCGTCGGAGCGACCCATGGCTCGGGCGATCTCGCGGTTGTCCATGCCCAACGCGAAGCGCATGATCAGTGCCTCGCGCCGATCGTCGGGCAGTCTCCCAACTCCCTCCAGTACTCGACTCAGCTCGTCGCGACCCTCCACGAGCTCCTCGGTCGTATGAGACGCCGCCAGCTCGGAGGTGTCGTCGAGCGGTGAAGCCGGCCGACGCGAGCGGTCCCGATAGAGATTTGCGGCGAGATTGTGAGCGATTCGGATCAACCATGGGCGCAACGGCCTTCCGTCGGACTCGCGCTGGGCGCGCTCGAAGTGACGGTAGGCCTGCAGGAACGTCTGCTCGGTGAGGTCCTCGGCGTCGTGATGATTGCCGACCCGATAGTAGGAGTAGCTGTAGACATCGCGCAGGTGAGCTCGATACAGCTCGGAGAACTCGGCATCGAGCTGAGCCTTGGACTTCTGCGGTTGGTGATCGGCCACTCATCGCACCCTACCCTCCAACGCCATGAGCCCAGTCCTCAGGCGGCGCGCGCCTGGCGCCGGGGAGTGTCATCCGCGAGCGGCTCCAATCGCTCCGCACCGATACCTCCAAGCCATTCCCACTGCAGACTCACGCACGCCCAGATGCGCTCAGCAACCCCGAGGGCAATCGACGGTGAAGGGGACTCAACAATCGGGAAGCCCAGCGGACGCCCACAGCGAATGGTTACCTTACGGGGACGTATGCGCCATCCGCGGCGCACGTCCTCGGTGCCCATCACCGCCACCGGAATCACTCGCGCGCCGGTCTGCAACGCCAGCCTGCCAACCCCACGGTGGGGAGCGCCAAGAGGACCGGGTCGTACGCGCGTGCCCTCGGGGAAGATGACCACGCAATCCCCCCGCTTGAGAATCGCGCGCGCCGTGGCCATCGCGTGCTCATCGCCATGCCCACGATCGACCGGGAATGCACCGAGTCCGTTGAGCAGCCACGCCTGCCAACGGTGCTCGAACAGCTCTCGCTTGGCCACGTAGTAAACCGGCCGGCGTGTGAGCGCGCCGATCACGAACGGGTCGAGGAAACTGCGGTGGTTGGACGCCAACAACACCGGCCCAGAGCTCGGGATGTGCTCACGTCCAATGCCCTCAAGGCGAAAGTACAGCAGGAATATGGGGAGGAGGATTGCTCTCGCAAGCCAGTAGAGCACGGGGTTCACACCGCGGGCCAACGCGCGCTCGTGAAATGCGGTCAGATCGGCCGCCCCGGGATGCATAGCTGGACTCGTGGTGTGGAGGCTCTCGGTGCCGGCGACGGACAGGCGGCCATCCGTATCAGCGCGAGAGCCCTCGCATGGTCTGGCGGTGGGACGTGGGTCCATATACAGGGTTACCCGCGCCCGCGGGTCGCGTTACAGCGGACCGGCGCTTTTCCCGTGCATTGCATCCGACGAACTGGACCTTCAGGAGCCATGAGGTCTGGTCCTGTTGAAAAGACCAGCTTTGCCGTAGCGTAGGAGCCATGATGGATGAAGGTCAAGCGGCCGATCAACCCAGAGACTGTCCGTGGCAGTCCAAGCCCGAGTGACCGCACCTCCGATGAGCCGAGTGCTCGTTGCTGGCGCCAGCGGCTATCTGGGGCGCCATATCGTGGAGGAGTGCAGCGCACGCGCCCATCGCGTGCGAGCGTTGATCCGCGATCCCGACAAGCGCGATCTGATCAAGGGCGCCGAGGAGACGATCGCGATCGACCTGCTGGACCGCGGCGAGCAACTGGGCCACGTCATGGAAGGGATCGACGTCGTCGTCTCCGCGGCGGGTCAACCGTGCACCCTGCAGCGAACCTCCGATCGTCGCTCGTTCTGTCGAGTCGATCCTCAGATCAACCGCTCGTTGCTCCACGCCGCCATCGCCGAGGGAGTACGAAAGTTCGTGTATGTCGCTGTCCTGGCAGGGCCACGACTTGGCCATTTGAACTACGTGGCGGCGCACGAGGAGTTCATCGGTGAGCTTGAAGCCAGCGACATTCAATACACGGTGGTGCGGGCCAACGGCTTCTTCTATTCCTACCTGGATCTGCTCGAGTTCGCCCGGCGTGGCCTGGCGGTCAGCTTTGGAGACGGCAACGCGCGCAGCAACCCGATTCACGAGGCGGATCTGGCCGTCGCCTGTGTGGGGGCGATCGACAGCACGAGTCCGCAGATCGAGGTTGGTGGCCCTGAGATCATCACGCGGCGCGAGGAGGTCGAGATGGCGTTCGCCGCGGTGGGCCGCAAGCCGCGCGTGCTGCGAATTCCGGCGGCGCCTTTGAAGAGTGCGCTTCCTTTCATTCGTCTCACCGATCGTCGCCGCGGCGAGATGCTGGATTTCCTTGCCGCGATCAGTCACACCGACGTGCTGGCGCCCCCGCAGGGAAGCAGGCGACTTGAGGACTATCTGCGCGAGCACGCTTAGCTGTGTTGGAGCGAGGATCGGCCGGTGGCTCTGAGCAGGCACGTTCGTCCATGCCCGTCACTGCTCGCCCGTGCGCCCGCCACACGAGACTGGCCCAGACCGACGCACATCCTCAGCTGTACGATGCAGGCGCACGCCGGAGTAGCTCAGCTGGCCAGAGCACCTGTCTTGTAAACAGGGGGTCACGGGTTCGAATCCCGTCTCCGGCTTCGCTCGAAGTGCCTGGTGCTCGATCGCCTGAGATGACATCGGGACCCAGAAGGGAGTGGTATTCGCAGGCGTCACAATGCCCACTTGAACGCGAACCTGACAATCCGCGCAGCCTCCAGTGACGACGTCTCCGCCGTGCTCGAGCTGTGGGCGCTTGCGCGGAGCGCGCACGCCACAACGATCGACCACCCCGGGGACGTACAGCGCCTCGTCACCGAGCAGCCGGGCTCATTGCTGATCGCCGACGTTGGGAGCGCCGTCGTCGGCGTACTGATCGCCGCCTGGGACGGCTGGCGCGGCAACCTATATCGCCTCGCCGTCCACCCCGACCACCGCCGTCGCGGAATCGCGATCCAGCTCGTCGAGGCCGGCGAGGACTACCTCCGCACGCTCGGCGCACCACGTATCACCGCCCTCGTCGCGCACGAGGACGCGACCGCCACGGCGTTCTGGACGGCTGCCCGCTACCCCCTCAACGCCGAGATCGGACGGCGTGTGCGCAACCTCTGAAAGCTCCGAGGTCGGTTCCGGTCAGTGGGTCTCACAGCCGAAGTGCTGCGCACTTGTAACACACTTGTAAATTGGAATCCGGATTCCACCCGCCCCCGGCTTTTAGCGGATCTCCGATCTCAGGCATTCCCGGGCTAATCCCATAGGCGTTTGTTTCCGACTATATGGGATCATACGAAAAGGGCAAAACGGCGCGTGCGGAGATCGATTCCCAAGCGCTGGCCTGGAAAATTTGACGTTTTCCCGCAGACGACAACGCCAGCACCAAGGCCCCCAACCGCCCTTTGAGTCCAGTAACTGGCGATCGACGAGACTCAAGCCCTCCCCGTGGACTATCGTCACTTCCTTGCACGAAGTCCAGTGGTTGGAAAATGGGTCCGATGCCGATGTCCGCTAAGCACGCCGTGCTGGGGCTCGTGATCGAGAAGCCCGGCTATGCCTACCGGATCGCCTCCGGGGTACGCCGGCAGCTGCGATTCGCCGACCTGGCGGATTCGTATCCATACTGGGCGCTTGAGAAGCTCGAGACCGAGGGGCTTGTATGCAGGGTCGACGAGAACGGCGTGCCGCTCACCGGCCCACCGGGCCGTCGCGCAATCTACCAGGCGACCCCAAAGGGAGTGGCGTCTTTTGAGGACTGGTTGCTGTCGAGCGCCGCCGAACCACCGCTACGCGACGAATTGCACTTCCGGATCGCGCTATGCCGTCCGCGTGACGCGCCGCGGATGATCGAGCTGATTCAAGGACAAGAGCTCGTGTGCCTCGGGCGTGTACAGGATCTCAAGCGCGCCTCGGAAGCGGATGGCGCCGAAGGATCGGAGTGGGACAGGATGGTGCGAGTGGTGTCCCGCGACGCGGAGCTCGCATTTTGGCACGTACGAATCGAATGGCTCCAGGGCGTTCGTGAGATGCTCGAAAGGCTGCCGGCGGAGTACACCCGACCTCAGCTACGACGAGCGGCGGCGAGCCACAACATCTCCTCCAGCGTGGGCCCATCATGAGTCACGAGCGCCTAGGGTCAAGCTCGTTCAGTCCTGAAAAATTCAGCTCTGACTGGTCCAAGCGAGTCAAGATGAACACCATTCTTTCGCGCTCGCACCTGCGGAGCGATGGTGGATGCGAATCGAAGCGCAAGGAAGCCCGGTCAACTCGATGACAACCATGTCCCCCATCCGCGGAGGCATCTTGCATCACCCCACATCTCAGGAGGGCCGCTACTCGCAGTCGCTCGAGCGCGGACTTGCGATCCTCAGAGCATTTACTCCGGATCAACCGTGGCTGGGGATTGCGGAAATCGCCCAGACCCTTGAAATGAGCCGCCCCACAACCCATCGCTATGCATCGACACTAGTGGCACTCAACTACCTGGAGCAGGGCCCGGGGCGCAAGTACCGGCTCGGCATGCGCGCGGGCGATCCGGGCCGCGCGGCTGTCAACTCCACCGCACTCCGCAAACTCCCTCCCCGCTGTCTCGGCGAGCTGCGCGACCACAGCGCGTGCACAGCGAGCATCGCGGTGCTCCACGGCAAGGACATCGTGTACGTCGACCGCGCAAGAAGCTCGTGGCAGGGACAAAATGAAGTCTCCGCGAGGCTGGGGCGTGGGTCGCGCCTTGCGGCACTCAGCACAGCCATGGGCAGGGTGCTGCTGGCTCACCGCTCGCCGGAAGAGCAGCGCGAAGCGATCGAAGAGAGCTCAGGACAGGAGCCTTCAAAGGGGTCGAACGCCACTGCGGAGAAGCTGCTCGAAGAACTCGAGCGTATCCGCGAGAAGAAGTTCGCGATCGCCGATCAAATACACGTCGAAGGACAGAGATGCGTGGCCGCACCACTCCTGGGGAGATCCGGCGAGGTGGTCGGGGCCGTTGACGTTGCCGCCCCGATGGCAACCTTCTCCCAAGCGCAGATACTGGAGCGGCTGGTTCCGCTGGTGGCGACCAGCGCGAAGAAGATGTCGGCGCACCTGGGCTATACGCCCTCCGCGTAGAGACACCCAAGCTCAAACCTGTCCCGCGGGAGCGAGTGATCCAACTTGGACTGTTTGGAGCAGGAATGATGCGGGTACGCTCCTTCCCGGCATGAAGATAGGCTGTTAATGCACCAGCGAGTGCGATGTCCGCACTGCCATCTCTGGACTGACGCCCTACTTGTATGGGCGGCGAAGGACTGTTGCCCCAGTTGCAACGCTTCGATGGCTCACCTCAGCCGGGCCTCTGATGAGCCATCGGAGGAAACGCGGTTGCGGGGACCCAGCAGGCTCGAGCACCCGTCGCCCGGCAAGCCGCGAGAGCCCACCAGATCCGCTTGAGCGAGCGGTGGTGGCTCAGGTCGAAGCGGCCATAGTGGTTCAGGCCGGCCGGTGGACCACCCAGCCGACCTGAACCTGGACTGGTCCCGCTCTAGGACTGGCCTTCGGAGGGGAGCGTCGTGTTTTCGGGCGCTTCGGGCGTGAGCATCGACGCCAGCGTGGGATTGACCTGGATCATGAATGGCTGGCTGGCGACTCCTTGATTCTCTGGTCCACCGGGAATGTAAACGCGCAGCACCTTGGCGCCCGGGTCATACAGCCGATGGGCAATCGAATAGATGGAGCCCGGTTCGATGTATGCCACCTGGATCACGTGGAACCCAGCGCCGTTGGCGTCTTGGCGTTCCAGATAGATCACGTGACCGGTGTGATCAGGCGAGACGGCGCCCGAGAACGTGACGCTCTGACCCGCCTGTATGGTGGTCGGGGAGGCCTGGGCGGTGAGCACGTCTCGGACCCCCTCATAGAGAACCGCCGAGGACAGCCTACGCGCCAGCGACGGGCACGCCGGGCCCGGCTCTGCCGGTGCTACATTCAAGTCGCACGTCCCCCCGGCGGCTTGAACTCGGTAGAAAGTGCTGTTGAGCGGTGTCTGAGCGGGGAAGCTGTATTCACCCGTTGCGTTGGTGCTGACCTGAGCCACGCGCGCGAAACCCGACTGGTGCACGGTGCGAGCCAGCAGAGTGACTGGCTGGTTTACGCCGCTCGCCAACTTGCCGCTGATCGTGACGGCTTCACCATAAGCGATCGGATCAGTCGAAGCTTGAATTGTCAGTTCAGCGTTTTGCGCCTGGGATATCGAGTAGGCCAGCACGTCGGAGGTGCTGGGAACATTGCGTCTCTGGCTGCGCACGAGCACCCTTATGTTGGCGTCGCCGGGAACCACAAACGTGTGCACGATCGTGAAAGCCCCATTGGCCCCCACAACCCCACTGTCGATATGGCGCCATTCGTTGCCGGTGAGGGCATTCTGACGCTGCAAGACCACACGTGCCCCGACGTCTTCTGGAGAGACGGTGCCGCTGAAGGTCACACGGTTGGGAAAACCTGTCTGCAGCTGGCCTTCAGGCGGACCGTTGAGCGAGACCTGCGCTGCCACCTTGATGCGCTTGGCGGCACTGCGTGCGCCGTGCCCGGTCACGTACCAGGATCGGTTGGTTTCGACAACCCCATCCGCGCGTGAGAACTCATAGAAGCCGTGGGCTTCTGTGGTCGTGCTCTGCACATAGCTGTATCCCGAGCCAGACAGGGCTGTCAGATGGTGAAAGAGCCTCACTTCCCGGCCGGCCGCGTTGGCTGGGTTGGCGCAGCGGAGCCGCCCGAAGACGACCACAGGGTCGCCCGCCACGATCTGGCGCGGGGCAACGTTGATGTCGATGGCACAACGCCCGTTGGGACTTCTGTGTTTGTGCGCTAGAGCGCTCGACGGCACGAGCGCAAGCAGCGATATGACGGCCGTGACGGCCGGTATAAACTTCCGCGAACGCATTAGCGCCCCCCTTTTGCGATAGCTACCTAACAGGTCTCGCAAGCGCTAACACGTAGTCCGAGCATTTGATGCGCAAACTACTTAGGGAGTTCAGCTGGAGCGCTTGGCCTGTTGGGCGAGCACCTTGCCAAATGCAGCCTCAACTTGTGTGGTCATCCTCTGCTTGAACACTGCCAGCAGCGCCTCTGAGGCGATCGGCCGCAGCGCATCTATCGCGCCGATCATCTCATCCCAGCGCTCCTCCGGTTGACCGTCACGCTCGAAGGGCTCCCACAGCTCTCTGAGGAATAGCTTGACGAACGCTCGAGAGATCGATTCGCAGTCGCGACTGACACGCTCGACGAGCGCAAGCGCGGCATGCAGGGAGATGCCAAGCGCGGTGACTTCCTCAGCCGCTTTCATCAGAGCGGGACTGGGAACTTCAAAACGATCATCGCCGAGCGGGATCAGCAGCTTGAGCTTGCGGATCCGCTCGACGGTCTTGGCGTCGACCTCGCCGAAGCGCCGCGCGAGCTCCTCAGCGGTGGCCACCTCCGGGGACTCGGTGGCAAACGGCGTGGTCATAGCGTTGCGTAGACCCAACAGACGTCCCGCGACTCCCCCGGAGGAGCTCATCAGCCGCTCAATCGCCGCGAGGTTGAAGCCGTCGGCCTGCAGATCGAGAATCAGACGCAGGCGAGCTACATGCTCGGCGTTGTAGTAGCCAACGCGTGCGCGCACATCTGGGGCCGGCAGCAAGCCACGAGATTGGTGGTTGCGGATGTTGCGAACCGACATCCCAACCTCGCCAGCCAGCTGCTCGATCGTGAGACCGTCGGCGGAGATCGCCTCGTCGCCCTCAGAAGTCGAGCGATCCTGGTTTGAGATTAGGTCATCCCCATCTGGGGTAGACCGTCGCCCCGAGGGGGAGCGCCGTTGGCGCCGCTTGGGCACATCAGCCATATCGGTTCCCGCTCCAGCCACCTCAGTTCAGGATACCATCTTGCATGTAACCTGATTTGAGGTAGCATTGATCTAGGTCAGATGAGATACCCCTTCCAAGACATCCGATCCGGCGCCCGTGGCTGAGCGAGGCGCACCTCCGCCCGTCCCCAGCGGTCGTCGTCGAGCATTGAGGCTGATCAGATCGTTTACCTCGCCGCTGCTGCCCGACGACTACCTGGAGTTGGTCAACCCGTTGTGGTCCACGCGCGAGATGCGAGGACGGATCGAGAAGGTTGAGCGCGAGACGCCCAGCGCCGCCACGGTGCTGATCAAGCCCGGCTGGGAATGGCAGGGACATCGACCCGGTCAGTATCTGCGACTCGGGATCGAGGTGGACGGGGTGCATCACTGGCGCGCCTACTCGCTGACCTCAGATCCGGGGCGTCCCGACGGGTGCATCTCGATTACGCCAAAGCTCGTGGAGGACGGCAAGGTCTCGCCGTTCCTACTCAGACGCGCGCGCCCAGGGACAATCGTGCGACTTGGTGGGGTGGAAGGCACATTTGTGCTGCCCGATCCATTGCCCCCACGCCTGCTGTTCATCAGCGCGGGCAGCGGTATCACGCCGATCATGAGCATGCTACGTAGCCTCGCCGCTCAGCGACAGATCGAGAATGTGGTGCACGTGCACTGCGCCCGCACCGCTGAGACCGTCATCTTCGCGCGCGATCTGGGAGAGCTGCAAGCTCGCCATCGCGGCTACCGGCTGCATCTGCGCGTCACCGGGGAGCAGGGCCGCATTACCCCGGATCAACTCGACACGCTGTGTCCAGACTGGTCCTCGCGCGAGGCGTTCGTGTGTGGACCAGCGGGGATGCTCGAGGCGATGACCGACCGCTGGAAACGCGACGGCGACCCGGCGCTGCTACACATCGAGCACTTTCAGCCCGACGTGCACGTGGGCGACGGCGAGCGTGGGTTGGGCGGGACGATCCGCTTTTGCGCCAGCGACGTCCAGGCGTCCAGCGACGGTGAGCAGCCGATCCTGATCGCAGGAGAGGCCGCGGGTGCCACGCTGCCCTATGGCTGCCGCATGGGCATTTGCCACACCTGTGTCGGGCGACTGCGCTCCGGTCAGGTGCGTGACCTGCGTACCGGGCGCGTACACGGGCATCCCGGAGAAATGCTGCGTACCTGCATCAACGCGCCCGAGGGCGCGATCGAGATCGAGCTTTAGTCCCCAAATAGAGGAACCCATCATGTCGAGCACCTACACCGATAGCCAAACGGTCTATATGAGACGCAACGAGATCGAGGGTCCCCCGGCGCGCACGGCGCCCAATGTCGGGCCAAGCCGGCTGAATACTCAAACTAAGTTCGAGGAGCCCGACAACCCCCTGGCCCGGCTCACTCCCGAGCAGCTCGAGGAGCTCGGCCGCGAGTTCGACACAATCCACGACGAAGTGTTTGCCGATCTCGGCGATCGCGACTCGCGCTACATCCGCGCCACGATCAAGCTGCACCGTCAGCTCGTGCTGGCCGCGCGCGGCATGCTGCTGGGCTCGCGGCGCAAGCCGCTGTGGCTGGCAGGCACGGCGGCGCTTTCAGTCGCGAAGATCCTGGAGAACATGGAGATCGGCCACAACGTGATGCACGGCCAGTGGGACTGGATGAACGATCCCGACATCAACTCGCAAAACTGGGACTGGGACACCGCCTCCCCCGCCGATGCGTGGCGGCACTCCCACAACTACGAGCACCACACCTTCACCAATATCCGTGGCAAGGATCGGGACCTGGGTTACGAGATCATGCGCATCGATCCCCACCAGAAATGGCACCCTGTGTACCTGTTGCAGCCCTTCTACAACCTGCTGCTGATGGGATTCTTCGAGTGGGGCGTGGCTCTGCACGATCTCAACTTCGACGCGATCCACGCCGGGGAGAAGAGCAAGGAGCAACTGCTTGAGGAGCTGAGGGCGATCGGGGTCAAGGCGCGCCGGCAGGTCGTCAAGGACTACATCGCCTTCCCGCTGCTGTCGGGGCGCGCGTGGAAGTCAACACTGGCGGCGAACTTCACCGCGAACATCGTGCGCAACGTGTGGGCCTATTCGATCATCTTCTGCGGGCATTTCCCCGACCAGACCTACACGTTTAGCGAAGCCGAGGTCGCCGAGGAGACCCGCGGCGGCTGGTATGTACGCCAGCTGCTGGGTTCGGCGAACATCGACGGCGGTTCGCTGTTTCACCTGATGGCGGGCAATCTGAGCTTCCAGGTAGAGCACCACCTGTATCCCGACATGCCCTCCAGCCGCTACGTCGAGATCGCCCCGCGAGTGCGGGACGTGTGCCGTCGCTACGGACTGCCCTACAACACCGGGCCCCTGAGCAAGCAGCTCGGCAGCGTGCATCGCACGATCCTGCGCCTGGCCTTCCCCGGAGGCAGCCCGCGGCACAAGCCCGGTCCTTACAAGCCCAGCTGAGACCCCACCACGGGCGGCGCCAGATCGGGCAACAAGCCGTTTGGCGGGATGGTGTAAGGCCTCAGGAGGTGACCAGCCGCGCGCGCAGGTGGGCCCCGACCTTACGCTTGACCCGCTGCAGCGCATTGTCGACCGTCTTGGTGTCGCACGCCAGCCGCTCGCCGACTTGCTCGTAGGAGCAGCCATCGAGGTACAGCGAGAGCACACGACTCTCGAGCTCCGAGAGGGCAGTCGAGAGACAACCCACGAGCGAGCGCAGCTCCTCGGAGGAGATCACGCGGTTGACCGGGTCGTTGACGCTGGGCCCGGCGATCGTCTGGTCGAGCGTCGGCACGTCATCGCCGGCGGCAGCGGGCGTCGATGAGAACGAGACGTACTGGTTCAGCGGGGTGTGCTTATTGCGGGTGGCCGTCTTCACAGCCGTGATGATCTGGCGCGTGATGCAGAGCTCGGCGAAGTTGCGGAAGCTCGACTCGCGATCGGTGCGGTAGTCGCGAATCGCCTTGTAGAGACCCACAAGCCCCTCTTGGATCAGATCTTCAGAGTCTCCCCCAGCGAGGAAGTAGGACGAGGCCTTCAGGCGCACAAAGCCGTGGTAGCGGCGTACGAGCCGGTCATACGCATTGCGATCGCCCTGCTTAGCAAGAGCAATCAAGAAACCATCATCAACCTTTACTTCAGATTGAGAGTTATGGGAGATTCGTGCCACGAGCAAATCCTTTCTCGGCTGCGCACAGCCAAAACGTGCTCAGTGGCGCACTCCTCCCCTGGCGCCAAAGCTATGAAGTCAACCTTAGGTTGAGCGTTATGCGCGGCAGCTTCGCACAGTTATGGAGCCTTGTCAAGGACTTTTTCGCGGCCGTGCAAGATTCCGTACAGCAGCGCCGCCGCCGCCGCCGCAACTCCTAGCGACTCCATTTGTCCATGGAGCGCCAGCGACACCAGCTGGTCGCATGCGCCGGCGACACGCGGGCGCAGTCCACTGCCCTCGCTGCCGAGCACCAGCACGACTCCTCCGCTGTAGTCGGGGACCATGTATGGGACCGTGTCACCGGCGGCACTCGCGCCGTAGGACCAGCAGCCGGCGTCACGCGCCTCGCCGAGGAAGTCCGCGATGTTACGCACACGCGCGATGCGCATATGCTCGACCGCTCCCGCCGAAGCCTTGCACGCGGCCGGAGTCACCTCAGCCGCGCGACGTTCGGGAACAACTACGCCCGTGACCCCAGCACACTCCGCCGTACGGCAGATCGAGCCAAGGTTCTGGGGGTCCTGAACCTGATCGAGGGCCACGATCAAAGGCGAGTCAACGGTTAGCAGCTCGCGCGCGCCGACGTAGGGATAGCCGCCCATGTCCGCGCAAACCCCCTGGTGAGCAGAGGAGCCACAGACACGTTCCAGCTCATCCGCAGCGCACACTTTTGCCTTGATGTCTGTCAACCATGGCTCGTGCGCGACATTCGCGGTCGCCCACACTTGGGCCACGCTACGGCTCTACGGCCGCGCAGCGCCTCACGCACTGGGTTGCGTCCGTAGACGATCACCGCGACAGCGGGATCAGCTCGGGACCGTCCGCGCTGTCGCGAATCTCCCATCCGCGCGCGTTGATCTCGTCACGCAGGCGGTCGGCCTGCGCGAAGTCGCGCTCGCTACGAGCCGCCTCGCGCGATGCCAGTAGCGCGACCGCCTCCGGGTCGATGTCGCCGAGCGCACCTAGCGGCTGCAGGCCCTCGAGAGCGAACATGGCAAGCATCTCGCACAGGTCGCTGTCGCCGACGGCCTCACCGCGACGGTTGGCCTCGCGAATCCACTCGAACAAGCAGGCCAGTGCCTTCGGCGTGTTGAAGTCATCGGCGAGCGCCGCAAAGAAAGCGTCGGCATGGTGGGCCATGTCGGATGGGCTAGGACTGCCCGAGTCCAGGCGGCGCAGGGCATCGCGGATACGGTGGATGCGGCGATCGGCATCATCGAGCTCCGCGGGCGAGAAGGCGAGCGGCTGGCGATAGTGACCGCCCAGCAAGTACATGACCACAGCGTCGCGCCCATACTGCTCGACCACCTCGTGCAACAGCGCGATGTTGCCGGCCGACTTGGCCATCTTCTCCCCCGTGAGCTGGATCATGCCGTTGTGCATCCAGATATGGGCCAGCTCCTGCCCGCGAGCACAGCGTGTCTGGGAAGCCTCGTTCTCGTGGTGTGGGAACAGCAGGTCCGAGCCACCACCGTGAATGTCGAAGCCCACCCCAAGCAGGCTCTCGGCCATCGCCGAGCACTCGATGTGCCAACCGGGTCTACCCTGCCCCCAAGGGGAGTCCCACCATGCGTCCTCCTCGGGCTTATGTGCCTTCCATAGCGCAAAGTCGAGCGGGTCCTCCTTGCGATGGGAGGAGGGGTTGGTGCCCGATCCATCCTCGCCCTGGTCCATGTCCTCGATCCGACGGTGCGACAGCGAGCCGTACTTAGGATCCGAGCGCACCCTGAAGAACACGTCACCCCCGCTCTCGTACGCATGGTCGGAGTCGATCAGATCCTGGATGTAGGCCACGATCCCGTCCATCGCCTCCGAAGCGAGCGGCTCGTGGTCTGGACGTCCGAGAGCGAGTGCGTCGGTGTCGGCGATGTAGTGTGCAGTCATCTCGGCCGCCAGCTCCTCACTCGAGCGACCGGCACGTCGTGCTGGGTCGGAGCTTTGGGGGTCGGCGCGAGCGGCGTCGTAGATCTTGTCGTTGACGTCGGTTACGTTGACGACGAGTGTCGTGTGATAGCCCTCGTGCTCTAGGAAGCGCTTGAGTAGGCTGAACACCACGAACGGACGGGCATTGCCGATATGAATGCGGCTGTAGACAGTCGGTCCGCACGCGTAGATGCCAACCTGCCCAGGGTCGCGAGACTCCAGAGCGAGCAAATCCCCCGTGCGCGTGTTGTGAAGTCGAATCTGTCGCATGGCCGAGCAACAGTAGCGCCGGCTGTCAGTCGGCGATACGCAGGCTCACGACCGCCAGCGCCGCGACGCCCTCACCGCGACCGACAAAGCCGATCCCCTCACCGGTGGTGGCCTTCACGTTGACCCGTCCCGGCGCGAGGCCGAGGACAACCGCGAGACGCTCGCGGATCGCCTCGCGATGGGGGCCGAGCTTGGGGCGCTCCATCATGACGGTGCTGTCCACGTTGACGAGCTCCAACCCCTGCGCGACAACGCGCGTGAGCACGGTCTCCAGCAGTTCGATCGAATCGGCGTCGCGATAGCGATCCTCAGAATCGGGGAAGTGCTCGCCGATGTCCCCCAGACCAGCCGCGCCCAATAGCGCGTCGATCACCGCATGGGTGAGCACGTCGGCGTCGGAGTGGCCGTCGAGACCCTGCTCGCCGGGGATCTCGACACCTCCCAAGATCAGCTTGCGTCCGGTGGCGAGACGGTGGGAGTCGTAGCCGATCCCGGAAAGGGTCGTCATAGAACTCCCGCCCCGCTTGCCTGCCCCCCGTTGTGGCGAGCCTGACTCTCCTCATGGGGAGCTTGCCCTCTGCTACGGGGGGTACCCGCAAAAGTGATCGACTCCAGGCGACGGCGGCGATGCTCGAACACACTGAGCTCCTGCACACCGGCACTGCTCAGCAGCTCAAATGCTTGGTCGTAGTCGGCTCCCACATCCTCGGGACGGTGCGCGTCACTCGATAGCGCAATCGGCGCACCGGCTTCCGAGCACATCCGCAGGAACGCCGGCGCGGGATAGATCTCCTGCGCATGCTTGCGCAGCCCAGCGGTGGACACCTCGATCGCCACCCCAGACTCGGCGATGCCGTCGAGCGCCAGCTCGTAGTAGCGTCGGAGATCGCCTTCGGGCAACGGACGGTCTCGACGGTTAGAGCCCCACACCTTCACCAGGTCGGGGTGGGCGAGGATGTCGAACAGACCGCTGCGGGCGGCCTCGCCGAGCGCGCGGAAGTAGCCGCTCCAGATCTCCTCGGGGCTGCGGCCAGTGCTCCAAACGCTGTAGTCGTCCATGTCGAGCGCGTGATCGCTAAGGAAGTGCACTGAGCCCACCACGTAGTCGAAGTCGTGCGCTTCCAGCAGGTTCGCCATGCGGTCCTCGGCGCCCGGGATGAAGTCGGCCTCGATCCCCAACCGCAGATCGGTGTCCTCACGCACGAACCGGCAGTACTCCTCGAGATCGTCGCGCGCGAATTCGCGCCACAGCGGGTGCTGCCACACCTCGAGCGCCTGCGCGAAACGGTAGATGTGCTCGGAGACGCCCAGCTCGGAGATGTCGCGATCGTTCGCGACGTTGCGATAGCGCTCGACGTTGGAGGCCGTGAAAAATCCCTCCGGGGTGGCGCTGAGATCGTCGGGGCGTAGGTGCAGGTGGTAGTCGGTGAGCATGGCCGCAAGTCAAGCAGGGTCGCGATCGTCGCGTCGCGCAATCAGAAGCTCGGCGAGCGCCAGATCCAGCGGAGTGGTGACCTTGAGGTTCTCGGGCGGTGCGGGCACGACCACCACGCGGCCGCCGGCGCGCTCGACCAGCCACGCGTCGTCGGTTGCCTGAGCCAGCACCTCCCGCGGTACGTCCAGCGCCCGCTCAAGCGCCGCGCGGCGGAAGACCTGTGGAGTTTGCACAGCCCACAGCGTGGAGCGATCCAGAGTGTCAGTCACCACGCCCTCCTCGTTGGCGCGCTTGACCGTGTCTGTCACAGGAGTGGCGGCAATCGCCGCGTCCACGCCCTCGCGCTCGACGGCCGCAAGCGTGGCCGCCACCAGCTCGCCGGTCAACAGCGGACGCGCGGCGTCGTGCACGAGCACCGGGTCACCCAGCCCGGCGGCCTCCAGCGCCAAGCGCACCGACTCGGAGCGCGTCGCACCACCCGGGACGGCAACAGCGTTCCACGAAGACGGCAGGCCGATCGACCACTCATTGACCCCACTCGCGTCCGCGTACGCACGCGGCATCGCGACAGCGATCCTGTCGATGCCCGCGGCTTCGCCCAGCGTGCACACGCTCCACTGCAGCAGCGGCCGCCCAGCGAGCTCGACGAGCGCCTTGGGACGTCTCAGTCCAAGGCGCTCGCCGAGCCCGGCGGCAACGATCAGCGCGACGGCCAAGCGATGATTACTTGGCGGCGACCGCGAGCTGGCTCGAAGCGGAGCTTGCGAGTAGCTCGTCGAGGTAGCTCTCGGCCTCGTCCTCGTCCTTGTCGAGCGCATACATCAGCTCGGAGGCGAGGATCTTCTTGGCGCGGGTGTACATTTGCTTCTCGCCTGTGGAGAGCCCCTTTTCGCTCTCACGCAGTGAAAGGTTGCGGACAACCTCCGCGAGCTCGTAGATGTCACCTGTCTTGATCTTGTCGCGGTTGTGCTTGAAGCGCCGGTTCCAGTTCTTGGGCATCTCCGATACATCGGCGCGGAGCACGTCGAGAACCTTCTTGACCGTTTCCTCATCGATCACACGGCGCAGACCGGCCAGGGCTGCGTTCTCCGTGGGAACCTTCACTGTCATGTCGTTGTGGAGGATCTTGATCGTGAGGTACTCGCGAGTGGTGCCAAGAACCTCCATGTCCTCCTTGCTCAGGACCTTGCCGGCGCCGTGATGGGGGTACACGACGTGGTCTCCGAGCTCGAACTCGATGCACTCGACCTCGCGGGTCACCTCGAGCTCCTCGATGAATGATGTCTCTTCGATTGCTTGTGCGGGGATGGTGTCCTCCTTTGTCGCGCCGGCAATGGGACCGGCCTTGTCTCAGGTCCTGTTCGTCAGGTCTGCAGGTAGCGGTCCACGAGATTGATCTCCTGCAGCCGGCGAAGGCCCTCGCGGATGTCCTTCGCCCTTATCTCCCCCACTCCCTCAACTGCCTCCAGCTCCGCGTCGGTCGCGGCGAGCAGCTCATCCAAGCCCCCGAACTCACCCACGATCTGTGTGACGACGAGCTTTGGCAGCCGTGGGATACGCCCGAGGATACGGTGCCCACGCGGGGACACCGGGTAGTCGAGCGTGTTGAGCTTGCGGTCGTAGCCGAGCAGCTCGGCGAGTCTCCCGAAGTCGAGTAGATCCTGGTGAGCGAGGCGCCCCACCTGGTCCAGGGCTGAGGCGAACGCCTCGTCGGAGTAGTCGGCGAGATAGTCCTGCACCAGTGCGGCCTTCTCGGCGGTGGTGCCAAGAATCGTCTCCTCCAGCTGCATCTCGATCAGACGGCCCTCGCTGCCGAGCTCGACTATGTAGCGCTCGATCTCAACCGCCATCCGCGTGACGAGCTCCGAGCGCTGCAGCACGGTGAGCACGTCATGCAGCGTCACGCCACCCTCGAACTCCAGGGCGGTGAGACGCGTGGAGACCTGATCGAGGCGGGTGCGGTACTTCTCGAGTGTGGCGAGCGCCTGATTGGCCTTCGACAGCACCACGGTGATGTCTTCGAGGATGTACTTAACCCCGTCCACGTACAACGACACCACCTCGCGGCGCTGGGAGATGGCGATCACGAGCGCATCGGTCTGCTTTGACACGCGCTCGGCGGTGCGGTGGCGGGTGCCGGTCTCGTGCGAGAGGATCGTGGGATCCGGCATCAGCTGGACGTTTGCCATCGCGAGCTTGGTGGCGTTGGAGCTGACGATGATCGCCCCGTCCATCTTGGCCACCTGGTAGAGGAACGCTGGCGTGTAGTCGATGTCGAGCTTTATTCCACCGGAGAACAGGAAGCTGAGCTCTTCGGGATCGCCGATCACGATCAGGCCGCCGGTGCGAGCGTGCAGGATGCTCTCGATGCCCTCCCGCAGCGCCGTGCCGGGAGCCACCATCTCAAGGGCCCTGACCAGCGCGGGCTCGGGTCGCGCGTCCGTGTCGAATTCTTCGCCGGATCGTGAGGCCACAACTAGGCATTCTAGGGCATTTACCGTTTGTTTATCGGCTCCCTACGGTAGTCGAACAGTGCGAATCGACTCCCCAACATTGAATTGCCGGAATCGAACTCGCCGGCGTCGCGCTTTGGAAGCTCGCGCGCGGGCTAGGGGCTACAGAGGCGCGACGACGCTTGGAAGCTGTGAGGCGAGGCTATGCGGCTACGGAGGCGCGACGACGCTCGCCCGCGGGGAGCGCAAATGAGAGCGCCTGACGCAGCGTGGACGCCTCGCGAGCCTGCTCGCCACTGCCTGCGGGCGCCAGCACATCGGCGAGGCCGTGCCTGGCCGCCTCCGCCAGGCGACGCTCCGGATGGCCGACCCAGCGCAGCTCACCGGTGAGACCCAGCTCCCCGAAGCAGCCGCATGGCGCGGGTGGGTGGGCCCCTTGAATCTCAACCCCACGCGCGGCGGAGGCAACCGCCAGCGCGATCGCGAGGTCAACACCGGGCTCATCGACGCGCACCCCACCCACGACGTTCACGAACACATCGCGCCCGCCGGTGCCGACACCACCATGGCGACTGAGGATCGCGAGCACCAGCGCGAGGCGATTGCGGTCCAGGCCCGATACCACGCGTCGCGGCTGCTCAAGCTCAGAGTCGGCCACAAGCGCCTGCACCTCCACCAACAGCGGCCGCGAGCCCTCCATCGCCGCCAGCACCACGCTGCCGGGGGCGCGTGTTGCCTCCGCGACGAAGCGCGCGGAGGCGTCCAGCACCTCCACCAGGCCGCCCTGGCGCATCTCGAACAGCCCCGCCTCGTTGGTGGAGCCAAAGCGGTTCTTCAGCGCGCGCAGCTCGCGGTAGGGACGCTCGCGCTCGCCCTCGAACTGCAGCACGCAGTCCACAAGGTGCTCGAGCACACGCGGGCCGGCCAGCGCGCCGTCCTTGGTGACGTGCCCGACGAGCACCACCGCGATCGAGCGTGCCTTCGCGAGATCCATGATCTGGGCTGCCACCTCGCGCACCTGCCCCACCGAGCCGGGGGCGCCGGACGTCTCAGCCGAGCGCAGCGTTTGCACCGAGTCGATCACGCACACGCTCGGCGCGTGCGAGGCGATCGCATCGAGCACCGCGTCGAGATCTGTCTCCGCGAGCACCGGCACCTCGAGCGCGCTCGGCGAGAGCCGCTCAGCGCGCAGGCGCACCTGCTCGGCGGACTCCTCCCCGCTAACATACAGCGTCTTGTGCCCGGCGCCGGCGATGTTGCCCAGCGCCATGTTGGTGAGTGTCGACTTACCGATCCCCGGCGAGCCCCCGAGCAGCACGAGCGATCCCGGCACGAGCCCGCCACCGAGTACCCGGTCGAGCTCGCCGATGCCGGTCTGCAGGCGCGCAAGCGGCGCGGCCACCACCTGGGAGAGCGGCACCAGCGTCGCCACGTTGGCTCCCGGGAGCGCGCGCAGACGGGATCCCCCGCCCGACCGTCGGTGGCGGCTGTCTGGGCGCGCTCCTCAACGAGCGTGTTCCACGCGGAGCAGCCTGGGCATTGCCCCATCCACTGGGGTGAGCGCAGCCCGCACTGCGAGCAGACATGGGCGGTTTGAGCGCGCGGCATCGACGCAGACTACGCGTCGACCCCGACGATCTGGCTGCGGCGCTCGTAGAGCATCACGTCGCGCCAGCGCCCGTCGGGCATCTTGCCAACCCGCTCGCGCCGGCCCATCGGCCGAAAGCCGCAACTCTCGTGCAGCGCTATCGATCCCTCGTTCTCAGGAAAGATCCCCGCTTGCAGCGTCCAGAAGCCCGCGCGCTCTGAAGCCTCGACCAAGGCGTTCAGCAGCAGGCGACCGATGCCACGACGAGCGTTGTTTTGGTCGACGTACACACCAACCTCCCCCACCCCCCGGTATACAGCGCGGGCGGACACCTGGCTGAGCGCCGCCCAGCCGAGCACAACTCCCGCATCATCGCGCGCCACCAGGCAGGGATCCTCGATACGCGCAGCGCGCCACTGCTCCCAGCTTGAGACCTCATGCTCGAACGTCGCGTTCCCGGTAGCCATGCCTTCACGGTAGATGCGCGCCACCGACGGCCAGTCCTCGGCGCCCATCGGAGCGACCGTGATCTGCAGGTAGGTGCTCAGTGCAACCCCTTGCTAGGGCTCGGCTGGGTGCTCGTCGTCGTGGTGCTCGTGCTCATCAGCGACGGGCAGCTCCTCGCTGCCACCCTCAGCGGCACCGACGCCCACCGGCGTCTTTGCCTTCTTGGGCTTGACGATCGTCAGGCGCACCTCACCCTCCTCGCCCTCGGGGGCGGGGTTGATGACGACGGTGGCGCCGGGCGTGAGCTGCTCGCGCAGCACGAAGTCGGCTAGCGGGTCCTCGATGTAGCGCTGGATCGCGCGCCGCAGCGGACGGGCGCCCATCGCGGGGTCCCAGCCCTTGTCCACGAGCAGGTCCTTGGCGGGATCGGTCAGCTCCAGTTGCAACTCGCGTTCGGCCATCGACTCGCGGATGCGCACTAGCAAGAAGCTCCACGATCTGGCGGATCTCCTCCTTCTGAAGCTTGTGGAAGACGATCACGTCGTCGATGCGGTTGAGGAACTCAGGACGGAACACCTTCTTAAGCTCACCCATGATGCGGTTCTTCATGTCGTCGTAGGTGATCCCGGTCTCATCGTCGGACACGGCGAAGCCCAGCGGCGTGTTGCGCGCGATCTCAGCGGCGCCGATGTTGGAGGTCATGATTACGATCGCGTGGCGGAAGTCCACGGTGCGACCCTGCGCGTCGGTGAGACGTCCGTCCTCGAGGATCTGCAGGAGGATGTTGAACACGTCGGGGTGGGCCTTCTCGATCTCGTCGAGCAGCAGCACGGAGTAAGGCTTGCGTCGCACAGCCTCGGTGAGCTGTCCGCCCTCGTCGTAGCCGATGTAGCCGGGGGGCGAGCCCACCAGGCGCGACACCGCGTGCTTCTCCATGTACTCGGACATGTCGATGCGAATCATCGCTTCGTCGTCGCCGAACAGGAACTCGGCGAGCGTGCGCGCGAGCTCGGTCTTGCCGACACCCGAGGGGCCCAGGAAGATGAACGAGCCGGTTGGCCTTTTGGGATCCTTCAGACCCGCGCGCGAGCGGCGGATCGCCTTAGATATGACCTCGACCGCGGGGTGCTGGCCGATCACGCGCTTGTGCAGTTCCTCCTCCATGCGCATCAGCTTCTGGGTCTCGGCCTCGGTGAGCTTGAACACGGGAATGCCCGTCCACATCGAAACGATGTCGGCGATCTCCTCCTCGCCAATCGAGGGACGCTCGACGGACTCGCCGGACTCCCACTCTTCCTCCAGCTCACGCTTCTTGCCGGCGAGCTTGCGCTCCTGATCGCGCAGCGCGGCGGCCTTCTCGAATTCCTGGTTCTCGATCGCCTGCTCCTTCTCGCGGCGCGTGGATTCGATCTCCTCTTCGAACTCACGGTTGGCGGGCGGGGAGGTCATCGACTTTATGCGCATTCGCGAGGCCGCCTCGTCGATCAGATCGATCGCCTTGTCGGGCAGGAAGCGGTCTGAGATGTAGCGCGAGGCCAGGTCGGCGGCGGCTTGCAGCGCCTCGTCGGTGATCTGCACCTTGTGATGCTGCTCGTAGCGATCGCGCAGCCCCTTGAGGATTTCCACCGACTGCTCGATCGTGGGCTCCTCCACGCGGATCTGCTGGAAACGGCGCTCCAGGGCGGAGTCGCGCTCCAGGTACTTGCGGTACTCGTCCAGCGTGGTAGCGCCGATTGTCTGCAGCTCGCCACGTGCGAGCGCGGGCTTGAGGATCGAGGCGGCATCGATCGCGCCCTCGGCGGCGCCCGCGCCGACAAGGTTGTGGAGCTCGTCGATGAACAGGATGATGTCCCCGCGCTGGGTGATCTCCTTCATCACCTTCTTCAGGCGCTCCTCGAACTCGCCGCGGTACTTCGAGCCGGCGACCAGGGCCGCCAGGTCGAGCGTGTAGATCTGCTTGTTCTTGAGCAGCTCGGGGACGTCGGAGTTGGTGATGCGCTGCGCCAGCCCCTCCACCACGGCGGTCTTGCCCACGCCGGGCTCGCCGATGAGCACCGGGTTGTTCTTGGTGCGCCGCGAGAGGATCTGCATGATCCGCTCGATCTCGGTCTCGCGCCCCACAACGGGGTCGAGCTTGCCATCGGCGGCCAGCTTGGTGAGATTGCGCCCGAACTGGTCGAGAAGCTTGGAGGACTTCTTGCCCTCGCCGGGACCTGAGCCCGACCCGCCGGAGCCCGATCCCTGCCCCTGGCGGCGCCCGCCTGGGCCGGACAGCATCCGGATCACCTCGTTGCGGATCTTCTCGGAGTCGGCGTCGAAGTCGAGCAGGATGCGGGCGGCGACGCCCTCGTTCTCACGTACCAGCCCCAGCAGGATGTGCTCGGTGCCGATGTAGTTGTGCCCGAGCGAGAGCGCCTCGCGCAGCGCCAGCTCAAGAACCTTCTTGGCGCGTGGGGTAAACGGGATCTGCCCAGAGGTGACCTCCTCGCCGGAGCCCACTATCCGCACGACCTGGGCGCGCACCCGCTCGACGGTGATGTCGAGACTCTCCAACACACGCGCGGCAAGCCCCTCCTCCTCGCGCAGCAGCCCGAGCAGGATGTGCTCCGTGCCGATGTAGTTGTGCTTGAGCGTACGCGCCTCCTCCTGCGCGAGAACGACGACCTGCCGGGCCCGTTCTGTGAATCGCTCGAACATGGGGTACTTCCTTCCTGTGCGGACCGCACGCCTGGCGCCCGCGGTCCAGTGGCGCCTTTCAGGCAGTCTACCAACCGGGTATCCGGCCTTGGATACCGCCCTCTCGGCTTGGGGATGTATCCCTTAAAGACCGCACGAAGGGCGCTAGTTGCGCATCGCGGGGAACAGCACCACCTCGCGGATCGAGGAGCGCCCAGTGAGCAGCATCACGAGCCGGTCGATCCCCAACCCCACCCCCCCGGTGGGGGGCATCCCGTGCTCGAGCGCCTCCAGGAACAGCTCGTCGTGGGGCTGGGTCTCCTCGTCGCCCTCGAGCGCGAGGCGGCTCTGGGCCTCGAAGCGCGCGCGCTGCTCGTCGGGGTCGGTGAGCTCGCTGAACGCGTTGGCGATCTCCATGCCCCCGGCGAACGCCTCCCAGCGCTCGGCCAGGCCTGGCTCGGAGCGATGTGCGCGCGCGAACGGCGACAGCTCGATCGGGTAGTCGAAGACGAACGTGGGCTGGATAGCGTGGGCTCGACGAACTTCGACAGCAGGTCGTCGGCCAGCTGTGGCCAGCTCGAGCCCGTCGGTTGGCATCTGCGAGGTCTCGCTGCGAGCAGATCGCCGCGCGGCCAGCGAGCGGGGCGATCGCGCGGGCGCTCGCAGCAGGTCGATCGCCGGTGGCCTCGCGCACCGCCTCCACGAAGCGGATCCGCTGCCACGGCGCGGTGAAGTCCAGCTCACCGTCGTAGCCGACCGCGGCGGCGGCGGCCGCCAGCATCTGCTCCAGGCGGGCGGCCTCGTCGGCTGTAGTCGGCGTAGGCCTCGTACCACTCGACCACCGTGAACTCGGGGTTGTGCTTGGTGGAGAGGCCCTCGTTGCGGAAGTCCTTGCCGAGCTCGTACACGCGCTCCAGCCCGCCCACGATCAACCGCTTGAGATACAGCTCGGTGGCGATCCGCAAGTACAGCTCGCGGTCGAGCGCGTTGTGGTGGGTCGTGAACGGCCGGGCCAGCGCGCCGCCGTAAAGCGGCTGCAGCACCGGCGTCTCGACCTCCAGGAAGCCCTCGCCGTCGAGGTAGGCGCGCACCGCCGAGACGATCCGCGCGCGATCGGCAAACAGCTCACGGGCCTCCTCGTTCGCGATCAGGTCCAGCTCGCGGCGGCGGTGGCGAGTCTCGACGTCGGTGAGACCTGCGTGCTTGTCGGGAGGTGGACGCAGCGCCTTGCCGAGGATCTGATAGCCGTCGACGCGCAGCGTTAGCTCGCCGTGGCGAGAGCGCAGCGGGGCGCCGTCCACACCGAGCAGGTCGCCGAGGTCGAGCGACAGCAGCCGACCCATCGCCTCCTCCCCGAGCACGTCCACGCGCGCGTGCAACTGGATCCTGCCGCTGCGATCGACGAGATCCAGAAACGCCATCTTGCCGGCCCCGCGACGGGCCGCCAAGCGCCCGGCGACGCGGTGGGGATCGTCGGTCTCCTCACCCACCTCCAGATGCTCATAGGCGGAGCGCACGTCTGAGATGGGCTCGACGCCCGGGTACGAATAGGGGCTGATCTCGGCGCCGTCGGCGCGCAGCCGCTCGGCCTTGGCCCGGCGCTCAGCGATCAACTCGACCAGACCGTGGGCCTGCCCTTTCTGCTCGTCGGCCTCGCTCACAACGCGAGAGACTATTTGAGCCCGATGTCGATCTTCGTGATCTTGAGCTTGCGTGCTGGCCCGCGCGGGACCTGCACGGCGACGAGGTCGCCCCGCTTGTGCCCGATCAACGCGCGTCCCACCGGCGACTCGTTGGAGAGCTTGGCCTCTTGGGGGTTGGCCTCAGAAGATCCGACGATCGTGTACTTGACCGACTTGCCGGTCTTCTCATCCTTGACGTGCACTACCGAGCCGACACCCACGACATCGGTTGAGATCTCCTTGGAGTCGATCACGGTCGCCATGCGTAGCTTCTCCTGCAGCGTGGCGATGCGGCTCTCCAGCATCGCCTGCTCGTTCTTGGCGTCGTCGTACTCGGAGTTCTCGGTGATGTCGCCGAACTCGCGGGCCTCCTTGATCCGTTCAGCCACCTCGCGGCGCTTGGCGGTCGACAGCAGCTCAAGCTCGTCTTTGAGCTTGTCGAGGCCTTCGGGGGTGAGGATGACGTCCTTCGGCATGTGGGCGGCGGGAATTGATTCCGTGGGTTGGCTTTGGATGGGGCAACGAAAACCCCGCCGTTCAGGCGGGGATTGCCGCTCTCGGGAGCGCAGCGAGCGCAGCAGTATAGCGAGCGTTCTGGAGGGTGGGCGCCCTCTGCAGGGACTCTCCCAACACCTTGGCATGCGCCTTCTCGAGACCCAGACGCGCCACGTACCACGGGTAGAACTTGCGCAGATAGCGCGTCGCGCGATCGGAGCCGAGATGCTCGACGGCGCGGTCGATCATCCATTCGAGCTCATCGAGGACCTCCGTGCGCGTGGGCTCGTCCTCGCGGCTCCCCAGTAGCTGCTCGAACAGCCACGGGTTGCCGAGCGATCCGCGTGCGAGCATCACCGCGGTGGCACCTGTCTGCTCGAAGGCCGCCAAAGTGCTCTGGGCATCGCTGAGACCGCCCGTGAGAATCACGGGCGCGTCGAGCATCTCGACAAGGCGCGCGGCCAGCTCGTAGTCGGGGGCGCCTTTGTGGTGTACCGCCGCCGAGCGCGGGTGGAAGGCGATCGCCGCCACTCCCGCCTCCTCGACCAGACGCCGCGCGAGCTCGAAGCCGCTGGTGTCTCCCGGCCGGCGGCCGGAGCGCAGCTTGACGGTCACCGGCAGGCCACCACCTTCACGGGCGGCCTTCGCGACCGCCACCGCGACGTCCGGATCGTCGAGCAGGGCGGCGCCGGCGCCTGTCTTGCACACCTTCGGCACCGGGCAGCCCATGTTGAGGTCGATCGCGTCCACGCCCGTCTCCGCCACCACCGCCGCTGCGACGCGCATCACGGTGGGATCCTGGCCGAAGAGCTGAATGGAGACAATCCCGGCTCCCTTCCCCGCCTCGTCGTGCCCAACCGTGCGCTCGCGCGGGTCGATCCGCAGCATCTCCACACAGGTGCGCTCGTTGCCGTGGAAGATCGCGTGGCTGGAGAGCATCTCGGAGACTGCCATCCCCGCTCCGTAGCGCTTGGCCTGTAGCCGCACGAACCAGTTGCCGATGCCCGCCAGCGGCGCGAGCATCACGCGGTTGGGGACGGTCAGAGGACCTAGCGTCCAGGAGTCGGTGAGCATCGGCATACCCCGATTGTGACGCCCATCGTCCATCGCGGAGGACACATGGATGTTGTGTTACAAAAAAGAACTTGTTACAGCTCGAAAATATTCAGCTGTAGAAGGAAAACAAAAAAGAACAACACAACCCCCACGCCCGACCCACTACGCGGCGGCGGCGTTGTGCTCGTACAGCAGACGCAGGCCGGTAAGCGTGAGCAGATCATCGACCTCCTCGATCTCCTCGGTGAACGGCACCACCAGGTGGCCGAGGCCGCCGGTGGCGACGACCGCGACGTGCCCGCCGAGCTCGTCGTAGATGCGGCGCAGGATCGCGTCTACGGCGCCGGCGTACCCGAACACCACGCCCGAGCGGATCGCGTCGATCGTGTTCTTGGCGATCACGGTACGCGGCGGTGCCAGCTCGACCTTCGGCAAGCGCGCGCCGCGCTCTGTGAGCGCGTCGAGGGAGATCTCGATGCCGGTCATCAGCGAGCCGCCGATGTACTCGCCCTCCCCGGATACCACGTCGAAGGTGGTGGCGGTGCCGAAGTCCACGCACACCGCCGGACCGCCGAAGCGCTCTCGCAGGGCCACCGCATTGACGAGTCTGTCGGCGCCGATCTCGCGCGGGTTGTCGTAGCGGATCGCCATGCCGGTCTTCAAGCCGGGGCCGACGACGAGCATCTCATGGCCGAGGTAGCGCTCGGCGACCGCGGTCCATTCGGGCTCCAGCTTGGGAACGGTGGAGGAGATGATCGAGGCGCTGAGGTCCTCAAATGAGAGCCCGCGCAGCTCGAGGAGGTTCCTAAGCGCCGCCCCCAACTGATCGGCGGTTGACTCACGCACCGTGGCAAAGCGCCAGTGCTCGACGAGCTCCTCGCCGCGGAAGGTCCCGAAGTGGGTTTGGGTGTTGCCGACGTCGACGACCAGGACCATGGATGGGGATTATGGCCCAGCGCACCCTTGCGGCGTAGCCGAGCGCACCCTTGCGGCGTAGCCGAGCGCACCCTTGCGGCGTGGCCCAGCGCACCCTTGCGGCGTGGCCGAGCGCACCCTTGCCGCGCCGACAGCGCCGCGCCACGGCGTCCCTGGAACTGGCCGGCGAGCCAGTCGGGACGCACACACCGGTGGATGGGCATATGCTCGCGGGGTGAAGGTGAAGCTCTTTGCACTGCCCGGATCCCACCCGTGCGCCGCCGTAGAGGTGGCGTTGCGGTTGAAGTCGATCGACTACGAGCGTGTGGATCTGCTTCCCATGACCCAGCTGGCTATAGGCCCACTGCGCTATGGCGGGACCACGGTGCCGGGTATGCGCATCGACGGGGAGCGCCTGGCGGGGTCGCGCACGATCATGCGCCGCCTCGACACCCTGGCGCCCGAGCCGGCGCTGTTGCCCCCACTCTCAGACGCGGTGGCGCGGGCGCGTGTGCTGGAGGCCGAGCGCTGGGGTGACGAAGTGCTGCAGAGCGTTCCGCGGCGGATTCTCGACGCGGCGTTCCTGCGCGATCCGGCGTGCATGGAGAGCTACGCGGGCGACGCCAAGCTGCCGCTCCCGCGCGCGCTGATGCGCCCCGCGTTGCCGCTCACCGCGAAGCTGATGGCCCGCCGCAACCATGCGCAGGACGAGATCGTGCAAGCCGATCTGGCGGCGTTGCCCGCACAGCTGGACCACATCGACGCGTGGATCGCCGACGGGGTGCTCGGCGGGGAGCAGCCCAACGCTGCCGACCTGCAGATCGGCAGCTCGATCCGCCTGCTGCTGACGATCGCCGACCTGCGCCCTCTGATCGAAGGCCCACCGGCTCGCCCCGCGCACAGCCTCACGCGCTGGTTTGAGCCCCAGGTGGGCGAAGTGCCCGCTGGGACCCTGCCGGCCGGATGGCTGCGGACGAGCGCCGGAATCTGAGCGGCCGCTCAGCGCAGCACCGACTCCGCTGAGCGCGATTCCTTCCCGGGGCAAGTTCCGGGCGTCCATTCGCACGGACCACCTCGGGCGGCGCTACCCTCGCAGGAGGGGATCCTGCCTACGGGCGTGCGATCCGATCGTCCAATCCCACCCGACCACCCGCAATGCGCGCCCTGGACCCGCAGTCGCTCACACGCCACACCGACCGCCTCTATCGGGCGGCGTGGGCTCTGTGCGGCTCGCGCGAGGACGCCGAGGACCTGGTCCAGGATACGTTCGCGCGCGTGCTCTCAAAGCCGCGCATGCTGCGCGGCGACGACGAGTTGGCATACCTGATGCGTGTGTTGCGCAATACGTTCTTCACCGCGCGGCGTACCGCCTCGCGCAGACCGGTGACGGGGGCGACGATCGAGGATGTGGTCGCCGCCGACCCGCGGCCGACATCCCAGCCCGAGCGGGCGATGGACGTGCGCGAGCTGTACGCGGCGGTTGCCGAGCTGCCCGAGGACTTCCGCCTGGCGCTCGTGGCGGTGGACATTCTCGGTCTCTCCTATCGGGAAGCTGCGAGCGCGCTGCGCGCGCGTGAGGCGACGATCACAACTCGCCTGTTCCGAGCACGCCGCCAGGTGGCCAGAGCGCTCGCGGACGATCCGCAGCCGGACGCCAGGGAGGCGCATACGAAGGCAGTCGAGCAACCGCTGAGAGAGCCCGAGCAGCAGAGCGCCACCGGGTTGGAGGACCGCCATCCGCGCCAGAAGATGTTGCCGTCCAAGCGGGAAGGCTCAGCCCCGCGCGAGCGTCTTACAGAGCAGGGACAGCTATGACCGAGCTACCGAGAGACATAGAGCGCGACCTGGCCTCCCTGGCCGACGGGTCGCTTGCGCGGGAGCACCGCGAGCCACTGCTCGAGCGGGTGCGTGAATCGCCTGAGTTGCAGGACGCCCTGGCTGAGCAGAGACGCGTGGTTGAGCTGATGGCGGCCGTGGAGGTCTCTGCGCCCGCGTCGCTGCACCACCAGGTTGAGAGGACCCTCGCGCGCCGGCCGCGCAGGAGTGTGTTCGCAATGCCCCGCGTCGGCTTCGCCGCGGCGGCCATGGCTGTCGTGGTGGTGGGGGCAGTCCTGGCGATCGCCCTTTCCGGGGGATCCCGGACGGGGGTCAGTGTGCAGCAGGCCGCCGCGGTGACCCTCGGGCGGGCGACGATGGTGGCACCGGGCGAGAGCGATGCACATCGTGCTGAGCTGAGCGCTTCCGTCGACGGGGTGTCCTTTCCCTACTGGCAAGATCGCTTCGGCTGGCGCAGCGCGGGAGCGCGCGAGGACCGGCTCGCGGGGCGCGCGGTTACGACCGTGTTCTACACCAACCCCGAGGGTTTGCGAATCGGCTACGCGATCGTCTCTGGGGGCGCCCCAGCGACGCACGGCGGGACAGTCGTTTGGAGGGGAGCCACCCCTTACCGCGTGACCGCCCACGATGGCGCCACGGTCATCACCTGGCAGCGCGCCGGCCACCTGTGCATCGTGGCGGGTCGCGGCGTGGGCGCGCAGACGCTGCTGGACCTCGCCAGCTGGACCGGGGAGCAGCAGCGCGCCGCTTGAGACGCTTGTAGTAGTACCGGCGGGCAGCCGGGCGCCACCAAGACGCTTGTAGTGGGGCGAGCCTGCCGGGAACCAGCCTTTCCCCGCCACGACTCGCCCCGCCGGGGCCTCCCTTGGCCCTCTGTCGGTAAGACGCCTTCGCTACGGCATCCTTCCGCGGTCGATCTGAAGCGCCGTCCCAGCCCAGCGGACGCCCTCGATTGGGCTCCCACCCACCCCAAGCACGGCCAGAGCATCGGATAGCCGTCTCCCGTCGGGTGTGTCGAGCTCGAAGTCGAGCTCGAGCGCCGGGATCAGCACGAAGCGACGGCTGAGCACCTGCGCGTGGGGCAACGTCATGCGCTGGTGGGCAAGCTCGACGTCGCCGAGCAGCAGGATGTCGATGTCGATCGCGCGCGGCCCGTGACGCACGCCGTCGGGCACGCGCCCGAGCTGGGCCTCCAGGCGCTTGACCGCGTCGAGCAGCGCCAGCGGCTCGAGCTCGGTCTCCACCAGCACGCACGCATTGAGGAAGCTCGGCTGGTCGGTCACCTCGCCGACGGGGTCGGTGTCGTAGACCGAGGAGGCCGCCGTGACGCGCACCCCGGCCGAGGGAAGCGCGTCAACGGCTCCCTGCAGGTGGGCACGGCGGTCGCCGACATTCGATCCTAGGCCGAGCAGGCCTGTGCGCTGCACTCCCACGGTTGAGTCCGACGGCCTTGGCGTCGCCGCCTGTAAAACCCCCGCCTCTCTCTGTGAGCGACCACGCTCAGCCATTTCCTCGCGCAAGGGCTACTCCCCGGCCTCGCGCCACACCTCGACCGACACGTCGTCAACCGGCAGCGGGATCGGGGGCTCGGGCTTGGAGGCCTTGACCCATACGCCTTCCAGCTCGAAGTCGCCGAGCAGACGGTCGGCAATTGCGCTACAAAGCCGCTCGAGCGTCCTATAGGAGCGCTGCTGAGCAACCAGCGCCACGAGCTGACAGACCTCGGCATAGTCGACCGTGTCCTCCACCCGGTCGGTGACGGTGGCGTCGGTTTCACCCACGTCCAGACGCAGGTCGATCAGTAGCCGCTGCCCGATCTCGCGCTCGGCCTCGCTGACACCGTGGTGGGTGTAGAGCGACAGGCCGCTGATCTCGATCGTGACGGTCTCAAAGCCGTCTTCGTCGTAGTCATCGTCGTCGCGATCGTTGTCATCACGATCGCGGTCGCCCTGATCGTCCTCGTCCTGACTGTCGTCGTGGCCGTGCCGCTCCTCCGCGTCCTGCGGCAGCTCGCGCGCTTCGCCCTCGGGACGGTCCTCGCTGCTCAGCTCATCGTGCTCCTCGCCGTCCATTTGCCGCCCAACGTAGCAGCCGCCACCGCGAGCGCGCCCCCCACGGCGGCGACGTCGTGCACGCGGAAGACGCTGGCGCCGCGCTCCAGCGCCATCACGTTCGTGGCGATCGTGCCGGGCAGGCGCGCGTCGGCCGTGAGAGGTGGCGAGCTCGCTCGAGCATCCGTGGGCGACGGCGTGCCCACTCGCGCATCCGCTGGGTGCGGCGGTGCGCCCGCTCGCATATCCGCGGCGATCCGCCCGAGAAAGCTCTTGCGTGAGGTGCCGATCACGATCGGGCACCCAAGCGCTACCAGCTCGTCGAGACGGCGCAGCAGCGCGAGATTGTGCTCGACGGTCTTGCCAAAGCCGATGCCGGGATCGAGCAGCACACGCCGCTCCTGGATCCCCGCGTCAACCGCGAACGCCAACCGCTCCTCCAAGAACGCCTTCACGTCATCGACTACATCCTCATAGCGCGGGTTGCGCTGCATCGTGCGCGGCTCCCCGAGCATGTGCATCAAGCAGCATTCAGCCCCGCTATCGACCACCACCCCAGCCATCTCGGGATCGGCGCGCAGCGCGCTGACGTCGTTGACCAAGCTCGCACCGGCGGCAAGAGCGACACGTGCGACCGCCGCCTTGGACGTGTCGATCGAGACGCGCGCACGCCCACCAACCGCGGCGAGCAGCCCCTCGATGACGGGAACAACCCGGTGTAGCTCCTCCTGCTCCTCAACGGGCTCGGCTCCCGGTCGCGTGGACTCACCGCCGACATCGAGCAGGTCCGCCCCGTCCGCGAGCAACCCCAACCCGTGCGCGACCGCCGCATCGGCATCCAAGAACAACCCACCGTCGGAGAACGAATCGGGCGTGACATTCACGACCCCCATCAGGCGATAGGACAAACTCATCGCTGTCCCTCTTTCAAAACCAGCCACTGACGGTCGTATAGGTTTGCCTGGCAAGGACGCGGCGAGTGAAGTGTGCTCTGCACACGTGCTGGCCGATCGGGGATCCCATCGATCGCCAATGGGTAGGACGCCGCCAGGTGCAGCTATACGCCGTCAGCGCGCATGTCTGCCGTGCCACCGGCGAGCCCAGGACGCGGTAGCGGCCGCGGGGCTTCGCGTCCAGGTCGATCCGCGGATGTCGGCGGGACCGGCAACTCAGGCGCCGGGGGCTCCTCTGAGCCGAAGACTTCAAGCTCGTCCTTGCCGTCGAGCAGAGCGAGGAACTCCTCCTTCTCGATCGTCTCGCGCTTGACGAGGATCTCAGAGATCTTGTTGAGGTCCTCCTGGTGTTCTGTGAGGATGCCCTTGGCGCGATGATGGGCGGACTCGACGATGCGGCGCACCTCGTCGTCGATCTCGCGGGCGATCTCATCGGAGTAGTCGGGCTCGGTGGAGAACTCGCGCCCGAGGAACGGCTGGCCGTGCTCGTGGCCGAACACGCGCGGTCCGAGCTTCTCGCTCATGCCGAAGCGCATCACCATCTGCTTCGCCGTCGCTGTGACCTTCTCGAGGTCGTTGGAAGCGCCGGTGGTGATCTCGTCGAAGACGATCTCCTCGGCAGCACGCCCACCGAGCGTCATCGCCATCGTGTCGTTGAGCTCCGCCCTGGTCGTCAGGAAACGATCCTCCTGGGGCATCGAGATCGTGTAGCCCAGTGCCTGGCCACGAGATATGACAGACACCTTGTGCACAGGGTCGGAGTGCTCGAGGAAGTGGCCGACGATCGCATGGCCCATCTCGTGATAGGCGGTGATCAGGCGCTCCTTCTCACTCATCACGCGGGTCTTCTTCTCGGGGCCGGCGATCACGCGCATGATCCCCTCCTCGAGCTCTTCCTGGCCGATTTCGCGCTTGCCGGTGCGGGCCGAGAGCAGCGCGGCCTCATTGATCAGGTTGGAGAGATCGGCACCAGTGAAGCCGGGTGTCTGCCCAGCAAGCGCGTCGATGTCGATCACCTTCGCCAGCGGCTTGCCGCGCGTATGAACCTCGAGGATCTTGGCGCGACCCTTGCGGTCGGGGCGGTCGACGGCGATCTGGCGGTCGAAGCGGCCGGGGCGCAGCAGCGCGGGGTCGAGAATGTCGGGCCGGTTGGTGGCAGCGATCATGATGATGTTGTCCTTGGCCTCGAAGCCGTCCATCTCGACGAGCAGCTGGTTGAGCGTTTGCTCGCGCTCGTCGTGACCGCCGCCGAGACCCGCGCCGCGGTGACGCCCGACGGCGTCGATCTCATCCATGAAGATGATGCAGGGGGAGTTCTGCTTGGCCTGCTCGAACAGGTCGCGCACACGCGAGGCACCGACGCCGACGAACATCTCGACGAAGTCAGAGCCCGAGATCGAGAAGAACGGCACGCCCGCCTCGCCCGCGACGGCGCGTGCGAGCAAGGTCTTGCCCGTCCCCGGGGGGCCGTACAGCAGCACGCCGGTGGGTATTCGCGCGCCGAGCGCCTGGAACTTCTTTGGATTCTCGAGGAATTCCTTGATCTCGTGCAGCTCCTCGACGGCCTCGTCGACCCCGGCGACGTCGCGGAAGGTGATCTTTGGAGAATCGGCGGACATGCGCTTGGCGCGCGACTTGCCGAAGGACATCACGCGCGACCCTCCCCCTTGCATCTGGTTGATCAGGAAGAACCAGAAGCCGAGGATCAGGATCAGCGGCAGGCCGAAACTCAACAGCGACGGCCAGATGCTCGTCTTATTGGCTTCGATGTTGAACTTCGTGCCCGACTTTTCAAGCGCCGAGATCAGCTGAGGCGCGGCCTGGTCGACATAGCCGACTTCGTATTTTTCTTTGCTGCTGTTGTTCAATTCGACCGACACCGCGTTGTCTTTGACCTTCAGCTCGGCCGACTTGACGCGATGGTTCGGGATGTCTTCGGTGACGAGCGTCTTGTAGCTGTGTTCGGGCCCTTTCTGCTGGCTGGGCACGATCAGCTTCGTGGCGAAGAAAGCGATGATCACCACGACCAGAATCGGGAAGGCGGCGCTCTTGAAGAATCGGCTCATGGCTTGGACCCAGGGTGTGCTGGCGTGATGGAGGTCATGACCGCCAGTCCCCCAGGGTACCACGAGAGGCCGGAATCACCGGTCGTTTGGCCCCCCACGCGGTGCGTGGCAAACGCGCGATTCACCTCCGCATGGTGGGCGCGAAGGTCGGCCGTCCGGCGGCGCCGCGCTGGGCGCTGGAGCAGATTGAGAGGATTTGCTGTTCGTTCTCGCGTCAACCTATCTCTCCAGCACCGCAACGAACGGAAGGTTGCGGTGACGCTCGGCGTAGTCGAGCCCGTAGCCGATCACGAAGCGGTCGGGTATCTCAAAGCCGACGTACCGGGTCGGGAGATCCACCTTGCGACGGTCGGGCTTGGTCAGCAACGCGCAGACCTCGAGCGACGCGGGATTGCGCGAGCCGAGGTTGCGCAGCAGATATTGCAGCGTGAGCCCGGAGTCGACGATGTCCTCGACGATCAGCACGTCGCGGCCCTCGATGGGGATGTCGAGGTCCTTCAGGATGCGCACCACCCCGGAGGAGTCGGTTGCCGAGCCGTAGGAAGCGACCGCCATGAAGTCGACCTCGACGGGGATGTCGATGAAGCGCATGAGGTCTGAGAGGAAGAACACGGCGCCCTTGAGCACGCCGACGAGCAGCAGCGGACGACCGGCGTAGTCGCGCGAGATCGCCTCGGCCAACTCGCGCACGCGCTGCTGCAGATCCTCGGCCGCCACGAGCACCTCTCCCACTTCGGTGCTCTCCCCGGCGTTCGGGGCGACGACGCGCTCTGGTAGGGACACCCGGCGGAGTGTATTGACCGCGCCTAGAGCTGCGCGCGCGGCTGGATCGCGACCATGCGCAGCTCGCCTCGCTCGATCACCGCGCCGGCGAGCCCACCCACGTGCAACTCGGCGCGCCCGCCGCGGGCGCCGAGTGCGAGGATCTCGGCGACGCGCTCCCCCGCCTGCGGCACGAATGTGCCGGCGGCGTCCTCAGCCAGGCGGATCACTACCAGCCTCTGCAGCGCCGCCGGTAGCTCGCGCAGACGCTCGATCGCGATGCTGGAGCGTCCAGCAAGCTCGGCGTCGACGAGCGCGTCGAGCAACCGCGTCTCCTCGCGCAGCAACTCGGCGGTGCGCAGCACGTTGGCCCGCGCCGCTGGATGCACCGCGTCGAGCGCGGGCAGAAGTCCGTGACGCACCCGCGCACGCGCATACCGTTCGCTGTCGTTGGCGACGTCCTCGCGCCAGGCGAGCCTCCGCTCCTCACAGTAGGCCGCAGTCTGCTCGCGTGTGAGCCCCAATATCGGGCGCACAAGTCGCCCGTCGCGCGCGAGCATTCCCTGTAGCGCGCGGCGCCCGGGCGAAGCCGCCAGCCGGTAGAGGATCGTCTCGACCTGATCGCTGGCGGTATGGCCTGTGGCGATGAGTGCCATCGCACGCCGCTCAAGCGGCTCCGGCTCCGGCTCTGACCACGACTCCGACTCCGACTCCGACTCCGACTCCGACTCCGACTCCGACTCCGACTCCGACTGATTGTCGATGGCCCCAAGCCCAGCCTGCTCGTCGAGTCGCTCGGCCAACTCGATCGCCGCGTCGTAGCGCAGCTCCCGCGCCCACGCGTGCAAATTGCCGGCTTCGCCCTCCCCCCTGCTCGCGCGCACGACCTCGATGGCGACCCCCAGCAGCTCGCACAGCTCACGACAGTGGAGCTCGTCGCCGTCGGACTCCGCCCGCAGCCGATAGTTCACGTGCAGCGCACGCACGCGCTCAGCGCCGCGCAGCGCTACCGCAACGTCGAGCAGGCACACCGAGTCGCGCCCACCGGACACCATCACGACAACCGTCGAGCCGTCCGGGAGCAAACCGCCGGCTCGCACGCGATCGCGGACCTCGGCGACCGTCATCGGCAGGGACCTACCTCTCGGACGGCAGCGCGTGGAACAGCTCGATCGGCTCAGTGAAGCCCTTCAAGCCAATTTCGCCGATCAGCTCGAAGCGCAGGCCGTTGGCGCCGCTAGCGGTGTCGACCACCGGTCGCGTCACCAGCACCTCGCCACCGGCCGCTCTGGCGACAACGCGCGCGGCCTGGTTGACGTCGCGGCCGTAGTAGTCGCCGTCGCGATAGACCGCCTCGCCATAGTGAACGCCGATGCGCGGCGCCGGAACGTCGGAGGGCGCCTCCTGTTGGAAGCCAACAGCCCACTGCGTGAGCGCAATGGTGTCGGCGCCCACCACCATCACCTCGTCGCCAAGCGTCTTAATCACACGCGCGTCGATCGGCAACGAGCGCTCCACCGCCTCCACGAAGCGTTCGACCACGCCAACCGCCTCCTCATCGCCGCGCTCCTCGGTCAGGCGCGTGTAGCCGGCCAGGTCCGCAAACGCCACCACAACCCGCATGCGCCCCTCCTCGGGCGCGCTGCCGGTCAGCTCGGCCTCCATGTGCCCCACCACGTCCTGCTCGATGAAGTGCGCCAGGTAGCGACGGTGCAGATAGCTCATGAACGGCGCCGCGAACGGCAGCAGCTCGTTGGCGAGGCCCTCCATAGCTTCGGCCATCTGCACCCCCGGCACGCCTTCGCGCATCATTGGCTCGTGCACGTAGATGTGGAACAGCCGCACCTCCGCGTCGGCGATCTGCGCCAGCGTCTGGCCGTACACCCGCGCGAACTGCAGCGCCACCGTCTCCGGAAGACCGGCGTCCAGCATCGCCGAGAGGTAGCGAAGCATCTCGATGTCTTCCTCGCCGATCGCGTCGAGCGACAGCTTGCTCAGTCCGAGGCTCATGTAGATGCGCTCGATTAGGTCCTCGCCGATCCCCACCTCCCGCGCCGCGTGCTCGAGCGTGTAGCGCCCCTCCGGCGGCACGAACAACCCCTGTACGTAGCCGGCGAGCTGCCCGCTGTCGTTCGCGCGGCGGATCTGCTCGAGCGTGTGCCCGCGTGCACGCAGACGCCCCACGATCCGTACCTGTGCCACAGCCGAAGGCGTCCACACGTCTTCGTACTGCGGCACCAGCCCGTCCTTCACCCAACGCCTGACCGTCGCAGCTGAGACATCCGCGCGGGCGGCCACCTGCGCGAGCGTCAGCAGGCTCTCGGGTGTCGCATCGCTCACGGGCTCCTCCACGGTCTCTCCCAACCGCTCGTCCTCCTGCTCGTGGCTGGGGACCTGCCCCTCCTGCGCCGTGTCCTGTGAGCGCCGCGAGCGGCCACGACGCCTTGCCGTACGCGCCACTCGCTCAGACCACCAAGTGCGGGTACTGCTCGCTCACAAGTGCCCAGCAGTGCAGGTAGATCGGCTGCTTGAACTCCTGCAACGATGCGAAGGGCGAGTACACACTCGCCAGTCTAAGGGCCTATCCCGGTTGGGTGGTGGTGAGGGTCGCGAGGTGCGCCTTCTTGAACGCGATGAGGCCGCTGGCGAGTTGCAGTAGGGCGAGGTGGTTCTCCTCCTTCTTGGACCAGCGGATAAGGATCCCGCGGTTGCGGTTCAGCCAGGAGTGACAAGCCTCCACGACCCAGCGGCGGGCTTTCCAGCCGGGCGTGTGCGCCTTGAGTTTGATCTCTTCGCCGCGTGTTCGGATGTGCGGCGTGTAACCGTGCTTGACCGCCAGATCACGCATCGCCGGGGAGTCAAAGCCGCGATCGAGGCACAACCCCTGCGGACACTCCGCATTAGGCTCGGGACGCTCGATCGGGATGCTTTGCAGGGTCGGCTCTAGCAGCTTCTGGTCGTGACGGTTCGCGCCGTCGTGCGCCAACCCGACCGGGACCCCCGCTCCCTCGCTGAGAACCGAACGCTTCGCCCCCCCTTGGCCCGGTCAGTGGGATTCGGGCCGGTCTTCGCGCCGCCGAGCGGCGCCTTGGTCATCGCGCCGTCAGCCGCCAGCCACGCCCAATCGATCCCGAGAACCTTGTCGTACTCCAACAGTCCCTGACGCCAGATCTCGGCGAACACCCCGGCCTGCTCCCATTCCTGAAAACGCCGGTGCGCAGAACTCGAGGAGCAGACCCCTGTCGCGTTCAAAGCGTTCCACTGCATCCCAGTCCTAAGCACAAGCAAGATCGCGTCCATCGCGTCACGATCGGGCACCCGCGGCGCGTGACAGCCCAACGGGTGAAACGGCGGTTCTGGAAGCAACGGCTCGACACGCTCCCACAACCAGTCAGGCATCCGCCAACCATCATCCTTACTGACCATGTAGCCCATCACAGACCTCCTGATCGAATGGCACAAAGGCCGGTCGATCAAAGATTCAACGCAGGTCTACATAACCCTTCCGGGATAGGCCCTAAGGGGCCGCGAAGCGTCTTCAGAGGCGCGAGCGCGACGCGGAAGTCCGTAGAGTCGCCGATCGTGGACCGCTCACACGCGCCGGCGACCGATCCAACCATCCACCTGCACCCCACCGCGACCCTGGCAGAGCGGGTGTTGCTGCCCGGGGACCCGGGACGCGCGCTGGCGCTGGCACAACTGCTGCTCGACCAGCCGCTGATGTTCAACCACAACCGCGGCCTGTGGGGCTACACCGGCGTCGCCGGCGACGGGCAGCCGCTCACCGTGCAGAGCACCGGAATGGGCGGACCGAGCGCTGCGATCGTGCTGCACGAGCTGATCTCCCTCGGAGTGAAGCGCGCCATCCGCGTGGGCACCTGCGGGGCCTTGAGTGACGCGCTCTGCCTCGGCGAGCTGGTCGTTGCACGCGAGGCGATCGCCGCCGATGGGACGAGCGCCGCGTTGGGAGCCGACGGGCTGACACGCGCGGACGGTCCTCTCAGCGAAGCGCTCGCGCGTGTCGCGAGCACATGCCACGATGGGCGCATCGTCAGCACCGACCTGTTCTACGAGCCCGACCACCGCCGCGCTCGGGAATGGGACACGGCTGGGGCGATCGCCATCGAGATGGAGGCATCGAGCCTGTTCGCCGTGGGCGCCGCCGCCGGCATACAGGTGGCGTGCGTGCTGACGGTCACCGACACGTTCAACGCGGCCGGTGCACGCACGCGAATCACCGACGATTCGCTCGCGACAGCGGTTGAGGCGATGGGCATGGCGGCCGTCGCTGCGCTGTCGAGCTGAGCCGCTGTCGAGCTGAGCCGCTGTCGAGCTGAGCACCCACTCGCGCAGACGCCTACCCCACGGTGATCAAGCGGTCTTCTTGGCCTTGGGCGATCGGGCAGGCGCGCGCTTGCTCGCCGTTGCCGTCGCCTTGCGCGTCGGAGAGGTCTTGCGTGTGGTCGGCTTACGCGCGGTCGACTTACTCGTGGGGGACTTGCGCGTCGGGGACTTGCGCGTGGTTGAAGCCGGCCGTGACCCCGACGGGGTGCCGTCCCCTGCCAGCTTCCCGCTGAAGGTCTTCAGCTGATCCTCGATCACCGACAGGCGCGCGTCGATGGCGCCATCCGACAGCGCTCGGTTGAGGCGGTGTACGCCGTCCTCGATTCCCTCCAAGCGCTGCGACACCGAGCGCAGACGGCGCGTGAGGCGTTCGATGTCGGCGGCGGTTGGGAGGTTCAGCGCGCTGAGCGCCAGCTCTTGGGCCTGGGTTGCGCGCTCGCGCGCATCGAAAGCCCGACCGATCGTACCCGTCACCAGCGGATTCTCCAGCAGGTCGGCAAGCGCCTTGCCGATTTTGTCCTCGGTGCCGCTGGTCAAACGCTCGCGCAGCCCCGCTGCCACTCTGTTGCCGTCGGACATCCGCCACAGAGTACCGTGCCGGTGTGCCCACGCGTCTATTTACGTTCGTGCAGATGGAGTTCTCATGGGAGCTCGGCCCAGCCGACGGGCGCTATCTGCTGCGCAAGCCCGCCGAGGTACCCGACGGACGCGAGCCCCAGCACGTGATCGTGCTCTCCACGATCGGCGCCGAGCGCAAGGGTCTGCTCGGTCGTCGCACACGCACACGCCGGGCCGACCCTGAGCCCGAACCGACCCCGGTGCCTGTGACGCGCGCAACCGTCGTCGACACCGTTCCGCTGTCGGCCGAGAGCCAGGCCCACACGTGGCTGTCCCAGCTGGATCCCGAGCGCGAGGCGCACACGGCGGCAGAGGCACTCAACCGCATGCTGTTCGCGCACCGCATCGCGGGCGCCACACCTCACATCCACGAAATCTCCCCCACCCAGGCGCTCGTGATGCGTGCCGGCTTCGGCGAGGGCGAGCAGGTGGCCGACGGGCTGTGGCTCGACGCGCGCGAGCTGCTGCTCTCCAACAGGCGGGCCGGACGGCGCGCCGCCGTGCTGCGCCCTCAGGAGCGTCTCGCCGCGCTGCTTGCGGGACGCGAGAGCCATCTGCTGTGCGAGGAGCTCGTGCTGCGAGCGCGCCTGGACCTCGACGGGGGGCGAGTTGCGCTCGCCGCGATCGAGCTGGAGCGCGCTTACGCCGCGGCGCTCGACGAGTTGCCCGGCGAGGAGCGCCTTGACCTGCGGGAGCGGATCGAGGAGCTCGGAGAGCTGCGGGAGGGCGTGCAGCAAGCCGCAAGAGCGGCGATGGCCAACGCAAACGGCGAGAAAGAGCCCAACGAGCAGACAGTTCGCCATGCGCTCGAGCGCCTGGAAGCAGCACTGCGCGCCCGCACGGCGCCCGGCTCTAATCTGAAATGACGATGCAGCCCACGAAAACCGCGATCGGCACCTGGAGTGGGGGACGGTTCATGCACTTCGGCGAGCCTCTGCCGGACAAGCGCCTACTGGCGTTGCTGCGTCCCGGCGATGGGATCGACACCGTGATGAGCGCCGATGCTTACGGCGCGGGCGAGGCGGATCGGGTGTTGGGCCAGGCAATCGAGGGGGTCGATCGAGACAGCTTCTGCCTGATCGGGGCGATCGGACACGACTTCTATGAGGGTGAGCGCGAAGGCGCAAAGGGGTTTCCGCGCTTCACCGACCCACGCCTGCGTGGACAGGAGGACTACGGCGCCTACCTACGGATGGCGACAGAGGAGAGTCTCGCCCGGCTCGGCACCGAGCGATTCGACCTGTTGATGCTGCACAACCCCGACCGCACCGGCTACACGAGTGAGGCCGTGTGGGAGGGGATGCATGCACTGCGCGAGGCCGGGCTAACAAGCCGGCTTGGGGTGGCACCCGGCCCGGCGAACGGATTCACGCTCGATTTGATCGACTGCTTCGAGCGCTACGGCGAGCTGATCGACTGGGCGATGATCATCCTCAGCCCGATGGAGCCTTGGCCGGGCGAGCTGGTGCTGGACGCGGCCGCCAAGCACGAGGTGAAGTTGATCACGCGGGTGGTCGACTACGGGGGGGTGTTCCACGACGATGTGCGCGCAGGTCACCGCTTCGCGGAGTACGACCATCGCAAGTTCCGTCCCGCCGGGTGGGTCGAGGCCGGGGTGGACAAGCTCGAGTGCATGCGCCCTTACGCCGAGCGCCACAATCTCACGATGCTGCAGCTGGCGTGTGAGTGGAATCTCGCCCACCCGGCGGTCGCGTGCGTGGCCCCGACTTTGATCCAGGAGAGCGCACCAAGCGGAGCGCCAGGCCGGCGACCCGGACGTGAGCCGCCCCGTGCGATCGAGGACAAGCGCGCGGAGCTCGCTGCACTGCCCCCCAACCGCCTACTCGACGACGCCGAGGTTGACGAGCTGCGCGCGATCGGCGACAACAGCGGCTCGATGTTGCTGAAGGGGGCAAGCCTGGAGCACGACGGCGAGCCGCTCGCCGACCGCTGGGAGCTGGATGAGGATCTGGCGAGCGTTGCCGAGCGCTGGCAGATCGCTCCTCAGCGCGATCTCGTCAAGCTCGGCTAGGAGCTGCCGCGAAGCTCACGCCGTCAGGCGTGGCGGCTGGGCAGGCGCGGGAGAGGTCGAGGATGCCGACCAGTTCTCCAGGAATGCCTCGCAGGCCTCCACGTCGAGCGGGCGCGCGAACAGGAAACCCTGACCGGTGTCGCAGCTCTCCTCCCTGAGCAACGAAAGCTCGCGGGCCTGCTCGATGCCCTCGGCGAGCGTCTCGATCGAAAGCGACTTGCCGAGCTGCACAAGCGTCCTGATCAACGTCTCCCCGTCGGCGTCCTGGCGGATCCTCGAGATGAACGAGCGATCGATCTTCAAAGCGTCCACCGGGAAGCGCTGCAGGTAGGCGAGCGAGGAGTAGCCGGTCCCGAAGTCGTCGATCGCGACGCGCACACCGAGCTCCTTGAGGATCGCCAGCCGGCGCGCGGTTTCCTCGGTGTTGCTCATGATGGTGGTCTCGGTTATCTCGAGTGTGAGCGCTCCCGCGGAGAGCCCTGAGTCGCTGAGCGCTTCGCTGACTTCCTCGACGAACGCATCTCTGTCGAGCTGACGGGCGGCGACGTTGACCGCGATGCCCACCTGGTGACCGGCCTCGCGCCACTCGGCGCCCTGACGGCATGCCTCGCGCAGGATCCATCTCCCGACCTCGACGATCAAACCGGTCTCCTCGAGCAGCGGCACGAAATCGTCGGGCTGAACCACCCCACGGGTGGGGTGTCGCCAGCGGATCAGTGCCTCCATCCCCGTGGGGACCATCTCGCGCAGATCGAACGTGGGCTGGTAGACGACGAAGAACTCGTCCTTCTCAAACGCGTCGCGTAGGTCCATCTCCAGCTCCATCCTGGTTTGGACGACGTCCTGCATGCCCGACTCGAACACCACGTAACCGTTCTTGCCCTCCCACTTGGCGCGATACATCGCGATGTCGGCGTCGCGCAGCAGCTCTTCCGCGGTGGCGCGGTCGCCCATCGCGACTCCAACGCTGGCGGTGACCACCAGGCGTGTGCTCTCCGCGCCCTTGAGTTTGAATGGCTGCTCGAGCGCTGTGAGCAGACGCTCGGCGATCAACTCCGGTCCCGCTGCCAGCGACATACCTTCGGCGACGACGACGAACTCATCGCCACCGAGTCGCCCCAGCGCGTCGATGTCACGCACGACGCCCTCCAGGCGCGCCGCGACCGCGCACAGCAGCCGGTCGCCGACTCCGTGTCCGAGCGTGTCGTTGATGCTCTTGAAGTTGTCGAGATCGATGAACAGGGCCGCCACTGGCGTTTGGTTGCGGCGGGCGCGCACCAGCATCTGCTCGACGCGATCGAGTATCAGAGTGCGGTTGGGGAGACCCGTGAGCGCGTCGTGGGTCGCCATGAAGGCAAGCTCCTCCTGGCGGCGGGCCAGCTCCTCTTGCGAGCGTCGACGCTCCGCCTCAAAGGACTGGCACATGCGCACGAGCGTCACGTCGAGGCTGCGCTGCAGCATCGACAGTCCCCGCTCGAGCACGTCTTCGGGCAGCTCCAGCTGTGCGGCTACCTCGTACACCATGTCGGCGGCGGCATCGCGCCAGCGCAGGCAGCGCTTGGTCACCTCGTTGAGCGGCGCGGCGCGCTGCGCGGCGAGCTGACCGAAAATGTTCCACGACTCCTGGCCGACGTCGCGCGCCACCTCGGGGCCCTCGCCGGCCATCCATCTCGCGACCGCGACGGTCGAGACGGTGCCAACCTTCACAAAGCTCTCTTCGACGATCGACTCGAGCACCACGCCCGATTCCTCGTTGCGTCTGCGGATGCCGTCCACCACGTCGTCGGTGCGTTCGTTGAGCATCTCCCCGAGGCGACGGAGATTGCGTTCAAGCTCCATACGGGCTGGGGCGGTGAGCTCCGGCGGCTCTGTCACATCGCCTGCTGCTTCACCGTTTGATCCAACAGATGGGATCGACATGCACGAAGTGTCGACAGCGACCCCACATATCTTGAATCATCCGAGCAACTTTGAATGCAATGCGAGGGAGCCCAAGAGGACCCCGTGTGGTGGACGATGTGGAGTGCGGGGCCGGCGACGCGCTCGAGAGAGCGGTCAGCGCCCCTGGAAATGCGGGGCGCGCTTGCCGAGGAAGGCGGAGATGCCCTCCTGGGCGTCGGCGCTGGCGAACACCGTCGCAAATCCACGCTTCTCGGCCTCTATCCCCTCGTCGAGGTCGCCAGCACCAGACACACGCTTGATCTGCTCGACAGCCAGCGGCGCCTGCCCCGCGAGCTTGCGCGCCCACGCGAGCGCCGTGTCGAGCAGCTCGTGGTCGTCGACAATACGGTTGACGAGGCCCAGTTCAAAGGCCTCTTCAGCCATGATCGGGTCGCCGACGAGGTTCATCTCCAGGGCCTTGTTCTCGCCCACTAGTCGTGGCAGGCGCTGGGTGCCACCAAAGCCGGGGATGATCCCGAGCTTGATCTCGGGCTGGCCGAAGATGGCGGAGCGCGCGGCGATGCGCACGTCGCAGGCCATCGCCAGCTCGCAGCCGCCACCGAACGCCAACCCGTTGACGGCGGCGATCGTGGCGACCCCCTCTGAGCCGAGCTCGCGAAACAGCGCGTGGGCGGCATGGACGAGTTGCTCACCTGAGGCGGGGTCCATTGAAGTGAACGCCTTGATGTCCGCGCCGGCGCTGAACAGGAACGGGTTGGATGAGGCGATCACGAGCGCCCGCACGGGCACCGCGCCATCCCGACCGGCGCCGTCCTTGATCCGTTGCCAGACCTTGCCGAGATCCTCGATCACTTGCGGGGAGATCGAGTTCATTTGGCCGTTGGCGAGCCATGCGATGGCAACGCCCTCGGGACACCTCGCTGTCTGGCCGTTGGCGGACGACGAAGCTTGGCCTAGCTCCAGCTTGATGACCTCGGTGGGTGGGACCGAGTCCTCGGCGTTGGGCTGGGGGTAGGCGTAGAAGCCTTGACCGCTCTTCTGTCCGAGGCGCCCTTGAGCCACTAGACGGCGCAGAACGGTGGGCGGGGTGAAGCGCTCTCCGTGACGCTCGGCGGCGCGCTCCAGGCGTGCGAGCACGGAGTCGAGTCCTTCGGCGTCGGCCTTCATGAACGGCGGCATCAGCCCGCGCCGAGGGTCGAGGCCCGCGCCGGCCATCATCCCGAAGTCGATGTCGCGGTGGGTGGCCACGCCCTCCTGCAGCACGAGGGCGGCCTCGACGAAGGTTTTCAGGGTGAGCAGCTCCACCAGCTCGGCGACGTCGGGCTCGTTCTCGCCCTTGAGGTTGGGCTCGCCGGAGGAGCTGAAGAGGCCCTCACCGCCGCTCTTGGCGCCGAGCTTGCCTTCGGAGACCAGCTTTTGCATCCCCTGGGGCACGTAGAAGCGCTCTTCGCCGTAGGCGTCGGCGATGTGTTGGACTACGTGCAGGACCGTGTCGAGTCCCAGCAGATTGATCAGGAAGTAGGGGCCCATCGGCACCACGCCGGCCGCTCCGACGCCCTCGTCGATCGCCTTGATCGAGAGTTTCTTGGCCTCTTGCTCGCGCCACAGCTCGGACATGCTGGCCATCAGGATGCGGTTGACGACGAAGCCCGGGACCTCCAGGCAGGTGATTGGCTGCTTGCGGATCGCCTGGGCGAACGTGAGCGCGGCGGTGACGGTTTCCGATGAGGTCTCGTCGCCCTCGACGATCTCCACGAGCGGCATCACCGACGCAGGGTAGAAGTAGTGGAACCCGACCACCTTGTCGGGGCGCAGCGTGGCTTCGCCGATCTCCGCGATCGACAGCGAGGAGGTGTTGGAGGCGAGGATCGCGTGACCGGGGGTGTGGGCGTCCAGCTCGGCGAACACAGCCTGCTTGATCTCCATGCGCTCGGGCACAGCCTCGATCACGAAGTCCACGTCGCCGAAGCCCACATAGGAGGTGGTGCCGTCGATGCGCCCGAGGATCTCCTCGATCTGCGCGGCGCCCTGCTCGGCGGTGATGCGCTCCTTCTTGACCAGGCGCCCGACCTGTCCCTCGGTCACTTTGCGCGCCTCGTCGAGGCCCGCTTGCACGAGATCCTGGTCGATGTCCTTGAGGATCACGGGGAACCCGGCGGCGGCGATCGTTTGGGCGATCTGCCCGCCCATCGTGCCCGCCCCGACGACGGCTGCCTTGAACACGAACATCAAACGGCCGCCGGCTCCTCCACACGTCGCGGAAGCAGTGTTTCCCGCGCGATCACCAGGCGCTGGATCTGCGAGGTGCCCTCGTACAGCTGCATGATCTTCGCGTCGCGGAATAGCTTCTCTACCGGGTACTCCTTGATGAAGCCATAGCCACCGTAGACCTGCACGGCGTCGGTGGCGATCTTCATCGCGGCGTCGGCGGCGAATCGCTTGGCGTGCGAGGAGACGAGCGTGTTGCGCTGACCGCTGTCCAGCAGGTACGCCGACTTCCAGGTGAGCAGGCGGGCGGCCTCGATTTCGGTGGCCATGTCGGCGATCATGAACTGGATCGCCTGGTGCATCGCGATCGGCACACCGAACTGCACGCGTTCCTTGGAGTAATCGGTTGCGAATTCGAAGGCGGCGCGGGCGATACCCGTGGCCATCGCGGCCACGCCAGGGCGCGTGCGGTCGAGCGTCATCATCGCGAGCTTGAAGCCCGCGTTTTCCTCGCCGAGCAGGTTCTCGGCAGGGACCTCCACGTCGTTGAAGGAGATCGTGGCGGTGTTGGAGGCGCGCTGTCCGAGCTTGTCCTCCTTCTTGTCCACCACCACGCCCCAATCGCGCTCGACGACGAACGCGGAGATGCCGCGGTGGCCAGCGTCCTTGTCGGTCTTGGCGTAGACGGTGTAGTAGTCGGCGTAGCCACCGTTGGTGATGAAGCACTTGGAGCCGTTGATGACGTACTTGTCGCCTTTCTTCACGGCGGTGGTGCGCATCCCCGAGACGTCGGAGCCGGCGTCGGGCTCGGTCAGGCAGAAGGAGGCGAGCTTGGGGGATTCGGTGAGCATCCCCAGGTACTTCTTCTTGATCTCCTCCGAGCCGCCCAGGGCGACCGGGGCGGTGGCCAAGCCGTTGCAACCGAGCGAGGTCTGGATGCCGGAGCAGCCCCAGGAGAGCTCCTCCTCGATCAGACAGCCGTCGAGGTAGCCGGCGCCGGGGCCGCCGTACTGCTCATCGATGTGGGTGTTCATCAGGCCAACGTCCCACGCCTTCTGGATGATGTCCGCTGGCCAGGTGCCGTCCTTGTCGTACTCCCAGGCGACCGGCCGGATCTCTTTCTCGGCGAAGTCGTGGGCCATTTCGCGAAGGTTCTTCTGCTCGTCGGTGAGCGTGAAATCGACCATGGTGCTGGGGTTCTCCTCGGACGTAACGCGGGGATAGATTGACTAGTCAGTCAATCCTGGCTACCCAAGGGTAGCGAACACGATCGCTCCAAGTGAGCCACAATCAAGCGATGGAACCGATCACGGTTGTCGTAGTGGGCGCGGTTGTGCTGTTCGTGCTCGTCGGCATCGGGTCGACGATGACGGGCGGGAGCCTGTACGACAAGATTGGGGAGGGGGGGCTGTCGACCGGCCCTTCGATCACGCCTCCCACGAACACCCCGCAGGGCCAGGCAGAGCAGGAGCTCGAAATCCGTCAGATGCTGCAGGCGCGCAGCGAACGGCTCGTACGCAAAGGCGAGCAGCCGCTCGACATCGACGCGGAGCTGGCGCATCTCCTGCAACCGTCGGGCACTACGGTCGGCAAACACGACGTGGGACTGACCGAAGAGGTGCGCCAGCTGGTCGTGGCACGCAACGAACGCCGCGTGCGCAGCGGCGAAGAGCCGATGGACGTCGAGGCGGAGGTTGCACGCACCCTCGCCGAACTAGACCCCTGACGGGCGTTGACGCTGCGCGCTACGGCGTCCTCCCTCCCTCATGTGCAGAGCACATTTCGGTCGGTGCGTCCTTGTATCGCTTGGTCAACGCCCGTCAGATGCTTCCGTCAGATAGTTGGTCGCCATCCACCCATCCGTAGATGCTGCCTAGCTCGGTGGAGCGGGGTTAGCCGGTGGTTAGCGGTTCGAGCACGTTGCCGGCACCGCCTGACCCTGTGACCCCTTGAAGCGTGCCGACGAGCTGCTCGAGCGCGGGGAGCAGCTGGGTGGGAGACTCGGGGTTGGCCGGCGCGGCGATCGTCTGTGGCTTGTTGAGATCTGAGAGTTCGAGCAGGATTTTCAGCTGCGCGCTTGAGAGGCCGTCGAGGATCGACTTGGTTTGAGCCGTGGAGGACACGGTCGCGGTGAATTCCAGGCGACGCAGCAGATGATCGCTCTTGCCGGTGTAGATATCGACGTGGGTGGCGGTAATCGACTTGTCCAGTTCGGATGTCGCGCCTGGCGTCAGCAACGACACCCCAGGGATGCCCGAGCTGTCTAGGCCAAGGGCGCTCCCGGCTTGGGAGAATTTGGATAGGTCGGCGAGGAAGCGGCGACGTTGACCGACGCGGTGAGATGAATCGTCGGCACGCCGTCGATCGTGGCGCTACCAACTTCGGCGGGGTCTGAGAGCCAGTGGCCGGGTTCGATCCCTAGCGATGCGAACGTGGAGCGCACCTTCGTGGTGGAGGCGTTTTTGGTGGCCTGGGCGTAGCTTTGCTGGAGGGCCGTGTAAGTGCTTGGCGGGGTGGAGAACCAGGTGCCGGCAAGCTCGACGTACAGTGCGGAGCCGGTCGAGGTCGCGCCGGCCTGTAGCGGGTGACCGGCGGCGGTGAGTCCGACCTGCAGCGCAAAGCGCGGCAACTGGCCGGCGGTGGTGTTTTCAAACGGCCCACTGAGATGCACCGCGAGCGACTTCGCGGACGTGCTGGAGCCCGCAGGACCTAGCGACACCGACAGGTTGACGTTGCCGCTTTCGATCTGCTTGGGCGATGAGAACGTGTCGGTGAGCAGCGTCTGGGCGTCACCGGAGCTTTCGCCGCATGCCGAGAGCACACCAGCTGCGCAGATCGCGACCAGCAGCGCAACTGTGGCGCGAATGGTTGTGTTCTTGGAGAATGCCCTCACTGCCGAGACCCGGTCGTCGCACTGCAACGTTTGCTGCGGCGATCGACGCGAATCAGCCTAGCATCAGCGCGATGCCCGTCAGGCCCCTGCGACCGTCCCTGCGCGCGCTTGCGCTGACTTTTGCCGCGATCGCACTCAGCGCCCTGTGGGCACTGCCGGCCGGCGCGGGCGCGACCCGCACAGTGACGGTGACCGCCGCGCTGCAGCAACTGCAGCAGAGCAGTGCGATCACCGAAGCGCAGTATCGCCAGTATCAGGGCGCGTTCAGCGCGGCGAAGACCTCGCTGCGGAAACTGTCGGGCACACGTGCCGCCGAACTGGGGTCGGTGATGGCAAACGTCGAAGCGATGGCGAGCGGGGGCCAGCTGATCCCATCGCGGCTGCCGGTTGTGTTCACCACCCTGGAACGAAACCGGCAGTGGTGGACTACCGAACCGCTGTTGGGATCCGACCAACGTGTGAGCTTCGCGGGCAGTCGACTGGTGTGGGAGTACTACCCGGGTCAGGGCATCGAGATCCAGTGGTTGGCGACGTTTGGCAAGGCCAACGGGTACTTTCTCGACAAAGAAACCACCGCGCTGAAGGAAGTGCTGAACGAAGCGATCGCGCTTGCCACGCAGCGCGCGGGTGGGATCGCGTGGGAATACATGTTCCACTTCGACGGCGGCGCCCCCCCGTGGACGAGCGGCCTCTCCCAGGGAACCGCCTTGCAAGTGTTCTCGCGCGCGTGGAGCAAGACACACGAACAGGCTTATTTGAACGCCGCCAACGAGGCGCTGGGGATCTTCGAGCAGCCACCGCCGGTGGGCGTCAAAGTGTTGACACCCGCGGGCGCCCACTACCTCGAGTACACCTACGCGCCGAGCGAGCGGATCCTCAATGGCTTCATCCAGAGCCTCGTGGGTTTGTATGAATACACGAAGCTGACCGGCAACCCGGTTGGGCAGCGGTTGTTCGAAGCGGGTGACGCGGAGGCGCGCGCGGAGACCCCTCACTACGACACAGGCGCGTGGTCGATGTATGACCAGCACACCGAATCGGACCTCAACTATCACGAACTGCTCGCGGAATTCCTCGAACACCTGTGTGAAAAGACCAGCAAGGGCGAGCCGCTGACGCCGACCACCGGCCCAATCCCGGGCGATGAAATCTATTGCACGACCGCGAAGAAATTCCGCGAATACGAGAAGACGCCGCCGGTGATCGCGCTGCTGACTCAGACCGCGAGCACAAACGAACGCGCCGGCGTGCAGATCGAACTGTCGAAGGTGTCGAGCGTGGATATGACGATCAAGCTGGGTGAAAAAACAGTGTGGACGAATAGCGCAACCGTCGAAGGCGGCAAGCCGCGGCTGCTGTGGGTGACCCCCTCCAAAGGAGGCGTCTACACGGTTGATTTGAGCGCGAAAGATTTGGCGGGCAACGAAGAAGTGGCGACGGGCACTATCGTTGTGAAGACGGCGAAGGCCCCGAAGAAAACCGCCAAGGCCGCAAGCGTTGCGCCGATAGCGCACCCTGTGCGTCGCCAGCCGGCTCTTTGAGCGGGCGCCGAGCTGAGCGCAGGGGGATGGATCGCTAAAACTCAGGGACCCAGAGGCTGCGGTGAGATCGTCGCCCGTACTTCCAGACCACGCTCGGTGAGCGCCCACGCGTTGGGTTCACCCTTGATCCGAGCCTCGCCTGCGTTGCGAATCAGCCCAAGGTGCTCCAGGCGCGCGAGCAGCTTTGAGACCTGGCCCTGGTCGCGGATGTCCGAATGATCGGCCACCTGACGGTTGGAAGGACAAGAACCTCCCCCACCCAGAGCATCAATCGCGAGCAGAACACGCACCGTGCGATAGGTGAGACGCATGTCCAGATCACGCAAAGGGTCAGACGCTGTCCTTCTCACGCCATTTGGGACAGGCGGTACCGGGCGCGCGAACTCTCTACGCGCCGCCGCAGGGCCCAGGTAGGGCAGCACGATCATCGCCATCAACGGATTGACAAGCTCAACCAACGACCTCCCACCGTCCTCCGTCCCACCCTCTTGCATCAGACGTGAGTGGATCACCGAGAAAACACCACCAACGATCCCCTCCGCCGTGAGCGGTGGCAGACCAACGCCGTTCTTGGACTCCCCGCGCCCCTCATCCACCACGGCGATCATCTGCGCGAGCACACGCCGCCGACGCTCAAGCGCCCTGGGGCCCGCCCCCAACGACCCATCGACCAACAACCGACCCCCACCACGCTCCACCTCGAGGAACGAAAGCAGACTGATGAGCGCGCCCCTGAGCCGCTCAACCCACTTCAGATCGGGGTCAGACGCGACCAGCACATACCGTGAGGCCTGGCTGATCCACTCCTCAAACGCAGCGAGGAAACAGTCTTCGCGATCGCCGAACAGCTCGTAGAACGTGCGGCGCGAAACGCCCGCACGCTCAACCACATGAGCAACCGTCGCGTGCGCGGCGCCACGCTCACACACAACCTCGGTCATCGCCACGAGCAACCGCGCGCGCTGGATCTCCCTGACCTGCTCACGCTCCAAACCATCCCGGGCCGGCCGGAGCTTCCCTAGCGTCGCGCGATTGACCGGCGCCTGTGATCTGGAGGACATCTGCTCAAACACCTCAATTGGCGAACCGCTCCCCGAACGCGACACCACCAACGCCCGGGGAACGATCCCTGGCCTATCTATTCCTGCCCGTCTTGCCGCGCTTGTTCGTCTTCCTGACCTTGGTCTTCTTTGTCTTGTGCACATGCTTGGGGCATCCTGTTGCCGTGATCGGTGTTGACTGTTTGATGCTCATCCCGTTCGCTGCGACAAACGACGTCGGCATCGAGAGCTTCGCCGTGCACAGGTTCCCGTTAGCCGCGAGCGCACTATCGGATCCTTGGGGGAGCGTCAGTTCAAACACGCCGATCGGAACATCGGGGATCGTGCGGAACGTACTGCTCGTGATCCCCGAGGGACTGATGAACGTTTCCCCGTGCAAATACACGGTCACGCCCTCACCAGACAACGCGACAATCAATTCTGGGAACTTCGCACCACCATGAGACACGAAATACGCAGGGCCTTCCAAGTGCACCGGCAGCACAGGCGTCGTCGCCGTCGCGCTACCAATCCTCGAATCCGCCGGGCACGCCGCAGGATTCGCGTCGAACGTGCTGACCGGACATGCCTTCTGTAGCGTCGTGAGCCTCGACGGCAACTGCTTCGGGAGGTCAACCTTGACCTTCCCGATGTTCGCTTGAGACCCAAACGGCGCTTTAGGATACGTCAGCTTCACGTGCAGGCTCGCACCATTAGCTCTCGAGGTCTTCCCGTTCGTAGAGACCGAGAAGATCGGTTTGAAACCAAGCGTCGCACAGTTAGTCACCTGGAACGGGACGTGCAATGCCTTCACCGTGCCTTGACTACTCGTGAGAGCACCCCCGATTTCCTGCGGTGCGCAGTTCGTTGGGTTGAACGTGAAATCAGGCCGGTCTACCGACACGTTCACGTGCTTGATCTGTAGCGGGATCCCATCAATGATCTGCGGGATCTGATACGGACCCGTACTGTCGCTTGTGATCGTAAGCGCAGCATTTTCAGGGTTGACTTCGATCTTCGCCCGCACGATCACCTTCCCCAAGTCAAACGGACCCGCCTTTGCTGGGTTCACGATCGACAGGCCGTACGGGGCACCGTGATAAGGACCGGTGATGAACACTTCACCACCGTTGACCGTGTACGGGTTCCCGCCGAGTCCCACGCTGACGGTCGTATGCCCGATCAAGCTTTCAGGACCACACGTACCGGCGTTGCCTTCCGCTTCACCGCACAACTTGACCGCCGAGAGCGTGCCAAGCAGGCCTGAAGGCATCTTCAACTGGATCGCATCGAGGTTCTGGTTGCCGTCTTCGCGGCTCATCGTCATCGTGAAAGGCGTAAACGCACCGGCTTGAATATTTAGGCTGCCCGTCGTCAATTCTGGGTTGAACGGCAGCGGATCAGAGCACGGCGTGTGGTTCGGGCCACTCGTGATCTTGAATTCTGAGGATGAGTCCACGGGGGCGTTCCCAGACCATGGAGCGATCGACGCGGTCGTCGTGTACCCGCCACACAATGCCGGGGTCCCAAGTGGTGCTCTAGACCCGCCGAAGAAGTGCAGCTTCAAGTCTTCGAACGGCAGTTGTGGGGTGTCGTTGAACGTCGAGACGAGTTCGCCGGTGACCGGGTCTGGTTTGACTTCGCCGGCGAGCTTGACGCGCACACCGGATACGGGGTCATACACGGCCAGGTAGAGCGCGACAAGGCTGCCGAACGGGTTCGCGTTCTGCTGCGCTAGATACGCAGCACCTACAAGCGGGTTCGGTAGCAGCGGCGTACTGACTTCAACCGTACCGACCTTCGACGATTCAGGACACGTCTGTGCCGCAGGGCTTTCAAGCCCGACTTCTCCCAGACTGCATGACGTGAGACCATCCGCGCCCGCGGGGTTTAGACCCACACCGGCGGGCAATGTCACCACTGTGTTGCGCACGGTCGACTCGGCTAGCCCCGTCGGGTTCAGGCTTGATTCCTGTGGCACGTGCACACCGACGGTCAACCCTGTCGGGGTGCTCGCCTCCTGCCCATCCGGTGCGACATTGATAGTCGGTTCGAAGTTCAGACGGTTGCATCCATCCTGTCCCGCGGGTTCTCCTAGTTCGTTTACGAACGTATAGTTCTTTGGTGTAGTGAACTGGCCTGGCGCAGACCAAGAGTCAGATTCGATCGTGCTGTGCAACGGCCCTGTACATGATGTCGGCATGATCAAAAGCGGCTGTGGTTTTTCAGCAACCGGACACGAAGGTTCGGGACCGGGATGCAATTCAAGCGGCGGTTCTCCTTCGCCCACGTCTCGGGGTGCTACATCCTGCATACATTCCACACCACGGGAGTTGTCGTGCCGCGCGTCGCCGGGGACGCCCCAGAACGTGACCAGGTTGCCGATGAATGGGGTCGCCTCGGTGATATCGGGAACCGTGACCACGACGCCGTAATCGCCACCGGTGCGCACGGAGGTATCGAGGATCACTGGGCTGCCGATTATCGTCATGAACCCAAACCTCGCGGGCTCGCCCACAGCCGGTTCAAGGCTGATCAATGGTTCAGAGGTCGCATACGATACACGCTCGCTGTTGTCGAACCCGGTTACGATCGGTGTCGCGACGCCCACAACGGTGTTGTTGGGACACTGAGTAGATCCTGGCTCGGCTGAAAGTATGAACTGCTTCAGACTGCACTTCGGTATCGGGGTGGGATTGCCGATCAGCCCCGGCGGCAGGTTGAAGCGCAGATCCTTGGTCAACGCGATCGGCTGTACTTCCGGCACGAGTTCCTGATTGAAGTTTTCTCCTACCGGCACCGCCTGACTGTTGAGGACCAGCGTCGTCGTCAACTGGAACGGGTGCGAGCCGGCCTGTGTATCGAGACCGCCACCCTCTTCTTCGGGTGTCAGTTCGTAGTTCTGCGCGCCATACCCACCCGGCGATTCGATCGAGAGCGCTTCGTGGCGGAGCGCAGTAGGCGCGCCGCCACCGGATACCTTTGCTTCGTTCTCTCCGCTACCGGCACCGGGTGTGACCTTTGCCGTGATCGCGAGGATCATCTGTTCATAGGGCCGAACCGGCACGCCATACAAACACGTGACCTTCTCACCAAGGATGGTACAAGGCGGCGCGACATAATTCTTCAGAGACGATGCCGTGCTCGCGCTTTTGCGACCGAATTCTGTGCCTCCCCCTTCGACGACCGCGACCGTTGGGATAACACCCGCCGGCAGTGTGTCTTCTACCGTAATGAAGTTCTTGTGTTCGCCGAACTCCAGAGCTTCCACAGCGTTCTCATAAAGGGTGCCGCTGGTCGATTCGTCCCCGATGTTCGCGGCGATCACCTCGATCCTCGCTTCCGTACCCGCCTTACTCGCCGGAGCCGAGACGTCCGCGAAATGCCACCACGGCTGCGCCGCCGAAGCCTCACTGCCGCCACCCATCACCAACAGCGACACCAGAACAAGAGCAAGCGGCGCATGTTTCCTAATCGAGCACACGATGATCACCTCTCGCCCTTCTTTGTCGCTTTGTCTTTGCCGGACCGTCTCGCCCCATAGCGGCTCCTGGCGTTCCGCTCACACACAGTCCTCTTCTTCCTACTCATCTTCTTTCGACACACCTTCAACGCCCCAGCGAGCTTCTGTGCGCGCGTCAACGACCTGTGACTGATCCCAGACACAGATGACGACGGCGAGACGTTCCCGACGCCGCTGAACGTCGCGCTCGGTGTGGCACCGAAAATAGCCGGTTGCGGCGAAGGCGCGGCCTTACAGGAATCGCCACTCGTGCATTCAGGCGGCGAAACAGGTTCCGAGCGACACGGCACCGCCGAAGTACACACGTGCGCATCGTACATGTCATACGCATTGTCATAATCTTCGGCCACCAGTTTCGACGCGGTTACGAAGAACACGTCGTCGCCGCTTTCGCTCGCGTCCATGAACGTCGATTCGGCTGCAGAGGTACCCGAAGAGAGCAAACTCACACAACCACCCGCAACCTCACTGAAACCAGTGTTCCCGCTTGTGCAGTTGCCCACACCGCTCGGCTCATACTGATACACGTCCTCCAACCCATTGGTGTCCTGCGCCACCAACGCATCCGGGCTGTTGAAGAACAACCTCCCACTATCCATCACATAACGCGGCTGATACGATGCACGATTGAGTGTGTCGTTCCAACCAACCAGGCTCCCCGCGAGCCAATGGTCACCAGCACTGCCACTCGCTTCCGCACGCCATGCCCCGGGAACATCCACCAACAACGGCGCTTCAGGAGTCAGTTGTTTGGTATTACGATCCAACACCCCCACCGGACGCGCGCCCGTCGGATTACATGACGCGCACACCAAATGGTTTGAGAAGGCGTCGTAGAGAAACACCTCCTCGTCACGCTGGTCACTGACCGCATCGCGATTGTCATAACCGGTGAGCGAGCTATTGGACATAAATGCCAAATAGCGCCCGTTGGAGGAAACCTCCGAATCCACGAGCCACGGAAAGGTTCGATTCTCTACATTGGGGACATCCTCGTCCCCTCCCCAGGTGTGTTCGTCTTCCTGGGAAAGTCTTGCGATAAACGTCGTGGTCCATCCACCGGCACCGTCATGCAACAGGTAGAGGTTGTCCGCCCCGCTCACAGCACCATCTGCCAGCACTCCAGTCGCGACAAAGTAAACATACGAGCCGTCCTTGCTCGTACCCATGACCGCGTTCTGGACCCCGGCGCTCTTTTCGGCGCTGCCATGGTCGGCCGTGAGGTCCGTTTGCGTACCGGTTTCAGTGTTGTAGACATACAGGTCGCCATTGCGGCCCTTTTCGGTTTCCACGAAGAAAATCTTCGACCCATCGCTACTCATCGTTTCAAAACGAGCGTACAGCCCACCGAGGTTGACCGTCCGTTTCGCGACCATGTCACGTGCATACAAATTGACCTCATCGTCCGCCGCCAGGTCGCCGCCGTACTTCCACACAATCCAGCGGCCATCGCTCGAGATCGCACGCGCAGTCATTTCCCCGCCTCCTGGACGGTCAATTATTGCGTTGCCTACGACCGCCCCCGGCTGCGTCGTACCGTCCGGAAGAATATTCACCAACTGTAGCTGTCCGTCATACCACTCGTACAAATTCAAGCCTCCTCCGCTCACCGCTTCCGGCGTCAGCGCAAGCCACGTGCCGAAGACCACATGACTGAGATCCGGTGTGCCGGCGAAAAAGAACATGCTGTCATCGCTGAACTTCAGGCCCTTTGGCACGTCGGCTTCACTCTCAATCGGCTGAAAGGCACCGTTTGCGTTATCGCGCAGATACAGAGTCCGTTCCGTCGCATCCGCCGACTGCGGTAGCGACGATCCTTCCGGTTCGAAGAGACCCTGCGAGAGATCCTGTGAAAAAAGAGGCCATAGTTGATTGGCATTGAAGAGTTCCTTGGCCGATTCACCTTCCGGCGGGATGCCCCCACGCGCAGAGACGTCCTGTGTACGCCACCCCCCGCCGGCTTCGCGAGTCGAGAGGGTCTGAGACTCAAAGATACGGCCCACCGCGCCTTCCCCGAGCGGTTCATGCACTGTGTAGGTGATCCCGCTACCATCACTCGCGGCCTGCGTCAACCAATAGGGGAATAGGCCGGAGTACGGTCCGAGATTGGCCGCTTTTTTGTTCGGTGGGGAGACCAGTTCCCACGCACGCCCGTCGGGCAGCATCAGCTCTTCGCTCGCCAGCTGCGTGGTGAAGAGATGCTCGATTTCGACAGACCCCACTTCGCTGGTTGTCAACAACCGGTAGTGATAGGTGGTGTGGCCTTGCAGTTCCTGGACGTGATAGCTGATCGCCACGTAGCCCATGCCTTCACCGACGTTACCGCTGAATACGTGTTCTGAAGCGCTCCCGATACCGTATTCCAGGCGGTAGCTGGTGTTCGCGCCCTGAGGGTCGATCCTCGCGCTCAATGTCGCACTCGTGCCCGCGACATTGCTCGCCCACGGACCGTCGATTAGCGCCGCGGGGATCTCTTCGAAGCTCTGATCGGAACCGATCGACGTCCGATTCGAGGAGTCGACGGCTACCAGGCGCCAGTGATAGCCGGCGCCTGGCACGAGCGTCTTTTGCGGCAGATGAATCGTGACCGGTTCTTCGGCGAAGCCCGAACCCAGCGATAGCGGTGCGGTGCTCGTCGCGGTCGCATAGCCGCTTTCCTGGAAACGCTCATCGTCGACGTATTCCAGGTGATATGTGGTCGGATTGCCTTGAGGATCGACGGTCGCTTCAAAGCTGGCCGCGCCGCGCAGTTCCGGCGTAACGCGCTCGCTATCCGGCTCGACCGCCGGACCCGCGGCGGGTAGGGAGAACACCAACACGCTGTCTTCCACCGACACATACAGCTCATTCAGCGAGTCCGAGAACGCAATCCCCACTGTACTGCCGGCGGTTTTGGAGCCAAAGCTCGAGAGCTGAGCACCGGTTGAAGCGTACTCGTCGATGTGAAGCCCCCCGGTCCCGTCAGCTACGAATAGCTCACCCGAGTCGTTCAAGGCAATCGCCTCGATCGCCGTGCTGCTCGTATCGAACTGCGTGGCCTTTTCCATCCCATCCGGTTCAAGCTCGCGCACACCGGCAATTCCTTCATCGGCCACGAACATGTCACCGATATCATCGACAGCGAGAGCGGTCACCTTCCCGGTACTCGACAGTCCCGCGAGAGAAACGTTTTCCCGCCACACACCAGACGGTTCGAATATCTCGATACGTGCCTTATCGCCAACATACACGGCACCGCCCGGACCCACAGCGATGTAGCTACGCTGAAAAGCCCATTCAAATTCACCGTCACCCGTGCCTTCCGAGCCCTTTGTGCAGGCTTCTCCCCTCACGCACACGTCCCTTTCTGCTTCGGTGGCACCCGACATACCATCCTTTACTTCGTTGACCCCACCGCCAAACATCAACAGAAATTCCCCATTGGGCCCAAACTTCTGAACACGATGGTGGCTAAAATCTACGACATATACGTCTTTATAAGAAGAGCTCAGCAGATCGTTGTCTACCGCCACTCCCTCAACACCAAAAAGGCCCGCAAACTCACCCGCGCCCGAACCTTCTCCACCCCCTGCCCTGCAACTGGTAGCCACCGTGCATGTCTGCAATTCTTCCGCGGGACTCTCCTCGTCAACCTCCCAGCCCCAAGCGAACAGGAAGCTTCCAGACCCTTCGAACTTCGAGACCCGTTGGTTATAGGACTCACCGACATACACATCGCCTGTTTCCTGGTCAAGACCGATACCAGACGCAACATTCAGCTGCCCCGCTGCCTGGCCTTCTTCACCGAACTGCGTCGCACCAGCGACCGCCGGAACGAGCCCAGCCCCACACACACAAACAAGCCCGCAAAGCGAAGCCACGACCATCAACCTAAGCCTGCGAGCAAACATCAAGCCATCCCCTCCTCGAGAAACCGACACGACGCCGACCCGTTTGCGGGCAGCACAAAACCGCCACAGGCACCAGGCCCACGGCGGCAGAAGGACAAAAAGCACACTCCACTCGCTCTACCCGCAAGCGAGGGAAACGTCTCAGAGCGACGCGAGACCCGTTGTGAACGTCGCGATCCCACCCGGCCACAAGGGCCGGCGATCTGTAGAGCTCTGACTCGGCTGTTGCGCCTAGAGCGCCGGCGCCAGCCCGGCCAGAGAGAGAGAGAGAGAGAGAGAGAGAGACGCGTCAGCGACGCTGACGCGTCTTATAACGGACCCATCCGCGGCGCATGGACCCCCGTCCACGCTATGCCTCAAAGACTGCATGCGAAACTCAAGCTCCCTCATCTGAAGCGACCCGGCTCCCTCTCCGATAAATCCCAAACTGGCTCCTGCAGGCAACCCGCGAGGGCAACCCGAACCAGACCTATTTTCTGCCAGCACCCCCAAGGGGATGCCATCACATGAACAACTCTATACCCAGACGACAGCAAAAGTCAACCCCCCCATGACAAAAGATTCTTGCGCATGGAAAGCCTGTATCTGCGGCGCCGGCATCCGACTCGACCTGAGCCCTCGTTAAGGCTCGGATCCTTGCCCCGATATCGCCGTCCGCACGTCTGCGCCCTTGTCTGTGAGTGCCCAAGCGTTAGGCTCGCCCTTTGCGCGCGGATCACCCGCGTTGCGGATCAGGCCGAGGTGCTCTAGGCGCGTAAGCAACTTGGAGACCTGCCCCTGATCACGGATACCCGAGTGATCGGCCACCTGACGGTTAGAAGGACAGGACCCTCCCCCACCCAGAGCGTCGATCGCCAGCAGCACGCGGATCGTGCGATAGGTAAGCCGCATGTCAAGACCACGCAACGGGTCACCAGACGCACCCATTGAACCGTCGGGTGTCGGACACACGGGCGGCACAGGTTGCGCGAGCCTCTGCGCGCCGCCGCGGGACCCAGATAGGGCAACACGATCATCGCCATCAGCGGATTGACGAGCTCAACCCACGACGTCCTACCGTCCTCCGTCCCACCATCCTCCGCCCCACCGTCCTCCATCAGACGTGAATGAATCACCGAGAAAACACCTCCGAGGACCCCCTCCGCAGTGAGGGACGACAGACCAACACCGTTCTTAGTCTCCTCGCGCCCCTGATCGACGACAGCTGTCATTTGGGCCAGCAGGCGCCTGCGGCGCTCCAGCGATTTGGGACCTGCTCCCAGCGACCCATCGATCAGCAGCCGGCCCCCGCCAAGCTCGACTTCCAGGAACGAAAGCAGACCCGTGAGCGCGCCCCTGAGCCGCTCAGTCCACTTCAGATCGGGATCGTACGAGACCAACACACGCCGGGAAGCCCGCGCGATCCACTCGTCGAACGCGGCGAGGAAGCAGTCTTCGCGGTCCCCGAACAGCTCGTAGAACGTGCGGCGTGACACACCCGCACGCTCAACTACATGCGCAACCGTCACATGTGCCGCGCCGCGCTCACATACAACCTCGGTCATCGCCACGAGCAACCGCGCGCGCTGGATCTCCGTGATCTGCTCACGCTCCAGACCATCGCGGGCCGGCTGGAGCTTCTCGAGCGTCGCGCGATTGACCGACGCCTGTGGTCTGGGGGGCATCTGCTCAAACACCTCAATTGGCGAACCGTTCCCCGAACGCGACACCACGAGCGTCCGGGGAACGGTCCCTGGCCTATCTCTTCCTGCTCATCTTGCTGTGCTTGCCTGTCTTCTTCGCCTTCGTCCTCACGTGCTTGGGACACCCGGTGGCTGTGATCGGCGTGGATTGTTTGAGGCTTACGCCGTTGGCGCCGACGAAGATCGTGGGCATCGTGAGTTTGGTGGTACAGAGGTTCCCGTTCGCCGCCAATGCCGAATCGGGCCCCTGGGGTAGCTTCAGTTCGAAAACCCCGATCGGAACGTCTGGGATCGTGCGGAATGTGCTGCTGGTGATCCCGGCTGGGCTTATGAACGTTTCCCCGTGCAAATACACCGTCACACCCTGACCCGTTAGCGCGACGATCAGTTCGGGGAACTTCTGTCCACCATGCGATACGAAGTACGCAGGACCTTCCAAATGAACCGGGAGCACCGGAGTGGTAGCTGTAGCCGAACCGATCCTCGAGTCCGGGGGACACGACGCCGGGTTCGCCGCGAACGTCGCAGCGGGACACGCCTTCTGCAATGTCGTCAACCGCGACGGGAGCTGCTTCGGGAGATCAACCTTGACCTTCCCAATGTTCGCTTGAGTCCCGAACGGTGCTTTGGGATAGGTCAGCTTCACGCTCAGGCTCGCCCCGTTAGCCCTAGATGTTTTCCCGCTGGTTGAGACGCTGAAGATCGGTTTGAAGTTCAACACCGCACAGTTGGTCACCTGGAACGGAACATGCAACGTCGAGACAGAACCCTGACTGCTGGTGAGCGATCCCCCGATTTCCTGAGGGCTGCAGTTAGTTGGGTTGAACGTGAATTCAGGCCTGTTGATAGACACGTTCACATGCTTGATCTGCAGCGGGATACCGTCGATGATCTGCGGGATCGCATACGGGCCCATACTGTTGCTCGTGATCGTGATCGCAGCGTTTTCAGGATTGACTTCAATCTTCGCCCTAACAATCACCTCACCCAGGTCAAACGGGCCGGCCTTCGCGGGATTCACGATCGACAACCCGTAGGGAGCACCGTCATACGGCCCGGTGATGAAGACCTTGCCACCCTTGACCGTATACGGGTTGCCTCCCAAGCCGACACTGACGGTCGTTTCCCCGATCAAACTTTCAGGACCGCATGTTCCAGCATTGGCTTGTGCTTCTTCGCACAACTTCGTTTTCGATAGCTCACCAAGCAACCCCGAAGGCATCTTCAACTGGATCGCATCCAGGTTCTGGTTACCGTCTTCGCGGCTCATCGTCATCGTAAACGGCGTAAACGCACCGGCCTGAATGTTCAGGCTGCCCGTCGTGAGTTCAGGCTTGAACGGCAAGGGATTGTCGCACGGCGTGTGGTTGGGACCGCTGTCGATCACGAATTCCGAAGACGACTTCACAGGAGCGGTCCCTGACCATGGAATTATCGATGCAGTCGTCGTGTATCCACCACACAAGGCAGGAGTACCCAACGGCGCACGAGAGCCCCCGAAGAAGTGCAGCTTCAAGTCTTCAAACGGTAGTTGCGGCGTGTTATCGAACGTCGAGACCAACTGGCCCGTCACAGGATCGGGTTTGACTTCCCCGGCGAGCTTGACCCGCACACCAGACACGGGATCGTATACGGCGAGGTACAGCGCGACGAGGCTGCCGAATGGGTTCGCGTTCTGCTGGGCCAGATAGGCCGCACCGACCAACGGGTTGGGCAGCAGCGGCGTACGGATTTCAACGGTGCCCACCTTCGACGATTCGGGACATGTTTGCACGGCTGGGCTTTCAAGCGCGATTTCTCCGAGGCTGCATGAGGTAAGCCCATCCGCGCCCGCGGGGTTCAGACCCACACCAGCCGGCAACGTCACCTGCGTGTTGCGCACGGTCGACTCGGCCAGCCCCGTCGGGTTCAAGCTCGCTTCCTGTGGCACGTGCACACCGACGGTCAATCCTGTCGGCGTGCTCGCCTCTTGTCCGTCGGGGGCCACACTGATCGAAGGTTCGAAGTTCAAGCGATTGCAGCCATCGAGCCCGTATGGTTCGCCAGCGCTGCTGGCGAACGCATAATCCTTGGGTGCCGTGAATTCTCCGGCATCGGCCCATGAGTCCGATTCAATCGTGCTGTGCAACGGACCGGTGCACGACGCCGGCATGATCAAGAACGGCTGCGCTTTTTCAGCGACGGGGCACGAGGGTTCGGGGCCGGGGAGGAAGTGTTCGCCTTCGCCCTCTTCACGACCCTTCGTTTCTTGAATGCAGGTGACTCCGCGCGAGTGATTGTGCCGCGGATCGCCGGGCACACCCCAAAAGGTGACGATGTTGCCGATGAAGCCGGTGCCCTCGGTGATGTTCGGGACGGTGACGACGACACCATAGTCTCCGCCCGTGCGTACGGAGGTATCGAGGATCACCGGTCCCACTACTGTCATAAACCCGAACCTCGCGGGCTCGCCCACAGCAGGTTCCAGACTGTAGAGAGGTTCAGATGTAATATAGGAGACACGCGCAACTTCGTCGGAGCCAGTCACGATCGGGGCCGCCACACCCATCACCGTGTTGTCGGGACAGCTCGGATTACCCGTTTGGGCCGAGAGTATGAATTGCCTCAAACTGCACTTCGGCATCGGTGTTGGGTTGCCAATCAGGCCGGGGGGCAAATTGAAACGCAGGTCCTTGGTCAGCGCCACCGGCTGTATTTCCGGTATCAGTTCGTCAGACAGATAGGCTTTGACTGGCACTGCCTGGGTGTTGAGAACAAGCGTCGTTGTCAACTGGAACGGGTGCGAACCGGCCTGAGTATCCGCGCCCCCGCCCTCTTCTTCAGGGGTGAGTTCATATGCTTGCGCTCCATATTGTCCGGGCGAGCCAACAGCGAGGGCTTCGCTGCGGGACACGGCGGCGGCACCGCCACCGGACACACTCACCTGATCCTGGCCGGTGCCGGCCCCAGGGGCCACCTTAGCGGTGATCGCCAGGATCATCTGTTCGTAGGAGCGCACCGGCACACCATAGAGGCACGTAACTTTCTGTCCGCTGATTGTGCACGGGGGCGCTAGATAGGGCGTAAGGCGCGAACCCACGTGCGTAATATTCTGGGAGAAACCCGTGCCACCGCCTTCGACGACCGCAACCGTTGGCGTAACACCAGTCGGCAGCGTGTCTTCTACCGTAATGAAGTCTTTGTGTTCGTTGAATACGAGAGCTTCTATCGCGTTCTCATAGGCGGTGCCGCTTGTGGATTCATCCCCGAGGTTGGCCGCGATCACCTCGATTCTCGCTTCCGTGCCAGTCTTGCTGGCGGGCGCAGAGACGCTCGTCAGATGCCACCACGGCTCTGCCGCGGACGCCACACCGCTTCCACCCAACACAGACAACAACAACGCCATGACAACAGTGAGCAACCCATGTCGCTTGATTGAGTTCACGATGATCACCGGTTGCCCTTCCTTGTCGTCTTGGCCTTACCAGACTGCTTGGCCCCATAGCTCTTCTTCGCCTGCCGTTCGCAGACCGCCTTCTTCTTCCTCCCCTGCTTCTTGCGACACGCTCGCAATGCCCGAGCCAGCTTCTGCGCCCGCGTCAACGACTTCGACACAACGACTCCAGAAGAGGCAGCCGCCACATTCCCAACCCCGCTAAATGTGGCGCTCGGCGCCGCACCGAAGATCGCCGGTTGTGGCGAGGGCGCCGCCTTGCACGAATCGCCGCTCGTGCATTCAGGCGGCGAGACGGGTTCAGCCCGGCACGGCGCAGTCGAGGAGCACACGTGCGCGTCATACATGTCATAGGTATTATCGTAGTCTTCAGAGACGAGTTTGCTGGACGTGACGAAGAAGACGTCATCACCGTTTTCGCTGGCGTCCATAAACGCCGATTCCGTCGAGGACTGCCCCGAGGAAATCAGGCTCACACATCCGCCCGAAACTTCGCTAAAACCAACGCCTTCATGCGCGCAACTACCAACGCTCGCCGGCTCGTACTGGTAGACATCCTCCAACCCGTTGGTGTCCTGCGGCACCAACGCGTCCGGGCTGTCAAAAAACAACCGCCCATTGTCCATCACATACCGAGGCTGATACGAAGCTTGATTTTCTATGTTGTTCCAGCCAAACAGACTTCCGGCCAGCCAGTGGTTGCTGCCGCTGAACTGCGCACCCCATGCCCTCACACTGTCAACTAGAAGACCTTCACCTTGTACTCCGTCATCCAGTACGCCCCCGTCATCCAGTACGCCCACCGGGCGAGCGCCAGTGGGGTTACAAGACGCACACACCAAACGGTTCGAATCCGCGTCATAGAGGAACACCTCCTCGTCGCGCTGCCCACTGACCGCGTCGCGGTTGTCATAGCCCGTGAGGGGGCTGTTGGACATGAATGCCACATATCGCCCATTTGGAGAGACCTCCGAATCGACCATCCATGGATCCTCGTGACTATTTGATCCTTCGCGGGGAGGATTCTCGTCGCCGCCCCACGTATGTTCGTCTTCCTTGGAAAGGCTCGCGATATAGGTCGTCGTCCATCCGCTTGCGCCCTCATGCAGCAGATAGAGATTGTCAGCTCCGCTCACAGAGCCACTGGCAAGTACGCCAGTGGCGACAAAATAGACATATGAGCCGTCCTGACTAGTACCCATCACTGCGTTTTGAACCCCAGCGCTGCGTTCAGCGCTCCCGTGAGCAGCCGTAAGGTCCGTCTGTGTGCCAGTTTCGGTATCAAAGACGTACAGGTCACCGTTTACTCCTGTTGTGCCATTTATCCCTCTTTCGGTTTCCACGTAGAAGATCTTCGAGCCATCGCTGCTCATAGTTTCAAAACGAGCGTACGGTCCACCGATCTTAAACGTCCGCTTGTTGACCATGTCGCGTACATACAGACTATCCCTGCCGCTCGCAGCCAGACCCGATGAGCCCTCGTACTTCCACACGACCCAACGACCGTCACTTGAGATCGCACTCGCGACTTTTTCGCCTTTGGCTGAGTCCACAATGGCACCGCCTATGGAGGCAGCGCCGTTGGGACCGAATGGTTTGGTTGTTCCGTCCGGAAGGATGTTCACCAATTGCAACCGGCCTTCGTACCACTCATACAGATTCTCGTCTTCTATGGAGTAACAGCTGACTGGGCCACCTGGACATTCTTCTTCGACGGCTTCGGGTGTCAGTGCGGCACGCGTGCCAAACACCACATGGCTGAGATCCGGCGTGGCGGCGAAGAAGAGGGGCGGTACATCGCTTTTCAGACCCTGCGGAACGTTCGCCTGCGTCTCAAGCGGATCGAAAGCACCGCTAGAGCTGTCACGCACGTACAACGTGCGTTCCACCGCTTCAGGCGACTGCGACGCCGATGGGCCGCTGCCTGGCTCCAGGAGACCTACCGAAAGATCCTGTGAGAAGACCGGCCATAGTTCGTTGGAATCAATGAGTAGCTTGGCCGGTTCGCCCTCGGACGGTAGACCTCCGCGCGCGGCCACGTCCTTTGTGCGCCACCCGTCGGCAGTACGGGTCGAGAGGATCTGAGACGCAAAGATATGACCGACGGCGTCTTCTCCGATGGGTTCGTGCACGGTGTAGGTGATGCCGCTGCCATCGCTCGCGGCCTGCGTCAGCCAGTAGCTGAATAGACCACCTTCAAACGGTCCGATCAGCGCCGCTTTTTTGTTGGGTGGCGAGACGAGTTCCCACGCCCTCCCATCGGGCAGCGTCAAATGTTCGCCCGTGGACTGCGTGGCGAAAACATGCTCGGCGGTTTCCATGGCGCCCACTTCGCTCGTTGTCTGCAGGCGGTAGTGGTAGGTTGTGTCGGCCTGCAGTTCCTGGAGGTGGTCACTGATCGTGACGTAGCCCATGCCTTCGCCGACATTGCCGCTGAGCACGTGTTCGTAGGAGCTGCCCGTGCCGTATTCCAAGCGGTAGCTGGTGCTTGCACCCTGCGGGTCGATCCTCGCGTTCAGTGTCGCGCTCGTCCCCGCAACATCACTCGCCCACGGACCTTCGATCAACGCTGCCGGTATCTCCTGGAAGCTCTGATCGGGACCGGTGGAGGTCCGACTGGACGAGTCGACAGCCACCACACGCCAGTGATAGGTCGTGCCAGGCACGAGTGTCTTGGCCGGCAGATGGATCCTCGCCTGTTCTTCGCCGAAGCTCGAACCGATCGGTTGCGGTTCAGTGCTCGTAGCGCTCGCATACCCGCTTTCCTTGAAACTCTTGTCATCGACGTATTCGAAGTGAACGGTCGTCGCATTGCCCTCGGGGTTGGCGACGGCTTCAAGGGTCGCGGCACCGCGCAGTTCTGCTGTAGCGTGCTCGCTTTCCGGCGCGATCGTTGGACCAGGCGCAGGCGGTGACAGCGCGAATATGCTCGAAGTCGTCGAGGAGTACAGCTCATCCAGGGATTCCGAGAACACGATCCCCCTTGCTTCGCCGGCGGTCTTGAAGCCAAAGCTGGAAAGAAGAACGCCAGACGGGTCGTACTTAGCGATGTGAAACCCACCGGCGCCGTCGGCGACGAACAGTTCGCCCGCTTTATCGACGGTGATCGCTTCGATCGAGGTGCTGCCCGCATCGAACTGCGTCGCCTTTTCGATCCCGCCCGGTTCAAACTCCCGCACACCGGCCACTCCTTCATCGGCGAGGAACACGTCGCCCGTCGCGTCGACTGCCAGCGCCGTCACCTTGCCGGTGCTCGACAATCCCGTGAGCGAAATGTTTTCCCTCCACGCACCAGATGGTTCAAACACCTGGACACGCGCCTTGTCGCCGACATACACAGCGCCACCGGGACCCACTGCGATATAGCTGTCCCATAAGCGCCCATTCGAATTCGCCGTCGCCGGTGCCTCCCGAGCCTCTCGTGCACGCTTCGCCCGCAACGCACACGTCCCTTTCCGCTTCCGTGGCAGCGGGCGTATTGTCCTTCTCTTCGTTGACATGCCCGCCGAACATCAGCAAGAATTTCCCTGAGGCATCGAACTTCTGCACGCGGTCATTACAGTAATCCACGACATACACGTCTTTATATGAGAAGCTCAAGGGATTATTGTCGACCGCCACGCCCTCAGCACCACACGTGCTCGCAAACTGACCCGCACCCGAGCCTTCTTCCGCGCCTTTCAGGCACCCGGTCGAGACCGTGCACGTCTGAGGTTCTTCCGCGGGATGTTCTTCGTTGACGTGCCAACCCCACGCGAACAAAAAGCTCCCAGTCCCATCGAACTTCGAAACGCGTTCGTTTGCGAACTCACCGACATACACATCCCCCGTTTCCTGATCGAGCCCCAAACCCCACGCCCCATTCAACTGCCCAGCCGCTTCGCCTTGTACCGAACTGCGTCGCGCCGGCGGTCGCGGGAACGACACCCACCACAAACACACAAACAAGCCCGCAAAGCGAAGCCACGACCGTCAACCTAAGCCTGCGAGCACTCATCAAACCATCCCCTCCTCAAGAGAACCGACACACCATGCGCACCCATCCACGGGCAGCACCCCCCATTCGGAGGGCAGACAAAGACCGCCACAGGCACAGGGCCCACGACGGCAGAAGAACAAGAAATCGACCCGCTGTACTGCGCGCGATGGAAGCAGCCTCAGGGGAGAAGGGCCACTTGTGGCCGTCGCCATCCAGCCCGGCCGCAAGGGCCGGTCGCTCGTGAGGCTCTGACTTGGTCTTGGCGCTTAGAGCGCCAAGGCCAGCCCGGCCAGAGAGAGAGAGAGAGAGAGAGACGCGTCAGCGACGCTGACGCGTCCTATTACGGACTCGCCCACGACGCATGGACTGTCACCCACGCTATGCCTCAAAGACTGCATGCGAAACTCAAGCTCCCTCATTTGAAGCGACCCGGCTCCCTCTCCGATAAATCCCAAACTGGCTCCTGCAGGTCAACCCGTGAGGGCAACCCGAACCAGACCTATTTTCTGCCGGCACCCCCAAGGGGATGCCATCACGTGAACAACTCTATACCCAGACGACAGCAAAAGTCAACCCCCCATGACAATATTTCCTTGACCACTGAGAAACCTCTATTTGCGTGGTGTCTTGCGCGTCTATTTGTGTGGTGCCTTGCCCGTCGACACGACAGCCACGAGGAAGCGGCTTCCCGGTCCACGACTCGACGACAAACGCACGACCCGAACGCACGACCCGAACCCACCGCGTTTACGCTGGGCCACGCCATACAATCGACACATGCCGACGCATAGCCCCCAAACCTGGATCCTGACCGCCTCGCCGGAAAACCACGAGGCCACGCGCGAGCACGGCTTCACCGTGATCGGCATCAAGGAGCGCAACCGTCCAAGGGCACTGCAGATCGAGCCGGGCGACAGGATCGTGTTGTACCTCACGAAGGTGATGGCGTTCGCCGGCTCGATCGTCGTTACCGGCGAGCTGTACGAGGACCGCACGAAGATCTGGCCGGGCAAGCCCCGGCAAAGCCGACGCCTATCCGTGGCGCTTTCCCACCGAGCCCGAGATCGTGCTCGAGCGAGGACGAGTGGGTACCCGCGGAGACGCTCGCCAGCAAGCTGGAGCACATCCGCAAGTGGCCGCCCGAGCACTGGAAGCTCGCTTTCCAGGGCCAGCTGCGCACCGTGTCAAAGCGCAAAGGACGCGAAGCTGCTGGCTAAAGCGCATAGGGCCGCAGCCGCGGGTGCACGCCTGAAGAGAGGCCGGAGAGACCGCGGACATCGCACTGTCGCCTGTTCGAGACTAGCTACTTCATAAAATAGTATTTCGTAAAATAGTATTTTATGCGATAGCGTCGCGCGGCCGCTCGCTCGAGCGGCGCGCCGCTCGCGAGGGCGTATTGCTCGTAACGGCGGCGGACCTATTCGAGTAGCTCGACGCAACTACCCAGCAGTCGATCTCCGCCGGCACCGGTGGCTCGCGCTGGGGCGCGCCATACAATCGATCCATGCCCGCAAAGCCGCGAATGCCCTCGCATGACGCGCCTCACACGCGCCTGGGGCGTGCTTTCGCCCGAGCAGCGCCTCGCGGCGCTGTGCGGCTCTGGCGCTGCTGATCACGATGTTCTTCCCGTGGTACCAGCTGCAATCGCTCGACCGCAAGACCGGCGCGATCTACTCCCATTCGATCAGCGCATTCGGCGACGTGTCGTTTGTCGAGGCCGCCGTGTTCCTCGTCGCCGCCGGCGTGATCGCGCTGATGTTCGCGCGCGCCGAGCAACACAGCGACTTCCACATGCCCGGCAGCGACGGCACGGTCGTGATGGCCGCCGGCTGCTGGGCGGCGCTGCTGATCTTCTACCGCGTGTTCAGTCGCCCCGACGGCCACGGCTACCCGGTCGGCATCCAGTGGGGCTTCTTCCTCGCGTTCGTCGCCGCCGGCGCGCTCGGCTACGCCGGCTGGCGCATGCGCGCCGCGAGCATCCCCGAAGCGCCACTGATCCGCCGGCGCGCAAGACCACGCGACCACGAGCAGACCGCGGCCAGCGAGGATGCCAGCGAGGATCTCACCACCGTCGTGGCACCAACAGCTCCCACCGAGCGCTCGACACCCGTCCCCGCACGCCCCGTGCAACCCTCGCAGGAGGTCACCTCGGTGTTGACGCACAGCCGCCAACCCCCACCGAGAACGACCCCAAATCCCCCCTCCCCCCAACGCAAAGTCGCGCCCAAGCGCCCCCGCTTCCCGCCCACGCCCTCCGATCAACTCTCCTTCGAGGACCCGCCGCCCGAACGAGACGAGCGCTGAGGCTCCCTATCATTCCCCCGACGATGCCCCCCGAGGGACCCCTTTCTTCCGCCGATGTCGCCGCGGGACTGCGCGACGTGGGCTACCTGCCGAGCGAGTCCGCCGCGCTGGTGGCGTTCCTCGCCACCAAGCTCGGCAAGCCCGTGCTCGTTGAGGGACCCGCCGGCGTCGGCAAGACGGAGCTGGCAAAGGCGCTCGCGCGCTACCTCGGCCGCGAGCTGATCCGACTGCAGTGCTACGAGGGCCTCGACGAGGCCAAGGCGTTGTACGAGTGGAACTACCGCAAGCAGCTGCTGCGCATCCAAGCGGAGGCGCAGGGCTCCGGCTGGGAGGCGGTGCAAGAGGACATCTTCGGCGAGGAGTTCCTGCTCGCGCGGCCGCTGATGAGCGCGATCGCCTCAGAGCAGCCGGTCGTGCTGCTGATCGACGAGATCGACAAGACCGACCAAGAGTTCGAGGCGATGCTCTTGGAGGTGCTCTCCGACTTTCAGATCTCGATCCCCGAGCTGGGGCGCGTCACCTCCACCACCCACCCCGTCGTGCTGCTGACCTCCAACAACTCGCGCGAGCTCACCGAGGCGCTCAAGCGCCGCTGCCTTTACCTGTGGCTCGACTATCCATGCCTGGAGCACGAGCTGGCGATCGTGCGCCTACACACCCCCGACCTCGACGACGCGGTCGCCCGCCGGCTGGTCGAGGTGGTCGGCATGGTGCGCGACCTGGACCTCAAGAAGCCCCCCTCGATCGCCGAGTCGATCGACTGGGCACGCGCGCTGCTGCTACTCGGCGCCAAGGACATCGACGCCGCCACGTTCAACGAGACGATGTCGGTGATCGTCAAGCACCGCACCGACATGGACATCGTGGCTGAGCGCGTCGGGTTGAAGCTAGGCGCAGGACGCCGAGCCGGTCGATGCCCAGCCCGCCTGAGCAACAAGCCAGCCCGCCGGAGCGACCTCAAGACCGGCGCGACGACGGCGCGCCAACACGCCTTCAGGCCGGCGTACCCAACGAGCGACGACCCCCGGAGGGAATGGCCGCACGCCTGCTGGAGCTGGGCGAGCAACTGCGCGCCGAGGGCGTCGCCGTCGGCACCTCCGAGCTACTCGACGCGTTCGCGGTGCTGCGCGAGATCCCGTGGACCTCACAGGGCGAGTTTCGTGAGGCGCTGGCCGCCACGCTGGCCAAGAGCCCGGAGGACCGGCGCACATTCGAGCTGGTGTTCGACCGCTTCTTCTTCCGTGCCGTCGAGATCGCCTCGGTGCGCGAGGGGGTCGAGGAGGGCGACGGGTCCTCGGCAGGACCTGACCGAGCTCTCCGAAACCGAACTCGACGCCCTGCGCCGCCAGATCGCAGCCGCGCTGCGCGACGGTGCGGAGGGAGCGATGCGCGACCTCGCGCGCATGGCGATCGCCACCTTCGGCCAGCAGGAGCGGGCTCGGGCGTGATCGGTGTCGACGTGCAGCGCATCCGTCGCGCGCTCGGGTTGCGCGCCGAGCCCCAACCCGAGCTGTCCACAGGACGATCCGCGTCGCGACGGCGTGCCGCGAGACGCGTTGCGCCGCTTCGAGGCGCTGATGCGCCGCGAGCTTGAACGCGCGCAGGTGCAGCGCTCGGGGCGCCTGCCTCCGGCGCGCCCGCTCGGGGAGCTGGACCGCGCGCTGCCGTCGGGTCCGCTGGCCGATCTGGCCGCCGTGCACCGCGTCGTGGCACAGCTGCGCCGGCGGTTGGCCACGCAGGGCAAGCAGAACCGCGGGCATCGCCACCATGCACACGTGGACGTGCGCCGTACGATGCGCGCTTCGCTTCAAACCGGCGGCGTGCCGGTCGAACTGCGCTACCGCCCACGCCGTCCACGCCGTCCGGAGATCTACGTGCTGTGCGACGTATCCACCAGCGTCACCTCCGCGTCGGTGTTCTTCCTGTCGGTGCTGCACGCGCTACACGACTCGTTTCGCAAGATGCGCTCATTCGTGTTCATCGAGCGGATCAGCGAGGTCACCGACGTGTTCGAGCACGAGCGCGACTTCCGCAAGGTCTCAGAGCGCATCTCCACCGACGCCGGCGTGGCCGACATCTCCGGCTACACCGACTACGGGCGCGTGTGGTCGGAGCTGCTGGAGCTGATCTCCGACGACATGAACCCGCGCGCCACCGTGATCGTGCTGGGCGATGCGCGCACCAACGGGCGCGACCCGCGCGCCGACCTGTTCGGTCAGGTCGCCACCCGCGCCGGGCGCACGTTCTGGCTGAACCCCGAGCCACGTCTCTACTGGAACTACGGCGATTCGGTGATCGCCGCCTACGAGCAACACTGCACCGCGTTCGAGTGCTGGACGACCACCCAGCTGGAAGACTTCGTCAAGGCCCTCACCCGCCCGGTCATCGGCGCAGGGGTCTGACCCAGAAGAAACTGCGACCCGCGAGCCCGCGACGGGGAGTCATGAGCCGGCGAGGTCGCGCTAGCATCGATGCAGAGACAAACCAGGGGAGCTGGCGGGTAGGCCGGCTGAGATGGCGCGCGACGAGTACCCGGCGCCGACCCTTCGAACCTGTGGGGTAATGCCCGCGGAGGGAGCGCAGTGCCCGGTCAACTGAAGTCCCCGATCCGCCCGCAGCAGGAGACGCGGGTAGCAGTCGATGGGGTTCGGATCGACGACGTGAGCCGTGCCTATCGCGACCGTCGCGGCGCGCTGGTGGCGGCGCTCTCGGGCGTGTCGCTGCAAGCGGCGAGCGGCAGCGTGCTGGCGGTGGTGGGGCCAAGCGGCTGTGGGAAGACCACCCTGCTGGAGCTGATCTGCGGCCTGCAGCAACCAGATACGGGCACCATCGCATGCGAGCCAGCCGTGCTGATGCCCCAGCGTGATCTGCTGCTGCCGTGGCTGAGCGCGCTCGACAACGCCGCGCTGGCACTGCGAATCGCTGGCCACTCGCGCAGCGACGCACGCACAGGCGCCGCCACGCTGTTCTCCGAGCTGGGCCTCGGGGGCTTCGAGCGGGCGCGTCCCCACGAGCTGTCGGGCGGGATGCGCCAGCGCGTGGCGTTCCTGCGCACGCTGCTGTCGGGCAAGCCAGTGCTGTGCCTCGACGAGCCCCTCAGCGCGCTCGACGCGATCACTCGCGGCGAGATGCAGACATGGCTCACCGGTGCACTGTTGAGCGAGCCGCGCACCGTGGTGCTCGTCACCCACGACGTCGAGGAGGCAATCGTGCTGGCCGACCGCGTCGCCGTGCTCTCCCCTCGTCCCGGACGCGTGCTGGCGGAGATCGCGGTCGAGCTCCCCCGTCCCCGCGACCCCACCGCCCGCGAGGTAATCGCGCTGCGCCAACACGCGCTGCAGGCACTGCGCGAGGCCGCTGGCCGCACAATGGGCGGCGGCGACGCGCTGGATACACAAGGCGACCACGACCTCCAGGAAGGCGACGCGGTGGACACACGAAGCGACCACGATCGCCACGACATCGCCGGTGCTCGCAACAACGGGGGCAAACAACCGTGAGGCGCCGCATCGGGCACGCGCTGCCGGCCGCCGCGCTCGCGCTCGCTCTGCTGGGCGCGTGGGAGGCCTACGTCGACCTCGGCCTGGTCAACCCGATCGTGCTGCCGGCGCCCCATGAAGTGGCAGCGGAAGCGTGGAACAACGCCGGGCTGCTGGCGGCCAACCTCGAACTGACCGCCCAGGAGGTCGGACTGGGGGTGCTGCTGGCGCTGCTGTGCGGCTTCACGCTGGGTGTGCTGATCCACCTCTCGCCGGCGCTACGCCGTGCGGTGTACCCCCTGGCAGTCGGCTCTCAAGCCGTGCCGGTCGCACTGATCGGCGTGCTGCTGGTGTTCTGGTGGGGCTTTGGGGTGCTGCCGAAGCTGTTCGTGATCGTGCTGATCTGCTTCTTCCCGGTGGTGGTCACAACCGTCGATGGGCTCGCCTCGGTCGACCCCGACCAGCTGAAGCTGCTGCGCACGCTCGGCGCCTCGCGCTGGCAGGCGCTGCGCTTCGGCGAGTTGCCGGCCGCGGTGCCGGCCGCGCTGAGTGGCGCGCGCATCGCACTAGCGGTGGGAGTGATCGGGGCATACATCGCCGAGACCTCCACCGCCACTTCCGGCCCATACGCCGGACTCGGCCACCAGATCAATGCCGACATCAACGGGCTACAAACCCCGCGCGCCTACGCGGCCGCGGCCGTGCTGTTCGTGTTCGCGATCGCCTGCTTCTACACCCTTGCCCTCGCCGAGCGCGTGCTCGCGCCGTGGGCGAACCGACCGAAGCCGCAACGAATCCCCTACCAACCCCCAACACGAGGAGAGAACCGTTGAGAACCCCCACCGCCGTGCGCCGTGCCTTCGTGCTTGCCCCCCGCTGTGGGTGGTCCCTGCTGATCGCTTGCATCTGCGCGGTAGCGCTCGCGGCGTGCGGCACCAAGCAGGACACGCTGACGTCCTCCGCCACCAAGCCGTTCACGGTGATGCTCGACTGGTTCCCCAACGCCGATCACGCGCCCCTGTACGCGGCCATCTCTCATGGGTACTTCAACGCTGTAGGGCTCGACGTGCGCCCAATCGTCCCCAGTGAAACCGATGAACCGCTAAAGCTGCTGGCGGCAGGGAAGGTTGACATGGCGATCTCCTATGAGCCACAGCTGCTGCTCGCCCGCGACCAGGGCCTGAAACTGGTATCGATCGCAGCGCTTGTGCAGCGCCCGCTGACCTCGATCATCGCGCTGGGAGACGCGCACGTGCAGAAGGTGGCCGACCTCGCCGGCAAGCGCGTGGGCACCGCCGGGCTTGCCTATCAAGCGGCCGAGCTGCGCACGGCACTGCAGAGCGCCGGGGTAAGCCCGAGCAGCGTGCAGGAAGCCGACGTCGGCTTCAACCTCGTGCCGGCGATGGTGTCGGGCAAGGTGGCGGCCACACTCGGCGGCTACTGGAACTACGAGGCGCTGCAGCTGGAAGAGATGCACAAGCACCCCGTCGTGATCCCAATCAACCAGGCCGGCGTACCCAACTACAACGAGCTGGTGCTGGTCGTGCGCTCCGAAGAGGCTCGCCTGCACGGAGAAGACCTGCGCGCGTTCCTGCAGGCGCTCACACGCGGCGAGCAGCAGGTGCGTGCCAATCCGCCGGCGGCAGCGGCGCTGATCGCCAAAGCCAACCCGGCGGCGGATGAGAAGCTGCAGATCGCCTCGATCGAAAAGACGCTCCCGGCGACGCTACCCGCCAACAAATCCGATCCATACGGCTGGCAGAATCCATCCGCGTGGGCGGCATTCGGCAGCTGGATGCTCGAGCACGGGCTGATCCACTCCAACCCCAACACCACCGGGCTGCCGCCGTTCACCAACGAGTTCCTTCCCGGGCAGGGCATATGAGATCCGTACCCCTCCGTTCCAACGTCAGTAATTTGCCGAAAACAAGCCTCGCCAAGAGGCGGTAGCGTCACCGGCGTGGCCGACCAGGATGAGCAGCAAACTGCTCGCATGCGCGAGACGATCCGAATCGTGCTGGCAGATGACCACGTGGTCGTACGCAGCGGTCTGAGGTTGCTGCTTTCCAACGAGAGCGACTTCGAGGTGGTGGCAGAGGCGGGCGATATCGAGAACGTGCAACGCTACGTGCGCGGACATCGTCCCGCGGTGCTGGTGCTCGATCTGAACATGCCCGGCGGATCGAGCCTCGAAGCGATCCCCGGCATTCGCGAGCAAAACCCCGAGACCCAGATCGTGGTGCTCACGATGCAGCAGGAGCCGGCTTTCGCGCGCCACGCCCTCAGCGCGGGCGCGATCGGCTATGTGCTCAAGGAGGCAGCCGACGACGAGCTGGTCGAGGCCGTGCGCAGAGCCGCGCGCGGCGAGAGCTATCTCAACCCGCGCCTGGGCGCGCGACTGGCCTCCGAGCCGGCGCCGGGCCCACCGGATGACTTGAGCGAGCGGGAGGTCGACGTGCTGCGATTGATCGCGCTAGGCCACACCAACGCCGAGATCGCCGAGAAGCTGTATCTGTCGGTGCGGACGGTTGAGACTCACCGCGCGCACATTCAGCAGAAGCTCAGCCTATCCTCACGAGCCGAGCTGGTCGCCTACGCGCTCAAGCGCGGGCTGATCAGCGCCTCTTGAGCTCCGCAGCTGCCGGCACCAGATCCGCGTGACTCACTCAGACAGATCCGCGTGACTCACTCAGGCAGCAGCCTGTAGCGGCGCGTCTCGGGATCACGCTCCAGCAGGCCCGCGGCCACCAGCGTCAATACATAGCGGTGAACGGTGCTCGCGTTCAGGTCGAGCTCCTCTGAGATGTCCTTGATCCCCAGGTCGACCCCTTCAGGAGGAAAGCAGGAGAGAACGAGCAGACCCGACAGCAGCGAGCGCGACAGTCGTCTGTTGTCCTGCAAGGCACGGTACCTCGCACCAAGCGCCTGCCGGGCATAGGACTGATGGAAACCCGACTCATTGATGAGCGCCGACATGCTAGGGCCGGCATCCTCTCCCAGCACCGAGCGCATGATGTGGTCGATCTGGCTGCGCGAGAGCGTGAGCGAGACGTGCGACTCATCTACCGCGGCGGCACGCCCCTCAGCGACATGCGCCTCAGAAATACGATCCTCAGACATTCGATTCTCAGAGATAGGGCCGTCAAATCGGCGCTGCGGCCCGGTTTCCTGGTCCTCACTCACGTGCTCACCCGGGCGCCGCCCGTCCCCGGCGGGGGAACTCGACGACATTCTCGCGCCCGAGAGAGACGCCCGATGGCACCAGCAGGCGACCGTCGCTCAACGATCCGATTCGGTGGGCGTGCACCATCGACGGCATGTCGGGCACCGTGATCAACACCCCCAACCAGTCCTGCTCGGCGGTGTTGCGCAGCAGGCCCATCACCTCCTCGCGTTGAAGCACGTCGAGATTGGCCGTCGGATCGTCGACGATGAGCAGGCTCGGTTGCCTAACCATCGCGTGAGCGATCGACACGAGCGTGCGCTCACCATCGGTCAGATCTTCCCAGCGCCCTTTCGAGCACTCAGCCACGCCAACACGCGCGAGCGCCGCCGCCGAGCGCCGCCGTGCACGGCGCAACGTCTGCCGTTTGAGCAGCGGTAGAGCCACGTAGTCGAGCATCTCCAGCTCGTCGCTCTCCGGACCCGCGCGTCTGGCCCACCCGATCTCCTCGCGCAGCAGACGCACGAGCTCGGCCCTGGACATGCGACGCAGATCCTGGCCCTTGAAATTGACGGCGCCGCTTTCGGGAGCCTCAAGACCAGCTGCCACCTTCAGCAGGGTCGTCTTGCCGGAACCTCGCTGTCCCCAAACCGCGACGCACTCCCCCGCGCACACCGACAGCGAGATCTCCCGTAGGACAACGGTCTCATGCGGTCCACGCCAATAGCTCTTGCTGACCCGCTCCAGCGAAAGCCGCACCTGTGTGCTCAAGCGACCCTGTCTCCCCGCGCCGCGCTCCTCGCCTGAACGCCATTCAGCTTATCCATAACGGCGCGTGCCTTCTGCAACCACTCGATCCTGGCCTGAAGCTGCTTGATCTCGGCGTCGCGCACGAGCAGCACCGCCACCTCCGACCACACCCTTGGAGCGCGTCGCGAGCAAGAGGGCGCAAGCTTGAGACTTTCCAGGCGCAGGAGGCACTCCTCCTCCTGCGAGCGAGCCAATTCGATCAGGTGCAACAAGTTGTGAGGTTTGGACAGCGCAATCTTCATGTACAGCTCGTCGCGCACCGGCGCCAGAGACGAGCCACCAAGCATCCATGCCTCGAAGTGATCCATCCCCTTGGACGTCGCTTCATAGATCGTGCGGGGCGCCGCGCGCTCGTTTAAGCCGCCCCCCCGCGATCCAGCGCTGCGCACGAGCTCATCGGCACCGAGCTGATCCAGCGCTGAGTAGACCCCGGTGGGCGCAAAGCCCGATGATCCAAACCTCTCCTGCAATCGGCGTGCGAGATCGTACCCATAGCCGGGCCGCTCGATCACGAGCCCCAGAACCGCGTGCTTGGCTGACATGGCTTGCGTGGCCTCTAGTTCAAAGCATCCGCTGGCATCTCCATACAGTATGCAAGATCGCACGCGAATGTGTCCTTCTGCTGAACAATTCCAATGAGCAGGTGGTTATCCCGGAGCGCGAAGCACCTCGTTTCGCGCGAGACCAGCTGCTCCAGCGAGGAATCGCGGAAGCTCCAGCTCGATCCGCGCGCCGCCGTCGCGCGCCGGCGTGGCGGTGACTCGTCCACCATGGGCCTCCGCGATCGCACGCACGATCGCAAGACCCAAGCCCGTCCCGCCCGAAGCCCGGTCGCGTGCCGCATCGGTGCGATGAAACCGGTCGAACACACGCTCGCGCTGGTCGGCGTCGATCCCGGGACCGTCGTCCTCAACCACGAATCTGATCCACCCACCGGCAAGCGCGTCCATGCGCAGGCGCACCAGACCCTCTATCTCGGCGGTATGCGCGATCGCGTTGCCGATCAAGTTGCGCAGCGCTTGAGCAAGGCGATCGGCATCGGCACGCAGCACCCCTACTGGGATTGACCCGAGCTCAAAGCGACGCGCGGCGAGCAGGCTCATCCCGTCCCACAGGTCACATATGAATTCAGGCAGCTCCATCGGTTCGATTCGTAGGAACTCTGTCTGCTCGGCCTTGGCGAGCAGCAGCAAGTCATCCACAAGCCGAGTGATGCGCACGATCTCATCCTGCACGAGCCGCTCTACGCGACGCACCTCCTCCCCGGAGGGCGCGGACTGGCCCGCCAGGATTTCGAGCTGCCCACGGATCACGGTGAGCGGCGTACGCAACTCGTGGGATGCGTCGGCCACGAACGCCCGCTGACCCGCGAACGCCTCGGTCAAGCGGTCGAGCATATGGTTGAACGCGTCGGCAAGCACCCGCAGCTCCTCAGCCTCGTGCGTCACCTCGTGGATGCGTGGATGTAGGTCCCCCGCGTCGACCCTGGCCGCGACGGACGCCATCCGACGTAGTGGCCGCGAGATGCGCGTGCCAATCACGTAAGCAGCGACAATCGCTCCGACGAGCGCGAGGATGCCCGCGAGAATGAAAGCGCGCGCCACACTTCCCTGCGCGTGGGCGACCGCCGCAAGCGGCTCGCCCGCGCCGATCGTGACGCGAGGACCACCACGTATGCGAAAGCTCCGTTGGAGCAGCCGCAGATCACCCAGATCGGGGAGGTCGAGTGTTGAGTAGCCTTCGCGAGCGCTTTGCAGCTTGGCCGCCAATTGATTCTCGCGAGCCTGCTCGGCAACCGTCTCGCCGTTGTCGGGCTTACCGCGAGTGAACAGCTCGGGTCGATTGGAGCTTGTGGGCGCACCCGCCACAATCGCGAACAACAGCGTGGAGCTCGTGCTGAAGGGTTGAGCGTGGATGTAGCGCGTAGCCCGTTCAGCCACCTGCTTGGGCGTGCGATCGTCAGAGGAGACCAGAACCTGCGAGAGCTCGCTTGCATCCCCGGCTATCTCCTGGTCGATCTGCCGGCGCAGCTCACTGCCGGTACGGCGGTAGACGACGACGAATGTGACGGCCGAGGAGGCCAGCACCACGAAGGCCACCCACACACCCAGGCGCCAGCGCAGCCCGCCTGGAACGAGACTTCTAGTCACCAGCTTCGAGCCGGTAGCCGACCCTGCGCACCGTGGAGATCGGAGCCGGATCACCGGGACGGGCCAGCTTGCGTCGCAGATAGCCCACGTAGACATCGGCGACGTTCGTCCCAGGATCGTGCTGATAGCCCCACACAGCGCTCAGAATCTGCTCACGCGAGAGCACCTGTCCGCGATGTCGCATCAGGTACACGAGCAACTCGAACTCGGTGGTCGACAATGCCACCTGGCCGCCGGCGCGATGCACGCTGCGTGTCAGCAGATTCACCTCTATGTCGCCGCTGCGCAGTGTGGTCGTCAAGGACGTTCGCGCCGCCACACGCAGCTGCGCGCGCACCCGGGCCAGCAGCTCCGCGAGCGAGAACGGCTTCACCAGATAGTCCACAGCGCCACCGTCCAAGCCCGCCACACGATCCTCGATCTCGCCCCGTGCGGTGAGCACGATCACCGGCAGCTCCGGCTTTTCCTGACGCAGCTTGGCGAGCACCTCCAGACCACCTACCCCGGGAAGCATCAGATCGAGCACCACCATGTCAAAGCTTTCACGCAGAGCGCGGCGTTCGCCCTCGATTCCGTCAAGCGCCGCCTCCACGAAAAATCCCTCGGCGCGTAGCCCTCGCTTGAGGAAGTCCACGATCCCCGGCTCGTCCTCTACCAGCAGGATCGACGGGGCGAACGCCGGGTTGACGGTGGGCTCAGCCAAGTTGGGCATCACATCAGGATAGTTCTCGCCGGCCGGTTGGTTTCGATGACTTTTCTCATGGTTCTGTTACCGAGCGCTTAGTAACGAAGCACACACTCGCTGCATGATGCTGACCAGCGGGCGTTTGACCGGAGGAGGAACAGCCGGCAACGAGCGCCTGACCGCAGCCACGGGGATTGTCCTGATCCTGCTACTTGCCACGATCGGCGTGACGATCCTGCGCCTGAGACCACTGCTCTCAGTTCACCTATTTGTCGGATTGGTGCTGATCCCACCGGTCCTGCTGAAGATGGCCAGCACCGGCTACCGGTTCACCCGCTATTACACCGCCAACCCCATCTATCGCAAGCGGGGAGCACCACCAACCCCACTGCGGCTGATTGCGCCGATTGTGGTGCTGTCAAGCATTGCGGTCCTCGCCACAGGCGTGGCTCTCCTGTTCGTCGGGCCGCAGTCAGCAGGCATCTTGCGTGAGCTGCACAAGTTGAGCTTTTTCTTGTGGGTTGGGTTCATGGCAATCCATGTCCTCACCCATATGCCCGATCTACAAAAGATATTTCTCACCAGACGCGGCGAGCGCTTCGAGTACAACAGCCTTGCAGCCGGAAGAACTGGGCGGATCATCTCGCTCGCCGGCGCGCTCATAGCCGGAGTTGTGCTTGCGATCCTGCTCATCCCCCACTTCGGAGCTTGGACCAGCTTCGAGGCATTCCATCACCACCATTGACCATGTCGCCGAGATCCGTCAACGCCAGAGACGCGGCACTGCGCAGGCTGAGCCGCGTCAACCGCTGGCTTGTGACCAGCTCGGTAGCGCTCACCGCCGTGTTCTCCGAGGTCGCGGCCAACGCGTTCCCCGGGAAAACCGTCAGAACATCGTCCCCGACCGGCTCGCGGTCGCGCTCTGAGCGCAACCGTTCGAGCGGTTCCTCCAGCACCGTCAAATCGCTCCAGCCGCCGGCGCAAGCACCGAGGCCAAGCCCCACGACAGAGCAAGCACCGCCGCCAAGCCCCACGACAGAGCAAGCACCGTCGCCAAGCTCCACGACAGAGCAAGCACCGTCGCCAAGCCCCACTACAGAAGTGCCTCCGCCCGAATCCGCCCCGTCGCAGGCATCCGCGCCCGCGCAGGAAGCCCCGGCCCCGGTTGTGTCCGGTGGGTCATGACAACACCGACGACCACCGCGCGCACCAGCTGGCGGGCACTCGGTACGAGCGTCGAGCTCGTGCTGAGCGACGGTGGCTTTCTGGCGCAAGCTCGCGCGATCGTCGAGCGCCAACTCGACGAGATAGACCTCGCCTGCAGCCGCTTCCGCGATGACTCAGAGCTGACCCGCGTCAACACCCACTCGGGACGCGCGGTGGCGGTGGACCCTTTGTTGATCGAGGCGGTCGAGCTCGCTCTGCGTGCGGCCGAGCTGACCGACGGAGACATCGATCCGACGGTCGGAGCGGCGCTCGAGCTGGCGGGCTACGACCGCGACTGGGATCTACTTGCATGCGCGCCTGCCACTCCAGACAGTGTGCCCTCCAGCGTGCCCTCTGCCATCGGGAGCCCTCGAACGGGGGCGCCCCGCTCCAGCGAGCCTGGCGCGGTGATGCCACGGGTGCGCGCGAGCGTCCGAGCGGGATGGAGGATGGTCGAGCTCGATCGCAACCACGCCACGCTCAGGGTGCCCGCTGGAGTAAAGCTCGATCTAGGCGCCACGGCCAAGGCGTGGGCCGCCGACCTGGCCTGTCGCGCAGTCCACGACGCGACAGGGTGCGGTGTGCTGGTCAATCTCGGAGGCGACATCTCCACAATCGGACCGAGCCCCGCGGCCGGCTGGCGTGTCCACGTGACCGACGACCACCGCAGCGGACCCGACGCCCCCGGCCAGACGATCTCGATCTCAAGCGGCGGTCTTGCAACCTCCAGCACAACAGTCCGGCGCTGGCGTCACGAGGGGCACACGATGCATCACATCATCGACCCATCGACGGGGAGCCCTGCGACAGGGCTGTGGCGCACGGCGAGCGTCGCAGCGGCCGACTGCGCCGACGCCAACATCGCAGCCACCGCGGCGATCGTGCGCGGCCCGCTGGCCCCAGAGTGGTTGGCCGAGCTAGGTTTGCCGGCGCGTCTCGTCGCCCACGACGGCAACGTGCTCACCGTCGGATCGTGGCCGGAGGAGGAGGAGAAAGCCCGATGAGCCCGGCGAGCGTGACATCCACACCAATCGCCTACACGCATTCGATCGGCTCCGGTGGATCCTCATGAGCACCGCGATCGCGACTGCCGGACCAAGCGCCTATTGGTATCTAACCCGCTCCACCGGCGCGGTGGCGCTCGTGCTGTTGACACTCGCGCTCGTGCTCGGAGTGATCGACGTGCGGCGCTGGAGCACCGAGCGGTGGCCACGCTTCGTGGTGGACTCGCTGCACCGCAGCGTGTCGCTGCTGGCGCTCGCATTCCTTCTCGTGCACGTCCTCACCGCGATCCTCGACAGCTTCGCGCCAATCTCGCTGGTCAATGCCGTCATCCCGTTTACAGGCTCCTATCGCCCGCTCTGGCTCGGCCTGGGCGCGATCTCCTTCGACCTCATGCTCGCCGTGATCGTCACGAGCCTGCTGCGCCGCAGGATGGGCCACGTGGTCTGGCGCGCCACTCACTGGCTCGCCTACGCCAGCTGGCCGATCGCGCTGCTGCACGGCTTGGGCACGGGCAGCGACGTCAAGAGCACGTGGCTGCTGGTCATCAGCATCGCCTGCCTGGCGGTGGTGATCGCGACGGTGCTGGTGCGCGTCGCCACCGGCCAGCCCAACCGGTTCGCGCAGCGCAGCGCAGCATTGTGCGCAGCCGGCGCATTCACGCTCGGCCTGCTCCTGTGGCTTCCAGCAGGTCCGCTCGGCAAGGAATGGGCACGACGCTCGGGGACGCCTACGGCGCTGCTCGGCCACTCCACAAGTCAAGCATCGGGCTCAACCAAGACGCGTCGACGATGAGTGCCCAAACCACCGACTCCGAGCTGCCCACGATGAGCGAGCGCAACCGGACAGGCGAGCAAGGACCCCATCTTCCGCGACTGTTGGAGGGTGTGCCCGAGCACGGCGCGATGAGTCTGCAAGCCCACCTCGAGACTCACGGCGAGCTGCCCTCCGCACGCCGACGCGACCGACGCGGCGCGACCGCGTTGATCGACCAGATCGAACAGGCCGGACTTGGCGGTCGCGGCGGGGCGGGCTTCCCGATGGCACGCAAGATGCGCACGGTCGCCGCCGGACGCGCCCGCACCCCGACGGGCGGCAAGCCGATCGTGGTGGTCAACGCGACCGAGGGCGAGCCGGCGAGCCTGAAGGATCGCACGCTGCTCGAGACGCTGCCGCATCTCGTGCTCGACGGCGCCGCGCTCGCCGCGCGCGCGATCGGCGCAGACGAAGCGATCCTGTGCGTGTGCGAGTCGGCCGGGATAGGGCTCAAACAGGCAGCACACGCTCTCAGCGAACGCGGTCGACTGCCGGGCCGCTGGCCGCGCATCGTCCTCAACGCCACTCCGTTGGGCTACATCACGGGACACGAGTCGGCGCTCGTGAATCACCTCAACGGTGGGCCCCCAAAGCCCACCTTCACCCCGCCGATGCCGTTCGAGCGCGGCGTGCGACGCCGGCCCACACTCGTCAACAACGCCGAGACGCTCGCCCACGTCGCGTTGATCGCGCGCCACGGCCCTCGCTGGTTTCGCGAGCTGGGGCTCCCCGACCAGCCCGGCTCAACGCTCGTGACACTGTCCGGCCCGCTCCACTACCCCGGCGTTTACGAGGTCGAGTACGGCGCTTCGATCTCTTCATTGATCGACGCCGCCGGTGGGACCCAGAGCCGCATACGCGCCGCCCTCCTCGGCGGCTACGCTGGCACGTGGGTCCCCGCCGACGCGCTACCCGGCCTCGCGCTGGCGGATGAGCATCTTGCACCACACGGCGCCTCACTCGGCGCTGGGGTCCTGCTGCTGCTCTCAGAGGACGCCTGCCCGGTCGCCGAGACAGCGCGCGTTACACGCTGGATGGCTAGGCAGAGCGCCGGGCAATGCGGGCCGTGCGTGCACGGCCTCGACGCGCTCGCGGGCACGCTCGAGCAACTCGCCAACGGGGCGGCCTCGAGCCGCGCAAGCGCTCGCCTCGAGCAGCTCAGTGCACTCGTGCGCCGACGCGGTGCCTGCGGCCACCCCGACGGCACGGCCCGCTTCGTGATGAGCGCCGTCGACGTGTTCGCCGAGGAGCTCGCCGACCATGCCCGCCACGGAGCCTGCAACACGTGTACGCGCCCACCAGAGCTCCCGTTGCCCACCCGCATGTATACGGCCAACGCCGCATGAATCCCATCAGCCGCGCCAATCGCAGCCGCCCCCGCGACATAGACGTCCGTCGCAAGACTCGACCTGGCGGATTCCACGCATGAGTGAGCGCCTGCGCGTGAACCCGATCGCATGCGAGGCCCACGGTATGTGCGCGGAGCTACTACCCGAGCGGATCTCCCTCGACGAGTGGGGCTACCCAATCATCGACGAGCGCCCACTGCCCGCGGAGCTCCACTCCCACGCCCTGCGCGCCGTGCAAGCGTGCCCAACGTTCGCGCTGTCACTCCAGCGAGCCGATGGAGGCGACTGAGCCGGCGTGGTCGCGCCCAGCGCTGATCGCGGTCGTGCTGCTGGCGGGCGGTTTGACGCTGATCGATGTAACTCGCAGCGGTTATGGCAACACCTACTACGCCGCCGGCGCCCTGGCCGCAAGTCACAGTTGGACCGCGCTGTTCACCAACGCCGCTGACCTCAGCGGCTATGTGAGCCTCGACAAGGGCCCTCTGCCGGATTGGATGATGGGGCTCTCTGGCCATCTGCTGGGGTTCAGCAATCTGAGTGTGATGCTCCCCAACGCCCTGTGCGGAATTTTCACAGTGGTCGTCCTGCATGACACGGTGCGCCGCACGCTCGGCCATCAGATCGCCATCCTCGCCGCGCTGACGATGGCGCTCACGCCGGTAGCGGTGCTCGTAGCCCGCTACAACAACCCCGACGAGCTCTTGCTGTTGCTGCTCGTTTGCGCCGCTTGGACCGAGACCGTGGCGGCGCAATCCGGTCGCCTGCGAGAGCTTCTGCTGTGCGCCGTGCTCGTGGGCCTGGCTTTCAACACGAAGATGCTCGAGGCGTATCTGGTGCTCCCAGGGCTCGTCGCGTCCTTCCTGGTCACACGGCGCGCGTCGGCGCGCCGTCGGCTGGGGGAGCTGGCCATCGCGGGAGGCACGACGCTGCTGGTCAGCTTCGTCTGGTTCGGAGGCATGATGCTCGTGCCGGCAGACGGCCGTCCCTATGTTGGCGATTCCACCGACAACTCCTGGTTTCAGCTGATCCTCGGGGGCAACGGTGTCCAGCGGGTCACGGGCGCCGGGGGCGCCTTCGGGCGCAACATCGAACGCAACCTGATGTGGCTCTTCAGCCGGCACGTCGCCGGCCAGATCGCGTGGTTGCTCCCGCTCGCACTGATCGGAATGACGGTCGGCCTGCTCACGACGTGGCGCTCACGGCGTACCTCTCCGGCCTTCGGCGCCTACACACTGTGGGGCGTATGGACGCTGCTGGGCGGCGTGTTGCTCAGCCTCTCGGCGGGTATCCGTCATGCCTACTACACGTCCCTCCTCGCGCCCGCCGTGGCGACGCTTGCCGCCGCGGCCCTCGTGACATTGTGGCGAGCCACACGCCGCTCTCCCATCGTCGCGCTCTGTCTAAGCGCCATCGTTGCGTGCACACCGCTGCTCAGCTTCGTGCTGCTCGCGCACTCAGGTGGTTTCGTGCCCTGGTTGCGATGGGTGGTGCTCGCATGCGGCGCGGTCGCGGGCGCAATGGTGGTGGCACCGCACCTGCACGTGGTATTCCGGGGAGCGGCGATGACGGCGCTAACGCTGGCTGCGGGCGCCGTCGCGTTGCTCGCTGGTCCCGCGGCTTACTCGATCGCAACCGTCAGCCGTTCTCTGAGCGGCTCCGATCCAACCGCCGGACCCCTCATCAGCGAAAGCAAACCCGCCACCGCGGGTGTGCACTCAAACGCTCTATCAACAAAGCAGAGCCGCGCACTACTGATCCGATACCTTCAAACTCATCGCGGCAACGCTCGGTTCATCGTCGCGGCAACCGACGCCAGGAACGCCGGCCCGATCGCACTGGCCACCGGGCAGCCCGTGATCACGCTCGATGGGTTCGGCGGCTTCGACCCAGCGCCCACAGCCGGTCAGCTCGATCGGTTGATCGAGCTGGGCCAGTTGCGCTACGTCCTGCTCGATACCACCAGCGCCCAGCCCCGGTCAACGGGAAACCGGGTCCTCTCAGCGCCGGCGTGGGTAAAGCGACACTGTTCGCCCATCCCCTACAGCTCGATCATCCCGCATCACACCACCGGCGTCGCCCGCCCCCGCTCTACGATCGTCTCGAAGCTGACTTTGTTCATATGCGAGCCTGCGGCACAGCCACCCCACTCAACCACACAAGCGGCGTTGCCCCCCGCGACGTGAGCCGCCTGGCGGCCGCAGCCCGCGCATGCCTCACCTTCGCGCTCCCCGTCGAGCGCGAACGCGCTCGTCAGTAGCCCTTCACAACGCCAGCACGTGCACGGCCGCCAGGCCGCCCCACCGTCCATAGGGAGCAAACCATGCACGCACGTCCTCTTCGCCGGCGCGCGCCCGTGGATCTCCGCCGCTCAACCGCCGCCCCACGTACTTCATCAGGCCGAGGTCACCGGCCGGCAGCTGATCGTGGCGGCCCTGCCCGTGCAGCGCCAACATCTCCACCGTCCACGGCCCGATCCCGGGGATCGCGCGCAGTCTGCGCCAGCCGCGCTCGTGGTCGGGGTCGTGCAGGTCAAGGCGCCCCGATGCCACCTCGCGGGCAACGCGCACCATCAGGCGAGCGCGCGACCCCGACAAGTCGCACGACTCCAAGCGAGCCGGCGCGACGCCCGCAAGCACTCTGGGAGAGGGAACATCGCGCAGGCCGCTCCCCTCGGCACAGCGCGGGCCGAGCGCAGCCACGATGCGCCGCTCGATCGCCGCCGCCCGATCGAACTCGATCAGCTGCTCGCAGATCGCCCACGCCAGCGCCTCCCACGGCTCCGGGCGGCGCCTCACGCGCAGCCACGGACGGCGCCTGATCGAGCGCCCCAGCAGTGGATCATCGGCGAGCTCGAGATAGAACCCGTCGAGCTCGTCGTCCACCCCGAGCGCGAAGCGCATCCGCTCGATCCCATGACGCGCCGCCTCTGGGATGCGCGAGCGCGCCCCAAACAGCACCGCGTCGGGAGCAGTTTGAGCGACGCGCACCAGCACCGGCTCGGTGTCGTGGTGCAGCAGCCGTTCCAGCACACCCCCGCGACGGCGCAGCACCCCATCCATCCCCCCCACCAGCGGCAGGCGGTAAGGCGAGGCAGGCCTCACCTCGATACGCAATTCCGGGGAGCAGCTCTCACGCTGCCCCTTCCCAGCCACACCCTGATCGACTATGCCAACCCGCGTCGCCACGACGTCCGGCGGCGCGGCTCTCAGCGAGATCTGCTGGGCGTGCCCAGCAGATGCACGTCCACCAACAGCGAGCGCGAGCCCACGATCTCCACCAGCTCCCTGGCCGCACGTTTGCCGCGACCGACGCGGCGCGCGGCACGGGCGGCGACCGTTCTCTGACGGCGGCGGCCCAGCACGCTCACAACCACCACACCCGCCACGAAGCCTCCGGCTGCGACAGCCGCGGTCTGAACCGGTGGCGGCGCGACCCGGGGCGCGAGCGCCCGCGACTCGGGCTCAGGCACGAGCACCGGCAGAGCGTCCACTTCCTCGGTATCGCTCCGTTCGATCACCATCCCCAGTGTAAACGGCACACCAGACCGCAGCGCCGTCACGAGCGTGCGGATGCTAAAGCTCGCGCTCGTAGATCCTGTAGCGGCGCACGATCTCCCCGCCCATGCCTTCCATCGCGCGATTCATCGGCTCGTTGATCTCGAGGATCCAGCCCATCTCCCCACCATGCTGGGGAGTGTTTTCGGCCGCATCGAAGTGCATCTGATAGAAGCGCGCCGCGACACCCGTGTGCTGGTAGGAGGGCTTCACCCCCAGCGCGAACACGCGCACCGCGTCGATGTTCTTGCGCTCGCGCAGCGCGGTGATCCACCCAAACGGCAGCAGTCGCCCGTTCAGCTTCCCCAGCACCTGGTTGAAGTCCGGCAGCGTCAGCGCGGCGCCAACAACCTCGCCAGTGTCCTTCTTTTCGGCCACCATCGCCCAGTTCTCGTCCAGCACCGGCTTGAGGTCCTTAGCCATGTGGCGAACCTCCTCCTCGCTGAGCGGCACAAAGCCCCAGTTGCGTTCCCATGCGGAGTTGTAAACCTCCAGGAAGCGCGTGATCTCGGCGTGCAGGTCTTTCTTGCGGAAGCCTCTGCACACGATCCCGTGCTCGGACTCCAGTTTGTCGGCCGTCTCCCAGATCGCCGGATGCACGTTCTCGCGCCCGGTCACGTGCAGGCTCCACATGTACAGGTCCATCGCCTTCTCCATCCCGATGTCCTGCTCGAAGATGCGCTGGTAGTAGGGGTGGTGCCAGGGGCACAGGATGATCGGCGGGCGCTCATGACCCTCAACCAGCAAGCCGCACTCGTCGTTGGTGGTGAAGTCCATCGGCCCCACCATGCGATCGCGTCCGCGCTCGCGCAACCACAGCTCGGCGGCCCCCAGGAGCGCACGCGTCGCCTCGGGGTCGTCCTCGCACTCAAACCACCCAAACAACCCCCAGTTGTTGTCTTGGAACTCGTTGAAGTTGCGATCGATGTGCGCGCTGATGCGACCCACCGGCCGGCCGTCGCGATACGCGAGGAAGTACTGCGCCTCGGCGTGCTTAAAGAACGGGTTCTTCTTCTGGTCCAGCCGTTTCTTCAGATCCATCAAGAGCGGCGCCACCCAGTTGCGCTCGTTACGATACAGCCGCCACGGCAGCTTGATGAAGGTGTTCAGCTCGCTCCGAGATGCAACCGGACGGATCTCAACGCTCGTTGTCTTACCCGCAGACTCAACAGCCATTTCCGCCCACACTATAGGAAGAGGTAAGCAGCCGATGCCAACATCGAAAGACGTCTTCGCGAAGGTCCGCGGCTACGAGCGCGAAGAGCTTTTGAACGCGGCCCGCGAGGCCAACTTGATGCCCTACTTCCGCACGGTCGAGTCCCCCGCGATGCCGGTCGTCGAGATGGAGGGCGCCCCGCGGATCATGCTCGCCTCCAACAACTACCTGGGGCTCACCGGCGACGAGCGGGTCATGCAGGGCGCGCGCGATGCGCTCACCCGCTACGGCACGGGCCTCACCGGCTCGCGGCTGCTCAACGGCACCACCCCGCTGCATCTAGCTCTCGAGCGCGAGATCGCCGAGTGGATGGACACCGAGGACGCGATCGTCTTCACAACCGGCCACCAGGCCAACGTCGGCACACTCGGAACGCTGCTCGACGTCAAAGACACGGTCATCGTCGACTCCGCCGACCACGCGTCGATTCTCGACGGGGTGCTGCTCTCCAAGGCGAAGATGCGCCCCTTCCGCCACAACCGCATGGACAAGCTCGAGCGGGCGCTCGAGCGCGCCAAAGACGACGGCGGCGGCGTGCTGGTCGTCGTGGACGGCGTGTTCTCGATGGAGGGCGACGTGGCGCCACTCGCCGACATCGTCGAGCTGTGCGAGCGCCACGGCGCACGCCTGATGGTCGACGAGGCTCACGGTGCCGGGGTGCTCGGGGCGCGCGGCGCCGGCGCCTGCGAGCTGCTCGGTGTGGAGCGACGGGTGGACCTGCGGATGGGCACCTTCTCCAAGTCGCTCGCCGCCTGCGGCGGATTCGTGGCGGGCTCGGCCGAGGTGATCGACTACCTGCGCATCTCAAGCCGCGCCTTCCTGTTCACCGCCTCCGCCGTGCCCGCGGCGCTCGGCGCGGCGCTCTCGGCGCTGCGCATCATCCGCTCCACAGAGGGTCCCCAGCTGCTCGCCGAGGTGCTAGAGAACGCGCGCTATCTCTCCGAGGGGCTGCACGCGCTCGGCTACCGCACCCTCACGGGCGAGCCGATCCGGATGGGTAGCGCACCGGACAGCCCCGTGCGCAGCGTCGTCACCCCAATCGTGCCTGTGCTTGTGGGCGACGACTGGAAGGCGGCGCTGCTGTGGCGCGCGCTCTACGACAAGGGAGTGTTCACCAACTGCGCGCTGCACCCCGCCGTGCCACCCGGCGGCGCACTGTTGCGCACCAGCGTGATGGCCACCCACGACCGACCCACGCTCGACCAGGCGCTCGAAGTCTTCGCGACGGTCAAGCGCGAGTTCGAGGCCGAGCACGGTCCACTGCCCTCACCGGAGTAGAGGCTCCTCGTGGGCCAAACGTTGACCTCATCGTCGACCGAGCATCCAGCGCGCGCTAGACGGGACCCACCCGGCTTTGCGCCTATCCCCAATCGAGCGCTTCGACTAATCGAAATCTCGAGGCGCCCACATGCGCTTGTCCACTTCCTCACAAGCAAAACATCCATAAAAAAGCCCGCTTCTAGCGAACGTTCTAAACGGACACTGTTGACCCCGAGCCTCGCGCTGGCTAGCTTCTCAGGACGCAACGCACGACCGTTCGAGGTTCACCTGCAGGCCACCGGCAAGAGGGGTGCCGGAGGCTTTCGCGACAGGCCTCGTGAAGGAGGACCACGGACGTTCGGGCTGACGCGCTACTCGTCAACCAGCCAAGCTTGTTGCGCGCCGCGGGGTTCTCGCGGCGGCGACGGGGAGTGAGCCCACATGAATGCAACCGCGACAATTGCCCCTGCCGGTCCCCAGCACATGCGCGCCCTCGAACGCGCCAACAAGGTGCGCCTCGCGCGCGCCGATCTCAAGCGACGTATCGCCGGCGGCGATACCGGCGTAGCGGAGGTGATCCTCGACTGCCCGTGGGAGGCCGACAGCATGGCGGTCGCCGACTTGCTGATGAGCCAGCGTCGATGGGGCCACACGCGTTGTCGCAAGTTCCTCGCCCAGATCCCAATGTCCGAGCAGAAGACGGTCGGCTCGATGACCGAGCGTCAGCGCCGCACACTCGCGGCGATGCTCACGGCGACGAGCCCAATGCCCTCCTCCAGCCCGCCGTGGCTGACGGCGCGGCGTATGACTTCAGACGCTCAGCAGCGTACGGCGTTCGTCGGCTCCTAGGCATGCTCGACTGGATGAAAGCCCGCGGTCGATCGCGCGCCATTCGATCGTGGGCGTGACGTTGGCGTAGCTATGGGCAGCCGGATGACAGCTTGACCTGCCACCACCCGGCGAGCATCCCGATCAGGCCGAGGCGCGGGCGCACCTCCCACACACCGCAGTGCCCGTCGCCAAGGTCGGCGACCGGCACGCGCACGAACTTGTAGCGGCCCGGTTCGAGCTTCATCCCTCTCAGCAGCGCGCGCGAGCGACGCTCAAGCTCCGCGCGCTCGGCGACCTCACCGCGAACCTCCCCCACACGCAGCGCGAGCCGGTCGCGCAGCCGCTCCAGCTCGGCCAGCGTCAACAGACGCGGCCCGCTGAACGCCTCGCTCTGGGAGTCCCGCGGAGAGATGTGTGGAAAGGTGTGGGCGACGAGTCCGGAAAGCTCGCGCTCGAGCCGCGACACCTGCGCTCTGAGCGCTTCACGCGCGGCACGCTCATCGCTCTCCGTCCAATCACCGAATACGTGACTGGAATCAAGGCGATCGATGCTGAGTTGCCCGGCCATGCTCCGTTTCCTCCCGCTTGGACCAACACCGATCTTAGCTTGAGATCTGGCCGATGTCCATCAACGCGGAGCGACAAGTCCACAGAGTCTCCTCGACGTGCAAAGCCGGCACCCCGGCGACCTGTACGGTGAACAGCGTCAGACGAGATGTGGAGGTCGTCGGCCGATGACCCTCAGCCGGCTCGTCGAACAAGATCGCCAGGGCATCGTCGGCATCCGCGACGACGAGTCTCCCCTCACCCAGGCTCGGAGCCTGCGAGCTTCGGCCAAGACGCTCTCCGGGGCGACTCAAACGGATGCCGAGCGGACCGTTGGCGGTGTCGCCGTCGAGCGCCCACACCGGAACGCCGGTATCGATCAGGCCGATCGTGAGTATGTCGGCGAGCAGTCCTTCGGAGAGGAACCCCCCGTCGAGCATCCGCTCCAGCACAGCCGCCTCGATCGGCGTTCGCGTGACGTCGGGGTCGAGCCCGATGTGTCGGAAGAAAACGCGATATGCAGCCGGGATCGCCTCCTGGCGAACGTTTACCGCACGCGCGCCGCGCCAGCGATTGGACAGTTCGCGCAGGCGCCCCAGCACGGCCGGTGGCGAGCTGCCCGTGAGCGGGCGCCCAGGCCCAACCTCGACGGTGGCCGACATCAAGCCCAGCCCCGGAAGCTCCTGCTGGACCTCCCGTTCGCACCAACCGCGGGCAGGCTCTACACCGGCGGCGCCACTCACGCGTGCCCCGGCTTCCAGCCTCGCGCGCGCGATGCGGCAAGCAGCTCGGCAACCCGGGCACGCAGGGTGGCCGGCGAGGGCATGTTCAACAGCGCCTCGCTCTGCGCCACGCCCCCCGGATAGACGAACGTAATCAACGGGCAACCCACCATCGTGTAGAGATCCCCGAGTCGCCCTTCCGGGTCCACGCCAACCGGCAGCGTGAGGCCCTTGGAGCGCACCAGTGGTGCGATCGGGGCGGCCCCTTCTTTGACGGCAACCGCCGCGAAGCCTACCTGTGGGAACGAATGTGCAAGCGCCTGAAGTTGATTGAGAATCTTCGCGCACGACCCCGCGTCGAAGAACAGGGCGAGCACAACCGGGCCTCGTTCGTAGAGTTCGCAGATATTGAGGATCCCCGGGCCTCGCTCAGAGCAGGCCGGGACTTTGCCCGCCGCCCCATCGTTGGCGTGAGTGGCGACATCCACTTCACCAGGAGGCCCCCCAATGGCAAGTGGCGCGGCAAACGGCGGTATCTGGGCTCCAGCGCGAATGCCCGTCTTGTTTTTCGCCGGGTGCAGCGCCACATGCACGGTGAACACGATGAGCAGAATCCCCGCGAGCAACACCACGTAGCGACCGTAGCGAGCGCCCGCAACTCCACGGTAAGGCGGGCCTCCCATTCCAGCAACCACGCCTCCCCCTCGGCCGCCCACGCCTCTCGTTGGGTCGCGCGCTTCACCCTCGCGCCGGGGATGGTCGGGCTCGCCAGGGGCGGAGGAGCCGTCATTGGTTGGTGGTCTCGGCGAGCCGGTCGGGCTCATGGCGCGGTGAGCCCGCGCCGCCTTGCGCGCCGGCGGGGAGCGATCTCCTTGAGGGCGACCAGGCCGTCCCGGATCCGCTCGCTCAGCGGCTGCTCGCTTTCAGCCAGCGCCACGGCCGCCGGCAGCGCTACAAGCACCCCAAGCAGTGAGACCGACAGGTCGACAAGTGTCACGAGTCCGAAGTCGCGCAGCATCGCGATATCCGACAGCGTAAGCACACCGAATCCGGCGATCGCGGTGACGCCCGAGGCAGCGACCGCGGCGCCCGTGTGCCGGTAAGCACGACGCAGTGCCTGCACAGTCGAGTGCCCGGCGGCGCGCTCCTGGCGGTGGCGCTCGGAGAGCAGCACGCTGAACTCGGTTGAGATCGCGATCACCAGCGCCCCGAGTGTCACCGACATCGGGTTGAGCGGGATGCGCAGTGCGAACAGCACCAACGCAGACCAGCCGGTCGCAAGCGCGATAGGAGCAAGAGGCACAAGCGCGCGGCGACGGTCACCCCTGAAGATGACGAGCAGGATCACGGCGACCGCCGCGAGCGCCAGCAGCAGCATCTCCACCCGCCGCCACGGCGAGGCGATCTGCGCTCCGGCCTGAGCGGCGAGCACCGAAAGGCCCACCAGTCGCGCGTGGACGCCCGCCGGGGGGTGCAGGCTCGACTGCATCTGCTCAACCACCTGATCCTGCTGTTGGAGTGGCATCAGCCGGATGCCGAACGCGAGCGTGGCGACGTGGTGGTTGGGGGTGATGACGTCCTGGGAGAAGTAGGACGGGATCGCCGCCAGCAAGCCGCCGACCTGCTTCCTGGTGAGTTTGGCGGTGGAGCCTTCTTCGCCCTGGAAGAGATCGGGGAGTGAGAACGCGGGGCACAACTGTGCTCGTCCGCAACCCTTGGCGAGGCTGTAGCCGAAGCGTTTCAGGATGGCGCTCTCATACGAGCCCATCCATTCGATCGTGGCGGGCTTGGTGAGCGAGTTGGAGCTGACCATCAGGTCGATCTCACCGCCGACGCCCGTCACGCTCTCGAGCGCGCTGAGGTTGTGCAGCGAGGACAGGTTCTGCGGAACCAGCTTGGAGATGTCCGTTTGAACCTGTGTTTGGGTATCCAGGCCCCACCCGAGCACCGCGAGCGCCAATCCAACGCCGAGCACACGGCCGGGGTGACGTACCGCGCGGTCGAGCGCCATGCTCGAGACGAAGCGGCTCGCGGCATTGTCGGTGAGGATCTCGCGTGCTCCCCGCCACGCCGGCGCGAGCCGCTCGGCGAGGGCGCGCGGAGCGACCATCGCAAGCTCGCGCGCACGCTCGAGCGGGATGGCTCGTGAGCGCAGCGAACGGGACGAGCGGCCCATCAATACGAGCGCCGCCGACCCAGCGCTCAGTGCGCACACAAACGCGAGCGCGACGCCCACGACCAGCAGCAGACCGAAGCCGCGCACCATCGGCACGGGCGAGAGCAACAGGACGAGCAGTCCCCCAATGCTCGCAAGCGCGGCCGTGGCGATCGTCGGCACTCCGCGCTCAGCGGCGTCGCGCACCGCGGCGATCACCCGCTCGCGGTCGGCTTCAGCGACGTCCCCACCGAGTGCCTCCCCGACGCGCGACTGGAACTGGATCGCGTAGTCCACCGACAACCCGACGAGCACCGGCAGCACCGCGATCGAGGCCATCGTCAGCGAAGCGCCCCACAGCGCGAGCGCCCCGAATGTGAGAGCCGCGGCGAGCAGCGCGATCCCCAGCGGCAACAGGCGCGGGCGGCTCCTGAAGATCAGGCTCAGAGCAAGAGCCATCACCAACAGGACGGCGATCAGCAGCAACTCGATCGAATGGGAGATCGCGTCGGTGAGGTCGCTGACGATCACCGGCTCCCCCGTCACGAGGTAGGTCCCGCCGTTGAGGAGATGCCATTGCGGCATCGCAACCGCCGCGCGGATCAAGCCGATCGTGTGCGAGCGCTGCGCTTCTGAGAGGCCCGCCTTCAGGCGTATCGACACCAGCGCCGCGTCCGAGCTCGGGAACAGGTAGGCGAAACGCTGCTTGGGGGTGCCGGCGCGCTTAGTGGAATCGAACACCACCGAGGAGACGAATTCGTGGTCTTCGAGCGTCGGGGCGCTGTGCAGGCCATAGCGAATCGCCAGCGCGCTGATTTCCGCCGCGAAGCCTGCCATCGTGGCTTTGCTTGCTTCTTCACCGAGCGCGCTCGCTTCCTGCGAGCCCAGCCCGCGGGCAAGCGCCCGGCGGTAGATGGTGGCACTGGCCTTCTTTGCCTCGGCCTCCGCTTGGGCGCTGCGCGAGGTGAGCGCGCTGTCGACCTGTTCGACGGCCTCGTTGAGGAATGTGCCCGGGCCAAATACCACCTTCACGGTTTTGGCGCGGGTGAGCTGACCGCATGGTCCGCTTACACCCCCCTCCTGGGCGAGCCCCGAAACGGGCACATTGCCGGAGAGGCACCCCTCGAGCCCGACAAGCCGGTTGATGTCTGAGCTAACACGAGCTTGCGCAGGTCGCCCTTGACGAGCACCTCGATCGGCTCTTCGCCAAAGTTCGCGTAGAAGCGCTGAGTTTCCCTATAGGTGGAGCTGGAGGTGCCGAGAAGCGTGTTGGTGGCGGCCGTGGGGCGCAGACCAAGCGCCGCGATCGCGCATCCCACGCCGAGCGCACCCAGCAACAGGATCGTCAGTAGCGGCCTGCGTACCGCACGACCTGCAAGACCCGAGAACAGTCCCCCTGCGCTCACATTCAAAGGCTAGCCAATTGCACGTCATCAATGTGCCAGGCGGCTGGATCGTCGTTCCTGGCAAGGACGCACCGACCGTAGTGTGCTTGGCACATGAGGGAGGGAGGACACAGCCAGGGACGACGAGGCAGTCGTCTGGGTCACTCCATGCCAAGTGGACCCTGTGACTCGCCCGAGAGGAACTGGCGGACGAACGGGTTCTCAGAGTCGAACAGCTCGGCCGCGGGGCCGGACTCGACGATACGCCCGCGCCACAGCACCGCGATGTGCTCGGCGACACGGCGGGCACTCATGATGTCGTGGGTGATCACGACGTAGGTACCGCCGTTCTCTTCGTGGACCTCTTTGATCAGTTCGCACAGCAGCGCGGTGCGCACCGGGTCAAGGCCCGAGTCGGGCTCGTCGAACAGCACGATTTCGGGGTCCAGCACGAGCGAGCGCGCGAAACCGGCGCGCTTGCGCATGCCGCCAGAGAGCCTCGTTGGGCATCTTCTCGCCAGCGTCGCCGAGGCCAACCTCGCGCATGCGCCCGTTGACGATCTCGGCGATCTCCTCTTCACCCTTCTCCGTGTGCTGGCGCAGTGGGAAGGCGATGTTGTCGTACAGATTCATCGAGCCAAACAGGGCGCCGTCCTGGAACAGCACCCCGAACTTCTTGCGGATCTCGAACAGCTCGTCGTCGGGCAGGCTGGGGATCGACTGCCCCTGCACGATCACATCGCCCTCGTCGGGGTACAGCAGCCCGACGATGTGCTTGATGCACACCGACTTCCCGGTTCCCGAAGGGCCCAGGATCATCGAGATCTGGCCCTCCGGCAGGCCCAGGTCGAGTCCGCGCAGCACGTGGTTGGACCCGAACGACTTGTGCACCCCGACGAACTCGATCGCGTCGGGGAGCCCGGTGGCACGATGAGCGCCCGTGTGGTACTCGAACTCGCCTCCCGGCTCACCTGTGCCCGCGACGGGCTGGCCGGCGGTGGGCTCCACTACCCCAGATGGCTTGTCAACCACCGTCTGTCCCTCGCCGGAGGGCTCCTCCCCTGCGGGTGTGTCGTGCTCGCGCGTAGCCACAGCTAACCCCCGATTGGAGCTTTTGGATTGGCGCCCCAGAAGATCTGGGTGCCGAGCATTCCGATCAGATGCACGAAGATGATGTTGAGCACCATCGACTTAGCGGTGGCGGTACCAACCCCCACAGGCCCACCTCCGGCGTTGTAACCGTAGTAGCAGCCCACCAGCACGATCGTGGTGGCCATGAACATCGCCTTGATGAGGCTGTAGAGGAAGTCTGGTGGATTCTGGAATTGCCAGAAGATCAGCAGGTAGCCGCCGGAGGAGACCGTCGCGACCTGCTGCACAACGGCGATGTAGGAAGCCAGGAAGGCAGCGCCAACGCCCGCCAGGTACATGAACGGCAGCACAACCCAGGCTGCCAGCAGACGAGTGGCGCACAGGAACGTCATCGAGTCGATCCCCATCACCTCGAGCGCATCGATCTCATCGGAGATGCGCATGGCGCCCAGCTCGGCGACGATCCCGGTGCCGACCTTGGCGGCCATCATGTACCCGAACGCGTAGGGAATGATCTCGCGCAGGTCGCACCACGCGGTGAAGACGCCCGCGTAGGCCGGCGCCCCCTGGGCCTCGAGGAAGTAGGCACCCTCGATGCCGCACTCCAAGCCCAACACGAACATCAGCGCCCAGATGATGAGCGTCGAGGAGACGATCAGGATGCCCGCCTGGCGCAGCGACTCACCGAAGAAGCGGAACACGCGCAGGCCGTAGACATCGCGCATGACGGTGCCCGCGAAGCGCCCGATCTCGCCGGTCGCTTCAAGCCATTCGCGCGGCGTGACAAGCAGTTCGTTCATCGCGTGCTCACCTCCCCCGCGCTTCGGGATGGCGCGGCGCGGCAGAATGCTCGCACACGGCGATCATCTGATCGTAAGGATGTTGGGGTGCGTGGCGAGCAGCAACTGCGTGTAGACGTAGTTGAACGAGAAGATCGCGAGGAACGTGACAACGACCGCCTGGTTGACGGCGCGCCCAACACCCTCGGCGCCGCCGGAGGCGGTCATGCCCTTGTAGCAGCACACGATCGCGATGATCGCGCCGTAGATCGTCGTCTTCAGCGCCGACCCCCACAAGTCCGTGGTCGAGGCGTTGGCGAACAGCGTGGTCCAGAACGGCCCGAGTGGCTGGTGGCTGACCATCTCGGCGAGAATGCCCCCGAAGATGCCAAACAGGATCGCGTAGACGTTGAACAGGCCGGTGACGAGCATCAGCGCGAGGAAGCGCGGCACGACGAGATTCTTGACGGGGTCCACGCCCAGCACCTGCAGCGCGTCGAGCTCCTCGCGGATCTTGCGCGCGCCGAGATCGGCTGTGATCGCGGTGCCGGCCACCCCCGCGAGCACGATCGCGGTCACCGCCGGCCCGATTTCGCGGATGGCGGCGAGCACGAAGATCCCGCCGAGACGGTCGAGAGCGCCGAAGATCGTGAGGAAGTTGGCCGCCTGCAGACCCGGGGCGGCGTAGCAGATCGCGACAGTGGAGACCAGCAACGGAAACCAGCACAGACGCAACGCGAACAGGAACTGGGAGACGAACTCTCCCCCATAGGGGTAGGGGGGGCGCAGGGCAGAGGTGATCGTCCTGCCGGTCAGGATCATCATGTCCCCTAGTTCCTCAAGCAGACCCCTCGTTGGTAGGAATGCCCGCTCGGCTGCACTGCGAACCATCTTGATACCCCTCCTCGAGCGACGACCCGTTGTCGCGCGCCCAACTCTAGCGACCGCGTCCCTCACTCTACGGGATCCGCGGGCCGAACGCCAGCTATGGTCCAACCGGGCCGAGGTGCCGGACCGGTTGAATGGGGGGAGAGGTGGGCGCCGAACGCCACCAGCGCTGATATCGTGGCCGACGCTGTGAGGGTCGGCAAGTTGCTTCCGGGGGTATCGCTCGCTGTATGTGGCGTGGCACTTGCCGTGCTCGCAAGCGGGTGCGGTGGAACAGAACAGGACGCGCACGAACCGAAGGGCACCTACAGGGTCGAAGTCGTAAGGGCCCTGTTCCCGGCCAAGCAGGCAATCTCACGCAATACAAGGCTCGTGCTGGTGGTGCGCAATAGGAGTGCGAGCACGGTCCCGAACGTGGCGGTGACACTCAACTCGCTCAGTTACACGAGCGACTACCCACACCTGGCAGTCAACAAGCGCCCGGTGTGGATCGTGGACAGAGGCCCCGGACCAGTCTCCACCATCCCTGTGAAGACCGAGGAAGCCTACCCACAGGGTGGCGGGGAAACGGCATACGTCAATACGTGGGCACTCGGGCCCCTGGCGGCGGGCGCGAGCAGGAGCTTCGTGTGGGGCTTGACACCCGTGAAGGCGGGAGTGCACACCGTCCACTACACGGTGGAGGCCGGATTGAGCGGCAATGCGCACGCGCGACTGGCCTCCGGGGGCTTGGTCGCCGGCAGATTCGTCGCCCAGATCGCCCCCAAGCCACCGCCGACGTACGTGAACCCTGAAACCGGCAAGATCGTCGCGGGCGCCCCGCCCGTCCCCTCCGCCCCGCAGCCCGCCTCCCCGTAGCGTTCGGGACATCTTTGGCCGCGTGTCGAAAGATCGCGCGTGAGCTTTCGCCAGCTGAGCGATACCTGGATGCGTGCTGAGGGTTACGATGCGATTCGGCCCCATGCCCATAGGTCCACATGCGCGCAGGCACGCGGTGCGACCGCCCAGAAATGAAACTTGACCAGGAGGAATCGAGCCCGCCCATGCCAAAGAGCCGCCAAACGAATGTGACAGCCGCGCAGTGGAGCGCCAACGGGAGTGCGCTGGGCGCACAGGACCTGACCCTTCCCGGCAACCAGATCTTCGCTTCGAACGTGTTCAGCGTGGCGGTGCAGCGGCGCCGCCTGCCCAAGCATGTGTTCAAGGCGCTGCAGCGCACGCTCGAGCGCGGCGAGGCGCTGGACACCACGCTGGCCGATGCGGTCGCGCAGGCGATGAAGGAATGGGCGATGGAGAAGGGCGCCACCCACTACACCCACTGGTTCCAGCCGCTCACCGGCTCGACCGCCGAGAAGCACGACTCCTTCTATGGACCCGCCGGCGACGGTACGGCGCTCGCCGAGTTCTCGGGCAAGGAGCTGATCCAGGGTGAGCCGGACGCCTCGAGCTTCCCGACGGGCGGCATCCGCGCGACCTTCGAGGCGCGCGGATACACCGCCTGGGATCCCACCTCACCGGCCTTCATCTTGGAGAACCCGAACGGGGCGCTGCTGTGCATCCCAACCGCATTCACCTCTTGGACGGGTGAGGCGCTGGATAACAAGATCCCGCTGCTGCGCTCGATGGACGCGCTGTCAAAGGCCGCGATGGGAGCACTCGATCTACTTGGGACCGATGACGCCACCCGTGTGTTCACGACGATCGGCTGCGAGCAGGAGTACTTCCTGATCGACGAGCAGTATTACTTCGAGCGTCCCGACCTGCTGACGACGGGGCGCACGCTGTACGGCGCCAAGCCACCGAAGGGCCACGAGCTCGACGACCACTACTTCGGCTCGATCCCCGAGCGCATCCTGGCATACATGCTCGAGTGCGAGGTGGAATTGGCAAAGCTGGGCGTGCCGATCAAGACACGCCACAACGAGGTCGCCCCGAACCAGTTCGAGGTGGCGCCGATCTTCGAGAACTCCAACGTCGGCGCTGATCACCAGATGCTGACGATGCAGATCCTGCAGAACATCGCTCGCCGCTATGGGCTGGTGTGCCTGTTGCACGAGAAGCCGTTCGCGGGAGTGAACGGATCGGGCAAGCACAACAACTGGTCGATGGGCACCGACACCGGTCTGAACCTGCTCGACCCGGGCGACACACCGGAGGAGAACCTGAAGTTCCTGTTCTTCTGCGCGGCCGTAATCCAGGCTGTGAACAAGCACCAGGCCCTGCTACGGGCGTCGATTGCCAACGCCGGTCAGGACCACCGGCTCGGCGCGAACGAGGCACCCCCGGCGATTATCTCGATCTTCCTGGGCGCGGACCTCGAGAAGGTGTTCACCGCGATCGAGGCGGGCAAGGTGCAGGCATCCAAGCCAGGGTCGTTCCTCGGCCTGGGGACACCGGTACTGCCCCCGCTGCCGTTGCACGGAGGCGATCGCAACCGCACGAGCCCGTTCGCGTTCACCGGTAACAAGTTCGAGTTCAGGGCGCTCGGATCGAGCCAGTCGCCGGCGTTGCCCAACACGGTGTTGAACACGATCGTGGCGGAGTCGATCGACGAGCTCTCCGACAAGCTCAAGACCGCGCTCAAAGCCTCTGGAGCGACGCTCGAGAAGGCCGTGACGAAGGTCGTGAAGGATGTCTGGTCGGCCAACAAGCAGGTGGTGTTCGACGGCGACGGCTACTCCGAGGCCTGGCATGCCGAGGCGGAGAAGCGCGGCTTGGCGAACCTCCCCACGACGCCGGATGCCCTGCCGTGGCTAATCGACAAGCAGACGGTGGCGGCGTTCAAGAAGTACAAAGTGCTCTCAAAGCGCGAGCTCGAGTCACGCTACGAGGTGTTCACCGAGCAGTACGCGGTGAACCTCAACATCGAGTCTGAGACGGCCGCGCAGATCGCGCGCACGATGCTGCTCCCGGCGGCGGTGCGCTACCTGAACGAGCTGAAGGCCACGGGTCTCGATGAGCTGATCGCCGAGGTGGAGCCGCTCGTGAAGGAGTTCCACTACGCGCTCGTGAAGCTCGAGGACGCCAACCTGAGTGACAACCAGCCGGATAGCTCGGCGATGAAGTGGGCCACCTACATGCGCGACACGGTGATCGCGGCGATGGACGATGCGCGCGAGACGGCCGACCGCCTGGAGAAGCTGGTGGCCGATGACCTGTGGCCGCTGCCGAAGTATTCGGAGATGCTCTTCATCAAGTAGTCCTGAGACCGGATGGCGGCGCCTGCGCCCACAAGTGGGCCCCGGTCCTCCCTTGTGTGCAGAGCACACGGCGGTCGGTGCGTCCTTGCCAGGCTTGCCCTCCGAACCTCAGGACGCCTCTGTTGGTAACCCTGACACAACTCTGTCAGGGTTACCGATTCGCTGCTAGCATCCGAGCGGATGGCGGAGCGCGACTATCTACAGGCGGTGCGCAGCCGAGTCGTGGTGTACGACGGCGGTATGGGCGCCACGCTCGAGCAGTTCGACCTGACCCCGGAGGACTATGGGGGGTTGCAGGGCAAGTGCCACGAGGCACTCGTCTTGAACAGACCGGACGTGATCGAGGGCGTGCACTCCTCGATGATCGAGGCCGGCGCGGAGGTGCTCGAGACCGACACCTTCCAGGCCTCGCGTCTGAAGCTCGACGAGTGGGGGTTGGCCGACTACACGGTCGAGGTCAACACGAAGGCAGCGGAAATCGCACGCAAGGCCGCGGGCGAGCATCGCTTCGTGGCGGGCTCGATCGGGCCGACGGGCTTCCTGCCGGCCTCTGAAGATCCCACCCTTGGGCAGATCCGCTTCGGCGAGCTCGTGGAGGTATTCACCGAGCAGGCGGAGGGATTGATTGATGGAGGGGTCGATCTACTGATAATCGAGACGGCGCAGGACATTCTCGAGGTTAAGGCCGCGATATTCGGTGCCCGCGCAGCGTTCAAGAGCACAGGGCGGACCTTGCCGATCCACGCGTCCGTGTCGCTGCTGCCCAACGGCGGGAAGATGCTGCTGGGAACGGATATATCAGCGGTGTTGTGCACGCTTGAGGCGCTCACGGTGAGCGTTGTGGGCCTCAATTGCTCGACCGGCCCGCAGGACATGCGCGACGCGATCCGCTTCCTGGGCGAAAACTGCTCGCTGCCGGTGGCGTGCATCCCCAACGCGGGATTGCCGTTGCAGGGCCCGGACGGAGAGACGATCTTCCCCGAGCAACCCGAGCCACTGGCGGAGGCGCTGGAGGAGTTCGTCGAGCGCTACGGCGTGGGCGTGGTCGGCGGCTGCTGCGGCACGACCCCCGATCACATCCGTGCGATCGCCGAGCGGGTAGGTGGACGCAAGGTAGAGCCACGTCCTGCCCCACGTCCTCCTCACCTCTCCTCGATGATCGCCGCCACCACGCTCGTGCAGGAGCCGCGTCCGACGATGGTGGGCGAGCGCGTCAACAGCCAGGGCTCGCGCAAGGCCAAGGAGCTGCTGCTGTCCGACGACTACGACGGGCTGGTGCAGATCGCCGAGGATCAGGTGGCCGGCGGCGCGCATGTACTTGACCTGTGTGTAGCGCTGACCGAGCGCGTGGACGAGGACGAACAGATGCGTCTGCTGGCCAAGCGCATCTCCCTCACCCAGGAGCCCCCAATCCAGATCGACTCGACGGAGCCGGAGGTCATTGAACGGGCGCTCGAGCAGATCCCGGGGCGCGCAATCGTCAACTCGGTGAACCTTGAGGCCGGCCGCGACAAGCTCGACCGCGTGGTGCCGGTGGCACTCGCCCACGGCGCGGCGCTGATCGCTCTGACGATCGATGAGGTGGGGATGGCCAAGACTGCCCAGCGCAAGGTGGAGATCGCCCAGCGCATCCGGGGCCTGTGCTGCGAGGAGCACGGCCTGGACCCCGAGGTGTTGATCTTCGACTGTCTCACCTTCACGCTCACGACCGGCGATGAGGAGTGGCGGCCATCGGCGGTTGAGACGATCGAGGGCATCCGTCGCATCAAGGCGGAGATCCCCGGCGTGAAGACCTCGCTTGGGGTCTCGAACGTGTCCTTCGGCGTGTCCCCGGGCGCGCGGGCGGTGCTGAACTCGGTGTTCCTGCACCACTGCGTGGAGGCGGGGCTCGACCTGGCGATGGTGAACCCCAACCACATCACGCCCTACTCGGAGATCTCAGATCAGGAGCGCGAGCTGGCGGACGACCTCGTGTTCAACCGCCGCGAGGATGCACTCGAGCAGTTCATCGGGCATTTCGAGTCAAAGGGCGAGGAGGAGGCTCAGACGACCGCCAACCCCACCGAGGGGATGGAGCCCGAGGAGGCGCTTCACTTCCACATCCTGCGTCGCCGCAAGGAGGGCGTTGAGGATTGGATCGACGCGTCTGTGGAGAAGATCGGCGCGGTGCCCACCCTCAACGAAGTGCTGCTGCCGGCAATGAAGGAGGTGGGCGACAAGTTCGGCGCGGGAGAACTGATCCTCCCGTTCGTGCTGCAGTCGGCCGAGGTGATGAAGAAGGCCGTCGCGCGCCTGGAGAACTACCTCGACAAGATCGAGGGCTACACGAAGGGCACCGTGGTGCTCGCAACCGTGTTCGGCGACGTGCACGACATCGGCAAGTCGCTGGTGAACACGATCCTCACCAACAACGGCTACACGGTGATCGACCTCGGCAAGCAGGTGCCGATCCAGACGATCCTCGACGCCGCCCAGGAGCACGAGGCGACCGCGATCGGGCTCTCGGCGCTACTGGTGTCCACCTCTAAGCAGATGCCAGCTTGTATCCAGGAGCTGCACTCCAAGGGGTTGCAATACCCGGTGCTGATCGGTGGTGCGGCGATCAACCGCGCGTTCAGCTACCGCGCGCTGTACCCCGGCGGGCGCGAATCCAACGAGCGGTACGAGCCGGGCGTGTTCTACTGCAAGGACGCGTTCGAGGGCCTGTCGGTGATGGACCAACTGATCGACGACGGCGCCCACGAGGCGCTGCTGGAGAAGCTCCGTTCCGGCGCCACGGCGTTCCGTGAAAAGGGAGAGGAGCCAGTAGAGCAGCTCAATTTCGCTGATGACACGGTGCGCTCGAATGTCAGCTCGAACGAACCAATTCCAAATCCTCCCTGGTGGGGTGTGCGGGAGGTGACCGTCGATATGGACGAGGTGTACTCCCACCTCGACACGCACGTGCTGTTCAAGCTGCACTGGGGCGGCAAAGGCGTGAAGGGCGACGCGTGGCGCGAGCTCGTCGACGGGGACTTCCGCCCGCGGCTGGAACGCATGTGGGCAGAGCAGGATTATCTGCACCCGCGCGCGCTGCTGGGCTTCTTCCCGTGCTACGCGCAGGGCAATGACATCGTCGTGCTGGACCCGCGCGTGGTCGATCCCGGCGCGGTCTCCGATGCGGATGGCGCCAGCGCGCCGCTTGACCCGGCCGATCCGGCAAGCGAGCTGACTCGCTTCGTGTGCCCGCGCCAACCAAAGGGCGACCGCATCTGCCTCGCCGACTTTTTCCGCCCGGCAATCGATGGCAAGCCGCCCGAGGAGCTGGACGTGATCGCCGTGCAGGCGGTGACCGTGGGCTCTGAGGTGACCGAGCTGATGGCAAAGCTGGAGTCGGATGGCGAGTTCGCCGAGCAGCTGTTCGTGCACGGGCTTGGCGTGCAAACCGCCGAGGGCCTCGCCGAGTGGCTGCACTGGCGCGCGCGCGAGATGCTCGGCATCCCCGCCACGCAGGGACGGCGCTACTCGTGGGGTTACCCGGCCGTGCCCGAGCAGTCCGAGCATTTGAAGGTCGAGAAGCTGCTGGACCTCGAGCAGATCGGCATGCAGATAAGCGACGGCTACGCCCCTATCCCCGAGCAGTCGACTCTGGCCCTGATCGCCCACCACCCCCAGGCGATCTATTTCGGCACGCGCCAGGGGCGGCTCTTGCCCGACGGCTCACCCGACGACGTGATCAAGGGCTCCTACCGCGACCCGTCGCTGTTCGGCGAGTTGGTCGACGAGGATCCGCCTGAAGGGGCGGTCGAGGAAGAGGATCTGCCGGCGATAGCGTCCTGAGAAGCGGCGCGAGCGTCCCGTTCAAGACCCCCTGTCGGATGAGGGGGTATGGCAAAGAAGGTTCGCGAGGCGATCACGATTCTCGAAGGGCACGGCTGGTACCAGGTCAGCCACAGAGGAAGTCATCGACACTTCAAGCATCCTGATCATTCTTTGAAGGTAACCGTCGCCGGCAAGCAAAGCGATACGATTAGCGTAGGTCAGCTGGCCGACATCAGACGCAAATCCGGTATAGAGGAGCTGCGATGACCGAACATCTAGTTATCTATGAAACCACTGAGGATGGCGGTTGGGGTGCCTATTGCCCAGAGCTTCCCTGCTGTATCGCGACAGGGAGCACTAAGGCAGAGGTCGAGAAGCTGATCCGCGAAGCGATCCCGATGCACATTGAGCTGATGCGTGAATCCGGGGAGCCGATACCGGGGCCCGACCGTCTCATCGAATTGGTCACCGTCTAGATCGTCCGCGCCGCGATCAACGCAATCTTGCCCGCACGATCAAGCCGCTTGATTCGTGCCTCCTCGCGCATCGCGGCTCCGCGATCGGCCATTGGCAGCGCAAGCGCAAGCTCAACCGGGAGCCGGCTGGCGGTATAGCGACTGGCCTTGCCGGCGGAGTGCCTGGCCAGGCGCCGCGTCAGATCGTTCGTCCAGCCGGTGTAGAGGGAGCCGTCGCCGCAGCGCAGCATGTAGACCCAGGCCTTATCCATGAGCTGAGGATGCTCGTCCCTCGAGGGGTAGACCCAGGTGTCGCTCATCTGTCGGTTTTCCGCGCCAACCGCGTGGCTCCTGCGCGCCGGGGGGGCCTGCGGGTACACGCTCACACCTCGCGTCGTGCGCGCGCCCCCTGGGATCTTGCGCTCAGCCGACGTGTCGAGTGGCGACGGCTTGTTGGATCTCGTGTCCCTTGGGGGTTAGTGTCCATACGTTGCGCTCCCCGCTTCTGTGACCGGGCCCGGTGTTCTGGACGAGTCCGAGCCGGTCTAGGCGACGCAACAGCTTGGATGTCTGTCCTTGATCTGCGATACCTGCGGCCTCTCCGATCTCACGGTTAGAAGAACCAGGGTTCTGCGCGAGCACTACCAGCACCTTGACCGTACGGTAGGTGATCCGCATCGCCAAACCACGCAACGGATCCCCGACCACCCTCACGGGTCTAACCATCGCCTTGGGAGTGGGTCTCTGTAGCTCCCGTCGGGCCATCGCGGGACCGAGATAGGGCATCGCGACGATGCTCATCAACGGGTTCAGCAGATCGACCAGCGAAGGACCGTCGGCTTCGCTCGTTCGGGGAGAGTCGATCATCCGCCCGTGGATCACCGAAAAGACGGCCCCCACCACACCCTCCGCGGTCATGGGCGACAATCCCAAGTCCGTCTTGCTCTCAGCGCGCCCCTCGTCCACTACGGAGATGATCTGGGCAAGCACACGCCGGCGAGCCTGCAGCACACCCGCCCCCGCACCCAAGGACCCCACGATCAGCAACCAGCCAGCATCAGGCTCCACATCCAGGAACCAAAGCAGTCCGGTGAGCGCACTCCTGAGCCGCTCAACCCAGCGTGCACCAGGGTCATACCCATCAAGCGCATACATCGCCGCGCGCTCGATCGCATCGTCGAACGCCGCCAGGAAACACTCGTCGCGATCGTCAAACAACTCATAGAACGTGCGGCGTGACACCCCCGCCCGCTCCACGACATGCGCGACAGTCACATTCGCACCGTCGCGCTCGCCACAAACACCCGTCATCGCCACGAGCAAGCGAGCACGCTGTATCTCAGCGACACCCTGACCGGCACGAGCATTCCCGACACGAGCGCTGTGTGTCTTCTCGATCGTGATGGACGCGACACCGTTACGGTCAGCGCGTCCTTTGCCCGGCATTATCTCACCTCCTTTGATCGTGCTTGTGAATCCGTCTGTTGTGACCATTTGGCTTGTGGTCTCGGACACCGCGTGACCAACTCACGGCGTGACGTCGGCGCCCGAGACCTGTGGTGGCCGTCGTTTATCCAGTTACAACCCAGCTACCTCTGTAGAGGAAGACTCCTTCTTCGGTGCCTGCTTCGCCGATGATCGCTCCAGAGATACCAGCGCTGAACGTTTCGCTTTCGGCATCGGATACGTTCAGGCCTGGTGTGCCAAAGACCCCCGGATAAAGGAAGATGCATAGGTTTCCGCTCTTCGCTCCGGGATCTTCCCATGTGCCCGTGCATTCACCGTTGGTAATGGCTGCGGCTTGTTTGGCTTCTCCAGCGCCTTCTTCCACACCGATGATATGCACTTTTTCTTTATCGAGTGGCGCCGCGAGCGGTATCGGGAACGATATACTCGTCTCACGATAATACCCGGCTCCCTTACCGGAGAGAATCCACTGACCACGCTCTGATGACCCTTCCGGCAGCGTACCGCCCGCGGTCCACGGTGATCCCGCCTTTCCTTCTTTGCCGTCACAGACAAGGGTGGTGGTGCTACCCACGGTGAAGCTGGAGCCACCCGCTTTACTACATGCGGCTTCTGTTGTCTTGATTTCCTTGCTAGTCACGCTGGTCCCGTCGGTCCCGGAAGACCCATTTTCTCCTTTTGCACCCGCGGGTCCCTGCGGTCCCGCTGGTCCCTGAAGCCCCGCGGGGCCCGCTGGACCTGCTGATCCCGGTTTGCCTGTGAGTGCTTTGAGGACCTTGGGGTTGATCTGCCTGGTGGATGTGATTAGGTAGCGTTTGGCGGCGTACGCGCCGCCGGTCATCGCGAATACGAGCGCGAGCGTAAGAACCACGTTCGCGTAGGTAAGACGTTTGCGTATCAGTGAGAACATCAAGCTCATCCTCTCCTAGTGCTTGTGCTTCTTGTCGTCCTTACTCTTCTTCTTCGCCTTCTTGTGCGGGCAGCCGGTGACGCCCACCGGCGTTGACTGTTTGATACTCAGTCCGTTCGCACCGACGAACGATGTGGGCATGTGCAGTCCGCCCTTCACGGTGCAGAGGTTCCCGTTCGCCGCGAGAGCCGAATCCGATCCCTGGGGAAGGGTAAGTTCGAATGTGCCGATCGGGACGTCTGGGATCGTACGGAATGTGCTGCTCGTGATTCCGGCTGGACTGATGAATGTTTCTCCGTGCAGGTAGACGGTGACGCCTTGGCCCGAGAGAGCCACGATCAGTTCGGGGAACTTCGCACCACCGTGACTAACGAAATACGCCGGACCCTGCAAATACACCGGCAACACAGGAGTAGTGGCCGTCGCAGACCCGATCCTCGAGTCCGCTGGACAGGCTGCCGGGTTCTGGTTGAACACGCTGTCAGGGCACGCCTTCTGCAGCGTCGTGAGCCTGGACGGGAGTTGCTTAGGTAGGTCGACCTTGACCTTCCCGATGTTCGCTTGGGAGCCGAATGGGGCTTTGGGGTATGTGAGCTTGACGTGCAGACTCGCCCCGTTAGCCCTCGATGTCTTTCCGTTGGTGGATACCGAGAAGATCGGTTTGAAGGCGAGCGTCGCACAGTTGGTGACCTGGAAGGGGACGTGAAGTGCCGATACGGCTCCTTCGGTGCTCGTGAGGCTCCCTCCGATCTGCGTCGGTTCGCAGTTGGTGGGGTTGAACGTGAATTCGGGACGATTGATCGTCACGTTCACGTGCTTGATCTGTAGCGGTATCCCGTCGATCAACGGTGGGATCTGATAGGGACCGGTCGTGTCGCTTGTGATCGTGATCGCTGCTGTTGTTGGGTTGACTTCGATCTTCGCGCGTACGACGACCTGGCCGAGATCGAACGGACCGGCCTTCGCGGGATTCACGATACTCAACCCGTATGGCGCGCCCGCGTAGGGGCCGGTGATGTAGACCTTTCCGCCCTTGACGGTGTAGGGGTTGCCGCCTAGTCCTACGCTGACTGTCGTTTCCCCGATCAGGCTTTCGGGACCGCACGTACCGGCGTTCCCTTCGGCTTCCCCGCACAACTTGACTTTGGAGAGCTCGCCCAGCAAGCCGGGAGGCATCTGTAGTCGGATCGCGTCGAGGTTCTGGTTACCGTCTTCACGACTCATGGTCATCGTGAACGGTGTGAACGCACCAGCCTGAATATTCAAGCTACCCGTCGTTAGTTCGGGATCGAACGGCAACGGATCGCTACACGACGAGTGGTTTGGACCGCTGTTGATCTGGAATTCTGATGAGGAATCAACGGGAGCGTTACCAGACCACGGCGCTATCGATGCTGTGGTCGTGTAGTCCCCGCACAACGCGGGAGTACCCAACGGTGCTCGGGATCCACCGAAGAAATGCAACGCCAATTCTTCGAACGGTAGCTGTGGCGTTTCCTTGAACGTCGAGACCAACTGGCCATTCACAGGATCGGGTTTGACTTCCCCGGCGAGCTTCACGATCACCCCAGACACGGGGTCTTTCGCGACCAGGTATAGCGCGACGAGGCTCCCGAACGGGTTCGCGTCCTGTTGGGCTAGATAGGCCGCACCCACCAACGGGTTCGGTAGTAGCGGCGTGCGTATTTCGACTGTCCCGACCTTCGCCGATTCGGGACAGGACTGTTCAGCGGGACTATCCAACCCGATCTGTTCAAGACTGCACGAGGACAAGCCGTCCGCTCCGGCAGGGTTCAGTGCGACACCTTCGGGCAGTGTTACGGTCGTGTTCTTGACCGTCGACTCCGCCAACCCCGACGGGTTCAAACCCGATTCCTGGGGGACGTGCACACCCACGGTCAATCCTGTTGGGGTGGCTGCCTCCTGTCCGTCCGGTGCGACGCTGATAGACGGTTCGAAGTTCAACCGGTTACACCCATCCTGCCCGTACTGTTCACCCTGATTGTTAGTGAACGTGTAACCGAATGGTTCGGTGTACTGTCCCGGCGAAACCCACGAATCGGCTTCTATCGTCGTGTGCAACGGACCCGTACACGACGTCGGCATGATCAACAACGGTTGCCCTTTTTCGTTAGCCGGACACGACGGTTCAGAACCAGACAACGACGAACCGTCCTCACCGCTCCGCGTTTCGAACGCCTGAATACACCCGTCACCGCGGGAGTTATCGTGCCGCGCGTCCGAGGGTACACCCCAGAACGTCACAAGGTTACCGATGAACCCCGTGCCCTGCGTGATGTTCGGGACGGTCACGACGACACCGTAGTCCCCGCCGGTACGCACGTACGTATCGAGGATCACAGGACCGACTAGCGTGATGAAACCGAAGCGTGCCGGCTCACCCACCGCGGGTTCGAGACTGATCAACGGTTCGGAGACAAGCAACGAGGTGGGCAGGTCTTCGAACCCGGTGACGATCGGTGTTGCTACACCAACCACCGTGTTATCCGGACAAGGTGGCGTCCCACTGTTGAACCGTGCGGACTGGATGAAACGATTTAGACTGCACTTCGGTATCGGTGTGGGATTACCGATCAATCCCGGCGGCAGGTTGAATCGCAGATCCTTGGTCATCGCGATCGGTTGCACTTCGGCCATTGGATCGCCGACAGGGACCGCCTGACTGTTAAAGATCAAGGTGGTCGTCAACTGGAACGGGTGCGAACCGGCCTGCGTATCGACACCACCACCCTCTTCTTCAGGCATGAGTTCATAACTATGCACCCCATATTCGCCGGGTGGTTCGATCGCGAGCGGTTCCTGACGAGACACCGGAGCGCCACCACCACCTGACACGCTCACCTCGTTCATACCCGTACCCGCACCTGGCGCTACCTTCACGCTGAGAGCCAATATCGCCTGTTCATAAGGACGCACCGGGACCCCGTAAAGACACATGATCTTCTGGCCCGCGACCGTGCACGACGGCGCCAAATAAGACGAGTACCCCCCTCCACGCGTTCCCTGCCGGGCCGTTTCCTGACCAAACGACGTGCCGCCACCACCCATCAACGCCTTTACCGGTGTCACACCCGCAGGCAACGTATCTTCGAACGTAATGAAGTTCTCGTGTTCCCCGAACATAGCTTCAGTCGCGTTACCCAACACCGACCCGTTCGTGGACTCGTCCCCGAGGTTCGCGGCGATCACGTTGATCCGCGCTTCGGTACCGATCTTGCTCGCCGGTGCCGGCACACTCGTCAAATGCCACCACGGCTCAGCAGCCGACGCCACACCACCACTCCCCGCCAGCAGCAGGACAGCGGCGAGAATGATCGTTAGCGGAGCGTGCTTTTCGATCTTGTTCACGATCATCACCCGTTGCCCTTCTCGGTCGCCTTAGCCACCCTGGACTGCTTTGCGGCCCCGTAGCGTCTCTTTGCCTGCCGTTCACAAACAATCCTCTTGCGCTTGGCCTTGCTCTTACGGCACGTTCGCAACGCCCTCGTTAGCTTCTGTGCCCTGGTCAACGATCTCGGTTTCACACCAACCCCCGAAGAAGGCGACCCGACCACGTTGCCCCGCCCGTTGAACGTCGCGGACGGCGTCGCACCAAAAATCTCCGGTTGCGGCGACGGCGCCGCCTTACACGAATCACCACTCGTACATTCAGGCGGCGAGACAGGTTCCGCGCGACACGGCAATACCGACGTGCACACGTGCGCATCGTACATGTCATACGCATTATCATAATCTTCGGACACCAGTTTTGCCGAAGTGACGAAAAACACATCGTTGCCGTCTTCACTAGCGTCCATGAACGCCGATTCCCGCAAAGACTGACCTGAGGAGATCAAACTCACACACACACCAGTAGCAGGATTGAAGCCAGTGCCCCCTTCAATACAACTACCGACACCCGCGGGCTCATACTCATACACATCCTCGAGCCCATTCGTGTCCTGCGGCACCAACGCATCCGGACTATTGAAGAACAACCGTCCATCATTCATCACATACCGCGGCTCATACGACGCGACATTCAACTCGTTATTCCAACCGACGAGACTCCCCGCAAGCCAATGATCGGAGCCCACTCCCTGCAATTTCGTCCACATCTGTGGCCCGTCGACCAACAACGTTTCAGCACCGTTGGCTTCACCCTGATCAAGCACGCCCACAGGTCGTGCACCAGTCGGATTGCACGACGCGCACACCAAACGGTTCGAGGCCGCGTCATACAAGAAAACCTCCTCATCACGCTGACCACTCCTCGCGTCAACATTGTCATAACCAGTCAATGGACTGTTGGACATGAACGCCACATAACGACCGTTCGGAGACACCTCAGAGCTCACCCACCACGGACCCTGCCTGGGGTTTGGTCCCACCTCACCTTCATTGGTGCCTCCCCAAGTGTGTTCGTCTTCCTTAGAGAGCGTCGCGACATGCGTCGTGGTCCACACACCCGCTTCTTCGTGCAACACGTAAAGATTGTAAGCCCCGCTCACACCACCGCTCGCAAGAACCCCGGTCGCCACGAAATACACATACGAACCATCCTGGCTCGAACCCAATATCGCGTTCTGAACCCCAGCACTGTGTTCAGCAACGCCATGATCGGCCGTCAGATCGGTATCTTTCCCCGTCGCCGGTTCGAAAACATGAAGATCGCCGTTTATGCCTTCTTTCGTTTCCACATAGAACACCTTCGACCCATCGCTGCTCATCGTTTCAAAACGCGCATACGGACCACCGACCTTAAAAGTCTGTTTTTCCACCATGTCACGCACATACAGACTGACCTTTCCGCCTGCGGCCAGGCTGCCGTAATGCCACACCACCCAACGACCATCGCTCGAGATGGCGTGCGCTATCATTTCCCCCCCACCAGGTTCCCCATCCCGCCGAGCGTTACCCGCGAGCGCGCCAGGCATCGTCGTCCCATTCGGAAGGATATTCACCAGTTCCAGCTGACCAGCGTGCCACTCGTACAGATTGTCTTCATGTATCGATTCCTGTCCCGAGCAGCCTTTGCATGGTTCCTTGCTTACCGCTTCGGGAGTCAGCGCAAGCCAAGTACCAAACACGACATGACTCAGATCGGGCGTAGCAGTGAAAAACTGCAGTTGATCATCGCCGAACTTCAAACCAGAAGGCACGTCAGCTTCACTCTCGAGCGGCTGAAACGCACCAGTAGCATTGTCACGCACATACAATGTATGTTCCGTCGCTTCGGGCGATTGCGTCGCAGGCTCCTGGCCAGGTTCCAACAAACCCAACGACAGGTCAGAAGAGAAAACATGCCACAATTCGCCCGCGCCGAACAGCCCCCCAGTCGATTCCCCTTCAGGAGGCAATCCCGCCCTCCCAGACACATCCTGTGTACGCCAACCATCTGCGGCGTGAGTCGAGAGGGCCTGAGCAAAGAACAAGCGACCAGCCACATCTTCCCCCAGCGGTTCATTGACCGTGTAGGTGATTCCGCTCCCATCACTCGCGGCCTGCGTCAACCAATAGTTGGAACCCGGTCCGATGACGACCGCTTTTTTGTTGGGTGGCGAAACCAGTTCCCACGCCCGCCCATCGGCCAATGTCAACTCTTCCCCGCCCGCAGACTGGGTCGTAAACGCACGGTCAGGTTCTGCGAAGGTTTCACCGTCCTGAACGACAACCAGACGGTAGTGATAGACCGTGCTCGCTTCAAGACCCTGCAGATGCAAACTCACATCCTGCACACCATCCAACGAACCGATATCCACCCCAGGCGCACCCAACGGCACTTCAGCGCCATACGCAGTCGTCGTGCCGTACTCGAAATAATAGTGCGTGTCATCCCCGTTAGGATCGATCTCTCCGTGCAACGTGGCGCTACTAGACGCCACACCCGTGACGAACTCACCACCCAGGACCGGACCCGTGAAAAATTCTTGGTCGGGACTCGGACTGCTACCGCCGCTGTTAGACGCAACCAGCCGGTAGTGATAGCCAGTCTCCGGGATCAGACCCGTCACGTGCGCGCTCACCGCCACAGAACTCGAGCCCGACCCCGGACTCGGAGAGCACGGCACGCTCTGACCGTAGGCGTTCGTAGAACCATATTCGAACACGCACGAACTCACCGCGAGACCTTCAGGGTTGACCGTGCCGTTCAACGTCACACTCCGCGGCTGCTGTTCGCTCACCAGCCCAGTACTGATCGTGGGGAGGTGAACCGCGTTGAAGACCGCCACCTGGTCCCCTTGGTCCCCTTCACGATCAGCCGCATACACCGTCCCATCGCTCGAATCGACCGCGACACCCGCACTAAAACTCAGATGACCCGAACCGAACCGCTCGATCGCAGACCCATCCAACCCAAACGCCCCGATCGTCGTCGCGTCATCGACATACACCTCGCCCCCCACAGGATCAACCGCGACACCACCATACGCGCTTTCGCTACCGCCAAACGGATCAACCAAGGCTTCCCCAGCACTGTTCACCTTGATGATCCCGCCACTCCTAAAATAGATATTCCCTTCAGAATCCACAGCAAGACCCCCTTCGTCGGTCCCGCCAAATTTTGTTTCGCGTTCTGATGAGTACTGGTTCGCAAACGCATCGGTGAAACTGTAGATCGGACCTCCTTTGCTCGTGACCCACACATTGCCAGACGGATCGACCGCCACACCACTGATCGAACGCGGATTACCTTCTCCTCTTTCGAACGGGCCACTGGGAGTCCCTGTCAACTGTCCTTCATAGGAACCGTCTGCGCTGAACTTGTCGATCACAGCATGCGCCATGTCCACCACGTACACATCGCCCGCGGAGGGGTCAAGCGGATCATTGGAATTGTCCACCGCGATCTGCGTCGGGTCCGAGAAAACACCCGTCGGCGAAGCGGACCCGTCGAATTCACCGAGCACTGTCGAACCGGTTGAGTTGAACTCCTCCACACGATTGTTGCCGCTATCGACGACATACACGTCATGCGTCACGTCGTTCACAGCAACCCCGACCGGTTTTTTGAACTGGCCGCTACCCGTGCCTTCGCTACCGAACGACCGTTCGAACAGGTGCACCTCGAGTGCCTGTGCCGAGACAGTCGCGAACGACACGCAACCGACAAGCACGCACAGCAGAACCACAACCAACGACATGAACCGGCGAGCACCCATCAACACATCCCCTCCTCAAGAGAACAGACACCACACCCACCCGTCCACGGGCAGCACAAGACCGCCATGGGCACAGGACCCACGACGGCAGAAGAACAAGAAGCTGTAAGCGCGCCTACAGCGCGCGAGAAACCAAGCCGAGCCTTCCGCTCGACAGGCCGCGACCTATAGTCGCGGCGGTGGGACCTAGCGCCTAGACGCCGGCCGGCCCAGAGAGAGAGAGAGAGAGAGAGAGAGACGCGTCAGCGACGCTGACGCGTCCTATAACGGACCCGCCAAAGCGACACGGACTCTCTACAGCGTTATTCCCCAAAGAAACCACGCGAACAACAACTCCCTCTCGATAACGACCCGGTCCCTCTCCCAAGGTCCCCGTCAAAACGTTTGGCAGTCGACCACAGGGACCGACCCAAACCCGACCTTATGTAACGCCCGACACCAGGATTGATGCCAAGACGGAGCTAGCATATACCTAACACTCAAGTGTTGTCAAGGGGGTCCGCGAAAGATCCTCAGAGGAAAGGCTCTCGCCCGCGATCAACGCAAGCTTTTGCGCGCGCGGAAGACTCTTGATGCGCAGCTCCTCGCGCATGGCCGTACTGCGATCCGGCATCGGCGCAGCGAATGCCAACTCGACGGGCAATCTACTGGCGGTATAGCGACTGGCCTTGCCTGCTGAGTGCGTGGCGAGGCGCTTGCTCAAGTCATTGGTCCAGCCGGTGTACAACGAGCCATCCCGGCAACGCAACATGTACACCCAGGCGTCAGCCACGTCAGGATTGGACTTGCGACGGTGCGCGCCTAGCGCTGCCTGGCAACGGCGGCAGCTTGACTTGCGAGGCGTGCATCGTGCGCAGGCGCACGTCCTTCCAGGAGAGTCCCTCGTTGACAAGGGCGGGCGTGCCCATGATCACCGCGGTGGCCACCTCGACGGCCTGCAGCACGATCCCATAAGCCAGCGCGTTGGCAGTACCCACGTGATAAGCGCCGGCCAGCACCGCCACGCACGCGGCTTGGAAAACACCGACGTTGGCGGGGGTGGCGGGGATTACGGCGGTGACGTTGACCGCGAACAGAACCGCCGCCGCCGCGCTGAAGCCAACCTTGCCGTCGAGCCCCAGCGCCATCAACAGTAGCCAGCACGACAGCCACTGCAGTCCCCACGCCGATAGCTGCAGCGCAGTCGCGGATGCCGCCTGGCGTGGGTTGCGAAACACGCGCAATCCCGCACGCACACGTACAAGTGCGACTCTGACGTTGGCCAATAGCCGCCCCAGGCGTCGTGAGCGCGACACGGCTGCTGGCGGGACCAGCACCGGGGCTAGCAACAACGCTACGAGCACGGCCAGTGGCGCCAATCCGACCGCGAGCAGCGCATCGGTGTGTTTGCCGGCGAAGCTCACACTCGAGAACATCACCGCCCCGAGGATCGCGAGCGCCAGCAGGTTGAGCAACGTTTGCGAGACCATCGTGCCGAGCACCACCGGCAACGTCTCGCGCGCACGCCCCACACGCCGCGCGACGATCAGAGCGCGCGATGGCTCACCCAGACGGGCGGGCAGCGTGGCGCTCATCAGCACGCCGATGAACGTGCCTTGCAGCGCGTCCCGCCGTCGCGCCGTACGCCACGTGGGAGCGGCCTTGAGGATCGCGTGCCAAGCGATCCCACGCACGAACATCGACGCGCACATCACCCCCACTCCCGCCGCGACAAGGCCTGGGCTGGACGCGACAAGGCTCGCGGCGACATTCGTGACCCCGATCTTCTGCAGCGCGAGGTAGGAGAGCGCGATGCCGGCCAACGAGGTGGCGAGCAGCGCGACACGCGAGAGCACACGCACTGCGCGATGGTGGACCGGCGGGGCGGGCTCGAGGCTCGGCAGACGCCGGGCGCGCACCGGCGGGCGCAGGTCAGCCGGTGCAAGCCCACAACGCACGACCGTGCGCGCCATGCGTGTGCTGGGCTGCCCGACGGCGATTGCCTGCTCGTAGACCTCGACGACCTCTTCGGCGACATGCGCCCAGGAGAAGCGCTCAGCGCGTTCACGCGCGGCCACGGACATGCTCGTGCGCCGGGTCGGGTCAAGCGCGAGCGCACGCAACGCCTCGGCGAGCGCCAGCGCATCGCCAGGTGGAACGAGCAGGCCGTCGAAGCCGTCGCGGGCGACATCGCGATAGCCGGGAATATCTGAGGCGACCACGGGCGTGCAGGCGGCAAACGCCTCGGTGAGCACCATCCCAAAGCTCTCTCCGCGCAGTGACGGCGCGCACAGCACCTCGGCGCGTTCCAGCTCGGCGTTCTTGCGCTGCTCGGAGACCTTCCCCAGCGCACGCACACCACGATCGTCGAGCAGCATCGGCGCGATCTCATCCGCCGAGGCGCCGACGAGCGTGAGCGTCGCGGGAATCTGCTCGCGCAATGCCTCAAACGCGCGCAACAGCACCGGCAGCCCCTTGCGCTCGACGGCCTGGCCGATGAACAGGATGCGCAAAGGATTGTCGCCTTCGCTGCCCTCTCGCGCGCACCGGCCGGTCAAAGCGGAATCTGTCGCCACTCCCCTATCCGCGCCCGAAACCTCATCGATCGCGCCCGACACGTCGTCGATCTCGGGATCACCGAGCAGCACCCCGTTGGGCACGATCCGATAGCGCCCACCATAGAAGCGTCGCGCCGTCCACGCGGCGGCCTCCGACACGGCGATGCGCGCGTGCAGGCGATTCATGCGCCAGCGTCCCCCAAACGCGATCGCTCCGATCCCATTGCTGATCTGGTTCGTCGAATACGTGTGGAAGGTGCCGACCAGGGGCAGCTCACCGGAGGACATCAGCGCGTCGTAGCCGAGCAGCGGCACGATCGGCTCGTGGATGTGCGCCACGTCATAGCCGCCGCTGAGCAGCTCATGGCGCAGCGTGAGCACCGCGGCAACAGATCCCGTCAGATTGGACACCGCGCCGTTGGCGGGAACCCCGATCGTGCGCCCAAGCGCGATGAAGTTCTCAGGCGGCACACACCGCTGCGGGCGCGCCCCACGGTGCAAGCGCCGCGACAACGCGTCGTCGGGATCGAACGGCGCGAGAATGCACGGGTCGTGCCCTTGGGAGGCAAGCTCAGCCGACAGTGCCTCGATGTGGCGCGTAACGCCCCCCGGGTAGGTCCACGAGTACGGCGAAACCAGAGCAATCCGCACCGTTGAACTGTAACGGGCGCGGGAGCAGTACGGGGTGGACAAAGCCAGGGACTGAAGAAGCCGCCTATCTCCCTTGGGGGATCAAGATCGTCCCGATCTCCCAGGCCCGTCGAATAAGGAGACATGGCAACTACAATTCGAGACATGACCACGCGTGAAAGGATCCTTCGGCTGGTCGAACTACTGCCTGAGTCCCAACTCGAGCCGTTGATCGATTTCCTCGCGTCACGGCAAAAATCGGGGGATCTGGTTGACGAGTGGGGCAACCTCTCAGCCATGACACGGGCGTCAACCGTTAGGACGATGCGCCGGCTGGACGAGCAGGAGCGGGATGCCGGGCACACGCCATGGTGAACCGTGGTGACGTTTGGTGGTACGAGCCACCGGAGAGCAAGCGCCGACCAGCTCTGGTGGTAACGCGCCAGGAGGCGATCGAGAACCTGAACGAAGTCTTCGTCGTGCTCGCCACGACAACCGTTCGCGACATCCCCACTGAGGTCGAGCTCGGTCCCGAGGACGGGATGCCCCGCAACTGCGTTGTGAATGCCGATCACACCAAAACTGTCGAGAAAGCCTTCTTCACCGAGCGCATTACGACGCTCGACCCGACCAAGATGGCACGGGTCTGCAAAGCGCTCGCGCTTGCACACGGCTGCTGAACAGACCGCTGCCAAGTTGTCTACGATCATGAGCGGCCAATGACCGACCGCCACTTCGTCAAGTACACCTTCCTGAAGCTCGACCCGGCCTGGCGCCGGCTTGATTTCGACACCCGCGCCGAGGGCAAGCGCGAGTTTGCAGCCGCGTGCGAGGACTTCGCCGACGGCCACCTGCTGCAGTCCTTCTCACTAGTGGGCACGCGCGGCGACGCTGAGCTGCTGCTGATCGCCGAGGCCGAGAACCTCGATCGCATCCACGAGTTCCATGTGGTGCTGGCCCAGAGCGGACTGATGAAGTGGGCCGCGCAGCCCTATTCGTTCCTGGGGATGCGCAAAGAGCCGGAATACTCCGAAGACGAGCGCGTGCGCCCGCGTGGATTCCGCGGCAAATACGTGTTCGTCTACCCGTTCGTGAAGTCGCGCGAATGGTATGCGCTGCCTGCCGATGAGCGCTGGCGAATCATGCAAGGCCACATCGAGGTCGGGCGCGAATACCCGGGCGTGGACAACCACACGACCTACTCGTTCGGGCTTGACGACCAGGAGTTCGTGGTGGCCTTCGATACCGACGACGTCGGCACGTTCCTCGACTTGGTCCAGCGCCTGCGCACCACCGAGGCGTCGCGCTTCACCGTGCGCGACACACCCAGCTTCACGTGCATCGCTTGCTCGCTGGAGCGCGCGCTGAACGCGCTCGACGGCGAGCCGATCACACTCGATACGCCTGCGTTGCGAGCCGACTGAAAGTAATGGCTCGCTCCCAGAAGGCAGCGGTAGCGGAGCTGCGCGCCGCCGACCCGATCATGGCCGGGGTGATCGACATGTGCGGTGTCATCTCAAGCCCCCCGCGCAAGAAAGCCGACCCACAGGAGCACTATGGGGCGCTCCTGCGCGCAGTCGTCAACCAGCAGCTGTCGGTTAAGGCGGGCGCGGCGATCTATGGCAGGTTGACAGAGCGCTTCGGCGGGCAGACGCCCTCACCCGAGCAGCTGCTTGCGGACGACCCCGAAGAGCTGCGCCTCGCCGTGGGCCTGTCGCGCTCGAAGGTGGGTTTCATGCGCTCGCTTGCGGAGCACATCCTCTCCGGCGAGCTGGAGCTGGAGCGGCTGGACGAGCTGTCGGATGAGGAAGTCATCGCCGAGCTGGTGGCTGTCAAGGGCATCGGCGAGTGGACCGCGCACATGTTCCTAATGAGCCACTTGCACCGTCCGGACGTGATGGCTCCCGGAGACCTCGGCATCCGCCGCGCCATCGAACGCGCCTACTCGCTCGAAGAGCCCGACCGCGAGACGATCGAACGGCTGGCTGAGCGCTGGCGCCCGCACCGCACACTCGCGTGTCGTTACCTGTGGCGCTCCTTGAACAACGAACCGGTGGCCCGCCCCACAGGACACCCCGGCAAGGCGAGCGTCAAGACCTCAGCGAACAAGTGAGAGGGCGCAGACGCCCTCGTCGGCCGTCAGACGGCTGAAACTTGCTCTTCCTCCGCCACGCGGAAGGAAGATCCGCAGCCGCAAGCGGCGACCACGTTGGGATTCTCGACTTTGAACCCTGCGCCCTGCAGGCTCTCCTCATAGTCGATCGTAGAGCCGGACACGAACTGCAGGCTCTCGTTATCCACGAGCAGCTTCAGCCCGTGGTCTTCAAAGACCAGGTCAGTCTCACGCTGCTCGTCGAAGGCGAGCTGGTACTGGAAGCCCGAGCACCCGCCGCCACGCACGCCGACACGCAGCCCCGCAAGCGTCACATCGGCCTGTTGGGCCTCCAGGAACTCGCGAACCTTCTCCGCGCCCTTGTCCGTGATCGAGATCATTGCTTTCCAAAGTATAGCGACGTCGTTTTGTTGGCTAAGCTGAGAGCCATGCCCACCGTCGAGGAGATCAAGCAGCGCATCGAAGCCGCCATCCCGGGAGCAAAAGCCGACGTGGAGGACTACACGGGCGGCGGCGACCACTTCCGCGCGACCGTCGTCTCCCCCACCTTTGCCGGACGCAGCCGCATAGAGCAGCACAAGCTCGTCTACGCCGTGTTCGGGGATGAGATCGGTGGGGCGATCCATGCGCTGGCGCTGAAAACCCAGGTTGAGTCAGGAGTAGCCAATGTCTGAAGAGTCCAACCCCATCCGCGACGCAATCGCCGAGGCGATCGGCGAGCACGACACAATCCTGTTCATGAAGGGCACGCCCGAGGCGCCCGCGTGCGGCTTCTCGGCGCGCACGGTCGCGATGCTGCAAACGCTTGAGGCACCATTCGCGGCTGTGGACATCTTGCCCGACCCGCGCATCCGCCAGGAGCTCTCGGCGATCTCGAACTGGCCCACGATCCCGCAGCTGTTCGTAAAAGGCGAGCTGGTCGGCGGCTGTGACATCGTCACGGAGATGTACGAGTCCGGCGAGCTCGCCGAGACACTCGGGGTGTCCGCGCCCGAGAGCACCCCGGTCGAGTCGGCCCCAAGCGCTCCGCAGCCGGCGGGACTCACCCAGATCGAGAACCGGCTCGGATAGTGCTCGCCAACCGCGAGGTCGCCTCGCGGGGCGCAAATCGCAGGGTCGCCGGCCGCGGGACTTTCGCCATTGGGCTCTCGGCTGCTTGCGGTAGGGTCTCCGCGGGCCCATGACTCCCCCTGTAGCGGTCGTCAGCGACACCACCAACTACCTCCCGCGCGAGCTGGCCGAGAGCAAAGGCATCCGCCAGGTCAGCCTGTACGTCGGCTGGCAGGGCCACCCGGAGCGCGAGAGCGAGCTCGACAGCTTCGACGCGTTCTACGAGCGACTACGCACCGACCCCGAGCTGCCCACCACCTCACAGCCCTCGATCGGGGACTTCCTCGCCGTATGGGAGCCGCTGCTCGACGCTGGGCACGACATCGTCTCGATTCACCTCGCAGGCGGCATCTCGGGCACTTGTGAGTCGGCGCGCCAAGCCCACGGGCTGCTGGCCGAGCGTGGACTCGGGGAGCGCGTTGAAGTGATCGACGGGGAAACCGCCTGCGGCGGGACCGGTCTGGTGCTGCTGGCCGCGGCAGCCGCCGCCCGCGGGGGCGCGGACAAGGCTGCTGTGGTGGCACGTGCGCTGGAGGCACGCAAGGCACTGAAGATCTGGTTCTGCCTCGACACGCTCGAGTACCTGCGTCGCGGCGGGCGCGTCGGCAAGGCCCAAGCATGGATTGGGGGCACGCTGAAGATCAAGCCAATCCTCTCGCTCGAGTACGAGATCACGCCTGTGGAGCGCGTGCGCACCGCCAAGCGCGCGTTCGAGCGCATGGTGCAATACGCCCAGCAGCTGCACGACGAAGGCGCTGATGGGTGGGTCGTCCAGTACATCCAGGCCACCGAGCCCGCCGAGCGCCTGATGGACCGCTGTCGCGAGATCTTCAACTGCGAGCCGGCATTCACCTCAGAGGTGGGACCGGTGATCGGCACCTACACCGGCCCCGGCCTGCTCGGGGTTGGTGCGCTGCCGCGCTCGTTGCTGTCCTGAGACACCCCGGCCAGACCGGCCCGGCACCGCCTCCGGGAAATTCAGGCGCGGCGGCGTTTGCGCCGGCGGCGGCGTCCGAGCATCAGCACGCTGACGACCGCCACACCGATCATCACCTCGCGCTGGTGGCGCTGCAACTGGCCCCGCCAGTCGGTGACGCGAGCCACTTCTCCATGCAGATGATCGAGTGACACCGCCAGCTCGGCACGGTTTGACTCGATTGAACTGCGGATCTCGGCTGCCGAGCGTTGTGCCACGACTACTGCCCCCTTCCAAGTCCACTATCGGGCTTGCCCTCAACAGGCGCCCCTCCCGTATCCGACGCTGCCGGCGCTGGCGGCTTGGGGGCTTGAGCCGCAACGGGTGGGACGGGCACGACAGCCGCGGATGGTGCGCCAGCCACGGTGGAGGTGATCGGGGCGGTGGCGCTCGATTGCGTCGAGGACGAGGACGAGGACGAGGAGCTCACGGTCTCACGAATCTTCTGCGCCTCTTCGATCGCCATTGTGGGCACTGGAGGGGCCCCCGATTTGACCGCCTTTGCCGCCAGCAACCCGGCGATCACGCCAAGCACCACGAGGATCGCCGCCATAGCGAAGAATCCCCAGAAGTATGTGAATTCGTTGCCGATGGGGAGCTCGTAGTAGAGCAGCCACGCGCACCCGATGAGCACGAAGAACAGCGCGGTGAGGAAGAACACGCCGGCGACCACACCCACGACCGCGCCCTTGGCCAGACGCGTGGTCTTCTCGGTGATCTCGGTCTTGGCCGAGCTCGATCTCCTCGCGGATCAGCACGCTTGCGCGCTCTGAGACCTCGGTGATCGCCGCGGCGATGCCCTGCTGGCGTGCTGCGCTGCCGTTCGGGCCTCCCGGCGTGTCGCTCACTCCGGGGGCTCCTCGTCGAACACACGCCTCCACAGGTATGAGGCCGCGCGCTGAGTGGCGAGGCTGGCAAGGGCGCCCACCGCAGTGAGCAGGCCCGACCACATGATGCGCTTCACAAGGTCATTCTCCATCCGCGGAAGTGTAGTGGCAGTTCGGACGACCGGCAGTCAGGACGACCCGGCCGCGCAGCTCTTGGCGCCGATGAGCCGCGAGCTGACTGTCGGCGATCGTGGTGGGGGGCGCGGGGCTTTCCTAGACTGAGACCATGGCCGAGGTTCCACTCCAGGACTTCCCGCTGTTCCCGCTGGGGATCGTCGCGCTTCCCACCGAGAGCGTGCCTCTGCACGTGTTCGAGGACCGCTTCCGCACGATGATCGAAGAGTGCCTCGACGGCGAGAGCGAGTTCGGAATCGTGTGGCTCTCAGAGGATGAGCTCAAGCCAATCGGGTGCGCGTGTGAGATCGAGCGCGTGCTCGAGCGCATGGAGGACGGGCAATTCACGATCCTCGTGCGTGGCACACGTGTGTTCCGCCTGCTCCAGCGCCGCGACGACCTCCCCTATCCGGCGGGGGTAGTCGAGTTTTTGGCGGAGCGCGAGGAGAAACTCGACTGCGAGGTGGCTCGCGACGCCCACGAGCTCTACGGCGAGCTTGTGGAGCAGGCAACCGACCGCACGCTCTCCGAGGAGGAGCTGGGCGCGATGGACGCCTACAGGATGGCGGCAACGATTGACTTCGGCACCGACGCCAAGCAGGAGCTGCTCGAGCTGCGCTCCGAGAACGCGCGCCTGCGCCTGCTCACGCTGCTGTTCCGCGCGGCGATCAAGCAGATGGAGCTGGTCGAGCGTGCGCAGGTGCGGGCGCGCTCCAACGGCAAGGTACACCTCGCGTGAGCGCTTACGCGACGACCGCGACCCCGCCGCGACGCGGGTCGCCCGCGCCGATCAGCTCGCCGCCGCGGCGCTGCACCGCCTGCACGCCTCCGAAGAACAGGTTGAGCGCGTGAAAGCTCACCAGCTCGCGCTCTGCGCCAAGCTCGCCGGCCAACGGCAGCCCAGGCTCGTGGTAGACGATCCCGTTCTCGAAGTGCGCGCGCGGAGCCCCAACCGCCTCCGGAGCGCTCAAACCGCGATCCACGGCCCCCACGATCGTTTGCAGCAGCGCCGAGCGGATGCGGTTGGATCCGGCGCTGCCCAGCACGAGCTCGACCTCACCGTCGTGAGTGACGATCGTTGGGGCCATCATGCTTGGCATCCGCCGCCCTGCGGGGTGAGTGTGGAAGCCCAGTGGGCTGAGGTCCTCCTCGCCCATCACGTTGTTGAGGTGGATGCCGGTGCCCGGCACCACCACGCCTGAGCCCTCACCGTTGGTGCAGGTCACCGAGCACGCCCTCCCGTGCGAGTCGAGCACGGAGATGTGGGTTGTGGACCCGAGCCTGGAGGAGAGGAAGTGCGTGCCAAATCCCTCATCTCCCAGCCCCTCCACGAACTCCGCCGTGCGCTCCTCCTGAGCCGCTTCCATCGCGCCAACGAGCGCATCCAGCGAAGGGGGCGAGGGCTGTGCGTCCAATATGCCCAGCGAGTAGGCCAGCAATGTGCCCCCAGCAGACGGTGGGGGATTGGTGAGCACCTCGCGGTTGCGATAGCGCATCCGCAGCGGCGCCCGCTCGATCGCACGATAGGCGGCAAGCTCGGGGCGGCTGATCGAGCCCCCGCGCTCACCCACCCACGCGCACACCGCGTCGGCGATGTCACCGCTGTAGAACGGACGCGCGCCGTCGCGCCCGAGCCGCTCCAGCACGTCGCCGAGCTCGGGGTTGCGCAGCAGCTCCCCCTCGCGCAGCACGCGCCCCTGCGGCGCCCACAGCGCCGCGCACTCCCGCGTCGAGCACAAAAGGTCGGCGAGGATCTCCGCTATGTAGGCCTGCCCTGCGTTCAGCACGACGCCCTCGCGTGCCAGCTCAGCCGCGGGCGCCACCAGCTCGGCGAGGTCGATCGTGCCCCAGCGCGCCGCCGCCTCACACACTCCCGCGGGGGCTCCGTACACCCCGCAGGACGCCGGCCCGATGTAGAACACCTGCACGGCGTCCCCAAACGACACATCCACTGCCTGGAGCTCGGCCGCGCTCCCGTCCTGGGCGCGTGTGGGGGCCTGCACGAAGAAGTCGAGCAACGCAGGCTCCTCGCCGCCGCCAGCCACCATCATGTAGCCGCCCGCGCCCAGCCCGGTGAGCAGCGGCTCCGCCGCGAACGAAGCCAGCATCGCCCCAATCGCCGCGTCGACCGCGTTGCCTCCGCGCCGCAGCACCTCCGCCCCCGCTTGGGCGGTCGCCGGGTGCCCCGCCGCCACAACTCCCTTCTCACCCGCGCTCATATTGGTCAGATTGACACGAGCCCCTTCTGGGTGCCGTCAACCGAGCAGACCAAGGACGCAGTGCGCGCCGTGTGCTACGCACACAAGCGCGCGAGGACGCAGGTATGCGAAGCGTTGACGGTGCTCAGAAGTTGGGGATGAACTCAGGTACATCCATATCGCTCACGGCGAGACCGCCGCGACGCGACCGACGTTCCTCGCGCGGGGCGGGCGGGCCTGTGCGCTTCACGCGCGGCTCGCCGGCCGGCTCGCGCAACTGCGGACGGGGGGCACGCTTGTCGTAGCCGGTGGCCACAACTGTGACCCACACCTGGTCGTCGAGCTTCTCGTCGACCATCGCCCCGAAGATGATGTTGGCGTCTGGGTGCGCCGCCTCGGAGACCGCCTTGGCGGCCTCGTTGACCTCCCACAGCGACAGGTCGCGCCCGCCGGTGATCGACAGCAGGATGGAGCGCGCGCCGTCCATCGAGGTCTCAAGCAGCGGCGAGGCGACCGCTTGCGCGGCGGCCTCGGGGGCGCGGTTCTCGCCGAAGCCCATCCCGATCCCCAGCAGCGCGTTGCCGGCGTCGGACATGATCGTGCGCACGTCGGCGAAGTCGAGGTTGATGAGGCCGGGGAGCGTGACCAGGTCGGAGATGCCCTGCACGCCCTGGCGCAGCACGTCGTCGGCGACGCGGAACGCCTCCACCATCGCGGTTTGCTTGTCGAGCACGGTTAGCAGACGGTTGTTGGGCACCACGATCAGCGTGTCGACCTCCTCGGCGAGCGCCTCCACGCCGCGCTCGGCCTGCTCGGCGCGGCGCGAGCCCTCGAAGCCGAACGGCTTGGTGACGATCGCGACGGTCAGCGCGCCCACTTCGCGTGCGATGCGCGCGACGATCGGGGCGGCGCCGGTGCCGGTGCCCCCGCCCGCTCCGGCGGTGATGAAGATCATGTCGGAGCCCTTCAGCAGGGCCTTAACGCGGTCGTAGTCGTCCATCGCGGCCTGCCGCCCAACGTTCGCGTCTGAGCCGGAGCCGAGACCGCGGGTCAGCTCAGCGCCGATGTGCAGCGTGATGTCGGCGGTGGATTGCTGCAGCGACTGCAGGTCGGTGTTGACCGCGAGGAACTCCACACCCTCCACTTCGGCCTCCACCATTCGGTTGACGGCGTTGGTGCCGGCGCCGCCAACCCCAACCACGCGGATGACCGGGTTGGTGACCGGCATCGCCGCGCCAAATGGGCGGGGCTCTTCGCGCATTTGCACGTCCTGGCGACTGCGCACTTCCTCCCGTGGTTGCGGCGTCGCGCGACCGGGGCGGTCCAGCAAGCTCTCGGGGATCTCTGAGGAGAATGCGTGGCGCAAGCGCTCCTGCGGGCTGGGGACACGCGCGTCGCGCTCCTCCTCCAAGTTGGGGCGAAGCGAGGGGTGGGGGACGCCGCTGTCGCGGGGGTGCTCAGACGTAGTCTGGGCGGGCTGCGGGGTGTTGGGGGCGTTTTGCGTGAGAGGCACCTGTGCGGCGCCAGCCTCGGCGGCGGGCCCAGATGTGCCTTGCGCCGTCGCAGCGTCGGATGCCTGCTGGGACGCTGCGCCTGGGTCGCTCTCGAGCTCCTCGGTCTTGCGAAACAGGGCCGCGAGCGGCCCTTCCCTCATGCTCGCGCGCTTAGGGCTTGCCATGAGCCAGAACCTCCTGTGCCAGCTGGCGATAGGACTGCGCAGCGACACCATCCGGCTCGTACTTGAGAACCGACATCCCCTTCACCGGAGCCTCGGCGAAACGCACCGTCTTGCGAATGCGCGAAGCAAACACACGGTCGCCGAAGTTCTCCTCGAGGATCTCGATCGCCTCCTTGGCGTGAATCGTGCGCGAGTCCACCAACGTAGGGAGGATACCCTCGATGTCCACGTTCGGATTCAGGTTCTCACGAATCATCGCCAAGGTGTTCTGCAACTGGATGAGACCACGCATCGACAGATACTCACACTGCACCGGCACAATAACCTTGTCGGCGGCGGTAAGTGCATTGATGGTCAGCAGCCCGAGGCTGGGCGGGGTGTCGATGCAAATGAAGTCGTAGTCCTCGAGGATCGGCTCGAACGCCTTCTGTAGGGAGCGCTCGCGCCCGATCATCGTGGACATCGCGATCTCCGCGCCCGCCAGATCGATCGAGGCGCACGCCACGTCGATCTCCCGCTTGCGGATCACCTCGCGAATCGTGGCGCGCTGGGTGAGCACGTCATACATCGACAGCTCCAGCGTGTCGGGGTCGATGCCCTGGGACATGGTGAGGTTGCCCTGTGGGTCCATGTCGCAGCACAGCACGCGGTGACCCTCCTCCGCGAAGGCGGCGGCGAGATTGAGTGTCGTTGTCGTCTTGGCCACCCCGCCCTTCTGATTGGCGAACGCGATGACCTTGGCCCGTGTGCTCACGGCAGGCTCCGATGGTCGATTTTGGAAACCTTCGGGTGGGTATTCGCACGGGGAGGGACGATTCCTGCACGCCGAGAAGCCCGGATGAGCGATGCGGGGGGCCATGCCACATGCGGCATGGCCGGTAGGGCCGCATGCGGCCCTACCAAGGGGACGTGCATGCACGTCCCCTGCAGTCGGCGCATGCGCCGACTGCCGACGCGCCGCATGCGGCGCGTCGCCGTACGATCCTCCGGTGTCCAAGCATCGCGTGCAGCTAGAGCATCGCCTGGAGGGAAAGCGGGTGTGCGTGTGCGTTGGCGCTGGGGGCGTCGGCAAGACGACCGTCTCAGCCGCCCTTGGGCTCGGGCTGGCCGCGCGCGGGCGCAAGGTGGTGGTCATTAGCATCGACCCCGCCCGGCGTCTGGCAAACGCGCTGGGGATGCGTGAGCTCTCGGGCGAGCCACATCGGATCGAGGTCGCGACGCTCGCAGAGCACGGGATCGAGCTGGACGGGGAGCTGTGGGCGATGATGCTCGACTCGAAGGGCACCTTCGACGATCTGGTGGCTCGCCTCTCCCCCGATGAGCGCGCGCGAGACGAGGTGCTCGCCAACCGCATCTACCGCGAGCTGTCCTCGGCTGTGGCGGGGTCGCAGGAGTTCACGGCGGTCGCCAAGCTGTTCGAGTTGCACCGCGAAGGGGTGTGGGACACGATCGTGCTCGATACACCCCCCTCGCGCGACGCGCTGGATTTCCTCGACGCACCCGACCGGCTGACTCGCTTCCTGGAAGGGCGAGCGCTGAAAGTGCTGCTCACGCCCGGGGGGGTCACGCGTGGACTACTCGGGCGCGGCACGGGCCTGATGATCGCCGTGTTCGCGCGCGTCACCGGGGTCAATCTAATGGGCGAGCTGTCGGGGTTCTTCGGTTCGCTGTCGGGTCTGCTCGATGGTTTCCGTGAGCGCGCACGCGGCGTTGAGCAGCTGTTGCGCGACCCCACCACCGGCTTTCTGATCGTCACCTCCCCCGAGCACGAGCCGGCGCGCGAGGCGGCTTTCCTTCACACCCAGCTCGCGGCCGCGCAAATGGGATTCGCCGGGCTGATCGTCAACCGCTTTCACGATCAAGGTCTCGACGGGCACACCCCCGAGGAGGTCGCCCAGCAGCTCTCAGGCGAGCTCGGAGCGACGCTCGCGGCACGCGTGGCGCGCAATCTGGCCGACTTCGACGTGCTCGCGCGGCGCGACCGCGAGAGCGTCGCCGAGCTTTCGAGGGCGCTCGACGAACCCGCCCCGCTGCTCGTGCCTCACCTAGACGGCGACGTGCAGGACCTCGGCGGGTTGGCTGTGATCGCCGAGCACCTGTTCGCCTGAGAGCAGCAGCTCGTCGGCGAGTGCCGCCAGATCGGACGGTAGGTGGTTGCAGATGACGTCGCGCAGCAACGCCCGCAGGTGGTTGGAGAGATCGCGCGCCAGCGCGAGCCCCGCGGCATGCTCGACGGCCTTCCCGGCGATCGCCTCGCGCTCCAGCGCGATCGCCTTCAGCGTGCGCTCGGCAAGCACAGCGCGCGCCTCGGGGGTGGCGCACAGCGCGGCCAAACGTCCGGCGAGCAGCCCATCCGGCGCCCCAAGCGGCTCAAGCTCTGAGGGAGAGCCCAGCAGCGCGCGCAGCGCCAACAGGTGGTCGCTGATGCCCTCGTACTCGCTTGGGCGCTCACACCCAAGCTCATAGCGGCGCAGCGCCCATGCGATCTCGTTCGCGTGTGGCGCGCGACGCGACACCAGATTGCAGAACCCGCGCAGCTCATCCTCCTGCTCGGGGCACACCATGAGCATCCCGTGCGGGCGCCCCCCGCGTCCGAGCGCGATTGTCTCCCACGAGCCGGAGCCAATCCGCGTCCACGCGCGCGCGCCGAGCGCGATGCGCCCGTCGCCGAACAGGCGCAACGCACGCAGCAACTCGCGCATGACGTCCTCGCCCTCGGCGAGCCCCGCATTGGGGTTGGTGTCCTGTGCGCTGAACACCACCAGCAGATGCTCAGCTGCGCCATTGTCGGCGCACATCGCCTGCTCAGGCGCCCCACGTAGGGCGTCGGGGTGGGCGATCAGTAGGCCCCGGGCGAGCGCCAGCTCCGGTGAGGCGATCGTGAGACCGTGCAGCGTCGCCACCAACGTCACCTCCCCGGCGGGGGCGAACGTCGAGCCGTCGAGGCGCTCTAGAGCGCGATCCAGCCGCTCGGGGCGGAGCTCGAAGTCGGTTTGCTCGTCGAACACCTGCCGCAGCAACGCCAGCAGCGCGGCATCCCCACGCCCGCGCGCCCAGCGACGGGTGGGGTCCTCCCCACTTGCGATCAAGTAGCGGTCGAGCGCCTCGAAGCCCTCCAGCAGCTCGGCCGCCGCGGGGTAGGCGTCGAGGCAGCGCAATTCGGGGAAGCGCTTCGCGATGAACACATCGGTCAACGGGCGATAGCTGTAAAGCGATGCCGCGTCGCGCCCGCGCCCGGATTGGGAAGCGAGCTCGAACGGGACCTCTTGGCCTGCCTGCACATCCGCGTGCAAACGCCCCGCGGACTGTTCGACGAACTCGGTGAGTGCCGCCTGCAACTGGAGTGAGCGCACGATCTGCTCACTTCGCCGTGTATCGCAACCCTCCTCCCCAACGCGGAGAGTGTTTCGCTGCCCAACACCTCATTCGGGAGTCAACGCAGAGAGTGTTTCGCTACCCAACACCTCATTCGGGAGTCAACGCGGAGAGTGTTTCGCTGCCCAACACCTCATTCGGGAGTCAACGCGGAGAGTGTTTCGCTGCCCAACATCTCATTCGGGAGCGTTGTTGGCCAGGGCGACGGTCATCATCTGCACCCAAGTGTCAACCAAGGTCTCGTCGTCAAGGAGGGCTGGGACACCCAACACGTCGCGCAGCAGACGAGAGGAGAGGAGCGATCCGAGCCCGAACGCGGCGATCGCCGTCGCCTTCTCCTCCGTCAACAGGCCTTCGGCCCGCTCCCCCACCCATATGGCAAAGCCGGCGAATGTGGAGCTCACGAGCTTGTCGACGGCGCTCGTCAGCAGCTGTGGCCGGTTACGCGCTTCGGAGGCGAGGATGCGTAGAAGCTGGGACTCGCTGTCGAGCTCGGCAAGGACATAGCGAGCGATCAAAGTCAGTTCGGCTTTGAGATCCCCGACTGGGGTGAGCAGACGGCGGATATCGCGGAGCGCGTCGAGTCGCGCGAGCTGGCGCTCGATGCCAGCCGCGAGCAGCGCTTCCTTGCTTTTGAAGTGGTGGTAGAGCCCACCCGCCCCAGGTGTGAGCCCGGAGGCGGCCTCGATCTTGGCGACGCTGGTGGCGGCGTAGCCGTGCTCGCTGAATAGCCGCATCGCTTCATCGACGATCCGCTGGCGGGTTGTGCTTGACATGAGCCTGACTAAGTATACACTTAGCTGGAGTCAGTAATCCCTTTGAAAGAGATGTGTTCGATGTCCAAAGCCGGATTTCCACCAGATTCGGGCGACGCGATCCCAAACAGCAATGGCATCCGCCAGGGACGCCTGCGACGCACCGCCCCGCTGGCTGCCCTGACAGCCCGCACGGCCGGCGAGGCGGTTGTGGTTGGCCTGCGGAGCAAGCTCACCGGCGCCGACAGCACCGAGTTCCACGTCCGCACCGCGGAGCGCTACACCGAGCTGCTTGGCCGCTCCAAGGGTGCGTTGATGAAGGCCGGACAGATGCTCTCCTTCGTGTCGCTGGGTCCCATCGTCGGGGAGGAGTTCCAATCGACCTATCAGGCGGCGTTGACACGACTGCGCAACGACGCGCCCCCGATGACCCCGGAGCTCGCGCGCGAATCCCTCGAGCGCGAGCTCGGCAAGCAGACCGAGAGCGCGTTCGTCGAGTTTGACTGGGAGCCTCTCGCGGCGGCCTCGATCGGCCAGGTGCACGCCGCGCGACTGCACGACGGTCGCGCGGTTGCAGTAAAGATTCAGTACCCCGGTGTGGCAGCCGCGATCCGCGCCGACCTCCAGAACTCCGAGCTGCTCACCACATTCCTCAGTTTGATCGGCGGTCTATCCCCAAGGAAACTGAGCCTCGATATGCGGGCGGCGGCGCGGGAGATGGGTGCTCGCATCACCGAGGAGCTCGACTACCGGCTCGAGGCCGCCAACCAGGCTGAGTTCGCCGAGATCTATCGCGGGCACCCGTTCATTCACGTCCCCGAGGTGATCGGCGAGCTGTCCACCGATCGGGTGCTGACTCAGGAGCTCGTGCAGGGCCGATCCTGGAGTGAAGCCCTCCCCGCCGAGCAGGAGCTGCGCGACAGCTGGGCGGAGGCGATTCACCGCTTCATCTATGGCACCTACCACTACTTCTACATGATCAACGCGGACCCTCACCCGGGCAACTACCTCTTCCACGACGACGGAAGCGTGAGCTTCCTCGACTTCGGCTGTGTCAAGAGATTCAGCCCCGGGCAAATCGACGCGGTGAAGGTGCTAATGCGCGAATGCCTGAGAGGCGACGTCGATGGGACGTGGCGGGCCAGCGTGGAGAGCGGATTCTTCGCCCCGTCGGGCACCCTGACCGCCAAGGAAGCTCTCGCGTACTGGCGAGAGCCAATCGAGATGTACTGGGGGGAGCAGCCGTTCACCGTCACCCCTGAGTATGTGGCCAGACTGATCGAGCTTCGTTATTCGCCGACAAGCTCATTCGCAAACGCGTTTCGCCATCTGTCTCCCCCTGCCGACCACACGATCATGGGCCGGATCGACATCGGGGTGATGTCCTTGATCGCCGAGCTGCGTGGGACCAACCACTGGGACACGATGGGCGCCGAGTACTTCGAAGACGCCGATCCGGTCACCCCCATGGGCAAGGCCTACCACGCCCACCTCGAACAGCGCCAGGCGGCGAGCAGCCATGCCTGATTGGGCTGGATGGCCCTTCCCAACCGAGGACCCCTACGCCGCCTACCGCACCGCGCGCGCACGGGCACCGGTCCAGTGGAGCGAGCGACTCGGCGCCCATCTCGTGCTCTCCCACGAGCACGCGGCAGCCGTGCTGCGCGGCCCCGAGTGGAGCTCGGACCCACGCAATAGCCCCGAGTTGCTCGCCTCCCTCGGCGGACCGGGACCCGGCTCCGAGATATGGAGCAAGTCGCTGCTGATGAGCGACCCACCAACCCACACGCGGCTGAGGCGCTCGGTCAATCGCTTCTTCACACCCCGCGCCATGCAGCGAATCCGCGATCGCGTCGCCGCGATCGTCGACAGCGCATTCGTGCCACTTGCCGAAGGTGCGCAGATCGAGCTGATGGGCGAGCTCGCCTACCCAATCCCGCTGGCGATCATCGCCGAGCTGTTCGACGTCGGTCTCGAGGGGGCGGAACTTCTCCGCTCGGAGACCCCCACGCTTGCACGGATGCTCGAGCTCGACCCCACCCCCGCGGAGCTCGAGGCAATCGGCACGGCGGCCATGACGGTGATGCTGTTCCTTGTCCCAATCCTCGCCCAGCGACGAGTGGATCCAGGCGAGGACCTCTTGAGCGCGCTGATCCACCCCCCCGACGGTGGCGGCGAGCTGGAGACCGATGAGATCGTCACGATGTGCCTGCTGCTGCTCGCCGCCGGTCATGAGACCACAGCCAACTTGATCGGCAACGGCACACTTGCGCTGTTCGAGCACCCAGAGCAACTCGACTGGCTCGCGCGGCATCCCCACCTCGCCCCCCAAGCCGTTGAGGAGCTCCTGCGCTATGACAGCCCCGTCCAAGTCGCCTCCCGCGTAGCTCGATCCGATCTCACTCTCAACGGGATCCCGGTGCTCGAGGGACAGCAGGCCCTCATCGTGCTCGGGGCAGCAAACCGCGACCCTTCTCACTATCCCGAACCCGATCGGCTGGATCTCACCCGCGCTGGAGCGCAACACCTCGCTTTTGGCAACGGCCCCCACTTCTGCGTCGGCGCCGGACTTGCCCGGCTGGAGGCTCTAGAGACTTTCAAGCGCCTCGCACAATCGCCGTTGCGACCGGAAGCCGTCACGTGGTCGCACCGCAGGGATCATTCCCGAACCTTCCGGCGACTGAGCACTTTCCGCATCGAGCAGCGAGGGGATTATGCGACGGCGGCAGTCACTTCGGCGTCGAGCACCAAGGACACCGCGTCCTCACAGCCCAGCCAGCGTTCGCCATAGGAGCGCATGTCCTCGACGATCGGCAGCAGCGCGAGCCCCTTTTCGGTCAACGCATACTCCACCCGGGGAGGCACCTCGGAGAATGTCTGGCGCTCCACGATCCCCTCGTCCTCCAGCGCGCGCAGGCGCAGCGAAAGCGTGCGCGGACTGATCCCAGCCAGCGAGCGCTCCAGCTCGCAGAAACGCGTGCGTCCCTCGGCCAGGTCGCGTATGAGCAGCAGCGTCCACTTGCCGCACACCACCTCAGCGGTGCGGCATACGGGACAGGTGTCGTCTACGGCCATTTCAACCGTTACTTTACCAAGTGAAGTAGCGGTGAGCGGCGCCGTAGCGGCGTCAGCCGACCGGAGCGGGCGCGTTTGGGGCTGGCGCTTGGGGCGCTACGGGTTGCGGCGTTGCAGGCGGAGCCACACCTGGCTGGGGCGGGATCGCCGGGCCCGGCGCCGCCTCGCCTTCTCGACGGGCCTGAGCGTTGACGACGTCCTGCATCGTGGTGCCTTTGCGTCCCTCCGATTGCAGTAGCAGCTTGAAGTCGTGGGGACTGCTCGCCACGCGCAGCGCTTCCTCGACGCTGACACGACCGGCCTGGACGTGCCCGTAGAGCGCCTGGTCGAAGGTCTGCATGCCGTAGTACGCCCCGTTTGAGATCGCCTCGCCGAGCTGGCCGGTTTGGTTGGGGTCCACGATCATGTCGCGCACGCGACCGGTCATGCGCAGGATCTCGCACACCGCCACGCGTCCGCCGTTTGCCCCGGGGACCAGTCGCTGGGAGATGACGCCCTTGATCGTGCCGGCGATCATCGAGCGCGCCTGGTTGTGCTGGTGGGGCGGGAAGAAATCCAGCAGACGGTTGATCGACTCGGGTGCGTCGACTGTGTGCACGGTGGACAGCACCAGGTGGCCGGTCTCAGCGGCCGACAGCGCGGTGCGCACCGTCTCCTCGTCGCGCATCTCCCCCACGAGGATCACGTCGGGATCCTGGCGCAGCACGCGGCGCAGCGCGCGCTCGAAGGACTTGGTGTCCATCCCCACCTCGCGCTGGTTGATCACCGAGCGCTTGTCGGCGTGCACGAACTCGATCGGGTCCTCGATCGTGACGACGTGCTTGTCCATCGTCACGTTGATGTGGTCGATCATCGCCGCCAGCGTCGTCGACTTGCCGGAGCCGGTGGTGCCGGTGAGCAGGATGATCCCGCGCTCTTCCTCGGCCAGTTCGCGCACCACCGGGGGCAGCGAGAGCTCGTCGATAGTCGAGATCTTGGCGGGGATCGCGCGGCAGGCGAGCGAGATGAGCCCGCGCTGGCGGAACGCGTTGACACGGAAGCGCGCCACGCCTGTGATTTCAAAGGAGAAGTCCACCTCGTGGTCCTCGGCGAACTCCTTCAGCTTGGCCTGATCGTGGAGTAGTTCGCGCAGAACCTGCTCGGTGTCCTCCTCGCTGAGCGGCTGCGTCCCCTGTTCGGGCCCGAGTGCCCCCTGAACGCGATACAGCGGCGGCGAGCCGACCTTCAAGTGCAGATCGGAGCCGTTGCGGGCCACGAGCTGACGCAGCGCTGCGTGCACGTCGAACATGCCACCTGCATCGGCGCGCGACTCATTCGGCTTGAGCCGCGCAACTGTCTCTGCGACACCCAGCCCCAGAGCGCCCAGCCTCAGGGCGCCCAGCCACTGGGCCCCACGGCATGCGCCCTATGCGACGTCGCGGAGCTTTTGAGCCTCCGCGAGGGACTGCAGCTTCTTCAACGACTGATTCTCGATCTGGCGGATGCGCTCGCGGGTCACGTTGAACGTGCGCCCAACCTCATCGAGTGTGCGGGGGTGCTCCCCGCCGAGCCCGTAGCGCAGCTCGAGCACGCGGCGCTCGCGGTAGGAGAGATTCTCCAGAGCCTCGCGCAGCGCCTCCTTGGTGAGGATCTCCGCGGCGCGCTCGTACGGGGACTCGGCGCGCTCGTCAGCGATGAACTGGCCGAACTCCGACTCCTCCTCGTCGCCAACCGGCTTCTCAAGCGACACGGGCGCCTGGGCGGAGCGCTTGATCGAGTCGACCTCCTCGGGATCGATCCCGGTGACCTCGGCGATCTCAGCCGCGGTGGGCTCGCGGCCGAGCTCGGTGACGAGCTTGCGCTCGGCGCGGCCGATCTTGTTGAGCTTCTCCACAACGTGCACGGGAATGCGGATCGTGCGCGCCTTGTCGGCCAGCGCGCGGGCAATCGCCTGACGGATCCACCACGTTGCGTAGGTTGAGAACTTGAAGCCCTTGCGGTAGTCGAACTTCTCCGCGGCGCGCACGAGCCCGAGCGTGCCCTCCTGGATCAGGTCGAGGAACGGCAGCCCCTGGTTGCGGTAGTTCTTGGCGATCGAGACGACGAGGCGCAGGTTGGACTCGACCATCTTCTGCTTGGCGTCGAGGTCTCCACGCTCGATGCGCTTGGCGAGATCGACCTCCTCCTGGGCGGTGAGCAGACGCACCTTGCCGATGTCCTTGAGGAACAGTTGCAGCGAATCGGTGGTCATGTCCGGCTTGAGGTCCAAGGCGGTCTTGGCCTTGCGCCTGCCGCGCTTGTCGGGTGCGCGTTCGACCTGCGAGCCGGCGGCGGTCGCGGGGTCGATGTCCTCGACGAGCTCGATCTCCGATTTCTCGAGGTAGCCGTGCAGCTCCTCGACGTCAGACTCATCCAGATCGAGGTCGGAGGTCGCGGTGGAGATCTCCGCGAATGTGAGCACTCCCACCTGCTGCCCCTTGGTCAGCAGGTTCTTGACCTCTTCCAGCTCTTGCAGTTCCACCACAGACATACTTTTTTCCGTTTCCGTCGGGAGACTCCCCGAGGTTGCGTGACCCGCAGATGGGCCCCCCAGGGTGCTGCTCGAGGATTACCTTAGCCGGGTTGTGGCCGAAACCCTCCCGACAGTACAACTCTAGATGTACGTGCCTATCCTAACGCCTCTCGACGCGATCCCAGGCGGAAAATCCCGCGCTTTGCGCTCAACGGGCCGACGCCACTACTCAATCGGCCGGCGCTCATGCATGCACGTGTGCGCGCACAACACGCACGAGACGGGCTCGTGCGCGATGATTGGGAGAGGATGAGCGACACCGAGAGCGCCAACGGCCGCAAGGTCGACGCGATACCCGAGGGTGGGATCCTGGCCTCGCTACCGCGCACGAGGCCCCAGCGCGCCACCCCCCGTAGGGCGGCCGCGCGAAGCACGGCGAGCAAGTCGACATCAAACGTGACCTCCGCCAAGACGAGCCGTGGCAAGGTGACGGGGGTAGCACCGATGGGTGGACCAGTGGACAAGACCTCCAAGGCGAAGAGATCGACCGGCACAGGGTCCACCGGCACGCGTGCAACCAAAACGACAGGCCCCAACCACAAGCCGCCGGTGAGAAAGTCAAGCCCCAAGCCACCAGAGCCACCGGCCCCGAAGCAGGGCTATGAGCCCGAGGAGGAGGTTGAGCTGGGCGCCACCGTGCACCCGCCGAGCGGCGTGGAGCTGGTGGAGTCCGTGGCCGACATCCTGGGGGAGCTGGCCGGAACAGGACTGACGGCGGGCGGGCGTCTGTTGAAGGACGCTTTCTCGATCTTCCGTCGACCCTGAGCGGTCGCGGGCGAGCCTGAGCGGACGCGGGCGACCCTGAGCGGTCACTTCAGCCGACCCTCAGCGGTCGCGGGGCGAGCATGTATACTCGCCCCGACGCCGAGTTCTCGTAATTCAGGTTTCGGGAAACGGGGGACCCAATGCGGACCAGAGCACGGTTCGCGGGGGCGAATCGGTCTGAGTTAGACCGTAGCGCGGAAGCAGAGCGCGAGCCCGTCAGCTCACCCCGTAGGCGACACGACGAGATGAATCGAACGCTTGCGAACAAAACGCTGCTCGCTGTTGGCACCGCACTCGTGTGCGCGTGCACGCTGAGCCCCGCCGCGCTGGCGAGTACCGTGGCTTGGAGCGCGGGCGGCGCCAGCGCGCCGAGCGGAGCGCCCGCTGGGAAGCCCGCCAAGCACAGCAAGAAAGCGCAGATCGCGACATGGTTCGGGCCTGGCTTCTACGGTCAGCAGACCGCCTGCGGACAGACGATGACGCCGGTGATCGTGGGCGTCGCCAATCGGACGCTACCGTGCGGAACCCTAGTGCTGGTCAACTACAAGGGCCACCAGCTCACGGTGCCCGTGATCGACCGCGGACCGTACGCGCACGGCGCAACCTGGGACCTGACGTGGGGGGCGGCAAGCGCCCTCACGATCACCGAGACCGTGCAGGTCAAGACGAAGATCGTGGGCCAGACGACGAACAGCCCGCTGTTGGGCGTGCCCGCCGAAGCACTGCCTACTCCTGAAGCTGTCGCGAGCGGCGGGACGGCCCCGGCCTGAGCGATCGTCGTCGCGCGCTCAGCGCTGCGGCGGCGGGTCGGTGTGGGCGATCGAGCGCCCGGTGGCGCGCGCTGAATAGACGCCCAGATCAGCGCGAGCGGCGAGCGCGGGCGCCTCGGTGCCATCATCGGGGCACACGGCGATCCCAATCGCAACCTCCATCGGCACGCCACGGTGAGCGGCCGATGTACGCACGAGTCGCGCCAAGCGCTCAGCGAGCATCCGGGCACCGGTGCCGTTGGTTTCGGGCGCCACCAACCAATAGCGACCCAGAGTCTCGCGGGAGAGCTCATCGGTGGAGCGCATGCCACGCCCGAGCGCACTCTCGACCTGCGCGACCAAACCGTGCAGGTCGTGCGGCGTCTCCGAGCGCTCCAGCCGCGCCACGTCGACGATCTCGACGAGCAGCACCGCAAACGGGAGCCCGTCCTGCCCATGGCGGGTGAGCAGTCGCCCAACCGAGGACACCCACGCGGAGGGGCCCTCCTCGCGGCGCACGTCCCTGATCTCGATCTCCGGCGCCCGTGGCTCCTCAGGCTCGACCGTCGTGCGCTGAGCGTGCTCGTCAACAAGCCTGGTGAAGGTGTAGTCGCCGGCGCGCGTGGGAATCGGCTGCAGCGCGACGGGCGTGTCGGGCTGCGGTGGCAGTCCAGCGGTGTCGGGCGCCGCTGAGGCCTCGGGTGTGACGCGACGCTCCTCCTGTCTGGGTTGCTCGGGGGGCGCCGGCGGGTGCGGCGCGAGGCGCAGATCCGGCGCAGGGCGCGGGTCGGCCCGAGGAGGCTCTGGCGGGGTGGGCGGGATGCGACGCTCCATCACTGGTGCCGCCGGCTCCTCGGCGGGCGCGACGGCATGAAAATCGGCGGCGGCCAACAACGCGACCGTGGAGGACACCTCGGCCAGGCGCTCGGACAGCTCTCGGATGCGCTCGGCGTCGGGGTCGCGCAGCTCCTCGTGCAACGCCTCCCACAGTGTGTCGCAGAGTTGCTGGGCGGCGCGTGCAGCACGCGCCAGGCGTTCGGCCACGGCCCCCTCGGCGGGCGCCGGCTCTGAGTGGTCTCTCACAGGAGGTTGATATCACCACTAAAGGACACGACGCGGCATCATCGACAGTTCGGGGGGCGCTCTTTACGCACGTTGCGCCAAGGATCGACTCGGCGAGCGCGCAACTCCACGTGTATAGCCTTGGGGCATGACCCGCGCGCCGAGGATCGCGACGATCTCCGATCTGCGGGATCGCACCACCGAAAACGAGACGAGCGGCGCGATGCGCTCCGTGCAAGCCGCCGAGGTGGCGCTGCCGGAGGCAGAGTTGCAGGAGCTGTGGACCCCAGTGCATCTGGAGCGGCTGGCGCGAACCTACTGGCGCTTTCTTACACGTGTGACGCTGGGGTTGATCCGCGTGGTTTACAGCGACACCGAGCGCTCGGTGGTGCTGCTGGCGAGCCCGTTGAAGCTGCTGACGTTCGGCGCGCCCGAATACGAGCTGGACTCCGAGCACGGAGTGGTGCGTTGGCGAATCGCGCGTGGCGTGCTGCTGGCTAAGCGCGGGCGCGGAGCGCACGGCCATCTACAGATCGAAGTGCGCCGCGTGCCCGATGACACCGCCGGTGAGGCACGCCTGCACGTGGAGGTGGAAGTCGCCAACTTCCACCCCGCGATCGCGTCGGGGTTTGGCCGTCACGTGTACAACGCCACGCAGGCGCGCATCCACGTGTTCGTGACCCACGGGTTCCTGCGCTCGCTGGCGCGGCTGGATTTGGCCGAGTCGAGGATCGGCAGCCGCGCGGACTAGCCGAACCGCCCATTGCCACCGAGCGCGCGCAGCTTGGCGCGATCGTGAGTGGCTCGGACACGGCGCACCGTGCCCGAGCGGGTGCGCATGACAAGCGATTCGGTGGTGGCGCCGCCGGCGTTGGGATAGCGCACGCCCTGCAGGACGTCACCGTCGCTGATGCCGGTGGCCGAGAAGAACACATCCTCGCCAGCTACCAAGTCGTCGCGATCTAGCACGCGATCGAGGTCATAGCCGGCCTCCAGCGCAGCAGCGCGCTCGGTCTCATCGCGCGGCCACAAACGGCCGAGCAGCTGACCCCCAAGGCACTTGATGGCGGCAGCGGAGATGACGCCCTCCGGGGTGCCGCCGATACCCCACAGCAGATCGACAGGCGAGCGCTCGGTGACAGCCAGCAGCGAGGCCGACACATCACCGTGAGCGATCAGGCGCACACGCGCGCCGGCCTCACGGATCTCGCGAATGCCGTCCTCATGACGGGGACGGTCGAGCACGACGACGATCACGTCCCCGATCGCGTAGCCCTTGCGCTCAGCGATCAGCTTGACGGTCTCCGACAGCGGGCGATCGAGATCAAGGAGGTCCGCGATCTGTGGCGGTCCGGCCATCTTCTCCATGTACACGCAGGGGCCGGGATCGAACATAGTGCCCTTGGCCGACAGGGCGATCACGGCAAGCGCGCCGGGCCAGCCGTGGGCGGCGAGCGTGGTGCCCTCCAGCGGATCGACCGCGATGTCCACCTCGGGCGGGGAGCCGTCGCCGATGCGCTCGCCGTTGTAGAGCATCGGCGCCTCGTCCTTCTCGCCCTCGCCGATCACCACGGTGCCATCCATCGAGACCGAGTGCAGCGCGTAGCGCATCCCGTCGACGGCGGCCTGGTCGGCGGCCTCCTTGTCGCCGCGACCCACCAGCGGGGCGGCGGCGAGTGCGGCGAACTCGGTGACGCGCACAAGCTCGAGCGCGAGGTTGCGGTCGGGAAGCGTGGGTGTGGACTCGGGGTTCATCGCGGGAACCATATATCGACGGCGCGCCGCACCCGCGCCCAAGGCTGGCTAGGATCGTGGCTTACATGAGTGAGATCGGCTTCGTCGGGCTCGGCAAGATGGGCGGCAACATGGTGCATCGCATCCGCCGCGACTCCCACCACGAGGTGGTGGCGTTCGACTTCGACAAGGGTGCCGTCGCGGGCGCTGTGAAGAACGGCGCGCGCGGGGCCGGCTCGCTGGCGGATCTCGTCAAGAAGCTGAAGGCTCCGCGGATGGTGTGGATCATGGTGCCGGCGGGGGATCCCACTGAGCAGACCGTGCAGAAGCTGGCGAAGCTGCTGGAGCGCGGCGACACGATCGTGGACGGTGGCAACTCGAAGTGGACCGACGACAAGCGCCGCGCAAAGGAGCTCTCCAAGCAGGGTCTCAACTACATCGACGTGGGCACATCCGGTGGAGTGTGGGGCATCGATGTGGGTTACTGCATGATGGTGGGCGGCCCACCAGCGGCTGTAAAGCGGCTGGCGCCGATCCTCGACGTGCTCGCGCCCCCGACGAGCGCCGACAGCGTCAAGGCGATCGGCGAGCGCGGCTGGATGCGCTTCGGCGGCTCAGGCGCGGGGCACTACGTGAAGATGGTGCACAACGGCGTGGAGTACGGGCTGATGCAGGCCTACGCCGAGGGCTTCGACGTGTTCGACAAGTCCGAGTACGACTTGGACAACGCGAAGATCGCCCACCTGTGGAACCAGGGATCGGTGGTGCGCTCGTGGTTGTGCGAACTGGCGGCGCGCGCCTTTGAAGCCGACGGCAACGAGCTCGAGACGATCGAGGGGTGGACCGAGGACTCGGGCGAGGGACGCTGGACGATCGCGGATGCCACCGCCAAAGACGTGCCGACGCCGGTGATCACAGCCTCGCTGTATGAGCGCCTCTCCTCGCGCGGCAACGGCGATTTCTCCCATCGTGTGTTGGCCGCGCTACGCAACCAGTTTGGCGGCCATGCAGTGAAGAAGCCCCCTAAGAAGTGACGGCCGTAGCGACGACCGAGCCGGAGAACCCGCTCACGGCCGGCTTGGAGCGTTTGCCGGTCGCCCCCACCACACTTGTGATCTTCGGCGCCACGGGTGACCTGGCACGACGCAAGCTGTTGCCGGCGTTGTACAACCTCGCGCACGACGGCGCGCTGCCTGAGCGCTTCTTTCTCGTGGGGGTGGCGCGCCGCGAAAAGGAGAATTCCGACTACCGCGCCGAATGCGAGCAGGCGATCCGTCAGTTCTCGCGGCGAACGCCCGACGAGGACGTGCTGAAGCGGCTGCTCGAGCACGTGAAGTACGTGCCTGGGACTTTCGACGACGAGCGCGCCTACGCGAAGCTCGAGCAGGTATTGGACCGCTTCGAGGAGCGCGCCGGCGAGCCGCTGAGCAGGGCGTTCTACCTCTCCACCGCGCCATCGTTCTTCCCTGTGATCGTGGAGGCCCTGGGCAAACAGGGACTCGATCGCCGCGAGGGCGCGGAGGTGCGCGTGGTGATCGAGAAGCCGTTCGGGACCTCGCTGGCGGAGGCTCGCGAGCTCAACCAGCGCGTGCTGGGCGTCTTCGAGGAGTCTCAGGTGTTCCGCATCGACCACTACCTCGGCAAGGAGACCGTCCAGAACATGATGGCGTTCCGCTTTGCCAACGGCATGTTCGAGCCGCTGTGGAACCGCAACTACATCGAGCAGGTGCAGATCACCGCCGCCGAGGACATCGGGATTGGGACGCGCGCCGGCTACTACGACGACGCCGGCGCGCTGCGCGACCTGATCCAGAACCACATGCTGCAGCTGCTGTGTCACGTGGCGATGGAGCCGCCGGTGAGCTTCACCGCCGACGAGGTGCGCAACGAGAAGGTGAAGGTGCTGCAGTCGATCGCCGAGCCGATCGAGGCAGAGATCCCCTCGATGGCGGTGCGCGCGCAGTATGGACCTGGGCACTCCGGGGGTGAGGACGTGCCGGGGTACCTGGAAGAGCCGGGGATCCCACCCGACTCGACTACCGAGACATTTGCCGCGCTGCGCCTGGAGGTGGACAACTGGCGCTGGGCGGGAGTACCGTTCTACCTGCGCACCGGCAAGCGCCTGGCGCGCAAAGTGACCGAGATCGCGGTGACGCTCAAGCCCGTCCCCCACCTCGCGTTCAGTCAGGACGGCTCGCTGGGGGTGCTGCCCAACCAACTGATCCTCACGCTGCAGCCCAACGAGGGCGTGTCGCTGCGGCTCGGAGCGAAGATTCCGGGCTCGCGCATGGTGATCAGACCCGTCCACATGGAGTTCCTGTATGGGACGGCGTTCCTCTCGCAGTCCCCCGAGGCCTACGAGCGCTTGATAACCGACGCGATGCGCGGAGATGCGACGCTGTTCACCCGCGACGACGAGGTGGAGGCGCAGTGGAGGATCTGTGACCCGATCCTCAAATATTGGGAGCCCACCCACCCGCAGACGTCCGGGCCGCTGCCCCAGTATGAGTCGGGATCGCAAGGTCCCAAGGAGGCAGACGCCATCCTGCTGGCCGGCCAGTCGTGGCGCGCGATCTGAGATGAGTGCGGCCGCGGAGACACTCCCCGACGCAGTGTGGAGCGCGGAAGGCACGACGCCCGACAAGATCGAAGCGGCGATACGCGAGCTGGTGAACCGACGTCACTCAGAAAATGGCGGACTGGCGCCGTCGCGCGCGCTGAACATGATCACGTTCGTAGAGAGCGGCTACAGCGGTGAGATCTCAAACCGCCTGGAGCACGTCGGGCGCTACCACGCTTCGAGGCTGGTGGTTGTCTCCTACGACCCGCACCGCACCCGCCTGGACGCACGCGTGGTGGTGTCCTCCGAAGGCGAGCCGGCGGCGGGGGAGCTGGGATTGCTGCGCGAGACGGTGACCGTGGAGATCGGCGAGCGCCACCTCGACGACCTTGTGACGATCGTCGACCCGCTGGTTGTGACCGACCTCGCGACGCTGTTGTGGTCCCCCCACGGTCATCCCGAGGCGGTGGACGCGCTGCTGGAGCTGGCCCAAACGGTGCTTGTGGACTCGCTCGATGAGCCTTCGTGGCGCGGGGCGGTGGAGCGCGCGTGTGAGCTACGGCAGCGAGCGTACGTGGTGGATCTCGCATGGCTGCGCAGCACTCCGTGGCGCGAGCGGGTGGCGGCCGCGTTCGATTCGCAGGCAATGCGCGCCGAGCTTCAGCAGATCGAGACCGTGGCGGTGCGCCACCATCCCGACTCGACGGTCGCCGCGATGTTGCTGGTCGGCTGGCTGGCTTCGAGGCTGGGCTGGGATATGGACCCGCTGAGCGCAAACGGCCGCTGCCTCACGGGCACAGCTCACACCCCCCTCAGCGAGGACACCGCGCAGGCCGGCGATACCAACCCGCGCGCCATAGCTATCCGGCTCGAGCACGCGCCCGACCAGCAGGTCAGGGGGCTTGAGAGTGTCGCGATCGCCACCACCTCGGGGCGCAGGCTGGGATTGCGACGCGGAACGGGCGGGCTACGCGCCCGCAGCCGCGACGCGGACGGGCGCGAACGCGAATGGACGATCCTCGGCTCTTCGCGCGGGGAGAGCGGGATCCTCGGGGAGGGCATCCGCCAATCGCTGCTGCGCGACCCCACCTACGGCCCGGCGCTCGCCGCAGCCGAGGCGATGACGCCCTGAGCGCCCGCGGTATGGGAGAAGCGGCGGGCCGGACTCGCGTTGACCTTCTAGAGTGAACGGGCGAAGCTATGGCAACGATCGCTCCCCGCGACCCCATCGCTCCCCCGCACCCTCTCCCAGCCGGACCGGAGGAGGCGCTGGCGGCGCTAGACACCGTCAGAGAGCAAACGCTCACACTCGTCGGCCATCTCAGCGAGGACGAGTTGTGCAGCGTGCTGTCACCGATCATGAGCCCACTGGTGTGGGATCTCGCGCACATAGCCGCATACGAGGACCTGTGGCTCGCCCATCGCCACGGCAGCCTTCCGCTGCTGCGTCCCGACCTCGCGGAGCTCTACGACGCGTTTGAGACGCCGCGCTCTGTGCGGGGCGAGATCGAGCTGCTCGGCCCCGTTCAGGCGCGGGGCTACCTGGGCGAGGTGCGTGCACACACCGCCGAAGCGCTCACGGCGCGCGGTGTCGGTGATGGGACCATCTATGAGCTGGTGCTGCGCCACGAGCTGCAGCACTCGGAGACGATGCGCCAGACGATGGCGCTCGCCGGGCTGCTGCCGGCGGGCGAGCCACCGCTGGACCATCTCGCGGTAGGCGAGAGCGCGAAGCGCGGTGCTGAGCGCAACGGCGACACCCCGGCAGGCGACTGGGTACCGGTCCCCGCCGGCCAGTTCGAGATGGGCACGGGACCCCATGGCTTTGCGTACGACAACGAGCGCCCGCGCCACACTGTCGAGCTACCCGCCTTCCAGATAGCACGCCATCCTGTTGACAACGCGAGCTGGATGCGCTTCAGCGAGGGCGGCGGATACCAACGGCGCGAGTGGTGGTCAGATGAAGGCTGGGCGTGGAAGCAGGAGAACGACGTCACCCACGATCCGCGTGTGACAGACGGGCATCCCGCCGCGCCCGTGTGCCACGTGAGCTGGTTCGAGGCGGACGCGTTCGCCAGAGCGTCGGGAGCGCGACTGCCAAGCGAGGCGGAGTGGGAGAAGGCGGCGGGGCGTGACATCCTTGCAGGAGTGGGACAGGTGTGGGAGTGGACCAGCAGTCGTTTCCATGGCTATCCGGGATTCGTAGCGCACCCCTACCGCGAGTACTCGGAAGTGTTCTTCGGCGGCGACTATCGCGTGCTGCGTGGAGGCTCATGGGCAACAAGCCCACATGTGGGTACGGTGACATTCCGCAACTGGGACCACCCCATACGCCGCCAGATCTTCGCGGGCGTGCGACTTGCACGACAGGAAAGCTGATGGAGCCGATCATTGATCCGACAAGCGAGGCGCTCGAGGAGAGCGCGATCACGATCGACTCCTACCTGCAGGAGGGCCAGGAGCGCTCGCTCGCCGACGACGTGCTCGACGGTTTGACCAAGCCGTTCAAGGAGCTCCCGCCGAAGCACTTCTACGACGCGCGTGGGGCCGAGCTGTTCGATCAGATCTGTGATCTACCCGAGTACTACCAGACACGCACCGAGCGCTCGATCCTCAAGAGCGCCGCGACGCGGCTCGCGAGCACAACCGCCGCCGCGGAGCTGGTGGAGCTTGGCTCGGGAACAGCCGCCAAGACAAGGGTGCTACTGGACGCACTGCACAGTGCGGGGACGCTGAAGCTGTACATACCGGTCGATGTCACCGAGACGATGGTGCGCGACTGCGCCCAGGAGCTCACAAGCGAGTACCCCGGTCTGCGCGTGCACGGCGTGATCGGCGATTTCGAACGCCATCTCGACCGCGTGCCGGCGGCGGAGGGACCCCGCCTGGTGGTGTTCCTCGGCGGCACGATCGGCAACTTCCCCCCCGGCAGCCGGCGGCGTTTCTTGCGTGAGATCGCAAAGCTGCTTGGCCCGCGCGACCACCTGCTGATGGGCACCGACCTAGTCAAGGACCCGGGGACGCTGGAGCGTGCTTACGACGACGCCCAGGGGGTCACCGCCAAGTTCAACCGCAACCTGTTGACGGTGCTCAACCGCGAGCTACAAGCCGACTTCGACCCCGAAGACTTCGACCACGTGGCGCTGTTCAACCGCGAGCAGGAGTGGATCGAGATGCGCTTGCGCGCACGCCGCGAGCACACGACGACCGTGCGCGACCTCGATCTGCTGGTGCACTTCGAGCAGGGCGAGGAGCTACGCACCGAGATCAGCGCGAAGTTCACCCGCGAGCGCGTCTCGAGCGACCTGGCCGCCGCGGGCCTGGAGCTCGTTAGCTGGCTGACCGATCCCGAGGAGCTCTTCGCACTGACGCTCTCGCGCCCTGCTTGAGCTCCTCGGGCCGCGTAGCCGGCTAGCCTGTCACCACCCAGTCGCCGGAGCCGATAATCGTTTCTCCAGCGTTGCCGCCGGCGATCGCCCCACTCAGATAGGCGCCCGACTTTCCGGCTTGTTTTTCCCCTGTTTCCGCATCGAGTATGCTGAGAGACGCTGGCACTGGATTGAAGTTCGCGTCCATCACTTTTGTGAACACGCAGAGGTTTCCACTCGCGGCTTTCGGCGCGGCGAAGTTGCCACTGCAACCGGCGGGCATATTTTCCTTGGGTTCCCCTTCTCCTTCTTCGGGACCGATGAAGTGAGTGCCGGCTTCTCCGAGCGCTTTAGCTAGCTGAATCGGGAAAGATATGCTCGCGGTGACCAGTGGATTAACACTCGTCGGCTGGTACTGGGCGAAGGACCACTGACCGGTCTCAGATGAACCGACCGGCAGCGTGCCGTTTGCGGTCCAAGGCGATCCCTGTTTGCCTTCTTTACCGTTACACGCAAGAGTTTTGCTGTTGCCCACAGCAGTGAATTCACTGCCGCCTTCTTTATTGCACGCCGCTTCGCTCGTGAGCACCGTTTTACTTGTCACGCCCACTCCGTTGCTGCCGTTGAAGCCGTCCGTACCGGGGGTGCCCTTTTCGCCCGGCGCACCTTTTTCGCCCGCGGGGCCTTCTTTGCCGGAGGCTCCGGTTTCGCCTTTTGCTCCCGCGGGTCCCGCGGGGCCTGCCGCTCCGACTGCTCCCGCAGGGCCCTGTGCGCCGCTGGGACCGGCTTTGCCTGTCAGCGATTTGAGCACCTTGGGACTGATCTGCTTGGTTGAGGCGATCACGTATTTGCTCGCCGCGTAGGCGCCCCCACTCATCGCGAACACGAGCGCGAGCGTCACCGCGACGTTAGCGTAAGTGAAGTGCTTGCTCATCCTCGAGAACATCGTTCCCCTCCCATTGCTTTATATGGTCCTTTCATGCCCGGCACGCAACACTCGCTTACGCTTATTGCTTCTTGTGCTTGGCCTTCTTCTCGGCTTTCTTGCTCTTCTTCGCCCGGTGCTTCGAGCATCCCGTAGCCGTGACCGGCGTTGACTGTTTGAGGCTCACGCCGTTGGCACCGACAAACGTCGTGGGCATCACCAGCTTGCTCGCGCAGAGATTGCCATTCGCCGCAAGAGCCGAGTCCGGGCCTTGAGGGAGCTTCAGTTCAAACACGCCGATCGGAACGTCGGGGATCGTGCGAAACGTGCTGCTGGTGATCCCCGCGGGACTGATGTACGTTTCCCCGTGCAAATACACGGTCACGCCCTCCCCGGACAATGCGACTATCAGTTCGGGGAACTTCGCGCCACCATGCGAGACGAAATACGCCGGGCCTTCCAAATGCACCGGCAACACCGGCGTCGTCGCGGTCGCGCTGCCGATCCTAGAATCCGCGGGACATGAGGCTGGGTTGGCGTTGAACACACTGTCAGGACAAGCCTTCTGCAACGTCGTCAAACGGGACGGCAATTGCTTTGGCAGGTCCACCTTGACCTTGCCGATGTTCGCCTGACTGCCAAACGGTGCTTTGGGATACGTCAGCTTCACGTTCAGGCTCGCGCCCTTGGCCCGCGACGTTTTGCCCGCCGTCGACACCGAGAAGATCGGTTTGAACTTCAAGACCGCACAGTTGGTCACCTGGAACGGCACGTGCAGGGTCGAGACGGCTCCCTGACTGCTGGTCAAGCTCCCACCGATTTCCTGTGGAGCACAGTTCGTCGGGTTGAACGTGAAATCGGACCGATCGACCGACACGTTGACGTGCTTGATCTGCAAAGGAATCCCGTCGATGAGCTGCGGGATCGCATACGGACCCGTCGCATCGCTCGTGATCGTGAGTGCGGCGTTGGTCGGGTTGACTTCGATCTTCGCCCTGACCACAACCTTCCCTAGATCAAACGGACCAGCCTTGGCAGGATTCACGATCGACAACCCATATGGCGCACCGTCATACGGGCCCGTGATGAACACTTGGCCACCATTCACCGTATACGGGTTACCGCCCAAACCGACGCTCACAGTCGTATGCCCAATCAAACTTTCAGGACCACACGTGCCAGCGTTACCTTCCGCTTCCCCACACAACTTAACACTCGACAACGTACCCAACAAGCCCGGAGGCATCTTCAGCTGGATCGCGTCCAAGTTCTGATTGCCATCTTCCCTGGACATAGTCATCGTGAACGGCGTAAACGCGCCCGCCTGAATGTTCAAGCTCCCCGTGGTCAATGACGGAGCGAACGGCAATGGATTGGAGCACGGGCCCCCGTTCGGACCGGAATTGATATCGAACGTCGAGTCCGATGGAACCGCCGCGTTACCCGACCACGGCGCGATCGACGCCGTCGTCGTATAGGAGCCACACAATGCAGGCGTGCCCAACGGCGCTCTCGATCCACCAAAGAAGTGCAACCGCAGGTCTTCAAACGGCAGTTGCGGCGTTTCCTTGAACGTCGAGACCAACTGACCCGTCACGGGATCCGGTTTGACTTCACCCGCAAGCTTCACAAGAACACCAGCAGTCGGATCTTCAGCCACGATATACAACGCCACAAGACTCCCGAACGGGTTCGCGTCCTGCTGTGCCAAATAGGCAGCACCTACCAACGGGGCCGGCAATAGCGGCGTAGCGATTTCCACCGTCCCCACCTTCGACGCTTCCGGGCAAGAAATCGGAGCCGGACTGTCAAGACCCACCTGTTCTGTCGAGCACGCCATCAGACCATCCGCTCCCGCGGGGTTCAACGCGACACCCGCGGGCAACGTCACCGTCGTGTCCTTCACTGTCGACTCCGCCAAACCCGCCGGGTTCAAGCCCGATTCCTGAGGAACATGCACACCGACCGTCAGACCCGTCGGCGTGCTCGCCTGCTGCCCGTCAGGGGTAACGCTGATAGATGGTTCGAAGTTCAAGCGATTGCACCCGTCTTGGGAGATCAGTTCACCCACACTGTTCTGGAACGTGTATTCAAACGGCGCCGTGAAATCACCGATCTGCGCCCACGAGTCCGCTTCGATCGACGTATGCAACGGACCCGTGCACGACGTCGGCATGATCAACAACGGCTGCGGTTTTTCCGCGACCGGGCACGATGGTTCGGGCCCGCCGACAACCACCGATTCAATTGCCTGCCCTTCCCAGAGACAGCTATTGTTACGTGCATTGTCGTGACGTGGGTCGGCCGGGACGCCCCAGAAGGTGACGACATTTCCGATGAACTCGATGGTCTGGAGGATATTGGGTACGGTGACGACGACACCGTAATCCCCGCCCGTGCGTACTGAGGTGTCAAGCACCACCGGCCCCACCGCCGTTTGAAAGCCGAACTTCGCCGGCTCGCCCACGGCCGGTTCGAGACTGTACAAGGGCCTGGAGACGACTTCAGGACCCCACGCTTGCGAGTCGAAGTTCGTGACGATCGGCGTCGCCACCCCTACGACCGTATTGTTGGGGCACTGAGTCCCCCCAGCTCCTATCAAAGAGAAGTCACGCAGGCTGCACTTAGGCAGCGGCGTCGGGTTGCCTATTAGTCCCGCCGGGAGATTGAAGTGCAGATCCTTTGTCTCCGCGAGCGGCTGCACTTCCGGCACGGATCCCAGGAAGTTCTTTTGCACTGCCACGCTCCGAGTGTTGAAGAACAGCGTGGTGGTTAGCTGAAATGGGTGCGCTCCCGCCTGCGTCGACGGTAGACCGCCCTCTTCTTCGGGCGTCAATTCATATGTTTCCACACCGTAGGAGGATGGGCCTTCAGCAGCAAGCGCCCGTCGCGACACGACAGCCGGGGCGCCGCCACCGGACACGTTGACTTCGTTCTCACCATGCCCAGCTCCCGCCGCAACCTTTACTGTGATCACGATCACGATGTGTTCATATGGTCGCACCGGAACGCCGTCATAGCACGTGACCGTCTGCCCTTCGACGTCACATTTTACAAGTGAGGGGTAATCGCGCGCCCCAAATTTGTTGAGCGAGGTGCCACCTCCTTCTGGGTGTACGCCGGTAATCGCCAAACCGGCCGGAAGCTGGTCGACCACAGTGATCGGGGTCTGCCCCAAAACGAGGTTTTCATCCAACACACCGCCCGCGGGAGCGTCTCCGAGGTTGCTTACATCTAGCTCCACCGTCGCTTCGCTGCCGTTTGGACTTGGCGGCGCCGAGATAGTTGCAACATGCCACCAGGGCCCCGCCGCCAGAGCCTCTCCGGAGCTGCCCAGAATCGCCAAGAGCACAGCGGCGAGAGTGCACGCCAATACGCCTCTTCTAATCCCAACCACGATGATCACCTCCCGCCTTTCTCGCCGGCTCTGCCGGAACGTGCTTTGCGCGCCCTCTTGGCCTTGCGCTTTGCCTGCTTCGAGCGCTTGGTGCGCTTCTTGACGTGCTTCTTAGACTTTGTCTTGCGCTTGACTACAGTCTTCGTCGCTTCTTCGACAACGTTGCCGGTACCGGAGAACGTCGCGCTTGGAGCCGGTCCGAAGATTTCTGGCTGGGGCGATGGCGCGGCCTTGCACGAGTCCCCGCTTGTGCAAGGGGGTGGCGCTACGGCAGTCGCACGACACGGCGAAGCCGTCGAGCAAACGTGAGCGTCATACATGTCATACGAGGTGTCGTAATCCTCGGCGGTCAATTTGCTGCCCGTGATGAAGAACGCGTCATCACCGCTTTCGCTCGCGTCCATGAACACTGATTCACCCGTCGACAGCCCGGAGGAAATGAGGCTCACGCAGCCCTGCGAGCGTTCGCCAAAGGTTGGACCCGTACTCGTGCAATCCCCCACTCCCGCGGGCTCGTACTCATATACATCCTCAAACCCATTGGTGTCTTGTGGTACAAGCGCGTCAGGGCTATCGAAGAACAATCGTCCGCCGTCCGATAGATAGCGCGGCTGATACGAAGCGATATCAAAGACGTTCACCCAACCAGGGAGGCTGCCCGCAAGCCAATGATTGCTACTACCACCCTGACCGTTATCGAACGACCAGAGCGCTTCGGCATCTACAAGCAACGGTTCTTCTTTGGTCCGATTGTCAAGCACCCCGATCGGACGTGCGCCAGTCGGATCGCACGACGCGCATACAAGGCTACCCTTCACGGCGTCAAACAAATAGACCTCCTCGTCAGGCTGTGCAGTGACGGCATCGAGATTGTCATATCCCGTCAATGACCTATTTGACATAAAAGCCACATAGCGCCCGTCTGGCGACACACGTGAGCTTTGACGGTAAAGCGCCTTCGCGCCGCCGCCTCCTTCCTCTGGCAACCCACGCCAACTGTTTGAATCTTCGCTCGATAGCGTTGCGATATACCTAGTGGTCCAAGCTCCCCCCGCTTCGTGCATGACATACAAATTGTCAGCGCCGCTCACCGCGCCGCTCGCAAGCACACCCGTAGCCACGAAATAGACATATGAGCCGTCTTCGCTTGTGCCCATCAGGTTTGGCTGCACCCCGGCGCTGCGTTCGCCGGCGGGATGGTTCGCCGTCAGGTTCACTTGTGTGTCGGTGGATGTGTCAAATACGTACAGGTCACCGCTTCTGAGCCCAGGGCCAGATCCCTGATTTTCCTCATCTTCCACAAAGAAGATCTTCGACCCGTCGCTGCTCATCGCTTCAAACCGGGCATGACTGCCCCCAACCTGGAAGGTTCTTTTCTCGACCATGTCACGGACGTAGAGCGTGTCGCTGTACCCTGGGTCTTTCCCCAATTCGAGGCCGGGCTGATCGAGCGCCCCATACCTCCACACGACCCAGCGACCGTCGGATGACACCGCGCGCGCAGTCATTCCTTCCCCACCGAAGCCTTCCAGGCTTCCGAGGGTGGCTCCCGGTTCTGTTTGACCATCTGGCCTTATATTCACTAGCTGCAATTGCCCGCCATTCCACTCATACAGGTTCTGAGTGGTTTCTGCGGGCCTTACACCAGGTGGGACCACGGCGGCTTCCGGCGTCAAAGCCAACACTGTCCCAAAGATCACGTGCTTGAGATCGGGAGTGGCAGCAAAGAAACGTCGTGCCGGATCGCCGAATTTCGTGCCTGGCTGCACATTGGACGAAGTCTCTAGCGGCAGATAGGTTCCGTTGGCATTGTCACGCAGATAGGGCGGTTCTTCCATCGTCCCGGCGGACAGTGGCGGTGCGCCAGGCGCTTCGACGAAAGCCTGCGAGAGATCCGTCGAGAATAGATAGAAATATTCCTCAGCAGAAAATAGGTTATCCGCCGAGGTTCCTTCCGGTGGGAGAGCCTCGTGCACCGAGATATTCTGCGAACGCCAGCCACTGGCATCGCGCTGCGACAAGACCTGAGCGCCACCGAGGCTACCAACCGCGTCTTCCCCAATGGCTTCGCTTGAGCGATAGGTGATGCCACTACCGTCGCTGGCCGCTTGCACGCCGCTACCGTGAATCGGGATCACTCCAAGCAAGGCTCCTTTTTTATCCGGCGGAGACACCAGTTCCCAGGCCCGACCATCCGGCAACGAGATCTCCTGTCCGCCGACAGCCTCTGTCGTGAAGGTGTAGTCCGCGCTTTCGTAGACTCCGACTTCGTTGTGCACCACGACGCGATAGTGATAGAGGGTGCCAGGCGTGAGGTCCTCGCGGTGGTAGCTGACGAGCACGTCGCTTTCGCCTTCGCCCACATTCCCGGACAGTATCTGCCCGTAAGCGGTACTCGTGCCGTATTCCAGGTGGTAATCGGTGCTTGACCCCAATGGGTTGATCTGTGCGGCAAACGTCACACTCGTGCTTGTGACGTCCGCGACCCACGGACCTGTGACCAGCGCCGGCGGGATCGTCGTAAACGCCTGATCCGGACCGGTATCTGTGCCATCCGCGTTCGTCGCGATGACCCTATAATGGTAAGAACCACCCGGGACCAGTTCGCTCAATGCGATGCTCACCGGCACCTCTTCGAACTTCGACCCTAGCGAGACTTCGGGCGTACTCGAGGCGTCAGCGTACCCGCTTGCCTGGAAATCCGCTTCACTGACGTATTCCAGGCGGTATGCGCTCGCGACGCCTTCCGCGTCGATCGTGGCGTTCACAGTTGCATCACCTCGCCGAGCGGGGACCGCCGATACGCTACCCGCCTCGATCGCTGGCGGACCCGGTTTGGGCGTTGGCGAGATGCTTACATACACTTCCAGTGGTTCTTTGTTTTCGTGGGTGACATACAGCGGCGCGTCGGGCGTCGGAGCAAGCCCCATTCCCAACGCGAACTGTGCGGTGCTCTGACCAAAGCTTGCGAGCAGGTTTCCATCGGATGAGTACTCCAGCACGTGGAACCCGCCACCCGAATCACCTACAAACAGATCGCCCGATCCATCCAGCGCTAGCGCCGCGACGGTCGTGCTTCCCGTATCGAATTCCGCCTTTTCTACGCCGTTTGGCCCGTACTCATGAACACCCGGGATACCGTCGAAAACGGACTGTCCGAACCTTACAAACATGTCCCCCGACGCGTCAATCGCAAGCGAGCCGATGTTTTCGCTGCCGGAAAGGCCGGTGAACGAAATGGTTTCCTTCCAGGCGCCGGACGGTTCAAACACCTGGACACGACCCTGGTCGCCCACGTACACCCTGCCGGCAGGGCCTACCGCGACGTCGGTGTATCCATGGAATTGACCGTTACCGGTACCTTCTTCCCCAAAAAATGACAGGAATTTCCCCGACGCATCAAACTTCACTACGCTATCGTCACTTCCAACATACACATCGCCTGAGGTCTGATCGACGGCTACGCTGAGAAGCCCCGCAAGCTGGCCTGGGCCTTTGCCTTCCAGCCCTTCCTGACAGGAAGTGGTACAGGTCTGCAATTCGGATGCACCGTTGAGCACACCCCAACCCCACGCCATCAAGAACATCCCCGATCCATCGAACTTGTCGACGCGATTGTGATAGGCGTCGGTTACGTACACATCGCCCGAGGTTTGATCAACCGCGACACCCCATGGAAGTTGGAACTGCCCGGCGCCCGTGCCATAGCTGCCGAATTGTGTGGCTGCCCCAGCGGAGCCAGTTCCACTTATTAGCGCGCAGACTGTTACGCATAGTGAGACAACGGTCGTCAACGTCAGCCTACGAGCGTTCATCGAACTGTCCTTTCCTGAGAGCGTCAGCTTCTGGGTTTGAGCTTTCTGTGTGTGTTTGGATGCTGTGCGCTACCTGTTTGCCTCTAGAGGTCAAAGACCACGCGTTAGGGGCTCCCTGCCCCGGCCCCAGCCCGGTGTTTGAGATCAACCCGATCCGCTGCAGCCGCGCCAGGAGCTTTGAGATCTGTCCCTGATCGGTGATCCCGGCGCGCTCACCGATCAGCCTGTTAGACGCCTGGGGTCGCTCGGCGATAGCCATCAACGCCATAACGGTGCGATACGTCAAACGCATACCCGCGTCTTTGAAAGGATCGGAGAGCAGCAGTGCGGCGGGTGCAGGCTCATCCATCGCCGGTTGTGAGCGCGCCAGCTCCGCCCGCGCGGCGGCGCTCCCGAGATATGGCAGCACGATCGTGCCCATCAACGAGCTCGACAACCCAGCCAAAGGAGCGCGGTCCTCCGCCAAGAGCCTTGCGTGGATCACTGCGAGCACACCACCGACAAGGCCCTCCGCCGTCAATGGCGGAGGATCCCCTGCCTTCGCCTCAGAGCGACCCTCATCGATAGCGCTCGTTATCTGAGCTATCAGCAGCCCACGACGCCTCAGCGTCATCGGACCCGCAGACAACGACTCCACGATCAACAAGCGACCGATCAAAGGCTCATCGTCGATGAACGACAGAAACGCGCCCAACGCCGCCCTTACCCGATCACGCCATTTTCCCCCCGACCGGTACGCCACCAGCACACGCTCAGAAGTGAACCTGACGGCCTCGTCAAACGCCGCCAAAAAACAATCCTCACGATCCTCGAAAATCTCATAGAACGTGCGCCGCGACACACCCGAGCGCTCCACCACGTGCGCCACGCTCACGCCGCCAGCCCCCCGCTCGCACGCCACGTCAAACATCGCCGAGAGAATCCGCGCGCGCTGAAGATCAACGAGCTGCCCACGCCCCATAGGACTCGCCTCCGCGGGGTATTCCGACCGTGAGACATCAGTAGCGCCGGGCATCTCACCGCGACCCCACCAGCGAAACAGACCACGCGCTCACGACGCGCGAATACCGCTCAGGACCTACCCAAAGGACGCACAGACGACCAAGCCGAGCCTCATGCTCGACGTGCCGCGCGCTTTCGTCGCGGCGAGTGGACCTAGCGCCTAGGCGCCGGCCGGCCCAGAGAGAGAGAGAGAGAGAGAGAGAGACGCGTCAGCGACGCTGACGCGTCCTATAAAGGACTCGCCAAGGCGACACCGACTATCAAGCACGTTATTCCCCAAAGAAACCACGCGAACAACAACTCCCTCTCAATTGCGACCCGGTCCCTCTCCCAAGGTCCCCGTTAAAACCGGTTAGCGTCGACCCAGAGACCGACCCAAACCCAACCTTATGTTTCGCCCACTCCCCACATGAGAAGACAAGCGTAGCCCGTTTATACATGATCGTTTCGTTCTTGTCAAGTGTTGGATATGCGGGCTTTGGCGCCACCGAGGCACTCGGCTGCGATAGCGTGCCGACCCATGCGGATCGAAGAGAGCTCAGCGCTCGTCGTCGGCGGCGCCTCGGGTCTTGGCGAGGCCACCGTGCGGCGCCTGCACGAACTGGGCGCGATTGTCACGATCGCCGACGTCAACGCCGAGAAGGGCGAAGCGCTTGCCGCTGAGCTGGGCGTCGAGTTCGCGCTGTGTGACGTGCGCGACGAGAGCCAGGTGCAGACAGCCGTCGAGCAGGCCGCGGCAGCCGACGGTGGCCTGCGCATCGCCGTGTGCTGCGCGGGCATCGGCTGGGCGCAGAAGGTCGCCGGCTCCAAGGGTCCACACCCGCTGCTGCCGTTTGAGACCACCATCCAGATCAACCTCATCGGAACGTTCAACGTGCTGCGATTGGCCGCGACCGCGATGATCGCGACCGAGCTGATGGAGGACGGCGAACGCGGGGTGTGCGTCAATACCGCTTCCGTCGCCGCGTTCGACGGGCAGATCGGCCAGATCGCCTACTCGGCTTCCAAGGGGGGCATCGTGGGCATGACGCTGCCCGCGGCACGTGACCTCTCGAGCCAGGGCATCCGCGTCAACACGATCGCCCCTGGCCTGTTCGACACGCCGCTGTTGGCGGCGCTGCCCGAGGAGGCCCGCACCAAGCTTGGCGCGGGAGTCCCGTTCCCGAAGCGTCTGGGCACCCCCGCCGAGTACGCGCAGCTGGCGTGCCACATCGTCGAGAACCGCATGCTCAACGGCGAGGTCATCCGCCTCGACGGCGCGCTGCGCATGCCCCCGCGCTGAGCTTGCATCGTTCTTAAAGCCGTTCGGCGAGCATCCCCATGCCGTCGGCGACGCCTTCGTGGCCGACGATCTCGTGGGCCAACCCGATGGCGTCCTTCAGCCGGCAACCCCCGCCCAAGAGATCTGCTCTGCCAGCTGCCTTGGGCCGTAGTCGATCAGAGCGCTGCGCTCGATTGGCTCATAGTCGCCGTCGCGCAAGCCAAGCCAGTGCACGACACGCTCCAAGGGATCGACGATCAGCACCTCGTCAACCCCGTGGGCAGCATAGAAGGGCAGCTTCTTCCACGTCTCGTCACCGGGCGAGACGATCTCAACCGCTACCGCGACAGTTGGATAAAACAGCTCATCGGGGCCGGGCCGGTGCAGACCGCCGTCGGGTATCCGATAGTTGTCTTTGTCACCGATATTGAAGTCCCCGAGAGCCGCCAGCAAGCCCGCCGCGCGTGCGGGCCCATCGAGCAGGACAGCCAACTGCTGCAGGATGCGGTGGTGGCGGCCGTGCGGACTTGGGTTCATATGCAACACCCCGTCCCACATCTCATCGCCTCGATCGAGGCCAAGGCGGCGCCGGCGCTCGAGCAGCGACTCGATCTCGACAGGTAGCGGATCAAGCACGACAAGTGGCATAGGGCCGAGTTTAGAGCGACATCGCACTGAAGACAAGACGCTGCATTCTCAGATGGGAATAACCAAGCTTCCACATCCTCCTAATCCGACTCCGCGGCCCAGACGGGACAGAGTTGACCACCTGCCCCACCTGCCTGAGCACGCCGGCGAAGTACGCACAGCTCGCGGCCCACATCACCCCGCGCTAGGCGTCACGTTCAGCCTACCTGCAATGAGTGGGCCAATCCGGGAAGCTCACTGGGGGGAGCTGTCGCCAGCCGTTCCAGACGCTGCTCCTCCTCGGGCAGGGCGGCAAGCGCTTCTCCAACCAGCCGACGCAACTCGGCGAGCTCTTGCTCACTGCCTGGCTTGCCGCTGAGCGCAACGGCCCTCAGCGTCGAATTTATCCCGCCGAGCGTGTGCTGCAGTTGCTCCTCGCGTGTCCACGGTGAAGATCTCGTGATGGCCGGCTTACAGTAGTAACACCGCCACGTCTGCTCATCAGCGCGATACCACTGGTGGGCACCGCAGTCGCCGCGCCCCTTGGGTAGGACACTCGACACGACGCTGGGAAGTCGCTCGCGCAACCACGCTCTCCCTCGATACCGACCGCTACTCATGCTTGTCATGGTATCCCCCTCATAGCCGCTTGCGCCTGTGCCTCAGTCCACGAAACATCTCCTCTCGCTGGTAGCGGCGACGCTCAGCTCGCGGCAAGCTCCTGTCGCGAGCGCGACGTGAAACCTCATCGTCGCTGAGGTTCTGAAATTCGCTCTCTCGCTGTCGTCGTCCCACACGAAGCAACGGTAGGCCGCGCTTGGGACGGTACTTGGGGCCAACCACACGGTTGACCCCAAGCGGGACTGTGCCTAGGAGAGCCGTTCCACCAGCATCGCCATGCCCATGCCGCCGGCGACGCACATCGACTCGATGCCGTACTTGCCGCCCTTGCTCTCCAGGTTGTTGAGCAGCGTGGTCATGATGCGCGCACCGGTCATCCCGAAGGGGTGGCCGAGCGCGATCGCGCCACCGAACGGGTTGAGCTGCTCTTCGGTGATGCCGAGCTCATCCATGCACGGCACGATCTGCGCGGCGAAAGCCTCGTTGATCTCCACCACGTCGATGTCCTCGATCTTCATGCCGGTGTTCTCCAGCAGCGCTTTGATCGCGGGGATCGGGCCGAGACCCATTACCTCCGGGCGAATCGCGGCGACCGTCGAGGCGATGATGCGCGCCTTCGGTTTGAGACCCAGCGCGGCGGCCTTCTCTTCGGACATGACGAGCACCGCGGCGGCACCGTCGTTGAGGGGACAGGCGTTGCCGGCGGTAACCGTTCCGTCCGGCTTGAACACTGGTTTCAGTGCTGCGAGCTTCTCCAGTGTCGTGCCGGCGCGCGGACCGTCGTCCTTGCTCATCACCGTCTCGGGCACGTCGATCTCGTTGCCCTCCTTGTCCACGTCTTTGTGCGCCGGCACGGTCACGGGGATGATTTCCTTGTCGAAATGGCCCGATTCCTGGGCCGCCACCGCGCGCGTCTGAGAGATCAGCGCCCACTCGTCTTGGGCCTCACGGCTGACTTTGCGTTCCTCCGCCACGTTCTCGGCGGTCAAACCCATCGGGATGTACACGTTGTAGAGCGAGCCATCCGAGCCGTCCACGAGCGGGTGGAACTCGAACTGCGCGCTCCCGCGACCGGCACGCGACACGGCCTCGACGCCAGCTGAGATGTAGGTGTCGCCCTCGCCCGCTTTGATCGCGTGGAAAGCCATCCGAATCGTCTGCAGCGATGAAGCGCAGAAACGGTTGACGGTGGTGCCAGGCACGCGGTAGTCGATCCCGGCGATCAACGTGGCGATGCGCCCAATGTTGTAGCCCTGCTCGCCCTCCCCGTAGCCGCACCCCATCATCACGTCGCCGATCGAGGTCTGCTCGACCTGCGGATTACGCTCGACGATCGCCTTCAGCGGGATCGCCGCCAGGTCGTCGGCGCGCACGGACTTCAAGGACCCCTTCACGGCGCGCCCGATGGGCGTGCGCACGGCGTCAACGATCACAGCTTCAGGCATGTGTGCTTTCTCCTTGGCGTAGGTCTTTGGCCGGCGAGATCTGCTGAGCGCGCGGCGCGAGAGCCATGAATCCTAGAGAAGAGCGGCTCTGAGCGTCAGATCAGAGGTCGAGTCTGCTCACGCCCAGCTCGTCAAAGCCCACGTGATGGGCCAGCTCGTGGCGAACGGTCCTCGTGACCTGCTCGCGCAGCAGATCGGGGTCCTGGCCGAAGTCGCGCCTGAGCGTGTCGCGGAAGATCACTATCCGGTCGTGGATGTCCTCGCGGGCCACCGTCCCACCCTGATAGAGACCATACGCGCCGCGCGCACGGCCGCCGTCGGAGATCACCACAGCCACGTGAGTCAGTGCGTTGCGCAGCAGGTCCGGCAGATCGTCGAGCGCGTCGCGCACCAGCTCCTCGAAGTCCTCGTCGTTGTGTGGATCGAGCCGCATGAACTCGGCTTCGTCGGGATCCACAACCAGCCCTTCGCGCGCCACCTCCTCCGAATGGCGAACGAGATCTTCGAATTCTGCCTCCGATTCGGGGTTGCGCCAATCCGCGAGCCGCACCGCCATGAGCGCGGTGGCGCCCGCGAGCGCCGCGACGACGATCAGGCCAAGTGCCACCTGCTCGGCCAGCTTCACGATGCCGATCGTGCTGAACCCCTGTCCCACCACCAGCGCGATCAAGCCGAACGACAGGGATACCACGGCGATCGCCGCGACGCGACCAGCGTTGCCGAAGGCGCTTGGCGACCTCGACACGCGCATCCCATGCCTACTTGAGCGTGCGGGCGATCACGAGCCGCTGAATCTCGTTCGTGCCCTCGTAGATCTGGGTGATCTTGGCGTCTCGCATCATGCGCTCAACCGGGTACTCCTTCACATAACCGTAGCCACCCAGCACCTGAACCGCCTCAACGGTCACCGCCATCGCGGTATCCGAGCAGAACACCTTCGCCATCGAGGAGTACTTCGCGCGCTGCGGGTGACCTTGATCGGCCATCGCGCACGCCTTGTACAGCAGCTCGCGCGCGGCGGCGGTCCTGGTTTCCATGTCGGCCAGCTTGAACTGGATCCCCTGGAACTCGTTGATCGCTTTGCCGAACTGCCTGCGCTCGCGCGCGTAGGCCACCGCGTAGTCGGTGGCTCCCTGGGCGATCCCCACAGCCTGCGCGGCGGCCCCAAGGCGCGTACGCTCGAGCGTGCCAAGCGCCACGCGCAGACCGCGGCCTACCTCGCCGATCACGTTCTCCTGGGGCACCCGCACGTCCTCGAAGATCGGCTGGCCGGTTGGTGAGGCCCTGATGCCAAGCTTGTGCTCGAGCTTGCCCACGCTGAACCCCGGGCGGTCGGCCTCCACCACGAACGCGGTGATCCGTTTGCTCTCGCGATCGGTCACCGCGAAGGTGATGTAGAAGTCCGCCACCCCGAGGTTGGAGATCCAGTTCTTGGTGCCGTTGATCACCCATTCGCCTGCCTGTCCCCCAGCATGGGCGGTGCGCCCGTCGCCGTCGCCGTCCCACACAGCGGTCGTCTGCATCCCCGCCGGATCGGATCCCGCTTCGGGCTCTGAGAGCGCAAACGCCGGCGACCACTCGCCTGAGGCGCACTTCGGCAGGAAGCGCGCCTTCAGCTCATCGGAGCCGAACAGCTGGATCGGCAGCGTGCCGAGCTCCTGCACCATCAAGATCAGCGCGCACGCGGCATCGACCTTGGCGATCTCCTCGACCCCCATGTTCAGCATCAGCGTGCCCGTGCCGGTGCCCCCGTACTCGGTGGGAAACGGCAACCCGAGAATGTCCTGCTCGGCCAGCACCTTGCGGATGTCCCACGGATACTCCGCCTGCTCGTCGATCTCCGCGGAGCGCGGTGCGATCTTCTCCTGGGCAATTTGCTTGATCGTCGCGCAGAAGTCCAGGTGCTCCTGCGGGATGGTGTAGATATCGGTGAGAGTCTCTTGCATGGTCTGCTGATCCTAGAGGGCTCGCCCCGGTGATGGCGACAGCCCGTGAATGTCGCTGGAACGTGCAGCTATCCCGTCCCCCGCTACCCTCCTTCCCCAGTGAGCACGCCGCTGGACTCCACGCAGACGGACATCGATCCAGAGCAGCTTGCGGAGTGGATGGCGAGCGACCCCAACCTGCAGGTGGTTGACGTGCGCGAGGGATACGAGCGCGAGGCCGGCCATATCGAGGGCTCACGCCACATCCCGCTCGTGGAGCTCTCAGCCAGGGCGGCGGAGATCGAGCGCGACCGTCCAGTGGTGCTCTACTGCCGCGTGGGCGCCCGCTCGGACATGGCCGCGCAGGCGTTGCGCGCGGCCGGCGTGCAGGCGCTCTCGATGCGCGGAGGGCTGCTGCGTTGGGCGAGTGAGAACCGACCGCTCTCCCCCGAGGGCGGCAACGTGGCCGACCACTGACCGACAACCGAGAAGGAGATTCACATGGAGGCATCTGAGTACCCCAAGGTGACTGTCGGCGAGGGCTACGCCGTCGCCCCCGACCTCGACGCGCTGGGGGAGGGCTACGGCTTTCGCAAGTTGCGCAAGGGCCTGGATGTGACCGCGTTCGGCGTCAACGCGATCACGATGCCGGCCGGATACTCCTCGAACATGCACTGGCACGACACCCAGGAGGAGCTGTATTTCGTGTATCGCGGCACGATCGAGATGGAGTTCGGCGACGGCACCACCCACCGCCTGGAGGAGGGTGGTTCGGCGCGCGTGGATGCCGCAACGCTGCGCAGAGTGCACAACGTCGGCGGCGGCGACGCCACCTACATCTGCGTCGGTGGCAAGGACGGATACGTAGGTCGCGACGGGAAAATAGCCGACGGCGAGACGCGCCTCAGCGGGCCTCCCGGGGCGGCCTGAGCCTCCGCGGCGCACCCCTGGCGCACGGCGCGCTCGACGATCGCGTGCGCCGAGTCCGCGCCGGCATCAGTACAGAAGTTCCTTGACATAGCGCTGGTGCAGCTTGCCGAGCGACGTCTTTTCGGGATGAAAGCCGATCTCGTTGAACAGGTACCCGGTCGCGGGTGCCCACGCGATGATCAAATAGACGCCCACCAGCAATGCCGCCCCGCGCAGCCGCCGCGAGCTCGATAGGGCCGCGAGCGGCAGGATCCACAGCACGTACCAAGGCAGGACCCACGCGAGCGTCACGAGCAGCGCCACCGAGGCCCAGCCCGCCGCCGTCAGTGACTCGCGCTTGCGCCACGCAAGCCACGAGCAGGCCGCCACCGACAGCACGAGCACCCCGCTCAGCAGTACTCGCAGGGCATTGGTCTCGCCCCCCAACCCCAGCGCCAGACCCAGCAGGTTGGGGAGGCTTACCATCGTCACGAGACGACCCTGAGTCGCCAGATCGGGGAAGTGGGGACCGAACGCCGCGACGCTGCACGCGCCCAGCACCACGCCCCCCACCACCATCCCCAGCACAACCTGCAGCAGATCGCGGCGGTGGTGCAGCAGCCCGGCGAGCACAACCGGCAGCAGGATGCCGGCTGAGGCCTTGATCGCCACGGCGGCCACGAACGAGGCGCCGGCGCCGATCAGCACCGGTGAGAAGCGCCGCGCGTCAGCCTCCCCAACCATAGTCGGTGGAGGCACCGGCGGGGGCGCCTGCTCATCGCCTCGGCGCAGCGCCCCGGGCATACAGCCGGCACGCAGCAGCAGATAGAAGCCGAGCACCACGAAGAACATCATCAGGAAGTCGTTGTGATCTCCACCCAGCCCCCACACGAGCACGATTGGGTTCAATCCCACGAGCACGATCGCGGCAACCGGATCGCGGCCGATCAGCCGTGCGGAGCGCCACACCAGCAGTACGATCCCGAGGCTCGTCACCATCAGCAATCCCTTCAGCACCCAGAATGAAGTCGCCACCCCCAGCGGGACGACCGCGAACGTGATGAGGGTGAACAGCGGGCCGTAGGGACTTAGCAGCTGGTGCCAGTTGCTGACCGCGTAGCTCGGGTCGTTGTGTGGCTCGAGCACCGGGATCGTCGTATAGGGGTTGAGATGGTGAACGATCTCCATCCGCCCGTAGTTGACGTAATTGAAGATGTCGGTCAGCGCAAGCGGCGGAGAGAGAAACATGATCGCGTGTGCCACAACCACCGCCGCGATTGCCCAGCGGGCGGACAGGCGTGGCACATAGCGCAAGCCCGCCAAGTAGCTCACGTACATGAGTACGATCGCACCGCTGAAGAGGTACTTCAGTCCCTTGCTGTTGCGTGTCAGCGAAGGCCACAGCCCGCCCAGAGGGCCCGCCATCCAGTGTGGGAAATAGCCCTGTGTGCTGGTGGCCGCGAGGATGCTGGGACGATCGGCTGCCGCCACCACAACCAGCACGCAGCACGCGAGAATCGCGATCAGGGTACCCACTCCGATCGCCACCTCGGCGCGCCCGCGAGTGTTGGCGCCCAGAACGTTGTCGGGGCCCCGCAGGGCCCCGACGACATGCTCGGCGCTCACCATCCCACTTCGCACACCCCGGTAGGGGTGCGCGCTAAGGACGCGAGACCTCAATAGGCTCAGAGCGTTGAGACGTTTACGGCCTTGGGACCCTTGTCGCCCTGCTCCGCGTCGTAGGACACCTTCGTGCCCTCCTGCAAAGAACGGTAGCCTTCTCCGTTGATCCCTGTGTGGTGGACGAACAGATCCTTGTCGCCATCATCGGGTGTGATGAAACCGAACCCCTTGTCGTCACTGAACCACTTCACTGTGCCGGTAGGCATGTGATTTCCTCCACGATATGTGCGTGCTGCTACGCGGAGGATGCTTCTAGAGCTTCGACCTGCGAGCGCTTGCACTGCTTTTCGCCGGGTTTTCTGGCCGGCCAGACCGCACGACGGTAGCACGTCGGTACGCATATGTGTTAGCAAGTGGTATATGCCGAGCCGCACCCCCCACACCGCCCCCGGGCCCGCGCTGAAGTTGCAACGCCTACTGCCCCCCAATCCACCAACCACAGTCGAGCAGTTCGTCGACGAGCTCCACCTAACCAGGTCCACCACCACCGGGAGCCCATCGAGGCCCTACTTGGTGCTCAACATGGTCAGCACCGTCGATGGTCGCGCGAGCCTCGGCGGGCGCTCTGGTGGGATCGGGGGGAGCGCCGACAAAGAGCTGTTTCACGGGCTGCGCACGGTCGTCGACGCCGTGATGGCGGGCGCCGGAACGGTCCGCGCCGAGCACTACCGGCGACTGGTGCGAGACGAGCCCAAACGCGAGCTGCGAGCGCAGCGCGGGCTTGCCGAAGAACCGCTCGCATGCGTTGTTTCTGGGCGGCTCGCGCTGGATGGGGGGATCCCACTGCTGGACGACCCAGACGCGCGCGTGGCAATCATCACGTCCTCCGCCGCAAGCCTCCCGAAGGGGTGCCGCGCCAGCATCGACTACGTGCGCGCCGCGCGCGAGGGCGCACTGGACCTGCCGGGCGCCATGTCGCAACTGCACGATCGGCTTGGAGTGCGCACGCTGCTGTGCGAGGGCGGCCCTCACCTCAATGCCCAGCTGCTGGCTGGCGGGCTGGTGGACGAGCTATTCCTGTCTGTCTCCCCGATGCTCGCCGGCGGGGATGCGGTGAGCGAGACGCTGCGCATCCTCAGCGGCCCCGAGCTCAACCCGCCGGTCGCGCTGGAGCTGGTGGGCGCGCTGGAGCACCAGTCGCACCTCTTCCTGCGCTACAAGATCATCCATTGACGAGACCGGGACGCACATGTGCGTCCCGGCGGGACGGTACATGTACCGTCCCGGACAGCGGCGCATGCGCCGCTGTCGACTGCATCTAAGGGCCGTCCCCCAAACGCCCCCGGGCCAGCACCGCCACGTTGAGCACCACGCTGTTGGGAACCATGATTGGGCCCTCCTCGGTCGCGAACGTCGTGTAGAGCAGCCCGAGCTGGCTGACGGTCCCCTCGATCTGACCAGCCAGCGGGCCGCCCTGCAAGCGCACGCTGTCCCCCACCCGAAACGGGCGGGCGCTCAAGAGCACGGTGCCGGCGAACACGTTGCCGAGCGTCTGCTGCGCGGCGAGGCCGAGGACCACCGCGGTGGCCGCCCCGCCGAGCGCGAGCGTGCGTGCTTCCACACCGACGATGTCGAGCGCCACGATCAGCGCCGCCGCGACCGTCGCCAGACGGATCACGAAGCCGAGCGTGCCGGCCGCCGCCGGGTCCATGCGCCTGAACAGCGCCGGGCCGAACGCGCGGCCGACGTCGCGGGCGATTGCCCAGCCGAGGATCAAGAGGATCACCACGGTGATGAGGTCCACCGGGGTTGTGAGCCACTTCAGTTGCCCGTGACCGTGGACATTGAGCCCAAGCAGCGAGTAGCGGTGTTCGTAGAGAACCACCACCCCCACGAACAGCACGGCGAGCACCAGCGCCTCCCAGCGTGCGCGCCGTACCGCCCCGGGGCTGACCTGGTGCAGCAGCCCGACTTCCTCCCAGGCTTGGCTGCGGGTCTCGAACATCTTCGGTGGGGTGCGCGGGGGGGTCATCGTGGATCAATGATGGTGTACGGCCGCTGTGCCCGTCGCCGGTGCAATCAAACCCCCACGCCCGGCAGCGAGCGGGCTCAGGCCATTGTGTAGATCACCATCGCGCCGCCGAACACCAGGCAGTAGATCGCGAAGGGGATCAGCGTGCGGGTCTTGAACCAGCGCACGAGGAACGCCACGGTGAAGAACGCGGTGATGCCCGCTGCGACGCACGCCACCAGCGCCTGTCCGCGGACGCCGTTGCCGAGATGACCGAGCAGGTCGGGCAGCTTCACGATGCCGGCAGCGAGAATGATGGGGGTGGCCAGCAGGAACGCATAGCGAGCCGAGTCGCTGTGGTCGAGCCCGCGCGCAAGGCCCGCACCCATCGTGACCCCGTCTCTGCTGATGCCGGCGATCAGTGCGGTGGACTGAGCGGCCCCAACCACCAGCGCCTCGCGGTACTCCAGGGTGTCGAGCTTGCGCCCGCCCTCGGGATTTAGGCCCTCACGGGCAGCCAGTTCGCGCACGGCGGCGCGCCGGCGGAAGCGCTCGGCGGCGAACAGGATGAGGCCGTTCACCATCAGGAAGACCGCCGCCACTTCGGGCTTGGCGGTGAGCGTGCGCAGCTGGTGCTCGAGCGCCAGCCCGATGATTCCCGCGGGGATGGACGCAACGACGATCAGCCACGCCAGCCGCTCGGTGGGGGTCTCGGCGCGGCGCTTTGGAAGCGTGCGGAAGAAGGCCTTGACGATCTGCACCCAATCCTTCCTGTAGTACACCAACAGGCCCAGCGCGCTGCCGACGTGCAGCATCACGATGAACGCCAGCCAGAACGACTCCGATTCCGACTGGGCGTCGACGAGCTTGTTCCACCCGAACAGCGTTGGGAACAGCACGGTGTGGCCGAGGCTCGAGATCGGGAACAGCTCGGTGACCCCCTGCAGGATGCCGAGCACTATCGCCTGGAAGTAGCTGACGGCGGAGGCCAGCGGGGCCGTGAGGAGCAGGTGCGACATCGCGGCGAGAGCATATGGGAGCGGGGAGATAGGTGGGACGGCTATGAGGAGGCTCTCATCATGTGCAGCTCAACCTCCTCGTGAGACTGCTCGCGCGGCTCTGCGGATCGACAGCGCGAGCAGGCCGAGCCCCGCGATCGGCATGACCCACCAAGCTGAGCCGACCTGGGCGACCAAGGCGGTCACCCCAAGCGCCAGCACCACCCCGATCGCTGTGCGCCAGTCGTCGCCGACGATGAAATCCCACACCCCGAGCAGGAGCGCCGTAACCCGCCTCAAGCGCGCACCACCTCTCGATGGCCGGCGTCGGCCGATGTCGAATCAGCCTGCTCGACGATCCGCGCGTGGTCACCGCGGCCCAGCACCCACACCATCGCCAGCGCCAGCGCCAGCGCACACGGAATGATCACGGCCAGCGCGGCATCTTCGCCAGGCCAGCTCGCCCCGGCGCCCTCAGCACCCCAGAACATTCCAAACGAGCTGAGCATTACGCCCACGACGAACTTCATCGTGTTCTCGGGCACTCTGGCAAGCGGAGCCCTCACCGCGACGCCCGCGGCCACCACGACCAGCACCGCAACCGCGGCGGCGGCGGCCGCAAGGCCCACGTTGTGCTGGTTGGCGCCGAAGGTGAGCACGATGAACGCCACCTCCAAACCCTCCAGCAGGACCCCCTTGAAGGCGATCGTGAAGGAGTAGCCGTCAAAGCCGGCGTGGGGACTGCCGGCGGCACGTGCCGTTTCGGCCTCCTCCTTGTAGGTTCCCAGCTCGTCGTGCTTCGCCTTCAAGCCCGCGGCGCGCAGGATCGCCTTGCGCAGCCACTGCAGGCCGAAGATCAACAGCAGCCCGCCGACCGTCACCCTGAGTGCGTCGATCGGTAGCGCCGTGAGCGCCGGTCCGAGTGCGACCACGATCACGGCCAGCGCGAGCATCGCCGCGCCTACACCACTGAGCGCCGAGGACCAGCTGCGCGTGGTGCCCACCGCCAGCACGATTGTCAGCGCCTCCACCGCCTCGACCGCGCAGGCAAGGAAGACCGACAGGGCAAGTCCGATCTCTGCGCCGCTCATTTCGTCGTTGCTCCCGAAGGTGACTCCGCGGCGCCTCAGAGACGCCCGCGACGCCGCGCCAGCCAACCGGCGCCCACCACGAGCAGGACGACGACGAGCCCCGCGACGCGCAAGTCCACCAGTGTCGAGCCGCGTGCGTGAAATCCAAAGGCGGCGATCAGTACCACAAGCAGGAACGCGAGCCGAACGTACATGAGATTTCTGTTGCGTCCGCGGCGGCCCATGTCAGAAGCCGATCTTAGCTGCTCACCGCTCCGCATAGGTTGCCATGCGCTTCACACCACTTTCACACAATAGTCTCTGACTGGTCACAAAGTGGGGCATTTGCAGGGAGAACCTATTGGCATAGGAGAAGAGACCGAGAGAAAGAGAAACGATGACCGGTTCGACCACACGGGTCGACACACAGGACTCATCCGTGGGACCCGACACACAGAGTGTGACAACGCGAGTCGACATGCACTGTCACTCAACCGCATCGCAGGTGTCGAGGCTGGGAGTGCAGCGCGCTCTGGGATTGCCGGAGTGCGCGACACCTCCCGAGGAGGTGTACGAACTGGCAAAGCGCCGCGGGATGGATTTCGTGACGATCACCGATCACGACACGATCGACGGGGCGCTTGCAATCGCCGATCGCCCCGACGTGTTCGTCTCGGAGGAGCTGACCGCACACTTCCGCGGCGAGCCCCAGGCGGTGCACGTGCTGTGTTACGGGATAACGCCTGAGGATCACGAGTGGCTGCAGGCAAACAACGGCGACGTGGAGCTGTGCGCGATGTACATGTACGAGCGCGAGATCGCGTGTGCGCTGGCCCACCCCTACTACGCGGTGGCGGCGCCACTCACAGCACGCCACCGCCGCCGACTGGCGGAGCTGTTCGGTATCTGGGAGACCCGCAACGGGGCGCGCGCCCGCGAGCTGAACCGTCCGGCCGCGATGTACGTCGCGACGCTCGACGGCACCGGCATCGGCGGCAGCGACGATCACGCCGGGATTGACATCGGGCGCACGTGGACCGAGGCGCCGCCGGCGTCCACGCCGGGGGAGCTCCTGTCGCACATGCGTGCCGGGCGGGTGAGCGCGAAAGGCAAACAGGGCAGCGCCGCCAAGTGGGCGCACGCGGCGATCGCGCTGGCGGCCCGCTCGCTGGGTGAGGGCGAACACGGCAGCACCACACCGAGCCCCGACCCGCGGCGTGTGATGGCGATGGTGCAGCGCGTGCTGCGCGAGGGCGACGCGCGTCATGGCGCGAACAGCAATGACATCACGCCCGCCGACGCCCGCTGCCTGCTGCGGGCGTGGCTGGCGGCGGTCGAGCTCGATCACCTCGATGAGCGTGGCTTGATCGAGTACATGCAGCGCGAGGACTTCAGCCACTCCGATCTGTACCGCCGCGCGTGCCGCCTGCATGAGCGCAAGCTGCGCGTCGCGGTGGGCCGCGCCGTGTGCGCCGCCACGGGCGAGGCCCAGACCGGAAACGCGGCCACCGGCCAGGAAAAGGTGGGAAATGCGGCCACCGAGCTGTTTGAAAGCTGCATCGCGGCGATCCCCTATGCGCCCGCCACCGCGTTCCTGGCTAAAGAGCAGGTCAAGCTCGCTCGCTACGCGGTGGCATCCGACGGCGAGCCCCCGCGCGTGGCGATCCTGGCAGACGGAATCGGCTCCACACACGGTGTGACGCGCACGATCGAGGAGATCCGCCGCCGCGGGGTGCCGGGCTTTGAGATCGAGGTGGTCGCCACCGACCCCGACGTCGACCGGCGGCTGTCGGCAGTTGCTGAGCTCGACGTGCCCTTCTACCCGGGCCTGCGAATCGGCGTGCCGAGCCTCTCCGCCGCCGTGCAGACGCTCGCCGACGGCGCGTTTGACGCGTTGCACGTGTGCGCCCCCGGACCGGTGGGGATCGCGGGCGCGCTGCTGGCCCGCGCGCTGGGGCTGCCGCTGATCGGTAGCTACCACACCGAGCTGACCGCTTACGCCAAGCTGCGCTCTGAGAGCCCGGGCATCGCCGAGGCGATGGGCATGGCGGTGGGGGCGTTCTACAACGCCTGCGACCTGGTGCTCTCCCCCAGCCCCGCCTCTGATGAGGCGCTGAGCGCGATTGGGATGGCGCCTGAGCGAGTGTTGCGCTGGGATCGCGGCGTGGATACTTCGCGATTTGACCCGGCGCTGCGAGACGAGTCGCTTCTGACGAGCTCCGCCGAGCGCGTGAACGTGCTCTATGCCGGGCGCATAACGCGTGAGAAGGGCGCCGAGTTGCTCGCCGAGACTTTCCTGAGGGCACGCGAACGGGATCAGCGGCTGCACCTGGTGCTCGCCGGTGGTGGTCCCGAGCAGGAGCGCCTCGCCGAGCGCGTCGGCCCCCACGCGAGCTTCCTGGGATGGCTGCAGGGGGACGACCTGGCGAAGGTGTACGCGTCGGCGGACGTGTTTTTGTTTCCGAGTGCCACCGACACCTTCGGCCAGGTGATCCTCGAGGCGCAAGCCTCCGGGCTTCCGGTGCTGGCGGTGGCCGCGGGCGGACCGCTGACACTGGTGCGCGACGGGGTGACAGGACTGTTGCGCGAAGCGAACGCCGAGCAACTGGCGATGGCGCTGGTGGAGCTGGCGGGCTCTGAGCCGCTGCGTGGGCGCCTTGCCGAAGCCGCGCTGAGCGCCGCTTGCGAGCGTACCTGGGAGCAGGCGCTGGCACGCCTAGCGGCCGGCTACCAGCGGGTACTTGGCACCGTCGCACTTGCCGGCGCCCATACCGGACGTCTGGTGGCATGAGCCGCACGCGCCGCACCATCGCCGTGGCCCTGCACGACATCGAGCCGGCGACATTCGAGCGCTGCGCGCTGATCCGCGACTGGCTGGGTGACCACGGCGTTGACCATGTCACGCTGCTGGTGATCCCGGCCCGGGATCTGCATCCTCTCTCGGAGCGCTCACCGGAGATGGTCCACTGGCTGACCGAGCGCGAGCGCTGCGGTGACGCGATCGCCCAACATGGCTTTCAGCATCTGCGCTCCATGCGAGTACGTGGAGGTCCCGGCGGCCTGGCGGGCGGGCCTTACCAGTCGCTGCGTGCACTCAGTGCCGACCGCGAAGCCGAGTTCGTTGGGCTCGATGCACAGGAGACGCGCCGCGCCGTGGACGCTGGGCGACGCGTGTTGAAGCTCGCCGGCCTCGAGCCGCGCGGGTTCGTGGCTCCCGCCTACGCTTACACCCCGGCCCTGCGCCAGACGCTGAGCGAGCACTTCCACTGGTGGACCGCGTTGCTGGGACTGCACCGCTCCTACCCCGCGTACGCATTCTCCGGCGGGCGCGACACCAACGCGGGAGACCCACCGGCAGAGCTCACCGACGGGCGAGGACGACGCGAACTGCTGGCTCCGCCGCTGACCCTCAGAAGCTCTGGAGGGATACGGCGTGCGCTATCCCCGGCGCTGCTGCGCGCCGGGGCGCTCGTGTCGGGGTCTACGTTGCGCCTTGACCTGCACCCGTCCGATCTTGATCGTCCCAGTCATATGCTGGCTCTGGAGTGGGTGCTGCGGCGATCGTGCCGGGCTCGCCAACCGGTGACATATGAGGAGCTTGCGTTTGGCGCGAGGACTGGGAGGGACGTGTGTAGAGAAGCCAGACGGCCGCGGCGAGGAACAGCATCCCGCACAACAGCCAGCCCAGAGTTGTCGTTCCCACCCCCACGTACTTCAGACCGGACGCCGCGACCACAAATGTGATCGCCGGTCTGACGTAGCGATCGGGAGCGCTCGAGGAGACCAGCGAGCCGACGAACACCGCCGGAACGCTGCCGAGGATCAACGAGGTCGTGACGCCGAGCTCGACGTGGCCAAATGCCAGCGCCCCGAGAGCCGCCGCGAGCGTGAGCGGCACGGCCTGGGTGAGGTCGGTGCCGACCAACTGACTGGCACCGAGCATCGGGTAGAGGAACAGCAGCGAGACGATCATCAACGAGCCGGAGCCCACCGAGGTCATACCAACGATGATTCCCCCGACCATCCCGATCGCGATGGTCGGAAGCGGGCGCGGCACGATGTCGTGCACCATCGCGGTGCGTCCCGCGCCGGCACGACGGTCGAGCGCTTGGCGCAGGACCATCGCGCTGGCGCCGATGAGCAGCGCGGCGCCGAGCGCCACCTCGATGTTTTCCTGAGCCGCCTTGCTGTTTCCCATCAGGTGCAACAGGTATGCCCCCGCGAACGCCATCGGCGCTGAGCCGAGCACCATCCACCCGACCAGCCGCAGGTTGACCGTGCCGCGCCGTAGGTGCACGGCGGCTCCAATCGGACGCATCACGACGGCCGCCACCAGATCGCTCGAGATCGCCGCGGCAGGCGTGACGCCGAACAGCAAGATCAGCATTGGGGTCATCAGCGCACCGCCGCCCGCACCGGTCATTCCGACGAGGAAGCCGACGACGGCGCTGCCGAGCACGATGTAGGGATCGATGTGGATGACAGTTCCTCTCTTGGCGATCGCTTGATGATCACGGCGAGACTCCTCGACACACGCCGGGCGGCACTCCACGAGCGCGACACCGGCACACCCTTCCGAGCAGATCGCTGAGCCTTCCGAGCCGATCGCTGAGAATAGCCGCGCGCGGAGCTACTTCAAAACCGTGCCACGCGAGGGCGGCCGAGACTACCCACCAAACAGCAGTGACGTGCTCAACGGCTTCACTTCGGAGAGGCCGGCGTAACCGAGCTTTGTCAATCCGAATACTTGCTCGATCGTTGCCAGCAAGGAGAAGTGGTTGTAGCTTTCCTGGACGAGCCCACCGCCCTTGATGAAGGGCGAGAGCAGCAGCAGCCCAACCTGACCGCCGCCTTGCGGCGAGAGCGCGGCGACGCCGGTGGGCGCCGGAAGGTTGGGAAAGCTTGGCTCGCCACAGCAGGAGCTCGAGTCCTCGAATTCGCCGCTGGAGGGAGCCTCGTCGACCGTGATCGCGAGCAGGCCATTCTGCTTGTAGGCCTTGGATGAGAGGATTTGCGGCACGATCTTCTGGAGAAACGCATCTGCCGCCATCATCCCCGAGGCCTTGCCGGGCGCACACGCTGTGGGGCTGCCGTCATCGCAAGGGCCGGGCGCTATGTAGGAGAAGCTGGCGGTGCTCTGCTCTTTTGAGAGGTCGCCCTTCAGCGCACCCATTCCGAGGTCCTCTGAAGCGCACGAGGAGGAGGCAGCGATCGACTGGAAGTAGACGAACGGATTGCGCCAGGTTTGATAGCTGGGTGGGAGTGTCTGTCCGCTTGGTTGCGTGGCACTCGGATCGGAGGCACCCGAAGACGGGTGGGCGCAGGCGGGCGAGCTTCCCGTCCCTTCGCCGATCCCTTCGATGTAGGCCTTCCAAGTGAGGTGCTGGGCGGTGAGTTGGCTCATGAGCGTGGGCGTGGAGGCCGGATAAACGCAGCCCTTGCCAAGCACCTGTCCGTCCGCACCGCTGCCAGCGGGCGTGATTTCGGTGTAGGTGGGACAGTTGGCGGCGGTTGCTTCCGTCGGTCCCTGCCCGCTGAGGAGCGCGATCTCGTTGGCGAGCTCTTCATGGGCGACGGCGTAGTAGCGCAGCAGCAACTTTCCCTTTTTCTCCAGTGTCCCCGTCAGGTAGTGGGCTGGCGAGGATGGCCCAAACGCGTTCGCATAGGGCTCGTCGCTGAGCATCACCACGAATACGTGCTTGATCGCCGAGAGGGTCGCCTTCGGGCTCTTCGAGGAAGTTTTTTTGCTGCTTGCAGCGGATTCTTCTGAGCTGGCCTGAGGAGATGCGGTTTTGCTTTGAGGGGCTGGCTGCGAGGTCTTTGGCGATTCCGCGGGTGGCGGTTCGGGCGTCGTTTCGGCTTGCGCTGGCGGCGGGGGTTCCGGCGTCGCGGGCGCCGTGCTCGGCGTGGTGGCAGTTGGGGCGCGTGTCACGAGCAGCTTCAACGGGGGGCGTTGGGAGGCGAGCACACTGGCGGAGTCGGGTCCACTCGCACGTCCGAGCAGCACCCCGAAGCCAAGGAAGGCGGCGATCAGAGCCGCCCAAACGAGTGGTGAGGGCATCGGCAGCGCACCGATGCGCTGCTCCCAGCGGCGCAACGGGTCGAGGCTCAAGGCTGGTTGCCCAGCATCCGCGCCAGCTCGGCGAGCTCCATCTCCCGCTCCTGGAGCGTCGCGGCACGACCGACGAGCACGTCGAGGCGGAAGTGGTCGCGGATCGCCATCTCGTAGGTGAGCCCCCCGAGGTTCCACTGCAGCTCGGCCACCCGGGCGGCAAGCTCGTCGTGGCGGCGGCGCAGCTCAGGGCCGGCAGACTGCACTTGACGACTGGGATCGCTCATTTCGTTAGCACCACGTTCGGGAGAGCCTTGGATTTTTCCTCATAGCTCTGCCCGTTTTCGTGGCCTTTGTTGAGATTTTTCAGAACGCTTGCCGGGGCGGGTTTGGTGATCGAGGAGCCCGTGCCGGCCGGTTCCTTGGCTTTCGCTTCCTTTTTCTTCTTGGTTGAGGCGGCAGGCGTTTCGGTGATGGGCGTCGTGGTGGTGGGCGTCGTGGGCGTGCTCGCCGTCGCGCCCGTGCTCGCGCCGACGGAGATCACCTGCGCGGGTGGCACCTTCGCCGTACCAACCCCGGCGCGCCCGATCAGCACCCCGACGCCCATCGCGAGCAGCAGCACCCCCACCCCGGCGATCAGCGCGAGACTATTGTTGCGCGTGGGCGCCGCCGCGGGCGCGACGGGTGAGTACCCGGGCGGTACAGGTGGTGTCTGCGACGGTTTCTCCGCGACTGGCTTGACCGCGCTCGGCGGCCCCCCGAGATGCGGACGAGGCTCGCCGCATTGCAGGCAGTAACGCTGATCGTGCGCGAGCGGCGCCGCGCATTGCACGCAGCGCTCGGTCGTCACGACCGGTATTGGCTGGGTTGTGGCCGCAGCGGGCTCCGGGGCAGCCGGTGTGGCCGGCTCCGGCACCGTGACGGCCGCCCTCGGCTCGCCGGGGGCGGTGGGCTCAATCACGCTTAGATCGTCCACCCTCTGCGCCCCCTCACTCGTGATGATTCTGTGAACGGCTGTTTGAGTGCCACGCTCACCCTTCTTCGCTGGTATTGGCACCTGGCATCTCATTGAACGCGCAGCGGAAGTTCTCCGGCGTTGAGACCGGCTCGGAGCCGGCGAAGCCGCCCTTGGTGGCGTTTGAGTAGACCGTCACGTACTGCAACGTCGATGGCGCCGGCACCGCCGGCAACGGCACGGGGTCCGGTTCGCCGGTGCGCGGATCGCCGGTGGCACCGACGCTCACGCCCTCCGAGCCGGCCGCGTCTGAGCCGGCGGCGGTGGTAACGAGTGTGGCGCTCATCTCACGCTGGTCTTTGAGGCCCACGCTTGCGTCCTGCTCGACCGTGGCTGTGTCGGGGTTGTCGTGGATCGTTGACTCGAGCTTCACGCGGTTGGCGGCCCCGATCAGCTGCGCGGCGGTGGGCAGGTAGCCGCCCATCTTCACGCATGCCTGAGTCGCCCAGAAGTAGTTGTTCTGGCCGGCCTCGGCGTTGGTGAGCGGGTAGGGCGAGGTCATCAGGCACCAGGTGCCGAGATTCACCGTCGACGGTGGGCAGCTCGGTTCGATGTCGACGAGCGTCTTGCCGCTGAGGTGCGTCGCGTTGCTCACGGTGGGGATCGCCGAGGCCGGGAACTTCTTGTTTTTGCCGAGCAGCAGTAGACCGCCGGAACGCGGCTTGGTGCTGACTGGGTGTCCGGCGATCGCATCTACCACCGCCTTGCGTGCCGCGCTTGCCAGCCCTGTGGTGGAGCCGAAGAGGGCAAGGATCGAGATCGCCAGCGCGGCAGCTGAGCTGTGGCGGGAGATGAGCTGTCTCATGTTCGCCTCCTTGGGCGTGAGTTTGAAGCCGGTTGGGATGACGAAATCTGGGCAAGTGCCGTGCGGCGCGGACGGCGCCTGTCACGGCCGATTGAGGCGCCGGCGCCCGCTAGCACCAGCAAGCCGAGCAGGTATACGGCGAGGTGGGAGGAGCCGCCGCCGGAGCCGCCCGCGCTTGCGTATGCGCGCGCTGCCATCGGCATTCCCCGATATCCACCATTTCGCGTGGTGTGACGTTGGGCGCTCTCGGGAGCGCGGTGGCGAGCGAACGCCTGCGACTGCTCGGGCGCGGCCTCCTCTTCGCGTTTTTCTTCGAACACACGCACGGTCGCTCCACCCGGGGGAATTGGATCGGTGAAGGCGGCAGCCGGCGGCGGGGGAACCGCGGGCACCGGACCCAGCGAGGGCAGCTTGACCAGCGGCAGGAAGGCCAGCGGCAGCGCCACCCTGGGCACAACCTTCGCCGCGGGCTTGGCGGCGGGCACAACCGCCGGCGGTGGAGGAGGCGGGGCGATCGGCGCGGGGGCCGGCGCGGGTGATGGCGGCGGTGCCGCCGGAGTCGCGGCGGCACCGGAGTGCTGCACTTTGAAGCGACTGGGGCTGAGCGGCACTGTGCCGCATGGCTGCTCGACGCTGCCCCCCTGGACGGTGACGGGGATCGAGTAGGACAGCCCGCCCGCGGAGACGGTGACGATCGTCGTACCGGCGTTGAACGCGCACAGGATGCCCGAGCGTGGGTCGGGAATCGGGTCGCCTTCGGCGTTCTGCAGCGGCTTGCGCAGATTGGTCGAGTTGGGGTCCTGCTCCACGAAGTTGGCGATTTCCGGTTCGGAGGAGGTGAAGGTGTATTCCGGTTCGATGGCGCTTGAGCAATCCGACTGGCGGCACAGCGCCGGCGGGAATTCGGCGTAGGGGTCGGCGCCCGGCGGATTGGGATTGCCACTCGACGCGGAGGTCGGCCCCCAGCGATCGCCTGACAGCGGCCGGCGCCCGATCCCCTCGAACAGCGCGGGGGAGCTGCGCCGCAAGAGCGTCCCATCAACCGGGTCGAGCGACAGCGACTGCACGAGCGGGATCATTCGCGCGCTGACAGGCGCGACATTGGTGGCGGGGTTGCGCTTTGCCACTTCCACGCTGAACAGCAGGTAGCCGGTGGTACCGAACAGCGCGTCGGGCTGCCCAGCTGTGAAGGAGTCGGAGATCGCCGAGCGATAGCCGAGTGCGCCGGTGCCGAACTCCGGGATCGTGGTTGAGCCACCCGAGGGAATCTGGCTGGTGCGAGTTTCTTCGGGACGTTCATAGAGATAGGCGGACGCGCCGCCTTCAACCATGATCTGCGCCTCTTCGTTGGCGTCGGTGGCCACGTTCAGCGCCGGTGGGAGGTTGGGGTTCAGCTCACGACTGCCCACCACGATCGCGGGGATGCCGCGAGCCTTCGCGTCGGCGAGCATCCGCGCGAGCCACGGTGCCTGTGGTTCAGCTGGGCTCTGGTAGGGGTCGGAGGCCGCCAGCGAGCCACGCGAGTTGTCGATCACGATCACTCTCACCGTGCCGGCCGGGCCGGTGGAGTCGAACGCGTAGTGGGTGCGCGCACCCGGTCCCGGCGTGGCGACGCCAGCGGGTATGTCGGCGATGCTTACGCTGCTTGGCACAGGCCCTTCGCCGAACGGTGCGTCAAACCCGGCGAACGCCACCCCGAACGCCGTGTCCTCGCTGCCTTCGCTGTCGCCGGCCGACAGCGCCGGATAGACGGGCAGGCCGCCGCTGCCGGCGAGCAGCTGCGCATAACGGTCGGCCTCGGCGGCCTGCTCGGGTCCCTCGCCCGGGGTCTCGCGCCCGCCGGTGTAGAGCAGCATGCGCGGTCCGTTCGGCTGCGTCGAGAGTCCGTCTATCTCAGCGAGCGCGGCGCTCAGGTTGCGGTCGGGCGCGATCCCTGCGTCGGCGAGCGCCGAGCAGGGTTCGACGCAATCGGCGTGGCCGCCGACGGCGAACGTCGCGGCACCGCTCTGCATCGGTATCGGCGCGACGCTCTCGCCGGTGGGGCCAGGCGGGTTGCCGCCGGGCGCAAAGCTGTAGAGACCTGCCGTCTGCACGTTTTCGCGGACCACTTGACCGGATCCGCTCGCGTCGCTTCCTCTACCCGCGTCGTCAGCCTCGCCGCTCCATCCGCCGATCGCCCAGCCGACGCCGTTCGTGCCGATGTCGAATGCCGCGATCGGATCGGCCTTCAACGGCTTGTCTTGACTGTCTCCAGCGTAGGCGGCCCGCTCCTCGTCCTCCCAGCCGCTAGGCGTTTCGCGCAGTACGTAACCATCGCCCGGCAGTGGATTGGGGGGGATCAGAGGCCCAGGGGTATTTGGATCCACGGGTGGCAGAATGAGTCGCGGGGGGTAGGTGAACTCGGGTATGACCGACAGCAGCGCCCGTACCTTCGAGCCTTCGAGCAGCGGCGTCGCGGCCACCGCCGTCTCGTTGACGATTGGCTGTTCGGAGAAGTGCCAAGGCGCATCCGCGCTGTCGCGCTCGAGCACGACGTCGCGTCCAGCCAGCACGGCGCCGCCATTGGGAAGTCCCGCCGCGACGTTCAACGATGGCGCGCTCGGCAGGCTCGCCAGCAGCGCGTGGACTTCCGGTTCGACCTTCCAGCCTGATCCTTCGTTGACCAGCAGGTCGTGTTCGGCGACGATCATTGCCTCCGAGCCGGCGAACGCAACCGAGGTGAAGTTGGCTTCCTTGAAGCCGGATGGCAGTCCTTCGGGTCCTTCAGCGGGTACCTGTGTCCAGCTCTTGCCGTATTCGAGCAGCACGCCTCCCTGGCCCACCGCGTAGCCGACCCCAGGGTTGCCGGGATCGAATGCGATCCCGTCGAGGTTGCCCTGAAAGCCATCCAGCGGCGCCGCCGGGTCTTTCTCCCACAAGCCGGTTTCCGCACGCCAAACCCACATCGCGCCCAAGTCGCCGACGGCGAACGCGCGGTTGGGTTCGGGCCAAGCGACCGCACGCAGTGTCGGGGAGCTGACCGCGCCGCTGCTGGTCTGCAGGAACTCGCGTTCCCAACCATGCCCTGGGGTGTAGCGCGCGACGACGCCGTTGGCTCCGACCGCCAGCGCCTGCGCGCCGAAGTCGCCAGGCGTCGAGCCGGGTGCGGGCGCGACTGCCGTGAAAGGGGCTCGCGCGGAGACCGGCCAGCCGACGAGCCGGGCGGGCTGCTGCATGGAGGTGATCTGCACGGGGCCTTCCAGCCAGCCGTCGTCGGGGCTGTAGAAGGCGCCGCCGGGTGCGTTGTCGGGACCGGCGCCCGGCATACGCATGAAGGTCGCGCCTTCCAAGCGCAGGTAGGAGCCCATGTTGGTGGTGTCTTCGCCACCGGGCAGTAGCGGGTTGGTGATGATGCGTGTGCCATAGCCGGGGCCTTCAAAAGCGAAGCTGCGGTAGCCGGCCTCACGTCCGAAGCGCGCGCCAAGGGAGTGTTCGCAGAGCGCTTCGCCACCACTTGCACGCGCGTCGCACCAGCTGCCTGTCACCTTGCTTTCGGCGACGTTGTAGTAGAGCGTGAAGTCATAGCCATCGTCCCCCCCACCGGGCGCCTGCATGTTGCCGTCAATCCACACGCCTTTTTCGGTGACCGTCAGCGGCTGCGCGGAGCCGCTGAGCGGGCCGAGCTTCGAGACGCCGTCGGCTGGCGTTTCGCCGGCCGCGAACAGTGATGAGCCGAGCGTCGCCGGCTTCCAGACGAATTCGCCGGTCTTGACTTCGGTGCGCTTGAACAACAGGATCCCAAGGCTGCTACTCGGTTCGGCTTCGCCGAGTAGCCACAGATTCTGAGGCGAGCTGCCAGCGATCGCCGCTATCCGGAACCCGCCTGTATAGCCGGCGGGAAGTTCGATCGGCTCGCGCGTCCACTTTTCGCCGTCCCAACGCGCGACTCCGAGCTCGCGCGTGCGCCCCAGCGCCCCGAAGAACGCTTCGGTGCGGCTGCCGTTCTCGACAGCCGTGTCGGCAATCCTGCCGGCTCCTTCTTTTTCGACGAGCGTCTCCGCCTTCGGTTCGCTTTCCCCTGCTTCCCCGTCTTCGCCGGCGGCCAACAGCACTCCAGTGGACGGTTCGGGCAGAAGCTGGAAGCGTCCACCGGGGTCCCTCATGAGCACAACCGATTGCTTGCCCGCCGGGCGCGTGGAGTCCTGCCCCACCAGCAGTCCGCCTCCGTGCGGGGTGATCCGTGCCGAGAGGGGATTCGGTTCCATGCCACGATATGGCTTGCCTTCTTCGCCCACTGGCGTTTCCTGGATCGTCCAATCCGGATCCGCGTCGGTCGCACGCTCGAACACAAGCTGTCCCGGCGGCGCAGCGCCTCCGGTTGGAGGCGTAGCAAATGTCGCGTTGCCTGAGGCCACCGAAGGCTGGGGCACGTCGAGTGGGAGGACCTTGTACGCCCACGCTTCGCCGGGTTCTCCGCTTGTAGCGGCGCCCATCAGCACAGTCGAGCGGTCGGCTGTTCCGAGCGCGGGTTGCGGTGTTGGTTCGCCGCCACCGGTCCCCGCCGCCCGCGCGCCGTGCCTGCCAGCGTGAAGGATTGCCAACGACACAGACAGCAGCACAACGAATCCGAGCAGTGCACGGGGATGCCTGCGCACGCCTGTCAGCACCGAGCGCAACGAGACAAGCCGACGCTCAGCCATGAGCGTGCACACTCGTGGTGACCGCGTCGGGCCCGGTGCCGACGCTTTCGGTCCCGCTCGCGGGGACCGGCTTGGGCGTTGTCAGCTCCTTGGTCTTGAAGCTGAGCCCGCTTGGCCAGCGCTTGCGTTCGAAGCTCAGCTCCAGCTTGCGCTTTCCGGGTGCCAGGCGCTCGTCGCGCGTGCGGGCGATCACCTTGCCGCGCAGCCTGGCTATCAGCTGTACGTCGGCCAGGCGCGTCAGCTGGAAGCTGATCGTGACCGTCAGTCCGCGACGTGAGACTTTTACGTCCTTCAGCAGCGCGGGGATCACCTCGGCCAGTGGTTCGCTCGTCGCTTTCGTTTCGACCGCTACGGGTGGAGGCGCGAACAGCTGCGAATCGTCCGGCGGTGGCGTGTCGGCCACGAACTGTTCAACCGACTCGTTCGGGCGTACCGTAATCGTGCCGGCCCAGTTGGGATCGGTGTCTTCGGGCAGCGAGGTTCCGTTGGTGTAGTGGAACAGCCATCCCGCCGAGGTCGCCATCCAGGCTTCTTCAGGTCCGGTCGCCACGATGAGCTGAGCACTTCCTCGTCCCGCGCCCGACGCCGGAAGAGTCTGCGACGTGGCGCTGCCGTTCGCGCCGATCAGCGCGACCTTCGCGTGAGCTGTGGCGCTGTCGCGTTCAGAGAGCGCTTGGTCGGCTACCCAGGCCGTGCTCGTGCCGGGAACCGGCGAGATGTCGACGAAACGGCCTTCCTCGCCAAACTGGGCCGATTCGATCGGCACCTGCTGGAAGAACGGTTCGTCGTAGTGGACGACGATAGGCGGGCTGGGGACCGTGCCGTCGGGCGGCGCCGCCGGCCCGGATGCGGCCCCACCGCCGGAGAACCAAAGGTCGGTCGCGTCGGATTTTGCTCGACAGCAACTCGACCCCTTCGTTCGGTACCCCTGGAGATGAAAGCGGGAGGAAGTTCGTATCGGTGAAGGTGTTGCCGACAAGCTTGTGGATCAGGATCGGGCCGAACGGCTCGGGTGTCGCAAGCGTCACAGGATCGGTCGTGTTGCCGGCCTGGGTTCCGACGAGCGTGCTCTCGTAGAAGTCCCCGTCGAAATACGTGAGCCCACTGACGCCACGACCCTGGGGTTGATAGGAGCCAGTCAGGTTCGAGCCGTCCCAATGCAGGTGAAAGGCGCCTATGTGCTGACCGGATGGGTCCTCGCTACCGATACCAGCAAACCAGCAATCGTCGGGACCGTTGCACGCCGCTGCGTCCATCGGACGAAAGGGTTCCGATGATTGAAAAGGAGTCGAATAGGAGCCAACGACGACCCCGTCCTTGAAATGGCACAAGCCCAACCCAGATCCCACTCGCGGCTCGCTCGGTTCGGTGATGATCCAGAACTCCTCCGGCCCCGCCCAGGCGATTCGCGACGTTTCGCCCGAGCCACCGCAGACGGTCGAGAGCTGGTGCCAGTCGCGTCCGTTCCAGAAGTACAGGCCAGCCGGGATGACGGTGTTGCCCTCGACGCTCAACAGGCCCTCGTTGGGCGCGTAGAACTCCATGTCGTCGGGGACGCCGAGGGGAATCTTGTAGGGGGTGCCAGCGGGCGGCGTGGGTTGTTCCAGGCGCCATGTGGCTTCGGCGCGCGCGATACCGGTGCCGACCTGGGCGAGCGCCGCGACGACGGCGACCCCGACCAGCAGAGCCCCGATCGCCCGCGCTCTCAAGGCCCGTGCTCCGCGTCCTGCTCGGGGGTGCGCCGGGTGATGTCGCGCAACTCGCTGAGGTCGATCTCGTGCACCGTCGAGAGCACCGCATCGAGCGCAACGCCCGAGAGCGTCTCGTGCTCGAGCAGCGCATGCGCGGTCTCCTCGACCGCCTGCCAGTTGCGGTCGAGGATCGTGGCCGCCCTGGCCTCGGCCTCACCAACAAGCCGCTCGACTTCGCGGTCGATCAGATCGAGTGTCGAGGGTCCAACCGAGCCGAGGTCTTGCAGCGAGGCGCCGAGGAACACCTCGCCGCCCTTCTCGCCGATCGTGACTGGCCCAAGCGCGTCGGACATCCCGAACGACGTGACCATTGTGCGCGCAAGGTTGGTGGCGGCATGCAGATCATCGCTGACCCCGCTCGACAGGTGGCCGAACGCGATCCGCTCGCCGGCGGTGCCGGAAACGATCACCGCCAGCTGCGCCTGCAGGTCGGGCTCCGTTTGGATCAGCTGGTCGCGGTCGGTGAGCATGTGCGCCGCGACTCCGAGTGTGCGACCGCGCGCGACGATTGAGAGCTTGCGCGACGCCGTCGCCTGGCCGAGCGCCTCGGCCACGACCGCATGGGCCGCCTCGTGGATCGAGATCAGCCAGCGCTCTTGCTCGGTAAGTATGTGCTTCTTGGCCGGGCCGGCTACGACACGATCGATCGCCTCCTCGAGCGTCGCCTGGTCGATCAGCTCGCGCTGGTCGCGCACCGACAGCAGCGCGGCCTCGTTGATTACGTTGGCCAGCTCGGCGCCTGAGAAGCCAGGCGTCTGGCGGGCGACCTCCTCGAGTGACACGTCGGATGCCATCGGGCGCTTGTTGCCGTGCAGGCGCAGGATCTCGAGACGTCCGTGCACATCGGGAACGTCGATCGTGACCTGGCGGTCGAAACGGCCCGGGCGCAGCAGCGCTGGGTCGAGGATGTCGGGGCGGTTGGTGGCGCCCATCACGACAAGACCTCCATCGCCTGAGAAGCCATCCATCTCCACGAGTAGCGCGTTGAGCGTCTGCTCGCGCTCGTCGTTGCCCTGACCGATGCCGGCGCCGCGCTTGCGCCCGGCGGCGTCGAACTCGTCGATGAAGATGATCGCCGGAGCCGCCTTGCGAGCCTTGCGGAACAGATCGCGCACGCGCGCCGCACCGACGCCGACGAGCGACTCGACGAAGTCCGAGCCCGACAGCGAGAAGAAGGAGGCATCCGCCTCGCCGGCAACCGCCTTGGCGAGCAATGTCTTGCCGGTACCGGGAGGTCCCACCAGCAGGATGCCCTTGGGCGCCGCGGCTCCCACGTTCAGGTAGCGCGATGGGTCTGCGAGGTAATCGCGGATCTCGCGTAGCTCGGCAACGGAGTCCCCGGCTCCCGCGACGTCGGCGAACGTCGTGCGATGAACGCTGCCCTTGCCTTTGCGCTTGCCCTTGCCGGTGAACTCGGAGAATCCGGCGATACCGCCGGCGCCACCGTCGGCGCTGAGGCGCATGAAGAACGCAAACAGGCACACCAGCAGCACGATCGGGATGAGGAACTGCACGAGGATCGCGCGCGGGGCCTTACCGGACTGCTGGTCGACCGTGATGATCGCCCCGGAGTGCTCGAGCGCCTGCAGCAGTTGCTGTGTCTGTACACCCGAAGAGGGGTAGGCGGCCCAGTATTCGAGCGCGGCGGCACCGCTGAGGTTGCTCTTACCGGCGACATTGGTCCCCCCCGTTTGGGCCGCGGCCGTTTGTGGGTTGGCACCTTCCGCGGCCGGCATCCTCACCGCCACCTCGACACGGTTGTCGTGGTCGAGCAGTGTCGCCGTCGCGATCTGACCGTGGTCGGCCAACGACAGCACGCGACTGATCGGCAACTGCGATCCGTGGCTCGACGGACCGATCGCGCCCAGCAGCGAGAAGAACGCGATCAGCAGTCCTACAGAGGCGATAACCAGGAACAGCGCGATCTTGTCGCGAAAGATGAAGCGCCGCGCGCTCGTGGCAAACGTTCCGAGCGTCACGAGCGCGGGATTGCGCTTGTTGGCGAGACCTGAGCGCACCTGTGGGCGCTGGGCGGGTCGTGGGGGCGTCGTGGGACGGCCGTTGCCCTGTGGTGATGGCTGGGATTGAGTGTCGTCGTCGGTCATGGTGTGGTGGAGCCTCCGGTCCGCCGTACAGCGCGCCGACGGCGCCCGGCCCCAGAGAGGGTGCCGGACGCCGTCAACGGCTCACGTGAGGGCTGTCAGCCCATTTGTCCTATTTCTTTTTGCCTTTGCTTGCTTTCTTCGTGCTTTTCTTGGACGCGAGCTCGGCCTGCGTGAGCGTGATCGTCTTGCTCTCGCTTGCCGCTGTCCCGCCCGTGGGCGTGAACGTCACTGTGATCTTCACGCTGAGCTTGTGACCCTTGGCTTTCGCGAGCTTCGTCAGCGCCGCTTTGGAGATCGCCAGCGACACGGTCCCGTCGCCACCGGACACGTTGGCGTTGGCGCTCGCAACCGTCACGCCGCCGCCGATTGCCTTCACCTGCACCTTGCCCGGGTCGGGCAGGACCAGTGAGAGGACGATGTCCTTGCCCTTAACCTTTGCGCCCGCTATCGAGAAGGCGTTGCTGGGAGGGGTGACAATCTGAGGGACAACCGAGCCTTTTGTTTCCACTTTCGCCGCGGGTGGTTTGACTTCTTCTTTGCTGCCACCGCCACCGCCGGCTTCCTTGTGCCAGTTGATCGCGTTGACGCCGCCTTGGGCAATCGCCTGGATCGACAACGGCAGGATGCCGTAGTCGGCGGCGGGTAGCCCCAGCTGGCCGGCCGAGGACACCACTGCTGTCAGGTAGTCCTTGACGGTGCGAGCCCGTTCCTGCTCGATTTGAGTGTCGCCGAACACCGGCGCGTCGTCATCGAATGCGAAGTCGTACGTCATCGCACACGCGGGGTAGGTGACGGTGTCGGTGCTACCGGTCGCGATCGCGTTCGACCAGTCGCCCAGTGTCGGGTCGCTTGCCGGCGTCGTCGGTATGCCACGGTAGTCCGCGTTCGTGCAGTTCGCGCCCAGTGCGGCACCGTTTCCGACGATGTGAGCTGTCGGTACTGCTGTGGGCTCGACGTAGTTGACGCCAACCCGCTTGCCTACGCCTTCGCCTTCCGGTGCGGTCGGATCGACCGTCTGCAGCGGAATCCAGTAGTCGTAGTTTGGCTTGTTTTTTTCGATGGAGAATTTTTCCTTACGAGCCGTCGCCAGATCTATGTAGCCGATCGATCCGTCTGTTGCCGCGACTGCTTTTGCGAGAGGCCCGCCTTTTTCGGCCGCCGCTGTGCAGATGAGACTTGCGTCTTCACACACGTTGGTGGTTTTGTTAGCCGCTTCAGGCGTTTCGTTTTTGCTGGTTGTGACAGGCCATACGTTGTTGTCGCCTACGACCGGGCTCGTGGTCCACAAGCCGGCAGGGGCTCCCGGCAACAGGCTCAGGTATGCCTTGAAGTTATACGTCGTGCCGGACCCGTCGAGGCGGACAATGCGACGAACGGGAACTTGTTCACAGGCGACGCCCGTGTTGAGCGTACTTGTGTCGGTACCGGATATGTGGACTTTGCCTTCGCTTGTGAGGACCTGTCCCCAAGTGACCGCTTCGCCCTTCCAGATCTTCTCCAGCTCCGTCGCGTTGATGTGCACCCGCAGGGTGTCTTCGGCGAACGAGTCGCCCGAGCTGTCTTTTCCGCCCGGATCGTTGATTCCGCCGGTCGTCGTGTCCCCGTTGCCGCCAGCCTGTTCGGGATTTTCTACTGAACAGCCTTCAGGGAAGTGCACGAGAACCGTGATCGCGGCAACAGCTACCGGGATCTCATGGATGACACCGGGATTTGGTCCGCTTTCGGCTTGCGCGTCGGCCTTCTGGGTCGGCGTCATTGGCGCGTCGCTCGCAGCGAAGCGGGTTGTCGCGGATCGTTCGCCTGCCTTTGCGTTTTGCGCTTCGGGCGTTCCGGACGCGCACGTTGCTTTGGCACCGGGACCGCCTCCGATCGACGCGATACCGCAGGCGCTGCCGTCTGACTTGTAGGTCACCGGCGAGGAGGAGATGGCTCCTGTGCCACAACCGAAGGATGTGTAGAACACACTCTGGGTCCAAAACTGTTCCTGGGCCACCGCTTGCAGCGAGGAGCCCTCACCTTGGACCGCCGAGCCACCACAGGCGGCGATGGTGAATGAGGCGTGCGCTTGCGGGGGCGCTACCGTCGCAACGGCTGCCAACGCGACGACCGCGCAAAGCGCCGCCAAGACGGCGCGGGTACGACCGCATTCAGCGGTCAGGGGAAGACTTACGCGCATGAGCGTGAGATGTCCTTTCGAAGAGAATCGGGATACGTTCAAGAGCAGAGTCGATGAACGGTCAGGAGTCTCACAGCGCGTGCGGGCCAGCGCAATCCCTGTTTACAGAAGCAACACATCGTAGTCACAGCAGTGAAACATGTACGTCATGGCCTGTGGGTAAGTTTTCACGACTTAATCTCCGACTCGTAACGAACTGGTAACAACGATGTCGCCCTGCATCTGTATGTCGCGCTAAATCCTGTATGTCGCCCGAAGGATTGACACGAGCTATTTCTTTGTTTTGCCCTTCGTGGGTCGTTTGACCGCTTTCTTGGCAGTCGCCGAGCTGAACGTCGCGCTCGCTTCGTCGGAAAGCGCTTCCGCGGGCGCCGGTGGTTGGAAGTCGACCGTGATCGACGCCTTCAACTTGCCGGCGCTCTTGAGTGCCTTCGCGTACTTGGAAGAGAGGTTCAGGACGAGCGTCGTGGTCCCCTCCGAGCGGGCCGTGCCGGAGACATGAGCCAGGACGACCTTCGTCTTCTTCGTCTTCCTAACGACTTTCGTTGCGATCGTACCAAGCGCTTGCACAGTCAGCTTGCCTGCGCCGGGCGTCTCGACGAGCAAGATGAAGCCGCCATCCTTTCCGTGCTTGACCTGGAGTCCGAGTTCGGGCGTGACACCCGCTGACAACAAGAAGCCGCCTTGGATCGCGTTGACCGAAGGGGGCGGCACCGCAGTGCCGGTGGGTGCCTGCAAGGTGGCCGTGAAGGCGTCGGAGGCTTGATTGGCGTCGCCGTAGATCAGATCGGAGGCTGAGGACGCGAACGCCACCGTCGAGCCGTTGGCGGTCAGCGTCGGGTTGTCCAGGGTCGAGCCGTTGGGGTCGCCCCCTTCATAGTTCACGACCGCTCTTTCAAGCGTGTTTTCGGCGAGGTTGACGATGTAGAGGTCGCTGGCTGTTGGCACAGGTCGAAACAGACCGATCGGGTGTGGTTCTGGCAACACGAAGGCATCGCGCGGGGTCGTGAAGGCGATGGTCGAACCGTCTTCGGAGAGTGCAAGCGATTCGATCGACGGCGTCGAGCCGGGATTCCCCGAGCTGGCTGCGAGCGTCAACTCGCGCGTGCCCTGCTTGCGGCTGACGCCCGGGCTCATGCTCGTCACGAACACATCCAGCCCGCCCGGCTTGGTGACATCCGGACGCAGCGCGGCGCCGGCGAGGAAGGCGACCGTGTAACCGTTGGCACTGAGACCAGGGGCGGCGTCGGCGATGCTGCCCAGATATGACTCTTGGTTGTTCAGCGGCCCGTAGCAGGGACCGCTTGCCGTTTCGCTCGGCTTGAATTCTTCTTCGAGCGGACAAGCGGGATCGTCGAGATCCGTCATCCCGGTGATACGTCGCGTGGGTGCTTCCGGTTCCTGCCATCGTCGCCAGAGGTAGTAGGGCACTGAGGCCACCGGGTCCTCTCCGCGCAAAAAGCGAGTTTGCTGTTCTGCGTCGGTGGACACCCATGCCACGGTCGTGCCGTCGGCACTGATCGTGGCTGGCCCGGTGGTCGGCTCTGCGGTTGGTTCCCCAGGATTTTCGACCGGATCTCCACTTGGATAGTGGGTCGTTGTCATATTGCGACTCACCAAGGTCGTCGTCTTGGCCTGCAGGTCGCGTACGAACAGCTGTCCTGGCGCAGTGTCCACCGCGACGTGATCGGGCAGGTTGGAGTCCAGTTCGGTCGTGCGAAAGACCACATAGCGTCCGTCGGCGCTGATGGAGGTGTTGGGCCACACTTCGGCACCGGGTTCCGCGCCGTTCAGCGGTGGGTTGCGCGACGCGTAGCTCGCCGGTTCTTCCCCTCCGCTCTTTGCGGATACAAGCGTATAGGCGCCCGAGTCCTCGCGATCGGCGGTGAGTGGCACGTCCATGTCGCGCGCATACACCTGGACGCGTCCGGCGGGCACTTGGGGAACGACCTGTTGGGCCGTGGAGAAGACCACATAGCGACCGTCGGCACTGACCGATGGGCTCTGCGCTCCCCGAAAGATCAGCCTGCCCTTTTCCGGGCCTTCGGTGTGAACCTCCGTTCCGTCGGCGACGAGTTGGATCGCCCCGGTGTCGCGGTCGTAGCGGAAGATCCCACCTTCGCGCAGGGTGCCAGACGGTTCCACATCCGGTTCGACACCGTGAGGCCCGATCACGCCGCCATCGCTTTCGAAGAAGTTGGTGGCGCGCGTCTGAAACACGACGTAGCGTCCGTCGGCAGAGATGTCGGCGTCGATCGTACCGCCATTTCCCTGTTCGTCTGACGCGTTGTCCACCGATACGAGTTCGGCCCCGAACCCACCGGCGGCAGGCCCATAGACGGCGTGCGCCGAGGGAGCGAAGGCAAGCAGCCCGAGAGCCAGCACGAGCCCCGCGGAGGCCACTTGGGAGCGCAGACCCCTCACGAGACCCGCACCCGCTTGCGAACCGTCGTCTTGTTGCCGGCATTGTCGGAGGCGGACACAACGATCGTGTAGCTCCCGGCGTGCGCATAGCTGTGGCGCAACGTGGTGCGCCCGTGCCCAGACCCGCCGTCACCAAAGTTGACTTTCACCGATCCCTTCTTCACCCCCGAGCTTTCCCCCTTGGGTTCGTCGGAGAGCCTCACGGTGACGCTGCTGCCGCGCACACGGACACGCACCCGCGGAGGCGTGTGGTCGATCTTCAACGTTGCGGGCTCGCTATCGACGACCTGTCCGAGCGAATCGGTGGCCTGCACCTGGATGGTGTGGACCCCGCTCGCGATCTGTGCGCCGGTGAGCGCGTATTCGTCGCCGGTGACGCCTTCGGCGACTTCCTCGTCGTCGATGAGGATCGAGTAGGTGATCGTGCCGGCCCCCGCGAGCGGGACTTCCCATTGGAGTGGGACGCGGGGCGAGGTGACCCAGCCATTGGGGACGTCCATGACGAACTCACCCGGGGGGGCGCGCACTACGACCGCCGCGATCTGAGTATTGGGTCCATCGCCCTGCAGGAAGCCGAAGATCGCATCCCCGTGCCCCGACCCACCGACGTCGAGCGCGTGCACGGCGCCGCCGTGGGGCGCTGAGACCAGCGCGCGGTTGGGGGTGCCGTCGGAGCGGCGCTCGAGCACCGCGACCGCCCCTGAGCCCGCGATCTGCACCCTCCAGGCGGCTGCGAGCGCCCCGTCTTCGGCGCGTGTAAGCACCGGGTCGCCGGGCACTTCAGAGCCGCTGTCGAGCCTGATTGGAGCGCCGGCACTCGATTCCGTGCCGTTGCCGTCGAAGCTCTCGTTGCCGACGCCGTAGCCGATGTCGAAGTCGCCCTTGCCGTCGACCGCGACACTGAGCGGCCCCACCGCTTCGCTCGGGACCTTCGCTGCCGGCGGGCCCGTCGACGGCCTTGGCCGCCCCGAATGCGGACCCCTTCGGGGAGAACGACGAGGGGATCTCCGCCTCAAATACGCGCGCGTGCGTGAAGCCGGAGCCGGGTGAGGGCTCCTGGCGCCAGGTGACCGCACCCTCGCCGAAGCCGCCAACGTCTACCGCAAGCTCGTCGGCCGCCCCGTTCAGAGGATGGCCGTTGAAAGTGGTGGGGCTGACGTCGAGCAGGTTGCCGGGCACCATCCCAAAGATGCGCCGCGCGTAGATACGGTTGATGAAGCTGTCGTCGGGCTCCTGCCAGGCGAGGAGTCCCTGTCCGGTGAGGTCGATCGCGACCTGAGGAGAGTTGACCGCGGTGGGTTGTGGCACGGGCTGTGCGACGTCGCGGTTGAGCGGTTCGCCGAACGTGGACCAGTACTGCCCGTCGAAGCGCGCCATCCGGATTTCGTCCTGCACGTAGCCGGGTGGGATGTTGGGTGTGGAGGGACCGCTGACCGCCGTGATCACGCGATAGACGACAAGCGCCTGCCCAGCGCCGTCCATCGCGATCGACGGGTAGGTGCCCGTCGCCTGGCCGATGTTGAGATCGACTGGGACCGGTGGCTGAAAGCCGCTGGAGCCGGGGTCCATCGTGGCCGAGAACAGTCCGTCGGTGGTGGAGGAGTAGTGGTTGGCCCACACCACCTCGAGCCGCCCCCCTTCACCGGCGGCAATCGCCGGGAAGGAGGATTCGAAGTCCTCGCCGGTGTCGACACGTTGGGGGGCGCCCCATTTGCCCGCGGCGTACTGCGCGGCAAAGATGTGGGCGCGACCTTCGACGCGCTTGCGATAGACGATCCCGCCGGTCCCGTCGGGCGCCATCGCGGCGCCACCGAATTCAACGATTTCGGCGCTGGGGCCGTCGATTGGGGCAACCGCGGATATCTCAGCGTGAGCGGGTGGGACAGCGCAGGCAAGCAGCACGACAAGCGCCCACACCAAGCATGGTGTGACGCGGAGGACGGCACGAGACGGCCGCGTGCGGAGGAACAGGCGCGGGACCGTGGGCCCGCCGAACGCGTGAGACACCCGCACAGGCTGAACGGCTCAGAGGTGCTGCTTGTGAACGACTTGAGAACTTCTCACGCGACACGCCGATGTTCACCAATTCTTCTCAAGTTGAAAACGTCCTGTTCACCGTGGGGGGTGCATGGGGGCTCGACACTGACGCGCGACGCCCCGGCTGGGCGATCCCTGCCCGACGGCGGATGCCACCGCCAGACCACGTAAGCAAAGGAGCCCCACGTGCGCACCATCCGCACCCTGACCGTCTCGCTGATCGCCATGTTCGCGCTTGCCGCGCCCGCCGTCGCCGGCGAACGCGCGCTGTCGATCGACGGCTCGACCTCGATCTTCCCGCTGATGACCCAGCTGGCCGCCGCCTACCACAAGGCGACCCACGCCCCCACGCCGAAAGTCGGGCAGGGCACCTCCGATGCGGGCGTCAACGACGTGGAGGCCGGCCGCGTGGACATCGCCGACGTTTCGCGCAACCCCGAAGAAAGCGATCCGGAAGGGCTGGAGTTCACGAAGATCGCACGCGACGGGGTGTGCATGATCACCAACCCGAAGAACCCGATAACGAACCTCAACCAGCAAGAGGTGCAGGCGATCTTCACGGGCAACGTGCGTGAATGGAGCGAAGTGCCCGGGGCGAAGGCCACAGGCCCGATCGACCTCGTGGATCGTATCGCCTCCTCTGGTACCCAGGACGCCTTCCAGCACATCTTTCTCGGGGAAACCTTGAAGATCTCCCCCAGCGCGGAGGCCGAGGAATCGAACGGGTTGGTGCAGAACAAGGTGCACGTCGACGAAGACGCGATCGGCTTCGTGTCGTTCGCGTTCACGAGCGGGGTGCACGCGGTTGGGTATCAGGGCGTGGCGTGCACACTGCAGAACGCCAAGTCCGGTCAGTACCAGGGTGTGCGTAACTTCTGGATGGTCACGAAGGGAGCGGCGAAAGGCGCGGCCGCGAAGTTCATCTCGTGGATCACCAGCTCGAAAAACGCGATCGCGCGCAAGATCATCGCCTCGCAGTGGATCCCGATCCACTAGCTCCCGCGATGGTCGTAGCGCACCGGTGAGCCGGATTATGCGAGCGAACGCCCGCTTCCTCGATGGTCGCGGCGCACCGGTGAGCAGATGACGCGAGCGAACGCCCGGCTGTCGGCGATATGGCGGCCGGGCGCCGCTTCGCATGAGCGGCGCGCTGAGCTGACGCTCGGCGCGCTGGCCGCCGGCTTGCTGATCGTGATCGCTCTGATCGCGGTGACGGTCTTCTCGAAAGCGTGGCCGTCCTTTGCGCACAACGGGCTGAGCTGGTTCGGCTCCGGCGGCGATGTCGACACGCAGCTGAGTGACATCATCAACGGGCCGAAGGACCCGGCGCACTACGTCTACCACTTCCGCGCGTGGCCGCTGATCTGGGGCACGCTGCTGACCTCGGGGCTGGCGGTGGTGCTGGGCATGGTGGTATCGATCTTCGCGGCGGTGTTCATCGTGGAGTTCGCGCCAAAGCAGGTGCGCACCGTGATCGACCCGGTGATCCGCCTGCTGGCGGGGGTGCCGTCGGTTGTGTACGGGCTGGTTGGGATTCTCGCGATCGCGCCGTGGATGGAACACAACCTGCTCTCCACCCAGCGCAAGCGCTCAGTTGAGTATGTGGTGCAGCTGACCGGCGCGAACCTGACCGTGGCGACGCTGATATTGACGCTGATGATCGTGCCGATCATGGTGGCGATCGTGGTGAGCGCGCTGGAGGCGGTGCCGAGATCGTGGACGGAGGGATCGGTGGCGCTGGGTGTGAACCGCTGGCGCACCACGTGGCGGGTGTCGCTGCGCACGGTGCGTCCGGCGATCGTGGCGGCGGCGGTGCTCGCCACCGCGCGCGCGCTGGGGGAGTCGATCATGCTCTCGATGGTCAGCGGCTCGCGCGGCTTCGCGCCGAACCCGCTGGACGGCGTTACGTTCTTCTTCGAGCCGGTGCGCCCGCTGGCGGCCACCATCATCGACTACATCGACAGCATCTCGGTGGTGCCACTCGAACAGACGCTGTATGCGATGGCGGCTGTGCTGCTGGTCTCCTGCGCGCTGCTGTCACTCGCCGGCTGGGCTGCCAAGCAGCCGATGAAGCGCTACGGGATCAGGGCATGAGCACCCGTGCCCGGCCGGTTTGAGATGAGGTTTGAGATGAGCGCACCCCAAGCATTGACGCCATCGCAAGCGATGGCTCCGCCGGCGGGGGTGCCGCGCGCTCGTGCGAAGCGCGACTCGATCGGCAGCTGGCCGCTGAGCGACCGCTTCGCCTATGCGCTGTGCTGGGCGATGGGGATCGGCCTGTGCGTGACGACGGCGGCGATCGTGCTGTTCATGTTCGTGAAGGGGATCGCCTACCTGCGTCCAGGCCTGCTGGTGTCATCGCCGAGCTCCTCGCCGAGCCAGGCTGCCTCGGGGGGGTTCCTGGACCCGATCGAGGGAACGCTGCTGCTGACCGCCGTTGGTATCGCGATCGCCGCCCCACTTGGGGTAGCGGTGGCAACTTGGTTGTGCGAGTACCAGCGTCCGGCATGGCTGGCGCGAGCAGTCGAGTCGAGCGTGGAAATGATCGCTGGGGCGCCGAGCGTGCTGCTGGCGATGTTCGGCCTGGTGGTGTTCGCCAGGCCGGCGCTGGCGTTCCTCTCCTCCACCTCGGCCGGGGGGTCGGTGTCGGGCAAGTCGTTCCTGACCGCCGGGGCGATGATGTCGCTGATCGCGCTGCCGCTGGTGGTGAGCACCACGCGCGAGGCTCTGCTGCAGGTGCCGGCGCACGTGCGCGAGGCGTCGTATGCGCTGGGCAAGACCAAGGCGACCACGATCAGGCGCGTGCTGCTGCCGTCGGTGCGCCCGAGCGTCGCGAGTGGCGTGACGCTCGGGATCGGGCGCATCATCGGCGACACCGCGATCGTGGTGATCCTGCTGGGGGCCTCGTTGCGTCTGGAAGACGCGGGTGGGCTACCGGGCCTGTCGATCCTGCGCGGGGCGGGGGGGACACTGACCAGCTACGTGCGCTACAACTCGCCCGCCGGCGAAGGCAACGCGCACGAAAAGGCCTATGCGGCGGCGTTCGTGCTGCTGTTGATGGTGCTTGCGCTGAACGTGATCGTGATGGGCCTCAGCTCGGGGCGCAAGTGGTCGTGGCGCGGGAGGCTGTCGTGGACCCGTTGATGCCACCGCCGGTGCGGCGGATCGCCCCCACAAGCCACCCGACTGTGGTGGCGCCTCCGTCAAACGGCAAGCGGCATTCCTCCCCAACGGTCGTCGCTCCCGGCCCTGCGGAGACGCCCCCGGCGCCGGTCTCTGCGCTCATGTCCCCGCCGGCGCCGGGGGCGGTCCGTGACCAGCAGCTTGGCCGTCCTCCCTCCACCGCGGCGGTCGAGCGCATGCGGATCGAATCGGTGTGGCTGGCCTACGGCGAGCGGTGGGTGGTGCGCGACGTGAGCCTGCCGGTGCGCAGAGGCGAGGTGCTGGCGCTGATCGGGGCCTCAGGCTCGGGCAAGACAACGCTGCTACGCTCGCTGAACCGCCTCACCGAGGTGACCGCGGGGGCGGCACGAGCGGGGAGGATCACGCTCGACGGGGAGGAGATCGGCGAGATCGAGGTGAACAGCCTCAGGCGGCGCGTGTCGATGGTCTTCCAGCAGCCGAACCCGTTCCCGATGAGCGTGCGCGAGAACGTGGCGTATGCGCTGCGCGAGGAGCACGCGCCGGGGCGCGGGCGCAAACGCCGCTCGCGCGCGGACCTGGAGCCGGCGGTGATCGACGCGCTGAAGCGAGCGGGACTGTACGAGGAGGTGGCCGGGGACCTCGACCATCCGGCTCTGCGCCTCTCCGGGGGCCAGCAGCAGCGGCTGTGCATCGCACGCGCGCTGGCGGTCAAGCCGGAGGTGCTGCTGCTGGACGAGCCGTGCTCGGCGCTTGATCCGATCTCCACGGCGACGATCGAGGAGCTGATTGTGGGGCTGCGCGAGAGCGTGGCGATCGTGATCGTGACGCACAACTTGCAGCAGGCGATGCGGGTGGCAGATCATGTCGCCTTCATGCACCTGGGGGAGCTCGTGGAGTACGGGGCGAGCGGGCAGCTGTTCGACAGTCCGCGCGAGCAGCGAACACGCGAGTATGTGAGCGGGGCGTTCGGGTGATCACAGGGCGCCCCCATTGGTGATGCGAGGCGCCCGTGGCCGAGGGACGCGAGCGGAGCCGTCAGGCCGGTCGAGGTTTGGGATTGGGAAGGGCGGGTCGTTCTGGATGGCTCCGAGCGCGCTCGCGATGATTTCGCTCGCGGTGATGTGCTGCGGTTGCCAGACCACGCAGGAAAAGAGCGCCGCGATCGAAAAGAGCGCCAAGCACGAGACGCTGGCGCTGCAGGGCGTGTCGGTGACCGCCGAGAACCCGAGCGTAAGGGTGCTGCAGAGCACGGTGGTGCACTCGAGCGAATCGACGGCGGTGGTCGTGAGCCTGCGCAACACCTCCTCGCGGGCGCTTGAGAACGCCCCGATCGAGATTACCGTGCGCGACGCGAAAGACGACGTGCTGTTCAAGAACGACCAGCCCGGCGAAGCGCCGTCGCTCACTCACGTGTCACTGCTGGAGCCCAGCGCGCAGACGACGTGGGTGGACGATCAGGTGCAGTTGCCCGGCTCGCCCTCCCCCGCCCCCACCTCCGCTGGTGCACTCGTAGGCGAAGCTGGGCGGGTGTCGGGCGCCATCCCCCAGATCAGCGTGTCGGGCGCCATCCCCGGCGGCGAAACAAGCAGTGAAGCCGGCGCGGCAGGCGGCGTGACGAACCGCTCGAGCGTGACACAACAGAACCTCGTGGTCAACGCGGTCGCTCGTCGCGGCGCGAAGATCGTGGCGGCCGGCCGAGCGATCCTCCCGGAAGTGGCGCCGGGCGCCACGGCGCCCTTCCAGATCTACTTCGTCGGCAACGTCGGTGGCGCGCGCATCGAAACGAGCGCTCCACCCACCACGTTCTGAAGAACGCGGGCGGCGCGCATTGACCAGCATCGCTACCTGTCGCGGTGTGCGACAGCGGAGCGTGCCGCGCGTCAGTTGTGTTTGCCTCGTTTGAGCATGATTCCCTCGACCCGGTGGGCGACTGTCTCGCAGGCATCGACGGCGGCCTCGAGCGACTCGAAGATGTCCTTCCAGCGGATCACGACCATCGGGTCGGCGGCGCCGCCTTCAAACAGCGAGGCGACACCATCGCGCAGGAGCCGGTCCCCCTCGTTCTCGAGACGATGGATCTCGACCAGGTGCGGCCCAGGCTCGGCGCCCGCGCAGAGCCGCTCCAGCGCCTTGACGATCTGCTCGTCGGCGCCCACCAGCACGTCGGCCATCTCTACGGCCTGCTCCATCGGCGCCTCCACTCCATATAGGTAGAGCAGCGCGGCGGTTTGCTCGGTGTGGTCGAGCACGTCGTCGAGCGCGGTGGCGAGCGTGTAGCCGTCGCCGGCGTCAAATGGCAATCGCAGGCGTCGTCCGGGTGGGCGGGATCTCGACAATCGGTGAATGATGTCGTGGGTGATGCGGTCGCCCTCCTGCTCGAAGGACTTCAGTTCCTCGGCAAGCCCGGAGCGCTCGGGCAGCTCGGCGAGCAGCTCGCGCAGCAGCAGACCGGAGCGCAGGATGTTGCTGCCTGCGTTCTCCACGAGTGTGATGAGTGTGGGGTCGGCTGAACGGCTGAGAAAGCCCATCCGGCTAGGGTATGCGCCTAGCAACCTTCGCGTCGTGTCCTTCACGACTTCTTCACGAGTCGATCACGACTTTACAACTCCTATATGACCGCGGGCGCGCGACCCTACGGAACGGTGGCCGTGCACCTGGACAACACCAGCACCCTGTATGCGGGCGAGCTCGAGATCAGGCTCGGCGAGGGCCTCGTACTCGCGACCGGCCGCGCGCTGACGCTGTCGGTGCGCGAGTTTGAGCTGCTGGTCGCCCTTGCGCGCAGGGCGGGAGCAATCGTCACGCGTGAGGAGCTGTACGCCTCGGTGTGGGGTGGCGAACTGCGGGCTGGCGACCGCTCGGTGGACGTGTACGTGAGCAAGCTACGCGGCAAGCTGGAGGAGGCGATGCCAGACCGGCGCTTCATCCACACGCACCCCGGATTTGGCTATCGATTCCAACCGCAGCCTTCACGAGATGTTCACAACGGGACCATGCCCGATTGATGAGACTGCACTGGCACTGAGCCGGTGCAGGGGTTCGACCTGGCCTCTCGCCGCCCATAAACCCAGTCAGAGGAGAAGTTGTGAACAAGAACAAGATCGGCGCGCTCGCGAGTTGCGCGCTGCTCGCGCTTACGATCGGCGCGTGCGGCAAATCCAGCTCAACAGGCTCGGCCGGCAGCACCAGTTCAACGTCTGCGACCATCTCCGGCGCCGGCTCGACGTTCGCGGCCCCGGTCTATGAGCAGTGGGGCTCGGGCATCTCGGGCCTGACCGTCAACTACAATCCCGTCGGGTCGGGCGCGGGCATCACGGCGCTCGAGGGCAAGACCGTTGACTTCGGCGCCAGCGACCCGCCACTGAAGGCAGCCGACGAAGAAACGTTGGCCAAGGTGGGAGAAGCGCAGCAGATCCCGATGTTCCTGGGCGCGATCACAGTGTCCTACAACCTGCCCGGCGTCACCAGCGGTCTGAAGCTAAACGGCAAGACGCTCGCTGACATCTTCCTCGGCAAGGTCAAGACCTGGAACGACGCCGAGATCAAGGCGCTGAACCCCGGCGTGTCGCTGCCGAGCACGGCGATCACCGTGATCCACCGCTCCGACTCCTCCGGCACAACCGCCGGCTTCACCGGCTTCCTGTCCGCTGTGGACCCCGAATGGAAGAGCAAGGTGGGCGAAGGCAAGGACGTGCAGTGGCCGGTGGGCACCGGTGCCAAGGGCAACGCGGGCGTGGCCGGCGCAGTCCAGCAGACGACCGGTGCGGTCGGGTATGTCGAGCAGGCGTATGCGCTGCAGCACAAATTCACTTACGCCAGCGTGCAGAACAAGGCGGGCAAGTACATTGAACCGACGCTTGCCTCCACCAGCGCGGCCGCCGAAGGCATCGAAGTGCCGGCCAACCTCGGGTTCGCGATCAAAAACCCCAGCTCGCCGGCTGCCTACCCGATCACTTCGCAGACGTTCGTGGTGGTGTACAAGGACATGTGCAAGGCAGGCGTACCCGGTGGCGAATCGGCCGCCCAGGGCGTCGTGAAGTTCCTGGACTACGGTCTGGGCGAAGGCCAGAGCATCCTCAGCAAGGCAGACTATGCGGCACTCCCGGCCGCGATCCTCGCCAAGTCAAAGGAAGCTGTGGCCGCTCTGCAATGCAACGGGAAAACGATCACAGGCTGAGCACCGGCAGCCATCGCTCGCCGGGTAGGCTCATGAGCATCGTGAAACCGGCAGTGGAGATGAAGCCGAGTCACACTGAACGTGACTCGGCTTCAGGCTAGGAGCGAAAGCACGTGGAGAGCGCATCACTGACAAGCAGCGGCCCCTCGACTCTCGAGCGGCCGCTGCTTGCGCGTCTTCCCGACAGAGCGCTGAAGTACGGTCTGACCGCGCTGGCTTCTTCGATCCTGGCGCTGATCGTCTACTTCTTCATCCGCCTGGTCGGCGAAGCCGCCCCGGCGTTTGCCAAATTCGGAGTGCTGGGCTTCACGTTCGGCAACGACTGGAACGTGAGCGCCAACCACTTCGGCGCGCTGCCGCTGCTTGTGGGGACATTGATCACCTCGGTGCTGGCCCTGGCAATCGGGGTGCCCGTGGCCGTGGCGACAGCGGTGTATATAACCGAGCTGTGCCCTCGCCGGATACGCGGCCCAGTCTCGATCCTGATCGAGCTGCTGGCGGCCGTGCCGTCGGTGGTGTACGGGCTGTGGGGGATCTTCTTCCTCGCGCCCAAGCTGCAGCCGGCCGAGCAGTGGGTGGCCGATCGCCTGTCTTTCATTCCGTTCATCGGCGGTGGGCTGGTGACGATCCCCAACTACTTCATCACCGGTTTGGTGCTGGCGATCATGATCCTGCCAATCGTGAGCTCGATCTCACGTGAGGTGATGAGTACTGTGCCGATCGACCACAAGGAGGCGGCGCTGGGGTTGGGGGCAACGCGCTGGGAGATGATCCGCACGGCGGTGCTGCCGTATTGCCGTACCGGGATCACGGGCGCGGCGATGCTCGGGTTGGGCCGCGCGATCGGCGAGACGATCGCCGTGACCATCCTGATCGGTGATGCGCCGCAGCTCGGCAACCATCTGTTCGGCCAGGGCTACAGCCTAGCGGCGGTGATCGCAAACGAGTTCGGCGAGGCCCAGGAACTACACCGCTCGGCGCTGTTTGCCGCCGGCCTCGTGCTGTTCGTGCTGACGCTGCTGGTGAACGTGGGTGCGCGGATACTGGTGCTGAGGGCCTCGCGCAGCAAGACGCCAAAGCGGACCGCACGCGATTTCCGCGATGCCAATGCGGCGCTCGGGACGGCGTCCGGCGCATGAGCACGAACGCGAACGCGAACGCGAACGCGCACATGCTGGAGCGCTTCGCGGTGAGCCCCAAGCGCCGGCGGCGTGATCGGCTCGCGCGCGGCTCGATCCTGGCTGCCACCGGGCTCGCCTTGATCCCGCTGGCGCTGATCTTGTACTACCTGCTGAGCAAGGGACTGGGATCGTGGAGCTGGAGCTTTTTCACCACCGATCCAACCGGCAACACGTTCTTTGCGAGCTCCTCGATCGGCGGGATCAAGAGCGCGATCCTCGGCACGATCGAGATCGTGGCGGTGGCCTCGGCGCTGGCCATCCCAATCGGCATAGGTGTGGCGGTGTGGCTTGTGGAGTACGGACGCAACAGCCGTTTCGCGCACACGGTGCGTTTCTTCGTGGACGTGCTGACGGGCGTCCCCTCGATCATGTTCGGGCTGTTCGTGTACATCGTGCTGATCATCGGTACGGGCAGCTCCTACGCCGCCTACAAGGGCGCGTTCGCACTCGCGCTGTTGATGCTGCCGGTCGTGACGCGCTCCGCGGAGGTGGTGCTGCTGCTCATCCCCGGGGCGCTACGCGAGTCTGCGCTGGCGCTCGGCGCGCCACGCTGGCGGGTGATCTTCAAGATCGTGCTGCCGACCGCACTGCCAGGGCTCGTGACGGGTGTGCTGCTGGCGATCGCGCGCGCCGCAGGGGAGACAGCGCCGCTGCTGTTCACCGCCGGGGCAACGTTGAAGACGGGCTTCGGTTTGAGTGGCTTCATGAACTCGCTGCCGATCCAGATATACACGGACGTCACATCTGCCACCACATCCGTGGTAAACCGTGCGTGGGGAGCGGCCCTGACGCTGGTCGCGATGATCCTCCTACTCAACCTTTTCGCGCGTCTGGTGGCGCGCAGGAGCAGTTTGGGATGAACGCCGACGGACATACACCGGACACAAGACCAGCCTCACACACGACGGGCGCCACGAACGCACTAGACACTCCAAACCCACCAAGCACAACTGACGCCCCATCCCTGCCACCCGTCCCGCCAACTACGGACATCCCTCTTTACAACATGCTCGAACCCAAGCCAAGCCGCCCCTCACAGACCTCTCACACGGATACCGCCCCCGAGAAGCCCACGCTGGCACGCGCAAGAGCCGGACATGGCGTGAAACTCGAGAAATTGCACGCGTTCTACGGCGACGCCGAGCAGGTCAAGGGCATCGACCTCGATTTTCACGCCAATGAGGTGACGGCGATCATCGGGCCGTCGGGCTGCGGCAAGTCGACGATGGTGCGCTGCATCAACCGCATGCACGAGGAGATCCCGGGCGCACGCGCGGAAGGCAGGGTGTTGCTGGACGAGCTCGACATCTATGACCCAGCAGTCGACGTGGTGGCGGTGCGGCGCGCGATCGGCATGGTCTTCCAGAAGCCCAACCCGTTCCCGACGATGTCGGTGTTCGACAACGTGGCAGCGGGACTGCGCCTCTCCTCGCGCAAACCGGGCGACCTGCGCCACAAGGTCGAGTCGGCGCTGCGCGGCGCGGGACTGTGGGAGGAGGTCAAGGACCGCCTCGGCGAGGCGGGGGCAGGTCTCTCAGGCGGACAGCAGCAGCGCCTGTGCATCGCGCGCTCGCTCGCCGTAGAGCCCGAGGTGATCTTGATGGACGAGCCCTGCTCGGCGCTCGATCCGATCGCCACACTGAAGATCGAGGAGCTGATCGACGAGCTCAAGGCACGCGTGACGATCGTGATCGTCACCCACAACATGCAGCAGGCCGCTCGTGTGGCCGACCGCACCGCGTTTATGCTGGGCGGCGAGCTGGTCGAGGTTGGGCCGACGCAGCAGATCTTCACGAACCCAAGCGACCCCAGGACCGAAGAATATGTCACCGGAAAGTTCGGCTGAGGACTCGTGGCGTGAGCCCTGACGCGAACACGGATCAGTCGCCGCCGCTCACCGCGCAGCAGGGCAGACTGCACTTCCAGCAGGAGCTGCAGAGCCTCGAGACGCGTGCGCTGGGGGGTCTTGACGTGGTCCTCGAACAGCTCGACCGCACACTGGAGGCACTGGCCCACCAAGACGTGGAGCTCGCCCAGATGGTGATCGCCGACGACGACCGCGTCGACGGGCGCTACCTGGAAGTGCACCAGGGTATCCTCTCGCTGCTTGCCACTCAGGCTCCCGTGGCTGGCGACCTGCGGCTGGTGGCGGCGCTATTGCACGTGATCGTCCATGTGGAGCGGATGGGCGACCAGTGCGTGAACATCGCCAAGCTGATCCCACTGTCGGGCTATGAGCCGCCCGTGCGCCCGGAGGTGCTGGAGGCGCTCTTGAAGATGGGGGCGCACGCACGCTCGGAGATAGTCCAGTGCAAGGCGGCGTTCAGCGGTCGCGACGTGGGCCTAGCCGAAGACCTAGCGCGCCAGGACCGCGAGATCAACCGCCTCAATCGCGAGATCTTTCGTCTGGCACTCGAGATCGGAGATGACCCCGACACACGCGAGTGGGCAATGCACATGATCCTTGTCGCCCGAGCACTCGAGCGCATCGGCGACAACGCGGTGGACGTAGGCGAGCAGGTGGCGTTCGTGGTCACCGGGCTGTTCCGCGAGTTCTCCGACCAGACAAACCCGCTCGGGCGCTGAATCGCGCCCCGGAATCGCAGGAGGCGTCGCGCGAGCAGCGTCATGGCCTGTGAACATCCTGTGACCATCGTCTGCACGTTCTGCACTTCGGCCCTCGAGTGCCTATACACTGCGCGCAGATGACGACGGGCGTCCTCTCCACGGATGAAGGGGTGGCTACGAGCGCAGGGGGCACCTCCTCTTTGCGTATCGCGGTCCTTGACCGCGATAGTGGCTTTATCCAGGTCCTCGGCAAGCGCATGGACCGCTTGGGCTGGGAGCATCGGGTACTCGCGAGTCCCGTGCCGGCCGACGGGATCGCCTCAATGCGCCTCAGCGCGCTCGTCGTGGATTTGGCCGTACTGGGCCCGCAGGCCTGGGAATGGCTGGAGCGTCTGTGCGGTGCGCTGCCGGAGCTCGGGATCGTCGTGTGCACGGGCCCCTCCACCGTCGCTCAACGCGTGCGCGGGCTGCGATTGGGGGCAGACGACTGGATCACGAAGCCGTGTCACCCCGAGGAGGTCATCGCGCGCGTGCAGGGGCTTGTGCGCCGCCGCCGCCGCGCGACCGCGCGCACCGAGTCAAAGCCGGTATCGGCCGGCGAGGTGGAGATCCGCTCCGACCGCTTCCAGGCGTTTGTTGCCGGGCGCAGCCTCGAGCTGACGCGGCGTGAGTTCGAGTTGATCGAGCTACTGGCAGGCGGTGAAGGGCGGGTGCTGGAGCGCGAGGAGATCTACTCGCGCCTATGGGGCTACGCGATGGTACGCGGCGACCGCTCGGTGGACGTGTTCGTGCGCAAGCTGCGCCAGAAGCTGGAGAAGGCCTCACCCGACTGGCGCTACATCCACACCCACTTTGGCATCGGCTACCGCTTCGCAGCCGAACGCGGCGACGGCACGACACAAGATGCTCCTCAGGGCGCCCTCGCAAGCGAGGACACACAGAGCGGCTCCGGCAAGGCGGGCGAGCTAGATCTCGGCGAGCGCGATGCCAGCGATAAGGGCAAGCTCGGCGGGGCGCAGCACGAGTATGAGCTCAGCGCCGGCGCCGCTTAGCCTGACGACCAGCAGGCCACCCTTCTTCAAGTCCACGCGACCGCCGGCGAGCTCGCCGGCGATGCTCGAGAGGTGGGGCTCGTGACCGACCAGCAACAGCGGCCCGTCGGTGCTCACGCCGGCGAGCAGGTCGAGCGCTTCACGAGCGCGCAACCCTTCGGCAAGCAGCTGGTGGAACTCGAGCAACCCACGCTGGGGCTCGCTCATCTGCGCCAGCGCCAGCTCAGCGGTTTCACGGGCTCGTGCCTTCGGGCTGGCCAGGACCGCTCCGAACTCAACTCCCATCCGAGTGAAAGCCACTCCCGCGACACGCGCCTGACTCTCACCGCGTTCGGTCAACTGACGCTCAGGATCGGGACGGGAGCCGTGAGGTTCTGCGTCGGCGTGACGGAGCAGCCAGAGCTGGCGAGCCATAGCCATGGTGTTCTGCGAGCATAGAAGAGTTGAGCGCCATGATGAGCAACGAGCACGAGTACGACTCCAATAGCGACGAGGCGGCGCGAGCCCCCGACAATCGCCTCGACGAGCCCTCGCTGTACATCAACCGTGAGCTCTCGTGGCTGGACTTCAACGAGCGTGTGCTGCAGCTCGGCGAGGATGAGACCACGCCGCTGCTGGAGCGCGTGAAGTTCTGCGCGATCTACACGACCAACCTCGACGAGTACTACATGGTGCGTGTGGCGGGACTTCACGACCAGATCGACGCGGGCGTGGAGAACCCGAGTCAGGACGGGCACACGCCGTCGGAGACGATCACCGGGATTCGCGAGCGCGTGCTCGAGCTCGGGACGCGACTCAGCGACTGCTTCGAAGGTGACCTGAGACCGGCGCTGTCAGAGCACGGTGTGAATGTCGTCAGCTTCGAGCAGCTCGACGACGAGCAGCGCGTACAGCTGGCACAGCAGTTCCGCCGCGTGATTTTCCCGGCGCTGACGCCGCTGGCGGTGGCGCCGGGCCGGCCGTTTCCCTACATCTCGAACCTGTCGCTCAGCCTCGCGGTGCTCGTGCGCGATCCCACCGGTGGGGAGACGGTGTTCGCGCGTGTGAAGGTTCCCACCGAGATCCTGCCCCGCTTCATGGCGGTGCGCTCGCTCGACGCCACGGGAGGAAGCCCCCTCGATACAACCCTGATCCCGCTCGAGGACGTGATCGCCCACCATCTCGACGCACTGTTCCCAGGCATGGAGATAGTCGACTACGACGTGTTCAGAGTGACCCGCGATGCCGATCTGGAGGTCTCAGACGACGCCGCCGACCTGCTGCAGGCGGTCGAGGACGAGTTGCGCCGCAGGCGCTTTGGGGAGATCGTGCGCGTTGAGATCGGCTCGGGCTGCTCGGAGCGGTTGCGCGAGGAGCTTGTTGGGTTGTTGGGTGTGCGCGAGGACGAGGTGTACCCGGTGGACGGCCTGCTGGATATGGGCGCGCTATGGCAGATCGTGAAGCTCCCCGGGATGCCGGAGCTGCGCAATGCGCCGTATACGCCTGTGACCCACCCGCGCCTGCTGCGCCACGAGGGTGAGCGCCCAGACGTGTTTGCCACGATGCGCGAGGGAGACGTGCTCGTGCACCACCCCTACGACTCGTTTGCCACCTCCGTAGAGCGCTTCGTCGAGCAGGCAGTGGCCGACCCCAACGTGCTGGCGATCAAGCAGACCGTGTACCGCACTAGCGACGACTCGCCGCTGGTGCCGGCGTTGATCGCGGCCTCAGAGCGAGGCAAGCAGGCGGTGGCGCTCGTGGAGCTGACCGCGCGCTTCGACGAGCGCATGAACATCCACTGGGCCAAGGCGCTGGAGGAGGCGGGCGTGCACGTGGTGTACGGCCAGCCCGCGTTGAAGACCCACGCCAAGTGCGTGCTGGTCGTACGCAGAGAGGGCGACGGGGTGCGCAACTACGTGCACGTGGGCACCGGCAACTACCACTCGGCCACAGCGCGCCTGTATACCGACTTCGGGCTGTTCACCATCGACGAGGAGATCGGCGCGGATGTGGCCGACATGTTCAACAATCTCACCGGCTACGGTCGCCCGCTGGGCTACCGCAAGGCGCTGATCGCCCCCGCGCACTTGCGCGAGGGGCTGATCGCACAGATCGACGCGACGATCGCGGCCCACTCACCATCTTCGCCGGGGCGGATCGCGATGAAGATGAACGCGCTCGTCGACGGTCACTGCATCCGCGCGCTCTACCGCGCTTCGAAGGCGGGCGTAAAGATCGACTTGAACGTCCGTGGCATCTGCTGCCTGCGCCCCGGCATTCCGGGTGTCTCGGAGAATATCCGGGTGGTGTCGGTCGTAGGGCGCCTGCTGGAGCACTCGCGCGTGTACACGTTTGAGCGTGGTGGCGAGCGCACTGTGTACATCGCCTCGGCCGACCTGATGCCGCGCAATCTCGACCATCGCGTGGAGCTGGCGGTCCCGATTCAATCACCCGAGCTGCGTGCCGAGCTGATGGATACGCTGGAACGCGCGTTCGCCGACAACCAGAGCTCGTGGGAACTCGAGGCCGACGGCGCCTGGCATCGACGTCACCCCACTTCGGGGGAACGCGCACGCAACATGCAGCTGGAGCTGATGGAGCTGCACGCCCGCCGCGCCGCCGAAGCCCGTCCCGTCGAGCGCGAGACGCCGACTGAGCCCGCCGCTCGCTGAGCCAACGTGGTCTCAGGATGGTTTTTGATCCGTTGGCTGCACTTGCCGGCGATGGCCTGTCAGGGCTGAGCTACCGCAACCGGGCTTTCGAGCGCGGCCTCGGTTGATACGAGGATCGCTCCCTCGCCTGTGGCGTAGGCCTCCTCTCCATGCTGGACGATGTCCATGCCGAGCGCCTCCTCGTGTTCGGTGGCTCGTAGCGGCATCACCAAGCCGATCAGCCGTAGCAACACGAATGTGGCGACGAAGGCATAGACCGGACCAGCCAGTGCCGCAACGGCCTGGTGGCCGAGCTGAGCTGCGTTGCCATAGAGAAGGCCGTTGGAGACGCCGTTCCATGCACGCTGGGCGACAAAGCCAACGAAGAGGATCCCCGTGAGACCAGCGGTCCCGTGAGCAGCGAGCACGTCGAGCGTCTCATCTATTCGTGTACGTGGTCGCCAGAGGATGATCGCGTAGCTTGGCAGGGCGGCTATCGCACCGAGCCCCATTGCCCAGCCTGGGCTTATATAACCGCCCGCGGGAGTGATCGCGACGCAGCCGACGATGATCGCGGTTGCCGCCCCGATCGCCGTGACTCGCCTGCCACGCAATAGATCCAGCACGAACCAGACGGCAAGTGTGCACGCTGGTGTGAGCAGCGTGTTGGTAAACGCCAGCACGCTGGAATGCCCCGTCGAGAAGCCGCTGCCGCCGTTGAAGCCAAACCAGCCGAACCACAGCAAACCGGCGCCGAGCAGCACGTAGATCGCGTTGTGCGGGAGCAGCGCCTGGCGTCCATAGTCCTTGCGAGCCCCGACCACGATCGCGGCCGCCAGCGCCGAGAAGCCAGATCCCATCTCGACCGGCACGCCGCCGGCGAAGTCGAGCGTCCCGTGAGCCTGCAGCCAGCCGCCGCCGAAGGCCCAGTGAGCCAACACCGAATACACGAGCACCGACCACAGAGCGGCGAAGACCAGAAACGGACCAAATCTCATCCGCTCCACCACGGCGCCTGAGACGAGTGCGACGGTGACGATGCAGAACGTCGCCTGGAAGGCAAAGAAGACCAGTTGGGGAATCGACATCCCCGCGCGCGGGGCGAAGCCCACGCCGTGCAGGAAGACGTGACCGAGGCCTCCAATGAACCCGTTGCCCTTGTCGAACGCAAGCGAATAGCCGACCAGCGCCCACATGACCGCCGCGACCGCAATCGCGCCGATCGACATCATGAACGTGTTGAGCGTGTTCTTGGAGCGCACAAGGCCCGCGTAGAACAGTCCGAGCGCCGGCGTCATCATGAGCACGAGCGCGGTCGCGACGAGCATCCAGGCGGTGTCGCCCGCACTGAGGTGTGCGGGTAGCGACATCACAGCGACGAGCATCTGGGCGGTGTCGCCCACACCGAGGTGTGCGGGTAGCGACATCACAGCGACCGTCATCATTCGCCGAGCGGCGTCACGGCGCCTTCGTCGGTCTCGCCGGTGCGAATCCGCACCGCCTGCTCCAGCGCCATCACGAAGATCTTGCCGTCGCCGACCTCGCCGGTTCGCGCGCCCGCGCAGAACGCGTCGATCGTCGGCTGGACGAACGCGTCGGAGACGGCCACCTCGAAGCGAACCTTCTCAGAGAGCCCCATCTTCACTGTGGTGCCGCGGTATGTCTCGACGCGGTCGAGCTCACCGCCGTGTCCCTGGACGCGACTCATAGAGATGCCGCGCACCTCGGCACGGTAGAGAGCCTCCAGCACATCGTTGACCTTCTCCGGGCGCACAATCGCGATCACCAGCTTCACTGTCCAGCGCTCCTTCCTCAGGCAAGCCCAAACCAATCGGTGGCATGGGCGCCCCGGCATGCACCGACCCCCTGCCCCAAGACGCGTGCGCGAGCTTATCAGGGGTGCTGGGCCATTTTATATCGGCTCCCGATAGACTGTCTTGCCGGTGACGCACCAAGAGCACGACAACATGTTTCCCAACGACGCGATCGTCGAGCCGGATTCTCGCCCCAGAGAGGCTCCAGAGCGAGAGCTGGGGGATTTCACCACCAGCCCAGCGGTATTGGGACTGGCGCTCGCGGCAATCGCGCTCGGGGTTGTGGTGACGTTTCTGGCCCTCGGCCTGCTGAAGCTGATGGGCCTGATCACACATCTCGCCTACACCGGCACCATCGGGACCTCGCTGTCGCCTCCGGACACTTCGGTGCTTGGACCGTTGAGCGTGCTGGTACCTGTGGCTGGAGGGTTGGTCGTTGGCGTGATGGCACGGTTTGGCTCCGAGCGCATTCGTGGGCATGGGATCCCCGAGGCGATGGAAACGATCCTGTTGCGCGGCAGTCGCATGGAGCCCCGCCTGGCGGTGCTTAAGCCGATCTCAAGCGCCGTGAGCATCGGCACCGGGGGGCCCTTCGGCGCGGAGGGACCGATCATCGTCACCGGCGGAGCGGTGGGTAGCATCCTCGGACAGTTGCTGCACCTCACTGCCGCGGAGCGGCGTTGCCTACTTGTCGCCGGAGCGGCGGCGGGGATGACGGCGGTCTTCGGCACACCCGTGGCCGCGGTGCTCTTGGCGGTGGAGCTGCTGCTGTTTGAGTGGCGTCCACGCTCGATGATCCCGGTGGCGCTTGCGGCCTGCTCGGCGGAGGCGTTGCGCGAAGCGCTTGCCGCCGACGGTCTGCTGCGCATCGCCCCGCTCTTCCCAATGGTTGCTCACGGCGCGTTGCCGTTCTCGGTCACCGTCGGTGCGGTGCTGGTTGGGGTGGCATGCGGCGGCCTTGCATGGGTGATGACTCGCTGTGTGTACGGCGCCGAGGACCTGTTCGGACGACTTCCACTGCACTGGAGCTGGTGGCCAGCCCTCGGTGGCCTCGTGGTTGGTGCCGGTGGACTGATCGAACCGCGGGTGCTGGGCGTCGGCTACACGACGATCGGCGCCGAGCTCGCGGGCACACTGGCGCTCGGCACACTGGCCGTGCTACTGCTGGTCAAGCTCGCTGTATGGGCGATCGCACTCGGATCGAATACCAGCGGGGGCATACTGGCGCCGCTGCTGATACTGGGTGCTGCGCTCGGGGGATTGCTCGGAGCGGTGCTGCCCGGGGCCGGCGAGGGCACCTGGGCCCTGCTCGGCATGGCAGCCGCGCTCGCCGGTGTGACCCGCTCGCCGTTTACCAGCATCGTGTTCGCGCTGGAGCTCACACACGACGTCGACTCGCTCCTACCGTTGTTGGCGGCCTGCACAATCGCCCACCTGATGAGCGTCCTGACCCTGAAGCGCTCGATCCTCACAGAGAAGGTTGCCCGCCGCGGCTACCACGTATCGCGCGAGTACGAGATCGACCCACTGCACGCCCTGTTGGTGCGCGACGTGATGAGCACTGAGGTGCTCACCGTCGATCCCCTCACGAGCGCCACCGATCTCTATCTACGGCTTCCCGAGGGCGGCGATGTTCGTCGCCAACGCCTGTATCCGGTGCTGACAGCCGACGGAGGATTGCTTGGTGTGCTGGCATGGTCTGACGTGCTCGCCGCCCACCGATCGAACAGTCTCACCCTGGCGGGAGACCTCGCACGGGAGCCCCTGCTGGTCCGGTCGGATGAGACGCTGCGCGCCGCGGCGGACCGAATGATCTCCAGCGGACACGGCGTGCTGCCGGTCGTCGATGATGGCGAGCAGGGGCTACTTTTGGGTCTCGTGAGCCAGTTCGACCTGCTGAAGGCGCATGAACGTGTGCTGGTGGAGGAGCGCCACCGCGAGCGACCGTTGCGTCCCAGCCGGCTGGCAGGCGGGCTCAGCACCCTCCTTCCGGCCCGCCAACGCGCATCATGACTTGCCCACCCAAGCCGTCACCTGCCTACCCGGATTATGGCTCCCCCACCTCATAACCGCCGGCCCACGCCACCTTATAACCGCCGGCCCACGTCATGACTCGCCCGCCGCGCGATGAGGACTATCGGCGCCTGCTGGCCTTTCGCACTGAGCTTCGCGACTTTCTACGCTGGAGCGAGCAGGCAGCCCACGATGCCGGGCTGACACCCGCCTTGCATCAACTGCTGTTGGTTGTGCGCGGACACTTGGCAACTGACGGACCAACGATCGGACAGGCGGCTGAGGCACTTCACATACGTCATCACAGTGTGGTCGAGCTGGCGCAGCGAGCGGAGCTTGGGGGACTGCTCACGCGTCGGCGCGACACTGCCGATCACCGTCAGGTGCATCTCCGCCTCACAGACCGCGGGCGCACGCAGCTGCAGTCTCTCACCGGTCAGCATCTGACTCGTATAAGGACTCTCGCGAGAACCCTCGACAGTGTCCTCGATGGCTAGTCTCAGGTCGCTCCGCTGCCTGAAGTGCGCTTGATACCTATCAAGCCCGAGTCCTCTCCCCTATCAAGCCCGAGTCTTCTCCCACCAGCCCGATGAACAGCGCCGTGAGCGCTGGATCGAACTGGCTGCCGGCGTACCGCTGGAGCTCCTCCAGGGCGCGCTGGGCGGGCATGGCAGCTCGATAGCTGCGGTTGCTCGTCATCGCCTGATAGGCGTCACAGATCGCGATGACCCGTGCCGGGAGCGGAATCTGCTCGCCGGAGAGCCCGTCGGGATAGCCGCGGCCGTCATAGCGCTCGTGGGTCGCGCGCACTATCGCGCCGACCGGTCGCCCGCTCGGCGCCGAGGCGAGGATGCGCTCCCCGATGACGGTATGGCGCTTTATGAAGGCTCGCTCCTCCTCATTGAGCGCGGCAGGCTTCTCGAGGATCGCGTCGGGAATGGCCGCCTTGCCGATGTCGTGCAGCTCTGCTGCCGCCACGAGATTCCTGAGGTCCTCCGACTCCATGCCGAGCCGGCGGCCCAGCCGGTGGGCAAGCTCAGCGACTTGCTGTGCATGAGTGTCGAGCTCGGGATCTCGTTCGCGCAGCAGTCCGAGCAGCACGTCGCGCCACTCCTGGCCGGAGGGCCCGTGCAGGAGCGTCTTCTGGGCATAGAGGCGTTGATCTGCGATGCGCAGAGCCTCCTCGGCGTCACGTGTCTCGCTCCCCAGTAGCACCTCTCCGTAGGATGCGCCGATCGTGAAGTGCTCGCCGCTCTCAAGAAGACGAGCGGCCAGATCGACGGCGAGCACCGCGGGATCGTCGGTCACCTCCAGCAGCGCGCAGAACTCATCGCCACCCAGACGGTAGGTGCGTCGGTTGGGCCCGGAGTCTTCGGCGAGCTTGCGGCCGAGTCGCATGAGCAGCGCATCGCCGGCCGGGTGACCAAAGGTGTCGTTGTAGTGCTTGAAGCCATTGAGATCGAACAGGAGCATGAGCTTGGGCTCAGACGCCGTGGCCTGCTCGACTGCGAGCTCGAGATCGTGAAGCAGGGCTCGACGGTTGCCCAGGCCGGTGAGCGCGTCGTGGTTGGCCAAATCGCTGCTCGACGCGACGAGACGAAGGTTCTCGCCGGCTGTCACGACCAGCCGCCCCAGCACGGTGACGAGCGTCGCGACTGCAAGCCAGATCGACACCCCCGCGATACCTTCAGCGCTCCCATATGCCAAAACGCCCGCAGCCGCCAAGCCACAGAGGATTGGCGCAGCCATGATGGCGCCCAGCGAGTACTCCTCGTGCACGCTCTCCCCGTCGGGCTGCCAAGCGGCATAGCCCAGAATCAACGCCGAGAACAGCCACAGCGAGTCAAGCGGAGTGCCAACCGCGTAGGTGCCATGAGCTTCTTGGAACAGATAAACGCCATCCGCTACGGCCATCGCGAGAAACCCGAGCGCGATAACAAGGAATGGGCGATACGCGCGCCATCCTCCCAGTGCCAGCATCACGACGACGACACCAACCAGCAGCACGTCGGCGAGCGGGTATGAGATGTCAAGAGCCGCTCTCACGCCCGTGCCATTGGTCACCAAGAAGCCCGGCGTCGATAGGGCTACCGCGCCCAGCGAACCGACGGCAAGCGCCCCGATGATGCCGTCGAGCCACATGCTCACGTGAAAATGGCTCGCGCGTCGACGTCCGAGGAGTACGACTGCGACATAAGCGCCCAGGTACAGGCAGAGGTAGAGCGCGTCCTGAACCGTCGGCGCGAATGATTCGCTGATCGACGAGAGGATTTCCCCAAAGGCGTCGCACGCCAAACCGAACCCAAGGAACAACCACGCCACTCTCTGGGACCCGACTAGGACACCGCGCGCGATGCACAGCGCCGCACAGCCCACCATCACTCCGTCATAGACCCAGATGTCAAACAGGTCGGCAGTCGAGGAGCCACCGAACCCCAGGAGGCTGTGCATGAAGTGCGCAGCGACCACGAGGAGAAGGATGCCCAGCGCGATCCTGATCCCGGCAGGAGCATCGCTACGCGACAGCACCCGGTCTTTACAACTCATCAGCTCTTCATCGGTTGCCGGCACCCATCCTTTGAGGACGCGGCGCCAGCGTAAGCAAGTAGCCCAGCGCTAGTTCAGCACCGGGAGTGCGTCCAGCGCGGCCTTGGAGCTCATCCACATTCTGGTAATCGAGCCCCAGGCGGTGATCGTGGCGATGGCGAACCACCCCTTGCTCGTCAATCACGATCACCGCGCGCGCCGTTGAGCCGATACCCGGCATGGTGGCGCTGTAAGCCTTAGCCACCGCCTTGTCCTCGTCCGCCAGCAACGGCACGTTGAGGCTGTTTTTGGCGATGAATCCCTCGTGCGACTCCAGGCCCTGCGATGAGATCCCAACGACCGTGGCGTTCAACGAGGCGAAGTCATCGGCGCGATCGCGATAGGAGCAGAACTGCTTGGTGCACACCATCGTGTTGTCGCCTGGATAGAACAGCAACACGACGCGCTCGCCCCGATGCTCGGAGAGCTTGAACGGCCCGCTCGTACCCTGCAATTCGAAGTCCGGCGCCTGCTCGCCCACCCGCGGTGTCTTGGCCATGCTGCCCCCACTCTCTCGCCGATCGCTGTGGCCATCGAGGATAACCCACCGCCAGATGTGCGGATTCCCAACCACGGCGCGTGCCGATTCCCGACCTACCGCGCGTGCCGATTCCGGGCACGACGAGCCTTTTGCCGAGTACCGTCCCAAGCGACAGGCAGAATTTCCCCGATGTTTCAATCAACCCTCGATCAGCCATCCGCCGACCCGAGTAGTACCTTTGGTACTACCATGTCAGACGTGGCAAAGATCAGCGTTAGCCTCGCAGACGACCTGTACCAGCGCGTACGCGACGCCGCCGGCTCCGAGGGCGTGTCCGGTTGGCTTGCGGCAGCCGCGTCCGCTCGTCTGCGCGCCGACGCGCTGTTGGCGGTCGCCGGGGAGATCGCGCAAGAGACTGGGGGTCCATTCAGCGAGCAGGAGCTCGAGGAGGCTCGCCGATGGCTGCCATCGTCTTCGACGCCGGCGCGCTGATCGCCCTCGAGCGAGGCGATCGCAATGTCGCGGCACAGCTCGTGGCCGCCGCAACGAGCGGCGTCGAGGTCATGACTTCCTCGACGTGCGTTGCTCAGGTTTGGCGTGACCCAACTCGACAGGCGAGGCTCGCGCGAGCGCTTGCGGGCTTCGTGGAGTGTGATTTGAGCGCGAGGCGCGCACGCGATTGCGGCATGCTTCTGGCTCGCAGCGGCACCCGCGACATCACAGACGCGGCGGTGTCGCTGTTGGTCGAGGACGGCGACACGATCCTGACAAGCGACCCGTGCGACCTCGAGCGCTTGCTCGACGCGGCGGGTACTCGCGCACGGGTTCGCGTCGTCTAACACCTCCCGAATATCCGTCTGCGCTACAACCCTTTGATGCGCGTGCGCCGGTCACCGCGTCTCGCAGCGACTCTCGTCGCCGGCCTGCCTCTCGCGGCAACTCTCGTCGCCGGCCTGCTGTTGAGCGCATGCGGAAGCAGCGCCCCGGACGATACCTCCACGCCCAGCGCCCCGAACACGGCCATCCCGATCGTCCCAGAACAGGGAGGCCCTGCTCGCGCGAGCACGGGACGCCTCCTTGACTGGCCCGAGTTCGGGCTGAACCCGCAGCGCTCGGATGCAAGCTCACTCGCGACCGGCATCACAGCCGCGAATCTCGCTCACCTGCGTCGCGTCACCGTCAACCTGCCAGGGACGGTCGACTCCTCCCCCATCTACCTACATCAAGCAAGCGTCGACGGCGCTGCGCACAGCGTGGTAGTCGTCACGACGACCTACGGCAAGACGCTCGCCCTCGACGCGTCGAGCGGACACATCCTGTGGGCGTTCACGCCCAGCGGCTATAGCGGGTGGGCCGGCAGCGCACAGATCACCGTCAGCTCGCCGCTGGCCGACCCGGATGGGCGTTACGTGTACACGGCCTCGCCTGATGGGGTGATCCACAAGATCTCGCTCGCCAACGGCAGCGAAGTACGTATAGGCGGCTGGCCCGTGTCAGTGACACGCGATCCCACGCGCGAGAAGCTCGGCGCGGCGCTCAACATCGACGGGCCCTATCTGATCGTCGCCACCAGCGGCTATCTCGGCGACACACCTGTCTACCAGGGCCACGTCGTGCTGATCGAACGCTCCAGCGGGCGAACCGTCGCCGTGTTCAACACGCTGTGCGCCAACCGCCGCCTGATAATCGTGCCCCGCAGCTGCTCGGCGAGCGACTCGGCGATCCTCTCGCGCGGCGGCGCGGTCGTCGAGCCGGGGGGCGAACGTCTGCTGGTCTCCACCGGCAACGGGCCGTGGAACGGCACAACCAACTTCGGCGACAGCGTGATCGAGCTGACGCTGCCAGACCTGCGCTACCGCCAAGCCTTCACGCCCACCAACCAGGGCGAACTAAACGAAGACGATCTCGACCTCGGCTCGAGCGCCCCGGTACTGCTCGGGCAGAACCGTGTGCTGATCGCCGGCAAGGATGGGGTCATGCGCGTACTGTCGCTCTCAGCGCTCGACGGCCACGCACCTTCAGCTCCCAACAAGCTCGGCGGCGAACTGCAGCGTCTACCGCTGCCGGGCGGCGGGGAGCTGTTCAGCGCACCCGCCGTGTGGACCACACAGGCCGGATCGCGCCACAGCAGCACAATCGTGTTCGTCGGCGCCGAACACGCCACCGCCGCCTACGCGCTGATCGGCGGACGGCTGCGACCGGTGTGGCAAAACGACAACCCCGGCACGAGCCCGGTGCTGGCCGGAGGCCTGCTCTACGTGTATGACCCCTCCGGCGGCGGCATCTATGTCTACCGACCCGCTCAGGCCGTCCGATCGCCAAGCTACCCGGGCTCCCCGGCCACTGGAACAGTCCGATCGTCCTCGACGGTCATGTGGTCGAGCCGGAGGGCGACGCCAACGAACACGAGCTGTCCGGCACGCTCGAGATCTTCTCGGCGAGATAGCTGGGGCGCCATACGCGAAACGGCTCAGCCTTTGAAGCGCTCGGCCTGTTCGTGGATCGTCTGCTCGACGCGGTGGCCGATCTGTGTGAGCGTCCACGCGTTGGGCTCGCCGCGGGCGGAAGCCGTGCCGCTGTTCTCTATCAAGCCGAGATGTTGCATGCGTGCGAGCAGCTTGGACATCTGGCCTTGGTCGGATACGTCGGCGGCGGCGGCAACCTGTCGGTTGGATGCGCGCGGATGGGCAGCGATCGCCATCAATACACGGACGGTGCGATAGGTAAGGCGCATCTCGAGGTCCCTGAGTGGGTCGTCCACCGCTCGCGGGCTGGAGGTGTCGCGCTTGGGCACGGGACGCTCCAACTCCTTGCGGGCCGCCGGGCCACCGAGATAGGGAAGCACGATCATGCTCATCAACGGGCCCGTAAGCTCCAGCAGGGAATCGCCCTCTCTGTCCGGAGGGAGCGGCGAGGGCGCCCCATTCCGGCCATCCACTGTGAAGGACGGCGGGGACGCCCCATCCGAGCCGGGCAGCATGCGAGTGTGGATCACCGAGAAGACGGCGCCGACCACACCCTCGGCCGTCAAAGGCGGCAGCAGTCTGCCGGGCTTGGCCTCGGCGCGCCCCTGGTCGACTGCCCAGACGATCTGCGCAAGCACCCTTGCGCGGCGTTCGAGCCCCCTGGGCCCCGCGCCGAGGATCTCGACGACCAACAGACGACCCATCGCAGGTTGGTCATCTAGGAACTGCAGTAGCGCCGCCAGCGAGGCCCTGATCCGCCCCCGCCAGCCTGTGCCCCCGAGGGTAGCTCCCCCAGTCTCATACGCCTCGAGCACACGCTCGGACGCAAGCAGGACCGCCTCGTCGAAAGCTGCAAGCAAGCAGTCCTCGCGATCCTCGAACAGCTCATAGAACGTGCGTCGCGACACACCGGAGCGCGCGACCACATGAGCCACCGACGCGTTAGCGGCCCCTCGTTCGGCAACGACGTCGAACATGGCGGCAAGCATCCGCGCACGCTGAATATCGACCACCCGCTCACGCCCAAGCCCATCATGTCCCGCCGCAGGCAGTGGTGACGGTGGTGGTAGTGACGGTGAGGGTGGCGATGACGAGCCGCCGCGAGTACCGCCCAGCTTCCCTCGGGCGGCCGTTGTCAGCCCATTGGGCGCCGCCTGCTTGGACGGCGCCCTTTCCCTGGCACGCATTTCATTTCTTCTTCTTGTGCTTGCTCTTCTTTGTCTTCTTGGCCTTGTGCTTCAAGCACCCCGTAGCGGTCACGGGGGTTGACTGTTTGAGGCTGACTCCGTTCGCACCAACGAACGTGGTCGGCATGACCAGCTTGCTCGTACAGAGATTCCCGTTCGCCGCGAGCGCCGAATCAGGGCCCTGCGGCAGCTTCAGTTCGAACACACCGATCGGGACGTCTGGGATCGTACGGAACGTGCTGCTTGTGATCCCGGCTTTGCTGATGAACGTTTCGCCATGCAAGTAGACGGTGACGCCCTCCCCCGATAGCGCGACGATCAGTTCTGGGAACTTCTGGCCACCATGGGACACGAAGTACGCGGGTCCTTCCAAATGGACCGGCAGCACAGGCGTCGTCGCCATAGCGCTACCGATCCTCGAGTCCGGGGAACAGGCCGCCGGGTTGGCCGCGAACGTGCTGGCCGGACACGCCTTCTGTAGCGTCGTCAAGCGCGATGGAAGCTGCTTCGGCAGATCCACCTTGACCTTCCCGATATTCGCCTGGGTACCAAACGGAGCATTGGGATAGGTCAGCTTTACGCTCAAGCTCGCACCCTTCGCGCGTGATGTCTTCCCATTCGTCGACACCGAGAAGATCGGTTTGAACCCAAGAACCGCACAATTCGTGACCTGGAACGGCACGTGCAAGACCGATACAGCACCTTGACTGCTTGTGAGGCTCCCACCGATTTCCTGCGGAGCACAGTTCGTCGGGTTGAACGTGAAATCGGGCCTGTCCACAGACACATTGACGTGCTTGATCTGCAAAGGAATCCCGTCGATGATCTGCGGGATCGCATACGGACCACTCGCATCGCTTGTGATCGTCAAAGCCGCGTTTTCAGGATTCACTTCGATCTTCGCCCGCACTATCACCTTGCCAAGATCAAACGGGCCCGCCTTCGCCGGGTTTACGATCGACAGACCATATGGAGCACCCTTATACGGACCGGTGATAAACACTTCGCCCCCGGTCACCGTGTACGGATTGCCGCCCAAACCAACACTGACCGTGGTATGCCCGATCAGGCTTTCAGGACCACACGTCCCGGCGTTACCTTCGGCTTCGCCGCACAGCTTTACACTCGACAATGTCCCGAGCAAGCCTGACGGCATCTTCAACTGGATCGCATCGAGATTCTGATTGCCGTCTTCCCGCGACATCGTCATCGTGAACGGCGTGAACGCACCGGCCTGAATGTTCAAGCTGCCCGTCGTCAGTTCCGGCTTGAACGGCAATGGATCACTACACGGCGTGTGGTTCGGACCACTCGTGATCAAGAATTCCGAGGAGGAATCCACCGGAGCGTTACCCGACCACGGCCCTATCGAGGCCGTGGTCGTGTACCCACCACACAGGGCGGGAGTACCCAGCGGCGCACGAGACCCACCGAAGAAGTGCAGCTTCAAGTCTTCAAACGGTAGTTGCGGCGTGTCATCGAACGTCGAAACGAGCTGGCCCGTCACAGGATCTGGTTTTACTTCTCCGGCAAGCTTGACGCGCACACCGGACACGGGATCGTAGACCGCCAAGTACAGCGCAACGAGGCTGCCGAACGGGTTGGCGTTCTGCTGGGCCAAGTATGCCGCTCCAACCAGTGGGTTTGGTAGCAGCGGAGTACTGATTTCGACAGTGCCGACCTTCGAGGATTCAGGGCACGTCTGTACCGCCGGGCTTTCAAGCCCGATTTCTCCGAGACCGCAAGACGTGAGACCATCCGCACCCGCAGGGTTCAAGCCTACGCCCGCGGGTAGCGTCACAAGCGTGTTGCGTACCGTCGACTCGGCCAGCCCCACTGGGTTCAAGCTGGATTCCTGAGGCACATGTACGCCAACGGTCAATCCTGTCGGGGTGCTCGCCTCTTGTCCGTCGGGCGCGACGTTGATCGACGGTTCGAAGTTCAAGCGGTTGCACCCATCTTGCCCGTAGGTTTCTCCGGCGCTGTTCGCGAACGTGTAATCCTTCGACGTGAATTGACCCGACTCTACCCAGCTGTCCGATTCGATCGTGCTGTGAAGCGGACCGGTGCAAGACGTCGGCATGATTAGCAGCGGCTGTGGTTTTTCAACGACCGGGCAAGACGGTTCGGGACCGGGATGCAGCGGTTCGCCTTCGCCTTCTTCACGCCCCTTCGTTTCCTGGATGCATGTCAGACCACGGGAGTTGTTGTGTCGTGCGTCCGCGGGGACACCCCAGAACGTCACGATATTACCGATGAACCCCGTGCCCTCGAGGATATTCGGGACCGTTACGACGACACCATAGTCCCCTCCGGTACGCACTGAAGTATCGAGAATCACGGGACCCGCGATCGTTATGAACCCAAACCTCGCCGGCTCACCCACAGCCGGTTCAAGGCTATACAATGGTTCGGAGAGTGAATAGGATACCCGCGCGGGCGCATCGAACCCGGTGACTATCGGGGTAGCCACGCCCACTGCCGTGTTGTTGGGACACGGCGGGGCGCCGTGAGCGGACAGCTGGAACTGATGCAAGCTGCACTTTGGAATCGGGGTTGGGTTGCCAATCAACCCCGGCGGCAGGTTGAAACGCAGATCCTTGGTCGTCGCAATCGGCTGTATTTCCGGTATGAGTTCGCCAGGATAGTACTGTCCAGCCGGCACCGCTTGACTGTTGAGCATCAGCGTCGTAGTCAGCTGGAATGGGTGCGAGCCGGCCTGTGTATCGATACCACCACCTTCTTCTTCAGGTGTCAATTCATACGACTGCGAACCGTACTGTTCGGGAGATTCGATCGCGAGCGCTTCATGCTTGGTAGCGACGGCAGCGCCACCGCCTGACACCCTCACTTCGTTCTCCGCCTTACCTGCTCCCGGCGCGACCGTTACGCTTATCGCGAGGATCATCTGTTCATAGGCACGCACGGGCACGCCGTACAAGCACGTGACCTTCTGTCCCGCGATCGTGCAAGGCGGCGCGATATAAGAAACAAACGGCCCCGAGCCCGGAAGCGCCGCATACTGGTTAAGGCCTGTCCCTCCGCCTTCGACAAGCGCAGCGGTCGGCGTGACACCTGCCGGCAGCGTGTCTTCCACGGTAATGAAGTTCTTGTGTTCTTTGAAGAACAATGCTTCTCCGGCGTTCTCATCCACAGTACCGTTGGTGGATTCGTCCCCGACGTTCGCGGCGATAACCTCGATCCTCGATTCCTTCCCGGGCTTGCTCGCGGGCGCCGAGACGCTCGTCAAATGCCACCAAGGCTCCGCCGCCCATGCCTCACCGCTACCACCCAACAACAACGCCCCTACGACAACGAGAACGGCAAGGAATGCGTGTTTCTTGATGAAGCTCACGATGATCACCCATTGCCCTTCTTCGTCGCCTTCGCCTTGCGAGCTTGCTTAGCCCCAAAGCGCTTTCTTGCCTGCCGTTCACACACCATCCGCTTCTTTCTCGCCTTCTTCGTGTGACACGCTTTCAGCGCCACGGCGAGCTTCTGCGCCCGCGTCAGCGCTCTCGGCGTCACAACAGAGCCGGAAGGCGACGACGTGAAGTTGCCAACGCCTTTGAACGTCGCGCTGGGCGTCGCACCGAAGATCGTCGGCTGCGGAGACGGGGCGGGCTTGCACGAATCGCCGCTCGTGCATTCAGGCGGCGAGACAGGTTCAGCGCGACACGGCGCCGCTTCGGTGCACACATGCGCGTCATACATGTCATACGCGTTGTCATAGTCTTCAAACGTCAATTTGTTTGAGGTGACGAAGAACACATCGTCGCCCGTTTCGCTGGCATCCATAAACGCCGATTCGCTCGCCGAAGTACCCGAGGAGATCAAGCCCACACAACCACCCGAGACCACACTAAAGCTCACGCTCGCGCTGGAGCAGCTGCCCGTACCGGCAGGCTCATACTGATACACGTCCTCAAGACCGTTAGTGTCCTGTGGCACCAGCGCATCCGGGCTGTTGAAGAACAACCGTCCACTATCCATCACATACCGAGGCTGATATGACGCTATCTCAAGCTCGTTGTTCCAGCCAACCAGGCTACCCGCCAACCAATGATCACTGCCACTGTTGTGAGCGCTCCACGAGTTGGTGGTATCCACCAACAGGCTCCCATCGCCATTGTCGAATTCTCCACCGTTATCAAATACGCCCATTGGACGCGCGCCGGTCGGGTCACACGAAGCGCACACCAGATGATTTGACGATGCGTCATACAAGTAGACCTCCTCGTCGCGCTGACCACTGACCGCGTCGCGATTGTCATAGCCGGTCAGTGGACTGTTCGACATGAACGCCACGTAGCGCCCGTCGGGCGATACCTCCGAGTCGACCATCCACGGATACTCCTTCGTGCGTGAGTCGCTGTCATCGCCTCCCCAGCTGTGTTTGTCTTCCTGGGACAGCGCAGTGATGAACGTCGTGGTCCATCCACCAGCGCCCTCGTGCAGCAGATAGAGATTGTCGGCTCCGCTCACAGCACCGCTCGCCAGCACTCCCGTGGCGACGACATAGATAGAGGAGCCGTCTTGACTGGCACCCAGCACTCCATTTTGCACCCCGGCGTTTCCTCCAACGCTGTGGTTAGCCGTCAGATCGGTCTGGGTGCCGGTGGAGGTATCGAAGACGTATAGGTCACCGTTTAGGCCGCCGTTGTGGCCGGCTTCCGTTTCCGTGTAGAATATCTTCGAGCCGTCGCTGCTCATCGTTTCAAAGCGCGCGTCCGCACCACCAATCTTGAGCGTACGTTTAGCGACCGTATCACGAGCGTATAGTTCCACTTTTGCGCCTGCGTCCAATTGGCCATAGTGCCACACGACCCAACGACCGTCGCTCGAAATGGCCCGGGCGAGCATGTTACCCGCGTTGGCGCCCACTTCGCCTGCGCCTACACGTGCTCCAACCCCCGTTTTACCGTCGGGAAGGATATTTACCAATTCCAGCCGACCGTCGTGCCACTCGTACAGATTCATCTCTTCGTCGGCATAGTTTTCTAGATGTTGGACTCGCACTTCGCCGCTTTCAGATTCAGGCGTTAGCGCGCGCGACGTGCCAAAGACCACATAGCTGAGATCCGGGGTAGCGGCGTAATAGAACGGACCTTCATACTCACCTACTACTCCGTTACCGTAAAAGTCCCCTGACCGCCTCAGAGCCGCTGGCACGTTTGCTTCACTTTGAAGCGCCCGAAAAGAGCCGCTCGCGCTATTGCGTAGATACAACGTCTGTTCCGTCGCTTCCGCGGACTGCGGCGCCAAAGGTCCAGCACCAGGCTCCAACAGGCCAAGCGATAGATCCGATGAGAAGATATGCCAGTATTCCGAAGACTCGGACAGACTCTTGGCCGATTCGCCTTCCGGCGGGAGCTGATCATGAGTGGATACATACTGAGTCCGCCAGACCCCGTTTGCGCGTGTCGAGAGGACCTGAGCGGAGAAGAGATGACCCACCGCGCCTTCCCCGAGCACTTCATTTGTCGTATACGTGATCCCACTCCCGTCACTCGCGGCCTGCGTCAGCCAGTAGTTCAAAGAGGACGGACCGATCAACGCCCCTTTTTTACCCGGCGGCGAAACCAGTTCCCACGCACGCCCATCGGGCAACGTAAGCTCGTTACCACCCACATGCTGAGTCGTGAACGTATGATCGCTGGTTTCGATATCGCCAACTTCGCTGGCTGTGACCAGGCGGTAGTGGTAGACCGTTCCGCCTGCCAGTTCCTGGACGTGGTAGCTGACCGTCACGTAACCCGTGCCTTCGCCGACGCTGCCGCTGAACACGTGTTCGTAAGAGGCTCCCGTGCCATATTCCAGGCGATAACTGGTGTTTGCGCCCAATGGATCGATCTTCGCGCTCAGCGTCGCGCTCGTCCCCGCGACGTTGCTTGCCCACGGACCTTCGATCAGAGCCGCCGGAGTCTCTTCCAAGGTCTGGTCGACACCGGTCGACGTGCGGTGCAACGAATCGACTGCCACCACACGCCAGTGATAAGTCGTCCCCGGCACCAACGTCTTTGCGGGCAAATGGACTTCGACGTGTTCTTCGGAGAAGCCCGAGCCGATCGATTGCGGCGCGGTGCTCGTCGCGCTCGCATATCCGCTTTCCTGGAAATGCTTCTCATCGACGTATTCGACGTGATAGGTCGTCGAATTTCCCTCAGGATCGATCGTCGCTTCAAAGTTTGCGGCGCCGCCCGATTCCGCTGTCGCGCTCTCGCTGCCGGGACCTATCGCCGGCCCCGGAGCGGGCGGCGTCAACACCCAGATGCCACCCGTAAAGGTCGAGACATACAGCTCATCCAGAACATCCGAGAACGAGATCCCATGCGTGTTATCGGCAGTATTCGAGCCGAAGCTCGAGAGCTGCGCACCCGAGGAATCGTACTCGGCGACGTGGAAGCCACCGCTGCCGTCGGCGACGAACAGGTCACCGGATTTATCGAGCGCGATCGCTTCGACAGTCGTGCTGCCCGCGTCGAACTGGGTCGTCTTTTCTATACCGCCCGGTTCGAGCTCGCGCACACCCGCTACACCTTCATCGGCTACATATATGTCACCTGCGGAGTCCACAGCCAGCGCCGTCACCTTACCGGTGGCGGACAACCCGGCAAGCGAGATATTTTCCCTCCACACACCAGACGGTTCGAACACCTGTACGCGTGCCTTGTCGCCGACATACACGGCGCCATCGGGGCCCACCGCGATATAGCTGTGTTCAAAAGCCCATTCGAATTCGCCGTTACCCGCGCCTTCTGTGCCTTTCGTGCACGCTTCCCCGGCGACACACACGTTCCCGTCTGTCGTTTCATTCACGTGCCCGCCGAACGTCAACAGGAATTTCCCTGACGAATCGAACTTCTGGACGCGATAGTTACAGAAATCAACGACATACACGTCCTTGTAGGAGAAGCTCAACGGATCGTTGTCGACTGCCACGCCCTCAGCACCGCACGAAGAGGCAAACTCGCCCGCGCCCGATCCCGCTCGCCCTTTTTCGCATCTCGTCGTGAGCGTGCACGTCTGCAGCTCTTCCGCAGGACTTTCCTGGTTGACCCCCCAACCCCACGCGAACTGGAAGGCCCCAGATCCGTCGAACTTCGAGACGCGTTCGTCGCCGACCTCACCGACGTAGACATCGCCCGTTTCCTGATCGAGCCCCAACCCCGAAGCGCCAAGCAGGTGCCCAGCTTCACTACTCGACGGATAACCGAACTGCGTCGCACCAGCCACCGCGGGAGCCACGCCCACCGCAACCGCACAAGCAAGCCCGCAAAGCGAAGCCACTACAGTCAACCTAAGCCTGCGAGCAACCATCAACCCATCCCCTCCTCAAGAGAACCGACACGACGCGCACCCACCCACGGACAGCACCCCCGTTCGGGGGGCAGACACCCCCCATTCGGAGGGCAGACAAGACCGTCGCGGGCACACGGCCCGCGACGGCAAAAGAACAAGAAATGCGACGCGCTATCAGCGCGCGTCGAAAACGAGCCCGCAGGGGAGAAAGGCCACTGTGACCGTCTCCATCCAACCCGGCCACAAGGGCCGGTGAGCTCGAGGGCTCTGACTCGACCTTGGCGCCTAGAGCGCCGAGACCAGCCAGACCAGAGAGAGAGAGAGAGAGAGAGAGACGCGTCAGCGACGCTGACGCGTCCTATAACGGACGGTCGAGCGGCACACGGAATCTCAAACACGTTATTCCCCAAAGAACTCACGCGAAAAACAGCTCCCTCTCAATACGGTGACCCGGTCCCTCTCCCGGAACCACTTGCTTACAGCGCTAGAGATCTCCACGAGTGGAAGAACCCCAACCCGATCTATGTCTCATTACGTACCGCGCTCACCACTTGAGAACGCGACACGATCACTATACGCAAGTCAAGGGTGACTTGTCAAGCCCAAACGCGAGGGTAGCTCAACCGACAAGTCCCCGCCGTCAATTCAACCGACAAGTCCCGGCCGTCAACCGGCGAGTCCCTACGTGCACCTCGACGGCTTCATCGCCTGTCCCGAGCGACCGCCCGTGCACTATTGCGTAGAGCTACACCGCCGATAGCGACGGTCTCCTCGCGTGAAGCTGTCTAAGCTCTGACGATGCTCAAACTCGCCCGCTGGTCAACAACCCACCGTCTCTACATCGCGATCGGCTGGGTAGTCCTGCTGATCGTCGTCAACGCGTTCGCCCAATCCGCCGGCACCTCCTACTCCAACAACTTCACGCTGCCCAACTCCGACGCGCAGCGTGCCTCGGACCTGCTCGCCCACAGCTTCCCCACGCAGGCCGGCGACCGCGACACGATCGTCTTCAAGGCCGAGCACGGCACCGTCGAGGAATCCTCGGTGCGCGAGCATATGAGCGCGCTGTTCGCCAAAGTCGAACATCTGCCGCACGTATCCGGCGTCATCAGTCCCTACACGCCCAGCCAAGCAGGCAAGGCGATCTCACCCAACGGGCAGATCGCGTTTGCGACTGTCGTGTTCAACGAAAAGGCCAACAACCTCCCCAAGAGCGCCGGCGAAGGCGTTGTCAAAGCAGCCGAAGCCGCGCGCACACCAGGCCTTCAGATCGAGCTGGGCGGACAGGCGATCGAGCAGACCGAGCAGGAAGGCTTCGGGCTGACCACCGCCGTCGGGTTGCTGGCGGCGATCGTCGTGCTGCTGATCACCTTCGGCTCGCTCGTCGCGATGGGCCTGCCGATCGTCACAGCACTGTTCGGCCTCGGCACCGGCCTCGGCCTGATCGCGCTATTCACCCACGTGGTGGACACCCCCAACTTCTCCTCCGAGCTCGCGGCGATGATCGGCCTGGGCGTGGGGATCGACTACTCGCTGTTCATCGTCACGCGTTTCCGCGAGGCCTACACGACTCCCGGCCACACCTTCGGCGACGTGCGCGAGTCGGTCGTGCAGGCAATGGACACCGCCGGGCGCGCCGTGCTGTTCGCCGGCTGCACCGTCGTGATCGCCCTGCTCGGCATGATGCTGCTGGGCGTCGACTTCCTCTACGGAGTGGCGGTCTCCGCCTCGATCGGGGTACTGCTCGTGATGCTCGGCTCGCTGACGCTGCTGCCCGCGCTGCTCACCTTCGCCGGCGCGCGTCTCGTGCGGCCAGGCCGGCGGGCACGGCGCAAAGGCGCGCAAGGCAACCGATGCCAAGCACGGACAGACATGGGTGCGCTGGAGCCATTTCGTGCAAGCCCACTCATGGCCGATCGCGACCGCGTCGGTGCTGGTGATGCTGCTGATCGCCGCTCCCGCCACCGCGCTACGGCTGGGGTCAAGCGACGCCAGCAACGATCCCGTGCACTTCACGACCCACAAGGCCTACCAGCTGCTCGCGGAGGGCTTCGGCAAGGGCTTCAACGGACCGCTGCAGGTTGTCGTCCAACTCCCCAAGACCACCAACCCAAGCCATCAAGCGGCCGAACAGGGGGTGCTGCTGAGCATCCCAACAAACAACGGCGACAAGCAGTCGGTCGAAAAGCTGCGCACCACACTCGCCGGCGTCAAGGACGTGGCGGCAGTCGCACCCGCGAAGTTCAACCCCGCCGGCGACGTCGCCACGATCTCGGTCTACCCCACATCCTCGCCGCAGGACTACGCGACCACGCAGCTCGTCGAACAGTTGCGCGGCCATGTGATACCGCCCATCGCGGCAAGCACCGGCATGCACGTCTACGTCGGCGGGATCACCGCCGGATCGGTCGACTTCGCCAACGTGCTCGGCAAGAAGCTGCCGCTGTTCATCGGCGTCGTCGTGCTGCTCTCGGCGCTGTTGCTGATGATCGTGTTCCGCTCGGTTGTCATCCCGCTGCAAGCCGCCGTCATGAATCTGCTCAGCATCGGAGCCTCGCTCGGAGTGATCGTCGTCGTGTTCCAGTGGGGCTGGGTCGACGGGCTGATGGGTGTCAACGGCGGCCCAATCGAGTCGTTCATCCCGGTGATGCTGTTCGCGATCGTGTTCGGGCTGTCGATGGACTACGAGGTCTTCTTGATCTCCCGCATCCACGAGCAGTGGACCCGCAACGACGACAGCCAGCGAGCCGTTCGCGAAGGCCTCGCGCTGACTGGACGAGTGGTGACCGCGGCGGCGGCGATCATGATCTGCGTGTTCCTGTCGTTCATGCTCGGGGAAAGCCGAGTCATCAAGGAGTTCGGCCTGAGCCTCGCCTCGGCGGTGTTCCTCGACGCGGTGGTGGTGCGCTGCCTGCTATTGCCCGCCGTGCTCACGATCATCGGCGACACAACCTGGAAGATCCCTTCGTGGCTTGACCGCAGCCTGCCACGAGTGAACATCGAGGGCAGCACCACGCACTTGAGCCCGGCAGACGAAGCTGAGCTGGGCGCGCTGTCAGCCGGCGAGCATCCCGTGCCGGCCGGCACGTCCGGGGGGACGGAAGGCTGAGCACAGCACGAGGAGGGCTCACCGCAGCTCTCCTATGTGTTGCTCTGTTCGGCTTCTGCCTGGCAGACTCAGCAGGCGCCACTGGATTGAGCGGCAAAGAGGGGTCGGGCCACAGAGATGGGTCGGGCCACAGAGAGGGATCGAGCGGCAAGGAGACCTCAGCGCTGGTGGTGTTCGTGTCTCCCGGACCGCTGCCCGCGGATCGGCCCGAAGACGACGCGATCGAGCAGCAGCTCAGCGCGATACCAACACTTTCGACCGGCATCCTCAGCGCGACACAGGGCACCTACAAGACCGACCAGCTGCTGCTCGACATCACCCAGGGAGCGCGGGTCTCCTACTCGGCCTACAGCCCCGCCTACCCGCCCGCGCTCTCGCTCCTCGTAATCGAAAGCGCGCCGATCCTCGCTGCCCACAACCCCACGGACGGCGCGCGCATTGGATCACCGACGCGCGGCACCCCCTACGCGATCGTCAGACCCTGGGCGGCGGCGCGCAAGCGCGCCGAAGGAGCCCCACAGCTGCTGAGGCCCGGCCTGCTGGCGTCGAGCATCCCCGGCGGCGGCGCCTACGCGGCATCCTCCGCATACCCCGGCCGCTATTCGCTCGGCTCCACCCACCTCGAAGACATCGACGGTCCACTCGCCGCCAACCGCTCCGGAGGAATCGCGGCCGTCTCGCTTGGACTCCCCTCGACACTGCTCACGCGAATCGCCGCGTTGCAGAGCACCCACCGGCTGGTGGTCGCCGACCTGCCAGCCGGCGCACCCGGCTACGCCGACTTGCGCACACTGGCCGCCACCCGCCCCAGCGGCGAGCTGCTGATCGTGCTGCAGCGCGCGCCCGAAGCTCTCAAACACGAACTGCTGTGGAGCGCATTCGCAGGAATGCGAGGCAAGCGATTCCGGCGGTCACACGATCACCTCGCAAACCACCAACGAGCGCGGCATGATCGCGGCAATCGACATCGGCCCCACGATCCTCGATCACCTAGGTCTGGCCGTGCCAGCCGACATGCGCGGCAAGCCCGTGCGACTTGACGGCCCCCTCCACAGTGCGAGCCTACGCGCACTGAAGACGCGTCTGGAAGTGCTCGACTCGCGGCGTCTGCCGGCACTTGGATGGCTCGTGGCCGCCTGGGCGCTACTGCTCGCCCTCGCGCGACTGCCGGTCGGGCCACACTCTCGGGGTGGCGCGCGACGCCTGGGCGATGCGAATTGGGGCGCTCGCGATGATGTGGACGCCCGTGGCCGTGCTCGTGCCGGCGGCGCTCGAGCCAAGTCGCGGCCTCGAGCTCGCGCTGATCGTGGCCATCTGCTTCGCGCTCGGCGCGCTCACCGACTGGCTCGTGCCCTGGCCGCGCGCGCCGCTCGCGCCCGCCGTTGTCGCGGTGCTCGCGCTGACCGTCGACGCGCTCGCCGGCACGCAGCTGCTGATGCGCTCGCTGCTCGGTCCCAACCCAGCCTTCGGCGCACGCTTCTACGGGATCGGCAACGAGCTCAAGTCAGGGCTCGCCGTGCTCGTCTTCACCGCAGTCGCGGCTGCCCTCTACCCCGCCGTACGCGGACGCCGTGCAGCGGCGACGATGGCCTGCGCGGGCATCCTGCTAGCGGTCGTCGAGGGCTCGGCTCGGATCGGCGCGGGCGTCGGCGGCGTGATCCTCGTGAGCGCCGGCACGGCCGTCGCGACGGTGATGCTGCTGCCCGGCGCCTTCAACCGCAAGCGCGCGCTGATCGTGATGGCAGCGCCGGTCATAGGGCTGGTGGCGCTCGCGGCGATCGACCTCACCACCGCCCATGGCAGCGGCCACTTCACCGGCAGCGTGCTCGACGCCCGCTCTCCCGGAGACATTCGCGACATCATCGTGCGTCGCTACAGCGCCGCCTGGGAGGAGCTGAAGAACCACCTGATGCCGCTCGCCACAGCGCTCGCACTGCTCGCCTCGGCGATCGCCATCCGTAATCGCGAGCGAGTCTTCGCCCCGGTCAACTCCGACCCCGCCTGGCTGGCGGCCCTCTCCGGCGGCCTCACCGCCGGCGTGGTCGGCGCGCTCACCGAGGACTCTGGGCCAGAGCTGCTGGTCGTCGCCGTGTTCGTGCTCGGCTGCGTGCTCAGCTACCTGTGGGGCCAACCTGCAATCCAACATACTTCGACACCGGCTTCTTCCCGATACTCGAAAGTTACTGGCAAACAGACCTTGCCAGTAGCTTTCGAGTAATACAGCTCACGTAGGCGGTAGAGACCATGACGCCCTTGGATCCTTTGGAGACTTACCCGTCCAAACGATCAAACCAGCGTCCCTAATAATCGCTAGGTGCCTGCTCGCGGTCGGCCGTGAAACTCCGACCAACTCGGCTATCTCCCCAGTGCTCAGCTGACCAGCCTCTCGAATAGCTGCCACCATCGCTCGCGCACCGCGTGGGAGTCGCGCCTCAAGCGCCCGATCCACCGGCTCGGCCAAGAGCGTGAGTCTTACACTTGCCTGAGTCTCTTCATAGAGCGGATCGGCGAGTCCGGCCAAACGCATCTCATCGAACATCCGCCGGATGCCCTCACCCAACTCCTGTCCAAAGTTCTGATCCGCGCAAACTCTGGCGATGCGCGGATTGCGAGCATAGCGCGGGGCCTCCAAGGGATTGGTCGAATCGACAAAACCAGGGAAGCGACCAGGACTCGTTATCTCGATGCGATTCGCGAAGATCTCCACTCGTATATGGTCGCCAGCGAGGCTGTAGGATCGATGAACCGCAGCGTTCACGAGGCCCTCCAGCCAGGCGTCTTGGGGAACCAAAGGCACATTGTCGAACGTGCCCCTGGATGTAAGCGCCCGGCGTCGTGGCTGATCGTCCTTAATGACCTCACGCGCATCGATCAGCTGACGCGCAATCGGACCTTCGATCGTCTCGTCGCGAAGCAGCTGCTGACGAGACCCAGTGCCACGTTCGGTACCGCGATAGCGCAAGACGCGAATGAACGACTCCGGAAGGAAACGCTGAGGGCTCTGCGAGAAAAGCAGCAACCCAGCAACTGTGAGTTGACCGTCGACGGTAAGACCTCTAGCTTGCAGCAAACGTAAAGCGTCAGGATGCCGGACGGCTTTTGCGTAGTCTTGGAGAAGATCGTCATCCATTTCCTCCAGGGACGCCGCCTCGATTAGACGGCCCTCGTAGGATCCGTGCCCACGGTCGTAGAGAAGCTCTTGACGCTGCGCATAGGTCAAGCGACGGTTCTCATCGCCAACACGCAGGAAGACCTCATCTCGCGTGTTGGCATATACCGTGTCGCCCGGACGCACCTCGATCACGAGAAGATGATCGGATGAACCATCGTCGCGCTGACATGCAATGAGATTGGCACGAGCCGGGACAGGTGGTTGGCAGTATTGGATATGTGCTTGCATAAGCTCATTGCGATGCTCGGTAGAGCCGTCGGTGCCATCGACGGTACCTTTGTGGAGACCCACAACGACGGTTCCACCGTCTGCGTTGGCGAACCCCACCATGGCCTCTGCCAAAGCACGAGGTTCTATGCGGAACGACTTCCGCTCGAACCATTGATCCTCATCGATCTCAGCCAGGGCGTTCGCAACATCCTGCTCCGGCAGTGACAACACTTGCCCGATGCGCACAGTTGAAGACATATCTACTGTAAAAGTTTATCAGTAAAATTTCTAGACCGCACAGTCACGGCACTCGCCCCGCAACACGATCTCGTGCTCCGACACGGTCAGCGGCACCCTCCGGCTGAGGCTCGATATCGCCTGCTCCAGCGCGTCGTCGGAGAACGGCATCACCAAGCCGCACCCGTCGCACACGAGATGATGGTGGTGCTCCGCCGGCTCGCACACGCGCTCGTAGCGCACCATCGTCTGGCCGGTCTCCACGCGCTGCACCAGCCGCAGCCGCTCAAGCTCCTCCAGGATGCGGTACACGCTCGCGCGACTCACGCGCCGCTTCGCCTCGCGCAACGCATCCTCGATCTCCACCGCCGTCAGCGCGCACGTTTGGGCACCCAATAGCCCCAACACCGCGCGCCGCGCGCCCCCGCGCTTGCGACCGGCGCCGGCCAGGACGGCCTCGGCACTCTGTACCCAGCTCGTGGGCTCCGCGTCATTAGCCCGCGCGGGGGGTGTGCAAGCGATATCGGCAGGAGAGGAAGAGGATCGGCTCCGCATCTCTCGATGGTAGACCCGCCGACTCACTGCAAGACCTCTGCGCGCGAGACATCCCCGCGCGCGACGATATCCGCGCGATACGGGAGACGAGCACGCACCGATGCCAACGCATACGCACCCACCGCCAGCGCGATGATCGCCGTGCTCGGCGGCAGCGAGGGCAGCGCGTAGCTCAACGCGATCCCACCCCACATTGACGCCAGCGCAATCGCGCCCGACAGCGCCATGCCCACGTATGGCTTGGATGTGAGCCGCAGCGCCGCCCCCGCCGGCGCCGCGATCAGCCCGAGCACCAACAGCGCCCCAATCGCCTGAGTGCCCTCGGCGGTGACGGCGCCGATCAGCAATAGCAGTACGAGGCCCAGCACCCCCACCGGGACGCCGTGCAGCGCCGCCAGCTCGCTGTCCAGTGAGGCGAACAGCAGCGGACGCGCGATCGTCACGGCACCCAGCACAACCACCAAGCCAACCGCGGCGGCAACCACGCTCTGGCCCGGGCTGAGCCCGAAGATCGATCCGAACAGCGTGTTGGCCACGATCAGCCCGTTGCCGCCCGAGGAGCCGTTGCTGAGCACCGCGATCAGCAGCACCCCAATCCCCAACACCCACGAGAACACGACACCGATCGTCACGTCGCTGGCCTGCGCGCGCCGGCCCAGGCCCGCCATCACAGCCGCCAATCCCAGCGTCAGCGCGAACAGCCCAACCCGCTCGTCGACGCCCACCACGGCCGCCGCGATCGCGCCGACGAACGCCACGTGGCTGAGCGCGTCGCCCGCGAACACCTGCCCGCGCAGCACCGCGAACCAGCCCACCACACCGCACGCCAGCGCCACGAACGTGCCAGCCAGATACGCGTTGCGGACGAATTCGTGGGTCAGCATCAGACTCCCTGTGCAGGCTCCGTCAGACGTCTGTCGAGGATCAGGCGGCGCCGGCTCATCACAGCACCGCCACCGGCTCCGGCTGGTGTGGCAGAGCATCACGTGTAAAGCGCGCCGCCACCCAACGCCCCGCGTGCGCCAACAGGTACAGGCCAAACGCCAGCGTCGTCACGAAGAAGCCCAGCGGATAGATCGAGAAGTACGCGATCCCCAGTCCCCCCCACATCACCAGCAGCGCGAACACCACGCTCAGCGCAAGGCTCAGCCCCGGACGCGGCGTCAACACCTGTGCCGCCGCGGGCGGCGCCACCAGCAACGCGAACACCAGTAGCGCACCCGTGATCTGACTGGTCGCGGCGACCGTCAGCCCGAGGATCAACAGGAAGCCGACATCCAGCGCGCGCACCGGCAGTCCACGGGCGCGCGCCACCTCCGGGTCCAGCGTTGCCAGCAGCAGCGGTCGCCCAACGAGCGCCAGCGCCCCCAACACCACCCCCGCCACGACCAGCAGCGTCAGCACCCCGCCCCGATCGATCCCCAAGAACGTCCCGAACAGCAGCGTGTCCAGCTGTTCGAGCACCCCGCTGTAAAGGCTCAGGAACAGGAATCCCAGCGCCAACCCCGCGACCTGCACAACCCCGATCGCGGCCGACTCGCTTGCCCTGTGCCCTTTGGGTATGCCCCTTGGGGCGCGGCTGATCCCGCGCTGCCCCTCCCCGCCGGAACCCCCGATCGCGAGCGCCGCCACACCACACGCCACGTAGTAGCCCACCGCGGCGGGCGCACCGAGGAGCGCCGCACCCGCCGCGCCCGGGAACGACATCACGGCGATCGTGTGCCCGGCGAAGCTCTGGCGGCGCAACACCATGTACCAGCCCACCACCCCCGCGATCACCGCCACGATCGTGCCCGCCTGGAAAGCGTTGACCATGAACCGGTACGCCAACAGCTCGTGCACGTCCTTGGCGAGATTCCACGTGAGGGTCGGTTCGCCCATCAGTCGTCGTGGCGGTGGCCGTGGACGTGCGGCGCCTCGGGCTGGCCAACCACCACCAGCCGTCCGTCGCGGGCGCGCAACACCTCGATCGGCGCCCCATACAGCTCGCTCAGCTTCGGCCCCGTGATCACATCCTCCACCGACCCCTGTAGCGCCCTGCCACCCGCCAGGTAGATCACCTGGTCGAGATACCCCAGCAAAGGGTTCACGTCGTGAGCCACCAGCAGCACCGCCACGTTCTCCGAGCGACAGATGCGCTGCACGAGCGCCGTCACCGCCGCCTGGTTGGGCAGATCCAGGCTGTCAAGCGGCTCGTCCAGCATCAGGATGCGCGGGCGGCGCACCAGCGCCTGGGCGATCAACACGCGCTGCTGCTCACCCCCCGACAGCTCCCCCAGCGGGCGGTGCGCGTAGGAGCTCGCGCCCACCAGCTCGACCGCTTCGCGCACGCGCTCCTTCGCCTGCCGGCGCGCCCCCGCGCGTGGCCCCAGCGGCAACGGCACCCCCCAGCTCGAGCCGTCCAAGCCGAGCCGCACGAGGTCAACCCCGCGGATCGGCAGCGTCGAGTCATACCCGTGGCGCTGGGGCAGATACCCGATCTGGCGGTTCGCCGCCCCCGCCGGCCCCCCCAGCACCCGGACCGTCCCCGGCGGGGTCCCCACCAGCCCCAGCAGCGCCTTCAACAACGTCGACTTGCCGCTCCCGTTGGGGCCCAGCACCGCGACGAACTCGCCCGGTCGCACGGTCAAATCGACGCCGCCCCAAACCTCACGGGCGGGACGGGCTCCCATGACCGCACTCGCACCGCGCAGCTCGATCGCCGGGGCCTGGGAGGGCTCTCCCGGCGGCTCGCCAAAGGCCACGTCAGGAACCGACGTCGGGGATGGGCTCGGCCGCGCGGATGCGTCCCCGCGGCTCACCGTCCCGTCGCCTCGTGCAACGCGCGCGCCAGTCCTTCAAGCTCCGCGACCTGCCACTGCTGGAAGCTGTCAGACGCAGGCGACAGCGTCTCGGTCACGGTCGCGATCGGGATCTTCGCGGCACGCGCGAGCTCGTTCACGCGTTGCACATCCGGCGTCACGTTCTGGCTGTTGAACACCCACACCTTGATTTCGCGACTCGACGCCTGCCGGTCCACGGTCTGCTTGTCCCGCGCGCTCACTTCGGTCCCCTCCGCGATCGCCCTCGCGAAGCTGTAAGGGGTCGCGAGCTTCAACCCCAGCGCATCCCCCAGCGGCTGGAAGATGCTCTCGCTGTACCCAACCCCCACCCCCGCGTAGCGCGCGCGGATCTGCGACAGCAAGGCGTCATAACGGGCCAACCCCACCGTTTCAAACGTGCGCTTGCGCTGGGCGAAGTAACCCCTCTCAGCCGGACGCAACTCCTCGTAGTCGGCCACGATCCGATCGATCACCGCATGCACGTGGGCCGGCGAGTACCACTGGTGCGGGTTGTCCCCCGTCTTGTAGCCGAGCAACCCCCCCACGTTCAGCACCACGCGTCTGCCTTCCGTGCTTGCCGACAGCAGATGCGAAGCCCATTCGTCATAGCCGATCCCGTTCACGATCGCCATCTCCGAGCCCGCCATCGTGCGCGCGTTCGCAGCCGTCGGCTCATAGCTGTGCGGGTCGGTGCCCGGGTTCACGATGATGCTGCGCACCACCACCGCAGCGCCCCCCAGTTGCGCCGCGATGCTCCCCCAGAAGTTCTCGGCGGCGACTACCCGCAACTTGCCCGACGATGACTTCTCATCCGGTTCCTGTGAGCCACACCCCGCCAACACGATTACCCCAGCGCAAACGATCGCGGTCAGCGGCCCCATATGGGCAACTGCACTCACACGCGGACGCGCGGTGGAACGAACTCGCATCGTTGAGCGGGAGCTCACCCGCAAGCGTCGTCCATGCATAGCGCGTCGCAACATACCATAATGAGACTGAGTCTCATTCTCAATTGCCGATGCTCCGCTCCGTAGCGCCGATCACGCCATCATTGATGGCCCCATCCCAATGACCGGAGGCACCGCCGTGCACACGCTCAAGCTCGACTCCGACGCTCTCCACACCCCCACCTACGCCGGACGCTGCTTTTCCCACGACGTCCCCAAGTACCGCGTGCCGAAGGAGGGCATGAGTGCCGACGCCGCCTACCAGCTCGTGCACGACGAGCTCAACCTCGACGGCAACCCCGCGCTCAACCTCGCCTCGTTCGTCACCAGCTGGATGGAGCCCCAAGCGGACAAGCTCGCCACCGAGACGCTCAACAAGAACCTGATCGACCAGGACGAGTACCCGCAGACCGAGGTCGCCCACGAGCGCGTCGTCTCGATGATCGGGCGGCTGTTCCACGCGCCCGTCGGCGAGACCCCCACCGGCACCGCCACGATCGGCTCCTCCGAGGCGATCATGCTCGCGATGCTCGCCCACAAGCGCTCCTGGCAGCGCCGCCGCGAGGCCGCCGGTCAGCCCACCGACCGCCCCAACATGGTGATGGGCGCCGACGTCCACACCTGCTGGGAGAAGTTCGCGCGCTACTTCGAGGTCGAGGCCCGCGTAGTACCAATGGAGGAGGGCCGCTACACGATCTCCGCCGAGCAGGTAGCCCCGCTGCTCGACGAGCGCACAATCGCCGTCGCCGGGCTGCTCGGCACGACGTTCACCGGCCAAATGGACGACCTCACCTCGATCAACGCGTTGCTCGCGCGCGTGGAATCAGAGCGCGGGTGGCGCATCCCGCTACACATCGACGCCGCCAGCGGCGGCTTCATCGCACCCTTCTCCGAACCCAACCTCGAATGGGACTTCCGCCTCTCCCAAGTCCGCTCCATCAACGTCTCCAACCACAAGTTCGGGCTCGTCTACCCCGGCATGGGCACCGTCGTGTTCCGCGACCGCTCCGACCTCCCCGAGGAGCTCGTGTTCCACATCAACTACCTCGGCGGCGACATGCCCAACTACTCGCTCAACTTCTCACGCCCCTCCAATTCCGTCGTGTTGCAGTACTTCAACTTCCTGCGCCTCGGCCACGAGGGCTACACCAACATCGTCGCCGACATGCTCTCCAACGCCCAAGCGCTCGCCGCCAAGCTCTCGACAATTGAGGGACTCGAAATACTCAACGACGGCTCCTCGTTCCCAATCGTCGCGCTACGCGCCACCAACCCCGCCGCGACCGACCTCACGTTGGTCTCCCACCGTCTGCGCGTGCACGGCTGGATCGTTCCCGCCTACACACTCCCCCCCAACGCCGAGCACATCACCGTCCTGCGCATGGTCATCAAGGAGAACTTCTCGCGCGACATGGTCGACATGCTCGCCCACGACATCCACGCCACGATGCGCACGCTACACACCGATCCCGGCGCCCCCCACCGCAGGCCGCGCCTGCGACCACACTGCTAACCCTCGTCGTCACGCCACCGTCAGCGGCATTCAGGGGCCATCACCCACGAGGCCCTTTGCCGCCAAGTGGATGTGGCCGGGGTGGTGAATGTGGCCGGGGTGGTGAATGTGGCCGGGGTGGTGAATGTGGCCGGGGTGGTGAATGTGGCCGGGGTGGTGAATGTGGCCGGGGTGGTGAATGTGGCCGGGGTGGTGAATGTGGCCGGGGTGGTGAATGTGGCCGGGGTGGTGAATGTACATTTTGGACCCCAATCACTTTACTTTTTGAAGTGTTTGGGTTGCCCGAGGGCGCTCAGGTAGCCGAGCCCTCTCCCTGCGGCCGCTCACCGTCCTCCGCCAGCGCCCTGCGCCGACCGATCAACAACACCCCCAGCACCACGATGATCACCACGACCAGAAGCCCCCCGGCGATGTAGCGCAGTTTGTGTTTCACCGGCGCCGCTTTTTTCACGGTCACCGTCGCGACCTGCACGCGTGCATGGTCCGCCTGGGCCTGCGCCACCAGCTTGCCCTGTTCGCTCGACGCGTAGGAGACAGTCATATGGTTGCCGTTGTTCAGCGAGATGTGCAGGTGCCCCGTCGGGGTCCCCGGGTGGAAGGTCAGCGCGTGCACTTCCCCGTGGTGCAGCTGCGCTTCGTAGGCCCCCACGCTCTCCTTCTGGAAATGGATCACCGTCGCGGCCCCCGCGGGGACGGCAAACACGATCGCGCCCAGCAGCGCACACACAGCCACCAGCAGCGCGTTCAGTCGTCGAGTCGATCTGTTCATGGCCCGCACCCTAGCGTTCACAGCCGACGCGTGCGTCATCCCCGTGCCTGCTAAGCTGGACTAAGTCAATGGCCGAGATGCATAACATGCACGATGCGAAGACTCACCTCTCGCAGCTCGCCGAGCGCGCCTCCAAAGGCGAGGAGATCGTGATCGCCCGCAACGGCCACGCGCTGGCGAAGCTCGTGCCAATCGAGGAGCCGCGCAAGCGACGCAAGCTTGGCCTTTGGAAGGACGAGCACGTCTGGATCAGCGATGACTTCGACGACCCGCTCCCCTGGGAGATTCAGAAGTACTTCGAGGGCGAGGGCGAGGGCGACTGAGACTCCTGCTCGACACCCACGTACTGCTCTGGACAACCAAGGACCTCGTCGATCCCAACGCCCGTGAGGCGATCGAAGAGACCGCCGACGCCGTGTACGTCAGTGCGGCGACGATCTGGGAGATCGAGATCAAGCGCGCTCTTGACAAGTTGACGGCGCCCAAGGACACAATCAAGCTAGTCGACGGATCGAACTTCGAACGGCTCGCCATAAGCTACGAGCACGCACGCGAGGCGGGGAGGCTTCCCCTGCTGCACGGCGACCCGTTCGATCGGATGCTCATCGCCCAGGCGCGCCTGGAGGGCCTGACGATTGCAACCGCCGACGACGCGATCAAGCGCTACGACGTCCCAGTGCTGAGCGTTACTCGCGAGTGAGCCTCGACGCGTCACCCAGCCCGCCACGGGACAAGCGGCGACGCCTCGCGCACCGTCTCCCTACACGCGCCCCGTGTCGTTGCGGTAGGCGCGCCGCGCCAGCGCCGCCAGCACCACCGTCCACCCAACGATCACGATCCACGCCTTGGCCGGCCACGGATGCCCGCCAAGGGCGACGTGACTCGCCTGCACGAGCCAGTAGGAGGGTATGCACTGCGCGACATCGTGCAGGAAGCCGCTCGGGAGCGGGAACCAGGTTCCCCCCAGCAGCGCCAGCAGCGACACGCCGCCACCCATCGCCGGGCCAATCGAGTCGGGAGTCAACATGTGGCCGAGCGTCACCCCAAGCGCCGCAAAGGGGGCCAGGCCGATGATGATCAAAAAGCTCATCTTCAACCACTCCTCCGCCGGCAGGCTCACTCCGAGTGCGGCGCCCGCGATGTACAGCGCCGTCATCGTCAGCAGCGCCATCAGATACGCGGTAAGCAGCTTTGCGCGGAAGTACGCGCGCGTCGACAGCGGACTGATGCGCAACTGGCGGTTCCAGCCAACCGCACGCTCGGCGGCGATACGCGCCCCGCAGGAGAGCATCGCGCTCATCGTCCCGAACGCCGTCATCCCAACCATGTAATAAAGCGGGAAGGAGATGCCGCTTCCGTCGAAATTATTCACGCTGCGGTTCGGACCGGCGATCACGAAGAACAACACCAGCGGGAACCCCAGCGATAGGAGGAAGAAGCGCCGGTTGCGCAGCGTGCGCAGCAGCTCATAGCGGGTATACAGCAGCGAGTTCACCTCCCTCCGCACTCCGATCTGGGCGAGGAGAAGCGCCGCGACGTTGAGCGCACCGCCTCATCGGGCGAGCTCCCCCGCCTCGACCGCGGCCGGCTCCGTGGGCGCTTCATCGCCTGTCAGCTGCAGGAACGCCTGCTCCAACCCCGCCGCCACGATCTCGATGTCGCGCGCGTCGCCGTGCGCGTCCAGCAACGCGCGGATCGCCGCGTCGGAGTCCGCGCAGCTCAGCACCACCGCCTCGCCGCGGCGCTCGACGGTGGTGACCCCGGGCAGCAGTCGCAGCTCGTCGAGCTCCACACCGGGAAGCGTCGCGCGGATCGTGCGCGTGCCCACCATCGCCTTGATCTCGTTCGTCGGGCCGTCCGCCACCACCCGCCCGTGGGCCATCAGCACCGCCCGATCGGCGTACGCGTCGGCCTCCTCCAGGTAGTGGGTGGCGAACAGGATCGTGCGACCCTGCGCCGCCAGGCCGCGCATCGTCGTCCAAAACGAGCGCCTCCCCTCGACGTCCATCGCCACCGTCGGCTCGTCGAGCACGAGCAGCTTCGGGTTGCTCACAAGCGCCACCGCGAAGCGCACGCGCTGGGACTGCCCGCCGGAGAGCTTCTGCGTGCGCTGCGCGCCGATCTCGCTCAACCCGGTCAGCTCGAGCGCCTCGTCCACCGGCAGCGGGTCGGGGTACAGCGAGGCCACCATCGCCACCAGCTCGCGCACCGAGAGGTCGCGGATCAACGCGCCCGTCTGCAGCATCGCACCCACCGAGCCCGCGTCAACCGCGGCGGTTGGGACGTCGCCGAACACCGACACCGTGCCACCGTCCGGCTCGGCCAAGCCAAGGATCATGTCGATCGTCGTCGACTTCCCCGCGCCGTTGGGTCCCAGTAGCGCGACCGTCTCGCCCGCGTCGATCGAGATGTCGACGCCGCGCACCGCTTCGATCTCGCCGTAGCTCTTGCGCAGGGCGCTGATCTGAATGGCTGTGGTCACCGTCGCAGCCTAGCGATGAGCAGGTACTGCAGGTACAGCTCGAAAGAGTGCTTTCCATCCCCCGGGCAAAAAGAAAGGAAATGGCCATTCCCTTTCCAAGCCCCATGGCTCCCAACTAGCGCCGCGCCCGCGCCGCCTTCAGCCGGTCGGTCCTCCCGAGTGCCACCTTGCGCATGCGCACCGTCTCGGGCGTCACCTCCACGCACTCGTCGTCGCGCACGAACTCCAGCGCCTGGTCGAGCGTCAGCTTGCGATGCGGCTGCAACCGCTCATAAATGTCGGAGGTGGAGGAGCGGATGTTGGTGAGGTGCTTCTCCTTCACCGGGTTCACATCGAGGTCATCCGCGCGCGAGTTCTCGCCGACGATCATCCCCTCGTACACCTCCTCACCGGGCCCCACGAACATTGTGCCGCGTTCTGAGAGACTCACGAGCGAGTACTGCACGGTGACGCCCCCGCGATCGGCGACGAGCACGCCGGTGGTGCGCGTGCGCAGCTCCCCCGCCCAGCGCTCCCAGCGCTCGAACACGTGGTGCATCAGCCCCGTGCCGCGCGTCTCGGTGAGAAACTCCGTGCGAAACCCGATCAGCCCGCGCGCGGGGACGATGTACTCCATCCGCACCCACCCGGTGCCGTGGTTGGTCATGTGCTCCATCCGCCCCTTACGCAGCGCGAGCATCTGCGTGACGACCCCCACGTAGTCCTCGGGCACGTCGATCGACAAGCGCTCGAACGGCTCGTTGCGGTGACCGTCTATCTCGCGCACCACCACGTGCGGCTGCCCCACGGTCAGCTCGAAGCCTTCGCGGCGCATCATCTCCACAAGGATCGCCAGCTGCAGCTCCCCGCGTCCCTGCACCTCCCACGCTTCCGGACGATCAGTGTCAATCACGCGTAGCGACACGTTTCCCACCAGCTCACGGTCGAGGCGCTCGCGCACCTGGCGCGCGGTCAGCTTCGAGCCCTCCTTCCCCGCCATCGGCGAGGTGTTGATGCCGATCGTTATCGACAGCGAAGGCTCATCCACCGTGATCACCGGCAGTGGCCGCGGATCCTCCAGGTCGGCGAGCGTCTCCCCAATCGTGATCTCGGCGATCCCCGCCACGGCGATGATCTCCCCCGGGCCCGCTTCCGGTGCGTCGACGCGGTCGAGCGCGTCGGTGACATACAGCTCTGAGACCTGCACACGCTCGACGCTCCCGTCGGCGCGACACCACGCGACCTGCTGGCCGCGCTTGACCTGCCCGTTGCGCACACGGCAGATCGCCAGGCGCCCCACGTACGGGGAGGCGTCGAGGTTGGTGACGAGCGCTTGCAGTGGGTGCTCGGGGTCATACATCGGCGCCGGGATGCGCTGCACGAGCAGGTCCAGCAGCGGGGCAAGCGTACCCTCGGTGGGCGTCGGCGCGCTGGGGTCGTATTCCATCGTCGCGATCCCCGCGCGTGCGTTGCAGTAGACGATCGGGAACTCGATCTGCTCCTCGTCGGCGTCGAGATCGAGGAACAGCTCATACACCTCGTCGATCACCTCCCCCACGCGCGCGTCGGGGCGGTCGACCTTGTTGATCACGAGGATCACCGGGAGGCGCGACTCGAGCGCCTTGCGCAGCACGAAGCGCGTCTGCGGGAGCGGCCCCTCGGAAGCGTCCACCAGCAGCAGCACCCCGTCGACCATCGTCAGCCCGCGCTCCACCTCGCCGCCGAAGTCGGCGTGGCCGGGGGTGTCGACGATGTTGAGCTTCACCCCGTTGTGACGCAGCGAGGTGTTCTTGGCGAGAATCGTGATGCCCTTCTCGCGCTCCAGGTCCATCGAGTCCATCACGCGATCGGCGACGTCCTGGCCGGCACGGAACGCCCCCGACTGCCACAGCATGGCGTCGACCAGCGTCGTCTTGCCGTGATCGACGTGGGCGACGATCGCGACGTTGCGGATGTCATCTCTGGGAACCAGCACGGGCGGACAGGCTAGTGCAGCCACCGCCACCCCGCCTCGCGCCACCGCCCACCCCGCCTCGCCGTTGGACTCAGGCTGGTGGCATACCATGGCGTTATGCGAGTCCGCGCCGATCTGCCCGGGTATGACTTGGTGAGTGCCGGGCTGGAAGACTTGCGGTCAGGGCGCGTGACCGAGCGCGCGATGCTTGTGGCGATGGCAAGCCGGCGCCTGCGAGCGCTTGGCATAGACGTACCGCGTGTTGGACTCGAGCGGCCTTCGCATCGGCTCTACGAACTGCTCTCCGAGTCTGGACCCGGAGCCCACAGTCGCTACAACGCGCTCGTCGGTCGGCTCGTCAGCTTCGCACGGGCAGCGGAGCGCGATGCGACCACCCGTTGAGAAGGCGAAGCTGCGCGAGCTCGCACGCGCGCTTGGTCGTGTGACGAGCGAGCCTGCGCGCCTATACCTCACGGGTGGAGCCACGGCGGTCATCGAAGGGTGGCGCGCCTCAACAGTTGACGTCGACATACGGTTGGAGCCCGAGCTCGATGTCCTTTTGCGCCAACTGCCCACACTGAAGGAGCGACTCGATGTGAACATCGAGCTAGTGTCGCCAGCCGACTTCATCCCCGAGCTTCCCGGATGGCGCGAACGCAGCCCGTTCGTCTTCCGTGATGGAAACATCAGCGTCCACCATTTCGATTTGTACTCGCAAGCACTGGCAAAGATCGAGAGGGGATTCGATCAGGACCTCCAAGACGTAGCCGAAATGATTGAGCGCGAGTTGGTCTCACCTCCACGCCTGCGCGCGCTTTTCACCGCTATCGAAGACGACCTTTACAGGTACCCCGCAATCGACCCGGCGACATTTCGTGCGGCACTCGATCGAACGGTTCCCGCTAACCCCCCAACCCCTGAGAACCCACCACAGCAAGGCTAGCCGCGACCCGGCCGGCGGGCCGCCAGCGCCCTACCCGCCATGCTCACACCGAAACGCGCGAATGCACTGGGCACTCGCTCGGCGCGAGCCACGACCTCCTCGAGCGCCCCCGCGAAACGGCGGATCTCCGCCTCCTCGACGACCAGCGCGGGGAGCGCCTTGACGACGTTCATGCGGTGCCCCGCGACCTGACAGAGGATGCGGTGCTCGTGAAACAGCGGCCCCACGATCAGCTGGGAGAAGATCCCCGGCTGGGCGCGCTCGGCGGCGTTGTAGATCGAACGGCGCGCGCCACCCTCGGGTGGACCGAACTCGATCGCCCACATCAGCCCCAGGCCGCGCACCTCGGAGACAACCTCGTAGCGATTCACCAGCGGCGCGGTCAGCTCCAGCAGCAGCGCGCCGAGGCGCTCGGCGCGCGCCACCAGTCCCTCCGTGTCGAGCACGCGCAGCGTCGCCAGCGCGGCGGCGGCGGCGAGGTCGTTGCCGCCGAAGGTGGAGCCGTGGCGCACCGCGCGCTCCATGCCGTCGAACACGCCGTCGAACGCGGCTCGTGAGACGAGCACCGCACCCACCGGTATGAGCCCGCCAGATAGCGCCTTCGACACGCAGATCAGGTCGGGCTGCAGCCCCCAATGCTCAAGCGCGAAGAACCGCCCGGTGCGCCCAAGGCCCGTCTGCACCTCATCGCACACCAGCAGCGCACCCGCGTCGCGGCACAGCCGCTGGGCGGTGGCCAGGTAGCCATCGGGTGGCACGTTGACGCCCTTGCCCTGCACCGGCTCGACGACGAACCCCGCCACATCCCCACGTGCCAGCTCGCGCTCGAGCTCGTCCGCGTCGCCGAACGGGACCGCGTCGCAGCCGCCCAGCAGCGGCCCGAACCCCTCGCGGAACTCCGCGTTGCCGTTGAGCGACAGGGCGCCGAGCGTGAGGCCGTGGAAGGCGTGCTCGGCATAGAGAATCCGTGCGCGGCCGGTGGCGGCGCGCGCGATCTTGATCGCCGCCTCGACCGCCTCGGCGCCGCTGTTGGCGGGCACCATCGCGGCGACTGACCCGGGGGCGCGTGCGAGCAACTGCTCGGCGAGCACCCCGCTCAGCAGCGTCACCCCCAGCTGCGGGAGGTTGGCGGTGTGCGCCTCCATCGTGTCGCGCACCGCGGCGATCGCCTCGGGGTGGTTGCGCCCAATCGCGAACACGCCGTAGCCACTGAGCAGATCGAGGTAGCGGTTGCCCTCGGAGTCGATCAGATGAGCCCCCTCTCCTCTGACCCACTTCCTGTCGAGCCCCAGCGTGCGCACGATCCGCCCCAGCTGCGGGTTGAGGTAGGCGTCGTTGAGAGCCATCTCCTCGCCGGAGCGCCCGGCGAGGATCTCGCGCAGCGGAGGCGGGACGCTGGGCATACCGGAAAGGGTACGCCCAGCAGCTATCAGCTGACCCGCGCGCGTGGGCGACGCGAGCTGCGGTTGCCGGGGCGCTTGGAGGAGCGTCGAGGCGCCTGCGGGGGGCGCGTGGCGTCACTCGGGAAGCCCCCGAGCTCCAACTCGCGCTGCAGTCCGAGCGGGCCAACCATGCCGGCGAACTCGCGGGCTTGCTCGTGCATCACGAACGTCACCCCGATCCCGTCGGCACCGGCACGGGCGGTGCGCCCAACGCGGTGGACATAGTCCTCGCGGGTGGCGGGCATGTCGTAGTTGATCACGTGCGTGATCCCCGACACGTCGATGCCACGCGCGGCGACGTCGGTGGCCACAAGCGTGTTGACGTGGCCGGCCTCGAAGCGTGCGAGCGCCTTCTCGCGCTGGGACTGGGACTTGTCGCCGTGCATCGCGACCGCCTGCACGCTGCTTGCGGCCAGGCGCTTGACGAGCCGGTCGGCTCCGCGCTTGGTGCGCACGAACACGAGCGTGAGACCACGCTCAGGGGCGCGCAGCTCGGCGACGAGCCGATCGACCTTGCCCTCGTGGGAGACCGGCACGAAGCGGTGCTCGACCGCGCCCTTGCGCTCGGCTGAATGGGCGTGCTCGTGGCGGCGCGGGTTGCTCGTGTAGGCAGCGGCCACCCGTCCGACGTCGCCCTCCAGCGTGGCTGAGAACAGCAGCGTCTGGCGCTCCCGCGCACACATCTTCACGATCCGGTCCACCACCGGCTTGAAGCCCATGTCGAGCATGCGGTCGGCCTCGTCGAGCACGAGCAGGCGCACCTGCTTCAAAGATATATCGCGACGGTCGATCAGGTCGAGCAGCCGTCCGGGGGTGGCGACCAGGATGTGGGCACGCTGCGCGATGCGCGCCTGCTTGACGATGCCGGCGCCGCCATAGACGGCGGCGATCGACAGCGCACGGATGTGCGCGATCGCGCGCAGGTCCTCGACGATCTGCAGCGCAAGCTCGCGTGTGGGGGCGAGCACGAGCGCGGAGGGCCGCGGGTCGCTGTCCTTCAAACGTTCCACGAGCGGGACGCCGAAGGCGAGCGTCTTGCCGGAGCCAGTGGGGGACTGGGCGAGCACGTCGTGGCCGGCGAGCACGTCGGGGATGACCATGCCCTGTACGGCAAATGGCGCCTCGATGCCGCGCTGGGCAAGCTCGCGAACAACGACCTCGGACACGCCGAGGTCGGCAAATGTTTCGGACTTCATGTTGTGATGCTCCTTTTGTCGCGGCCCAGTGGCCGCACATGCGAAGGGGAGATTCCTACTGGCCCCATCCGCGCCCTACTCCCAGCTCGGGAGACCGTTAGAAGCACCAACAAAGACAAGAACCTCGCGGATGACATTTGTCATCCGTGGGGTCACCGTAGCAGCCCTGCACACCATTACCCACCCGGCCGCGCGCGGCCAGGACGCGAATCAGCTTGCGAAACTCTTAGTGGCGCGGCGCTCAGGAGCGATCCGCACGACGTCCCATGCGAGCCCGACGCTCTCCATCGCGCGGATCACGAGCGCCGAGATATCGAGCTGGCGCCAGCTGAAGCCGTGGAAGGCGGAGGTGGGGAAGGCGTGGTGATTGTTGTGCCACGCCTCGCCCAGCGAGAACGGGGCGAGCCACGCGAGGTTGCGCGAGTGATCGCCGGTCTCATAGCTGCGCCGACCGAAGAAGTGGCACAGCGAGTTGATCGAGTAGGTGACGTGGTGCAGCAGGAACATGCGCACCGCCCCACCCCACAGCAGGCCGGTGAGCCCAGCGGTGAGCGTGCCGCCGATCAGGTAGCCGAGCCCGAATGAGGCGAGCAAGCCGCCGATCGCCCACACGAAGAAGGTCTTGTCCACGAACGACACGACCGGGTCTGAGATCAGGTCGGGTGCGTAGCGTTCGCGGTGGCCGCGCGCGGTGTGGATGAACAGCCAGCCCACGTGCGCGTGGATCAGGCCGCGCAGGACGCCCTTGACGCCGGTCCCGTGATCGACGTGGGGGCTGTGCGGGTCGCCATCGCGGTCGGAGAAAGCGTGGTGCTTGCGATGGTCGGCCACCCAGGAGATGACGGGGCCCTCGATCGCGGCGGAGCCGAGCACGGCGAATACGAAGCGCAGCGCGGGGGATGTCTTGAACGACCTGTGGGTAAAGAGACGGTGGAAGCCAACCGTGACACCGAGTGCCGTGGAGATGTACATGATCGCGAACACGATCAGGTCCGAGCCGTGAAGCAGACCGTCCCACAGCTGCCAGCCCGCGAAGCCGAGCGCGACGATCGGGCCGACGGTTATGAGCCCTGTGAGGAAGCGGTCGAGGTTCTCGAATACGGGCGGCTGGACGTCCTCGGGCGTGGGGCCGTCGAGGGCGGGACCGTCCAACATGGAGCGCTGGGTGAGGGCCTTGTTGGAATCCGGCCGGGCGGCTGCGGGGCGCTGGATAGAATCGGTGCTCATCGGTGTGCTCGCCGCTTGAAGGTAGCACGCCGACGAGACACGACGAGCCGCTACAGAAGTTTGGGTTACCCGTTTAAACGCTTGCGAAACACTGGCTGGAGGGTCAATGCCATTTGCGAAGACTGAGCCACTGCGACGCGAGCTCGCCGCGGCGCTCCCTAAACGTGACTTCACCGTGCGCTTCTGGGATGGCACCGTGTTGCCCCCCACCGGCGGCAACGGAGACTCAAACGGCCACAGTGGTGGGCCAACCTTCACGGTGCGCTCGCCGAAGGCGATCGCCCACGTGGTGCGCGCACCGGGCGAGCTGGGGCTCGGGCGGGCGTACGTGGCGGGGGATCTGGAGGTGGACGACCTCGACAGCGCGATCGGGCTGATCGACGACTTCGAGGAGCCCGAGATCGACCGGGCCACGCAGGCGCGGCTGGCGATCGCGGCGCTGCGAGCGGTCGGCCTGACGCTCCCGCCCAGGGCGCCGAAGGGCGAGCTGAGGTTGAAGGGGCGCAGCCACAGCAAGGAGCGCGACGCGAAGGCGGTGCGCCACCACTACGACGTGTCGAACGAGTTCTTCGAACTGTTTCTCGACAAGTCGATGACCTACAGCTGCGCGGTGTTCTCACGCGGGGCGCAAACGCTCGAGGAGGCTCAGGAGGCCAAGCTCGACCTCGTGTGCCAGAAGCTCGCGCTCAAAGCGGGCGAGCGCGTGCTCGACGTGGGCTGCGGGTGGGGGGCGCTCGTGCTTCACGCCGCCAAGAGCTACGGGGTGAAAGCTGTTGGCATCACGCTGTCGCCGCCGCAAGCCGAGCTGGCTCGCCGCAGGGCCGCCGAAGCGGGTTTGAGCGACAAGGTAGAAGTGAGAGTGGCCGACTACCGCGACGTGTATGGCGAGCGGTATGACGCGATCGCGTCGATCGGCATGGTGGAGCACGTGGGCGAGAACCAGATCGACCTGTACGCGCAGAAACTCGCGGCGCTGCTCGGTCCGGAGGGGCGGCTGTTGAACCACGGGATCGCACACCTGCCCCCCTACGATGGCTATCACGGAGACTTCACCCAGCGTTACGTGTTCCCCGACGGCGACCCCCAGCATCTGTCGCGCATCCAGTTGGCGCTGGAGCGCGCAGGCTTCGTGACAGAGCACGTGGAGGAGTTCGGACAGGACTACAGCGACACGCTCAGCGAGTGGATCAAGCGTTTGGATGAAAACCTGGTGCGCGCCGAGCAGATCGCGGGCCCCGAGCGGCTGCGCGTTTGGCGCCTGTATCTGCGCTCGGCGCGCAACATCTTCGACACGCAGTTCGTGTCGATCTACCAGACGCTCGCGAAACCCGCCACCAACAAATCAGCCAGTCGGCCTATTCGAGGTTGGCCATGACGTGCTTGACGACCGTGTAATCCTCCAGCGAGTAGACGCTGAGGTCCTTGCCGTAGCCGGACTCCTTGAACCCACCGTGGGGCATCTCTGACACAAGCGGGAGGTGGTCGTTGATCCACACGCAGCCGAACCGCAGAGCCTTGGAGACGCGCAAAGCGCGTCCCACATCGCGTGTCCACACCGACGAGGCCAATCCATACCGCGTGGCGTTGGCCCACTCGATCGCCTGCTGCTCGTCGGTGAAGCGCTGCACGGTGATGACGGGGCCGAAGATCTCATCGCGGATCATCTCGTCGTCCTGCTGGAGCCCGGCCACGACGGCCGGCTCCAGGTAGAAGCCGTCGCGCGCGGGTGGCACACCGCCGGTGACGAGCTCCGCATTTGCGGGGCGGCGCTCGAGGAAGCCCTCGACCCGCTGGCGCTGGCGCTCGGAATTGACCGGGCCGAGTGTGGTGTGGCGCTCGAGCGTGTCCCCGATCACAAGGCCGCGTGCTTTCGCGGCGAGGCCGGAGACGACATCGTCGTAGACGTCGGGCCCAGCCAGGACGCGGGTGGCGGCGGTGCAGTCCTGCCCGGCGTTGTAGTAGCCGGTGGCGGCGATCGTCTCCATCGCGGCGGCCATGTCGACGTCGTCGAACACAATCACGGGGGCCTTGCCACCCAGCTCGAGGTGCACGCGCTTGAGCGTCTCGGCAGCGGTGCGCGCGACGTGCTTGCCGGTGGCCACCGACCCGGTGAGCGAGATCATGTCGACGTCGGGGTGCTCCAGCAGCGCCTGCCCGGTGGGGTCGCCCGGGCCCATCACGACGTTGAGCACACCGGGGGGCAGAATGTCGGCCGCCAGCTCGGCGAAGCGCACCGTGGTCACCGGGGTGGTCTCGGCGGGCTTCAGCACGACCGTGTTGCCGGCCGCGAGCGCGGGGGCGAGCTTCCAGATGGCCATCATCAGCGGGTAGTTCCAGGGCGTGATCTGACCGATCACCCCAATCGCTTCGCGGCGCACAAACGAGGTGTAGCCCTGCATGTACTCACCGGCGGCGCGACCACCCAGGCAGCGCGCGGCGCCCGCGAAGAAGCGCAGATTGTCGGCCATCGCGGGGATCTCATCGCGCGAGACCGCCTCGACCGGCTTGCCGGCGTTGAGCGCCTCTAAGCGCGCGAGCTCGTCGCCGTGCTGTTCGGCGAGTGCGGCAAGCGACAGCAGCATCAGCGAGCGTTCGGCGGGCGTCGTGGTGGACCAGCCCTGGAACGCGCGCCGCGCGGCGCGCACGGCGTCGTCCACTTCGCGCGCGCTCGACACCGGGGCGCGCCAGCACTGCTGGCCGGTGGCGGGGTTGAGCACGGCCATCGTCTCCCCGTCTTCGCTCGGCGGGGGCGACTCTCCGTCGATCAGGTTGCGAAGCGTGGGTGGGACGGTGGCCATGGCGCTGCCTCCTTGGATCTGGCGTGGGGTGCTCGGGAGCTACCTATTTTGGGGATTTGCTGTTCGTTCGATCTGCCCTGAACGCGCCCCATCAAGCGAAGCCTGCGATGCGAGCGCGTGCGCTACGACCGGGTGGACGACCTCCCCACCGCGGACGTTGACGCCTTGGCGCAGTGCCTGGCTGTGCTGGAGCGCCTGTCCCACCCCGTCGGCCAGCTCGAGCGCGTAGGGGAGCGTGGCGTTGGTGAGCGCGTAGGTGGAGGTGATGGGGACAGCGCCGGGCATGTTGGTGACGCAGTAGTGGGTGATGCCGTCCACCTCGAAGGTGGGGTTGGAGTGGGTGGTGGGGTGCGAGGTCTCAAAGCAACCGCCCTGGTCGATAGAGACGTCGACGAGCACTGCGTGGCGCTTCATCAGCGAGAGCTGCTCGCGGGAGATCACATGTGGAGCACGACCGCCGTGGATCAGCACCGAGCCGATCACCAGATCGGCCTGCGGGAGCATCTCCTCGATCGCGAGCGTGGAGGAGTAGACGGTGGAGGCGCGCCCGCCGAATGCGACTTCGAGCTCGCGCAGACGGTCGATCGAGCGGTCGAACACGAACACGTCGGCTTGCATCCCGATCGCGATGAAGGCGGCGTTCATACCAACCACCCCACCGCCGATCACGAGCACGGTGGCGGCCGCAACGCCGGGGACCCCGCCGAGCAGGATGCCACGCCCGCCCATCGGCTTCTCCAGCATGAAGGCGCCTGCCTGGGTGGCGATCTTGCCGGCAACCTCGCTCATCGGGGCCAGCAGCGGCAGTCGGCCGCCTGCGTCCTCCACCGTCTCATAGGCGATGCAGGTGGAGCCGGAGTGGCGCAGGCCCTCCGCCAGCTCGGGCTCGGCGGCGAGGTGCAGGTAGGTGAACAGCGTGTGGCGCTCATTCAGGAGACTCACCTCGGAGGACTGCGGCTCCTTCACCTTCAGGATCAGCTCAGCTTCTGAGAACACCGCCTCGGCGTCCACAACGATCGTCGCGCCCTGCGCGCGAAACTGCTCGTCGGAGATCGCGCTGCCGAGACCGGCGCCGGCTTGAATGTGAACCTCGTGCCCACGCGAGCACAGCTCGCGAACTCCGGCGGGGGTGATCGCGACGCGATACTCGTCGGGCTTTATCTCCGTGGGAATCCCGACTCTCACCGGGGTCATCGTGCCAGCTCCCTGCCCCGCAGCGCAAGCCAGAACTCGATGCGGTCGCGTGCGTGGGAGAAGTCGCGGCCGGTGAGCTGCTCGACGCGCTTGATGCGGTAGCGCAGCGTGTGGCGGTGGCAGTAGAGCGCTTGTGCCGCGCGCTCCCAGTGGCCGTTGTTCTCGATGAACACGTCGAGCGAGCGCAGCAGCTCGTCGCCGTACTCGCCCTCGTCGCTTTCGACTGGGCCGAGCACGCTCTGGCAGTAGGAGACCAGCGCGTCGTCGTCCTGCAGCGAGAGCAACAGCTGGAACGCGCCGAGGTCCTTGTAGGAGGCGACTTCGGGTGCCGAGCCGTTGGCCAGGCGCACCGCTTCCAGTGCGCAGCGTGCCTCGTGAAAGCTGCGCCTGAGGTTGTGGGTGGGGGCTGGACGTGAGGCTGCCGCGCTCACGTCGCCGAAGCGCGCGCGCAGCTCGGTGCGCACGCGCCCGGCCAGCTCGATTGGGTCGCTCGGCGGAGGGCTTAGTGCCGTGGATGCGACGTGTGCAACCACCGGAGCTATCGAGCTTGCCTGGCTGGGGCAATCGATGACCGCGCACAGCAGCCCGTTGCGCAGCGCCACGAGGCTGTGCGCGCCGACTCCCTCGAGGATCGTTTCGAGCAGCGAGGCCGCGGTACTTGGCTCCCGCAGCGAGAACGCCAGCACCGCCGCGGTCTCGCCGATGCCGAATGGTCGCAAGCGCGCCTGCAGCTCGTCTGGGTAGAGGCGGCCGGTGAGCGCCTCGGTGAGCACGTCGCCGGCCATGTTGCGTTGCAGGAGCTCGTAGCGCTCGTTGAGCAGCTGCGCGAACACACGCTCGGTGACCGCGATGAACGGCAACTCGTAGGGCACCTCGAATAGGGGGAAGCCGAGCTTGCGCGCGGTGTTGAGAATCGCGGCGGGCACCTTCTTGTGGACGAAGCCGGTGCCGAAGCCGAGTCCCGCGATCTCGTGTTCGGCGAGCCGCTCGACGAACTCGCGCTGGGGCTTGGCGCCCGACAGTTGCAGCCCGGTTGTCAGCAGCAGCTCGCCGCCGCGCAACCACGGGGTGGGGTCGAGCAGCTCGGTGGAGTGCACCCAGCGCACGGTGGTCTGGGCGGATTCCTCGCCGGTGGCGAGCGTCAGGCCGAGCTCGTCGACGAGGCTTTCAACGGTCAGCATCGCCCTACCGCTTGCCGACCCGCTCCCATGCCTCGGTGAGCACGGGGCGCAGGATCGCCTCGATCTCCTGGAACTGCTCGCGGTCGGCGATCAGCGGCGGAGAGAGTTGGACCACGGGGTCGCCGCGATCGTCGGTCCGGCAGATGAGCCCTCGGTCGAACAGGGCGCCCGAGAGAAAACCGCGCAGCAGCTCCTCGGACTCCTGGGGGTTGAAGGTCAGCTTTGAGTCCTTGTCCTTGACCAGCTCGATCGCCTGGAAGTAGCCAGCGCCACGTACGTCGCCGACGATCGGCAGGTCGCGCAGGCCATCGAGCGTCGCGCGAAACTCGGCTTCGCGGGAGAGCACGTGCTCGCATGTGCGCTCGCGCTCCATCACGTCGAGGTTGGCCATAGCCACCGCGCAGGCCATTGGGTGCCCGCCGAAGGTGAAGCCGTGATTGAAGATCGCCTGCCCGTGCAGGAATGGCTCGGCGACGCGATCGGAGACGATTACCGCTCCCATCGGGGCGTACGCCGAGGTCATGCCCTTGGCGGTGGTGATGATGTCGGGACGGGCGTCGAAGCGTTCGCATCCAAACCAGTATCCGAGCCTGCCCCAGGCGCAGATCACCTCGTCGGAGATCAGCAGCACTTTGTGGCGGTCGCAGATCTCACGCACGCGCTGGAAGTAGCCGTCCTGGGGCACGAAGCAGCCGCCGCCGTTTTGCACGGGCTCGAGGATCACCGCGGCGACCGTGCCGGGACCCTCGAAGGAGATCGCCTCCTCGATCGCGTCCGCGGCCCACAGCGTGTCGCGGTCTTCAGCCCAGCGGTAGGAGTTGGTGTTGGGAACGTGGATTCCACCGGGTGTAAGCGGTTCGAATGGCTCGCGCAGCGGCGGCAGCCCGGTGACGGTGAGCGCGCCCATTGAGGTGCCGTGGTAGGCGAGGTTGCGCGAGACGATCTTGTGCTTGCGCGGCTCCCCGCACGCGGCGTGGTAGGCCTTGGCGAGCTTCCACGCCGACTCGACCGCCTCCGAGCCGCCCGACACGAAGAACACGCGGTTCAAGTCGCCGGGCGCTAACGCCGCGATGCGCGCCGCTAGCTCGATCGAGGGTGGGTGGGCGTAACTCCAGTTCGTATAGAAGCCCAGCCGTCCCGCCTGCTCGGCGGCGGCCTCTCCCAGCTCGGCGCGCCCGTGGCCGATGTTGACGCAGTACAACGCCGACAGACCGTCGAGGTAGCGCTTGCCGTGCGTGTCGTACACGTAGCAGCCCTCGCCACGCTCGATCACGGGTACCTCGTGATCCTCGTAGGCGCCCATGCGCGTGAAGTGCATCCACAGGTGGCGCTTGGCGAGCGTCTGCAGGTCCGGCGCCTGCGCCGAGACCGCGGGCAAGACCGACTCTTGAATCTCACTTGACATAGACACCTGGGACAACGGTATCGCTCGCACTTGTGCCTCTCAATGCGCCACTCGTTCAACACATTGTCTACCCGTTGTACGAGATGTACAAAACATGTACGACTTCTTGGCGGTTGTGACCCTTGTGAGTGCGCCGATCCAGTTCTAGCCTGATCTCCAAGTGCTTGTAACGATCACCACTTGACCGTCGCGGGCGACCCCCGCCCAAAGGGGGACCGGCGACAGAGAGGGTTGCCGCCATGGCCAGCATCAGCTCCGCCGAAGAAGGGCACCGCAAGGCGTCGGGAGAGGTGGTTGACAAGGGCCTGAAGAAAGACGCGATCGGCTACCTGTCGAACCTCGTGATCGGCGTCGCCTCCACGGCGCCCGCCTACTCGCTCGCGGCCACGCTCGGCTTCATCGTGGCGGTCACCGGCGTGGGCGTGCACGCGCCCGCGGTGCTGCTGGTGTCGTTCATCCCGATGCTGTTGATCGCAGGCGCCTACTGGGGACTGAACCGCGCCGACCCCGACGCGGGTACGACGTTCGCATGGACCACACGCGCACTCGGACCGGCCACGGGCTGGGTCAACGGCTGGGCGATCTTTCTCGCCGACGTACTCGTGATGGCCTCGCTGGCCGACATCGCGGGCATCTACACGTTCAAGTTGTTCGGGTGGGAATCCGCGGCCAACTCGACCGGCGCGGTGATAGCCGCCGCGGTCGTGTGGATCGCTGTGATGACCTGGATCTGCTACCGCGGGATCGAGCTGTCGGCGCGCATCCAGCAGGTCCTGCTGAGCGCCGAGATCCTGATCCTCGGCCTGTTCGCGGTGGTGGCGCTGGTGAAGGTCTACAGCAACCATCCGGCCGGCTCAATCGAGCCGGCGATCGGCTGGTTCAACCCGTTCGCGTTGAAATTCGGGGCACTGCTCGACGGGATCCTGCTGGGCGTGTTCATCTATTGGGGCTGGGACTCCGGTGTTGCGGTGAACGAGGAGTCCGAAGACCCCAACGAGGGGCCGGGTAGGGCGGCGGTCATGTCGACGATCCTGCTCGTGTTGATCTATGTGATCGTGTCCGCCGCCGGGCAGGCTTACCACGGGGCGGGGTTCCTGTCGAACAACAGCGAAGACGTGCTCAACGCGCTCGGCAAACCGGTGCTCGGCTCGGGCCTCGACAAGCTGCTGATCATCGCCGTGCTCACCTCCGCCTCTGCGTCCACCCAGACGACGATCCTGCCGACCGCCCGCACAACGCTGTCGATGGCCTACTGGAAGTCGATCCCCAAGGCGTTTGGGCGCATACACCCGCGTTACCTGACCCCGAGCTTCTCGACGCTGATGATGGGCGGCGTGTCGATCCTGTGGACGGTCGTGATCCTGCTGATCTCCACAAACGCGCTCGAAGACTCGATCGTGGCGATCGGCTTCCCGATTTGCTTCTACTACGGCTTCACCGGAATCGCTTGCGCCGTGTACTACCGCCACGAGCTGACCAACAGCGTGCGCGACTTCATCCTGCTCGGCTTGGCACCGCTGATCGGAGGGTTGATCCTTTTCGGTGTGTTCGTGAAGGCGACGATCTACTATGGCCACGCTGAAAACGTGTCCTCCAAACCGATCCTCGGCATCACGCTGCCGCTGTGGATGGGGATCGGCGGGATGCTGGTTGGCGTGGTCCTGATGCTTGTCAGCCGTCCCGTGTTCCGCGACTACTTCTCACGCAGACTGGAAACCGCCCAGCCGGGCGTGTTCGAGCAACCCGTGGAGCACGCTCCGGCACGCTTCTAGCTGCCGATCTAAAGCTGCCGTGGAGGCGATGGGGCCAGGCGCGCGGATGGGAGGCCGCGCGCCGCTCCCTCCCAAGGCGTGTTATTTCATCGGCTCTTGTGTGGCGATGGCTTGGTGGATTGTCTGTCCGCGTTGGGTGAGCTTCCAGATGTTTGGTGCACCTGTGCCTGGTCCTAGACCGGTGTTGTGGACGAGTCCCGAGCGCTCTAGGCGCCATAGGAGCTTTGACATTTGGCCCTGGTCGGTGATGCCCGCTGCCTCACCGATCTCACGGTTTGACGCTCCAGGATGCTCGGCAACCGAGAGCAAGGCCCTGACCGTGCGGTAGGTCAAGCGCAAACCGAGGTCGCGTAGCGGATCGCTCGCGCTTATAACACTGGACTGCCGTCGCGTGGGTATCGGACGCTGCAGCTCACGACCAGCCGCAGCTGAGCCGAGATACGGCAGCACGATCATGCTCATCAACGGACCTGTCAGCCCCAAAAGCCCTCCTGGGCCCTCGTCCTCCAAAAGACGCGCGTGCAGGATCGACAGAACGCCACCAACAACACCCTCCCCCGTCAGCAGCGGCGGTTGCCTAGCCATCTTGGACTCGCCACGGGCGCAATTGTCAACCGTCAGTCTGAAACTTGCGTGAGCCCTAACGCCAGACCGCTGTAGCACGGCCGGTAATGAGCCCTGCCGCGCTTTTCCGGCGGTGACTGTCCCGTCGTGCATACCGCGTCGGAACAGGACGATATGACCCCCACGATCGTCTGGACGGTGCACGCACTGGAACGACTGGCCGAACGTGGGCTAACACGCGATGTGGTCGAGCAAGCTGTCCGTGAGCTGCATGCTGTTCGTGAGCAGAACGACGGTGAAGCCGACTGGCGGATCGATGCTGGCCGTTTCTTCGTGCTCTACGACCATCCTGATGGCAGCGATACGCACAAGCTCCGAATCATCACCGCCTGGCCAAAGCGCCGCAAATACAAGCGCCGTCTGCGAGCGATCGGCGACGGGGGCAAGAAAGGCTATTCTGACAGATGACCGTGTATGCCTACTACGACAAACAGGCTGACATCGCATGGCTGCCCACAGGTCATGCGGAGCGCGTCGTGAGCGAAGAGGTCGAGTGGGGACTGATCGACCACGACGCGGCAACCGATGAGATCGTCGCCGTTGAGATCTGGGCCGCGAGCAAGCGACTACCGAAGGCGATCCTAGACACCCTGCCGTCACCCAGCCGCCCTCACGGCGTGGCTGCCTGAGCACGCGCGCGAAACTCACCCTCCACCCGCAGACAGGATCAAGAGCACGCGCCGGCGCCTTTTAGTCTCGGCTGACAGAAGTTCTCACGAGGCCCCTGTGGGTGCGCTATATGACTGGCTCCCCTGTGGCGATCGCTTGGTGGATTGTCTGTCCGCGTTGGGTGAGCTTCCAGATGTTTGGTGCGCCTGTGCCTGGTCCTAGACCGGTGTTGTGGACGAGTCCCGAGCGCTCTAGGCGCCATAGGAGCTTTGACATTTGGCCCTGGTCAGTGATGCCCGCTGCCTCACCGATCTCACGGTTTGACGCTCCAGGATGCTCGGCGACCGAGAGCAAGGCCCTGACGGTGCGGTAGGTCAAGCGCAAACCGAGGTCGCGTAGCGGGTCACTCGCGCTTATAACACTGGACTGCCGTCGCGTGGGTATCGGACGCTGCAGCTCACGACCAGCCACAGCTGAGCCGAGATACGGCAGCACGATCATGCTCATCAACGGACCCGTCAGCCCCAAAAGCCCTCCTGGGTCCTCGTCCTCCAAAAGACGCGCGTGCAGGATCGACAGAACGCCACCAACAACACCCTCCCCCGTCAGCAGCGGCGGTTGCCTGGCCATCTTGGACTCGCCACGGGCTTCATCGACGGCGCTGACGATCCGTGCAAGCACGCCACGACGGAGCTCAAGGGCCCTGGGACCCGCACTCGGCGAACCCACAATCAACAACCGACCCATGATCGGCTCGCTATCAAGGAACTCCAGCAACGCGACAAGAGCACCTCTAATCCTCTCAAGCCAACGACTCCCATCACGATAGGCCAGTAGCACAACCCCCGATACACGCCGCAAGCCCTCCTGAAGAGCAGCCAACAGACAATCTTCACAACCGTCGAAGACCTCGTAGAACGTACGACGCGAAACCCCCGCACGCTCCACCACACCCGCCACAGTCACTCTCGCAGGACCATGCAAAGCACACTCTTCGACCATCGCCGCGAGCATCCGCGCACGCTGAATCTCAACCATACGCTCCGCACCGACAGCCTGCCGCCCGTTATGAACGGTCTTCGCGTGGCAAAGCTCACCACGAGCAGCCAGCACGCCACCATCCCCTCTCAATCCATTTCGCGCCGACCCTCCCGACAGCGCCTTTGCCTTGGTATGCATGTCATTTCTTCTTGTTGTGCTTGGCCGACTTGTTTGTTTTCGCCTTCGCTTTCTTGGCCTTCTTCTTGGGGCACCCCGTTGCCGTGATCGGCGTCGACTGTTTGAGGCTCATCCCGTTGGCCGCGACAAACGATGTCGGCATCACGAGCTTCGCCGTGCACAGGTTTCCGTTAGCCGCGAGCGCACTGTCGGATCCTTGAGGGAGCGTCAGTTCGAACGCGCCGATCGGAACGTCGGGGATCGTGCGGAACGTACTGCTCGTGATCCCCGCGGGACTGATGAACGTTTCCCCGTGCAGATACACGGTCACGCCCTCGCCGGTCAACGCGACTATCAGTTCGGGGAACTTCGCGCCACCATGAGACACGAAATACGCGGGGCCTTCCAGGTGCACCGGCAGCACGGGCGTCGTCGCCGTGGCGCTGCCGATCCTCGAGTCCGGAGGGCAAGTCGCCGGATTCGCGTCGAACGTGCTGGCCGGGCATGCCTTCTGTAGCGTCGTCAACCTCGACGGCAACTGCTTAGGCAGATCTACCTTGACCTTCCCGATGTTCGCCTGAGCTACCAAACGGCGCTTTGGGATAGGTGAGCTTCACGTGCAGGCTCGCACCATTAGCTCTCGACGTCTTCCCGTTCGTTGAGACCGAGAAGATCGGTTTGAAACTTCAATACCGCACAGTTGGTCACCTGGAACGGAACATGCAGGGCGGATACGGCACCCTGACTGCTGGTCAAGCTACCCCCGATTTCCTGTGGCGCGCAGTTGGTCGGGTTGAACGTAAAATCAGGCCTGTCAACGTTGACGTTGACGTGCTTGATCTGCAGCGGGATCCCATCGATGATCTGCGGAATCTGATACGGACCAGAGCTGTCGCTCGTGATAGTCAAGCGCCGCGTTTTCGGGGTTCACTTCGATCTTCGCTCGCACGATCGACTTCCCGAGGTCGAACGGACCAGCCTTCGCTGGGTTCACGATCGACAAACCATACGGAGCGCCGTGATACGGACCGGTGATGTAACACTTCACCACCATTCACCGTATACGGGTTTCCACCCAAGCCCACGCTGACGGTCGTATCCCCGATCAGGCTTTCAGGACCACACGTACCCGCATTGCCTTCCGCTTCGCCACACAACTTGACCGACGACAATGTCCCCAACAAGCCCGAGGGCATCTTCAACTGGATCGCATCGAGGTTCTGGTTACCGTCTTCGCGGCTCATCGTCATCGTGAACGGCGTGAACGCACCAGCCTGAATGTTCAAGCTGCCGGTCGTCAATTCCGGCTTGAACGGCAACGGATCACTACACGACGTGTGGTTCGGACCACTGTCGATCACGAATTCCGAGGACGAATTCACCGCGGGATTCCCAGACCATGGTTCGATCGAAGCCGTGGTTGTGTACCCACCACACAACGCCGGAGTTCCCAGCGGCGCCCTAGACCCACCGAAGAAGTGCAGCTTCAATTCTTCAAACGGTAGCTGCGGCGTATTATCGAACGTCGAGACCAGCTGACCAGTCACAGGATCTGGTTTGACTTCCCCCGCGAGCTTGACCCGCACACCAGACACCGGGTCATACACAGCAAGATAGAGAGCGACCAGGCTACCGAAAGGATTCGCGTCCTGCTGAGCCAAGTATGCAGCACCAACCAGAGGATGCGGCAGTAGCGGCGTACTGACTTCAACCGTACCGACCTTCGACGATTCAGGACACGTCTGCGCCGCGGGACTTTCAAGCCCGATTTCCCCGAGACTGCACGACGTCAGGCCATCCGCGCCCGCAGGGTTCAGACCCACGCCGGCGGGCAATGTCACCACCGTGTTGCGTACAGTCGACTCCGCCAGTCCCGTCGGGTTCAAGCTCGCTTCCTGGGGAACGTGCACACCAACCGTCAACCCCGTCGGGGTGCTGGCTTCCTGCCCGTCCGGCGCGACGTTGATCGACGGTTCGAAGTTCAAGCGGTTACACCCATCCTGTCCGGCCGGCTCACCTTCATCGTTCTGGAACGTGTAGCCCTTCGGCGTCGTAAACTGTCCGTTTTCTGCCCACGAGTCAGATTCGATCGTCGTATACAACGGACCGTTACACGACGTCGGCATGATCAACAACGGCTGCGGTTTTTCAGCTACCGGACATGAGGGTTCAGGACCGGGATGCAACGGTTCTCCTTCGCCTTCAACACGAGCGGATACGTTCTGAATGCATTCAGACACTGCGCGAGTTGTTATGGCGTGCATCGCCGGGGACACCCCAGAACGTCACGATGTTGCCGATGAACCCCGTACCCTCCGTAATATTCGGAACCGTGACGACCACACCGTAGTCGCCGCCCGTGCGCACCGAGGTATCGAGGATCACCGGACCAACGAGGGTAATGAACCCAAACCTCGCCGGCTCACCTACAGCCGGTTCAAGACTATACAACGGTTCAGACGTGGCATAGGAGACACGTGCGTCCTTGGAGAACCCGGTAACAATCGGCGTCGAGACACCGACAACCGTGTTGTCCGGACAACGCACACCACCCTGAGCGGAGAGCATGAACTGGCGCAGACTGCACTTCGGTATCGGAGTCGGGTTGCCGATCAGCCCCGGCGGCAGGTTGAAACGAAGATCCTTAGTCATCGCAAGCGGTTGTATTTCCGGTATGAGTTCACCATTATAGTTCGCTTCGACAGGTACTGCCTGGCTGTTCAAGATGAGCGTCGTCGTCAATTGGAACGGGTGCGAGCCCGCCTGCGTATCCACGCCTCCACCTTCTTCTTCAGGTGTGAGTTCGTAGGTCTGTGCGCCGTACTTTCCGGGCGATTCGACCGCCAGGGCTTCATGGCGCGAGACCCCGAGCGCGCCGCCACCAGATACGCTCACTTCGTTTGTCCCCGTACCGGCACCAGACGCGACCTTCGCGTTGATCGCTAGGATCATCTGTTCGTAAGGCCGCACCGGCACACCATACAAACATGTGACCTTCTGCCCCACGATCGTGCACGGCGGCGCCAAGTATGGTCGCACGAATTCCTTAGGATCAACTGCTTTCTGACCGAAATTCGTGCCTCCACCTTCCACAAGCGCGGCCGTTGGCGTCACACCTGCCGGCAACGTGTCTTCCACCGTGATGAAATTCTTGTGTTCGTTGAAGAGGAAGACTTCGACGAAGTTCTCATCCTCCGTGCCACTGGTCGATTCGTTCCCAAGGTTTGCTGCGATGACCTCGATCCTCGCTTCCGTCCCGGTCTTGCTCGCCGGCGCCGATACGCTCATCAAATGCCACCACGGCTCTGCCGCCGAGGCCTCACCACCTCCACCCAGCAACACAACCACGATCACAACGACAACGGTGAGCAGCGTACATTTCTTGACGAAGTTCACGGTGATCACCTGTCGCCCTTCTTCGTCGCCTTGACCTTACGAGCCTGCTTAGCTCCATAGCGCCTCTCCGCCTGTCGCTCGCATGCCACTCGCTTCTTCTTGTCCTTCTTCTTACGGCATACCTTCAATGCCTGACCGAGCTTCTGAGCACGCTTCAAAGCCTTTGGCGTCACACTCGATCCAGTCGACGGCGCGATATTCCCTACACCGCTGAACGTCGCGCTGGGAGTTGCTCCAAAGATCGTCGGTTGAGGCGACGGCGCAGCCTTACAGGAGTCACCACTCGTACATTCAGGCGGCGAGACTGGTTCCGCCCGACAAGGAACCGCGGACGTGCAGACATGCGCGTCGTACAAGTCATAAGCATTGTCGTAGTCTTCGAAAGTCAGTTTCTCAGACGTCACAAAGAACACATCGTCGCCGCCTTCGCTGGCGTCCATAAAAGCCGATTCAGCCGAGGACTGGCCAGACGAGATAAGACTCACGCATCCTTGCGAGGCTTCACTAAAACTGGCGCCTTCACGCGCGCAACTACCGACGTCCGGACGGCTCGTACTCATAGACGTCCTCAAGGCCATTGGTATCCTGCGGCACCAACGCGTCCGGACTGTTGAAGAACAACCGTCCACTATTCATCATATAGCGAGGCTGATAGGAAGCTATGTTCAACTCATTGTTCCAGCCAACCAGACTGCCCGCCAGCCAATGACTAAGGTTTACTATCCTTTCTTATCTGCACTTGCTGCAGCAAACCACATGCCGATCACTATCCACCAATAGAGGTGGTTCGCCCGTAGTAGTTTCACCCTGGTCAAACACACCAACCGGGCGGGCGCCCGTAGGGTTACACGAGGCACACACCAAGTGATTAGAGGCCGCGTCATACAGGAAGACCTCCTCATCTCGCTGACCACTGACCGCGTCGCGATTGTCATAACCTGTGAGCGGACTGTTGGACATGAACGCGACATAACCGCCCATTTGGAGAGACCTCAGAGCTGACAAGCCACGGATTCTCTTCGGCACTCTCTTCCGCTTGGCTTCATGGTCCCTCCCCAACTGTGTTCGTCTTCCTTGGAAAGGGTCGCGATATATGTTGTGACCCACCCTTGGAGCCGTCGTGCAACAGATAGAGGTTGTCCCCTCCTTTGACGGCACCGCTCGCGAGCACGCCTGTCGCTACGAAATAGACATATGAGCCGTCTTCGCTCGAACCCATAATTGCGTTCTGCACCCCGGCACTATGTTCGCCGTTGCCATGGTCGGCCGTCAGATCGGTCTGCACGCCGGTTTCAGTATCAAAGACATATAGGTCACCATTTAGACCTCGTTCGGTTTCCACAAAGAAGATCTTCGACCCGTCGCTACTCATCGTTTCAAAGCGCGCATACGGCCCTCCCACCTTCACCGTTCGCTTGTCGACCATATCGCGAGCATAGAGACTCACCTGGCCACCAGCGACCAATCCTCCGTACTTCCACACGATCCAGCGGCCATCACTTGAGATCGCGCGAGCCGTCATTTCACCGTCTACCGCCTTCAAGGTTGCGACTGCCAACCGTGGCCCCGGGCTTTGTTGATCCGTCCGGAAGAATGTTCACCAATTGCAGCTGTCCGTCATACCACTCATACAGGTTAGGTGCGGCAAAACATTCTTCACATGGCGCCTTGCTCACGGCTTCAGGTGTGAGCGCCGGCCACGTACTGAAGACTATGTGACTGAGATCAGGAGTGCCGGTGAGGTAGATCATCTGTTCGTCGCCAAACTTCAAGCCGCTTGGCACGTCAGCTTGGCTCTCGAGCGGCTGAAATGTCCCACTCGAGTTATCGCGCAGGTAAAGCGAGCGTTCCGTCGCTTCAGCCGACTGCGGCTGTGGCTACTGCGCCTGGTTGTAGGAGGCCGAACGATAGATTCTTGGGAGAAGAGATGCCATGTTTCGTTGGCGCCGAACAGAAGTAGCCGTCGATTCGCCTTCCGGAGGCAGACCTCCGCGCTCAGCGATGTCCTGCGTGCTCCAGCCATGCGCAGTGCGGGTCGAGAGGACCTGCGAATGAAAGATGTGGCCCACCGCGCCTTCCCCAAGCGGTTCATTGACCGTGTAGGTTATTCCATTTCCGTCGCTGGCCGCCTGTGTTAGCCAGTAGCCAAATATCCCCATTCCGGGCGAGCCCGGCACAATATTGGCTGCTTTTTTGTTCGGTGGCGAGACCAGTTCCCACGCGCGCCCGTCGGGCAGCGCCAGCTCTGTGCCGGCAAGCTGTGTCGTGAAAGTGTGTTCGACTTCGATCGTGCCGACTTCGCTGGTCGTCACGAGTCGGTAATGGTAAGTCGTATGGGCTTGCAGTTCCTGGATGTGGTAGCTGATCGCGATGAAGCTCATGCCTTCGCCGACGTTGCCGACAAAGGCATGTTCGTCGGGGGTGCTGGTGCCGTATTCCAAGCGATAGCTGGTGTTCGCGCCCTGCGGGTCGATCCTCGCACTCAGCGTCGCGCTCGTGCTCGTGACGTTGCTTGCCCACGGGCCTTCTATCAACGTCGCCGGGATCTCTTCAAAGCTCTGATCGGGACCACTCGAGGTCCGATTCAACGAGTCGACCGCCACCATACGCCAGTGATAGGTCACACCCGGCACGAGGGTTTTTTGCGGGAGATGTACTTCCACCTGCTCCTCGCCGAAACCAGATCCTTGGAGCGACACCGCTCCGGTGCTTGTCGCACTCGCATATCCGGCTTCGTCGAAACTCTTTTCATCGACGTATTCGACGCGATACGTCGATCGTATGGCCCTCAGGGATTGATAGTCGCTTCAAAACTCGCGGCACCTCGCAATTCCGGCGTCGCCTTCTCGCTGCCCGACTCGATCGACGGACCGGGTGCCGGGACGGGGAACGCCCATACGCCATAGTGGCCATATTCTTCGGCGGTGCCAAATTCTTCAGCCTTGCCTTCCAAGTTACTACCATACACATACAATTCGTCGTTGGATTCATCGAACGCCAAGGCCGCGGTCATGACCACGAGCGTTCCCGTGCCAAAGCTCTCAAGCTCTTCGCCGCTCGGACCATACTCAAGGAAATCGCACTTACACGGTTCGAAAGCCTGGGCTTTGCCCTCTGAGATAAAGACATTTCCGGATCCGTCCAGCGCGATCGATTCGACCGCTTCTCCACCAGTTTCATCGAGCCTTACGCCCATTTCGACACCGTCCGGTTCGAACTCCCGAACACCCGGCACACCTTCATCCTTTACATATACGTCACCTGCCGTATTCACAGCAAGTGCCGTGACCTTACCTTCACTTGAAAGGGCGGACAACGAGATGTTTTCCTTCCAAGCACCCGACTGTTCAAATACCTCCACGCGCGCCTTGTTCCCGACGTACACATCTCCACCGGGACCCACGGCAATGTACGCCTTTTCGATAGCCCAACTGAATTCGCCGTTACCGGTTCCTTCCGTGCCTCCAGTACATTCCTTTTCTTCGCCCGCGACACACACATCTGTACCGTTATTGTTCACACGCCCACCGAACATCGACGAGGAATTCCCCAGACGGACCGAACTTCTGCACACGATGATTGCAGAAGTCAACCACGTACACATCGTTATATGACACGCTCAACGGATCACCATCAACCGCGACGCCTTGCGGACCACATGAATAGGCGAACTCCCCCGCCCCCGTACCGTATCCGCCCGGCAGACAGGTGGTCGTACACGTTTGCAATTCTTCGGCGCCATCGGCCACGCCCCAGCCCGAGGCAAAAAGGAAATTCCCCGACGCATCAAACTTGGAGATCCGCTGAATCTTAGACTCGCCGACGTAAATCTCGCCATCCGCGTCGAGCGCCATACCCTCCGGACTCTTTAGCTCCCCGGCTTCGGACCCCAAAGGCCCAAACTTAAAGGACCCCCCAGCAGCCCAGGCAGGACCCGCGCCGCCGCCAACCAACACGCAAACAAGACCACACACAGAAACCAAGACACTCAACGCGAACCGGCGAGTACCCATCACACCCATTCCCTCCTCGAGAAAACATCAAAACGCCCACCCGAGGAGCCCGGGCAGCAAAAGACCGCCACGGGCACACGACCCATGACGGCAGAACAACAAGAAACTGAACGCACGCCTATAGCGCGCGTGTAACCAAGCCGAGCCCCTCGCTCGGCGAGCCGCGGGCTATTCGCCGCGGCGAAAGGGCCTAGCGCCTAGACGCCGGCCGGCCCAGAGAGAGAGAGAGAGAGAGAGAGAGAGAGACGCGTCAGCGACGCTGACGCGTCCTATAACGGCACCCACCAACACGACACGGACTCTCAAGCACGCTATTCCCTGATGAAACCACGCGAAAATACAACTCCCTCTAAGAAGTGCGACCCGGTCCCTCTCCCAAGGGCCCCGTCAAAACGTTTGCTGTCGACCACGAGGACCGACCCAAACCCGACCTTATGTTCGCCGCACACCACCGAGGCATACGGACATAGGCTACTTATACACGAGCCTGCCGCAATTGTCAACCGTCTCTAGAGAAACCTGCGATTACCCTTACAGACAGGCCAAGCTCGAGGCGGCGACTGCGCGCCGGCCTGGACCGCTAACCCCGTATATCCGCGGTGACCTAACATAGGTCGACCGAACAGGCTCGATCGTGACTACCGACGCAGACAACCCCAGCTCGGCCGATCGCAAGAGCACTCAGCGCGAGCGGCTGATCGACGCCATGATCGCTACTGCTCACCGCTACGGGTATGCCCAGGCGAACGTGGCCCACGTGATCGAACACGCCGGCGTGTCGCGGCGCACCTTCTACGAGTACTTCGAAGACAAGGACGACTGCTTCCTCGCCGCCCACCGCGAGCTCAGCCGTCTGCTCGTCGAGGAAATCCGGCGCGAGGTCGCGGCGGAGCAACCCGAGCAGGCTGTACAGGCCGCCATCCACACGCTCGTACGGCTCTCCGAAGAGTATCCCGACCGAGCTGGCTTTCTCACAAACGAGGCGATGGCGGGAGGGTGGCGCGGCCTCGACGAGCGCGACCGTCTGATCGAGCAGATCACGGAGAACGTCGAAGAGGCGCTCGCCAAGGCGTCCGCGGACGCACTGACCCCGGACTTGCCTATCCAGGTGATATTCGGCGCCGGGCGTTGGCTGCTTGCCCCGATCCTGCGCCGCGGCGAACGCGACCTGAAAGCACTCGCGCAGGAGATGATCCGCTGGGTAGAGAGCTATGGGGCGCCCAGGCGTGAGCACCGCTGGCACACACTCGAGCCAGGGTCGGAGCTGCCCCCCTCCCCGTTCGAGGCCCAACTCTCGCTGCGTCCCCCTCCTGTGATCCTACCGGGCCGCTCGAAGCTGTCGAGGGGTGAGATCTCTCGCAATCAGCGCGAACGGATCATCTATGCCACCGCTCAGGAAGCCGTGGCAAAGGGCTACAACGGGACGACTGTCGCCGACATAACCGCAACGGCCAGCGTCGACCGGCGCGTGTTCTACAAGCACTTCAGCGACAAGCAGCAGGCATTCCTGGCCGTCCACGAGCTCTGTGTGCAACAGCTGATGGCGATAACCGCCAGCGCGTTCTTCAGCACAAGCGCATGGCCCGAGCGAGCGTGGGAAGCTATGCGCGCGTGCACTCAGTTCCAAGCGCACCATTCGATCGTCGCCCACGTCGCGCTGGTTGAGTCCCACTCTGTGGGAGCCTCGGCGATCCAGCGCATCGACGACAGCCGCACAACGTTTACGCTCTTCTTCCAAGAAGGCAACCAACACGCGACTCGTCCCGCGTCGCGGACTGCGATGGAAGCGATCCTCGCGGCCATCTTCGAGGTCTTCTACTACCAGGCCCGTCGAGGCCGCAGCGACCAGATGTCGTGCCTGACCTGTAACGGCGTCTACATCATGCTGGCGCCCTTCTTGGGACCGGCCGCGGCCAACCAGTTCATCGACGCGAAGCTGGGCGAGGTCGCAGCTGATGCCGCTTAGCGCTCACCGGCCCGAGGACACTCATTTCGCTGAGCGTTCTGGTATTACGACGGGGTGTCAGCGGTGATGGTTGTGTGGATGGCTTGTCCGCGTTGGGTGAGGACCCATGCGTTGGATTCGCCCTTGGCGGACCCGTGCCCGTGATTTTCGATTAGTCCGCAGTTGCGCAAGCGCGCGAGCAGACGCGAGGTTTGGCCCTCATCAGCGATACCGGCGTGGTCGGCGATCTGACGATTGGATGGATAGGAGCCCTGTTCGCCCTCATCGGCGATCGTGGCTAGCACTCGCGCGGTGCGATAGGTGAAGCGGATCGGGAGATCCTTGAACGGGTCCGCACCGTTGCGCGGCAAGCTACGGGGTCTCGCGGGCACAGGACGCTGCAGCTCATTACGCGCAGCAGCCGCACCCAGATAGGGGTGGACGATCATGCCCATCAACGGACCGGTGAGCTCGACCAGCGAGCCCGCGCCACCAACCGATGCTCGCTTATCGATCCGAGTATCCCCAGTGGCCGAAGACCAGCCGGCGAGCAAGCTTGCGTGGATGACCGACAGCGCTCCACCGACGATTCCCTGCGCGGTGAGCGGCGGTGGCTCGCTGCCCGCACGCGTTTCGGTGCGACCCTCCTCGAGCGCGTCGGCGAGCGCGTCGAGCACGCGTTTGCGGTGCTCCAACACCCGGGGTCCGGCCCTGGGCGCCTCGATCACGCACAGACACGCGAGATCGGGATGTGCGTCGAGCTGCTCCAGGAGGACCCTGAGCGCGGCCCTGACACGATCACACCACTTCGCCGTCTCCTCATCCTTATACGCATCGCGCACACTGTGCGCGATCACCTCCACAGCGGCGTCAAACGCAGCCAGCAAGCACGCTTCGCGATCCTCGAACAGCTCGTAGAACGTACGGCGCGACACACCCGCCTGCTCACAAACACGTCCAACGTTCGCGGCCTCCAAACCATTCACTGCGACCAATTCGCCGAGCGCGAGCAGCAACCGTCGACGCTGCATCTCCGCGACATGAGCACCCTCACGCCGCACCGTCTTAGCCGGCGGCTTGTGAACATTCACGCGAGCGCTCACCGAGAGCTCACCACCCTCCAACCGTGAACCCCACCAAACATCTCAGCGCTCATCGTGCGCTCAACCTCAAGACCCTTGGATGTCAACGTCCACTCATTCGCCCCTCCCCGGCCAGGCGCAAGACCGGCGTTGCGCACGAGCCCAAGCCGCTGTAGTCGCGAGAGCAGCTTCGAGATCTGTCCCTGATCGGCGATCCCCGCGGCCTGCCCAACCTCGCGATTTGAGGACCCCGGCTTAGCCGCGACCGACAACAACACACGAACCGTGCGGTACGTCAAACGCATATCAAGATCACGCAACGGATCGGTATGCAAGCGCGGCGCGCCTGATTTCGGCACAGGCCGCGCGCGCTCCTTGCGCGCGACGGCGGTTCCAAGGTAGGGCAACACGATCATGCTCACCAACGGGCCGGTCAACTCGACAAGCCGCCCCGGACGAACCTCCAACATACGTGCGTGCACGACCGCCAACACCCCACCCACAACGCCTTCGGCCACGAGCGACAGCGGTTCCGAGGCGCCGGATCTAGACTCGGTAGCTCCCTCTTCGACGACCGCGACCAACTGGGCGAGCACACGCTTGCGACGCTCAAGCACCTTTGCTCCCGCCCCGAGCGACCCTACGATCAGCAGCCATCCCGCATTGTGCTCGACGTCGAGGAACGAGAGCAGAGACGTGAGCGCCGCCCTGATCCGCACCTCCCATTTTGCGTCAGGATCGTACGCATCGAGCACCCACCGCAACGTATGTGCAACAGCCTCGTCAAACGCCGCTAGAAAACAATCTTCGCGATCCTCGAACAACTCGTAGAACGTACGCCGCGAAACACCGGCGCGCTCCACAACATGCGCAACCGTCACATTCGAGACGCCACGCTCACACGCCACATCCGTGATCGCCGCTAGCAGACGCGCACGCTGAATATCCGCGACCCGACCGCGCTCCAAACCATTACCGGTCACCTTCCCCTTCTCTACTACTCCCCGAAGGACGGGCGCCTGTGGCCTAGTGGACATCTGCTCGAACACCTCGATCGACAAGACCATCCCCGGGCGCAACACGATCAGCGCCCAGGAACGGTCCAGCCCTATTTCTTCTCACCCTTCTTGCCGGATCTGCTCCTCTTGACCTTCTTAGCCTTGTGCACATGCTTGGGGCATCCTGTTGCCGTGACCGGCGTTGATTGTTTGATGCTCATCCCGTTGGCCGCGACAAACGACGTCGGCATCGCGAGCTTTGCCGTGCACAGGTTCCCGTTGGCCGCAAGCGCACTATCGGAGCCTTGGGGGAGCTTCAATTCGAACACCCCGATCGGGACGTCGGGGATCGTACGGAACGTACTGCTAGTGATCCCTGCGGGACTGATGAATGTTTCCCCGTGCAGATACACGGTCACGCCCTCACCGGTCAACGCGACGATCAGTTCGGGGAACTTCGCGCCACCGTGAGACACGAAATACGCGGGGCCTTCCAAGTGCACCGGCAACACAGGCGTCGTCGCCGTGGCACTGCCGATCCTCGAATCCGGCGGGCACGCCGCCGGGTTCGCGTCAAACACGCTATCCGGACAAGCCTTCTGCAGTGTCGTAAGACGTGACGGTAGCTGCTTTGGCAGATCGACCTTGACCTTCCCGATGTTCGCCTGAGAACCAAACGGCGCTTTTGGATACGTCAGCTTCACAGCAAGGCTCGCGCCCTTCGCGCGTGAGGTTTTCCCGTTCGTGGAGACCGAGAAGATCGGTTTGAAACCAAGCGTCGCACAATTCGTGACCTGGAACGGGACATGCAACGCCTTGACCGTTCCCTGACTGCTCGTAAGGCCTCCCGTGATCGCCTGCGGAGCACAGTTCGTCGGGTTGAACGTGAAATCAGGCCTGTCCACGCTCACGTTCACATGCTTGATCTCCAACGGTATCCCATCGATGAGCTGTGGAATCGCATACGGACCAGTCGCATCGCTCGTGATCGTCAAAGCAGCGTTTTCGGGATTCACTTCGATCTTCGCCCGCACGATCACCTTCCCCAAATCGAACGGACCTGCCTTCGCGGGGTTCACGATCGACAAGCCATACGGAGCACCCTCATACGGTCCGGTGATGAACACTTCACCACCACTCACCGTATACGGGTTCCCACCTAGCCCTACGCTGACGGTCGTATGCCCGATCAAGCTTTCACGACCGCACGTACCCGCGTCGCCTTCAGCTTCCCCGCACAGCTTTACGCTCGACAATGTGCCCAGCAATCCTGAAGGCATCTTCAACTGGATCGCATCCAAGTTCTGATTCCCATCTTCCCTCGACATCGTCATCGTGAACGGCGTAAACGCACCAGCCTGAATATTTAGGCTGCCCGTCGTCAATTCTGGATTGAACGGCAACGGATTACTGCACGATGTGTGGTTCGGACCGCTGTCGATCAAGAATTCCGAGGAGGAATCAACCGGAGCGTTACCCGACCACGGCGAGATCGACGCAGTCGTCGTATATCCACCACACAGTGCTGGGGTACCCAAAGGCGCCCTCGAGCCACCGAAGAAGTGCAGCTTCAAGTCTTCAAACGGAAGTTGTGGGGTGTTATCGAACGTCGAGACCAACTGACCGGTCACGGGGTCAGGTTTGACTTCGCCGGCGAGCTTGACGCGCACACCAGACACGGGATCGTATACCGCGAGATATAGCGCGACGAGACTCCCGAACGGGTTCGCGTTCTGCGTAGCCAAATACGCGGCACCAACCAACGGATTCGGCAGCAGAGGCGTACGGACTTCAACAGTGCCGACCTTCGACGCTTCAGAGCACGTCTGCACCCCCGGGCTTTCCAACCCGATTTCACCGAGACTGCACGAGGTAAGCCCGTCCGCACCGGCGGGATTCAAGCCCACGCCTGTGGGCAATGTCACCAGCGTATTACGCACTGTGGACTCGGCCAGCCCTGTCGGGTTCAAGTCTGCTTCTTGGGGTACGTGCACACCGACGGTCAATCCTGTCGGGGTGCTCGCCTCCTGCCCGTCGGGCGCGACGTTGATCGACGGTTCAAAATTCAACCGGTTACACCCATCCTGTCCATACTGTTCACCGGCGCTGTTCGTGAACGTGTAGTCCTTCGGCACCGTGAACTGTCCCGGTTCTGCCCAAGGGTCCGATTCGATCGTGCTATGCAACGGACCTGTACACGACGTCGGCATGATAATCAAAGGCTGTGGTTTTTCGATCACCGGGCATGAGGGTTCGGGACCTGGGTGCGACGGTTCGCCTTCTCCTTCTTCACGCCCCTTCGTTTCCTGGATACAGTTCAGACCACGAGAGTTGTTATGCCGCGCGTCCGCGGGGACGCCCCAGAACGTCACGATGTTACCGATGAAACCTGTGCCCTCGGTGATATTCGGGACAGTCACCACGACACCGTAGTCTCCTCCGGTACGCACCGAGGTATCGAGGATTACTGGGCCCGCGAGCGTTATGAACCCGAACCTCGCCGGCTCACCGACCGCTGGTTCAAGGCTATACAACGGTTCAGAGAGAGTAAGGGATACCCGCGCGCCTCCGTCAAACCCGGTGACGATCGGCGTAGAGACGCCCACAACAGTGTTATCGGGACATGGCGTAGCGCCGTGAGCGGATAGCACAAACTGGCTCAGGCTGCACTTCGGTATCGGAGTTGGATTCCCGATCAATCCCGGAGGCAGGTTGAAACGCAGATCCTTCGTTGTCGCGACAGGCTGCACTTCGGAGAGACCTTCTTCCACATGGACCGCTTGGCTGTTGAGCATCAGCGTCGTCGTCAACTGGAACGGGTGCGAACCGGCCTGCGTATCCACACCACCACCCTCTTCTTCAGGGGTAAGTTCATACGATTGCGCACCATACTGACCGGGAGATCCGACCGCGAGCGCTTCACGCTTGGAAGCCGCTGCCGCGCCACCACCGGACACACTCACTTCGTTCTCTGCGCCTCCTGCACCGGGTGCGACCGTCACGGTGATCGAGAGGATCGCCTGTTCATAGGCCCGCACAGGCACGCCATACAAACACGTTACCTTCTGCCCCGCGATCATGCACGGCGGCGCCACATAAGACACAAAAGGCCCTGACGCCTTCGCCGTTTGCTGACCAAGGCCCGTTCCTCCGCCTTCCACGAACGCCCCGGTCGGCGTTACACCCGCGGGGAGCGTGTCTTCCACGGTAATAAAATTCTTGTGTTCTTTGAAGAACAACGCTTCTACGGTGTTCTCATCCACGGTCCCACTGGTCGATTCGTCCCCGACGTTGGCGGCGATCACCTCGATCCTCGATTCTCCACCGGACTTGCTCGCGGGCGCCGAGACACTCGTCAAATGCCACCACGGCTCTGCGGCAAACGCCTCGCCGCTACCAGCCAACAACGACACAACAACAACGATTAGGATGAGCAACACATTTTTCTTGATGGAGTTCACGCTGGTCACCCGTTGCCCTTCGCCGTTGTCTTAGCTTTGCCTGTCTGTCGAGCTCCATAGCGTTTCCTGGCCTGGTGTTCACACGCAACCCTCTTTTTCCTGTTCTTTTTCTTACGGCACGCTTTCAAAGCACCAGCGAGCTTCTGCGCCCGCGTCAACGACTTCGGAGTGACGCTAGACACAGATGAGGGTGTGAGGTTGCCCACACCGTTGAACGTCGCGCTAGGTGTCGCACCGAAGATCGCCGGTTGCGGAGACGGCGCCGCCTTACACGAATCCCCGCTCGTACATTCAGGCGGCGAGACAGGTTCCGCGCGACACGGCACCGCTTCGGTACACACATGTGCGTCATACATGTCGTAAGCATTGTCGTAATCTTCGAACGTCAGTTTGTTGGCGGCCACGAAGAACACATCGTCGCCCGTTTCACTCGCATCCATAAACGCCGATTCCGTCGCGGAAGTCCCCGAAGAGATCAAACTCACACATCCACCCGAAGTTTCGCTAAACACCGCCCGTTCCGGTGCGCAACTACCCACACCACCAGGCTCATACTCATACACATCCTCAAGCCCATTAGTGTCCTGCGGCACCAACGCATCCGGACTATTGAAGAACAACCGCCCACTATCCATCACATACCGAGGCTGATACGACGCTCGATTTAGCGTGTTATTCCAACCAACCAGGCTGCCGGCCAACCAGTGATTGCTGCCACTAGATTTAGCGCTCCACGAGTTCGTAGTATCCACCAACAGGCCTTCATACCCAGTGCCGAATTCTCCACCGTTATCGAACACGCCTACTGGGCGCGCGCCCGTCGGGTTACACGATGCGCACACCAGACGATTTGAGGATGCGTCATACAGGTAAACCTCCTCATCGGGCTGACCACTGACAGCATCATGATTGTCATAGCCGGTGAGCGGACTGTTTGACATAAATGCTACATAACGTCCGTCGGGCGATACCTCCGAGTCCACCAACCAAGGATTCATATGAACTTTTTCGCCCGCGGATTCGTCTCCTCCCCACGTGTGTTTGTCTTCCCCGGACAGGGTCGCGATCAACGTCGTCGTCCAACCCGTCGTGCCGTCGTGCAGCAGATAGAGATTGTCCGCTCCGCTCACAGCTTTATCGGCAAGCACTCCGGTGGCGACGAAATAGACATACGAGCCGTCCTGGCTAGCGCCCAGCACCCCATTCTGTACCCCAGCGTTAGGTTCGACGCTGCCATGATCGGCCGTGAGATCCGTCTGTGTGCCAGTTTCAGTATCGAAGACGTACAGGTCGCCACTTTCCTCGAAGAAAATCCTCGAGCCGTCGCTGCTCATCGCTTGAAAGCGAATACCGGGTCCACCAAGCTTGAACGTCCGCTTCTCGACCATGTCACGCACATACATACTGACCGGTACGGTGCCATCGCCGGCGAACGGTTCGTACTTCCACACGATCCAACGGCCATCGCTCGAAATGGCGCGCGCGATCATTTCGCCTTTAGCAGTGGACATTATCGCATTTCCTACCACGGCTCCTGGCCTCGTCGATCCATCCGGAAGGATATTCACCAATTCAAGCCGTCCGCCATGCCACTCATACAAGTTCAATGCTTCTTCACATCCCGGGCACGGTTCTTTGCTCACACTCACCGCTTCGGGAGTCAACGCCTGCCATGTGCCGAAAACCACATGACTGAAATCCGGGGTGGCGGCAAAATAATATGACTGTTCATGGTTTTTCATCAGGCCTTGTGGCACGTTCGCTTGCGTCTCGAGCGGTCGGAAAGAACCGTTCGAGCTATTGCGCAGATACAATGTGCGTTCCGCCGCTTCAGCCGACTGCGGCTTCGATGGACCACTACCAGGTTCCAGCAGACCAAGCGAGAGATCCTGCGAGAAGACCGGCCAGTATTCGCTCGAATCGAACAGTCCCTTGGCTGATTCGCCTTCAGGCGGCAAGCCCCCGCGCTCGGAAACGTACTGGGTGCGCCAGACACCGGCCACGCGAGTCGAAAGGACCTGGGAGGAATAGAGATGACCTACCGCGTCTTCCCCGATCGTATCATTCGTCGTGTAAGTAATCCCGCTGCCGTCACTCGCGGCCTGCGTCAACCAATAATTCAACGACGACGGACCGATCAACGCCGCTTTTTTATTCGGAGGGGAGACAAGTTCCCACGCACGCCCATCGGGCAATGTAAGCTCGCTGCCACCCGCGGGCTGGGTCGTGAAGGTGTGGTCGACTGTTTCGACGGTGCCCACTTCGCTGGTTGCCACGAGCCGGTAGTGGTAGAGGGTTTCTCCTTGTAGTTCCTGGATGTGGTAGCTGACGGTCACGTTACCCATCCCTTCACCGACGTCGCCGCTGAGCACGTGACCGTAAGAGGTGCTTGTGCCGTATTCCAAGCGGTAGCTGGTGTTGGCTCCCAATGGGTTGATCTTTGCGCTCAACGTTGTGCTCGTAGCAGCGACGTTGCTCGCCCACGGGCCTTCGATCATGGCGGGCGGGGTCTCTTGGAAGCTCTGATCGGGACCGGTCGATGTCCGGTTAGACGAGTCGACGGCCACCACACGCCAGTGATAGGTCGAGCCCGGCACGAGCGTACCTGCCGGCAAATGGATTTCGACGTGCTCTTCGACGAAGCTCGAGCCAAGCGATTGCGGCGTGGTGCTCGTGGCATGCGCGTAGCCACCTTCATCGAAGCTCTTCTCATCGACATATTCCACGTGATAGACCGTCGAGTTGCCCTGAGGGTCTACCGTCGCTTCAAACGTGGCGGCACCACGCGGTTCCGGTGTCCCGTTCTCGCTACCCGACCCGATCACCGGACCAGGAGCCGGCACCGCAAACGCCCAAACACCATAATGGCCGTATTCGATATCTTCCGTCTTGGTGTCGTTGTCGCCATACACGTATAGTTCTTCCGTTGCGTTGTCAAACGCAACGGCCGCAGTCATAAAGACGAGTGGTTTTCCACCGAAGCTATCGAGCTCTTGACCGGTAGGACTGAACTTCAAGAAATCGCATGTGCATGGGGTAGACTCATTGTTCTCGGAGAGAAAGACATCGCCCGAACTGTCCAGCGTGATCGATTCGACCGTTTCACCGCCCGCTTCGTCGAGCCTCGTGGACATTTCCGTACCGTTAGGTTCGAACTCCCTCACAGCCGGAACACCCCTGTCCTTGACATAAACATCGCCCGTCGAGTTCACAGCGAGCGCGACGACACTACCTTCGCTGGAAAGCGCGGACAGCGAAATGTTTTCCTTCCACACGCCAGACGGAAGGAAGACCTCGACACGAGCCTTATCGCCGACATACACATCACCACCCGGACCCACGGCGACGTATGTAGGTGAGCTGAATTCGCCGTCACCGGCACCTTCCGTACCCTGCTGGCAAGCCGAGATTTCGCTGGCCGTGCATACGTCTTCGCCGGTCCTGGCATTAACGTGCCCCCCAAACGCGAGCAGGAATTCCCCAGAAGGACCAAACTTCTCGACACGGTTACAGTCGACCACGTACACATCGTTATAAGAAGCGCTGAGAGGATCGTTATCGACCGCGATACCCAACGGACTACAGAGCTCACCCGCGCCGTGCCCACCTTGTCCTGGACCGCAAGAAGTAGTGCAAGTCTGAGCTTCTTCTGCACCGTTGAGCACGCCCGAACCCCACGCCAACAAGAAATTGCCTGCCGCATCGAACTTGGAGACACGACCATTATCGTTCTCGCTGACATATATTTCGCCGTGCTGGTTGATCGCCATACCCAACGGATACGCGAGCTGCCCAGCTTCGCTTCCGAAAGGCCCGAACTTATAGGACCCGCCAGCAGCCCAAACAGGCCCCACACCGGCCACCGCAACGCAGACCAGCGCACACACAGACACCAACAAGCCCAAGCCAAGCCGACGAGCACCCATTAAACCCATCCCCTCCCCGAGAAATCAACAAGACGACCACCCAAGGAGCCCGGGCAGCAGAAGACCGCCACAGGCACCTGGCCCGTAACGGCAGAACAGCAAGAAGCTGAACGCGCGCCTATAGCGCACGTGTAACCAAGCCGAGCACTACACCCAGCTGGCCGCGCGCTTTCGCGGCGGCGGTGAGGCCTAGCGCCTAGACAGCAGCTGGCCCAGAGAGAGAGAGAGAGAGAGAGAGAGAGACGCGTCAGCGACGCTGACGCGTCCTATAACGGACGGTCCAGCGGCACACGGACTCCCAAGCACGCTATTCCCCAAAGAAACCACGCGAACAACAACTCCCTCTCAATTGCGACCCGGTCCCTCTCCCAAGGTCCCCGTCAAAACAAGTTGGTGTCGACCACAGGGCCAACCCAAACCCGACCTTATGTTTCGTCCACGCCCCTCGTGGGACACGAACACAAGCCACTTATACACGACGCTGCCGCAATTGTCAACCGTCAGGCGAAAACTTACGTGGGTTGGGTCGCCATGCCCGGCAACGGATCGGCGAGGCGAGCGCCTTGCACAGCAAGCCCTCCGAGACGCGTCTCACCCCGTCGCCGGTACCTCCACCACCCCGTGCGGCGAGCCGAGCTCGGCCAGGCGCTCGAGGAATGGCGCGGGCGGGAACGCCTCGGGCCCGAGCACACCTGCGCCCTTCCACACGCCCTCGTCGAGTAGCTCGAGCGCGACGACAGGATTGATCGCGGTCTGCCACACGACGGCCTGGCTACCGTATTCGCGCATCGTATGCTCGTTGTCGACGATGTGGTAGAGGTAAGTGGAGCGTCGCGCGCCGTCAGCACCCGTGCCCGTGATCCACGTGCCCGCGCATGTGCGCCCTGTCATCCGCTCGCCAAGCGTGGCCGGGTCGGGCAGCGTCGCCGCCACCACGTCGCGGGGGGATACCTCCAGGCCGCGCACCGACACCTTCTCAGTGGAGTCGAGACCGAGCTTATGCAGCGTGCGCAGCACGTCGATGAACTCCTGGCCGAGCCCGTACTTGAATGTGACACGCTCGCATTTGACCCAGCGCGGGATCAGCACGACCTCCTCGTGCTCGACGTTGACGCACTCCACCGCCCCGATCCCCTCGGGAAACTCGAACACCTCGGGCTCTGAGAACGGGGCGGTCGTGTAGAAGCCGCGCTCGCGCTCCCAGATCAGCGGCGGGTTCAGACACTCCTCGATCGTCGTCCAAATCGAGAAGGTAGGTGCGAAATCGTAGCCATCGACTACCAGGTCGGCCCCGTCGCGCACACCCACCTGGTCGACCTGCGCGAATAGCTCGTCGGCGGCGTAGCGGGCGAGCACGTCGGACAGACCCGGCTCCACGCCGATCCCCACGAGCGCCAACAGCCCAGCCTGCTCCCACTGCTCGTGGCGAGCCAGCTGCACTTCGCCGAGCATCACTCCGGGCAGCTCGTGGGGATGCTGGGGATGAGGGTGGGAGAGAGTCATCGCCATGTCCAGATATGTGGTGCGCGCGTGGAATGCCGCGTCGAAGATCGGCTCGTTGAAACGGGGGTCGCACGCGTTTAGAACGGCGTCGGGGCGTAGCCGGTCGATCAGCGCCACGAGCGCATCGCGGTCTGAGGCATCGACGCACTCGGCAGCGAAGCGATCGGCCTCGCCTAGCCTCGCGACCACGTCGTGAGCACGCGTAGACGACACGTCGGCAAGCCACACCCGCTCGAACGCCGGACGGCGCTGAGCAATCGCCGCGAACGCGGCGCCGACGCCGCCGGCTCCCACAACGAGCACACGCATCACTCCAGTGTGACGCACTACGGGGACTTTGCGGAGTCGGTGTGGATGATGTGTCCGCGTTAGGTGAGGACCCATGCGTTGCCACCAGTACCCACTGTTCGCGCATGTCTCGCTACACAGAATTATAAAGCTTGATCTATCACCCTCTAATCGGCATAATGCATGATATATGGCTAATAGAGATGGCGATAGGCTTGGCAATGGCGTGACCCGACCTGTGCCCTCTCCCGTGCGCAGGACGCTTCGTCACGTGGCAGACGACGTCACCACGTGGCGTAAGCTGCGCGGACTCACGCAGGCCCAGCTGGCCGACCGCTCAGACGTCTCACGCAACACGCTCGCCCGCCTCGAGAGGGGCGAGGGGGGCGTGAGCATGGAGAACCTGTTGAGAGTGCTCCGCGCATTGGGGATTCTCGACGGCATTCACGCCGCGCTGGATCCGTATCAGTCTGATGTAGGACGACTACGGGCCGACGAACAGCTCCCGCAACGTGTGCGTCCCCGCAGCCTGACAGCGCGTAACGATGGCTGAGATCGAGATCGAGGTGATCGTGCAGATCGCCGGCAGGGACATCCTCGCCGGTCGACTGTGGTCACATCGCCGGCACAACACCGAGTCCACCACGTTCAGCTACGCCGATGAGTATCTGGCGCACGGCGACGCGTACGAGCTTGATCCGATGTTGCCTCTCACCAGCGGAGCACAGCAGACACCAGCGCGACGGTCCATCTTCGGCGCGTTCTCCGACTGCGCACCGGATCGCTGGGGACGCAGGCTGATGCAGCGCTCCGAGCGTCAACGAATCGATCGAGAGGGAGGCGCCGAGCGAAGCTTCGGCGAGATCGACTATCTGCTCGGCGTGCGGGATGACCTGCGCCAGGGGGCGTTGCGCTTCCGCGACCCCAATACGGACGCCTACTTTGCGGACGAGGACCGTGGCGTTCCCCAGCTCGTCGACCTTCCCGAGCTTCTCGGCGCCGCCGAGCGCCTGGAACAGGACGACGCGAGCGAGAGCGACCTGCACATGCTGCTCCAGGGGGGCAGCTCACTCGGAGGCGCGCGACCGAAGGCCCACGTTCTCGACCGGACCGGCCGAGTGGCTATCGCGAAGTTTCCAAGCCCCGCCAAGGACGAATGGGATGTGATCCGTTGGGAGGCGCTTGCTCTCACCCTGGCCGAGAGGGCCGGTCTCTCCGTCCCCCCGCGAATGCTGCAGATCATCGACGGGCGGGCAGTTCTGATAACAGATCGCTTCGACCGTGACGGCGATCGGCGGGTCGGCTACGTAAGTGCCATGACGATGCTCGAGGCAACGGACGGTGAGCAGGGCAGCTATCTGGACATCGCAGAGGTCATCGAGCGCTACAGCGCAAACGCCACTGCGGACCTACAGCAGCTATGGCGCCGAATCGCCTTTTCAATCCTTATCAGCAACACCGACGATCACCTGCGCAACCACGGCTTTCTACGCACAAGCACAGCCGGGTGGTCGCTGTCTCCGGCTTTCGACATCAATCCCGATCCACGACCAGGCCCCAAGCATCTGTGTACCGCCATCGACTACGACACGACCGTCGCCAGCATCGACACTCTGATGGGCGTCGCAGAGCATTTCCGCCTGACGGACGCTGAAGCTCGAACGACTCTCGCTCATGTCGCGCACATCACCAGCCAGTGGCGAGCAGCCGCGCACGATATGGGACTCAAGGCCGCGGACATCGAGAACATGGCGCGCGCCTTCGAGCATGAGCAGGCCAAGGTAGCGCGAAAGATCGCCTAACTTCGGGTGGAGAGCAGCTCGCTGAAGCGCTCGTGCTGGCTGCTATTTGACCCAAGCAGCTCATCGATCCAGCCCAGCACTGTCTTAACATCGACCTCGGTGCCCCAAGCGAGAATCTCTTCGATATCCACCCAGTCCTTGGGCCTATCAAAGATCGCCTTGCACACGATCAGATGCTCGGGCGAAAGAATCGGAATGTGCGCGACGCCGAACTCAACCTCGCGCGAGCTCTCAGCCATCTCCTGATGCAGGTCGAGTGTCGCGAAGAAGAGGTCGAGGTAGTAGCCGTCCCAGTCCAGTCGCGCCTGCCCGTCGCGCTCGATCGCGACCCGGTTCTCGGGCGAGACGCTCACACCAAGGTGCAACAGCGCTCCGAGCACCGGCTCGGCCTGCGCCGGCGCGAGCGTGATGTTCAGGTCGATGTCGGACGTAGCGCGCGGGCTGCGATACCACGCCAGCGCCACAGCTCCGCCGAACTGATGCGGCACCCGCAGCGACTCGAGCATCTCGTGGACCGAAACGATCCTCGAACTGAGGCCGTCGAGCCGGCGGGCGTCGCTCATGGGCGTCGGGCAAGCGCGGCGGCATCACGCCGCGCGGCGGTCAACTGAGACAGCGACGGGAACGCAAGCGGTTCGCGCCCGCGTGGCGGCTGACTGGCCCTGACCATATCGGCGAAACCGAGCAGCTCCATCAACGCGGCGCCGGCGTCCCTGCGTTCCTTCTGGGGCGGTGGCTGCCTAAGCGTGCTCGCCATGTTCTTCGACGCCGCCAGGAACCTGTCGCGCGTGCGACTCCCACCGGATATCGCCACCCGCACGGGGGCGCCGGCACGTCGACCGGAGCTGATCACCGCGTCTGCGTCAAACGGCCGCCGAGCCCGTCTCGCGGCCGCGGCGAGAACCTCCTCGTTCAGCTCACCAAAGCCGGCGAGGCTACGCGAGCGAGGGCCGTTCGCGGTGTAAAGCGACTCCCGGATCTCAAATCGACCGCTGCGGCGTGCGACTACATACGCCATACCCACTAGGTTACCACCGCGACCCACTAGATGGCCCGGCTACACGATGTTCATCCTCACGTATCCTCCAGGCGACTGATGGCGAGCACCCTCACGGACAGGCCCTCGACCGCCCGCGTCGAGCGGCCCTCGGCGCACTGGGCGCCTTCCCCCAAGATCGGTCGCGGCGAGCTGGTGAGCGTGATCCTCGGTGGGATCGCGCTCGCGGTGCTCACCACATGGCCGCTGGTGCTCCACATGGGAAGCCGGATCGCCCCCGATCTCGGCGACCCGGTGCGCACCGCTTGGGAGATCGCATGGGTGGGCCACGCGATGCTGCACGACCCCGGGAACCTGTTCAACTCGAACGCCTTCTACCCCCACCCGCTCAGCCTCGCCTTTTCTGACTCGCTGCTCGGCTACGGTCCGTCGGCGTTCTTCGGTTCGGGCACGATCGCCGCGCTGGTTCGCTACAACCTGCTGTTTCTGTTCGCCTGGTCGCTGTGCTTCGTGGGCGCATGGCTACTCGCGCGCGAGCTAGGCGTCGGCAAGATCGGCGCGGCGGTCGCCGGGGTGGCGTTCGCCTACGCCCCCTACCGCGTCACCGAGGCCGGGCACCTGCATGTGATCTCAAGCGGCGGCATCCCGCTGGCGCTGTTCCTGCTGCTGCGCGGCTACCGGCGCGGCTCTCGCGGACTATTGCTGGCGGGCTGGCTTGTCTCAGCGTGGCAGATCAGCCTTGGCTTCACGCTCGGGTTGCAATTCGCCTATCTGCTGCTGGCGCTCGGGCTGATCGCGGCGTTGTGGTGGTGGCTCGAGCACTCCAGATCTGAAAAGGGGTCTCCCGCAATGGATGGCGCCAGCGCAAGCGAGCGCTCCCTCGCAAGGGTCAGCTCAGCGGCGAATGACACATCAAGGCAGGGACCGGTGGCGAGCCTGCGAACGCTGCCCCGCAAGCTCGTGGTCATCACCTGCATCGGGGCGACTGTGGTCGGGGTGCTCACCGTCTACCAGGCACGCCCCTACCTGAAGGTGGCCAACGAGTACCCAACCGCCAAGCGCACGCTGGCGGAAGTCGAGAACTACTCGTCGGGGCCGTGGGCGCTGCTGTCGGCATCCTCGGAGAACCGTGTTTGGGGCAGCATCACCGCGGGCGCCCGCGAACACGTGCACTCGAAGAACGAGGACGTGTTCTTCGGGGGTGGGGCGATCCTCCTGCTCGCACTGATCGGGCTGGCATCCTCGATCTACACCCGCCGACTGCGCATCGGCCTGGCGTGCGGGGTGGTGGTCTGCTCGATCCTCGCGTTCGGCATGGGGCTCACCGGCGCCGGCTACCCCTACCGCCTTCTGTACGACTACGCGCCCGGCTGGGACGGTGTGCGCGTGCCGGGGCGCGTATTCACGCTCGCCACGCTGTTCCTTGCGCTGCTGGCGGGTGCGGGCGCGTGGCGGCTCGCAGGAGTCGCGCGCAAGTGGGCGGCTGGGCTCGGACCGCGAGCCGCAACGTGGACGGTTGCCGCCGTGGGCGGGTTGCTGTTCGTGGGGGTGCTCGGCGAAGGGGCCGGGCACCTCGGGCACCCCGTTGTACCACAGCCGGCGCGCGCCGAGATCGGACTGCCCGGGCCGCTTCTGGACCTGCCCACCGACGGCGCGGATGACCGCGTGTGGCAGTACTTCTCAACCGACGGCTTCCCCAAGATCGCCGAGGGCAACAGCACGTTCGATCTGCCCGCCCAGGACGACCTGCGCGGCGGCATGAGCAACTTCCCCGACAGGGCGAGCGTGGAGAAGCTGCGCTGGTATGGGATCCACACCGTCGTGCTGCACCTCACCCGCGCCAAACTGCCCGGCCTGCACTACCCCGAGATCCCCGAGCCGCCCAATCCCGTCGCGGCCGCCGCCAAGCCGATCGCGGGCCTTGGTATCACCCGCCGGCAGGTGGGCGACGTGGTGATCTACACGATTGGCCCAGGGCCGAAGGCATTGCACGGGAGCGACTAGTGGCCGGCCTCCCCCGCACGACACTCCGATGAGCGCGCTCGACACACCAGCCACCCCTGTCGCACCCACACGCCGAGCGGGGCGCGTAACTGCGCTGCTGACCAAGAAGCACCTCGCCGTGGCGGCGATCCTGTTGGTGGGGCTCGCCTACGCGACGATGATCCAGAGCTTCTCCTGGAACCAGACCTCCCACTACGACCTGATCCGCGCGCTCGACAACGACAAGACGACGATCGACCCCTACCAGGAAAACACGGGCGACAAGGCCTACTACAAGGGTCACTACTACTCAGCGCGCGCGCCCGGCCTCGCCCTGTACTCGCTGCCGTTCTACGCCTTCATCGAGAAAGTCGGGGCCGAGAGCTGGGCCAACAAATCCGAAGCCCAGCGCGGCGACGACGAGATCGTCTACCTGATCGGGCTGTGGGGCAACGTGCTGCCCGGGCTGCTGCTGCTGCTGCTCGTCGGGCATGTCGCTGAGCGATTGGAGCCCGGGTATGGCGCGGCCACCGCTGTGATCCTCGGCCTCGGCACGCTCACGCTGCCGCTGTCGACGCTGCTGTTCAGTCACGTGCTCTGCGCGTTCCTCGGCTTCGCGGCGTTCACGCTGATGTGGCACGAGCGCGACGGGCCCCCCAACCCGTGGTACCTGGGGGTGGCCGGTCTGCTGATGGGCTACGCCGGCGCCTCGGAATACCCGATGTTCTTCGCGGCGCTGGTGCTCGGGGTGTATCTGCTCTCGCGCCGCGACTCGCTACATCCGCGTGGCGTGCTCACTCGCGCCGGTGCCTACGTGCTCGGTGGCCTGATCGGGATCGTGCCGCTGCTCCTCTACAACCACTACGCGTTTGGATCCTGGACACACCTGGCCTACTCGGACATCCCCCGCCAGCAGCAGGGCTTCTTCGGCATTGGGCTGCCGAGCTTCAGAGTGCTGGCCACGCTGCTATTGGACTCGCGCGGCTTGCTGACGCTCTCGCCCGTGCTTGTGATGGGAGCGATCGGCACGTGGATGCTCTACCGCCGCGGCAAGCGCGCGGAGGCGCTCGCGATCGCGGGCGTGTGCGTGCTGTACCTCGGCTACAACTCCGGCTACTACCTACCCTTCGGCGGCGGCTTCATGGGGCCGCGCTTCTTGATGACGCTGCTGCCGTTCCTGGCACTGCCGATCGGGATCGCGCTGAAGCGCTATCCCGGCCCCACTATCGCGCTAGCGGGTGTGTCGCTGACGACGACGATCGTCGCCACCACCACCCATCCGTTGATCGGCTATGAGAACGAGACGGTCACCTGGATGCGCTACCTGCGCGAGGGTTTCTTCCAGCCAACGATCGCAAGCGCCTACGGTCTTGGCCGCGGCTGGGGTGGGATCTGGCCGTTCTTCCTGGCGGCCGGTGGCGCCGTCGTGCTGGCGGCGCTGGCCACCGCTCGCACCCGCATCTCGCGCGCGTCGCTCACCGCCGGCGTGCTTGCGCTGATCGGCTGGTGCGTGTTCGTGGTGCTCGCCCCGACGCTGCTCGGGATCGACCACCAGGGCCTGCTGGACATCGTCAAAGCGGGCGACAACACCGCCCTGCACAAGGGCTTTGGCAACTACCCGCTACGCACACTTGCGCCATTCGCGGCGCTCGTCGGCCTGTTTGGCTTGCTGTGCGCCCGCATCGTCGCGGGCGGCACCCCTGTCACGCGCCGCCCTTCGCAAGCCCATCATCTGGTCTCACAAAGCCCCTGAGACGGCCGTGGCCCGTCTCAGTTTTTGGCCACTTTGACGTTGCACTTAGCCGCGTGCAACTGCTTGCACACCACGACATAGCCGGCGCGCGGCTGGTCGCTTGCGTTCATCAACCCGGCGTCGAAGCGCGTCGAGCCTCCGCCCCCGGTCCAGTCGTAGATGTAGAGGCGCTTGATGCGCGAGCTGAGGCCGGCGATCTTGAACATGAACGACAGCGCCCTGGCGGCGCGCGTCAGGCCGGCGCCTTTCTTGTTGGGGAAGGCGGTGCCGAACTGCACGATCCCACCCGTCTCGGTGAGCCATAGCTGACCCGGCACAGCGGCCAGGATCGCGCGAGTTCGACTGGTCTGGAAGCGGTTGGTGTCGGAGTAGTTGTGCAGCCCCCACAGGCTCGGCATCGTCGTTTTCACGCGCCTGATGTCCTGCTTGAACTGGGCGATGTAGCTGAGGGTCGGGGTGACGCTCGGCTGGTCGAGCACGTCGAGGCCGAGGATCGTGCAGCCGTGGCACACACCCTTCAGCGCCTTGTAGTACTGAGCCGACTGCATCGGCGAGGGCGAGACGAGCGCGATGTGCTTTTTGCCTTTGATCACTTCCACGATCGTGCCGCGATTGGCCTCGTCCCACGGCTGGTACTGCTTGACTTTCGGGAAGAGCGCGAGGAACTTCTTCACGTCGCTCTGATAGACAGCGACGCTCGGCATCTTCGTGGGCGTGTACTCGGAGTGGTAGAAGGCCACGAGCACCTGCTGGTGTGCCGCTTCGGCCGCCACGATCCATTCCCTGGCGAGCTGCAGCGAGTAGGGTCGCACAGCTGCGTCATAGGGGGCGATGTAGCGCGCGATCTTCGTGTGCAATTGCTGCCACAGCGGGTTCGTGAACATCTCGGCGTGCTGATCGCCGATGCCTGTCAGGTAGGAGGAGGCAACGTGGGCGCGAGACTCCGATGAAGCGCTCGCGGAGCGAGAGGAGCCGGCGGAGCGAGAGGAGCCGCCGGCGAGCGCACCGGAGGCGGTTACGCCGCACAGCGCGGCGAGCGTGGCAAGCAGAGCACAGAGCGCCAGCGGGCGAGACGTGATGTGGAAACGAAGAGTGTTGGGCATGTTCATTGCAACAGCCTATGAGCTAAGACGTTGCGCTGCGCAACCTACATTTCAAGATGCTTCGCCGTGGACCTCCCCGTGTACCTCCCCGCGCATTTCCCCACGCACTTCGCCGCCCCCGCCCGTCGCTTGCGCAACGTTGGGTCGGCCACAATACGCACATCGACGCCCGGGAGCCCATCCAGCAGCCGTCGTAATGAGCGGCTCGCGGAAGCGCTTGATGCCGCGTCGCGCCGATGGGGCGCCCATCAGCACGTATGTGATGCCGAGACGCTGCGCCGTCTCGATCGCCACGGCCGCCACGTCGTCGCCCTCTTCGACGAGCAGCCGCGCGCCAAGCATCGCCGTGAGGCGCCGCAGCGACTCGAGCTGCTCGCGGTCTTCGGCGCTGGGCGTCCTGCCGGGCGGGCGCACCACAAGCACGTCCAGACGCGCACCGAGCCGCTCGGCCGAGCGTGAGGCGCGCCGCACGATCCTTTGTGAATGCGGCGCGAGCGCCACCAGCGCGAGCAGCCGCTCGGCGATCTGTTGGGTGCCCGGCGCCGCTGCTCGCGCCAGCGCCGGCCACCCCGAGGAGCCTTCTTCGCGGCGCACCGCGACCGGCGCGGGCGTCAGACGCTTGATCTCGACGCCCTCGGCCACATGGCGCAGGGCCGTCTCGCGCAGCGCGGAGAGGTTCTCGATCTTGAAGAAATTGTTGAGCGCCGCGGGCACGCGCTCGCGCGGATAGACCTTGCCAGCGCGCAGACGCTCGACCAGCGCCTCGGGAGTCAGATCGATCAGCACGACCTCGTCGGCGCCCGCGAGCACTTCGTCGGGGATCGTCTCGCGCACGCGTGTGCCGGTGAGCTGCACGATCTGGTCGTTGAGGCTCTCCAGGTGCTGCACGTTGACGGTGCGAGAACACGTCGATGCCGGCGGCGAGCACGTCGCGCACGTCTTCGAAGCGCTTCTCGTGCTCGGTGCCCGGGGCGTTGGTGTGCGCGAGCTCGTCGATCAGGCACAGCTCCGGTTTGCGCGCCAGCACGGCGGGCAGATCCATCTCCGCCAGCGGCGTGCCGCGGTAGTTGACCATCCGCGGCGGTATCTCCTCCAACCCCTCCGCCTGCGCGGCCGTCTCCTCACGGCCGTGGGGCTCCAGGTAGCCGATCGCCACGTCGCGCCCGGTGTCGGACTCGACGCGCCCCTCCTGCAACATGCGATAGGTCTTGCCGACGCCCGCCGCCATGCCGATGAAGACCTTCAACCGGCCTTGCTCGGTGATCGCGGGTGTCGCGTCGGGCGGCATTTGAGCATTGTCTCCCACGGCGCCGGATGAGGCCTCCACGCGCATCGCCGCGAGGGCTCCGACGAGCCGCGCTATCGCCAGCGTTTCAAACGATCCCGACGCTGCTTGATCGAGCTCGACACGTTTCTTGACATTTGCGATAATTTATGGTGAAGCATGATCAGGTCTGTGACCACATTGCTGGTGGGGAGCGTGCTGGCGGTCGTTGCTCTGCCAACGGGCGCCGTTGCGGCGTCGAGCCAGGACGTGTCCGCCGCACGCAACGTGCTCACGGCGGGGTACACGGCGCTGAGCACAGTGGTGCGGACGTGGCCCAGCGTGGAAGCGAGTCTGCACAGCTTGGATCGGAGATTCGCCACCGAATGCCCGGGCGTCGGTGTCGGCTCTCCCCAGAGCGAATCGGAGCAGCGGTTGAGCTATGAGGTGGCCGGTGCACTGTGGGCGACCGGGTATCACACCGATGCGCCGATCCTGCGGCGGTTCATCCACAAGGTGACTGGGATTACTTCTTCAGAGCCGGCGCTCAACCGGCGCATGTACAAGTTCCTCAACGGACTGAATGAAATGATGGCGTTGCGGGTTCCGGACGTGTGCGCCGACGTGCGCGCGTGGACCGCGACCGGCTATAGGACGATCCCGTCGAGCACGCTGCAGTTCGACGAGCACGTCGAAGCGATCAACGTCGAAATCCCCTCGCCCAAGCTCGCTGACCCCTACCTGGTGCCCTCGGACAGGGGGCTCGTCCCCAAGCTCGAACACCTGATGACGAGGTTTGACGAACTCGAATTCACAACCGGGCAGAACTACTGGGACACACTGCTCGAAACCGCTCAGCCTGAGCGCCGCAGGGGCAGCGACGGCCTCACTGCCGCCAAGCAGGTTGTGGACCACCAGGTCGATCAGCTTGATCCCGATGAACGGCGCGATGATCCCGCCGAGTCCGTAGATCCACAGGTTGCGTCGCAGTAGCGCGCTGGCCCCGATCGGCCGGTAGCGCACGCCGCGCAGCGACAGCGGGATCAGCAGCGGGATCACGATCGCGTTGAAGATGATCGCCGAGACGATCGCCGACTGGGGCGTGCCGAGGTTCATGATGTTGAGCACGTGCAGCGGACCCTTGCCGCCGACGCTCGTGGCGTAGGTGCGTGACGAAGATCGCGGGCAGGATCGCGAAGTACTTGGCGACGTCGTTGGCGATCGAGAAGGTGGTGAGCGCGCCACGCGTGATCAGCAACTGCTTGCCGACCTCGACGATCTCGATCAGCTTCGTCGGGTTGGAGTCGAGATCGACCATGTTGCCGGCCTCACGCGCCGCCTGGGTGCCGGTGTTCATCGCCACGCCCACGTCTGCCTGGGCGAGCGCGGGGGCGTCGTTGGTGCCGTCTCCGGTCATCGCGACGAGCCGCCCGTCCTGCTGGTGCTCGCGGATCAGCGCAAGCTTCGCCTCGGGGGTGGCTTCGGCGAGGAAGTCGTCGACACCGGACTCCTCGGCGATCTTGGCGGCGGTGAGGCGATTGTCGCCGGTGACCATCACGGTCTTGATGCCCATCGCGCGCAGCTGGTCGAAGCGCTCCTTCATGCCCTGCTTGATCGTGTCCTTCAGGTAGACGACACCAAGGATCTGGTTGTCGCGCGCGACCGCCAGCGGCGTGCCGCCCTCGCGTGCGATGCGGTCAAGGTGCTCGCGCAGCTCCGGCGGCGCCTGGCCGCCCTCGTCCTGCACGAACTTGACGATCGAGTCGCCGGCGCCCTTGCGCAGCCGCCGCCCGTCGATGTCGACACCGCTCATGCGCGTTTGCGCGGTGAACGGCACGAACTCGGCATTCAAGCGTGGTCATGTCGTGCTCGCGGATGCCGTAGGTCTTGGCGAGCACCACGATCGAGCGTCCCTCGGGCGTCTCATCGGCAAGCGAGGAGAGCTGTGCAACCTCGGCCAGCTCGGACTCGGGCACGCCCGGCATCGGGATGAACTCGGAGGCCTGGCGGTTGCCGAGCGTGATCGTGCCGGTCTTGTCGAGCAAGCAGCACGTCCACGTCGCCGGAGGCCTCCACCGCGCGGCCGGAGAGCGCGAGCACATTGCGGCGCACGAGCCGGTCCATGCCGGCGATGCCGATCGCCGAGAGCAGCGCGCCGATCGTGGTCGGGATCAAAGCGACCAGCAGCGCGATCAAGCGTGGTCTCGGAGATCGATGTGCCGGCGAACAGCCCGAACGGGCGCAGCGTGGCGACGACGATCATGAAGATCAGCGTGAGCGCGGCGAGCAGGATGTTGAGCGCGATCTCGTTCGGCGTCTTGCGCCGCTCGGCCCCCTCGACCAGCGCGATCATGCGATCGAGGAACGACTGGCCGGGCTCCTGGGTTATTTCGACGACGATCCGATCAGAGGTCACACGCGTGCCGCCGGTGACGGCGCTGCGGTCGCCGCCCGACTCGCGGATCACAGGCGCGGACTCGCCGGTGATCGCCGACTCATCGACTGTGGCGATGCCCTCGATCACGGTGCCGTCGCCGGGGATCAGCTCGCCCGCCGGCACGACCACCACATCGCCGCGAGTGAGCGCGGCAGCGGCGCGAGTGGAGCCGTCGCGCATCGTGGCGACGGTCTCCTTGCGCATATTGCGCAGCGTGTCGGCCTGGGCGCGTCCGCGACCCTCGGCGAACGCCTCGGCCATGTTGGCGAAGATCACCGTGAGCCACAGCCAGAAGGCGATCGTGAACGTGTACCAAGCGGGCTCGTGACCGCCACCGAGCGGTTTGCCGCCGAATACCTGGATCAGCCAGGTGACGGTCGTGATGACCGAGCCGATCTCCACCACGAACATGACCGGGTTGCGCAATTGCACGCGCGGGTCGAGCTTCTTGACGCTGTCGAGCAGCGCGCGCTTGACGATGTCTCGCTGGAACAGCGAGACCGCCTGGCGTTCGTGGGCCGCTGGGATCTGCGCTGACATCAGGCCCCTCCTCCTGTCAAACGGTCGAGAGCGAGATTGAGCTCGAGCACGTTCACGCCCGGTTCACCTGAAAATCCGAGTCCGCGTCCTGACGTGTACTTGGAGATCAGCGCGTCGACGGTTGCGCGCGAGAGGCGGCGCACGGCCGCGATGCGGTAAGCCTGGATCCAGGCGTTGGCTTGTGAGATTTCGGGGTCGAGACCCGAGGCCGAGCTGTTGACCGCGTCGACGGGGATCCTTGCGACGGTCAGCCCGGGGTCGTATTCAATTTTTGTGGCCGCGTTCTTGTTGAGTTCGAGATAGGCATTGATGTTTTCTTCGTTTGCTTCCTTGGTCTTCACGCTGTTGGGCCCGTGATTGGAGAACGTGCTTGCCGACGGCGTTATAGGCGCCGCCTTCGGTGGCGGAGGGACGCGACTGGAAGTAGCGCGGGTCCGGTTCTGTGACCAGTTCGCCTTCCTTTTCCTCGGGCTTGCCGTTCTTGCCGATCACGGGTGAGGCGAAGCTCTGGCCGATGATCTTCGAGCCGACGAGCTTGCCATTCAGGTGAATCTGCTGTCCGTTGGCGTCGCCCGGGAACGCGACCTGGCTGATGCCGGTGATCGCGAACGGGTAGACGAGCCCGAGCAGGATCGCGAACACGATCGTGGCGATGATTGAGGTGATGATGTCGCGCTTCATGTCAGTAGAGGTGTCCGGTGAGACCCTGCACGATCGGGCCAAGCAGCAGGGCGGGGAAGAACGTGAGCGCGCCCACCAGAATGATCACGCCGATCAGCAGCACCACGAACGTGGGGTTGTCGGTGCGCATCGTGCCGAGGCCCGCGGGGGTGACGCGCTTGCCGGCCAGCGCACCGGCGATCGCCAGCGCGAACAGGATCGGCGCGTAGCGCGCGAAGATCATGTCGAAGCCACCGAGCAGATTGGCGAAGGTGATGCCGTGCGAGCCGAGGTTGCCGGCGTTTGGCTGAATGAAGCCGGTGTAGCCGGCGAACGCCGAGCCATTGTTGTTGGCCTGCGAGAGGTAGGCGTAGAAAGTCTCGGAGAAGGCCTGCGGCGTGTGCGTGCCGAGCGTGGCGGAGGTGGCGACTTCGGAGATCGACGCGCGCCCTGCTTTGCTGGCGGTGGCGAGCGCCGTGCAGAACAGCGCGGCGAGCGGCGTGATGAGGATGCCGAGACCCGCGAGCTTGATCTCCTTCGCCTCGAGCTTCTTGCCAAGCCACTCCGGCGTGCGGCCCACCATCAAGCCTCCGATGAACACCGCCAAGAGCACATACATCAGGATCGAGTACAGACCGGTGCCGACACCGCCGAAGATGACCTCGCTGGCGGATAGGTTGGCAAACGGCACCGCGCCGCCGATTCCGGTGAACGACTCGATCGCGCTGTTGACCGCACCGCAGGAGGTGACGGTGGTGATCACGTCGAACAGCGCCGAGCCCGCAATCCCGAAGCGCTGCTCCTTGCCTTCCATGTTGCCACCGCCGGAGCCCGAGATCACTCCGGTGTGAAGACCGGCGGCATGCTGGGCGGGCGAGCCGTGCGCCTCGGCGATGTAGGCGACAGCACACGGCGCCAAGGAACATCAGCATCACCGCGCCGTAGATCGCGTAGCCCTGGCGGCGGTTGCCGGTCATGCGCCCATACATGAACACGAGCGCCGCCGGGATGATCAGCACGAGCAGCATCTCGAAGAAGTTGGTGAACTGCGTCGGGTTCTCAAACGGATGAGCGGAGTTGGTGTTGAAGAAGCCGCCGCCGTTGGTGCCGAGCACCTTGATCGCCTCCTGGGAGGCGACCGGGCCCATCGCGATCGTCTGTGTGAGGCCGGTGATCGTGTGCACGATCAGGTAGTTGGAGAAATTGGCGATCACGCCCTGGGAGGCGAGCACGATCGCGGCGATCACCGACAGCGGCGCGAGCACATACAGGATCGTGCGCACCAGGTCCTGCCAGAAGTTGCCGATTCCCTTGCCACTGCGCCCGACTATCCCCCGGACCAGCGCGACCGCCACGACGATCCCGACGCCTGCCGACAGCCAGTTCTGCACTGTGAGCCCAATCATCTGGCTGAGGTAGGTCATCGTGGTCTCGCCGCTGTAGAACTGCCAGTTGGTGTTCGTCATGAACGACGAGACGGTGTTGAACGTGACGTTCCACGGCGCCGAGTGGTAGCCGAGCGGGTTCAGCAGATGGGGAACCCACGGGGCGTTCTGCGTGCGCAGCACGAAATACAGGAACAGCCAGCCCACGAGCGAGAACACGATCAGGCTCTTGGCGTATGCCTTCCAGTCCTGCTCGTGCGTGGGATCGACGTGCAGGACTTTGTAGAGAAACCGCTCGGGGACGGCGAATATCGGTGAGAGGATCACACGCCTGCCCGAATACACGGCGCCATGTAGCTGCCGAGCGGCAGCGCCAGCGCGGTGAGGATGACCGCGAACAGGAAGATCGTGAGCCAACCTACGAAGGTCATCGCCTAGAACTTCTCTCCGCGAATGAGGGCGTAAAAGAGATAGCCGATGATAAGCACTGTGACGACGAGCCCGAACACGTCGGCGCCGCTCATGTGCGCGATCAGGCTCCGCGCTGATGAGAACGGGGCTCATATGCGGTCGATCCCCTCGATGATCAGCAGCAGGATCGCGAACATCGCGATCCCGATGACGATGGCGACGGCGTCCATGCGACCACTATGCAATGCCATCCATCACGCCCGCATGACGATTTGGCCGCGGGGCATAACGATTGTATGACGATGCGCCGCGACAGACGCGAGTTGCACTTTTACACTGGCCCCGGGGTGCCTTTTATTTGGATTTGCGTGGGCGTGCGCAGCGGTGACCGAGCGCCCATGGTGAATCGGGAGGTGGGCTACGCGGCAAAGCGATAGCCCACGCCGGGGTCGGTGACGATCACGCGTGTCCCCTGCCCGTCGGCTTCGATCTTGCCGCGCAGGCGTGCGATGTGGGTGCGCAGCGTTTGCACGTCGTCGACGTACTCGGGCCCCCACACCTCGCCGAGCAGCGCGCGGTGGGTCATCAGCCGCCCGCGGTTGCGCACGAGCACGCGCAATAGGTCGAACTCGATCGGGGTGAGGTGAACGTCCGCGCCGCCAGCTGCGTACCGCACGCGCCGCAAGGTCGATCTCCAGCTCGCCGACGCGCGGATACGGGGCTCCTCCGCATGCGAGCGCCCGCCGCGCCGCAGCGCCGCCTGCAGGCGCGCCACCAGCTCGCGTGAGCCGAACGGCTTGGTGATGTAGTCATCCGCGCCTGCCTGCAGCGCGCGCACCTTCTGCTCCTCCTCGCCGACGGCCGAGAGCACGAGGATCGGCATCTCGCTCCACTCGCGCAGCAGGCGCGTGAGCTCGACGCCGTCCATGTCGGGCAGCATCAGATCGACGATCGCCGCCTGCGGCGGGCGCACCGCCGCGCGGTCGAGCGCCTCGGCGGCCGTCTCGGCCGGCACGACCTCAAAACCGGCGTCGCGCAGCACCACGCGCAGCGCGCGCAGGATCTGCGGCTCGTCGTCGACGACGAGGATCCGCTGCGCTGCCTGCGGCTTGGTGGGAGCAACGGTCGTCATCGAGCGCGAGCGAGGTTGCCGGGCGCGCGCCGGCATGTCGCGGGACGGCGCGACACGGACAAGCGAGCCGCGGCACAGGCCGATAGCGCGGGCGGGTCACGGCACGCGCGCCGGGCTCGCGGAGGGCTCCCCGCCCGCCACGGACTCACCGGTGCCGCCTGGGGTCGTGACGGGCGGCGCGGACAGCGGCAGCTCGAACACGAACGTGGCGCCCTGTCCGGGCAGCGACTCGACGTGCAGCCGGCCGCCGTTTGACTCGGTGAAGCCGCGGGCGATCGCGAGACCGAGCCCGGAGCCACGATGGCCTCCCTGCGCCGTGCCGGCACGGTAGAACGGCTCGAACACGCGCTCCAACTGTGCCGGGGGGATCCCGGGACCACGATCGACGATCCGCACCACCAGCCGGTCGCCGGCAGAGTATCGCGCCGCGGGCGCCTGCAGGGGGGCGAGGCCGGTGTCGAACGCGGCGTCCGGGCGCTGTACTCCCGCACGTCGCGGCAGAGCCCTCAACGCCCGTGTATGGCTCGGGCCGGGACGAGCTGGAGCGCCGCCAAGGCTGCGCACGCACGCGCCCTGACCGACACCGGATGGCCGCCGCTGTGGCGACGCGCGTTCTCGAGCACGTTGGCAAGCGCGCGCTCCATCTGCACGGGATCGACGCTCACGAGCGGCAGGTCGCGGTCGATCGAGAGGCTGAAGTCCTCCGACGCGGGCGAGAGCTCGGCGAGCGCCGCGCGGATCACGTCCTCGAGCGAAGTCTGCGCCGTGTGGGGCTCGGCGGCGCCGGCTTCCAGGCGCGAGAGGTCGAGCAGGTTGTCGACCAGTCGCGAGAGCCGCCGCGTCTCCTCCTGGATGACGCCGGCCATCTCGCGGCGCTCCTCCTCGGAGAGCGATGGCGAGCCGATCGCCTCCCCGGCGGCCGCGATCGCGGTGAGCGGCGAGCGCAGGTCGTGAGACACGGCCCGCAGCAGTGCCGTCTTGACCACGTCGGCGCGGCGCAGCGCAGCGGTCTCCACCACATCGGCGAGCAGCGAGTCGCGCTCGAGCGCCGCGTTCAGCAGCGACTCGAGCGCCGGTACGACGCGCTCCTGCAGGCGGCGCAGCGTGGCCTCGGAGGTGTCGGAGGGAACAAGCAGCGTGCCCAGCCGGCGCGGCCCCTCGCGCAGTGGGAAGGCAACGCGCCGCTCGTCCCCCTCGACCGCCTCCAGCTCGATCGCCGCGGAAGGCAGCTCAAGCACCTGGGAGAGGCGCGCGGCGGCCGTCGGCAGATCCTCCGACAGCCGCCTGCCGCCGAGCAACAGACGCGCCATCTCCGCGGCCAGGTCGGCCTCGCGACGGCGCTCGGCCGCCTCGCGCGCCCGTGCACGCGTGACCTCGGCCACCGAGCTTGCGAGCATCGACGACCACGAGGAAAGCGATCAGCGCCACCCAGTTCTCGCCGTTTGAGATCGTCAGACGCCCGACCGGCGGCAGGTGGAAGTAGTTGAACGCGAGCGCGCTGAGCAACGAAGTGCCAACCCCGAGCCCCACGCCCCATGTGATCGACACGATCACCACAGCCAGCATGTAGACCACCCCCAGCGAGACAACCGGAGCGGCCTGCTTGAGCGGGTAGATCAACAGCGTGCAGAACGCGACGAGCGCGATCGCGACGAGCACGCCGACACGCCGCGGGGGCGGCTCGGTGGTGAGCAGGAAGCCGAAGGGACGGGCCACGGACTCAGCGTAAACGACGACCGGGGCGGAGTCGATGACCCCGCCCCGGTGTGTGGCTATCGCTTACCGCGCGATTTACCGCCGTGATCGAACTCCTTGCCATGGTGTGACTTGTGCGGCGGGGACCAGCGTGGCGGATGATGCCCACGCCCGTGCTCGTGTCCGTGCCCCTTTCCGTGCCCGTGCCCGTGGTCATGCCGAGGCGGAACCGGGGGAGTGGGAGGAGCCGGCGGGACCGGGGGACCCGGTGCAGGTACGATCTTCGTGATCTCGCCGGTGGTGTCGTTCATGATGACCGCAGGCGCTCGGGGGGCGTTCGGCGCGAAGTCGAACATGTTCTCGAGCGTCCCAGCCGTTTCATCAGCCGAGCCGCCACCGATGTGCCCGAGATTCCAGTTGTCCTCGATGAACTGCGTGATCGACGCCTGCTCGGTGAACGTGTTGTCGACGTAGTTGGAGCGCGCCCACGGTGAGATCACGAGCAACGGCATCCTCGGACCAACTCCGCAGCGGTCGTTCTGCGCGGGCGGCGCCGTTGGCGTCCCACACTTCCCAGGACCGTTGAGTGAGTCGATCGTGTCCTGCGAGGGTCGCACGATTGGCCCCTCCTGATGGTCGTACCACCCATCGGAGTCGTCGTAGGCGATCACGATCGCGGTGTTCGGCCAGTCGCTGGACTGCTCGATCTGGTCAATCGTGTCAACCAGGAAGCGCTGTTCGTCCAGCGGATCGCTGTTGCCGGCGTGACCATTCTCATACGCGGGCGGCTTGAGAAACGACACCGCCGGCAGGTAGCCCTGGTTGAGTGCCTCATAGAACCACGAAATGTCGTACTGGTGATTGACCGCATCATCGGCAGGCGTACCGGCCGGATCGCTGAGGCCAACCTGCGACACCGAGCTCGGCGCCACGTGATCGGGATTCGACGTGCTCGCGTAGTACTGGAAGGGCTCGTGATGCTCGACATAGTCCGTCACGGTCGCGCCACCGATGTTCGTGTGCGTGCTCCCGCAGATGGCTCTGCCCGCCTTCACTTCACTGGGCGCGAAGCCACCCTGGAACCAGCCCCAAGTGACATCCTTGGCGTTCATCAGGTCGCCGATGTTCTGACCGCTCATCGACACCGTCACCCCACCGGGCGTGCCGTCGGAGTTGAGCGGCGTGCTGGCGTTACTGCATTGGTCGTAGTAGGGCTCCCCATCGCCGAACAGCGTTCCGTTGGCGATATTGCTTGAGGTTCCACCGTGTGCTTCGGCCCCATTGGTTTGTCCGGAGATGAGGTTGATCGCGCCGGGGCTCGAGGGACCGAACTGGGTGCTGTAGGAGTTGTCGTTCAGCGCGAAGTGCTGAGCGAGATTCCACAGTCCGGTGACGGTATTGCCGTCGTAGTAGTCCATCACGATCCCGTTGGGCCCATAACTGCTGGAGTTGGGCGTCGTGCTCTGCGTGCAGCCACTGCCGGTCGTCTTCTGGACGAACTTGTCCATCCGGCCTTCGTCGAAGGCTTCCTGCTCGGCCGCATAGGCATGGTTCTGATCGCAGGTGAGCGCCTGGCTGGGATCCAGCCGCTGGGGCTGGTCCTCATTGGGGTTTTCGGTCAGCAGCTTGGTTGTAAGTCCGTTGACAGAGGGCGTGCCCGGAAGCGGCGTGAAAGACGGCTGGCCAACCGGGTTGGTGGCATGTGGGTAGGTGCCGAAGTAATGGTCAAACGAGATGTTCTCGTCGAAGATGACCACGACGTGCTTGATCGGGGTGGTTGTTGGAGGTGTGAACGACGGCGGTGGAGACGCGCTCGACATCGAGATGCCGAGGACTGTCGCGCCGGCGGCAAGGACCCCCACGCCGCTTGCGATGAGCTTCTTCCCAGTGCGCAACGGAACTCCTTTCGGACGGTTGGGTGGCGATCGCCCGGCCGCGTCTCGGCCACCCACGAGAACGTGAGTGAATCGTGTAAGCATTCGCCTTGCGCCGGTGTCACTAATTCGTCACCGACCGGTTGCGATTGTGTGTACTACCGCACTGCGAACATTTTGTATTGTAATTGTTGAGAGATTGTGATCGATTTGTTTTGCTTATATCGTCAAAGCGTGAGGCCCTACGCCGCGTTGTCGGCGGGCGGGTGTTGTTTACAAGTTGAAAGCAAGCGCGCCACGTATTGGTAACAAGCTCGCCGACCGGGGCACTTACGGTGAGCGATGTGATCGGACACCTCGCACGCTCGCGCGGGTCAGGGCAACGCTCGCGCAGGGCACAGCACGCGCTCATGCTTGTGCTGCCCGTCGCTGTCCTGCTGCTCGTAGGCGCTGCGTTGAGCCCCGGCAGCACCGCTCGCCGACCCAACCGCTTCGGCGTCAAGTCGCTCGCACCGCACACCAGCACCCCAAATCCACTCGGCGTGCGCATCACGAAGGTGTATGGGTCGAACATCCCGGCTCGCATCTACGGGACCGAGATCGCCGACTTGGAGGATCAGGGCGTCAACACGCACGGCGAAATGATCTCCGAGCTCTCGCCGATTCCGGCGAAGGCCTTTGTGGGCCCAGTGGCCGCCTACAAGACCTACGCTGAGCACTGGACCGCGACCGCCGAGCGCGAAGCAAACGTCTTGCGCGCAGCGCTTGCAGCCGGAATGCGCATGAACGCCGAGGCGGCGTGGCGCACAACGTGGGGCGCCTACCTGCATCTCGGCGCCGTATACGGACTGTTCGGCAACCTCAACCAGGAAATCGACGGTCTGCCCGCAGGCCTTCTGAGCGGCGGCAAGGCCGATCCCCACTTCACCGGGCTGCATCGGATCGAGATGGGACTGTGGACAGGCGCCCAGCCGCAATCGCTCGTGGGGTTCGCGACGGCGCTCACCGGCGATCTGAAACGCCTGCGCACGATCCTGCCGAGCGTGGAGATCGACCCACTTGAATATGCCACCCGCGCACACGAGATCCTCGAGGACGCTCAGCGCGATCTGCTGAGCGGCACGCACGTGCCCTGGAGTGGCGAAGGCGTGCTGGGAACCGCCGCTGGATTGGCGGCGACGCGCGAGGTGCTCCACACGCTGGAACCGCTGCTCCAGGGCCGCGAAAACACCGAAGCGGACGTGCGCGGCGAGCTGCTGCTGCTCGGCTCGGCGATCGGAAGCATCTACCGCAACCACCACGGTTGGCCGGCGCTCTCACAGCTGACGACGCGCGAACACGAGCTGCTCAACGGAACACTCGCCGGCGCACTCGGGGCGCTCGAGCTGCTGCCGGGGACGCTCGAGACGACGACCGCCCCACCGATACCGAAGATCCCCGGTTCACCCCCACCGGAAGGGCCGGAATGAAGACACACGTTCGAGGCGGACTCAGAGAGCCCCCACCAACCCGGTCAGGCACACGATGAGCCAGCTGGATCGCCGTCAGTTCGTCAAGCGCTCGCTCGCGGTGGCGGGTGCCGGTGGCATCGGAGCGCTGGCCGGCGCACTGGGCGAGGCCGAGCTGCGATCGGGCACCAAGGCGCCAAGCGCCACCGCCCAGTCGCGCGATGTGCTGCAGCGCGAACTGCTCACACGCGTGCCATTCGACGGCCTCCACCAGGCCGGTATCCTCACGCCCCCACCGGCGCAGTCGTCGTTCATCGCACTCGACTCGATCGCCCCCAACCGCGAGGTACTGGCGGAGACGCTGCAAACGCTGTGCACACGCGCACGCGGACTGACACAGGGCGAAACGGTTGGAGAGCAGGAGCTCGACGACCCGCCGCCCGACTCGGGGATTCTCGGCCAGTTCGACGCACCCGACGCGCTGACGGTGACGATCGCCTTCGGCGCCTCGCTGTTTGACGACCGTTATGGACTTCAAGCGCGCAAGCCGCGGCGATTGCGACCGATGCCGAGCTTTCCCGGCGACGAGCCCGATCCGACGCGCACCCACGGCGACCTGCTCCTGCAGGTTTGCGCCGCGCACCGCGACACCGTGACCCACACGGTGCGCGAGCTGATGCGTCCTGTGGCCGGACGCCTCACGCCACGCTGGAGGATCGACGGATTCCAGAGCGCCCGGCGCGGGCCCACCCCACGCAACAACCCCCGTAACCTGTTCGCGTTCCGCGACGGCACCGCCAACCCGGAAGTAAGTGACGCGAGTCTTATGAACCGGTTGATCTGGGTGCAACCACGCTCGGGCGAGCCCGGATGGGCCACCGGCGGCACCTACCAGGTGCTCCGCACCATCAGAATGCACGTCGAGTTCTGGGATCGAGTGGGAATGTTCGAGCAGCAGAACATGATCGGGCGCTACCGCGTCAGCGGCGCGCCGCTGGGTGGGACCAACGAGTTCGAGGACCCCCGCTACGAACTCGACCCAGAGGGCAAGCGGATACCCCTGAACGCTCACATTCGCCTCGCCAACCCGCGCACGCCCGCGACTGCCGAGCAGCGCATCCTACGACGCGGCTACAACTACGATCGCGGCCTTGATGAGGCCGGCAACCTCGACCAGGGTCTTCTGTTCGTGGCGTTCAACCAAGACGTGCAGCGACAGTTCGCCACGATCCAGGGCCGCTTGGCCGAAGAGCCGATGATCGACTACATAACCCCCGTCGGTGGCGGTTATTTCTTTGCGCCACCAGGTGCGCGCAATCCGGGCGACTGGGTCGGCTCACGGCTTTTCACGTGAGCCACCCTCGCTAAGCGCGATCGACCCATTCGGCGGGATCGGCACTTGAATGGAGCTACGCCGCGGAATATCCGCAGAAAGACCAAAAATCCCTACAAACGTGCGAATTCCTCAAGGAACGCATGGTTGAAGTCGATTGATTGCGCGTGGCCACCACTCGCTCAATCTCGCTTGCGGGCCTCGCCCTGGCCGCACTGCTGACGCTTTGGATCATGTGCTGCGGCATACCGGCATCCGTCTCTGCCGCAAGCCCAGCAGGGTCGCAATGTATCGGTTCAGGGGGGTCACTCGGCTGTCGGCACACCTCGGCGGTGGCCCACGTAAGCGACAGCGAAAGCGAAGAAGCTGAAGAAGAACTTGAAGAAAAAGCCGAAGAAGCCGCCACCGCCGAAGCGGAAGCCGAAGAAGAAGGATCTGTGACCGGCTCACCCGCGAACCACGCGGGAGCCACTGGGGTCGCGGTGCTGTCAGACCTGAAGCTCACCGCCCAAGCAGCAGCCGCCCTCGACCGCCACCGCCCGTCGGCTTCGGCAATCGGGTTCTCATTCACGCTCAGCGCATCCTCGAAGGTGCGCATCACCCTTGTCGAGCAAACCGACAGCCACGGACATGACCGTTGGGCAAGGCTCCCCGACTCGCTGACGGTCAATGCCGGGCCTGGGCGCGTCACCCACAGCCTGACCAGTCACAACCGACTTTCCCCCGGACGCTACCGACTGACGGTCAAGCCGCTTGGGGGGCGCTCGCGCTCGATATTTCTCAGCACGGGGCGCTAGCCTTGGAGGAGCTTGTCGCGCCTTGCCAACACACTTCGTAGCCTCTCCGCCTGCTCGCTGGTTGCGCTCGGCACGCTCTGTGCAGCGACGAGCGCGGTGGCATCGCCACTGCCGGAATCAGACTACACCGCTCGCGGCGCGTGCGCCGCACCTGAACCTGGGTACGCAAGCTGCCTGGCACTCGAGCTCGTCCCAACGGCTGCCTCCGCGAGGGCGCAGGCATTCCCGCTCACCGCTGAAAACAGCCCGCGGAGCGGTTTGCAGACGGTGGCGGAATGCGCCACAAAGTATCCATCGGCCTGCTTGACGCCTCGAAATCTGCAAAGCGCCTATTTCCCATCCGAAGAGCCCGAAGCCCCTGCTTCAAAAGTTCAGACGATCGCGCTGGTCGACGCCTACAACGATCCCAAAGCCGAAGACGACCTAGGGGTCTATGACGAACAATTTCACTTGCCCGCCATCCATGCGTGCGGGACAAGCGGTGGAGGGTGCTTTGAGCAGGTCAATCAGAGTGGCACCACAAAACTGCCGTTCCCTCAGAGCGAAACAGTGCGACGGGCCAAGGAAGTCATCTGTGTGACCGCCAAAGCAAAAGAAAGCCTGCTGGAACTCGAAAAAAGAGAAGAAGCCTGCGAGGAACTGGTAGATGCCGAGGGGTGGGCGATTGAGATCTCGACCGACATCGAGATGGCCCACGCCATATGCCAGAATTGCAAGATCCTCCTTGTAGAGGCGGAAACGCCTTCTGTTGAAAACCTGGAGACCGCCGAGGAAACGGCTGTGAGACTTGGCGCCACCGAGATCTCCGACTCCTGGGGCGGAACAGAAGAAGGGTTCAATCCTCATGCATTCGAACATCCTCATACGGTAATCACGGCAGCAGCCGGTGACGACGGCTACCTCAATTGGACTGATGCGGGAGGGACCAAGAAGGAACAAGAAGAAAGCGGCTACTTCGCGGGCGCGGACTACCCCGCCGCCTCACCCGACGTCGTAGCCGTCGGCGGCACCAAGCTGACGATGGATAACGGGGCGCGCGCAAACGAAACAGTCTGGAATGAGGACCCGGACCCCGAAGGCCAAAATCAGGGCGCCGGCGGCGGCGGATGTAGCCAATTGTTCACCGCCCCACCTTGGCAGCAAGCTGTTCCAGACTGGTCGGCAGTGGGCTGTGGGACCAAACGGGCTGTGGCCGACGTGTCCGCGGACGCCGACCCCTACACGGGGGTGGCTGTCTATGACTCCGTTCCCACGCTCCACGAAGAAGCGACAGGCGAAGAAGTCAACACACCGCTCGAATGGTGGCCAATCGGTGGCACCAGCGTTGCTTCGCCGATCATCGCCTCGATGTACGCACTCGCGGGTGGCGCGCAGGGCATCGAATATCCCGCCGAGACGCTCTACTCGCATCTCGGCTCCTCACTACTGCACGACGTGACCTCAGGCGGCAACGGCCATTGCGACGGCGATTACGTGAGTTGCAGCGGCACGATGAACCCCCTATCTCCCCTGGATTGCGGTGTGAACGTCTGGATCTGCAACGCCACCACCGGCTACGACGGTCCGACGGGCGTAGGTACCCCTAGCGGACTCGGTGCATTCAAGGTCATCGAAGCGCCCGCGAAAGCCATCGAAGAAGGCAAACCGACAAGCAAACTGGCCGAAGAACAAAGCCAGCTAAGCGGCGCAGGCTCCGCCGGGGGGTCTGAAGGCTCAGGCACCGGCGGCTCCTCTAGCTTTAACGGCGGCAAAGTGACCCCCCTTGGAACAGAGGTCAAGCCGGGTTCTGGACCCCCCCGCATATCCGCCTTCGCGCTCACCGCCAACGCAAGGGCAGCCGTGCGCCACACCCGACCCACGATCTCCCAGCTCGCCTTCTCCTGCAAGCTGAGCCTGGCCGCCACCGTGCGCGCAACGCTCATGGTGCAAGTCCGTTCAGGCCACCACGCACGCTGGCGTGCGCTTCCCTCCATGTTCACTTTCGCCGCGGTCAAGGGACTCAACCGCCGCCACCTGCATGGATCAGCCGGTCTCGCGCCGGGCCTCTACCGTCTGACGCTTACACCGGCGGGCGGCACGGCGCGGTCGATCTCGATTCGCGTCGCCTGAGAGGATCGGGCTAGGTGGTGCGCCGGCGCGAGCCGAGGGTCCTGCTCGGCTGGCGTCCGGATTCCCGCTTGCCCGAAGGCGGCTCATCCGGCTTATCCCCACCTGAGGGCCGCTCGCGCAATTGGAGCTCGAGCGCCTCGCCGCGCTCGGTGAGCCACCACGCGTTTGGGGTTCCGCGCGCCGGGCCGTCGCCCCCGCGATTGACGAGCAGCCCCTGCGACTCCAAGCGAGCGAGGACCTTGGAGATCTGACCCTGGTCGATGACACCCGCGCGTTCGGCCACCTCGCGGTTGCTGGCAGCCGGCAGCTCCGCGATCGCCCTCAACACGCGCACGGTGCGATATGTGAGGCGCGCCCCCTGACCTTCAAGCGCCGGTCGCCTCATCGGCGTCGGCGCGACCGGCGCCGCGCGGGGCTGCGGCGGCGGTATTGGCCTACGCAGCTCCTTGGCCGCGACGCTCGCCCCCATGTAGGGCAGCAATATCAAACTCATCAACTCACCATGCAGCTCAATCAGCAGAGACTCCTCCCCAACAGACTCGATACGCCCGCCCTGCATCCTGGCGGCACGAGCCAGTAAGCGTGTGTAGAGCACCGCGAGCACCGCCCCAACGACACCCTCGGCGACCACAGGCCCCGGCATGCGGCTGTCGGATGCTTGCGTGCGCCCACGATCCACCACCTCGCAGAGCTCAGCCATCGCCTGCGATCGGCGCTCCAGCACACGTGGGCCACCACCGGCCGCATGCACGATGCACAGCTGCGCGATCAGCGGCCGTTCGTCGAAGAAGCGCAGCAGTGCCGCCAGCGCAGCCCGGATCCCCTCGCGCCAATCCTTCTCAGCTATGTACGCCTCGACCACGAGCGCACGCGCCTGCTCGACCCCCCAGTCGAACGTCGCCAGGAAGCAATCCTCGATATCGGCGAACAGCTCGTAGAAGAGCCGCCTCGAAACCCCGGCCCGCGCGATCACGCGCGCCACGGTGACCGACGACGCGCCACGGATGGCCACCTCTTCGGCCATCGCTCCCAGGATCCTGGATCGCTGAATCTCCTCCACGGTTGGTCGCGGGCGATCGGTCAGACTCCTCGACGCGCTCGAGGAGACCCCCAGATGCTCCGCGTCTGCTTGATATTACCCGTGGCGAGCATCTGCCTACTGTCTAGTGAACGCCAGCGAGCCGATCCGCGACGAGCACAGGCTGAATCTGCCGCCACCAAAGCGCATCCGCGGGCCATCGGCCTGTGCAAGTCCGTTTGCACGCACCCCCTCGAGCTTGTGATCGGCCCTCCTCGTGGCTAGCTTGCGCAGGGCACACCCCACCCGCGGCGCGCACATCCAGCTCGCAAGCGTCAACTCCCCGATGAAGATCACCCGCCCCCACCTCCCACAGCTTCGCCTGCGCTACGCACTCACGGTGCTTGCGCTGCTCCCCGCCGCGGCCGCCGCTCCGGCGCTCGCCGGCCAGTCGCAGGGCTCGCTTGAAAGCAGCATCGGCTCGTCAACGGCCAAGGCGAGCTCGCTCAGCGCGGAAATCCAGGCCGACTCCGGCAAGATCGACGGCTTCCAGGGGAGCATCGACGATCTGCAAGGTCGCCTGTCGGCACTCGAATCAAGCCTCGCAATCGAGCACGAACTGCTCGACCGGCTGCAATCGAGACTGAAGACGGCACGCTCGCACCTCCGCTCGCTACAGGTCCAGCTCGCCCACGACCGCCAGGTGCTTGTCGCCCAGGTAATCGCCGCCTACGAGGCTCCCCCGCCGAGCGTCGTCACAGTGATCCTCCAAGCACACGGCTTCGCCGATCTGCTCGAGCGCATCGACGATCTCAAGGCAATCGGCCAGGAGAACGCCAACGCAACCACGGAAGTGCTCGACACGCGCGCGGCCGTGGCACAGGAAGCGAAACACCTGGCGGTGCTCACAGCCAGCCACCAACGCGAGACCACAGCCGTGCTCGTGCAGCGTGACGAGGTCGCCCACCTGCACTTGGCGCTGCTCAACCATCAACTCGAGTACATAAAAGCTCGCAACCAGAAGAGCGCACAGCTCAGCGAACTGCGTTCTCACCAGCAGGCCCTTGAAAAAGAACTCGTCACGATCGCGGTCCACGAGTACGCCTCTGAGCAGCAGTCCTATGCCACCGGCTACGCGGTCGAATCAGCCGGCCCCTCTGGCGAATACGGCTTCTTCCAGGCGCCCGGCACCAACTACACCGTCGGCGTCGAGCCGATCCTCGTGCAGCGCCTCAACACGCTCGGCAAGGCGCTGCATCTGCATCTGATCGGGATCTCCGGCTACCGCACCCCGCAGCACTCCATCGAGGTTGGCGGTTTCGCTAACGATCCCCACACTCGTGGCGAAGCCTCCGACACCCCGGGGGTCGAAGGCGTCCCGGAGTCGATCCTCGAGAAGTTCGGCCTCACCAGGCCGTTCCCAGGACCGGCCGAGGCCGACCACATCCAGCTGCTCGGCAGCGCGCCGTAGAGCGTGTGGTGCCCAACCAGCGGGCATCCACTTGAACGCCGAGTGCCGCTGCGGGCGTGCTCGAGCGCAGCGGTCGTCGCCAGATGGGGTGGGAACTCCGGGTTGAAATCAGCCAGCTTGCGGATCAGCGGCGTTGATCGCCCATTGGGCGGCGAAGGCCCGTTCGTATGCGGGCCGCGCCTCACCCCGGGCAACATAGGCACCCTCCTCATAGGTCGGGATCAGGCCGAAAGGATGAAGGCGCAGATGTGCGGGCTCCTTCTTCGCACTGAACGAAAGGAGGCGAACCTCGTAAGGCTGGCCCACCTCCTCCAGCGCCCAGCGAACGCGCGTGTCGCGCGCTAGGCCCTTGCCGCCATCGGGTGACCGCTCAAAGGCGGTGATGACGATGGTCATCGTTCTCCTCGTCTCCGGTTGAGGTCATACGCATAGGGACTCACTCTCGCACTCAGAAAGAGCAGACTACCTGTCGGGGGATGCCGGTTCGGGCGCTCGCACGCCACCGGCGACACCGGTTCGCAGCGGGCGTCTGCGGGCTTCGATCGCAAGCGCCTGTGCAACCTGCTCGCGCAGGCGTTTGAGCTCGCGCTGGCGCAGGAGCACGCCTACGGCGAGCAACGCCACGACGACGAGACTCGCGAGGCCGAGCGCGGCCCCGATCTTGGCGGTGAGGCTCGTGCCTGTCGCCGCTCGCGGGGGCAGCACGATGCCGCGCAGGCTCGCACTCGGCGCGGGCGCGGAGGCTTTGGGATTGCCGACGGGCCGTGTGTGGCGGGCGATCGTCACCATCGCTTCCGGAGAGAGGCTGTAGGTGAGGGTGTTTTCGATCCAATAGACACCCTTCCCTTCGTGCCACGCGACCGTCTTGATGTGTTCGCCGTCATAGAAGAGGCTGTACGTGCGCGACCCAATCCGAATCGTCTGGCTCGGATCGCTCAGAAGCGGCAGGCCGGTCCAGGAGCTGCCTTGGATGTCGTAGTACTGCCCGAGTTCACCGTCGTCGACAACAAACACATACGACGGGTAGCGGTGCCGGCCGTTGGGGCTCTGGATACCGTATAGAAGCAATTCGTCCGGGGAAGCTTCGGCGGTGGTCTTCTGGTAGAGAGGCGCCTCCAGCGCAAACGGCAGGCGTGGCGCCTGCGCGAACGCTTCGGTGAGCGTCGAGCTCGGAGTGGGAGTGAGCGAGAGAGCCGAGGCTGAGGCAGGATGGTGCCTATTGACGGAGCGCACCGCGCTGTTCAACTTGTGCTTGGGGATCGCGGCCGTGCCCGCCAGAAACGAGTGCGCCGCTTCTTCGAACTGTTGTGGCGTGGCGGTGTCGTAGGTTGGCAGCAGGTTGACGTGGAAAGGCACTTGGCGCACCGGCTTGCCGGCCGATTCCGCCAACAGCTCCAGTAGCTGGAGCACCTGTTCTTCGCCGTGGAGGTCGGTCTGCACCGCCTTGCCGAGCACCCGCTCGAACTTTTCGCGGTTTTCAAAGAGCGTCGGGCCGTACTGCGCCTTCGCGTCAAGCAGGAAGCGCTGGTCGCGAGCGTCGCGGATCAACGACGTGCTTTCGTGGCGATTGGCGACGAATTCGAGTGCCTCCTTGCCGCACAGACGCTGATAGCCGGGCTCGAGGTTGATTTCGAAATACTGTTCAGCGCCCAGTTCGCTGTTGCTATGGAAGTAGCGCTTGTCCACGGTCATGTACACGCAGCCCATTTCGTCGACCGCGTGTTCAAAGCGTTTGAAATCGGTGACGAACACGTGGTTCACGGTGATCCCGAGCAGGCTCTTGATCGTTTCGAGCATCAGCTTGACCCCACCAGAGGTCCCACCGCCGTCCTCATAGCCGTAGGTGTAGGCGGAGTTGATGCGGTTCGTGATCACTTCCCCGTTGGGCGAGGTAAACGTGACCCGCAGCTCGCGCGGAATCGAGAGCATCGAGATCGTCGGCTTGCTCGGGTCGATCCGCACCAGCAGCATCTCGTTGGAGTGCGGCAACACAGCCCCACCAGGGTTGTTCTTCGGGGCCTTGCGTTCGTCGTTGCCGACCAGCAGCAGCGTCTCTGGTGCGCCTGTGCTGGTGGGAATCAGCACCTTCGAGGCGACCTTCACCGCCTTGTTCTGGTCGAGCGCGCTCACCACGGAGCTGACCTCGTTGCGAACCAGCACATAGGTTGCCGCGCCCGCGAACAGGACGATGCCCAGCACCCCAAGCAGAAGCCGCCTGGCCATCCACCAACCACGACGCGGTGGCTCCGGAGGCACAGGCCCAGGCGAACCCCCACCGTACGGGGGTAGTGAAGTGGGCTGGGTCGTGACAGGGCTCAAACGCTGTCGAGATCGTAATGCAGAGTCCGCGGGTCTTTCGCAGCAGCCCAGCGAGATCGTCATCATCTTCGACCAATGCGCCCCTCTTCAGAGCACGATGGGGGCCACGAACCTGAGCAGAGCGTGCCCAACGCGGCCGTCACAGCCAACGCACGCAGTGCACATGAGCCCTACCGAGGAGGAGGCCAAACGCTTTCGCCACAAGTGGCAGGCGTGGGGCGAGCATTTGCCGCTCGAGATCGTCGTGTCTCCCTATCGTGCGACGGTGGCGCCGCTTGCCAACTGGTGGGTTCGGGGTTAGCCCAGGCCAGCATCGTGGGGTTAACTCAGCCAAACATCGCGGGGTTAGCCCAGGCGCCAAGCACCGCGGGTTGGCTCAGGCGCCAAGCACCGCGGGGGCGCCGTAGGCGGTCAACACCTCGGGCAGTGCCACGGTGCCGTCCTCACGCTGACCGTTCTCCAGCAGCGCGATGATCGTGCGTCCCACCGCCACCGCCGTGCCGTTGAGCGTGTGCAGCGTCTGCGTCCGCCCGTCGCCACGCACGCGAATGTTCAGACGGCGCGCCTGGTAGTCGGTCGTGTTGGAGCACGATGTCAGCTCGCGATAGCGGCCCTGGCTCGGCAGCCATGCCTCGCAGTCGTACTTCTTCGCGGCTGAGTTGCCGAGATCGCTTACGGCGATGTTGACCACGCGGTAGGGCAGCTCAAGCTCGGTGAGGATCTCCTCCTCGATCGCGAGGATGCGCTCGTGCTCGTCGGTCGAGTGCTCCGGCTCGACGAAGCTGAACATCTCCACCTTGTCGAACTGATGCACACGGAATATCCCACGCGTGTCCTTCCCGGCCGCCCCCGCCTCGCGGCGAAAGCATGGTGAGAAGCCGGCGTAGCGCAACGGCAGGCGCTCGACCGTGACGATCTCTTCGTCGTGCAGCGAGGCGAGCGCCACCTCGGAGGTGCCAACCAGGTACAGCTCATCGTCGGCCAGCCGGTAGATCTGCTGCTCGGTGTCGGGCAGGAAGCCCGTGCCGTAGAGCGCGCGCTCGCGTACCAGCACAGGTGGGATCACCGGCTCGAAGCCGTAACCACGCAGCTTCTCTAGCGCATAGCGCACCAGCGCCAGCTCCACCATCACCAGATCGCCCTTCAGGTAGGCAAAGCGCGCCCCCGCCAGTCTTGCGGCGTGGTCCATGTCGATCATCGCCCCCGCCAGTTCGAGGTGGTCGCGCACGCCTGGCGCCCGCTCCCCGTCGCCGTCCTCGCCGGCACGCTCGCCGCCGGCGCCAACGCGCGGCTCGCCGACCACCTTGACCAGCTCGTCCTCGGGACCCGGCGCGGCCGTCGGGTCGGGCAGGTTGGGAAGCGGGGCCAGCGCGGCTTGCAGCCGCTCCTGCACCTCGGCCAGCTCGCGGCTCAGCTCCTTCTCGCGCGCGCCCAGCTCGCGCTGGCTCGAGATCGCCTCGGACGCGTCCTCGCCACCGCGCTTGGCCTGCGCGATCTGTTCCGCCGCGGAGTTGCGCGATGCGCGCAACTCCTCCACGCGCGGGATCAGCGCACGCCGTTGCCCGTCGAGATCCAGCACGAGATCGAGCCCTGCCAGCGCATCCTCGCCTCGACGGGCCAGCTCGGCTCGCACCCGCTCGGGCTGCTCTCGGATCAGCTTGAGGTCGAGCACGTCGCCCTCACACGATGAGCCCTATTTGGTGGACAGGGTGATGTTGACCGAAGGCACGTGCTGAGCCTGCAGCCCGGAGTAGGCCGCCAGGAATTTGGCGATGTCGATCGCGTCGTCGCCGACAACCAGGTTCTCGGGCATGATCGCCCCGGAGAAGCCACCATTGCGGATCGCGTAAAGAACCTGTTCGACGTTCTCCTTGCGGATGTTGAAGTTCGGTCCGTTGGTCTTCACGCGGTCCTTGATCGACGTCGCCGATCCCTCGGCGCCGACGACCGCCAGCGTGTGGCATCCCGAGCAATGGTCGCGGAACAGCACCGCACCGCGGTAGTTCGGATTGGACTTCGACAGCGAGATGGTCTGCGTACCACACGCGCCGAGCGCGCCCGCAACGGCGAGCAGCATGGCTGCGAGTGCGAACATCTTCAGAGACGGCCTCATGCGCGCCGGAATATATCGGTTGGCGTCCGTGCCCGGACCGACAACCGTTTTGAAGGTCGGGCCGTGGATGGGATGACACCGCGCGCGAGCGCACGCGAAGCAGCCCTCAAAACCCGTGAGCGGTTCCGGCAGCCCGCAGGGCCAGGAAGACGACCACCAGAGCGGACAGCGTCATCACCCCCATCTCGCGTCGCATGATCGCGGCGACGATCTCATGCTGCTCACTCTTTGGCAGCTCGCCGACAGCCTGAGCGTCGGCGAGATCGCGCTGGTCGAGGATCGTCTGCGCGGAGGTGACTCGCAGTTGCTCTGCGACGAACCCCACGGCGAGCGGCAGCAGCGCATATAGGTAGAAGAGTCGTTCGGTCGAAGAGTGCCCAACGGCCACCAGCACGCCGATCGCCACCGCGTACACGAGCGCGGCAACCTGCGCGACACGCAGAGCCACCCAGAACTCACGGCTGCTCTCGTGGCGATACCAGCGCCACCCACCGAGCAGCATCGCGACCGCGTTGAGCGCTGCCAGCACGATCGCCCCCACCACCACCGCTTCGGTCATGGAGACGAAGCATTCATGTCTATTGCCAGAGGCCGGCCCTCGGGCCGACCTCCACCCGCCGAGCGCGAGCTCCGGCCCAGGGCCATTGAGGCAATCGTCACTATGTAACAGATTGTCACAAGGGTGATATAACAGCGCGCGTGCTGCGCAGCTACCTCCCGGCGATCGTGTTCCTCATCCTGGGCGGGTCCGTGGGCGGGCTGTTCGCGGTGCTCAACACGATGGTCGGCCCACGCCGGCGCGTCAAACACAAGCAGGACCCCTATGAGTGCGGACTGCCCTCGGAGGTCAAGCGGGGGATGCGCTTCGGGATCAGCTTCTACCTGATCGCGATGCTGTTCATCCTGTTCGACATCGAGGTCGTCTTCCTCTACCCGATCGCGCTGCAGCTACGCGTCTACGGCGGATTCGCACTCGCTGAGACCGTCACTTTCATCGTGCTGCTGTTCGTAGCCTTTGTGTATGTATGGCGCAGGGGAGCGCTCGAGTGGAGATAAAGCGCGAGCGGCTGGGGACCGGCGGGGGTGCATCCGGCGGCATATCCGGGAGTGGCGCACAGCCGTCGGACGCCCCCAGCAGCGGCTCTGTCGATCCACGAGCGTTGCGTGTCAACACGCTCGACTCGCACGAGCTGCTGCGCGGCGCCGAGCTACTCGGACCGACGCAACCGGCCACGATGAACGCAGACGAGCTCGAACGCTATGTGCACGAACGCGTGCTCACCACCACCCTGGAGAAGGCCGTCGCGTGGGGACGCTCCAACTCGTTCTTTCCGCTCGCCTTCGGGCTGGCGTGCTGCGCGATGGAGCAGTTCCAGGCCGCCGGCCCGCGCCTTGACATCGCACGGTTCGGCTACGAGGCATTCCGTGCCTCCCCGCGCCAGGCCGACCTGATCATCCTGGCGGGTCGAGTGTCGATCAAGATGGCGCCGATCATCCGCCGGCTGTACGACCAGATGCTCGAGCCGAAGTGGGCGATCTCGATGGGAGCGTGCTGCAGCTCGATGGGCGTGTTCAACAACTACGCGCTCGTGCCCTCGGACAAGTTCATGCCGATCGATGTGCACGTCCCCGGCTGTCCCCCGCGGCCGGAGGGACTGATGCACGGCATCCTCAAGCTGCGCGCGATGGTCCAGGACGATCCAGACGCGGGCTGGCGCGAGCGCTACGGCGCACAGGGCACAGAGGAGAACCTCCCCGGTGCCTGACGCCACGGGGCTGGAGCTGCTCGCCAAGGAGCTGCGCGATAGCCAGGGCGTGGGTGCGGAGGCGATCCTCGGGACGCTTCACTTCCGCGGTCGCGCCACGCTGGAGGTGTCGCCGGACAGCAACCGTGCGGTGCTCGCTCATCTACGCGAGCGCGGGTATCGATCCCTGATGAGCGTGCACGGGGTCGACTACTACCCGCACGAGCCGCGTCTCGGGGTGCACTACGAGCTGCTTGACATGTCCGCCGTGGACCGGGTGAGCGTAACCCTGCGTGTAAGCACCGGCGCACCGGAGGTCCAGTCCGTTACACCCGACGGCCCCGATGGACCCGGGTGGCCGACCGCCAACCACCAGGAGCGCGAGGTGTACGACATGTTCGGGGTCTCCTTCCGCGGCCACCCCGACCTGCGACGCATCCTGATGCCCGAGGACTACGAGGGCCACCCGCAACGGCGCGACTTCCCCGTCGGCGGCGAACCGGTGATCTTCACCTACAACGAAGACGACTCGCTGGGGGTCGCGCGGTGAGCCCAACCGAACAGCAGATCTCCGACTACCGCCGTCAGGAGGAAAGCATCACGATGTCGGTGGTGGGGGAGCCGCCCGCCGAGGGCCCCCATGACGAGCTGTTCACGCTCAACTTCGGCCCCCACCACCCCGCCACCCACGGTGTGCTGCGCCTGTTGGTGACCCTCCAGGGCGAGGTCGTGCGCTCGATCAAGCCGGTCGTCGGGTACGTGCACACCGGTATCGAAAAGACCGCCGAGGACAAGGCCTACTGGAAGGTGATCCCGGTAGTCGAGCGGATGGACTACCTGTCCTACTACTTCAATGCGATGGCGTTCTGCGGCGCTGTGGAGACGCTGGCCGAGGTGGAGGTCCCCAAGCGCGCCCAGTACCTGCGCGTGATCCACCTGGAGCTCAACCGCATCGCCTCACACCTGATCTGGCTCGGCACGAGCGCGCTGGATCTGGGGGCGGTTTCGATCTTCCTGTACTGCCTGCGCGAGCGCGAGCTGATCCTCGACCTGTTCGAGATGTCCTCCGGAGCCCGCATGCACACGCGTTACTTCCAGGTGGGCGGCGTGATGGAGGACATCCCGGTCGGCTTCGAGCAGAAGCTGCGCGACTTCACCAAGATCATGCCCGGGCGCGCCGACCAGTACGGGGCGATCCTCAACTCGAACGAGATCGTGCTGCAGCGTCTGCGCGGCACCTGTCCGCTCGACGCCGAGACGCTGCTGAGCCTGGGCGTCACCGGCCCTCTGCTTCGCGCCGCGGGCAACCCGTGGGACCTGCGCAAGGCCGCTCCGTACAGCTCCTACGACGATTTCGACTTCAAGATCCCAGTGGGCACCGTGGGCGACAACTACGACCGCTTTGCGGTGCGCCTCGCCGAAATCTACGAGTCGGTGAAGATCATCGACCAGGCGCTCGACGCGCTACCCGAGGGTCCCCACATCACGACCGATCGCAAGATCGCGCTGCCCCCACGCCACGAGCTGGCGACCTCGATGGAGGCGTTGATCCACCACTTCAAGCTCGTCACCGAGGGCTTCAGGGTGCCGCCGGGCGAGGTCTACTACCCGATCGAGAGCCCGCGCGGCGAGCTTGCCTGCTTCGTGCGCTCCGACGGGTCCTCCAAGCCCGCGCGCGTGCACATGCGCGACCCCTCGTTCGTGAACCTGCAGGCGCTCTCGCAGATGGCGGAGGGCTCCTACATCGCCGACATGATCGCGACGCTGGCGATGCTCGATCCGATTCTCGGGGGAATAGACAGGTGAGCGTTAAGCGCTACGCCCACGGCTCGCGCGTGCCGGGCTGGTATGAGCCGGTCGATCCCGCCAAGGACCCGGCGCTCGTGCCGGACCCCGCGGACGTAGAGGTGCCGGCTGACCTGCGCGCGGAGATCGAGGGGCACATGGCGCTGTACCCCGACAGCCGCTCGGCCGCTCTGCCGGCGCTGGAGGCCGCGCAGCGCGTGCACGGCTGGTGCTCGCCTGAGGCGATCGACCAGGTGGCGTGCACGATGGGTCTCACCCCCGCATATCTCGCGGCCGTGGCGACCTTCTACGACATGCTCGACACCGAGCCGGTGGGGCGCCACAGCGTGTACGTGTGCACCAACATCTCCTGCTCGCTGCGTGGCGCCGACGCGCTATACGAGGCTGTGTGCGACGCGGCCGGGGACGATCCTGAGTTCAACGTGCGCTCGTTCGAGTGCCTCGGCGCATGCGACATCGCGCCGATGGCCTCTGTCGATGGCGTGTATGTCGGTCCGCTCACCACCGAGGACATCCCACAGCTACTCGACGACGCGCGCGCCGGGCGCTCGGTGCTGCCTGAGAAGCAGTTGGCAACCATGCGCGTCGCCGACCCGCACGCCAACTCCCAGGAGTTCCCGGCCCACCCGACCCAGCCCGGGATGCCGACTCCCGGCTCGGTAGGTCATGCTCCCGTGCCGGACGCCGCCTACGGGGACCCACTTGTGGCACCGGACGCGCCCAAGGGGGACCCGCAATGACCGAGATGCTGCTGTTCCACGACATCGACGAGCCGGGGCTGGCCACCATCGACGTGTACGCGCGCCGCGGCGGCTACGAGTCGCTGCGCAAGGCGTTCGCTACGACGCCCGAGGAGGTGCTGGCCCAGCTCGAAGCCTCCGGCCTGCGCGGGCGCGGTGGGGCGGGCTTCGCGATGGGCAAGAAGGTGTCGTTCCTGCCGAAGGGTGCGATCGACAAGTACCTGGTGTGCAACGCGGATGAGTCCGAGCCGGGAACGTTCAAGGACCGCGAACTGATGCAGAAGTCCCCGCACATGCTGATCGAGGGGATCGTGATCGCCTCCTACGCGGCGGGGGCGACCCGCTCGTTCATCTACATCCGCGGCGAGTATGTGCACCAGGCCGACATGCTCGACGCCGCGCTCGCCGAAGCCACAGCCGCCGGGTACATTGGCGAGGACATCCTGAAATCGGGGCACTCGCTCTCGCTCGTGGTGCACCGCGGCGCCGGCGCGTACATCTGCGGGGAGGAGACCGGCCTGCTCGACTCGCTGGAAGGGAAGCGCGGCAACCCACGTCTGAAGCCCCCGTTCCCAGCCAACCAGGGCCTCTATCAGGGTCCAACGCTGATCAACAACGTGGAGACGCTCGCCACCGTCCCGGCGATCATCAAGATGGGCGGCGAGGACTACGCGAAGCTCGGCACCGAAACCTCCAAAGGCACCAAGCTCGTGTCGGTCTCAGGCCACGTGCAGAGGCCCGGCAACTACGAGGTCGAGCTGGGCACCCCCTCGCGCGAGATCATCTATGGCCTCGCTGGTGGCCCCCCGGAGGGCCGTGAGGTCAAGTGCTGGTTCCCCGGAGGCTCCTCCTCCCCGGTCCTCACCGCTGAGGATCTCGACCTCCCCTACGACTTCGACTCGATGGCAAAGGCCGGCTCGATGCTCGGCTCCGGGGCGATCATCGTCGTGGACGACTCCACCCCGATCCTCGACGTCGCGTTGAAGGTCGCGAAGTTCTACCGCCACGAGTCCTGCGGCAAGTGCACCCCCTGCCGCGAGGGCACCAACTGGACCGTGAAGGTACTCGAGCGAATCGACACCGGCGAGGCCACCCCGATGGACATCGAGATCATGGCCTCCGTCCAAGAGCACATCATCGGCAACTGCCTGTGCGTCCTAGGCGACGCCATGGCCATGCCCATCGGCTCGATGATCGCCAAGTTCCGCGAGGAGTTCGAAGCCCACATCGAACAGGCCCGCGCCCGTAACAACCTGGTCTCGGGCGAGCCCGAGGCGGCCCTCGTCGGGGGTGTAAGCGCCAATGCCTAGGCCAACCCCCCGCCCAATCACCTTCACCATCGACGGCCGCGAAGTCCAGGCCTCCGAAAACATGATGCTGGTCGACGCCGCCAAGCTCGGCGACGTCGAGATCCCGGTGTTCTGCTACGAGCCCAAGCTCGGCAACCCCGTCGGCGCGTGCCGCATGTGCCTGGTGGAAGTCGAGGGCATCGGAAAGCTGCAGACCGGCTGCTCCACGCCGGTGAAGGACGGCATGGTCGTCCACACCCAGTCTGAGCGCGTGAAGACCGCCCAGCAGGCTGTCGTGGAGTTCCTCCTGATCAACCACCCGCTGGACTGCCCCGTGTGCGACAAGGGTGGGGAGTGCCCACTACAGGACATCACCTTCGGTTGGGGGTCGGGCACCTCGCGCTTCGTCGATCAGAAGCGCCACTTCGTGAAGCCACTGGAACTCTCCCCACACATCGCGATCGACCGCGAGCGCTGCATCCTGTGCTATCGCTGCGTGCGCTTCTCCCAGGAGATCTCAGAGGACTACCAGCTCGTGTTGCTGGAGCGCGGAGCGCATTCCTACGTCTCCACCTTCGACGGGCACCCCTACGTAGCGCCGTTCAGCGGCAACATCGTGGAGCTGTGCCCGGTGGGGGCGCTCACCTCGCGCGACTACCGTTTCCGCGCCCGCCCGTGGGACGTCGAGGACGCGGGCTCGGTGTGCACACTGTGCCCGGCACAGTGCAACGTGACGCTGACGGTGCGCGACGAGAAGATCATGCGGGTGCTGGCGCGCGACCACCCCGAGGTTGACGACGGCTGGCTGTGCGACCGCGGGCGCTTTGCCTACCCACGCCTGGGCGAGGAGGGTCGCGTGACCGAGCCGCTGATTCGCGACGGCGGCGAGCTGCGTCCCGTCTCCTGGGAGCGAGCGTTGGAGGAGGCCGCCACGCGCCTGAAGCGAGCGGGCACGCAGACCGGGGCGATCGCCGGCGCAGGCGCCACTAACGAGGAGGGCTTCCTGCTGGCACGCGTGCTGCGCGAGGGCCTCGGCTCACCCCACATCGACTCGCGCGTGGCGGGCACGCTGCCACTGGAGCTGCACCAGGCGCTGGCCGAGCCGGCCCTGCAGGCGACTGTGCCCGACCTCGAGTTCGCCCACACCGTGCTGACCCTGGAGTGCAACCCGATCGAGGATGCCCCGATCCTTGACCTGCGCTTGCGCAAGGGGGTGCGCCGTCACGGCATGAAGCTGGTGCGCGCCAGCGCCGCGGAGCTGCTGGACGAGCAGGCCTCCCGAGAGCTTGCGAGCACGCTCACCGCCGCCGGCGAGGAGATCGTGGTGATGTGGGGCGAGCGGCTCACCGCCGGCCCCAACGGAGCGCGCGCGGCACAAGCGCTGCTGGATCTCGCCGCGACGCTCAACCTCGCCGATACCAGCGGCGCGGGGCTGCTGGAAATCCCGGTGCAGGCCAACGGACGCGGGCTGCGCGAGGCGGGCGTGCTGCCCAACGCCGGCCCCGGTCTGAGCGCTGTGGCGGAGGATGGCTTGAACGCCCGCGAGATGGCCGACGCGCTGAGCAGCGGCGAGCTGACCTGCCTGTACCTACTGGGCGCCGATCCGCTCGGTGGAGCGGCCGAGCGGGACCGCGCCTTGTGGGAGCAGGCGCTTGAGCGTGCGACCACGGTCGTGAGCCACGCCACCTTCCTCACCGACGCAATCCGCGAGCACGCCGACGTGGTGTTCCCCGCCGGGGCGTACGCCGAGAAGGAGGGGACGGTCGTTCATCCCGACGGGCGCGTGCAGCGCCTGCGTCCCGCGGCCGCCCGGGTGGCTGGGGCCACTGAATCAGCCGCGCGGAGTGGCAGGTGATCGCCGAGCTGGCGCAGCGAATCGGCCTCGACCTCGACGTGCTAAGCGGCGCGATGGCCTCCCAGCAACTGTTCGACGCGGTGCCGTTCTACGAGGGACTCACGCTCGAGGAGATCGGCGGGCGAGGGGTGCGCTGGCAGGAGCGCGAGACGGCGGTGGCGTCGTGAGGTTCGCGGAGATCAGTGCCGCCCCGAGGGCGCAGCGACACAGAACGGCGGTGGCGTCCTGATGCTCGCGACCGTCGGTTTCTACGAAGCGTGGTGGATCCAGATCATCAAGGCGATCGTGATCTTCGCGGTGGGCCTGCAGCTGGTGCCGGTCGTGCTGATCGCCGAGCGCAAGCTGTTGGGGCGCTTTCAGGCACGTTATGGCCCCAACCGCGTTGGCCCCTACGGGGCGCTGCAGCCGCTGGCGGACATCGTGAAGCTGTTGACCAAGGAGCAGTTCCGTCCCAGCACCTCGGCCGGCTTCCTGTTCGCGCTGGCCCCCACCATTTCGATCGTCACGGCCGTGGCGGCGTTCGCGATCATCCCGTTCGGCAACGTGCAGCACATCTTCGGCACGCCCGTGGGGCTGTACGGCATCGACGTGTCGATCGGCCCGCTGTACCTGTTCGCGTTCGGCGCGGTGGCGTTCTACGGGATCATGCTCGGCGGCTGGTCCTCGGGCTCGAAGTACTCGTTCCTCGGCGCGATGCGCGGTGCCGCCCAGCTGATCTCCTACGAGGTCTCCCAAGGGTTGGCGCTGGTGGGTGTGATCTTCACCGCAGGCACGCTGTCGCTGACCGGGATCGTGCAGGCCCAGCAGGGCATGTGGTACGTCGTGCCCCAGTTCTTCGGCTTCCTGGTGTTCCTGATCGCCGGTTTCGCGGAGACCAACCGTGCGCCATTCGATCTGACCGAGGCAGACGCGGAGCTGGTGGGCGGCTACAACACCGAGTACGGCGGCGGTCGCTTCGCCTCCTACTACTTCGCCGAGTACCTCAATGTGCTGGTGGTCTCAGGCATTGTCACGACCGTGTTCCTCGGCGGGTGGTTGATGCCGTTCGGCATCCACCCCCCCGGGTGGGTGGACCCATTTGTGGTGCTGTTCAAGATGGGGTTGATCACGTTCCTGTTCATCTGGATCCGCGCGACGCTGCCGCGCCTGCGCTACGACCAGTTGATGAGCTTCGGCTGGAAGATCCTGCTGCCGCTGGCCACCCTCAACGCACTGGTGACCGCCGTGCTCGTGGTGGTGACCCACGGGTGACCCCAATGCCACACCCAACCCTCCGCCTCCTTCTGGAGGCGGCCGATGTTTGGAGCGGGACCCCCATCCCCGCCTCTCACTGGAGGCTGTCATGACCTGGAACCCAGGCGATGACGTGATCGAGGTGATGCGCACGCCGGCGCCGGGCGCCGCGCGCGGCACCTACCGTGCGTTCGGGGAGACGCTGCGGGGCCTGAAGACCACGTTCGGGCGGTTCACCGAGGAGGCCGTCACGATCCAGTACCCCGAGGAGAAGACGCCGGTGTACCCGCGCTTCCGCGGGCGCCACAAGCTGCACCGCTTCGAGGACAGAGGGGGGCAGACCGAACAGGACTCGAGAAGTGCGTGGGCTGCTCGCTGTGCGCGGCCGCATGCCCGTCTGACTGCATCCGGGTGGTCGCGGCTGAGAACACGCCCGAGGATACGCGTGTCGGCCGGCGAGCGCTACGCGGCCGTGTATGAGATCAACCTGTCGCGCTGCATCTTCTGCGGCTACTGCGAGGTGGCGTGCCCGTTCGACGCGATCACGATGGGCCACGACTACGAGATGTCCGACTACACGCGCTCGGACCTGATCTTCACCAAGGAGATGCTGCTGGCCGAGCCGCTGGAGCGCACCCCGCTACGCCAGGAGGGCGAGTAGTGAGCGCCATCCTGTTCTTCATCGCCGCGATCGGGGTGATCGCGGGGGCGGTTGGCGTGGTGACCCTCAGCAACCCGTTCTACAGCGTGCTGGCGCTCGTCGGGCATCTGCTGAGCCTGGCTGTGCTGTTCCTGCTGCTGCGCGCGGAATTCGTGGCGGCCGCCCAGGTGGTGGTGTACGCGGGCGCCGTGATGGTGCTGTACGTGTTCGTCGTCGCCTACGTCGGCGGCGAGGATCAGGCGCTCGACGACCAGCTCACGCGCCGCGCGCGCTCGCGCAGCGCGGACGGACGCAAGCTGAGCGGCACGTTGTTCGCGGGAGTGCTGCTGGTGGAGCTATTCATCGCGCTGCTGGGCAGCGGCCTGAAGATGGTCTCGAGCGTCGGGGCGTCGTACGCTCCCGGCCCGCGCGCGTTCGGCACGCCCGCGTACATCGGCAACCTGCTGCTGACGCGCTTTTTGCTGGTGTTCGAGGCCGCCTCGCTGTTGCTGCTGATCGCGGCTGTAGGCGGTGTGGTGCTGGCGCGCCGCCGCGGCGGGCTGGAGGACGAGGGCGAAAGGCTGACACCACTCGACATCATGCGCCCGCTCGGCACCGGCACGATGACCGAGGGCGTCGAAGGGCTGGCGCTCGCGCACGCGCGCTCGGGAGACTCCGAGGAGCACGACGCGGACGGGGGCGGCTGGTGAACATCGGCTGGTACCTCGCCGTCTCAGCGGTCGTCTTCTGCGTGGGGGCATTCGGCGTGATGACGCGCCGCAGCCCACTGGTGGTGCTGCTGTGCCTGGAGCTGATGCTCAACGGCGCCAATCTCTCGCTGGTCGCGTTCTCGCGCATGTGGGGCAACGGGGATGGGCAGATCCTCGCGCTGATCGTGATGACCGTCGCCGCGTGCGAGGTGTGCATCGGGCTCGGCATGATCGTGGCGATCCATCGCCGCCGGCTGCCGATCGATGTGGACGAGCTGCGGGAGCTGCAGGGATGAGGATTTGCTGTTCGTTCTCGGTGGTCTTCGGGTGCTGCTCGCCATCAGTGGGGGTCTGCTCGTGAGCACGACCACCTATGGCTGGCTGGTGCTGGCCTTCCCGTTGCTCGGCACGATCGTGATCGGCGCCGGCTACAAGAAGTTGCCCGGCCGCACCGCCGGCTGGATCGGCACGGCCGCGATCGGTCCTGGCGTTCCTGGCCGCGCTGGGCGCGCTGCTCTCGCTGCAGGGCCACGCCCCCCACGACCGCCAGCTCTCTCGTCGCTGTGGAACTACGCGACCACGGCCGGGTATCGACGCGCAGATGTCGATCCTGGTGGACCCGCTGTCGGTGTTCATGATCCTCGTCGTCACCGGGGTGTCGACCACGATCCACCTGTACTCGGTCTCCTACATGGACGCCGACAAAGGCTTCGCGCGCTACTTCGCGTACCTCAACTTCTTCGTGTTCTCGATGCTGTTGCTGGTGCTGGCCGGCAACTTCCTGCTGTTGATCGTGGGCTGGGCGTTCGTGGGCGCCGCGTCGTATCTGTTGATCTCCTTCTGGTACCGGCGCACGACCGCCACCAAAGCCGGCATCAAGGCGTTCGTGATCAACGTGATCGGCGACGTGGGCCTGGTGCTGGGCACGTTCTTCCTGTTCAAGCACACCGGCACGCTCGACTTCCTCAAGGCGTTCAGCGCCGCCCCGCACGTGTTCACAAGCGGCGAAGGCGACGTCACCGCCGGCTGCCTGCTGCTGCTGGTGGGCGCGTTCGCCAAGTCCGCGCAGATCCCGCTGCACACGTGGCTGCCCGACGCGATGGAGGGCCCCACGCCCGTCAGCGCGCTGATCCACGCCGCCACGATGGTGACCGCGGGCGTGTACCTGATCGCGCGCATGCACCCGTTCTTCGAACTGGCGCCCGCCGCGCAGGACGTGGGCGCGATCGTCGGCTGCGCGACGCTCGTGATCGCCGCCACGATCGCGTTGACGCAGACCGACATCAAGCGCGTGATCGCCTACTCCACGATGTCGCAGATCGGCTACATGATCATGGGCGTGTCCGTCGGCGCCTACGCCGCCGGGATGTTTCACTTGATGACCCACGCGTTCTTCAAGGCGCTGCTGTTCATGGGCGCCGGCTCGATCATCGGCGCGATGGGCGGCGAGCAGTCGCTGCAGAAGATGAAAGGCTTCAAGAAGGCGATGCCGTTCACGTTCGCCTGCTTTGTGATCGGCGGGCTGGCCCTGTCGGGCATTCCCCCCTTCTCGGGCTTCTTCTCCAAGGACGAGATCCTGCTCGTGACCGGCGAGCGCGGCGGCTGGCACTGGGCGCTGTACGTGTTCGGCTACATCGGCGCGTTCATGACAGCGATCTACACGTTCCGCATGATCTTCCGCGCCTTCTACGGCGACCCGGTGGAGCAGGCGCGCGAGCTCGAAGGCGGCCACCTCTATCACGTCGCCGCAGCCCACCAACCCCGCCAACGGCGAGGTCGAGGACACCGACGTCGGCTTCCCCGGCCCCACTCACGCGATTGCCGAGCGGGCGCTGCCGATGCGCGTGGCGATGAGCATCCTCGCGGTCGGCGCGGTCGGCGCGGGGCTCGTGCAGATCCCCAACGTGGACTTCGTGATCGACAAATTCCTCGAACCGAGCTTCTACGGCTCGACGCTGTACACGGTGCACACGCGCGACGGGCTGTTGTGGTTCGGCTTGATTCTCGGCACGGTGCTGGGCTTGAGCGGAATCGCGATCGCGTGGCGCATATGGGGTGCGACGGGTGGACGCGAACCGAATCCCGCCACCGCGATCAGGCGTCGTTTCGCGCCCCTCTACACCCTGTTCGTCAACAAGTGGTATTTCGACGAGCTGATCGACATGGCGATCGTGCGCCCGGCGGCGGCCGCCGGGCAATTCGCCGCAACGACGTTCGAGCGCGTGTTCGTCGACGGCGCGATCGTGGGCGGTGTCACAGCCGTGGTGCGCGCCTGCTCGGCGTCGGTGCGCGCCGCGCAGACCGGGTTGCTGCGCTACTACGCCGCACTGCTGGTGCTCGGCGTGGGTGCGCTTGGCCTCTACTTCCTGCTGCAGACGTGAGCCGACTGAGATGCCCGCCACCTTTCGATCCTGATCTGGCTGCCCGCCGTCGTGTCGGGCTGCTCGCCGCACTCCTCGCCGAGCCTCGTGCGCACCTCTTTCAAGCGATCTGGCTGCCACGCCGCGAGTGGACGCTCGGCGCGCTGATCGCAGGCCGGCGGGCTCGCGCCCCGAGCGCAAGTGGGGCGTGCCCGGAGTGCTGGCGCTGCCCGGCACAGTCGGCGGCGCTGGGCCTGGCGATCGCCTACATCGTCCAGTACGGCCCCGGCTCGCACGGCCTGAAGGACGTGACCGACATCGTGTGGATCGCCGAACTCGGCATCCACTACAAGCTCGGGGTGAGCGGCCTGAACGTACTGCTCGTGGGCCTCACGACGCTGCTGTTCTTCGCCGCGATCCTCGCGTCGACCTGCGCACCACCTCTCCGCACCACGGCGGCGCAACCCCGGGGCTGTGCGGGGTTCAGGGTTCGACCGTCCAAGGCTCTTCTACTTCCACATGATGCTGGCCGAGTCGGCCGTGCTCGGGGCGTTCCTCGCGCAGGACCTGGCGCTGTTCGTGGCGTTCTTCGACCTGATGCTGATCCCGTTCTACTTCCTGATCGGCGGGTGGGGCACAGGTCCGGATCGCGTCAAAGCGACGATCAAGCTCGTGATCTACACGCTGGTGGGCTCGCTGCTGATGCTTGCGGCGGCGATCGCCACCGGCGTGCTGGCGGGCGAGCAGAACGGTGGGCACATCACGTTCGTGCTCTCCCAGCTGCAGGGCCTGCCGCTGAGCCGGGGCTCGCAGGAGTGGATCTTCTTGTTCTTCGCGGCCGCGTTCCTCGTGAAGATGCCCGCGTTCCCGCTACACGGGTGGATGCCCGACGGCTACCGCGCGATGCCGATCGAGGTGCTGATGGTGTTCAGCGGCGTGCTCTCGAAGGTCGGCGCGTACGGGTTCCTGGCGATCGTGCTGCCGCTGTTCCCGCAGGCCGCCGCCCACTTCCAGACGCTGATGCTGATCATCGCGCTCGCCTCGATCCTGTACGGGTCGGCGGTCGCGTTCACCCAGACCGACGCGCGCTTGATCGCGGGTTATTCCTCGGTCGCCCAGCTCGGCTTCATCACGCTCGGCATCTTCGCGCTGAACCCCCAGGGTGCCCAGGGGGCGCTGCTGCAGATGGTTAACCATGGCCTGGTGGTGGCGCCAATCTTCTTCATCATCGCGCTGCTGTCGGCGCGCGCGGGCGGCTCTGAGGACATTCGCAAGATGGGCGGCATCGCGTTCCGCGCGCCCGTGCTGGCAACGATCTTCCTCGTGGTGGCGCTCGCCACCCTGGCGATGCCGGGCTCGGCCAACTTCGTCGGCGAGTTCCTGATCCTGCTGGGCGTGTTCAAAGCCAAGCTCGTGATCGCGGTGATCGCGTTCACCGGCGTGGCGATGGCCAGCGTGTACGCGCTGCGGCTATTCATCCGCACGATGCACAACCGCGTGGGCCCCGAGGTCAAATCGCGCGACCTGAAACCGTTGGACGCTCTCGTGCTGGTGCCGCTGCTGGCGGTGATCGTGTTCCTCGCGCTGTACCCACAGGGGGCGCTGAAGCGCTCTGAAAGCTCGACGAGCGCCTCCGGTGGCGCGCGGCGCTCAGCCCGCTCGCGCGAGCGTCACGCCGACCCCAGCAGCCGCGACGCGGACCAAGCCATCGGAGCCACGGCGAAGCGCGTCCAGACAAGGCGCGAACGGCGAACTCAAGAAACTGGAACGATCGAAATCACGAGAAGGCAGCGGACAATGACCTCTACCCCTCGCCACGCCACCGCCTACCTCAAAGGCCCGCACGTCGACTTCGCGGCACTGTCACCGCTGATCGCGCTGCTGGGCGGCGCGATCGTGGTGCTGCTGGTGGGCCTCGTGGGCTCCCGCTTCATCCGCGAGCAGGTTGTGCCGGCGCTGTCGATCGTCGCGCTCGGCGCCGCGCTGGGCTGCACGATCTGGCGCTGGAACACGCCCGAGTCGATCGTGGCGGGCGCGCTGCGCGTGGACCGCCTGTCGCTCACGCTGAACGTGATCCTGATCGCCGGCGGCCTCGCGACCGTGCTGCTTGCATGGCGCTCACGCGCCGCCGAGGAAGCCTCCCACGGCGAGCTGCACGCGATGCTGTTGACCACGATCGGCGGCATGGCGCTGTTGGGCGCCGCGCAGAACACGGTCGCGTTGTTCCTCGGCCTGGAGCTCTTGTCGATCCCGCTGTACGTGCTGTGCGCCACGGAAATGCGCCGCGAGCACTCGCTGGAGTCGGGCCTGAAGTACCTGATCATCGGTTCGGTGGGCTCGGCCACGTTGCTGTACGGGATCTCCCTGCTGTACGGCGCCACCGGCGCGACCGACTTCAGCGGGATCGCAAACGCGATCTCCAGCAGCGAACTTCAGACCAACGCGATGCTGCTGACCGGGATCGCGCTGTGCGTAGCCGGCCTCGCGTTCAAGGCATCGGTGGCCCCCTTCCATCAGTGGACGCCCGACGTGTATGAGGGCGCACCGACGCCGATCACCGCGTTCATGGCGGTCGCCACGAAGGTCGCCGCGCTCGGCGTGCTGCTACGACTGTTCGACGTCGCGCTGATCGAAGCCCACGCCAGCTGGGGGCCCGCGCTGGCGACACTCGCGACGATCACGATCCTGGTCGGCAACGTCGGCGCGCTCGGCCAGTCCTCGCTGAAGCGGATGCTCGCCTACTCCTCGGTAGCGCAGGCCGGGTACATGCTCGCCGGCGTGGTGGTTGCCACCCGCCTCGGGCGCAGGCCACCGTGTTCTACCTGGCCGTGTACGTCGCGATGAACATGGCCGCCTTCGCCGTGATCATCGCGCGCGAGCGCGAAACAGATCTGGGTGACAGCGTGCAGGCGATGGCCGGTCTCGGCCGCACGCGCCCATGGCTGGCATGGCCGATGACGATCTCGATGCTCGCGTTGGCCGGCATCCCCGCTACCGCCGGGTTCATCGGCAAGTTCTATTTGATCGACGCCGCCGTGGCGGGTGGGTACACCTGGCTGGGCGTGGTGATCGTGGTGGGCTCGATGATCTCCCTCGGCTACTACCTGCCGGTGATCGCGACGATGTGGATGGGCGGCGCGAGCGCCCCCGCAACGACTCCCGCCGCGAGTGCGATTCCCGCGATCGCCGGCGGCTCGCCCGAGCTGGACGACGAGGACGCAGGCGACGAGCCCGACGAGCAGGACGCCCCCGAGGGGACCACCGCCGGCGTGTCAGCGGGCACACTCTCGACCGCGAGTGACGCCAACGGTGCCGAGGCGGCCACCCACCCCCGCGTACAGCCCGAGATCGCATTCGTGGCCGTGCTGGGCGGCGCCGTGACGATCTTCTTCGGGATCGTGCCGCAGCCGCTGTTCAACCTCGTGCACGGGGTCGGCAGCGCTCTGGGACTGCTCTAACAGAGAAGCTCGCGTAATCATCAGCCGACCGGCGTAGCCAAACGTGGACGTTGTGCTACGGTGCATACATGTCCGTGAACGTGTCCGTCCGCCTGGATGATGCCCTCGCGGAACGTCTGCGTCTACGGGCGCGGGCCGCCGGCGAGACACTCTCAGATCGCCTCCGCCGTTATGCCGAGGAAGGCACGCGCCGCGAGGAACATCCGCTGATCACGTTCCGCGACGGGCCAACGGGTCGACGGGCAAAACTCCTCGGTGGACCAGACGTCTGGGAGGTCGCGATGTGGCTGGAGGATCTCTCTACAGAGCCGGACCCGCTCGTCGCGCTGATCGAGGAGGCAACACTCACACGGTCCCAGATCGACGCCGCACTGCGTTACCGCGGGGCCTATCCGGACGAGATCGCGGCACGCATAGAGCTGCACCGTAGCGAGACAGCAGCCGCTGAGACACATTGAAGCTGCTGTTGGATGAGATGTATCCGGCTGCTCTGGCCGAGGCGCTCAGAGATAGTGACATCGACACCTCAACCGTCATCGAGCTCGCGCCTGGCTGGAAGATCCGACCCTGACATCTTCGTGGCCGCAATCGAGCAGGGCCGCGCGATACTCACCGAGAACGTCGGTGACTTCACGCACATCTCCGCCGAGCATCTCACCGCCGGCCGGCACCACCCCGGCGTGCTGATCGCCCTCTCCTCCCGGTTCTCACGTCGTCCGGCGGGAATCGGCCCACTGGTTACCGCGATCCTTGCCATTGCCAATCAACAGCTCGGCGACCGCGTCGTATATCTCCAGAACCACAAACCTTGAGCGGGCAAATCAGACAGAAAGGCAACGATGAACAACCAGCAGACCTCCACGGGCAACCAGAAGAAGATTGAAGAAATGATCCCTGTCGCCACGGCGCTGGTGATCATCTACGCGATTGTGGGAGGCGCTCTGGTGATCCTCAGCGCAACGCTCAACCACATCAATCCGACGATTGACCTGACCTATAAGGAATATCTCCAGCAGATGGCGATCGCCGCGGGTGCCCTTTCGATCGGCCGCGGCCTGACCGCGAACGCCAAGGGAAACGCGTCCTCCTAGTGGGGCGCGCCCTGAGCGGCCTCTTCGGCCGCCTGCAGCTGACGCTCGACAAGGTCGAGGCCGGCGTCCCAGAACCCGGGGTCGGCCAGATCGACGCCCACGATCTCCCCCAGCTCCTGCGGTGAGCGCGAGCCGCCGGCCGCAAGCAGCTCCAGATAGCGCGGAACGAACTCCTCGCCGCGCTGCTCATAGCGCTGGTAGACCGACAGCGCGAGCAGCTGCCCGTAGGCGTAGGCGTACACGTACCCGGGCGAGCCGATGAAGTGCGGGACGTAGGACCACCACGAGCGATATCCGTCGGTGATCTCCACCGAGTCGCCGAACATCTCCGCCTGGCTGTCGGCCCACAGCTCGCCGAAGCGCTCCACCGACAGCTCGCCCTGTTCTCGGCGAGCGGTGTGCACCAGCTCCTCAAAGCGGTTCATCGCGACCTGGCGGAACACCGTGGCGATCGTCCCCTCGATGTTCTCGGCCAGCAGCGCCAGCCGCGAGGAGGGCGAGCTGTCCTCCTCCAGCAACCGCCCGAACACGATCGTCTCGCCGAACACCGACGCGGTCTCGGCGAGCGTAAGCGGGGTGCCTTGATGAAAGACGCCCTGCTTGGCGGCGAGCGCGAAGTGCACGCCGTGGCCGAGCTCGTGCGCCAGCGTCAGCACGTCGCGACGGCGCGAGGTGTAGTTGAGCATCACATATGGGTGCACCGAAGGCACCGCTGAAGCGCAGAACGCTCCCCCGCGCTTGGCGGGGCGCACCGGTGCATCGATGTAGTGGCCGTCGAAGAAGCTCTTGGCGGCTGCTCCCAGCTCGGCCGAGAACGACGAGTAGCAGTCGAGCACGATCTCGCGCGCTTGTGCGAACGAGTAGGTCACTTCGTCCTGCGTGACAGCCGCCATACGGTCGTAGTCGGCCAGCTTCTCGACGCCGAGCAGGCGCGCCTTCAGGCGGTACCAGCGGCGCGGCAGCTCGTAGCGCTTGCGCACCGCCTCGATCAGTGCAGCCACCGACTCGTCGCTGGCCTCGTTTGACAGATTGCGAGCCGACAGCCAGCTCGGGTAGCTGCGCAGGCGGTCGTCGGTGGACTTGTCGGCCAGCAGCGTGTTGAACAGGAACGCGCGCGTGCGCAACCCGGGGGCGAGCGCCTCTGTGACCGCCTCTGCGGTGCTGCGTCGCAGCTCGCGATCGGGCAGCACCAGCTGGCTGAGCGCCACGTCGAGGGCTACGGTTTGGGGCCACCCGGCGCCACCATTGCCGCCAGATCGATCGCCGGCGCCTGCCGCGTGTGTGCCATTCGCGTCTCCCGGCAGCCGCACCTCGATGGCGGAGGTCAACTCGTCGAACAACCGCGACCACGCGCTTGCGCCGGTGACGGACTTCTCCGCGAGTATCTTCTCCTCCGGTTCGCTCAGCAGATGCTCGCGATAGCGCCGCACGTTGCGCAGATGGTGCGCGCAGAACTCCAAGCGCTCGTCGTCGAGCAACCGCTCGGCCTGCTCGTCGGAAAGAGCGGCCCACTCCAGCTCGAAGAACAGCAACGTCGTCTCGATCTCGGTGCCGCGCTCCTGCACCTCCTGCATCAGCGCGCCGGCGGCGGGATCTGCCGTGTCAACCGAGAAGCGCAGCCCGGCGTATGTGCCCGCGCGCCCAACCAGCTCCTGGATGGTGGCAAGCTCGCGCATCGCCTGCTCGAGCCCGGCACTGTCGATCTCGGCTAGCTTGCCCGCGTAGCGTGGCGCAAACGCGTGGGAGCGCTCGAGTGCCTCGCCCAGCTGTGCCCGTGCGCCATCGGGGCCTTGGCCGTCGACGAGCGGGTCGAGGTTCCACGCGCTCGCGTCGAGCTCGGGATCGACTGGCTCTGAGGCTGTCGGGGTGGCCATCGTCCGGGCAGCTTAGCTATTGAGCACCGCGTTCCTGGAACCAACGGCGTCCAACCCGGCGCACCCCGACCCGCCGCTGTGCGCGGCCTACTCGCTGGCGAGCGCCTGGAGCATGTCCAGACGAGCGGCGCGCCGGGCTGGAAGCTGCGCCGCCAGCAGGCCCGCGAACGCGGCGACGACGAGCAGGATCGCGAGCGTGCCAATCGGGAACGCCTGCACATAGCCCGATCCCGACAGCGTGAAGGTGGTGATCAGCACGGCGCCAATGACACCAATCACAAGCCCGAATATGCCCCCGATCAGCGCGGTGATGACCGACTCGTAGCGGATCATCTGGCGCACCTGGCGGCGGGAGGTGCCGATCGCGCGCATCATCCCCAGCTCGCGGGTGCGCTCGTAGATCGACAGGATCAGCGTATTGACGATCCCGAACAGCGACACGATCACAGACAGCGCCAGCAGCACATAGATCAGCGCGAGCAGCGTGTTGATCTGGTTGGCCTGGTCTTCCTTGAACTGCGCCGCCGTGCGCGAGCGCGCCTGGGGGAATTGGCTCGCCAGCAGCCGATCGACGGCGGGCTGCACCTGGGCGTCGCTGTAGCCACTCTTGTAGGCGACGAAGTCCAGCGCGTCTTCGCGCAGGCCAAACGCCTGGCGTGCGAGCGCGCGCGAGATCGTGAAATTGCCAAGCAGACGCGCGTTGTCAGAGGCGATCCCGACGACCCGCAGCGGTACGTGACCGCCTGTGGGCGTGAGCAGCGAGACCGTCCGCCCAACGCTCAGGTGGTGGGATTTGGCGTAGGCCTTCGCGAGGATCGTGCCGCCGTCTTCGAGCGTTGGCAGCACCGCGTCGGAGCCCTGCGTCCATTCCACGCGGTAGACCCGGTTGAAGGTTCGCGGTTCGATCGCGGTGACCGAGGCGTTGCTGGAGCTGCCGCGCATGCGCCCCTCTGTGAATCCGACCGCGGTGACGGTCGCGACGCCCGGCACCCGGCGCAGCGCGGGCGCCACCAGGGCCGGGATCCCGGCTTCATTGCCGGCCTGCGAGTTCTCGACGATCAGGTTGCCGGCGAACGTGCGGCTGACCGCCTGGTTGATGGTGGCCTTGGTGCCGTCGGCGAGCACCGCCACGAGCGTGACCAGCGCCAATCCCACCGTGAGCGCGGCGGCCGTGGTCAGCGTCCGCCCCGGCTGGCGGATCGAGTTCTCCCGCGCCAGACGGGCGGTGATGCCACGCCACGCGATCAGCGAGCCGATCGCCCGCGCAAGAGCTGGAACGATGCGGTAATGGTGTGTGGAGCGCTCACCCCCACGCTGAAGACGAACCAACAGCACGGTCACATAGACCGAGAGGGCGATGAGCATGACCACGAATACAGCTCCCGAGCCTGTCAGGAGCGTTAGGACCACCAACGCCACAAACGCCAGCGCGGCGCGTCGAAGCACCCCGAATCCGGTGAGCACGCTCGGTTGGATCTCCACTCCCTCGCGCATCGCCGCGATCGGCGGCACGCGCGTTGCGCGGATCGCGGGCGCGAGCCCGGCGAGCACCGTCACGCCGACGCCGACCAGCAGCGAGACGACGATCGTGCGCGTCTCGAGCACCGTGCCGCTGTCGGGGAGGTCGGCGCCGAAGCTCTTGAACAGCTGGTCGAGCGCGGGCGCCAGCAGGAGCCCCCCGAGCAACCCGAGCACCGCCCCCACCACGCCCAGCAGCAGCCCTTCGTAGAGGACCGAGCGCATGATCTGCGCGCGTGAGCTGCCGAGCGTGCGCAGCAGCCCGAACTCACGCGTGCGCTGAGCGACGGTGATGGAGAACGTGTTGAAGATGATGAACGCGCCCACCACCAGCGACACGTAGGCGAACACGAGCAGGAACGTGCGCAGGAAGCTGAGGTTGTGTTCCAGTTCGGCGGTGTCGTGGCTGGCTTCTTCAGCGCCCGTGCGCACGTCGACGGTGCGCGGCAACACGGCGCGCAGCCGGTCGCGCAGCTCGTTCGGCGTCACGGGGTGGGCGGAATTTGATTCCGCGGCGACGTCGATCTGGTCGAACGCGCCCTGCTCGCCGACGATCCGCTGCGCCTCAGGCAGGGTGAAGACCGCGATGCCCGCCCCGCCGAAGGATTCGCCGCCGCCGAACTTGGTGATGCCGACGATCGTGTAGCGCTTGGCCGGCGCGGAGCCCCCAGCGACGAGCATCTGCTCGCCAACCTTCAGTTTCGCTCGATCGGCGGTGGCTTCGTCGATCGCGAGCTGATCCGCGCGGGTGGGAAAGCCGCCGTGGACCGCCGAGAAGGAGTTGAAGCGCGCGGGCACCCTGGAGGCTATGAACGCCGGCGCCCCACCGGTGGTGAGCCGTTTGCCGTGGACGTCAAGGAACGTGCCCGGCGTGAAGATCGAGCCAGCCGCTTCAGCCACGCCCGGCGTGCGACGCACCCGCGCGAGCGTCGCGTCGGTGATCGGGGTTGTTTCGGCGCCCGTGTTGCGTCCAAGCACCTGGGTGGGCGTGATCACGACGTCGTGGCCGCGGTTGGCGGTCTGGAATATGCCGGCGAAGGAGTGGTTGATCGTGTCGGTGAGCACATAGGTGCCCGCCATCAGCGCCACCCCTAGGGCGACCGCGATCCCGGTGAGCAGCACTCGCAGCTTGCGCTGCAGGAAGCCTCTCAGCACCAGCGCGAGCATCAGCCGCGCTCCGGCGCCAGCGGACTCTCGTGACCGACGGGCATCAGCCGACGGACTTCATCAGGTCCAGTGCCTGCTCGGCGCTCGTCGCCTCCCCATCGTGGGCGATGCGCCCGTCCACGAGCACCAGCAGCCGGTCGGCGAACGACGCCGCGTGGGCGTCGTGGGTGACCATCACGACGGTCTGGGAGAAATCGTCGACGGCGTGGCGCAGCAGTTCGAGCACGTCGCCGGAGGCCTTCGAGTCGAGGTTGCCCGACGGCTCGTCGGCGAACACCACCGAAGGACGCGACACGAGTGCGCGAGCGACGGCGACGCGCTGCTGCTGGCCGCCGGAGAGCTCGGCGGGGCGATGATGGAGCCGGTCGCGAATGCCAACCGTATCGATCAGCCGGTCCAGCCACTCGCGGTCGGGCTTGCGCCCGGCGATCGACAGCGGCAGCAGGATGTTCTCCTCAGCGCTCAGCACCGGGAGCAGATTGAAGGTTTGGAAGATGAACCCGACCTGGTCGCGGCGCAGTTGTGTGAGCTTGCGGTCGTCGAGATCGCCCAGCTCGACGCCGCCGATCTCGACCGACCCCGAGGTCGGGCGGTCCAGCCCGGCGAGCGTGTGCATCAACGTGGACTTGCCGGATCCCGACGGGCCCATGATCGCGGCGAAGCGACCGCCCGGGAAGCCAACGCTGACGTCCACTAGCGCGTCTACGGCCGCCTCGCCCTCGCCGTAGCGGCGACTGACGCCCAGAGCCTGAACGATGTTGGGCGATCCGCCATCGAGGTCTACGGTGCTCATTGGGCGAGTGTAGTGGTCGCATGTGACGCCCGGGCGGGGCTGTAGCATCGCCCGCCACCATGCACGAGACCACTCCAGCCGTATTCCTGATCGCACGGCCCTCGATCGACGTCGAGGGGATGCGCGGGTACCTGGAGGACGTCGGCGGGGAGTCGTGGCTGGAGCGCCGCTTGGAGGAGGCGGGTGGGGCGCCCAACGGCGGTGAGCTGATCGTGGAGTTCGGCGGGCGGGCGTGCTACCGCAGCTGGGAGCCGGGGCTGAACCCGAACGTGACGAAGGTGCGCACGGACCAGCGCGAGTACTTCGCGAACATCCTGCGCAGCGCCCACGGGAGCGTGCTGGAGCACGCAAATTACTCTTTCGCGATTCGGAACTGTTCGCGTGTTTTTACACATGAGCTCATCAGGCATCGAGCCGGGTCGGCGTTCAGCCAGGAGAGCCTGCGCTATGTGCGCCTCACCGACATCGGTTTCCGTATACCCCCTGCGCTGGAGCCTATTCGCGATCAGGTGCTGAGCATCGTGGAGCAGCTCGAGGAGCTGCAGGTGAGCGCGGCGAGCGAGCTGGGCATCGACGAGCAGGGCGTGCCGTTCCACGTCAAGAAGGAGGTCACCTCCGCGCTTCGCCGGCTCGCACCGATCGGGCTGTCCACCGACATCGTGTGGACCGCCAACGCGCGCACGCTGCGCCATGTGATCGAGATGCGCACCGCGGAGGGTGCCGAGGAGGAGCTGCGACTGGTGTTCGACCGGATCGCGCGCGTCATGCAGGCCGAGGCGCCCGGGCTGTTCCAGGACTTCACGCGCCGAGAGGACGGCGCGTGGGTGCCTGAGCACCGCAAGGTCTAGTCAGTATGGATGCTGCATAACGCGCACCCCACCGCCAGTCCTACGCCGAGCATCAAGTGATCACGAGCCGTAGGTGAATTCGCGTCCTGCCGAGGCGCCCCGTGACATCGAGGCCTTTCTGGATGAGGGTGCCGTCGAGGCGGCCGTGAACGGTGAAATGAGCACCCTTGCTGGTTACCGTTCCACTAATGGAGACACCGTGCACGTCCACGAAATCGTGGACGATCAGGTTCGGGAAGTCGAGTCTCCAGTAGCCGCCGCGTAGGCCCCCGCTGGGAGCGCCTACACTTATCTGCCCGTAGAGGTCCTCGAGCGTGATCGCTACGGCGGCGGTTACGCGACCTAGGAGTGGGGAATGGGACGGCAATGGGCGCAGGTCTCCGAGCGACGCTGGGGGTAGGGGCAGAGCGCCGGGTTCCTTCGGGGCCGGACAGCTGGCAGGAGCCTGACCTGCGGTGAGGAACTCGATCATGGCCCTCTTCGCGCAGCCGGTGCTGTCGGTGCTGACGGTCGAGTGTCCCACACCCGGGACTCTCAACAGTTGCGCGTCGCTGTAACCGGCGGCTACGGTCAAGTCCTGTTCGTAGGGCGTGCGCAGATCATCATCACCGGAGAAAATCAGCGTCGGGGTGGCAGACACGCCTGTCGGCGTGGGAGGCGCCGGTGGGGTCGCGGGCCAATCCACGCATAGCGGGAGCGCGGATTGTGCCGCTACCGTGGCAGGTGCGAACGGAGCTGTGCTCCCGGCGGGTAGCGAGGCGAGCCAGTGACTCATGATGGCGGCCCGTCCGGCGGGAGGGGATTCAGAGGACCACGGCATTTCGTTCTCTCGACAATAGGTCGCGGAGAACAGAGCTATGGAGATCACGGAGTCGCTTTCGGGGAGTTCGGACGCCCACGGAGCACCGTCTAGTAGACCGCTGGTGGAAGTCGCTGTTGAGCTGGAGATAAGACCGCTGCCCGGGGCACTCGATTGCAACGATCGAGTCAGTCTCGCCAGCGGCGCTACGGAGCCATGGACGGCCGCGGCGATCGCGGCCGGTGCGAGCTCTCGCACTGCTGGCGAGAGATCGAGTCCTGTGAGTAGTTGGAGCAAGCCCGTTTCGGTCACCGTCGCCGGCCGCAGCCGACCATGGCTGTTGTAGATCTTCGTGCGCAGTGGGCCTCGGTGGAGTCTTGCCACGATGTTCACCAGGTCCGCGTACACGTTGCTGGAGAATGAGCGGCAGGCGCCGGCGCCGCAGATGCCTTCATCGAGCACTCTTCGCAACGCGCGAAGACGCTGGTCATCGAGCGGGTTGGATCCCGTGAGCGGCGAAGGCGAGTCGAGCACCATCCGCGCGACGTCGAGCGGATGCTCGCGCGCGTACATGCCCGCGACGCGTCCCCCGTAGGAGACCGCGAACAGCGACAGGGGAGTGCCACCGAGCGCCTGGCGTAGCGTGTCGAGATCTTCGACGGATTCCTGACTCGAGTAGAACATACGCGTTGGACCGAGCGCCGAGCCGCACGATCCGATATAGGCAGACTCGCTTGTCTTGGAGGGTTCTTCGCCGGGGCACACGAGGCCCCCCGACTGTCCCGTTCCGCGCTGGTCGAAAGCCACCAGTTCGTAACCACGCAAGGACGGTTCGTGCGCGAGCGGCGCGAGCATCTCCTCGAAGGCAGGCAGCGCCGGCTGGCCGGGACCGCCGGCGAGCAATACGATCACCCCGACGCGCGGAGCGCTCGCGGGGACACGCTGGACAGCCAGCGCGATATCGCCAAGCGCCGGGGCCGCGCGGTCGAATGGCACGTCGAGCCTCGCGCACTGCAGGCCGGCCGCGGGCACGGCGACCTGCGTCTTCGCGCACGCCCCAAACGCCAACGGATCGGCCTGCGCGTCCGCGCCTGTCGTCAATGACAGCGCCGCACCGGAGAGCGCGAGCAGGCCGACCAGCCAGACTCGCGCCCTCACAGTGCCGGGACCCCCAGTGCGGAGGCGAGCCTCGCCTGCGCATCGATGACTGCCGCGTCAAATCTCTTTTCAATCAGCGCTTCCAGCCGTTCGATACGCGCGGCGGCCTGTCTCTCGGCTGGATCCTCATAGCGTCTAAGCAGATGCATGATCGTCGCTTCAGATTCTTCAGACGGACCGCCCGTCGCGGAGCTTTCAAGCATCGTCACTTGCATAACGAACTTCTGCGCTCCTGCGGGCAGCGCAACATACGCGCTCGCTTTCCACGCGGCGATTTCGGCGCAAAAATCAGGAGGGAGAATGCTCGTAAGCTCGCGTTCTTCTAGAGCGAGCCCGTGCACGAGATGCGTGAGCTTGGGATTAGACCACAGGAGATGTCCGATAGCCCGTGCCAGAGCGAGCGCGGGTGAACGCACAGGTGCCTCTCCCGCCAAGAGCAGCGTGAAGCTCGCCTCGTAGCCGAGCTCTTCAAACGCTGTGTCGCGCGGTGCGTATGTCAAAGCCAAAGGGCACTCCGCCGCGATTCGCTTCGCGCGTTCTTCGATCGCAGCGATGCTTACTCCAAGCTCGGCGTGCACATCGCGCTCAAACACATCACTCGCCCGCAGGTACGTCCGGGTGACAGCATCGTCCTTGGAGGACGTGCGAGCAAACGCCAGCGAGCACACAGAGGTAAATGCAAGGCACACACATGCGAGGAGCGCTAGCAACAACCAAAGGCTTCGACCATATCTACATATCACGTTTTTCGCAGAGTCCACTAACTCTTCCTCGCCAATATTTCTCGTGTCACACGCGCAGCAATAGCATGGGCTTTCTCGACCGCACGCTCGTGCGCAGCACTAGGCACACTTGCGGCAACGGCTTGCCCCGCGCCCGCGCAGTACACGACGGCTTCGACATGTGTACTGATCGACGTTTCGTTGTCTACAATGATGACCCAGCTCTGGTGGTCGGTTTCCATCCCACTGGCAGCCAGAGACGCCAGACCGTTGTAGCCACCGCCGCTAACTGCGTGCGAGCCGTTCGGGCACGTAGCGACCGATGTACCGACGCTTTCCTTCGGCACGCTGTTGGATTCGCCCGCGACAATCGTAAGGCTGCTGAGATTGGTAGGACCTGCTGGTCCCTGTGGACCTGCTGGACCCGCGGATCCGTTCGGGCCCGCTGGACCAGTCTGGCCCGCCGCACCCGTGGAACCCGCCGCCCCCCGGAGTGCCTTCAACACGCTCGGCTTGATCTGGCTCGTGCTCGTGATCAGGTAGTGACGAGCCGCAATCGCGGAGCCCCCGAGCGCAAAGAAAAGCGCCAAGACAGCAACGACAATTCCCGACGACGGTCTACGAAAATTCATGATCTCAATTTCTCCCTATGTTCAACCTAATGATAATTATCCCCACCATCTACCGCTCGTGATCTCAAACCCTGCCCTGCTTCGCCCCCGCCCCACCTTCGTAGCGGTAGACCGTGTTTCCATATTCTTCTCTCGAAGACGCTACGTCTGGGCAAACCCAGGCCTTGCGTCATAGTTCGGATTGCTCTTCAACGTAGTGAAGTACTTCCGCCGATGCGTTTCGTTAGGTCTCGCCACACCCAGAGCAAAAACTTGCCATTTCGCTAGAACTCTGAACGCTCCCTGATCTCTTCTTTGGCACTGGTGATACCACGATTTTCCTGCACCCGCCTTCTTCCATCGTGCATTACGTCGGTAGCGTGAGTACATACAGTCACACACAGTGATAGCTAGCAAGATTCCCGGGACGGTTCATAGTGTCACCCAGAGTGATAGAGATGCAGCCCTTCCTTTTAGACGAGATGTCAGACTTCCAAGCATCATTAGGGCCATCGCATAATTTGACGTATGGCATCACGGGTAACTCCTCTGACCTTCTTGAGCTCCTGCGCAGCCCTTGCAAAGCCCTCCCAGTCGCCATCGTATTGGTCCCGATGCTGTTCTCTACTTAGATTATTCATGCGCTCCAGGCCCTCTATCAGCTCACTGTGCACCAAGGCACGCCTACTCGGTGGAACTACACTTCGAAGTTTCTCGATGGCCATACTCATATTCTCGTAATGTTGGGTTGCTATCTCATCTTGTTTAGTCCTAAACGCAGTAATTATCTGATCTACCTCCACAATATATTTAGTCAGATCCGCGTCGTCTGAACCTGCCCCATCGCCAGATACCCCTGACGACAATAATTCCAACCCCTGCAACACACCATTCCAATCACTTACCATATCACCAGAGATGCTAAAAGTGCGGCGTCCTTCTGCTAGTGACTGCATAGCCCTGACCACGTCGTCGTGAGTCTTACGGGCCACAGGCGGTGGTCTAACCGCACAGAGCCGTTGTACCTCTATATCCGGGTCTCTACCGGATTCCTTCGCTCGTACACTTGCCCGATCTACGGGTCGAAGTAGATCAGTTACCATTCGCTGATAGCGGGTCCTGAATACTCCAGTCTTTGCAAGTACAAACAAGCCAGCCGAGACCGCGATAAGTAGCGCGCCATATTCCCCATAACCACTGAGTATCAACCATATCGTCGCCACACACACAGCACCGACAATTCCCAGTTCCAGATGATCTATATTGTGGTGACTGCGACGCAGGCCAGTGTCAGCATTACGAATCAAGCAAATGCCCCCTCTGGTATTGATGGCTCCCCGCATTAAACGCAGCATCAACCTCACCGAAACGATCCATGCGAACCAGCGCAGCCCCCTTCTTGCCCAATGCGATACGTATCTGTTTTCTCACGTCTTGCTGATCCGTATCTCCCCACCGCTCGACGACCGCGTCATAACACACGATCGCGTCCCCATAATGACCTCCCGCAACAAGGTTATCGCCTTCGATGATCAATGCCATCGCAGCGTGAAACGGGGTCCCAGAATCAATGGATTGCGCGTCATCTCTACTCATAGGTCAATCTCACTTGGCTCGAGCCTCCGTCAGTCTCCATCGTCAAATGATGACTCAAGCATCAGATCCTCCGCATCCTCCTCCCCTGATCCACTGCCTCCAGGTCTTGCCTCCACCGTAACGGCAGGAGGATGTGCCATTTCGTACTCACGCTGCCGCTCCATGAAATCGTCCCCGCCGCACCCGACAGCAAGTGCAGCCACAACCTTACGTCCTGGCCCGTTTTGTTGCACTTGGATTCAATGTCGGGCGTTTTATCGTCGGGCACCATGCTTGCACATGGACCTTTTGATCCCATTTTGCAAATAGACACCCTACCTCCAAATGCAAGGGAACATACTGTTCGCACTACGAATAGCCTTCTCATTCAGTACCCTGAACATTTGCTGAATCTTCGCCTATCGGCTGGACTAGTTGTGCTTCTTCGGCGTGGTCTTCCTGTTCTTTGCTGCCTGGGTGGTATGCGGCTTCTTCATACCCGCCTTCTTCTTTATCCGCTGGATTGTTGATCAGTAGAAAGGCGACGTAGCAAACGACGGACTCGAGCGCCGACAAGCGCGACGACACACAGCACGATCACAAACACAATTCCACCGACCAAAAAATTCCCCACGTCGACAGGATGCGCGGCAACCAGCTCCGCTCGCACCACAACAAACACCACAGCCGCTGGCACGAGCATGGCAGCACCGTTACCCAGGCTTACACCTCCAGCAAACGCGATAATCACCAAGGCAAGGAGTAGAACGCTCACTGGAGCCCAGGTTGAAAGTACGCCAAACACGCCTACGACGCTGACAACTAGCAGCGCACCCTGTATGAACGTAAAACGTTGTCCCTTCAGAATATTTTTTGGCACTCTGTTTACTGTTCCCTTTAGCATTTCCGGGGCTTAATTTCGCCATGTTCGGCCATCGCGTGACCGACTCTCGTCTCTTCGACACCAAGATGTCCAGCGATCATAATTTCGCACTTGAGCTGGTGCCAGAGTTTTGCGACTTCTTCTTCAATCGAGGGACCCCCACTTCCTGCTTTACTCCAGATTTCGTGCTGTCTTTTACAATTTTTTCTCAGCGCACAACCTCCCCCTGGACCACCCTTTACGTCACGAAACGTTCCACCGCCATCTTCGAATCCGTTCCCACTCAAAGGGGTGCTCGTTTCGTTTTTGCTACTTGCACCTTCGCCTAGAGGTTGGTAGAGCAACGCTTCTTCGCGGCCTCCATTTTCGCCTGGATGGTAAGCGGCCCATTCGTATTCTCCTTCTTCTTAGTCCGTGACCACCTCTAGGAGTTTCCAGACCTTCGCCGGCGTGTCATCACCCCCGCGCCACCGACGATCACACCTATTACTCCCGCCCAGCCAACGCCGAGAGCAAAACCGACTGCTACCCAGCCCGCGATAAGCACGAGCACCAGTAGCGCCTCAACGGGATGAGCGATCGGATCGAGCTTGCGAAGACGCACGTAGATTCCTTTCACCGCTTACGGACCGAGCATCGATAGCACACACGTCGCTGCGACACCCTCGGGACCAACAACACCATCGAACACCAGGCCGACTAGGCTCGCTGTTGCCGCTCCGAAGACGCACTTTGCAAGCGCCCCGGCCGGCTTTCGCTCACGTCTACCGTACTTATACTGCCACGCTATGTTTTTCACGCACCTGCCGGCATGAATTCCTGCGTGGTGACCATCGGTGCAGTAGCCATTTTCGGCACCATCGACATAGCGACCACAAGGCGTCGTATCTGTATCTGGGCCGCAGAGAGTCACTACGCTGCCAGCGCCCGTCTTGGTTTGCCCTCCGCCTCCGGCTTCCTGTACCTCGACCCCCGGGCCGAAGCTCGCTGCGTGTTCGGCCTGGCTGCCTGAATGGTAGGCGGCTTCTTCGTATTCTTCTCCTTCTTCTTCCCAGCTTTCTTCTTCGGGTCCTTCTTCTTCGTAGTATTCGCCTTCTGGTGATGCTCCTTGCATGGCTGCGTAGGCTCTGGCGGCTTCGGCTGCTTCTCGGGCCTTGCGTTCTGCTTCTTCTCTGAGTGCTGTTTCGTACGCGGCGGTTTGTTGGTTTGAGAGTTCGCTTGCGAGACTGAGTGCCCAGGCGGATGGGCCGCTTGTGCTTTCGCCGGTGGTGTCGTTGCTGTTGATCGGGTCGCCGTACACGTAGGTGTAGGCGTTGGCGGAGCCGCCTGGCCTTGGGTCTGTTTGAAGGAACCGTCCGAGTTGGGGATCGTATGATCGTGCCCCCATGTCAGTGACCCCTGAGGGTAGTCCAGTCGCGATCTCATGGGATCCGAGCCATGAGTACTTTGGTGGTGTTTCGGTCGCGGGGACTCCGTAGTCGCTGGCTTCCTTGATCGTGGATGCTAGACCGGTAGCGGTTTCGGAGTCTTGCGCGGTAGCGATGATGTCGCCGTGGAGGTTAGTCAATTGCAGGACTGGTGTTTCGCCGTTGTGCTCGATCGCGCTGAGACCGCTCATGCTCGTTATCATACGCGTCCAGTTCCCGGATAGTTCCGCAGTCCAAGCAGGCGTGTCTCCGGGTCCTGCGTAGTGCTGGACTTCGCTGGCGATGATTTTGCCTGTAGAGACGATTTCGCGGGTCCGGCCAGCGGGGTCTAGGTTGTAGCCGATCGTCTCGCCTGCTTGGGTCTCGCTCGCGAGCTGGTTATCGACGTAGAAGCTGCTGGTTAGTTCTGAGCCGCCGGCATCACCGGCAGGCAGGCTTGTTGTGTTGCCGAACGGTTCGTAGTTGACTGCGGGATCGGTGAGCCGGTCGGCTTCGTCGTAGGTGTGCCGTTCGCTCACGCCCGTTTCGGTGGCGCATTCTTTTTTGGTGTTGGGTTGGTATGTCGCTAGACTGGTGCGGTTGGTGTCTTGGTCGTAGGTGTAGCGTCGCGTGAGGCATCCTGAGCCTGTTGGTGTGGCTTGGGATTCGGTCAGGCGTCCTGCGGCGTCGTATGTGTAGCTATCGTTGTTGAAGCTGGTGCTTTGGGTGAGCCATTGACCATGGATGGATGGCACGATGTTGTCCGTGTACCATTCGCATTTTTCAGTGCAGTGCGTTTCCTTTTTGTATACGAGCCCAATCCGCTCACCGGTAGCGTTGAGGGTGTATTTGGCTGTCATTCCGTTAGGGTAGGTCTCGCTCGTCAGGTTTCCTTCAAGGTCGTAGCCTGCGGTAAAGGTGCCTGCTGAGGAGTCGACTAGTTCTTTGACGAGTCCCGTGGTTTCATCGTAGGTCAGTTTTTGTGTTCCCTTTCCGTCGTTGATCTTTGTGAGTCGGGCGTCCTTTTCTGGTTCGTATTCGAACGTGGAGACATTCCCACTCGCGTCGGTGTAGCTGGTGAGCTCTGGATTGTCCATGTATCACTGTTCTCTCGACCTTCGGTCGTGCAGGCGCCACGCCATTCGCCACACAGGCTCCACAAAGATAGCAAGACCAATGACGATTATGAGAGGGACCGCATATCTCGGTCCACCCGTCGACAAAAGCACTCCCGCCAATGCCGAGACTCCGCCAAATATTATCATAAACCTACTGGACAGTAGTTCTTCTCGTAGGTGAATGCCGCGGACCCGAGCAGTCCTATAACCCAGGACTTGGTGGACTATGAAACCCGGCGCAATTAGCCCGAGCGTGAATAGCCACGACCACTCCCATATGAATCCTGCAGTCGCAGGGCATAGCATAAATGCATAAGCCACAAGCGTAGGACCCAGGGGTGGAGGCGCTGATACACGCCACCATGGAAGTTCACCACCAACCCGTGAAACGTTACCGTGGAATACCATCTCTCAACAATTGTTCCATATTGCCGCCGACACAAACTTTCCGAATGCACCACCAGGAAGCGGAGCGACCAGCGTGCCAAAACTGATAACTTCACAGGTATTTGCGACATCGGTGGCATAAGGTCCTCTGGAACCCCATCGTTCGTCTTGCTTATCTATCGCCCAGTGGACTAGTCGAACTGCCTTGTGCCAGACTTTTTTCGCCTGGCCCACCGGCACATCGGCATCGCCATACCGCTCCGCGATCTCAGACCACACAGCGATCGACTGTTCCAACTGCCCCATCTGCTTCAGACAATAGGCATTATAGCCCAGAGTGTAAGCCAGCACCTCGCTGAGCTTCGAATCGTCAGAGTCGGAGAAGCGCGCGATCGTATCCTCAGTGACCACGACCGCCTCCTCCAACCTACCCATCCTGCCGAGCGCCATCGCCTTGTTGTTCAGGCTTCTCGCAACATAGACATGCAACTCAGACTCTTCTGCTTCACCGAATCGAGTGACCGACTCGTCCGCAATTATGATCACATCCTCATTACGGCCGTCATCGAGCAACAACGATGACTCCCTCGCTAGTACATCTGCGATTTTCGTGCGTGTGTAGAACTCCGTCTTCGCGCCATAGCGTTGCACAACCTCGTCGTAACACTCAATCGCGTCCCGCCTGCGCCCAAGCTTGTCCAGTACCCAGGCCCGACTACTCAAAGCGTCAAGACCCGCATATGGAAGCCCCGGCGGAGAATCATCGCCGAACCGAGACACCGCCTCCTCCTCTACCGCCAGCGCCAGCCCATACTCACCAGTCCCGCATAGAGCGATCGACTTGTTTTGCAGCGCAACAGCGACCGACTCACGCAAGTCCGGCTCCGTCGATTCTCCGAAGCGCGCGAGCAAACCATCCCACACTTCGAGCGCCCGCCCACGCTTACCGTCATCTGCGAGCAACTCGGCCATTCTGTTCATCGCCCTCGCAACTGCCTTTTGCACGGCCGACTTTTTTACACTGCCATAACGCTCCACGAGCTCGTCGAGCAGCACAATCCCTTCTTGCATGCGACCGAGTTCTGCCACCGAAAACGCCTTGCGTCTTAGTCCGTCAACCACCAGATCGGGACGTCCCGAGGGCGGGTCGTCAGCAAAACGACCAAGCAATGCATCTGTGGCCACGATAGCCAACTCGTGTTGCCCAGCGTTGGCCAACTCGTAAGCTCGCTTGAGAACGATCCGTCCTATTGACTCCCGCGCTCGCGACAGTGAGCGCTCGGGATCAACCGCTTCTCTGGCGCGCATACACCACGCATTAAACGCAGCATCAGCCTCACCGAAACGATCCATGCGAACCAGCGCAGCCCCCTTCTTGCCCAATGCGATACGTATCTGTTTTCTCACGTCTTGCTGATCCGTATCTCCCCACCGCTCGACGACCGCGTCATAACACACGATCGCGTCCCCATAATGACCTCCCGCAACAAGGTTATCGCCTTCGATGATCAATGCCATCGCAGCGTGAAACGGAGTCCCAGAATCAATGGATTGCGCGTCATCTCTACTCATAGGTCAATCTCACTTGGCTCGAGCCTCCGTCAGTCTCCATCGTCAAATGATGACTCAAGCATCAGATCCTCCGCATCCTCCTCCCCTGATCCACTGCCTCCAGGTCTTGCCTCCACCGTAACGGCAGGAGGATGTGCCATTTCGTACTCACGCTGCCGCTCCATGAAATCGTCCCCGCCGCACCCGACAGCAAGTGCAGCCGCCACCCTACAAACAATCCTGAACTGCCGAGGCTACACTAATCTTGATCTAGTTAATACGAGACCACTATGACCCTGGGTGTTAGAAGATATCGGGATCAGTAAAAGCCTCCAAGATTCCCGGGGCGGTTCACTCGTCCTTCTTGGAGTTTCTTCCCTTACGTGCACCTTGACTGTCGTCATCGCCAAAAAAATAGTTTACAAAGGAGCCCCTATATCTCGACCCCTTCCAAAAGCCCATCTCCCGAAGTATCCATGCCAACGTTATGACCGCTAGAGCTATCACGTCTTCAGATCCACCCTGCCAGAACGCCCACACCGCGGCAGCACAAGCCAAGACTGCAAATACAATGCGGGTCGTTCTGCCACTCATCAGTCACTTACCCAACTACTCTAGCGGCGGGACGCCGTAGTCCATCCTCGGCAACCCGTTAAATATCTCCTCCCACGGGGTCGTCCGTATCCCCCAATCAACATCCTTGTTGAAGTACGATTCATTCACATCCCTGATAACCCGTTTTACGAAGTGCACCACCGTTTTCTCAATCCCACTGTACCAATGCGCGTACCGAGCACAGGCGCCGTATTGACTCGGTTCCGCGCGGCTCCCCAGTTCGTTTTGGCACAGGGTCGCAAGATTCGCCTTTTCGCGAGAGACGCTTTCTGACGTGCTTTCCCCTAGCGGCTGGACAAGCTGTGCTTCTTCGATGTGTGCTTCTTCTCCGGCGGGCTTGCTGCCGGGATGGTAGGCCGCATATTCGCCTTCGTATTCTCCTTCTTCTTCCCAGTTTTCTTCTTCGGGTCCTTCTTCTTCGTAGTATTCGCCTTCTGGGGAGGCTCCTTGCATGGCTGCGTAGGCTCTGGCGGCTTCGGCTGCTTCTCGGGCCTTGCGTTCTGCTTCTTCTCTGAGTGCTGTTTCGTATGCGGCGGTCTGTTGGTTTGAGAGTTGGCTTGCGAGGCTGAGTGCCCAGGCGGATGGTCCGTTACTGTCTTCGCCGGTGATGTCGTTGCTGTTGATCGGATCGCCAAATACGTAGGTGTAGGCGTTGGCGGAGCCACCTGGTCTTGGGTCGGTCTGTAGGAAGCGTCCTAGTTGGGGCACGTATGATCGTGCTCCCATGTCAGTGACCCCTGAGGGCAGTCCAGTCGCGATCTCGTGGGATCCGAGCCATGAGTACTTTGGTGGTGTTTCGGTCGCGGGTACTCCGTAGTCGCTTGCTTCCTTGATCGTGGACGCCAGGCCCGTCGCGGTTTCGGAGTCCTGCGCGGTGGCGACGATATCGCCGTGGAGGTTGGTCAATTGCAGGACTGGTGCTTCGCCATTGTGCTCGATCGCGCTGAGACCGCTCATGCTCGATATCATACGCGTCCAGTTCCCGGATGTTTCCGCAGTCCAAGCGGGCGTATCTCCGGGTCCTGCGTAGTGTTGGATTTCGCTGGCGACGATTTTGCCTGTAGAGACGATTTCGCGGGTGCGGCCCGCGGGGTCTAGGTCGTAGCCGATCGTCTCGCCTGCTTGGGTCTCGCTCGCGAGCTGGTTATCGACGTAGAAGCTGCTGGTTAGTTCTGAGCCGCCAGCGTCACTGGGGGGTAGGGTTGTTGTGTTGCCGAACGGTTCGTAGTTGACTGCGGGATCGGTGAGTCGGTCGGCTTGGTCGTAGGTGTGTCGTTCGCTCACGCCTGTTTCGGTGGCGCATTCTTTTTTGGCGTTGGGTTGGTATGTCGCGAGACTGGTGCGGTTGGTGTCTTGGTCGTAGGTGTAGCGTCGCGTCATGCAGCCGCCTGAGCCTGTTGGTGTGACTTGGGATTCGGTCAGGCGTCCTGCGGCGTCGTATGTGTAGCTATCGTTGTTGAAGCTGGTGCTTTGGGTGAGCCATTGACCATGGATGGATGGCACGATGTTGTCCGTGTACCATTCGCATTTTTCAGTGCAGTGCGTTTCCTTTTTATATACGAGCCCAATCCGCTCACCGGTAGCGTTGAGGGTGTATTTGGCTGTCATTCCGTTAGGGTAGGTCTCGCTCGTCAGGTTTCCTTCAAGATCGTAGCCTGCGGTAAAGGTGCCTGCTGAGGAGTCGACTAGTTCTTTGAGGAACCCTGTGGTTTCGTCGTATGTGAGTGTTTGTGTTCCCTTACCGTCGTTGATTTTCTTTGGGCGCCCATCCTTTTCTGGTTCGTATTCGAAGGTGGATGTGTTTCCGTCAGCGTCTGTGTAGCTGGTGAGCTCCCCAAGCGTGTTGAACACGCTTTTGATTGACTGGCTACTCGTCTTCTGTTCGATGAGCTGGCCCGCCGTTTCACTGTATTTGTCGGTCACCTTTGGTAGAGCGGTACCGGTGGACGCTGTTGTTTCTGTAGTGGCTAGTCGTCCAGATTCTTCGTAAGTGTTGGTGGTAGTTCGTGTAGCGGTCCCGCTTGTGCTTGTGCTGGTGAGGGGCTCTTGATACATGTTGTAGGTCGTGGTCGTGACGGGTAGTTCTGGTAGGCCTGCAGTTTTGGGCTGTGCTGTTGGTCCTGTCGTGCACGGCAGCATCGCCCATTCTGGATGGTTTTGGCAGGCTACGGTTTCCGCTTCGGTTTTCGCGGTGTAATAGACGGTCTTAGTGTCGGCACCGAATTGGAATTCGGGTTTCCAAATTTGAACCCTGTTGTTCGCGGTATCCGCGACTACGGCGTTATCGGATTTACCTATCGCGATGCCTTCTGGTTTGTTGAACTGGCCGTTTTCGTTGCCTGCCTTACCGACCTGACTCACGTAGGATCCTTCGCTGGTGAACCGTTGAACCCTGTTATTACCAGTATCGATCACCCACACGTCACCTTCAGGATCGATGGCTACCCCGGTCGGCTGCTTGAATTCGCCGTTACCCGAGCCTTCTTTACCGAACACACGAACGAATTCCCCGTTCGGCTTGAACTCCTGAACCCGATTGTTCCCAGTATCAGCAACCCAAACATTGCCTTTAGCATCGACCGCGATCCCCAACGGATTCTTGAACTTAGCGTTTTCCGTGCCTTCTGAACCAAACTGCCTGATGAACACGCCTTCAGCACTGAACTCCTGTACCCGCGGCGCAAATTTGAGAGAGGAGCCCCCCACATCGATCGTCCAAACATGACCTTCACCATCCACAGCCACACCCTTCAAAGCCCAGAACTCGCCTTCACCGGTACCCAGACTACCGAACGCACGCACAAATTCGCCTTTAGAATTGAACTCCTGCACCCTGTGATTCCCACCATCAGCAACATAAACATTCCCCGTAGCACTCACAGCGATCCCACGAGGTTCCTTGAACGCACCATTTTCGGTGCCTTCACCACCAAACTCACGTACAAATTCGCCTTTAGCGTTGAACTCCTGCACACGATCATGACCCGTATCAGCCACCCACACATCCCCAGAAGAATCCGTAGCCACACCCACCGGCCCAGACAACTGACCAGAACCAGAACCAGAACCACCAAACTTGCGTACAAATTCGCTACCCGTCAGCTCCTGTACCCGATTATTACCCGTGTCCCCCACCCAAATATTCCCTGAACTGTCCGTCGCGATACCTTCCGGTTTATTGAACTGACCGTTTTCGTTGCCCGCCTTACCGACCTGACTCAAATACGATCCTTCGCTGCTGAATCGTTGAACCCTGTTGTTAGCACTATCGACCACCCACACGTCACCTTCAGGATCGATCGCTACCCCGGTCGGCTGCTTGAATTCACCGTTACCCGAGCCTTCTTTACCGAACACACGAACGAATTCCCCGTTCGACTTGAACTCCTGAACCCGATTATTCCCAGTATCAGCAACCCAAACATTGCCTTTAGCATCGACCGCGATCCCCAACGGATTCTTGAACTTAGCGTTTTCCGTGCCTTCTGCACCAAACTGCCTGATGAACACGCCTTCAGCACTGAACTCCTGTACCCGCGGCGCAAATTTGAGAGAGGAGCCCCCCACATCGATCGTCCAAACATGACCTTCACCATCCACAGCCACACCCTTCAAAGCCCAGAACTCGCCTTCACCGGTACCCAAACTACCGAACGCACGCACAAATTCGCCTTTAGAATTGAACTCCTGCACCCTGTGATTCCCACCATCAGCAACATAAACATTCCCCGTAGCACTCACAGCGATCCCACGAGGTTCCTTGAACGCACCATTTTCCGTGCCTTCACCACCAAACTCACGTACAAATTCGCCTTTAGCATTGAACTCCTGCACACGATCATGACCCGTATCAGCCACCCACACATCCCCAGAAGAATCCGTAGCCACACCCACCGGCCCAGACAACTGACCAGAACCAGAACCAGAACCACCAAACTTGCGTACAAATTCGCTACCCGTCAACTCCTGTACCCGATTATTACCCGTGTCCCCCACCCAAATATTCCCTGAACTGTCCGTCGCGATACCTTCCGGTTTATTGAACTGACCGTTTTCGTTGCCCGCCTTGCCGACCTGACTCAAGTACGATCCTTCGCTGCTGAATCGTTGAACCCTGTTGTTAGCACTATCGACCACCCACACGTCACCTTCAGGATCGATCGCTACCCCGGTCGGCTGCTTGAATTCACCGTTACCCGAACCTTCTTTACCGAACACACGAACGAATTCCCCGTTCGGCTTGAACTCCTGAACCCGATTATTCCCAGTATCAGCAACCCAAACATTGCCTTTCCCATCCACAGCGATCCCCAACGGATTCTTGAACTTAGCGTTTTCCGTGCCTTCCGCACCAAACTGCCTAATGAACACGCCTTCAGCACTAAACTCCTGTACCCGCGGCGCAAATTTGAAGGTCGAGTTCCCCACATCGATCGTCCAAACATGACCTTCACTATCGACGGCGACACCCTTCAAAGCCCAGAACTCGCCTTCACCGCCACCCAAACTACCGAACGCACGCACAAATTCGCCTTTAGAATTGAACTCCTGCACCCTGTGATTCCCACCATCAGCAACATAAACATTCCCCGTAGTACTCACAGCGATCCCACGAGGTTCCTTGAACGCACCATTTTCGGTGCCTTCACCACCAAACTCACGCACAAATTCGCCTTTAGCATTGAACTCCTGCACACGATCATGACCCGTATCAGCGACCCACACATCCCCAGAAGAATCCGTAGCCACACCCACCGGCCCAGACAACTGACCAGAACCAGAACCACCAATAGAGAAAAAGGATTCCAGTGCGGAGGCCGATTCTTTATTGCCGTTAGGCGCTTGTACTTCCACTACCTCACCAGTCGCTTCGTTATAAACGGTTCCATGCACGATGTCCAGTCCGTTCGGATCGGTCACGATCGACGTCGGCTTACGTAGCTTCCACCCCAAACCATTCTGTCCCGAATAATACGTTCGTGTGGTCCGAACGTCTTCTTCTTTACCAGCGAATTCTGCTCCCTGGGTCATCTTCGTGACAAGACGATAAGGACCGCCTTCGCTCGGAGCGCCTTCGTCATAGGAATACACTGTGTGGCTGCGCGCCTGTACTTCACCTCCTGCTGCGAGCTTGACCGTGTGTTGCGGGCCCAGGGTGCTCAACAACTCGGTCCCATCGGTGCTATAGGTGCTTTGGGTATCGAGCGTTTTTGAGACTTCGGCTGATTTGGCGCCTTCTTTGAGCGCAATAGCACGATCGTCTACGCTGAGCGAGCGTGTCACGTCGTCCTGTTCGTTGTATTCATTGGTTGACACTCCACCACCGGGGGTCACGACGTTGACTGTTCGGCTCGTGCTGTCTCTGTAGTAGATGGTTGCGCGTTTATAATCGCTCGCTGGCCATGTTTGGGGCTCATCTGGTGGGAACACCGCGGTAGCTTCGCTCGGGAGATCTTTCTGTCCCCATTTTTCAACTTCGGTTTTGGTCATCGATTGTAGGCCTGTCCCGGATAGCGGGACGGCATACTCGATCGTCGTGCCCGGCTGTGGTCCGCGGAGGGCGCCTTCGGTGCCGTGCCCTGATTTCACAGTAGCGCTCGGTACGCTTGGCCAGTGCACGGCACCGGCGCCGTTGATAGCCGTGAGCTGTACAACTAGGGTGTGTCCTTCGTCGCTGCTGACGGGCGTGTAGTTCGCGTTGGTGGCACCCGGGATCGCTACGCATCCTACGCCGAGCGAGTTACAATCCTCCCACTGGTACCCATAGAGCACAGGGCTAGGACTCCACGAGCCGTCGGAGACCGTCATCCTGGTACCGACGAACGGTTCACCGGAGAGCTTGGGACCTTCAGTGTTTTTTATGGTTTCTCCGTTCCATAGAGCGGTCGAGGCTGTCGCTTGGTCGACCTTCAAGAGTCGCCCAGCACCAGTATCGCCGGGGATCGTGCCGTAGGAGAACGCCCAGGACTCTTGGCCTGGCATAGTCAGCGCTGTCACGTGACTTTCGCTGTCATACCCATAGGTCGTCTTTAGCGCAGGCGATATTCGTGGATCCCACTCCGCCCGCAAACGCCCCTCAATATCGTACAAATAATGGGCGACTTCGACGGTCTTCATGCCTTTGCTCACAGGATCGTATGCGGTGTAGCCGATACTCGATAGATGTCCGCTATAGGTCCCCCAATCACTGGAGTTTTCGCCCAATGTCGCAGTGGTCGTCGCGGCGTAGTTGAATGTCAAGGCCCTACAACCGGGTTTCAATTCCGGTGAGCACGACACGCCCGCGGGGACAGGCCCCAGTGCCTCCGCGGGCTGATTCGGAGCGTTCAACGGGAGTGTCTTAGCGATCATGCTCGAGGATTCCTCGGTGTACCACACATCACCGTCCGCACCGGCTGCTATTCCCATCGGTCCGTTCCCCGAAGAGATCGAGAATTCACTCAATGCTCCCGTAATAGTGATCTTTCCAAGTTTGCCGTTCTCGGTGAACCAAAGATTTTCTTCTGGTCCCACAGTGATCTGATGTGGATGGGATTCTGGAGGTAGCCCGTATTCCGTGATAACACCAGCAGTAGTGATCTTGCCGATCTTGTTGCTCCAGTCGTTGGTGAACCACAGGTTTTTGTCCGGCCCGGTCACGATGCTTTCGGGATAGCTTCCCGTTGGTAGAGAATATTCGCTCACCACACCCGCCGTGGTGATCTTCGCGACCTTGCTTTTTTCATACTCGACGAACCACAAGTTACCGTCCGGACCGGAAGTTATACCGTCCGGTCCACTACCAGCCGGCAACGAGTATTCCGTCGCTACACCCGCCGTCGTCATCTTTACGATCTTGTTAGCGTACTGCTCGGTGATCCACAGGTTTTTGTCGGGACCCGTAGTAATCTGGCCTGGGTAGCTCGCGGCAGGCAGCGAATATTCCGTGATCACACCCGATGTCGTGATCTTGCCCACCTTGCTCGTATGCAGATCTGTAAACCACAGGTTCCCGTCCGGTCCGCTCGTAATACCAACCGGTTCACTGCCTTCCGGTACACGATATTCAGTAATCGTACCACTCGTAGTGATCTTGCCAATGCTGTTGGTATGACAATCGGTGAACCAGAGGTTGCCGTCAGGACCACGGACGATATCCCGTGGTTGGCTTTCTTTAGGCAAAGCGTATTCACTCGTTTTATTAACCTCATAAGAATAAGTCACCGTGTCGGTCGCGACCGCACCTTCAGTGATACTCGGCAACAACACTTCACCGCTACCCGTTGGCGACTTGAAGCACGTCGTGGTCTTAGCAGCAGTATCACTCAACATGTATTCAGTCTGCCCCGACACGCACGGTGTGCTTGACAATGTGAGGTTCGAATCACCTGCCGGGGAGATAAACCCACCTTTACCATCCGGCGCGAAATTCGTCTGCGCACCGCTGGAATCAGTCAGGAGCATACTGCCATCAGGCTGTTTAGCCAGTGCCTCACTACCGCCAAGCGCGAACCCCCACTGAGGCGAAATGGGTCCTTCAGAGCCCGTAGTCAAATGCCGTGAGCGATAACTACGACTCACAGTCAGACCACCACCCATCGAGACATCCGTCGCGGAGAGACTCAGCTCCCCCGACAAAGGATTGACCTGACCCGGCCCCACCGCCACAGGCGTCGGCGCATGAACCACCAGTGGATAAGTTTCTTGAGCCGTGTTCCCCGCATTGTCCGTCGCAACCACAGTAATCGTGTGATGACCAGTCCCGTATTCCCTACCCGCAATAGTCCATTCACCGTGCACAGTACAAGGGCCCAGAGAGCACGAACCCGACGGAGCACCCACACTTCGACCATCAATCAACAACGTGATCGATTTTACACCAGAACTAACGGTACCGCTCACACCATCCGTCGCTTCCGCTTTAAGCGAATATTCACCAGGACCTATTTCGCCGGTGGCACCAAGACCGGAAAACACAATATTATGAGGCGCCGCGTTATCGACCTTCACGACACGTTCCGTCGGACCCCCACTAAGACCAGCCGGGTCCTTCACAGTGGCCTTGATCGTATCTTCGCCTTCCGGGAGCCCAGTCAAGCTAGTACGACCGCTGACATGCTCGGAGCACTGGAGTCCACCTTCACAATAATATTTTTCGGTGATACCCCAACCGGACGCGCTGGGAGAAGCTCAAAGCAAATTCGTTAACCCCAATACCAGGATCGAACGCGGACCATTCCACACCGCAAAAACTCGCATTCGTCCACGAAACCCCACACGAACCCAAACTCGTTACCGACGGAGCTTTTTCCTGCATAATATAAACAGTCGCAGAGTTCAATAGATCTTCAAAACTCCCGTATTCTTCAGCCAAAGCCGACTGCTTATAAAACACACCGTTAGCCCAATGCGACGAAGAGCCCACAGGCGCCGTACAACCTTCAGTAACACACAAAGTAGTAGGCGTCGATTCCGCCGTATGCACAGAACTTTCTAGCCCGCCCGGACCACCGATGTAAACCGTGCTCGATATCGTCGCTGGATTTTTGTTATACGATTCGGACACAAACTCGTCAATCCGCGATTCTCCCTTCGCTTCATAACCAAACAAACCATATTCACCAGCTTTATAATGATCGCTATAAGGATCATGATCTTCCATGCCATACGCAGTATATTTAGGTTCATAATTCGTAAAAACATTCCCCGGGCTTTCAGCATGAAACCACCAGCCATGACCCATTTTGTAGCGACCCATCGATTCACCTTCACTAGCGATAGGGTCGACATCTATAGGTAGTCTGTACTCGCCCGGCCGATGTTCGACCCCCAGGATCAACGTATCGCCAGACACACTGCTCGAGACAGGCACCTCAGTTCCTTCCGCATCACGAGCCCTCGCCGGAAGAATCGTCGCGATCACCTGACCAGCAAAAACCACATCCGCAGCACCCGAAGGCTCGGCGACGAGCGAGGCGCCACTCGGCAGACCAACTTTAAAAAACAGATCGTTCGGGCGAGCGCTGACTACGCAAAATAGTGTCAATACTCAACCCGAACGTGGTTGGCTTGACAATCGTATCTACGTCCGTGACTCCGGGTGCTTCAGTGTCACCATAGAAGACACTCGCTCCGTCCACCCCACCTTCGCTGCCACCAAGAGGTACGCCCTGTTCGTTGACCGGTGTAAGGCTAACGCCAGTCCCCATCAACGATGGTCCCTCAGCCAAGACGTTAGGGATACGGACATGAACGCCAGCTACAGGCTGCTTTGGTTCGAACCCGCTAGCAGTGTGAGCCAGGCCCAAATCGATCGGCACATCCTGCCCCGCAGAGACTTCGGCAGCTATCGGCGCCTGCGAATACACAACCCCCCTCAAACCACCGGGAAATTCCAAGCTAGCAGCATTCGCAGACAGGTAAGCAAGGATTTTTTGCCCCGAAGGCAGCCGTGGAGGACCACCCGCCGGCTCATTGACGACGCTCGCAAAAATTTCATTCGCGACCCGTTCTGCAGCTTGGGTGCCCAGACCTTCATAGGCCGAGGAGCTAGCGCTTCGAGCGACTACAGCTTCGGGAGTTGCGCGCCTGGCAGCTTCCACTTCTGCCGTCTGATCGCCGACGAGCCCTTCGCCACCTGGAATAACCAACGCATTACCCGAGAACGAGGAGGACCCCAACGACGTCGCTTCTGCCTGAGCTACCCCAGCCAACACCCACAGACAAATAACACCAGAGCCCAACCACGCCAACAACACCCGCCATGTAAACCCCATGCCCCCGCCTTTTCTATCGCCCCATCCCAAATTAAACAAACCGACCACCCCTTGAAGCGACCTTCCTTTGGGTCTTCAGATCACTTCCGGAGCCGACCGCCAAGACCGGCTCACCCCCACCCCTCAGTGTCGATTTGTCCTCAGACAACCTAAACGTGCGATCACC
>CAWKGR010000002.1:0-326661 GCA_963849215.1 uncultured Solirubrobacterales bacterium
GATGGTTTCTTTGGGGAACGCGAATGTGGCGATGCCGCCGCCGAAACCAGCGCGAGAGTCGGGCGGACAGCCACTGGGACCCCGTTCTCGCAGCCTGGTGGCCGTGCAGGTGCCGGCCCGTGCACATCAGCCACCATGCCCGCGGGCGCGTAGAGCGTGAGCTTGTCGATCGGCGACTGGGTACCGCCCGCGCTCGACATGAAGTTTGCCGTCACCGACAGGTTGGTCGGGCCCCCCAGCCTGTCTGGCGTGAAGCTCTCGTGCACCACCAGTGTATTCCCCGCCCACGCGAACGCTGCCATGACGAGGAACGCGCTCGCGATCAGGGCCACAAGGAGGAGCGGAGCCTTTGACGTCATCCCTCTCACGTCCTCCCGATCGCCAGCTGGGCATGGCCGTTGTGACCCTACACCGAAGTCTCGCCCTTAGATTTCGTATTACCGATGGTAGCTATGAAAATATGGGCCTGTCGACCAGGTGGCGCCCACGTCCCTGCGGGCGTCTCCCACCCGAGCGCTCGACTGAGATCGGCGCAGCCCGGGTACACCGTCATGCGAGCGCTCTGCGGATAGCGATTCGCAGAGTCCGGCGTGGAGCCAGCGGGCGCAGGCCGAAGATCCGGGTCGAGCTGGCCCGTCACCAAAGAACGGAAAGGCTGGAGCTATGGGTGCACAGGAGAACAAGCAAACGACACAGGCTGCTTACGCGGCGTTCAGCAGTGGAGACGCCGAGGGCGCGATGCGCGACATGGACGACTCGATCGAGTGGACGACACGCGGCGAGAACACACTGACAGGGACCCGCAAAGGCAAGCAGGCGGTGGGTGAACTGTGGGGCAAGCTTGCCGGCACGGGCTTTCGCACAGCGCCGCACGATTTCATCGCGGAGGGCAACAGGGTGGTGGTGCTCACCACCGTCCAACTCGACGGAGACACGGTCGAGAGCGCCGACGTGCTGACCTACAACGACGCCGGTAAGCTTGTCGCATTCGACACGCTCGGTGATCCAAAGGCCGCCAACCGGGTGTTCGCTGGGTAGGACGCCGCGAACATCACAGGACGCCGCGAACATCACCTATCTGATGGGCCCGCCTGGACTCGAACCAGGGACCAATCGATTATGAGTCGACGGCTCTAACCAACTGAGCTACGGGCCCGTGTCGCGCGTGCGCGACTCTCCAGAAGCTACCAGCGTGCCGTGCTTCGGGTGTCTGTAAGAGCCCAAAGCCTCCGAGATGGTTTGATTCAGTCCATCAAATCAACGAGGGGAGCACCAGATGGCAGAGCGTGCAGCGATCGTCACGGGGGCATCTAGCGGGATTGGGCTCGCTATCGCGCGGATGCTTGGCGAAGAGGGCTTTGGGGTCACGATGGCCGCCCGGCGGCCCGAGAAGCTCCAGGCCGCTGTCGACCAGCTCGCCGCTGAGGGCTTCGATGTCCACGGGGTTCCCGCGGCACTCTCCGAGGAGAGCGAGATCCAGAAGGTGGTCGCCGCCCACCGCGAGCGCTACTCGAGGCTCGACGTGCTCGTCAACAACGCAGGGGTAGGCATCGGCGCGCCGGTTGGCGAGATCCAAGCCAAGCACCTCGACATGCAGATCGACGTCAACCTGCGCTCGATCGTGCTTTTCTACCGAGAGTGTCTCTCGATGCTGCAAGCGGCGGGCGTGGAGCATTCAAATGCGCTTGTCGTCAACACCTCCTCGATCTCCGGTAAGCGAGCCGAGGCGTGGCTGTCGGTGTACTCGGCCACTAAGCACGCCGTCGTTGGCTGGACCGAATCGATGAACAAGGAGCTCGGCTCGCAGGGCATCAAGTCGACGGCGCTGTGTCCCGCGTTCGTGGACACGCCGATGACCGATTTCGTCAAGGGGCAGGTCAAAGCCGAGGAGATGATTCGCCCGCAAGACATCGCGGAGGCGGTGCGCTATCTGCTGCGGGTCTCCCCCGCCTGTGTTGTCCCTGAGATGATGTTCGTGCGTCCCGGCGACGCTCTGTAGGAATAACCCAGGCAGCTGAAAGGAATCCGAATGAAGCTAGGCGTCCACATCGGCTACTGGGGTCTTGGCCTCAGCTCGCAGGATCAGCTCGAAATCGTGCAGGAGTCCGAGCGACTCGGCTATGACTCGGTTTGGACGGCTGAGGCCTATGGCTCGGATGCCGCCACGGTGCTTGCGTGGCTGGCCGGGCAGACGAGCCGCATACGGCTCGGCTCCGGAATTTTCCAGATGCCCGGTCGCAGTGCCGCGATGACCGCGATGACCGCCGCCACGATCGACCAGCTCTCGGACGGGCGCATGATCCTGGGAATCGGCTCCTCCGGCCCGCAGGTCGCCGAGGGTTGGCACGGACAGCGCTTTGCCCGCCAGCTTCAGCGCACACGTGAGTATGTGGCCGTGGTTCGCAAGGCGCTCGCTCGCGAACGGCTCGAGTTCCACGGCGACACGCTCGATCTGCCGCTTCCCGACGGCCCCGGCAAGGCTTTGAAGCTCACGATCGGACCGGTACAGGACCACATCCCGATCTACCTCGCCGCGATCGGGCCCAAGAACACCGCGCTCGCCGGTGAGATCGCCGACGGCTGGATCCCCACGCTGTTCTCGCCCGAGCACGTCTCCGAGCTGCGCCCCTTGCTACAGGAGGGCGCCGATCGCGTGGGACGCTCGCTCGAGGGCTTCGACATCGCCCCCACCGTCAACGTGTTCATCACCGACGACCTGGACTCGGCGCGCAACGCGATGCGGCCGTTCATCGCGCTCTACGTCGGCGGGATGGGCTCGCGTGCGCAGAATTTCTACAACAACCTCGTCTGCCGCTACGGCTTCGAGGCGGAGGCGAAAGTCATCCAGGATCTCTACCTGGAGGGCAAGCGCGAGGAGGCGATGGCCGCGATCCCCGATGCGCTGATCGACACCGTCTCGTTGTGCGGACCCAAGGATGTTGTGCGCGAGCGTCTCGCGGTCTATCGCGACGCCGGCGTGGGTACGCTCGGGATCACGCCGCTTGCCTTCACTCGCGACGATCGACTAGAGCAGCTTCGCCTGGTGGCTGAGCTCGCCGCCTGACACGCCCGGGCCTTGTCCTATACACCATATGAACCGTCCTTCGGTCGCAGACGCTCACGGGCCACTTTCCCAGGCTTTCGACAGCGTGTGACTCAACGTCGTCTGAACGTACTGCTCGGCGCGTTCGGCGATCCTGGTCACGCGTTTCCGATGATCGCGCTCGGATGCGCGCTTCGCGCTCGCGGTCACGACGTCACACTGCAAACATGGGAGCGCTGGCGTGCGCCCATCGAACGCGAGGGCCTCACGTTCGCCCCCGCGCCCGAGTACAGCGCCTTCCCCATCCCCACCTCCACCAACGGCGGTCCCGCGCAGCCCCTCGACTTCTACGAGGCAGTCGTCTACGCCACCCGCGACACGCTTCCGCTGGTCCGTGAGCTGCAACCCGACGTGGTCGTGCACGACATCCTCACACTTGCCCCATCCTTGGCCGGCGAGCTCGCCGGTGTTCCGCGCGCGACACTCATCCCCCACGTCAACCCCGATTCCGAGGCCGGCTTTCCGATCTACTCCTTCGGCGCCCGTCTCCCCCGCACCGACCTCGGTCACGCGCTCTGGCATCGCGCTCACACGCCCGTCCGTCAAGGCCTGGAGAACGGGCGCCTGGCGCTGAACCGGACGCGCTCGCAGGTTGGACTGCCGCCGCTCGACTACGTCCACGGTGGCACCAGTCGCGATCTCGCCCTCGTCGCGACGTTTCCGCAGCTTGAGTACCCGCGCTCGTGGGCACCCCACATGCACGTCGTCGGACCGCTCATGTGGGAGCCTCCAGCCGAGGATGTCGCGCTGCCTCCAGGTGACGCTCCGCTGGTGCTCGTCGCACCCTCCACCTCACAGGATCCCGACCACCGTCTGCTGCACGCCGCTTTGCGCGGCTTGGGCGATTTGCCCGTGCGGGTGCTCGCGACATGGAATCAGCGCCTGCCGGCGCGTCCATTGCCCGTTCCCGCCAACGCACACCTCGTCGACTGGGTCTCCTACGCGCGCACGATGCCCTCCTGCGACGTCGTCGTTTGTCACGCCGGTCACGGCACGGTCGTGCGCGCTCTCTCCAACGGCTGCGCGGTCGTCGCCTGTCCGGTTGCCGGCGATATGAACGAGAACGCCGCACGAGTCGACTGGGCCGGGGCCGGTGTGCGTGTCCCGCGACGCTTCATCTCGCCACGACCGCTGCGTCTCGCTGTCGAGCGCGCCCTGGGCGAGCCGTCGATTCGCGCGCGAGCTGCGCGAGCTCGAGGCCTGGTCGTCAACTCACGACGCCGGGAGGCACGCCGCGGAGCTGGTCGAGCAGCTGGGATTCAGGAACGCTCCCGGGCTCGCGTTGGAGCCGGTCTCGGTTCCCTCAGGGAATTGAGGCTCTGGGGGTGGGACTCGAACCCACAACCCTTCGGTTAACAGCCGAATGCTCTGCCAATTGAGCTACCCCAGACCGTGCGGCTCGGGCTACTCTACTAAGAGCCGCCACCTGGGCTCGTCTCCGCCAGCGCCCGCTCCTGCGCGCGATCGAAGTCGCGCTTGACGTCGCCGCGCAAGCGCGCCAGATCGCTTACCTCGCCCACTCCTTGCGCCCGGGCTGTGTGGATCTGTCGTTCGATCGACGCAAGCTGTAGCTGCAGCTGCTGGACCTCCAGCATCGCCGGCTTTGTGCGGCGGTCCGGCACGGTCCAGCGACCCGCTTCAACCGTCAGCTCGGCGAGCAGGCCCACCAGCTCCCGGTCCTCGTCGGCCACATCCCGCAACGGTTCTGCGAGGTGCCCGGCCTTCAGATGTCCGGCTGCTCTGCGCAGTATCTCGCTCGTGAACATGTTGTCGAGCCGACTTCGTCGAGCGCTGCCTCTCCGTGCTCGGGGGCTGCGACACACAGCGCCAGGAACGCCCGCTCGGTGTCCTCGCGCCCCGACAGCACCTTGCCCGCTCGCGAGCTTGCGTCGGTGCCGGCTCGCCCACCAATCGCCTCACCCGCACCGGTTGGCCTCCCGTTTGGGAACGTGCCTGCCGCGCCCGAGCGCTCCCACGTCTGCGGCGGCGCGCCTGTAGAGGCCAGCAACGTCTCGGTGAGGCCTTCACTCAAGCCGAGCCGACCGGAGACCATGCGTGTCAGATCCATGCGCATCGCACTTGGCGGCAACGTGACGAATACTGGCCGCAGGTCGGCGATCATCCGGTCGCGGCCCTCAGGGCTAGAGTCATCGCCGGAGGCCAGCACCCGCTCGACGCGGAATCGCACGAACGGCACCGCCCCCCCACCGCCTGTTGAATCGCCTGCGCACCGCCGCTCTGCACGAGCTCCGCCGGATCGGCCCCTGCCGGCAGCTCAACGACGCGCAGCTCAAGCTTGCGTCGTGCCGCGAGCCGGGAGGCCTTCAACATCGCCTCCTGCCCGGCGCTGTCGGCGTCGAGTGCCAGTAGCACCGTCTGGGCCATGCGACCCAGCTCGCCCACCTGCTCGTCGGTGAGCGCGGTGCCCATCAGACCCACCGTGTTCTGAAAGCCCGCCTGATGCAAGGCGATCACATCGGTGTAGCCCTCGCACACGATCACCTCCCCAGCCTTTGCCGCATGGCCGCGAGCCTGATCGGCCCCATACAGGTGGCGACCCTTGTGGTAGACGTCGTTGTCGGAGGTGTTCAGATACTTCGGTCGCTGCCCCTCCCGCATCGCGCGCGCCCCGAAGCCAAGCACTCGTCCGCGCAGGTCTGTGAGCGGGAACATGATCCGCGCGCGGAAGCGGTCATACAGGCCCCTTCTCTCCTGCGATCGCTGCGCCAAACCCGTCTCATACAACTCCGCCTCTGAGAACCCCCCACGCCGAGAGGCCAGCAACACGCGGTCCCACGCGCTCGGCGAATAGCCCACCCGAAACGCTTTCAGGACCTCCTCACCGAGTCCGCGCTGCTCCAGGTAGCCCCTCGCACGCGCGGCCTCGCTGGAATCCCACAGGTAGCGCTCATAGTAGGACGTCGTGCGCGACAGCAGCTGCAGCAACCGCTCGCGCCGCGCGCGGCGCTCGGCTTCCTTCGGATCCTCACGTTCGAGCTGCAGCTCGATCCCGGCGCGGTCGGCCAACAGCTCCATCGCACCCTTGAAGTCGACGCCCTCGGTCTCCTGCACGAACGTGAACACATCCCCGGACGCCTGGCAGCCGAAGCAGTAGTAGACCTTCTCCACGGGCTCCACGCTGAACGACGGGGTGCGCTCATCGTGGAATGGGCACAAGCCCTCATAGCTGCGTGGACCGGCTCTGCGCAGCTCGGTGCGCGTGGAGACCAGGTCGACGAAGTCGATCGCGTCGCGCACGCGGTCGCGCGAGTCGGGTGTGTAGCGGGCCATTGCAGCAACGCTAGCGAGCTGGCCGATTGGCGGTCACGTCGACCGTCAATCGGTCGCGCGGCACTTCCAGATCGGTGAACTCGCGGATGCAGTAGCGGTCGGTCATCCCGGCCACGTAGTCGGTCACGCGCTCGGCGAGATCGCTCCCCTCCCCGTCGCCGGCGACTTCGGCAGAACTGGGGGCGCCGCCGCTAGAGCTTGGAGCACCGCCAGCAGAGCCTGTAGTCGGCAGCAGCTCGGGATGCTCGACATAGTGCTCGAACAGCTTTCTGACGACGTTTGAGATACGCGCTTGCTCGGCACGCACAGCTGGACCGAGATATACGCGCTCGAACATGAACTCCCGCAGCTCGGCCATCGCCCGTCCGGCCTCAGGTCCCTGCACGATGTCCCCCGCCGGCGCCGAGTGCTCCACCATGTCGTGCACGAGCGCGTCGATGCGCTGCGATCCTGTTGATCCGAGCACCTCGATTGGTCCTCGCGGCAGCTCACCCTCGCGCAGCAACCCCGCGCGCATCGCATCGTCGATGTCGTGGTTGATATACGCCACCCGGTCAATCACCCTCACAATCCGTCCCTCCAGAGTCCGGGGGAGCGGTGCGCGACTGGAGTGGCATTCGATCCCTTCGCGGACCTGCTCGGTGAGATTCAGCCCTGCGCCGTCGCGCTCCAGGCGATCGACCACGCGCAGCGAATGCTCATAGTGGTGGAATTCCCTTCCGAAGCGCTCTTTCAAGCATTCGTCCAGTGCTTCCTCCCCGATGTGCCCAAATGGCGGGTGCCCGAGATCGTGACCGAGACCGATCGCCTCGACAAGGTCCTCGTTCAGCGCGAGCGCACGTGCGACAGTGCGCGAGATCGTCGTGACCTCCAGCGTGTGGGTGAGGCGTGTTCGGTAGTGATCGCCGAGCGGCGCCACGAACACCTGCGTCTTGTGCGTCAGGCGCCTGAACGCCTTGCAGTGCACGATCCTGTCGCGGTCTCGCTGGAAAGGAGTGCGCAAGCCGCAGTCATTCTCCTCGCGCTCCCTGTGCGCGGGGTAGGAACACACCGCCAGTGGCGAGAGCTCACGTTCCTCGGTCTCCATGCAGCGTGCGGCGAAGGCTGCAGCGACCGACTCCGTTTGCTTTGCGAGACTCACACAGCCGATTGTGGCAGTGACCGCGGTTGGTGTTGGCCGATCGGGGATGTCGCCGTGTCCCGCGGGCTCCCCATCGCTGGGGGCAGGCGGGGTCTCGATCGTCGATCGGTCGCCGGCATCAGTCGCACGTGGGCGTGGTGCTCGAGCGTCTCCGACACAGCGCGCTCGACCTGGCCAAGCGCGCGCTCCTCGGTCATTGGCGCCTCGTGCAATGGACGTCCAAGTGCCTCGGTCATGAACTCGTAGGCCCGCTCCTCCAGCGGAAACGCGCCAGCCTCACACGCGCTGCACACGACCCCGCCCGCCGCGCCCGAGAAGCCAACCAGATGTTCACGCTCGCCACAGCACGCGCACGCCGCCAACTGCGGTGCGAGTCCCGCGGCGACCAATAGCTTCAAGCGAAACGCCAGCGCGCTCGCTCGGTTCACTCCATCGGGGTTCTCGTCAAGCAACGACAGCTTGCGGCACAGCAAATTGAACACGCCCGGATGGGGCTCGGAGGTCTCAAACAGGCGTCCTACCGCATCGCATGCCCGTGCCGCGGCATCCAGCGCATGCGCGTGTTCGCGCAAGCTCGGGTGACCGTTGACCGTCTGTGCGCCGGTCACCGTCAACAGCTCGCCGCGACCCTCGTGCAGCTCGATCTGCAAACGGAAGAATGGCTCCAACCGGCCTCCGAAGCGGCTGCGCGCGCGGCGTACGCCCTTGGCGATCGCGCTCACTCTGCCGCGATGCGGGGTATAGACGTGCAGGATGCGGTCGGCCTCGCCGTATCGCATCGATCGCAATACGACAGCCTCGGTCTTCACGAGTCCGGACATTGTGCGATCGAGTCTAGGATTACCCCCGGCGGAGGATATGCGCGAAGGCTCCCAATGAAATTTTGACCTTCAATTACACAGTTTCGCGTAGTGCGATCCCGTTGCTATACTTTATGAAGTAATGAGTGGGGCACAGAGTCAAATCACCGTTTACACGACTGAGCCCTGTTCGTTCTGTGCTCGAGTAAAGGGTCTGCTCAAGGCGCGTGGCCTGGAGTTCTCCGAAATCAACCTGTCAAAGGACCCGGCCGGACGCGTGGAGCTTGCCAACCGCACCGGTATGATGACCTTTCCTCAGGTGCTGGTCGGGGAGCAGTTGCTCGGCGGATTCTCAGAGACGCTCACCGCTGTGGAGAGTGGCCATCTCGACGAACTGCTCGCCGCGTAGGACCTCCCCGAGCGGGACGCTTTGCGGGTGCACCCCGTGGGGGCGGTTGACAGGTCTTGCACACGTATGTGCCACGCCCCGCCACCACCAGCTTGACGATCGTCCTACCGCACCGCGCACATTGCTCACCCTCGCGACGGTGTACCTGGAAGCGATCTTGGAAGGAGCCCCACACGCCGTCAACATGACGGAAGTCGTCGATTGTCGCGCCGCGCGCCTCAATTCCGGCCTCGAGCGCCCATATCACCGCCTCGTGCAAACGAACGAGTTGCTTGAGACTCACCAGCCCGGCCGGACGCAGCGGGTGAATCCCGGCGCGGTAGAGAGCCTCGTCGGCGTAGATGTTCCCGATGCCGGCCACGCGACGCTGGTCGAGAAGAAACGCCTTGATCGGGGCTGTGCGCCCGTGCGCCAGTCTCTGCAGGTGCTCGACTGTGAAACGCTCGTCCAGCGGCTCCAGCCCCAGGCGTGCGTCGAAGAACGCATCGAGCGCCTCGCCTCCGAGCAGGAGCTCACCCGTGCCGAACCGCCGGGGGTCGACGATCGCAAGCCTCCCGCCCCGGTCGAGCTCGATCCGCACCCTCACGTGAACGGGCTCCGGATCGGGATCGCACAGCACCGTCCCGGTCATGCGTAGGTGCTGAGCAAGGTGCACATCCCCGCTCAAGCTCCAAACCAGGTACTTGCCGCGCCGACCAAGCTGCTCGACCGTTCGTCCCTCCAGCGCGTCGGCCAGTTCGCTCGGCGCAAGCGGGCTGCTCCAGCGGGCATCGAGAATGCTCACGCGCTCGAGCGTGCGTCCCTCAACCAGCGGCGCCAACTGGCGCCTGATCGTCTCCACCTCTGGAAGCTCTGGCATTCACACGCAGCATATGCGCACGCGGATGGGCGTCGAAGTAAGCGCCCTTCAGGCGCTCCGCCGACAGGTGCGTGTAGATCTGCGTGGTCGCCAGATCGGCATGCCCGAGCATCTCCTGCAGCGAGCGCAAGTCGCATCCGCCGGCGAGCAGATGCGTGGCGAACGTATGCCGCAACGTGTGCGGAGTCATCTGCTCAGAGAGTCCCGCGGCGCGCGCGTGGCTCTGGATGATCTTGTAGAGGCCCTGGCGCGTGAGACCCACGCCACGATGGTTGACGAACAGGTGAGTCTCCGAGCGCGACCCGACCAGTTGGGCGCGTCCACGTCCGCGGTAGAGCTCGAGCGCACCCACGGCCTGGCGTCCCACCGGGACGATCCTCTCCTTGGATCCCTTGCCACGCGCTCGCAGCATGCCCTCCTGCAGATCCACGTCGCCGACCTCGAGCGCGATCGTCTCGGACACACGCAGCCCACACGCGTACATCAGCTCCAGCAACGCTCTGTCGCGCAAAGCCAACGGCTCGGTGCCCTGCGGTTGCGCGAGCAGCTTCGCGACCTGCTCGCGCGAGAGCACCTTCGGCAGACGCTGCGTCTTCGGCGGTCCCCGTAGGTCCGCGGTGGGATCGTGCTCGATCAAGCCTTCGCGCCGCAGGTGGCGGTAGAACGAGCGCAGGCACGCCGCCTTGCGCTGCAGTGTTGCGGGTGAGACCGGCGGGCGATCTCCCCCGTCGCCAGCGGCGAGCTCTGAGAGGAACGCCGCCAGATCACTATGTTGGGCGTCCAGCGGGGAGACATCGTATCGGGCGAGAAATCCACCAAGCTGTGCGAGGTCTGACTGGTAGGCGTTCAGCGTGTTGCGTGACAGACCGCGCTCCAGCTCCAGGTAGGCAAGGAAGTCGAGTGTGAGCTGCTGCACGTGCGAAACGCTCCTCGCCACGAGCATCGGGGAATCGGTCACCTACCCACTTTCGCCTTACGGGCGAATGCCCCTTGGCCGTGCAAGCCGACTGTCAGTGCGCCTGGTGTTCCACCCGACCTTCAGCGCGCTCGCACAAGTCGGCGAGCACCGTGCCCCCCGCTAGCGCGGAGGCGAAGAACAACGGGTCCTCCAACAGCACTCGTCCCATCGTCTCGGCGGGTAGGGAGCTTTTGAGATATGACGGCATGTCCACCGGCGCTCTGCGCCAGTCATGGCGAGCCATGCGCGCGGGACGGTCCACATCGAGCTCCAGCTGTTGCCTGCCGTGCTCGGGGGACGCAGACCCGAATACGGTGCCTAGTCGCGCGCGCAGATCGGCGCCTACGGGCGAGCGTATGCCGGCCGGCAACGCGACCGTCACCGGCTCCAGCAGCAAGTCGAGCACAGTCAGCGTGTGGTGGGATATCCCACGATGACGAGGCCTACCATCGGCTGAAGACATGCGCGCCACAACCAGCGCACGAGCTCCGAGCGCGAGCGCGATGTGAGCCGAGTCAAGTGCGTGCATCCCGCCGTGACCAAGCGGGGAGTTCGACCCGACGATGCCGGGACCGGGGCCACAAACGACCGCATCCCAGCCGAGCGTACGCATGCCGTGGTGAAGCGCGCCGGCCGTGGTGACTGTCTCTCCCTCACCCCCGTAAGTGGCTCCAGCCGTGATGTGCCCGGCGAGCAGGCCACGCTCGCGCAGCGTTCCCACCACACGCGAATGGCCGCCTGGAAGCGCCCCGCCGGGTGTCTGCACGAACCCGAGCCTGCCGTCTGGGTTTGACTGGGCAAACGCCCACGCGACCGCTGCAAGCTGGCCGTGCAACGCGAGTACCGCCACCGGCCGATCGAGCGGCAACAGCAGCTGCTCGCCTGTGCCCGTCAGGGTATCCTCCAGTGGTTCCACGGCGTGCTGAAGGCTCGTGTAGTTGAGCTTCATCACGTGCGCATCGGGTGCGCCATCGCTGGAGAGGCCCCGCGTCAGGTTTACGTGCACGATGTCAAACCCACCAGAGCCCAGCCCGAGATCGCGTGCCTGCACATTGACGATCAGCTCATCGCCCACCTGGCTCACACCCAACAGGCCGACGTCGGCGATCGCCGGACGGCGCTCGCCGTCCAATGAGATCGTGAGATCTTGCTCGGGCCCGTCGGCGGGTCCCGCCTGCAGGACGGTGGCTCGGCGAAGCTTGAGCATCGGCGTCCTTAGTGTTTTACGGCACGGCTACGAGCCGGCGCGCTACCAGGTTCGGCCACATCGTCGACGCCGTCGGATTGCAGGAGCTCGACGCTGACATCCACGTCGCATTCGCACTCCGGCAGGTTGGCGATCTCGTGCGCGCTGTTGATCATCTTTGCGGCAAGCGACTGGGCCTGCTGATCGTCGGTGGTGTGGAACACCACCTGTACGCGCAGTGAGCTTTGAGCGCTCTGCGCTTCGCCGGTCGGCGAAGCGGCGCTCACGGGCGCCCCGCGAGCGTGCGGTCGCCTCCCGCGCGCTCATCCGAGCACTCCAGCGCCGCGGCGAGGAAACTGCGAAACAGAGGGGCCGGTCGCTCCGGACGCGACTTGAACTCGGGATGGAATTGCGAGGCCACGAAGAACGGGTGGTCCTCGAGCTCGATGACCTCCACCAAACGCTCGTCGGGAGAGGTTCCGGATATGCGCAGGCCAGCGCCGGCACCGGAAGGGTTAGTGAGGCGCTTACGCAGCAGGTTATTAACCTCATAACGATGACGGTGGCGCTCGTACACGACTGCCTCGCCGTAGACCTCCCTGACCCTGGAACCCTCGTGCAGCTTGATCGGGTCGGCGCCGAGGCGCATTGTGCCACCGAGATCCGCCACCTCCTTCTGCTCGGGCAGCAGGTCGATCACGGGGTAGGGCGTCTCGATGTCGAACTCGGTTGAGTTGGCGCCCTCCATCCCGGCAACATGTCTCGCGAACTCCGCCACGGCGATCTGCATTCCAAGGCAGATGCCGAGATAGGGGATGCGCTTCTCGCGCGCGATACGCGCTGCCACGATCTTGCCCTCGACACCGCGCCCTCCAAAGCCACCTGGGATCAGTATCCCGTCCGCGTTTTCGAGCAGCTCGCGCGCGTTGCCAAGCTCATCCTCTTCGGCGCCTGGCGGCCGTGAATCCGATTCGAGACGCTCCGAGTCAACCCAGTCGATCTGGACCGTGCTGCCCTGAAGCGCGGCGGAGTGGCGCAGCGCCTCAGAAACCGACAGGTACGCGTCCTCGAGCTGCACGTACTTGCCGACCAGCGCGATCCGCACTGCGCGCTGAGCCTGCTCGGCGCGCTCGATCGGCTCCTGCCACTTCGACAAGTCCGGCGCGGGCGCCTCGAGGCCGAAGTGATCGAGAATGAAGTCGTCGACTCCCTGCTGGCGAAACACGAGCGGCACCTTGTAGATGTTGTCCACGTCGCGCGCGGAGACGATCGCATCGGCTGGCAGGCTCGCGAACAGGGCGATCTTTTTGCGGATGTCCTGCGAAAGCGGCCCCTCTGAGCGGCACATCAGCATGTCTGGGGCGATCCCGATCCGTCGCAGCTCGTTCACCGAGTGCTGTGTGGGCTTGGTCTTCAGCTCACCCGCATGGCCGATGTAGGGCACAAGCGTGAGATGGATGAAAAAGCAGCGCCGGCGGCCCACATCCACTGGGAACTGACGGATCGCCTCGAGGAACGGGAGCGACTCGATATCGCCCACGGTGCCGCCGATCTCGGTGATGACGAAGTCCACGTCGGTCGACTCGGCGATCAGCGCAACTCGCTGCTTGATCTCATCGGTGATGTGCGGAACCACCTGCACCGTTCCACCCAGGTAGTCGCCGCGACGCTCGCGACGGATCACGGTGTCATAGATGCCGCCAGCGGTCACGTTCGAGGCACGACTCGTGTTGGAGTCGGTGAAGCGCTCGTAGTGCCCGAGGTCCAGATCTGTCTCGGCACCGTCCTCGGTGACGAATACCTCCCCGTGCTGGTAGGGAGACATGGTGCCCGGATCGACGTTGATGTAGGGGTCAAACTTCTGCAGACCGACCGTCAGGCCGCGAGCGACAAGCAACCGCCCGAGCGACGCGGCTGCGATCCCCTTGCCCAGCGAGGACACCACTCCGCCGGTGACGAATATGAACCGGGTCTTGGCCGGAGCCTGTGGGTGACGATCGGAATGGGACGAGGTCATGTGGGCCTGCCCCAAGAGTCTAGTTGGCGCAGCAGCGGCAACCGTTCCACGAGCGTGGTGATCGAGCGCAGCTCGCCGTAGACGGTCACAGCGAGAAGTATGGCGAGCGCGGTGAGCTGTCCAATATTGGACAGCGTCAGCACGAGCCAAAGCCCCGCAAGCGCGCCAAGCAGGTTCGCGCCCGTGTCGCCAAGCATCGCCCGCTCGCGCAGGTCATATCCACCGGCTATCAGCGCAGGCCCGGCGAACAGCCCAATCGTCCACAGCGGCCTGAGGCTCGCTGCTCCGATCGTAAGCCCCGCGCCCAGCAACACGAACGCCTTCGTGGAGCGTCCAGGGCGCAGGTCGAGCAGATTGAAGACGTTCGTGGCGAGCACCAGCACCGCGCTCGCGAGCAGCCACCGCCCGGTTGAGAGTCCCGCGTAGCTCATCGCGTACAGGGCAAGCCCGAGCGATCCGAGCGCCTTCAGCGCACCGGTGGACAACTGCATGTCGAGTGCGGCCCTGCCGTGACCACGCCAACCGCGCGGCTGCCCCCCAAGCATGTCGTCGACGAATCCCAGGAAGGCGACGCCCAGCACGTACACGGCGACCGTCAGCGTTTGTGGATGGAACACCTCGACGAGTTCCAGCCGCTGCAGCAGCGCAAGCGGGATCATCGCCGTCAGCGCGCCCACGACGCTCAACACGCCGAATGGGAAAGCCACGCTGCGCTCGCGATAGTTGCCCTTGACGTGGCCGCCGTCGATCAGCGTGCGCAGCAAGGCGGGAGCAAGAGCCGCGGCGAAGAGCGTGGCGAGCACGAAAGGGAGGGCATGCACATCGGGAAGTTAGCGGCGAGCGCGGACAACCGGCCAAGGGCCTACCGGGACAGGCTCTGAGTCAGGGGACGATCTCTGAGCCCTATGGCTGTGTTGTGGTCCCCACCACATGTGGCAGCAGCGAGTCGGCGGTCGACTTCACTCCATAGGCGCTGTGATCTCCGGCGAGCGCAAACGCGAGCGCCGCCTGCCCGGCGAGCGCGTCGAGATCGTCGACACTGGCCATGTTTTCAGCCTTGTACCAGGGAATCTGGGAGGGTTCGGTGGAGGTCAGCTCCACGCCAACGGCGGGTACGCTGAGCGCGCTGACTCCCTCGACGACCCCCGACTCGAATTCGCCGACGATCTTCGCGTCTTCGCTGTCCATCCCGGCTGGTTCGCTGCGCATCACCACCAGCCCGTCAAGCTTGCCGAATTCACCGTCGTATGAGCTCAGCAGCCTGGTTCGCACATGTCCGAGCAGCTGCCCTTCTCCGACCAGCTGCTCACCCATGCGCACGCCGAACTTCTTCACGAGTGCTGGATTGGAAGCGAGCGCCGTGTACTGCGTGCCGGTGGCCTGCGTAGCCAAGCCCGACAGGTCAAGCGGCTCCCGCACCGCGACCACCATCCTCAGGTCCCCGCCCGCCTGAGTGACCGCGCTTCGCACGAGTTCGTCGATCTGGTCGGAGGATTCGCCGAAGAACACCAACCCGATGTTCCTGTTGGCCAGCAGACCGTGAACAGCGATCGGGTAGAAGTCGCCCGCAACTGTTTCCTCTGAGGCAAGCTGGCCGGCGAGCTCGCCGGCCTTGTGCTGGGAACCGCTCACTTCAGAGCGCAGATTCTGGACGATCCCGTCCTTGGCCGAGGACACCAGGTTCGAGTCGCCGATCGCCACGCCGATCAGCACGCCGACGGTGAGCGCAAACAGGACGGCGGCAAGCGAAAGCGCGTGATAGCGGTAGTCGAACATTGGCTTGAGGGGCTCTCAGGGTACGCGTGCTCAGCTGCCAGAGCCAAGCAGCAGTTGAAGCTTGAGCCATAGTAGGTCCACCACGTCGCGTAGCGCCGGGGTCAACCACACGACCGCGACCATCGCGATCAACCCGGCCACGATCACGAAGATCAGCGGAGCAAGCCCCGGCATCGGCCGATACAGGCGGCTCACCCCCTTCGCGTCCACGAGAATCTCGCCGATTCGCAGACGTGTGAGGAACGTCGAGGACATGCCTTCGCGGTTGCGGTCCAGGAACTCGACAAGATTGAATTGCGAGCCGACTGTCACGATCAGTCGCGCTCCCTTCTCGGCCGCGATCAGCATCGCGACGTCCTGGCTGGTTCCGGGCGCCGGCACGAGCTTGAAGGGGACACCGAGCTCCTCCAAGCGTCGCCTGCCTGGCGCGCGGCCGTCGGGGTAGGAGTGCACGACGAGCTCGGTGCCTCCGTCTCGTGCCGCCAGCAGCGCCGTCTCGCTGGCGGAGTCCATGTCTCCCACGATCATGTGCGGTGAGAGTCCCACCTCCAGCAGGGCGTCGGCGCCGCCGTCCACAGCCACCAGCACAGGTCGTGTGTCCCTGATGAACGAGCGCAGCGCACGCAGGTCGCGTTGGTGATCGACGCCGCGCACGACCACGAGCGTCGAGCGGTCGCGGAAGTCGGTGCGAAACCGCGGCAGGTCGATCCGTCCCGCGAGCAGCTCGCGCTCCTCGCGCATGTGCTCGATCGTGTTGTGCGCGAAGCGCTCGAGTGCCTCTCCGATCTCCCGCCGGCGAGCCTCGGTCTCGGTCCGGACGCGCGCGACGTCGAGCACCTCTCCCGAGACGAGTGCGTGACTCTTGTAAAGCACTTCGCCATGTGTGTCCGAGCGCCCGCCCGGACAGTCACCGGATCGCCGTCGGAGAGCGAGTTGAACAGCGAGTCGTCGGGTAGATCGACGAGTAGCACGCCCGCTTCGACGAGTAGCTGTGGCCCGAGGTTCGGGTAGGAGCCGCTTGTCGACGCGCGACAGTTGAGCACCGCCGTCGCGCCCGCGGAGATCAACTCCTCCGCGGATACCCGGTCAATGTCGAGATGGTCGATCACCGCGATATCGCCTGCCACGAGATGCCTTACGAGCAGCTTGGTCTTGCGCCCCAGCCGCACAGGGCCACTAACCTCGCGCGGTGGCGCAGACAGCGCGCCAAAGGCCGGCTCGATGGTGCCTGGCGGCTGCCGGGTCGTAGCCATTGAAACGAGGGTAACGCCCACGGAGGGCCGGCGCGCTCAAGCCGCGCGGCGTAGCCCCCGCGCGTGACGACGCGCGGCTGTGTCCTTATCCTCGGCGCCGAGCATCCGCACGAGCTCCGTCACGACCTCACCCTCGGCGAGCTGCACGACACTCGCGACCGTCGGATCGACCGAGGTGTCCTTCGCCACCGAGAAATGACGAGCCGCGAGCGAAGCGATCTGAGGTAGGTGGGTGATGCACAGGATCTGGCGGCCCCGCGCGAGGCTTTGCAGTCGCTCGCCCACCGCTCGGGCCGTGTGACCGCCGATGCCCGCGTCGATCTCGTCGAACACCAGCGTCGACTTCGAGGAGCCCCCCGCGACCCCCGATCCGTCGTTGCACGCGCTCGTAAGAGCCAGCATCACACGCGAGAGCTCCCCCGCCGGAAGCTATCTCTCGCAGTGGGGCCGCCGCCACCCCGGGGTTTGGCGCGATCACGAACTCGGCCGCGTCGCCGCCCCCTGCTTTCGGTGCCACGGGACTGAGCGCGATCTCAAATGTGGCATCGGGCATGGCAAGCGCCGCGAGCTGCTCGCGCACCCCCGCGGCCAGCCGCGCGGCGGCGCGCTGTCTCTCCTCGCGCAGCCGCTCGACATGCTCGTCGAGCACCGCGCGCTCGGCAGCCAACAGCTCCTCTGCTTGCTCTCGCGCGATCTCAGCACTAAGCAGCTCCTCTCGCCGCGCACGCGCCTGCTCGACGTACTGGAGCACAGATGAGATCGTGCCGCCGTGCTTGCGCGCAACGCGCTCGAGCGCAGCAAGCCGCTCTTCCACCGCCTCCAGCGAGCCGCCTTCTGCCTCGACTCCCTCGCAATATCCACGCAGGGCGCCAGCGATGTCCTGGGCATCGATCGCAAGCGCGGCGCAGCGCTCTGCCAGGAGGTCGAGCTCGGGGTCCACCCCCGCGATCGTCTCGAGGCTAGCCGCCGCGCCAGCTAGGAGGTGGGCGGCACCCAGCCCCTCAGATGAGTCGGGAGCGAGCGCATCCGCGGCCATGCCCGCCCCCGCTCGCAACGCCTCCAGGCCGCGCAGACGGTCTCGGCGAGTCAAGAGCGTCCCATGCTCGTCTTCGTCGGGTTCGAGCGCATCGATCTCTGAGAGCTCGTGCTCGAGCAGCTCCAGCTCATGTTCGCGAGACCGCGCGAGCTCGCGCAAGCGCTCCAGCTCGGACTCCAGCCGACGGGTCTCGCGATAGGCCGCACCGCATGCGTCGAGCCGCTCGGCGTGCTCGGTGCCGCACACCTCGTCGAGCATCTGTAGCTGCGCGCTTGCGAGAATCAGCTTGCGGTGCTCGTGCTGGCCGTAGAAGGAGATCAATCGCGCTCCCAGCTCGCGGAGGTCACCGACCGTTGCCGAACGACCATTGAGATAAGCCCGCGTACGTCCGTCCGCGCTGACACGCCGTGCGAGGATCACCTCGTGCGCCTGAGCTTCAGCATCGCCGTCAGCGCGAACGTTCTCGGGTAGCAGCCGAGCGATCTCCTCTTGCAGGCCCTCCGGAACCGCGAACACACCCTCGACATACGCCTCGTCGGCGCCTGGTCTGACGATTCCGGTGCGCGAGCGGGCGGGGCGGGCGGGACCTCCCATCAACAGATCCAACGCGTGCGCGAGCACGGTCTTGCCCGCACCGGTCTCGCCGGTCAACACATTCAAGCCGGCCGCCAGCGTGAGCTCGGCGCGCTCGATCAACAGCAGATTTTCGACTCGCAGCTCACAAAGCACAGCGACATGTGTACCAGTGGACACCGACGGATCGCTATCGCGTAAAAGGCGGGACTGGTCGATAATCTGGAGGACTCAGTCAAAGTTCCGCCACAGACGGCGGTTCGACCTACCCTTCATCGGTCCACCGGCATGGCTGCCAAAGACTCCCAGAATCCCACCAGAGCCCCGCGGTCCTCCAGTGACTGCCTCTCCCCTGTCGAGCTCGCGGTCCGCCTCGACGAAGAGGTGAGCCGAGCCGAGCGTCACCAAACCGCTTTGAGCTGCTTGCTCGTGAGCCTCGATGATGTTGAGCAACTCGCACACACCCACGGTCAGGAGCTTCCCGTGCAGGCCCTTGCCTACCTCGGCAGGGCTCTCGGGCCTGAGCTGCGCCGTTTCGACCGTGTGGGGCATGCAGCGGAGGGAGAGTTGTTGGTCTTGCTGCCCGGAGCCGACGAGCAGCGTGGAGAGATCGTTGCGCGTCGTGCGCTCGGCAGGCTGCACGCCGTCAAGATCGACGTCGAGGGCACGCGTCGGCCGTTGCGGATATCGATGGGCATAGCCGCATGGCGCAAGGGCCTGACGGCCGAGCAACTGCTTTCACAAACACGACTCGCAGCACAGCGGATCAACCCACTTGACGGGCATCGGGTTGAGCCCTCCAGTGAGTCGAGGAGGGCTCCCGGAGAGCTGCCGCTGCTCGGACGTCCATAATCCCACGCCGTGCTTTCCGGGTCCGAGCTGTGGCTGTTGCGCCTTATGGCCGATCGAGGCCTCGCGCTGCTCGATGCATCGGCGCTGCTGATGGTCATTGAGGAGGGTCGCGAGCTGCGAGTCGCCGCCTCCAGCGGCAGTGTGTCTGTGCGGGTGCGGGTGCTCCCGATGGAGGGGAGCGCGCTCGGCGCGCTCTACGCGACCGGCAAGCCTCTCTCGCTGGAGCGCCCAAGGGGTCAGGAAGCAACCTGGTTGCACGAGCTGGGACTTGAAGCCCGCTCGGTGCTGGTCGAGCCCTTCAGCTTGGATGGACAGGGTGGTGGGCTGGTGATCGCGGCACGCGTGGATGGCGGCTTCCGCGATCCCGACCGGCGCGCACTGAGCGCGTTCGCCGCGAACGTCGCGCAGCGACTTGCCGCTGAGCGCTCAGTTGAGATTGAGCGGCTGCGCTTTGGGATGGAGGCTCGCGAGCGTGAGCGCACCCGGTGGGCCAGGGAGATACACGACGAAACCGTGCAGGGACTGGGCGCTCTGCGATTGCAGTTGGCCAACGCGCGTGACCTGGGCGACCAGGTCGCCTTGAGTACCGCGGTCGACACGGTGCTCGATGGTCTCGGGCAGGAGATCGACGGGCTGCGCCACCTGATCACCGAGCTTCGCCCAGCCGCGCTTGACGATCTCGGGCTGGCGCCGGCGCTCGAAGCGCTGGCACGCCGCGCTCAGGCGATCGACGGCCTGGAGATACAGACCGACATCGATCCCAGCCTTGGAGACGGCGAACGACGTCTCGATGCCGAGCTCGAGAGCACGCTCTATCGCATCGTGCAGGAGGCACTCACCAACGTCAGCCGTCATGCGAAAGCCACGCGAGCGACGATCAGCATCGCCGAGCACGATGGAACCGTGACGGCGACGGTGACCGACGACGGTCAGGGGCTCCCCGCGGGTGGGGCATCTAGGCAGCGCACACCTGACGAGGAACTCAAGGGAGGCTTCGGGGTCTCCGGTATGCGCGAGCGTGCCGAGTTGGTGGGTGGCGAGCTCGAGCTCATGTCCGCCCCGGGAGGCGGGGCCATCATGCAACTGAAGGTTCCGATGGCCGGCCGCCCGTTGGGGGCCTGAGCTGTGCTACTCGACCAGGCCGAGCTTGCGAGCGTATGCGGTTATCTCCGCCCGCGAGGAGAATCCGAGCTTCTCGATAGCACGCGCGCGGTAGGTCTTCACCGTGCGCTCCGCCACGTGTAGCTGCTCTGCGATCTCCGGATTTGTGAAGCCCAACGCGATCAAGCGCACGACCTCGCGCTCGCGCTCGCTGAGCGCAACCCCATCCTGGTGCTCTCCCTCACCGGTGACCATCAGGGCTCCCAGCCGCGGGTGCAGATAGTTGCGCCCGGCCACCGCCAGGCGAAACGCCTGCAGCAGCTCGGCGGGCTCAGCCTCCTTGAGCACATAGCTGCGCGCCCCGGCACGCAGGGCTTGGCGCGCGTACTCGGGATCCTCGCGCATCGTGAGGATCGCCACCGCGAGTGTCGGGTGCGCCACAAAGCATGTTGGCAGAGCAGCGAGGCTGGATCCCCCGGGCATGGTGAGGTCGAGCGTCAGTAGATCTGGCTTGAGCTCCCTGACCGCGCGAATCGTGGCGGGAACGTCCGCCGCCTCCGCGACCACTCTGAACTCGCCCGTCTCTCGCTCAAGGACCGCTCGAATGCCGTCTCGCACGACCGTGTGGTCATCAGCGATGATCACATCGATGGGTCGGCCGGCGCCTGGAGCTTCAGTTGCCATGAGCGGCTAACCGTATCGGCTCGCCGGGCGGCATCGCATGATCCGCGGCGCATGCCGAAGGTCGAGCATACGCCTTCAAGCCGGGGGCGATGGCGCTGCGGCCCTTTCAGGACGACACGAATCGGCACCTTTGGGACGACAAGGTCGGCACCTCCCGCTCTACAGACAAGCGACCTTGAGGACACCATCATTACGTGAGTCATGCAAGAGTTTCTCTCAGGGTGCAACCGCCCACCGCTGCTACTGATGCTTGCGGCTGTCAGCGCCAACCCAGCACGCAGCGCCATGAGCACCTTCATCGGTGGGAGCCGAGACGATGGTTGATCTGGGTGTGGCGATCACGTGGATAGCGATATCCGCAGCCAGTGCGAAGGGGCTATCGGCCTTCGCTCGGGCGGCGGTGATGAACGACGTCGAAACCGAGCCGGCCGCCCTCACTGGAGACGGGGTCTCAACACACGACGGTCTGTTGCGCGCGATCGATATCTCGCCCCGCCTGTTGCGCGAATAGTCGATGGCTGCTGCAACTGCCTCGATCGATTTGTCCCCCAAACCGCAGCCGCGACTTTGGCTTATTCAAGGCCTCGGGCAATCACCCTCAACCCCCCCCGGTGCTTGCGGTAGATCGGGCTCGTGCGAGTGTTCCGACCGATACAGACATGGCGACCATCTAGGCGTCGGAGCGGGTGCGATCTGGCCCAAACGCCAAAGCTCTGTGGCGTCCCGTCGGCAGTCCACCCTAGAATCTCATCCATTCGGCGAGTGAGCGCCGAGCCACCGCCAGCGTCGAGAGGCGTCCTTGCTTCCCAAGTCTCCCCGACTGCGGAGAATTCTGCTTGCTTACACGGTCAACGAACTGGGGACCTGGTTCGGGTACATCGCGCTGGCTTTGGGCGTCTACGATCACACGCACAGCGCGATTGCCACAGCCGGTCTATTCATCGCGAGAGGGCTGTTTCCCGCGTTGCTTGCTCCAGTGCTGGTGGCTCGGATGGAGCGTTCGCGGCGGCGCGGACTGCTTGCGGGACTGTATGTGCTGGAGGCCTTTCTTACGCTTGCCCTCGCTCTCTTGCTGTGGCGCTTCTCGTTTCCCGGCGTGCTGTTCTTCGTTGCCGTGGACGGCACCGTGGCCGTCGTGGCGACCGCGTTTGTACGAGCTTCGGCGGCGCGCATGGCGACTGCCGAGACGGGCTTCGAGTCCACGGGCGAGCCCTCAGCGGACGCTCTTTCATACGATGGGGCTCAACGTCAGGCGAACGCTGCGCTGAATGTGGCCTTCATGGTGTCGCTGGGGTTGGGGCCGGCGATCGGTGGGGTGCTCGTGCACTGGGTTGGCGGTCCGGTGGCCCTGCTGCTAGACGCCCTGACTTTCCTCCTCTGTGCGGGGCTGATGCTTGGTCTCCGGGTGCACCCCGGGGATGGCGAGGGCGGTTCGACTCGCTCTCGTCTGCGCGCGGCGTTGGAGCACCTGCAGTCTGTGCCCGCGCTGCGCGTCCTGCTGTTGACAGAGGCTATCGCCGTGGTCTTCTTCGCCTCGGTGGAGCCGGTCGAGGTGGTTTATGCGAAGGCGACACTGGGGGCGGGGGATCTCGGCTACGGACTGCTCGTGGCCGCTTGGGGCTTTGGTGCCGCGTTCGGTGCCGTTGTCTTCTCCCGTTCGGTGCGAAGGCCGCTCGGACCGATGCTGACCGGCGGAACGTTGCTGGTTGGACTGGCCTACCTGGGTTTCGCGATCGCACCGGCGCTCGCGATCGCCTGTGCGGCCGCGGTGGTGGGTGGAGTCGGCAACGGCATCCAGTGGCCGTCGCTGATCAGCGCGGTGCAACAACTCACACCCACCGCGCTTCAAGGGCGTCTGATGAGCGTGGTGGGATCACTCAACGCGCTCTGCCCCGCGATCGGGTTTGCCCTAGGTGGAAGCATCGCCGCGCTCTTCTCCCCGCGTGCGGCGATGCTTGCCGCAGGCATTGTTGCGACATGCGCGACGGTGGCTTTCCTGCGCTTGCCACTCGATCGTCTGCGCGCCACTGGCCAGAACCAATCGACCACCACCGAGCCCGAGCTGGTGGCTCCTTAAGTACGACCCCATGTCGGTCGTTAAGTACGACAGAGGATCCGCTTTGACCCCGCTCACGATGAAAATCCCTCAACGACACGTCTATCGGGTCTATCTCGTCAGTCAATGGACGCTGTTGATTGGCGCGATCGTGGTTGCGGTACTCATGTCTCGCTGGCAGGATTGGCAACCGCTCGACATGGTCGGGCTACTGGTCGTGCTGGGGGTGCTGGGTGAGCGACTGACTGTCACGATCGGCAGCCAAACCCTCTCCTCTTCGTTTGTTGCGTTCGCCCTTGCCATGGCGTTGTTGGGGCCCGCGCCGGCGGTCGCAATCGCGTTTGTGCTGGCAGCGGTGGACTACTTCTCCCGCCGGCCTTCGATGGCGGTGGGCGTCTCCAACACCGCCGCGTATGTGGCATTCTCGCTACTGGGTGCCCTGCTGGTGCGGGCCATCATCGGCGACGTGCACAACCCACACATCGAACAGAGCACTCGTGGGGTGACATTTGCGCTGATCGTCTCTGGGGTGTTCGTCTTGACGAACATCGTGAACTTCGCACTGATCGCAGTGCAGAAGCGCGTACTCGACGGCCGTGGACTGGTCATGCAAGTGCGCACACTGCTGATCCCGATGCTGCCGGTGGAGTTCGCGGCGTCGATCCTGGCGGCGGTTCTCGCAGTGGCCTACACCAACCTTGGCTACCCGGCATTGGTTGGGGTGATCATCGTGATCTTGATCTTCCAGTACCTGGCGCGTGCATTGCTACGCTCCGAGGATCGCGCCGAGCAGCTTGAGGCACGCTCGGTGCGCCTCGCCTCGATGCAGCTGGGGATGCTTGCCACGCTCGTCGAGACCCTCGCGCTGCGAGACCGCCGGACCGCCCGGCATGCCGCGGCCGTGGCCAGGTACGCCCGGGGGCTGGCCCGCGAGATGGGATGCGACGAGGCTGATCAGGAGCTGGTGCACACCGCCGGCCTGCTGCACGACATCGGCAAGTTCGCGCTCCCGGATCGAATCCTGCACGCCGAGATCCTCTCCGACGACGACTGGGCCCTCATACGCCGCCACCCTCAAGATGGGGCGACCCTCGTTGGTCGTCTCGATGGTTACGGCCCTGTGGCGGACGCGATCCTCTATCACCACGAGCATGTCGACGGCAGCGGCTACCCCGCAGGCTTGATCGGCAGTGAGATCCCGTTCGCGTCGCGCATCGTGGCGGTGTGCAGCGTCTACGACACGCTCACCGCGCGCGACTCCTACCGTTCACCGATGATTCCTCAGGACGCGATCACCGAGCTGCGGCGTGTAGCGGGTCGTCAATTGGACGCGGAGATCGTTGATGCCTTCGTGGCGATGCTCGAGAGCGACGGTCCGGTGACGGTTGCGCATGGAGACGACGCGAATTTCGAGGCTGAGCTCTCTTTCGAGCGTCGCACCCGGGCTCTCGCCCAGCCCGCTTCACGCTAGACGCATCGAAGAGCCAGACCCTTGAAAGCCAAAGGGCACCGACCGCGATAGTCGATGCCCTCTGTTCTACGATCGCCGGGAAACCGGCGATCACGCAAGATTCCTTAGCCTTTCCAAGGCATTGACGCTCCTTCCGTCGCGCGGGCGGCCCAACATCTCCCGGTGCGACGGCCTCCATCCTCAGCCAAGCACGACGAGTGTTGAGTAGGTTTGTGTAGCATAGTAAAGAAATTGGACGGGTTGTCCACTTCGTACAAGCGATTGCACGTTTGCTTGCAACGAGAGGGCTTCTCAGGCGACAGGCGACGGGGTATCACCAACAAAGACGGGGCTCCCGCTTACACCGGGTGCTTCCAGCGTGTGGTCCTTTCTGAATCAAAGGTCCACAAAGCTTCGAGACTCTCAACCTTTGTGTCCAGACTGCCGATTCTCGACGCATCCGGGCGCTGAGCGCCTAGTTGCGGCAGCCCCGGGAGACAACGCCACGAGGCAAACTCGAGCCGCAAGAGGTCCCATGCCCATCACGCCTGATCCAGACCACGAGCGTCAGCTCATCTTCACCAGCTCCCAAGCAGCACGCTATCTAGGCGTGTCGCTCGCCACGATCCGTCGCTGGACCGACGCGGGCTATCTGACCGGCTACCGGACCCCGGGCGGGCAGCGGCGCTTCTCGCGTGAGCAGCTCGATGGTTTCATCGACTCATTGCAGCGCACCGGCGAGAAGCCCAAGCATCACCGCAGCGTCGCCTGAGCGCGCCGCCCAATAGCGCCTCAGGTGAGAGTGTCGCCCGCCGCGCCGTGCGTGGCGCATTGCGCTCTGCGGGCCATGCGGGCGTGCGCTCAGCGTGCCAGACGGGGGTGCGCTCAGCGTGCCAGACGGCCGAACTTCTCGCGCAGCCTGCGGTAGAACGAGGAGCCCGGCAGCTGCGCGATGATCCCGGCGTCGTTGGCGAAGCGCGCGACAATGCGCGCGCCCGGAGCGATCTCGCACACCGGTCGCCCATCGACCGACACGTCCAGTGCCTCACGCGAGCGGTTGAGAATCTCAAGGCGATCTTTGGGAGCAGCCACGAGCGTGCGGGCAGTGAGCGAGTGGGGGGCGATGAACGACACCACGAACCCCTCGACGCCCCACGCCATCACAGGGCCCCCGTTGGCGAGGTTGTAACCCGTCGATCCCGCCGGGGTGGCCACCACCAGCCCGTCGCAGCGCACGCTGCCGAGTTCCTCCCCGTCGAGCACGTAGGCGATCTCCGCCACCCGTTCGCCGACCTTGCGGTGGATTGCCACGTCATTGATCGCACGCTCCTCTTCTTTGATGTTCCCGCCCACCCCCTCGAGCACGATCGCCGGGAGCCTCAGCAGCTCGAAGTCACCCTCGAACGCGCGTCGCACACCGTCTGAGAGCTCCTCGGGCTCAATCGTCGCGAGAAATCCGATGTCGCCGAAGTTCACCGCGAACACGGGCACACCGGTGCCGGTGTAGCGGCGCAGGGCACGCAGGATCGTACCGTCGCCGCCGAGCACGACACAGAGGTCGACCGCGTCGTCCTCGGGCGTGCCCACCACCACACCGTCACGCGCGAGCAACCCGTGCTTGTCGGTCTCATTGCGATCGAACCGCAGCGTCACCCCCGCGTGGGTTGCTGCGTCGATGAGCGCCTCCAGGGCGCCAGCGGTCTGCGCCGGGCGATTGTGGGTAAGTACAGAGACTTCGCGCACGCCAGTCGCGGCCAACTCGTACGGCTGCGCACTGAGTGGATCGATCTGCTGGCTCACGGCTCCACCTCATACACCATCCGCTCGAGTTCCCCCACGCCGCCGGCTCCCCCACCGCGTCCGGGCTCGGCCAGCCATACGAACGTCTCGAGGTTGCCCTTGGGCCCCGGGAGGCCCGAGGAGCGATAGCCGAGCACCGTGGCACCCAGCTCGATCGCCGCGACGCCCACATCGACGAGCGCTGTGCGCCGGTGCTCGGCCGAGCGCACCACCCCACCCTTGCCGACACGCTCGCGTCCCACCTCAAACTGCGGCTTGACGAGCGCGAGCGTGTCGAAGCGATCGGCCAGGCAGCCGAGTACGGCTGGGAGCACCTTGCGAAGCGATATGAAGGAGACATCAAGCACGGTCAGCCCAGGAGCGTAGGGCAGCATCGCCGGGGTCAGCGAACGAGCGTTGGTGCGCTCCAAGAGGCTCACGCGGGAATCGCGGCGCAGCTGGTAGTCGAGATCGCCGTAGCCGACGTCAACGGCGATCACCTCAGTGGCGCCCCGCTGCAATAGGCAGTCGGTGAAGCCACCGGTGGAGGCCCCTACATCCATGGCACGACGACCCTGCACAGCGATCTCGAACCCATCCAGTGCGTTTGCCAGCTTGACGCCGCCACGCGACACGTAGGGTGCGCGCTCGCGCACGCTGAGCTCGGCGTCGGGCGCCACCATCTCCCCCGGCTTCACCGCTCGTCGGCGATCGGCTCCGACCATCACATCCCCGGCCATCACCGACGCAGCGGCTCGCGTGCGCGAGGAAAACAGCCCGCGCTCGGTCAACAGGGTGTCGAGACGTTGCTTGGTTGGCATCGCGTTGGAAGAGACGGTACCCGTTGGGGGGCTCTTCGGGCGAATCCGCGGCTCGACACACACGTCACAAGTTCGATCCTTCCAAAAGGTTCGGGGGATATGTGATGGACGTCACATATATCCCTTCTCTGTATAAGCCGGGTTCTGGCGCGTCTTCCGTCCTCGGATAGCCCTACGGTCCTGGGCATCCCATAAGTTGGCCCCCGCGCAGCTACGAACTGCCGGGGGCCGTGGCAAGGAAAGGCGGAACCTTCCCATGCAAGACGACCCTTCTATGGACGCTGGCGATGTCCTGCGCGTCAGCGACCCAGCGGTCTACGGTCTTTTGATCCTGCCGGAGGAGCAACGACCCTGGTCGGTCCGCGAGCTGGCATTGGAGCTTGGTAGTCCTATCGACGTAGAGGACGCTCTCGCACGCTTGCACGGTGCGGGCCTCGTGCACCGCTGCGGCGAGTTCGTTTGGGCCACGCGAGCGGCGCTCGCGGCGGACGCAATCGAGCTATAGGAAGGGGGCAAATGATCATGCGGGAGCGGAGTCCACTCCGGGCGGGTGCGCGTAGTTAACGGGTTCCTCGACGAGTTCGAAGATTCTTCCGCTGATAGCGTGGTGGTGGACGCCGGGAAGCTGCTTCAGCCGCTGGAAAAAGGTGTGGCTCGCCCAACTAGCGGTCTCTATCCGCCCAGGTCCCTTCAAGCGCGCGATCATCTCGACAACGGGAAGAAGATCAGTGTCGTGCGTAAAGAGGATGGCGATATCAGCGTCGCCTGTGAGAATCGTCTCTGCGACTGCTAGCGCTAGCTGCACGTCGATGCCCTTCTCAACTGGCGTCTGCACTTCGGCGTGAGGCGGCGGGTAGCGCAGAGGTCGTAGTCGAGGGACGACTAAATCTCCGCCTTCGCGCTTCCACGCCGTGGCCTGGCGACGGTTTGCCCCGAAGCCGACACGATCGCGCGTCGAGTTCGGCAGGCCGCGGTGAATCTCGACCCGGATGAGTTCGGCGGCGGCTCCGCGGTTGTGGCCAGCGGCCAGTATCCGTGCTAGCTGAAACGGTCCAAAGTTGCCGCGCTCGTTCGGCAGATCAACGAGGCCGAATGCCTCGCGTGCCGTCTTGTAGACGTTCTGCCAGTCAACAAAGACGGCAATCTTGGGCGATGCGCCGGACATAAAAAGATTCCCCGCCAGAGCAACCCGAAGGTCGGTCGGCGGGGAGCAATAGATCCAGCATAACGACTATCGGCACGACTGACAAGCCCCTTTACTGCACCTTGTGCTAAATGCCTCAAGTTGTTCTTGGAGTCAATCCAACGTAAGGTCGCTTGACAAACGCGCTTGTGTCAAGTAGCCTTACATTATGCCTCCCGTAGACCGCAACGCACCACGTCGGGCCGACTCGTCCGAGTCCACGTACTCGCTCATGGAGTTCATGCGCGAGTTCCCCAACGACACCGCGTGCCTTGAGCACCTGTGGCGCTCGCGCTACTCACCGGACGGCGAACACGCGGACTGCCCGAAGTGCAAGCAAGAGCGGGCGTTCCGCAAGTACGCGACCGCACAGGGTCGCCAGTCGTGGACCTGCACCGGCTGCGGCCATCACGTCCATCCGACTGCCGGGACGATCTTCGAGAAGTCCTCGACATCGCTGCACTTGTGGTTCTACGCGATGTATCTCGTGACGAGCACTCGTTGCGGGATCTCCGCTAAGCAGCTAGAGCGCTCGTTGGGCGTGACCTACAAGACGGCCTGGCGGATGCTGAACAAGATCCGCAACGAGGTCATGGTCGAGGACGGCGAGCTGCTGAGGGGCGATGTAGAGGTCGATGAGGCATCCGTGGACGGCAGGCCACGCAAGCCGCAAGGACAGCACCGCTACCTTGCTACGACGCCGACGCGACGCTCTGAAGCGGCGAAGCTCCGTGAACGTAGTAGAGCAACCGTGTTCGCCGCTGTGGAACGCGGCGGTCGGATCAAGGCGACCGTTCTACCGTCGCGTCGTGGACCAGGGCTCAAGCGCCAGGTGATCCAGTGGGTAGAGCCCGAATCGATCATCATCACCGATGAGTGGTCCGCATACAACGGCCTAGATGAGCACTTCCTCGACCATAGTCGGATCAATCACTCCGCCGGTATCTACGTGCAGGGCGACACGCACACCAACACCATCGAGGGCTTCTTTGGGCACCTGAAGCCGTCGATCAAGGGCACCTATCGCAAGGTATCCCACAAGTGGCTACAGGGCTATCTCAACGAGTTCACGTGGCGCTACAACCTGCGCTACCAACGCAACCCGTCAATGTTCGCTGAGCTGATCGAGAAGGCGTGCGCAAAATGAGCGAAGCGACAGCCATCCAAGCGCTACACGCGGCAGCCGAGCGCCGCAAAGCAGCCGAAGACGAGCGACACGCCGCGTCAGCCGAACTACGCAAGCGCGTACAGGACGCGCACGCGGCGGGCGTCAGTCCGACCCGGATCGCTCAGGAGGCCGGTCTTTCTCGTCAGGCTGTTTACGAAGCCCTGGGCCAGCGACCTTCCTAACCGTCCTCAAGAAGTCTTCGCGAGACGGGATCGGAACCTCGATATCGCCATCCTTCGCTGGGATCGTCTGGGTCGGTTTCGAGTCCTTATCTGGCATGGATCCAGACTAGCGCCCAGGCACCTGTCCGGTGTGGGGTTTTCAATATTCGGCAGCTATCGCAACCGATGGCCCCGGGTCACCACGCCTCAATCGCGGCGACCCGGGAACACATCAGTACGAAGGGAGGGCAGAGTCATGCCCCCTGTGCATAGATACGAACCCGGCGAGACTGCGATTTACTCGGGTTCGTACAACGTAGTCGGCCACTACGGAGAACCCTTGAGGGTCGCCCTGTGGTTCAACGTTGGCGACCGTCTGCCGCTCGTTACAGCAGCAGATGTCGAGCCGCCAATCTGGTACGTCTTGGTCGCAATGCCAAGCGAGCTCGCCAAGGCAGCGTAGGGAAGCGCCAGCGACCCCAGGCTTCTGTCTGGGGTCGCTGGCATCCTTCACCGGCCACTCGGCCGTAACGGAGTTGCCTCGGCCCTTCACCAAACGCCTAGCACGCGCAGGGGCCGGGGTAGCTCCCGTTTTTTGGGGGAAGATCACAGTCATGTGGTGCCAATCCGGTCGAGCTTGGATCACCAGCCGATCCATACGCACGCCGCGTTTGGCGGCCTTTACGTGCTCGCTACGACTATGTGTTGTCTTGTCCTGCTTTTGTCCGCTGCTGGCCGAAGGTGTCCGCTGCTGTCCGACATAGTAGCGACCCGTCGGACGGAAAAAGCGCGCGCGCGCTTTTGAGGTCCCAAAACGCCTGCAAAAAGCCTGTTTCCAGGGGCTATTCCGGACATAATCCGAACAACCGTCACTGTGACGCTTGTTGTTTCTGACTCCTGCGCCGATGCGGGAGTGATCGACCCGTTCGCTGGGGTCGGGAGACTCAAGATCAGTAGTTTGGGACGACAAGGCGATAGGCGGCTTATACAGTGATGGCATATATGTGATGGACGTCACACAAACATGCGTTCGTGTGGTGCATGATTCTTCTCGACCCGAAGTACAGCAGCATCCCTCCTCCCCGAAACGGCCCGCCTCCCCAGCGGGTCGTTTGATTAACCCCTCCAAACCATTTACGGACGACAGGGCCGCATGCGGCCCTGTCCCTGACCGTGCATGCACGGTCAGGCCGACCGGCACATGTGCCGGTCGGTACAGAGACTGAGAAGCAGATCACGGTCGAGCCGCCCGGCACCTGTGTCACCCGGAACAGAGGAACAGTTATTCGGCTAGACGACAAGCGCCGATTCGCGCGCGAGGATCGCGGCCTCGATGCGCTCGGCGATTCGCGCGCCGGTGAAGCCCACCTCCTCGTGCAGCAGCGCGGGCTTGCCGTGCGTCACGTAACGATCCGGCAAACCCACGCGCAGGATGCGCGGCGGCGCGGTACCGGCCTCGTTAAGGGTCTCCCACACAGCCGAGCCGAACCCACCAGCGAGCACGCCCTCCTCGACGGTCACCAGCAGATCGTGCTCGGCCGCGAGCTGGGCTATCAGGCCCGCGTCGATCGGCTTGGCGAAACGCGCGTCGGCGACCGTCGCGGCGATCCCGCGCGCCACCAGCAGCGTCGCGGCCTCGAGCGCCTTGCCGACACCGCTGCCGTAGCCGATCAGCGCGACGCGCCTGCCGGGCGCGGCGGGCGCGGCTGCAGGGGGGGAGTCGATCAGGATCTCCCCGGAGCCGATCGCGATTGCGCGCGGCTGCTCGGGCAGCGGCACGCCGGTCCCCTCGCCGCGCGGATAGCGCAACGCGACCGGCCCGTCGTCATAGCTGAGCGCCGTGTGCAGCATGTGCACCAGCATCGCCTCATCGCGCGGCGCCATCAGCACGATGTTCGGCAGGCACCGCAGATACGCGATGTCGAAGATGCCGTGATGGGTGGGGCCGTCGTCTCCCACCAGCCCAGCGCGGTCCATCGCGAACACGACGTTCAGCTTCTGCAGGCACACATCGTGGACTATCTGGTCAAACGCCCTCTGCAGGAAGGTCGAGTAGATCGCCGCGACCGGCTTGACCCCCTCAAGCGCCAAACCCGCGGCGAACAGGATCGCCTGCTGCTCGGCGATGCCCACATCGAAGTAGCGATCCGGCATCGCCTTCTGCAGGATGTTGAGGCCCGTGCCTGAGTTCATCGCGGCGGTGATGCCCACGATGCGCCCGTCGCGTTCGCACTCGCGCACCAGCGCATCGCCGAACACCTGCGTGTATTGAAGAGCCCGCCCACCCGCCGCCCCAGCGGTGGTGGGCTTGCCGTTCTCGGTGGAAGACGACGCGGCGGGCGGGCGAGTGGGCGGGCCGGTGGGCACACCGTTCAAGATCGACTTCGGCTTGGCCGCGTGCCACTTCTCCATCCCCTCCAGGCCACCATCCTCGGCGGGCGCGAACCCCTTGCCCTTGACCGTCGCGATGTGCACCACCACCGGGCGTTCCGCCGCCAGCGCCTCGCGCAACGCCACGCGCAACGCACGCACGTCGTGCCCATCGATCACCCCCATGTAGGCCCAGTCGAGCTCCTCCCACCACAGCCCCGGCGCCCAGAATGCCTTGATCGACTCCTTCAGCTGTGGCCCCAGCCGTTCGAAAGCCGACCCGATGCCGCCCGGCAGGCGCGTGAGGCCCCCCTCCACACCCGAGCGCGCGTGCCACAGCTTCGGGCTGAGGCGGACCCGGTTGAAATAGCGCGACAGCGCCCCCACGTTGGGGGCGATCGACATGCCGTTGTCGTTGAGCACCACCACCATCGGGGTGCCGAGCCCACCCGCCTGGCCGATCGCCTCGAACGCCACCCCCCCGGTCATGGCCCCGTCGCCGATCACCGCCACCACCTTGCCGTTGGCCGACTGCTCACCGCCTGCGCCTTTGGTGAGATGGCGCATCCCCTCCTTGATCCCCACCGCATACCCCACCGAGGTGGAGGCGTGCCCAGCCCCCATGATGTCGTGCTCGGACTCCTCGCGCGAGCAGAACGGCGCGAGCCCCCCGTACTGACGGATCGTGTGCAGCTCTGAGCGCCGACCCGTCAGAATCTTGTGCGGGTAGGCCTGGTGGCCCACGTCCCACAGGATCTTGTCGCGCGGAGAATCCAGTAGCGAATGCAGCGCCACCGCAAGCTCGCAGGTGCCGAGGTTCGCGCCGAAGTGCCCACCGATCTCCCCGACGGTGTCGATGATGTACTCGCGAACCTCCTGGGCGAGCTGCGCCAACTGCTCCTCTGAGAGCGCACGCACGTCCGCGGGACCGTCGATCCCCCCCAACAGCGACCCGTCGTGCTCGGGGGTGTCTCCGCGGTCTTTTGACGGCGAGCTCATACGCGGCGCGCACTCCCCACAAGATCGCTTGCTGTTTGCGTTTTGGCTCTCAAGATGTCCGTGTGTAGATGAAGTCTGTGATCTGCCCCAGCTCAGCCGCCGACTCTGGGAGGGCGGGGCCCCCACCGGGCGGGTAAGACGCCCCCAGAGCGGCTTGCGCAAGAGCCTCCCGAGCGGTCCGGTGAGACTCCGACGCCAGCTCCCTGGCGCGGTCGATGCCGAACTCGCTCACATATGTCCGCTTGCCGTGCCTCTCATCGCTACCTCGCGGCTTCCCGAGCGCCTCGGCGGTGCCGGTCACGTCCAGGATGTCGTCAACAATCTGAAACAGCACACCGAGCTCCGTCGCGAAACGCCGGTAAGCAATTGTCGCAGGTCCGCGCACGTCGGCCAAGAACAGTACGCACAACACCGATGCGCCGATCAGTCGACCGGTCTTCAGCTCGTGCAGTCTGCGCAGCCCATCCGGACCAGCGGGCGCGCTCGCACGCATGTCCACGTACTGCCCCCCCACCATCCCATTCACGCCGGTGGCCCCCGCCAGCTCCACGGCCGCCTCGATCATCCGTTCGGGCGCCGAGAGCGAGGGCGCAAGCAGATGGTGGAACGCCTCCGCATACAGCCCATCGCCGGCCAGGATCGCGACGTCCTCGCCAAACTCCACATGACACGTCGGTCGCCCGCGGCGCAGATCGTCGTCGTCCATCGCCGGCAGATCGTCGTGGATCAACGAATACGTGTGGATCAGCTCCAGCGCCGCCGCCAACGGCATCACCTCCTGGCGTCGAAGACCCACGGCTCGCGCTGTGGCAAGCGCCAGCACCGGTCGTATGCGCTTCCCACCCGCCAGCAGCGAGTAGCGCATCGCCTCCTCCAACCCAGAGGTCAGCGCGGCCTCGGAGAAGCGCATCGACTCCAGGTAGCGCTCCACCTCCTCGCGCAGGTGCTCCGGATAGGCTGTCTCCACGAGCCCCGTGCCCGGTTAGAGGAGCGAGTCCTGGCCCGGAATGGGCTGTGAGACCTCGGCGCGGGCCTGACGCTCGAGCTCGGAGCTGGCCTGCGTGGCCAGCGCCGCGCAATCCTCAACCATTGTGGCGGCAGCATCGGAGGACAGCTCACCCGAGCGCAGCTGCTCCGCGGCGCGCTCCAGCTGCTCGATGAGGTCGTCGATCCGCTCCAGGCTCATGTGTGCTCACGCATTCTGTCGCACCTCGCGCAGAACCGCCCCCAGCACGCCGTTGACGAATGCCGGAGCGTCGCTACCGCAGAACGTCTTGGCGCTCTCCAGCGCCTCCTCGATCGCGCCCTCGGCAGGGATCGGGGTGTCGCCCGGCGCCACGTCGGGGTGCAGCATCTCGATCAGCGCCACCCGCATGATGCTGCGCTCCAGCGGTTGGATGCGTTGCACCGACCAGCCGTGAGAGTGGCGGTCGATCACCTCGTCGAGCTCCAGCGCACGGTCGGCCGCCGCGTGCGCGAGCGCTCGTGTCAGCAGCGACGCATTCCCGCCCAGCGTGTCGGCCAGCGGTCTGCCGGTGAGGTCATTCTGGTAGAGCGCGAAAACTGCCGCCCGGCGCTGCTCGGAGCGGCGCATGCTCGGTCAGGCCCGCGAAACGTATTCGCCGCTGCGCGTGTCCACGCGGATCTTCTGCCCCACCTCGACAAACAGCGGGACCTGGATCACAGCGCCCGTCTCGAGCGTCGCGGGCTTGTTCCCGCCACCAGAAGCCGTATCCCCCCGCAACCCCGGCTCGGTCTGCGTGACCTCCAGGTCCACCCCGCTCGGCAGCTGGATGTCGGAGGGCTCATCGTCGATGAACAGCACATCCACCTCGCTGCTCGGCGTGGTCCAACGCAGCGCCTCGGCGACGCTCGACTCGGGCACCGCGATCTGTTCGAAAGACTGGCTGTCCATGAAGTGCGCGTCGGTGCCGTCGGCGTAGAGGAACTGCATCTTGCGCGCCTCGGTGCGCACCGGACGGAACTTCTCCCCAGCGCGGAATGTACGGTCGATCGCCGCGCCATCGGAGACCCTACGCAGCTTTGTGCGCACGAACGCCCCACCCTTCCCCGGCTTCACATGCTGGAACTCGATGATCTTGAAGACCACCCCATCGACGTCGATGTGGTTGCCGTTCTTGAACTGGTTTGTCGTTATAGCCACATTGTCCTACTCTTGATGGAGGTGTCCAAGATCGTGCCCAAGCCCAGTCGTTTTGATGGATACATACGTGTCAGCCGAAGGATGGGCCGCAAGGGACCCGGCTATATCTCTCCGAGTGTCCAGAGAGAGGCTATCGCCCGCTGGGCAGAGTACCGGGGCGTAGAGATCGTCGCATGGCACGAGGACGAGGACGAGTCCGGCGGCACCCAGGACCGCCCCGGCCTACGTGAGGCGATCCGCCGCATCGAGGATCACGAGACCGAAGGCATCGCGTGCTGGCGACTCAACCGCTTCGCCCGCAACGTCGCTGGGGCGATCGAGGACATCAAGCACATCCAGGCCGTAGGTGGACACGTCGCGTTCGTCGAGGAGGACATCGACCCGACCGGGCCGTTCGGGTCGTTCATCCTCACAGTGCTGTTGGCGGTCTCCACGCTTGAGCGCGACAACATGGTGGTGGGCTGGCAGACGGCCAAGCGCCGTGCGATCGAGCGCGGCGCGAAGATCAGCCCTACCCCCTATGGCTACCTGCGCACGGATCACGGCAGGCTTGAGCCTCACCCCGACCAAGCGCCCCACGCAGTCGAGGCGTATCGCATCGCCGGCGCTCAGGACGTGAGCGCAGCTTGCGCATATCTCGTGGAGAACGCGTCGGGACGCAGATGGACCACCGCCACGGTCCGCCGGATGCTGGCCAACCGTACCTACCTCGGTGAGAGCCGCAACGGCGCGGCGATCAACGCGGAGGCGCACGAGCCACTGGTGTCGCGTTCTATGTGGGAGGCCGCACAGCGCGAGCCCCGACACCGACGTGCGGCAGCGGCTTTCCCACTCTCCGGGCTGGCCCGTTGCGCGACGTGCGGCTCTCGGCTGGTGGGCAGCCGAGGTGGTCCGATGATCCGCACCTATCGCTGCGCCGCGACGCAGAGCCTCCGCCAGGGTGAGCGTTGCCCTCGCGGAGCGTTCGCCAACGCAGAGCCGCTGGAGGAATATGTGCGCGAACAGTTGCGAACGCTTCTCTCAGGTCTGGAGGTGGAGATTGGCGAGGAGACCTCCGATGACCTCCGGGCGCTTGAGCAAGCAGTGCTCGACGCGGAGGGCGAGCTGGATGCGTTCGCGGCGGACATCACGCTCCGCCGTGCCCTCGGAGACCGCTACCACTCCCATCTGGAGGCCCGCATCCAGGCGTTGGAGGAGGCAAAGCGTGAATACAAGGACTTCGCGCGGGATCTACAGGTGCGCGAGCAGATCAGCGCCGCCGATCTGCTCAACAGCGACGATCCGTTGATCCTGCCCGAGCTGCTAGGCGGCATCCTTGCCTCGATCGAGGTTCAGCCCGGACGCGGGAAACTCGCCAGTCGCGTCACGCTTGTTCCAGTGGGCGACGACGCGCCTGCCGGGATAGCGACGGCGCACGATGCGTAGGACCGCATCCTCGGCTGCCGCACGAGCAGCTGGGCTCCACTCGACTGGTTGATGGTCGCGTACGGGTGTTCTTTTTGTCCTTCCCACACAATTAATGACCGTGAGCACGCGAAAACGGCCATGTAGTTTGGTTTGGCCTGCTGGGCCCCAGTGATGTGCGGGCTGGTCGTCGGTTGCGGAGCCCGTCTCGGGCGCGGTGGCGTGACGGCTAGGTAGTGGTGTCCGGTGTCCCGTAGAGGGTGTGGCAGGCGACGGGATGACTCAAGTAAAACGGCTGGCCCCGGCTGTCGGGTGCCCTACGTTGGATTTGTCTCCCGCCGCCTGTCACGGACGCCGCCATGACTTCATAGAAGCGTGCCTATTTGCTCGACATGGCTTTGTCTGGCGGTCTCCACATCACACCAGCGCCAACCAGCAAATGAGGAGACCGGAATTGATGATCGCAGTGGGCGTGGACACACACAAGCAGCAACACTATGCCGTCGCTCTGGACGGCCTCGGACAGGTCTTCGGGGAGATCGTGATCGCGAGCACCCTCGCCGGCTACAGCCAGTTCATGTGCTGGCTCAGAGAACTCGGTGAGAGCGTTCTCGTCGGTATCGAGGGCGCCGGCAGCTACGGCGCCGGACTGTGCGAGTTCCTGCAAGCCGAGGAGATCGAAGTCTTCGAGGTCGAACGCCCACAACGACGTGAGCGTCGCGGCGGAAAGTCAGATCGCATCGACGCTCTGCTGGCCGCCAAGAAAGTCCTGACTCGCGAGGGACTCTCGACACCCAGAGGCTCCGGGAAGCGTTTGGCGCTGCAAATGCTGTTGGCTGGCTACCGCTCCATCGTCAGCGAGCGCTCCCGCCTCTACAACCAGCTACAGGCGCTGCAGGTCAGTGCGCCATATGCGTTGCGGGAACGGATCGGCCAAGCTCGCAACGGCGCAACGCTCGCCAACCGTCTCACAGGGATGCGCACACGGCCAACAGCGACCCAGCAGGAGAACTCGACCCTGCAGGTTCTCCGCGACATCGCCAACCGTGCTCGAGCGCTCGACGCAGAAGCCGAGAGCTACACCCACCAGATCGAGGAGATGGTCAACTCCCTCGCCCCGGCACTGCTGGAAGAACCTGGTGTCGGACCGATCTGCGCCGGCAAGCTCCTAGCGTTCAACCCATCACGGTTCACGAGCGAGGCAGCGTTCGCTCGCGCTAACGGCACCGCACCGCAACCAGCGTCCTCCGGCAAGACCGTCAGACACCGTCTCAGCCGCGGAGGCGACCGACAAATCAACGCAGCGATCTACACGATCGCGCTCTCACGCTCAGTCCACCACCCGCCAAGCCGGGCATACATGCAACGGCGCGTCACCGAAGGAAAGACCAAACGAGAGGCCATGCGCTCCCTCAAGCGACACCTCTCACGCCACCTCTACAAGCAACTCGCCAACACGCCCTTGACAACATAGAAGCATCCAACGAATTGTCAGCCGCACTCCGCGAACACGTTCTTCCAAGACTGCCCAAACCGTCGTCCCTAATCGCTGGGAGCAGTCCACTGGCCGGGTTCCAGCGCTTCGTCCTCCGCGTCAACAAGCGCCAGCCCGAGCCCGGCGAGCAGGACGGAAAGCGCCTCTGCACGCGCAATCGTGGCGGGAGCCTTCGGTGGCTTGCCCTGCTTTGCTCGCTCCCGATCGACCTGCTCAGCCTCCTCGACCATGTCCTGGTGGATACACACCTGACTGCGCAGTGCGCTGAGCAACACGCACTGGTGCTTGTCCATATCGACCTCTATGTCGATCGGCTTGGATGGTTCGCCCCAGCCAACCTCATCGAGTAGCGCTCGGACAGCATCGAACTTGGCCAGCGGCTCCTTGTACCACTCGGGATGCCGATGGCGACCATGCCTGTCGCTCACGCGTTCGATGTCTTGCGCTGCCCCACCAAGCTCGCTGTGGAGGCCCATGCGTAGGGATCGCACCAGCTCTGCGGGGATTCGGAACATGCGGCTCATCTCGGTTCCTCCTTGGGGTTGGAGGCCCAAGAGACGATCGGCCGAGGCAGCCACGCCTAGCTTGGTAGCGTGACCCGCGCGCCGGGAGTTCGTGCTCTCGGTGCCACGCCCCCGGCAGCTCCAACTGCGCGGGGGCACTTGATTTGTGCAGCAGAGGCTAGCACGAGAACCGGACCATAAATACCCTGGCGCTTTTGACCGCGCGCCGTGAGTGTTCCCGCCGTGAAGCGCAACCCCGAACCCACCGCCGAGCAAGACCAGCTCATCTTGGGCGATGCGCTACGTGCTCTGCGCAAGGCTGCGGGGATGACCCAGGAACAGCTCGCGGAACGATTGGGCGTCGATCCCACGTTCGTCGGCCGTCTCGAGCGAGGCCAGCGCGGCGCACACTGGCGCACCATCCGCCGTATCCTCGCCGCACTCGACGCAAGCGTTAGCGACTTCGCCGCCGCCATCGACGCCGCCGAGCGCACGCAGCGGCTGTAGCAAGCTCCGCGAGACTCCCGCCGCAGCCAACGTCTCCCCGTCGCCGTTTACGAAGTACAGACTAGATGCACGCCCCCAAAGGGGGCCAGCTTTGGGTCTCAAAATTCGTTGGCCGCTTTGGGCCGCTCACGGTCATTAACACCGAGGGCGCAAACAGCGTCCAAGACCAACGAGACGGGAGACGACACGATGAGCCGACGAATCAAGATGACCTTGCCGGACCCACTGGTGGCCCAACTCGAAGCACTGGCCGAGGCGCGCGGCGAGCCGACCTCGCGCGTCGCTGCGCAGCTCGTCTGCGCTGAGATCGAGAAGCGCATCGGAGAGCAAACCGGCCAAGCGATCGTGCCCTTCGTGGAAACCGCTGTGGCCCCCGACATGGATCGACGCGCGCCCTGGATCGAGCCGTTCTACGACCAGGAGGAGTGGCGGACCCAGATGTGGGGCTCGATCGTCGCTCTATACGGGCGCTACCCGAGGGCACTTGAGCACCTGAAAGACGGGTGGTGGGAAGATGCCACCCACGTCGAGACATTGTGCGCGCTTGTCGTTTGGCGCGACTGGATCGACCAGGAGGCGGACGATCCGCGGCATGAGCTGGCGTTTCAAGCGCAGCTTGCCGACTACGGGCGGGGGCTTCGGCAGGAGGGCGGCGGGGTTACACGGGCTTGGAGACCCGGAGCGCCCCCAGATGAGTGGGCGAGTAAAGATCACGAGTTTGTACGGGGCTAGACGATTCGATCACACTCATCCGCAGGTAAGACTCCCTAAGCTGGACCAAATGTGGCGTCCGAGCACATGGAGCGACGTTGAGGCACTCATCCGTGATGCGGAGGAGACTGCCACTCTCGACTTCAAGCGTGAGCCAACATCTAATCCCGAGACTGCCAAGGACATCGCAGCAATGACCGTTAGTGGCGGCATCATCATCTACGGCATTGACGAGGACAAGGACGCCGTGGTTGCATCCGCTATTACGCCATTCCAGCTAGCGGGCGTGGAGGAGAAACTCCGTCATGTTGCGGGCTCGCTCATCTCCCCAACCCCCTACTTCGACGTACATCCAATCGTGAGCCCGGAGAATGACCACATCGGCGTTGTTGTAGTTGTCGTACCCGCATCCTCCTTGGCACCCCATCAAGTCAATGGCCGCTACCCCTACCGGCGTGGTACGACCACTGATTATCTCGACGAGCGTGCGGTTGAACGCCTCTATCGCCAGAGGCAGGATCTGGCCGGCGCTACACAGTCGAGGGGCGCTCTCTTGGACCAAGACTTTGTAGCGACTCTCACCGGCATGAGCGTGGGGAGCGGTACAGGGCAATTGGTCCTCGTAGTGCGACCCGCCGCAAGCGATGCCACTCACCCGGCCGGGGCATGGCAACAAGACGCCTTGAAGGAAGCGGTCCATCGAGCAGCCATGGCACAGGCGAGCCGCTTCAACAACTCATCACTGGTGCGTACCTTCAGCGCGATCTCGGATTGGCAGGCTTGGCAGACATTGGGATGGAGGGCCACAAACGCACCGATCCCCAACCCTCCACAGCTCAACTACGAGCCGGATTTCTACCTGGCGGCAAACCTTGCGTATCCGGCCCGACTCTCATTTGAAGGCTATTGGGCGTTGAACGTTCCCGGTAATGGTCCACTGCCAGACTATCTCTGCGCCCGCGAGATAGATGTCGCACGCGAGTTGATAGCCATGCTTGCTGTCGCTGGCGAGTATTTTGCGAGTGTTGACGGAGGCGGGCACCTGCTTGTAGGAGCTCGTCTGGCCGGCTTTGAGCACGGCCGATCGCAGTTCGCAACCGAAGGTCAATCTCGCAGTTTTGCCGCTGACCTCCCCGGTGCCCCGGCGGGCGTCACGGCAGATGCGCGTACAAGTGCGCTTGATCTGCGTGACACGCCGGAGCGAGTAGCTCGCACTTTGATCGAGCGATGGCTTCCCGCGTTCTTCAAGGATGTGCTCGGACAACGCGATCTTTTCGAGACGCTCGTTCCAGCCAGCGCAGAAACGCAAGCAAGCTAACGCCGGACACGGATACGCGCCGGGAGCGTGACCTGTTGCTGGACTTCTGCATAAAGATCGATATCTTGACGCTCTTCGTCGGCGATCTCAACAACAATTGCGTAGGCTTGTTGGCCACCGCTTGCCCACCTGGCCGGACGATGCTTCACGGCAAGGTAGTAGAGGTCGCCATCATCGGGATCTAGCTGTTTCGGGAACACCCTGCGAACCTGCAAAGTGCTGTTGGCGATTCGTGTTGAGCTGGGCTTGAGATTCAGTCGGTGTCTGTCATTCCAGAGGTCAATGCGTTGCTGACCTTGGCGCTCGTAACGCTCGGCAATTTGCTCAGGAGTCACATTACGCAGCAGATCGAAGCTCATCTCACCAGCGAGATATTCCCGTCGCTGACGACGTACTGGAGGGTCAAACGCGAGCGCAATCGAGATTCGACGGTCGGAGCGTCCCCGAGCGAAGAGCGGAGGTATCGGGATTGGATGAATTGCAACGGTGTCACTCTCAATCATTCCGTCGAAGTACATAACAACTCGATTTCCACCGCAGCCAAGAGCCAATCTTAAAATCGGGCGTCCGTATCCAACCGCCCGTAGACGAGTTTGGGCCTCGGGAAATTGCGCTTCGACGGGCGCTGGAATACGAGCCGCGATCCCGACGAGAGCACGCACGAGATTCGCTGACGCATCCGGATATGCCGTCCAGATATCCGCCGCGAGACGCGCAATCCGTGGTGCAGCAAAGCTGGTACCTGTCGAGACCGAGAAGAGGCGTCCAGTTTCGTTGACGCCCAATGAAATTACGCCAACCCCGGCGTTCGCGTGATCCAGATGTCCTGTGTCGTTGATGACCCAGTTACCACCGTAGTCAACAACATCGGGCTTCACCCCCCGAAACGCACCAGGTCCGGTGCGGGAGAAGGGTGATATCTGGCCAACGCTGGCAACCGCTTGATCACCTACCCGAGTGATACCCGAGATGGTCTGTGGTGCGTCGGACCGGACGAGACTGCCGACTGTCAGAGCCAGCGCAGCTGGAGCTGGCTCTGCAATACGCGCCGTTTCGTCCATTGTGTAGCCGGGGTAGCCGACCATCACATGATCACCATTCTCCATAGTGGTGGTGAGAAGGTCAACTGCGTGGTTCCCCGCGCACACCGTTACGACCAGACCAAGATCACGGATGAGCTGATCTAGACGCTCAGTCAGCAGGCCCACATGCGGGCCAGAGTAGCCCTCGACTTGCGCGATAGACAGATTAAAGAGGCGCACGCTGTCTTGCTCGTGCAGCGTCTGAATCGCACTCTCAATGGCTTGATGCACCATGATATTTGGGGCAAATCGACTTCGGCTTGGTTGACTCGGATCGGGCTCCAGAACTCTTGCCTCGTGAACTGGTCCCCATGCAACAAGTTCCGCACCATCGCGCAGCGGCTCCTCGAAGTCACCGTATGCAGCGAGACCAGCGACCATTGTGCCGTGCGACCCAATTGAGCCCCATCCGTGAGACGATGGAAACGCACGCGTGTTTCCCACAACGCCTCGCAGCAGGGGATGTCCGTCGGCAATTCCATCGTCAATGATTCCGATCGGCTCCCCCTGACGCACATCTATATCTAGGTCGGTGATTGTCCGCGCAACCCAGTCAGACGGCTCGATAAACGGCGTTGGAGGCGTACGGACGCGTTCCACCACCGACAAACCCAACATGGCTTCTATACCTTGACCAGAAAGTTTGGTGCGCACCACTGTGAACTGCGCTCGGGCGTCAGACGCCAACTCCTCTCCGTTGAATCGCGTCACAATTGTGCGAACATCGCGCAAGCGACGCTGTGCTTCCTCAGAGTCACGTGATGGCCAAACAACAACATCTACTACCAGTGGCTCTGCAAGGGCAACGAGATCGGCAGGAAGATTGGGTGTACGGCGATCCTCCGGGCCGTACGGCTCTATGTGCTCGACGGTGTTAAAGAAGCTGCGACCAGTACCAAGAGCACCATCTTCGTCAGGTGCTTCGCCATACGTCGCGAGTTGGTCGAGAAGTCTGCGTGGAACATCGACATCAGAGAAGACAAAGTATGTGTAGTCAGCGGTTTCACCAAGGAATGTAAGACCACGACTACCGAGCGACTCATCCGTGATGCGTTGTGTCGCACGGAGCTTGAAAACCAAGCCTGGATCGACACCTTCGACAACACGGATACGTGTGCCAACCGCAACCGCCTCAGTGACTTCGCGAGTCAGGCGCGCTGCATGACGTCGAGGATTACGTGGTGGCGTGCGGGGTGTGCCAACGGCTTGGCGACGACTCGTAAGCGCGATGCGATCAGGCAACAGTAGATGGTCGGCCATACGAGAGATCTTTGCTTTACGTCACCAAGGACGATCGCGGGCATCAAGGACCGCTCGCCTGACATCAGTGGCAGTCACGGACTCGCGCTGGTCGAGGATGGCGAAGCGCTGCGCATCCCACGCAACCTTCTCGACTGCTGCGTGCGGTAGACCTTTCAGTTCGCGTGCCATAGCATCGATATCTATGCCCGTATGAACCACCGAACGAAGGCGCAATCTGAGCAGCTTGCGCATCTGATGCACAGTCGGGCGAGGAAAATCGAGTACCTCATCAAAGCGTCGCCACAAGGCAGGATCGAGCAGTCGCTCGTGATTCGTCGCCGCAACTAGCAAACTAGCGCCGTGGAACCCGTCTAGCATCTGTAGAAAGGCCGTTATGACGCGCTTGATCTCGCCGTGCTCAGTGGGATCGTCCCGTGCCTTTCCAAGGGCATCGAACTCGTCGAAGAGAATCACCCACGATCCAGCACGTGCATAGTCGAAGATGCGATGCAGATTTGAGGCTGTCTCCCCCAGGTACGATGAGACAACAGAATCCAGACGTATCACTAGAAGTGGTAGTCCGATCTCGGCCGCCAGCGCCTCGGCTACGCTTGTCTTGCCACAGCCCGGCGGCCCGTAGAAGATGAGACGCTGACGGCGCGGCACGCCGCACCGATCAAGTTCATTCCATCGGTGGAACTCGTCCGCGATGCTTTGCAAACGCTCAAGCATCTTGCCTGACAGCACGAGATCGTCTATCAGTCGTGAAGGATGCCGGACTTCGGCTAGTGGCCACTCGCCCTCTCGGTCCATCGGAGGCGGCGGTAGCGTGACACCCTCCGCTATTGCAGCGCTACCTCCACCAGCGATGATTCTTCGCAGGTCACGAGCGAGCGCTGCGTGTTGCTTCGACTCCTCCTCCTCGATTATCTCCTGCGCCGCTCGTCGGAAGGCCAACTCATCACCCTCGCGATAAGCACGGAAAAGCTGCTTAAGCTCGCGACCCGCCATGTCAGATGGTAGTTTCGGGCTCGCATGCAAATAGCCTTGCGTATATGCGATCGGAGCACATCATCGCGATCGGGCATCGGTCATTGCTTGCGGGATATTGGTAGCCACGCGAGCTGTGTCAAGCCGACGATGAAGCATCGACGCAAGGGTGAGCATGTCGAGTGTCTCCATTCTGTCAATGGCCCAACGAACGCGAGGTGCATGGGCTGTTGGATTACGAAACGTCCCAAACAGGCCACGCGTTAGCGTCGCCAAACCCGTATGCTCGCTCCGCTCCCACTCGGTGCTTAGGGCATTGAAGGCCAGTGGAGGGTCGCCGTCCCGAAGGGAAAAGGCGGCATCAGCCAGCCGTGTCCCATCTAGTTTAAGGCCGGTCTTGACGCGAATCTTGTCCGCAACGCTCTTTGCAGCCTCAAGAACGGCATGAAAATAGTTCTGCTGCAGGAACTCGCTGCGACAGAACGAGAGCACATCAGGATGTACGTCCCGACGACGAAGCTCGTACCGCAAACCGTCGGCGCGCTGCTGTGCCTCCGAGAGCGTAACGGCGATTCTCGTCCTCGTGATCTTGCCATCGTCGCGGACTTCATACCCCGAGAGCATCAACCGCTCGTTGACTGCCGACCTGTGAGTCTCGAACATCTCAGCCGAGGCAAACCGTACGGGACGCATAACCTCGGTGATCAGCCGGATCATCGGACGGCCGTCTTGCTGACGATTCTGCGCTACCACTACCGCGTTGAAGAGCCTCTTCCACTTCGTATTCGTCGCCTCAACTGGGGACTCAGGCGCTTTCAATGGGGCAATCAGGTTGGGGATCTGGCTTCCGATAACGGCTTCCGCCAACTCACGGCACAAGGCCTCAAGGACCGCCGGAGGAAATGGTTGCGGAACCTGCGCAGACATATCACCAGCATTGCATTAGAAGCGGACGAGCGCATCAAGATCGACCAAGGCTCCTCGTCCGGAGGCTAATGTGGTTCAATCACGCACTTGAACTGGTTGGTGGTGATCACGGTCTGGGAGAGTAGCGGGCCCGGTCGATTACGGTTTCAGCTCGATCGCCGGCCAGCCCTGATCGGGTACCGCGTGGGGATGCATGAGGTGACCTAGCTGGCACACCCCCTCGGCCAGCCGGGGCGCCGGGCGCGAGTAGAAGCTGTCGCCATCAACAGCCACCACCCGACAGGGTAGTTGCAGATCGGCCGCGCGCGCCGCCGCTTCCTCGGTATGAAAGCCACACGGTGCGATGACGATCAGATCGGGCTCTCGCTCCAACACATCCCGCCAGCTCACCCGATATGACGGCTCACCAACATTTCCCAAAAGACATGTGCCTCCAGCCAGCTCGATCATCTCCGGTATCCAATGCCCACCGCAGTAAGGCGGTTCGACCCACTCCGCAAAGAACACCAAGGGTCGCTCGGCGCCGGTGACAGCCCGCTCGACCGCCCGGATCTTTCCCCGCATCTCCTCCACGATCTCAAGCCCGCGATCCTCGACGTCCAAGCGCCGCGCGAGAGCAAGCACGCTGTCGCACACGCCTCCCAAGGTGCGCGGGTCGAGCGAGAGAATCTCTGTATCGAGAGGGCACGCCGTGGAGAGATCTTCACTCGACACAGCGCACACAGCACACAGATCTTGGGTCACGATCAGGTCGGGGGCCAGCCGGTCGACGAGCTCTCGAGTCGACCGTATACAGCGACCCGCCCTCACCAATCGAATCGCGCACGAGCTCATCGATTTCGACATTGGAGAGCGCCGCGAGATCGATCCGGGCATCCGACACAACCGGCTTTCCGATCACCTCCACCGGCCAGCGACACTCGGCGCTGACACCCACCAGCCTGTCCCCCAAGCCAAGTTGGGCGATGATCTCAGTTGCGCTCGGCAGCAGCGAGCAGATCCGGCTTGGCGCGCCCGCGGATGAGACAGGTTGGATGATGTCCACAGGAGCACCATATGCGGCTCTTCCGTCGAAAGCAGATGACCTTGGTGCACCACACGTGATCCGGCACAACGCTTGGTGGGCGTTGCGCCGATCCGCACCGTCCGTCGATTCGCCTACCTTGGCTCATACCGCCTATCATCACCAGGCAACCAACCGAAGGGGCCTGGCATGAAGACCCTGCAAGGTCGCACAGCGCTGGTGACGGGCGCCTCCGGCGGGCTCGGTACCCATATCGCGCGTCATCTCGCGCGCGAGGGCATGAATGTGGCGGTGTCGGGTCGCAGAGAGGACGCGCTCGCGAAGGTCAGCGCCGAGCTGAGCTCGCTCGGAGTCAAGTCCACCAGTGTCGCGGCCGACCTCGCCGACCTGAGCGAGATCGATCCATTGGTCGAAGGCGTCGAGACAGCGCTCGGGCCAATCGACGTGCTGGTCAACAATGCAGGCGTCGAGTCGACCGGTGCGTTCACGACCTACACGCGCGAGGAGCTCACCTCGATGGTGGACGTGAACCTGACCGCGCCTCTGCTGCTCACCCACCGTCTCACGCCCGGAATGCTGGAGCGCGGGCGCGGGCATGTCGTCTTCATCGCCTCGGTGGCGGGCAAGGTCGGACCGGCATTCAATGAGCCCTATGCCGCCACCAAGGCCGGATTGGTTGGCTTGACACAGTCTTTGCGAGCCGAGTATCTGGAGGCGCCCGTCGGCTTCTCTGTCGTGTGCCCTGGATTCATCGCCGGTGATGGCATGTACGCGCGAATGGCCGAGGGCGGCCACCACTCGAATCGCATAATGGGCGAGACCACCACCGAGAAGGTCTCCGAGGCGGTTGTGCGCGCGATTCGTGAGGATCGCCCGGAGATAGTGGAGAGCGGGGCCCCAATCCGCCCAATGCTCGCCCTGGGACAGTTGGCGCCAGGGCTTGTGGAGCGCGTGGCGCCGAGGTTCGGAGTCACCGAGCTGTTCCGCCGCGTGGCGGAGGCCCGCGGACGCGTCGAATAGCCTCAAGCGACAGGCTTTTCCGGTCGATGAGATCGGGTGAGGCGATTGGCGCGCGACAACGCCCTGTGCGTGTTCATTGCGGGCGCGAGCAGCGCCACGATGGCGTGGCTGGGCCTGTACGGCTTCGTCTGGACAGACTATGAAACCGAGGCGCGGCCGTCTTTTGAGGCTTTTGCGCACGGGCACGTGCTGGAGTTCCTGAGACTCGCACCGGCTTATGGTGGATCGCTTATCGAGCGCGCCCCGTTCGCGCTCGTGCCCGGACTGTGGGGTGGCGGCGAACTGGCCGTCTACCGCATGGTCGCTCTCCCCTGCCTACTGGCCGCCGCGACCCTGGGCATATGGCTGGTCGGCCAGATGCGCTCAGAGGGCCGCTCGACATTCTCCCGCGCGGTGGCGCTCGGTGTGTGTTTGGCGAACCCACTGACCCTGCGAGCACTTGAGCTTGGGCACCCGGAGGAGCTGCTCGGTGCCTGCCTGTGCGTGGCCGCGGTCCTGCTCGCGAGCCGCGATCGCCCACTGGCAGCTGCGCTGCTACTCGGGCTGGCGGTGGCCAACAAGGAGTGGGCGCTGCTTGCCTTCGGGCCTGTCCTGCTCGCGCTCCCGGCGAAACGACGACTCCTTTGCGTTGCGGCGGCGGGCGCGGTGACAGCGATCGTCCTGGCCCCGTTGATGCTCATCTCTTCAGGAGGGTTCGTCACAGGCGCCCGTGCGATCGCCACGCCGTCGGCGGTGATCTTCCAGCCATGGCAGGTGTGGTGGTTCTTCGGACATCACGGGGCACTCGTGCACGGTCTGTTCGGAGCGCCCAAGCCCGGCTATCGCATCGGCCCCGCCTGGACGGGTGAGATCAGCCACCCGCTGATTCTCATCATGGGACTGACGTTGACGGCGACGCTGTGGGTGAGACGACGACGATGGGACACGGGAGGCAGCCCACTGCTATCGGAGCGGGACGCTCTGCTGGCGCTGGCCCTGCTCTTGTTGGCGCGCTGTCTGCTCGACACGTGGGACGCCGTCTACTACCTGCTGCCGTTCGTATTTGCGCTGCTTGCCTGGGAGCTCCGTCGGTTCGCCGAGCGGCCACCCCTACTGGCGCTGTTCAGCACCGCACTTGCATGGATCAGCTTCCAATGGCTGCCCAATCACGTCTCCGCCGACATACAGTCGGCCTTCTTCCTGGCGTGGTCGTTGCCACTTACAAGCGTGCTCGCGGTTGCGCTGTACGCGCCGGGACAGTCCCTAATCGACGAAAGCAAGCTCCTTCGCCAAACCCGTAAGTCGCTGGTGCCCGTGCTCGCCGACCAGAGCTAGATCCTCGATACGCACGCCAAGACGCCCCGGTACGTACACGCCAGGCTCGACCGTCACAATGTTGCCGGCGCGCAACGGCTCATCGCTAGCGGTGCGCGAGAGGCGTGGCGCCTCGTGGATCTCCATGCCCACGCCATGCCCCACGCCGTGCCCGAAGTGCTCGGCGTGGCCAGCTTGATCGATGATGGAACGGGCCACGCCGTCCACTTCGCGCCCGCTGACGCCGGCACGCACCGCGTCGAGAGCCGCTTCCTGTGCGCCGAGGACGAGCTCGTATACCTCGATCGACTCCTCGGCAAGTGGGCCGGTGGCGTACGTGCGGGTGCAATCTGAGCAGTACCCGTCCAGATAGGCACCCCAGTCGATCGTTACGAGCACACCGCGAGAGATCTCCACGTCGCGTGGCTCGGCGTGAGGGAGCGCCCCATGCTCACCGCTGGCCACGATCGACGGAAAGCTTGGCGCCTGCGCCCCCCGCCGCCGCATGCGCAGCTCCAGCTCGATGGCCACCTCACGCTCGGTGCGCCCCACCAAACCATCTTCGAGTATTTCGGTGAGAGCTTCGTCGGCAAGCTGTGACGCGGCACGTATGCGCTCGAGCTCCCACTCGTCCTTGATCTCACGCAGGCGCTCAACCGCGCCCGCGCACGGCACGAGCTCCCAGCTAGGCGCAAGCAGCTCGCGCAGGCGCGCGTGCTGCTTGACGGTCAGGGAGGCGTCGTCGTAGCCGAGCGTTCCTCCGCCATCGACTCCCCCGAGACCCAGCGCTCGTGTCGCTGCCTCGAACAGGTCGGCGGACGCTATCTCGCGCTCGAACACGTTAGGCACCTGCTCGGCCGCCTGAGTTGCGTAGCGAAAATCGGTGAAGAAGAGATGGGCGGGGCAATCGGAGCTCGATTGATCGGCGGCGATCACGGCCAGGCCGTTGGAGCCCGTGAAACCGGTCAGGTAGCGCACGTTCACGGGTGTGCTCACAAGAAGCCGATCCACCTCCAGTGCACGCAACTCTGCCGCAAGTCGAGACACGCGAGCGAGCTCGTTCACACGTCCCGCCTGGCGAGCTCGTCATGAAGTCGCTGCAGCGCAAGCCTGTATCCCTCTATCCCCTGTCCGGCGATCGAGATCACACACAGATCCCCGATCACCGATCTCTGCCGCCACGGCTCACGTGTCTTCAGATCGGATAGGTGAACCTCGGCAGCCGGCAACGCCGCCGTGGCCAGCGCATCGTGAATCGCCCATGAATAGTGCGTCCAGGCCCCTGGATTGAGCACAACTGCGTCAACCAGATCGCGCAGGCTATGCAGATGCTCGACGTACTCGCCCTCGAAGTTGGTGTGGAAGAAGCGCGTCTCGACCCCGATGTCGCTCGCGAACCCCTCAATCTGACGCTCAAGCTCGTCAAGTGTCAGCTTGCCGTAGTGCTCGGGCTCGCGCTTGCCGAGCATGTCGAGATTGACGCCGTGCATCACCTCTATGCGAGTCAAGCCCGGCATCTGTTGGGTAGAGCCTACCGACCAACGCCCGCGGCTCCCCGCCCACGGGCCGCCGGTGATACATCCGCGCCTACAGCGTGATGCTCGGGGGACTACCCACCTTGTTGCAGCTCGACCACAGCTGCGCGTAGCTCACCGGCCGGCACGCGGCAGCCGGTTCGAGCGTCACCCGGCGCACCGAGCAGCACGAACGGCACGTGTGCGCCGGTGCGCTTCTTGTCGCGCATGGTTGCTTCCAAGATCTGCTCCACGTCCTCACCGTCGAGGTGCACCGGCAATCCGCGTGCCCGCAGCAACTCACACACCCGCTCGCGCAAGTCGGGCAGGTTAGACAGACGCAGCGCCGCCAGCAGACCAAGTCCAACCGCCTCCCCGTGGCGATAGCGCTCATAGCCGGTGACCGTCTCAAGCGCATGACCTACGGTGTGGCCAAGGTTGAGAACTTGGCGACGAGCCGCATCGCGCTCGTCTTCGGCTACAACCGCGAGCTTCGTGCGAGCGCACGCGAGGATCGTGCGCTCGTCCAGTGGCTCCTCGGCGGCGACCTTCTCCCACAGCTCGCCGCCAGCGATCAGCGCGGTCTTGAGCACCTCGACGTAGCCGGCCGCCAGCTCCTCTGGCGGGAGCGTCGAGAGCGTGTCGGGGTCCACCAGCACGCAAGCCGGATGATGGTAGGCGCCGACATAGTTCTTTGCTTGAGGGAGGTCCACGCCCGTCTTGCCGCCGTAAGCGGAGTCGACCTGTGCCACAAGCGTCGTGGGCACGTGCACCACCGGCACCCCGCGCTGGTAGGTGGCGGCGCAGAAGCCCGCCAGATCGCCAACGACGCCTCCACCCAGCGCCACAAGATGGTCAGCGCGTGTCATCCCAGCGGCTACCAGCGCGCTCCACACGAGCTCAGCGCTCGCGAGCGTCTTGTTGCGCTCACCCGGCGCAATCTCAACCAACTCCTGCACCCCCCCGAGCCGCTCGGAATAGAGGGCGGCGACATTCTGGTCTGAAACGCAAAACGGTCGTGAGATACCTGAGTCGAGAGGCCACAGGCCAGGCTGTGTGCACAACTCGCCATTCAGCAGGCCAGGACCGACGAATACGGGGTAGTCACCGGACGCCGCGCTCGCCCACAGCAACCGTGTGCCCCTCGGCGCATACGCCAGCCCTCTCAGCGCCGGTAGCGCACGCACAGCTACACGTGGGGCGAGCGCCGGCAGGATCGCGTCTGCGATCTGCTCATACAGCGTCGCCCGGCTCGTGTGCAGCGCGATGAATGCTTCACGGTCGCCAGCCAGTGGACGCTTCTCGCGCCCCGCGTCCGCACGCCGCCACGCGGCCCGGGCGTCGATGTCGAGCAACACGGTCAGATGGGGCGCGAGCGCGGACCGTACGCGCTCTGAGAGCACGCTGCCGCCACCAAGCGCGATCACTGAGCCCGATCCGGCCTCCTCGAGCAGGCGACAGACGAGCTGCTCCTCAGCCGCTCTGAACGAAGCCTCTCCCCTCTGCTCGAACTCCTCGGCGATCGAATGTCCGAGCGCCTGCTCAAGCAGTCGATCGCTGTCGAGTGCCTGCACGCCAAGCGCAGTTGCGACCTGGGCGGCGACCGTCGTCTTGCCGGCGCCCATGAAGCCTATGAACACCAGTGCGCGGTCAGGCGCCGACGCTACGCTCGCCATCGAGCGAGTCCCCCATGAGTGGGCTCCTCACCCGGCGCGCCTCGCCATCTGTCTGTCAAGGCGACGGCCATCCGATCCGCTGACAGTAGGCCTCCACTGCCTCGCGTACGTCATCGATGTGGTCGCCGCCGAACTTGCGCCGGTAGGCGTCGGCGAGCACCAGTGCGACCATCGCCTCCCCAACCACCCCGGCGGCGGGAACCGTGCAAGAGTCGGTGCGCTCGCGCAATGCCTCGGCTGGCTCGTGCGTTGAGATGTCGATCGATCTCAGCGGCTTTGTAAGAGTCGGCAGCGGCTTCATCGCGCCACGCACGATCAGCGGCTCGCCGGTGGTCATGCCACCCTCCAGCCCACCCGAGCGGTTCGTCTCGCGATAGTAGCCGCGAAGCTCTGAGTAGAAGATCTCATCATGAGCCTGTGAGCCGGGAACACCGGCGATCTGAAAGCCGTCCCCGATCGCCACGCCCTTGAGCGCCTGGATCGAGAGGATCCCCATCGCGAGGCGACCGTCGAGGCGCTCCTCCCAGGAGGTGTGCGAGCCAAGGCCGGGCACCAAGCCAAAGACCTGCACCTCGAACACCCCGCCGAGCGACTCGTTGGCCTTGCGCAGCGCGTTGATCTCGGCGACCATCGCACGTCCGGCCGCCTCATCCAGGCAGCGCACCGGGGAGTCATCGACGGCGTTGAAGTCGGCGAGGGTGAGCGGGGTCTCGTGAGCGGGAGCATGAACCGAGGTGACCTGGATCACGTGCGAGCGCACCTGTACACCGAGTGCGGCCAGAAACGCCTTGCAGAGCGCTCCGCCGGCGACGCGTGCGGCCGTCTCACGGGCCGAGGCGCGCTCGAGGATGTTGCGCACGTCTGTCTGCTTGTACTTCTGCGTGCCCACCAGGTCGGCGTGACCTGGACGCGGCAGATGGACCTCTGCCACCTCGCCATCCACAGGCCACGGGGACATGCGCTCTTCCCAGTTGGCGTAGTCACGATTCTCGACCTGCAGGGCGATGGGACCGCCGAGTGTGAGCCCGTGCCTGACGCCGGCAGTGACCTGCGCCGTGTCCTTCTCGATCTTCATGCGCCCACCGCGCCCGTGGCCGAGCTGGCGGCGCGCCATGTCCTCGTTGAGATCCCCGGGACGCAACCGCAGACCAGCCGGCAGTCCCTCAAGGAGGCAGGTCAGGCCGGGGCCGTGCGACTCACCAGCGGTTATCAGGCGGAGCGTCATCTCCGCCGTAGCTTATTTGCTCACTTGCGCTTTGCCGGTGCTGGGTGTCGCACAGCCGTTCGTGTAGGGCATCTACGGCGCCCAAATGGGAGCCGCGCCTACTTGTGCGCTGCTGGAATTGTGCTTGCCTTATGCCCGGCGAGCGCGGAATGCGCCGTGTGCGTGAGGCGAGCAGCGCCTGCTTTGGTCTTCACCCGTGCTGCATTGGCGCCAACGACGACCTTGTTGATACTCACAACCTTGAGCGCATAGACAACGGTCTGCCCATTGGCTTCGACGTATTCGAGTTCCTCGACCTGTCCGACGGCCAGATCGATCGACTCGCATTCAGAAGCGCTCGGCAGACAGGTCCCGGGGCCGTGAAGGATTGGCGCGACGACGAGCTTGAAGACCGCTCCCTTGCCGCTGGCTGTAACTCGTTCGAAAGTGAGGCGCACATCTTGCTTGGAGGGAATCGGCTCTTTTGCCTTGAGACCAACGTATGGGGTGACCACCACCGGCTGTGTGGTACTTGCGGGACCCGTTGCGAGCGCCGCTGAGACCACGTACACCGGCGGTTGTTTTGCCGGGGGGGCGCTAGGAGTCGTCTGCCCGCCCGTGCTCGTGCCACCGCTCGAGGAGCCGGTGCTTCCGCTGGAGGAGCCGCTTGTGCCAGTCGCTTTGGACCCGGAAGAGCTAGAGGACACGTTCGAGCTGGTGCTCTTTGCTTCTGAGGGGGAGGCCAGCGGGATGAAAGGGTCGCGGGTGGGGTCCTGATTCTGATATCGCACCCCGCCAGGAGTCTCGGAGGTCGCCACATGAGGATTTTCAGTCGCAACGGAGACGCCTGAGCGGGCCGCAGCGTTCCCCGCGGGAGCACTCGGAAGGCTCGCCGATACAACCGGCGTAGAGCCGCCGGAGCTACCCGTGAAGGCGTAGCCGACAGCCGCCAGCAGGGCGACCCCGAGCACGACCACCAGCGGCAGCATACGCTGCGAGAACAAATCCGACTTGATCGATCGTAGGAACTCGGTCATGGACTCACCTTCACTACGGCTGCTGTGGGGGCTCCGCTAGAGCCGCTGGATGTGCTGCTCGAAGCAGGCTGTGCGCTGGCCGGACCGGCAGCGGTGGCGCCGCCAAGTGCGGACTCGCCCGCCGGCAACACGTAGGCGGTAGCTGTGACCGTGCCCGTAAGTTCGGGCGACTTGGACTTCTTGCTCGACCCGCCGGCTTCGGAGGTGTTCTGGGCCGTGTTGGGTGTCAGGCTGACACTGTTGATTGTCAGCAGGCGGCCGCTCACCTCCAGCGGACCGGACGACGTCAGCACGGTGAAGCCTTCGAGCCCGCCAAGCAGCTTGCTCAACGCGAGGAAGTTTCCGTTGAACACGAACGTGAACGGCTGTTGGGAGAGCCCTGAGCTTTGTGCCGCGGATTTGACGCCCGAGGATGAGCTCGAAGAAGACCCGCCCGAGCTCGAGCTGGAGCCCGACGAGCCGTTTGTGATCGAGGAGAACTTGACGTCGTGACTGCTCGATGCCTCGTTGAGCGTGTAGATCAAGGCCGGCGTTTCGGCGGAGGCCGGCACGGCCTGACCAAGCGTCACAAGCGAGGTGTACGCGGTCGAGTAGTGCGACTGCGCGCTGCGCGCTTCGCGCGCCTGCGATTCGGCGCTCGCGAGCTGCGTGCGCGCCGTTTCAACTTCCGCGCTGAGTTTTGCGGCGTGTTCGCGCTCAGGGGAAACCCCCATCAGCCAAACGACGGCCAGCGCAGCGAGCACCGCGATCCCCGTGAACATGAGTCGGTCGCGCAGGGTCATCGGGGGACCTCCTTGCCGCGCGCTGAGATTTGCTCGGTTCTTCCATGAGAATGTGCGGCAGTCACCGAAGTCTGTGTCGTGCCCGCCGGGGCGCTCAGGGCAGGTGCCGCGGGCAGCGCCGCAAAGCTGACTACAACGCTGAAGGATGGGTCGGCAGAGGGGCACCCTCCGCCTGCGGCGCTCGAGCTTCCACCCGAACTGGAGCTGGTCGAGCTCTGCAGCTGCACTTCGCTCACGCCGTTCATCAAGCGCAAGCGCTGCAGTGTTTGGGCGACCTCAGATTGGCTTATGGCGCAGCCCGTGAGCGTGAACACGGGGACTGTTCCTGGAGGAGTGCTCGATGTCGCGCTAGCGCCGGCGCTCGACGATGAGGTCGCCTGTTCGGATCCAACCGAGCCGTGCAGCGAGTCGAGCGCCGTGCCGGCCGGCAATACGCGTCCGAGCTCGTGTAGCGCGTGAGACCAGTCAAAGCGCGACTCGACGAGCTGAGAGACGGTCTTCATACGCTCTTCGGCCGTCGCGACGAAGCTCGTGTAGGGCGTGAGACGGCCTGTGCGGGCTTGGACCGCGCTTGTCTGGGCGTCCAGTCTGGCTGTCTCGCCTTCTTGGCTTGAGATCTGACGGTGCGCGCTGCCGTACATGACCGCGAGCGCCACCAGTCCTACGAGCAGGCCGAGCACTATGAGAGCACCGCCGCCGGAGCGTCCGATCAGGCGCCCACCGCGCCTGCGCCGCTCGCCTGGGATCAGGTTGACTGCCCTCATCGCGGTGCCTCCTCGGTGGCCAGACCGGTCGCCACGGCCAGGTGCTCAGGCGACACGCTGCCGGCCGAGCCGTCATTCACCAAGCCGACTGTTTGCGGTAGCACAGGCACGCCGAGCTCGCTTTGCAGGGCGCGGGCGAAGCCCGCTATCTGAAGCGCGGGACCACTCAAGATGACACCGGACACCTCTCCTCCACCATCCTGGGAACGGTGGAAGTCAAGTGAATTGCGCACCTCTCCGGCGATTTCCCGCACACCACCGGCAAGTACGGGGCGAACGTCGATCCTGGGCTCCTCCGCCGCCTCAGAGGGCAGCTCGCCATCAGGTGCAGAAGCGCCGTCGGCACTATCGAAGCTCGGCACGGGCACAGACTCTTCGAGGTCCACCGACGCAAGCAGCTCGCGCGCCTTCAGCAGTGTGATGCCGTAGCGTTCGGCGATGTCGGTCGCCATCGACTCCAGCCCACCGCTGACAACGCGCGTGAAGCGACACACGCTGTCCTCCGCGATTGCCATGTTCGTGAGCCCGCCGACGTTCAGGTAGAGCACGCGGCCGGCATGCTGCTCGTCGGCGCGACGCAAGGAGCGGATCAACGCGAAGGCGGACAGGTCGACCCCTTCGGGACGCAGCCCCGCCTCGCGGACGGCGCTCAGCAGACGATCGATCATGTCGCGTTGAGCCGCCACGACGATCACATGTTGGCGCGGCCCAGACGGCGTGTCGGCGATCCCGAGCGTGTGGTAGTCGAGTACCGCATTGTCGAGCGGCATCGGCACCTGGTCCTCGGCCTGGAAGCGCACTGCGGCGTCTAGCTCCTTGCTGTCTGTCAGGGGTGGCAGCTCGAGCGTGCGCAACACGGTGCGCTGGTTGGCGATACCCAGACGCACACGCTTGTCGAGGCGCGAGTCGCTGAACATCTCACGCAGCGTCTCGGCCAGCGCCACGCCGTCGAGCACCTCGCCCTCGCGAACCGTGTCAGGCGGCAGTGGGGCTCCTGCTGCACGCTGCACGAGGATCGACCCGTTTACGCGTGCCTGCACCGCCGTCACATAACCGGGCTGGATATCAAGACCGACCAGCGTCGGTCCGCTCTTGAGGCGTGCGCTCCGGTCAAATTTGAGGTTGGGCCTGGGTAGAGAGGGCATCTTGCGAGTCGAGGTCGGCGCCGTCAACTCATCAGTCGGCGCCTCCGGTGCAATATCGACCACGATCGACGTGGGCCTGAGCAGGCTGAGGCTGTCGTTGGTCATCTGTTTAGGCTCCTTAGGGCTCATCAGCGCAGGAAGGTGGTCGAGTACCAGTTGACGAGCGGGTCGCCGGCGAATACCGCGACGAGTGACCCCGACGCAAGGAACGGACCGAACGGGACAGTCGTCTTGCGTCCTGCCTGGGCGCCCTTGCGCGCCATGACGAACACTCCATAGATCACGCCCGCAAGCAGCGCGATGAGCATCGCGGGAGCTACTGCACTCCCGAGGAACAGGCCCATCACACCGGCGAGCTTCACATCGCCCATCCCCATCCCCCCCGGATAGGCAAGTGCCGCTATCAGCAGTGCCCCTCCAGCCGCGACACCGGCGATCAGGCGCGCAGGCTCGCCGCTGGGGTCAAGCGCTGTCCCAATACCGAGCGCCAGTATCGCGCCAAGCGCGGTCAGCTGGTTGGGAATGATGCGGTGCTCGAGGTCGATCAGCGCGATCGGGACCAGCAACAGGATGAAGGTGACGTTCAGGGCGATGGTCGCCGTTGAACTGCCTGCGAGTACCGCGGCCACGCACAAAAGCGCGCACAGCGCCTCTACGAGTGGGTAGCGCTTTGAGATCGACGCCGAGCAGTTGCGGCAGTGCCCGCGCAGCAAGAGCCACGATAGGACAGGCACGTTGTCGTAGGGCATCACCCGCGCATCGCAGCTGGTGCAGTGCGAGGCGGGCTTGACGATCGATTCGCGGCGTGGCAGCCGGTAGACGACCACGTTCAGGAATGACCCGAAGATAGCCCCGAAGATTCCGGCGAACACCAAGTCGTCTAGAACAAAACTCATGGGAGGCTAATCGGCGGATGAGCGATGCCACTTGAGCGTTGGGTGGGATCTCTTTGGGAAGGGAGATGAGAGCGGGTCTCGGGAGACGAGATTCGGGTCTGGTTAACGAAAGAGAGGCGACCCGGAGGCCGCCTCTCTTTGCTGCGTTGATTGGTCCGGAGCGTTAGCTCTAGATCAGGTCGCTACCAGCTGGTTGATTCTTTTGCGCCTTTGCAGCCTGTCGTACTGCTTTTGCAGAGGTGTTCCACTACTCCGCTTGCCAGCCTCTTGACTGTGAATGTATCGCCAGTGTTCTGCGCCGTGACGATGACTTCATAGCCTTTGTTGCCGGTTTCGATGCCTTTTGCGGTTGTGAGCTCGGCTTCTTTGGTGTTCGTAGTATTGATCGACGGCTCGATTTTGCTCAGTTCTGCCGGTGTCGTGAACGAGTATTCGCCACTTTTTTCGGTCGCGAACGTCTCAGCAGCGGTCTGAGAGGTCTGAGCCAGAGTCTCCGCCGAGGAGTCATAGGCCTTGCTCTTCTGGCTAAGGAACGCAGGAATCGCGATCGCGGCGAGAATACCGACGATCAAGATCACTACCAGGAGTTCGATGAGCGTGAAGCCACCCTCATCAGATGCGCGCTGGCGCAGTCGATTAAACATTGTTATCCCCATATTGGACAAAACTCATGGGAGGCTAATCGGCGGGAGAGTGGTGCCACTTGAGCGTTGGGTGAGATCTTTTTGGGAAGTGAGAGTAGATGGGGTCTCGGTGGAAGAGATTGGGTCTCGTGGATCAGGTCTCGTTAAGCAAAGAGAGGCAGCCCGGAGGCCGCCTCTCTTTGCTGCGTTGATTGGTCCGGAGCGTTAGCTCTAGATCAGGTCGCTACCAGCTGGTTGATTCTTTTGCGCCTTTGCAGCCTGTCGTACTGCTTTTGCAGAGGTGTTCCACTACTCCGCTTGCCAGCCTCTTGACTGTGAATGTATCGCCAGTGTTCTGCGCCGTGACGATGACTTCATAGCCTTTGTTGCCGGTTTCGATGCCTTTTGCGGTTGTGAGCTCGGCTTCTTTGGTGTTCGTAGTATTGATCGACGGCTCGATTTTGCTCAGTTCTGCCGGTGTCGTGAACGAGTATTCGCCACCGTTTTCGGTCGCGAACGTCTCAGCAGCGGTCTGAGAGGTCTGAGCCAGAGTCTCCGCCGAGGAGTCATAGGCCTTGCTCTTCTGGCTAAGGAACGCAGGAATCGCGATCGCGGCGAGAATACCGACGATCAAGATCACTACCAGGAGTTCGATGAGCGTGAAGCCACCCTCATCAGATGCGCGCTGGCGCAGTCGATTTAGCATTTGAATCCTCCTTGGGATCCGGTTTCTTGGGCGCCAGCCCTCAGTCCAACCGTCTCATGGCGACGGTGCGTTCCCCAAGATCGGTCTCACGATCGATCACAGGAGCCGCCGGCTTTGCTATACGCACTTTGGCGTGTACCTTGACCTGCGGTCTGGCTTTTCAGCGCGTTCATCGACCGCGGTTGATCTGCCCTTTAGCGTTGCACCAAACTTGGACGCATTACCCGCAAATTGGACGCATTACCCGCAAACCGCGACCCGAAACGCGCTCTCAATGCCGCTTTAGCGCCGCCTGCTCCTGCTGGAACTCCTGCGCGTCGGAGCCTGTCAGGCGCTCGCCGCTGCCGCGACACCACGGACAGGTGACCTTACGGGCATGGCCGCCTAGATTTGAGATGACCTTGCCGGTCCCATGGCACGGCATGCACTCTCGCGGCTCGCGTGACTCCTCGGCCGCCGGAGCCTCCTCATCCTGCTCGTGCGTGGAGGACGATGCTCCGCGCGGGCGCCCGGAGGTGGTCTGCTTGCGATCATGTGCGTCACTCATGGAGAGGCGAGATTAGCGTTCCGGGCGTGAGAACGCCCACGATCCCCCTGCGCTGGCTCGCTCTCGCCCTGATCACAGCGCTTGCGGGCGCACTGCGGCTGGTCGATCTCGGAGCGGTGCGACTCGACCCGTTCTATGACGCGGCGGTGCGCAGCATGGGGATCTCCTGGCACAACTTCTTCTTCGGCGCATATGAGCCGGGCGGGAGCGTGTCGATCGACAAGCCGCCGGTTGACCTGTGGCTGCAGGTCGCCAGCGTAAAGCTGTTTGGCTGGAGCTCCACGTCGCTGAAGCTGCCCGAGGCGCTCGCGGGTACCGCGTCGGTACCGCTGCTGTACGCGGCGGTGCGACGCCCATTCGGGGTGCTTGCCGGGCTCGTGGCGGCGCTTGCGCTCGCGGTGCTGCCGATCGAGGTGATCACCGCGCGCAGCGACACGATGGATGCGGTCATGATGCTGCTGCTGGTGGGGGCGCTGCTGGCGCTCGTACGCGCCTGTGAGACCGGTAGCACCGTCTGGCTGCTCGCGGCCGCCGCGGCGCTCGGGGTGGCGTTCAACGTGAAGCTGCTCGAGTCGATAGTGGCGCTTCCAGGGCTGTTCGTGCTCGCCTGCCTTGGACTGCCGGGTGCCGCAGAGGGGCAGCAGCAGACTCCACGCGGGCGGCGAGCATGGCAGCTGGCTGCAGCCGCGGGCATGTACGCGGTAGTCGCGCTCTTGTGGTTGAGCTCCACACTGCTGTTCCCGGCACACGAGCGTCCGTACGCGATCGGCTCGACCAATGGCAGCGCATGGAACGCGGCCTTTATCTTCAACGGCACCGAACGACTCAGCGGCAAAACGGTGGAAGTCGGTCAGGCGACGCCCGTAGCACTGCGCTCTGGTGGCAAAAGCCGTCTGGCCGCCTCGGCATCCACCCCGATCGCTCCTCCCTCGCCCACACGACTTTTGGCTCGAATGGGGCAACTTCCGGCCAAGTGGCTCGGTTGGGAGGTGTTGGCGGCGCTGCTGCTGGGTGTGCTGGTCCTCGCCCGCGTCCTACGTCGAGGCGAGGAGCGTGTACGACGTGCGATGGCGATCGGCGTGTTCGTGTGGCTCGTGACGGGGATTGTTCTGTTCAGCGCGATGGCACGCCTGCACCCGCGCTACGTGGAGAGCTTCACGCCGGCCGTGGCCGCCATGTTCGGGATCGGCGTGGCCTGGGTGGCAGGCGCTCCGAACAAGGCTCGATGGCTCGCGGTGCCGCTGACGGCGCTGCTCGCAATACCGCTCGTAGCGAGTGTGCAGGCCGTGAGAGCTGAGACGTCCGACGCGGGCGATGTTGGGGCCCTTGGCGGCGAAGAGCAGCGCTTGATGAGCGCATACCTGCGCGCCAACCAGGGTGGAGCACGCTACGAGCTGGCGGCCGGCTCGGCTACGACCGTCGCGTCGCTGATCGTTCAGGACGCGCGTCCGGTGCTGATGCTGACGACTTACAACGGACTTGCTTTGACCGACGTGGCCCAGTTGAAGCGCCTGGTCGCCCGCGGAGAAGTGCGCTACGCGTTCCTCGATTCAGTGTGCGGGGGGCGCCCCTCGAAGACCACGGCTGGTTGCGCCCCCGTCGCGCTGTGGGTGCGTGAGCATGGAACCGACGTGTCGCGCCTGGCTGGGTTGCGCGCTAGCGGCATCCTGTGGCGACTACCGGGAGCACGCTCGTGACCGCCACTATCGGTAGCGTGAATGCGATGGACGCGTCCGCTTCGATGAACATTCTCGTCGTCGACGACGAGGCTCCCTTGCGCGAGACTCTGACGCGCTCCTTCTCCAAGGAGGGCCACACCGTGCAGGCAGTGGCAGACGGTGCGGAAGCGATCGAGCGCGCCGGCTCTGAGCAGTTCGACGTGATCCTGCTGGACGTGGCGCTTGGGTCTGGGCCAAATGGCTATGACGTGTGTCGTGCACTGCGGGGACAGCGCAACATCGTGCCAATCATCATGTTGACCGCGCTTGATACAGAGGCGGACGCCGTCCAAGGCCTAGAGGCGGGCGCCGACGATTACGTGACCAAGCCGTTCGGGCTGGCCGAGCTGCGCAGCCGCATCCGCGCTGTGCTGCGCCGCTCGGGGCCACGGGCGATGGGTCGGGAGGTGCTGAGCATCGGGCCGATCACGCTCGACCGCAGCCACCGTGAAGCAAGTGCCCACGACGAGCAGGTGAAGCTCACATTCTCAGAGTTCGAGCTGCTGGCGCAGCTGATGTCCGAACCCGGAAGGCTGTTCAACCGCCAGGAGTTGCTGCGTGCGATCTGGGGCGACTCCGCCTATCGCGACCCACGCGCGATCGACGTTCACATCCGTCATCTGCGCGAGAAGATCGAGGAGCGACCGGAGGAACCCAAGCTGATCCTGACCGTGCGCGGCGCGGGGTACCGCTTCCAAGAGCCGTGAACGAGCAGGCTCAGCGGGCCGGCAACGGCAGCAGGGGCCGTGCAGGCATACGCCGACACGTGTTGGGACTGCGTCCCAGGATGTTCGCGGCACTGCTGCTCTCGAGCGCGGTGACGCTCGCCGTGGCGGCCCTCGCACTGTTCTCGCCGCTCGAGCAGCGGCTGCGCACCGAGGGCGAGGCCGGTGTGTTCGCGGCCATCTCGGTGTCGCGTGGCGAGTTTGAAGAGATCGGAGTCGATCCCGCCACAGGACGCCCCGACAGTCGCGAACTGGAGGCCACCGTGTCGCTGTTGCGCCACCGTTCCGGCGCGGAGGTGACAGTGCTCAACGGCAAGCTCGAGACGATCTACGCGCCTACCGATCAGGATCTCGATGTGCCCGACTACTACACGCAGGTCGCCAGGGCGCTTCGCACCGGCAATGGTGTGCACACATTGATCGGCAACGAGCTGGTGGCGGTCGAGCCGATGCGAATCGGCGAGAGTGGGTCGCTGGACGCGGTGGTACTCGTGCGCCGGCTGGAATATGTGATCTCCACCGTTCAGGTGGTGCGCAAAGCATTCATCGAGGCGGCGGCTGTCGGCTTTGGAATCGCGCTGCTGCTCGGGATCGCGCTCACCACGACACTGCTGCGACGGCTGGAGCGGCTGCGTGAAGCCGCTGGCGAACTGGAGCGTCGAGGCCTCGACGCTCCGATCCACGTGGACGATCGCAACGACGAGATCGGCGATCTGACCCGTGCGTTCACGAGCATGCAGGCGCGCCTGCGCCGTCAGGTGCAGGCGCGCCATGCGTTCGTGGCGACCGCCTCGCACGAGCTGCGCACCCCGCTGGCTTCGCTCGATGGAACGCTGGAGCTACTCGAAGATGATCTCGACCCTCAGCAGCTTGACCTTGCCGATGCCCGTGAGCGCACCACCCGAGCACGCGAGCAATCCCATCGACTGTCAAGCCTCGCCTCCGATCTGCTCGACCTGAGCCGCCTGGATGCCGAGGTACCGTTGCGCGCGGAGCCGGTCGAGCTAGGGGAGCTCTGCCGCGCTGTGGCGGCGGAATTCGAGCGCCGCGCCGTCGAGCGCGAGGTGCGCATTGAGGTGCACCAATTGCTGCAGGCCTGCTGGGCGACATGCGATCCGGGCGCGGTCGCTCAGATCATGCGGATCCTGCTGGACAATGCGATCGGGATCGCGCCGCCGGGCTCAAGCGTGCAGACTCACACAGCCACCGCCGCGGACGGCTCCTGGTCTCAGGTGACAGTAAGCGACGATGGACCGGGCATCCCGGACGTCGAGCGCGAGCATATCTTCGAGCGCTTCCGGCGCGGAAGCACCTCCGGCGGGCACAGCGGATTCGGGCTGGGGCTGGCAATTGGGCGGGAGCTCGCGAGCCGAATGGCCGGCACGCTGACACTGCTCGACGATGCCACTGACGAGACGGGGGCCTGCTTCGCGCTGCGCCTGCCGCCCGCACGCATCGATGACGAGCAGGCACCCAACGCACTATGAGCCTCGCGCCGTCCGCGACGCGCGAGCACCGGCGATCGGAGAGGATAAGCCGATGAATGAGTCCATCGAGCACCAGAGCTCAGCCGACCCTGCGACCGTGCTCGAGCAGATCGGCGAGCTAACCCAAGCCGCCGGACGGATCGCGCTCGACACGGAGTTCATGGGTGAGGGTCGCTATCGCACACTTCTGTGCCTGATCCAGCTCGCGGTCACCGACGGTAAGGGCAGGGAGCGGATCGAGATCGTGGACCCACTGGCGGGCGACCTGTCGGCAGACAGCAGCCAGGGAGGCGTGGCCGGCCGATCGGGCCAACCGCTCGCGCGGGCGCTGGCCGATCCACTCGTAGAGGTCGTGGTACACGCCGGGCGCCAGGACATCGCGCTGTTGCGCCGCGCGCTCGGGTGCGAGGTTGCGAACGTGTTCGACACGCAGGTGGCCGCCGGCTTCCTGGGGATGGGTGCACAGTGCTCCTACGACACCCTGCTCGCTGAGGTGCTTGGCGTGAGGCTTGCGAAGAGCGCCAGCTTCACCCGCTGGGATGCGCGCCCGCTTTCAGCCGAGCAGCTCGAGTATGCACGCGAGGATGTCGTGCACCTAACCGCGCTGACCGTCGAGCTGCAGCGCCGGCTCGAGCAGGCCGGACGCTTGCGATGGGCACGCGAGGAGTGTGAGTTTCTCGAGCGGGTCAGCGACGAGCGCGACCCCGAGAGGATCTTCGAGCGACTCCCACGTATCAGAGGCATGAGCGCACCCTCACAGGGTGTCGCACGTGAGCTAGTGGCATGGCGTGAGCGCACGGCCGCCGAGCGCGACAGGCCCGTCCAGAGCGTACTCGGCGATGCGCAACTGGTCGAGATAGCCAAGCGCAAGCCAAGCTCGTTGCGCAAGCTGGAGGAGATTCGTGGGATCGGCCAGAACAGCTCGCGCAGACGCGGTGAGGAGCTGCTGGAGGTCGTGCAGCGTGGGCTGCAAAGCGAGCCACCCCCGCGCAACAGCGGACCCCGTCCTCCCCAGCCCCAACCCGATGACGCGCCGCTGATAGCGCTCGCGGAGGCACTTATCAGAGCACGTGCGCGCGAAGCCGATGTCGCCTACGAGCTGCTCGCCTCACGCGCCGACCTACAGTCGATCATCGTGACCCGCAACGAGCGTGTGACCTCAGCAGGCAAGCAGGACGGCGAGGCCGACGTGCGAACCCTGCGCGGCTGGCGTCGCGAGCTGGTTGGCGAAGAACTGTTGGCTTTGCTCGATGGTCGTGTATCCCTGTCGGTGCGCGCCGGGCGCCTGCGGATCGGCGCCTAGCACCCGATCGATGCCAGAGACGCGCGCCGTGCGTAGCGGGTCTCACAAGCGAACAATCACGGCGCGCGCCCCGCGCGTAGCGAGGTCCCCATCAGCGAACAACCCACGGCACGCGCGCCCCGCGCGCGTGGAGGTCCCCTCTTGGGTGCTTACTGGATGCTGTTGTAGACCGTGAACATCGGCAGGTACATCGAGATCACGATGAAACCGACGATCCCACCGATCACGAGGATCATGATCGGCTCCATGATCGAGGTCAGCATTTTGACCGACGCGTCCACCTGATCGTCGTAGAAGTCGGCGATCTTGCCGAGCATCTGATCGAGTGCGCCCGTCTCCTCGCCGACGCCGACCATGTGCGTGACCATCGTGGGGAACACGGTCGCCTTCGAGAGCGGCTCTGAGATCGTGCCACCACGCTTGACTGAGGCGATCACACCACTCATCGCGTCCTCGACAACGATGTTGCCGGCCGTCTTGCCAGTGATCTCCAGCGCGAGCAGCAGCGGCACTCCTGCGGATATCAGCGAGGAGAGCGTGCGCGACCAGCGCGCGACCGCAATCTGCTGCACGAGGGCGCCGATCTTCATCGGCACGCGCAGACGAAAGCGATCCCACTGCGGACGTCCCACCTTGGATTTCTTCCACTTCAAGAACCCGAATACGACGGCACCCATGGTGCTGAACATGGCCCACCAGTATTGGGTGACGATCTTCGACATCAGCACCGACACCTTCGTGATCGCAGGAAGTTCTCCACCGAATTCCTTGAACACACCCTCGAAAACCGGCACGAGGAACGCGACCAGAGCGAGCATGACCCCGACCGCAAAGACGAGTATCAACGTCGGGTAAATCATCGCCGAGCGCACCTGACGGCGCAATGACGCGTCCTTCTCCAACTGGTCGGCGACACGCTTGAGGGAATCTTCAAGCAGACCGCCGGCCTCGCCGGCACTGGTCATGGCCACGAACAATGGTGTGAACACCTTGGGGTGTGACTCCATCGCGCTCGAGAGCGACATGCCCGCCTCAACGTCCTTGCGCACCTGAACGATCGTTTCCTTCAAGAACTTGTTCTCGGTTTGTTCCTCGAGCACATACAGGGCGCGCAGGATCGACAGGCCGGAGGAGATCATGGTGGCGAGCTGGCGGGAGAACACGGCCAGGTCGGTTGCCTTGACCGACTTCAGGAAGCTCAGCTCAATCTCGCGCGAGGCGTGCTTGTCGGCGATGTCAAGCACGATCATGCCGCGCGACTTCAACTGGTCGGAGACGGCCTGCTTGGAATCGGCCTCGATCTCTCCGCGTGCCTTGCCGCCCGTCATGTCCATCGCCTTGAAGACGTAGGTGCTCATCTCAGACGATCCGATTCATCAGTGGGGGGGACACGGGTGCCCATCTCAGGCCGCCAGCGATGCGGCGCCACCGAGCAACCGGCGCAGGTCTTCTGGGGAGGAGGAGCGGTCTTCGGCGAGTTTCTGGGAGATCTTGCCGGTTCGCATCAGTGTGGCCAGCGCCGCGTCCATCGTCTGCATTCCCTGCGCTGAGCCGGTTTGAAGGACGGAGTAGATCTGGTGGGTCTTGCCCTCGCGAATCAGGTTGCGCACAGCCGGATTGGGGACTAGCACCTCACAGGCGGCGACGCGTCCAGCGCCGTCGGCTGTTGGGAGTAGCTGCTGAGTGATGATCCCCTGTAGGGCAACCGACAGCTGCACCCGCACCTGCCCCTGCTGCTCTGGGGAGAATACATCGATGATGCGGTCAACCGTCTGCGCGGTGTCCTGGGTGTGCAGTGTCGCGAACACAAGGTGGCCGGTCTCAGCGGCAGTCAGCGCCGTTGAGATCGTCTCCAGGTCGCGCATCTCGCCGACCAGGATCACATCGGGGTCCTGGCGCAGCGCGGCCTTCAGCGCGTCGGCGAAGCTCTGCGCGTCGGAGCCCAGCTCGCGCTGGTTGACCAGGCACTTCTTGTGGGCATGCAGGAACTCGATCGGATCCTCGATCGTCATGATGTGCTCCTCGCGCGTGGAGTTGATCTCATCGAGCATCGCCGCCAGCGAGGTGGACTTGCCCGAGCCGGTGGGGCCCGTGACGAGCACCAGGCCACGTGGCTTGCGCGTGAGATCGTGCACGATTGGGGGCAGACCGAGCTGGTCGATCGAGGTCAGCTCGAAGGGGATCAGGCGGAAAGCCGCGCCGATCGCGCCACGCTGGAAGTAAGCGTTGACACGAAAGCGGGCGTGGCCTGGGATCGAGTAGGCGAAGTCGAGTTGCCAATTGGTCTCAAGGCGCTGGCGCTGATCGCCGGAGAGGATCGAGTAGACGATCTCGCGCGTGTCGGTATCGGTGAGATCCGGGTAGCCCTCCAAGCGCACGAGACGGCCGCGAACACGCACAGTCGGTTGCGCACCAGCAGCAAGGTGAAGGTCGGAGGCGCGTCGCGTGACGACCTCCATCAGCAGATCCGCGAAATCGATGCTCATTACTTAGCCCTTCGGTCGGCGGTGGTGCGTGCGTGAGGTGCCATTGGCCCCTTATCGGCAGATGTGCGGCGTATCTCAACTGCTGCCGAGCACACGCACGATCTCAGCGACCGAGGTCAGGCCCTGGCGGACCTTCTCCAAGCCGTCGTCGCGCAGACGGCGCATTCCTTCGCGGACGGCAACGTCGCGAATCTCCTCGGCAGGGCGTCGTTCGAGCGCCAGCTGGCGGATCTCCGAGGAGATCGTCATTACCTCGTAGATCCCGAGGCGGCCGCGGTAGCCGCTGCCATTGCAGCGACGGCAGCCGGAGGGCTCGTAGGCCTCCAGGTCCACGAGCGCCTTGTAGCCGTTCTCACGCAGCACCCCGGCGGGGACGATCGTGCGTTGCTTGCAGTTTGGGCACAGCATGCGGGCAAGCCGCTGGGCAAGCACACAGTCAAGCGCCGAGGCCACTAGGAATGGCTCGATCCCCATCTCGGTGAGCCGGCTGATCGCAGACGGCGCGTCGTTGGTGTGCAATGTGGACAGCACCAAATGGCCGGTAAGCGCAGACTCGACGGCGATCTGAGCGGTCTCGCGGTCGCGGATCTCTCCAACCATGATCACGTCGGGATCGGCGCGCACCATCGCGCGCAGGCCCGTGGCGAATGTGAGCCCAGACTTTGCCGAGACTTGCACCTGGGTGAGCCCCTCCATCTGATACTCCACCGGGTCCTCGACGGTGATGATGTTCTTCTCCGGGGTGTTGAGGGCGAGGAGCGCCGCGTATAGCGTCGTGGACTTGCCCGAGCCAGTGGGCCCTGTGACGAGCACCGCGCCGTGAGTTTCGTGGAAGGCGTGTTCGAAGCGCTCGCGCTCGGTGTCGGCCATGCCAAGCTTCTCTAGCTTCATCACGACCGAGTCCTTGTCGAGGATGCGCATCACAATCGACTCGCCGTGGACGCTTGGGAGCGTGACCACGCGCAGGTCGATGTGGCGACCGTCGACTGTGAGGCTCACGCGACCGTCCTGGGGTAGGCGCCGCTCAGAGATGTCAAGCTCAGCCATGATCTTCACGCGCGATACGACCCCGGCGGCCATACGCCGCGGGACAGTTGTTATGTCCTGCAGGATGCCGTCGACGCGAACCCTGATGCGGACCTCATGACCGTCGGGCGCCATGTGCACGTCGGAGGCGCCGCGCTCGACGGCCTGGGCGACGATCTGGTTGACGAGCTTGACGACCGGGGCGTCGTCGGCGGTCTCGCGCAGGTTGACGATCTCGGCACTTGACTCCTCGCTCTCCTCGAGCGCGGCGCCATCGGATACGACATCATCCAGGCGGTCCATACGCGAGATGAGGTCGCGGATCGCGTCCGGGGAGGCGACTGCCACACGGACCTCATAGCCGGTCATGATCGCCACGTCATCGACCGCCAACACGTTGGAAGGGTCGGCCATCGCGAGTAGCAGCGTGCGCTTGTCGACAAACCCGACAGGCACCGCCTGGTAGCGCTTGGCGGCAGCGTTGACGACGAGGTTGGCGGCGCTCATCTCCACCGAGAACACATCGAGGTCCAGGTGGTCGAGGCCGTAGCGCTCCGCAAGAGCCCGTGCGAGCCCGTCGGGCGTAAGGGCTTTGCCGGCAAGCAGCACGCGCTCGGGCGTGGTGCCTTCGTTACGAGAGGATTCGATTGCGCGGTCGACCTGTTCGCGGGAGGCGAGTCCCATCTCGACGATCACATCGGTGAGAAAGCGCGAAGAGGAGCCGCGGCGGGATGGATGGGTGACACCTTGCGGGGACTCGGGCGCTACGACTTCACGAGTGTCGACCGACAGCTCGGAAGCGACTGTCTCGCGCTCGTCGCGCTCGACCTCGACGCTTACCTGCGGCTCGTGGTCTCCAAAGACGCTGTGTTGATCACGTAGGCCGCTCGGGGGGGTGTTCATCGCCACCGCCCTCGCGCGCGTGAACGTCGACGATTAGGTCTCTTCGATGCCTGCTCCCTTACGCATGTCCGCGAGCGGCGCATGCTCCCCCGTCCATGACTGGAAGCTGAGCGCCCCCTGGGCGACGAGCACCTCAAGACCTTCCACAGCGATGACTCCTCGCGAACGTGCGGCGGCGAGCAACGGGGTGGGACCGTTGCTGTAGACCAGATCGATGACATAGGCATACCCACCGACGTGATCGGCCGTCATGCCGAGTTGGTTGAGCAAGTCGACGTCAGTGGCCGACCGTTGCAGTCCCACCGAGGTACAGTTGACCAACAGGTCGGCCAGAACGGGCTCACTGACCGCTCGCGCGCCAAGATCTCCGGCGAGCTCCACGGCCCTCTGAGGGGTGCGGTTCCACACCGACACCTCGGCGGCGCCGGCGTCGAGCAGAGCCCAAACCGCCGCGCGCGCGCTGCCTCCGGCGCCGAGCACAAGCGCGCTCGGGTGGGCGGGCATCCCAGTCAAACGTCCAAGCGCCGCGATCAGGCCTGGCGCGTCGGTGTTCTCAGCCGCGATCGCGCCGTCGGGGGCGAACGTGAGCATGTTGGCGGCTCCGATCGCCCGCGCGGCCTCGCTGGCGCTGTCGGCGAGCGCGAGCGCGGCATGCTTGTGGGGGATCGTCACATTGGCGCCCACAAAGCCGCTGGAGCCGAGTGCGCGCACGGTCTCCTCGAACAGCTCAGGCGGAAGTGGTAGGCGCTGATAGCTCCAGTCAGCAAGGCCACAGGCCGCGAACGCCGCCGCGAACATCGCGGGCGAGCGACTGTGAGCGACCGGCCAGCCGATGACGCCTAGCTTTGGCACTAGCGCTTCTTACAGGTCGGGACGCGTCCGCCGTTGCGGCTCAACGCTTCACGGTAGGCAGCGGCGTTGCGTTCGAATTCGGCGTAGCCGGTGGAGAACACCAGCTCGCCGCAGCCGTCGGCGCCCGCCACGTAGTAGAGGTAGGAGACTTTGGCGGGGCGCGCGGCGGCCTCGATCGCGGCCGCGCCTGGATTGGAGATTGGGGTAGGCGGCAGACCGAGGTGAGTGCGGGTGTTGTAGGGCGAGTCGCTGTGCAGCTGGGCTTCGGTCAATGGCTTGGTGAAGTCGTTCAGCGCGTAGCGAAGTGTGGAGTCGACCCCGAGTGTCATGTGCAGACGCAGGCGGTTGTAGATGACGGCTGCCACCAGCGGACGGTCGTGGGCGGTGGCCGCCTCGCGTTCGATTATCGAGGCGAGGATCAGCAGCTGGTAGGGGGTCACCCTGAGCACCTTGGCGCGATGGATCTCCCCCCCGCCGAAGTTTTCCTTGAAGGCGGTGAGCTGCGCGGAGAGCAGCCGCGAGACGGATTCCCCGGCATAGACTTCATAGGTGGCGGGGAACAGGAACCCTTCGAGGTTTGGGGTTCCCACAGGCGCCAGGTAATGCGCTGGGTTCAGTTCACCGGAGCGCTCAGATGCCACCAGATAGCTGCCCTTCAGCCCAGCGGCGCTGGCGCGGGCGGCGATCTGTGTGCGCGTGAACCCCTCCGGGATCACGATCTTCACGACCTTTGGTGGTGGAGGCGCTGGCGGGGGCTGGTTGGATGGCTTGAGCAACAGCACGCCCGCGGCTGCTACTACAGCGAGCGCCACGACGATGACTATCAGCGCTGGGATCCGCGCGATGCGCCTTCGCGGCGGGAGTGAAGGCGAGTCGTTGGATGGCCGTGACTGAACAGGTGGGGGCACTGGGGGTACCGCTTGCCGGACTGGGGGTACGGTTTGCAGGGGCGGTGGCAGCGGAGGCTCCGGCGGGCCTGACGAGGCTGAGGGAGCTGTGGGCGCCTTCGCGAGCCGGCGACGTTCGCGTTCTTCGCGAGCGCATTCGCGCTCCTGCTCGGTGCGCTCCCGCGCTGTGTCTGATCCGTTCTCGTCGGGCAAGCCGCTGACCCTACTGCGCTCGCGCTAGCCAGCTCTCCAGCAGGACGGCGGCCGCGCGCGAGTCCTCGCTGGTGCTCGCGTGCTCCATGCGCCCCGCGATGCGTGTGGTGAAGCGCTCGTCGTGCAGCTCCACAGGAGTGCCCTCGCCAAGCCGCGCGGAGAGGGTCGCGGCGAACTCGCGCGTCTCACGCGTCTGCTCCGTGTCCTCGCCGCGCAGAGAGAGCGGCAGCCCAACCACCACACACTCGACCTCGCGCTCAGCGACAAGCCGCACGATCGCGGTGAGCCCCCTGCGTCCGGCGACGCCCTCGATCGCGGCGATCGGCGTGACAATCGTGCCTGTGGGGTCGCTCAACGCGCAGCCGCAGCGCGCGCTGCCATAGTCGAGCGCCAGCACCCTCATTGGCCGCCGAGCGCGCTCCCAACGGCAGCCTTGGCGGTCTGGAGAGCATCCTCCAGCTTCTCCGGATGCCGGCCACCGGCCTGGGCCATTGTGTCGCGCCCCCCGCCGCCTCCACCGACGACCTGCGCCGCGGCCTTGACTATCTCTCCCGCCTTCACCCCGCGCCGCACGAACGCGGGCGCGACACTCACCACGAGCGAGGCGCGACCGTCGAGTGCCGCGCCGAGTATGACGACGCCGTCGCCGGGCAGCTTGCCTTTCAGGCGATCGGCTATTTCAGGGAGCGCCTTGGCGTCTGGCACATTGACCTGGGCGGCCACAAGCACCCCGCCGTCGATCGGCTCGGCGCCAGCGAGAAGTAGATCGAAGTCGATCGCCGCACCCGCACTGGTGCCTTCGCGCGCGACCTTCTGCAGCTTCTTGCGCTCGCCCTCACGCTCACTCACCAGCTCAGAGACCTTCTCGGCGCTGGTGCGCAGCGTGGCCGCCGTCGCCTCGAGCTCACGATCGTGCGCACGCAGCAGCTCCACCGCGCCCGGACCCGTGAGCGCCTCGATGCGTCTCACGTTGGCGGCACTCGATGTCTCGCTGAGCACGCGGAACACACCGATCTCCGAGGTATTGGCGACGTGGGTGCCACCACACAGCTCGCGCGAGTAATCGCCCTCGCCGATCTCGACCATGCGCACCACCTCGCCGTACTTCTCCCCGAACAGGGCCATCGCCCCAAGACGCTTGGCCTCATCCAGTGTCGTGGTGATCGGGTGCACCGGATCGGCGCGGGCGATCCACGCATTGACCTGATCCTCAACGTCGCGCAGCTCCTCTGCGCTGAGCGCGGAGCCGTGGCTGAAGTCGAAGCGCAGCTTGTCGGGACCGACATAGGAGCCAGCCTGACGCACGTGCGCGCCCAGGCGCGCACGCAGCGCGGCATGCAGCAGGTGGGTGGCGGTGTGGTTGCACTGCGTGGCGTGCCGGGCGGCGTGATCCACGCGCGCCAGCACCGGCTCCTCTGGCTGCAGCGTGCCGCGCTCCACCACGACTTCGAGTGCCTGGTCGTCGCCGAGGCGGAACACTCCCTCAACGCGCGCCAGACAGTCTCCGTGCTCACACTCGATCGTGCCGGTGTCTGAGACCTGCCCCCCGCCCGCGGCGTAGAAGGGCGAATCGGCGAGCTTGACGAGCAGACGGGAACCGCTTGCGTTGTTGCGAGTCGACTCGCTTGAGCCACTCGACTCCACGGCGCCATTGCCCGTCGTGTCCGCGGCGGCATCCTCGACGGCAAGCGCCGCGATGTTCGTCGGTTGGCGCTCGGTCTCATAACCAGTGAACCGAGTGGGGGCACCGGCATGCTCGGCGAACCGACGGGCGCGCTCGCGCGGGTTCTCTCCACCGGCGCTCGTGCCGCTCGCGGCGCGCGCACGCGCGCGCTGAGCGTCCATCAGCCGCTCGAACCCGGCCTCATCCACACGCAGACCCTCCTCGGCGAGCAGCTCGCTCGTAAGCTCGAACGGGAAGCCGAACGTGTCGTGCAACTTGAAAGCGTCCTCTGCCTGCACGGAGTCCTGGCCCTTTTCGCGCGCGTGGTCGATATGGAAGCGCAGCACCCCCATCCCCTGCTCCAGGGTGCGCCCAAAGCTCTCCTCCTCAGAGGAGAGCCACTTGTCGATCGCCGCACGCTGCTCAGCAAGCTCAGGGTAGACGCCTCCCATCAGCTGCTCCACCACCTCGGCGTAGCGCCGGAGGAAACCGGGATCCATGTCGAGTCCACGCCCCTGCTGGATCGCACGGCGCATTACGCGGCGCAGCACGTAGCCACGCTCTTCATTGGAGGGCACGACTCCGTCGGCAACCAGGAAGGTCATCGCACGGGTGTGATCGGCGAGGATCCTCAGGGCCCGATCGGTCTTGAAGTCCTGGCCGTAGTCGCGCCCCGACAGCCGCTCGCCAAGCTCGATCAGCGGCTGGAACTGGTCGGTATCGAACACCGAACGCTTGTCTTGCAGGATCGCGGCCATCCGGTTCAGCCCAAGACCGGTGTCGATGTTACGCGCCGGCAACTCTGAGAGTGTGTTGGTCGGCTCCTGGTTGTACTGCATGAACACGAGGTTCCAGTACTCCAGGAAGCGTTCGTTCTCACCGCCGGGCAAGTCGTCGGGCTCGCCGATGTGCGCGCCGCGGTCGACGTACAGCTCAGAGCACGGCCCACAGGGCCCCGTGGGGCCAGCCTGCCAGAAGTTCTCTGAGCGTGGGCAACGCACGATCCGCTCGCTGGGGACACCCACCTCGCGCCACAGCGCGATCGCCTCCTCATCGGGTCCAAGGCCCAGCTGCTCATCGCCCTCGAACACGGTCACCCAGATGTCGGCGGGCGAGAAACCGAACACCTCCAGCGACAGCTCCCACGCGAAAGAGATCGCCTCCGCCTTGAAGTAGTCGCCGATTGAGAAGTTGCCGAGCATCTCAAAGAAGGTGAGATGGCGGTTGGTGTTGCCGACGTTGTCGATGTCGACCGTGCGAAAGCACTTCTGAGCACTCGTCAGCCGTAGCGCGGGAGGCGCCTCCTGCCCCAGGAAGTAGGGCTTCAGCGGGTGCATCCCAGCGACCGTCAGCAAGGCTGAGGGATCGTGCGAGGATGGCACCAGCGAGGCGGAGGGTATGCGTCGGTGGCCGCGCTCCTCGAAGAACGCCAGGTACCGCTCACGGATCTCATCGGTTGTCATCATTTTTTGGATAGGTGGTCGTTCTTCCTCAAGCCAGCTCGCCGTGTGGGAGTCCCGAATCCCCGACGAGTTGCTTGATGATCCTAGAGGGCGACGGGCGCGGCGATAGTGCCGTGGCCGACGATCAGCTCACCGGAGTACAGGCAGGCGATCTGTCCGGGGGCGGTGCGCTCGATCTGACCGACCATCCGCACCTCCACCCGCTCGTGCGTGCCGGCCGGCGGCGAGCCCTCGAGGCTGCAGGGCATTCGCCGGCCGCGATAGCGCACCTTCACGCCGTCGACACGCGCCCCGTCGCGATGCAGTGTTACGTCGCGCACACTCACACCGGCAGTGCGCAGCTGCTCGCGCGGACCGACTGTGACCGTGCCCGTGCGGGCGTTCGTCTCGATCACATACAACGGCTTTCCTCCCCCAATCCCGAGGCCGTGGCGCTGACCAACGGTCACGGTGTGAACGCCGCCGTGCTCGCCGAGCTTGCGTCCTTCGCGATCGACGATCGGGCCGGCCCGTCTGGTGAGACCTCCGTGGCGCGCGAGGAAGTCGGCGCTCTTCGTTCCCGCAAGGAAGCACAGGTCCTGTGAGTCGGGCCGGCGCGCTACCTCAAGCCCTGCCTGTGCTGCCAGCTCGCGCACTTCAGGCTTGGTGAGCCCTCCCAGAGGAAAGCGCAAACGCGCAAGCGAGCGCGGTGAGAGCGCGGTGAGCGCGTAGCTCTGGTCCTTGCTCTCATCGACCGCCATCTGCAACAGCGGATCGTCCTTGCCGGACACGCGCGCGTAGTGGCCTGTCGCGAGCGTGTGTGCTCCGAGGCGCTCGGACAGATCGAGCATCGCGTCGAGACGCACGTTGCCGTTGCAGCGCACGCATGGGTTGGGCGTGAGACCGGCCGCGTGATCCTCAAGCCAACCATCGACCACACCGGCCCTGAACTCGGCGCGCAGGTCGATCGAGAAGTGCGCAAGACCCATCGTGTGAGCGATCTCTCGCGCTGAGCGCACGGCCTGCGCCGAGCAACAGCTGCGCTCGCCGTCGTTCTCGGGGTCGGCCCACAACTCGAGCGTGACAGCCACCGTGTCGAAGTCGACTGCACCTGTGTGAGTGGGGGTCTCCTTCTCGGAGCCCCCCAACGCGGGCTCACCGCGGCTTTCACGGACGAGCATCGCCGCTACGGCGCTGTCGACCCCGCCACTCATCGCAACCAGCGTGCGCGATGCCACGGGTGCTAGCGCGGCGTGCTCGCGCGCGGCCCACCCGAGCGCCCTGTGCAGCGCGTCGGCTGCCAGCTCGGCGGCGTGACGCTTAGCCGCGCTCAAGCCACCGAGCTCCTCGGCGATGTCGACCACGCCGACGCGCGCGGCCTCCAGCAGGCTGCGGCCACGTACGAGCCCAATAACAGCGCTGCCCGCCGCGATCGTCGCCCCGCAGCCGCTCGCGTCGAATCCGCCGTCCACGATCCGCCCGTCGTGGTCGAGCGGATCGACCGCCACCGACACCCGGATCAGATCGCCGCAGGCCGCTCCACCCGCCGCACCGGTGCTGGCGCCGGATGGCATGTGCCCTCGCCCGACGGGCCGTTCCAAATGGTTGGCGAGCATCTGTGCACTCATCGCCTATCGAGTGTAAGCGGCTGCCGCGATGGTCAGTCGCCCGAGCCCGCTGCCGGTCACCGCCGTTTGCGAGGCGTCGGCAACGTGGCCGGGGATCTCCGCGGATGATCTAATGGGCGGCGTGCTGAGCTTCAGCCACTGCCTGCTGAAGCGCGAACACATCGGTGAGCCCGGTGAGCGTGCTCACCACACCGTGACGGTTGACGATCAGGATCGTCGGGGTCTGGTAGACGTGCACGACTTCGGTGATCGATCCGAACAGCCCAACCTGGTTGGCCTGCGCCGAATGTAGTGTGACCGTCCCTTTTGAGCCGCTCGCGAGCGCTCGGGCCTGCGCCTGCACCTCGCGATCCACGGACGTCTTGGGATTCCAGAAGACAAGCATCACTGTCTTCCCTTGGGCCAACTCGTGTTCGACGACGGACTGCTCGGGAGCGTGCTTGCTCGTGGGGGGAGCGGTATCGCCATTTGTGTGCACCGTCGTCCTGTGCGAGGAGGAAGCCGTCTTGTGCACCACCACGACGGTCTTGTGTGCACCTGTCTTGTGCGTAGCCACGGTCGTTGTATGAACCTGTGAAGTCGTCTTGTGCGTGACCACGGTTGTCTTGTGCGTGGCCGCAGTTGTCGTCTGAACCTGTGACGTTGTCTTGTGCGTGACCACCACCTGCTTCTGTGAGCGCGGGTCCGCCTTGTGGACCGTCACCTTGTGCACAGTGGTGGTGGAACCGCCCGGCCCGTGTGCGGCGGCGCTCTTCGTCACCTTCGGGGCGGCGGTACTCAATGTTGGCGCGCTCCGAGGCGCCGGTTCGCTCGGATTCGAGCCGTTGATGCGCAGCGCGATGACACCAAGGAGACCAAGCAGCAGGACTGCGCCGAGGGCGATCTGGAAGGGGCGGGAAAGCTGAGCCATCACCCCCCACTTCGGCAGATTTGGCCGCCGAGTTGAACGTTTATGCGAGATCGCGCAAGCCGCGCAACGCGGCGTGCACAACCTTGTCGGTGTCGAGCGTCTCCTGTCCCCCGTCCTGCATGTCCTTCAACAGCGTCTCGCGCTCCCCCACGATCGCTACTAAACGGGCTCCTATACGGTTGGCGTGGCCCAATTGACCCTTCAATGAACGTCCGGCCATCTCCATCCGCGCTGTCAATCCAGCCGAGCGCGCCTCGCTCAGGATCTCAAACGCGGCTGCCTTCACCCTCGAGAACGACCCATCCTCCCCCACATCCGCAAGCCCCACATACAGATCCACAGCTTGACCGCCCGCCGGCGGCGGGCTGCCGGCAAGGAGGATCCGCTCGATCCCTGCCGCCCAGCCCATCCCGGGGGTGGCCGGCCCACCCAGTTGCTCAACGAGCCCGTCATAGCGCCCTCCGCCACCCACGCCGCTCTGGGCGCCGAGGGCGTCGCTGGTGAACTCGAACACGGTGCGCGTGTAGTAGTCGAGGCCTCGCACCAGCGTCGTGTCAACCTCATAAGCCACGCCGGCACGGTCGAGCAGCTCGCGCACCGCGGCGAAGTGCTCGATGTCGGAGGGATCGAGCTCATCCAACAATCGCGGGGCGTCGCGCATCACAGCCAGCGTGCCCTCGTGGGAGGAGTCAAACGCGCGCAACGGGTTCAGATCGATGCGGTCCTTCACCTCGGGTGAAAGTCTGCCTTCATGGGCGCGCAGGTGACGCTGCAGGCGCTCGCGGTAGCGGACGCGGCTCTCGCTCCCACCGAGGCTCGAGAGGCGCAGACGCGTCTCGGAGACCCCCATCTCCTCGAGCAGCGCCCCCAACAGCACGATCGACTCGGCGTCCACGGCCGGGTCGTCTGAGCCGAACGCCTCGGCACCCACCTGCCAGAACTGGCGCTGGCGGCCCTTCTGCGCGCGCTCGTAGCGAAAGAAGCTCGACATGTACCACAGCTTCACCGGCTGGGGCAGCTTGTGCATGCCGTGCTCCACATATGCCCTGCACACCGGCGCCGTGCCCTCAGGGCGCAGGGTCAGCGAGCGTTCGCCGCCATCGGTGAATGTGTACATCTCCTTGCGCACGATGTCAGTCGAGGTGCCCACGCCGCGTGCGAACAACTCGGTCGCCTCGAACGTCGGTGTCTCGATCCGCTCGTAACCGGCGCCCTCGAGGATCGAGCGTGCGCGGCCCTCGAGCACCGTTCGCGCCGCCGCCTGCTCACCAAGCACGTCATACGTGCCGCGTGGCGCCTTGATCTGCTCGCCGCTCAACTTCCGTGCGCCCGCCGTGTGCCCTCCGAGTGCGACGGCACGGGACTCATCGCCGCCGCGCGCAGCTCGCTGAGGAAAGGATTCGAGTCCCACTCGCGCCCGAGCGTCGTCACGCCCATGTGGCCGGGGTAGACAACCGTTTCGCGCTCGAAGCGCTCCATCAGCAGTCCGATCGAGCGCTCAAGCGTCGCCCAATCCCCACCAGGCAGATCCACCCGACCGACAGAGCCTTCGAACAGAACGTCGCCAGAAAGCAACACAGGTGCGCCGCTCTCCGCGGAAGACTCCTCGCCGACCCCCGCAAGCGGGCTCGCCCCACCCCCAGGGGTCGTGCCGATCGCATACGTGAGGTGTCCTGGGCTGTGGCCTGGAGTGAACAACACCTCTATGTCCAGTCCCGCGAGTTGCAGCCGCTCCCCGCCCTTGACCGTGTGCTCCGCCTGCCAGCTCTCATACGGGCCGAACCCGGGCATCGTCCATTTGGTGATGTCCGCAAGCACACCAAGCTCTATCTCCGGGCACCACACTGGCGCTCGAGTGGCCCGTGCAACGGGCGCCACCGCGCCGATGTGGTCGAAATGGCAGTGGGTGATCAGGATCGCATCGATCTCCACCCCGAGCGCGCCGGCGGCGTCCAGTAGGCGCTGGGGCTCCTCACCAGGGTCGATCAGCAGCGCACTCGTCGCCTGCTGATCCGCACGCACGATGTAGGCGTTCTCCTGGATCGCCCCCACCGTGAACGCGCGCACATCGATCATTTCGCGCCCGCCCCACCTGTCTGCTTGGCCTTGCTCCTCATCCGGCGCCTGTACAGCCACATGTCGGTGTAGTAGCTGATCGGCACGTACGCGATCAATACGATCGGGAACAGCTCGATTGCCTCGTTGGGCTTTTTCAGCAAGAGAATGCTGATCAGCAGCATCAACACCGCGGCCGCCATCGCGCGGTAGAAGGCCCCACGCCACGTGGGCTCGCGTTCCAGACGGTCCACGCGCTTCTCCTTGGAGGAGGTCGCCTTGCCCGTCTTCTCAGCGGTCGTCGGCTTGCGCCCAGTGCGCCCGCGCGACTCCACCACACCCGCCGCATTACCTCGATGCTTGGTTTGGCGCTTGCGCTTGGTTTGAGCCATCACTCGTTTCCGTTCCTGGTCTGCCACGTCGAGCACACACACAACCTGCCCCACGCCTCAGCCTAGAACCCTAGTGCGTTCTCGATCACGTGCACGCCGGGATCGAAGTTCCTCAACGTGATGCCGGCGGGAAAGCCCTCGAAAGCCGCGCGAGGGGCGAGACCCACGAGCTCCGCGCAAGCCACATCCGCGTGCCGTGCCACGGCCCCCACCACTGTCCGCAAAGGCATCTCGAGCGGGCGCTCCACGTTGGTTGAGACCTGTGCAACGCTCGAGCCGCGCAACCCCACCCCAATCGCTCGCACCCCTGGGAGTCCCTCCAATCCCCCTTCGCGGATCAGGCTCGCTATACGCTTTGCGTCATTCAGGCTCGCCGGAGCGGCCAACTCCATGTTGAACGCCACCAGAGGCTCGCGGGCCGCAACAAGCGTTGCCCCCGCCGTTGGGTGCAACCGTGGCCGCCCAAAATCGGGCTGCAGCCGTCCCGCGCTCAACCGCTCCGCCAGTCCAGCCATGCCCCCACGTCGCAGCTCCGCGCGAGTACGCCCGCCCGCGAGAGCTCCATACAGGAACACAGGCACACCGAAGTCATCACCAAGCGCGGCGGCCACCACCAGCGCCTCTGCACACGCTGCGCCACGTTGAGCCGGGTTGAGATAAACGATCGGCGCCACGTCCACCGCCCCCACGTGCGGGTGCTGGCCTACGTCCGCTGGATCGCGTGTTGCCCCAACGTCGATTTGCTCGATTGCCATGCGTGCGCCTGCCAGCAGAGCGACGGATAGCTGTCCCTGGACGGCAGCGAGTGTGTACACCGAACGGTGGTGATCGGGGTCGGAGTGGACGTCCAACAGGCGAGCGGCGCCTTGCGCCGTGAATGCCCGCGCGATGGCGTCGACGATCGCCTGGTCGCGACCCTCCGAGACGTTGGGAACCGCCAGGAGCGGCAGGTCTGATGCTGTCGGGAGCCGGTGGGGCATTCTCAGTGCGACAGCCTACGCAGCGAGCGTGAGCGCCGGATGCCTCAGCGCCACAGGCTAAACTCCCCGCCCCCGCCGGAGTAGCTCAGCTGGTTAGAGCAGCGGAATCATAATCCGCGTGTCGGGGGTTCGAGTCCCTCCTCCGGCATAATGTCATGAGTCGGGACATAGGTCTCGCTTGAGTCGGGACATAGGTCTCAGCTTGAAGAGTTGGGCCAGCGGCCTGGCTGGTTGTTTTGGTTGCGCCAGTAGGTTTTGTCGGGGTCGATGAGGTGGCGGCTGAGGACCTCGCCGGTGGTGAGGTCGGTGACGGTGACGTGGTGGTCGTCGGCGAGCGTGAGGACGCGTTTGCGGGCGTGTTTGGCGCCGACGCCGAGGTGGTGCATTCGGCCTGCTCGGCGGAGGCTCATCTTGCCTTTGTTATCGAGCCGGTCGTAGCGCAGCCGGTAGTGGCCCTGTGGGTGTCCGTTATTGGCTGGGAGCGCCTTGGGTGTGGCTCGGTAGGCGTTACCTGGCGTGCGTCGGTCAAGCGCGCGGTGCGGGCGCTTCTCGTTGTAGTGTGCTCGCAACTCGTCGAGCTGACGTTGCAGCTGTGCGATGCTTGCGGCGGGTGCTCTGGCCCTGAGCCAGCGTTGCTGGGTCTGGTGGAAGCGCTCGGTCTTGCCTTGGGTCTGTGGGTGTCCCGGGGACCCGTTCTTCTGCTGGACGCCGAGCAGCGGGAGTACGTACTCGAACGCGTTGCGCCCACCGGTGAAGCGGGAGGTGTAGACACTCCCGTTATCGGTGAGCGTGCTCGCCGGTGATCCGTGCTCGGCGACCGTGTCGAGGAACACGCTCACGACCGCGTCCCCAGTGACAGGTTGATGAGCGCTGCAGGACAGCAGGTAGCGGGAGTGATCGTCAAGCCAGTTGAGGATCTCGACGTCGGTTCCGTCTGCAAGGCGCCAGTGGATGAAGTCCGACTGCCACATCTCGTTCGGCTGCGCCGCCTGGAAGCGGATGTAGCTGCTTCTGGGGCGCTTGCGCGGCTCGGGGACGATCAGTCCAGCCTGGTGCAGGATCCGTCTGATCGTGGATGTCGACGGTGCCCTGAGTCCCTCTTGCTCGAGATACCACACGATCGTGACTGGTCCCCCATCCAGCCCGTCCGCGGTCAGACCTCGACGCAGCTCGATCACCCGCTCGCGGACATCCTCGGACGTCGCGATAGGCGTCGTCTTCGGGCGCCTGGACCGCGGCTCGAGCGCATCCAAGCCTCCCTCCCGATAGCGAGCCAAAAGGCGGTGAAGATGCCGGCGGGAAAACCCGTACTCGGCAGCGGCAGCAGTGACAGACATCTGGTCGGATACGACCTGGAGAACAGCAACACGGGCTCTAGACATGCCCGCCAATGTGGCGTAGCCCCGGACGCCGTGCTGGTCTAGTCGCTCCGGCCCAGCCCCCCAGGCCATGCCTCCACGGCTAACACCATGAAAACGCTCAGCCCCACATGGGACCTATGTCCCGACTCACCAGAGACCCATCACCTGGGACACATGTCCTGAAACCACACACCTCCTCCGGAACTGCCGGGCGCTACGCCTCGACTCGGAGTGGTCCTGGGTCCAGGAGACGCCAAGACTTGCCCTCCTTAACGAGCGTCCCCCGGATCGCGACCGTCCGCTTTCCATCATGGGCTTCGATAGCCCGGTGGTACTGAGTGTCGTCTAGATCGATCCGTACGTTGCGTTTGGTGTCCATCGCGAGACCTTCGATCACGATTGTGCCGACCTCATCGTCGGCTCTCCTGTCCAGAATCCCCACGACGCCGATCACCTCGATGTTGTCGAAGGGACCTAGCTTCTTCAGCGTCTTGCTCGCCTCTGGTAGTAGAGGCATGATCTCAGGCTCCAACGTGACGCGCTGATCAGACACGGTCGGCGGACGGGAAACGGCCCAGTCAACACTGATCTCTAGAGCCGACGAAACGGACTCTTCGCTCATGACCTGAAGGGCGTCACACAGGTTGGCGCTAACGCCCTGGTCAATAACGTCCTCAAACACATCTACCGACGCTCCGGCGAGTACTCGCCCTGCCGCATCGTGGACAGCCTCCAGGGCAAGCACAAGCTGCGTGGTGACCCGCCGTTCGAACGGGACATGCAGATGCGCGGCTTCGTCCGGGAGCAAGGCACCTTGCTCGTCTGTCTCGACTTGCGAGATCACGGTGACGACGTAGCTACCTCGCTCCGTTTGTCCAAGCCGAACGCTGTTCAAATAATCCACTACCGTCGCGTGCTTCTTCGGGCCGTAAGCAGGGCGTGGCTCAACCGCCGCGCTGGCCACTGCTTGGATTAGATCGCGCGTTCCGCCAAAGAGCTTCGCGCCGTCTGTGATCGGAAGCTCACCGAGACCAACCCGTGGGCTCACTAGGCGTACTCGGACGAGGTCGGAGGCCGCGTACCGAAGATTCGTGAGCATCGTCGACCAGTCCGCGTCTTCAATGTTGGCGAGCCGCCGAACGAACTGAGCCAAGCGCTCTTCGTAGTCGTCGGGTATCCGGGACAGGGGCAAGAACAGCGCCACGTCTCTACCGTGATTGGGATGCGACCACACCGAGAACGCTCCCGTGCGTCGGACCGCATCCCAACCATGGCCGAGCATGTACAGCTCCGCCACGACGGGGTCCACGAAGTCCGCGATGCGATCGTCAGTCAAAGTGCCTCTCCCGGCGGCTTGAGGTTGCCTAGCAGGCCTTCTACATCGAACACTTGTTCGGTTGGGATCGTGACGGCGACAGTGGACGTGTTGGTGGTTGGCGGGAGACCGGTGAGGCTGGTCCAGTAGGCACATCGCTTCAACACCATCTGCTCACGCTCGCTCAGCAGCCAGTCGTCAGGATCTTCCGGCACGTCGACCACGATCAGCACGCGCGGCACGTAGAGCTTCTCGCGCTCAACTCGCAGGCGATCGTAGTCCTTAACGTCGAGGTCGTACGTGAAGTTCTCGGCTGCGGTGTCAACCGTGTGCGTACACTTCAGCTGGGCTGCAAGCTGGCCGCCAGCGACGCCACCGATGTCTGGCGCGGTGAACTCGATGTCCTTGCTGTTCTGATCGTGCGGCGGCACCGACGCATCAACACCTGCCGCAGCAGCTATGGCCCGAACAACAGCCCGGCTGAAGTGGTCCTTTTGGGCAGTGATGTGCATCGGCTCGGCGCGTAGCGTAGCTGCACAGGCGAGTCGTTTGGTTGGTCGAAGTCGATATGATCGAACACGCAACGGTATTTCTTTCAGCGAAGGCGGCTACGAGCCGATCGCCGCAACGAAAGCCAGCACGCGGTTCCGGAGGTCCAGCGCTGGCTCGGCCACCACTCCGCATCGTTCACGCTCGCAATCTACGTTCACCTGCTCGACGGCGACCTCGGGGAGCCACTGACGATTCCGGGCTGTCGACAATGATGCGAAATGACTACAGAACCCCCGGAGCAGGCGTTATCCTCGACAGAGCGATGACCCTGCCCAGTCGAATACGTCGTTGCACAACAGCTCTGGGATGAGAAGGAGAGGGCTCGCCGTGCCGATGTGGAGGCCCTACGCTCCGGGGAAAAGACTGAGGCGCAGCTCAAGCGCGAAACCAAGGCGTTTGCTTTTCCGCCGGGCGGCGCTCGTATCAATCTGGACTCGGCCCGCTCCCTCTCCTGAGCGAGAAATCCGCCAGCCCTGGATGTTGAGGCGCTCGATGCGCTCGAGGTCTAGGTGTCTCCGCTAAGTGCTCTGGCTCGGAAGTTCGCCGACGTATTTGTGGGTCAGGCGGCTTGGAGGGTCGGCTGGTCGAGTCGCTTGGCGACGCGGTCGAGGTCTTGGCGGGTGAACTTCCACTGAAATGGGGCGGCGATCTCCTCGTAGCGGCGAGCGAACGCGAGTAGCTGCGCTTCGAGCGTGTCGATGTCGGGGAAGTCGTTGGGGGTGAGAACCTTGCGTTGCACGATCGAGAAGTAGATCTCGGCTTGGTTGAGCCAGCTAGCGTGGACGGGGGTGTGAACGAGGATCAGGTTCTTGTATCTGCCTTGGAGGCGTTTGATCGATGCCTGGCCGCGGTGCGCTGAGCCGTTGTCGACGATCACGAACACGCGTCGGGCCTTGCTGTAGGGCTCAACGGTCATGAACTGCGCGACGAGCTTGTCGAACGGGACGATCCCGTCCTTCTTGTCGCAGCGGTCGAACAGTCTGGCGCGGCGTGCGTCCCAGGCAGCGAAGTAGCACAGGGCGCCGCCGCGTTCGTATTCGTGCTCGACGCGCTGGCCGCGCTTGATGTGGGCCGCGGCGGGCAGCGTGGCGTGCTTGCGGTGCCGCGCTTGGATCGATGGCTTCTCATCGCAGCAGACGACGTAGTCGCCGGGATGCAACAGCTCGCCTTCCCAGCGGCCGGAGTAGAGATCGAGGATGCGGCCGGCCTTGGCGGTGAACTCGGGGTCACGCGGGAAGATCCAGGAACGGTACTGCCACGGCTTGATCGCGTCCTCTGATAGCCAGCGCCAGACCGTCACGCCGGAGATCTGCTCGCAGATCCCGCGAGCGACAGCCTCGCGCGCGAGCTCTGGGGATGACCAGCGCGACAGCGGCACCTCGCTGTCTGAGGGCCGCTCGCACGCCAGGCGGATCACCTCAGCGCGGACCTGAGGGGGGAAAAGCCGGCGGTCTGCCGCGCCGGGGCCGGTCCTCCAGGCCGGCCAGGCGCTGCTCGAAGAATCGCTTGCGCCACTGCGAAACCACGTCGCGTCCGCAACGCAAACGGACGGCGATCTGATCGTTACGCAGCCCATCTGCGGCCATCAGCACCATCTGCGCCCTCATCACCTGCCAATACGGCAACGTATACGAACGCGCCAGCGACTCCAACACCGCGCGCTCCTCACCAGACAACTCGATCCGATACGGGCTATGTCTCGGCATCAGCGTCCCTTCACGAGAAGACAGGATGCCAGACACGCTACGGCCGCGATCAGACGCTAATACGTAGCCTTACTTACGAAATCGAGCACTAAGCCTGGATGAGGCTCAGCGCATCATCGCCCTGCACGCCGCCCGAGACACCAGAGCCTTCAGGCGATCCAATCCAGACCAGGGTGCAAACAAAGTGCAAACATGCCCCACGCCATTAGGCGACAAGCCCGCGACAGCTTAGACGCGAATCGCCAGCAACAGAGCCAATCTAGCTGACCGAGCCACACCCCACAACACCCCTCGGGAAGAATCATAATCCGCGTGTCGGGGTTCGGCTCCCTCATTCGGCATCACAGAAATTCCTGAAAACACGACGTTTTTGAGGACCAATTGCCCTATGGGTTGATCTCCAGGCTATCCGTCCCCTCGAGCATTCGCTCGTAGATACGGTACTTCTTGACGACCCTTCCTCCCATCGCTTCCATGCCGCGGTTCATCGGCTCGTTGGTCTCGAGGATCCAGCCCATCTCGCCGCCCTTCTGGGGACGGGTTGCGGCGGCGTTGAAGTGTTCGACATAGAGCTTGGCAGCCACGCCGGTGTGCTGGTACTCGGGCTTCACCCCGAGGAACCCAACGCGCACGCGTTTGATGGTGCGCCCCTTGTTGAGGAAATGCCACCATCCGAGCGGCAGAAGCTTGCCCTTCATCTTCGATAGCACCTCGTTGACGTCTGGCACGGTGATCGCCATGCCCACCACCTCCCCGGTGTCGGTCTTTTCGGCGATGAAGAACCAGTGCTTGTCGAACACCAGGTGTAGCTCCTGCGCGTAGGCGTCGAGATCCTTCTTGGAATACGGCACGAAGTCCCAGTTCTTTGCCCACGCGGAGTTGTAGACGTCGGCGAACGCGTCGAGGTCTTTGCGCAGCTGCACACGACGCATAGGGCGCACGCGGATGCCGTGCTCGCTCTCCACCTTCTCGGCCAACTCGAAGATCACCGGCAGCACCTTCTCGCGGTCGGAGACCTCGAGGTTCCACATCAACAGGTCCATTGCCTTAGCCATCCCCGCCTGCTCCATCAGCTGCTGGTAGTAAGGGGGGTGCCACGGTTGCACGATCATCGGGCGCAACTCATAGCCCTCGATGAGGATGCCGCTCTCGTTGTTCATCGCGAAGTCCGCGGGTCCCACCATGCGCTCGCAGCCGCGTGAACCCAACCACGCCGCGGCCGTGTCAAGCAACGCGTTCAGGATCTCGATGTCCTGCTCGAACTCGAGAAAACCAAACCAGCCCCAGTTCTTCTGTTGCTGCTGATTGAACGCCTGATTGATGTGGGCCGTGGCCCTGCCCACTACGCGCCCGTCCTTCCACGCGAGGAAGTACTCGGCCTCGCCATGGCTGAAGAACGCGTTGAGCTTACGGCTGAGAAACAGGTAGCGCTCGAGCTTCAGTGGGGGCACCCACATCGGCTCCCCAGCATGCAGGTGGAACGGGAGATCGACGAATCGCTTCAAGTCGCTCAGGCCTGACAGCGCTCTTGTCTCGACGCTCACGATCACGGCAGGTTATAGGCCACGCACCCTGGGTAGCAATGCTGATCCACCGAAGGCAGTCGACCGTCGGAGCCCTATCGGAGCGTCGGGGCAAGATCCTGCTTATCGACGATCCCAATGGAGGCTCAGTGCTGCTTCTGCACGTAGACGAGCTGTCCGTTGGCGAGGCGGTAGACGGTCCCAACTGGTTGCCCGTGACCGCTCGCGGCAGGGGCGCTGGATGATGGTGCGGGAAGCGTCTGCGTGCCTTGGGTGGTCGAAGTCCGTGATTGCGGCTTTTGGGGGTGCTGGTTGAGTGCGAGACCGAATCCGGCGATCAGGAACGCGACAGCAAGGATGATGCCGATGTCGAACAGATTGACTAGACCTTCGAGTGGGTCTCCGGCGGCGTCTTCGATGCGTCCGTGTCGGCCCAGCCCGGTGCGGCGGGTCATCCGCGCGTATCTGACGCTGTCGTGGATAGGGGGACCTGCGGTGTGGCGAGTATTTGTGCGGGCTGCTCCCACGGGGCAGCGGCGAGCGGTTGTCCCTGGCCGGCACCGACGACTCGAGCGGTCGCGCGCTCAAGTGCCGTGAGGTCTTCGGTGTACATCCGCGTGCGGGTAAGTGTCAGCGCAAACGCGACTGTGCCGACGAGTAGCCCGATAGTTGTGGCGGCAAACGCGGTGCGGAGATCCGTGGCCAGGGTCGCGACGTTCCCGCGGCCGAGTGCGGCGAGCCCGGGGGCCAGCGGGATCAATGTTCCCATCAGGCCGAGTGCTGGTCCAGCGCGCACGAGTATGCGTGTGTGGTCGAGGCGGCGCTGTACGGCGAGCTCGTAGTCAGCGAGCGCATGCTCGATGCCGGCCTGTTCGCCGGCGATGCTCGCGCGGGCGATCTCCAGGAGCGCGACTCCGGCAAACGGGCTGGGCGCGCGCATTGAGAGCGCCGCAGCTTGGCTGGGATTGGCCATGACGTGACCTGCCAATCTCCGCAGGGCGCCGCGGCCGACTCGTGTGCGGGAGTACAGCTCTATCGCGAAGCGCCCGGCCTCAACGGCGCAGATGATAAGCGCCAGTAGCGCGAGGATCAGGACAGGGGTGCGTAGGGACGATGCGATTCGTGCCAGTGCTTCGGCGAGACCGTCTGAGACGGCGAGGATGTTCATAGGATCACCTGGGGTCGGCGGCGCTCGATCTGTGTGCCCACCAGGGCCGCAAGCAGGAGCGCAACGGCGATCGCGATTGCCAGCCACGGTGTGTGGTTGTGGTTGGCGCCTGCGCTGCGCAAGCCCGGCGCTCCTGGCTCTAGGGCGCTGGTTGTGATGAGACCAGCCGCTCCGACCAGCACACCGTTGACCTCTTTCCCGCTCGCCTGGACGGCGGCGTCTGGTGTGGGTAGCGATCGGCCCGTTCCCATCTTCGCGGAGCCTGAGCCGGCTTTCCTGTGCGCGGAGCCTGAGCCTTCGGCTCTGTTTCCCGTGCCCGTCGTGGGTATGTGTGAACCCGCTGTTCCTGTGCCGGCTCCCATTGAGGCCGTACCTGCACCTGCGCCGTTGTGGTTGGTGGTTGTTTCGGGTGCGGAGGTTGTGATGGTGGGTACAGGTGTCTGGCGGCGAGTGCCGGGGTTGCGACGACGCTTAGTGGCGCTCTTGTGGGCCGGGCGCTTACGCCTCTGCTTGTTCCTGAGCAGCCGCACCCCCCCTGGAGTATTTCCTTTGCTCTGGGGCTGGGGACGGCTGAATAGCGGTGCACCATCACCGCCGCCGCCGGCGATCACGCCGGAGCCCTGAGACGGTGGTGGGCTGTGAAGCGCTCGTGGTACCGCGGAAATCGGCAGGGGCTGGCCGGCGAACGCGGGAGCGACGTAGGCTGTCATCCAAACGCCGTCTGATTCCTCGCTTTCGCGGTACTTGACCTGTCCGTCTGGCTGCTGCATGGATTCCATGTAGTCCAGTGGTCCGTGGCCGGAGGCCGACTGGATCCATGAAGGCGCTTCGGGGTTTTCGCCGACTGCCCAGAGACCTTGGGTTGCCCATGCGGTGGAGGCGACGTTCGATTCAGTTTCGCCGAGAAGCTCTCGGAATCCGCCGTCCGGGTCTTGGATTTTGTGCAGAAACGTCAAGGCTCCAGATAGTGCGGCGGTGACTTGAGGGTTGTGAATCTTGGCTGCAACGAGTGCCTGGATGGCTACGCCGGTCAGGTCGGCTTCGCTGGGACTGCCCTTGTTATGCCAGGCCCAGCCGCCGTCTTCGTTCTGCTGGCCGGTCAGCCATTCGGCCGCGGGTTGTAGCGCGGACTGGGCAGCCGGTTCTTTTACGAGGCTGAGCCCGAGGATCGCGAACACCGTGTCGTTGACTTCCCCCTTACCCCCGAGCACGTATGGGAATGAGCCGTCGGGCAGCTTCCGTGCGAGCAGTTCTCCTACGAGATCGATCCCGCCAAAGTCGTGCGGGGAGGTGCCAGAGGCGTCCACCACGAGCAGTTCCCGCTCAAACGCGGTGGTGCAAATGATCGGTTGACAGAGTTCTTTCGGGAGGGCCTGCGCGGCATGGTCGGAGAGGTAGGTGTACACGTCTGTACCGCTTGGCTTGACTTGGTCTTGTGGGTTGATTCCATCGGCCGCGAGCGAGAGGGCGACCCAGCCGCTGAAGTCCTGGTTGGATGGTTCCCCAGCGTTGCCGCCGAACCCACCGTCGGTGTTCTGTGCTTCTTGCAGGAACCGCACGGTGCTGTCCAAGCGTGCCTGGTTGGTCGCGTTGCTCGGCGCGGCAAGCGCTGCGTTCGGGGGCGAGCCGAGCAGGATCACCAGGCAGGTGGCCAGGGCCGCCGCCAGCAATCGGGGGAGCGCCCGGTATCTACGGTTCGATCGCCACGCCATCCAGCTCAACCGTGCCCTTCAGCACTCTTAGGCTCACCGTCCCCGCGTGCGGACGCTCCACCGCGGTGACTCGCCGCAAAGCCCCGACAGCGATGGCGGTCAGCTCGAACACCTTGTGACGGGAGCCGGCCCGCACTTCAAGCTCGGCTATGCGGGACGTGCCGCGCAGCAGAAACACCGGGCGTCCGGCGCTCAGCCGCGCCGAGACCCGCGCGCCCTCACTGCCCACGCTGACGGTCCCTTGCCACGCCCCGGGCTGCGCTGCGCGGCGCCAACGCCCGCGATAGTCAAGACCACTCCAGCGGTCATCGTACGGCGCGAGCATCGTCCCAATCGGTGCGGGCAAGTTTTGACGGGCTGTGGGTCCTCCTAGGACAGGCAAGGCTTTTGAGATGAGTGCTTCGGATTTGCCCTCCGGCCCTGGAGTAGTCGCGAGCTGAACTTCACCCGCCGGCAACGATTCCTCTTCGTGGCGCTTGATTTCGGCTTCCTGTTCGGCTTCCTCTTCGTGGCGCTTGGCTTCCTCGGCTTTGATCTCTTCTTCGAGCCCTGGTGGGGTACGAACCAGGTCTTCAGCGGGTGGTTCGCCGCAGCTGGTCTGGTCTTTGGCCAGAACACACACATCCAGACGGTTCGAGCGGATCGCGTCTTCATTGCCTTCACTGTCGAAGGCGGTGGCCTTCATCCTGTGCCAGCCGGGAGTCTGGAAGACGAGCGTTGCCTCACCCTGCGCGTTGGTCTTGACCGTTTCGGGACTTGCGACTTCGAGTGCCTCAAACCCCTTGGCGGAGGTGCTCACGGGGGACACGTCGGCTCCTCCGAAGGGAGAGGAACCCACCCGTTCAGGTGAGAGCGGGGGGACGTCTTCTTTCTCGTCGGCGTAGTCGATGACTTCCACTTGAAATGGCTTCCCCAATTCTGCGGTCGCCGTCAGGGGGCGCATCCCTGAGCTGTAGTCGCCGTCCACCGGGAGAAGCGCGAGGAAGGGCTTGCCGCCGAAGGCGTCGTAGACCCACAGCACTTCATCGCCCGCGCCAAGCTCGTATTGGCAGCCGCCGACATTCGTGAACACGTTGTTCACCAGGATGCCCCAGTAGGCGCCTTCGGCGACGTCCTGTTCGTCCAGGCCCCAACGGGTGATGAAATAGTCGTCGAGCGAGCCACCGTACCATTGCCCGTCGAACGTTTCTCCGATCATGCCCATCGCGTCGACGGAGGCCGCGGTAGGGGTGGGCGCAGGGGTCTTGTGCTGGTGGTTGTTGGTGGCGTCGCAGGTACGCTCTTCGGTGTCCGAGGATGCCTGCACGTCGTGGCCTTCAGTCCAGATCGGCCCCTCGAACAGTGTTTCGGTCTTGCCCTCAATGCGGACGTTGACCTGCGTCGGTGTCGCCTGGGACACCGACGCAGCGATAACCGTGACGATTGAGGCAACGATGAGCGTCGCGATGCCTATACGCACGTGCCGGGCCCTATCTCGCAACGACGTTCGACGTTATCGAGAGTCACTAGGTGAACCGTAGATAGATGGTGTCACCCAGGTGGATGGTGGTCGTGAGCTTTGCCTGCGCTTCGGTGCCACCGTCGATGCCGATGTCCCACAGCGCTTTCGCTGTGCTCGGGAAGCCGTTGATCTGATTGATCGCTTCAGTAGCGACTTCTGAGCCGAAGCTCGTGACGCATTCGCTTGGCGTGGTGGCAGCTACCGCCGTTTCAAGGACTTTCTTGAGCGTTGTGGTTGCTTCTTTGGGGGACACCGACACCGAGCAGACCTTCAGGGTGGAGCTTTCGTTGTTGATGATCAGCGTCAGCGGGCTCTTGACGGCTTCGCTGCTGCTGAAGCCGGTTTCTGAGAACCACTGTTCAAGCCCCCCGGTGGGCACCGGTGGTGTCGCTGTGAAGCCAGCGCCCGCCAACGCCCGAATCGCGTCCTGGCTCGAGTATTCGTTGGCGGTTGTTGCAGTGGTGAGGTACTTGAACCCACCGACTTCGACGCCGCTTTTCAGTTGCTGGGAGATGAGGAAGTCGATCGGGGTCTTTTTCGTCGACGGTGCTGTGAATTCTTTGCCCTGCGGTTCGATCCCACAGGCATCCAACCCCTGTACCGCCCAGGCGTTGGAATCGGTGTTGACTCCGAATTCCGATGAGAACGCACCGCTTGAGGCGACCAGCAGCGACTTCAGATACGCCTCGCCTTTTTTGATCACGGTGCTGGTGTTTTCCACGTGCGCGTTGCACAGCGCCGCCATCGCCGCGCCGGTCATGTCGGGTTCGCCCGCCGTTTTGAGCTTGGCTTCGTTGCCTTCGGCCTTTTCCCAGGCCCAGCCACCGTCGGTGTGCTGGTTTTTTTCCACCACTTCGATTGACTTCCCGAGCAGTGCAGTCGGAACGCGTTGAACGCCTGTTGTGGTCTTCGCGTCGGCGAGCGCGAGTAGCGCGAACACCGTGCCGTTGAAGTTCCCGGGAGGCCCGTAGTAGCCCGGGCTTTCAGGCTGGGCGTAGGAGGCGATCCCGGCGATAAGATTCTGTGTCTTTGAGACGCGCGCCGGATCGATCCCGGCCGCATAAGCGTTGAGCGCCGCACGCTCATATTCGGTCACAAGCGCTTCTTTGGGCCATTTCGTGGCGGTTTCGTTGCCCACCAGTTTGCGGTACCAAGTCCGCGCGTCGGTTTCGGCTCCGGCCTTCTTGACGTTAGCGGCGGCCACCCCGGCGGCCGCCAACGAGTTGATATCCCAATCGCTGAGGAACCCACCGCTGCTTTCCTGCAACCCCTCCAGGTAAGTAACGCCTTTGCTCTTCGAGCTTGCGATTTCTTCAGAGGTCGAGGTCGCCGAGGCGGTTGCGGGTACCAGCAGCCCACAGATGCCCACGGCGATCAGGGCCAAGCGGCAATTCAAGCTACGCATTGGATGGAACTCCTTCTTGTAAGGGACAGCGGATCTCTCCGTCCCTCACTCTTGGAGGAGTGCGAGCGATGAAGACCGACCGTCCGTTCGCGAGAACAGGGTCCGTATGTTTGGCGTCAGGCGAGGAGTATTCGGACTCGGGCAAGAGGCTTTTGTGAAGCCGCCGCTCATACCGTTGCGCGTCAGTCCCGGATTCCCACCGGGTTCCCTCAACGCTTGACGACGGGGACGATAGCGCCCGTCGCGGCGGCGTGCAAGCTTGTCGGTCAAAGTGGCTCAGGGCTGCGCTATGCTGCGCGCCAAATCAATCCAAGGATCGGTGGACAGGGAAGTCGGTGAGAAACCGGCGCGGGCCCGCCACTGTGACCGAGCAAAGCCCGCCGCACGCCCATGCGGCAGCCACTGGCCTGAGGGCTGGGAAGGCGGGGCGGGAAGGCTCGGAAGCCAGGAGACCTCCCTCCGATCCCTCCCATCTAGACACCCTCGTGGAAAGGGGTTCCCGGATGTCCCACCAGAATCTGGTCAGGGTCCGCGCCGTGACGCACGGACGCAACATGCTCTTCTCGACGATGCTGCTGATGCTCGCGCTTGGCATCCCCACGATGAGCGCTCGCGCCGCGAGCGATGAAACGCCCGGTGACATATTCCCCGTATCGGTCACGCCGGTGGGGGTCTACGCGAACGATGAAGGTACCGCCAACTACGGGCCGATCTCGATCACCGACGACGGCCGCTATGTCGCATTTGAGAGCAACGCCACCAACCTCGGCGAGCAGGGACCCGCGGGAACGATCGAGGCTTTTGTGAAGGACCTGCGTAGCGGTGAAGTAAAGCTGGTGAGCCGCGCCAACGGTGAGTACGGTGCGCCGGCGGAGGACCCCGGTGTTGAAGATCTCAAGATCTCGGGCGACGGACGCTACGTGATCTTCACATCCGCCGCGACCAACCTCGTCAGTGGACTCCCCGCAGAACAAGCGGACGAACAGCACGTGTATCGTCGCGACCTGCAAACCGGTGAAACCACCCTGGTGGACCGCGCGACCGGGCCACAGGGAGCGATCCTCAGCCGCGCAGCCGTGGCTGAGGCGATTTCCGCGAATGGGCGCTATGTCGTGTTCAGCGCCGGCGTAAGTGATCTCGAAGATCCCACGGGCGCACACACGAGCACGGGTGTGGAAACCGTGTATGCACGAGACATGGACACGGGGGCGACGACAGCGGTCAGCCGAGCCAGTGGCGCCGCGGGAGAGATCGCCAACCAGGAAAGTCAGGCCTACTCGATCTCCCCCGATGGACGCTATGTGGCCTTCGTATCGAGAGCGACCAATCTCGTACCGGGGATGGGATCCAATATCTATCAGCAGGTCTACCTGCGCGATCTGCAGAGCGCCACGACAACGCTGGTCAGCTACAACGCTTACGGGGAACCAGGCGAAGGGCGCTCTGAAAACCCAGTGCTCGTGGGCGAAGCGGGCTGTGAGGTGGAGTTCAGCTCCGAGGTCTACGACCTCCTGAATTTGGGGTCGATTGAGATCGGCGGCGAATTGATCGAAATCAGCGGCTCGCAAGCCTATCTCACAAACATCTGCTCGACCCCGGCGACCACGACCCTGCTCAGTCAGGACGAAACCGGTATCGCAGGCGATTCCTTCTCTGTCTTCGGGGGGAGCACCGACGGCAACCAGCTCCTGTTCGGGGCTGAATTCACTCGGGGATACCACCTGTTCCTCCGCGAGCCGTCCACGGGACAGACGACGCAACTCGACCGTGCCGACGGTGCGACGGGGGAATTGGCCAACAAAGAAGTTGAGCAGGCCGCGATCTCAGCCAACGGCTGCCGTGCCGTGTTCGACACACAGGCAAGCAACCTGTATGGAGAGATAGGTCCGCCCGAAGGACCGAATGGAGAAGAACCAACCGAGGTCTACGCTCGCCAACTAGCCGCCTGCCATGAAGAGCCCACGGTGGCACCCGCGAGCTTGAGCTTTGGCACACAAGGGATGGGCACGATCGGCGCCGGTCGACTGGTCACAGTGACGGCGGGCTCTGAAGCGCTGCAACTCCGCAGTGCGCAGCCCAATGGCCTCGACGGCTCGGACTTCGTCGTAACCGAAGACGAATGCACCGGGGAGACACTGAAACCGGGTGAAGATTGCACCTTCATGGTGAGGTTCGCCCCCAGCGCCACCGGATCCCGATCGGCGTCGCTAATCCTACACACCGCCTCCCCCACGGCCCTTGAACTGGTTTTGAGCGGCGAAGGTGGCGCGCTCCCCTCCGGGGAGGAGGGCGCCTCCGGTGCGCCCGGCCCCGCTGGCCAACAGGGTCTTGCTGGCCAGCCCGGGGTCGCTGGTCCGCGAGGTGCTGTGGGAGCCATGGGTGCGCATGGTCGCGCCGGGCGCGATGTAAGGGTGAGCTGTCGGATCGTCGAACGCGCTCGCAAGGTCACCTGCTCGGTGAGGCTCAAGGGCAGGAAGGCCGGCATGGGGGTCCCCGCACGGTTGACCAGGAACGGGCGTACCTATGCCCGCGGCCCGCTGAAGAGCCTACGCCCGTCGCAATCGATACAGCGAGGGACCTACACGCTACGAGTCGTTGTCAACGGTGACGTTCTCGTTGCTCAGGTGAAGCTAGTGTCCTGAGTCGGTAATTCGTTGGCAGTATCGGGTGAGGCTGTCGAAAATCTGGTCTGCGGTCTTTGCCCAGACGTAGGGGCGGGGGTTTTCGTTCCAGTGGGCGATCCAGTCGCGGATGTCCTTGTTGAGCTCTCGGACTGATCGGTGTGCTCCGCGGCGGAGCTTCTTGTTGGTCAGCTCCGCGAAGTGGCGCTCTACGAGATTTAGCCACGACGCGCCGGTTGGCGTGAAATGCAAATGAAACCGCGGATGCGCAAGAAGCCACCGCTGGATGGCCTTTGTCTTGTGAGTTGTGTAGTTGTCGAGAATCAGGTGAACGTCCAAGTCGGCAGGCACCGCCGCGTCGATTTGATTCAGGAACTTCTTGAACTCGATTGTTCGGTGGCGCGCATGCAGCGAACCGATCACCTTTCCAGAGGCGATATCCAACGCGGCAAACAAACTTGAGGTGCCAGAACGCTTGTAATCATGGGTCGCACGCTCAGGTACGCCGGGAAGCATCGGCAGGATCGGTTGACTGCGATCGAGTGCCTGTATTTGTGACTTCTCATCCACGCAAAGCACCAATGCTCGCTCCGGCGGATCGAGGTAAAGCCCAACGACATCGCGGACCTTATCCACGAACAGCGGGTCCGTTGAGAGCTTGAATGACTCCACACGATGAGGCTGCAAACCAAACGCTCGCCAGATCCGAGAGATCGCCGTCTGCGAGAGTCCGACCTCAGCCGCCATAGACCGCGTCGACCAATGCGTAGCGCCCTTCGGCGCGCTCTCCAACGTCCTGGTTACCACTTCCTCGACCTTCTCATCGCCGATCCTACGAGGACACCAGGCCTCGCCTCATCAAGCAGCCCATCGACACGATCATGCACAAACCGTCCACGCCACTTGGCGACCGTCATCCGCGTCAAACCAAGCTGCTCAGCCAACTCCGTATTGCTCTGCCCCGCAGCAGCGCCGAGCACAATCCTCGCCCGCAAAGCGAGCCCCTGAGCCGAAGACCGCCGTCGCGTCCATCCCTCCAACACACGACGCTCAGCCTCACTGAGCGTCACCTGCACCGCCTGCGGCCCACGCCGCCCAACACGAGATGCGTTCATCCCCCAACAATACCATAACCGCCTACGAACTAACGACTCAGGACACTAGGTTGACGCTCGCATCGACGCGACGTCCGCGGCGCTGAACCCGGGCGAGAACGAGTGAGGTGGGCGCTTTGTCTTCCCCAGCCGGTGGTTGGGTTGCTTTGCAAATAAGATGACCTCACATGGGGGAGCGTGCTGACCGTCCCAAGCGCTTAGCGGTCGATCCGTGGTAGCGGGCGTCGAGCAGACGGTCGCGTTCGAGGAGATTGGGGTGCTGCTCGTCGAGGACGACGACGGCGACGCTCGCTTGGTTGAAGACGATCTCGCCGAAAGGCTCCCTCGAGCACGATTGACACGCAGCCGCACGTTGGGAGACGCGCTCTCAGCGTTTGGTCCTGAGATCGATTGCGTGCTGCTCGACCTCGGGTTGCCCGACGCAACGGGATTGGGCGCGGTCGCGAGGCTCAGCTCACGGGCGCCGGCAACCCCGTTGATCGTGTTGACGGGGCTCGACGACGAAGCCGCGGGTGTGGCCGCGGTGCAGGCGGGCGCACAGGACTATCTCGTCAAGGGACACGTGGGTGGTGACCAGCTGGCCCGTTCGATCCGCTACGCGATCGGGCGCCGCCAGGCAGAGGCGGCGGAGCGAGAGTTGTTGCTTGCCGAGGCTCAAGCGCGTGAGGTGGCCCGGCTCGAAAGAGGTCTCGCGCCGGAGCCCCTGATCGAGGGCTCTCCCCCAGCTTGGGTAGCTTCCTGCTATCGGGCTGGGCGCAGTCGCGCGTTGCTCGGAGGTGACTTCTTCGACCTTGTGCAGAGCAGCGAGAGCATCCATATCGTTGTGGGTGACGTGTGCGGTCACGGACCCGACGAAGCGGCGATCGGGGTCAGTCTGCGCGCGGCGTGGCGGGCGCTCGTCCTCGCGGGGGGTCGGCTCGATGCGGTGCTGCGGACCTTGCAACGCGTGTTCGAGCAGGAGCGACACCTCCCGGGCTTGTTTGCGACGCTCTGCACGTTGCAGATCGATCCAGCTGACGGGTCCGCGTCGATAATCCGCGCCGGCCATACGCGGCCTGTGCTGATCGACGGGACTTCGATCCGGGCGCTTTCAAGCACGTCCGGCAGCGCCGGGATTGGGATGGGCAATGGAGAGTGGGCCTCCGAACAGGTACAGCTACCCGCGGGATGGACGATCCTGATGTACACGGACGGCATCGTCGACGGGCGCATAGGCCCAGGCCACGAGCGCCTCGGCGAAGAGGGTCTGCACAAGCTCCTAGCCGAACAGATGGCGCTGCATCCCGACTGGCGAGATCAGCCCCATGCTCTGCTCGACGGGCTGATCGCCGGCGCCGAGCGCCTGAACGGGGAAGCGCTCAGCGACGACGTGGCGATGCTCCTCGTCGGCCTGCGCATAGAGGCGGCCGGTGACGAACGCGATGAATAGATCCCAGCCGCGCATTCCGCGGGCGGTCGCGCGGATGAGCGTCGGCTCGTTGTTGGGTGCAACCATCGGGGTGGTGCTCGTGCTCGCCGTGGTGGGGATCGGTTTGGCGCTGATCGCCAATGGTCGGCTGGACCGTGAACGCGACTTCCTGCTCGATCAGATTGGCCCGGCGCGACGAACGGCGCTCAACCTCGAAAACGCGCTCATCAACCAGGAGACCGGGGTCCGTGGTTATGTCATCACAGGGCAACCGAGCTTCCTCGAACCGTACCATCGCGGTTTGGCAAGCGAAGCGAGCGCGTACGCAGAGTTGCGCGCGAGCGAGCATGCCGTTGGCCCGACCATCGCCGCCGAGGTTGAGTTGGTTCACGCGAGAGTCCGAACGTGGAGAGACGAGTACGTCGCGCCGGCGTTGGCGCAAAGTGCAGACTCGACGCGCCTGGCGATCGGTGCGGACCTGGAGGGTAAGCGCCTGTTCGATCGAGTGAGATCGTCGCTCGCTCGACTGCAATCAGAGCTTGAAAGCAAGGACTCCCAGGCTCGAGGGAAGCTTAACAACGCCGCCGAGGCGCTACAGATCCTGCTGATAGTGGCAGGCGTGTTGATCCTCGGCGGGGTACTGGCCGCGGGCTTCTTGTTGCGCCGAACAATCACCCAGCCGCTTGCGCGACTTGGCTCTGAGGCACGTCGTGTCGCCGGCGGCGAGTTTGCGGTACCGCTCGAGATTGCTCGTGGACCGCGCGAGGTAACCGAGTTGGGTGGTGAGATAGACACGATGCGCCAGCGGATCGCGGATGAGCTTGCGAGCGTCGAAGCCGCCCGCAAGCAACTGGAGGAGCAGGCCCGCGAGCTGAGGCGCTCCAACGCGGATCTGGAGCAGTTCGCCTATGTGGCTTCGCACGACCTTCAGGAGCCCCTGCGAAAGATCGCAAGCTTTTGCCAGGCGCTACAAACCCGCTATCACGGCCAGCTCGACGATCGGGCAGACCAGTACATCGACTTCGCTGTAGATGGCGCGAAGCGAATGCAGGCTCTGATCAACGACCTGCTCGCGTTCGCGCGCGTGGGACGAGGTGGACTTGAGCACGAGCTGGTCGAGTTGGACGATGTGATCGTCGCTGCGCAGTCCGCTCTCGCCGCCGGGCTCGAGAGCACCGGAGCAAACGTGATCACTGAGAAGCTACCCGTGATTCGGGGAGATCGAGTCCAGCTGACCTCCTTGTTTCAAAACCTGATCGCCAACGCGGTGAAGTTCAGTGGCCCCGATCCGCCCGTAGTGCGCATCACGGCATCGCCTCAGGGCGAGGAATGGCAGCTGAGCTGCTCTGACAATGGGATTGGAATCGACCCCGAGTACGCTGAGCGGATCTTTCTGATCTTTCAACGTCTGCACTCCAGGGAGGCCTACGAGGGCAGTGGCATCGGACTGGCCCTGTGTCGCAAGATCGTCGAGTATCACGGCGGACGTATCTGGCTTGACACCGACTACACCGCCGGAGCAAGCTTCCACATGACCCTACCGATCGCCAAGGAGACCAGGCAATGAACGCCGACCTCATCTCAGTCTTGCTGGTCGAGGACGACCCCGGAGATGTCCTGTTGATTCGCGAGGCGTTCACCGACTACAAGGTCGGCAATGAGCTATCCACCGTAAGCGACGGTGTCGAGGCGATGAAGTTCGTGCGCGGCGAAGGTGAGTACGCCGGCGTCGAGCGCCCCGACCTCGTGCTACTCGATCTGAACCTCCCACGCAAGAGCGGCGCCGAGGTGCTCGCGGAGATCAAGAGCGACCCAGAGCTGTCAACCATTCCAGTGATCGTGCTCACCACCTCAGAAGCCGAGGAGGACGTGCTGCGCTCTTACAGAATGCACGCCAACGCCTACATAACCAAGCCTGTTGACTTCGCCCGCTTCAAGGAGATCGTGCATCAGATCGACGACTTCTTCATCGGTATCGTGAAGCTGCCACCGCGGCGCTCACAGTCCTAACGGCATTTGATCGGCGCGAATAGAGGAGTCCAGGTGGGCGGTCCGCCCACCTGCGGCAGCGCGCATGCGCGCTACCGAGACAAGCCGCATGCGGCTTGTCAGCCGAGCGGCGCATGCGCCGCTCGGCGGGACACTTACGTGCGAGGGGAAACCCGACCTCGAGGGGCCGTCGGCAAGAAACCTTGCAGACCTTCCCATGTGATGCATCTTGCAACTGGGCGTGATACTTTGACGCTCGTTCGTGCCGAATCCTTGTCCCCACGGGGCCGAGGAGCGGGGGACCCAAGTGCAGCCAACAGGCTGCGGGGGCGAATCGCCACACTTGTGGCGTAGCGTAATCACGCGAGCCCGACAGCTAACCCCGTAGGCGCCCTGAGATAACGAAAGGACGCTGCTCACATGTCGGGATCCCCGCGTGATCTTGCTGCACCTCACCCCTGGGAGGCTTCGCTGGCGCGCTCGCAAGCGCGTCGTGAGCGCGCCACCGGCAAGCCCGCCGGGCGCTCTTCGATGCGGCTTGCCGCGCTGATCGACGGGCGTAATCGCGTCCCCTCCCCACGCAATCTCGCCGACAACGAACCATGGGATCTGTCGCTGATGCGCTCGCGCACACGCCGACGCGCAACCGAGCTGCAATTCGTCCCAACCTCGACGCGCGCGCGGCGCGTCTCGCTTGGCACTTTGATCGCGATCGCGGCTGGCCCCGCAGCCGGCCTCGCCAACGCGAGCGCCACCCCCAACACGAAGGCATCTCCGGGTCCCGTGCCACCACCAACGACCACCGAACATCAGATCCTGCTTGAAAACGGGAGCGAAGGTCGCCAGGTACGTCTGCTTCAACAGGCTTTGGGAGGCATCAAAGTGGATGGGGTCTTCGGGCCTGAAACCCAACAGGCCGTCCGTGCTTTCCAAGAAAGCGCGGGGTTGACCGTGGACGGCATCGTGGGGCCGCAGACGAGCTCCGCGCTGCGTGGGAGGACCTCTGGGGAGTCGCTTACGGCCGACATCGCCGCGGTCGACCCTGGGGAAACCTCCCAGGCCGTCCAGCACCAGTACACGCCGCCCACCGAAGAATCTGAAACTCAGGGCTCAAGCGAATCTCAGGCTCAGGGCTCAAGCGAATCTCAGGCTCAGGGCCCCGGCGAGACGACGACTCAGAACAGTGCCTCTGATGACGCGACGGGCGGCACCAGTGCCCCTGCAGGCACCCCGAAGGTGAATCCCGTGGTGCGTCTGCAGGAAGTGGTCGGGGTGCCCCAGGTGGACGGCACCTTCGGACCGGAGACCGAGCGCGCGGTGCGCCACTTTCAGGCACAGCACGGCCTCACGGTCGATGGCATTGTGGGACCCACGACGTGGAAGGCGCTCGGCGTCAAGGAGCACACGATCCTGCACCAGAGCCTCTTCCCCTCAAAGCCGGTCGCTCGATCCGCGACGGCAAATGTGACCGGCGCACAAACACCCGCTCCGGCGCCTGCTACTGCCCAAGCCCCCACTCACGCCGTCGGCTCAACCAGTCCCACCGAGGCGATTCGCCATCTGCAGGAAGCTCTGCACATTCAAGCCGACGGCGAGTTCGGACCTGAAACCGAGCAGGCGGTCAAGCGCCTGCAAGCAAGCCGCGGCATCGCCGTGGACGGTGTCGTCGGGCCGCAGACATGGAGTGCGCTCGGCATCGACACCCAGGTCACACTGCATCCGCGAGCCTCACTGCTCTTGAGGACCACGACGGCAGCTGGCGGGAACGGGGGCGAAGCCGGCAGCGACAGCAACACCGGCAGCGAAGGATCGAGCGTAGTCGCCCGTGTGATCGCCGCCGCCGATGAAATCGCGACCCGGCCCTACGTGTATGGCGGCGGACACGGCTCGTTCCAGTCGGTCGGCTATGACTGCTCGGGGTCTGTGTCCTACGCGCTGCACGGCGGCGGGCTGCTCAGCTCACCGGAGGATTCCTCCGCGCTGGAGTCCTACGGGGAACCCGGTCCGGGCCGCTACATCACGATCTACGCCGACGCCGAACATGCGTGGATGACGATCGACGGGCGGCGCTACGACACTGTCGCGCTGCAAGAATCCGGCTCGCGCTGGTCTGACTCGATGGCCCCCACAGGGGGGTATGTGGTGCGCCACCCCGACGGGCTGTAGCCGACCACCCCGGGGACGTCCAACGCGCTCCCGGGGGCCGCGCGCCGAGTACCGTCCCAAGCGCGCCCTAGCTTGACGTGCCTCATATCGCCTAACAACCGCGAAGGGAGGCATCGATGCTCGCTCGGGCGCGCACGTTCACGATCGAAGGACTTCACGCACGCGCAGTGACCGTCGAGGTCGACATCAGGGCCGGTTTGCCGGCCTTTACGATCGTCGGCCTGGCTGACGCGGCAGTGCGCGAGGCGCGTGACCGTGTCCACGCCGCCGTGCTGAACTCGGGATACGAGTTCCCCGCGCGGCGTATAACCGCAAACCTCGCACCCGCCGACGTGCCCAAGATCGGCCCCGGATTCGACCTTGCACTGGCCTGTGGGGTGCTCGCGGCCAGCGAGCAGATACCTTGTGATCTGCTCGACACTCACGCGCTGTTCGGAGAGCTCTCGCTCGACGGCGAGGTGCGCTGCAGCCAAGGGACGCTCGCGGTCGCCGAGGCCACCATGAAGGCCGGTTTGAGGATGCTCGTGCTGGGACCCGCACGAGCACACGAGGCCACGCTCGTGGAGGGACTTTCGATCGGCGTGGTCGAGCGTCTCTCCAGTGCGGGCCGCGTGCTGTCGGGGGGCTCCCCCGATCCGCTGCCAAAGCCGATCGTACGGCGAGACGGTGGCGCAGCCCGGAGGAGTCCGGACATCGGTGACGTGCACGGCCAGTCCGTCGCTGTGGAGGCGCTCGTGATCGCGGCCGCAGGCGCCCACAACGGTCTACTGAGCGGCCCACCCGGGACTGGCAAGACAATGCTCGCACGGCGGCTCCCGTCGATCCTTCCCCCGCTCACCCGCTCTGAGGCGATCGAGGTTACGCGTATCCACAGCGCAATCGGGCGACTCGGCGGTGACGGACTGCTCTCCGAGCGACCTTTCCGCGCCCCCCACCATTCGATCACCACTGCTGGACTGATCGGCGGGGCGCGGCGCGGATGGGTTGGTGAGGCGGTCCTCGCGCATAACGGAGTTCTGTTTCTTGACGAGCTCTCAGAGTTCGCGCGCCCTACTCTCGATGCATTGCGCCAGCCGCTCGAGGAGGGACGTGTGGCGATCGTGCGCGCGCGACACTCCGCGGTCTACCCAGCTCGTTTCATGCTGATGGCCGCCACCAACCCGTGCCCGTGCGGGTACGCGGGCGACGAGGATCGCTGCAAATGCTCAGAAGCCGACTTCGCCCGTCACCGTCGCCGGCTGAGCGGGCCACTGCTCGATCGAATGGACCTGCTGGTGAACATGGAGCGAACTCGCTTCGGCGCAGTGAATCGCGAGCCTCTTGTCAACTCAGCCCTAGCTCGCGAGAAGGTGATCGAAGCACGCGAACGTCAAACCAGGAGGTTGCGAGAGGACGGGATCCTTGTGAACGCGCAGATGGATACCCGCATGCTGCGTGAGCACATCCAACTTGATCGCACCTGCGAAGAGATGCTCGCCAGAGCCAGTGAGTCGGGCGCGCTCAGCGCTCGCGGCACACACCGTGCTCTACGCGTAGCCCGCACGATCGCGGACCTGGAAGGCGGTGCGAATGTCACCAGGAAGCACCTCGGGATCGCGCTCTCGCTACGCCCCGAGGCGGGCCTGTCGGGCAGACGAGCGGCATGAGCGGCGCCTGCGCGAACTGCGCCCGTCGTCGTTGGCTGCTCGGGCAGTTGAGTGGCCAACTCGATCTGCGCGCGCGTGATCCCGCGCGTTTCTGGAGCCTGCTCGAGCTATCTGACGCGGAGCTGATCGAGGCGATCGGCGGGCGCCGGCGTGACGAGTTGCGCGCCGCGTACAAGCGACCGGAGTCGGCGAGGGTCGATCACGCGGAGGATCGGGAGACGATATGTCGCCACCATCGCGCATACCCACAAACTCTGCACAGCGGCCCACTCGCCCCGCACATGCTCGGTGTGCGCGGCGGGATCGAGCGCCTGGACGGAATGCTCCAAGGGACGGTTGTCGCGATAGTCGGTACCCGTCGGGCAAGCGACTACGGAATGGAGAGCGCTCGAGGCTTGGCACGAGGTCTGGCGGCCTCAGGGATCGCGGTCGCCAGTGGGCTTGCGGAAGGCATCGCTGCCGCCGCGCACTCGGGGGCGCTGGAAGCGCACGGGGCAACACTCACGGTGATGGCGAGTGGCCTCGATCGCTGCTCGCCGGCGTGGTGCAGAACGCTCTACAGCCGCATCACGAGGAGCGGGTGCGCTATCTCCGAGGCGCCTTCGAATATGTCGTTGCGCTATTGGGGAGTGCTCGGGCAGGCGCGCACACTCGCTCTACTGGCGCACATGGTGATCGTCGTCGAGGCCGCGCAGCGCCCATCGGAGCTGGCGTGCGCTCGAGTTGCCGAAGCGCTCGGCAAGCCAGTGGCGGCGGTGCCCGGGAGGGTGAGCTCACCCGCTTCCAGAGGAACCAACTCTCTGTTGATGAGCGGCGCAAGGCTCATACGTGGACCTCGGGACGCTCTTGATCTGCTGTATGGCCTGAACACGGCCGAGGTCCTCATACGGCCAGCCGAGATCGAGCCGCGCCTTGCGACCGTGATCGAACGGGTGGGCGATGGTGAGGACACTGTGGCAAAGCTCACAGCGCGCGGCATCGAGTCGGGCGAGGCGGCGTTGGCGCTCACCGAGCTGGAGCTGCGCGGGTTGCTCGTCCGCGGCGATGGGGGGCGTTATGTGCCGACCCTCAGAGCGAACGGAAGCGGATGAAGGGATTCGAACCCTCGACCTTCGCCATGGCAAGGCGACGCTCTAGCCAGCTGAGCTACATCCGCGCGGCCGCGTCATTCTAGCCTGCGGGCGCATCTATAGGTCCCCCGGCCTCGAATCCCAGACGGCTTCACTGAGATCCGTTCCGCCAGAGCTGACAATGCTTGCCGGCCAGACCGCATCAGCACTGCGCTAGGGGCATGGGCAGGGCGGCCGGCGGGTATCCTCAGGCTTCTCTCAGCGAGTAGGCCGTCCGCCAAGCCCTCAACACCGGTCCGAGCAGCATCGCGAGCAGTCCGCCGGATCGGAGCAGCGTCTTACTCGCGGCAACCATGTCGGGCGTGCGAGCGCTGTCCTTGGACAGATACATCGCGATCATGGCCGCAAGGATCACCGAATGGCGCTCCCCGTTACGCAGTAAGCCAGCCTCGAGGCTGGCCCGCCGCACGACATCGTTGATACGTAACACAGCGACCTCAAATGACATATAGCGAGCTACATAACTGTTCTCTTTGTTGAGTTGGTCCTCGACTAGATCGCCGTAGCTGTCGAGCAGGGTTGCAGTCAATGAGATCCACGGGAAGTAGGCTAAATACACATCAAATGCATGGTTTGCCATAGGTCTGGGTTCAGCCGCAACTGCCAGGAGGGCGAGAACCGTCAACCAAGCGCTCGCGGCTCCCGCCATCTCATACCAACCAAGCTCGCTGTCGGGCTCACTTTCCAGCGCGGCCCATGTTTCCAGCACCGCATCTCGTAAAACCACGTCGAGGCTCATGGCTGAGACCCTGTACCTGGGCAAGCGTCGCCGCGCGCATCAACAACGGTCGCACACTTTCATAGGACGGGAGTTCCGTACAGCCACGCCTGCAAGTGGCAACTAGGCGCGACAGATAACCGCCGTCGTCCCGCCAGGGATGATACTGGTAATAATCTGAGATCGGGCTTGTGATGTCGACGGCCTCAACAAGCGCGAGATGAAGTTGGCGCCCATTGACTATCCCGGCGTGAGCACCCCTCTCTATTGCACTATCAAGGAAGTCAGCCATTATCTCGTACGCCACAAGCAGGCTGAGGAGCCCCGGGCATCTTTTCGAGGTTATGATCCAAAACAGCGCGGCACCATCAGTGTTCGGACGCTTATCTTCAAGTGCCGCAAGAGCATCCTCGCGAACTGTCGCATCCGGGATCTCGGCCGCGTGTTCACGCCACTTGTCAACCTCCCTCGAGACTCCCTTCAATCCCCACACAAGCTCGCGAACGACTGCTAATCCAAGGGCCCAACCCTGCCGGGAAGAGGCGTAAATAGTATTACAAACTCCTCCAGGCATGACTGTCTCTGGAAGACGACCTTGGGGTCAATTAATCTTGTAGTGCCGGCTTTACCTGTGCGGCCAGATAGCCCGGCAATGCGACAACGACAAGCGCGATCATCGTGACGGTCACAAAACTTATGATCGCCACAGGAATTCCAATAGAAAACACAACCGGGAAGCCGGTAACGCTCACCAGCGCATGGATCAGCACCAGTTGACCGTACAGACCAAAGGCCGCGCCAATCGAACATCCGGCCCCGAGCAGCATGCAGCTCTCCCACAGCAGCGCCCGCCACAACTCGCCCTGACCAAACCCATCCACCTTCATCCCCGCCAGTCGCGGACGACGTTGCCAGATCATCGCACCCATAGCCGCAGCCATTGCCAATGCCGCCGCTACAAGCACAAGCGCCGCAATTTGTGTCAGCCGCGCAAGCCCCTGCCGTTGAGCGGCGATGTCGTTCTTTTCGTGCCGAGCAGCGGTTTGGACGACGAGAGCCGCACTCGGCTGTACTATCGAGCGAACTTCACGCATACCTTGCGCGAGTGGGACTCCTGGCTTGAGAATGATCTGATACGCACTCAGATCGTTGCTACCCCAAGCGCGGGCGTAGTCATCTGCGTTCATGACGATGGCGCCAGGAGACCATCCGAGATTCGTGGTAATGGCGGCTATCCTGAATCTTGTCGGCCGTGGCGCATTCAATGTGAGCCACCCACCTATCCGAAGACCGTATTCACTTGCCAGCGTCTGCGATATCGTCATCCAGCCGTTCCGTCGCAATCTCGATGTTGCCTGAACGAGATCGCCTGTTGTGATCTGACTGCTCGGTGTCAGCCGGACGTCGGTCCTTGGAGGAGCAATCACGAGGACGCGTCGATCTCCGAGATCGAGAAACCCGCCTCGATAGATGCCCACCTTGCTCACTCCTGCAAGCCGTCCCAGCTTCCTGCCGTACAGGTCTTCGAACGGCGTCGTAGCCAGTGTTGTCGCGCCGCCAGATGGTGACACCCAGATGTCCGTCCCCAAACTCAAGTCGGCAGCAGCGCGAGTGAGACCAGACCGCAGATCACCCTGAGCGCCCTCGATCGCGACGCTTCCAAACACCGCGATGGCTCCCGTGGCGGCTATCGCAAGCGAGCGGGGACGAGTCGTGCTCGACATGAGCTCAATAACAGCGATACGTGACGAGATGCTCATGAATGGCCTCTGCAGCCGGTCGATCAAAGTAATGGCTCCGTTGAATGCGACCGGCAGGACGAGCAGCAGCGCCAACGTGAGGCTGATGAAAGCCACCAAGGCCACGCCCACCGTTGTGATGCCACTGAGCAATAGGAAGGTCGTCAGTCCCGTACACGCCAGCCCCCCTGTCAGCTCGACCAACAATCTGACCTGTTTATGCGCATCAGCAGTGCGCAACCCCAGCGGGCAATAGCCCAGGATCTCACCTCGAAGCGGAATCATCACACCCACCACCGCCGCCAACAGCCCTCCGCCCGCGGCGACAGCGCCACTCTGCCAACTGACGATATGCATCGAGCCGACTGGGAAGGCCAATGATAGATAGCCCGGTTCCGCTTGAAGCAAACCAAGTGACAGCAGATCTCCAAGCCCAAGGCCAACAAGCACACCTGCCATGCCGAGCGCGAGCACGTCGAATAGCATCACCTTCACAATCTCCAGTGGTGTGTATCCGTCCAGTCGCAGGTCGCCGATCAGATTGCGGCGCTGGGGCACCGTGAGTAGCATCGCGTTGAACGCGAACAAGAACCCGACCAATGCGCTGATCGCTGAGAACATCTGCGTCGACTGCACCGTTGGACCCTCCGCTTGATGGAAAACCAACGCGTCAAAGTTGGCGGGGCGTACGTTCAGTCGTCCCGCGGCCATCCTCATCAGCTCCGCTCTCACTTCTCGGTCATTGCCCGGCTTCGGCTCAACCAGGATGCGCGTCACCTTGCCCACCATCCCAGTCAGCCGTTGCGCTTGTGCGAGCGGCATGATGGCAATCGGACTTCTGACGCCAACACCGATGTCAGTCACCTCGAGCCTGACGCCCAGAGGCGTCCTCACGTTCTTGGCGCCCACCTGCAATGTCAGCGGCTGCAGCGGCTTGGCCCCGACTTTTTCTGCGATTGGCGCAGGGAGAGCCAGCCCTTGTTGCCTGGCGATCTGCCCAGCGCTGAACCCTGTGAGCAATCGACCTTTTAGCTCGATGAAGCGAGCATTGATACCGATCAGGTCAACCGTCTCCGCGCCCTTTGGCCCAACCACGTTCACGCTGCGCTCGAGCACTGGCGCCGAGACTTGCACTCCGCGAAGCTCCTGAACGTCTGCCAGCAGCCGTTCGCTGAATCCCTGCGGGTCGCGAGCTACTATCTGCAACCTCGACGCCCCAACCAGTCCGTTCGTGAGATTTGTGACTGAACCTGCCAGGCTCGTATTGGCGACCTGCGAGGCGAACAGGAGGGCCACGCCAACGGCGATTCCCGCAACAGCGAGTAGCTCCTGCACCAGCCGAGCTCGCAAGCGCACCCTGTAGAGATAGAAGATAGTCGACAGTCTCATGTTGACATAGTGTTCATCCGAGATTTCACAGGTTGTGTCCTGCGCCCTCCGACGGGCCTATCTCGGAGCTTTGAGATGATTTCTCACGTATGTCGACAGCGCATGCGACTCATGCCGGAGAATCACCGAACATCGAATGTCGCACGAGAGCTATCTGGCTCATACTCCACGAGTCGCCCGTCACGTAGGGCGTGCACGTGATCAGCAATCGCAGCAGCTCGTGGGTCGTGTGTCACAAGCAGTACGCCCACACCACGCTCATGGCATACCTCAGAGAGCAAGGCCAGTACCTCCTGCCCTCTGTCCGTGTCCAGACTGCCGGTCGGCTCATCGGCGAGCACCAGGCTCGGGCCAGTCGACAAGGCTCGTGCGATCATCACGCGCTGGCGCTCGCCCATCGAGAGCTGCTCTGAACGCTGTAAGGCCTGTCCGTTGAGCCCCAGCCGCTCCAGCAGAGGTGCAACCTGCCGCTGTGCGTCGCGACGTCCCGACGTCGCCAATAGCTTCAATGCCGCGTTGTCATCGGCGCGCACACCTGGGATCAGGTCAAGCGATTGACGAATGAACCCGAGCTCCGAGCGTCGATAGTGGGCACGCTCTCGGGCTGACAGCGCTGACACCTCTCTTCCGCTGACCGTCACGCGGCCGCTGTCGGGAACCAGCAATCCCGCGATCAGCATCAGCAGCGTTGTCTTGCCTGAGCCGCTCGGGCCATAGAGAGCTACGAGTTCTCCTGGGGCAACCGACAGCGACACACCGTCGACGGCGCGCACGACCTCACCCTCCCTCACGCGATGGTGCTTGACGACGTCGTTGAGCTGCAGCATCAGTGAAGCCCACCCCCGCCTTTCCAGTTGACCGACCGATCCTACTTATGGACAATAACCCCAGGCACGCCCAAGCGATGACTTCGACTAGAACATCCTCCCGATTATTGGAGCAGTCCGTCTCCTCGCATCGCCACGACGGGGTGGCCCCAGGCAACAGTGAGCCGCTAACGCGCAATTTGCCCTTGCCGCCCACCGATATGAGTTAGAAACATTCGACGCCACCCATACGCACCCGCCACGGCCGCTCCGTGTAGGCTCCGATTCCAATGGAGCGCCAACAATGAGTCTGATCGGCCTCGACCACGACGGTCCGCTGGCGATCGTGTCGATCGACAGTCCGCCTCTGAATCTGTTCGATCAGGAGCTGATGGGAGAGTTCTCCGAGACGGTCGACAAGCTCACGGCCGAGCCACCGCGCGGATTGCTCATCAGGGCCGAGGGTCGTGTCGTGAGCGGCGGCGTGGACGTACACGTCTTCGACGGTCTGTCCACCGAGCAGGCGGCCGCCATGTGGGTTGGCCTGCTCGACCTGGTGCACCGCGTCGAGCAGCTCCCGTTGCCGACCGTGTTCGCCGCCCACGCACTGTGCCTCACCGCGGCGTTCGAGCTGTCGCTCGGATGCGACATCCTGCTGGCTGCCGAGTCGGCGCGTTTCGGGCTGGTTGAGACCGTCGTTGGATTGACACCCGCGATGGGCGGCACACAGCGGCTCTCCGAGCGCGCTGGGCCAGCACGGGCCCGCGAGCTAGTGATGACCGGGGAGCTCTACAGCGCCGCTGCGCTCGAGCGCTGGAACGTGGTCAATCGCGTGCTCCCCGACGATGGATTCGACCAGGCAGCTCGCTCGTTCGCGCGCAAGCTCGCCGAAGGACCGACACGCGCCCATGCCGCAACAAAGGGCATTGTGCGGGCCGCGCTTGATCATGGTGGTGCGCGCGGAGCGGACGAGCACGTGCCACAGCTCGCGGGAGACCTATTCGCTACAGAGGATCTCAGGCGAGCAGTGCGCTCCTTCCTCGAGCGCGGACCCGGACACGCGACCTACGAAGGTCGCTGAGCAAGCCAACCGTCTTCACATGGCGACCGGGCGATACTCTCGAGTCGTGGGGTTCTGCTCCAGCAGGCCCACCGCGCGCAGGGTCTTCACATAGCGGTGCGTCGTCGAGGGCGACATCTCAAGCTCTTTGGCGAGATCGATGATCGCCCGCCACGGACGTTCAGGTCCGAAGCAGGAGAGGATCGCCAACCCACGCAGCAGCGACTGCGAGAGCTGCGGATCGCTCAGGGCGTCGGAGAGCGCCACCTGAGTTGCGTCGTGCAACGAGCTGTTGCGAGTCCCATGATCTCCACCGGGTGTCGAGTGAGCGTTGTCGAGCGCTGCAACCAGCAGGCTTGACATGGTGCCATTCCTGGCTTGCCCAGCGGAGCGAATCACCTGCTCGATCTGCGCTTGTGAAAGCGCGATCGCAATGCCTTGGTCGTCTGTCATGACTCTGATCACCCCAATCTCACGGCTTGTCGGGCGAGTCCAGGTAGATCGAGATAAGGCTGCTAGATGGCCGTTTGGCAGACACGAGAGCCCTGATCACCACCCGGGATGGGCGCCCCTTGCAATCCACTTCCCGATATTACCCTGACTGTTCGTTATGCAATCAGTCGCACGTAACTGAATGTCTCTACTGCGTAGGCGACCAGCATCTTGGATCACTCGCGCGAGTCCCCAGGCCACTCGTGCCCTGTCCGTGGAGCTCTGATAGATACCTCTCCTATGAGCACCTCACCCACTCGACGTCGCGCGGTCCGGCGCGCTGGCCTGGCAGCAGTGGCGCTCGTGCTGGCAGCCGTGCTCGCGTTTGCGCTCAGCCGATTGAACTTCCCACGCGTAGGACATGCCCTGATCTCGGCCAGCCCAGGCTGGATCGCGCTGGCACTCGCGTTGATGATGCTCTCGTTGCTTGCTCGCTCGGCCTCCTGGTATGAGGTACTCCGCGCGGCACTGCCTGCCACCCGCATCGCTTCGACAGCGGTAGCGCGCGCTCTGATGATCGGCGTCATGGCATCCGCTGTCTTCCCGGGGCGAATCGGTGAGCCGACACGCATCCTCGTGCTCAGCCGCCGGCTGGACGGCCCCACCAGCAGCACGTTCGCGGTGGTAGCCGGCACGGTGTTCTCCCAGACGCTGATCAACCTCGTCGCGCTGGGAATCCTTGCGGCCGTGACGCTCTCGAGCGTGCCGCTGCTGCAAGGTCACAGCTCAGCGCTGGAGGCGGTGCTCGCGGTGCCAGTTTTCGTGGCCCTGTTCGTCTTCGGGGTCCCCTTCCTGTTGCGACTGGCTGTGCGCTCACGCAACGTACGCATCCACGCCGGCGCCATCGCCCTCACCGGCCTGTTGCAGCTGGCACAACGTGGCCTGGTCGTATTCGCCAGACCGCGGCGCGGGATCCCGGCAGTCGCCGCCCAACTACTCGCGTGGGCGCTGCAGTGGGCCTCCTGCTACATGGTTGTACTCGCGCTCGGCCTCCAGCATCAAGCAACCCCAGTCGCGGCGGCGGCGATCCTGCTGGCTGTCAACGTCAGCGCCGTGCTGCCTGCCACGCCATCCAATGTCGGCGTCTTCCAGGCTGCCTGCCTGGTGGTGCTGGCCGCCTACGGCGTTGGCGCCGCAACAGCACTCGTCTACGGGATCATCCTGCAGGCGATCGAGCTGTTCACAGCGCTCGCGCTCGGCATCCCCGCGCTGCTCAGAGAGGGCATGACCTGGCAGGACATCCGCCAGGCGCGAACAACAACCGACTAGCAGCTCAGCCAAACAGCGCGCGCACCGATTGGCGCAGCGAATGCGTCGTCTGCAGCACCGCCGTGGGCTCATAGCCGCAGTGAGCCATGCAATTCTCACAGCGCGGGTCCCTGCCGCGACCGTAGGCGCTCCAGTCCGTCGTCTCGATCAGCTCCTTGTAGGTGGCGGCGTAGCCGTCGGACATCAGATAGCAGGGGCGCTGCCAGCCGAACAGTGAATAGCTCGGTATCCCCCACGCCGTGCAATCGAATTCCGCCTTACCCTCTAGAAAGTCGAGGAACAAGGGACTGTGATTGAGGCGCCACTTCTTACGCCGCCCCCCCGCGAACGCCTCGCGAAACAGCTCCCGTGTCTGGCGTACACCAAGGAAGTGCTCCTGGTCTGGCGCCTTCTCATAGGCGTAGGCCGGTGAGATCATCATTTCGTCGACGCCTAGATCGTCGTTGAGGAAGTCGAGCACCTCGCGTACCGTCTTGGGCGAGTCCTGGGTGAAGAACGTCGTGTTGGTCGTCACCCGGAAGCCAGCGGCCTTTGCCGCGCGAATCGCGGCCACCGCCTTGTCGAACACCCCCTCGCGTTCAACTGAGGCGTCGTGACGCTCACGCAGACCGTCCATGTGGACCGCCCACGCGAAGTACGGGCTCGGCTTGAAGTCCGCCAACTTGCGTTCCAGCAAGATCGCGTTGGTGCACAGGTACACGAAACGCTTTCGCTTGATGAGCTCTGCCGCGATCAGGTGAATCTCCGGGTGGATCAATGGCTCACCCCCCGCGATCGAAACCATCGGAGCCCCACTCTCCTCGATCGCGCCAACCGCCTGCTCGACCGACATGCGCCGGCGCAGGACGTGCTCGGGATGCTGGATCTTGCCGCAGCCGGCGCACGCGAGATTGCACTGGAACAACGGCTCCAACTCGACGATCAGCGGGAACATCTCGCGCCGCGCAAGACGCTGGCGCATCAAATACCACCCCATTCGCGCGCCCTGCCTGACCGGAACCGCCATCTATCGACCTCGCTTGCTCACCATGAGTCCGTCACACAATCCTAGAGACCCGACCCCCGCCGCCGAGCACGGCGTGCGTTCCCTGCTCGCGCACCAGCTCGTCCAGCACCGCCGCTGTCTGGCGCAACGATAGCGCTGCACGCGCCGCGCCCGCGAGTGTCAACAGCGGACGTGTCACCTCGCGCGACGGCGTATCCGCCACCACGCGGATCACCGCAAACGGGCGATGGCGGGCGCCGGCGGCAAGCCATGCCGACTCCATGTCCACGACTGCCGCGCCACGTTCGCGCAGCTCGACGCGCTTCTCGCCGTAGGCGATGCGCGCGACCGACACGATCGTGCCGCGACGCACCACGATGCCGCGATGCTCGAGCGCGTGCGCGAGCGGCTCAGCTGAAGGACATGCCACTCGCCGCTCCTCCCCGGGGTGATCGCCGTCGAGCAACTCGTCGGCGATCACGACTTCGCCGGGCTGGCAGCGCTCCTGGAGACCACCGCACACACCCATTACGACGAGCGCGCCCGCTGGATCGCTCTGCAACTTCTCGACCGCCGCCAGCGAGCGCTCACGACCCATCCCCGTCTTCTGGACGCGCAACCGTCGCGCGCCCGCCTTGATCGCAAGCGCCTCCAGGCGCAGGGGCGCCGTCACGAGCAGGTCGCTCATGCTCTCAACGCCTCGCGGGCCGCGGTGTGACCGCTCAGCACGGCTCCCTCCAGGGTCGCCGGCCAGCCGGTGTCGGTCCACGCCCCCGCCAGCAGCAGTCCGCGAACGCACGTACGAGCGCTCGGGCGCAGCGCCTGCGTGCCGGGCGCGGCTCGAAAGGTGGCGGCGTGCTCGCGGCTGATGTGGACGCTGCGCACCACCGCCTCGCGTGCGTCGGCAAACAGCTCCCGCAGCGCACCCACATAGCGCTCGCGCAGCTGCTCGGCGGAGAGGCGCATGTCGTCCTTCGCCCCCGATATGGAAATTGCCAGGCACTGCCCGTCTGTGAGCCCAGCGGCTTCGGTGCGATCGAACACGTACTGCACCGGAGTGCCCACCCCGGCGGCAAACCCCAAGTCGCACACTCGCCGGTCATACACCACGTGCACATTAACGATCGGGGAGGAACCCAACGCGTTCCAGCTCGCGGCGTCGTTGCCCAGCAGCGGCTCCAGCAGCGCAGCTGCTCGCTGGTGCGGGATGGCTGAGATGACAGCGTCGCCTTGGAGCTCCAGCTCACCGGCCGACACACGCAGTTGATCGGCAACGCGCCAAACCCGCTCGACCCGCACGCCAAACCTCACATCGACGCCAGCTTCAGCGAGCACGCGCTCGGCCGGCTCGCCGAGCGTCTCACTCAACGGGCGCATGTGAAAACCGATGTCACCCGCATCGTTGTTCTTGAGCAACCCTGTGCGCAGCACGAACGCACCAAGCGCAAGCGAGCCTTCGGCCGCCGGCAGGTTGAGAGTTGGCAGCGCAACCAAATCCCATAGCCCCGCCACCGCCGCCTCGTCCTGACGATGCTCGGCCAGCCACTCGCCAAATGTGCCCGGCGCGGGGAGATCCCGCCGGCGAGATGCCCCGCTCTCCCCCATCGCACCCGGCGATCCACCTCCGTGCACCGGCGACCCCTCTCTGTGCGCCAGCGATCCACCTCCGTGTGCGTTTACGGCCGAGCGCTCACGCTCAAGCGCCGCCCGCGGATCGAGCCGCGCGAGCGAGAGCGCCGCACGCGCGGCGCGCAATCGCTGAACGGGCGTCAGGTGGGGATAGCGCGCCAGCGTGCCCGCCAGGTGCAGCGGCGCCGGGAGCCGGCCGCGGCGCAACACCGCCGGCTTGGTGCCCGGGCTCAGCACGGGTATCTCAAGCCGCGGCTGAATGCTCACGCACCGCGTGCTGCCGAGGCGCTCCAGAAGTGCGCGATAGGCGGTACAGCAGCGCAGGAACACGTGCTGACCGTTGTCGAGCCGCAGCCCGTCGCGCTCAAAGGAGTACGCGGCCCCGCCCAGCTGGGGGCGGACCTCCAGCAGAGTCACGCGTGCCCCCGCCTCGGCACAATCCAGCGCGGCGACGATACCCGACAGACCGCCCCCGAGGACGATCACGCGCCGCTCGTTCCCGTTCCCGCTCAATGAGCCGTGCTCAACGGACTGCGCTAACCAAGCCACAAGTCGCCACCCACGCCTTCTCCCGCGCCGGCAGTGACACCTTGCTCGCGCGTGCGCCTTCGGGATCGGCCTCGATGCGGTCGAGCACACGTCGATAAATGCCGCTCATCGCCAGCACGCACGCAGCGCTGCGTCGATCCAGCAATGGCACAAGCCGCAGTCCCTGCTCAAACCATTCGCCGGCGCGGCGCACCTCAAAGCGCGTCAGCGCATCCAATTGCCCCTCCCCGCCCTCGAAACGCCCGTCGGTGCTGAGGTGGTAGCGCACAAGGTCTTCGCGTGGCACATACACACGCCCGTTATCGGCGTCTTCGCGAAGATCGCGCAAGATGTTGGTCAACTGCATCGCCACGCCGAGATCGTCGGCCAGCCCACACGCGCGCTCATAGTCGCGAGCGCCGAAGATCGCCACGCACAGCCGCCCGATGGAGCCGGCCACCCTTCGGCAGTAAATGAGTAGGTCCTCGAATCGCTCATAGGTGGTGCCCTCAACATCCATCCGCACTCCCGCAATCAGATCCTCAAGCGCGTCGATTGGCAGCGAAAAGCGCATTTGCGCGTCTGCCAACGCAGCGATCACGAGATCGGCGTTCGAGCTAGATAGGTCCTTGAGCGCGAGCGTGGCGGCGTCTAGCAGCTGAAGCTTCTCCTCTGGCTCGATCCGACCGTCCCCGATGTCATCGATGCGTCGTGCGAATGCGTATACAGCGCACATCGCGCTGCGCTTCTCGTGCGCCAGCAGACGGATCCCGTAGTAGAAGTTGGCTGCCGCCATCCGCGTCAGCGACTCGCAATGCGCGTAGGACTTCTCAACGCGCGCGCTCACGCGCGGCTCTCCACGAGCACGCTCGCCAGCGCGCGCAACCGTCGTGGGCGAGTCCCGCGCCGGACGCCACCCAGCACATCGAAGTGCGAGCTCGCTCGATGTCCTGCAGTGCGACGCGTCCTCCCGCGACGAACGCCGCGACCGCGAGCTTAGGACGTCCCCCAACGCTCGCAACGAGTGGCACGCCCGCAGCCAGCAGCTCCCGCGCACGGACCGTCTCAAACGAGATCGTTTCGCGCAGAGAATCAGCCGTGCGGTCGAAATCCTCAGCTTGAGTGGGAGAACCAACCAGCACGCCGCCCAAATCCAAACCCAAACCACCGCGCGAGAGGAGCCGGACAAGTTGCTCGTGTGAGCAACCGAAGCTCACAAGGTCCTCCTCTGGCAGGTACACGCGCCCACTGCGCGCATCCTCGACCACGTCCTGTAGGTGCTCTGCCAGCTGCAGCGCCGTGCACACGTTGTTCGAGAGGGCGATGCGCTCAGCGCTTGCCAACCCGAATACGTGCAGCACCAGTTCCCCCACCGGGTTGGCCGACAGCTCGCAGTAGGCTCGCAGCTGCTCCCAGGTCTCATAGCGGGCCACACGCTGATCGAGCCGGTTGGCGTCGATCAAGCGCACAAACGGTGTGCGCGGCAGAGAGCACTCTGCGAGCGTCGCTTGCAGGCCCACTAGCAACGGGTGACGCGCCTCGCCGGCGTACGCGCGATCCAGTTCGTGCTCCAACCAGTCCAGCGCCGCCAACCTGTCTCCTGCGAGCCCGTCGCCGAGCTCATCGGCGAGCCGCGCGAACCCGTACACGGCCAGCAAATGGCGACGATGGGCCCGTGAGAGCACACGCGCGGCGACGGGGAAGTTCTCCCCATCCGCCCGGTCCATTATTGCGCGCACATCCGGCGTCGCGGGCGGTGAGAGCTCCAGCAGCGCGGCGTGCATCATCCGCGCGGGGTGGGTGGGGATGCCAGCAAGCGACCGAGCGCCATCACGGGGAACACGAGACGGTAGAGGTGATAGTTGATGTAGTAGTCCGACGGGAAGCCCGTGCCGGTGTACTGCGGCTCGTCCCAGCTGCCGTCATCGCGTTGCGTTGCGATGAGCCACTGCACGCCTCTCGTTACGGCCTCCGACCGCTCGCTGGCGGCGTGCAACGCCAGTAGCGCCCACGCCGTCTGAGAAGCGGTACTGGGGCCACGCCCGACCCAATCGGGGCTGTCGTAGGAGCGCGGGTCCTCCCCCCATCCGCCGTCGTCGTTCTGGTGATCCTCCAACCAGCCCACCGCACGCCTGAGGCATGGGTCGGTCGACGCCACGCCCGCCGCCACCAGTGCCGGCAGCACAGCACCGGTGCCATAGACATGGTTGACCCCCCAGCGCCCAAACCACGAGCCGCCTGGTTCCTGCCGGGCGATCAGCCAGCGCACCGCCTCGGCTGCCCCCGGAGAAGAGGCACGACCCAACGCCGCGAGCATCTCGAGCGCGTGCGCGGTCACATCGGCACTCGGCTCATCGATCACCTCGCCGAAGTCCAGGAACGGCAGCTCGCGCACCAGCGCGCGTGTGTTGTCGGCGTCAAACGCCCCCCACGCCCCGCCGGCGCTCTGCATGCCCTCGGTCCAGCGCGCCGCGCGCTCGATCGCGCGCTCCACTCGCTCAGAGCGCTCGAGTGTCACTCGCCGCAGCGCCAGCACAACCTCGGCCGTGTCGTCGACGTCGGGGTAGTTGACGTTGGCGAACTCAAACGCCCACCCGCCCGGACTCAACCGCGGCCGGGCGACCTGCCAGTCGCCGCTCACCGTCACCTCCTCGCTGAGCAGCCACTCCGCGGCACGAGTCAACGCGGGATGGTCGCCGGGCAGCCCGGCGTCGCTGAGGGCCACGATCGTCAACGCCGTGTCCCACACCGGCGACTGGCACGCCTCCAGCCGGCGGCCGTTCGAAGGTGCCTCAGTGCCAGATATTCCCGCGTCCTCAAGGCCATCGAGCCGATCCGAATCGTCGCCCTCCGCCATGAACCTATCGAGCCCCTCGATCCCACGTTTGATCACCGGATGCTCAAGCGGGTACCCGTTCAGACGCAACGCCATCAGCGAGTAGACCCACGGAGGCTGGATTCCCCCCCACGATCCATCCGCCTCTTGGCGTCGCAGGATCCATCGCTCCGCCCGGCCCAGTGCCAGCCGACGTAGCAGCGCCGGCGGGCGGAGCTCGTAAGCGCGCAGCACACGATCCAAGCGCACCAGCCACCTGCCTCGGGCGCTCACCGGCACGGCCCGTTTCCAGGGCGCCGGCCCCTGCAACTCGCTCAGGTCGAACGGCAGCTCGTGACGCGGGCGGTGGGCCATCACGATCGACAGCGCCACGATCGTCTGACGTGCCCAGCAGGCGAAGTCGTAAATGTTCAGCGCCACCCACTTCGGCAACAACAAGATCTCCGGCGGCAGCGCCGGTACCTGCTCCCACGGCCACAACCCAAACAATGCGAGCCACACGTGCGTGAACACCCGCGCACGCTGGATGCCGCCCTCCCGACGAATGAAGTCGGCCGCGGCGCGCATGTGCTCTTGCGCGGGATCGTCGCCCGCCAGACGCAGAGCCCAGTAGGCCTCGATCGTCGTCGACAGCTCCCCGGGGCCCCCATAAAAGTTGGTCCAAGTCCCATCGGGGCGTTGTTGGGAGCGGATCCAAGCAGCCGAGCGCTCCGTCTCATCTGCCCGCCGGATCCCGAGAAACTCGCGCAGCAGCATGTCCTCGGCGTCCATCGTCACATTGGTTTGCAGCTCCCCCTTCCACCACCCTCGCTCATGCTGCAAGGCGAGCAGACGCTCGCAGGCCCGCTCCAATGTCACCTGCGCCTCGCTGACAGTTTGGGCGATCTGCGATGACATGGCGGTGGACGCTAGAGGGTTTTCCCTGACGATGGCACGGGGACCAGCACCTCCGGAGGCGCTTCGAGCGTGATCACATGTTCACGCAGGGTTTGCCCTGAGATCGTGACAGGCGCACTGGATATGAAGCGATACACGATCAACCCGTGAAGGTCACTGCGTTCTGCCAGATGGAACCCAGGGGCCGGCGGGCTTTCCGCCGAGTGGCGCAGCGGCGCGTAGCCGGTCTCGTCTATCTCGCTCACCCGCACACTCTGCTCAGCTGCAAGGCCGTGCAGGGGTGGCAGGTAATACTCGAGCGGCGCCGAGCCGAGCTCCACCGTCGTGATCACGTGCGCAGGCTCAGCCGAGCGCAGCACCTTGGCAACCGCCGACCAATCGCCGCGCTGCAGGCGTGGGCTGAGAGCCACATCGACCGAGAGCGCCAAGAACGCAAGCGCCAGCAGGCCCGCGAGCGCCATCCCGATGCGCCCCGTGCGCTGGGCGGCGATCACGATCGCCAGCAACGCACTCAGCGGGACCATCGCCGCCACGAGATTGCGCGGGGCGAGATAGTCGGCGCCCAGGAAGGCCAGCACGATCGGAATCAACACACCGCAGGCGGTGACGGTCAACACAATCAGCGCACCGCGCTCCTCGCGCGGGGTCAACGTGCACCACAAGCCCCACACGAAGCCCACGAGGATCACCACGAACAGCAGCAGCTCGATGCCATGGCCGAGCGCGGAGCCTGTGTAGCCCGTCAGGTAGTACTGCGGAATCGCTTCCAGGCGACTGCCGAGTGCCCATTCCCCGATCCACTGCGTGCCGTGCCCACCCTGCGCGAGCACCAGCGGGATCAGCGCGGCGCCGACGAGTATCGGGAGCGCCACCGCGCATAGCACGCGCAAGAGACTTTTTGGATCCGCTGTTCGTTCTCGCGGTGTTCGCTCGCCGTGTGAGGCTGCTGCCACCGCGCTGCCCACCAGCCACACCACCATCGGGATCAGTAGGAACACGGCGAAGTAATGGCTCAGCAGCGCGAGTGACGCGGTAATCGCGAACGCCGCCAAGCGCCGAGGCGTGGGCTCGCGCTTCGCACGCACGAAGCACAGCAGCGCAAGCGAGGCAGTCAGCACGAACAACCCGTAGGCGCGCGCCTCCTGCGAGTACCACACGAACAGCGGGTTGACCGCCACAAGCGTCGCGCAGACGATCGCCGCGCGGCGAGTGGCCAACTCGTGCCCGATCGCCCACGCGATGGTCACCGTGGCGATCCCCGCGAGCGCGGAGAGCAGGCGCAGCGCCACCACGCCGGTACCGAGCACGCGCGAGACCCCCCACTCCAGCACGTACCACAGCGGCGGCGTGTTCTCGGTGTGAACCACGTTGTGCAGCGTCGCCCCGAGGCCGGCGCGCAGCACGTGCACGGGGGTGAACGCCTCGTCGTACCAGAAGCTCTGGGCGCCCAGTGTGCTCAGTCTCAGGGCCGCGGCGAGCAGCACGATCGCAAACAGCGGCCACCATTGAGAAAGAGTGCTTGCGCGCGGCATCGGTGACGCGACGGCTCCGCGTCCCGGCCCCACGGCGGCTGGGATGGAGGCGCCGCTCATGGGCGGCCGGTTGGCAGCGGCGGGTTGGGCGGTGAGCCGGCAGGCGGCAACGCAAGCCCGCACAGCTCCGTTTCGCCCGGCACGCCGAAGCACGCGTAGCGATTGTGGCGCAGGTCCTGACTGCGGGCAGGCAGGTAGTAGCCGCCGCTCACACTCCTGACCCCCGACACCACGGGTCCAACCATCGTAAGGCACAGCTGCACGCGTTCCCCTGGAGCACCGGGTGACACGTTCCCGCACACGGTGTCGCGCGTGGTGTGGGTCTTTTGATCCTGCTCGATGGCCAGGTTGACGTAGTCGTGACCGGTGACCGTGCGCCACGTGAGCTTGTCGGCGCTGAGCCGATGGTTGACGTGGGTCTGCTGCACCACGTCGTTGACCGTGGCGACCGCCAGAAACACCCCAAGCAAGATCAGGATCGTCGTCTCGGCAAGTCGCAGACTGCCCAGGCCGCGCCGCTCGTGCTCGAGTGGGCGTGTCCACTCTGGCAGGCGTGCCCACCTGCCCGCATCGGGACCTGAGGGTGTGTCGCTCACGATACCGGCGCCCAGAGCGGCGCGGTTTGGTGGGCGATGAACAGTCCCTGTACGGCAAAGGTCGCGATCAGCACCCGGCGGTCGCGGCTCACTGCGGCGAGTGGTAGCGACCACAGCGTGTACCACGCCAGCAGCCACGTGCTCGTGACCGCGATCGCAAGCAGCGTCCACGCGGATGCCGCAACCCAGTCATAGCCGCGCCACGTGCGCCACATCAAGTGCAGCACCACCAGCACCAAACCCACCTTCAGCAGGTCGTGGTCGATCGGGAACACTCCCGGCTTACCGAACAGGTGGGCGATCTCGGTCGGGAAGCTGTCGGTCCCAACGAACGCGGCATCTCGGTTCAGCGCCGAGACGATGTCCACGCCGTGGACGCCGAACACCGCGTAGGCGACGATCACGCCGATCGCCGCTGCCGCGGCAGCTCCCACCAGCGGAGCGAGCCGACGGCGACTGAGCAACATGAATGGCAGCAGCACGACCCCGGTCGCCTTGATTAGCGTCGCGCCGACGATGGCGGCCCCGGCATAGATTTCATCGGTCAAACCACCCCGCCCAGGGGCTGGCTCGCGCTCGCCGGCGAGCGTGAGGGCTACAGCGCCCATCATGAACAGCGTCATGATCAGATCGTTGTGGGCACCCCCCAAGCCGTAGATGACCCACAGTGGGTTGACGCCCACCGCGATCAGGGCGAGCTTGGGGTCGAGTCCCCGCATTCGCGCGCAGCGCCAGGTCAACGCAAGCGTGCCGGCTGAGGCAAGCAGTGCCTCGAGCTTCATCCCCCACAACGCCCCCGTCACACCCAGCGGCGCGAGCGGGTAGGACAGCAGCGTGTAAAGGGGGCCATAGGCCGTTGCGACTTTTGTCCAGTCGATACCCACATAGCGGTAGACCGGGTCACCGAAGATCGAGTGCGGGCCGTGCAGATAGGGGTTGATGCCGTGCACTACCCCCATGCGCGCGTAGGCGATATAGCTGAACACATCGGTTGACAGCAGGACCGGACCGACGAACACAATCAGTTGCAGCACAACTGTCAGCGCAATCGCCCAGCGTGCCGAGAGCCGCCGCGCCAGCGCCACCATGCCCGCGAACGCCGCGGTGTATGCGAGCAGCCCGATCAAGAAGACGCGGTAGCCGAGCCGCTCGCCGACCCCAACGAGCCAACCTGCGATCTGCGGAGACTTGGGGATCAGCGGCGAGTGGCCCACCGCGCCGTCGAGCACGATCTCGATAGTGGCCGCCAGCAGCACGACGCTCAGCGCGCCGGCGAGCAGCATCCAACGACGACCATCGTTGATCGAGATCGCGTCGCCTGCCTCCAGCGGTAGCTGCTCGGCGACCGAGCTCATGAGGTCCTGAAGACCCTCACAACTCGAAGCGCAGCACGTCGAGCGCCCCGGTCACCTCAAACACCCGTTGCACCGGCTCCTGGCCGGGCAGCAGCACGAACTCGTAGCCGTGTTCGCGAGCCAGCGCATCTGCCAGCAGCAATGCGCGCAGACCACTTGAGTCCATGAACGCTAGCCCCGCGAGATCGACGATGACCCGTGAGGGTGTCTGCTCGTCGATCGAGGCAAAGCGCTCTTCCATCCGGCGCGCGGAGGACAGATCGAGCTCGCCCTCCAGGGAGACCGTGTAGGCGCCATCGACGAGCGCACTCGAGATCTCGAGGCCCCCGGGCTTCGGACCATGCCCGCTCATTGCCGGGACTCTAGTGCACCGCGAGCGCGCATCGTGAACGTGCGGTCGCCGACGCCCGAGCGATTCAGCCGAGCGCCGTCCAGATGGTCTTCGTCTCCAGATATGCGTCGAGCCCGTCATGACCGTGCTCCCGCCCAACGCCCGACGCCTTGAAGCCCCCGAATGGCGCGGATGGATCGACCAGGCCCCACTGGTTTATGTATATCGATCCGGCACGCAGCATCGCCGCAAGGCGATGGGCCTTGCCCACGTCGCGCGTCCACACCCCGGCCGCCAGACCGTACTCGGTCGCGTTGGCGCGCTGGGCGACCTCCTCGAGCGTGTCATACGGAGAAGCCACCAGCACCGGCCCGAAGATCTCCTCACGCACGATGCTGAGATCTTCTGAGGTCGTGCTGAACAGGGTCGGCTCGACGAACCAGCCGCCGCTGTCGGCCAGCGCCACCTCACCGCCGGCAACCAGCTCCGCGCCCTGCTCACGCCCGGCGTCGATATAGGACATCACGCGATCGCGCTGCTCGGCGGACACGAGCGGCCCAATCTGTGTCTGCGGATCGAGGCCCGCCCCGATCCGCGCCGCCTTCGCGCTCTCGGCCAACGCGCCCATCACCTCATCGAAGCGCTCGGCCGGGACGAACAGCCGTGAGCCGGCGTTGCAGGCCTGGCCCGAGTTGAAGTAGATCGCCTGATAGGAGCCCTTGACGGCGGCCTCGATATCGGCGTCCGCCAAGATGATGTTGGGTGACTTGCCCCCCAGCTCGAGCGTGACGCGCTTGAGCGCGCGGCCTGCCTTTGCCCCGATCTCGCGTCCGACCGCCGTTGAGCCCGTGAACGCGATCTTGTCGACGTCCGGGTGATCCACGAGCGCCGCGCCGGTCTCCCCGTCGCCTGTGAGCACGTTCAGCACGCCCGGCGGGAAACCAGCCTCGAGCGCCAACTCGCCCAAGCGCAGCGCGCTGAGCGGTGTTTGCTCGGCCGGCTTGAGCACGATTGTGCAGCCGGCGGCGAGCGCGGGGGCGATCTTCCAGGCGGCCATCATCAGTGGGAAGTTCCACGGCACTATCTGCCCGCACACGCCGACCGGCTCGCGGCGCGTGTAGCAGAGCATCTCGGGCGCGGTCACCGGCAGCACGCTGCCCTCGATCTTGGTCGGCCAGCCCGCGAAGTAGCGCAGATGGGCGATCGTCCCGGCGACGTCCACATACTGGGCGAGCTTCACCGGCTTGCCGTTGTCGAGCGACTCGATCTGAGCCAGCTCCTCCTGGTGTGCCTCGATCGCGTCCGCCAGCGCCCCGATCAGCCGGCTGCGCTCAGACGGGGGCAGCGTCTTCCACGGGCCATTCTCAAACGCGTTGCGCGCGGCGGCGACCGCACGCGCGACGTCCTCTGCGCCTGCCTGCGCCACAACGGCGATCTCGCGGCCGGTGGCGGGATCGAAAGTTGAGAACGTGCGCCCGTCGGCAGCTTGCACCTGCTCAGAGCCGATCTGCAGGCCGTGCTGCTTGACGATGAACTCGCGCGCGGCGTCGCCGAGCGCGTCGGGGAGAGATGTGGGGGCGACGGTGGTCATTGCGGCTCCTTATGGCATGTCTCGCTAGGCCTGAAACAGAGGCGCTTCATGCTCACGGCGTCAGCACGATCTTGAGCGCCTCGCGACGGTCATACAGAGCGTACGCCTCCGGCGCCTCCTCAAGCTTCATGTGGTGTGTCACGAGCGGACCGGGATCGAGCAGCCCGGCCGACATCATCGCCAGCACACGGTCTACGTGGGAGATCACATTGGCGTGCCCGGCACACACGTGAAGCGACTTGATCCACAGCAGCCCCATGTGCACCTCCGCGCGCTCGGCGTAGACCCCCACCGCCTGCACCGTGCCGCACTTGCGCGTGAGTCGCAGCGCGAGGTCGAAGGCCTGCGGGTGGCCGACCGCGTCGATGCAGACGTCGACGCCCCGCCCTTCGGTGGCCTCGCGCACCGCGGCGCGTGGATCGCCCTCGGTGAGGTGCACCGGTTGGGCCCCAAAGGACTCAGCCATCGCCAGGCGCTCGGGCACGGAATCGATCGCGATCACACGCGCCGCGCCACATGCCTTTGCCACCTGCACGGCGCACAACCCAACCGGCCCCAGTCCCAGCACCGCCGCCACGTCCCCGGCGCGCAGACCGCTCTCGGCGATCGCGTGGTAGCCCGTGCCCATCACATCGCCGGCGAACAGTGCCACCTCGTCGCTCAAGCCCTCCGGGATCTTGCGCAGCACAAGATCGGCGCTTGGAATCAGCGCCTGCTCGGCCTGCGTGCCCTGCAGCGAGCCGAGCGCCGCGCCGTGACCGAACGTGCGCGAGGAATCGCACTTGTGAAACCATCCCCGCCGGCAGAAATAGCAGCTTCCGCACGCTGTCTGAAAGCAGCCGAGCACGCGGTCGCCGACATCGACGCTCTGCACCCCGTCCCCCACCGCGAGCACTGTCCCCACGTACTCGTGACCGATCGTGAACCCCGGCTCGATCTTCACGCGACCGTGGTAGATGTGGAGATCCGATCCACACACTCCCGTGGCCTCGATTCGAACGATCGCCTCATCGGGATCTGAGATCTCCGGCTCTGGCACGTCCGCTACGAGCACCTCGCCCGGCGCTTGGAATGTGACTGCGCGCATCGTGAGGCAGCCTAGAGAACCGGAGCGCTCGATGGGCGCCCGCCGCCCAGACGGGCAACGCTCCATGTCGCCGACCTCCAAACGACATGTCGTATTCGATGATCCACATCGCGCCAGATTCCGTATGCTGCGGCTATGTCCGACGGGGTGTCCAAGGCTGTGCTCATCACCGGATGCTCGACGGGGATCGGGGAGGCCACCGCGCAGCGGCTGGCCGGTGACGGTTGGAGTGTGTACGCGAGCGCGAGACGCCTGGAGTCGGTCGAGCACCTCGCTGACGCCGGCTGCAAGTTGCTGGCACTCGACGTGACCGACGAGCAGTCGATGCGCGCGGCCGTGGAGAGCATCGAGCGCGAGCACGGCGCCGTCGGCGTGCTAGTCAACAATGCCGGATACAGCCAGGGCGGCCCGATCGAGCAGGTGCCGATGGAGGCAGTGCGCCGCCAGTTCGAGACGAACGTGTTCGGCGTGATCTTCCTGACGCAGCTCGTGCTTGGGGGGATGCGCGCACAGCATTGGGGCAAGGTTGTGAACGTGGGCTCAATGGGCGGTCGACTCACGCTGCCGGGGGGCGGGCTCTATCACGCCACCAAGTACTCGCTCGAGGCGATCAGCGACGCCCTGCGCTTCGAGGTGAGGGGCTTCGGGGTAGATGTGACCCTGATCGAGCCCGGGCTGATCACCAGCGACTTCGGCAAGACGGCGGCTGCCACGGTCGGCGTTGCGGACGCAAGCGGCGTCGATGCGCAAGCCGACGGTGCGAATCCCTACAAAGAGTTCAACACCAAGCTGGCCGCGATGACCGCGGAGGTCTACGAGGGGCCCATGCGTCATCTGGGTGGAGGACCAGACGTCGTGGCCAAAGCAATCCAGAAGGCGATCACACGGCGCAAAGCGCCTTCACGCATGCTGCTCACCCCGTCGGCTCATCTAACGGTGTTCCAGCGCAAACTGCTGCCGGACAGACTGTGGGACGCGATGCTGCGCACCCAGATGCCCGAGCCTCACTAGCCGACCGATCGTCCCCGTGCATATTGATCCCTCGCCAAGCTGCCGCGCGCGCCGAGCTCGCTAGGAAAACGCCTCAACCTGACTGCAGGGACGTCCAACCTCAAAGCCCTGTGCGTAGTCGACGCCGTAATCGCGCAGTAAGCGCATCGTGGGCTCATCGCCGACGTACTCGGCGATCGTCTGCTTGCCCATCCCGCGAGCCACGCTCACTAGCGCCTGCACGACGAGCTGATCCTTGTGAGAGCTTGGCAGCGTGCGGATGAAGTCGCCGTCGATCTTCAGATAGCGAAAGGGCAGGTGCTTGAGGTACTGAAAGGAGCCGAAGCCGGCTCCGAAGTCGTCGAGCGCGACAGAGCTGCCGAGCGTGTGCACGCCTTCGCAGAACGTTTGGGCGCGACGCATATCGCTGATCGCGGCGGTCTCGGTGACCTCGACGATCAGACGCTCTGGATCGACCTGATGACGGGTGAGCTCCTGCTCGATGTGGGCGAGCATCCCGTGATCGGTGATCGACAGCGCGGATAGATTCAACGCCACACGCGCGTTGCTAGCCGATCCTTGATCGGTGGCCAGCTCGCCGCCGATCAAGGCGACCACCTTGCTGATGACCATCCGGTCTATCTCCTGTATCAAGCCGTAGCGCTCCGCCGCCGGCAGGAAGCTGCACGGCGGCGTGAGCAGTCCGCCGGGATCATCGGCGAGACGAATCAATGCCTCGTAGTGGGACACCGTCCCGCGCTGCAACGAGACGATCGGCTGGTAGTGCAGAACGAACAGGTCATCGCGCAGAGCCCTTCGCAGACGCTTGAACCATGGCCGGTGATGCAACCCGGCAGCCGAGGAGAAGCTGCTATCGGTGCGCCCTGGATAGCGTCGGCGGCGGTCCGCCTCAGAGCGCGTGTCACGGGCTCTGATGAAGATGCTCGACGTGACGTCTGTGGTGGAGGTTGGCATGGCTGGAGATATTCGCGTGCGCTCCCCCCAAACCGCGAGGACGCACGAGTATGTGGAGGTTTTCGACCAGAACCGGCAGCGAACCTGCTCAAATCTTCTCAAACCTGCACAATCGCACCCAACCGGGCCCGTGTAAACCACGTAAAGAACGCGGTCAAACGCCTGCCCGCTTCCAGCCCGCGACCCCTACCACGCGATGAGAGCGTGGCGCGCGAAGAGCCCTATCGCGAGGACGAATAAGGCCGCCGCGCACGATCGGAGACTACCAGTAGCAGCGCCAGCAGCACGAAGTTCATGACGACCGAGGAGCCGCCATAGGCCACGAACGGGAGCGTGACGCCGGTGAGCGGGATCACACGCGTAACGCCGCCGACGATCACGAACACCTGCATGGCTACCACGAACGACAGCCCCACGGCCAGCAGCTTTGAGAACGAGTCGTGCGCGAGCATCGCCGTCTTCAAGCCCCGCGCGATGAGCAGCAGATAAGTCAGCAGCAGCGCGGCGGCGCCCAGCAGACCCAGCTCGTTGACGATGACCGCATAGATCATGTCGCTTTCAGGCACCGGCAGAATCGGCTGACGGGTGTGGGGAAGCACGAGCAACGACTGGTCGAAGCCCGTTCCAAGCAATCCACCGTCGGCCTGCGCGAACAACGATTGGGCAAGTTGGTAGCTGCCGCCCTGTTGGTAGTACAGAGACTTCTCGAAAGGATGTTCCCAGGCAAGCACGCGGCTGTGGACATGACCGACGTGCGTCGCGACGAACCATGCGCCGGCCCCGAACAGCACGAGCCCGATCAGCGGGAAGGAGAAGCGTCCCGTGGCCACGTACAGCAACGCGAGAAACGCGCCGTAGAACATCAGCGAAGTGCCGAGCTCACGCGTGAGCAGCAACGTGGCCATCGCCGCCCCCCACACCACCAGCATCGGGCCGAACTGCTTCATAGGTGGCAACGTCAGGCCCAGGATGCGCCGCCCCGCGGTGACGAGGATCTGACGATTGTCACGCAGGTAGCTGGCGAGGAAGATCACAATCGCGACCTTCGCGAGCTCGGCAGGCTGGAAAGAAAGCGAGCCAAAGTGGATGTCCAGATAGGCACCGTTGACCTGCTCGCCGATCACAGGGAAGCGGGGCAGCACTGCCATCGCGATCCCGACCGCGGCGATCGTGTAGCGATAACGCTCGAGCACCCCCACACCCCTGCGCCTGAGCCACAAGATCGTGGCGGCGAACAGGACCAGACCGAGCACCATCCACAACGCCTGCTGGCGTGCCAGCGACGGGTTGATCCGGTAGATCATCACGATCCCCACGCTCGCCAGCACTGCCCCGAGCGGAAATATGTAGGGGTCTGCATCGGGCAGCGCAAAGCGGATCACCAGATGCGCGGCCAGACACAGTCCGAGGAACAGCGCCCCGTAGGTCAGCGACAGACTGGAGGCGTGGTTGAGCGTGACGTTGGTCGAAGCGCCCAACGAGCTGTTTTCAGCCTGAATGAAGATCGCGGTGAAGCCGGCCGTGACGAGCAATGCGGCGGGAATGAGGCCGATCAGCTCCCGGTTGCGAGGCTTGAGCACGAGCCGAGCGTAGCGGGACGCCCGGCGCGGCATGCCCGCTTCACACGCCTTCAGCTCTCTGTCAGAAGGTCTCGGCTCGCCACGCCACATCGGACACAGCACAGCCACTTCAGCCGATGCCCGGAGCGCTCCGAGAAGGATGACGTTGTGGCACAGACCAACCGATGCTCCCGCTAGGCTAAGTCGACGGGCTGGCCGTGGTGGGCGGTGCCTGCCTGTGCGCACCCATGAGCGTTCCTCCCGCAACACCCCTCGACAACGAGCGCCCGCCCTCCCTGGCCCGGGGCATGTGGGCGCGCTTTGCGATCGCGGGCGCGTTGATCCTGCTGATGAGCGGCGCCGCAACCGCCACATTCGCGCTCACCAAGCTCAACCACATCGCCCACGAGGTGTTCCCGCGCGGCAGCCAGATTCATGTCGCCAAAGGCGTCGTCCAAACCGCATACAGCGGCGAACCCCAGACATTCCTGATCATCGGCTCAGACAGACGCGCGGACTCCAAGGATGCGTTTGACCGCAACAACCCGCCACACAGCGACACGCTGCTGTTGGTGCACCTCGACCCTGAAACCGGCCAGACTTCGGTGCTCTCGGTACCGCGTGATCTACTCGTGACGATCACAACCAAATCGGGGCAGATCTACTACCCGCGCAAGGTGAACGCCGCTTACACGATCGGAAGCCTCGAAGGCGGCACTGCCCGCGGCGCGGAACTCGTCGCGGAAACCATCGAGCACCTGCTGCGCGTAAAGCTCAACGGCGTGATCGACGTGACATTCAAGGGATTCATCGATGTCGTGGACACGCTCGGGTGCGTGTATGTCAACGTCGACCACCGTTACCTCCACGAAAACAACGGCAGCCCTGAAGAAAACTACTCGGAAATCAATTTGCAGCCCGGTTACCAGAAGCTCTGCTACGAAAAAGCGCTGAGCTATGTGCGCTACCGTCACGACGACTCCGACTTCGTACGGGTCGCACGCCAGCAGGACTTCATCCGCGATCTGCGCGAGCAGGTACCCGCGAGCAACCTGATCGGCGAGATCGACAAGGTCTCGAAGGCGGTCGGCAAGGCCGTCACCAGCACCTTTCAATCTTCCGCAAGCCAGCTGCTCGAACTCGCCAAGCTGGCCGCGTTCTCTCAGGACAAGCCACTGCGCCAGGTCAAGTTCCGGGTCGAAAACGTGGACGCGATGATCGGCGGGGAAAGCTACGTGACCTCCTCCACGCCGCTCCTCCAAACGACCGTTAAGGACTTCCTGTACGGCCACGAACAGCTGAAAATCCCTGCTTCGAGCTCAACCCACCCCAAGCATCATCACTCGACACACAGCTCCACCAACGCGCGACTTGACCTCTACGCGGTCTCACCAGAAGGCAAGGACGCGGCACTGAGCGCTTCGCCCGACCTGCCGTTCCGGCTCGAGCTTCCCGAGCGTGCAGACAGGTTCATCCGCGTTTCAAGAGGTGCACCTCTACACGCTGGAAGACCAGCAGAAACACATCCATCACGCCTACGTATCCGTGTGGCAGCAAAGCGGACTTGGCGGCTACTACGACGTCGAGGGCGTCGACTGGCCAGCCATCCCACTGTTTGCCCGTGCCGCGGTGCGGCAGATCGGAGAACGTCAGTACATGCTTGTGGACGATGGCGCCCACATCCAGGACCTCGGCTGGAGGGAAGGGAAAGTCGTCTATTTCGTCACCAACACGTTGCTTCAGGAACTTTCAAACGCACAGATGATCGCGATCGCGCAGTCGACCCAGCCCGAGCACTGAGGAGCAGAGAGCTTCAGCCCGCAGCGGCTGCTGGGGACCCGTCGAGCGCGGCGTTGACGAGCGCGTCGGCGTGAGCATTCTGAGCGCGCGGAACCGAGCGAATCTTCCACGCCTTGAACTCGCGCAATGCAGCCATCGCGTCGCCGTGAAGGGGACGCATCGCAACATGCTTGACCTTGTAGAGGCCCTGGATCTGCTTCGCGATCAGCTCAGAGTCGTTGACCACTTCGACCTCAGTGGCCCCAAGCGTGCGAGCGCGAGCGAGACCGAGCAGAAGCGCGCGGTACTCGGCGACGTTGTTGGTCACTGTCCCGAGCAGCTCGGAGGCCTCGTCGAGGATCTCCCCTGCGGGTGTCGAGACCACGCTTGCTGCAGCGGCCGGACCAGGGTTGCCGCGCGATCCACCATCGACGTGCGCGACCACCTTCATGGTCGCGCCACAATCGGATCTGGCACAGATCTAAGAGCCGTCGACAAGCGGTGGGAGCTCACCGGCAACCCGGGCACGGCGGCGATCGCGAATCACACGGCGCTGAAGATCACTCTCAGAAGGCTGTGAGCGTGCGCGACGGTCCGTCTCACGACGATCGATGATGACTGTCACGTTGTCGTCGCTCTCGTAATGCTTGACGAGCTTCGGGTAGAGCTCCTCGGCCAGTGGCTTGGGCACGACGCAATAGATCATTGTGTTAGATCGTACTGCCCCCGGCCCGAGAGGCCAATTGCCGGTCCACCTGTGTCCCCGGCCCGGGAGGCCAATTGCCGGTCCACCTGTGTCAGGCCAGCAAGGGGGCTAGCTCGCCGCGCTCGTCGGCGGCGGCGTTGCCGAGGCGGTCCTCTTGGGGCAGCTCCTCCAGCTCCATGCCCTGCGCGACGAGCCGCGATCCAGCAGCCTCATCGCCGAGATCGACCTCGTAGCGATACCAGCAGAGCTCCCAGGCGACGATGATCGCAACGGTGCTGCCAGAATCCTCCAACGCCCGGGCGGTGACCGACGGGGCGCCGAGCGAACGGGCGACGCCGGCGACGCGCCGCGGCTGCTCACCCGCATTGAAGACCTCAAGCGCGCGTGCGACCTTCAACTCGCCAGTCGTGATGGCCGAGTGAGCCGACGGCTCGGAGCGAGTCGAGCGACCGTCATCAAATCCGTGATCGTCCGACAGGAGTCCGTCCCCGTCCAAGCCATTGCCCTGTGCGCTCCAAGCCTCATCAATGGGCTCACCCGCTTGCACAGAGCCGCCGTAGAGCTCATCCTCATATGGCTCGGCTCGCTCGAGTGAGCCGCCGTCGAGAAAGTCATATAGACCGTCCTCGGATGGACCGCTGTCCTCAGCAGCGCCGCTGACGGGGCGCGCTTTACGATGCAGAGGATGCTCGGCCGGCTCGCGCAACTGGCGTAGCCTTCCCAGCAGCGAGCCGGCACGCCGTCCGCGAGCGGGACGAACGCTAGATGCATGGTTGTCGGCCTCGCGCAGCCACCCCTCGGCCGCAGCCCGCGGGATGCACAGCTCGCAGACCGTGCGGCGTTGCCCACCGGCGAGAAACACGTCTGGACTCTCGCCCCGCAGAAGGCTCCTGCCACACACGTCGCAGGCGACCACCGGGTGCGACGTGACGATTGCGCGCGTGACCATCAGCCCATCAGAGTATCCAGACGAGCGCCACGGCGCTCGCTCGCTGCTCAATCTAGTCGTCGAACGAGCCGTCTTGCATGTGTCCGCGCAACCGCAGCACAGCCTTGGTGTGCAGCTGGGATATACGCGACTCTGTGACGCCGAGGACCTCGCCGATCTCTCGGAGCGTGAGATTCTCGTAGTAGTAGAGAGCGATCACGAGCTTCTCGCGCTCGGGCAGCGAAGCGATCGAGTCGGCGATGCGATCCTTCAGATCTCCCACGTCGAGTGCGCGCGAGGGATCGGGCGCGTTGGGGTCCTCGATCGTGTCCATCAACGAGACTTGATCGCCGCTCGAATCGGAGACGCTCCACAGCTCATCCAGCGCGGCGACGGAGGAGTGGGAGATCGCCAGCAGCGACTCGTGGAACTCGGGAACGGTGAGATCGAGCTCGGCGGCCATCTCCTCGTCGGTGGGGGAGCGCTGCAGGCGATGCTCGAGCTTGGTGTTGGCGCGCTCGATCTCACGGGCGCGCGCACGCACGCTGCGCGGCACCCAGTCGATCGAGCGCAGCTCATCGATGATCGAGCCCTTGATGCGCGTGATTGCGTAGGTCTCGAACTTGATCTCACGTGAGGGGTCGAAGCGCTCGATCGCGGAGATCAGCCCGACGAGCCCATAGGAGATCAGATCGGCCTCCTCGACATGCGGCGGCAGACCGGCCGCTGTGCGGCCGGCCACGTACTTGACCAGAGGCGAGTAGGCGACAACCAACCGCTCGCGTGCGCGATGGTCTCCATCGGACTTATAGCGCCGCCACAGTTCGCGCAGCTCGATCGCTTTGACGTTCGTCTCCAGGGTCTTCTCCCGCCGATCAGGCCCGAGGGTGACTGCGCGCATAGGCGCTTCTGAGTCTGGCGGACTCTACCCGAGTGTAGACCTGCGTTGTCGAGATGCTCGAGTGGCCGAGCAGCTCCTGGATCGAGCGCAGGTCAGCGCCGCCGTCGAGCAGATGGGTTGCAAAGCTGTGGCGCAGAGCGTGCGGAGAGAGCCCGCCCTGCACTCCGGCGCGTGTCGACCAGGCTCGCAGCCGGCGGCGCACATCGCTTGTGGAGAGTCGCCGGCCGGTGCGGCTGAGAAACAGAGCCTGCTCATCAGCTCGCCTTGGCACGGCGTCTGTGCGAGTCGAATCAGAGCGAGCAGAGCTCTTCAATGCCAATGCCACCGCCCCCCCGTTCCTCCCAGCGCCGGGCTTGCGAGCGCAGCTCAGCCCCTCACGGCCGTGATTTATGTAGAGATTGACCGCAGCCAGGGCCAGCTCCCCGATGGGAACGAAACGAGTCTTTGAGCCCTTCCCCTCGACGCGCAGCTGCTCGGCGTCGTGGTCGATGTCGGCGAGGTCGAGCGAAACCAGCTCTTCCGCGCGCAGACCGCAGGCGTATGCGAGCTCGAATAGAGCGCGATCGCGCATGTCCAGTGGCCGCCCCCCCGCCTCCTCGGCAGGGATGCTGTCCAGCAGGCGGGCTACCTCGGGGGCCTTCAGGACACGCGGCAGGTATGAGCCGCGACGCGGTGTTGCGATCAGGTCCGCGGGACTCTGCTCGATGTGGCCGTGCTCGCGCTGGCTGCGAAACAGCGCGCGAACCGCGGCAAGCTTGCGCGCTGTGCTCGTCGCCGAAAGGCTCTTCTCAGACAGACCGGCGACGTAGCGGCGGATATCGCGCACACCAGTGGTGATGGGCGCGAGACTATGCGCGTCGGCCCAGCAGGCGAACTGGAGCGTGTCGATCGCGTAGGCGCGGCGGGTGCGCGGCGCGGCGCCCGAACGACGCAGATCCTCGTCAAGCTGGCCAAGCGCACGCAGCCATGACTCGCTGATGCTTGCCTGCTTTGGTGGTGGGCATCGGCTCATCACCACGCTTAGTTCGCCGTGGCAGGCCCAGCGCCCTTCCGGGCAGCAATCAATGGTTGCTGGCAAGCGTGGGCGCGGCAGCCGAAAGAACGGGTGCGAGCAGGCGCGAAAGCTCATCCCAATCGTGCGCGCCAATCACGTCCTCCACCTCGCACAGCTCAGCATTCCAGGGGTGCAGGATCGTGGCTGCCGAGATTCCGCGCTCGAGCGCCGCGCTGATGTTGAGCGGGCTGTCGTCGACGAGGATGTCGATATCGAGCTCGACACAGCGGCTGACCTTGTCATAGGAGCAGCAAAGGTCGTCGAAGGGCACTCCCAGGCTCGTGAGCCACTGCGCGGTGGCGGGAGCACAGACGATCGAGCGATGGCTCGTTATGTGGATGAAATGGCCTTCCTCGCTCCAGCTGCGCACAGTCTCAACTGCTCCCGGGTAGGGAGATCCAGAGAGGATCAGCTCGTTGCCGTGACTCTCCTCGATACAGAGATCCAACTGGTCGGGGCGCAGGCGCGTGATGCCCCATGTGAACTGCTCGTCATAGGGCAGCTCGATGCCGAAACGGCGTCTGGATATCTCCGAGAGGATGTCCCAGTAGTGGTGCAGGGTCGAGTCGATGTCGATAGCAATGCGCATAGGCCTGTAGATTATTGAGATATGAGCGGCGTCAGCGTTCTCCCTGGGGCCGATCGACGGCAGTCATACGGACCAAACGGCCACTCACCGTGGCTTGATGTCGACTGGCGCGCCCACCAGCGCTGGGTGATGGTGGGCGGCGAGCCCTTGAACGTCATCGAGATGGGCGAGGGTCCGGCAATCGTGTTCGTGCACGGATTGTCGGGCTCGTGGTCGAACTGGCTGGAGCAGATGCCTGTGCTCGCGGCGAGCCATCGCGTGATTGCCATGGACCTGCCTGGGTTCGGAGCCTCGCCGATGCCGCGGGAGCCAATCACGATCTCCGCCTACGCGCGCCTGCTGGAGGACCTGTTGGACACACTTGGTGTGAGCGCCGCCACCCTCGTGGGCAATTCGATGGGTGGGTTCGTCTCGGCAGAGCTCGCGATTGCCTATCCACAGCGGGTGGAGCGCCTCGTGGTCGTGTCGCCGGCCGGCGTAAGTACCTACCGTCACCGTGATGTGGAACGGATCGAGCCGTACCTGCGTCGCGTGGCACCGATCCTCGCGACATACACAGGCTGGACGGCGACCAGGTCTGATTGGGTGGCTCGCCGCCCGGGATTGCGCAACCTGACGCTGGGGCTCGTGACACGCCACCCCAGCCGCCTACCGGCGCCACTCGCCGCCGAGCTGATGCGCGGAGCCGGCAAGCCGGGCTTCATGCATGCGCTGCGGGCCAACATCGACTACCCGCTGCGCGAGCGGCTGCCTGAGATCGCATGCCCGACGCTGATCGTGTGGGGCGATGAGGACAAGGTGATCCCGGTGAAGGACGCGAGCGTGTTCGAGGAACTGATCCCCCATTCGCGCAAGGTGATTTTCGAGGACACCGGTCACATGGCCATGGTCGAGCGTCCCCAGACATTCAACGAGCTGCTGGGTGAGTTCGTCGCCGAGCAGCCTTAGCCGTCTCGCTGCTCAGCTGGTAACGGCGCCTTGCGCCGCCGAGCCGACAAGCCGTGCGTACTTGCGAATCGCAACGTCGATGTGCTCATCGGCACGTGGCGGCTGGACGTAGGAGGCCAGGCGCTGGGCGATCTGCTCATCGGTGAGCGCCACGTCGATGCGACGTTGTGCAACATCGATTGTGATCTCATCACCGTCGCCGAGTGCGCCAATCGGGCCGCCACAGACCGCCTCCGGAGCGATGTGGGCGGCCATGAAGCCATGGGTGGCACCGGAGAAGCGTCCGTCGGTGATCAAGGCGACGCTCTCTCCCAAACCCTCGCCGACGATCGCGGCCGTGACCGACAGCATCTCGCGCATGCCGGGGCCGCCGGCTGGGCCCTCGCCGCGGATCACGACGACGTCGCCCTCGGATATCTCGTGGGCGAGCACGGCGGCCATCGCGGCCTCCTCGCCGTCGAAGACGCGTGCGGGCCCAACATGTAGGCGCCGCTCGTGTCCGGCGAGCTTGACGACGCAGCCGTCGGGGGCGACGTTGCCGCGCAGGATCGCAAACCCACCTGTGGGCTTCAGCGGGTTGGAGAGCGGGCGCACGACGGGCTGCCCAGGCGTCTCGACCGCCTCGGCGGCGTGCTCGGCGATGGTGTGCCCGGTGACGGTCATCGCCTGCCCACGCAGAATGCCCGCCTGCTGCAGGCGGGCGAGCACGAGCGGCACGCCCCCCGCCTCGTACAGGTCGGTCGCGACGTACTGTCCCCCCGGTTGCAGGTCACACAGCAGCGGCGTGGCCTCGGAGATCGCGTCGAACTCATCGATCAACAGCGGCACGCCCATTTCGCGTGCGACCGCGAGCAAATGCAGCACGCCGTTGGTGGACCCGCCGCTGGTCGCGACCGCGGCGATCGCGTTCTCCAGGGCCGGCTTGGTGATCACATCGCTGGGGCGCAGCCCTCTGCGCAGCACATCCATGACCAGCTCCCCGCACTGGACGGCGACCTGCAGCTTGCGACCATCCTCGGCAGGCACCATTGAGGAGCCGGCCGGTGAGATGCCGAGCACCTCGAAGGCCATCGCCATCGTGTTGGCTGTGAACTGCCCGCCACAGGCGCCGGCGCCGGGTGAGGCGGCCTCCTCCAGCTCGTGCAGCTCCTGCTCGGAGATCTTCCCGGAGGCAAACGCGCCGACCGCCTCGAAGACCTGCTGGATGGTCACGTCCTGACCCTTGTAGTGCCCTGGACGAATCGAGCCTCCGTAGAGCATCAGCCCAGGAATGTCCAAGCGTGCGAGCGCCATCACCGCGCCCGGGATCGTCTTGTCACAGCCTGAGATCACCACCAGCGCGTCGAAGTGGTGAGCGGAGGCGACGAGCTCGATCGAGTCGGCGATCAGCTCGCGGGAGACTAGTGACGCGCGCATGCCCGAGGTGCCCATCGTGATGCCGTCGGAGATCGCGATCGTGTTGAGCTCCATCGGCGTGCCCCCAGCCGCGCGAATGCCCTCCTTGACCTTCGCTGCGAGCACGCGGTTGTTGAAGTTGCACGGCATCGTCTCGATCCACGAGTGAGCCACGCCGACGATCGGCTTTGCGAGATCCTCGGCGGTGTAGCCGATGCCGTGCAGGTAGGCACGCGCGGCAGCGCGCTCAGGCCCCTCGGTGAGAGCGCGCGAGCGGTGTCTGACGTCGAAGGAGGCGGGGGCGCTCACAGCGCGTGAACACTACCGGCGCGCAACGACCCCCGGTCGAGCGAGCTGAGATGCTCGCGCTCCCAGCACGATAGGCGCACCAGGTCGCGGCGCGTCTGGGCGACCCTTATCTGACGCCCCGGGAGGTGCATGTTGGACTGCTCGATCAACGAGCGCTCCTGCTCGGTGCTGAGCACGATCCACTTGGCCAGCACGTCGTCGGCGTCAGGTAGTCGGGCACTGCCATAGGGACGTGTGCGGTCGGGAAACTCGATGCAGTACTCCCCCAACAGAGCCCCGGTATGGGGCGTGTAGGCGAGGATTGGCTTGTGGGGATAGATCAGATAAGCGCAGGGGCGCTCTCCGAGCGTGCTCCACACGCGCAGGAATCCGAGCTCGCTGTACATCGCCCACTCCTCCTCATTCACACACGAGCGCAGCAGCGCGCGTGCGCGCTGCTCGGCACGCCGTTCGCGTCCGGGGTCATAGCCGTCCGCTAGAACCGGTTCAGGCTTACGCCAGATGCGTTCCCGCAGCGTCGGCAGGAGCGACTCCTGTAGACGCGGCATCGCGAGCACCGACAACAGCGCCATCAACACCAGCGCGGCGGTACCGAGCGCGAACGGCATGGACGCTAGAGCGTTGCCCCTGCCATGCGGCAGAGACATGCAGTTGTGTCAACACGATCGAAGGTGGGCATCCTCAGCTACCACCTGCCGCACGGGGAAAGAAGATCACGCGCTCGGCGTCGGCTGGGATCTCCTCAAAGCTCTTGACGAGCTCCGCCTCGCGCCGTCCGGCGGTGGTGCTGGTGGGTACGGCCGCCCACATGCCCGCGTCAAGCTCTCGACGAAACGCGGCAAGTAGTCGGGCGTGCTGTTCGGGCACCGTGACATCGCCCTCAGCAAGCACCACGTCCCCGTGGCCCGGCTTGACGCGCAGCAACTTCATCGCGATGGATTATGGCAAACCCGCTGAGTGCCTCGAAAAGCCCAGCACAGGCGACAAATAGGGACCATTGCCGCCGTCAGAGCCCCGGGGGTCACCTACCGAGGACGCAGGCGCGCAAGTCCGATCACGTCGACCGGTCCAGCACCCTCGCCGATATCGCGCAAGCCGTCAGCCACCGCCGAGCCGGTGATCGCACGAGCCGCGAATGCTGCCTGCAGCGGCGCGCGGCCGAGCGCAAGCTGCGCGGCAAGGACGGATGAATGGGTGCACCCGGAGCCGTGGGCGGCGCCATCGGGATGGCGCTCGCCGGGGATGCTCACTACTTGCTCTGGATCGGCCGAGTCGAGGAAGAGATCGACGGCCTGAGCGCGGTGTCCGCCGGTGAGAATGACGATGTCGGGACCCAACGCCAGCACAGCGCGAGCGAGCGTCTGAGCTTCAGCCTCATCCGCACCGTCACTCAGAGCCCACCCCACGCCATCGACTTTGCCCTCGCGAGAAGCCCGGAGCTGCCCTTCTTCAAGCACTCTGCCTCTGCTGGTAGCCGCACTGCCCGATCGGAGACCGGCAAGAACGCGTGCCTCAGGCATGTTCGGCGTGAGGATTGTGGCACGCGGCAGGATCTCGGCGGCGAAAGCGTCCTGGGCCTGTGTATCGAGAAGCCGCGCGCCGGACTCGGCGACCATCACGGGATCGACCACGACCGGTGTCCCGTCGGGGAGCTCGTCGAGCGCCTGGGCGACGGCGTGAACGATCTCGGCGGTACCGAGCATCCCGACCTTGACGACGTCTACACCGATGTCTGCAACGACCGCCCTGACCTGGGCAAGGATGACCTCGGTTGGAATCGGGTGCACCGCGTTTACGCCGAGCGTGTTTTGCGCGGTGATCGCGGTGATCGCGCTCATGCCGTGGGCTCCGCAGCAAGCGAACGCCTTCAGATCGGCCTGTATGCCGGCGCCACCACCTGAATCGGAGCCTGCGATCGTGAGCGCGCGCGGTGTGCGACTGGCGCGGATAGGCATCTTCGATCAGGCGGCGAACTTGTGGCGACGGGCGAGGAAGATCGCGTAGCTGCCGATCGCGGTGACGAGCAGCCGACCGTCCGCGTGGCGCACCTCACTACGCAACACCGCGTTGGTGCGATTGCGACGGTCGAGCTGAGTTGTGCACACGATCTCGCCCTCGGTGGCAGTCTGGATGTAGTTGATCGAGATGTTGAGGGTTGCGACGTGCTCCTCCTCTGATGTGTGCGGCCACAGGGTCGAGCCCATGCAGTAGTCCACGAGCGCATAGGTGACCACGCCGGAGAGCAGGCCCGCGCCGTTGATGAGCTCAGGCCTGATCTCCAGGCGAACGGTGTCGGCGCTGTCCCACCGCATCCCCATGAAGCCACTGACGCCATCCAGACCGCGCGGGCCCCGACCGAGGTCGCGATCGGCTGTGGAGCCCTCGGGCATTGCCGATCCTCGATCTGAAGCGCGATCGGCTGTGGAGCCGTCGGTGGAGACGATCGTCGAGCTGTTGGGGTCCTTGGGAGTGTCGTTCACGGGCACAGACTCGGGGAGGTCCAGGTGAGCATATCCGCCGACCAGACCGGCTCATCTCTCTCCTCTTGAAATCTCATCAAACAGCCCTATGCGCAAATCGGCACAAATGTGTGTTTTACGTCACATATGTTGGCGTAGGGTCGAAGCATGTGCCCTGCAAGTCCCATCTCTCCCGGCACTCCAATGCCCGGCGATGATCGTCGTGCGCTGGGCACCCTAGGAGAGGATCTGGCCGTTGGGCATTTCCGTCGCCTGGGGTTCGTGGTGGTGGCTCGCAACGTGAGAACCCGCCACGGTGAGATCGACCTGATCGTGTTCGACGGGCGAGCGCTGGTGTTCGCCGAGGTGAAGACCCGGCGTGCAAGCAACCGCCGCCGTGGCCTGTGCCCTGAGGACCAGCCACTGGCGTGGTTGAGGTTCAGCCAGCGCGCCCGACTGAAGCGACTCGCATGCGCGTGGCTGTACGAGAACACCCATACGCGCCCCAGGGCCCACACAATCCGCTTCGATGCCGTCGGAGTGATCGTCGACGGAACTGACCGACTGCTCCGACTCGACCACATCGAGGGAGCGTGGTGACTGGGCAGGCCCTCAGAGCGCGAGCTGCTGATAGGCCGAAGACTGGAAGGACATGCGGTGCAGTGGCGAGACACCCTGATGCAGGATCGCAGCACGGTGCACCGGAGTCGAATAACCGACGTGCTCCGCAAAGCTCCATCCCGGGTGCAGCTCGTCCGCGTGATGCATGTAGCGATCGCGGGTGACCTTCGCGACGATCGATGCCGCCGCGATCGCGGCGCTCGTGGCGTCTCCGTTCACGATCGGTCGTTGAGCACGCTCGAACTCGGGTACCGCGAACCCGTCGATGAGGCATTCCACCTCACCCTCGACACCACTCGTCACACCGCGTATCGCGTCGCGCAGAGCCGCAAGGTTCGTCTTGTGCAAGCCAAACGAGTCGATTCCGCTCACACAACGCGAGATGACCGTGACACGCACCGCTGTCGAAAGCACGAGCGGATAGAGCTCCTCACGCGCCAGGGCAGTGTGCTGCTTTGAATCGTTGAGAGCCCCAAGCGCTCGCAAGTCGCGCGTGGTGAGCTGATCGTAGTCGAACAACACCCCCGCGGCGACAAGCGGTCCGGCCAGACAGCCGCGGCCGGCCTCGTCAGCACCCGCAACCATGGGCACGCCCAGCCGACGGTCAAAGGCAAACAGGCGCTGCCCGCTGGTCCCAGCGCGTGCTCGACGACGAGCCGCACGCTTTGAATAGGGGGCTCTGGAGACTCGCTGTTCGCGGCGAGAGACCCTCAGAGGGAGCCGATGCGATCGGGAGGCCAGTAGGTGAGGAAGGCCTGTCCGATGATCCATCCTGTGGGGATAGGTCCCCAAAATCTGCTGTCGTCCGATTCGCCACGGTTGTCTCCCATCATGAACCAGTGACCGGCGGGAATCTTGATTGGCGTCGGGAAATTGCACTCCGAGCTGCTGCCGCACGGGGTGATGTAGGAGTCGTGCTCTCGCTTGCCATTGACGTAGGCGTGTCCTTCCTTGATGTAGAGCGTATCCCCGGGACCAGCCACGACCCGCTTGATGAAGTTCACGCTTGCCTCTTCAGGCTCAGGCGCATCGCAGGCGGCGCCACCTGGTGTGACCATGTGAGGCGCGGGTCCACACACCTGCTGTTCGGCATCCTTGGGCGGGTGAAACACGAGGATCTCACCTACTTTGGGTTCGCTGAAGTGCATGCCGATGCGATCGACGAGCACCCTCTGCCCCACCTCGAGCGTCGGTTCCATCGAACGGCTCGGGATCTTGTAGGGCTTGACGATGAACGCCTGTATGCCAAGCGCCAAGCCGACCGCCACCAGCACGATCACCACAAGCTCAACGATCGAGTTGGTCCTTGACTTGGGTGCCCCCCCACCCGCGCCCTTGTCCTTGGCGTCCGTCGCCGAGGTGGACCTGGGTGTCACGCGACCGAGTCGCCGGCTGGAGCATCACCGGCGTCTGAGGGGGAATCGGCCTCATCACTAGCCGCCGCGGACGCATCCTGACCATCCTTCGAGCCATCCTGCGCCGCTGAATCGTCCCCCCCGCCGGATGCACTCTCACCAGACTCAGATACCAGCGTGGTCGCCGCCGATGTCTGCTGATCGCCGTCTGCCTGGACGACGTTGCTCTCAGCTCCGTCAGCGCCAACAGCCGACTCGGTACCCTCAGCGCCCAGGACCGTGTCCTCGGCGGTTGCACCATCCGCGTCGGTCGCAAGATCCGGCTCGTACAACAGACCGGACTCGACAACCTGCTCGGGACCGGTGTAGCGGCGCTCACGCACGCGTGCGCGCTTGCCGACACGATCACGCAAGTAGTAGAGCTTGGCGCGACGGACATCTCCCCTGGCCGCCACCTCGATGCGCTCGATCTTCGGGGAGTGCACTGGGAACATGCGCTCGACCCCAACACCAAAAGACTGCTTGCGCACGGTGAACGTCTCGCGCACGCCGTGCCCCTGGCGCTTGATGACGACACCCTCAAAAACCTGGATGCGCCGGCGCGTGCCCTCGATTACCTGGAAGTGCACCTTCACGCGATCGCCCGGAGCGAAGTCCGGGACACGGCGCAGCTGTGCGCGCTCGATACTTTGGATAACAGTGCTCATGGCAAAAAGAAGGCGTCAGTGTGAGCGGGGACCGCTTCACCGACCGACGCGCTCGCGAATGGTAGCGAACGTCGCACGCCAGGGCGCAGGCGGGTTCAAAGTCCGTCCAAACAGCCGACGCCTCCAGCCGTGTCCTGCCGGTCGAGAGCCGCCCGAGACCGCTCGCAGGCTAGTCGGCTCTCAAAGCGACTCGCCGCGCAAGCGGCTTTGTTGTGCGCGCCACTCGCGTACGCGCCCGTGATGTCCCGACAGCAGGATCTCCGGCACTCGCCAGCCACGGTACTCGGCTGGCCGCGTGTAGTGCGGATACTCGGGCTCCCCCTCGAGCGCCTCGCTGAATGACTCCTCGACAGCCGACTCGACGTGTCCCAGAGCACCCGGGAGCTTGCGCAGAACGGCGTCACACACAACCATCGCCGCCGGCTCTCCACCTGAGAGGACGTAGCGACCGATCGACAGGGTCTCGCTGGCGAAGTGCTCGACTATCCGCTCGTCGAAGCCCTCATAGCGCCCGCACAGCAGCGTCAACGCGGGCTCGGCGGCGAGCTCTTGAACGTACTGCTCGTCAAGCACGCGCCCGCCCGGCGCAAGCGCGATCACGCGCCGCTGCTCACGCACGCATGCACCATCAACCCCGTAGTGGGCGCTCAACGCCGCGTCCATCACATCCACGCGCAACACCATCCCAGCGCCACCGCCGAACGGAGTGTCGTCCACCTGGCCACCGCTGAGTGGCGTGTGCTCGCGGAAGTTGACATAGCGCAAGCGCGATCCGCTCTCGAGCACGTTACGCACATGGCGCTGTGCCTCAAACCACTCAAACCACTCAGGGAACAGCGTGAAGATGTCGATCTCCATCACTGACCCTCCAGAAAGCTCATGTTCACGTCGATCCGCCGCGCACGGGCGTCAATGCGACGGATCGCGTCGCGCACCATCGGCACCAGCAACTCATCTGGAGAGCCTCCGGTCGAATGTGACTCTGACTCGGCAAGCCGCACTTCGAGGGCCTCACAGGACGGCAGCTCTACGAGTCGTATGACGGTGCCTACGCGTCGCTCGCCGTCCATGACCTCACAGCCCTCCAGCTCGCTTGCCCACCATTCGCCCTCCTCCAATGCAGGCGCATGTGCTTGATCCACCGTCAGCTCCATACCTCGGCGTGCCTCCACGGCAGAGCGATCCTCGATTCCCTCGAGGCGTAGGATCGGACGCTTGTCGGTACCGGACCGTCTCACCACAGTCGTCGTATGGCCGCCTACCGTGAGTCTCATCCCAAGCGTCAGCAGGCGTGGGCGAGGGCCTGTGACATAGAAGCTTCCGTCCAGGCCATGGGCACGACCCACACGGCCCGCGGACACGCCGTTCGAACCACGGTCCCCGCTCCCCGCGGAGCGGTCAGCCGCAGCGGCGGTCATCTCAATCGACTATGTCGACGAGCACACGGTGCTTCTCGTTGACCGCCGAGGCCTTCACCACGGTTCGCAGCGCATGAGCGGTGCGCCCACCGCGGCCGATCACCTGCCCGTAGTCCTCGTCGGCCACGCACAACTCGAGCACGATCGTGCCGTTGTCCTCCTCGAACTGCTCGACCGAGACCTCTTCTGGGCGATCGACCAAACCCTGCGCCAAATACTCCAGCAGCTCTCTCATGACCTCCGAGGGAACGCGATCACCGTCAGGGGTCATCGTGCGCTCACCTGTGGTGCGACAGCCGCGGCTATCGCGCGATTCCCTGAATGCGCAGAAGCTTGGCGACCGTGTTCGAGGGCTGAGCGCCGCGTGCCAGCCAGCTGCGTGCACGCTCCTCGTCGATCACGATCGTCGAGGGGTTCGTCTGAGCGTTGTAGTGGCCAATCGTCTCAATCACGCGACCGTCACGCGGGGAGCGCTGGTCTGCGACGACCACGCGCCACATGGGGTTCTTCCTTGCGCCCACACGCGTGAGCCTAAGCCTTACCGACACGGTTTCCTCTCTGAAGCAATCGTTTGCGGCACAGAGCTTAGCTGACAAACGAACGTGCGCCAGTCCGTGGGCATCTCACCGGGCCTGGCGCATTAGCGCGCCAACGTCCGGCATCTTGCCGCGGCCGACCTGCTTCATGACCTTGCGCATCTGGGCGAACTGCTTGACGAGCTGGTTGACCTGCTGCACGTTGGTGCCCGACCCGCGCGCGATTCGCAGGCGTCGCGATCCTTTGATCAGCTCGGGATGAGTGCGCTCTTCGGGGGTCATCGCAAGGATGATCGCCTGGATGCGGTCAAGCTCGCGCTCGTCCACCTTCAGGCCTTTCAACTGCGCGCCCGCGAAGCCCGGGATCATGCCGAGCACGTTCGTGAGCGGACCCATCCGGCGGACGGTCTTCAGCTGGTCCAGGAAGTCGTCGAGCCCGAACTCGTTGCGACGCAGCTTGCGCTCCAGATCCGCGGCCTGCGTCTCGTCGAACTGCTGCTCAGCCTTCTCGATCAGGCTCATCACGTCGCCCATCCCGAGGATCCGCTGAGCCATGCGATCGGGATGGAAGCGCTCAAACTGGTCGAGCTTCTCGCCCGTGGAGGCAAACAGGATCGGCTTGCCCGTGACGGCCTTCACCGACAGCGCCGCGCCACCACGGGCGTCGCCGTCGAGCTTGCTCATCACCACGCCGTCGAACTGCACGGCCGCCGCGAACTGCTCGGCGACGTTCACCGCATCCTGACCGGTCATCGCGTCGACCACCAACAGCACGTCGGTCGGTTTGACCGCGTCGCGAATCTGCACCAGCTCAGCCATCAACTCCTCGTCCACATGCAGCCGTCCGCTCGTGTCGACGATCAGCACGTCCTTGCCCTCCTGGCGCGCCCGCTCTAGCGCCCACTTCGCGATCTCAACAGGGTTACGGTCCGTTCCCTGCTCATACACGGCTGCACCCGCCTGCGCGCCCACCTTGACGAGCTGATCGACAGCCGCAGGGCGATACACATCACAGGCGGCAAGCGCCACCGAGGAGGAGTGCTCCTCGCGCAGGTAGCGCGCAAGCTTCGCCGTGGCAGTCGTCTTGCCCGATCCCTGCAGACCGGCCATCAACACCACCGTGGGTGGCCGCGGGAGAAGCTGAGGCCCGCCGAAGCGCCGCCCATCAAGGTCGTTAGCTCGTCCGCGACGATCTTCACTACCTGCTGTCCGGGGTTGAGCTTCCCCACGATCTCAGCCCCCATGCAGCGGTCCTTCACGTCGTTCGCGAAGCCCTTGACGACCTTGAAGTTGACATCCGCCTCCAGCAGTGCGAGGCGGATCTCGCGCATCGCCCGATCGATGTCCTTCTCGGTGAGCGTGCCGTGTCCGCGTACATCGCCCAGCGTCGCCTGCAGCTTCTCAGAGAGTGAGTCGAACATCAGAGGCGCAATTCTCGCAGGCTCACGCGCCCGCCCTGAGGATAATCAGGCGGAGCCCGGATCGGAGGGCTTACGCTCGCCGCGGCGCGCGATCGCCTCGCCGATGCCGCCGAACGCCTCGGCGAACTCGGACGGGATCACGAACACCTTGTTGGAGTCGCCTTCGGCGAGCTGCGGGAGCATCTGCAGGTATTCGTAGCTCAGCAGCTCTCGGTTCGGCTTGCCCTCGTGAATAGCTGTGAACACGGTGTCGATTGCCTTGGCTTCGCCCTCCGCGCGCAGGATCGCCGCCTGGCGCTCACCCTCGGCATCGAGAACCGCGGCCTGCTGCGCGCCCTCGGCTGTGAGCACCGCGGCCTGCTTGGCGCCCTCGGCCGTAAGGATCTGCGCCTGCTTCTCGCCTTCGGCGGTGAGGATCGCCGCGCGCCTGTCACGCTCGGCGCGCATCTGCTTCTCCATCGCGCTCCTGATGTCCGGCGGCGGGTCCACCGACTTGATCTCCACGCGGTTGATGCGAATGCCCCACTTGCCGGTGGCCTCGTCGAGCACCACACGCAGCTCGGTGTTGACGTTCTCGCGCGCGGTGAGCGTCGCCTCGAGCGTCAATCCGCCGATCACGTTGCGCAGTGTGGTCACGGTCAGCTGCTCGATCGCCTGCAGCGGGTTGGCTATTTCATAAGTCGCCGAGCGCGGGTCGGTGATCGTGAAGTAGAGCACCGTCTCGATCCCCACGACAACGTTGTCTTCGGTGATGACCGACTGCGGAGAGAAGTTCACCACCTGCTCGCGCAGGTCGACGAGCGGCTTCACGCGGTCGATGAACGGCGTGACGATCGTCAGGCCTGGCTCGAGCGTGCGGCTGTAGCGACCCAACCGCTCCACCACACCCGCCCGCGCTTGGGGAATCACGCGGATCGTCCGTGCGGCCACGACCAGCGCAAACAGCACGACAACGGCTATGACGATGAGAGCGACCATGAAAGCTGACGCGTCCTTTCGATTGCGACCTACCGATTGCGACCTACCTATAGATTACCTATGACAGTCAGACGCCTATCTATGCCAGAAGGCGCCTCGCCTATGACAGCAGGCACGTGGCTTATGCCAGCAGACGCGTGAGGGGACGATGGTCGAGCGAGGCTAGGACGCAGCGAACGAAATGTGCGTTGCACATGAGTGAGCGAGGACGACGCCTCGCGAAGTGCCAGCGACCCCTCAGTGCATCACAAGTGCCGTAGCCCCGCGTATTTCGACGACTTCGACACGTTCACCTGGGTCGAACACCTCGTCTTCGTCGAAGCTGCGCGCGGTCCACACCTCACCGTCGATCTTTACGCAGCCGACACCCTCGTCGTTGGCGATTCGCTCCAGCACGATCGCCTTGCGGCCGACAAGGGCGGCCGCACCCGTCCTGATCGCCGGCGGCAATCTGCGGTGGCGTTGCGCGATCGGTCGCAATGTCCCAAACACGATTCCCGACGCGGCCAGGAACACGATCGCCGAGAGTGGCGCGCCCACCCCCAGCAGAGCTACGACGGCTGCCAGTGCCGCCCCTGTGGCAAACGGCGCCAGGTAGAAGCCACCCTGGTGCATCTCGCCGATGCCGAGCACGCACGCGATCACGATCCAAACGATCCAAGCGTCCATCGGACTGATTATCGCTCAGAAATAAGAGCGCGCGCGAAATCGTCCGGATCGAACGGTCGCAGGTCCTCCAGTTGCTCGCCGATTCCGATCAGCTTCACCGGCAGCTCCAGCTCGCGAGTGATCGTGAGAGCGATCCCTCCCCGTGCGGTGCCGTCGAGCTTTGTGAGCACGATTCCGCTCACCCCGGCCGACTCGGCGAACATCTGCGCCTGGCGTAGCCCGTTCTGACCGGTCGTCGCGTCGATCGTTAGCAGCGTCTCGTGCGGCGCGCCCTCCAGCTGCCTCGAGATCACCCGCCGCACCTTCGCGAGCTCTCCCATCAAGTCGTCCTGCGTGTGCAGCCGTCCGGCGGTATCCACGATCACGACGTCGACATTCCTCGCGCGCGCCTGCGCAACAGCCTCAAACGCAACCGATCCAGGGTCAGAGCCCTCCGGCCCGGTGACGATCTCACAACCGGCACGCTGCGCCCATCCTTCCAGCTGCTCGGTGGCCGCGGCACGGAACGTGTCCGCCGCCCCGAGCAGCACGCTCACACCCAACTCCTTCTGCAGATGCCAGGCGAGCTTGCCGATGGTGGTCGTCTTGCCGGTGCCGTTGACACCCACGGCAAGGATCACGGTCGGCTTGGCGCGGATGTCGATGTGGTCGTTCTCGCTGCGCGCGGTGTCCGCGAGCAATTCGATCAGCCGCTCGGAGAGCGCCTCGCCGCTCGTGAGACCGCCCTCGGCCGCTTCGGTCTCGAGCGTCTCCACAACCGATGCGGTCGTGGTGGCGCCCACGTCGGCCATGATCAGCGCCTCCTCGAGTCGTTCCCACGTGTGCTCGTCGAGCTGTGCGAACAGAGTTGCCTGAATCTCAGAGCCGAGTGCCTGCCTGGTCTTCGACAGGTTCTCGCGCAAGCGTCGAAAAAGTCCCCGGCGACGCTCCTTGCCCTCACCGGATTGCGACTCCTCGCCGGCGCTGCTCGGCCCACCCGTGATGAACAGCTCACTCCAGTCGCGCGGCATGGGTGCCTTAGGAGAGCACCGGGGCAACCGGTGAAGCGAGACCCACAGCCTGCTGCGGATCCTCCTTGGGGAGCCGTCGCGACAGCACCTTGGACACGCCGTTATCGGCCATCGACACGCCATACAGCCAGTCCGCCGCCTCCATCGTGCGCTTTTGATGGGTGATGACGATGAACTGAGCGCGGTCGGCGTAGCGATTGAGGAGAGTCAGGAAGCGGTCGAGGTTCAGGTCGTCAAGCGCCGCCTCGACCTCGTCGAGCACGTAGAACGGGCACGGACGTGCAAGGAACACCGAGAACAGGAACGCGAGCGCGGTCATCGACTTCTCACCGCCCGACAGCAGCGAGAGCCGCTTGGTGGACTTGCCGGCCGGTGTGATCTCGATCTCCACGCCCAGCATCTCTTCGGCCTCGTCCTGCTCGGCGTCCGCCTCGAGCTCCGCGTCGGCCTCCGTATCGGCGGCCTCGGCGCCGTCAGGGGCGGGCTGGCCGCCGAGCACCGTGCGTGGCGTCTGCTCATCCTTGACCAGCCGCAGCCGGCCGCTGCCGCCCGGGAACACATCTCCTGCCAGTTCCTCGAAGTTGCGCGCCGCCGCGCTGAATGTCTCGTTGAACGTCTCGTGGATCTGACGGTCGGTTTCGCGGATCACCTGGCGCAACTCGCGCAGCGCGGTCTCCAAGTCTGTGCGGCGCTCCTCCAGCTCCTCGACGTGGGCGATCGCCTCCGCGTACTCCTCCTGGGCGAGCGGGTTCACCGGGCCGAGCTGCTCGCGCCGGCGAGCCAGCCGCTCCAGGCGTGCCCTCAGGGCTTGTTCCTGCTCTTCGCCCAGCGGCTCCAGCTCGTCCTCTACCACATCCTCCGAGGTCGCCTTCTCGGGCCCGTCCTCTTCAGAGGCGTCCTGCTCTGACTCGGACTCGGAGTACTCGGATCGGGGCTGCGCAGAGTTGCCGATCGCTGGCAGCGGCAGCTCCAGGCGCTCGCATACATCTCGCAGCTCCTGGAGTGCCTCGGCGGCCTGATCGCGCAGGCGCTGGGCCGCCACCTCCGCGCCCGTCACGGCCTCGCCCTCGGTTCTCAGCGCCGCCTGGATCTCGGCCTCTTCGTGTGCGCACGCGCGCAGCTCGGCCGACACCTGCTCGCCCGCGGCGCGATCCTGGCTGAGTAGCTCGTCGATCTGAGTGAGCAATCCCGCGACCGCCTCGCCCGCGACCGCGAGCGCAGCCGCCAGACGCTCGGCGCGCGGCGCCAGCTCGATGTCGGCCGCGCGCTGCGCGCGCAGGCGTTCGACGCGCCTCGCGCGCTCCTCCCGTTCGGCCTGGCGGCGCTCGGCCTGGCGACGCTCAGCCGCGAGCTCGCCGTGCAGCTCGGCACGGCGCACCGCCAGCGGGCCCTGCTCGGGAGCCGCCTTGCGCTGCTCGATCAGCCACGTGGCTTTGCGCTGCGCCTCGCTCGCCTCCGCCAGCCGGCGCTCGCTTTCGCGCAGAGTGCCGTCTGTCTCGTCGCGAGCCTGACCGGCGGCGCGCGCCTGCTCGAGCGCCTGCTCAACGGCCGCTCTCGCGCCATGCTCCTCCGCGACCGCGCGCTCGCTCTGCTCGATCAGCGCGTCGCGCTCATTGCGCCGAGCGAGCACGCGCTCGGCACCGCCCTCGGTCACCTGGCGCAGCTCCCCCCAGCCCGCGAACAGCACGCGACCAGCACGCGTGCTTGCGACTCCCTCGAAGCCGGCATCGAGGCCGGCGAAGCTATCGACCACCCACGCGTCGGCCAGCAGTCTGCGCGCCAGTTCGAGCACTGCGCCCGATCCGCCCACCAGGTCAATCAGCCTGATCGCGCCGGGCGCGGGCGGCTCATCCGCTGCGGCAACGGTCTCCCCAGGCGCCCCATACTCCCCTGTGCCGGCTCCGTCGTCATCGCTTGCCGCGGCGCCCGCGAGCAGCGCAGCGCCACCGTCCGGTCCAGTGGTGTCGAGCAGCGTGCTCGCACCGTCCATGTCGCGCACGAGCGCCGCGTCCAAGCGGGTGCCGAGCACCGCCGCGAGCGCCAGCTCATATCCGGGCTTGACTTGCAACGCGTCGCTCAGCGCGCGCGGAGAGCCGGCGCGTGCGGGGCGGGTGGGATCCGAATTCGCGTGGCTGCGCAGGAACTGGTTGGCGGCCGCCAGCTCCGCGCCCACCTTCGCCGCCTCGCGCCGCGCCGCCTCGGCCTCCCCTTCGGCCGCGCGCAACGCGACGCGCGCCTGCTCGGCGGCGGCGTCGGCCTGCTCGCGCTGCTCGCGAGACGCCTGCGCCTGCTCCTCCAGCTCGCCGGCACGCTGGGCAGCCTGCTCGCGCTCGGCCTCCAGTCCCTCGATCTCGCGCTCCAGCTCACGCTCACGTTCTTGCTCGATCTCGGCAAGCGCGGTCTCGAGCGCTTTGACGCGATCCTGGCTCGCCGCGTCCTCGGCGCCGAGCGAATCTTGACCGTCATTGCCTTCGGGGAACTCCCGCTCGAGCGCTCCGAGCTCGATCTCGATGCGGCTCGCGCGCTGGGCGACGGTCGCCGCGGTGGCTGCTGCCTGCTCACCGCGCATCTCCAGTCGCTCACGCGCGGAGCGCACCTCATATGCTCGCCGTGCGAGCGCGTCGTGGCGCTCGGTGCGCTGCGCCAGCGCACTCTCCGCCTCGCTTCGCCGCCGCACGACCTCCCGTAGTCGAGACTCGATCTGCTCGCGCGCCGCCCGTGCCGCCTGCACGCCTTCCTCGGCCTCCATCAGCTGTCCGCGCCTTGCCCTGACCGCCTCGCGCGCGAGCTCCAAGCGGGCCTGCAGCATCTGATGCTCGAGACGCTCATGCAGCTCGGCGGCCTCCGCCTGGCGCTTGAGCGGACGCAGGCGGGTGCGCGCCTCGCGCTCCACGTCCATCGCCCTGTCGAGATTCTCCTGCGTGCGCTCCAGCTTCAGCTGTGCGCGGCGACGACGCTTGCGGTGCTTGCCAAGCCCCGCGGCCTCCTCGATCAACAGGCGTCTGTCGCGAGGCTTGGAGGTCACGATCGCCTCGACCCTGCCTTGAGAGATGACCGAGTGGGTCTCCTTGCCAAGGCCGGTGTCGGAGAGCACCTCGATCACGTCCACCAGCCGGCAGCGGGCGCCGTTGAGTCGGTACTCACCCTCCCCCGAGCGATCCAGGCGCCGCACGATCGAGATCTCCGCGAGCGGCAGATCGACCGTGCTGTCGGAATTGTCGAGCACGATCTCAACCTCGGCGGCGCTGCGCGGCTGCACCCCACGCCCCCCCCCAAAGATTACGTCCTGCATCGACTGGCCTCTGATCGCAAGCGGAGACTGCTCCCCCATCGCCCATAGCAGTGCATCGGTGACGTTCGACTTGCCAGAGCCATTTGGCCCCACCACGACGCTCACCCCGGGCCCGAAGTCCAGTTTCGTGCGGTCGGGGAACGACTTGAACCCCTTCAGTGTGAGCGACTTCAGATGCACCTGGACCTCACGCCTTCGAGAGGCTCTCTAGCGCCTCGTTTGCCGCCTGTTGCTCGGCGTGCTTCTTGCTGCGCCCGCGGCCCCTCCCCAGCGGCCTGCCGTCCACCAGCGCCACCACCACGAAGGTACGGTCGTGCGGTGGGCCGTGCTCGTCGGTCACCTCGTACTCGATCGTCTCCCCACGCCTGGCGAGCGTCTCCTGCAGCGCCGACTTGAAATCCGCCGGATGCTCCAGCGCTTGCTCGATCTCCGGCGCGAAAGCCTCCACCACAGCCTCCGCGGTGCGCTCGTAGCCGGCATGCAGATAGCACGCCCCAATCACGGCCTCGATCACGGACGCCAGCACACGCTCTGTTTGAAGCGAGCCGACCGACTTGCCCTCGCCGCTCTCCGGAGCCGCAGCGCGCATCCGCTCCCCCACGTGCAGGCGTTCGGCCACCTCTCGACAAGAGCCCCGACACCGCCTGCGCGCGGATCTTCGTGAGACGCCCCGCGCCGAAGCGCTCGGCCTCCAGACGCGGATACAGATGCGTGGTGACCGCAAGCGCCAGCACGCTGTCGCCGAGGAACGCCAGACGGGTGTAGGAGTCGCTGCGCCGCTCCGTCCACGACGCGTGCGTGAACACCTGCCGCGCCAAATCCTCGGGCAGCTCGTCCAGCAGCGACTGCAGCAGCTTCACCCCGCACCGGCCCTCCACATCACCCATCGTTTGAGTTTGCCACCACAAAATCAACGGCTTGAGCAACCGTCAGGATCTCCGAGGCCTGCTCGTCTGAGATCCGCACGCCGTAAGTGTCCTCCAGCTCCTGCACCAGCGTGTACAGGTCCAGCGAATCGGCCTCCAGATCGTCCTTGAAGCGGGTGTGCTCGGAGATCTGCTCGGGATCCATGTCCAACTCGTCGGCCAGGTGGGCCTGGATCAGGACGAACACTTGCTCGCGGTTCATTCGCCTTCCAGGCTAGCCGGATCGGCGGACACAGGGGCCTTCCTCAACGCTCCAGCCTCCTTGAGCGCCGTATGCGTCCTGCCGATCACGTCCTCGCGTGCCCCGTGCTCGGCGCGCACGATCGCCTGCGCGAAGCCTCGCCTGCCGAAGCGTCCGTGCGGGACCACGGCGAGGCGGCGCAACCCCAGCAGGTAGGCCCCGCCCGCGGCTTCGGGGTCGATCTGCTCGCGAAAGCCGCTCAGCGCCGGGCGCAGCAGCGCTCCCCCGAGCTTGCCTCGCGTGGAGGAGAGCGCGGCGTCCCGGACCGCGCCGAGGATCGTGTGGGAGACGCCCTCCATCAGCTTCAGTGCGATGTTGCCGGTGAATCCGTCGGTCACGACCACATCTGCCGCTCCGCTCACGATGTCGCCGCCCTCGACGTTGCCGACGAACGAGAACGCCTCGCGGTGCACGTCCCCGGCCGTCGCACCCAGGCGCTCGCGAAGCTCGGCGCTCGCCTGGCGTACCAGCTCGCTGCCGCGCTCGGCCTCCTCGCCGTTGGACAACACGCCGACCCGGGGATGCTCCACTCCGAGCACGACGCTCGCAAACGCGGCCCCCATGAACGCGAACTGCACCAGATGCTCGCTGCGTGCCTGCGCACTCGCGCCAACGTCCAGCAGCGTCACGGGGCGGGTGGGTGGGAATCCCGGAATGGGTATGGGGAGCGCCAGCGCGGGACGGTGCACGCCGCGCGCGCGCTTGATGTTGAACAGCCCCGCCGCCAGTGCCGCACCGGTGCCGCCCGCGCACACCAGCGCCTGTGCACGATCCTCGGCGACCGCGCGGGCCGCCTGCACGATCGACGCCTGCGGGGTGGAGCGAACCGCAAGCACCGGGTCCGCGCTCTTTGCCACCGACACCGGCGCGTCGACCACCTCCACGCCCGGTCCGGGCTCACCGAGCTCCCGCGCTGGACCGAACAGCAGCACGCGCACGCCCTGAGCCGCCGCTAATCGCGCTCCCGCGGCAACCTCCGCCGGGCCCATGTCGGCACCGTTGGCGTCCACGGCGACAACGAGACGTGCGTGTGTGTCGAGCTCCGGGGCCAAACGGCCCTCGGGACCAGCCGAGCCCGTCATGTGCGCGGCCTAGTCGTGATCGTGATCGTGGCCGTGCGCATCGTGCGCCACGATCTCACGGCCCGCATACGTACCGCACACGGGGCACACACGGTGCGGCCTACGCGGGCTGTGACAGCGCGGGCACTCGTTCACCGTGGGCGCGTCGATCTTATGGTTGGCGCGGCGCAGCGAGGTGCGGCTGTGCGACTGCTTTTTCTTGGGAACCGCCATCGGCCGGACAGGCTACCAGGACTACTCGAGCTTCAACGCTCTCAGCTTCTCCCAGCGCGGATCTGGCGGACGCTCGTGCGAATGCTCGGGACCGGCCTCGTTGAGGTCGATGGCGCACACCGCGCACAGTCCGGCGCAGTCCTCACGGCACAACACCTGCACCGGCAACGCCAGCACGAGCGCGTCGCGTGCCCAGGCAGCGAGGTCGAGTATCTCCTCCTGCAGATAGGGACTCGACAGCTCCTCCCCGCCACCTGGGCGGTCCACCTCGCGCGCCTGCGCCTCGACCGTTGGGCTCGCGTCCTTCAGGCAGCGCATGCAGGGCCCGGCGATTGTCGTGTCAAAGGACAGCCGCAGGGCGTACCCGTTGCCCATCATCCGCGACACGTCAAGCGTGACCGGCACCACATCAGGTTGCGCGCTGTAGCGCTCGCCGCCGAGCGCCAGCGGCTCGAGTGACACAGACAGCTCGAAGCGGCGTCCCTCGCCCGCGCTCAGGCGCAGGCCGCCGAGGTCGAGGAAATCAGTCGCTGCGGTCATAGGTCCAGGTTAGTAACGCGTGCACGCCGAGGGAGCCATCGAAGAGTAAGACGAGACGGCAGCGGGTGTGTCGGCCACATGCTCCGCGCAACCCTTAATACTTCATTTTGTGAAGTGTTGGGGGGACGATTTTGAACCATCAACCCCCGACGCCGCCCGGCCATGACACGGGTCGGCGTTGCGCTACTCGCCCGTCAGCCAGCGTTGTGCAGCTCGCGCTTGAGCACCTTGCCCGTCGCGTTGCGTGGCAACTCATCCACGAACACGACTTCGCGCGGCACCTTGTAGCGCGCGAGGTTGTGCTTGACGTACTTCTGCACTGCCTCCTCGTCGAGACCAGATCCCTCGCGGGCGACCACAAACGCCTTCAGTCGCTGGCCGAACTGCTCGTCCTCGACACCGATCACCGCCGCCTCCTCGATGCCCTCGTGGTCGGCGAGCAGGTCCTCGACCTCGCGTGGGAACACGTTCTCCCCGCCGGAGACGATCATCTCATCGTCGCGCCCGTCGACAAACAGCCTGCCCTCAGCGTCCATCCGGCCCACGTCGCCGGTGCTCATTAGCCCCTCAATGATCTCCTTGTTGCCACCGCCGGTGTAACCCTCGAACACCATCTCATTTGCGACGAATATGCGCCCGTTCTGGCCCTGAGGCACCTCATGTCCCTGCTCGTCGAGCAGCTTCACCACCGTCCCGAGCGGTGGGCGCCCGGCGGTACCCGGCGCCGCGCGCAGGTCGGCGGGGGTGGCGATCGTCGCCCACGCCACCTCGGTGGAGCCGTACAGGTTGTAGAGCACGTCGCCAAACGTGTCCATCGCGCGGATCGCGAGCTCTCCAGGCAAAGCCGAGCCGCTCAGCGAGATGATCTTCAGAGCGTGTGTGTCGTACCTGGAGATCGTCTCGGGGGGCAGCTCGAGGATGCGCTGCAGCATCACAGGCACCACAGCGAGCGCCGTCGCGCGGTGCTCCGCGACAGCCCGCAAGGTCTCCTCAGGGTCGAAGCGGCGGCGCAGCACGATCGTTGAGGACAACGGCAGCGCGAGCGTGAAGTGCCCGAACCCCCATGAGTGGAACATCGGCGCGGCGATCATCGTGGTCTCGCGCGCCTTCAGCGGGATCTTCGAGAACAGGGCCGCAAGCGGCAGGGGTGAGTCGGGTTGTTTGCGCGCCGCCCCCTTTGGCGCTCCGGTGGTGCCGGAGGTGAGGATCACGACCTTGCCGGGCTCCGCGGGAGGCGTGAGATCGGCGGTGCTGCCTTTCGCGATCAGATCCTCAAGCGTCGGGTCTGCCGGAGCGGCGCCGGGCTCGCTCCAGCCGACGAACCGGATGCGCCCCTCGCCGCCATCGTGCACGAGGTTGGCGAAGTCTTCGTCGTACACGAGCCCAGCCGGGTCCTCGCGACGCATCACATCGGTTATCTGCGGTCCCGCAAACGCGGTGTTCAAATAGAGGGCGCTCGCTCCCAGCTTCGAGCAGGCGAGCGTCGCCTCGATGAAGCCACGGTGGTTGCGGCACATAATCGCCACGCTGTCGCCCTCTTTGATCCCCGCCGCGCGCATTTCGTGCGCGAGCGCGTTCGTGCGCAGGTGCAACTCTTCAAAGGTCAGCGTGCCGCGCTCATCCACGATCGCCTCACGCTCAGGGAAGCGCGCGGCCGATCCTGTGTATGCGGCGGCGGGCGTGGGGCCCCAGTGCCGCAGCGCCATCACCGAGCGCACCGCGCGGTCGGGCCTCACCGGCGTGAGGATGCCGGTGCCGAGCAGCACCTTGGCGGCTTCGAACTTGAATCTACTGGCCGAGCTCACGCGGGCACCCTACCCAAAAATCGCGTGCTCACGTCCGCGAGGCCCTCTGAGGATGCTGTTCCACCCGGTGCATGCACCGGGTGGATGGGCCGCACATGTGCGGCCCGTTTCCGACCGGCACATGTGCCGGTCGGCCTGACCGTGCATGCACGGTCAGGGACCTAAGAGACTTCGGCGGGTTCGTCCTTGCCTTGCAAGCGCTCGCGGCCGCGCTGAACGGCGGCGATGAACTTCGAGAGGTTGACCTCCAACGTGCCCAGGATCTCATCGGCGTAGTCCTCGGCGCCGAGCCTGATCTCACGCTCGCGCGTCCTTGCATCCTCGACTATGTCCTCGGCGGCGCGCTCGGCTTGCTTGGTGACCTCCTCCTCGCCCACGAGCTGCTCCTGGCGCTCGCGTGCGTCCTTGACGATCCGCTCGGCCTCCTTCTTGGCCTCCGCGAGCATCTCCTGGCGCTCCTTGACGATCCAGCGCGCCTGCTTGATCTCCTCGGGGATCGTCGCGCGCATCTGGTCGAGGATGTCGTAGATCTCCTCCTTGTCGACCCTCACCTGGTCGGTCATCGGCACCGACTTGGCGTTGTGCACCAAGTCGTCGAGCTTGTCGATCAGCACCAGCACATCCATCAGCGGTCACCTCCGCGGAGCGTCTCAACCCGCGACATGTCAAGAGATTTGGGTCTCACGTGAACAAAAGTTCGTCAGCGCCGCAACTCTTCCTGCAAGCGCTCGGCCACCTGTTGAGGCACGAGATCGTCGATTCGCCCGCCAAATGTGGCGAGCTCCTCGACACCGCTCGAAGACAGAAAACTGTATTGCGGGGAAGCCATCAGATACACCGACTCTATCTCGGGATCCTGTCTGCGGTTGAGCTGGTTCATCTCGAACTCATACTCGAAGTCCGAGATCGCCCGCAAACCCTTGACGATCGTCTTCGCTCCCACCGCTCTGGCAAAGTCCACCACGAGCGTGTTGAATGGCTCGGCGCGCACGCCCGGAAGATCGCTGAGCGCCTCCTCGATGAACGCCATCCGCTCATCGATCCCGAACAGCGTCGCGTCCTTGCGCACCGAGCGGTTCACGACCGCCACCACCACCTCGTCGTACAGCTGCGCGGCGCGGCGGATCACATCCAGGTGGCCGTTGGTGATCGGGTCATATGACCCCGGACACACGGCTATCGACTTATCAACGCTCATCGCTGTCCTCTGTGACGTGATGGTGGATAGTGATCGTGGTGTCGCCGTAGTGTCTCTGCTGAGCCACCCCCAAAGACAGCTCGGCTGGCGCCCGTCGATCGCTCTCCACTACCACGTGCGCTTCTGGGGCGAGCAGCTCCGGCAGCAAAGCCGACAGCGCGCCACTCAACTCGCGTGCGTGCCTGTAGGGAGGATCGACGAATACGAGATCGTACGTTTCGCGGGCTCCGCGTGCGGCGCGCAGTGCCGCGAGCGCCTCACCCGCCCTCACCTCCGCCACCGGCATGCCGAGCCCCAGCTGCGCCAGATTCCCTCGCAGCACCTGTAGCGCGGCCCTGTCGCGCTCGACAAACACAGCTCGCTCGGCGCCCCTGGAGAGGGCCTCGATGCCGAGAGCGCCGGTTCCGGCGAACAGGTCGAGTACGACCGCGCCGTCGAGCTCGCCGAGCATCGAGAACAGCGCCTCACGCACACGATCGGATGTCGGTCGCGTCTTCACGCGTCCCCGCGGCGCCATCAGGCGTCGCCCACCCAAGCGTCCGGCGATCACCCTCATGTGAGGGTCAACCGAGCCATGGCCGGGGGATCGTCTTCATGCCCGGACCGCCCGTGGCCAACCACTCGATTCTCCTCACGCCGGGATCGGCTGCAGCGCCTGCGCCCCAAACGCCGCTTCCAGCGCTTGGCCCAGCAGTCCGTGCAGTGGACCACACAGCTCTGGGTCCTCGGCGAGGATCGCCTCCGCCTGAGCGCGAGCGCCCTCCAGCAACTCGGCGTCCTCGGGGAGGCTCGCAAACTTGAACTGACCCAACCCCGACTGGCGCGTGCCGACGAGCTCCCCCTCCTTGCGCATGTGCAGATCGATCTCGGCCAGTCGGAATCCGTCGGAGTGCTCCACGAGCGCTCGCAGGCGCCCCGAGCCCGGGGGTCCGGCCAACAGGCACATCGAGCGGTGCTCCCCGCGACCAACCCGCCCGCGCAGCTGATGCAGCTGGGAGATCCCAAACCGCTCCGCGTTCTCCACCAGCATCACCGTCGCATTCGGCACATCCACCCCCACCTCGATCACGGTGGTCGCCACCAGCACGTCCACCCGCCCCGACGCAAACGCCTCCATAGCCTGTTGCTTCTCGCGCGGACGCATTTGGCCGTGCAGCAACTCGAGGCGTCGCCCGGCCAGCTCCCCGCGTCCCAGACGCTCGAACTCCGTCTTGGCCGCTCGCGCTTCACTCGCGCTCACCGTCGCGCTCGCCCCTGACTTCTCTGAGCTGCCCCGCACGCTGCCCACCCGGGTGCCCTCCTGGGCCTCCTCAACCAGCGGACACACCACATAGGCCTGGCGTCCCTCGTCCAACTGCTCACACAACAGCCGATAAGCCTCGGCGCGCCCGCCCTCCCCGGCGACGATGCGTGTATCGATCGCCTGACGCCCGCGCGGCAATTCGCGCAACAGACTGCGGTCGAGATCACCGTGACGGGCAAGCGCAAGCGTCCTGGGGATCGGGGTTGCGGTCATGTGCAACGTATGCGGCGCATGGGTGGGGCTCTGATTTTCGAGCATCGCACGCTGGCGCACACCGAAGCGGTGCTGCTCATCGATGACCGCCACCGCCAGCTCATGAAAGCGCACCTCCGGCTCTATCAACGCGTGCGTCCCCACCACCAGCGACAGCTCCCCGCTTGCCAGGCGGCCGATGATCTCGCTTCGGCGCCGTCCCGGGGTCGAGCCGGTGAGCAGCTCACAGCGCAAGCTCTCCCCTCCAAGCAACCGTTGCAGCGTGGCGAAGTGCTGTTCGGCGAGAGTCTCGGTGGGCGCCATCAGTGCCGCTTGGGCTCCATGCTCCACGGCACGCAGCATCGCGTGCAGCGCCACCACCGTCTTGCCGCTACCAACCTCCCCCATCAACAACCGCTGCATCGGGCGCTCAAGCGCCAGATCGCCGGCGATCGTGGCGATCGCCTTGCGCTGGTCATCTGTCAGCTCAAACGGCAAGCCGTTTAGCAACCAGCGCTCGCTCAACGTCGGCGGGTCCCGCAAGGCCGGCGCGTGCGCCTGCTCAGCGCGCTTCCCTCGGCGCATGAGAAACACAAGCTGCGTCAGCAGCAGCTCTTCGAACGCAAGTCGCTTCAGCCCCTCGCTGTGCACGACACCCGCGCCGCCGAAGTGCACCGCGGCGAGAGCCGTCCCACGCTGCGCCAGCCCTTCAGCCACCCGAATGGCCGCCGTGAGCGGCTCGACCACATCCCCGAGCCCACTTCGGAGCTCACGTACGAGCGCAAGGATCTGGGTTGAGCCCACCCCCTCAGCCGCCGGATAGTGGGCGACCGATCCGCCCTGCTCAGAGCCAACGTCGGAGCCGATCGCGTGGTGGGACACACGGAAGCCCCCACCGCCGTCGGCCTTACCGTGCAACACCAAGGATGTGCCAGGCGGATAGCTCTTCACCAGCCACGGCTGGTTGAAGAACGTCGCCCGCGCAGATCCCGTCGCGTCGAACACGATCGCCTCGGCGATCCCGCGCATTCCGCGCCGGCGCACCTGCCTGCTCGCGATCGATCGCACCTGCACCGCCACAGTCGCCTGCTCGCCCGGTTGCAGCTCCCTCAGAGAACGCGCCTCGCGATGGTCGCGCGGAAGGTGCTCGAGCAGCTCACCTACGGTTTCAACGCCCAGCGATGCCAGCCCACCGGCCATCTTCTTGGTGGACATGTCGAGCGGCGTCTGCAGGCGCGAGGGCCTCGGCCAGCGTACGGGCGCACCCAGCAGCTCCTCCCGCGTGAGCCATCCGCTACCGGCGAAGGCAACGGGACCCCACTCTGTCTGGCTACTCTGCGGCGAGCAGCCACCAGTAGGCCGGCTGACCGCCGTGGCGAAGCTCAAGCTCGACATCACCATCCATGATGCCCTCCAGCTCAGACAGCTCCAAAGGCGCATCCACACCCGAAAGCACGCTGATCAGCTCTGCGTCGGTCGCGAGCGTTCGCAGCACCGCGAGCAGTGTCTCGCGCGGCTCCCCCCAGGCGACCATCTGCTCCTCAACGAACCCAACCGCATCACCCTGCCCAAAACGACCTTGGGCGTCGGCGCGTGCCGCCTGTGCCACCGAGCCCGTTCGCAGCGCCGCGAGCGCCTCCCGCATCGCCTCGGCGTTCTGCCTCACCCCACGGCCACTCTGCAGCGCCACAGCCGCCGCCAGACCCGCCTGCTGGCTGGTGGCGGCTACCACGAGCACCTGCTTGTCCGACAGCTCCGCTGCACGCTCTGCGGCCATCACCACATTCGTGCTGCCTGGCAGCACAACAACCTCCTCAGCCGATACCTCGTGAATCCCGGCCAGCAACTCGTATGTCGAGGGGTTCAGTGTCGGTCCACCATCGATCGTGTGCACCCCAAGCTCGCGATACATACCGGCAAGCCCCTCCCCATTGACTACAGCCAGCGCCCCGCAGCGCACGCGCTGCGCTGCGGCCGCCCTGCCGGCAGCCACTGTTCCCTTGCTTGCATCGCTTCTCACACGGCTGACACCGTCGTGGTTGGCGCCGACGCTGACCCCCACCCCATTTGAGTGATTCTCTCCCGCGAGACGCTCCTCGCGCTCGGCCACCTGCATGCGCATGTCGGCGACATCGAGATGCGACACAACGCCTGCGCCGTCGAACAGTGCGGTGGCGCGTTCGGGATCGTCGGTATGGAGATGCACCTTCAGCGTCGCGGGATCCCCAACCACCAGCACCGAGTCGCCGATCTCCTCGAGCGCCGCGGTGAAGCGCGAGGGAAGAAGCTCGTGGCCGATGACGGCGAAGTTCGTGCAGTAGCGGTAGGTGCTCGAGCTGTGCTCAGGATGTGTGATCTTGGCGGGCGCATAGTGCTCGATCTCAGGCGGCTCCTGACCTTGCAGCACGGCAACCACCCCGGCGAAGATCACGGTCAGCGCGTGCCCACCGGCGTCAACGACCCCCGCATCACGCAGCTCCGCCAGCAATTCTGGCCCGCGCTTGACCGACTCCTGACCCGCCGACACCGCGCGCTCGAGCGCTTGCGCGATCGCGAGATCCTGCTCGCGCGGCTCGGTCGCCGGCGCTAGCCTGCCGCCCTCCTTGCTGTGGGCGACGTCGTTCACAATGCTGTGGGCCATCTCGCGTGCGACTGTGAGGATGGTCCCCTCGACGGGTTCCCGCACCGAGGTATACGCCCGGTCCGCAGCGTTCGCGAGCGCCGCTCCGATCAGCGTGGCGTCGATCAACTGACCCGGGCGACTGACGAGCTCCTCGGCCGCCCCCCTGATCAGCTGGGAGAGAATCACCCCCGAGTTACCTCGGGCACCGAGCAGGGCGGCACGCGCCACCGACTGGACGATCTCCTCGCGCCCGATCTCGTCGATCGTCTTGGAGGAGTCGCTTCCCTGCAGGCGGTCCAGCTCCTCGAGCACCGCCTTTAGGGTCAGCACCATGTTGTCGCCCGTATCACCGTCGGCGACTGGGAACACGTTCAGGTCGTTGACCTCCTCGCGACGCGACTCGAGGTGCGCGAGCGCCCCGGCCACGGCGGCCCTGAAGCGGATCAGATTGGTGTCAGTCATCCATCAAATACATCCACGGACCCCTCGCCCGACAGTCATATATCAGCACAGCCCTCGGCGAGATCGGCCGTCTATGCCTTTAGCACCAAGCACCTGTGGGGTCGAGAGGCAAGTCAGGCAAGGACGAACAGCCCACCCCCCGCGAAATGTGCTCTGCACGTGAGCGACTGAGGACGTCGCCTATCGGGCCTACAGGGCCTTCGTCACCTTGCCGGCCTTTAGACAACGCGTGCAGACATATACCCGACGCGGCGCCTTCCCGACGAGGATCTTGACCTTCTGCAGGTTGGGGTCGAAGCGCCGCTTGGTCGCGACCATCGAGTGGCTGCGACTGTTGCCGAACGCGGGACCCTTCCCGCAGCTGTGACATACCTTGGCCATGAACGTCGAGAGTGTAGCCGCTCGCGCGGTTGCTCGCCCAGACGAGGCTATGAGAGCAGTTCGATCAGCGTGCTAGCGAGGAAGGACGGCTCTGCAGCTCGACGCGCAGGGAAGCCATCCTCAGCACTGCTTCCGCGGCATGGGCGCCCTGGTCGCGCTTACCCCCGCCGGAGCGAGCGAGCGCCTGCTCCATCGTGTGACACGTCAGCACTCCAAACGCACACGGCACGCCCGTGCTGAGCGCCACCTGCTGGATACCCCGTGCCGTCTCTGCACACACGAAGTCGTAGTGATCGGTTTCACCGCGAATCACCGCCCCCAGACAGGCAACACCGTCGAAGCGGCCGGAGCTCGCCGCGTAGCTGGCCGCCAGTGGCAACTCAAACGCCCCGGGCACATCGAACACCTCGACATCGCTGTGCCCGGCACGCGCGAACGCGTCGAGGGCGCCGGTGAGCAAGCGTTCGGCGAGATCCTCATAGAAGCGTCCGATCGCGATCGCGTAGCTCATCTCCCACGCTCGCGATCGGACTCGCGCTCGGCGTGCAGAAGCTCCGCGTCGAGGTTGAGGCCTTGGTGGTGCAGGATGTGACCCATCCGCTGCGCCTTGGTACGCAGATATGCCTCGTTGTGCTCATTGGGAGCATGCTCGATCGGTATCTGCGCGCTGACCGACAACCCGTAGCCCTCCAGCCCCTTGATCTTCTTGGGGTTGTTGGTGAGGATCCTGATCGAGCTGAGACCGAGATCGACGAGGATCTGAGCCCCAATCCCGTAGTCGCGCAGATCCGCGGGCAGACCCAATCGCTCGTTGGCTTCGACAGTGTCCAGACCATCCTCCTGCAGGCGGTACGCGCGCAGCTTGTTGAGCAGGCCGATACCACGGCCCTCCTGAGAGAGGTATAGGAGCACTCCTTCGCCCTCGCGCTCGATCATCGCCAGCGCCGAGGCTAGCTGCTCCCCGCAGTCACAGCGAAGCGAATGGAACACGTCGCCGGTGAGGCACTCTGAGTGCACTCGCACCAGCACGTCATCGCGCCCTGCGACCTCTCCCTTGACCAGCGCCACGTGGTGCTTGTCATCCACCAGCGAGCGGTAGCCCACCGCCTCGAAGTCGCCGAACGCCGTCGGCAGGCGGGTGGAGACAACCCGTTCGACAAGCCGGTCGTTGCGCCTGCGATAGGCGATCAGATCGGCGATCGTGATCATCTTCAGGCCGTGGCGCTCGCAATAGCGCTGGAGGTCGTCCACCCGCGCCATCGAGCCGTCCTCGTTCATCACCTCGCAGATCACCCCGGCGGGAGTCAGACCCGCGAGGCGTGCCAGGTCGACACTTGCCTCGGTGTGCCCGGTGCGCTCCAGCACGCCCCCAGCCTTCGCCTTCAGCGGGCTCACGTGGCCAGGCTGCACAAGGTCATCGGGGCTTGCGGCCGAATCGATCGCCACCTGCATCGTACGCGCGCGATCATGTGCGGAGACACCGGTGGTGACCCCATCGCGCGCCTCGATCGTGACGGTGAACGGTGTCTGCAATGCCGACTCGTTCTTAGCCGTCATCAGCTCCAGATCGAGCTCCTCACAACGCTCGGGGGTGAGCGCGAGGCAGATCCAGCCGCGGGCCTCCTTGGCCATGAAATTGATCGCCTCGGGCGTCACGAACTGGGCAGCCATCACCACGTCGCCCTCATTCTCGCGGTCTTCGTCGTCACAGACGACGACCATCTTGCCCTGCCTGATCTCCTCGATCGCCTCCTCCACGGTGGCGAACGGTGTGGTTGTCTTGGACTGGCTCATACGCGGGCCTCTGCTTTCAAGAGTCGCTCGACATGCTTGGCGAGGATGTCCACCTCAATATTGACCCGATCCCCGATCTGCGCTCCTCCAAGGTTGGTACGAGCCAGCGTCTCAGGTATCAGCGACACCGAGAACCCGCCGTCGTGAACCTCGCTGACAGTCAAGCTCACTCCTTCTACGGTCACCGACCCCTTCCCCACCAGATAGCGCGCCAGCTCAGACTGTGCCTCTATTTCGAGCACACGGGCGAACCCCTCCTCGCGCATGCGCTCGATCGTCCCCGTGCCGTCCACGTGGCCCTGCACGATGTGCCCGCCGAGGCGCCCGTCGGCACGCAGCGCAAGCTCCAGGTTGACGGGCGAGCCGACCTCGAGCGAATCGAGCGATGAGCGCCGCAGCGTCTCCTCCATCGCCTGCGCGCGAAAGCGACCGTCTTGCGGGCCGATGGCCGTCAGACACACGCCATTGACCGCGATCGAGTCGCCCTCGGCCAGCTCTCCGGCCAGGCGCGTTGAGATCTCAAGCGTCGCACCGTCGGCATCGCGCTCGACGCTGCTCACGCTCCCCAGATCGGCGATCAGTCCAGTGAACATCGCGTGAGTCTCATGCGTTGGGGTCTACCACTCCCGTAGGCGAGCCGATATGAGAAGGTCCTCGCCAACGCGATCACAGCTGAGCGTCAGTGCTCGTAGCGCCTCTGAGATCCGCTCGACGCCCTCACCCTCGAGCGGATCGCGTGCGGTGCGCCCGCCCAGCAGGATCGGCGCGAGGAACAGCCGTATCTCATCGATCTCACCGGCGTCGAGGAACGCTCCAGCAAGATGCGGACCGCCCTCGAGCAGCACCGACGCGACACCACTGGAGCCGAGCTGATCCAGGGCCGAGCGCACACGCCCCGGCTCGTTCTCCCCGGTGGCGACGAGCACCTGCACCCCTGCTGCCTCCAGCGCGTCGGTGTCAGCGCGAGCCGCCGCACGTGAGACGACGACAGTCAAGGGGATCCCGTCGACTGCGTCCACCAGTTGAGAGCCGATCGGCAGACGCGCGAGTGAGTCGAACACGACGCGGCGCGGCTGACGCGCGAGCTCTGAGAGCACCCCATCGGGACGGGCCGTCAGTTGAGGGTCGTCGGCGAGCGCCGTGCCGATCCCAACGACCACCGCGTCCACCGATGCGCGCCAGGTGTGTGCCAGCAGGCGACTTTCCTCGCCGCTGATCCATTGAGAGTCTCCCCCCTGTGTAGCGACCTTGCCGTCGAGCGTCATCGCCGACTTGAACAACACCCACGGGCGCCCGACACGGGCGTGCTTGCGGAAGGCTTGGTTGAGCAATCGCGCGCGCGCCGCGAGCTCACCGTCGGCGACGAGCACCTCGATGCCCTCGTCGCGCAGGATCCCGAGGCCACGACCGGAGGCCTTCTCCGTGGGATCGTCGGAGGCCACGACCACGCGCCCGATGCCCGCGTGCAGGATCGCGTCCGTGCATGGGGGGGTGTTGCCCTCATGGCAGCAGGGCTCGAGCGACACGTACAGACTCGCACCGGTCAAATCGATGGCGCCGCAGCTCTCGATCGCATTGACCTCGGCGTGCGGTCCTCCATAGCGCTCGTGCCAGCCCTCGCCGAGGATCTGCTCGTCGCGCGCGACGACCGCTCCAACGAGCGGGTTTGGCTTCACCTGACCACCCCCGTTCTGAGCTAGCTCAATAGCGCGCGCGAGATGGACCCGGTCGGTGTCGGTTGTGATCGCCATGCCCTCATTCAGGATAAACGCCCGACGCACGGCACCCGCTGTGGGAGGCTATGCGCCCGACGCGCAGCGTCCGCCGCGCAGACGGTAGACGGTCATCTCCGGGCCGGGGCGCTCGTAAGCAAGCGGGTAGTAGTCAAAGGTCCAGTCGAAGCTGAACCCGGGCGGCTTTGAACCGGAGGAGTAGGGCGAAACCTGGAAGACCGTCTCAGCCTGTGTGGCGAGCGCGTGGTAATAGGCGACCGCAAGCGGTGCGGCCTGCGGATCGGCAAAAGCGCGCCCCGACTCGGTGGAGCCCGTGAGAACCCAGCAGTAGCCCAGTTGCTCGTACCAGGTGATCAGAGACGGGGCGAGCGTCGTCTCGTAGTCCTCCAACGCAACGGCGTGGATTGTCTGCGGTGAGAGTTTTCCATTGGCGTCGATCACCGACTGAAGCGCCGGGTACTTCAACCACCGCTTTACTGCCGAGTCACCGGGGCGCTCATCGAGCCATTCATTGAGAACGACCGGCTCCACCACGATCGGGGCACCGCGAGGAACGTGCTCGACCATCCACGTTCGCGTAAGGTCGCGCGTGTCGGCACGGGAGAGCACCAGGTCGTTGTGCACGCTGTAGAGGAGTCCTTGGGTCAGCAACACGATCGCCACGAGAGCACCAGTTAGCAAGGTCACGAAGGTAGCCGTGCTGCGCGATGACCCTGTGGCGCCGGACGCCGCGCCATGTCCTTCCTCGACGCCATGTCCTTCTTCGACGCCGTGCCTTTCCTCGAGTGCCTTCTCGCTCGCCGCAGACCCCTCGCCACGCATTCGACTCCTCAGCGCCGCGGTCACCGTGAACGTGAAATACGCGGCGAGCAAACAGGCGATCGGAAAGATCGGTAGCAACCAGCGACCGAAGTAGCGGTCCTGCAAGCCCATGAATCCGAGGAACAGGATTGCGGCGGGAACGAGCAGCCAGCCGATCCGCGCGTGGCGGCGCCAGATCGCGACCGCCCCACCGAGCGCAGCGAGCGCGGGCACCCACCCGAGTCCCCAGGAGAACGACCACAGGTAGTAGACGATCCCGATCTCCTTGGGCGCTCCGAGCTTGCCCTGTGCTTCGTCGGAGAGGTCGGACTGGTGGATGAGTTCGGAGCGGAAGCGCTGGAAGTCCAGTAGCGCGTATGGATTGGCGATCAGGAACGCGACGAGCGCGCAAACGCCGGCGAGCACCACGCCCTCGAGCACGCGCCGCCCGGGATGGGTGGACGTTTCATCGAGCGAGTCGAGGTAATGCGCGGCGGCTGCGGCGGCGAGCGGCACGATTGCGATGCCTGCCGTGTACTTGCTGGCGCACGCGAGCCCGAGCCCAAGCCCAGCGAGCGCATAGTCGCGCCGGCGCCCGTGCCGCATCACGCCGGCGCTGCCAAACAGCGAGAGCGTCAGCGGCAACAGCGTGACGGCGTCGTTGAGCGCGTAGTGACCATAGGACACGGGCAGGAACGCGACTGCCTCGACCGCGGCTGCAAGCAGGCCGACACGGCGGTCGAACAAACGCGCACCAAGCAGGTAAAGCATCCACACGGCGCCTGTTCCGAGCAGCGCGACCGTCACGCGCGCGACCAGATACAGCCGATCGGGGTGCAGTTCGTATTCGCGGGTCACGCCGTGGCCCCCGCCGAACCACACGGCGAACACGAGGTGCAGCACGTAGGTGAGCGCAGGCGGATTGACGAAGTAGCGCGGGTTCAGCCCTTCGGAGAACATCGTCACGGCCTTTGGCACGAAATGGCCGGCCTCGTCGATGTTGTAGATGTAGGGCAGGCCCTGTCCCACGCCCCACAGACGCAAGCCGAGCGCCACTGCCAGCACAAGTGCCAGTCCACCCCAGGCCCACAATCGCCCGTCATGCGGCCACCTGGCGATGCCGCTTGGCTTCTCACCGCGCCCGGAGCCCGAACGCGCGTCTGAGCCCGTCAGTGCACCCGTGGGCTCTGCAGCCGTCATGCGCTGTGCTCAGCAGTTGGCATATACCGCGTAGTAGCGGCTCGTGTAGACACGTTTGAAGCCCGTCAGCGGCACCTGCTCGCGCGGGTCGTCGCCGACGTCGACGATCGCCTCGACGAACACAGCTTCGCCGAGCGGGTAAACCGCGACGCTGCCGCGCCGGATGCGGTCTTCGAGCTGGTCGGCACCCTTGAGAGCGTCGGCGCTGGCCTGGCTGCGGGCGACGATGTCGCGCTGACCGGTGCTGTTCAGGATCCAGCGCGCGTCGGGGATCAGCTTGTTATTGGGCAACGACAGCAGCGGACAGCGCGCGAGCTGCGCTTTGACGGCTGGACTGTGAAGCGCGGCGGCGAGACCCTCGTGGAAGTTCTCGTGGTCGGCGAGCGTGGTGCGCAGGCTGCTGAGGTTGAGCGTGCCGGCGACGGCGACGGCGCCGTAGGCGATCAGCAATGCCGCGCCAGCCATCCAGACGCGTCGCAGAACGGTGCCGGGCTCCAGCATCGACCAGCCGCCGATTGTGAGCGCGCAGAACACGAGCATTACGATCGAGGAGCCCACCATGTAGCGGTCAACGACCGACGCACCCGCAGCGCCCTCGGCGACGAACACGAACAGCAGGCTGCCGAGCACGCCGAGTGGCACGAGCATGCGGCGCGGAACGAGCCAGATGCCGATCAGCGCGCCGAGGATGCTGCCGAGCACGACCGGCAGCTTGTCGATCCGCACCGCGTAGTTCCACGTCGAGGCGAGCACTCCCGAGAGTCCCTGCGTGCGCCCCAGTTCAGAGGCGAGTTCGGAGGTGGAGTGCAGCGAGTACAGCGGGTTGCCGGTGACGATTGCGTCAACCCCGATCCACAGCACGGGCGCGATTGCCGCGAGGCCCAGATAGCGCAGGCGCGTGCGGGTGTCTGCGGGCCACGCGCACCACAGCCAGTAGACGCCGCTCAGCACCCACGCGTCGGGGCGCAGCAACCCGGCGGCGGCGAGCAGGACGAACACGAGCGGCCCGCGTCGCGGGCGTTCGATCTCGAGCGCTGTGGCCCACACGACCAGCGCGACATAGGAGATGTCGAGATAGCCCTGCGCGGCGAGGTTCTCAACGAAGAAGCGGCTGAGCACGAGCAACCCCGCGAACGCGCCGACGAGCGGCCCGAAGCACAGTCGCCCGAGCCGGTACGTGCCGGCGGTGAGCGCCACGAACGAGGCGATCGACCCGAGCACCATCAGACGCGCGCCGCCCTGCCCGAAGAGCGAACAGAGGGCGCCGAAGGCGATCGCGAGCGGGTGCTCGGTGGGCGCACGGTAGACACGGAAGTCGGGCAGGTGCAGGTGCAGCAGATCGCGTCCCCACAGCAACGCGTAGAAAGAGTCGTAAGTGGGGTATGTGGGGAACGCGAAATAGCCGACCAGCGCGAGCACGCACATCACAGCGAACGCGAGCTTCGCCCATGACGCCGCGTCGAGCGCGCGCAGTCGCCGAAGTTGGGCGGAGACCGGCCCCCCCTCGTCGGGCGGGTGCGGGCCGATCTTCAACGTCGCGCTTGCCATTCGGAGCAGAGCCTATGAGAGATAGGCTGTCGGCGGTGAAGCTCATCATCCAGATCCCCTGCTTCAACGAGGCCGAGCAGCTGCCTGCGACGCTCGCTGACTTGCCGCGTGAGATAGACGGCTTTGACGTCGTCGAGTGGCTGGTCATCGACGACGGCTCCACCGACGAGACAATCGCGGTGGCACGCACACACGGCGTACACCACATCGTGCGCCTCACGAACAACAAGGGCCTGGCTGCGGGCTTCCAGGCGGGGCTCGACGCGTGCCTGAAGCTCGACGCGGACGTCATCGTGAACACCGACGCCGACAATCAGTACTACGGGCCTGACATCGTGAAGCTGGTGGGACCGATCCTCGACGGTCGCGCCGACATGGTGGTGGGCGATCGCGAAGTGACGAACATCGCGCACTTCTCCCCTTTGAAGAAGACCTTGCAGCGACTCGGCTCGTGGGTCGTGCGCCAAGCGTCCTCCACGAGTGTGCCCGACACCACCTCGGGCTTCAGGGCTTACAACCGCGAGGCGGCGATCCAGATGCTGGTCGTCTCGAAATTCACCTACACGCTGGAGACGATCATCCAGGCGGGCAAGCAGCTCGTAGCGATCGATCACGTCGCGATCCGTACGAATCCCAAGACGCGCGAGTCGCGCCTGTTCCCTTCGATGGGCGCGTACGTGCGTCGCAACTCGATCTCGATCTTCCGTATCTATGCGCAGTACGAGCCATTGCGCGTCTTCTGGAGCCTGGCCGCCGTGATCGGAGTAGCGGCGCTCGCGGTGTGGATCCGTTTCGTGGTCGCCTACGCGGAAGGCAACGGCAAGGGTCACGTGCAGTCGCTGATCCTCGGCGCAGTGCTGTTCATCGCGGCGGTCGTGTTGTGGGCGCTGGGCGTCATCGGAGACCTGCTTGCCGCGCAGCGCGTGATGACTCAGAAGACGTTCGAGCGGGTGCGACGGATCGAGCTGCAGCTCGGCGTGGAGCCCTCACACTACGAACCGAATCCCGCTCTACCGGCCTCGAGCCCCAACCCGGTCGAGCCGGCTGACAGCACCGAGAGGCTTCCGCGCGATCCGGCGTCGCGCACCACCGAGGCGGTCAAGATATGAGCGGCGGCGTGACGGTATCCGAGGACGGGATCGTCACCGGCAACACCTACGACAAGTACGGCTCGACCAACCCGCTCGTGCGGCGCATGATGGCGGGCTTCGAGGGCACGCTGGAGCAGCTGTTCACGGCAGCCACCCCGCGCTCACTGCTTGACGTGGGATGCGGGGAGGGCGTGTTGGTGCACGAGTGGGCGCAACGTCTGGGCGACGCGCGTGTCGTCGGGATCGACCTGGAGGAGCCCTCGATTCAGGCAGGCTGGGCGCAGCGGCAGGCGCCAAACCTGGAGTACCGCGTGATGCGCGCCGAGAACCTGCCGTTCGCCGAGAATGAGTTCGACACCGCGTGCGCGATCGAGGTGCTCGAGCATGTCCCCGATCCAGAGCACACACTTGCGGAGATGACGCGCTGTTCGGAGCGCCACCTGCTCGTCTCGGTCCCGCGCGAGCCGTTGTGGCGAATGCTGAACATGGCGCGCGGTGCTTATTGGTCGGAGCTGGGCAACACTCCTGGACACCTCAACCACTGGTCCAAGCGCTCGTTTGTGCGATTGCTCTCGCGCTACGGGGAGGTCACCGAGACACGCACGCCGTTCCCCTGGACGATGCTGCTTGTTCGCCTCTAGAGCAGCGACCGGGCGGGAGCCCCAGACCAGCGGACGGGACGGACAGAGCGCGAAGGGCGCGACAAACGGTGGCCGCTCATATGGGAGCGGCGCGAGGCTTCTATCGATTGGGATCGCATCGACCGGCGTGCTGACGTTCGCGTACTTCTCGATCGCGAGCCACGTGCTGGGGGAAGTCTCGGCCAAGCGCCTGGACCTGTTGTGGTCGATCATGTTCGTGATCATTTCGGTGATCTACCGCCCGATCGAACAGTTGCTGTCGCGCACGATCGCCGACCGCCGCGCGCGGGGGCATGCCGAACACTCGGTGCGTGTGCCGATCGCGATCCAGGCCAGCTTCGCGGTCGTGTTCCTGATCGTCGCGCTGGCGCTGAGAGACGAGTTGATCGACCACGTGTTCGACCACTACTCCGTCCTGTACTACGTGCTGGTCGTGGGTACGCTTGCATATGCCGCCAGCTACTTTGCGCGCGGCTGGTTGGCGGGCCACGAGTACTTCGGTATGTTCGGCGCCCTGGTGCTGGTGGAATCGCTCTCGCGCCTCTGCTTCGCGCTGGCGGTGGCGCTCGGAATAGCACACGGCCAGACCGCGGTGGTACTTGGGATCGCGGCGGCGCCGTTCGTCTCCCTTGTGGTGGTGCCGGCTGCATTCGCACGGAGGAAAGAAGCCCATCCACCCGAGCCCCGTGGCACGCCGGAGATGGAGGAGCTCGACGCCGCACTGGCGGTGGTGGGTGGGCCCGGATCCGAGGGCATCGAGGAGGCTGTCGCGGCAAATGAGCTCTCGCTGCGACGAGGATCGAGCTTCGCGTTCGCGGTATCGGGGGTGATGCTCTCAGAGCAGACGCTGCTGAACGCGGCGGTGCTGACCGTGGATATCACCTCGACGAACGTCGCACTCGCGGGAATCGTGTTCAACGTGCTGTTGATCGCGCGCGCACCGCTACAGCTCTTCCAGGCAATTCAGACTTCGCTGTTGCCCCACTTGACGGGCCTCGAGGTCACAGAGGGTCACGCGGCGTTCGCGCGCGCGATCCGCTTGACTGTGTTGGCGATCGCGGTATTCGCGGTGGCGGCGGCGGTGGGCCTGCTCGCGATCGGACCGCCGGTAATGAAAGCGCTGTTTGGCCAGACCTTCTCCTACGGGCGTGTCGGCCTTGCCCTGATCGGGCTGGGGATGGGCATGCACCTGATCTCCGGGGCACTCAACCAGGCCGCGCTCGCACGCAACCAAGCACGCACGGCGGCTATCTGCTGGATCGTGGCTGCGATTGTGTTCGTCGCCTGGATGTTGCTGCCGCTGGTTTCAGAAGAACTGTTGCGCACCGAGATCGGCTATCTCGGTGCAACGAGCCTGCTTGCACTGATGCTGGGTGTCGTGTACAAACGCGGCACAGCGGCTCCTCAGATTGCCCCCGCGGCCTCCACAAGCGCCCGGTAGGCAGCCGGCGGATCGGGAGATCCGAAGACCGCCGAGCCCGCCACGAATAGATTTGCACCAGCGGTACGACAGGATGGCGCAGTGCACTGGTCGATGCCACCGTCCACCTCGAGCGCAACGTGCTCGGGCAGGATGGCACGCATGCGCTCGATCTTCTCGAGTGAGTGCTCGATGAACGCCTGCCCTCCCCAACCGGGATTGACGGTCATGCACAACGCGAGGTCGATCGCATCTCCCAGCTCGGCGAGCGCGCCAACCGGAGTGGCGGGATTGATGGCCACACCCACGCTCGCGCCCCCCGCACGCACGAGGTTGGCCATGTAAGCAACGTGCGGCGTGGCCTCGACGTGGAAGGTGATCGAGTGCGCGCCGGCCTCGAGGAATTCGGAGACGTAGCGCTCCGGGCGTTCGATCATCAGGTGCACGTCGAGCATCGCACCGACCTGCTCGACCTGCTCGCGCAACGCGGCCACCACGATCGGCCCTAGAGTGATCGACGGGACGAAGTGACCGTCCATCACGTCGACATGAATCACGCGCGCGCCGGCTGACAGCACCTCGGCGACTTGCGCTCCGAGCTGTGCGAAGTCGGCCGAGAGAATCGACGGCGCCACCCGCGTCCCGCGCAGAAGATCTTTGTTTGACACGCTCAGATCATCACATACGACTCGAGCCTATGTACGCGTAGGGCAAGCTGGACAAGGACGCAGCGAGTGAAGTGTGCTTCACACACAACGAGCGAGGACGCCGTTCAGCGCCGCCATACGCGTTCATATGGGCATTAGCATTGAGTCGCCGCAGTTATTGCACTTGAGAATCGCCGTCGAGGACATCCGCACGATCGTGGAATGCTCGCCACAGTTGGGGCACACCGAGGACAGCTCGAAGCGATGTAGACAGTAGACACAGCGGTAGCGCCCGGGGAGGTTGGTCGGGCGCAGCCACGGCTCGGAGCAGTTCGGGCACAGCGGCCCGAGATCGACCTTGTCTTTCGCGGGAGTTTGACGGCCCTCCTCCATCCTCAGAGCCTACCCGGAGAGGACTCGCTCATTCGCCGCATCCGGGCAATGAAGAAGCCAGCCGTGTGGTCGCGGTGGGCCATCGTCAGCAGAGCCTTCGGAGCCCGTGGGTGGATATGGATTTGCTGTTCGCCGCTGAGGTCATCGAGCGTGAACTGGGGGTTCTGTTCAAGGAACAGTTCGATCTGTCGCTCATTCTCGACCGGAGAGATGGTGCATGTTGAGTAGACCAGCACGCCGCCCGGACGGAGCGACTGCGCACCGGCGGCGAGGATCGCCGCCTGGATCGCCGCCAGCTCCTGGATGTGCTCCGGTGTGATGCGCCAACGCAGATCGGCGCGTGCCTGCAGAGTGCCAAGCCCCGAGCAGGGAGGGTCGACGAGCACGCGGTCGAACACTGCGCCCTCTGGCCGCGCAAGCGCGGCATCGGAGACCTCGACGCGCACGCTGCGCGCGTGCAGCCGTCGGGCCGTTTCCTGCAGCTCTTTGGCACGCGCGGGATTGCGCTCGACCGCCAGTACCTCCCCGCGATCGCCCATCAATGCCGCGAGATGAGTGCTCTTGCCGCCAGGGGCCGCGCACAGGTCGAGCACACGCTCGCCAGGTTGCGGATCGAGCGCGCGCGCGACGAGCATCGCGGCACGCGACTGGGCGATGATCGCGCCCGACACCCAGGCGGCTGAGCCGTGGAGGTCGAAGGGTCCGTCGAGGATGAGCGCCTCATGGAGCTCGGGGTCGATGTGTGTGGGCACATCGGAGCTCACGCGCGACGACCGCTGGGTCGGCGCGCAACGTGTTGACACGCAGCGCCAGCTCGCCGGGCAGGTTGTCAGCTGCCATCAGCGCTCGTGCGTCGGTGGCCCCCAGCTCCTCCCACCACAGGCGCGCAATCCACTCGGGGTGGGAGTGCGCGACCGCCGCGAGCGCAGGCGTGTCATCTCGCAGCCCGCCAAGCATCTTCTCGGTCCCCTCGCGTATCGCGCGGCGCAGGACTGCGTTGACTAGTCCGTGCCCGGCGCGGTGGGTGGAGCCGGGGTCCTTGATCTTTGCGAGCTCCACGCAGTCGGCGACGATGGCACGATCAGGCGCACCGCTGAGGTAAAGCAACTCGTACATGCCGAGCCTCAGGGCTGCGAGCAGGGGGGCGTCAAGCCGCTCGGGCGGGCGGCCTGCGAGATGCTCGATCAAATGGTCGAGCGTGCCCCGGAGCTGAACCGCACCGTAGGCGAGGCGCATCGCAAGCGCACGGTCGCGCGCATCGAGGTCACGGGACTCCGATTGCAGGACGCGATCGGCATAGGCGCCCTGCTCGAACACTCGACGCAGGACCACATACGCACAGCGTCGAGCAGGAGCAACCTGGACGGGTCTCGCATTCCGCGACGGTCGTCCGCCGGGACCCTGGGCTCTCCCACTCACGTCTGTCGTGTGTCCGCTGGGAGGCGGTGCGGTTGGGGCATCAGGCACCCTGCAGGCCATGTCCGCGCAGGAAGGCGGCGGCGTCCATCGTGCGCTTGCCTGGCGGCTGAACCACGAGCAGCTCGAGCGCTCCGTCGGTGCATCCGAGCAACAGACGCCCATCGCCGGCATGTACGCCCAGGCCAAGCTGCGACTCGGGCTCGCGGAGAGCCGCACGGTGCACGCCGAGCAGCGTCCCGTCAGGCAGCGCAACGCGAGCGCCGATATGTGGATGCAGGGCGCGCACCACGCGCTCCAACTCCACGACGGGCTTGGTCGGGTCGAGCAGTCGGTCGGAGGGACCGATCTTCTCGGCATAGGTGACCAGTCGCTCATCCTGTGCGACAAACGGCAGGGACTCTCCCCGTTGCAGGGTGTGAAGCGCGCTCATGAGCAGCTCTCCCCCACTGTGCTGCAATCTTGCCGCCAAGGATCCGTAGGTGTCCTCGGCCAGGATCGACTCGCCGGCGGCAAGGCACACCGGTCCGCTGTCTAGACCGGCGGTGAGCTGCATGATCGACACACCGGTGCGCTCGTCGCCGGCCATGATGGCGCGCTCGATCGGCGCTGCGCCTCGCCAGCGCGGAAGCAGCGAGGGGTGCACGTTGAGCAGCTGGTAGTCGGAGAGCAGTGGCTCCTTGACGATTGCGCCGAAGGCGCACACGATCACCGCGTCGGGCGCGAAGCCCGCGATCAGCTCACCGGTTGCCGCGTCGTTGACGCTCTCCGGTTGGGCAAGCTCGATTCCAAGTGCCCGTGCGGCGTCGGCCACGGGCGGCGAAGCCAGCTTGCGTCCACGGCCGGCTGGCCGATCTGGGCGCGTGATGGCAAGAACCGGCCGATGCGGGGCTTGATCTACTTCCTCCGCCGCCAAGCGCTCGATCACGGCGGCGGCGAACTGCGATGTGCCGAGGAAGACGGTGCGCACTACGCTGCGCTGGCGGCGCTGACCGCTTCGCGCATCTCGCGCATGGCCTGCTTGCGCTGCTCGCGCGGGATCCGGTCGAGGATCAGAACCCCGTCGAGGTGGTCTATCTCGTGCTGGATGATGCGCGCCTCCAAACCGTCGACCTCGACGACTATCTGCTCACCGTGCGCGTCGCGCGCACTTGCACGCAGTCGAGCGTGGCGCTCGACCTCGACATGCACGCTCGGCAGGCTGAGGCAACCCTCTTCCGCAACCTCCCTCTCCTCGCTGGCCCACTCGATCACCGGATTGACGAGTGCGGTGAGCGGGTCATCGGTATAGGCTCGGTAGACCAGCACGCGGTGCAGCACACCGAGCTGAGTGGCTGCGAGTCCGACCCCGAGCGCGTCGTGCATGAGCTCCCCCATCCGCTCGATCTCCGCGACAAGCGCGTCATCGAAGCGGTCGACCTCGAGCGCCGTCGCGCGCAGCACCGGATCGCCGAACTTACGCACATGGCGCAGCGCAGCGTCACGACGCGCCCGCGTCTCGGGGTCGAGCTCGGCGGCGGTCGGTGCGCCCTCCTCGGGCTCCACCTCGGCGTCCATCATCTCCTCGTCGCTCATCGACGCAAAGTGTAGTTCGCGGCTTGGTGAGCGGCCTTGCTTGTGGCTCGGGCCTTGCGACTGTCAAGGATTTTTCGCTACTGCGGATCGACGTCGACGCTGAAGCTGACGCCCGCGTACTTGCGTGCCGCGGCGATGCTGGCGACCGCCTCGCCGACACCGTGGATGACCGCGGACCGGCTCGCTGGAGGTGCCTTTACGACCAGCACCTGACGATCGCGACCGCGCAACCGAAAAAGCGAAGCCGGACCCAGGACGCTCGCATCGGGGATCACGATCCTTCCTCGCACGCCCTCGGCGGCGGCCCGCGCGCGGGCGGGGCGCTCTGCGGCACACACGATCCTGATCAAACTCGAGTAGGGCGGGTAGCTGAGCGCTTGGCGGCGCTGCAGCTCGCCGGCGAGGAAGCCGTCGCTGTCATGCGCGGCGGCATGCACGATCGAGCGGGCGTGCGGCGCGATCGTTTGCACGAGCACGCGTCCGTCGTTGCCGCGTCCGACACGGCCGGCGAGCTGTGTGACGAGCGCGAACGTGCGCTCCTCAGCGCGGAAGTCGGGGAAGCGCAGCGTGGCGTCCGCATCGAGCACCACGCCCAGCGTGACGTCGGGGAAGTCGTGGCCCTTGGCGACCATTTGCGTGCCGATCAGCACCCCGGCGGACGCCTGCTGGAAGCGGCTGAGCAGGCGAGCAACGCCACCGGGTTGCACGGGATCGCCAGCAACTCGACCCGTGCCCAAGCCGCCTGCGACCGTGTCGGCGTCCAGACGGAACACGGGAAAGTCACCGTCGTCGAGCGCGGCGCTGAGATCGTGCTGCATGCGCTCGGTGCCGGCGCCGTGGCGAGCGACCGACATCGACCCACACTCGCAGCGGCTTGGAGCGGGCTCTCGGTGCCCGCAGTGATGGCAGGCAACTGTGGCACTCGCGCGATGCAGAACGAGCGCCACATCACACTGCGGGCAGCCCCATACGCGTCCGCATGAGCGACAGGTGAGGAAGTTCGACCAGCCGCGGCGGTTGAGCAGCACGATCGCCTTGCCGCGCGCTGCGCGCACCTCGGCGAGGGCCTGCGTGGTGAGCGGATGCAGTCCGTGTCCGTGATTGCGCATGTCGAGCACGTCGACCTGCGGCAATAGCCTGCCATCCACTCGGCGCGAGAGCCGCAGAGGGCCGCTCACACCTGCCTCCCTACTCACCTGTGTATCTGCGCCATCTGCGACTACGTGCACGCTCTCCGGGCGCGGAGTCGCGCTGCCGAGTAGCAACAGCGCACCACAGTCCTGCGCACGGCGCGCGGCAACCGTGCGCGCGTCGTAGCGCGGATCGCCTTCGTGCTTGTAGGAGGAATCGTGCTCCTCGTCGACCACGATCAGTCCGAGCCGCTCGATCGGTGCGAACACAGCTGAGCGCGGACCGACACAGACGCGCGCCTCCCCGACACGCAGGCGTCGCCACTCCTCGCGGCGCTGAGCGATGGTCATGCGCGAATGAAGCACGGCGACTGTGTCGCCGAAACGCTCGATGAAGCGCCCGACGATCTGGGGGGTGAGGGCGATCTCGGGGACGAGCACGATCGCGCCGCGGCCTTCGGCGAGCGTCTCGGCGGCGATTCGCAGATAAACCTCTGTCTTGCCCGACCCGGTGATACCGGCGAGCAGCCTCCTCTGCGCAACACCGCTGCGCAGCGCGACGGTCAAGTCGGCGAGCGCGCCGGCCTGCTCGGTGGTCAGCTCGGGCGGCGTCGGACTGTGCGCGCCCACCTTGATGTGCTCGGGGCGTGCCGGCGCGACGCGGCGTTTGCGCCCGCTCAGACGGCGTGTGGCCGCAGGCGGCAACACGAGCGTGAGCGCGCGCGCGAGCGTCGAGCAGTACTCCTCCGCGAGCCACTCGGCGAGCGCGACTAGATCGATCGGGAGGGTGGGTGGGCCTTCATCGAGCGCCCTCAGCGGTGCGAGGAGCTTCTCCTCTGAGATGTCGCTGTGCTCGGAAAGCGCGGTGACCACACCGAGGATCTCGCGCCGCCCGAATGGCACGACGAGCATCGAGCCGACCGTCACCTCCTCGCGCAGTGCCGGGGGCAGACGATAGTCAAACGGCCCGCGCAACGCGCGAGCCGTTGTCATCGGCTCGACTTGAGCGATCGCAGACGTGTGGGTGGGCACTTCATCACCCTAAAGACGGAGCCGGACCACACCGCCGCCATGCCCGCTCGGTAGCGCGCAGAGTCTGCCTGTCAGACCGCGACGGTCTGCCCGTCAGACCGTCGCGCCGGTGGCCGACAGCCCGGATGCAGCGCGCAGCGCCTCAGCCTTGTCTGTCTTCTCCCAGGTGAAATCGTGGTCCTCGCGGCCGAAATGCCCATATGCAGCGGTCTTTTGGTAGATCGGGCGGTGCAGTTTGAGCTCCTCACGGAACGCTCCGGGACGCAGGTCGAAGTGCTCGTCAACGAGCTGTGCGATCTTGGCGCGGGCGATCTTCTCGGTGCCGAACGTCTCGACCATCACCGACACGGGGTGCGCCACTCCGATCGCATAGGCGACCTGTACCTCGGCACGGTCGGCGAGACCGGCGGCGACGATGTTCTTGGCGACCCAGCGCGCCGCGTAGGCGGCCGAGCGGTCGACCTTGGAGGGGTCCTTGCCGGAGAACGCGCCGCCGCCATGACGGGCCATGCCGCCGTAGGTGTCGACGATGATCTTGCGCCCGGTCAACCCGCAGTCCCCCATCGGCCCACCGATCACGAAACGCCCGGTGGGGTTGACGAGGAAGTTCTTCATCAGCTTCTTCTCGTCGTAGAGATCGACGGGCAGCACTGGGCGCAGCACGTGCTCGAACAGGTCGGGCTTGATCAGCGTCTCGGAGTCGATGCCGTCGGCGTGCTGGGTGGAGATCAGGATCTTTTCGATCTCCACAGGACGCCCGTCCTTGTAGCGCACGGTCACCTGTGTCTTGCCGTCGGGGCGCAGATAGGGCAGCACCTCGCCCTTGCGCACCTCCGCGAGGCGCTTGGAGAGTTTGTGGGCGAGGGAGATCGGCAGCGGCATCAGCTCGTCGGTCTCATTCGAGGCGTAGCCGAACATCATTCCCTGGTCGCCCGCGCCGGCGAGGTCGAGCTCGTCCTCGTCGGCGGGATCGTGACGGGTCTCGTACGCCGCGTCGACGCCCTGCGCGATGTCGGGAGACTGCTTGTCGATCGCATTGATGACCGCGCACGTGTCGCAGTCGAAGCCGTAGGCGGCGTTGTCGTAGCCGATCCGCCGCACTGTCTCGCGCGCGACCAGTGGGATGTCGACGTAGGTGTTGGTGGAGATCTCCCCGGAGACGACGATCAGGCCGGTGTTGACGAGCGTCTCGCAGGCGACGCGGCCGTAGGGGTCGTCGGTGAGCACGGCGTCGAGCACGCCGTCTGAGATCTGGTCGGCGATCTTGTCGGGGTGTCCCTCCGTGACCGACTCGGAGGTGAACAGGAACTCGCTGTCGGAATGGTGGCTCATGGCTTGGGAATCGGCTCCACGGTCGGGGCTTGAAGTTGGCCGGAAGTGTATGCGCAAATGCCTTCCCACCCCGAACACGGGGCTTCAGCTCCTACTCGGTGGTGCCTGCCGTCTGCCGGTGATGATCAGAGTGCAACGGAATGGCTAGGCGGCACGCGTGCGTGCATCCGTGCGGGTGCCACGCTCGACGAAGTCGATGATGAGGGGCACTCCGTCCATCCCATAGCGGGCACGCAAGCGGTTCTCCACGAAGTAGGCGTAGTCGCGTGTGACCCGCTCACGCGAGTTGACCTGGATCGCAAAGCGTGGCGGGCGCTCGTCGATCTGGGCCATGTAGATCAGCTTCAAGCGATGCTGGCCTGAGCCGCGGCGCGTGCCCACAGGGGGCTGGCGGGCTTGAACCACCTCGGCGAGGAAACGGTTGAGCTCGGGCGTCGGGATGCGTCCTCGCCTGCGATCGCCGAGCGCGAGCGTCTCGGCGATCAGGCGCGAGACGTTGCGACCCGTCTTCGCGCTGGCGGTGAGCACACGCGGGCGCAGGCGCAGCTTTTCGGCGACGCGGGCTCGCTCGTGGTCCAGGTCCTTCTCCGTGCCTTCATTTAGATCCCACTTGTTGAGCACGATCGCCGTGGCGCAGCCGGTCTTCATGGCGAGCTCGGCGACGCGCAGGTCCTGCGACGTGACCCCGTCGGTGGCATCGCACACGACCAGCGCGACATCAGCGCGCTCCGCGGCGCGCTGGGAGCGCAGTGTCGTGTAGTACTCAACTGAGTCGGATACCTTCGACTGACGACGTATACCGGCCGTGTCGATCAACACGAGCCGGCGTCCATCGACTTCCAGCGGCGTGTCGATCGCGTCGCGAGTGGTACCGGCCACCTCGGAGACGATCACACGATCGACACCCAGGAAGCGATTGACGAGCGAGGACTTGCCGACATTCGGCCGGCCGATCACGGCAAGGCGAATTTCCTCTTCCTCGAAGTCGTCTTCCTGCTCGAGCGGGAGCAGCGCGACGATCCGGTCGAGTAGATCGCCTGAGCCGAGTCCCTGGGTCGCTGAGACCGCCAGTGGCTCGCCGAGCCCGAGCCGGTGGAAGTCCGCGGCGAGCGGGAGGTCGGCGACGCCGTCGCACTTGTTGGCGGCAATGATGCTCGGCAACGGCGAGCGGCGCAGCATGTCTGCCATCTCCTCGTCCCCCGGCCTGACTCCGGCGCGTGCGTCGACGACGAGCACTGCCACCTGCGCGTCGGCCAACCCAGCCCGCGCCTGCTCGCGGATCGAGCCCGACAGCGGGTCCTCGTCCTGGAAGTCCACTCCGCCCGTGTCGATCAGCGTGAACGTGCGCCCGTTCCACTCGCACTCGATCTCGTTGCGGTCGCGTGTGATCCCGGGCCGCTCGTGCACGACCGCCTCGCGCGAGCCGCTCAGGCGGTTGACGAGCGAGGACTTGCCTACGTTGGGGTATCCGACTATCGCGACCTTCTGCATTGGGGCAGTATGACCGGCTGAGACACCCGGCCCGGGGTGGTGGGACTCAGGTGGATGCTCTAAGCGCGTTGGCGAGTCCAGCGATGTGCTCCACGACCTGCTCGACGGCCATGCCGGTCGTATCTAGCACGACGGCGCCGGGGGCGGCGTGCAGGGGACTGTGCGCGCGGGTGGAGTCGCGCTCATCGCGCAGGGTCTGCTCGGCCATCACGGTCGCCTGATCGCCTCCGAGCTCTGCCGCGCGACGGCGGGCGCGCTCGGCGGGATCGGCCGTGAGATACAGCTTCAGCTCCGCGTCGGGCGCGACGATCGTTCCGATGTCGCGACCCTCGGCCACCGAGTCTCCGGCCGCGATCAGCTCGCGCTGCTTGGCCACGAGCGCTTCGCGTACGCCGGGGTCGGCGGCGACACGCGAAGCAGCCTCGGAGACCGCGGGCGTGCGGATCTCGTCGGTCACGTCGCGTCCGTCGAGCAGCACGCGTCGCTCAGAGCCACGCGCTGCTTCGGAGCCCACGGCAAACTCGATCCGAGCAGCGCCGGCAAGCGCGGCGGGAGAGCGGTCGGGCATCTGCAGCGCCAGCAAACCCAGGCAGCGGTACATCGCGCCGCTATCCAGGTAGGTGAAGCTCAAGCGCGAGGCGAGCGCGCGCGCCACGGTTGACTTACCGGCCCCCGCGGGCCCGTCGATCGCGATCAGCATCGGGTCGTGACGATAGCCGCCGGGCTCAAGAACGCCTCCTGCTTCACACGTGAGCTCTCGATCGAGACGACCCTAATGGCGCTCTCAGACCGCGCTGAGCGCCTTGCCCGCGATCGCGGCGACGCTCTCGACGGCAGCCGCGTACTCGGCGAAATCGTCGGCCAGCAGTGCTTGGGGACCGTCGCAGATGGCCACGTCGGGGTTGGGGTGCACCTCCACGATAATCCCGTCGGCTCCGGCCGCGGCCGCCGCCAGCGACATCGGAGCGACCAGCGAGCGCCGGCCAGCCGCGTGGCTCGGGTCGACAACGACCGGCAGGTGGCTGAGCTCTTTGAGGACCGGCACAGCCTGCAGATCGAGTGTCGTGCGGTAACTGTTCTCGAACGTGCGGATGCCGCGCTCGCACAGCATCACGTTCGGGTTGCCTTCCTTCAGCACGTACTCGGCCGCCATCAACAGCTCGTCGAGCGTCGCGGACAGCCCGCGCTTGAGCAGCACGGGACGTCCCGAGCGTCCGATCTCGGCCAGCAGGGGAAAGTTCTGCATGTTGCGAGCACCGACCTGGATCACGTCGGCCACCTCCAGCACCGGCTCCAGATCACGCGCGTCCATCAGCTCGGTGACGATCGGCAATCCTGTGCGCTGCTTGGCCTCGGCGAGCAGACGCAGGCCCTCTTGACCGAGTCCTTGGAAAGCGTATGGAGAGGTGCGGGGCTTGTAGGCGCCACCGCGCAGCATCGCCACGCCGGCGTCCTTGACCACGTCGGCGGTCTCGAACAGCTGCTCGCGCGATTCCACCGTGCAGGGCCCAGCGATCAGCGCGAAATGTCCACCGCCGACCTTGCGCCCATCGATCTCGAGCACCGTGCGCTCACCGTGGCGAATCTGCGCGGAGGCGAGCTTGTAGGGCTTGAGGATCGGCATCACGCGGTCCACACCGGGCTGTCCCTCCAAGCCAAGACCGGCGACATTGGCGTCTTGCTCGACGTCGCCGATCGCACCGATCACCGTCAGGCGGGCGCCCTTGATCGGGTGGGCAAGCGCCCCGGCACTCTCGATCTTCTCGATCACCGCGCCGATCTCATCATCGGTCGCAGTCTCCTTCATGACGATCATCATCTGTTCATCCTTTCAAGTACGGGTTGGTCGTGGGCGCTTCAATGCCTCTGCCGTGAGGACCGCGCGAGCATCGGCGGGCGCGGTGGGCCTGGAAGGCCGGCGGGAGCGGCGCTCGGTCCCCGCGGAGACCCGGTGCGGCCTGGGTGGCCTCCGCTCACGCACGGAGACACGGCCGGAGCGCCTAGCTAAATCGCCAGGCGTAGCGAAACGACCGATACGACGTGCGGGCACACACCGGTGCGGATGCAAATGTCGAGGCGGTCGTCTGCATGATCGTCTAGAAGGTTTGTAGCAGACGCGCCATCCCCCTACAAGGCTTCGCCGAGCGCGTCGAGGAAGACCTCGTTCTCCCGCGAAGTGCCGAACGTGACGCGCAATGCGCCGGGTTGGCCGAGCGCACCTCCGCCTCGCACGAGCACACCGCGCTCGGCCAGGTCGCGCATGACTTGCTCCTCGCGTGCCGGCAGTTGCTCAGGATCCTTCTCGCCGAGGTCAAACCAGCAAAAGTTCGCCTGCGAGCGCGCCGGCTGGAGTCCGAGTGCGCGCAGACGCTCGTCGACCGAGATGCGCTCGGCGATCGTGCGCGTCACGCGGTCTGTGACCGCGTCCTGGTGAGCCAGCGCCTCGAGCGCCGCGGTTTGGGCGACCGCATTGCAGAAGAACGGCTGGCGAACCTGGTCGACCGCGCGCGGAAGATCGTCTGAGCCGCACAGCGCGAAGCCGACGCGCAGACCACAAAGCCCGTAGACCTTCGAGAAGGTGCGCAGCAGCACGAGGTTGGGGTGATGCCCGAGCAGCCCCAGCGAGGCGTCGGGATCGTCGAGCAGGTTGAACTCACAGTAGGCCTCGTCCAAGATCACGCACACGTGGCGAGGGACTTCGGCGACGAACTCGGCGATCTCGGCGAGCGGCAGCGCGGTGCTCGTCGGGTTGTTGGGGTTGCACACGATCACCAGACGCGTGGCGACTGTGATCTCGCGCAGCATCGCTTCCAAGTCGTGACACGCCTCACCGTCGAGCGGGACCGTCACCGCACGCGCGCCAGAGGCCGCGCTTAGGTGTGGGTACACCGAGAACGACGGCCACGCGTACACGAGCTCGGCGCCGGGCTCCAGCAGCGCCTCGCCGGCGGCGAGCAGGATGTCGCACGAGCCGTTGCCGATCGCGATCCGCGACGCCGGCACTTCATAGCGGTCGGCGAGACGCTCGCGCAACAGCGAGTTGGTCGGGTCGGGGTAGCGGTTGAGCGTTGGCAGGGCACCCTGGATTGCCTCGATCACCGCCGGCAGCGGCGGCCACGGCGACTCGTTGGAGGCGAGCCGCACCTTCGGCGCGCGCTGCGCGTAGCCGCCCGCCGCCGGGTAGGAGGGGATTCGCGCGATCCGCTGTGAGAACTCGAGTGCCATCGACGGCCTATTGTGGCGGACCGTAGGGCAACCAGCGGTGGTCGAGTGCGCTCAGGCCTCGCCTACTACTCGCAGGACCCCCTCCCCTCGGCTGGTCAGAGCCCAGGCCTTGGCTTCACCGCGAGCCGTCTCGCCACCCAGGTTCTCGACCATCCCAAAGCGTTGAAGACGGGCTAGCAGACGCGACATCTGGCCCTGGTCTGAGACGCCGGCGGCGCTAGCAACCTGCTTGCTAGAGGGCTGCGAGCCCTGCTCGCCCAATTGCGCGATTGAGCTGAGCACCAACACTGTGCGGTAAGTGAGACGCATTGGCAGATCCTTGAACGGGTCCTCGGCAACCACCGGGGTCGGTCGATTGGCGGTGGCGGCAAGCGTGGGTGTCGGCGCTGGTGCGGCGATCTCTCTCTGCGCGGCCGAGACCCCAAGGTAGGGTTGCACGACCATCGCCGTGAGCGGTCCCGCCAGCTCGCTCAGTGGGTGCGGGTCGCGGTCGAGCATGCGCGTGTGCACGACAGAGAACACGGCGCCGACGATGCCTTCGGCGGTCAGCGGCGGCGGTTCGCGGCCGTCCGTGCTCTTCGAGGTGCGCCGCGTCACGCTACGGCCTTCGTCGACGAGCTCGACCAGCCGGTCGAGCGTGCGCCGGCGAGCTTGCAGCGTCGGCTCTCCCGCACCGAGCGCCTCGACGACCACAAACCGACCCGCGGCCGGCTCCCGATCGAGGAACGCCAGCAGCGCCACGAGCCCTATCCGCACCCTCTCTCGCCAGCCAATGCTCCTCGGCGTGCCTGTGCCCTTCAGGGTGCCCCGCTGGTCGGCGACCGCATCGCGCAGCACCTGTTCGATCTGTTGTGTCGTCTCTTCGAAGGCCGCCAGCAAGCAGGCCTCACGGTCGGCAAAGGCCTCATAGAACGTCTTGCGCGAAACACCCGCGCGCTGCGAGACGGCGGCGATGTTCACCGCCCGCGCACCGCGCTCGGTCAGCAACTCGACGGTCGCCGAGAGCAGCCGCCGACGTTGCAGCTCGGCGATGTGAGCACCCTGCCGCGTGCCTGGAGATCTTTCGAGCGCTACGCGATCGACGAGCGCCTGTCGTGTGGAGGACATCTGCTCTAACACCTAACTCGGCCGAGACGGCTCGCTTGACGCGACGATGAGCACACCAGGGAGACGCCTCGCCCGTTACCTCTTCTTGCCTTTCTTGCCGCGCTTGCCCTTCTTGGCTTTGGCCTTCTTCTTCGAGCAGCCGGTTGCTGTGATCGGGGTTGTTTGTTTGAGGCTCATGCCGTTGGCGGCGACGAAGTTGGTGGGCATGGTGAGTTTGCTGGTGCAGAGGTTTCCGTTGGCTGCGAGTGCGCTGTCTGGTCCTTGGGGGAGTTTTAGTTCGAATACGCCGATCGGGACGTCGGGGATCGTTCTGAAAGTGCTGCTGGTGATCCCCGCTTTGCTGATGAACGTTTCCCCATGCAGATAGACCGACACCCCCTCGCCCGATAGCACGACGATCAGTTCGGGGAACTTCGCGCCACCGTGGGAGACGAAATACGCGGGGCCTTCCAAATGGACCGGCAACACCGGCGTAGTCGCTGTCGCCGTGCCTACCTTGGAGTCCGCTGGACAGGACGCGGGGTTAGCCGCGAATGTTGCTGCCGGGCACGCCTTCTGCAGTGTGGTTAGCCTGGATGGTAGTTGCTTGGGTAGGTCTACCTTGACCTTACCGATGTTTGCTTGGGTGCCGAACGGTGCTTTGGGATAGGTCAGCTTTACGTTCAGGCTCGCACCGTTGGCTCTTGATGTTTTCCCGTTCGTAGAGACGCTGAAGATCGGTTTGAACTTCAATACCGCACAGTTGGTGACTTGGAACGGGACGTGCAACACCGAGACGGCTCCCTGACTGCTGGTCAAGCCCCCACCGATTTCTTGGGGACTGCAGTTCGTGGGGTTGAACGTAAAGTCGGGCCTGTTGATCGACACGTTCACGTGCTTGATCTGCAATGGGATACCGTCGATGATCTGCGGGATCTGATACGGGCCCGTGCTATCGCTTGTGATCGTGAGCGCCGCGTTTTCGGGGTTCACTTCGATCTTCGCGCGAACGATAACCTCACCGAGGTTGAACGGGCCCGCCTTGGCAGGGTTCACGATCGACAGGCCATACGGCGCACCCTCATACGGGCCGGTGATATACACCTTGCCACCGGTGACCGTGTATGGGTTTCCTCCGAGCCCTACGCTCACGGTTGTTTCGCCGATCAGGCTTTCAGGACCACACGTTCCGGCATCGCCTTCGGCTTCGCCGCACAACTTCACGTTCGAGAGTGTGCCGAGCAGTCCCGATGGCATCTTCAGTTGGATCGCGTCGAGGTTCTGGTTGCCGTCTTCGCGACTCATCGTCATCGTAAACGGCGTGAACGCACCGGCCTGAATGTTCAGACTGCCCGTCGTCAACGACGGGGTAAACGGCAACGGGCTCGAGCAGGGACTGCCGTTGGGTCCGCTCGTGATCCTGAATTCCGAGGAAGAGTCGACCGGGGCGTTACCGGACCAGGGCGCGATCGACGCCGTGGTCGTGTACCCACCACACAATGCTGGGGTGCCCAACGGTGCCCTGGAGCCACCAAAGAAGTGCAGGTTGAGTTCTTCAAAGGGTAGTTGCGGTGTTTCGTTGAACGTCGAGACGAGCTGGCCGGTCACGGGGTTCGGTGTGACCTGTCCCGCGAGCTTTACCAGCACCCCGGAATACGGGTCCCTTACCACGATATACAGCGCGACGAGACTCCCGAACGGGTTCGCGTCCTGTTGGGCCAAATACGCGGCGCCGACAAGCGGGTGCGGCAGCAATGGCGTGTGGATTTCGACCGTCCCGACCTTCGATGATTCAGGACAGGACTGTTCGGCGGGTGATTGCAAACCTATTTCGCTGAGCCCACACGAGGATAGGCCGTCCGCTCCCGCGGGGTTCAAACCGACACCCGCGGGCAGTGTGACTGTCGTGTCCTTCACCGAGGACTCAGCAAGCCCGGTCGGGTTCAGGCTCGCTTCTTGGGGAACATGCACACCGACCGTCAGTCCCGTGGGGGTGCTCGCCTGTTGACCGTCGGGCGCGACCGTGATCGACGGTTCGAAGTTCAACCGGTTACACCCATCCGTCGGGGTGGGTTCGCCTTCACTGTCCTGGAACGTGTACTGCTTGCTCCTAAATTGACCGATCTGTTCCCACGAGTCGGCTTCTATAGTAGATATGGGCGCGCCCGCGCATGCGGTCGGCATGATCAGCAACGGTTGATCTTTTTCCCCGACCGGACACGATGGTTCAGGACCACGCGTTTCCGATTCCCACGCACTTGTGTTCCCCAAGCATTCATAGTTGCGGGCGTTATCATGATGCGAATCATTGGGGACACCCCAAAACGTGACTACATTCCCGATGAACGCTGTGCCCTCGGTGATGTTGGGAACGGTCACCACTACTCCGTAGTCTCCGCCGGTGCGCACCGACGTATCGAGGATCACCGCACCATACGGCGTGGCGAACCCGAACTTCGCGGGCTCACCCACCGACGGTTCAAGACTGTACAGCGGCACCGTGAGCACGAACGGCACATACGTTGCCACGTCAATGTTTGTGACGATTGGTGTGGCGATACCGACGACCGTGTTGCTTGGACACGTGCCTTTCCCGGAATATATGAGCGCGAATTGAGCGAGGCTGCACTTTGGTAGCGGTGTCGGATTCCCCACGAGTCCGGCAGGCAGGTTGAACCGCAGATCCTTGGTCATCGCGACCGGCTGCACTTCAGGTCTCACTTCTTTCGTATATTCAGAGTACACGGGACGTGTCTGGCTGTTGAACATCAGCGTGGTCGTCAACTGAAACGGATGGGACCCCGCCTGTGTAGCCGGCACCCCGCCTTCTTCTTCGGGTGTCAGTTCATATGTCTGCGGTTCATAAGCAGGCACCGGGCCTTGCACCGCAAGCCCTCGACGCGACACAACCGACGGAGCGCCTCCGCCAGACACGCTGACTTCATTTTCGCCGGTACCCGCGCCAGAGCTCACGCTAACGTCGATCGCGATCACTATGTGTTCATACGGTCGTACCGGCACAGCGTAGCTGCACGTAACCGACTGACCCGCAATCGAACAGAGACTGGGCTTACCTCTCAGCTTCAGGAATTCTTCGATCGTCGCCTCGTCGAACAGATTGGGTCCCGCACCAATGCTGAGCGGTCCACCGCCGCCTTCGGCATGCACGCCAGTGGGCGTAACACCGGACGGCAGCTTGTCAACGACAGTCACAAAATGCTTGCTTTCACCGGCGAACGCTTCCAAGATATTTTCTACGGTGGTGCCCGGGGTGGCCGCGTCACCGACGTTCGCTATGTCAAGCATGACCTCTGAGGTGTCGCTTGTCGAGCTCGCGGGCGCCGATATCGTCGAGACATGCCACCACGGTTCAGCCCCCATCGCGACACCGCTTCCGGCCAGCACGGACAACGACACCGCCACCAGCACGCTACATAGAACTACTCGCTTGGCTGAAATAGCGAACATCAGTTGTCCCTCCCGGTCGTCCTGGCATCAGTGCGAGACGATCGGCCGGCCTTCCCCGATTTACTCCGTCCCTTCTTCCGCTTCTTCTTCTTTTTAGACTTTGCTTTGGATTTCTTTGCCTTGGTCTTGGACTTGTGCTTCGCCGTCTTGACGGCTGTTTCTTCGCTCACGTTGCCTACGCCCGAGAACGTGGCGCTCGGCGTCGCCCCGAAAATCGCCGGTTGCGGCGAGGGAGCGGCCTTGCACGAATCACCCGACGTACACGGTGGCGAGGACACCGGAGCAGCCACACACGGCACCGCCGTCGTACACACGTGCGCGTCATACACGTCATAAGAAGTGTCAGTATCTTCAGACACCAGCCGGCCGGTAGTGATGAAGAACACATCGTCACCAGTTTCGCTCGCATCGAAGAACACCGATTCGCTCGCCGACTGCCCCGATGAGATCAAGCTCACACACCCCACCGTGCGTCCGCTGAACGTGACACTCCCCTGAGAACAGCTCCCGGTCCCCACAGGCTCATACTCATACACATCGGCAAGCCCGTTGGTGTCCTGCGGCACCAGCGCATCTGTGCTCTCAAAGAACAACCGACCGCTATCAGAAAGGGAGCGCGGCTGATAGGACGCCACTTTCCAATCCACATGCCAAGCCGGTGGAAGCATACTGGCCAACCAGTGGCCGCGCCCAGCATTGCTATGCGCTTGTTCTTCGTTTCCATCCCAAATTTGAGGAAAATCAATCAGTCGACTTGTGGTCACTTCATGCTGATCCAGGATTCCTACCGGTCGCGCGCCGCTCGGATCGCACGAAACACACGCAAGCCGGTTGGCTGTGGCGTCGTACAGGTATGTCTCCTCATCGGGTTCCCCACTCACAGCGTCGTGATTGTCGTATCCCGTCAGCGAATTCTCCGACATGAACGCCAGGTAACGACCGTTAGGTGAAACGCGAGACGTTATCGGTTCCAGTTCACGAAAATTATTAAATGACTGCCAGTCTTTTCCGTCTTCGCTCGAGAGCGTCGCTATAAACGTCGTCGACCACGCGGACCCTTCATCTCGCAGCACGTAAAGATTGTTCGCGCCCTTCACAGCGCCGCTCGCGAGCACGCCTTTCGCCACGAAATAGACCACCGACCCATCTTCACTGGTGCCAACCAGTTTGTTCTCCACCTCGGCATTTGATTCACCGTCGAGATGCGTCGCAGTCAAATCCAGATCGGTTCCCGTGGCAGGGTCGAACACATACAGTTCCCCTTCGGTTTCTATCCCATCATTGTCGTCTTCGGGTTCCAGGTAGAAGATCTTAGACCCGTCACTGCTCATCGTCTCAAACCTGGCAAACCCCTCTTCCGGTCCGAATCGAACCGTCCTCTTTTCGACCATGTCACGCACATAATAGGTGACCGGAGAACTGCCGAAGTCATTGCCGTACCTAAAGACGACCCAACGCCCATCGCTCGACATCCCATCCGGAGTAGCCCCACCAGGGGTAATTGCGCTACTCCCAAAGTATGCTTCGGGGTTCACTCCTTGCGGGGCTTGAGGAATATTCACCAGCTGCAGTTTTCCTGCGGTCCACTCGTACAAGCTCTGCGCCGGTTCGCCGCCGGACTTTTCCACCCTCTCAGCTTCCGAAGTCAAAGGCACCCCACTACTCAAGACAACATGAGCGAGATCCGGGGTAGCCGCGACGAAACTCATATCTTCATCCACCTTAATTGGACCATATTTCGTTTCAGGTGGAACGTTCCCGGGATTGACCAGCGGCAGGTACGTACCGTTTTCATCATCGCGCAAATAGAGAGTCCGTTCGGTGATTCCCTCCGACTGTGGCGCCACTGGCCCCCGTGGTTCAAAAGCGACAGACGAGAGGTCGGGCGAAAAGAGATAGAAGGCTTCCGCGCTACCGGCAAGTTCTCCACCCCCAACTCCATCTGGCGGGAGAGTCTGCTTCGGGGAAATATCGATAGTTCTCCACCCGTCCGCGCCACGTCGCGACAGGACCGCAGCAGAGGACACACCGGTGATGTTCTGCCCCACATGACCGGTAATGCCTTCCCCGATCGGCGCGCTCGCCGTGTAGTAGATCCCGCTGCCGTCACTGGCGGCCTGCGCCTCCTCGATATTTTCGATCACAGCCCCGCTCTTGTCCGCCGGAGATACCAGTTCCCATGCTCTGCCGTCGGGCAGCGCGAACACGTTGTTGCCGGCAGGCTGAGTCGTAAACGTCCGATCGGCGCCTTCGACGGTCCCTAGAGAATTGTGTGTGACAATTCGATAATGATAGGTCGTGGCCGCCGACAGCCCTCCCAGATGACGCGCGATCAACACGTTCGTCGTGCCATCACCCACGCTCCCGCTTATCGTCTGTCCGTAAGACGTGCTCGGGCCATATTCGAGACGATATTCCGTGCTCGAGTCCAGTGGATTGATCTGCGCGTCGATCGTCGCGCTCGAGGACGCCACATTTGTCACATACTCAGAATCGATATCCGCCGACGGTACCGTAGTGAATTCTTGATCCGCTCCATCGACGATACCCTGCGAGCTACTAGCGACGAGTCGATAGTGATAGGTAACGGCGGGCTGAAGTTTGCTGATGCTCTGGCTAACACTCTGCTCGGTTGTTTCTGAACCTATATCGACATCGGGCACCGGAATGCTCACGCCGTAAGCGCGAGTCGTGCCGTATTCGAAACGGTAGGTAGTATCAAAACCAAACGGGTTGACCTGCCCATCCAAGACCGCTGTCTCTTGAGTTGCGTCACTCACGGACTCCGCGTCGATCCGTGGCGGCCCGGGCGTGACAAACGTACTGTCCACACCGTGATTAGTGCCATTCGCGTTCGAGACGGCGATTCGATAATGATATTCGGTATCAGCCTCTAGAGAACTGAGATCGACGCTCACAGGCACGACACTCGTGCCGGCACCGATCGATGGGGCCGATTGAGCACATGCGGCATTTTGACCATACGAGATGCTGGTCCCGTATTCGAACTCGCAGCCGGTGACTTGGATACCGTCCGGATTGATCGTGCCGTTCAACGTGGCACTCGAGGGCTGAATACTTGACGCTGGTAGCGTCACACCATCAGGGATCACCAACCCAGCGCCAAATACATCTACTAGTTTGAGTTTGAATTCACCGTTGGCTGTATGCACTTCGCCCGCGTTGGCTACGTATACTTCGTCCGTATCACCATTAACAGCGACATCCCGCCCGATAGCGAGACGTTCTTCCCCAAACCCACCAAGCCGTTTACCTGACTGATCGAACTCGACGATCCGACCAAACGATGGATAATCAGCCTCGGAAACATACACATCATCAGTCACAAGATTGACCGCCACCGAGGATGAACTATTTATGTCCAGCACGGATGTGGCTCCACCCGGCTCCAGCTTCACGACGCTCTGATCCACGTTCGCCACGTAGACGTTGTCGCTAGAGTCGACAGCGATCGTGCCAGGGTCGATAATTTCGGGGCTCGCAAGCTGGCCGGTGTATGCGCCCGCTGCGTCGAACTCGTCAATCACATCGTTAGCGCGATCCGCGACAAACAAATTGCCGCTAGCGTCAACCGCCACGCCGGCCGGAACAAACGATCCGGCGGGCGTACCAGAGCCATTGAGTTCTGAAATGAGTTTCCCCAAGGAATTAAACCTGTAGACGACACCGTTTTCGGTACCGGAAACATATAGGTCCCCTTTGTTGGGCCCACTAGAGTTGTCCACCTCCATACCAGATTCGGCCTCGAGCCCAAGAGATTTCTGCGGTACCGCCGCGCCCGTGATCTCCCCAAGATATTTCCCGGCGACATCGAACTTGTCCACCACGTAGTTGTTATACCTATCGACATAAACATCGCCACTCGTCTGATCGATCGCGACAGCCCCAAGGTCCCCTTCAAACGGCCCCTCCGGTGTTTCGCCACCTTCAAAACTGAACTTGAAATCGTGGGTCACCTCAGCGGACACAGACACACTGTCAAACAGACCCACACAGGTCAAAGACACACACGCGAACAGGACCACCAGCACACGACGGGCAACAACACTCATAGACACATCCCTTCCCGGAAAGAACCAACGCGAGAACCATCGACACACCGGCGGCATCCCCCATTCGGGAGGCAGCACAAGGTCGCCGTGGGCACACAACCTACGGCGACAGAAGAGCAAGAAGCAGAAAGCGCGCTTAGCGCGCGCGAGTACCCCTTAGGGCATAGACGGTCGAGCCGAGCTTTGAGCCCGGCGGGCCGCGACCTATTGCCGCGGCGAAGGGTGCTAGCGCCTAGACGCCGGCCGGCCCAGAGAGAGAGAGAGAGAGAGAGACGCGTCAGCGCCGCTGACGCGTCCTATAAAGGACCCGCCAACACGACATGGACTCTCAAACACGTTATTCACTGATGAAACCACGCGAAATACAACTCCCTCTCAGAACGACCCGGTCCCTCTCCCAAGGTCCCCGTCAAACGTTCGCTGTCGACCACGCGGCCAACCCAAACCCGACCTTATGTCCGCCCGCACGCCATGCGGCATACCGGCATGGCTCCTTTATACCCGACCTATCAGCTGTTGTCAAGCCATTATTAGAAATGACCGTGCAACAATGTGTCAAGTCGTTTGGATCCGCGGTTCCAAGCGATGTGGCCAGCGCTTGTGAATGGCGCCGGAGCAGCCGCCTTGCGCAGACTCAGCTGAGCGCGGCGATGTCGCGCACAAACCCCGGATATGACACCGCTGCCGCCTCCATCCCACGCACGGTGACCCCCTCGCGCGAGGCTAGGCCGGCTACCGCCCCCATCATCGCCATGCGATGGTCACCGGCGGCGTCGATCGTGCCGCCCTTCAAGCCGCCGGTGCCACTCACCGCGAAGCCGTCCTCGAGCGCGTCGATGTCGGCGCCGAGGCCGCGCAGGCCCTCGACGACCGTGGCGATCCGATCGGACTCCTTCAAGCGCAGCTCCCGCGCTCCGCGCACGACCGTTTCCCCTTCGGCGAAGCACCCGAGCAGCGCGACGAGCGGCAGCTCGTCGATCGCCGGCGGTACTTCATCGGATTCGACATAGGTTCCCTCGAGCGCCCCGTGGGCGACGTCGAGGTCGCAGATCGGCTCCTCGGCGACCAGCTCGCCGCTCTCCCCCTCCAGATCGCCCAGCACAATCCCGCGCATGCGCTGCAGGATGCGCAGGAAGCCGGTGCGCGTCCAGTTGGCGCCCACGTCGCGGATCAGCAGGCGCGACCCAGGCACGAGCACGCCGGCGACGATCGCGAACGCCGCCGAGCTTAGGTCGCTGGGGACGATCACGCGGTCGAGCACCAGCTCGTCGGCGTTGACGACAGTCACGTGTTTGCCGTTGCGGTGGATGTTGACCCCGGCGCGCAGCAGCATCCGCTCGGTGTGATCGCGGCTACGTGCGGGCTCTCCTACGGTCGTGGCGCCGTCGGCGGCCAGCGCCGCCATCAGGATGCAGGACTTCACTTGAGCGCTTGCGACTGGCAGCTCGTAGGAGATCGAGCGCAGGCGCGCGCCGTGGACCTGGAACGGCGCGAAGCGGCCCTCGCGAGCATCGATCTCGGCGCCCATGAAGCGCAGTGGCTCCGCGACGCGGTCCACCGGTCGGCGACGAATCGACTCGTCACCGTCAAGCGTGAACGAGCGGTCCTCCTGCGCGGCGAGCCAGCCCGGCAATAGGCGCAACAGCGTGCCGGCGTTGCCCACGTCGATCGGGCCGTCCGGCACGCGCGCCTCGCGCAGGCCAGTGCCGCGCACGGTGACTACGCCGTCGCGCTCGTCCACGAGCGCGCCCAGAGCCCGTACGGCCGCGAGCGTCGAGTCGGTGTCGGCCGCGTGCAGGTAGTTCTCGATCCGTGTCGGCTCAGAGGCCATCGCCCCGAGCAGCGCGGCTCGGTGGGAGATCGACTTGTCGGGCGGCGCCGTCAGCTCGCCGTGCAGCCCGCCCGAGGGCTCGAAGTGCACGTCCATTCTGCCTGTACCCTACGAGTCCGCGCTGGGACCAGCGGTCAGGCCCCCACGGGCCCCGAAGGCGCCACGCTTGGCGAGCGTCTCGCGCTGCGCCCGTGCCTGCTCGTTCCAAGCGGCGAGCGCCGCGGGGTCCTCCGCGTCGAGCGCATCGCGCACCGCGCTCAGCTGTTTGATCGTCTCGTCCAGTACGTCGGCCAGCAGGTCGCTGTTCGACATGTAGATATCGGTCCAGATCGATGTGTTGGCACCTGCCACGCGCGTCGCGTCGCGAAAGCTCGACCCGGCGTCCAGCTCGCTATCGCGCAAGTTCATGCCATCCGATTCGACGGCGCGCAGCGTTTGCGCCACGAGCACGTTGGCAAGCACATGCGGCAGGTGTGACACGTTTGCCATCAGCAGGTCGTGTCCGTGGGGGTCGATCGCCACCGGGCATGCGCCGAAGCGCTCGATCACCCCGCGCAGCCGCTCGACCGCCCACGGCGCCGAGTCCACCGGTGGCGGTGGAGTGGCGTCCGCCGGCGAGCAAGCACCGGCAGCCCGCCACGCCGCGCCGGCGGGCGGCGTCAGGTACCAGGTGGCGCCCTCGAACAGATCCTTGCGGGCATGCTCCACACCAGCAGTCTCGGCCCCCGCGAGCGGGTGGCCGCCCACAAACCGTGGATCTGAGACCGCGGCGACGATCGCACGCTTGGTGGAGCCCACGTCGCTGACGACGCAGTCCTCGCCCGAGGCCTCAAGCGCCATGCGGGCGACCTCCACCGCGACCCCAACCGGGGTGGCGACGAACACGACCTCGGCGTCACGCACGGCGTCGGCAAGCTGGAGCGCCGGCTCGTCGATCGCGCCCAGCTCGACTGCCCGCGACAGCGCGCTGGCGTCGTGGTCATACCCAACTACGTAGGCGGCCGTGCGGCGGCGGGCCGCCATTGCGATCGAGCCCCCGATCAGCCCGACGCCGAGCACCGCCACCCTCATGTCGCGCCGAGCGCCTCTCTCGCCAGCAGCATCCGTCATCGACTACTGCGCCGCCCCCAGGTCCTCGCGCAGGGTAGCCGCCTCGCGCAGGTACACGTGCCTGGGCTCGTGGTCCTCGGCGGCGTGATAGTGGATCAAGACCCGGATCACGCGGGGTAATGAGCCCGGCACCGGGATCTCACGGGCGCACAGCAGTGGCACGCGCTCGAACCCGAGCGCGCGCGCTGCGACCGCTGGGAACTCCGCCGTCAGGTCGTCGGTGACCGTGAAGATGCAACTCACGACGCGGTCGGGGACGAGCGCGTTGCGCTCCATGATCTCCGCCATCAGCTCGGTCGTTGCATCGAGGATCTCTTGGGCGTCGTCGCGCGACACCGAGATCGCGCCCCGCAGGGCATACAGGCATAGCGGCATCGGCGCCGATTCTTTCAGAGCCGGGCCACGGACTCGCCGCCGGCGAGTCCGTGCAGCAGTCCGGCCTCTCCCTCGCTGAGCTGGCGATGGGTGCCAACCGCCATCCCACCGAGTCGCAGCGGACCAAATGCGACTCGTTGCAGCTCCTGCACAGGGTGGCCCACTGCCTCGCACATGCGGCGCACCTGGCGATTGCGACCCTCGTGGATCGTCAGCTCCAGCAGACTCTGACCTGCACGCCGCACGCGTGCGGGCGCGGTGATGCCGTCCTCCAAGCGCACCCCCTCGCGCAGCCTGCGCAGCGCTTGATCTCCCACTGGTCCGCCGCCGATGCGCGCGCGGTAGGTCTTCGGGACCTCGAAGCTCGGGTGCGTCAGGCGGTGCGCCAGCTCGCCGTCGTTGGTGAGCAGGATCAAGCCGGTGGTGTCGGCGTCGAGCCGTCCGACGGGATACAGCCTCAGGGGCTCCTCTGGGAGGAGCGAGATGACCGTCGGGCGCCCGTGAGTGTCCTGTGCGGTGCTCAGCACTCCAAGCGGCTTGTTGACCGCGTAGATCACGCGCCGCTCGGGTCCGGCAAGCGGACGACCGTCGACTGCGACGGCGCGGCGCTCGTCCACATCGCGCGCTGGATCGGTCACGATCTCACCGTCGATCGTCACGCGCCCGGCCGCGATCGCCATCTCGGCCCCACGGCGCGATGCGACCCCGGCGTGGGCCAGATACTTGGCAAGGCGCATTGGCTGCAACCATAGGGCGATGGACCTCCAACTGCTCGACCAGACGCTCGCCGACGCCGACCAGCCCCCTTTCCGTGCGCGCCAGGTGTGGAAGTGGGTCGCGAACGGCGCGAGCGGCTACGAGCAGATGACCAACCTGCCGTCCGATCTGCGTGCTCGACTTGCCGAGGCGGTGCCATTCTCGAGCCTCGAGTTGCGCGACGAGCGCACAGCCGGCGACGGGACGGTCAAGGCGTTGTTCGCGACCGGCGACGGGCGGCCGCTGGAGGCGGTCCTGATGCGCTATCACGATTCACGTCGCTCGATCTGTGTCTCCTCGCAGTCGGGCTGCCCGCTGACCTGCAGGTTCTGCGCCACCGGCCGGATGAAATTCGCGCGCAACCTGACGGCTTCGGAGATCCTCGATCAGGCGCTGCACTTCCGCCGTATGGAGCAGATCGATCACTGCGTGTTCATGGGGATGGGCGAGCCGATGCTCAACTTGGACAACGTGCTCGCGGCGTGCGAGCGACTGCCGGACCTCGGCATCACCAATCGCCGCACCGCGATCTCCACCGTCGGCTGGATCCCGGGGATCGAACGGCTCACCGAGTGCAATATGCCGTTGCGCCTAGCACTCTCCCTGCACGCGGCCGACGAAGCGCTGCGCAGCGAGCTGATGCCCGTCAACGAGCGCTATCCGCTGGCTGAGGTGATCGACGCATGCCGTGCCTTCTACGAGCGCAAGCGCCGGCGCGTGTTCGTCGAGTACGTGATGCTCGCCAGCGTCAACGACCGCTATGAGCAGGCCGTCGCGCTCGCCAGGCTGCTGGAGCCGCGTAGCGTGGGTGAGCAGCCGCACATGTTCAAGGTCAACCTCATTCCATACAACCCGACCGACTCGATCTATGAAGGATCGAGCCGCGAGTCGATCGGCGCGTTCAAGGGCGCCTTGGAGGCACGCGGAGTACCGGTCACAGTGCGACTCACCCGTGGACGCGACATCGACGCCGCGTGTGGCCAGCTTGCCGCACACGCCGCTTAGGAGCCGCCCACCGCATAAGCAAGGCCTTCTAGGACGTCGATGGGGCAAGCGAGACAAGGACGCAGCGAGTGAAGTGTGCTGTGCCCACAAACGAACGAGGACGCGGTATAGCGCCGCTCAGCGGCGGCCTAGGCGTCTCCAGATCGAGCCTCACCTGCCCGCAGCAGACGGTCCCGTAGCTCAGCCTGCTCCTCCGGCGTGGGATCCCATTGGGCGACGTCGGGAAGCTCGTCGATGCTCATCAAACCGAACAGCTTCAAAAACTGTGTGGTGGTGCGGTACAACACCGCTCCGAACTGGGAGCGCCCGGACTCTTCGACCAGCCCGCGCTCCAGCAGCGTCGAGGCGGCTGAATCGGCGCTCACACCGCGAATACGGGTTATCTCAGGACGCGACACCGGCTGCAGGTAGGCGACGATCGCAAGCGTCTCAGCCTGTGCCGGGGTCAGCACGGAGGCGCGCGGGCGGCTGAACAGGCGCCGGGCGGACTCCTCGGTGAGGGGGTCGCTGGCGAACGTGAAGCCCCCGCCGAGCTCGCGCAGGTGGATGCCGCTGCGGCCGGGCGCATACCGTTCGGCCAATTCCGCCAGCGCGGCGATCACGGCGAGCTCCTCCACCGCGGCGGCGTCGGCAAGCTCCTGTGGGCTGAGCGGGTCGGGGGCAAGGAACAGCAGCGCCTCGACGGTGCGCACGATCACGGGCTCGGGATCGAGCAGCCCCTCGACGTCCAGCACGCTGACGCGCTCGGTCGGCTCGGAGTGCTCACGATCGCCTTCCGGGGCGGTAAGCCGATCGGACTCGTCCAACTGCCCCAACTGCTCTGACTCCACGTCCGTGGCCAACACATCCTCTTGATCGGCAGAGGACTGCCGATCCTCAAGCGCCGGCTGATCCTGCCCGGACTCCGGACCTGCCTGCCTGTGCCCTATAGGGTGCCCCCCGTCATGGGGAGCCCCCCCCGGGATGTCGCTCAACCCGCGAGCCCTCCGGCGCGCGCCTCCGGCCGCTGGGCGGCAGCGACGGCATGGACAGCGATCTCACCGAAGCTCTCGTCTTGCTCCCACCATGCTTCGCCGCGCTTGTAGAGCTCTAGCAGCGCGAACACCGTCACCGCGACTGTCATGCGATCCTCGCCGCGCACCGCCTCGTCGAAGCTGAAGCTCCCGCCTGTGCCCTCCAGGGTACGGCGCAATAGCTCACGCAGGTGATCGAGCCGCTCGGCGACGGTAACGCGTTGAATCGAGATATGGCGCAGGTTGATCGTGGGTGGCATTCGCAGGAGACGTCCAAGCGCCTGGCCGAGTACCGCTGGATTCTCGGAGCCGTCGGTCGGAGTGGGGATCGCCTTGCGCAGATGGGTGGGCAGCGGCGCGGTGCGGAAGCGCACACCTTCCTCGCGCTTGAACAGCTCGAGAAGGTGCGTCGAGGCAGAGCGGTAGCGGCGCGCCTGCAGCATCCGCTCGAGCAGCTCCTCGGCGGCCTCGCCGGGCTCGATGTCGAGCAGCTCCTCGCCGTCCTCGGCAAGCATCAACCGCGACTTCAGTTCCAGCAGCGCGGCGATCAGCACGATGAATTCGGTGGCTGTCTCAAGGTCGAGCTCGTCGCGACCCTCCAGGTGGTCGAGGTAGGCGAGCACCACGTCGGCCAGCTCGAGATCGAGTAGGTCCACCTCCTCGCGCAGCACCAGCGCGAGCAGCAGGTCGAACGGGCCGCTGAAGATCTCCAGGTCGAGGTCGAGCGCAGGGAGCGTCACCGCTTCACCGTACCGGTCGCCCCCGACGATTCGAGCCGCACTGACTGTCATCGTCGGGATGCCCCTGCAAATCGACCTCTTCCGCCACTTAGACGCCGCCGCGGGGCGGCCCGACACCCATGCACTCGCGTACGTCGGCAAGCGTCTGTGCTGCGATCGTCCGCGCGCGCCCGGCCCCGTCCGCAAGCATCTTCTCCAGCGCTTGCTCGTCGGAGCGCAGCTCCACGTAGCGCTCACGAACCGGCGCGAGCATCTCCACGACCGCGTCGGCAACCGCCGCCTTCAGGTCGCCGTAGCCGCGCGCATCGGCCATGTCGGCCTCGACCTGCTCGGGTGTGACGCCACGGGCGACGGCGAGGATTTCGACCAGGTTCGACACGCCCGGCTTCTCCGGCCCGCGCACGATCTCCCTGCCGGAGTCTGTCACCGCACTCTTGAGCTTCTTTACAACCGCCGCAGGCTCGTCGAGCACATACACCGTGCCTTGCTCGGAGCCACTGGTCGTTGACATCTTGCGCATGGGGTCTTGCAGGTCCATGATGCGCGCGCCGACCTCGGGAATGCGGTGCTCAGGCACAACCAGCACATCCTTGCCATCGCCGAAGCGAGTGTTGAAGCGCCGCGCCACGTCGCGCATCAGCTCCAGGTGCTCGCGCTGGTCCTCGCCAACGGGCACCTCGTTGGCGCGGTAGGCCAGCACGTCGGCGGCCTGCAGCACCGGGTAGACGAGCAAGCCCGCGGAAACCAGCTCGCGTTGCGCCACCGACTTGTCGCGGAACTGGTGCATACGCTGCAAACGTCCCAGCTCCGTCACAGAGCACAACAGCCAGCACAGTTCGGTGTGCTCGGGGACATCCCCCTGACGGAAGAGAATGCAGCGCGCCGGGTCGAGGCCCGCAGCAAGCAGCAACGCCGTCAGGTCGTACACGCTACGGCGCAGTTCGGCGGGCTCGTAGGCGACCGTAGTGGCATGCAGGTCGACGATGCAGTAGAGCCCTTCGCCGCGGTGCTGCCCGTCAACGTACTGGCGGATCGCGCCGATGTAGTTGCCCAGGTGCTTGCTGCCCGTAGGCTGGATACCGGAGAAGATGCGCATGGCGAGCCAGGCTACCGAGAAGCCGGCTGATACGACGGGGGCGCGAGCGCCGGCATCACGGCGTCAAAGCGTCTGGCGAATGACGGGATTCTTGGCCGCGCCGACCTCGTCGAGCCGCCGCACCGGCGTTGTGTACGGCGCGTGCAGCGCGATCTCCGGATCCTCGGCGGCCTCGCGCAGGATCTCCGCGAGCGCCTCGGCGAAGCCGTCGAGCGTCTCCTTGGTCTCGGTCTCGGTGGGCTCCACCATCAGCGCCTCGTCCACCAGCAGGGGGAAGTAGACCGTGGGTGGATGGAAGCCGTAGTCGAGCAGTCGCTTGGCGAGGTCGAGCGTCTTGATCTTCAAGTTGCGCTTCATTGGACCGCCGGAGAGGACGAACTCATGCAGGCACAACTCGCCATAGGCGAGCGGCAACTGATCGCAAACGCCGAGCTGACGCAGCCGCGCGAGTAGATAGTTGGCATTGAGCACGGCCGTCTCCGACGCATCCTTCAGTCCGGGCGCGCCGAGTGAGCAGATGTAGGCGTAGCTGCGCACGAAGCAGCCGTAGTTGCCTTGGAAGCCACGTAGGCGCCCAATTGATTGGGACCCTGCGCGCTCCTCCTCGCCGAAGAGGTCAAACGAGCCGTCCTCACTGCGCACCACGCGTGGCACCGGTAGGAACGGCTGGATCCGCTCGGACACCGCAATCGGCCCTGAGCCGGGTCCGCCGCCGCCGTGAGGCTGGGTGAAGGACTTGTGCAGATTGAAATGCACAATGTCGAAACCCATGTCGCCGGGCCGGGAGAGGCCCATCACCGCGTTGAGGTTGGCGCCGTCGTAGTAGAGCGTCGCCCCCACCCCGTGCACGATTTGGGCGATCTCCTGGATATTGGGGTCGAACAGGCCGAGCGTGTTGGGGTTGGTGAGCATCAGGCAGGCCACGTCGGCGTCGGCCTTGGCGCGCAGGTCGTCGAGATCCACGCCACCGTCGGGGTTGGTGGCGATCTTTACGACCTCGAAGCCCGCCATCGTGACCGTTGCCGGGTTGGTGCCGTGGGCGGTGTCGGGGGTGAGCACCTTGTGGCGCGTCTCGCCGCGTGCCTCGTGGTAGGCGCGCGTAAGCAGCACCCCCGCGAGCTCGCCGTGAGAGCCGGCGGACGGTTGCAGGCAGACGTGCGGCAGGCCCGAGATCTCCGCGAGTGCCGCTTCCAGATTCCACATCAGCTCGAGCGCCCCCTGCGCGCGCTCGGGGTCTTGCAGCGGGTGCAGGCGCGCGTGGCCGGGGAGCGCCGCGACACGCTCGTGTAGACGGGGGTTGTGCTTCATCGTGCACGAGCCGAGCGGGTAGAAGCCGGAGTCTAGATCGAAGTTGCGCTTGGACAGACGCACGTAGTGGCGCACGATCTCGGGCTCAGACACCTCCGGGAGGCGTGGAGGCTCGGAGCGGCGCAGATGGGCGGGAAGGAGCTCTTCGAGTGCCACATCGGGGACGTCGAGCTCGGGGCACTGGAACGCGCGTCGGCCGGGAGCGCTGCGCTCGAAGATCGTCACGGCCGCTTCGCGCTGTAGCGCCGTCTCCGTGCTCTGCGCGGGCGGCCTGGGAGTTTGGGTAGCCGACTCGCTCACGCGCTCGCTCCAACCTCGACCGCGTGCCCAGCTCCGTGGCCGGCCGATCGCTCGGCCGCAACGGCCTCGCCCAGCACCTCGGCGAGCCGGTCGATGTCGGCGCGCGAGCGGCGCTCGGTGATCGCCACGAGCAGTCCGCCACGGTCCTTGTCACGTCCAGTGAGCGCGTGCAGGTCGGCACCGGGATTGACGCCCTTGGCGGCACAGCGGCGACGGACGGCCGCGATGTCGGCGTCGAGGCGCAGCGCGAACTCACGGATCGCGGGCTGGGAGTGCAACGGGCGCACCCCGTCGAGCGCGCACAGCGTCTCGCGCGCGTAGTGGGTGCGCCGCAGCAGCAGCTCGCCCAATTCGACGAAGCCCTGCCGGCCGAGCCAGGAGAGATAGACCACCCCGGCGAGCGCGTTGAGCGCCTGGGAGGTGCAGATGTTGGAGGTGGCCTTCTCGCGGCGAATGTGCTGCTCGCGGGTTTGCAGCGTGAGCACGAAGCCACGACGGCCGTCCACGTCGCGAGTCTCCCCCGCGATACGGCCCGGCATCCGGCGCAGGTAGGACTCGCGGGCAGCGAAGAAGCCGAACGAGGGCCCGCCGAAGTCGAGGCGGTTGCCAAGCGACTGGCCCTCCCCGACAGCGACGTCCACGCCGCACTCCCCGGGAGGAGCGAGGATGCCGAGCACGATCGGGTCGACCTGGGCGATCGTCACCAGCTGCTCGCCGCCGGCGTCCTTGGCGGCAGCGGACAGCGCAGCGGCATCCTCGACGGCGCCATAGAAGTTGGGCTGAGCAAAGATCGCGGCGCTGGTGTCGGAGTCGATCGTGGCGGCCCACGCATTGGGGTCGGTGACTCCATCGGCGAGTGGCACCTCGACCACCTCGATCCCGTAGCCGTGCGCGTAGGTGCGCAGCGTGGCGAGCGTGTGTGGGTGCAGGCCGGCGCTGACGACGAAGCGCGAGCGCCCATTGTGCAGCTTGGCGAGGTACCCGGCCGAGGCGACCGCGCTTGGCCCCTCGTACACCGAGGCATTGGACACGGGCAACCCCGTCAGCTCGCAGATCGCGGTTTGGTACTCGAACATCACCTGCAGACCCCCCTGGGAGATCTCCGGCTGGTAGGGCGTGTAGGGGGTGAGGAACTCCGAGCGCTCCATCAGCATGTCGACGAGCGCGGGCACGTAGTGGTCGTACATCCCCGCCCCGAGGAAGCACAGCTCGTCCTCCGCGGAGACGTTGCGGGCGGCGAGCGCGCGCAGGTGCTCGTAGACGTCCTGCTCGCTCTGGCCCTCAGGCAGCGCGAGCGGCCGGTTGAGGCGCACAGCCTCAGGGATCTGGCGCTCGAAGATCTCCTGCACGCTGGACACGCCGATCGCCCCGAGCATCGCGGCGAGGTCTGTGTCGGTGACTGACGTGTAGCGGGTCAAGTGCGCTGAGCCTAGCCGTTACGCCGGGCGGTCCCGGACCTTGCCCTAGCCAAGGCTGGCGGTGTAGGCGTCAGCGTCCATCAGCGCGTCGCGCTCGGAGGGGTCGGACATACGCACCTTCACCAGCCATCCCTCACCGTAGGGGTCCTCGTTGATCTCATGCGGTTTGTCGGCGAGAGCGTCGTTGACCTCGACGATCTCCCCTGATAGCGGGGCGACCACGTCGGAGACGGCCTTGACGGACTCGACCTCGGCGTAGGGCTCGTCCTTGTTGAGGATCGTGCCGGGGGCGGGCGGATCGAAGTAGACGACCTCGCCGAGCGCGTCCTGTGCGTACCAGGTGATGCCGAGCACCGCTATGTCGGGGTCGACGGGATCGATACGAGCCCAGTCGTGTTCGGGGTGGTAGAGCAGGTCGTCTGGGTAGCGAGTCTCGGCCATTTACTGGTCCTTTTGATAGAGCGGCTTGGGCTTCACGGTCGCGGGGCGGATATTGCCACGAACGTCGATCTCGATGGTTGTTCCGGCGGCCGATGTGGCGGCCGGAACATAGGCCATGCCGATGCCGACGCCCAGCGACGGCGAGAGCGTGCCGCTCGTGACCTCCCCGCCGCCGAGCACGGGGTTGCCCTGGCGGGCGATGCCGGGACCATCGAGCGTGAAAGCGACTAGCTTCTCCGGCGGACCGGCGGACCGTGCGGCACGGATCGCCTCCGAGCCGATGAAGCCGGTGTCCTCGCGGCAACACCAGCCAAGGCCGGCTTCGATCGGGTTGCGCTTGAGCGACAGATCGTTGCCGTACAGGTGAAAGCAGGCCTCCAAGCGCAGCGTGTCACGTGCGGCCAGCCCAGCCGGGGTGGCGCCACGATGCAGCAACTCCCCCCACAGCGCAGGAGCGTGCTCAGGCGCGAGCAGCAGCTCGACACCGTCCTCGCCGGTGTAGCCGGTGCCGCAGACGAGCACCTCGACCCCGGCGAGACGGCGAGTGGCGGCGCTCATGCGCGCGGGCAGCGGCGCGTCGGAGACCGCCTGCACGATCTCGCGGGCGAGCGGCCCCTGCACGGCGAGCATCGCGTAGTCGTCGATGCGGTCGTGCACCTGAACGTCGAAGCCGCCGGCGTGCGAGCGAAACCAAGCGAGGTCGCGCTCGTGGTTGGAGGCGTTGGTGACCGTCAGGTAGCGGTCGGCCTCCAGGCGATAGGTGAACAGGTCATCCAGCACGCCGCCATCCTCGCGGCACAGCACGCTGTACTGCGCGCCGCCGACGGGGATCTTCGAGACGTCGTTCGAGAGCAGGCGTTGCAGCAGCGCGAGCGCCCCAGGACCGGACGTCTCGATCTCGCCCATGTGCGACACGTCGAAGATGCCGCAGCGCTCGCGCACCGCCATGTGCTCGGCGCGCACCCCGTCGGGATACTGCACGGGCATTTCCCAGCCAGCGAAGTCGACGATCTTCGCGTCCGCCGCGACGTGGCGCTCGTACAGGGCGGTGCGGCGAGGGCTCGACACCGCGCGCAGGTTAGCCGAGAAGTGCGTCGATGCTGTTCGGGGACGTACATGTACGTCCCCACGACAAGCCGCATGCGGCTTGTCGTCCGATGGCGCATGCGCCATCGGCACCCCCGCACATGTGCGGGGGTGAACTACATAGAGATCCTCCTCACCACCCTCCAGGACATCCTGGCCTGGATACCCGAGTTAGCGTAGGAAGGGCGGGACGTCGATGTCGTCGTCGGAGATCTCGAGCGCCGAGCGCTGACGATCGTCGATGCGCGGGCCGCGATCGGGACGGCCCTCGCGGCCCTCGCGGCGCGCGCGCTCGCCGCGCACCGCGCGCCCGGGACGGTGGTCGAAGCCGGTGCCGATCACGGTGACGCGCACCTCGTCGGTCATCGACTCGTCGATCACCGCGCCGAAGATGATGTTGGCGTTGGGGTCGGCCGCGTTCTGGATTATCTCCGCCGCGTCGTTGACCTCGAACAGGCCGAGGTCTTTGCCACCGGTGATGTTCAGCAGGATGCCAGTCGCGCCGTCGACGGACTCTTCGAGCAGTGGCGAGGAGATCGCGGCGCGGGCGGCGTCGGCGCAACGGGCCTCGCCGCCAGCGGTGCCGATTCCCATCAGCGCGGAGCCGGCGTCATGCATGATCGTGCGCACGTCGGCGAAGTCGAGGTTGATGAGTCCCGGGATCGTGATCAGGTCGGTGATGCCCTGCACGCCCTGGCGCAGCACGTTGTCGGCCTCGCGAAACGCGTCCAGCATCGAGGTGCGGCGCTCGACCACGGCGAGCAGCTTCTCGTTGGGGATCACGATCAGCGTGTCCACGACCTCGCGCAGCCGTTCGATCCCCTCGATCGCCTGGCGCCCGCGCTGGGAGCCCTCGAAGTCGAATGGGCGCGTGACAACACCCACGGTGAGCGCCCCGATCTCGTTCTTGGCGATCTCGGCGATCACAGGTGCAGCGCCGGTGCCGGTGCCGCCGCCCTCCCCGGCGGTGACGAACACCATGTCCGCGCCCTTCAGCGCCTCCTTGATGTCGTCGCGCGACTCCGCCGCTGCCGCGAAGCCGACCTCGGGGTTGGCGCCCGCGCCAAGGCCCTTGGTGGACTCGTGGCCGACGTTGAGCTTGATGTCGGCGTCGCACATCGCGAGCGCCTGCGCGTCGGTGTTGGCGGCGATGAACTCCACGCCGCGTAGGCCCGCGTCGACCATACGGCTGACCGCGTTGGTCCCGCCTCCGCCGACTCCCACGACCTTTATGACCGCCAGGTAGCTGCCGCCGCTCTCCATGATGTCCGAAGCCTTCAGTAGGTGTTTAAGGTTTGCCGGGACACACCCGGCAAACCATCAGAATACGCAAGTTATGCAGGGAACTTCGCCCTGTCAACGGCAACCATCATTCTCGCAACAATCGTTGCAGAACCGCGAACCCTCGACCTTTGCTTGAGAATCGCTCACTGGTGGGACCAAACCTCAAGTGTAGGTTTAGGCTCAGCCGGTGGCCGATTCTGGCGTTTCGCCGGTGGTCGCTCCGGACGCTTCAGAGGTGGTGGAGTCGGGCGTTTCAGAAGCACCCGAGCTGGGCGGTTCAGAAGTGGTTGAGCTGGAGGCTTCAGAAGGGTTGGCGCTGGACGATTCAGAAGGAGTCCTAGTGTCCTGAGTCGTTAGTTCGTAGGCGGTTATGGTATTGTTGGGGGATGAACGCATCTCGTGTTGGGCGGCGTGGGCCGCAGGCGGTGCAGGTGACGCTCAGTGAGGCTGAGCGTCGTGTGTTGGAGGGATGGACGCGACGGCGGTCTTCGGCTCAGGGGCTCGCTTTGCGGGCGAGGATTGTGCTCGGCGCTGCTGCGGGGCAGAGCAATACGGAGTTGGCTGAGCAGCTTGGTTTGACGCGGATGACGGTCGCCAAGTGGCGTGGACGGTTTGTGCATGATCGTGTCGATGGGCTGCTTGATGAGGCGAGGCCTGGTCGTCCTCGTAGGATCGGCGATGAGAAGGTCGAGGAAGTGGTAACCAGGACGTTGGAGAGCGCGCCGAAGGGCGCTACGCATTGGTCGACGCGGTCTATGGCGGCTGAGGTCGGACTCTCGCAGACGGCGATCTCTCGGATCTGGCGAGCGTTTGGTTTGCAGCCTCATCGTGTGGAGTCATTCAAGCTCTCAACGGACCCGCTGTTCGTGGATAAGGTCCGCGATGTCGTTGGGCTTTACCTCGATCCGCCGGAGCGAGCATTGGTGCTTTGCGTGGATGAGAAGTCACAAATACAGGCACTCGATCGCAGTCAACCGATCCTGCCGATGCTTCCCGGCGTACCTGAGCGTGCGACCCATGATTACAAGCGTTCTGGCACCTCAAGTTTGTTTGCCGCGTTGGATATCGCCTCTGGAAAGGTGATCGGTTCGCTGCATGCGCGCCACCGAACAATCGAGTTCAAGAAGTTCCTGAATCAAATCGACGCGGCGGTGCCTGCCGACTTGGACGTTCACCTGATTCTCGACAACTACACAACTCACAAGACAAAGGCCATCCAGCGGTGGCTTCTTGCGCATCCGCGGTTTCATTTGCATTTCACGCCAACCGGCGCGTCGTGGCTAAATCTCGTAGAGCGCTGGTTCGCGGAGCTGACCAACAAGAAGCTCCGCCGCGGAGCACACCGATCAGTCCGAGAGCTCAACAAGGACATCCGCGACTGGATCGCCCACTGGAACGAAAACCCCCGCCCCTACGTCTGGGCAAAGACCGCAGACCAGATTTTCGACAGCCTCACCCGATACTGCCAACGAATTACCGACTCAGGACACTAGAGCCTGTGGAGGTCCCGGCACCAATCGCAGCTTCGAGGCTTGCCGCGAGCGTCGCGGCGGTTGAATCGGCGCTCCCGGCCTGCGCGAGCGTGGATGTCGAACTGGGCGTCGAGGATGAGTAGGTTGAAGGGGAGAACCCCGCGGCAGGACGTTCTGGGAGGCGCACATCCACGTATACGGCCCCCGCGGCGCTCGGTGAGACGAGCACGCGTGCGAGCGACAGCCACTTCGCGTGCGGGCGCGTGGCGTCGCCGAAATACACCAGCAGGCCATTGCGCATCGCCACGGTGAGCCCTTCCTGGCCGTTGTAGACGCGGGTGACAAAGCGCGCGAGCGGCGCGGGGGCGGCGCCGAGCACGGCCACGGCTGCAAGCGCCGACGGTTCGTGCAAGCGCACTCCAGGCGCGGGCTCAACCGACCCGTTGATCGTGGGCAGCGAGCTCGACAGCAGAGTGGGACCAAGCACCGTGCCATCGGCGGCCACCGCCGTGCGCTGCCCCGCGCTCTGCAACGCGGCGACCGGCGGGCGCTCGGTCACGGCAATACGCACGGTGTGCGGGAAGCTCGTGGCGACGCGCAGCCCCCCGACGATCGTGAACTGGGCCACCGCGGAGCGCAGAGCCACCGCATTGAAGTGAAGCGTGGTCATCCGCGTCGCGGCGTCGTCGAGTGCCGTTCTGACCTGCACCCCGTCGATTCCTTGAACACCGCTTATGTGCACATGGCGGACCGCCACCAGCGAGGAGTTGCGCAACCACAGCCAGCCCCCGCCGGACAGTGGCACGGCGATCGTCGCGCACAAGGCGACCCGTAGCGCGAGGCGGTTGGCACGAAGCCACGCCAGTCCTCGGGCGAGCATGCGAGTCGCGCGCGCCCCCGATCCGCGTGCGCTTGGGCTCCCTCTGCGGGACCCCCCCGCCCCCCGCGTCGCTCCGCCGCGGGAGGTCCGGCGCGGTTCGCGGCGAAATAGTGGCAGCGAGAGTTCCATCTTGGTCTGTTCGACCTCGCGCGACGGTTCCCTTGTCGGATGCTCACCCTGCGCAACCGAGCCCCCGGACATCGAAGCGAGTGTGGCCCAAACGCATTCCCGCGGGAGCGGTCTCATTCGGATCGATGAAATGCTGCGAATGGCTTATTCACCCAACGGAGCCCTGTGACCGATAGTAGAATTATGTGGTCCAGCTGTGGTCCATCGCTTCGATGAGGAGATGGGGAACATGAGTGTGAGCCACTTTGTGCAGCGCCTCGCCCTGGTCTCGGTGCTGGCGATCGGACTGGCCTGCCTAGGCGTGATAGCCGGTGTGGGCGGACTCGAATCGAGGTTGTCGAGCGCCTCCGATGAGGTCGGCCTGCTGCCCCCAACACACCTCACGGCACTCCCCAACCCGGTCGTCGCGGATGGGACTCTCCCGCTGCGAGTCAGGCTCTCCGGCACGCCAGCCTCGTTCTCCCCCACTCCCAAGCTGAGCCCAGCCACAGCCGGGACCTGGAGCAGACACGGGGACTCCGAGCTGTTCACGCCGACGCTCGCACTGAGTCCTTGCTCCACTTACACGCTGACGATCTGGGCCTCCAGCGTGGCCGCCGGGCACTCTCCTCTAGGCAAGCGCCGCACCGTGCCGTTCAGCGTGGCATGCCCCTCCACCCGTGGCCTGCAGGAGGTACTCGCTCGCCTCGACTATCTCCCCTATGAGTCGGGGCACTCCCCGGCAGGCGAGCAGCTCAACCACGCGCAGCTTGCGGTCAGGGACGCGTTTGACCCGCCTTCCGAGCAACCCCGCGCCCGTTTCGACGACGCTCCCTCGCTCGAATACGGCCAGCTGGACGAGACCACCAAGGGCGCGTTGATGGTGTTCCAGTCCGAACACGAAATCGAACCGACCGGCACCCCTGAACGCGCGACTTGGAAGGCGCTGTTTCACGCGGCCGTGGAGGACCAGCGCACCCACGCGCCCTACACGTTCGTCACCGTTACAGAGTCGCTGCCCGAGACACTCGAGGTCCACCGCGAGGACCATGTGGTCCTCTCCACGCCGGCCAACACAGGTGTCCCGGGCGCCGAAACCGCGCAGGGCACCTTCCCGATCTTCTCCCGCTTCGTGTCAACCACGATGACCGGCACCGACCCCGACGGCACCAAATACGTCGCGCCCGACGTGCCGTGGGTCAACTACTTCAATGGCGGCGACGCCGTGCACGGCTACCCGCGAGCATCCTACGGCTTCCCGCAGTCCAATGGCTGTGTGGAGCTCCCGATCGAAACGGCCCACACCGTTTTCGAAATGCTCAAGATTGGCGACATCGTCGAGGTGAGCTAAAAGTACCGCCAACGGGATTCGAACCCGTGTTTTGATCCCGATGGACACGCTTGAGCACGACGCCCAGGTCGTGAGCAACACGCGGCTCGAGGAGATGCTTGCCCATGAGCGCCCCGCCGTCCGGCAAGAGGTTCTCGAGATCAACCGCGACTCCACCAAGCCGCGGTCAAACTCCAGGTCGTTGTTCTGAGCGAGCATGTCGGCGAGGAGTCCTAGGCGCTCCGCGACCTCCTCTCTGCTGACGGTCTGCCTCTGCTTGACCTCAAAGATGTCCATCAGACATTCCTTCGTTATGGCGGATTGTCTGCATCCTCACGAGCCGGTGCACGTCAAGCCGCCACCTCAACATGCACGGGGCGGCCAGTTCTCGGCGCACCATGCTGGGTTCGCTCTCATGAGTGTCAGCCGCTCAGACGACGTCCTTGTGCTGCCCGCCGTAGGCGGCCAGCCCGTAGATGATCAAAATGTCGATCGCGAACAGGCACAGCGACCAGAATGGGTACGCAGGGATCGACATCAAGGCGGCGATCGAGTTGATACTCACCACAACGATGCCCAACCATCGGCCATACTGGCCGCCGGCCAAGATCGAATACGCAGCGAACAACTCGAGTACCCCGATGATCAACACGATCCATCCCCACGTGTTGAGGCCGCTCAGGATGTAGGTCGTGTTCTGGGTGAAGAACTTCGAGTTGCTGATCGCCGCGATCCCCCAGATAATGTTCAGTACGCCGGCGATCGCGATCATGATCGAGGCAAACAAAAGCCAGCCGCTGCCTTCTACCCCAGCGCTTGTGTTCCGCGTTCGCGTGGGGGTGAATTCCCCTTGATCTGCCATCCGGATCTCCTTTGCTCAAGACTCAGTTTGCCGACCGATCCTCCAAACTGTAATCCGAGCAGACCGAACTGCATCGGTAATTTTCCGAGCCTTTTCAGTAGCTTGCCGCAGCCGAAGCAGGCGCGCTTGGTGGGTGAGAGGTAGTAAATGGCGACACAGTCGGGAACCCCACAGTTGCATAGTAGTCAGAGCTACATAGTCAGAGTGAGCGGCTCGCCAGCGGGTCGGCTCAGCGTGTGTCCGCTAGGCTCCGTCCCGCGCAAGCCAGCTCTTTGCCTCGGCCAGATCGCGGACGCGGAAGCCCTGGGCCTTTCCAGGAAGCAGGAAAGCAAGGGCACGCAACGCGGGGCGTATCCAGTCCTCGTCGCTGACCACCGCTACGCGCTCATACGAGGTCGCGTGGCGGACACGGAATCCCGTATCAGCGCTCATCGCATCGCCCTCGATCTCACGGGCTTCGGTGCCGATCAAGTAGAGCAGCCGCACGTTACGGCCAGCGGCGATCTCTTGGCGCAACACAGGCTCGACGGCCTCCTCCCAATCGTTGTCCTCGACCTCTCCGACCGCCTCAAAGCCGATCGCTCTAGCTGGCATGTCCGTGATCCTTCGCAACATCGCCTAGTCCCTTCTCGTGGCTGCCACTGCGACAGCGGTGTCGGAGTCAACTCTCACCATAAACCTTCTATGGCACCAAATCCACGTAGTCGAGAGGTCCAAATCATGCACCTAAACGAGAGATGAGAGGAACAGTTAAACGCAGAGCCCGATTCGGCGGACGGGATCTGTGAACATGACAACATGCCCAGAACGTCGTGACTTCTCAAGCAGACTGGGCCGCGCGACGTCCTGTGCTGTGGCGGATCGCGGCAATACTCGCGCGCCCATCACGCCCGCCGCGATGACTGTGGTGGCCGCAGGGTGACGTCCCCGCGGATGAGGTGGGTTAACGAGTAGCTTTCCGCCCACACTTTCACCGTGATACCCTTCTAACAGATGGACTATTGGCTGGCATCCCTCGGAGGAGGGCAGACCAACTAGAGGAGGAGCCGTGAGCAGCGAGGAGTTGGAGTTGGGCCCCGTCGATATTGTCGTGATTGGCTTCCCTGCTGATGCGCCGCGAACCGGCGAGGCGATCCCAATGTTCGTGGACCTCGTGGACCGGGGGATCATCCGGGTCATTGATGTGCTCGTGGTCCAAAAGGATGCTGAGGGCGTGGTCTCGGGCCTTGAGATAGGCGACCTCGACGGTGACGGTGCGGGCGACCTTCTCGTATTCGAAGGAGCGCGGACTGGCATGCTCGGCGACGAGGATGCAGCCCTAGCAGGAGAGGCGCTAGAGCTGGGCGAAGCGGCCGTGCTGATCTGCTTCGAGAACGCCTGGGCCGGCCCCTTCGCCGCGGCGGTGAGCCGCAACGGGGGACACCTGTTGGACTTCCAGCGGGTCCCAACGCAGGAGATCATCGCCGCTATCCAAGCCCTCAATGCCGCCGAGTCGGCACCCTAGAAGAGAAGGAGAGACCAGCATGCCACTACTTCGCCGTGTTGCACGTGTAGCCGCTGTCGGGGCCGTCGCAGGCGGTGCCGCCGGAGCCGTTCAGCATCGTCAGCAGGGCCGGTGGGCCCGACAGGAAGAAGATCAGAGGGCCTCCCAGGAACAGCAGCAGACAGCCGCCACGCCGCCCCCGCCGGAAGAGAGCTCGATAGAGAAACTCAAGGAACTCGGTCAGCTGCACGAGTCGGGTGTCCTCACCGACACGGAGTTTGCAGACGCCAAGGCGAAGATCCTCAACGCCTAAACCGGCACAAGGCCTCGGCGGCCGGGAGCGCCGCCCGAGTGAGCGCGATTTTCGCTCTCTGCGCGGCGTTCTCCAACGCGTTATACGTGGCAACGCAGCACGTCGCAAGCACGAGCGGCCGAGTGGGCAACGCAAAAGGCCTGCGCCTTCTTGCGTATCTCATCCGCAGCCCGCTGTGGCTGCTTGGCTGGGCAGCCGGACTCGGGGCGTTTGTCTTTCAGGCGGCGGCTCTGAAGAGCGGGCAGCTCTCGATAGTGCAGGCGGCCCTTCATGTTGGGCCCTCAGCGTGTCCCAGCCTCTGCTCGTGATCGTGGACCCCTCCGTGAGCGTCATTCTCAGCATCTGGCTCTTCCAAGAGCACTACACCCACGATCCGGCGGCGATCGCCGGCAGCCTGGTGGCATTCACGACCATGAGCGTCGGCGTGGTCATGCTTACGAGAACGGCGCCGACGACGATGCAAGCCAGACCATCCACGTGAAGCCCATGTGGGTTGGGTAGACGAGCGCGTGCCACGAAGATCGAGCGGTCTTTCGAGGAGCAGGTCCTCCCAATGACATCCCGTGCGGGTCCTGGCAAGATGGGGCTCACCGTGCACGCGACCCCCGTGACTCCGGGTAGCGACCTGGCGGTACGGCCGTCGTGGCGGTTCCGTATCGCCGCTGTCGTAGCGCTCGTCGCGCCGGTTGTCATGGTTGTGGTGGCCGCAGTCGCACTGGCAGGCGATGTGCCCGTCGCTGTACTGGCGGTCGGGCTGGTGCTGGTCTGTAGCGCGTTCATCTGGTTCGCCTTGACCCGTCGCGGCCCACGGCGAGCGCTCAGCGCCGCGCTAGTCGCGCTGAGCGGGATCGGGCTGATCGTGGTGCTGGTGGCCAACTGGCAAGGAGTGGTCGTGCTCATAGCGCTGCTCTTGCTGCTGGCCGTTTTCGGACTCACCGCGCGCTACGCGCTGGGACGGACCGCGGGGACGACGGTTAGCGGCGTGGTTGGGGCGGTCGTGCCGGTGGGCGCTGCCGGATCTGCGGTGCTGATCATCAACTTGAAGTCTGGTGGGGGTAAGGCCGAGCGCTTTGACCTTGCTGCTCAAGCTCGGCGACGGGGCATCGAGCCGGTTGTTCTGCAGCCCGGCGATGACCTGCTCGAGCTCGCCGAGAGCGCCATCGCACGTGGTGCGCAGATCATCGGGATGGCAGGTGGCGATGGCTCACAAGCCCTTGTTGCGACGGTTGCCGCCCGGCACGACGTTGCCCACGTCTGCATTCCTGCGGGGACTCGAAACCATTTCGCGCTGGACCTCGGCCTCGACCGTGATGACGTTGTGGGCGCGCTGGATGCGTTCACAGACGGCGTCGAGCGACGCATCGATCTCGCGTGCGTCAACGACCGCGTGTTCGTCAACAACGCCTCGCTCGGCGTCTATGCCAAGGTCGTCCAGTCCGACGCCTACCGCGATGCCAAGCTCGACACCTGGACTGGCATGCTGCCAGACCTGCTGGGCCCCGATGCGGAGCCAATCGACCTTGAGTTCACTGCTCCGGATGGGAGCCGCTGCGACGACGCGCCGCTCGTGCTCGTGTCGAACAATCCGTATCGGCTGGCGAGCCTCGCCGGCGCAGGCACGCGCGAGCGAATCGACACGGGCCTGCTCGGCGTCCTGGCCGCACGGGTGCGCAGCGCTGCCGACGTGTCAAAGCTCGTCGCGCTCGAGCTGGTCGGTCAGGCGGGCCGCTTTCCAGGCCTCCTGTCGTGGTCGACCCAGGAGTTCGAGGTTCACTCCAGCGGCCCGGTGGAGGTTGGGCTCGACGGCGAGGCGCTTGTGCTCGATCCACCCCTGTGCTTCGCGTCGCTGCCAGGCGCGCTACGGGTACGACTGCCCAGTGGAGTTGGGCTGCCACCAGGCGCCAGAGCTGCGGCGCTGACCAAGGACAACCTCGGTGTGCTTCTACGGGTGGCGATTGGCCGGTGAGCCACCCGACCGCGCGGCTGGTGCTCGGCCTGGCCGTCCTCGTGCTCCTCGGTTGGGGGGTCGGGGAGCTCTGGACCTCGGTCGTGGGGTCGGCCGACCTGAACGCGGTACGCGACGTGGCTGCTCAGCGCACGGCCGTGCTCACCGACATGGTGCGGGTGATTACTTGGGCGGGCAGTGCGCTTCTGCTGGTTCCGCTCGCCCTGATCGCCTGCCTGGCGTTTGCCCGGGCGGGCCTGCGCCGAGAGGCGCTCGCGGTCGTACTCAGTCTCGGCGGTGCGATGCTGATCTCTGACTGGGTCAAGCTGCTTGTGTCGCGCCCGCGCCCACCCGTTGAGCACCTGCAGGCGGTTACCGGCTCGAGCTTTCCTTCGGGCCATGCGACGCAGGCGAGCGCATTCTGGCTCTCGCTGGTGTTTGCGATGCCGGCGGCGGGGGCATCGCCGAAGCTAACCCGCGTGGCTGCCGTCCTCGCGCTGCTAATTGTTCTCGCGGTGGCCGCGTCTCGCGTCTACCTGGGCGTCCACTATCCAAGTGACGTGGTCGCCGGCATGCTGCTCGGCACCGGCTGGGCAACCTACGTGTCGCGCTGCTTGCGGGAGCCCGAGAGCGTGTCTGAAGGCTCTCAGGCTCGATGACATGAGCGGGCGGGTTTCGACCCAAGCCGAGCGCTGGGTGCCGGGTATTCGCGTCGTCCGAACGTATCAGCGCTCGTGGCTGCGAGCGGATCTCGTGGCAGGTGTGGTGTTGGCGGCGATCCTCGTTCCACAGGGCATGGCGTACGCCGAGCTGGCCGGGCTTCCGGCGGCCACCGGTCTCTATACAACGATCGCATGCCTCATCGGCTACGCGATATTCGGGCCCTCCAGAGTGCTGGTGCTCGGACCCGATTCCTCGATCTCGCCCTTGATCCTCGCTGCCATCACCCCGCTGCTGGTAACTGGAGATCCCGCAAGCGCAATCGCCCTGGCCGGCATGCTTGCCGTTCTCGTGGGACTCACCGAGATCGGGCTTGGACTGGGGAAGCTCGGGTTCGTCGCCGACCTCCTGTCAAAGGAGGTGCAGGTCGGATACATGAATGGCCTTGCAATCACGATCATCGTCGGCCAACTGCCGAAGCTGTTCGGTTTCTCCACTCATGCCGATTCGTTCCTCGCGGAGCTACGCGCATTCGCAGAGCACCTCGACCAGACGCAAACGACGACCCTCCTCGTCGGCGTCGCTGTGCTCGCCCTCCTGCTGGTACTCCCCCGCATCACTACTCGGCTGCCCGCGGTGCTGGTGGGAGTCGTTGGCGCCACCGTCGCCTCAGCTGTGCTTGGGCTCGCCAGCAAGGGTGTGGTCACGGTCGGCGCACTGCCCCAGGGGATTCCGACGCCCACGCTCCCGTGGACGAGCGCCAGCGACGTCGTTCCCCTGCTCATCGCCGCGGTGGGCATCACGCTCGTGTCTTTGACCGACACGATCGCCACCGCGACGAGCTTTGCGGCTCGGCGCGGTGAAGAGGTCGAGCCCAACCAGGAGATGATCGGCATGGGTGCGGCGAACATCGCCGCGGGGCTCTTCCAGGGCTTTGCGATATCGACCAGCGGCTCACGGACGGCGGTAGCCGAACAGTCAAAAGCCAAGAGCCAGCTCACCGGCGTTGTGGGCGCGGCTCTGGTCGCAGTGCTCCTGCTGTTCCTCAGCTCGCTGCTGGCCGACCTGCCGCAGACGGCACTGGCCGCCGTGGTAATCGTCGCAGCGCTGTCATTGATGGACGTGAGCATCTTGCGCCGCTACCTACGCGTGCGCAAGAGCGCGTTCGCGGTGTCACTCGTCGCGACCGCCGGTGTGATCCTGCTCGGAGTGCTGCAGGGCATCGTCGTCGCCGTCACGCTCGCGATCCTGCTCTTCTTCAGACGCAACTGGTGGCCTCACGGCGCCGTCCTGGGCAAGCTCGACGATGAAGACGCGTGGCACGACATCAACACTCACCCGGATGCGAAGCAGATCCCGGGTGTTGTCGTATACCGCTGGGAGGCGCCGTTGTTCTTTGCCAACGCCAGCGCCTTCCGGCTGCAGATCCGCAAACTCGTGCGTGACCACCAGCCTCAGTGGGTGGTCCTACAGTGTGAGGCAGTCACCGATGTCGACGTCACCGCCGCCGAGATGCTCGAGCAACTCGACAACGAGCTCAACGCCGCCGGGACCCACCTGGCGTTCGCGGAGATGCGCACCCGCCTCCAGGACCTCACCTTGCGCTACGGCCTCATGGAGACTCTCGATCGCGAACACTTCTACCCCACGCTCGAGGCCGCTCTCGAGGAGATCCAAACCCGCGAGTCCCTACCGAGTCATCCATCTGGCCGGTAGATGCTGGCTAGCGTTTGGTCGCAATTGCTATGCGTCCTGTCGCTCCTGCTCGAATGGGTCTCCCGGGGCGCCTTTGGGCGCTTGCTCCTCGAGGCGGTACTTAGCTTCGAGCAGCGCCTCGCGCTGTTGCCTTGTGACCGGCGGGAAACGGGGGTTGATCTCCATCAGCGTGTCAATCAGCACGGCCGCCGCTCCGACTCGCGCGAACCACTTGCGGTCGGCGGGGATCACGTACCACGGCGCCCACTCAGTGCTTGTGTGCGAGAGCATCTCCGAGAACGCCCCCTGGTAGTCATCCCAGCGCTCACGCTCATTGACGTCAGCCGCGGAGAACTTCCAGTTGTGGTCGGGGAGGTCGATGCGGCGCAGCAAGCGGGCTCGCTGCTCCTCCTTTGAGATGTTCAAGAACAGCTTGACGATCCGCAGCCCATTGTCGGTGAGATAGCGCTCCCAATCGTTGATCTCGCGGTAGCGGCGCTGCCAGATCTCTCCCGTCTTCGCCACCTTGGGCAGCTTCTGGCGATCGAGATTCTCCGGATGTACACGCACCACCAGCACCTCCTCGTAGTGGGAGCGGTTGAAAATGCAGATCTCGCCACGCTCGGGAAGACGCTGGGCGTAGCGCCAGAGAAAATCGTGATCGAGCTCCTCCGCCGACGGCACCTTGAAGCTGTGCACGGCAACGCCCTGCGGGTTCACCCCACTCATCACGTGGCGGATCGTCCCGTCCTTCCCGGCGGTGTCGAGCGCCTGCAACACCACCAGCACCCCCCACGTGTCCTGAGCCGCCAGCCGAGCCTGGTACTCAGACAGCAATCGCACCCCCTCGGCGAGCAAGACGACCCCCTCTTTCTTCTTCTTCACACCTCCCTTGAAGGCAGGGTCAAAGTCCTCGGCGAGGATCACCTTTGACCCGGGCTTCACCCGAAGCGGCTTGATGAACTCTGCAACCCGTCTTCGGCGCTCCTCGGCCATCCTCAGTCCAACCCCATGCACCAAGCTTACGCCGGTCGAATCCAATCTCCCGCATCGCCGGCCGGCCCCGCTATACCCAGCGGCCAATACGGCAGGTTGCGGCGATGTCAACTTGTTAGAATCTTCTTGATAATGCGGCGCGAGCCGCGCGGCGAGGGCAAGGAGCTGCACGTTGATTGCGACCAGCTATCCGTTTCTCGAAGTCTTCTGGACGATGCTCATCTTCTTCTTCTTCATCGTCTGGCTCTGGATTCTTTTCACAGTCTTCGCCGATGTGTTCCGTCGCGACGACATCTCGGGTTGGGGAAAGGCAGCATGGATCATCTTCGTCATCGTCCTCCCCTACCTCGGTGTGTTCGTCTACCTCATCGTCGAGCACAAGGGTATGACCGAACGGACGATCCGCCAGCAGGAAGCAGCGAAGTCGCAGATGGACCAGTACGTGCAGTCCGTAGCCGGCACGAGCGACCCAACCGCTCAGATAGCCAACGCAAAGGCGCTCCTAGACCAGGGCACAATCACCCAGGCCGAGTTCGGCCAGATCAAGCAGAACGCGCTCGCGGGCTAGCGGGGGCCGAGCTGACTGGGCTCGCCGACGCCAATCACCTCACTTGTTGACCAAAAGGCCTCTGGGATCGTGGCAAAGGGCACAACGAAGGGCCAGCGGATGCATAAGGCTCGACACATTGCCGGGTAGCGCGTTCTCGACGCCACCGGGAACCTAAAGGCCGTACAACAACTGCTCGGCCACGCCTCAATACAGACGACTGGCGACATCTACACAGACTGGGACGTCGACCAGCTCGCCTCTACGATGGCCGAAGTCCTTGACAACGACCGTCTGACAAACAGCGAGTCAAAACTTAAATCATTCCCGCTGAACTCCAGAAAATCCCTGCAAAATCGCACTAAATAGTAAGCGTTCAGTTGGTTGGGGGAGATAGCTCGGGCGCGTCGAATCTTGGGGTGTGGATCGGGTTGAGGCGGAGGCGATCTATGACGCTGGGCGTGATGTGGTCGTGGAGGTCTTGTTGCGGATGGATGCTCAGATCCAGGCGTTGACCGCGCGGGTCGCTCGCCAGGATGAGCGGATCGCTCAGCTCGAGCGGCGACTGAATCGCAGCTCTCGCAACTCCTCTGTTCCCCCGAGCGCCGATCCGCCCGCCAGCACGCCGAAGCGTGGCAAGGACCCATCGGGTCGCAAGCAGGGAGCTCAGCCTGGACATGAGGGCAGGGGCCGGCCGTTGTTGCCGGCGTGGGCGGTGGATCGGGTGATCGAGCATTGGCCTGAGCACTGTGGCTGCGGTCACGTCTTCGCTGCGGACGAGCACGTCGCTGTGGGCGAACCGGTGCGCTGGCAGGTCGAGGAGCTGCCCGTGATCTCGGTGAAGGTCACCGAGCACCGGTGTCATCGAGTGTCCTGTCCGGGCTGCGGCAAACGCCGGAGAGCTGAGCTGCCGAGCGAGGTTGCCCAGAGCGCGTTTGGTCCCCGTCTTCAGGCGGCCGTCGCGACGCTGTCGGTGCGCAACCGGATCTCCCGCCGCGATGTCGTTGAGTGTTGCGAGCAACTGTTCTCATCGAGGATCAGCACGGGCACGGTAGACGCGATCCTCGACCGGACCGCGCAGGCGCTGGCTGAGCCTCACGCCGACCTGTTGGGAGCGCTTCGCGGATCGAGCGCGGTGAACATGGACGAGACCGGCTGGCGGACCGCGGGCGAGCGCCGCGCACTGTGGGGAGTCTTCGATCAGCGCCACGCCTATCTGCAGGTCGCGCGCGACCGTCACGAGGATCACGCCAAGGAACTACTCGCGGACACCAACGCAATCGTGACCTCTGATCGCTGGTGGGCCTACGCGCACCTGCCGTTGGCGCGCCGACAGCTCTGTTGGGCGCACCTGAAGCGCGATTTCGCCGCGCACGCCGAAGGCCTGGCGGCCGAGAAGGAGTTCGGGGAACACGGCCTCGCGCTCTGTGAGCGTGTCTTCTGGGCCTGGGAGGTCTTCCAGAACACAAGCGATCGTCGTGATCTGAAGCTCGCGATCCGCCGGTGTCAATGCGAGTTCAAGCCGATCATTCGCCGCTACGCCTCAAAGCGAGCGCGCAACAAGTATTGCCGCGGGATGGCGAAAAACCTCCTGAAGATCTGGCCAGCGCTATGGACGTTCGCCGCTCACGCCGGTGTCGAGCCGACTAACAACCACGCCGAGCGCTCCCTGCGAAGCGCGGTCATCTACCGCAAGCTCAGCCTCGGCAGCCAGTCCGAAGGCGGCGAACGACGGATCGAGCGACTGCTCTCAGCGCACACCACCTGCCGGCTGCAGCGCCGCTCGCTATTCGCCTACCTCACCGACGCCATCACCGCACACGCCCGCGGCGACCCAGCACCAACACTCACGTAAACGCCCCAACCAACTGAACGCTTACACTAAATACCGCCAACGGGATTCGAACCCGTGTTACCGCCGTGAGAGGGCGGCGTCCTAGTCCCCTAGACGATGGCGGCTAGACAAGTCGCCATCGAGGCTAGCAAAGCGGGTGGCCGAGGTGCAGTGGCGACCCTTCAAGCGCCACAACCTCAACCACAGCGACTCGCGCTCCTGAGTGCGGTGTCCGTGCGATATCGTCGCTGCCCCGACACGCGGATGTGGCGGAATTGGTAGACGCGCGGCGTTCAGGTCGCCGTGCCCATCAGGGCGTGGAGGTTCGAGTCCTCTCATCCGCACCATCATTGCCGGACTAAAACCTCCACGCCTCGCAAGGGCTGGAGATCTAGTGCCCACAGGAGCCGAACCTGGCTCTTGTGGGCACTGCTCGTTTTGGGCCAGTTCGTCGGCCCGCTGCCGCAGAGTCTCGTCGATGGCCTCGCCTAGCTCGTGCTCGGCTTGGGAGACTGACGCTCGACGCAGCTCCTCGCCGAGGATCACGTCGAAGGGCGATGCCAGCTCGCCCGTGACCTCGCCCTCGTCGCTGAGCAGCAGGCGCTTGAAGAACGCCATATTGAACTGCCGTCGCAGCCGGTCGTTGGCCTCGCGGTAGGCGGCGGCACAGTCGCCAGCGCGCGTCAACGCACGGGCAAGGTTGGCCTCTGCCTTCTGGAAGTCGCCCTCGACATCCGCCAAGCGGCCTTCCGCGTTCGCGATCTCGGCTGTCAGCCGGTTTTGCTCGCTCTTGAGCAGGTCGAGCGGGATCGCGTCGGCGTAGTGAGCATCCAAGAGCTTCTTGCGTTCGCTTTCGAGCTGCCCGAGCCGTCGAGTCTGCACCATCCGCTCCCGTTCGGCGTCCTTGCGGAGCTTCGCCAGCTCGTCTCCGAGATAGGCTCGCAGTCGGGCGACCTCAGCCTCGGGGAGCTGGACCGTGGCGTAATGAGCGGCGATGGCAGCCTCGGCAGCCTCGATACGAATGGCCCGCTGCTTGCAGTCCGAGCGCTTCTGCTGCCGGCCTATGCAGATGAAGTAGGGATAGGTGCCGCCTCGACCTTTGGCGTGGCAGACGATCAGACGGGAGCCGCACTGGCCGCAGTAGATGCTGCCCTTGAGGTAGTGCGGATGCTCACGGTCCTTCTCCCCCGCGAAGTCTTTGGCGGAGAGCAGCCGCTGCACCTCATTCCAGGTCTCGGGCGTCGTCAGCGGCTCATGCTTACCGGGGTAGAGCACTCCTCGATAGCGCACCAGGCCCATGTAGTACGGATGCCGCAGCAACTTGTGCAGATGGGAGACAGCCAGCGGTCTGCCCGGACCTCGCCGCGTGGGTGCCGTCGCCAGACCACGGTCTGTCAGCTCGGCGAGCAAGCGACGGATCGTCCAGTCGCCGGTGCGGTAAGTATCGAACGCCCAGGTTATCAGTGGCCCGCGCTCGGGATCGACCTCGATTGTGCGGACTTCACGACCGTTCTCGATCCGACGGACATTCAGATAGCCAGTGAGCGCTCGACCAGGCGTCCCGCCATTCTTGGCCTTCTGCGTCGTGCCCTTGATGACCTCAGTAGCGAGGTTGCGACTGTAAAACTCGCTGATCGACGCCATGATCCCGTGCAGCAACAGGCCGGACGGCGTTTGGTCGATGTTCTCGGAGACGGACACCAGTTCAGCACCGGCCTGACGAATCGCCAGATTGATCGCTACGTCATCCGCGCGGTTGCGCGCCAGGCGATCAACCTTATGGACGATGACGTACTTGACCGGGTGCTCAGCGATGAACTGGAGCATCCGCTGGAGTTCCGGTCGGTCAGCGGTCTTGGCCGACTCGCCACGCTCCACGAACTGCTCAATCAGAGCTGCTTTGAGACTGACAGCCTTGCGCTTGCACGCCTCGCGCTGCGCCGGGATCGAGAAGCCCTCGGCCTCGCCACCCTTCTCAGCCTGCTCCTTGCTGGAGACACGGATGTAGGCAACCGCTGGCACACCCTCCAACCTGTCAGCTTCCACGCGCCTCACCAATACTGTCTCTTGTTCCATGTGATCGAGCTTTACTCCTAGTGTTGTTAAGTCTACCACATTCATGCTTGCAAATCTTTCCCATATCGTACCTCCTTCCACGTATTAACCGTTACTTGTATTGTGTGACTGAGCACCGCTACAGCCTGCTCGCTGGTCGTCACTACAAACAGCCGCTCCGGTAGCGTGCGATCCCGTGCAATGGCCTGACGCAAACGCTCGGCTCGACGCTCGTCCGGTGCTATCCAACTGACACGGGGAAAGACACCACCCTGCGCCGCTTGCTCTTTGCCGGACTGGTAATAGTCGGCGTAGAGCCGACACTTGCGCACAACGACCGGCAAGCTCTCACTGGCCCGGTCCATCTCTATGAACCAGCGCAGCTCATACTCACCGCTGCCGAGTGCTAGGAACGCATCGGGACGCAGCCAGCGCCGCCCACCCATGTCGGAAAACTCTCGCCAACAATGCGGCTCAGGCTGAACGTCCAGCAAATCAAGCAGACCACGATGTGAAGCGACCGTGGCATCTACGATGAGCTGAGCGGTAGCGAGCGTGTGATCGACAAAGCGTAGTGTCGGCTCGTACGTCCTACGCCGGGGACCGTCAATCGCCAACACCCGCTGACCAACCGGCCCGAGTGCCAGCACCAAGCCTGCCGAACCGGCCCGCACTCCACCGATACGACGCCCTAGACGGATCAGCAGCCGCTCGCGCGTCAACCGCTCCAAGACTCGCTGACGGGCTCGCGTCGCGGCCTGTTCATTGTCATGCTCAGCGTCAGAAAAATGGAGCGCCTGAATCTGCCGGGCGCTCATCAGTCGCAGCTCGGCCACCTGCTTGATGATCGCCAGATCGCGCTCCGACAACCGTTCGCGAGTTTGCTTGAGCCCCCTCGCCGAGACGTAGGGACGTGCCGGCGTTGCCCGTCTCACGCAATGCCCCCATTTTTCTTTCCTTTCGTTGCCCAAGAGAAGGTGAGGAGAGGTGTTGTGGCGGGCGTTGCGTGCCACATGAAGCGACGGGCACCCCCGCACCAGCAGGATCGCCACACCCCCGTTGACGACCGCCTGTTGCCGTCCAATCCGACGATCATCCACCGCTCAACGTCGGCTGCCAGCCGCCGCCCGACCCGCAGCGAGAAAGACTGACACAGATAGTGAAAGACTTTCCTCACCAAAGTTCTGTCGCTGACAGCTTCCGTGCAGGGATTTGGCGGCCACGCTATTGACGCGACACGACGGCCGATGCGACAGGCGCTCATTCCGCACTCCCGGCGTCTCGCCGACGTGGCGTCAGGTCATCACTTTCAGTTTGGCGGCGACCGACAAAGAGCTGATACAGGTCGGCCTCAATCTCAGCGCGATCGACACCGTAGGCACTACGCGAGGCCGCCCGGATCACCGTGGGATCGCTGATCGGCTTACCGGGCGGCAAGGTGCTGGCACTGCACCACGGCTGGACGGCCGCCTTGGCCACGAGTTGCACGTAGCACTGAAACGCGCCAAGGCCTTGGAAGTCCTCGGGAGCCAGAGCACTGTCGGCGGCAATGACGCGAGCGTCCTCGCTTGGCAGCCGGAACGCCACCCGTGACTGCGCGTTAGCCAGCACCGCCGAGCGCATGGCCGGGTCAAGTTGGTGCATGTACTGATGAGCCGCCACAAAGCCGACGCCCAAGCCACGAGCTTGCGTCAAGGCATCGGCGAAGTCCAGCGGCAGGTGCATGTAGTCCTGAAACTCATCGACGTAGACAAAAACCGGATGACGCCTATCGGGGTCAATGGCCGTCCGTCCAAGGATGGCCTGCCAGAGTTGTGAGACGACGAGGCTGCCGAGCAAGCTAGAGGTCTCCGGCCCGAGTAGTCCCTTGCTGAGATTAACCAGCAGTATCTTCCGCTCGGTGAAAACGCGGCGCAGATCAAAGCTCCGCCGGGCCTGACCGACAATCGCCCGCATTTCCGGGCGCAGCAGTAGCGGACGCAGCTTGTTCATAACCGGCGCGATGGCCGCCGCTCGCTCTGCCTCACTCCATGCCTCATAGGCAGCCCAGAATGGAGACAAACCAATCGGGTCACTGACCTTCGACACAATCCGTCTGCGGAAACCGGCGTCGGTCAGCAGCAGCGGCAGCGCTGAGAGCGTCATGCCTGACTTGCGGGCCAGCGTCAATAGCGAGGCTCCCAGGATGTCATGCGTTCGCGGTCCCCAGTGCGCCACGTATAGCGAGTGAAACAACCCAAGCAACTGGTCGGCCGCCAGCTCCGGCGAACGACCGCCAAGCGCCAACGGATTGAAGCCCACCGGCCGCTCGATGTCGGTTGGATCAAGCAGCACCACGTCGCCGATGCGGTCATCCGGTATGCGTGCCAGCACATCAGCGACCAAATCGCCCTTGGGCTCAATGACAACCACGGCCCGCCCAGCCGCCATATCCTGCGTTATGAGGTTGAGTAGCAGCGTTGACTTGCCAGACCCGGTTGGCCCGAGCGTATGCACATGCCGCAGTGAATCGGCTGGCGACAGCGCCAAAGGCCGCTCACGACCGGGATAGGTCGCCTTGCCAATAACTCGCCCTTTCCGTGGAATGGCCGCCGATGGAGCCACCAAACGACTACCGACCGCCACCACCGGCAGCCCGCTTGTCAGACCGACGGGAAAGGTCGAGACCGTGGCCAACTCGGTGGCGTTCAAGCGCAGCGACATCCGCCAGCGCGGCACGCTCGCTTCGATCACTCGGCTGGGATTCGTCGGGCGAACCCAAAAACTGATGCCGGGCGCTTCGGCACTCCGCAGTGCACCAACTACTTGCCTGACCAACTGCCGTTCACGGCCCTTGGTCTTTGCCTGCACAGCTACCCGTCCGACAACTCGCCAGCCCGGCTCGGCCTGCTTCATGCGCAGGGCGTTCCGCACTTCAACGTCCATCGGTGGAGGTGGACCAAACGGAGCCAGCAGCAGGGCACCAATCCACGACTCTCGACTGGCGTTCTCCAGTTGGTTTGGCACGGCAACCGGCGTGAACGGTCGGCCGAGTACCCACTGGATACTCAGGCGCTCGCCTCGATGCACATATGCCAGTGCCATCAGCATGGCCCGGCTGATCCCGGCCATGTCATCAGTGCGCAGCGGCCGACGCTTGGTGGTAAGGCGCAGCTCGACAGCGCGCGTGGCGGCTAGTGCTGGTCGGGTAGAGACTTCCTCGACGCTCAGACCGGGAATGCTGGCCCTGAGTTGGTCAGCGGTCGCCTCGCCCCGACTTGCCGGCAACGCCAAGCGATGCTCAACCATGCCCGGTGAGCCGATGGTCTCAATAATTACCGGATATCCGGCTGTTGTCGCCAACAAGCGGAAGACTTGCGCCACCTGCTCCGGCTCCACCTCACGCGGCCAACCCAAGCGATACCAGGTCAGCTCGGCCGACCTCACGCGGATGTCTCCGAGTTGTTATCAGACGACGCATCGTCTTTCCGGCTTTGGCGCTTAGCCTGCTTGGCCTTACGTTTTTGTTCATGCTCAGCTTCGGCCTCCGCTTCCACCTGGGCTTGCTCCAAGTCGATCAAGACCCGTGCCAAACGGCGCAGATCGGTCGGTCGCCTCACGCCCCGCACCCGTATATGACGTTCTCCATGATGATAGGTTCTACTCATAGTAAAACCTCCTTTCTCTCCACGTCCAGGCGGAAAATGAGCACGCAGAGCAGCACGTCCCGTATGGGGACATTTACCTGCTAACGGGAAAAACCCGTATCTCAACCGCACCGTGATACTGCTTATGGCAATATCGGGAGAATGACTAGTAAATAATGATTCTGTGTATTAGTCAATACTGCTTGTTTATTTCACAACACCGACGCGACGCCTCTGTTATCTGGAGATTTGTTCACCACCGCGACTTCCGATATTGATACAAAGACCAGCCTGCAAAGCCCAGCAGCGCAACAACGGCTAGAGCGATAAGGATCGGCAAGACAGCCATGATGAGCCGGGCAGCGACGTACAGCATCACGGCAATAACCAAGGCGCTCACGGCCAGGTTCATGGCGCTGTCTCGCCAGCGGGACGGCGGGGTAGTCATGGTCGCCCCCGCTTATTCATCTCGCCCAGCTCCTTGCGCAACTCACGTCGAGCAGTAGCCGCATCCCGTCGCACGTCACTCTTGAACTGCGCGACTTCCTGACGCCTACGGATGGCGTGCAGATCAATGACCGTTCGGTAAATCGCCGCGTCTGGCGGTCCAGCGTGGAAACCGACCACCAGCGCAACCACCACTACCAACACCACCACAATGACAACTACCAGCAAGATCATCGTGACCACCGCCAACGACGCCGACGACGCTGACTCAGAGCATGAAGCAGCCTGAGCTTGTCGGCCACCAGCGGCGCAGCGGCTGGCTGACCTTGACGCATGGCCCATTGGCGGGCTGCCTCGGTTATCTGTTGATCCAAGGCGGGATCAAGACCCAGGTCATCGAGCGTGGCCGACTGCGCGGACTGCCGACGACCGGCCCACCACCCTGCCACTGCACCAGCCAGCGTGCCTCCGCACGCGCCCACCGTCAAAGCAATGAGGATCATCAACATGGGCCTCACGCTCCGAAGCGCCGAGCAATACGGCGGTTGTCGATATTGGCCAACAGCTCGACCTTGCGGGCCACCAGCTCGATAGCGGCGGCTGACTGGCCAGCCTGGGCCAGACCCTCACGGAGCAGGGTCAGCTCCTCATCCAAAGCCGTCCGCGAGGCGTCCGCGACGGCCTGGGTATCCTGCCTATCCATCTCGGCCAGCGCTTGGGCCTGGAGACCGTGGCGGAAGATTGTCAGGTCGGTGGATAGTTGCGCCTTACGAGCACGGGCGACCTGGCGGCTGGTGAGCCATCCAGAGCCATCATCAAAGGGAACGAGAGACTGGGACATGCGCGGGCTCCTTTCGGGAGTCGGGAACGGGATCGGCAAGCGGTGCCTTCAGCAAGCCAAGTCGCGATGCGGCAACCAGCCCTGCCGGGTACTGGCGGGCCTCCAGCCGCACCAGTTCAGGCAGACTGAGGACGGTTCCAGCGTCTTGTAGGACGGCGGCGTGGAGCCGGTCGATTGGTGCCGTTCGGTATTCGGCTTCGAGCCTCACTCGCTGGCCAGGCGTGACCGTCATGCAGCAGACGCCGACGACATCGCAGAGGTAGCAGTGGTCGCAAGGGTGGTCGGTGCAAGGATGGGTCATCGTGGATCACCGGCCGAGACTTCGGCGGGAGCATCCGACAGCGGCTCCTCATAGGGCCGGGGATCAGCCCAGATCAGGGCGTCGATGCCGGACTTGCCCCACCACACGTCGGGCTCTGGGTCGCCGTCCCAGATCGCTGATCTATGGCCATCTACCTGCTCTACAGTGATTGCTGCGACCGTTGGTCCGCACCGGGGCCGAGGCGGGCACACGTTCGGCGACAATCTTTCTGGTTTGCTTGACATGACCATCCTTTCCGATTGCTCAACGAACGACACCGTGGCAGACCAGATGCAATGCCCGCAAGACTGGTCATGCCAGAGTTTTGGAAGCGCTGACATCGCCAATGTCAGTAGTCATGTCATTACGCCTTGGGGGATGTCATGACTGCTAGCCAACGCAGCAACCATTCGTCGCCAACGAGCGACCAGCCGGAGACACTGGCCGAGGTCGTCAAAGAGCTTCGTGCGTCCGAGGGCGAGACTCAGGAGATATTCCGAACCCGTTTCAACGTGGCTCGTACCTACATCTCCAACGTGGAGCGGGGCGAATCGTACCCCGAGGGTTTTGTAGAGCGATTGGTAGAAGCGTATCCCGATCAAGAGACCCGCTTGTGGGACGCATTGGAGTGTTCACGCAGTCAGCGGCCTCCGAAACCCACCCGCCAGAACCAACGTGATACCCCGTTCCAGCGCAGGATTGAAACCCAAATCCGCACCGGGCGTTTCGCCTATGCGCAGCGAGCGCTCCTGCGGAGGCTCATCGAGGAGACTGACGACGACGAAAAATATTGGCTGCATGAGCGGTTGTACGTCACCTTGTTGGGCCTTGGTGAAGATGGCGCAGCCGTTGAGGCGCTTGAGGCCGCGGTCAAGTGCGCTCTCGGTGCCGGTTTGCAAGAGGAGGAGCTATCCAGCCGGGCTCGACTTGCTAGCCGGTATCAGATAAAGGCTCAGTTTCACACTGCCCATGAAGTTCTTGACGCTGGTCTCAGACGTTTTCCAGATGCAGCACGATTGTGGTTGCGTAAGGGCAAGGTGCACTGGTATGAACAGGCATACAGTCAGGCATACGCCGCGCTCACCACAGCCCAGGAGCACGGCGCACGACGGCGCAGCGTGCTGCACGCCCGAGGTCAAGTTCTGGCCGAATGGGGGAGCTTTGAGGCTGCCCTCGCTGATATTGCCGGCTATCTGGCAGAGACTAAGGCACGCTCGACCGATATAGCTTCGGCACGGAGCGCCCGAGCCTATGTGTGGGGGCAGCAAGGCGAGCTAGGGCAAGCGCTTACCGAGTTTGAGGAGATTGAGCCGCTGAATCCGGACAGTGCATGGTTGTATTACCGACGGGGTCTCTGCTACGTAACTGTGGGTCGGCAAAAGCAAGCCGTCTCTGATTTGGAACGGGCTTTGCAATGTGGCGGCCCGAGTCTCAATCTCCCACGCAAGAACCACGTCATAGCCTTGCTGCAACAATACGGAGTATCTGTTGCAGTTGATGAATCCACTACCTGACAGTCTCAAACTGTAAGGCTAAACGTCATTTGATACACTACCCTACTTGCCTCACTCTATCCCAGGTATATACTAAGAGTACTAAGACTAAGGGTGAAGAAAGTTGGGATATGGAATATTACTATGAAGCTATGTCTGTTCTCGGTACCTCGACGCCGCCTTCTAAGAAAGATCCAGATGTCGGCCAGGTGGCCGAGGAAATTGAGCAGATATATGCAATGGCGGACAGACGCTTCGGACGTATAGTAGCTGGTCACACCTTAGACTTCAATAAAGTAGAGGCTGACAACAATGGAGCCGAAGTTGTGCACCGCTTCGGCTGCTTGTTCCTGGTATTAGAGTTGCCGGGTCAGCCACCAGGAGAAGAGTAGCCCGAAACGGCGCTTGTGGAAAGGCGCAGCTTATGAATCAATGCCTATCCAGGTTTCTAAGACGGTGACAGGTAAGTAGGTAAGGAATCCTATGGGCTTACTTACTTGTTATGAACTCCTTCGTCGTACTGATCGCAGTTCCGCCCTCCGTCGTAAACACACCCGTCGCCACCAGCCTCACTTGCTTGGCGTGCCTGAGCAGTCTCTTCCCAGCAGCCGTCAGCCTGACCTTGATCTTGCCAGTTCCCGCCGCCGTGAATGTCATCTGACCGGACGCCATGAGCACCGGCTTGGCCTTGCTGTGCTTGGCTAGCTTGGCTCCTGCCGGTACCTCATACCACTGCACGCTGAGCGTGCCAGCCTCCAAGGTCTTGAAGCTCATGGTCAATCCGCCAGCATTGAGCAGAGACGCGATCGTGGCTGCCTTGCCTGACGGGATGAGCTGCTGTCCGAGCAAGGCCGCGATCTGAGCGCTGCTGAGCGTGGCGGTCGTACCACTGCTTGTCGTGCTCGGATTGCTGCTGGTCGAACCTCCGCTGCTGCTTGTCACACCACTGCCGCTCGGTGGTTCTTCATGGTGTTGTTCTTCCTTGGGCGGCTGTTCGTGGTGTTCTTCGGAAGGTTGTTCTTCGACTGCTCCAGTGCTGCCCACCAAGACGTTGCCGCCGCTATCAACGGCGACGCAGAAGGAGCTAGAGACGCACGAGATGTCTGTCAGGCCATAGCTCTGGTCGATAGGCACGATAGTCCAAGCACTGGCCCCGCCAGTTGGGTCACTCGACACGATGGCATTACCTTCCCGGTCAACCGCTACGCAAAAGCTCGTCGCCGGGCAGGACACCGCCGTCATAAAGTCATAGGCCGAAGCCACCGATACCGGCGTCCAGGTACTCGCCCCGCCGGTCGGGTCGGTCGAAATCAGAACGCTGCCGCCCGCGTTGTAGCCGACGGCCACACACAATGTGGTTGTGGGACAGGACACGGCGTTCAGGCTCTCATTGGGGATCTTGGCGACGCTCCAGGCGCTTTCTCCGCCTGCTGGATTGGTAGTAGTGAGTACGTTGCCTTGGTTATCGACAGCGGCGCAGAACGTTGTTGTCGGACAGGACAGACTGTCCACTCCAAAGCTAGTAGCGCTCGGAATGCCGGTGATTGTCCAGGCGCTGGCCGGCCCGGTCGGATCGGTCGAGGTCATCACGGCGTCAGTCAGACCACCGCCGCCAAGTCCGCCCCCGGCTACACAAAAGCTACTACTGGGACAAGAGATAGCCAGGGGCGACGTGAACAAGGGCGAGGTAAAAGGTTCACTCCAAGCGCTCCAGGTGGTATTGCCACTCCGTGGATCATTGCTAGTAAAGATGGTACTAATGGAGTAGTCTCCTGCGACGCAAAGGCTTGTGCCTGCACAACTCAGGCCGATGAAACTCGACCGATTCCCATATCTGTCCGGTACGCTTCCCACTGTCCAGGTACTAGCCTCGCCCTGTGGATTGGTCGAGGTCACGACATTCCCGGCGTCATCGACCGCCACGCAAAGCCCACTCGTCGGACACGACACGCCCGTCAACGAATCGGAGCCGTTGCTGTCAATATCTGACGTTTCACTCCACGCACTGGCCCCGCCGATGGGGTTGGTGGAGGTATAGGCGTAACCTTCGTCGTCTATACCGACACAGAGACCGCTCGCTGGACACGACATCCCCGACGGAAACCCGTGGTCATCGACCGGCGTGGTAGTAGACCACGCGCTCGCACCACCAGTCGGATCCGTCGAAGTCTCCACGCCGCCTTCGTTGTCGATGCCGACGCACAGTGTAGTTGTGGGGCACGAGAGCCCCGAGCTGAAACCACTGGCAAGACTGACACGATGCCATGCCACCGCACCGCCTGTCGGGTTGGTAGAAGTGACGACGTTCACGCTGAAGTCCGTCGCCACACACAAACTGCTTCCAGGGACACAGGATATGCCGGTCAGTTCTTCACTGCCATCGACGTTGGCCACCGTCCACCCACTTGGCCCACCAGTCGGGTTGGTAGAAGTGACTACATTCCCGGCGTCGTCTATAGCGACACAAAGGGTCGTTGTTGCGCACGACACACCAAGCATCAGACTGGCCCCGGCAACACTCGTGGTCGTCCAAGCGCTGGCCCCGCCAGTCGGGTCGGCCGAGGTCAGGACATTGCCGTTTCGGTCAACGGCCACGCATAGACTTGTCGATGGGCAGGACACGCCGGACAAGCCACTGCTATCTACCGTGCTGACCGTCCAGTCACCAGCGCCGCCCGTGGGATCGGTCGAGGTCACGATGGCTCCACTCCGTCCTACGGCAACACACAACGCTGTCGTCGGACACGACACCGCCGATAGGTAGTCACCGGGGCCGTCAGCCTTGGTTGTGGTCCAGGCTGACGTACCCCCTGTGGGATCAGTTGAGGTCAGCACGTCGCCTTCGTTGTCAACAGCTACGCACAAGCCGCTCGACGGGCAGGAGATGCCTGACGGCTGAGCTGGATTGCCAAACGGTTCCTGATGGTCTACCAGTTCCGGTGTTGACCATGACAGAGGATCGGCCGCACGGGCTACGCCTGACCCGAGCACGCACAGCAGGCTGACCACCATGAAGGCGATCAGGGCATAGGAGGCCCAGACGTGGCCTCGGTGCTGCTGGGCCTCGAACGGGGGCGTCTGCATGGCGGGTGGTCTCCTTTGTCGGTCGAGTGCTTGCGGCCGGTGCCGATGAATGGGGTCGCACCGGCCGCAAGTCGTGGGCGGACAAGGGGCAGACAGGGGAGGACAAACCCCCACGCGGTGAACCCCTGCGGTCTTTGTGGGCGTCATGCTACTCATAAGTCTGTAGACCGTCAAGTAGCAATCGGGCAGCGTTGCCAAGATGGAAGGCGACCTCCAGCGCACCGTTGGGCACAACTTGCGGGCCTACCGTCAGGCCAAGGGCTTGAGCCAAGAGGCGTTCGCCGATGTGCTGGAAGTCCACCGCACCTACATGGGCGGCATTGAGCGTGGGGAGCGCAACTTGACGCTCAAGAGCTTGGAGCGCATTGCGGGTCGTCTGGACTTAGATCCGCTGGTGCTGCTCGGTCAAGGATTTCAGCCGCCGAGCGACGAATCCCGCGAGTAGCGATGCCCGAGCGATTAGGGCCGAGCGCGGTCTGAGCCAAGTTCAGGTTGCCGACGTGGTGGGCTTCATCTAGTCGTGGCTTAGCCAAGACCGACCGGCAACGTCGCGCTTCGCTGTAGTTCCGCACAATGGCACTTGTGCGACGCCTCACGTCTTGGGTCGCGATTCCATCTACCCGCATCCGCCGCTTGTCATGAAGGCCCAGCCGATGATAGAGTAGGAGACATCAATGTCAGCAGAGGGATTAATGCCTAATAATAGAAAGCCTGTAGTTGTTCGGGCTGCGGATCAGCCACTCTATAACGGCGCTGACGGCGTCAACGCCAATGTCTTGATTGACGCCGAGACCACCACGGCCCGCAACGTTGCACTCGGACATATTGCCTTCGGTGCGGGAAAGAGTGTCCCGCCGCACACTCGCGACGTTGAGGAGTTCATATATGTCGTCGAGGGAACGACCGTCATTCTCGCTTGCGACAAAGAGTACGTGCTCCGCGCCGGTGACGCAATCTATATTCCACCTGGGGTCGAACATCAGCACACAAACCAGGATGAGTCGATAACTCTGAAGCAGATTTATATCTTCGCCCCGCCAGGGCCAGAGAAAGGTGTCCGCGACTGGCCGATTGTGTCTGAGTGACGGATGACGACCCTTGGAGAGTTGATCTCGGAGACGCGTACTCACCGATTCGTTGGCCGCACTAAAGAGCTAGCGCTATTCGCTCAATTTGTTGCGTCCGGACCCGATCAGCCCGCCACTCTTCTCAATTTTTGGGGGCAAGCCGGAATGGGGAAGTCTTCTCTCCTCGCAAAGATCGAATCGTTTGCCGATAGCGACAATTTCGTCGCGGTGGGAGTCGATTTTCGGCGCCAAGCTACACCGATACTGTTCCTTCGTTCTCTACACGAACAGCTTCCGTACAGCGACGCATCTGACGCGGCGGACACCCGATTTCGGGCTGATCTCCAAGCACTTGACCAGATCAACGCCCGACTCATCCATGCACTATCGCGCATGGATGAGCCAGACGATTCGAGTGATCTGAGCGCTACGTTGGGGGAGGCAGCTGGCCGTACGGTCGGCGAGTGGGTATCTCAAGAAACCGGGCTACCAATGCTTGCCTTTCTCGGAGCCGCCGGAGGTAGTGCGCTTGGTGTTCAGTTCACTCGCTGGCATCTTAGGAGGCTTGCATCCGCAGCTAACGTTTCGGCAGACGAGCTCGCGCTGATTACGAACAGCGCATCCCGTCTGACGACTGCGGTGCTTGAGTCGCTTGTGCTACGCGTAGGCGCTGGCGACAAGTATGTCCTGCTCCTCGACCATCACGAATACGTTACACCGTTTGTCGATGACTGGCTTCGCGAAGAGTTTCTTTCTGGACTTCCTACAGCGGCCAAGCCGGTCGCGTTTCGCCGTCGGCCGCTCACGGACCTACGGCACTGGGAGGACTTCAATCTGACGATCATCGATCACGAGCTGAAACCATTTGACGATGATGAAGCCGTCGAGTTCTGGCGCACGAGAGGCGTCGACGATCCGGTCAAGGGGCTTGCGCTCCACGAGGCCGTACAGGGCCATCCATATAAGGGGGACATCCTGGGAGCTCTCGTACGGCGTAGGGGAGTCGAGTCTCTAGACATTGAAGAGATTCGTGAGCTTGGGTCGCACCCTGACATGGAGGAGCGGCTCATGGCGAGATACCTCGATGAGGTAGGAGCACCCGAGGAACAACAGCTTCTGCACATATGTGCCGTCCCTCGCTGGTTCGACCGAGATTTGCTGACCGCCATCGCCCCAGAAACCGTACCCCTTTACGAGAGGTTGCGGGACGTGTCATTCGTGGAGGCACATATCGATGGCGGGCTCGCACTCCACAGCCTCGCACGGGATTCGATCCTCAAGCGAGAGAAGGCGGCCAATCCGCTAATTGTGGGCGACCTTCATCAGAAAATCGCGGACCATCTCGCACTTCGCCGCCAAGGGGCAGGACGCTTCGGCCTTGAATACTTGGGGGACGAGGTCTACCACCGGCTCGCTCACAGTGAGCCCGACGGTCTCGATTTCGCTCTCGCTGTCGTCCGGGACGCACGACTTGCGGGGCTCCATGCAATCGAAGACAACGTCTATGCGGAGATCGCTCACTTCGCTTTCGTGTCCGCGCGTGGCACGAGTTGGCAGGAGTTTGCTGCTGCACACGGTGCAATGCGGCGAGGGGACTGGAATGAGACATCAGACCGCGTTGAGCGGCTGAGTGCTGCAAGTTGGCCAGACGAGGAGTTGGTCTTGAGATTGACCGAGCTTCGCCTGGAGCTTCTTACTGGGCGCGGCAGCTATGAGGACGCCTATCGACTAGAGTCGGATGCGCTTCAGCATGTGCGCTCCGACGGCGACCGGCCGGCTCTAGCGCTTGCTTATGACATCTTCGACCTACAGGCTAGACACATTGAAACCTGCGCGATCCTATCGAGGTTCGACGAAGCATTCTCTGCGCTCGACCTAGCTTTGGAAGCCGCTGACCAAGGTACACCAACTGCAGCGCGATTGCTGTTGGCCGGAGCTGCCGCATGTCGCTTGAGAGGCGACGTGGTCCGTGGTCTAACGCTTGCTCGTGATGCCGTAGGGGTAAGCCGCGCCGTCGGCGATCCACGTGCCCTGTGCTTTGCGCTCATCCAGCAAAGTCGAATTGAAACTCACGATGGTCGATGGGCACGGGCGGAAACATTGCTGGACGAGGCACGCGAACTCGAGCGTGAAGCGCCCGACCAGTACAACCGCGCTAACGCTATTCTCTTTCGAGCCAATATTCTGCGAAAGCGCGGTATGCACGACGAGGCGTACGCGGAGTATGAAGCGAGCCTCACGCTTCATTTTTCGATGCGATCCGATCGTGAGATAGCACCACTGTATGGCAGTCTCGGGTTGGTTTATCTCGCGCTGGGCAGCACTGCGAAGGCGAAGAGTTACCTAGATAAAAGCCTGACCATGAAGATACGCCAGTCGTATTATCGAGGGGTCGGCATTACTCACAACTATCTCGGTCTCTATTCGCTAGCACAAAGCGACACCCGACAGGCCCGAGTACATTTTTCCACCGGCGAGAACATCGGAGCGCAATACGAACTCCACTATCTGAAGCGCTGGTCGAGACTTGGTCTTACGAGGTGCTCAATCCGCGCTGGCGAGGCGCTTGGCGGAACACCTCCGAGTTCGTCGCGCGAGACGGCTCCGGTTGGTTTTGGTAGCGATATTGACGACGCTCAGTCGCTCTACGATCTGACTAGAGCGACAACCTACCCACCGGACGTCGTCGAATCGATGTCGGTGGCGATTACGAGACTCCTGCAATATCACCCGAGTTGGGCATACGACATCGTTGAGCAACTGCTCGACGATGTGAAACGCTCACCTATAGCCGCAACAGTTCTGCCCACGCTCATTACCCGGCTCAATGAAATAGCTCATGCACCAGAGTGCCGGGCGTGCGAGGAGTTGAGCCGCGCTCGCGAGGAAATCCCTTCGGTTCAACCACGATTGTATGACCGCATTCCATCGAGATAGGAGATCAATAGCGATGCCTCAAGACAAGTCGCCTGCGGAGGCTTACTACGACGACGCGTGGGCAGTCAAGCTCGCTCGCCCTGAGTATTCTACCCTCGACAGACGCTGGCGAAGCCGTTGGGAGTTCGTCGCCCGGCGTGTACAGCCTGAGTCCTCCGTCTTGGATATCGGCTGTGGCGATGGCGTTCTCGGCTCGATGCTGATTGGTGAGCGTTCCTGCGTCGTAACTGGTGTCGACGTGTCACGGTTCGCAATAGAGCAGGCCGGAAAGAGAGGCGTCCGTGCTCAGCGCGTCGACATTGATACAGAGCCTCTACCGTTTGACGACGGCAGCTTCGATGCTGCCATCGCGTCCTGCGTACTCGAGCATGTTGGTCGCCCTGAGCATGTAATTCGTGAAGCCTGGCGTGTGCTACGACAGAACGGCACCTTCTACGTCAGCTTGCCGAACCCAATGACGTGGAAGATCCGGGCGGCATTCGTAGCGGGCAGGTTCCATCCGGACTTTCTCCACTCCTTGCCTGGAGAGGGAATCCATTACCGATTCTGGCCGGTGCAGGACGGCCTTGAGCGCATGCTGGCAGACCTAGTGGGTTCCCCGGCAACGTTTGCCGGGTTTGATCGCAGGGTTTGATGGTGCGGGCGGCGAAGTTCTGGGTCGGGATCGGGTACTCGACCGGGAGGGGTTATGGCCGCCAGGGTGCTGTTGCGGGAGATCACCAGCGAGGAGGGCAACCGGCTGCTTCGGATCGTGCGCCGCACGTCCGGGTCGGTTGTGACGTGGCGCAGAGCGCAGATCGTGCTTCTCTCCGCGCAGGGCATGTCGCCGCCCGCGATCAGCGAGGTTGTTTTCACCGACCCGGACACGGTCAGGCATGTGGTCCACAACTTCAACGCTGACGGGTTCGACGCGCTGTATCCGCGTTATCGCGGCGGTCGGCCGCAGACGTTTACGCTGCCAAAGCGTCAGGAGATCAAGCGGATCGCGTTGACCGATCCGCAGGAGCTTGACCAGCCGTTTGCGACTTGGAGCTTGTCCAAGCTCGCTGACTATCTGGTCGCCGAGGGGGTGGTCACGGACATCTCCCACGAGGGCTTGCGTCAGCTTCTTCGCGAGGAGAACGTCCGGTTTCAAGCCGTGAGGACATGGAAGCGCTCGACCGACCCGAACTTCAAGACCAAGCACGACCGGATCGTCGAGCTCTACGCCGCTGCCGAGGCAGGCGAGATAGTCGTGATCTGCCTGGACGAGTTCGGGCCGCTGAACCTGCAACCCCAGCCCGGCGGCAAGGGCTGGGCGCCAAGGGCGAAGCCGAAGCGGATACGTGCTACCTACAAGCGCCCACACGGCGTCAGACACCTGATCTCCGCCTACGACGTCGGTGCTGACCGGCTCTACGGGCACATCAAGAAGCGCAAGAGCCGAGTCGAGTTCCTGGAGTTCTGCCGCTACATCCGCTCGCTCTACCCGCCCGGCACACGGCTGCACTTCATCCTCGACAACTTCAGTCCCCACCACGGCAAGAAGATGCGCGAATGGGCCGCCGACAGCAACGTCGAACTGGCCTACACCCCGCACTACGCCTCCTGGCTAAACAGGATCGAGGCGCAGTTCCGCGCACTCAGATACTTCACGCTCGCCGGCACCGACCACCCCGACCACGCCACCCAAGCCCGCCTCATCCGCCGATACATCCACTGGCGCAACCGCAACACCAACAACCCCCGCCTACGCAGACTCATCAACACGGCAAACGTTGCCTGACACACCACTAGACGTACGATTCGCGATTGATGAGAAGTCTGTCGAGCTCAAGAATCCGAGGCTGGGCTCTCGCACAAGGCGTAGCATAAAGAGAGCCCTCATTCGGCTGGCTCCCGCACTATTTGGCGAGTATGTTCATTTTGCTCTCCGCAAGGAAGCGCGAGGGACGGCGAACGACAGCGAGTAGAGAGTCTTCTGCCATCTCCGTCTATCCGGGCGAGCCTGTGTCGCGCACTACCGGTTGTGCGACAGCTGCTGTAAGGCGACGGACCCAGATAACCGCCCGTCGCCCCACAGACAAAATGCAGGGTCGATCAGACGTATTCCCAGGTGCAGTTGGCGCGATCGTGTTCGCTCCAATGCATACACGGGGCGAATTTCGTGCCTGCCTGCACACGGTCCTTGGTATTGTTGTGCTGCGTGCATTGAACTTCGCCTGTCTTTGGCACTGTGTCTCCGGGCTTATACGTTTCTGCCATTACCGTCTCTCCTGACTGAATAGCTGGACTCCAACAGGGAGGGTCGCGGTCCTGCAAAGCTGGCGCAAGTGGTGTTTCTGACCTTGGTCTGGGAGAGGACATTGTCGTCTGACAACGCCGATTGTGCGACGTGGCCATCTTTCGAGCAGCAGCTCATCGCGTGTAGTCGGATGCTACTCGGGCGTGGCTCTTGGCTTCGGTGGCTTGACCTAGAGGTTCAATCAGATATACGCTCATCCGATGAGCTTCGCATTTCGCGCCCGCTTCCGCATGCCTGGCCGAGCGCGACTCTCGGCTACAGGTAATGAGGTTTCTTTGTCTGAGTGCGAGGACGTGCGACTCGTGGCGGGCCCGGAAGAGCAGCCGCTCAACGACGCGGAGTGGGTGTTTGTGATTGGACGAGGATACGAGTCCGAGGAGATGGCCGAGCAGGCAGCGGCACGATGGAGGGGGTATGTCGAACGCGGGTTCGCGCGCGCGAGCGTACCAGCTGACTTTGACGCCCCAACGGGAGTGCTCACTTACGTCGGAGAGCAGATGTGTGAAGAACAAACGGGCGAGCGGGTTCTGAATGAGGCGGCGCTGAACGTATTTGACGAAGATCCGTGGCCGAGGTTCGCAAGAGTTGGCCCTGCCGGCGTCGTGGTGGGCAGAAACTTCGCTGTAGTGCTTGGCGCGATCAAGGCAGCAGCCGACCGTGACCTGTGTGTTCCAGAGCAAGAAGCCCTCGCCTACAACCTATTCAGCGCGTCATTTTCGCAACCGCAGGAGGACGCAAGGTTCATGATGTTGATGATGGCCATTGAGACACTTATCAACCTCCAGCCACGCGCACCGGAGGTTCAGGCACACGTAGACAACCTGATGGCGCTCACCCGTGAAGCGGACCTACAAGCGAACGAACAGCAGTCGATACTAGGTACGCTTAAATGGCTCTACGACGAGTCAATCAATCAAGGGGGTCGTCGCCTCACCGAGAGGCTAGGCAACCGGCGATATGCCGACGAATCGCCAGAGAGATTCTTTACCAGCTGCTACTCAATTCGGAGCGGTCTTGCGCACGGCCATCATCCTAGGCCCTCTGTGGACGGACGTGTTGCAGCGTTGGAGACATTTGTTGCTGACCTGCTCAGTGCTGAGCTTCTAGATGCCGTGGATATACATGCACTCGCATGAGAACCCAACAGCGACGACATGCTAGTCTCAGCGCCACATCGGCTTGCCGACTGCCAAACTGCCGGTGTATAATGAAGCCCATGAATGGACAGCATGAGTTTGACGTAGTCTTTGAGCCGCAGGATGAGGGCGGATACACCGCCTATGTCCCGGACCTGCCTGGCTGTATCAGCGAGGGAGACACCCTGGAGGAAGCCACCGCCATGATCCAAGAGGCGATGGCGCTCTATCTTGACACCCGACGGGAGCGTGGCTGGTCGCTACCAAAGATCGAGCACCGTAAACTGGTGCCATCTGCGTGAGCGAGAAGCTCCCTCGGCTCACCGCCAAAGAACTCATCCGGGTCTTGGAACGCAAGGGCTGGGAGCATGACCGGAGCCGTGGCAGCCACCACATCTATGTTCACGTCGCCACCCGCCGTACGTTGAGCATCCCGGTAGCCCGCCGGGCGATGTCAATCGGGACATTGTCGCGGCTACTCAAGGATGCGGAGATCAGCCGCGAGGAGCTACGCAAGTTGCTGTAGGCCGTCCGAGAATGCCGCTTGTGCGACGCACAACTCAGTTTTTCCGACCGAGATCAAGCGGCATTGAGGCTCGGCAGGGCTCGGAATTGTGACGGCATCTGCCACGCATAACGCAGCACAAAATCATCCGGGAGCCCTCGCTTGTGGGGTTTTACCCAGGTCCAGCCATCGCCCAGCTCGATCCCGTAGACGCGAGCCGCCGCGCGGGCTATGTCGCCACAGCTATGGCCAGGAGGCAGGTGACGGCGGTAGCCAGCTACGAATGATCCGTGATACCTCGCTGTCTCCCCCATCGGCTTGAGCGCGGTGGACGATCTAGTAGACCGAGGAACGCGTATACCGCCGGTTTGTCTCGGGAGGGATCGCAGGGTGTCTGATGTCCGAGGAACTGCCGGACGAGCCCCTCTGGGACGTGCTTGCGTCCGGGTCTCGTTGTTATTGGTCGTGGTTGCGTCGGCGAAGATCAGATCGGCAAATGCTAGAAGCGCAATAGGCCAGACTTCGATGATCCGAGCTTCATCGGCTGAGTCTTGGAACACAACAGCAATCGGGCCAGTCGTGCTTGTGAGATCGAGGGCGGCCTCGGTCTTTACTCCGTTCGCATCGCTGACCGTAAACGGGAGCAAGAGCTTCGGGCGCAGGACTATGGGCTCGAATCGGATCTGATTTGTGGTGGTGGTCTCGACCAGAACGACGGGACACGGGAACACTCGCATCTCGGTTCGTATCCGCGCGCTGGCTTGTAGGACGGCTGATGCAAGCTCGATGGGCAAGGATGACGGAAGTGACGTCAGGGTCTGGCGCATCTCTGGCAGCTCAGGTGTTTGCTCCTGGCTCCCTTGTAGCTCAAGCAGGAGTGTGTGCAGCTCGGTCCAGTGATCTCCTGGCTTACGGAAGTTGCCATTGATCGTCCGGCTTGCCCCGTGGGCCGTGGCGGCCTTGTGTGCGAAGACGTACACGATGGGCGTTTTGTGATGGCCGAAGACGATTGATTCTGTGGCGGTAGGTAGGTCTATGCGTTCTAGCGTTACGCCGTAGGCATCAAGATGGCGGTCGGCGGCTGCTTGGAGTTCGGAAATCAACTGCTCATCCCGGACACGTTTGATACTCGGCGGCTCGGGGGCCATGTACGGCTCATACCTTCGCGGCAGCGTTGCAATCTTCTTGCCCTTGCGCTTTTTCCTGCCTCGCTTTGTCAAAAGTGGTCCCTCCAGTCGAGTAGATACCGGCCCTGCCGGGCAACAGAACATATGTTTGCATGAGCGGCGGCGGCTGGATTAGCGGGAGATGGGACGCAGCACTGCGCCGCGCTAGCTTTTCTGGCCGAAGTGCGGGCGTGTTTCGAGAGTCGTCCCGCGCAGCCCTGGGCGCATTGTCAAGCAGTACCCCTGAGTCGATAGACCCCGTGAGCAACGCGCTCAAAGTGCGCGGTCGGTCCCTTGATACCCATGCGCAGACACCAACTCACAGACTCCTTGGACACTGGCTGCCCAAGCTGACGCTCGACCGCCGAACGGATGTCAGCTCGGCGCATGGGGCCATCAGCCGCCACCAGCACTTTGACGACCGCTCGCTGTACGACGCCGTTGCCGAGCTTCCGCATAGCTGGCTGCAACTGCGCTTTCGTCGTCCTGGACTTGACTCGACTCGCTGGCAAGTCCAGAATTGATTGAAGCCTTGGGGGCAGGTTCGAGAGCTGTCTTACCAAGTGCATTTTTCGAGCCGCGCCGGCGGGCGGCCGCGTCTGGGGAGCGGTCTGGCGTGCTCTGGCATGCGTCCGGCCTCGCTCAGCGCTTTGCGCAGCAACATCTCCACCTGGGCGTTGACGCTGCGGAAATCGTCGTTGGCCCAGCGCGTAAGCGCATCGTGGACCGCCGGGTCGACCCGTAGCAGGACCTGTCGGCGCTGACTCACGGACTCACGTATACAGCGAGCCGGTGTTGACGACCGGCGAGGGAGGCTGATCGCCGCAGAGCACCACCATCAGGTTGCTCACCATGCTGGCGGTCCGCTCCTCGTCGAGCGACACCACGCCGTTCTCGTTGAGGCGGTTGAGCGCCAGCTCGACCATCCCGACCGCGCCTTCGACGATCCGCGAGCGAGCGGCGACGACGGCGTTAGCCTGTTGGCGGCGGAGCATCGCCTGGGCGATCTCCTGCGCGTAGGCGAGGTGGGAGATCCGTACCTCCACGGCCTCGACACCGGCGATCGCGACCCTCGCGGCAACCTCGCGCGACAGTTCAGCGGCGACCGCGTCGGTGGAACCTCGCAGCGAGGTCCCCCGACCGGTGGTGTCGTCGTAGGGGTGGCTGGTGGCGACGTGGCGGAGCGCCGACTCGGACTGCACGGACACGAAGTCGACGTAGCTCTCGACCGCATAGGTCGCCTTGGCCGTATCGGCGACCTGCCACACCACAATCGCGGCGATCTCCACGGGATTTCCGTCGGCGTCGTTCACCTTTAGGTGATTGGTCTCGAAGTTGCGAACCCGCACGCTCACCCGTTTGCGCAGCGTGAGCGGCAGGACCCACCAAAAACCGGGCCGTACAACGGTGCCGACGTAGCGGCCGAAGAACTGGATCACCGAAGTCTGTCCGGGCGTCACGATCTCCAACGAGGTGACCACCACGACGAAGACGACTATCGGCAACCACACCAGCCCGCTGCCGCCTTCGGCCGCGAGCACGATGCCGACGACACACGCGGCGAGCACCACCACCCCCAGCCAGCCGCTGACGGCAAGCGCTGGACGCTGCGTGATATCGACGCGGGCCCCTTCGTGCCCGACGGGCCGTGGGTCAGTCGATGACTCTGTACTCATAGCGCGCGCTCCTCTCCAGAAAAATGATATCTAAATGATATCGCATTTGCGCTCCCAGTCTCACCAGCCCAATAGCGCTCCGGTGCAACCGGGGGCCCGCTTGGCGTGAAGGGCCCTCGCACTGGCTACCCTTGACGACCGTGACCATCGGAAGGCTCATCGCAGTGACCCTCGCACTCGCGGCCATCGCGCCCACGAGTGCCGCCGTGGCATCGACGCCGGCTCCGCCGGGCACAGGGGCCACTCAGACGACGCCCACCGCCCCCACACCCGCGACGCCCACTGGACAGACGACGCCTTCAACGCCCGCGACCACGCCAACCACACCTTCAACCACCTCCCCGCCAGTCAAGCCCGAGGTGCGCACCCGCATCACAGGCTTGCCGTCGGGGTCCATCGCAGATGGCACAGAGAGCTTGCGGCTGCGTCTGTCAGCGGCGCCGGCATCCGATTCGCCCATGCCGATGTTGACCCCGAGCGTGGCCGGCAAATGGAGCGCGGCCGGGGACGTTGTGTCGTTCACGCCGACCTCAACGCTCGAGCCGTGCTCTACGTACACGCTGACGGTGTGGGCCGGGACGGACGCCACCGGCGCGCCGCCGCTTGGCAGCAGCCGCAGACTGACGTTGCACGTGGCGTGCCCATCGCTGCGCGGCCTGCAGCAGGCGCTCTCGCGCCTGGGCTACCTCCCCTACGCGATCGATGCGGCCCACGGTAGGAACAGCGGCGACAAACCAGAGGCACGTGCGCTTGCCGCGCGCTACGCCTTCAGCCCGCCCGCAGCGCGACTTGTGGCGAGCGTGTCCGACGCACCGGGCCTAGCCTACGGCATGCTCGACCCGACGACGCGCGGTGCGCTGACGGTGTTCGAGGACGATCACGGGCTAACCCCCACCAGCACTCCCAACAGCTCTACGTGGGCGTCGCTGCTGGCGGCCGAGACACTCGGCCATCGCGACCCGGTCCCCTATACATTCGTGACCGTCTCAGAGTCCTCCCCCGAGACACTCCAGGTACACCGCGGCAACCATGTGGTGATCTCCACCCCCGCCAACACCGGCGTTGCCGGCGCTGAAACCGAACGTGGCACGTTTCCCATCTACGCCCGCTACGTATCGACCACGATGACCGGCACCAACCCCGACGGCTCGCACTACAGCGACCCGGGAGTCCCGTGGGTCAATTACTTCAACGGCGGGGACGCTGTGCACGGCTTCCCGCGTGCCTCCTACGGCTTCCCACAGTCAAACGGCTGTGTCGAGCTCCCGATCGGAACAGCGGCGCAGGTCTACCCGCTGCTCGCGATCGGGGATCTCGTAATCGTCAGCTAGCGTCCGGTGTCGCGGCGACTGCGCTGCGCAACGACAATCGACATACCGAGTCCCACGAGCAACACGCCCGCGAGGATCACCCAGCGCAGATCGAGGCCCGTAAAGGGCAGCGTCGTGGCTTTGGCGGTCGTGGCGGTCGGTTCAGTGCCCGCTTTGGCAGGTTCTGTCGAGCTCGCGGGCGTGGATGTCGGCGTGCTTGACGTACTCGACGGAGACACGCCCCCTTTGCCGGTGGACGTCGGTTCCGTTTTTGTCGTTGGAGTTGTGGTTGCTGGGGTCGGTGTTGTCCCAGGTGTTGTCCCTGGGGTTGTCGGTGGCGGCGCCGTGTTGGTTGTGCCGTAGCCCGAGGTCGTCGTGGTTTCCACCGCAAGGGCGCTGGCCCCAGGCGCGATCAGGGCGAGCGCGAGCGGCAAAGCCACGAGCCCGCGAAGCGCCGCTCGGCTGCGGCGCGAACGTCCGATCAGTGCTGCACTTGCCGGCTGTGACCTCTGGGAGGCCGTCACGTCATTTCGCATCTTGCTGTCTCCCGCGTCCGGTGGTCGCTTGGGCCTCTGATACAGAGACCCCTCATTTCCTTTGAGAGCCCCGCCAATCGATCGACGATGGCCGCATCGGCCAGTTTACTCGACAACCCTTTTACTTTCGGACTCGATTCTCCTGCATGATGTTTCGCAAACTCTGGTTTCGCAAACGTGCGGCGGGCATTCAACCACCACGCTTTCGAGCCAATCGAGCGATGAAAGAGCGCCACGGCCGCTCAACCTACTGGCTCAACCCACTTTCAACGTCACCTCCCGCGGACCGTGGGGACTCAGGCGCCCACCATCACACGCCCCTGCAGTGTGTCTTCCGCCAGCTGGGAGCGAAGCACCTTCTTGTCGAACTTGCCAACGCTCGTCTTGGGGACCTCGGCAACGAACGCGAACTCGTCGGGGAGCCACCACTTGGCGACACGCCCGCGCAGGTGCTCGATCAGATCCTCCGCGGAGAGCTGAGCGCCGTCACGCAGCACGACGCAGCAGAGTGGTCGCTCGGCCCACTTCTCATCCGGCTTGGCGATCACAGCCGCCTCGATCACATCGGGGTGAGCCATCACCTCGTTCTCCAGCTCCACCGAGGAGATCCACTCCCCGCCGGACTTGATGACGTCCTTGGAGCGATCTGTGATCTGAATGAACGCGTTGGAGTCAATCGAGGCGATGTCGCCGGTACGCAGCCAGCCGTCGTGAAAGCGCTCGGCGCCGGACTCATCGTCGAAGTAGCTGGCGGCGATCCACGGTCCGCGCACCTCGAGCTCGCCGGTGGACTCGCCGTCCCATGGCACCTCAGCGCCGTCGTCGTCCACCAGCCGCGTCTGCACCCATGGAAGTGGCTTGCCCTGCTTGGCGCGCTGATCCCAATAGCGCTCGTCCTGGCCGGCGCTCTCCTCGGGGCGCGAATAGGAGGCAACGGGGCTCGTCTCGGTCATGCCCCACGCCTGGAACACGTTCACTTTGTGGCGCTCCTGGAAGTCGCGCATCAGCTGGCGCGGCACCGCTGAGCCGCCGCAGGCGGCGTTGGACAGCGAGGAGATGTCCACGTCGTGTGAGTCGGCGTAGCGCAGCAGCTCGGCGAAGATCGTGGGCACACAACCCATGATCGTGGGACGCTCGGCCTCGATCAGCTTCGCCAACGGCTCCGCTCCGAGGTTGCGATCGGGCAGGATCAGGTCGGCTCCGGCGAGCGCGGCGGCGTGGGGTATGCCCCAGGCGTTCACGTGGAACATCGGCACGACCAGCAGCGCACGGTCGTGCTGGGAGAGGCCAAGCGCGTCCTTCATCAGCGAGGCGGTGGAGTGCAACGAGATCGAACGGTGCGAGTAGAGCACCCCCTTTGGATTGCCCGTGGTCCCGCTTGTGTAGCAAAGGGCAGCGGCTTGACGCTCATCCACCTCGGGGTACTCGTAGGGGTGGGCGGGATCCGAATCCACCTGTTCCAAGAGCTGCCTCATAGCGCACCGTGTTGGGCAGTGAGCCACAGTCGCCGTCACCCATAACAACGTAGTGACGCACCCCCTTGAACGTGGGAGCAAGCTCCGCCAGGATAGGCACGAGCGAGTCGTCGACGAAGATCACCCCGTCCTCGGCGTGATTGACGATGTAGGTGAGCTGCTCGGCGAACAGGCGAATGTTGAGCGTGTGCAGGACGGCGCCCATGCAGGGAACTGCCATGTAGAGCTCGAGGTGGCGCTGGTTGTTCCACGCGAACGTGCCAACACGATCCCCCTGTTTGACCCCGAGCCGCTCAAGTACACGCGCAAGCCGGTCGGCGCGCTCCGCGACCTGGCCGTAGGTGGCCCTCACCGTGCCGTGATCGGTGAGCGTCACCACCTCCGCGCCGGGGTGCACGCTGCGCATGCGGTGCAGGGGGTGGTGAAGCGTCAGCGGAAAGTCGTCCTGCATCAACCCTTCGAGCATTGGTCCAACCCCTCTACCCTCGCTTGCGAGAATTGCTGGTCAACAGGCAAGATTGCACAACCACAACCGCGAGGAGGAGACCTTACGCGCGCTGTCCCGCGCGGCCACCCACGAGCTCGCGATAGACGCCGACCGTGCGATGTGCAACGTCGCTCCAGTCGAAGCTGAGGACGTGCTCTGAAGCCTCGGTGACGAGACGATCACGTAGCTGCTCGTCAACCAGCAGCCGCTCGATCATGACTCCCAGATGCGGTGCGTCGCCACCGTTGAAACGCAAGCCGACACGCTCGCCTGCTGGCACCACCTCGCGTAGGCCACCGGTGTCGGCCACGATGCACGGGCAGCCTGAGGCCATCGCCTCCAAGGCGACGAGCCCGAATGGCTCATACAGCGAGGGCACCACGCAGAGATCGGCGATCCGGTAAAGCGAGTGCAACGCGTCGTCGCCGATCCACCCGAGGAACACGCCGTGCTCTGAGAGCCCGAGCCGCTGCGCCTGCTCCTTGAGCTCGCGTTCGTGGGTTCCGGAGCCAGCGACGAGAAAGCGTACGTTTCCCACTTTGTCGATCACATCGGGCAGAGCGTCGAGGGCAAGCTGGAAGCCCTTCTCGTAGACAAGCCGTCCAACCAGCAGCACAAGTCGCTGCTCGGGACTCGCGAACTGCAGGCGCAGCGTCTGTAGGTCATCGACGGGCCGCAGGTCGGCCGGGTCGATGCCATTGGGGATGACGGTGAGGCGTCGCTCATCGATGTCGTAGATGTCGGCGACGTGGCCGCGCATGTAGTGCGAGCAAGTGATCACCGAGTCGGCGCGCTGAGCCATCCAGCGCTCGATCGCGTGGATGTCCGACTGCGGCGATTTGTCGACCCAGCCCTGGTGGCGCCCATGCTCGGTGGCATGGATCGTCGTGACGTATGGCACCTCCAGCAGATCCGACAGCGCGGCGGAGGCGTGCGCGACGAGCCAATCATGGCCATGCACGAGGTCGTAGGTGTGCTCCTCGGCGAGCGCGCGCCCGATCGCGAGCATGTCGTCGTTCATCTGGCGCACCCACCCCAGGAAGCGGTCGAGGTCGCGCGGCCAGCCGGGCTCGCGCACACGATGGACCGTGACGCCGCCCATCTCCTCGACGGTTGCCTCGACCTCCTCGGTGTGCTCTGCCTCACCAACTCCCCCGCGTTCCCCTCCTCGGGTGAGCACGTCGACGACAGTGCCCTGCGCGACGAGCTCCTCGGCGAGCTTGCGCACATGGCGGGCGAGGCCACCCTCGATCACCGGCGGGTACTCCCAGGAGAGAATCAGGACGCGACGGGCCATACGCCTGCACCCTATCTGGCGAGCTCAACCCATTGCAGCCGGCGTCCGCACAGCGAGCGCCAGTTACCAACCGCCACCGACCTCAAACGCGGCTCGCCCGCGCCTCCCGCGGGCACGAGGAAGATCGCGGCCAATAAGTCACCACCGCCGTCGCCGGGTGCGAGGCTGGCTCCAGGACGAGTGATCGTGAGGGTGTGCAACCCAGCCGAGAGAGTCGCGCGCAGCGACGTGAGCGGGTTGGCAACCAGCGAGTTGCCGTCGAGCTGACTCCCGATCAACCCAAGTGCGCGCCCATCGATCGCAACGTGAATCGCGCGCATGACATCGCCCTTCAACCACAATTCCCACACTCCCTCGTGGGGCAGCCGGAACGCCGCACGCAGAGTGCCCGCCCCACCCATCACGATCCCCCCCAACACAAGCCCCCAGCCCTTGGGACGGCGGACATGGGCAAGGCGCACCTCGACCAGTTCGGCAGCGAGCGCGGCAACCAGGCGATCCCCGCGCTCCTTGGAGGAGTGAGCCACGCGGGAAACCTGCGCGCACTGTGCCCGCGGAGAGCTGGGTGGGATTGAAATGGCCACGTGCGCAATCGCCACGTGAGCACGCGGGCGGCGGCCCCATACCTGGTAGTAGATGCCCTGCCATAGCAATCGGTAGGCTGCGGGTGGACGCACGGCGCTTGGATCCCGCCGCGTGACGATCAGGGGGTAGGCCGCCAGCGCCGACGGAGCGATCCGATTGAGCTGTACCGGCTTGCCATAACCGCCCGCGGCCGCCGCGAGCGCGGGCGGCGGATAGACGAAGTCGGGGCCGCCCACGTCCATGTCGCGCAGCTCGTACAGCGCGTATTCGTCGAAGTCGGTGAGCAGTGTCGGTCCTCGTCCGGCAAAGCGCGTGTTGATCGATGCGAGCTCTTCATAGCGCGCAGTGGGCGCCAAGTTGGAGCTGTGGTACAGCAATGCGTCTGACGCCAGCACCCCACCCGCGAGCAAGATGGCAGCAAGCGGGGCCGCAACCCGCACAGGCGAGGATCTGATCGCCGCCACCCCAGTCCACGCGGCAAGCACGACCACCGGCGAGGTCAGCATCAGCGTCTTCGCATCCGCCCAGGTGGTGGCCAACCGTTTGAGCGCCAGCCACAGGACGATCGACAGAGCGAACCATGCGGCGAGCGCAAACCAGCGAGAACGAACCGCATATCCAAAACCAACGACAGCCGCTATGAGCACCAATGCGATCAGCACCGAAGTGAGCGTTAGCGCGACACCGGTGGGCATGAGCTTGTAGCTCCCGCCCAGCCATACCCCTAGCAACTGTGAGGCGCGCAGGGGAATGTGGAGGTTGCCGGGGTTCGACGTGGAGGCGATCGCTTCGGCCACACTCAGCGAGCCGGCGACTTTGGTCCATGTTGGCCACGCGGCGATGATCAGCACCCCCATACCGACCGCGAACAAGCCGGCAAGACTGCGCACGCTCTGCGCCCCGGACACCGAGGTCGGCTGCGTTGACTCCACACGTGCCGCTTCTCCGCCGGTCGGGTCGCGCTGTGCCGGCGCCCCAGGTGGCGCTTTTGCGCCCGCCGGGTCGCGCCGCGGCGATTCCGGGCGCACCAGCTGCCCGAATGCCGCCCCACCGAGCACGATCGCGGCCGCGAGCGCCCACGCGCCAAACGCCACCCCCAGGGCGGATACTCCGGCAGCGACCAGCAGCGCAAACGGGATCGCCCCGCGAGCGCCCTCGTGCAACCAGCGCCGGTGCCCCACGACCAGCGCACCCATGCCTAGGATCATGGGCAGCGAGGCGATCTCCTTTATCGAGCCAATCAGCTCGTACGCGTACACCAGCGCCGGCAGCGTCACGGTGAGCGTCGCCAGAGCCGCCCACCACCGGTCCAGCCCCAGCCGGCGCACGAGCAGCCACGCGGGCCCGGCGGCGGTGGCTAGCATGAACGCCACGAACGGCTGAAACGTCCAGATCAGCGGCCGGCCAAGCAGGAACGAGCTACCGCCAAACAGTGTGTCGGCGCCTGAGGGGTAGGAGGAGCCGTAGTAGGCGTGCACGAACGCGCCGTAGGAGTTGTGAAGGTCCAGGTGCGCGTAGTCTTGGCCGTGGCGGATCAGATAATCGGCGCCCAGCATGTGCACCGCGGAGTCCGCCAGCGCCATGTAGGAGGAGAACGTCGGTCGGCCCGCCGCCAGCACAGGCGCGAGCGCCAGCAGATACGCGAGCGCCATCGCCCCCATCCACCACCCAGCTCGACCTGCTGTCGGTTGGGCATGTGAGCTGCCAGCCTCAGACGCCCCAACCGACCTTGGGACGGCACGCGCGAGGAACCCGCGCACCCTGCCCCACCCGAGCGCGAACCCGGCGAGCGCGAGCGCGACGAGCAGATAGGCGGTGGCCGGCGCCAGCGCCACGATGTAGGTGCTCCACTGCGACACCACGATCAGCGTGGCGGCGCCCACCGCTGGCAGCAACGCGCCCGGCAGCCAGCCGCCACTGACTCGGTCCACCAGCAGCGCCGCGCCGAGACACAGCAGCGCGAGCACAACCGGGTAGACCAGCGTGGTGAGCACGAACATCGGCGGGCGCCGATCCTACAGTCGCGTCCCGGCCCGCGGGGAACACCGGTCCCGCGACGTCCCTATTGATAGAAGTCGCGGCGACCGAAACCCGGCCGCCGCGACTCCCTGGCTTCAGCCGACCGTAACTGTCTCGGTGCTCGTGCCGTGCTTGGAGGCCAACACAAGCGTGTAGCGCCCAGCCGGCACGCGGCGGGTTGCTTTCAGCGACAGTCCACCGGCGCTCGCCAAACGACTGGCCGTCCACGTCGCGTACGTAACGCCGTCGTGCTCCAGTCGCGCGCTCACCGCCGACTTGGAAGCCGATCTGAGGCTCACGAAGCACGCCTCCTCATAACTGCCGTGGCGCCGCCGCGGGTGACAAACGTAGGTAGCCGTCGAGCCCCTGGGACCCTGTTCGCCCTTCGGCCCCGCAAGACCCTGGGTGCCCTGCGAACCGGCTGCTCCCGGCTTGCCGATTTCGCCTGCCGGACCCTGTGCGCCGCTGGCCCCAGTCTTCCCCGCCGATCCTTCGGGGCCGCTGACACCCGTTTGACCCTGCGGACCCTGGGAGCCCGCGGCGCCCTGCGAACCCTGAGAGCCTGTGGCGCCCTGCGGGAGCGCGCCGCCCGTGCCGGTAAGTGTCACGACTGTCGCCCCAGCACCCATGTTGCCGAGGATCTGCAGTGTCCCGGTCTGGGCACCTTCGTTTTGCGGCGCGAAGCGCACCGTAACCTGGCAGCTTTCCTCGTAGGCGATCGAGCCGAAGCAGGTCGAGGAGCCGATCAGGAAATCTTCGGGGGCATCTGTGGGCAGCGGCGAGCCCGAGCCCGCGAACGCGACCCCACTGATCTGAAGCGGATTGCCGCCCGTGTTGGTGATTGTGATCGTCTGCGGTGCGCTAACGGTCTGTAGCGGCTGAGTCGCTGAGAACGTGACCACCGAAGTGCCCGGCGTCGCGCTCGCGGGTGTCAGATAGGTGATCGACACCGATGGCACGGTCGACGTGGAGGCTGCTCCGAACGAGGAGAAGCTCGCTTCGCCGGAGACAAAGCTCGATCCGCCGCCGCCTCCCCCCGCGCCGCCTTCTTCGTCGGGAGGGGCGATTCCGCATGTACCCTCGCCACCGCCTCCGCCCGTGTAACCGCCGCCACCGCCACCGCCGCTGCTGGACCACGGAGCTGTGAAGCCTTCGCCGCCTCTCCCACCGGTGCCGGAGCCGCCGTCGGCGCCATAAGGCTCAGGCTGAGAGCAGCCGGTGCCACCAGCCCCGCCGCCGGTCAGCGTGCCCGCGCCCCCGCCCGCGCCATTAGCGGCGGATTGCCCACCCGTGCCGTTCGTCCCCGGGTTTCCGGCATTACCGCCGCTTCCGCCCACGCCATCCTGCGTCACGCCACCGCCACCTCCTCCGCCCGCGGCCACCAGCAGCCGCGATTCGAGCGAGTCAGGTTCCGCGGCCGGGACGGTGCGCACGTCGGACGCGCCACCGCCGTTACCGCCGAAACCACCCTCGATAAAGGCATCTCCCCCATATCCGCCGCCGTTGAAGCCGGGCGCGGCGACCTCCACATACAACGTCTCCCCCGCGCTCACGGGCAGTTGGCCGACAACGTCGGCGCCCGCACCACCCGTCCCGTCCACGCCCCCAATGTTGCGGAACGCAGACTCCCCCGCTTCGCCGATCGCATTGACACGAATGCTGCTCACCCCGGTCGGAACTTTGAAGGTCTGCTCAGCGCCGTTTGAAGAGAACGTTGCGGTCATAGTCGGAGGAGTGGCGGCTGTGGCGCTCGTGCAGGCAAGCGCGCCGGCCGCAAGCATCGCGCCGACGGCGGCGAAGCCTGTTCGCGCACCACGGCGAGCCGTCTCGGGGAAGCCCACGGCGGCGGCGCTCAGCGTGTGTGCCTCAAGGGTTGTGCCCATGTCCGGGCGGCCTGCGGGTGTCGTCGTCATATGAGCTATGGCTCCTGAAGGTCGAGAATCGAGGGAGGCGTTAACCGCCTCCGACTGTCTCGACAGCCACGTTCCATCGCTTGAGAGACGACACCCCACCGCGCAGATGGGTGCCCATCGGCGACTGCTCACCCGTTAGATATGGATCGGCCGTGCCCCGCCCCTCAGTGCCCCCGGCAGTGTGTGGCTGCAGTACATGAGCGCCCCCGGCAGGATTCCAACCTGCGACCCTCGGATTAGAAGTAGCCCATTTGCAGGGATTTTTGGCTTAGATTGGTCGGATTCGGTCGGGTTGGGTGGGGGTTGCGGGGGTCAGATTTGCCGAGTCGGGGACGGGATGGGGACAGACCCTTTGAAATACGAGGGTTGAAGAACGTCGCACGAGATCAACATCGCATCATTGCATTGGTCATTTCCCGCCAGGCAGCTTTCCTGCGGCTACTTGCAGGCGACCGGCCAAGCCCGAATGAGCAGCTTCTTGATCCTCTTGTGCTTCCTCCTTCTGCTCCACTTTGTTGATCTGTGCACAGAAGGCAAGCCAATTCTTCTCGTGATTGGCGCCTGAGTACCGATTCTGGTTCTGTAGTAGATCCCAGGCCTCTTGCCGCATTTCCGCCGCAGCGCTCCTTAGCTGGCTGGCACGTTGCGCAGGCTTGACCCATTGACTAATGCTTTGCAACACACCAACAGCTAGGCCAAGGATTATCAGCCAAACCTTGCCGACGTTCAACGATGCCGCGAGCGAAGCACCCACACCCGCCAAGATCGATGTCAGGTTCAGGAAGGTATCGAGACGTTGATAAAAGCCGTCCCTCCCCTGATAGCGCCTCAGCGGCAGCTCGAACCTATGCATGAGAAAGTTCTGTCTGACCTCAAGCGTGTCAAGCGCTTGCTCATCATCGCCAGGCACCAGGTGCGCCATCTGGTGCTCCAACAGTCGTGTTAGATCATCGGCCTCATTGCCCGTGGACTTACGCGCTTCAAGCGCAGCGCGAAGCTGCTCCACTTGCTCAGCAGTTCGGCGCGAAGCCGAGGCTTCGACCTCTGTTACGTCGGCCTCAGTCTGAACGAGTTGATCCGATCGCCCATCCAGTTGCGTTCCATTCATTGCTGCAATTCTATATCTGTGCCAAGCGGAAGAATTGCGATCGGTAGATTTCGTCAGGTTAGAGAGATCGAAGCATCATGCCATTCGCCAAGACGGAGTCTTCGCCCTCACAAGCGTGCCCTTTCTTCGAGCCATTGCTCCAGCATCGCACGCGTGAATCGGATATGGCGACCGAGACGTAGGCACGGCAGCCTCTCCGTGCGCACGGCTTCATAGATCCAGTTCGTCTTAACGGCTAGCAAGCGGGCAGCCTCATCTGGGCGGAGCAAAGGACCGTCGAGCTGCACCGCGCCCGGCTTGACAGTCGATTTGATCGTCTCCATATACCTACTGACCGCCAACCCGCCAGACCGGCCAAAAAAAATTAGGAAAGCTCCCGACGACTCAGCGTGATGCGCGCGTGAGTGCCGCTTCAAGGTCGGTCAGGCTGGCATTCAATGCGTCGAGGATGCGAGCGAGAGTGGTCCAAGTCGGGTTGGCCTTGCCGCCCTCAATCCTGCTCAGCGCCGTGGTGGTCACGTCTGCCGCGTGTGCAAGGTCTTCCTGGGTTACCCCCCGCTGCTCACGCAAGCTGCGCAGCGCGCGAGCGAGCTTCTGATCGACCTTCGTCGGAGGAGTCATCTGGATAGATGTTGCTCACTACAACACGTCTTGTCCATGTACTAGGCTTTATGTAGCACAGAACAACCGTATGGTCCCGACGCGGACGGAACCCGCGCCGGGACCGACACGGAAAGAAACGAGGTTCTTCCCATGCACCGAGAAGGTATCGACTCCCCGCACCCAGACGAGGGCACCACAGACGCACCCCATCGTCCTGTGGCCGAAGGGGCCATCATGGCTCTGCTACTCAGCGGCGGACACGCCGGCATCTGGACACGCGCAGAGATCGAGCTGGAAGTCAGCGCCAGCTCCCTCGACGTTCAAGACGCCCTCGTCGCGCTACAGGCAAGCGGACTCGTCCACCTACACGACGAGCTGGTGATGCCGACACGCGCCGCGCAGCGGATGGACGACCTGGAGCTATAGACACAGAAACGCCGGGAACGCCTCAGCGCGTAATACCGCGCGCTGAGGCCCAGCCCGCCGAGCACGACCTGCTACGCGGGCAGCCCGATTCCGGCCCGCCGCCGACCCTCCATCACCACGCCAGACGTCACATTCGCTTCCTGCGTAAGCGCTGAGCCTCCTCGCCGGTCGCTGCGCTCCAACAGCCTCACAGACCAGATACACGCGCATCCGGCGAGCATCCGACCGGTCACTGAATTCTTTGGCCGGTTTGGCGGGTTGGCGGTCAGTAGGTGTAGTGATGAGTGCATCGAGTATCCCGGCTGGTCGTGCTGGTGGCTATGCCCGCTACCTAGAGGGAAAGACTGTCGCGCCGCAGCGCGGCGACTACTACCTCTCTCCTGACGGCGAGTTGACGCAGGCACCGGGACGATGGCTCTCTGACCCTGAGACCCTTCAACGGCTCGGCATCGACGGGGATGCTCCAGTCGTGGGAGAGGACTTCGTGGCGTTGATGGAGGGACGCGCCCCCCGAACCGGAGGATGGTTGCGACCCGAGGGCGCGGGCGGCGGTCGCGGTGGCGGCATCGACGTGGCCTTCAGCGCCCCGAAGTCCGTATCGGCCGTGTGGGCACTCGCCGATCCTTGGCAGCGCGAGCAAATCGAAGAAGCCCATGCGAACGCTGTCGAAGAATCGATCGCGTATTTGCGGGAGCGGGTGCCGGTGGTGCGCCGTCGCTATAGCGGCCAGGTAGTGGAGGAGCTTGCCAAGGACGTGATCGCCGTCGAGTACCGCCACAGCACCGCCCGCGGTGTATCCGATGCTGAGGCTCCCGACCCGCAACTACATAGTCACGTCGTCATCACGGGCGTTGTCCGGGAGGATGACCGGATCGCTGCGACTTGGTCGCGGCCCGTGTTCCGCTCAGCTGGCGAGGTCGGCGCGCTCTACCGCTCCGCGCTCGCCCAAGAGCTTGCGAATCTGGGCTATCCGATTGAGCAGGCGACGGGGAAGAACGGCAAGTATTTCGAGATCGCCGGAGTACCCGTAGAGCTGCGCGACGCGTTCTCGGGTCGCTCCCGAGAGGTGGCACAGGCCGCCGAGCGTTTCCGTGCGCGCTACGGTCGCGCCCCGGAGCGTGGAGAGCTGCGTGACCTCGCGCTCGAGAACCGCCGCTCAAAGCAACTCACCACCCGCGACGACCTCGAAAACGCATGGCATGAGACAGGCGACCGGTACGCGTTCGGGCCGAACGAGGCCCTACGACTCCTCGGTGAGTCCCAGCCACAGGCGAGCACACGGCCGGTCGAGGATCGCATCGAGGAGCGCCTGACCGAACGTCACGCCGTGTTCGAGGCGCGCGACCTCTACACCGTCGCGCTTGAGCAAACTGCTGGCGAGCGATCCCCGCGAGAAGCACTCGACATCGCACGGAGCATGGTTCGAGACCGACGGGTCCTCACCTTGGAGGGCGGGCGGATGACAACTCTCGCGGTTCGCGCCCAAGAGCAAGCCATCGAACGCCGAGCCGCAAAACTTGTCAAGCCAGCAGGTCGGGATGTCGGCGATGCGGCGAGAGCGACCGCTGCGCGTGAAGTCGCAGAGCGCATAGGCAACCAGCTCACCAGCGAGCAGGAGATGGCGCTACTCATCCTCACCGGCCCAGAGCGCATGAGCGTGCTCGTCGGCCCGGCAGGCACAGGCAAGGGTGTCGTGATCGACGCCGCCGCCCGAGCCGAGCAACTGGCAGGACGCGAAACGCTCGGGATCGCCGTCTCAGGATCGACCGCCGAGCGACTGGGCACCGATAGTCCCGCGCTCTTGGGAAGCACGCTCACGCTCGACGCGCTCATCGCACGCGTAAAGACCGGCGCGGTCCAGGTTGGTCCCGACACAACGATCATCCTCGATGAGGCCGGGATGGCCGACCACAGCGTCTCGACGGCCTCACGACCTGATCGAGCGCTCAGGCGCAGAACTGATCGCGGTCGGTGACGGCAAGCAGCTCCCCTCGATCGGTCCCGGCGGCATGTTCGACCGGCTCACCCAGCACGCGCCGACCGTGGAACTCGACACGATCCACAGGACGACAGACCCGGATGAGCGGCGAGCGTGGCAGGCACTACGCGCCGGGGAACCAGAACGAGCGATGGCGCACTACCCAGCCAAGGGCAACCTGCATCTCTCAGACACCCGCGACCAGGCAGCCGAGAACGCCGTCCAAACATGGGCACGCCTCACCAAGACTCATGACATGCGCCAGGTCGCGTTGATCGCGGACGCCTCGAACAAGGAGATCGACAGGCTCAACGCCCGCGCACAACACCTACGCGCCAAGCGCGGCGAACTCGGCCTACGCGAGGTGTATCTCACCGACACCCACTACGGCATCAGCGAAGGCGATCATGTTGCGTTCATCGCACAACACCGGCCACCACGGCAACCACGAGTCGAGAACGGCAGTCGCGGCGAAGTGACGCGCATCGGCCGGGACGGGACCGTGACGCTCACGCTCGATGGTTCAGAGCGCGAGATCACGCTCGCGGGCAAGGACATCGATTCGCTGCGCCTCGCCTACGCCCAACACGTCTACCGCCAACAAGGCGCAACCGTCGAACGCGCTGTCGTGCTCACCGGCGGATGGCAGACCAGCAAGGAGTCAGCCTACGTCCAAGCCACCCGCGCCCGCCACGGCACCGACTGGCACATAGCCCGCGACCAACTCGGCGAAGAAGGCCAAGACCCCGACAGGATCACACGCCTCGCCGATCGGATGAGCGACAGCCGAGCACACACGCCATCCATCGCCTACCGAGAATCCAGCGACCCCGAGTGGGATCCCACACTCGATCCGCTCCGCACCGCCGATGAGGTACCGCACATGGGCTGGCTCGACCAGATATCAGAGCGCGAGACCCACGACCTCGAAATCGATCTTGAACACTAATGCCGGACCGTGGCGCCTATAGCGATCTGTCCGCACTATCCAAACCGCCGCCAGGCAGAGCAGCGTCGAGCCGTTGCTCAAGACGGCCAATCCGTTGCCCAATGTCCCGGAGGATAATTGGGATGACAAACATGGGCTCTTCTGGCGTACCGAAGTCAACGGAAAAGAAAGTCGCGGGCAGTCCGCAAGCCGCCGCGATGGCCTCCAATTGGTCGGTAGTGGGACCCGAATGGTCTGGGTCCTCGAATCGCGCGAGAGTTCTCTCTGTTATGTCGGGGCGATCCAGTTCTTTGACGAGCACAGATCTCGTGAGATTGGCATAAGCCCGTGCCGCGCGAATGCGTGCTGCTATCTCGTTTTCGGGATATTCGTGTCGTAGCAACGTGACTCACATCTCATGGACGCATAGCGTAAATTTGTTCTGAGCAGAGGGGCCCGGCGCTAGGCCGAGCCCCTCCTGCCGTGAACGCCATACTCCTATTCGGCTGGAGTGCCGAACTCGGGATCTGCTCTATCGTCCCGGCCAGCGTGGAAAGCTGGTCGCGGGCGAAAGAGCACTGGCACTAGCCACCGTATAAGAAGCACTATGCGTCTTCGGGACCCTGAACACGCAATTTGCGGGTTTTGATGTCCGCACCGCCAAATCAATTTCCGCTATTTGCGGGGATTGATATCTCGGGCTACGCAGCCACTAGCGCCGGAGCGACAGCCTCCGAGCCGACGTGCATGACCTCGGGCACCGTGATCGTCAGTTCCCCGTCTCGCTCGATCAAGAGCTTGGCGTTAAGGATCGTCACGCCCACCAAGTTTCCATCGGCATCGAACCGCAGGGCGTGCCCCTCGGGGGACTCGTCGAAGTCCACCGCAGTAGACGGATCGCCCATATGCAGATAGAGCACATCGACATCCGCGTCGTAGAACACGTTGTCGAAGACGAAATGGCCGAGCTTGATGGTCATGGCATTGATTTCCTTGCCTGCGCCGTGACTATGTAGCCACGTCCACCAGCGTAGGCTACGACGACCTTCAGCCAATTGCTAGGGGCATCCGTCCTCACGTAGTACCACTGTTCGTTCTCGATGCCTCCCGGCAGCCGCTCGTCAGGGGCCTCAACGGCCTGAAGAACCTCGTCGTCGCGGCCGTCGATATCAGGATGACGCTCGACAATGTGGCCCCAGCGCTCGTCGGTCAACTCGACGCGTCTCCCGTCGGGATCACTGGCCGCGCCACGAACGGTCATGCCGTCTCCCCCACCATCTGCTCCGCCTCTGAGCCAAACGCCGCCGACAACCGCCGCGCCGCATCCGCCCTCGGCCGGTAGTGCATATAGATCTGCGTGGTCGAGAAGTCCGAGTGCCCCATCCACTCCTGTAGCTCGCGCGGATCGGCGGTGCGGATCGCGACACTGCCGAACGTATGGCGCAAGTCGTGGAAGCGCAGCGGGCGCAGCCCGGCCGCGTCGCGCGCCCTCTTGTAACGACGGCGCAAAGCCGATCCGTCCAAGAACTCTCCGGTCATGCCAACGAACACCAGATCGTCCGGCCCGGCCCAACGCTCGCGCCTGCCAAGGCGGGCCAGTGCCTGCGCGACCTCATCGACCAGGGGAACAGCCCGGCCCAACCCAGACTTCGGCGTGCCGAGCGTCCCGACCGTGTAGCTCGCCGTGACCCGCATCGTCTGCGCGGCGAAATCCACATCGCGCCAGCGCAACGCCAGCAGCTCCCCCATCCGCAGCCCGGTCATCGCGGCGGTCAGGAACAGCGCCCCGTCTTGCTCGTCGCCGCTCGCGCGCACGAGCGCGTGGACCTCCTCGGGCGAATAGAACTCGATGTCGGTACGCTTCGCCACCGGCAGCCGGTCGATGTCCGCGATCGGGTTCTGCGGCAGCTTCCAAACCTTGCGCGCGCGCCGGAAGATGCCGTTCAACAAGACCACCATCTTCTGCAAGCTGCGCCGCGATAGCTCGCCCTCGCGCAACTGCTCGGCGAGCCACCGTTCGATCGTCTCCCCCGTGATCCGCTCAAGCGGCTGATCCCCGAACGCGGGCAGGAAGTGGGCACGCACCACCGAGCGATAGTCGGCAAGTGTGGACGGCTTGCGTCCGCGCTCCTGCTCGACATAGCGCAGCCACTCGGCGGCGGCATCGGCGAAGGTCGCGCCGGTGCGCACCATCCCCGGCAGCGTGCCCTTGTGCGCCTGGTCGAGCACGTCACGTAGCCACGCCTCGGCGGTGCGCTTGGTGAAGTAGCCATCGGCGGGACGCCCGCGCTGCGTCCAAGCAGGCCCGAGCGCCTTCTGCACTTGACGCCCATCAGGCAGCCGGTACTTGGCATACCAGCGCGTCCCGCGCTTGCCCTGCACACGAAAGACGTGCCCACTTATCGGCTTGACGTTTGTCTCCATCTATCTCTACTGACCGCCAACAGGCCAAACCGGCCCTCGGATTTGTCTCTGCACGCTAGCAGAGCGTCGGGACAGATTTGGGACAAAATCGCCGCTTGTCCTAATCGTCACTAAATCTAACTGGCTTGGATAGAGAGGATTGAGAGTGCCCCCGGCAGGATTCGAACCTGCGACCCTCGGATTAGAAGTCCGACGCTCTATCCAGCTGAGCTACGGGGGCATTGTCTCCGTCTAAGAAGGTACGCCAAACGAGCCCTCTCGCACAAGCCTCGCCGGACCGCCCCAGGCGATCGCCAACTGCTCCCCAACGACAACCCTTAAGCAATCTTGAGGCGAAGTGTGCAAAATGTGCAATCGATGAGCCCGGTCAACGATTCCGAGTCCGATCTGACGCGCAAGGGGCGCCGCGAGCAAGCGCGCGCCCAGCGCAAGGCCATCGAGGAAGCCGAGGCCGGCCACGCCGCTCAGCGCAAGCGGTTGATCCAACTCGGCGCGGTCGCCGGGGTGGTCGTGGTGATCATCGCCATCATCCTCGTCGCCACCGGCAGCAGCTCCAAAAATGCACCCGCCCCGAAAAGCGCGGCGGCCAACTCAGCGCTGGCGACGGTCACGACGATGCTGCAGGGCATCCCGCAGAAAGGCAACGTGCTCGGCAATCCCAATGCTCCCGTCACGATGCAGTACTTCGGCGACCTCGAGTGCCCGTTCTGCAAGCAGTTCACGGTGAGCACGCTGCCGACGATCATCCAGAAGTATGTGCGTACGGGCAAGGTCAAGCTGGAATACAACTCGATGGAAACCGCCACGAAAGAACCCGAAACCTTCCGCACCCAACAGATCGCAGCGTACGCCGCCGGCAAGCAGAACCTGGCGTGGTACTTCATCGAGCCTTCTACCACGAGCAGGGAGAAGAGGACAGCGGCTATGTCACCGAAAGCTACCTGCAGGGATTGGCCGCCCAGGTGCCCGGCTTGAATCTGTCGGCCTGGAGTGAAGCGCGCAATGATCCCGCCTACGCCAACCAGATCGTAAGTGACGCTCAGGCCGCGACCCAGAACGGCTTCACCGGCACCCCATCGTTCCTGCTCGGCAAGAGCGGCAGCACGCTGCCGAAGTTCGAAACCGCGTCGCTCACCGAAGCCGGCCCCTTCGAAGCGGCGATCGAAAAGCAGCTGAAAGCCTGAGCGCAGGCGGAGATGAGCTCGCGCGCCCTAAGAACCACGATGATCGTGCTGGCGGTGATCGGACTGGGCATCGCAAGCTATGTGACCTACGTGCACTACGCGGGCATCAAGCCTGCGTGCACCGCGGGCGAAAGCTGCACGAAGGTTCAAACCTCGGTCTACTCCGAGCTCCTCGGCGTCCCTGTGGCATTGATGGGACTGATCGGCTACATCGCGATCCTCGCTTCGCTGCTGGTCCCCGAGAGCGAGACGAGTCGCTTTGCGACGCTCATCTTCACGCTCGGCGGCTTTGGCTTCTCCGCGTATCTCACCTATCGCGAGCTTTTCTCGATCCACGCGATCTGCGAGTGGTGCGTGACGAGCGCGGGGGTCATGACGATCCTGATGGGCCTGTCGGTGTGGCGCTTCCTGAGAGGAGAGCGCTCCGCCTATGAGTCGCCACGATCTGGGCCTATCGAGGGTCAGCGGGCGGCGCAGGTGAGCCCCAACTAAAGCTTCTGCGATCCGACCGGCGCAGCGCGGCTATTCGACATCGTCGCAACCGTTTACTGGTATCGCGATCAGACGACTGAGCCGGCGGGCGGCGCGAGTTGTACGCTCGTTTGCACGATGCAGTCCTCAAGCGCCTCTTCGCCGGTCTCCCTAGACGACACAGATGCTCAGAAGCGCGCGTCGGCGATTGCCGCTGCCGCGTTGGTGAGCGACGGGGTGCGAGTGGGGCTGGGAACGGGCTCGACCGTCGCACATCTACTTCCAGCGCTAGCCGCGCGCGGACTGAGCTTGCGCTGTGTCGCCACTTCGCCCGCCACCGAGCGCATGGCACGAGAGCTGGGGCTCGACATGCACGAGCTCGACGAGCTGGGTGGCCTCGACATCGCGATCGACGGCGCCGATCAGGTTGATCCACGAGGGTGGTTGGTGAAGGGCGGCGGCGGCGCACACACGCGCGAGAAGATCGTCGCGGCAGCGGCAAAGCGATTCGTCGTGATCGTCTCTACCGAGAAGCTGGTCCCCGCTTTGACCGCTCCAGTGCCACTCGAGATCCTGCGCTTTGCAGCGCATACCACGCTCGCCTCGGTGGGGGGTGCGGTCCTGCGCGAGGCACCGCTCAGCCCAGCCGGCAACCTGATCGCCGACTACCTGGATCCGGTCGACGACCCGCAGGATCTAGCCGAGCGGCTGTCGTGTACACCTGGGGTGGTCGACCACGGGCTATTCGCGCCGGAGATGGTCGACGACATCCTGATCGCAGGGCCACGCGGTGTCGAGCACCGCGTGCTGAGAGGGAAAGGAACCGATGACTAACCCAAATGCCCACAACGGCGCCGGCCGTCCGTTCGTGGCGCTCGTGACAGGCGCCTCCAGCGGGATCGGAGAGGCCACTGCCCGACGCCTCGCGCGCATGCCGAATGCGACGATCGTGTTGGTGGCGCGTCGCGAGGAGCGCCTGCGAGCCCTCGCCGCGTCACTTGGCGAGCGCACGACCTGGCTCGCCGTCGACTTGCTCGACGAGGATGCCCCTACGCGCATCAGCGCACATCTCACCAACAGTCACCGACGACTCGATCTGCTTGTCAACAATGCGGGCGCCGCATGGCGAGCAACCTTTGCCGACGGCGGCTACGCGAACGTGAAGCGCACGATGGAGATCAATTTCGACGCGCAGGTTCGACTCACCGAGTCGCTGCTCCCGTTGTTGCGGGCAAGCGCCCCGAGCGCGATCGTGAACGTCGCGAGCACCGCCGGACGCGTGGCGCGCGGCGGCTCAGGCGCATACAGCGCGTCGAAGTTCGCGCTCGCCGGCTGGTCGGATTCGCTGTGGGCCGAGGAGCGGCCGTATGGCGTGCATGTCGGCCTGGTCCTCCCGGGATTCATCTCGACAGAGGGCTTCCCGCAAGCGGAGCTCACCGCCCGGGCGCTCACCCGCTGGATCGTCTCCACCCCAGAGAAGGCGGCAGAGGCAATCTTCCAGGCGGGTGTCGAGCGCCGTCCGGAGCGTTATGTGCCACGTGGGTATGCGCTTGCCGCGGGACTGCGTGTCATGGCCCCAAGATTGGTTCGCCGCGCGCTCGGAGGCAGTACAGCACAAGTGATGACGACCGTGACCGGCGCCGACATGGCCGAGCGCAACGGCGCCGAGCGACGATAGAGCGCCGGGCGGCTGGAGACTGTTCTCCTGGTGCATGCGCTCCTCCAACCGCGTTGCCCTCCACCTGAGTTCGCCATCCACTTGCCGGAAAACACGTACTTCGACATGCGGCATTTCACGGTTAACTACCGACCCGGGGAGATCTAGCCTGCTGTGACCACGCCCGCACCCGTCCCACCCATACCCAGCCAGTCGCAGCTTCACCCTCATCGCTGGCTCGTGCGTAGCCTGATCGGTGTGGCGACCGTTCTGGGCGTCGTGGCGATCTTCGCCGTGTGGGCCAACCGCCAACTGCTGGACACTGGTTACTGGACGAGCACCAATACGAGGCTGATCGAGAGCCCACCAATCCGCGAAGCGGTGTCGGGTTACCTCACCGAACAGCTATACGCCAACGTGGACGTGGCCGGCGAACTGAAAAAAGAGCTGCCAAGCGAACTAGCCCCGCTCGCCGCTCCTGCGGCGGGAGCCTTGAAAGACGTTGTACAGAAGGGGATCAACCTGCTGTTGGAACGCCCCGAGGTACAGGAACTGTGGAGCAAGGCCAACCAGGTGACCCACGCCGAGTTCGTGCGCTTGATCGAGAACAAAGGCAGCGTGGTGAAGCTGCCCGGGGGCGGCGCGGTCGTGCTCGACCTGCGCCCGATGCTGGGCGAAGTCGCCAAGAAGGTCGGCGCACCGTCGAGCATCGTGGAAAAGATCCCGCCGAAAGTGGCTCAGTTGCGGATCGTGACATCCAAACAGCTGAAGACCGCGCAGAACGCGGTCAACCTGCTGCGCAGCCTGGCACTGATCCTGCCGCTGCTGGTGTTCGCGATGTTCGCGCTGGCGGTGTACTTGGCGCGTGGACGGCGTCGCCAGACCCTGATCGAGGTCGGCGCGGCGTTCGTCGGGGCGGGATTGGTGGTCGTTGTGGTGCGCGGGATCATCGGCAACAAGGTGGTCGACTCGCTCGCCACCACCGAAGCGGTGAGACCCGCTGCGCAAGCGGCTTGGTCGATCGGCACCAGCGTGTTGGGCGACGTGGCATGGTCGACCGTGTTCATCGGTGTGCCGGTGATCCTCGCGGGCATGCTGGCGGGACCGACCAGGACCGCCACCTCGCTGCGTCATCTGATGGCGCCCTATCTGCGTGACCGTCCCGACGTCTCCTTCGGCGTGGTCGGCCTGCTGTTGTTGCTGCTGCTTGCATGGGGCCCAATCAACGCGACGAGAACGTGGAGCGGGATCCTGATCATCATCGTGCTGGTGTTCTTCGGCGCGGAGATGTTGCGCCGCCAGACCGCGCGAGAGTTCCCCGATGCGCACCTCGCATCGGTCGTGGCAGCAGCTGAGCATCCGACTGGCACCCCGCCGCTCACAAGTCCTGGAGAGTCACTCCCCCCTGCCGACCCCCACACAACCCCCACAAAGCCGAATGAGCCTTTGTCGCCCCCTCACACTGGTGATTCGCATGATTGAATGAGAAAGCATCAACTGGCACGAAGCGAAAGGTAATGGTGAGTCGTATGGCTGAGCTCGAAAGCGTTGGGGAGCGCGAAGCGAAGGGCAAGGCCGCGCGAGCGCAGACTCCGCGCTCTAGTCACGGCGCCTGGCAGCCAGCGGAGGGCCGCGAGGATCCGGTGACGGTACTCGAACGCCAAGCGGACAGCCGCGTGCCGGAGCTGGTGCCGATCCGCTACGGACGTATGGCGGTGTCGCCGTTCGCGTTCTATCGAGGCGCCGCTGCGATCATGGCGGCCGACCTGGCGCCTACGCCGACCTCGGGCTTCGCTGTGCAATTGTGCGGCGATGCGCACATATCCAACTTCGGGGTGTTCGCCTCGCCGGAGCGCGAGATGCTGTTTGACATCAACGACTTCGATGAGACACTGCCCGGACCGTGGGAGTGGGATCTGAAGCGACTGGCCGGCAGTCTGGCGGTGGCGGGACGCGAACGCGGTCTCAGCGCACAGGAGCTTGCCGACGTGCTCGCGTGGACGGCACAGGCTTACAGGCAGTCGATGCGGGGCTTTGCGCAGATGGGCAATCTGGCCGTTTGGTATGCGAAGTTGAACGCGCAGGACATCGTGAAAATGATGCGCGAACTGGATCTCGTGCATGGCAAGCGCTTGGCGAAGATGGAGAGCAGACTCGGCAAGGCCCGCACGAAGGACAGCACGCGTGCGGTGGGGAAGTTGACCGAAACCGTTGACGGACGCTTGCGGTTCGTCAACGAACCACCGTTGATCGTGCCGATCGAGGAGCTCTTGGGAGAGGCCGAGAGCGAGGAGCTGCACCGCCGGCTGGAGCGCATGCTGGGCGACTATCGCGACAGCCTCTCAGACGACCATCGTGTGCTGCTGGGCGACTATGACTTCCAGTGCATCGCACGTAAGGTGGTGGGCGTCGGCAGCGTAGGCACGCGCGCGTGGGTGATGTTGATGGTGGGACGCGACGAGCAGGACCCGCTCGTGCTGCAGGCCAAGGAGGCGGATACGTCGGTGCTCGAGCCCTTCGCGGGGGCATCAAAATATCCCAACCACGGTCAACGGGTCGTCGAGGGCCAGCGGATGATGCAGGCCGCCAGCGACATCTTCCTGGGATGGTTGCCGGCCGTGGGCATCGACGACGTGCCACGGGACTTCTACGTGCGCCAGTTGTGGGATGGCAAGTTGAGCGTCGACGTCGAAGCGTTGGACTACAAGCTGCTGCGCGGCTACGGGGCACTCTGCGCATGGACGCTCGCGCGCGCTCATGCGCGCACCGGCGACCGTGTCGCGATCGCCAGCTATCTCGGCGGCGGCGGCGTGTGGGATCAGGCGACCGTCGGATTCGCCGAAGCGTATGCCGACCAGAACGAACGTGACTACCGGGCGCTCCTGGGCGCGGTGAAGTCGGGGCGTGTAAAGGCCGAGAGCGCCTAGATGCGCTCCCAGCTGATTACCGGCGTGGACTTTGTGGTGGTGTCCTCGCACGACCTCCCGAAGGCCGTCGAATTCTACGGAGACACGCTCGGCCTACCCCGCTCGGTGTACCTCGAAGAGCGCAACTATGCGGAGTTCGAGACCGGCAACTTGACGCTGAGCGTGGTCGACGCGGAGAAGATGGGGATGGAGCACAGCGTGCGCGGCCATGAGATAGCCCTGCACGTCGATGACGTGGCGACGGCGCGTGCGATGCTTGAAGAGCGCGGCGTGGAGTTTCGCGGTGAGACCTTCGACACGGGCGTGTGCCACATGGCGCTGTTCAACGACCCGGATGGGAACCCGCTGATGCTGCACCACCGCTACGCGCCGCGCCCGCCGCGCTCCTAGCTCTCCAGCGCAGCACAACGAGGCTGAATACCGGCGATCCGGAGGGATACAAGCGATCCGGTGAGAGACGGACGATCCGTCCGACCCGTGCCGCAGGATGCCGGGCTCTTTGACCTCCTCTTCCCCGACATCTCTGCGCGCTTGGCAGCGCGACGCGCTTGACCGTCTCGACGGCTGGCGGGAGGGCCCGTTCCTGGTCTCGGCGGCGCCCGGCGCCGGTAAGACGCGCCCGGCGCTGGAGCTGGCCAGGCGGATGCTCACGGACGGCGAGGTGAGCAGCGTGGTGGTGCTGTGCCCGACGACGCCGCTTACGCGCCAGTGGGCTACGGCAGCCGCCGATCTGGGCGTGCAGCTGCAACCCGATGCACCGGGGCCCTCTGCTTCGCGCGACTTCCATGGCGTGGCGGTCACCTATGCGCGTGTGGCAAGCGACCCGCGCGGATGGGCCGCCAGGGTGACACCTGAGACGCTCGTGATCGTCGACGAGGCCCACCACCTCGGCGAGGAGCTGGCGTGGGGCTCGAGCTTTCAACAAGCGTTCGCCGCGGCGCCACGTTGGCTGCTTTTGTCGGGCACCCCGTTTCGCTCCGACGCCACGCCGATCCCCGGCGTTGGCTACGACGCCGAAGGCGTCGCGGTCGCCGACGTCTCCTACACCTACGCGCAGGCGGTGGCCGACGGGATCTGCCGACCCGTGGCATTTGTGACGTTTGACGGCACCCTGTCGTGGCGCAGCGGCGATGACGTGATCGAGTCCTCGTTCGAGACCGTGCTCAGCTCTCGCGAGGCAAGCCGGCGCTACCGCACAGCGATCTCCACCGAGCTGCCGGACGGGTTGCCTCGCATCCTGATGGAGGCCGACACGAAGCTGCGAGAGCTGCGCGACGCGGGCCATCGCGACGCGGGCGGGCTCGCGGTGGCGGCCAACGCGACACACGCTCGGCAGATAGCCAAGCTGTTGGGGGAGGCAACCGGCAAGTCGCCGGTGGTCGTACTGCACACCGAGGCCCGCGCCGCACAGAAGCTGGTGTCCTTCAGAGGGTCACGCGAGCCGTGGATCGTGGCCGTGAACATGGTCTCCGAGGGAGTTGACATCCCAAGGTTGCGTGTTGGCGTGTACGCGACGGCGGCGAAGACCCCGATGATCTTCAGACAGATCGTAGGTCGCTTCGTGCGCACGATCCCGGGCCGATTGCCAGAGCCGAGCTGGGTGTATCTGCCGGCCGACCCTGTGTTGCGCGGACACGCTGCGCAGGTGGAGAGCGAGCTCCGTCACGCGTTGCGCGAGCGCGCAGAGGACATCGATTTGGACGAGCCGCGCGAGCGTCGTGCAAGCGAGCCTTCGGCCGTCGTCGACTTCGTTCCATTGAGCGCGGAAGTGGCCCCACAGATGACCTTGTTTGGGCCGGCGCCCACCGTGCCGGCGGAGAAGGTCGAGCAATCGTCCTCCTCTGAGCCTGTCCCCGTAGCCGCATTCGAGCGCCGCGCGAGACTACGCGAGGAACGGAGCCGCCTGGTTGCGGATCTCGCCAAGCGCAGCGGCAGCTCTCACCGCGAGATCAACACTTGGATCAATCGCGAGGTCGGCGTGGGGCGCGTGGAGTCGGCGAGCATCCAGCAGCTGGAAGCTCTCAGTGGACAAGCTGGTGCGAGAGTTGACACGCCACAGCCGCCGCGTGGCCTCCGGCTAGCCCACCTCGGAGTAGACCGGCTCGGCATGCGTGTGTGTCTGCAACTCATCCTCTCCCGCCATCTGTCCCACCGGTTCCGTCGGTGCCTGCAGAACGGTGAGAGCCACGGGGATACCCAACACGACGAGCCCAGCGGCGATCCAGAAGGCGAGGTGATAACCACCTGTGAGCGCAGCGACGCTCGATTGCCCATGCGCGCTCAGCGTGGCGGTGCGAGACGCGGACAGCGTCGCGAGCACCGCCAGCCCGAGCGCCCCACCGACCTGGGCACTGGTATTCACCAGACCGGAGGCGAGTCCCGCGTCGCTCTGGGTGGAGCCGGACATCGCGATCGTCATGAGCGCCGGGAAACACGTTCCGATGCCGACTCCGAGCAACAGGAGCGGCGGCATGATGTCGCTGAGATAGCTCGCGTCGACAGGAGCCCGCGCGAACAGAGCAAGGCCCGCCGCGGCCAGCCCCAGGCCCGGAGGCAAAGTTGCCCGCGCCCCGAAGCGGGTGATGATTGGCTCTGAGAAACGAATTGACATCAGGCCCATCGCGATCGACACCGGCAGGAAGGCCAAGCCGATCTCCAGCGGGTCGTAGCCAAGCACCCGTCGCAGATAGAGCGCGCCGAGGAAGAACATCCCGAACATGCCGGCCACCGAGAGCACCTGGATCAGGTTCGCTCCGGTGACGTTGCGCGAGCGGAATATGCGCAGCTCCACCAGCGGGTTGCGCGCCTTCGCCTCGCGAGCGACGAAGGCCGCCAGCAGCAGCAGCGAGACGGCCCCCAAACCCAGCGTGCGCCCGGCGCCCCAGCCGTATTCGGCGGCGGGCTTGACGATCGTGTAGACGCCGAGCATCAGCGCGCTGGTGATGAGTACCGCGCCGGGGACGTCGGCGCCCTGGGCGAAGCCGATCCCGCTATCGCGGTCGAGCAGACGCCGGGCGAGCACAATCGTGACGATCCCGATCGGCACGTTGACGAAAAAGATCCAGTGCCAGTCGATCGACTGGGTGATGATGCCGCCGGCAAGCAGACCGACCGAGCCTCCGGCGGAGGCCACGAACGCGTACACCCCGATCGCCTTGGCCTGCTCGCGTGGGTCGGGGAACATCGTGACGATCATCCCCAGAATCACCGCGGAGGTCATAGCCCCGCCGACGCCCTGCACGAAGCGGGCGGCCACGAGCAGCGTCTGGGTCCACGCCAGGCCGCACAGCAGCGAGGCGAGCGTGAAGATGGCGACCCCCAGCAGGAAGATGCGACTACGCCCCAGCAGGTCGCCGAAGCGACCCGCCAGCAGCAATAGCCCCCCGAAGGCAATCAGGTACGCGTTGACCACCCACGCGAGGCTCGAAGTGGAGAAGTGCAGGTCATCCTGGATCGTGGGGAGCGCGACATTGACGACCGTCACGTCGAGCACGATCATCAGCATGCCCACGCACAGCACATACAGCGCGACCCAGCGGGATCGCTCATCGGGGACGGTGCGCTCGCTGCTCGCGTGCATCAGCTGTGCTCCTTTCCCAGCCACTCCCCCAGGCTAGCGAGCAACTCGCCCGTCCCGTGCTCGCGCTCGGCGGGCGTGTCGTAACCGTCAAGGAATGCCCCCTGCTCGGTGAAGATCAGCTTCGTTGCGGCGCCGTCGAGCTCGAACTCGATCGTAGCCAGCGAGACCGATATGCGCGTGTCATCGCGATACATGTCGTAGGCGTGGACGATGCGGCGGTCGGGCACGATGTCGGCGTAGCGACTGTCGAATAGATATGTGGCCCCGTCCGGCGTGTTGACCGCGAAGCGCTCCCGCCCACCAACCCTGAAATCGAGCTCGCGGTGCTCGTGCGGCAGATTTTTGGGCCCGAACCAGCTCGCCTTGGCGGCTGGATCTGACCAGGCGCTGAACACGTGCACGGGCGAGGCGTCGTATTTGCGCTCGATGACGAAGGTGGCATGCACTACCGATCTATCGCTCATGGCTGTCTCCTCATGTCTTCCCTTCGTTGGTGTTGGGGTGCTCGGGGTTCTGATCCAGGTATTGGCCCAGGCGGTCCAGGCGCCGCTCCCAGCTTGCGCGGCGCTCGGCGATCCATTGCTCGGCGCCTCCAAACGCCGCGGGCTCGATCCGGCAGGTGCGCACGCGCCCCACCTTCTGTGAGCGCACAAGCCCTGCCGCCTCCAACACATGCAGGTGCTGCACGACCGCCGGCAGCGACATCTCGAGCGGACTAGCCAGCTCACTCACCGAGGCGGGGCCTTCGCTGAGCTGGTCGACCATCGCCCGCCGGGTCGAGTCCGAGAGTGCTTGAAAGGCCAGGTCAAGCAGAGGGCGCTGGGCAACGGATTGGTTAAGCATTTACTTAACTATTGCACGTCTCCGTACGACGTCAACCCCTGAGGAGCTAATCCGTCGACGAGTTCCCCCGACAGCATCGAGGCGCGTCAATCCCCCTCGGCGAGCAACTCCATCAGCAGACCGTCGCGCCACTGCTCGGCACCTAACGGGCGCTCGTAGCGTCGCATCACCCCCACCGCGCGGAAGCCGACCTTCTCGTAGGAGCGGATCGCGGCCTCATTGCCCGTCGAAGGGTCGATCGTTACCCGGTGATGACCGCGCTCTTCGATTAGGTGGCGCACGACGCGTCTGACCGCCTCGGTGCCGATGCCCTGGCCATGCAGAGCGGGATCGAGGAACAGGTCGATCGTCGCATGACGGTATTTGGGAGACGTCTCCTCCCAGAATTGGATCATGCCCGCTATCGCTCCGTCGAGCACGATCGTCAGACGAGTCGCCTCCGGCTCGTCGCTCCATGGGAATCCCTCGTCGGGAACATCCCACCAACGGACAACCTCGGGGGTGCTGTGAATGCGCAGCAGCTCAGCCTCGTCTCCCTCGGCGAGCGGACGAAGGACCAAACGCGACGCGCCGTTGCTAGCGATACTGGCGATCAACCGATGATTGCAGAGCGTCTCACCTCCCAGTTGCTCGCCGGACCGCCGGCTCGCGACGCCGTGGCTGTCACACGACGATTGCTGGCGGTGCAGGGTCAGGACCCGCGTGGCGCACGCCTTGCGATCCGCGCACGAACCACCGGCACCCTGGCCGCGGATGTCGATCGCGCATTGAGCGAGAATCGCTCCCTGCTGATCACCTGGCTGAACCGCGGCACGCTGCACATGGTGTGCAGCGAGGACTATGGGTGGCTGGCGGCCTTGACGGCACCGAGGCTGCTCACGGGCAATACGCGACGCCTCGCGCAGGAGGGCGTCCCGCCCAACGCCGCCGAGCGCGGGGTGGCCGTGATCGAGCGCTCACTCGCCGAGGAGGGTCCCTTGACCCGCATGCAGCTGCGCGATCGGATCGCCGCGAAGGGAGTGCGCACCGAGGGACAAGCTCTGGTGCACCTACTGATGCTCGCCTGTCTGCGCGGGTATGCGGTGCGCGGACCGATGGTCGGGCGCGAGCACGCGTATGCGCTCGTTCACGACTGGTTGGGCACGTCCGCGCCGGTCGCGCGCGAGCGCGCTCTGGCGGAGCTGGCGCGTCGCTATCTCGCCGGGCACGGGCCGGCCGGGGATCGGGATCTCGCCAAGTGGGCCGGCCTCCCGCTGCGCGACGCCAGGGCCGGGCTGGAAGCGATCGCCCCAGAGCTACGCCAGCGCGCGGACGGCCTGCTGGACCTCGCGCGGCGCCGGTCTGTCGCGGAGCTGCCATCTCCACGGCTGCTCGGCCCGTATGACCCGGTGTTGCTCGGCTGGTCCTCGCGCGAGGCGATTGTGGGCCCCCATCAGGGCGTCGTGACCGTCAACGGGCTGTTTCGCTCATTTGCCTTGGTTCGCGGCCGGGCCGCCGCCATTTGGAAGATGCCGGCGGGTGAGGTCGTGCTGGAGCCCTTCGGCCGCCTGACGCGCAAGGACAACGTCGCTCTCGAGCGAGACGCACGCGACGTCGTGCGCTATCTGGGCGGGTGATACCCCGTGGACCGGGTGATACCCCATGGGACGGAAAAATCAGGCGCATAACTCTGCTCGGAGGTGGGTACAGCACCTAGGAGGGTCGGCAACGCCGGCCTGTTGTCGGCAACCGAGTAGGGTACATGGAGGAGATTGAGATGACTTCCGTCGCCACAGTCACATCCCATCAGCACCGCACTACGGAGGCAGGCGAAGCGGAGTTCGACGAGCTGTTCAGGCTCTGGCAGCAACATGGGGACCAGGGCGCACGCGACGCGCTGGTGCAGCGGTTCATGCCACTGACACGCAATCTCGCGCGTCGCTACAACCGTTCCTCAGAGCCCTTCGAGGACCTGATGCAGGTGGCGTCGCTCGGGCTGCTGAAGGCCTTGGACCGTTTTGACACCGGCCGCGGACACCCATTTCCCTCCTTTGCGGTCCCGACGATCCTCGGCGAGATGCGCCGATACTTCCGCGACTGTGGATGGTCGCTGCATGTGCCCCGCGGAGACCAGGAGCGGGCGCTCAAGGTGCGCGACGCGCAGGAGACCTTCGCGAATGAGCACGGCCGCGCGCCTACCGTCAATCAGCTGGCGGAGTACCTGGAGCTCGACACCGAACAAGTCATCAACGCGCTGCAAGCCGTACAGGCGTACGAGGCACTTTCGCTGGATGCCCCTCGACCCGGAGTGGAGAACGACGGGATGACCTATGGGGACGCGATCGGCGAGGAGGACGAGCGCTACGAGCTCATCGAGCTCGACGCTACCGTCGTTGCCGCACTCGAGCACATCCCCGCAAGAGAACGGCGCATGCTGCACATGCGCTTCGTCGAAGATCTCACCCAAACCGAGATCGCGACTCGGGTGGGCATCTCGCAGATGCAGGTATCTCGTCTGCTACGCCGCTCACTCGACCAGTTGCGGGCCTTGACCTAGAAAGCCGAGCACGCGCTGACCGAGCACGTGCTGAGAACGTCCGGGCGGTCGATATCGTTCCTCACGGGCGATCGTGCTACCGGTCGCAGTACATGCGCCCTCCACTCGACCGCCCGGACTGCAATGGCTGAGCTACCTAACGTTGTCCTGGATGTAGCCAACAGACCAGAGAACGTGCTGCTCGTCCGTGAGATGCTCACGGGGGTGGCGGAGGCTGTGGAGCTTGACGAGAACGATCTGAATGATGTCCTGACGGCGGTTACCGAGGCCTGCAACAACGTTGTGCTGCACGCCTACGAGGGAGAGGAAGGACCGCTCGAGGTCGAGGTTAAGCTGGCTTTCCATGCACTTGAAGTTCTCGTGCGCGACCATGGCACCGGCATCCAGGCGCAGAGCGCCCCCAGCGGACCGTCGCTTGGGATCGGCTTGCCGGTGATCCAAGCGCTGGTGCACCGTGTCGAGCTGAGAGACGGGCCCGGCGGGGGAACCGAAGTGGGGATGGAGTTCGCGCTGCCGAGCACCCAAGCACTGAAGTCACTGTGCAAAGAGAGAGTACGGTCCCCCACCTTAGCGCTGGTGGAGCCCGCCGAGGCGACGACCATCGTGACCATCGCGCCAATCAACCTGGCGCGCACCGTGCTCCCACGAATATTGAGCACGCTCGCGGCACGCGCACACTTCTCCACCGATCGGATCTCCGATACCCAAATCGTGGCCGACGCGCTTGTCGCCCATGCCCACGCGTCGCTGGACACCGGTCATCTGAGAATCGCCGTCAACGTCCAGCCGCGCAATCTCGAGCTGCACATCGGACCGCTCGGTGAGGGACGCGCAGAGCGACTGGTGGGCGACTCGAGCCTCGACGGTCTCAGTGGGGTGATCGAGAAGCTCGCCGACCATCATCGCGTGGTGAGTGCCGATTCGCAGGAGACGCTCACGCTCGCCCTCGCCGACCGTCCTTAGCCAGCGACAAATCACACTTCAGACAGGCCGCCGAGACGGGCGGGGTTAGCGGTCGCTGTGGCGGGTAGCAATAGTGCAGAGTACCGGCGAGAACTATCGCGTCGGTTTCGACAACCGGGAGGCTGAACATGATTGCTCTAGTGGCACTTGTCCTCATCTTGGCTCTGCTTGGAGGGCTGGGTTTTGCGGTGCACGTTCTTTGGTTCGTCCTGATCGTGGCTCTGCTGCTATGGCTGATCGGCTTCTTCGTTGGCGGCCTGCCCGAGGGCGGCGGGCGGCGGCGCTGGTACGGCCGCTAATAGAGCCAGTGCGAGCGAGACCGAGCTCACGATTCACTCCAACCCGCAGCTCTATCACGAGGCGCCCCGGGAGCTGGCGTTCACAAGGATGGATTTGAGTGACTTGCGCCGATTCATATCCAGGGAGGCCCGCGCCGCCTCGTTGGAGGGCGCACGCCGCGATGACCTCGTGCTGGCCGTGAACGAGCTTGCCACCAACAGCGTGTGTTATGGAGGTGGCCGAGGCGTAGCCCGTATTTGGAGGGAGACCGACACATTGCTGTGTGAGGTGCTCGACAGTGGGCACTTCGACGAGCTGTCGGTTGGGGTTGGGCGAGCATGCCCAACCCCAGATCAGCATGCCGGGCGCGGCCTGTGGCTGGTCAACCGTCTTTGCGATCTGGTACAGATTCGCTCCTCTCCCGCTGGTAGCGTGGTGCGTGTGCACATGCGTTTGGCCTGACAGGCTCACGCCAACGCCAAACCAGAGGAAGGGGACCCGATCGGCGCCAAGGATCATCTTGTGAGCGACGCCGCCGTGGGTCTCCTGATCGAGGCCGGTGCGGTGCTGGCGAGCTCGCTGGATCTGACGACGACGATGGGACAGGTCGCGCGACTGACCGTGCCACGGCTGGCCGATCTGTGCGTGATCGACCTGCGCGACGATGATGGATCGATCAGGGACGTCGCGGTGGCCGCGACAGAGGACAACGTCGCCCAGGAGCTCGAGGAGCTGCGAGCGGTGTACCCACTCGACCCGGGCGGCGGGCATCCCGTTGCGCGCGTCATCCGCAGCGGAGAGCCGGAGCTGCTGGCGGAGATGACGCACATGCTGCTGAGCTCCTTTGCGCAGGGCTCTGAGCACGCGCGATTCATGATCGACCGCAACTACCGCTCCGCTGTGGTTGCCCCACTGCTCGCGCGCGGACGCACGCTCGGCGTCCTCTCGGTGCTGCGGCTCGGCGACGGGACGCCCTATGGGGAGGACGACCTCGAGCTGGTGTGCGAGCTGGCCCGGCGTGCGGCGCTTGCGATCGACAATGCTCGTCTGTTCTCAGAGCTGCAAGGCACCAAGCAGCGCTTGGAGGCGGTGCTGGCGAACCTCGCCGAGGCGATCACCGTCGTGGATGAGCGAGGACAGACGATCTACGCCAACCAGGCCGCCGCCGACCTGCTTCAGGTTGAGACGCCCACCCAACTGACGAGCGCCCCGCCGGGAGGCGTCATGCCGCGATTTCTCGTGCAGGACGAGCAGGGACGCGAGCTCGACCTCGAGTGCATGCCCGGGAGACGCTTGTTCAAAGGCGAACGACCAGAGCCGCTGCTGGTGAGGAATATCGTGCGCGCGACAGGCGAGGAGCGCTGGTTGATCGTGCGCTCGACGCCGATCGTGGAGCCCGACTCCGAGCGGGTCCTGTATGCCGTCAACGTGTTCGAGAACATAACCGAGGTCAAGCGTGTCGAGCTGAGCGAAAGCTTCATGGCCGAGGCCAGCCGTGTGCTGGCGTCCTCGATGGACTACGGAGAGACTCTCAAACGTGTGACGCGACTTGCCGTTCCTCGGATCGCGGACTGGTGCGCGATTGACCTGCTGAGCGAACAGGGCGAGATCCAAAGAGTGGCCGTCCACCACTCAGATCCGGGGAGGCTCAAGCTGGCCGAGCGCCTGTACAGCGGCTATCAGCCAACGCTTGACGAACCCTCCGGCGTGCCCGAGGTGATTCGCACGGGCAGGGCGCGCATCTTCACCGACATTCGCCCGGACGCGCTTGCCGCCTACGCGCGTGACGACGAGCATCTCGAGCTGCTGAGCTCGATCGGCGCAACCGCGGTGATCATCGTGCCGATGGCGGGCGCAACCAAGACGATCGGAGCGATCACACTGGTCTCGGCGGAGTCCGCACGTCGCCTGTCTCCGGCGGATCTGGCGCTGGCCGAGCGGCTCGCTCGCCGGGCCGGGACGGCGGTCGAAAATGCGCACCTGTACACGGAGCGCACACGCATCGCGCACACCCTCCAACAGGCTTTGCTGCCTGAGTCCCTACCCGATGTGCCGGGCGTTGAGATTGAGGCTCGCTATTGCGCGGCCGGCGAGCTGAACGAGGTTGGGGGCGACTTCTACGACGTGTTCGAGTACGACGCCAACCGCTGGATGCTCGTGATCGGCGACGTGTGCGGTAAGGGGCCACGGGCCGCGGGCGTGACAGCCCTGGCACGCCATACGCTGAGGGCGGCGGCGATGAGTGGCCAGGCTCCCGCGAGCATGCTGGGCACGCTCCACCAGGCTCTGCGCCGCCAACCGCCGGGGGCGGATCTGTGCACCGTGTGTCTCGTGATGATGGATCGCGCGTCCTCCCCCACGCGCCTCACGGTTGCCCTTGCGGGACATCCGCCACCGCTGCTGATCGACTCGAGCGGGGAGGCGAGGCAGATCGGCCGATGCGGCACGGTGCTCGGCGTGCTCGACCCCATCAGCGTCAGAGAGGACCAAACAGAGCTAGGAGCCGGAGAGACGCTGTTGCTCTACACCGACGGTGTCCCCGACGCGGGCCTGAGGGCCGAGGGGCTGCTCGGCGAGCAGGGGTTGATCGAGCTGTGCCGCCAGGCGCCGACGCTCGCTCTCCCGGAGCTGCTGGAGCACATCGAGCGCTCCGCCCTCAAACATGCCGAGGGCAACCTTCGAGACGACCTCGCGCTGCTCGGCGTCCATATCTCGACCAGCGCGCCTCCCAGCGCTAAAATGCGCTCGTGAAGGTTGAGGAGCACCTGCAGATCGACGTGCTGCGTGAGCGCAACGGGGTGGTGTTGGGCCTCCATGGCGAACTCGACCTCGTCGGTGCCCCGCTGTTGCAGGCTGAGATCGAGAATCCGGAGATCGACGGCACTGCGATGGTCGTGCTGGACCTGCAGGATCTCCAGTTCATCGACTCGGCGGGCCTGCGGGTGATCCTCGCCGCCCATGAGCGCTCACAGCAGCGTGGGCAGGCATTCGCTTTGACGCGTGGCTCACAACAGGTACAACGTCTGCTGGCCATCGCGGGCGTGAACGAGCACCTGCGGATCGTCGAGTCGGCAGACGAAATGCTCATCTAGGAGCTTGGCTGCCAAGACGATTGTCGCGGCGGCTCAGAGGGGTGGTGACTTGGGCGGGTGGCGACTCAGACGGCTAGCGGCTGCGCGTCGCTCACCGTCGCGTGAGCGGTGGAGAACTCCATCACACCATCCTCCACCGAGCCGAACCTGAGGTTTAGGATGTCGAGCGGGTAGTTCTGGCGCAGACGCCACGGCGCCTTCGACCCCTGCTTGGGGAACTTGTCGATCGAGCGCAGCACGTACCCGGAGGAGAAGTCGATGAACGGCCGCTCCGCCACCGACGGGTCGCGATTCTGGGGCGCGCACCGGGTGTATCCGTGCTCATCCATGTGGTTGAGCAGCCGGCAGACATACTCACAGGTGAGGTCGCACTTGAGCGTCCACGAAGCGTTGGTGTAGCCCACCGCAAACGCCATGTTGGGCACGCCGCTGAGCATCATGCCCTTGTAGCTCATGGTCTGGGAGAGCTCGATCTCTGTGTCGTCGATGGTGATCCGCATGCCACCGAGCGCGAGCAGGTTCAGACCGGTGGCGGTGACGATCACGTCGGCTTGAAGCTCGGCTCCCGACTCGAGCTTGATGCCCTTCTCGGTGAACGTCGCGATGCGATCGGTGACCACCGAGGCACGACCCGCGGAGATGGCCTCGAACAGATCGCCGTTTGGCACCAAGCACAGACGCTGGTCCCACGGGTCGTAGCTGGGCTTGAAATGCGTCTCGATGTCGTAGCCGGGCGGAAGCTGTCGTTCGAGCCCCTTGTGGATCAGCCGCTTCATCAGCCGCGGCCTGCGCCGGCTGAGCTGATAGCTGAGCGTGGTGAGCGCGACGTTCTTCCAGCGCATGATCGGATAGGCCACCTTCGCCGGCAGCACACGCCGCAGTGCCTTTGCGATCGGGTCTTCGGCGGGCAGCGACAAGATGTAGCTGGGTGAGCGCTGCAGCATCGTGACGTGCGCCGCGGTGTGCGCCATCGCGGGAACTAGCGTCACCGCGGTCGCGCCGCTGCCCACCACCACCACGCGCTTGCCGGCGTAGTCGAGGCTCTCCTCCCAAAACTGTGGGTGCACGATCGGGCCGGCGAAGCGCTCGGTGCCGGGGAAGTCCGGCGTGTAGCCCTCGTCGTAGCGGTAGTAGCCGCTGCACATGAACAGGAAGTCGCAGCTGATACGCATGGTCTCCCCCGTGTCACTTTGGAGCGCCTCCACCGTCCAGCGGGTTTGCGGGGTAGACCATTCGGCGTGCACCACCCGGTGGTTGAAACGGATCTTCTCGGCGACGCCATGGTCCTCGGCGGCCTGTCGAACGTAATTGAGGATCGACGAGCCGTCCGCGATCGACTTGTCATCCCGCCACGGCCGGAAGCTGTAGCCAAGCGTGTACATGTCGGAGTCGGAGCGGATGCCGGGGTATTTGAAGAGATCCCAGGTCCCCCCGCTACGATCGCGTGCCTCGAGCACCGCAAAGGTCTTACCGGGGCAGTTGGCCTGCAGATGGTAGCCGGCGCCGATCCCCGACAGGCCTGCGCCGACGATCAGCACGTCGACGTGCTCGAGCGATTCCATCTCATCCACGGTCGAGGGCTGCATCGCGCCCGTCGAGCTTACAGGGCTTAGAACAAACTGTTCCACTCGGCGCATGCGCCGAGTGGCGGGGCCGCACATGTGCGGCCCCGAACCTACAGTGCATGCACTGTCAGGCCGGCCGGTACATGTACCGGCCGGGACACCAAATTGGATGATTGTCGAGAACCCGGCGATGGATCTTGTGCGCAAGTCCATACGCACCCGGGAGGAGTGTCGCGAGACTGGGTCTCCATCCTCAGTTTGCGCGAAGCGAGACAGCTACCGATGCAATCCCGTATCCCTCAGATCGTCGCCCTGGGAGGCGGTGGCTTCTCGATGGAGAAAGACGGCACGCTGCTCGACGACTATGTGCTGTCGCTGATCCACGCGCGGCGTCCGCGGGTCTGCTTCCTGCCGACCGCCTCCGGCGATGCCGACCATTATGTGGTGCGCTTCTACCGCCGCTTCTCCGCGCACTGCGAGGCCAGTCACATCTCGCTGTTTCGCCGCGATCAGGGCGGGCGCGGCGTTGAGGAGGATCTGGCCTCGCATCTGTTGGGCCAGGATCTGATCTACGTAGGCGGCGGCAACATGGTGAGCATGCTCGGGGTGTGGCGCGCGCACGGGCTCGACGACATCTTGCGCGAGGCGTGGCGCCGAGGGATCGTGCTGTGCGGGCCTTCGGCTGGATCTCTGTGCTGGTTTGTGGAGGCGTTGAGCGCATTTCACGGTCCACCCCGGCGCGTTGGTGGGCTCGGGCTGTTGCCGTATTCAAATTGCGTGCACTACGACGCGGAGCCGGCGAGACGCGCCGAGTATCACCATCTGGTCGGCGAGGGGATGCAACCGGGTTTCGCCGCCGACGATGGCGTGGCTCTGCATTTCCAAGGCACGCGGCTGGAGCGGGCGGTGAGCTCGCGTCGCGACGGGGGTACCTACTACGTCGAGCGGGTTGGCGATGAGGTCGTTGAGAGCTCGCTCGAGGTCTCCTACCTCGGCGCAGACGCAAGCACCCGCGACGGCGTAGAGGAGCCCCAGCCGGTCAACCGAGCGGTCGCCGCAGCGTGAACCTTTCGGAGTCCGCGGGCCGCGAGCGGTCCACATTCGTAGACCCCGAGCGGCGATTGATCTTCGCGATGGGCGGAGGGGGCTTCACGATGGAGCCCACCAACCCGCTGCTCGACGATTTCGTGCTCTCGCTCACGGATGCGCGGGAGCCACGGATCCTGTTCCTCCCGACGGCCTCCGGGGACACGACAACCCAGATCAACGCGTTCCATGACCGCTTTGGCGGGCGCGCGTGCGTTCCCACCCATCTGTCGCTCTTTCGGCTGAGTGATCTGGAGAGCTCGCTCGAGGAGACCGTGCTCGGGCAGGACATCGTGTATGTCGGGGGCGGCTCGATGCGCAATCTGCTGGCGCTGTGGCGCGCACATGGGCTCGACGGCCTACTCACCAGCGCTTGGCGGCAGGGCACGGTGCTGGCCGGTATCAGCGCGGGAGCCATGTGCTGGTTTGAGGGCGGGATAACGCGCTCAAGCGGGGCGCCCGAGCCATTCCCCGGGTTGGGCCTGCTGGCGGGATCGTTGACGGTCCACGCCGACGGGGAGCCCGAGCGGCTCCCGGTGTGGCTGTCGAGCGTGCGCGACGGGACCCTCCCTGGAGGGTGGGCGGCCGACGACGGCGTTGGGCTGCTGTTCGCGAGCCAGTGCCTGGAGCGTGTGGTCAGCTCACGCCCGGGAGCCGCCGCGCAGCGCGTGGACGCGCTTGCCGGGGAGCTGGTGCGCCATCGCCTCGTGCCGGAGCTGCTCGGCAGCCAGCAGCCGAGTCATTGCCCGGCCGTCGATGACGACGTGCGCGAGCTGCGGCGCGTGCACCAGTTGCGCCGCGAGATGACCGGCGAGACACACCGGTTCCCCGACGGGTGAGCGAGCCCGGCGAGAGCTTCAAGCCTGGTGCTCCCGTTTCAACGCACCGGAGTGCCAGCTCAAATCAGGAAGGCAACCCAGACGGGCATGTGACGAGTTACGGCCGCTGGCCGGCCAACTCCACACAAAGCCGCTCCAGCAGCTGCTGCACCTCGGGAACGCGCTGCGTCTCCTGGTCAGACAGCATCGCGTGAAGCTCCTCACGACGGGCGCTTAGAACCTGGTCGGAGGTCGCGAGGCCAGCGGGGGTAAGCCGCGCGGCGCCATCTTCTTGGATTACCAGCCCGCGTCCGCGCAGCTCCTCTTCGACGACGGCGATCCGCTTGTTCTCGATCGTCTGCTCACGGGCCATCTCACGCGTGCCGTCGATGCCGTAGCTGCCGAAGCGGGCAAGCGCCCACACCGCGCCCGGGCTGAGATCGACGCTGGCGCGCGCGCCCACGCGCTCGTTGAACGCGAGTCTCGCGTCGCGGCTCACAAGCACGCTGAGCGCGCGGTCGAGCTCCGCGAGCGAATTCGGGCTCTTGGGCGCCGCGAGCGCGTCGTCGAGCCCTTGGCTCGTCGCGGCCGTCGCGCGCAGCGGCCGCTCACGTAGGCGCAGACTCAATAGGAATCCCACCGCGCCGACCCCAGCGGCGACGAGGAACACAGGTCGCAGCGCGTTCACATAGGCATTCTCATACGCGATCCTCCCAGCCGCCGGCATGCTCGCCACCTGTGCCCCTGTGAGACGCGCCCCGCCCGCCACCTGAGCTCCAAACGCGCCATTGAGCACGTCGTGAAGCTCACTTCGCAAACGGCTCGAGAAGATCGTCCCGAACACGGCGGCGCCGATCGAGCCACCGATACCGCGCGCCAGTGTCACACCCGAGGTCGCCGCACCCAGCACCGAATAGTCCATGGCGTTCTGCACAGCGAGAACCAGCACCTGCATCACCATTCCGAGACCGAGGCCCAGCACGAGCAGGTACACGTCGGCAGCGGCTGAGCTCGTGTTGACCTGCAAGCGCGAAAGCAGGAACAACCCCAGGGTCATCACGGCTGTGCCGGCGATCGGGAACGCCTTGTAGCGCCCGGTGCGCGAGATCACTCGGCCCGAGAGCACCGAGGTGAAGACCAGCCCGCCCATCAATGGGACCAACCGCAGACCCGCGCCGGTTGGGCTCGAGCCGAACACGGTTTGAAAGAACAACGGCAGGAACGTCACCGATCCGAACAGCGCGAACCCGACGATCATGGAAAGCAGGCCGGCGATACGGAACACCTCGTCGCGCAGGACCGAGATCGGCAGGACCGGCTCGCGCGCGCGGCGCTCGACCGCGAGGAACACACCGAGCAGCAGCACACCGGCCGCGCCAACCAGCAGCGTCACGCCCGAGCCCCACGCCCACGTCGTGCCGCCGAGGCTGGCAACCAGCACGATCGCGCTCAAGGCGCTCGCCAGCACCCCGGCGCCGAGATAGTCGATCGCCGGGCGGCTGCGAACGCTTGCCGCCGGCAGCGTCGTCGCGATGACAGCCAGCGCGATCAAGCCGACCGGGAGGTTGACGTAGAAGATCCACCGCCACGACAGGTGCTCAACGATCACTCCCCCAAGCAGCGGCCCGGCGACGCTCGCAAGGCCGAAGACAGCGCCGAAGAGCCCCTGATAGCGGCCGCGCTCGCGCGGGGAGACGATGTCCCCGACGCTCGCCTGCACGAGCACGATCAGCCCACCGGCGCCGAGCCCCTGCACCGCGCGGAACGCGATCAGCTCGGTCATCGACTGGGCCAGGCCACACAATCCTGAGCCGATGAGGAACAGCACCACCGCGCTCTGCAGCACCCGCTTGCGTCCCAGCTGGTCGCCCAGCTTGCCGTACAGCGGTGTCACCGCGGTCTGCCCGAGCAGATAAGCGCTCGTCACCCACGACAGCCGCTCCAAACCACCGAGATCCCCGACGATCGTCGGGAGCGCCGTCGCGACGATCGTCGAGTCGAGCGCCGCCAACAGCATCACGAGCATCAGGCCGCTGAAGATGACTCCCACGCGACGAGTCGCAACAGGGCGCTGAACAGCGGGAGTGGCGGTGACGTTCACCTCGATAGCTCACTTCTGGTGCCGCAAAGGACCGATTGATCCTACCGCCCGAGATTGCGCCTCCGAAGTTTCTCCGATCACTCGGCCGATGGCCCGATCGACGCGGCAATCGCATCGGCGACGATCACGGCGTGATCGAAAGCGAGCTCAGGCAGTGCATCGGGGGAAAACCAGCGGGCGTCGCTCGCGTCGTCAGCTCCGACCGCGGCCAGCTCACTCTGCACCTGAGCGAGGTAGACGACCGACACGGTCCAGCCGCGGGGGTCGCGCCCCGGGGTGTCATAGACACCGAGCAGCTCGAGGCCGCCGGGCCGCAGTCCCGTCTCCTCGGCAAGCTCGCGCGGCGCCGCGTCGGCAACCAGCTCTCCTTCCTCGACGAAGCCACCCGGCAGCGCCCAGCTGCCGAGAAACGGCGGGTTGCCGCGCTGGATCAGCAGTATCCGAGGAGTCTCCCCGGCGGTGCAAGCGATGATCGCCACGTCGACGGTCAGCATCGGACGCGGGTAAGCACCGCTATCGGGTGTGCCCTGCACAGGCACAACCTACCCCTGCTCACCCCGACGCGCGACTAGAACCCACAACTACCACGGCGCGCTGCCAGTGATCGCCTATCTTGGGTTCCGGGGCAGCTGAGCTCCCGGATAGCCACGCGTCGAAGCGGGCAGAAAGCCTGTGCGGCGTTGGGCGACCAGTCGGGCGACCATCGAGAGAAGGAGCAGAGACATGAAGACACGCGCACTTGGAACCCAGGGACTGCAGGTGTCCGCTGAGGGCTTGGGATGCATGGGCATGTCTGAGTTCTACGGTCGCACCGATGAAGACGAGGCGATCGCCACGATCCATCGTGCGCTCGAGCTCGGCGTGACATTTCTCGACACAGCCGACATGTACGGGCCTTTCACCAACGAGAAGTTGGTTGGACGAGCGATTGCCGACCGGCGCGAGCAGGTGGTGCTGGCCACCAAGTTCGGCAACGAGCGTCGCGGGGACGGCAGCTGGGTGGGGATCAACGGAAGGCCCGAGTACGTGCACAGCGCCTGCGAAGCGTCGCTGTCGCGCCTGGGCGTCGATCACATCGACCTCTACTACCAGCACCGCGTGGACAAGAGCGTGCCGATCGAGGACACGGTGGGAGCGATGGCTGAACTGGTCAGCGAGGGCAAGGTTCGCTACCTGGGCCTCTCGGAGGCCTCTCCGCAGACGATCAGACGAGCGCACGCGGTTCACCCGATATCGGCATTGCAGACCGAGTACTCGCTGTGGTCGCGCGACCCTGAGGAGCAGATCCTGCCCACCGTGCGCGAGCTGGAGATCGGCTTTGTCGCCTACAGCCCGTTGGGACGTGGCTTTCTCTCCGGTCGCTACAAGAACCCGGAGGATCTACCCGAGGACGACTTCCGTCGCCATCATCCCCGCTTCCAAGGCGAGAACTTCAAGCGCAATCTCGAGCTAGTGGAGCGCGTCGAGCAGATCGCCCAGGAGAAGCATGTCACCGCGGGACAGCTGGCGCTGGCGTGGGTGCTCAGTCGCGGTGAGGACATCGTCCCGATCCCGGGAACGAAGCGACGCTCATATCTGGGGGAGAACATCGCCGCCGCCGATGTCGAGCTTCTCCACTGAGGATCTCGATCGCCTCGATCAGGCCATGCCCGTAGGAGCGACGGCCGGCGATCGTTACGCCAACATGTCGACGATCGACAGCTGATCGCCGCGCCTGGCAAGTAGGCGTCACCAGAAGACATCGCGCTCGACGGATCGAAGTAGGCGCGAAGTCAGGCGCGGCGAGCCACGTCGCGCAGCAGACGGCGGACGACCAGTCGGTGAACGCGCGTGCCGATCACGAGGGTACGATAGATATGGCCCCCGAGGCCCGGAAACTCCGCCCATGTCCGCGCGCGCAGGGTGCAGCTATCCACACCGGTGGCGTCGAGCTCGAACACCAGCGCATAGCGGGAGAACCGATGCCGGCCGCACAACTCCAGGCGCTCTGGCGAGATGACCTCCCCCACCTCGAAGGCTGGCAGAGCGTCACCGGGATGCGGAGTACCGCTCCAGTCACCACTCGATCGGCCTGGGCTCACCTCCATCGGTCCTATCAACGGTGCGGGCGCGATCCTACCGAGGCTCCCGTGCACCACCGATACGAGAGCCGGCCAGACACGCTCGCGTGTCGCTCCGATCTGTATGGAATGCTCATCGATATAGGGCAACCGCTCCATATGGAATGATCGTACTATATCTATGGCGCCTCCACGAAAGCACGACACCGACCGCATCCTCGACGCGGCTCGCGCACTCGTCCTGCGAGACGGGCCACGGGGCGCATCGGTAGCCGCCATCGCACGCGCGAGCGATGCGCCGGTCGGGACGCTGTACCACCGCTTCGGCAACCGCGACGGGGTACTCGCGGCGGCGTGGTTGCGAGCGCTGGAGGGCTTCCAGCGGGGCGCACTCGCCGCGGCCGAGCATCCCGACCCATTGGAGGCGGCCGTGGCGATGGCAAAGTCCCAGTTCATCTTCGCGCGCGCGCAGCCCGAGGATGCACAGCTATTGCTGACGATCCGCCGCGACGACCTACTCGACGCCAATCCCGATGAGGTGTTCCGTGTGCGCCTCGAGGAGATCAACGCGCCGCTGCAGGCAACTCTCACCAGGCTGACAAAGGCACTCACGGGCCGGGCCAATGCACAGGCTCTCGAGGCGACGATCCGTGCCGTGGTCGACCTCCCGAACGCGGCAATCCGACGGCATGCCCGCGACGGCGGAGCTTCGCCCTCCTGGTTGGAAGACGATGTCACGACCGCAACCCGCCGGCTCCTTCAAAACTGAGGGCCGGGACATACCTCAGATCCTCCCCAGCGTGCGCTGGGCATGTTGGCAGCCGGGCATGTTGGCAGTAACGTGTGCGGCATGGACCAGCGGACGCTCGGACGGACCGGTGTGCATGTCAGCCCGCTGTGCCTCGGCGCGATGATGTTCGGCGCGTGGGGCGAGCCCGACCACGACGCGAGCATTCGCATCATTCACCGCGCGCTTCACGCCGGGATCAACTTCATCGACACCGCCGACGTGTACTCGCGCGGAGAGTCCGAGGAAATCGTCGGTGAGGCACTCAGCGGTGGACGGCGTGAGAACGTCGTGCTCGCGACGAAGTTTCACGGCACGATGGGCGAGGATCCCAACCAAGCGGGCAACTCGCGGCGCTGGATCATGCGGGAGGTCGAGGCGTCGCTAAAGCGCCTGCGGACGGACTGGATCGACCTCTACCAGGTGCATCGCTGGGACCCGTGGACCGATCACGATGAGACCCTCGGCGCCCTCTCTGACCTCGTGACTCAGGGCAAGGTGCGCTACATCGGCTCCTCCACCTACCCGGCCGCGCAGATCGTCAAGGCCCAATGGGTCGCCCGTGACCGTGGCCACCAGCGCTTCGTGTGCGAGCAGCCGCCGTACTCGATCCTCGCGCGTGGGATCGAGGCGGACGTGCTGCCGACCTGCCAAGAATTTGGAATGGGGACAATCCCGTGGAGTCCCCTTGCGGGAGGATGGTTGTCGGGGCGCTGGCGCAAGGGATCTGAGGATCTGACATCGCGACGCGCGGCGATGATCCCCCAGCGATATGACCTCTCGATACCCGCCAACCAAGCCAAGCTCGAGGCCGCCGACGCACTCGCCCAGCTGGCGGAGGAGTCCGGCATCTCACTAATTCACATGGCACTCGCGTTCGTCATCCGCCATCCGGCGGTGACGGCGGCGATCATCGGCCCGCGGACGATGGAGCAGCTCGAGTCCCAGCTGGGCGCCGCGGACGTGCAGCTCGACACCGCGCTGCTCGACCGCATCGACGAGATCGTGGCACCCGGGAGGACCGTCAACCCGACGGACGCCGGATGGGCCAATCCCGCGTTCGACATCGCCGCCCGCCGCCGATAGCGCACCTTTCCGAGCAAGAGTCACTCCCCCGGCAACACCCACGCGCCACTCAGATGAGACGACCAAAGGTGGCGGTGGTGGGCCACATCGAGTGGGTGCAATTCGCGCGGGTGCCCCACGTCCCGCGCGCGGGTGAAGTGATGCACGCTCACGACCCCTTCGAGGAGCCCGCGGGAGGCGGAGCCGTGGCGGCCGTACAGCTTGCCCGGCTTGCCGGGAAGGCCGTGCTGATCACCGCTTTGGGGGATGACGATCATGGTCGTCGATCGGTTGCGCGCTTGCGCGAGTTGGGCGTCGAGGTGTGGGCCGCCAGGCGCACCGCAAGCACCCGCAGAGCGGTCACGCTGATGGACGAGGCCGGCGAGCGGACGATCACCACCTTTGGAGATCGGCTCGATCCAAGCAGAGCCGATGAGGAGGTGAATTGGGACGCGCTTGCAGAGATGGATGCGGTCTATTTCACCGCAGGCGACTTGAAGGCCCTGCGCGCCGCGCGCGTGGCGCGTGTGCTGGTGGCAAGCCCACGCGCCGCCCATGCCGTCGGACACGGTGTGCGGCTGGAGGCACTCGTGTTGAGCAACGACGATCCGGTCGAGCGTCGCGAGACCGCCCGCGCGCGGGGAGACGCCGAACTAATCGTGTCCACCGAAGGAGAGCACGGCGGCTCCTACGAGCGGCGCGACGGCCAATCGGGAACCTGGGCGGCCGTCTCGCCGCCCGGCGATCGTGTCGACTCCTACGGCTGCGGCGACAGCTTCGCCGCAGGGCTCACCTACGGCCTCGGCGCTGGACTCGCCCTACCAGCAGCACTGGATCTGGCGGCGCGCTGCGGAGCCGTATGTCTCACCGGGCGAGGGCCGTACGAGCGCCAGCTGAACGCCGGTGACCTGCAAGACGCGGACATCGTGCCTCAGTAACCGTGCTCGGTCGCGCTCGTCGGCGTGCGCAGGCGGTCACGACGGCTCTGAGATCACCAGGCGCAGAGCACCGTTGAAGCTGTCCTGCTCACGCAACTGCCCATGCTCGGCATCCCACGCGCCCGACTCGAGCGCGGTGGCGAGACGCTCAACGATGCGTTGCTCGACGCCTGGGTCGAGCAGTGCCCACATCGATTGAGCCGCGCGGACGGCGGGGTCAAGGAGTTGCTCGGGACGCCGCCAGAACGCCTCGAAGAACCCATCGAGGCAGTCCCCAGGCGTTGGGATCCGCTCCACCCTGGTGCACCCGCCCAGGGCGGCGACGATGTCGTCGATCGAGGGAAACCGCGGTAGCTCCGCGGCGAGGCCCTCTCGCAGGAACTCCCGCTGCCATGCGGGCAGGCCATCCAGCTCGAACGTGAAGATCGCGACTGGCCCGCGAGCAACCCTACGAAGCTCGGCCAGGCCGATCTCTGGAGGCTGCCAGTGGTGGATCGTGACGCACGCCATCGCCGCGTCGACCGAGTCGTCGTCGAATGGAAGCGCCTCCGCATAGGCGGCGATCGCCGGCGCGGCGCCCGCGGGGCGCTGAGCTCGCATCGTCGCGCTGGGCTCAACCGCCAGAACCCAGCGATCGTGAGGCTCGTATGACCCGGCGCCCGCCCCCACATTGAGGACCGTGCTCGCATCCCCCAGCGCAGCGTGAATGCGCGCTGCGATCCGAGGATCGGGACGTCGATGCTGCGCATAGGTGCGGCCATGCCACTCATAGTCGACCTGCATATTCACGCGCCGACTCTAACCCACCGGCATACTCTCAGGCGATGAGCACCGCCCTCGAGCAGCTGCGCGACCACCTTGCTGAGCTCGTCGATCTCGCTTCCGTGGGGATGCTGGTCGAGTGGGATCAGCTGGTGATGATGCCGAGTGCGGGAGCGAGCTCCAGGGCACACCAGCTCGGGGCGCTCGCGCGACTCACTCACGAGCGGTCCACCGCCGCTGAGATCGGAGTCTGGCTGGATGAGCTCGACGCCGTGGAGCTCGACGGGCTCGACAGCGACATCGTGCGCCTCGCGCGCCGCGATTGGGAGCGGGCTCGACGAGTCCCTGAAGACCTCGCCGTGGAGCTGGCTCAAGCGAGCACCGAAGGCCAGGAGATCTGGCAGCAGGCACGCGCAAACGACGACTTCAATGCATTTGCACCCGCTCTGAAGCGCAATGTGGAGCTCGCGCGGGCATACGGCGATTGCGTCGCGGAGGATGACCAGAGCGCATACGAGGCGCTACTGGGCGACTACGACTTCGGGCTGAAGATCGAGGAGCTGGAGCAGATCTTCGGAGCGCTGTCCCAAGCGCTGCCGCCGCTTGCCGCGGACGCGACGATCGCCTCGCCGCGACGCACGCTCGAGGTCCCTGTGGCAGCTCAGAAGGCGGCCGTGGCAGCCACGCTGCGGCGCCTGGGCGTCGATGAGGAGAGCTGGAGAGTCGATGTCTCCACCCACCCGTTCTCAACTCGGATAGGGCGCGGCGACACACGTATCACAACGCGCTACGGCGACGGTGACGTGGAGTCGCTGCTCAGCTCACTGCACGAGTACGGCCACGCGCTGTACGAGCGTCAGGTCGACCCGACCCTCGATCGCACCAACCTCGGCGGCGGGACGTCGATGTCAGTCCACGAGTCGCAGAGCAAGCTGTGGGAGAACCACGTCGCTCGCAGTCGCGCGTTTGCGGAGGTCCTGGCCGGCGAGTTGGGAGCCGGCGGCTTTGCGGTCACAGCCAAGGACCTGCACGCCAGCCTTGTGGGCGTAGAGCCCTCCCTGATACGGGTCTCGGCCGATCCACTCACCTACCCGCTGCACATAGTCCTGCGGTTCGAGCTCGAGCTTGCGCTCATCGACGGGGACCTCGCCGTATCTGACCTTCCCGCCGCATGGAATGAAGGGATGCGCAGGATGCTTGGGGTCGAGGTTCCTTCTGACGCGCTCGGGTGCCTTCAGGACGTGCATTGGAGCGCCGGAAGCTTCGGTTACTTCCCTAGCTACGCGCTGGGTTGCCTGATCGCCGCGCAGCTGTGGGAGACGATGGAGGCCGAGCTGGGGTCACGCGATGAGGACCTGCGCAAAGGAGAGGTGGCGCCGATCCAACAGTGGCTTGCCGAGCGAGTCCACCGCCACGGACGACGCCTTGACACCGTCCCGCTCGTCGAGCAGGCCACCGGAGGGCCGATTGAGATCGAGCCATTTCTGCGCTACGTCGCTCCGCTCGCCGCTAGCCACTCGGCTTGATTGACGCCCAGGCCGCGGCTGACGGTCAAAACCTGCCCAGGCCGTCGTGGGCCGTTGTCCCAGTGATCCATGGCTGCCTCTCCTGCGAATTGGCATGGGAACAGTCAGTGCGTAGAGCACTCCGGACACGACAGAACAGGAGGCAGGGCATGGACGACATGAACGGCGGATCCGAGGTTGATGACACAGGGCAGGGAGCACCCGAGGAGGAGCGGTGGGCAGAGCCCACGACGCGCAAGACATTCTTGAAGGGAGCTGCCGTCGCGGGCGCCGGCGTGACCGGTCTTGGTGTGCTCGCGCCTGCAGCCGCGCTTGCCGGAGGACGGTATGGCAGGCACGACAAACATGACAGGCACGACAAGCATCGCCGCCACGAAAAACAGGAAGTGCAAGAAAAACAGGAAAAACAGGAAATGCCGAGCAGCGGGCCTACCGCCGGGGACCTGGAAATCCTAGGAGCCGCTCAGATCGCCGAGGCGCTGGCGGTCACGACCTACACCAACATCATCAACACAGCCCCGTTCTTCAAGAACATCCCCGCGGATGACCAGGGATACCTGGAAGCGGCTGTGCAGGAGGAGATGTCCCACTACCTGCTCGAGGAAAGTGTGACCGGCAAGCCCACTCCCTTCACGACGTTCTACTACCCACCCAACATGTTCACCGACGCACAGACAACGCTCGATATCCTCGTCACGCTAGAGGACGCGTTCATCGCCGCTTATCTCATCGGGGTGCGCGACTTCAGCACTCCGGACCTGAGAGTCACGGCGGCGCGGATCATGGGCATCGAGTCCGATCACCGCACCCTCGCGCGCGTCGTGGGACCCGACGTGGCCAGCAAAGATGGCGGCCCTATCGAAGGGATCACCGGTATCCAGAAAGTGGCTGAGCCGACCGCACCGCCCAACAACAACGGTTACGAGCGCACCCTGCTGTTGGAAAACATCGGTCAAGCGGTCGAAGCGCTGTTGCCCTTCGCTGAACCAAAGGCCGCCGAAAAAGCGGGCTTCGACGTGACGAAACCGTACAAGTTCGAACCGTTTACACCCACACTGCCGAGCGCCCTCGGTGAATTTCACTCATTTGCCGGCTGATCCATCCGCCCGTTAGCAGTCTCTGATTCAGCGATCCTGGTGCGTTGCGCACTATGGGTCGCCGAATCGCAGACCACGCAACGCGCGGATCCGCGGAGGCGGTCTATGACAACTTCACGCCCCCGTCGGGCATGAGCGACCAGTGGGGGTTGTGGGCGATCTCCCACGGATGACCGTCGGGATCGATGAACACCGAGCTATAGCCGCCCCAGAACGTCTCGGCGGGCTCACGCCCGATCGTTGCACCGGCCGCGCGTGCCTGCTCGGTGACCGCATCGACCTCGCTCGGCGAGCCGAGGTTCAGAGCCAGTGTCACCCCGCCCCAACCGGGGGTGTCTTCAACGCAGCTGTCCTCAGCCAGCTGCGCACGGTCCCAGAGCGCGAGAACCATGTCGCCGGCCTGGAAGAAGACGACGTCGTCCTCGGGACCAGCCCCGCTCTTCCAACCGAGCGCCTCGTAGAAACGACGGGCCCGGGAGAGGTCGCCTACGCCCAGGGTGACCACGGTGACTCGCTGCTGCATCACAGAGAGTCTGACGCAATGTGATTGCCGCCTCGCCGCTCGCGGCGCTATGGTGGCGAAATGTCATTGAAGGCGGAGCGCCTCGATGTGATGCTCGCGGATGGCGGGCAGCTGCGCACGGAGCTATTCACACCCGACACGAGCGAGCCCTGCCCCGGCGTGTTGGTCTTGCACGAGTCGTTCGGCCTCAACAACGACATTCGCCGCATCGCGCGGCGTTTTGCCGATGCCGGGTACGTCGCGCTGGCCCCAGACCTCTACTCGCACGGTTCGCGCATCGTCTGTCTCAGCCGGGTGATGGTGGACATGGTGCGAGGCACCATCGCACGCGAGCTCGCGGACATCCTCGCGGCGCGCGAGGCACTCGCAAGTAGACCTGAGGTCGATCCCGAGCGCATCGCCGTGGCCGGCTTCTGCCAGGGCGGCGGCTTTGCTCTGATCGCCGGGACACAACCCGGCTTTCAGGCCGCCGCCGTCAACTACGGCGAGGTCCCCAAGGACCGATCGCGCCTGGACGGGGTCTGCCCGGTCGTCGCGAGCTATGGCGCGAAGGATCGTGTTTTCGGGCGCTCCACGGCCGAGCGCCTCGAGCAACACCTCACGGATCTGGGGGTACCCAGCGACGTCAAGACATACGACGGAGTCGGCCACTCCTTCTTCTCTCAGGTCGACGGGTGGCAGGGATGGCTCGCGCGCATGCCGACACCGATGGCCGTGGGCCACAACGAGGCCGCCGCACAGGATGGATGGGTACGCATGCTCGCCTTCTTCGACGAGCACGTGCGCTCGCCCAGCCCGGCATAGCGACCCCTGCCGTTGCCTTAAGCGAGTCTCCCCAACAACGACCGACTCATACTGTCATTTCGCGGTTTTACTGCGCCGAAGATTCGGGGCGCAGCCCCTCGATCAGCTCAAGCGTGCCGCCCCCGGTTCGGTAGCGGCCGAACACGGTGACCACCGAAAAGCCCGCTCGCGAGACGATCTCGGGGAAGCTCGCCACGCACGTGTGCGCGCGTATTTGCGAACCCGTCGAGTAGTTGCACGGCGAAGAACGCCCCACGCATTACCGGATCGCTGGGGCGACCGATGTCGCATATCAAGAGTCGCCCACCTGGCTCGAGGACGCGCCACGCTTCGGTGAGAGCGCCGTGCTTCACAGAGGGCGCCAGGTGGTGAAACATGAGCGTGCTGAGAACACATTGGACACTCGCATCTGGGATGGGGAGACGATCGGCGAGCGCCTCGTGCAGCTCAAGCTCGACGCCCTCGGCCTGCGCCTTCGCTCGCGCTCGCTCGAGCACGTCTGGATCGCCATCAACGCCAATCAGGGTCGCGCTCGGGCAAGCGCGGGCCAGCGCGAGCGCCATCGCGCCGGTGCCACAACCGAGATCCAAGATCCGCGTCGGAGCCTCACCGCTGAGCGCTCGCTCGACGAGACGAGGACGCCACCGCCCTTGCCGCATCGCCACCGCGTTGACCGCATCGTAGAGCGGCGTGAAGATGGCACGGCCAGCCGCTGGGACGTATCGGTCGCTCACGTTGCCATGCAGTCTCGCTCATCGCGTCGAACCGCGCCCCGCGACGCTGAAAGGGCCCGACGAGGCATTGTGTCCTTGACTTCGTAAGAGTTTCGATATAGTCTCTTCGTAACAGCTTCGTAATCCATGAGGTACCGCGTGCCGACCAAGCTCCCTGAAAGATCTCAACTTCCACTCGCCGTTCTCGCGCTGCTCACTGAGTGCCCCATGGGTGATCGTGAGCTGATCGGCGAGCTGCCTCACGTGCTCGGTCCGCGGCACCGATCGCTGCAGCATGGGGTGCACCCGGTGCTCGAGGCGCTGCAGGCCGAGGGATTGATCGAAGGCGAGGCCGAAGGGGCCATGACGGTCTACCACGCCACATTGGCGGGTGACACCGCTCTGCGGGATCGCGCGCAGGAGCGAATTCTCGATCGAGCCGGGCGCGATGAGCGTCCGCGCGGGTGGCCCAGCAGGCACGGCGTGCGCGAGCCCGGCACGGTCACGGTGCTGTTCACCGATCTCGTGGGGTCGACGGCGTTGTTCGATGAGCTGGGCGATGAGGCTGCTCACAGACTGCGCCGGCGCCATTTCGCGCTGCTGCGCAAGGCGGTCGACGGTCACCATGGGAGCGAGGTCAAGAGCTTGGGGGACGGGTTGATGGTCGTGTTCTCGAGCGCCGCTTCGGCGGTCGCGTGCGCGGTTGCGATGCAGCGCGCGGCACAATGCGATGACGATCCGGTCGGGCTGCGGATCGGAATCGAGGTGGGCGAGCCGGTGCGTGAGGGCGCGGACTTCTTCGGCCGGCCGGTGATCGTCGCGAAGCGGCTTTGCGACGCGGCGCGGGGCGGTCAGATCATCGCCTCGGAGTTGGTGCGCGGGCTCATGAGATCAGGAGATGCTCACGCCTTCGAAGCGCTCGGCTCGTTGGCGTTGAAGGGTCTGAGCGATCCGGTCCGAGCAACCGCGCTGTGCTACGAGCTCACCCCATCAATCACCCCCACCTCGCGCAGTGACGCCCGGCGCCCAGCGGAGAGTCGACCGTATGTCGGCGAGCTGCTCGCGCGTGGCGTACCGCAGCCGGTGGCGGGTTAGGCCGGGAGACGTCGATATGCCCCGAAGATTCTTTCGTCACGGTGAGCTTCCGCTCGTGCTGCTGGCTCTCGTCGCCGAGCAGCCAAAGCATGGCTACGAGATCCTGGGCGAGCTCGCTCGCCTGTTTGGCCCGGGCTACCGGCCTTCGCCGGGCAGCGTCTACCCGGCCGTGGAAGCTCTTGAGGCCGAGGGGCTGATCGAGGGCGAGGTCGGCAATGGCAGGACGACGTACCGCACCACAGCGGCGGGCGAGCAGGCGCTCGTGGCACGCAGCGACGCTCTCGCCGCGCTCGAGCTGCGCACGGGAGTACGACTTACTCACGCGGATTCCATCGAACCGGTGCTCGCTCGCTTCAAGGCCCGGTTGGCTCCACTGTCGGGCCGTGTTGACCGCGAAGCTGTCGCGGCCGTGCTCGAGCAGGCAGCCGCTGAGATCGAGAGCCTCAACGGGCTCCCAACCAACGAGGAGATGAAGCTATGACTGATGCGTTTGAACGCGCCGCCGAGCGCGCCGAGCAGGACACCAGGAAACGTCGCCGTGAGCACTCCGCACGCGCTCAGCGTAAGGGATTCCAAATCCACGCCACCGTGTTCATCGCGGTCCAGATCCTGCTCATCGGGATCTGGGCGCTGCAATGGCAACTCGGCGGAACGTCATACCCCTGGTTCATCTACGCGCTCCTCGGATGGGGCGTGGGACTCGCGGCGCACTACGCGTCAATACGCGACAGCTACAAGCGCGGCGGATCAGCGTGAGCCGGCACGCAGACCCACCCGAGCTCGACGCTCCCCCGGGGCTGCGCCCGGCAACCGCGGAGGACGTGCACCGCCTGAAGGCCGTGCTGTCGGACGCGTTCTATGAAGATCCGATCTTCGCCTGGCTGATACCCGATGACGCCAAGCGACGGGCGCGCCTGCGCCGCTTCTTTGCGGTCGAGCTGCGACACATGGCGCTGCCACGAGGCCGCGTGTGGAGCACAAACGATCTCACTGGCGCCGCGCTGAGCACGCCGCCCGGCGCTTGGCGCGTGCCAGTCCACACCACCCTGCTGGAGGGCACCGCCTTCGGGATCCACCTGCACAGAGCGGCGCGGCTGCTACTCAAGATGGAGTGGCGCCACGTCCATGAACCGCACTACTACTTTGCCTGTATCGGCGTCTCCCCCGAAGCGCAGGGGCAAGGTCTTGGCAGCAGCCTGATGCGGCCGACGCTCGACCGCTGCGACCGGGAGGGCCTGCCCGCATACCTCGAGGCATCCAGTGAGCGCAACGCTGCGCTGTATGAACGCCTCGGCTTCCAGACCACCAGCGAGCTGCGAACCGCCGGCAGCCCACCACTACGACTCATGCTACGTCCCCCACACCCCACGGAGACCGTGTCATGAACGCCGCCCTCCACCGGCGCCCCTGGGTCATGAACAATTTCGAGCGACTGCGCCCGCTCGTGAGGGCATGGCTGATCCTCTCCGCGGCGCTGCTGGCGGCCTACTGGGTAGGGTGGCTCGCGGACCGTGGCGACCTCGCCACCAGTCACACCACCGGATACTTCGCCTTCGAGCAAGCCTTTCCCCTCGCCGACGTCTGGCTGATCGCCGCGATCATCACCGCGGCCCTCCAGCTCTCACGCCGCCGGCCAAGCGCTCTCATCTGGCTGGAGGTAGTCGGCGGAATCGGCCTCTACCTCTGCGCGCTCGACGTGCTCTACGACCTCCAGCACGGCATCTACACAGACGGCGGTGGCGGCGCGATCGACATCGCGATCAACGTCTTCATCGCCATATCCAGCATCGGAGTGATGGCATTCGGATGGCGCTTTCGCCACGAACTCTTTCAGAGTTCACCCGACCATCCACCTCGGCGAGCAAGGCCCTAACCAAACAATTACATCCCAGAAGCTGTGTCATCAGCACAGCCCACCACCGCCTGCCGCGCTCGCGCTCAAGGACTGAAACACAAACAACAGGAGATACGCTGCATGCAACATATAAGCCTCGCCGCAGATACCAAGGCCGTGCTGCTCGCGGACGCCTTGATGTTCCTCGTCGCTTTGCTGCTGGGGGTCTGGAAGTACCACCAGATCGCTACGTCCGAGAATCATGCCGCGCATATCTATGTCGACATCGCCCACCGCGCGGCGCTGCTCTACAGCTTCGCGCTACTGCTGATCGCAACGTTCGTGGAGCTGAGCGGCTTCAGCGAACTCGTTAACCTGCTGGCAGCGGGTGCGATGACGATCTACTTCTTCGGCTCAGTCGCCGGCTATGCTCTGCACGGACACAAGCGAGACACCGAGAACCAATTCCGTAACCCCGAGCACGGCCTGCACGCACTCATGCTCACGCTGATCGTCGCCGAGATCGGCGGCTGGCTCGTGCTGACCGCCGGCTTCCTCGACGGGCAGGTCTTCTGAGCGACACCGCAGAGCGCGTGGGACTCGCGGTCGAACCGACCACGGACGACCAGCGTTACCTGTGCGTGTAGGTTGCATAGGTGATCGCCGACCCGAGCTCGCTGTGGTATTTGAACCTGGAAACTGTCAACGGGATCGAGTGCCTGCATGAGACGCTGCGATTGCCGCGTGGCTAACGACTCGAGTTGTCCCCGCCGCGCGTCTCGCCGACCATCGGGCTAGGACGCACAGGCTAAGGGCGCGGGGGCGCGGGGACAGCTGCGGAGTCGACTTACCAGACATCGCTACCATTCTGTCGCTGCACCACGAGGGCAACCACCCACGCCAAAACCTCGACCACCAACAGCACCGCACCGACACGAAAGACCCCCATCAGCGTCCTGAGCTGGCGACGATTCAGTTCCGCGCTGCGACCCATGCGCAGAGCGAGGTCACGTTCAATCAGATGGAGCGCGAGTGGCTCACCTTCGGCTGGCTCGAGGTACGTCGCGATGAACTGGTCTGGTGCCAATGAGAACTCCCAGTCCCGACGTGGCCACAGCACAAGCACCGCAAACCCCTCCGAATCGACCTTTGTGGGAGGGATGCGAATATATCGCCCTAACCAGAAGGTATCTGAACCACGAGACGGTTGGGGGCATCGGGCGGCTGCACGCGCTCTGGGCTGGGCCATCCGGTGGTTGAACGGGTCAACCTGGCGGTGCTGGCGAGCCCGCGCGATCGTCGAGGTGCCCCTGAAACGGCTGCTTGGTAGCGTCGAGTTGCCGACCTTCGGCGCCGTTGAAGGCATCGAGTAGGAGCGGGAGCTGAGCAAGGTCTCGCTCGCTTTGCTCGGGGTCGATTAGCCACTGGATTAGGAGCCCGTCCAGCATGGCAATCAATACACCGGCCTGCAGCTCACCCAGTTCGCCGCGCTCCAGTTCGAAGAACTCAGCCACGCCCGTTCGACTCTCGCGGTAGCTTGCCGCGAGCACATGCCGCAGATGCTCATCATGCGGTGCGCGCGAGAGCGCAGCGATGAATGCGCGCACCAAACCGCGGGAGCGTTCGATGCTCCTTCCGAGGGCGTGCACTGCGCTCTGTAGACGTGCATCGCGGTCAGCGCCACCGGCGCGCGCGACCTCGCTGGTGAACTCTGTAAGCCAGCGTCGGAAGCCCTCAGCAAGGGCCTCGGCGACAAGCGCTTCCTTGGAGCCGAAGTGATAGGTGATGGAGGCTACGTTGGCCTTCGCTGCACGCGCGATGTCGCGGGTGCTCACATCGCCGTAGCCGCACTCTTCGATACATCGCAAGGCCCCCTCCAGGAGTGCCTGGCGGTTGCTGACCTGAGGGCTCATCCGAAGCTTCCTCCATACAAGCATCTTGCTTCCTCCATACAAGCATCTTCTCACTATGACCACCTTGACATCCAATCTAAGCATATGATTAGATTGAGAGATGACCACACTCCACCGCCAGGCAAATCCTCCAGGTCCACCGCTTCCCTCACTCGCCCAGACCGCGCTGTTCTTCCTGCTCCCATTCCAGTTCCTTCATGACTGCCAGCGTCGCTACGGCGACCTGTTCACGCTGCGAATCATGGGTTTCAAGGGGCGGATCGTCTACATCGCCGACATCGAAGCGATCCGTGAGGTGTTCGCCGCGGACGGCGCCGCCGGGCACGCCGGCGAGGCCAATACGTTCCTCAGACCGGTCACAGGAGCACACTCGCTCCTGGTGCTCGATCGCGAGGAACACCTGCGCGAGCGCAGGCTGATCTCGCCCGCGCTTCACGGCGAAACCCTTGCCCGCGCACGAAGCGACATCGCCGAGATCGCCGCCGAGGAGGAGGCCACATGGCCCTCAGAGCACCCGTTCGCCCTGCGCCCTGCGTTGCAGCGCATTACCTTCCGCGTCATCGTCCAACTCATCATGAACGTTGAGGAGGCGCAAACGATTACCCGACTTCTAGGACTGCTTGAGCCGGTATTCAACGTCTCCCCCACGGTCCTGCTTCCGCCGCTACAACGTGACCTGGGGCCGCACAGCCCCTGGGGGCGCTTCCGCCGCGCCCGCGAGCACTTGGACCAAGAGCTGCTGTCCATCGTCGCCAAGCGCCGCGCTCAGGCTCCAGGCGAAGACCTGCTCAGCCTCCTCGTCCACGGAACAGACCCTGCCAAACCCCGCAGCGCCGAGCAAGCCCGCGACGAGCTTGTCACCCTGCTCATCGCAGGCCACGAGACATCAGCCACAGCGCTCGCCTGGGCGTTCGAGCGCCTCGCACGACACCCCCACACATTGGCCCTCGCACGCGACGCCGCCGAGCATGACGACCAACGCTACCTCACCGCTGTCGCACAGGAGACCCTGCGCGTACGCCCAGTCGTGATGGATGTCGCGCGAGTGCTCGACCAGCCACTCACTATCGGCGGCTACCAGCTATCCACCGGCACCCTGCTCATGCCCTCGATCGAGCTGGTCCATACCGACGAGCGCAACCATCGCAACGCCGGCGCATTCCAACCCGAGCGCTTTCTCGAGAACAAGCCAGACTCCACCACATGGTTTCCCTTCGGCGGCGGACGCCGCCGCTGCGCTGGCGCAGCCTTCGCGATGCTCGAGATACAAACCATCCTGCAAGTCATACTCTCCCGCCGAACCCTGCAAGCACCCGATCCCGCCCCCGAGCGACAAGTCCTGCGCGGCATCACATTCACTCCACACCGCAACGCCTACATGGCGCTACCTCGAGTGCACGGCCACGGCCCGACGCCGTATGCAGCCCATGAGCAGCCCATCTCCCAGCCCAGCGTTTGAGCGCACCCAACCCAAGACTCAAAGCCCAGAATCCCTACCCCAAAGCGGTCCTTCAGACGGCGAGTCCCCCAGTGAACAGATCATTTAGCACGCCCCTCACGCTCAAAAGCGCACGAGTGTCGCGTGTCGCACCCGCTTCCCGGTGCGAGCTTCACGTTGGCCGGGCGTTCGCGGGGGCCCAAGCGGTCTTGGGTTAGCTGAAGCAGCCCAGCCCGCGCGCGGCGCCTGTCGCGCGGGGCCCGGTTGGGAGGTCGCAAGCGACGTCTATTCACCGTGAGGCCGCGGCAACGCATATCGCGGTCAACGCGCGAATCCGTCGCATCATCCTCTAGTCGTCCCTGACCCACTCTGGTAGCTTCAGTGGCTGCGCCGGCCCACCGCCGCCGCGGACCGGGCTCCGACATCGCGGCGAGCATTAAGAGCGAATGGACGTCGATGACCGAATATGCATACCGCACACTCTCTACGCAGATCACGCTGACCCCGGCCGTTGCGCCCGGTCCCCCCGTGGTCAGCGTCTATCGCCTGCCCACAATGATGCCAGGGGTGTTTCACCTCACGGCCACGCAGATTGAGGCGCCGCCCTCCCCGCCCGGCGGTCCGTCCCCGTCCCCGGTGCCTGACGGCTTGGCCGGGCACGGTGCTTCTCCAGGACCAGGCGTCCCGCTCGAGGGCGCCGCTCCGGCGTCCACCGCACACATCAGCGCGGCTCCGGCACCCGCGTCGATTAGCGGCCTCGCCGCCCCCATCTCGGGCGAGATGACGCTGGGCGTTCCGACAGATCCCGTCAGTCCTCCGCCGGCACCGCCCACCACGCAACCGGGGGATCTCGTGATCGCGCTTTATCACGAAGACGTTCTGGTCGCTACTGGTGCTAACGCGCTCCCGCTGCAGCCGACCGTATCCGAAGGGGACGACACGTGGACTGTGCAGCTGTCACTTGCCCCAGGAACGCCGCTGGGCGTGGACTACCGGTTCACTATCAGCCTGAACCCGTATCCAAGCGCTCTGCCGCTTCTCACGCGCCGGATCCCGCTGGCATTCATTCAGCAGGGGTTCGATGACAACTGGAACGACCGCAACTACGTCTACCTGGAGTTCGTCGACGGCGCTTTCGTGCTCAGCTTCGATCCGGAACTGGCGTCTTACCACAATCTCACGAACTACCAGTACCCGATCGCGCCGATGACCGGCGTCCAGTTTCCGAACATTCAGCTCAAGACCAGCCACCTCAGCATCAACTCCTCTGCTGACGGCTTCGGTCCCTATGCCGGACCAATGACCGTGATCACCTTCTCAACGACCTTCACTGGGAGCAACGGCCAGCCGATCCACGCGAGCATCGCGACGTCCGACGTTTACATCAATGACTTCACGATCACCGCCAACTTTTTCCTCACGCCGACGCTCACCTATGTCGGCTACACGAGTCAGGTCACGTCTGACATTGCCGCACAGATGTACGACACGCTCTCTATAACGGCGGACCTAATCATGAACGGCATCCACACGCCGGTCTACTCCCACGACGGGGTGAACGACTACCTCGCCAAGGCCGAACTGTTCCTCAACGACGCAGCGATACAGTTCGGTGCGGCGATCACGCCGTGGCTGCTCGGAGCGGCCTTCGACGTCGAGGCTGTCGACTACAGCCCAGACAATTCGCAGCCCGTGCCGGCTACGACGCCTCAGGGCCAGCCGGTGCCGCAGGGCGATATCGTCGTTCAGTACGTCGGCCAGGCTGTCGAAGCCGCACCGGGCGCGATGCTGGTGGCTCCGGCCACGGCGGCCGCGCTCGCTGTGACCACGGCGAATATCGCGGACGGCGTAGTCGGCCAGGCGTATTCGCAGGCGTTGGCCGCTGGAGCTGGAAGCGGCGCGCTCTCGTGGGCGCTCACCGGGCAACTTCCCCCCGGCCTTGCCTTTGCGGAGGGAACGCTGAGCGGTACCCCCACCACAGCGGGTGTCTACAGCGTCACGGTGACCGTTCACGACGCTGCAGGCGCTGAGGCATCCCGGTCCTACGCTTTCGCGGTCAATCCCGTTGGCTTTGCCATCTCGACTCCAACCCCGCTGCCGGACGCCGAAGTGGGTGACGCCTACGGCTATCAGCTATCGACACTGCCAAGTGCGTCAGCGATGTGGTCCGCCAGCGGCTTGCCTCCGGGCCTGTCGATGTCGCCGTCTGGCGTGATCTCAGGCACTCCCTCGGGCAACGGGACCCTCGCCACCGTGGCAGTGCATGCCGCTCAGCCGACCGGCATGACGGCGTTCAAGGCATTCCCGCTGACCGTACGCAACCCGTTGCTGTTTTCGGATCCGCTCTACACACCGCGTGGGGATGGCGACACGATGTGGCAGCCGCCGAGCTCCGTGCGGGCGCTCCCGGGGCTCCCGGTCAAACCCACGCCCGCGACAACTCCCGGGAACCTCTCCAAGATCGACCACATCGTCGTCGTGATGATGGAGAACCGGTCGTTTGACCACATGCTTGGTTACCTCAGCCGCGAGGGCGGCCGCGCCGACATCGAGGGTCTGCTGTGGGAGGCCGGAGACACCCGCACGCAGGCGAACTTCTACGACGGCCGCTACTACTATCCAGTGCCGCTGACCGACACTCAGGCGTTCAGCACTGAGGCCATGAGCCCTGACCACAGCCATGAGGGTGTCAAGGCTCAGATGGCCGACGGCATGGGGCATTTCGTGTCAGATTACGCCAAGCGGAAGGTCGGGGACATGCCCGACACGCTGCAGCTAGTGATGGGGTACTACGGTGCGCAGGAGCTACCCGTCTACGACATGCTTGCACGCGAGTTTGCGGTCTGCGATCACTGGTTCTGCTCGCACGTCGGCCCGACGTGGCCCAACCGGTTCGTGACCTTGACCGGCGATCTCAACCGCGACAGCTACGGAGAGCCGGAGGTTGATACCCCGGATACCTCTGATTTCACTCCTGCGGAGACCACCACCATATTCGACCTGCTCACCAGTCGAGAGGTCTCGTGGCTGTACTTCGAGCAGCGCGCGAGCATCATCCGGGCCTTTACGAAATACACATTCGACATGACGAACGTCTTAGAGTTCGACCACTTCGAGGACACCGTCAAGGCGGGCCTTCCCAGCGTCACATTCGTGGATCCGCTGTTCGGCGACTTGCCGGCTGGCGTGGGCTCGCCACACGACAACGACGACGCGCCACCATCAGACCTCAAGGACGGCCAGGCGTTCATCTCCTCCGTGTACCAAACTCTGTTCGAGTCCGGACTCAACAAGAACGCGGCCCGGACGATGCTCGTCATCGTCTACGACGAGCACGGCGGGTTCTACGATCACGTCGAGCCTCCAGCAAACGCCACGTCCCTGACCGGACAGAACAGCGGCAAGCTCGGCCCGCGCGTGCCTGCTTTGGTTGTTTCGCCCTGGACGCCTGCCGGCCTGGTTCTGAAGGACACATTCGACCATTGCTCGATCGCTGCGACGATTCTGCGACGATTCTGCTCGCCACACCCGCCGGTGCTGAGTCCCCGCGTAACCGCCGCGCTCGACTTGCGGGACGCGCTGCCGCTCGCGAACCCGCGGGGAGGGTTCCCAAATCATGCACCGCTGAGCGGGGTGACAGCGCAGGCTCGCACGATCGAGCGGCGGTTCAACGCGCCGTCGGCGCCCGACGCCTACGGATCGTTTCTCGGCGGCATGCTGCTGACGGTCGGATCGGCGCCGCGGTAGCCGGCTACGCGAACGCTACGCGCAAGGAGGCGAGACTGATGCACCCGACCGATGAACGGGGCAACGCCCAAACCGCGCAAGCGGCATGTGCGGATGGAGCAAGACGCGATCCTCACCTGGCTACGCGAGCAAGACAGCGCGACGCTGCATGAGATCGCCGAGCACTTCGATATCAGCAAGCACAGCGCGCGACGCAAGGCGGATGGCCTCGTATAACACAAGGCGAGCTGGCCGTCGAATCCGGCAGCAGGACTGGAGAGGACAGCGCAGTAATCGCGCGCCGCTATACGGCATCGCTGAGGGTTGCGCACGGAGGCGATGCCTGATGCCATTCAACCGAGGCACACGCCACAAACCAAAGTGGGTCGGGCACGTCAAGTACAGGGGCCGCAGAAAGTGGGTCGGCAGTCACGACAACATGGAGGACTACGGCAAAGCCGAGCAACGATGCCTAGCGGAACTGCGCGAGGCAGTCGATAACCCACCCCGTCGCGCGACTCCAACCGCGCTTGAGTTCACGGGCGCGGAAATCCACGAGAACGACAAAATCACGATGACATAGCCGGACGGGGAGCGTTGCCTAAAGGAGACAGGCCGCCGAGACTCGACCGTTAGACATCTGCCCGACGGATTGCGACAGCTCATCCGCGAGTTTCACGACCGGTCACTTGACAGCTTCGAGCGTGACGAGGCGCTGACGTGGATTCGCCCCAAGGGTGCCAACATTCAACAGGCGGTGCGGCAGTTCTTCAATCACGCACTCAACCGCGACTTGATCCCGCGTAACCAGTTCACCAACCCTGGAGCAAGCAAGCGCAAGGCCGGGTAGACCGGCCCGACTTCGAGATCATCACCGACGGGCAGTACGCGCGGCTGCGCCGCTGCGCACGCGAGAGCCGCCCCGACCATTACGGACTCGTCCTTGAGGGCGCGGTCTGCGAACCAACGAGCAGCCGCGAACACGGGCGAACACGCTCCCCCGAGACGCACCACTTTCGGAGGTTTCGCCCGTATTCGCTTCTGTTCGCGGTTTATGAAGGTATCGGGGAGACAGGTACAGGTTGGCTTTCCTATGCGGTTTTCGGGGCCTATGCGGTCCTTTTGCGGTCCCAATTCCGCCGTCCATACCACGGACTGCGTGCCCCCTCGGGGAACGCTGATGCGGGCAACGCGAGAGATCGCCAGCTACGCTGCTGCGCGAGGGCGGAGCGCCGCCCGCAAAGCACGCGCGCTGCCATCAGACTCACTCGATCACGGCCGCGCATCCGAGCCGCTGGCTACCGTGGGCGTCCGTGCCTGAGCTGGACGCCTTTCCTCCCGATGTCATCCTGAAGCTCAAGACCTACGTCTACCGTCTGATCGATCCCCGCAACGGCGAAACCTTCTACGTCGGCAAGGGCCATGGCAACAGGGTCTTCGCGCACATCCGCGATGAGCTGAGGCAGGACGGCGACGAGCTGAGCGACAAGCTCAAGCGCATCCGCGAAGTACGTCTAGCCGGCTTCGAGATCGCTCACGTCATCCACCGCAACGGCATGGACGACGCGACGGCGTTCGAGGTCGAGGCGGCCCTGATGGACGCCTATCCCGGCCTCTCCAACGTCGCAGGTGGCACCGGGTCAAGCGAATACGGAGCCATGCACGCCCGCGAGATCATCCGCCGCTACTCCGCTCCGCCTGCCGACTTCCGGCACAACGCCATCCTCATCAGCGTCAATCGCAGCGCCGCCGAGACATCGCTCTATGAGGCCACGCGGTACGCCTGGAAGATCAGCCGCAAGAAGGCGATGCAGGCGGAGGTCATACTCGCCACGCAGCGCGGACTTATCGTCGGCGCGTTCGTCGTGGAGGACTGGCTCCCCGCTACAGCGCAAGACTTCCCGGGCCACGATGATGCGCCCGGACGGTTGGCCTTCATCGGCCGGGAGGCGCCGGCGGAACTGCGCGATCAGTACGTCGGCAAGCGAGTCCCGGACGAATACCGCAAGAAGGGCGCAGCCAACCCGATTAGGTACACCTGGACACGCTGAGTCGCACGCACGGCAGCATCAGCGTGACGGCCACCGTTAGCGCGTCCGCCACTGCGACTAAAAGGGGGTATGCGTATCCCCGAGTTCACCGAGGACCAGATCCGTCTGCTGGAGACCGTCTACGCTGGGTTCATCGAGGCGGGCGACTGGCCAACCACTGCATTTGTGGACTGGAAGCTCGATTCGACCAATCCGAATAACCCGCGTTTCCCGCGTGATGAGGCCCTGTTCGCGCGAACGAGCTTGGTTCTGGGTTATGGGAGTGTGCCCGAGACGCCACAGACAGCACCGGCCACGATCCACGGATGCTTACGCAAGTACCGACTGCCATCGCCTTGCGGTCCCCTTCCTCCGCCGCTGCGGTCCTTCTGCGGTCCCGCGTGCCGGGAACAGCCAGGAACAGACGAGAACGACCGACCAAGAGTCTCAGTACTTTCGCGGCTTTCGCCAACGTTCGCGGCGAGGCTCAAGGTTCTGAACCTGCGACTTTTCATCGGGGAGTAAGGTTCGACTTGGATTTCCGAAGTCGTTTTGGACGCTCTGCGGTCTCTTGCAGTCCTAATTCCGCGCGTATGCCATCCAGTACGGCCGTATGCTGACTCTCGTGAGGCGCGGGGGAATGGGAACTTGATATGGCAATGCAGCGCAACCAAGCTCCGCTCGCAAACCACCACTGCCTTCCGCCAGTCACGGCGACATCGAGCACTGGATCTCGCGGGTGATTCCGGATCTGCACCCGATCGTCAAATCGCTGGACGAACGGATCCGCGAGATGATCCCTGAGCTTCAGTATGCGTGAAGTGATCTGCTCGGGATGCACCGCCCAGAGTCGGCGTGACTGACGGGACGAGCCGCGCGGGCGGCGGCGGAACCGTTCCCGAAGAGGTCGGCTGGGTCGCCACACCGCGTCGCCTCGTGCTTTGGCCGCGCGTACCTGCGGCTGAAGCGGCGATATCCTTATCCGATACTCGACCGATGCGAGCAGGACAATCCTACCGCCCGATCTAAAGGCGAGAAGCCATCTCCCATGGGTGTACTGACAAAGCTGATCGGGTTCTTCGTCGTGAACCTTTTCCCCTGGTTTATCGTCGTCGCTGCCACGCTCGGCGGATATCTCGGCGGCGTCCGGGGTGCGGATTCCTTGAGTTTGGAACACCTAGAAAGTCTCTCGACATTCTTTGCGGCTGACTCAGCAGTTCTTGTAGGGATCTTGGTCGCGCTAGCGTTGGGTGCCGTAATTGGCGACCGCACCAGCCCATTGGCTCCAGTGGTCTTTGTGATCGTCATTATCCTTCTGGTTGCGCTAGCCGCCTCGCTGGTCGGTCTAGTGCCAGGACTAACCGGTGGCCTGGATCGGCAATTGTTCGCGATCGCGATTGCCGGCTCCGTTGCGTCTGCGGCTGGAGTGGCGATTGTCGCCTACTCTGCACTCCGAGCAACACGGGCGCAACGTGATGGTGCTTGGAGATCTCGGCTTGAAAACGCCGGGCTAATAAAGCCTCGTAGCGAGCTCTAGACTCGCCCGTGGCGCGCTTCGCTCAGCCGTCAAGGCTTCCGCGTCGAGATCCCCGATATCGCAAAACCAAACGGCTCCGATCGACGCTTCTCCTGCATCTCGTCTGATGAGTAGGGGCGCATTACAAGCCAGAGCCCTCCGAGCCGTATCGCGAACCACAGTGGTCTCTCGGGCACCGGCTCTACCGTTACCTCGGCAAAAGTGGCACGCGGGCCGAGCGTTTTGCGGACACCGTTCCGCAGCGCGAAGAGCACGAGACCCCGCGTTAGCCGATTCTTGATCAGTCCCGCCAAGTCTCGCTTGGCGTCATCTGAGATATCGATGAATGGTCCAGCGAGAATGACTGGACTCTAAGGGCCTATCCCGGAAGGGTTATGTAGACCTGCGTTGAATCTTTGATCGACCGGCCTTTGTGCCATTCGATCAGGAGGTCTGTGATGGGCTACATGGTCAGTAAGGATGATGGTTGGCGGATGCCTGACTGGTTGTGGGAGCGTGTCGAGCCGTTGCTTCCAGAACCGCCGTTTCACCCGTTGGGCTGTCACGCGCCGCGGGTGCCCGATCGTGACGCGATGGACGCGATCTTGCTTGTGCTTAGGACTGGGATGCAGTGGAACGCTTTGAACGCGACAGGGGTCTGCTCCTCGAGTTCTGCGCACCGGCGTTTTCAGGAATGGGAGCAGGCCGGGGTGTTCGCCGAGATCTGGCGTCAGGGACTGTTGGAGTACGACAAGGTTCTCGGGATCGATTGGGCGTGGCTGGCGGCTGACGGCGCGATGACCAAGGCGCCGCTCGGCGGCGCGAAGACCGGCCCGAATCCCACTGACCGGGCCAAGGGGGGGCGAAGCGTTCGGTTCTCAGCGAGGGAGCGGGGGTCCCGGTCGGGTTGGCGCACGACGGCGCGAACCGTCACGACCAGAAGCTGCTAGAGCCGACCCTGCAAAGCATCCCGATCGAGCGTCCCGAGCCTAATGCGGAGTGTCCGCAGGGGTTGTGCCTCGATCGCGGCTTTGACTCCCCGGCGATGCGTGATCTGGCGGTCAAGCACGGTTACACGCCGCACATCCGAACACGCGGCGAAGAGATCAAACTCAAGGCGCACACGCCCGGCTGGAAAGCCCGCCGCTGGGTCGTGGAGGCTTGTCACTCCTGGCTGAACCGCAACCGCGGGATCCTTATCCGCTGGTCCAAGAAGGAGGAGAACCACCTCGCCCTACTGCAACTCGCCAGCGGCCTCATCGCGTTCAAGAAGGCGCACCTCGCGACCCTCACCACCACCCAACCGGGATAGGCCCTAAGCAGCCGACGGCTCTTGCGCAAGCAAGGTTAGCTCAGGTAGCTGGAGGAGCAGAGGACTCCTCCAGGTGGCGCTTAAGCTCGCCCAATGAGCGTTGCACCGCATTCGTGTACTCCACTATGTACGCGTCATCGCCGGGATGTAGCACGTACGCATAGATCGTGGTCCTATCCCCAGCAAGCTGTCGCAAGGACAGACTGATGTCGGGCTTACCAGGATCGTCCTCACGGAAAGAGCTTCCATAGGTCTTGAGCTCGAAAACCGCGCCTTCGGCCTCCGAGACGTCTGCTTGTGCGAGCCTCGTATGCCCAAGTTCGAATGGCAGCGACATCCGGAAGTCCCGCCCCAGCCACGCCGCCAGCACCTGCTCAACTGCCGCGTCAATCTCGATCGCCGCGTCGGCAGCTGTCTTGTCGTCTACGCCTAGCTCGACTAGCGCGTCATCGAGTGGCGTCATCGTGTTGTTAGCGATCTGCTCTTCGGCGCGATCAATTGCCGCCAGCACCTGGGGGGAACTCGCCGACCGCCCTTTCGACGCATTGTTGATTGGAAGAACGAGCAGCGAGGGTCTGCCTCCGCGACTCACGATCGTCGGTCGGTGCCTGCGTTGTGCCGAGCGAAGGGCCCGCCAGTTCGTGATCCACGCTGGAGGTGTTGCGATCAACGCCATTCGACCCTCCTTCGCGGGCTTTGCTCAGCGTAAGCAACCACGTCCCGGGGGCTGTCCCGCGTCAAGCTGCGCGGCCGTCCGGCGCCCATCACGAATCTACTAAGCGGTAGCAAGTGCTTCCACCTCGCTATGTAGTCGGACTGAGCGACGAGGCCAAAGTTCCTCGTGCTGCTGGAGCACTGCCTGCGCAGCTTCGATGCCGCGAATCGTGAGCTGGTAGTAGCGACGTCGCGGGCGGCCCGCCTGACTAGCGTTGATGCCCTCCCATTCAGCCTGCAGCCAGCCCAGCTTTTCAAGACGCAGAAGCATTGGATAAAGAGTGCCGCCCGCGATGCCAGTCCGCTGTGCGAGCCCAAAGCCGTAGGTCGGGTCGGGGGATGCTTCAAGCAGCGCGCGAAGAACGCGCCGGGTCGGGTCTGTCATGCGTATTGCTGGCTCGCTCATTTGATAGCTACAGGTTGGACCCTATGTAGGATAGAGACATACCCTAGGTAGATCAAGCCCTGACCCACCGGCGAGATGTCGCTATTCACCCGCCGCGAGGATGCCGGGGTTCAAGCGGCGAGTGAAGCCGCCCTGGCCAAAGACGCTTGGGGTTCCTTTGGGGTCCCTTTCGGCGGGGCTGCTGCGGTCCTTTTGCGGTCCCGCGTGCCGGGAAAGGCCGGGAAAGGCCGGGAACACGCGAGAACAGCCGTCCACGCGCACCAGTACTTTCGCTGGATTTCCCGCCTGTTCCTGGCTGTTCGCACTTCCAACAAAAATCGGGGAGATAAATGTTGAACCGCTTGGTTGAGCGGGATTTGGCGGGGCGTGAGCGGTTTCGTGGGCGGTTGGACTCCACGCAGGCCGAGAACCGCGTCGGGGCTCAGCGACGCGGCGAGGCTGGCCCGTCAGCACCGCTGATCTGCCAGCGGAGCCCAGGACCGAACTCAAGGACGATTCCCGTCGGGCTGACCAGCTCCCAGTTCGGCGGATCGTCCTCCGCTTCAATGGCGGCAGGCCTTACGTCCAGGACCGAACCGTCAGAAAGCATGCAACGCAGCTCTCCTGTCTCCCCGTCAATGGCGACGTCATCGATAGAGCGCCCGACCAGCTGACCTGGGTCGACTGGCGACCACTCGGCATCTTGAGTAGCCAAACGCCAGAGGTCTCCGCGCGAGTCGCGAACCTCAACGTGGAGCACATCCGGATAGGCGATACGCGCGTCGATGATCGACCCGCGCAAAGAGCGCAGCACGTTCGCGGGTGAGGCATCTAGGGCTACGACGGTCGCCATCGGTCCTCCCATTGTCGCAGCCAAGCCACCAATTCGCCATAGGTCATGTCAGCTTGGATATCGCCAGACGCCTTCTCGCTGTGCAGGGCGTCGCTCGCTTCGTAACGCTCACTGGCGGTCAAGCCGACCTCGCGGCAGGCCTGCCTGAATTGCTTGATGTCGCGCTTTCCGGACACGAATGCGGCGAGTCTAAGCCCTGCCAGACAACGAGGCGCCCGCCACTACAACGGCAGGGCCTCGGCGTTGATCCGGTCGCGCAGATGCGGGCTCAGGCCACGGTCGCTGAGCACGTCCACCCGGCCGTCGAGCAGATTCTCCAAGTCCTGCCATAGCCCGACGAGATCCAACAGACTTCGTCCTGGCTCCATCTCGACCAGCAGGTCTATGTCGCTTCTCAAGCCCGTCTCTCCCCTGGCAATCGAGCCGAACACGCGGACGTTGTGCGCACCATGGCTGGCTGCGCAGCGCACGATCTCCTCGCGACGGGCACGCAACCAGCAAAGATTGGGCTTCCGCTCGCGACCTTCCGCTGGCATGATATGAAGTCTTGCAGACAATCGTCTTACTCCTTGTCCGACTCAACGCACTTCAAGAGCTATGGAGATCACCGAAAAAATTGACATCGAGCAATGGCGGCGCGAAGCTCCTGAGCGACGAGCACGATCGGAGAAGGCCCTTGCAGGCTTCAAGCCACCTCGACGCCAAAAGCCACGCAACGCCTTTGAGGCCGAATTCCTGCGCCGTATCGGCACGCCCGAGCGTCTCATCGGACCTACCACAACCGACCCTGAGTGAAGTTCGCCGTCCGCTCGTAGGCAGCCGTAACGCGATCCAGGGCGCGCTCGTGATCGCGGTGGCCGTAGAGGCGGCGGACCAGCTCGCCGCCATCGGTGTGGCCGAGCGCGATGGCCACGTCCTCGGAGGGCACATCGAGGACGTTAACCATGTACCAGCCGGCGAAATGGCGGGTGGCGAGATAGAGGCTTCCACCCCATCCAGCCGCAACCTTGACGGCCTTCCAGTGGTAGGCGCGAGCGCTCGCCGTCCAGTGCTCGCCACGGATCGGCGCAAAGCAGAACTCGCTTTCGACCGGCAGAGCCATAATCGCCTCTCGTGCCGGATCGGTCAGCGGAGCCTCGCGCGTCAGACCATTCTTCGGCAGGGTGAACGTGCGCGTCTTGGCGCTGAACTGCTCCACAACCAGGATGCGAGAGCGATCGAAATCGACATTCGTGCGTCGCAGCGCATCCAGCTCGCCAGGACGAAGGCCCGTGAATGCGGCGACCTGAAGCCATGCGGCAAACGATGGACTGGCCAGCTCGCGCGCGCAGCGAACCAGCTTCCAGACCTGCTCCTCGCTCGGCGGCTGTTCGTGACGACGGCCCGGACCCTTCGAGATTCCTAGCCGGGCAAACGGATTGTGGCGGACCAGCCGTCCTGCCTTCGCGGAGGCCGCATCGTTGAACATCGCTCGCAGCGCCGGGGCAGTGCCGTTGTGCTTGCCGCCCGCAAGCCACTCGCCGACGATCTCGTCGTCCACTTGATCGATGCGTCGGGCTCCGTAGCGCTCGACAAAGGCTCGTGTCCGCTCGCGGTTGTGGATGTTCGTGGAGTCCTTCGGCCGGGCGAACAGTGGATCGGTCGTCCAGCGCTCCCAGAATGCGGCGACCGTCACCTCACGCGAGCGCGGCTCCCGAAGCCGTCCGCGTGCCTGCTCACGTGCTCGCTTGGCCTCGGTCTTGGTTGCGAACGTGCCGGGACCACCGATGATCTTGGACACGCTCAGGTTCTTGCCGGTTGCCGAGTCGTATACCTGCGCCCGCCAGCGGCCCGACGGAAGCTTGGCAATGCTCATGCCACCCTCCGACGCTCCGAGGCCCAGGAGATCGCCGCAGACGGCCTGAAACGCCGTGTACGCCGCCCCCACGTCACCGAAGGCATGCCCTCGCCGACCATACGATCGACGGTCGCCAAACTCACGCCCATGATCTCTGCCAGCTCCCGCCGCCCGACGTAGCGCTCGGGCGACTGGCCCGGCAGCGTCTCGCCGCTCGAATATGGATAAGACTCCATACCCTTAATGACCGTGAGAAGGCCAAAGCGGCCAAGCAATTTTGAAATCGGACCATAAGCCCAATAACGACGGGCTTTTTGAGACGTTCGTAGCCGTCGTCTGCCGGGCGAAGCAGCCGCCGGATCGCCGACAGACCTTGCGAGACTCGCGCAGTCAAGAGCTACGACGACCCGGCGTCGCCGGTGTTGAGCACCGGCTAGAGCGACAGACGGTCCATACACAGCGCAGCGCGACTCGCGAACACGAAATCGCCGCAGCGATGGATCAACCCTGCGGCATGCAAGGACGCAACCGCGTCAGCCGTGGCAATCGTCTCCCCCACCTCGCCTTCCACCTCCTGCACAGACCACGGTCGCTGATCGTTCGGCCGCAGTAGCAGCCCGAGGACCGCTTTCTGTGCCCGCTCGTCCTCTTCGCTTGGGTTATGGCTAGTCTCGTCCTGCATGGGAAGGTCCTTCCTTTCCTTGCCACGCCCCGGGCAGTTCGCGCTGCGCCGGGGCACTGATTTATAAAACCCCACGGTTTATATCCCGTGGACAATAGAACGTCAAGCGGACAGGCTCCCCCGCAATGCAACCGCGCTCCCCCGCCCACGCCGCGTTCGGCCGCGCCATCCGCGAGCTACGGGAGGAGCGGGGCATCTCCCAGGAGGCGTTCGCGCTGAAGTGCGGGATCGACCGCTCGCACTACGGCGGCATCGAGCGCGGCGAACGCAACCCAAGCCTCGGCACCATCTTCAAGATTGCCGACGCCCTTGATCTCCAGCCGTCCGAGATCCACGCTCGCGCCGAGCGAGACCCACGCTGCATCAGCCATTCGTAGTCAAGCAGCCGTACTATCAACGGGCGATGCAGCAGCTACCGAGCAACTCATTGCGTACGCAATGAAACTCCGGATCGTCTGGACAGACTAGATGCACTGTGAGTGTGCGTACAGCAATCGCTGTGTCGTGAAGGTGCGTTCGGTGATTGCGTTGTAGTCGACGTTTCCCTACGTGGGGAAACGTCGGGTCTGGTGTTCAGGCTGGCCCTGGTGGCGATGGACGTGACCCCCATATGCACTGGCCCTGCGCTTGGCGTGGGTGCTCTTGTCCCGATCTGTCCGTCTGTTGCTGCCGGTCCCGGCCTGGCCTCCGCTGGTGGCCTGATCAGAAGCCTGTCCGCCCCGTTTTGTGGGGCGTGACTCATCACAGTCTTGCCCTTTGCGGTTCCTATTGCCCAGGCCGAGTACCGACAGACAAACCCCCAGGAACAGGAGGTCGTATTTCATGCTGGCAGACCAGGCCGACCATGTGCTCGGCATCGACACGCACCGCGACTCGCATAGCGCGGCGATCCTCGCCGCGGACACGGCGGTCGTTGAAGGACAGATCACCGTCGCCGCCAACGAGCGCGGCTATCGGCGGCTCTTGCGCTTCGCGCGTGAGAGCGCCCCAGGCCGCAGAGCCTGGGCAGTCGAGGGAACGGGCAGCTATGGCGCGGGACTGACCGTCTTTCTTCAGCGAGAGGGCGAGCTCGTGCTCGAGGTCGATCGTCCTCGCCGCCCCGCGCGCCGCGACCGCGCCAAGTCCGATCAGCTCGACGCGATCCGTGCCGCTCGCGAAGCGCTCACACGCGAGCATCTCGCGCGGCCCCGCCAGCGCGGCGAGCGCGAGGCGCTGCGCGTTCTCTTGGCTACGCGCGATAGCGCGGTGCGCTCCAAGCGAGCGGCGATCACGCTGATGAAGGGGCTGCTCGTCTCAGCAGCACCGACGCTGCGTGAAGGGCTGCGCTCTCTGTCTACGAGCGAGCAGCTCACGCGCTGTGCGCGTCTGCACGTCAGCTCCACGCAAGACTCAGAACAGCGCGCCACGACGATCGCTATACGCGCGAGCGCCCGCCGAGCACTCGCGCTGCAAGAGGAAGCACAGGAACTCGAAGCGGAGATCAAGCCGATCGTCGCTCGCCTGGCGCCCTGCCTGCTCGCGGAGATGGGTGTCGGCGCGATCGTCGCAGCGCAGATCCTCTGCGCCTACTCCCACCAAGGACGCATCCGCTCCGAGGCCGCCTTCGCCTCACTCGCCGGCGTCGCGCCGATCCCGGCGTCCTCCGGGCAAACCGTGCGTCACCGCCTGAACCGCTCAGGCGACCGCCAGCTCAACCGGGCACTGCACACGATCGTGCTCTGCCGCATGCGCGACGACGCTCGCACACGCGCCTACACCGCCCGCCGCCAAGCCGAAGGACGCAGCACCCGAGAGATCAAGCGATGCCTCAAGCGCTACACCGCACGCCACCTCTACCGGCTACTTCAGGCATCACCACCGAATCTCGCAAATAGCGTGACTTGACAAACATAGAAGCATCGGCCCAGCTTGGACTGTGCATCTGCTGTATCCGAGCTTTGGATCAGGAGCGTCTTTCGCGATCCCATCGCGAGACGTCAAGCCGACCTGGAACGATCCGACTACTTGGGTCCAAGCGCGACCCACACACTCGAACGGTTCCTCGTGTGGCCAAGAAAGCATCGCCACCGACTGATAAGACTAACCGGAGCGTCCCGCACACTGAGATACGCCAAGCATGCCTGACCGACCACACATCCAGATTGACAACCGCAAGGACTTCCTATTGCTGCTGCTCGCCGCCCACGGCGAGCACGAAGACGCTGAACCCGTGATCGGCGTGACCCGGCTGCAGAAGTATCTGTTCCTGCTGCAAGAGGAGCACGACTGGCATCATCGGTTCCAAATCTCTGACCATTATCTGTTCGAGGCGTACGACTATGGACCGTTCGATGCGCAGATCTACGACGACCTCGTAATGCTCGAAAACGCCGGACTGCTTGAGGCGAATTCCGCCGGGCCAGAGCCAAGCGCCGAGAACAACGAGTCCCGCCGCCGCGACTTCGACTGGGCCACTGTTGACCGCGAACTCGTTCCGTGGGAATCCGAGGATCAAATCCAACGTTACGCTCTGACAAACCGAGGCCGCGAGTTCGCCAGCCGCTACGACATCTCCCCCGAGGACACAGCAGTACTCGCCGATCTCAAGGGCAGATGGAACGGACGTCCGCTACAAGACCTCCTGCGTTGGCTCTACCAGGCCTACCCCAAGTGGGCGACTAATACGCGGCTCCCCCACCTAAAGGCATAATCGGTGACTCCTGGAGCAAAGACCGAACGCAGGCGAGGGCGAGGCGCGGGCCTAAGCGTGACGGGCTTCCCGCGCACCCGTCGCCTTGACCAACCCGAGCGCATCGGTAATGCCGACAAGGGCCACGGGCAGGTGCTGCCCGCCCCGATCCCGGAGCTGGCCCTCTTCCCACCAGTGGCGGACGCGCTCGCCGAGAAGGGGTATACGAGCTGGCGCGAAGTGTCCTTCCTTGGGAGCTGGATAGATCTCTACGCGCGCGCAGAGACAGGGCACACGATGGCAATCGAGTTGAAGATCGCCGACTGGCGACGCGCGCTCACGCAGGCACGACTACTGCGCAATAGCGCACATGCTGTCTATATCGCCCTGTGGTCACCATATGTTCACCGAGCCATGACCGACGAAGCCCAGGCACTGATAGCTAGCGCCGGAATAGGATTGCTCAGCGTGAACGGGCATTCCACCGAGAAGCTCGTTGCGGCCCCAAACGAACCCCGTTACCTCGAGCATGTGCATCTTCCCCGTCACCCATCACGGCGAGCCCGATGAGAGACGGCACAGCCGGTTGGCCTGAGGGGCCCCAACATTGTCTGCGTCTGGGCGCGATGAACGACAAGGCGATCGTAGAGACGGAGCAAGACAGCTTCGACGTGCTCGTGCTGCAAGCGAACCTGGCGGTGTCAGCCCGTAAGGCTCTTGGCTCTTGGGTAGCGCTCGATAAGCCTTTCTGGATCGACCCGATCGCGTATGCGTATGCGGCGGCACCAGCATATCTAATGAGCGAGCAAAAACTCAAGCGGGGTGAGCCTGAGACAGAGGTCACTTTCAAGCGTACATTCAGGGATCTCGCCAATGCATATGGAGAGCCATTCCTACGGGTGATCGAGGAACGTCGCCCACTGACCCCTGAGGATTTCGAACCGGAACGCGATGCGCAGGTTGTACAACAGGTCCTTGAGTGGCAGAGGACGGTCTTGAGCCCACCTGAGGAGGACGCGAAGTTTTATGAGACCGAGGAGATAGCCCTAGAGCCCCTGTTGTTGACCGTACCGAATTTCCCGTTGCAGCCAAATTTAGAGCCGGGAGAGCCCGCGTGGCTCGCCGTCAACCTCCGACTACTTAACGCCGCTAAGGACCTCTATCCCACTAGCCGCCTGGCGGCAGGCTTGTTGATCGAGGAGAGCCTATTCGACTCCGAGCAGCAGCTTCAAACAATCTGTGAAGCATATTTGACTATTCCAGCCGATCACATCTGGTTGTGGGTGAGCGATAACGAGGAGGTCAACATGACGATCCCTCGAGCACAGCGACTTCGCCAACTTGTGAGAAACCTTGTTGCTGGCGGTAAGAACGTTCATCAGGCGTTCGGTGGATCGTTTTCGACACTGCTACTCCGCGATGGGCTGGCATCTGTCGCGCATGGTGTTGCCTACTGGGAGCACAAGTCCTGGGAACCCCTCGCTGGTGGCGGTCTGCCCACCCTTCGTTACTTTTACCCGCCGCTCGGTCAGAGGCTGCGTTTCCTGGACGTCGATGCTGTCGTTGATTCTCTCATTTCAGACCCCGATGAGTTCCACGACGACGTATGCGGCTGTGAGGTATGCCGGGAAACACTGGACGGCAACCTAGTGTCCTGAGTCGGTAATTCGTTGGCAGTATCGGGTGAGGCTGTCGAAAATCTGGTCTGCGGTCTTTGCCCAGACGTAGGGGCGGGGGTTTTCGTTCCAGTGGGCGATCCAGTCGCGGATGTCCTTGTTGAGCTCTCGGACTGATCGGTGTGCTCCGCGGCGGAGCTTCTTGTTGGTCAGCTCCGCGAACCAGCGCTCTACGAGATTTAGCCACGACGCGCCGGTTGGCGTGAAATGCAAATGAAACCGCGGATGCGCAAGAAGCCACCGCTGGATGGCCTTTGTCTTGTGAGTTGTGTAGTTGTCGAGAATCAGGTGAACGTCCAAGTCGGCAGGCACCGCCGCGTCGATTTGATTCAGGAACTTCTTGAACTCGATTGTTCGGTGGCGCGCATGCAGCGAACCGATCACCTTTCCAGAGGCGATATCCAACGCGGCAAACAAACTTGAGGTGCCAGAACGCTTGTAATCATGGGTCGCACGCTCAGGTACGCCGGGAAGCATCGGCAGGATCGGTTGACTGCGATCGAGTGCCTGTATTTGTGACTTCTCATCCACGCAAAGCACCAATGCTCGCTCCGGCGGATCGAGGTAAAGCCCAACGACATCGCGGACCTTATCCACGAACAGCGGGTCCGTTGAGAGCTTGAATGACTCCACACGATGAGGCTGCAAACCAAACGCTCGCCAGATCCGAGAGATCGCCGTCTGCGAGAGTCCGACCTCAGCCGCCATAGACCGCGTCGACCAATGCGTAGCGCCCTTCGGCGCGCTCTCCAACGTCCTGGTTACCACTTCCTCGACCTTCTCATCGCCGATCCTACGAGGACGACCAGGCCTCGCCTCATCAAGCAGCCCATCGACACGATCATGCACAAACCGTCCACGCCACTTGGCGACCGTCATCCGCGTCAAACCAAGCTGCTCAGCCAACTCCGTATTGCTCTGCCCCGCAGCAGCGCCGAGCACAATCCTCGCCCGCAAAGCGAGCCCCTGAGCCGAAGACCGCCGTCGCGTCCATCCCTCCAACACACGACGCTCAGCCTCACTGAGCGTCACCTGCACCGCCTGCGGCCCACGCCGCCCAACACGAGATGCGTTCATCCCCCAACAATACCATAACCGCCTACGAACTAACGACTCAGGACACTAGGTAACTTTGCTGCATATGGAGCAGTGGTGGTCCGAGAGCGCCGTGACCGGTCCGGTCGCCTGATCGAGTATGACGTGCCGGTCCCCACAGCGCTTGCGTTGAGTAAGCGCCATTATCTGCGCGCCAAGGCTCGGGAGGTCGCGCGGTTTCTCGCGACCGACTTCGATCCTGAGGAGCAGCTAACACGTCAGCTTGAACGACACGAACAAGGCCAGCAGGTTGTTGACCCACGGCATCTGAAGGTATGGTTGGCTGCTCTGACTGTGCCGACAAATGCGTCGTTTGTAGGGACGTGATGTGACTCTTGGCCACGAAGAAGCAGTCGCTCTCGCGGCCGGGCTGACGGGTGTTCTAGCCGTCCCCCTAGCTGTTTCGACGTTCTTTGCGGAGCGTGTATCGAGCACCCTCCGTAGCGCAAAGACATTGAGGACTGCTCTGCTGGGCGGTCTCCTAATCTCGGGGCTTTACCTGCTCGTGTGTTCGACCGTCGCATGGTGGGCTTGGGACCAAGCAATAGAGACAAATACAACCCTCATCTGGCATCTCTCTAGCGAGACGGTGTTCGCTGTGCTTTTCGTCCCGCCTGCCTTCTTCGCAACTATCTGCATCACCGGTGGAACAGTCGGCCTGACTAAAGCGGGACTGGCCGCTTCACGCAAAAAGTCCGTATGACCATAGAACTACGGCTGCTCTCACGTGACCAAATACGCGCTCTGCGCGAGTCGCAACTACACGAGGTCCTATGCCGTAAATACCCGGACGAGGTAGTCACCGTTATCGGCGCATTGGCCAATGTCTACGGTGGCGACTCCAACGTGCCCCTCGCCGATGTGCAAGCCGTTGTAGCGAGCCGACTGCAGGCTATCGAGGGGCTCGATGCGGAGGTCAGTGATGCGGTCGCCGCAGGTGGCCTGAGTCTCCGTGGTCCGGAACTCTGGCTCGCTCTCGCAAGCTGGGTCGTTGAGAATCAACTCGATGCTGGCCCGAACTGGGACCCAAATAAGCGACCACATCCTCCAGATTGACCGGCAGAAGCGCGACTCAGGTATCTCCAGCAGGTCCAGGCCAAGCAACCAAACCATTTTGTAGTCCGTGTGCGGTCAATCGGTCGCTCCGTGTGCGGTTCGTGTGCAGTCAGCACGAAAACCCGCCTTCCTGCGACTCCAATCGTCAAGGATTCCGAATGCTCAGTAAGCCAGGTACCAGAGCCAAATCTCGCATCCTTGGGCCGCCCCCAGCCCCTTCCAGCATCCAACCACAACTCAATCGGGGAGACAGGATTTGAACCTGCGACCGCCCGGCCCCCAGCCCGCGCGCTCCAGTGTAGCTGAGTGATTGGAGCCCATTCTTGCTGGGTTTCTAGGCGCTCAGTTGCTCTCGCTTTCGCTCAATTTGTTCCCCGTATTGTTCCCCGTCGCGTCCGTCGTGGTGCCTGGAGCCTGCGCCTCGGGGTCTCCCCCGGCGCTGGCTTCGACGCGCGGATCAGATGCGGGAGGATCGCGTTCGGCCTTGCCGGCCGGCTTGGGGGCGAAGGCGTCGTTGACGACCTGGACCTCGTGCTCTGAGGGGGCGTAGTGCGAGTAGATCTGTGTCGTCTCGCTGTCGGCGTGCCCCATGAACTCCTGGATCAGCCGCAGCGGCTGCCCGGAGGCGGCGAGCCGAGTTGCGAAGGTGTGGCGCAGATCGTGGAACTTGATGACCTGCACGCCAGCGTCCCCGCAGGCCGTCTGGAAGCGTCTTGTGACCTTGGATCGGTCGATCGGATTGCCGGTCTGTGGGTGGGCGAACACGAGATGGCGCTCGGCGCGATAGGCGGTGCGCTTTGACCAGCGATCGAGCTCGCCGGCGAGTCGGTCGGCCATCGGCACGGATCGCTTGGTGGAGAGGTCGGACTTGCCATCGCCGGAGTGCTCGCCGCGAACATAGGTGTTGCGCACGCGGATTCGCTGGGCGATCCAGTCGACGTCTCGCCAGCGCAGGCCGAGTAGCTCGGATTGGCGCAGGCCGGTCATCGCCGCGGCGAGAACCACGACTCGCAGGACTGGCCCGAGGACATCGGGCGGCGGCGGCGGCGCCGGCCCGCGGCGTCCGCGCCGAGTGGGTTTCGGCTGTCGGATGACGGTCTCGTCGGGGATCGCCCGCAGCACGGCGTCGAGCTCTGCGACCGTGAGGAACTGTAGGTCAGGGTCGGCGTCGCCGGTGCGCTTACGGCCTGGGCGGGTCGCCTCGCTCACCGGGTTGTCGCTGATGAACTTCCCTTTTTTCGCGTGCTCGAAGATCGAGTGCAGGAACGAGAGCACGTTGCGAACGGTCTTCGGGGCGCTGCCGTCGTTGAGCATTTCGCTCGCAAGCCGGTCGATGTGGGCTGTCTCGATCTCGGTGACGGGAAGGGCGCCGATGCGCGGGGAGATGTGGATGCGCTGCATCGACTCGCAGCCCTGGCGGTAGGAGAGCCGAGCGCCCGCGATCGTTTGGCGCTGGCGCAGCGAGTCGGCGATCGCGTCGACGGTTGGGATCTCAGATCCCGGTGCGGGACGCGGCGCGTTGTCCTCCTCCTCGCGTCTGCGCGCCATCTCGCGCTCGGCCTGAACGCGCGTGAGGCCGCCGCTGCGCTGACCGACCGGGCGCACCTTGCCGAGCTTGCGGTTGACCAGTCGCCCGTCAAGCGTCCGCCAGCGCCCGTAGTAGGAGCCCCACTTGATGTAGACGTGGCCGGTGCCGTAGTCGCGCTTGCCCATGTTCAAGGGTTATACGCCCCAGGTACGTCGTTACGCTCGCATGGCGGGCCGCCTGGCGGATGCGGCCCTTCGAGCGCCGAGAGACACCATCGGGGCGAGCGTCCTTCCCGTCTCGATCTCCCCCATCCACTGTTCGATCGCAGAGCGCCGGTAGCGCACGTAGCGCCCGAGTCGCAGATGCGGGATACGTTTCGCGCGGGTCTCGGCGTAGACCCAGCCTGAAGTCATGCGCAGTAGCGCCGCGACCTCGGCCGCAGTGAGCAGATCCTCGCCTGAGTCAGCTGTGGGAGCAATCATGGCCAACTTCCTTTCGATGCGAACAAAATTGGTGGTGGGACGTGGGTTTGCCGTTCATGTGGGGTACTGACCCCCAGGCACGTCAAGCGGCCAACGAGTTCGCCGGCGTCCTACAGTCCAGGGTCCGATGTCTGGTCAACCGTGTTCAGTCCACCCGTGTCGCGGGCAGGGCGTTGCGTGAGCGGGCAGGGCACTCTCAGATCGGGGGCGGCGGGCCTCTACTTCAGCGACCCGGCGTGTCTTGAGCATGATCCGCGGGTGCTCATGCCCGAGCACCCGGACACGCCTGAGCGCCTTGAGGCAATCGAGCGGATGCTGGCCGAGCATGACTGGCTGGGCTGGGAGTGCCGTGCTGCACCGCCTGCGAAGGAGATCGAGCTCGAGCTCATCCACAGCGCGAGGCACGTGCAGAGGATCAAGGAGATGTCGCTGGCCGGTGGCGGCGCGATCGACCCGGACACATTCGTCGGAGAGCCCTCCTACCGGGCGGCGCTGCACGCCGCCGGGGGCGCTTGCGAGATGACGAGGGCGCTGATGACGGGCGAGGCGAGGCTCGGATTCTGTGGCGTGCGTCCCTCGGGCCACCATGCCGAGCCGGATCGCGCGATGGGCTTCTGCTTGTTCAACAACGTGGCGATCGCCGCGGAGCTGGCGATCCGCGAGCTGGGCGTCCGGCGAGTGTTGATCCTCGATTGGGATGTGCACCACGGCAACGGGACCGCGGAGGCGTTCCGGCGCCACTCGGATGTCTTGTTCGTCAGCATCCACCAGGCGGGGATCTATCCGGGCACGGGCTCGATCAGCGACGTTGGCTCGGGTCCGGGCGAGGGCTACACGATCAACTTGCCTGTTCCGGCGGGCTCTGAGGAGGATCTGTGGCTGTCGCTCTTGGAGCACATCGTGGTCCCGGTCGCTGAGAGCTTCGCGCCGGAGCTCGTGCTGATCTCCGCCGGTTTTGATGCGCACCGTGAGGACCCGCTGGCTGGGTGTCGCCTGGAGACGGGCTCGTTCGCGGAGATGGCCCGCCATGTGCGCGGGCTCGCCGTATCGCTCGGTGTGCCTCTCGGCGCTGTGCTGGAGGGTGGCTATCAGCCGGCGGTGCTGGCGGAGTGTGTGCGGGATACGCTTGCCGCGCTCGCCTCTGAGGAGCCGGCGCAATCTGCCGCGCCGGAGCCGCTTTTGACCTCGCGCGCCGCCGCTCACGTGGGCCACTACTGGCCCTTGTAGATGCGTGCCCGGCACGGGCACTGAGCGTCTTCCGGCGCCACGAGGGAGCAACTGAAGGGTGGGTAGTTTCCACGTCGCGGGTGGGTATTGATGACCGATGCTCCGCTTCTGCCTGGATGATCTGATCTGCGTGGCCAATGTCCCACGATCGAGATATCTCCGCGGCTTGTGCCGGCGACTGGCTTGAGGTCAGGGGTATCGCCGAGCGCCCGTCGAGGCGTGGGGAAATCAAGGAGGTGCTCGGTACTCCTGAGCATCCCCACTTCCGCGTCCGATGGGATGAAGGACACGAGTCGATCGTCTACCCCGCCGATCACGAAGCAATCGTGCACCACCCAGCCCGACAGGCCGACCCGGCATGAGCACAGCGCACGCATCGAGGTCGGTCGGTTTTCGCCGCCCGCGTAGTTTCTCCCCGCCACCGCCAGGGACGGCAACGGATGCACCGGGCGGCGCCGGGCGCGAGACTGCGAACACCATGACGATTCCTTCACTGTCACAGGCACCCAGCGCTGTCGCAGATGTAGACGAGCCCGAGCTTGTCCGGCTGCGCGATGGGTCGCTGGTCACGCTGCGTCCCACCACGGCTGCTGATGAGCCCGCGCTGCGCTCGTTCCTGGCGGGACTGTGCCTGGAGGCGCGGCGTCTGCGGTTCTTCAGCGGTGCCGTGGACATAGACTGTGCTGCTCATTTGGCGGCGGACACCAGGACGGGTCGCTTCGGGCTGGTTGCCCATGACGAGATGGGGGCGATGGTCGCTCACGCCCTGTATATCCAGCTGGATGGCACGCGGGCGGAAGTCGCGGTCGAGGTCGCCGATCATCTCCACGGCCGCGGCCTCGGGACGATCCTCATCGAACAGCTGGCGATCGTCGCCGAGCAGCGTGGGATCACGCATTTCGTAGCCGAGGTTCTCTGTGAAAACCGGGCGATGCTGGATGTCTTTCGAGAGGGCTTCGATGGGCGTGTGGTACGCCACGATGGGCCGGAGCAGAGAGTCGAGTTCCTCACCGCGGGCTGGCGGCTGGCTCACAAACGCTTCGCATCGGATGCTCGGGCGTAGTGCCGAGCCCGAGCAGCGCGGCTTGCTCGCGTAGCTGCTCGCGGGCGTCGGGATGCGCGGCGTGCTCGATGATGAGGCGGGCCTGGGCGCGCTGGCTGCGTCCGAAGATGTGCGCGGCGCCGTGCTCGGTGATGACTGCGGAGTGCTGGAAGGAGGTGACGGGTCCATCCAGGCGGGGCACGATCGTTGAGGTGTCGCTGCGTTCGTGCCAGGAGCGCAGCGCGATCACGGCCTGCCCGCCGGGCGAGTGTAGGGCGCCCTCTACGAAGTCGGGCTGGCCACCGAAACCGGAGTACACGCGCTCGCCGATGTGGCTGGCGCCGGCCTGGTCGTGAAGGTCGACCTTCAGCGCCGTGTTGACCGAGATCATCTGCGCTCTGGCCGCGATCCTGGAGGGATCGTTGGTCGTCTCGGTGCGCGTCATGCGCAGCCTGGGGTTGTGGTGAACCCACTCGTATAGCTCCCTGGAGCCGAACATGAAGGAGCACACGATCTGCCGATGGTGGTCAAGCGCCCCGGCGTGCTCAAGGCGCATTACTCCATCGGAGATCATCTCCGAGTAGATCGCCAGGTCGCGTCGGCTGGCGAGTGCGCGCAGCGTGGCGTCGGGGACCTGACCGATCCCGAGCTGCAGGGTGGCGGCGTCTCCCACCAGGCCGGCGACGTGCTCGGCGATGGTCTCTGCGTGGTCGTGGCTGGCGCTGATGGCGGTGGTCGGGAGGTCTTGCTGGGCTTCGATTGCGAGGTCGATGAGGTCTTCGCCCAGCTCGCCGTCGCCGAGCGTGTAGGGCATCTCGGGGTTCAGCTGGGCGATGACGAGCCCGCCGCGGGCGCGCACATGCTCGACGGCCGCCGGCAGGATGTTCACCTCGATCCCAAGCGAGACCTTCCCGTTGCAGGGTGTGGAGGTGTGCAGCAGCACGACCTCGGGCGGGCGCAGCGTGCTGAACAGCCTTGGCACGAGCGAGAGGCGCATCGGTAGGTAGTCCAGCCGCTCACCTGCATCACGCATTCCGGGACCGACGAACGGCGTCTCGAAGATGACGCCCTCGCGGGCGGGCAGCGGGGACTGCGCGGCGAGCATGAACAGCCGGTAGCGCTCCACCTCGCTCTCCAGGGCATCAAGCAGGAGGCGCGGGGTGCCGAGGTTCCCGCTGGCGACGACCCGCGGCTCGCCGACGCTCAGCGCGGCGAGCGCCGTGTGCAACTCGCGCTCACTGATGACCTTCATCTGGCGCTCAACACTACGCGCCGGGCGCGAGCACGGTCATGGGTGGTAACTACCGAGCCCGTTCCGCAAGGAGTGCGGTGGGCGCCCGCACTGGTAGCGAGTTGACTTGATAGCGGTCATAGCGACCGTGATCGAGCATCCGCGACACAGGGAGTCGGTAGATACATGAGCGTCTCGCCCGTAGCATCTGTCGTGTCCGGCCTAGAGGCGGTGCGGTCGTTCGCGCAGCTCGGCCGCGA
>CAWKGR010000003.1:0-2358169 GCA_963849215.1 uncultured Solirubrobacterales bacterium
ACGGATCGTCGCGCGCTACAGCGTCACTTCAGCAAGCGCGACAAGCGCCGGTCCTTGAGCGTGCGCCCACCCGTCTGACACGACGGGCAGTAGGCGATCACATAATCCTCGAAGTGCACCGCCTCGAGCGTGGTGGCACAGCGCGGGCAGGGCTCGCCCTCGTGGCGGTGCACCTGTAGCGGCATCGGCAGCTTGTCGGGGATCGGCAGCGTCACCATGTGCTCGTAATGGTCGATCGCACCGCCCAGCGTGTCGAGGATCGCCCGCTCGAGCGCAGCGGTCTCCGGCTCGCTGAGATCGCCGGCCCGCTTGAACGGGGAGAGCCGGGCAGCCCACAGGATCTCGTCCACCCACGAGCGCCCGATGCCAGAGATCACCCGCTGATCTCGCAGCACCGTGTGTAGCGGACGGGCAGCGCTCAGCAGCGGGCCAAGCGGCGGCGGGTCGGGCCAGGCTTCGGGGCCCAGCGTCGCAAGCGACTCCTCCTGCTCCAGCTCAGAAGCACGCAGCAGCTTCACCCACGCGGCCTGCTTTGAGCCGAACTCGCCGCAGGCGCAGCTCGCGCTTCGGGCATCGTGGGGACACCCGCAACAGCATCCGCGAGGTCCTGTCCCGCGGCCCAGCGTGACGGTCATACAGCTGCAAGCGCCCTGCCGACATCAGGTGGATCAGCAGCACCAGATCTCCGGAGAGCTCGATCAGGAAGTGCTTGCCACGCCTTCCCACCCGCTCGACTGTGGCGCCCTGGAGCGCCGACAGCGGCGGGTCGAACGTACGCATTGCGTTCAAGCCGGGGACCAGTGCCGAGACGATCTCCGCGCCTCCCAGCGCACCGTCGAGCCGGCGTGCGGTTATCTCAACCTCAGGAAGCTCCGGCATCGCCTTCCATCGTAGTTACGGTGATCCCCTCCCGCAGAGCGCATACATCCCGAGCGGCGCGCCCCGCCACCATCGTATGACACCAACCATATTTTGTGATACATTGGTGGTATGCGGAGCCTCAGACTGGATGACGAGCTCGATGCGCGCGTGCAGCAGGCGGCGGCAGCCGAGGGCGCATCGGTGTCCGAGTTCCTGCGGCGCGCCGCCGCCGAGCGAGCCGAGGCCACCCTCGCGGCGCCAGCCAACCGGGGCCTCGCAGATGTCATCGGAGTCGTCCACGGAGGCGGCGGGCGAGCGCGCGATACGGGCGGTGCCTTCACCAAGCTGCTGACACGCCACAGTCCAAACCGTTGACGCTCGTCGACGCGGGGCCACTCGTCGCGCTGATCGACGCCGACGAGGCCGACCATGAACGTTGCCGCACGGTGCTCGCCAAGCTGCGCCTGCCACTGCTAAGCACCTGGCCAGCCTTCACCGAGGCGATGTACCTGCTCGGACAGGCCGGCGGATGGCCCGGACAGCAGGCGCTATGGAGCCTGGTCCTACGCGGCGACCTGCTTATCGCCCCAGCCTCCCCCGCGACCAACAAGCGCGCCGCCGAGCTGATGCAGCGCTACTCCGACCGCCCTATGGACCTGGCCGACGCCACGCTCGTCGCACTCGCCGAGGAGCGCAACGACGGACGCATCTTCACGCTCGACCGCGACTTCCACATCTACCGACGCAACGACCGCCAGCACTTCGAGGTCGTGCCTTGAGATTCAACGAGAAGCTCGCCCACAGCAGGGGCCCAGAGCGACATCCACCCAGACGGGGTGGCTCCTCTCAGGTGACCCCGATCGACGGCCCGTTGTAAATCTTCCCGCTCGGGCTGCGCCAGCTCACGCGCCAATGGACACCCTGCGTGGATGAGCTCAACGTCCAGTAGCCGAGCGAGCTGGTTTGCACCACCTTCAGCGTGCGGAAGCTGCTCGAGCCCTTCGGCTGCACCTGCACGCGCACCTTGGTGGCGCCTTCGGTGGGGCGCACCAGCCCCCACAACGAGTAGCCGTGCCCACGTTTGGAGACCACCAGCGGCACCGGGAAGCCGAAATAGAGTGGCTTGAATTTCCCGGTGACCGTTTCAAGACCAGTCTGGAAGCCCACATATCCGCCGTGAACACTCGACCCGGCCGGCCCCCCAATCGGGTCGTCCCGCAGCAGGTACTGGGAGAACGCCGCCACACGCGGGTTTTCCCAGGCGATCTTCTCGGAGAGCGCGTCGTATTCGGCTTGCTTGGGCAGCGACACCCCGAGTTCATGGTTGGGGTAGCTCTGGATCCCGAACTCGGTCAGGTAGATCGGGATGCGGCCGGGGATCGCATGCGCCGCGGCGGCCTTATCGAGCGCGTTCGACAGGCGCGAGAGCACCCCAATCGTCACGTCGTCCGGTTCGGAGGGGTGGTAGAACGGCGTCCCCACCGTGTACGCGTGGTGGGCGTACCCATACGCCGGCAGCATCCCGCAGGTGCCCGACTTGCGGTATTTCGAGTTCAAGCAAAGTGTTTCGCGCAGGAACTCAAGCGGCGCCACATCGTGCTCGAGCGCACCCCTGCCTTCCCTGCGCACGTTGACTTTGTCGTAGCCCACCGGCGCCGTTTCGCCCATCAGAACCTTCGGGGTGGCGATCCCAGCGGCCTTCAGCCCTTCGTAGCCAGCCTGGAACAGGCCACGATAGATACGTGGCGATTCGGGGGTCCCATTGGGCTTGAACTGGGGTTGCAGGAACGCGGGATGGTTGGGCTCATTCCAGATCGCATACAAGCTCACCTCGCTGCCGTAGTGCTTGCCCACCGCCGTCATGAATTCCTTGAAGTCCTGGTCGTCAGGGCGCGTCACGAGCTTCTTGTCGTCGTGACCGGCGGTCGCCCACTCCGGCACCGGCGAGGTGACGGTCAGCAGCACCGGCCATTTCAGCCGCTTGGCTTCAGCCAGCAGCGGGTCGTAGTCACCCCAGTCGTAGCTGCCGGGATTAGAGGCTTCAAAGCTGGGCTTTTTGGTGCTGTGCGCGCCGGGGGCGACGTTAGCCCAGTAAAGCTCCACGCGCAACGCTTTCACGCCGAGCGACTGCAGCTGGGCGAGCGTCTTTGCGCGCTGCGCCGGGGTCACTTCGACAAGCTGGCTGGGCGCCTCGAAGAACATCGCCTGGTTGTGCGATGCATACGCGGAGGCAGCGCTCAACGCGCAGACGATCAGCGCGGCGCATGCGAGCGCGACGGTCGAGAGCCTTCGAATCCTGCTGCGTGGGAGTACGTGAATGTTGGGCATGGGGCTTGAGACACCTCGATGTGCGGGATGTTGCGGTCCAAACGGACTCGTTTGCGGCGTTGCCGGCATGTTCGGCGCGACCTCTCGCGGCCACCATCGTCGACCGACCCGCCCCGCCGCGGCGCCTGCGGCGCGTCCTTCGGTGTAGCGTGCGAGCCGATGACCGCAACAGTCGCGCCCGACGACATTGTTCACAATCACGCGGACGTCGCCCCCGACGCCCGCCCCCCGCTGCTCGTGCTGGAGCCACTGGAGCGCTTCCTGGACGAGCACGAGCTCGGCTCGGGGGCGATTAGGGCGCAGCCGATCGGGGAGGGTCACTCCAACGTGACCTACCTGATCGAGAGAGATCGCGGTCCCGAACTGGTGCTGCGCCGCCCCCCGCGCCCGCCGCTACCGCCGAGCGCGCACGACGTGCTGCGCGAGGCACGTCTGCTGCGAGCACTGGCGGACACCCCCGCACGAGTGCCGGCGGTATTGGCGGTGTGCAACGACGAGACCCAAATCGGCTGCCCGTTCTACGTGATGGAGCGAGTGCAGGGCGAGGTGATCGTGTGGCAGACCCCGCCCGCGCTGGACACCCCCGAGCAGCGCAAACGGATCGGTGAGCAGCTGATCGACGCGCTCGTGGAGATCCACGCGGTGGACTGGCGTGCCGCGGGCCTGGAGGGCTTCGGCAAGCCAGCTGGCTACCTGGAGCGTCAACTACGCCGCTTTGGCGGGCTGTGGGACATCAACAAGACGCGCGAGATACCCGCGGTGGAGCGCGTGGGCGAGTGGCTCTCCACGCACACCCCCGAGTCCGGCCCGGCCACGATCGTGCACGGCGACTACCGCCTCGGCAACACGATGTTCGCGGCGGACCCCCCCGCGCAGCTGGTGTCGGTGTTCGACTGGGAGATGGCCACGATCGGGGACCCGCTCGCGGACCTCGGCTACATGTGCATGTTCTGGACCGAGGCCTACGACCCCGAAGGGGGGCTGCGCGAGCACCTGGGGAAGGTCACGCGCGCGGAGGGGTTCTCCACGCGCGCGGAGCTCATCGCTCGCTATGAAGAGGGCTCGGGACGCTCGATGCGCGACATGCGCTGGTACACCACGCTCGCGGTGTGGAAGTCGGTGGTGTTCATGGAGGGCAACTACAAGCGTGCGATCTCCGGCGCCACCGACGACCCCTACCTGAAGCAGTTCGGCGAGGGCGTGCTCGAGCTTGCCCGCCAAGCTGAGGAGGTGGCATTCGGTGGATGAGCAGCCGCCCAACGGCACGCAGCCTGCCCCCTCGCCTGCCTCCGAAACGCAAGCGACTCAGCCGGCCTCCGAGCAGACCGCGCCCAACAACGGGCGTAAGGGCCTTTTGATCGACTGGGGAGGAGTGCTCACCACCAACCTGTTCGTGTCGTTCAACGAGTACTGCGTGCGCATGAATATCAACCCGATGGAGCTCGGCAAGCGCTTCAGCGCCGACCCCGAGTTCCGCGAGATGCTGATCGCCCTGGAGAAGGGGGCAATCGAGGAGAACGACTTCGAGGCGCGCTTCGCCGGGCTACTCGGCGTGGAGGCCGACGGGCTGATCGACGGGCTGTTCGCGGGCGTGCATCCCGACGTGGCGATGGTGGACGCGGTGCGCGCGGCGCGTAATGCGGGCATTCGCACGGCGCTCGTCTCCAACTCGTGGGGTGTGCACCGCTATCCGCACGACATGTTCAACGAGCTGTTCGACGGAATCGTAATCTCGGCGCAGGAGGGTACACGCAAGCCGGCGCGGCGCATGTACGAGCTGGGGGCCGAGCGCGCGGGCGTGCCCGCCGAGCTGTGCGTATACGTCGACGACCTCCCCTTCAATCTGACACCCGCGCAGGAGATGGGCATGGCGACCGTGCACCACACCAACGCCGATACGACGATCCCCGAGCTGGAGCGCCTGCTGGGGGTGAAGCTCCGCGCCGACACCCAGGTGGACGGCGGCGCGGAGTCTTCTTGTCAGTAAGCCGGTGTACCCTCATCAACCGCGATGCGCCACGCCGGTGGACCCGACAAGCGGGGCCGCCGGCGGCGACGAACGTTTCAGGACCTCCTGGGGCGCTCTACGCGAAGGCCTCACGATCGAGCCGCTTGGCCTCCTCGGAGCCGAGGGCGCCGATCTGCGCAGCGAATGCCCCTACCGCGGCTGCCACCGGGTCTCTGCCTACGACCCGGTTAGAAGCCGTTGTCAAGCTGCGCGGTATCAGTCGCGTTTGCCCCGCCCGTAGAGCACCTTGAACAGGCCCGCAATCATGCGCGTGGTGCGAGCTTTGTAGGGGAACATGTGCGCCTCGCGCTTGAGCGCCAGGCGCGGGGTGATGACGATCGCCTGCTGGGCGCAGTACTTGCGAATGCCGCCAGCGCCGTGGCGCGAGCCGAGCCCGGAGGCCTTCGCGCCGCCCATCGGGAGCTCAAGCGCGGTGTAGTTGACGATCGCGTCATTCACGTTCGCCGCACCCGCTTCCAGGCGCCGTGCGATCGCCTCACCGCGGGTAGTGTCGCGTGTGAACACCGACGCGCCGAGCCCGTAGGGCGACTCGTTCGCCAAACGCACGCCCTCGTCGGCATCGGCGATCTTCATGATCGGGAGCGTCGGCCCGAACGTCTCCTCGGTCATGATCTTCATCGTGTGGTCGACGTCCACAAGCAGCGTTGGCTCGTAGAAGCGCCCACCAACGTTCTCGACGACTTTGCCACCTGTGAGCACACGCGCGCCCTTGCCCACCGCGTCTGAGACGTGCTCTGAGATCGTGTCGAGCTGCGGCGGGAAGGTGATCGCGCCCACATCCACCGAGCCGGGACCGTGCGGGGCGCCGACGCGCAGCTTGCGCATCTTTTCGGTGACCTTGCCGACGAACTCGTCGTACACCGGCGCCTCTACGTACACGCGCTCGATCGAGATGCAAGTTTGACCGGCGTTCTGCATCGAGTAGTACACCGCGAGGTTCGCGGCACGCTCCAGATCGGCGTCGGAGAGCACGATCATCGGGTCCTTCCCGCCAAGCTCAAGCGAGCATGGGATCAGCCGCTCGGCGGCCGCCGCAGCGACCTTACGCCCGGTGGCGGTGGAGCCGGTGAACATGATCATGTCAACCTGCTCAGTCAGCGCCGCACCCGTGCCACCGCGGCCGGTGGCGACCTGCAGGACGCCGTCGGGCAGCCCGCACTCGCGCAGCCCCTCCGCGATCAGCAGCGAGGTGAGCGGGGTGACCTCGCTGGGCTTGAGAATCACGCTGTTGCCGGCCGCCAGCGCCGGGATGCAGTCGCCGAAGGAGTTGGTGAGCGGGTAGTTCCACGGTCCGATCACGCCGATCAGCCCGAGCGGGCGGTAGCGTAGGATCAGCTTCTTGCCCTTCAGCAGGATCTGCGATGTCTTGACGCGCTCGTCGGCGAGGTAGTTGGGGGCCTCCTTGGCCCAGAAGCCGAACGCGCCGGCGCCGTAAGAGATCTCGGCGAACTCGGCGTCCTCGTAGGTCTTGCCGGTCTCCGACATGATCGTCTCAACGACCCGCTCGGAGTTGTCGATCAGCCACTTCTGCGCGCGCAGCAGGATGCGCGCACGGCCCTCGAAGCCAAACGCCTCCCAGTTGGGCTGAGCCGCGCGAGCGCGCGCCGCCATCTCGGCGACCGCGGTCGCGTCGAGGTCGGGCACGTGCCCAACGATCTGACCGGTGGCGGGGTTCTCGACGGGAATCTCCCCGCCGGCGGAACCGTTGGCATGTGCCACCCCGTTGTGGGCCTGTGCTGGGTGCTGCTCGACGGTCGCCATATCGCTGTCTCCTGCCTCGTTTCGCCTTTAGCCGCTTTGCCCCCTCTAACTGAACAAGGCTACACCCGATTTGGCTAGTCGGCCAGCTCAACCGTGGCAATCCCCACCGGCTCGACCGGTTTGTCGCCGCCGTCGGTCGGCACGCCCTCGAGCTTGTCCACCACGTCCATGCCGCTCTGCACCTCACCGAAGACGGTGTGCTTGCCATCGAGCCACGGGCACGACTTTGCCGTGACTATGAAGAACTGCGAGCCGTTGGTGTTGGGCCCGGCGTTTGCCATCGCCAGCGCGCCGCGCACGATCTTGTGCGAGTTGATCTCGTCCTCGAAGGTGTAGCCGGGACCACCGGTACCGGTGCCCTGAGGACAGCCGCCCTGGATCATGAAGTCGGTGATGATGCGATGGAAGTTGAGACCGTCGTAGAAGCCCTCGGAGGCGAGTTTGCGGAAGTTCTCGACCGTCTTGGGCGCGTCCTCGTCGAACAGCTCGAAGACGATCGTGCCCTCTGTGGTTTGCATCGTGGCTATCATGGACCTATAACCGTCCTTTGGCGTAGTGGGTGGTGGGGCATGGGAGACGGGCTAGTCACGGAGCAGAGTCTATGAGGCTGGACGAATACAGGCGGGTCTCGCAGGTGGGCGGCAGGGAAGGCGAGGGCTTTCAGAGCCCAGAGCTACAGCAGCAGGGGATCGCCAACTACGCGAGCATCCACGGGCACACGGTAACGCCCAACCCGGAGGAGTTGGACGTGTCGGGAAGCAAGCTCAACCGCCCCATCCTCGACAAGATCGTGGAGCGGATTCGCAACGGCGAATCGGACGGGATCATCGTCAACGACCTCGACCGCTACTCGCGCGATGTGCTCGGAGCGAACATGCTCCTGGTCGAAATCAAGGAGGCCGGCGGGACACTCGTCTCCGTCAACGAGAACCTAGATATCACCACGCCGGACGGCAAGATGATGTTCGACTTCCGCATGGCGATAGCGGAGAATTACCTCGCCCGCTCACGCGAAAAGTGGGCCGAAGCTCAGCGCCACGCCGTAGAGAAGGGCATCTTTACCGAGAATCACGTTCCGCCCGGATACGAAAAGCGCGATGACCGGCATCTGTATCTCAGCCCGGACGCCCCGATCATCGGGGAAGCATGGCAAATGCGAATCGCACGGGAACCGACGCGGCGCATTGTCCACATGCTGAATGAGAAGCTGCCGTTGCCCGATGGTCGCCTGTGGATCGACACGACCGTCGAGCGCATGTTCCCCAAGCGTATCTACCGAGGCGAGTTGAGCCGTCGCGGCGTCACGAACACCGAAGCGTGCGAGCCGCTTGTGAGCGAGGCCGAATGGCAAGCCGCACAGATCACCAACAAAAAGACTTCTCCGCAGACGAGGCGCGAGAACCTGTTGACGGGGATCATCCGTTGTGCGGCTTGTCGCTACTCGATGAGTCCGGCCTACGCACAGGTCAAAAAGGCAGGCAAGAAGTACAACACCCCCGTGTACCGATGCAGGCGCGAACACGGCTCTGGCCGCTGCCCATCTCCAAGCTCGATCACACGCAAGAGCATCGAGCCCTACGTCGAATCTGCCTTCCGCTCTGAGATGGCCGGAACCGCGATGGCGGCGGCTCAAACAAACACGGAGACCGAGCGTGCTCGCGATCACCTTGTCACCCTAGAATCCGAGCTTGCCGAGTTTGCCGCTGACACCACTGTCAGGGATGCCCTGGGCGAATCTGCATACCACGCGGCCATGCAGAGCAGGGCTCAGGGCGTAGAAGCCGCCAGAGAGGCGCTGCGCACGCTCTCGGTCAGCACGGTCAGCCTGGAGGGCATCAAGAACTGGGACAGTCTCTCGATTGACGAGCGCCGAAGGACTCTCGGAGGCGCGATAGACGCCGTATTCATACGTCGATCCCCACGAGGCTCAAGCGCCGATGACCGTTGCTTGATCGTTTGGGCCGGTGATCTCAAAGGAGACCTGCCCGCTGGCGGAGGCAAGCGACACGGACCCATTGCGCCCTATGTCTGGTAGCGGCGTGAAGGTAAACGTCGGGTAACGAGCGTGCAGGACTTGTGAAAGCGTCCCTAGCGCCCTTTCCTTCGCGATCTGTGGCATCGGCTCATATATCGTGACCCCTCACACTTTCCTTAGTGAACATCTGTGTCGATTTTGGTATTCGTCTCGCCCTGCTCGTCGGGAGGGTTGAGCAGCTTGTAAACGTTGCTCTTGTACGGTCGTCTCATCATGTAGATGAGCCTGGTATCCACAAGAGCCTTTACGGCTTTGATAACCGTGGTGCGCCCCATCCCCGTTTGGTCGGACAGGCCACCATATGAGCGGCGGCATTCTCCCGCACTGTCGCAGCTTGTGCGGAGAGCTAGGTAGACGGTCGTGGCGTGTGGTCCGAGCTTGAGAGATAGAAGCGTCTTGTCGATCAATCGGCCACACGGATAGCAGGACACGCCTGCGACGATATCCTGTACCTCTAGGTCGGCGAGAGGTGGCACACAGCGCTGGTGGTTGGCGACATCTAGGGCAGCACCGATCTCGTCTTCGCTCATGCCTATTCCACGCATGGCGCTACCGAGTCTAAACAGACCGTCGTTGCGCTCCCCCTCATCAAACTGCGACGACCTCCTTTTCGATCTCACTCGCATCGATGCAGCGGATCGCGTTAGGGTTGACGCCTCTGGCATCTCCGACTCGTCTACCACCCACGCGGGAACCTCTGCGAGCGACGTATCGAGGGTATTGATCCATGAGTATTCGACGCCCGTCTTGTGGACGCTTGGAGGCACCACCACATAACCACCGTCACCACGCACATCGACCCCTGGGCCGATCCCAACCCTGCTCGATCCGTGCCCGGCGTAGTAGAGATGACACCCACGAGATGTCTTGACGCTCGCCGTTGAAGGAAGCCCTAGCTCCCCTGCATACGCTTCTGCCTCAGGGCTGTCGAGATCAACAACGATCAGTCCGTCACCCGTGACAAGTCCAATGTTGGCCTCGGGCCATCGCCCCCACCATTTGTCGAGTTGCGATGACTTGGTTGTTGCTTTTGTCTGCCATCCACTAATTCGTGGATGCTTTGCGATGCTTCCACAATCAGGTTTGGGACATGAGCACTTCCCGAATGCGTCAGCGTGATGCAGAGGGAAGACACGGAAGCCCTGATCGGCCAGGTACTTCGCCCCCTCCAAGAGCGGTGACGCCTCGGTCGTGCCTCTAACTATGGTCTCCATTTCCGTTCCTATTTTCCCTATAACTAATAACCTATGGTCTTACGGTCTCTCTCGTGTACCGTGTCCGGCAGTATAGAAGGTTTGGCAGGAATCCCAACCCCTAAAATGAAGATTCCGACGTTCGTCTTCATTAGGTACAAACTTAGGTACAAGCCATATGAAAATACGCACGTCGATTCCTGGATCGACCATATTATGCTCAAATAGGGGAGCGCTCATTGCGAGGACGGACGACTTGACGGATATGGCAACTTGACGACAGCGCTTGGAAGGCAAACACGGTCAACTTGGTTGGTGTTTCTCCCTGCAACCTATAGGTATCGGGGTGTCAAGTTCATTTAGCCCGCTTGGCAAGTTCCGTCAACTTCGCGCGTGAGGAGATGACTTCCTGGGGGCATTCTCCTGGGGATGGGCAGTATGTGTTAGAAGCTCAACTCCTCTGCCCGTATGGCGGCGCGTGTTGGGGCGAACAGATCGTGCTCCTGCTGTGCCAGACCGTCTGCGAGCAAGATGCTGAGTGCCATCTCGATTTCGTGCATTTCAGCCGGGTCGGCAGGATCACGCTCGCACCCCCTCGCTACATGCTGTGCAGAGATACCGTCACGGCCTTTGCTGACGAGCGTGTGGAGCACCACGGCCGCAAGCAGATCGAGCTTGTGAACTTGCTCGTCCCCATCATGGGAAACCTGATTGGATTCGTCTTGCATGGGAGCTTCTACCTCCTGTGTAAGGCTCCGGCGTGGACTGCAATCCGCGTCGGAGCCGCTTGTGTGATGGCTAACCCTGCAACTGATCGAAGTACCTGGCCGGACGAGTCGCAAACACAAACGTCTGAAGGCGGTGGATGAGCCCAGCTCGATGGAGGCGAGCTACACTGTCACCCACTGCAAGACGATCCCCAAGCGCTCGCGATAGCTCCTCTATCGACCAAAGAGGCTCGTCAGCGTCGAGCAAGAGTTCAAGCACCGCCCAATCAGTCGCATGGTCGTCGGCAACGACAGGTGAACGTACCGTCATCTCGACGCACTCCCGCTAGCACCTTCGATAGGGGCTTCTCCGACGACGACATGGTTTCGGTGGTCCTGGGTATCGTCCTGATGCTGCCGCAGAGCCCTTTGTACGCCCTTCTGAGCCGCCTCCAGTCTTTCTTTGATGGATCGGTAGGGTCCAGAGTAATTTCCATTTAGGATGGCTCTGAGCCTCGAAGCCTCGGTACGACACGCCGGGGAGCAATAGCGGGCACCCTCGTGACGATTGACAAGCGGATCTCCGCAGACCACGCAGACTCGGATCTCAACGGCTGCATCATGGGTCGCGACCTCGCTCATTCGAAGTCCCAGGCGTAGTCGCCGTGGCGATGTTCAGCACGATCTTCGAGTACCCGCTTCAGGGCTCTCAGCGCCGTCGCTGGCTCCTCCCACGCTCTGCCATCCATCGCCACTTGCGTCGTAGTGCGAGTAAGCCGGGAGACGGCGGCAATTGCCCCGCACGCCAAGCAAAGGATTATCCGCGCCGGGTCCGTCTCCGTGTCGTTGTGATACGCCAGATTGACCACGACGGCCAGCTCGCTTGCACAGACCTCGCAGCAGCCGGTGTGGGGGTGCCATTCCAGTCCGACGGCGCTGGTTCTGAAGTACAGCCGACGCCAAGGCTTCAGATAGCGTGCCACAGGCGCGTTCCCAAGGAGAAAACATCGGAGTCCGTGCTCAGTCCCCGGTGCGGTCGTTATCCATCCGCACGCGGAGTTTGGGCACAGGGCTAGCCATCGCTGACGGCAGCCAGATCCTCGACACTCCCAGCGAAGCGGTGAGCCGCACTTGCACTCTCGCTCGACCGGCACATCTGATGGACCGCTCATGTTGCGACCTCGGCGTTTATACGGCCTACTCTCGGCGAGGTAAGGGCGACCGATCTGACGCTCATTGCGTACCACGGTCCCGACCGCTTCGCAGGTACACCCGAACGATTCAGCGAACGAGCGATCTTGTCGTAGCTGAGACCATTACTCCGCATCCTCCTAATACGAGCAAGTACACGCTGCTCAGCAGCGTCGGGGATGAGGTAGTCACCGCTACGCTGAAATCCGTAAGGCAGACTTCCGTAGGCTCGACCCTGCGAGCGTAGCTCTCGAAGCGCTTCACTTGTCCTCTGTCCGATCAATCGACGCTCGAACTGTGCGAAGGTAGCCATAACGCTCGCCATCGCCTCTCCGGCGGGAGTCGTTGTGTCAACTGCACAATCGAGAGAGATCAGACCCCAGCCTTCCTTGCGAGCCGTTGCCATCACGGTCGCAAAGTCGAGCATTGACCTACTGAGGCGGTCGAGCTTTGCGACCACCAGAGCGTCGGCCTCGCTACGTTCAAGCATCGCCATTGCTGTCATAACTGCTGGGCGCTTGAAATCCCGCCCTGAGTAACCGGCGTCCTCAAGGACATCCACAAGATTCCAGTCGCGCCTCTCAACTTCAGCAAGGATCGCTGACCTCTGGGCAGCAAGCCCAGCACCACTCTCGCTCTGCTCATCGGTACTCACACGAACGTAACCCAGGACCCTCATTGACCCTCCGGGTAGTCTCGGTGCTCGGAAGACGGAACGGAAAGCGCATGGGGCTCCCCGAAGAAATCCGTCTTTCCCAGCATCCATGTATTGATGCCACCTGCCCACTCGAACCAAGCAATAATGATTGGTATTCCTACTGGCGCAACACCAAAAATTGCGACGAGGCCAAAGGGAATCACCACGACCCCGGTTGCCATGAACAAAAGCCACACAGCAAAGCGGGGGATAATCGCCCAGTTCGCCCGACTAACAAACTTGCCAAGGAAGGTAAGACTCGTAATCTTGAGCTTGAACCTCGCCATAGGCATCGGCGTAGGATACCACAGACTGCTTGCGCGTGCAACTATATTCGTGTGGTTTGGAATAACCCGAGCTGCCGTCAACAGGATCCTCTCAGTTGCCAATGGCGATCTGCGAATACTACGAGCCAAGGCGCATAGTCACAACGGCGTGCCTCGGGCCGTCGCACGTCGCGAGCGTTGGCCCTTCGTGGCTCGCCGCCTGGTACTTACATTGAAAGCGCTGTTCACCAGCAGCCTTACTCGTATAAAACCCACCAGTAGGAAACCTGTTGTACGCAGCCCATTCCGTCTTGAAGCGGGCCGCAACATCGTTCGCCGTAGAACACGTTGTCTGACTAATCGTGAGATCAGTTACTACCCCGGCCCAGTAAATAGCCGTCAGGCGGCTTTGGCGTAGGTGACGTGTTTCTCGTTGAAGTAGTTGGTGACTATGTCGGGGCGGCGTTGGGTTGAGCGTAGGTAGGAGCGGGTGTCGTCTATCAGCTCGTTCTGGGTGTGGGGTCGGCGGCGGCCGAGGGCGTTGGTCTTGACGTCCTGGTTGAGCAACTCGGTCGGGTTGAGCTCTGGTGCGTAGCCGGGCAGGAACTGAAGCTCGATCTGATCAGCGTGGGCTTCTACCCAGCGTTTCACCTTTTTGGCGCGGTGCACTGGGTGCCCGTCGAGGATCAGGATGATCTTCTGCCCCTTGCTCTGGCGGATCAGACGGTTTAGGAAGTCGATGAACACGCCGGCTACGAATTTCTCCTTGAAGACCCGGAATGGACAGGTGCCCCTTGTTGGAGATCACGGAGATCACGTTCGCGCCGAAGCGCTGGCCCGTGCCCTCGATCACCGGGGTCTTCCCGACCGGGCTCCACGAGCGCCCGGCTGTGTGGTCGGAGCGCAAACCCATCTCGTCCGCCCACAAAATCCGCGCCTTTTCGCGATGGGCACGCTCCTTGATCGCCGGGTAGCGCTCCTCCAGCCACCGCTTGACCGCATCTCGGGGTTCTGCTCAAACGCCCGTCTGCGCGGGCTTCTGCGGGCTGAACCCCCACGCCCGCAGGTACCGGCCCGCGGTCTTCTCCGCGACCCGGATCCCGATACCGCCGGTCGATCAACTCGCACACCAGCGCCGCTCGTCCACAGAAACCCCGGCAGCCTGAGCTGGTCAGGGTTCTTCTCCCGGATCGCCTTCGCGATCTGCGCCTGCTGAGACGGTGTCAGCGCCGTCTTCTCGCCGGGCCGCCGGCCACGCTTACCCGCCGCGAGCGCCTGCATCCCCGCCAAGGCGCTGAGCGCGCGATCCACTCACTCACCGACTGACGCGACACATCGAGCAACCCCGCGACCTCGGCCTGGGAGCGACCCTCCCCGACCAAGCGCCACGGCACGGCGACGAAGCTCCTCCTGCGCCGCTTGCCCCAACCGCCTCGCATCCCGAGTCCTCACCCACCAAACCCTACCAGGACTGTCGGACGTTTACTGACCCGGAGTAGTATGTTCGGAAACGGAGTCAGAGATTGAACACCTTGTTCCACCTGGCAGTAATGCACTCCTTTAGCAGTCGTGCTTGTAGGTGGCGCTGCTGTTGAAGACGCCTGTTCTTGTGTCGATGTCGTAGGTGACGATTCGGTCGAAGTACTTGCGGCGGACGATGCAGCATTGTCTTCAACTTCTGTGTCGGTAGACGAGGCGGACTCCGATCTCGGTCTATGACCCAAGTCGCAAGATTGGAGCGCTCCCACAATTCCCCCAATCCCTTTCATCGTTACAGGTATATAGCCTGGCTCTACGATGGAGGCATACATCTGAATCACGACACTGGGAGGCAAACTTTCTGCCATCCATTTGATCCAGCAACCGCAGACCGCCGAAGTGTCATCTGGTACTGCCGACGTTATCAGTCCCTCCGCTTCCCTCAAGCATCGCGCTCGCCCCATATCGTTGACAATTCTCGCCGACGGCAAAGAGATCCGCAGTCTTCGTCTTTTCCCGACCCGATGGTTCGGAGCCAGCGTTGTGTGTGGCGTGCGTGCTTCCACCGCAACCAGCCAGTGCGATCACCACGGCACCCGTGACGGCAATGATGTCTATACGGCTCCAGGGGATGGCGACCATCGCTAGCTGCCCATCCAAGGCAAAATCACACCTGAGTTTTCGTTGTGAGCGCTGAGCACGATGACGAGGATCACAACGAGAACTACCGTGACCATGAGAAAGATGCTGCCCCACTTCGTCACCCACACCGCCCAGGAGTACGGTGTGTAGTCACCAAGTACGACCATCACAAAGAAGCTGGCACCGAGGAAGACCCAACCATGCGGAGTCAGAAGCATGACCGGCCATGCGACCGTCCCCAACACCTTCTGCCACGTTGGGACGTTCGGGCGGTTCTTCCAAACCGTGTCCACCACAGGCTCGGCCGCTACACCCGTGAACGAACGCACGGCGTAGCCGCCGCCGCTACCGATCCCCCGACCTATCCGCTCGCTGATCCCTGGGCGCATCTCAGATTGGGCCGTCGTGCCCTCGGGCGAAGCTGAAGCGCCAGGCAATCGGTGCCCACATGATCTACAGAACGCATCTAAGGGTGCGACCAGTTGCCCACACCCCAAGCAGAACCGCTCGTCTGTCACTGCCACGCTCGACCTCCGTTGCTCGATCCCATCTTGCGGAATGCAGGATATTTGAGTTGGACTCTATGGACCGTGGAGGGCTTCGACCGCGAGGGTGGCGGCATGGCTCCACGATCCGATCCCCAAGTCGCCCTCGGGCAGGCCATCCGGCAGACCAGGCTCGCTCGCGGCCTCTCGCAAGAGCAGGTCGCCCACGGCGCTGACTTGCATCCGACTTGGCTCAGCCACATCGAGGGCGGCAGTAATCCGGCATGGGGCACCGTTCGCCGGATCGCTTCCTCCCTGGACGTCGAGGTGTCGGAGATCGCCCGACTGGCCGAGGAGATCGAAGCCAAGCTGTAGACGTTGGGCTGTAAGGCAACAGCAGCAGCGCGCACCTACCACACCCGCGCAATGGAATCCCTGTGGCCAAAGGCCTGCGAGGAGGCCTTAGCTGACTGCCGCGAGTCCTTGCTCCATCGTCTCGACGTCCCGCAAAGACAACTCCTCGTCGGGCGGTGCTGCTGCTCCCTCAAAATCGATCGCAGTCTCGCCAACGCTCGACTTTGACTCGCCCGGTTCACGAGGGATCTGTTTACCAATTGCCCTCTCGATCCGTTGAAGAAGCTGCTCAAATCGTGCCTCGTAGAATGAGTCGAAGTCGTCCGTGCGAAGGATTGACGGGATTGATGACGTGGGTCGTCAGGATCGCGTCCAAAGTCTTGGGCATCGATCCCGTGCTGCTGCTCTATTGCGAAGAGATAGGCGCTAGGTGCGTACTTACCAATCTGTATGTTGGTGCGCTTAGAGAGGGGTGTCTTGTTGACGACCGAATCCATCAGCGGGTTAGAGAGTCCCACGGTCTTTGAACCAGCCCCGTGGGAAGATGTGGTGGATGTCGATTTCGTCGTTGAAGTACGTCGCAAGCTGGATCGGATCGCAGGTACGGAAATCCTTCGCACCATCTCGCATAAGCAGTGCATACAAACCCTTGTAGGCCGCGCTCTGTCGGCTCCGCATCGTGTGTAGGCGACCAGGAGCGAAGCTGGCCTGCGAGACAGTGTCCGGCTCCGGGGCTCCTCCGACCCAATGAACAACTTCGGGGAGGTCCTTGGCGAAGCGTGTCTCTGTAGCCGACCCATATAGCTCGCCGAAGACGCCACACCAGAACCACTGCCGGAGCTGCGCGCGAATGCCCTCCGCTTCGGCCTTCTGGCCAAGGACGGTGAAAATCGCAGCGAGGGGCACAAGCTGAGTACGGTATGGAAGATCCTTGGGAGTGAAGAAGAATTGGCTCACGAGAAGACGACCGGCGTCTTCATAGCCTCGAATTGCAACGTCTCTCCATGCTCTGTAGTTATCGAGGGTTAGCCGGAGGACATCTCGCCGCTTGCAACTTACCCCCGGGCCTCGGCTATCATCATCGCCAGCGAGCGGAGCGACTTCTTCATCCCATCGTCGCCTGGTGTCATAGGTCGCTAGCAAGGTGACGGTCTGCAAGAAGTCAGTGCTCCCTACCGCCTTGAGGAGGGGGTTCTTGTCCACCATCCCATCGTATATTCGCTTCCAGTCCTCCCGCAAATCGAAGTCATCGGCAGCGAAGGTAGCCGTCAATAGCTCGAAGACCGTCAGGGAGACTCCACCCGTGTTGACCTTCTCGAACACCTGGCAAACCGCATCCTTCGGTGATTCCTTTCCGAGGATGATCGTCGGTACAAGGTAGCCGTCGAAAGCCTTGAGAATCTGAGCGTCAAAACGATCCATCAACTCGTCCCGCGCATCCGTTTCGTCCGGTTCCCCGTATTTGGCGAAACCGCGAAGCCATCTCCGCAGCTCGGAATAATCACCGAAGACGAGGCACAGCGGAAAGAGACGATGTTCCCACTCAAGCTCGACCGTGCTGACGTCGAGCTTGATCTCGTGAAGCGTTCGCACCTGTCGATTCTCAGGGACGGAGACGATTGCTTCGTCACGATCACCGGAGGGATCGAGTGCCGCATCGATGTCGAGGTAATACCAGTGCTGGATCGGCTTCTTGCGATCATCCTGGGTTCGTACAACCTCACCGGAGGCGAGTACCTGATAGAGCGAGGTCATACGCTGCTGACCATCGAGGAGCATCCTTTCAGGCTCCGTCAGAGCGGGCGGCGCGCCTTGAATCGGGCGAGTCTTGAATCGGACATCTGGATTCCCGGCCTGGAGGAGCATCAGAGTGCCGATGGGGTAGCTCAGCGAGACGCTTGCGAGCAGACTCTTGATCCGCTCATCGTCCCACACCCACTCCCGCTGAAACTCGGGAAGCTGGATGCTTCCGTCATGAACCTTCTCAAGCAGCTTCTTGAGGGTTTCCTTTGTGCTGTCGAAGGTCGTCGCAGCTTGCCCGATCTCCCCGACCATCGCGGGATTGTCGCACAAGAGTCCGATTGCGCACTTCGTCCGCCATAAGGAGCCGTTCGGGTCTTTACGCCTGTGCTTGCTCTGCCGGGCCTATTCGGGCCGTGCCCAGATCGCGCCTCACCAGATGGTCGGCACCAGTCGCGTTTTGCGAATGGCTTCATCTCTCGTGACCAGCGACAGGGCCAATGCTCGGGCAGTCCCCACGATGAAACGGTCCCACGGGTCAGCCAGATCGTCCCGTGAGATCGACGTAGTGGCGTCCACGACAGCGAGATCCACCGGCTGGAGAGTGAACACAGCCGAGGAGAGGAGCACGTCTCGCAATGCGGCCAGGTGGGCGGGAGTGACCTTGCGGGTCGTCTGGGTCACGTACCACAGATCGACCAGGGTGGCGACCGAAACCACCACGCCATCGGTCGCTTCAGCCTCGGCAAGCGCCTCTGCTGCGGGAGCCGAGAGACGCCGGGAGCCCTGTAGATGCCAGACGACGGCGTGCGAGTCGGCAAGAACCCTCACGTGGCCGTGAGGTCACGCTTTGCGAGCGCGCTTGCGTGCTCGAACTCCTCCCACGTCAGATCCGGGAAGTCCGGTAGCGACCCGACGAGCGTCCCAGCCTGGCTCGTCTGCACCACACGCAGATGGGAGCCAGGCGCGACGCCAAGACGCGCTAGTTGATCGGCGGGAATGCTCCCGTCGGAGGCGACAACCAGATCGTGGCCTGCTGGCTCACTCGCTGCACTCACGCTGTCAAGTTTACCGTGCAGCAAGCAACAGCACAGCTATATGCTCAAGTTTGCAGTGCTGTGCATCGTGGCTATGGACATTTCCGCAGGTCTCCTCTACTTGGCTAGCTCAGGATCAGCCGGCCACGATAGCGAGACCGAGCATCGCGCCATATCCCGCGGAGTTAGGATCTTTACGCGCTCACGCACAGCCACGGCTCCGAAGCACCGTCTCTGAGCCAGATGCCCGCCCGCGTCGAACGCCTCTGGAGCGACCCGAAGGCAACCAGTGGATCTTGCTCGCGCCTTGGGGCAGGCGATACCTTCGCGCCTGAGAGCCTACGAGCGCGGCGAAGGGGAGAAGCCCTTGCTCGCCGACTTCATGCCCAAAGTCAACCGAAACGGCGGGTCCACAACGCCGACGCGCTGAACCGGCCGCCGCTACAGCGCAACCAGCTCGCGTGCAGGCTCCGACACGGTGCCGAATTCGAAGCCGAGCAGGGCGTGACCGTCCAGCGCCTCGGCAAGGCGTCGCAGCGTCTCTGTGCTCGTGCGATGCTGGCCGCTCTCGATCCGAGAGATCACCGACGTGGTTGTTCCCATGCGCTCGGCGACCTGTTGTTGGGAGAGCCCTAGCTGGGCGCGACGCATGATCGCGATCCGGGCGATCTGCTCGAAGGGCTCCAGACGCTCGTAGGCTTCGCGGTAGCGCTTGCTGCTTGCGAGCTTGCTCTGGACGTGCTCGCTGACGCTGAGTCCGATTGGGCTTTGGTCTTTGGTCATCTGGTCTCTTGGATCGTCTGTGTTCCGATCGGATGTTAGCAGAATTGCGAAATCGCTTGAACAGGCTACGGCGCATCGTGACCAACGGCACGCGGTGGCCTACGTCGCGGCGTGTCCATGCGAGCCTTGAAGTCCCGCCAACGCTCGTCAGCGACGTGGATCTCGCGCTCTCCGACCTTGGCGGAGCGCTTCGCAAAGACATGCAGCAAGACGACGAATCGCCCCGATCGACAGTACAGCACGCGATACAGCTCTCGACCGTAATGGCAGCGCAGCTCGCGCAGCTCCCCCTCCACCTGCGAGGAATGCGGAAACAGGAGATGCGGCATCGCGTCGCTCAGCAGATTCAGGCGGCCGAGCTGCCGCTCGATCGCGGCCTGAGCCTCATCGTCCAAGGCGTCTATGAACTCGCGCACAGGCTCGCGACCTGAGACATCGCGGTAGTAGACGGCCTGGAAGTTCGTCACGACGACATCTGTACCAGCACGCCCCGACGACCTTCCCCGTCTGGCGCCCAAGTCATCTCCCCACACGCCACGATGGCCTTGCACGCGCTTGACGTGCAGGCGAGGTTTCTCTGCAACGACGACGATCAGATATGGGAGGTAGAACCTTCTGGCCGAACTTGGGATATCTCGGCGGGCGCCCGATGAGCGCCATGCCCCTTGACCGCCTGGCCGCAGCGTCGATTAAGTCACGTATCTCGCGGTGATACGATGCGATACAGATGGCAGCCGTACCAATCAGTATCCGCCTCCCCGAACAGACCGTTGGCCGTCTCGCCGACCGCGCCAACCGCTCGAACATGCCCTCGCGCACACTCGCGCAGCGCTACGTGGAGGAGGGTCTGCGTATGGATGAACACCCGCTGATCCGTTTTGCCGATGGCCCCTCGGGTCGTCGCGCGCGACTCCTCGGCGGCCCAGACGTGTGGGAGGTCGTCACCGTCGCACGCGACAACGACGGCGACCTCGCCGAGACAGCCTCGTATCTGGAGCTTTCGCTGGGCCTTGTACAGGCTGCCGCCTCTTACTATGCGGCCTACTCACAAGAGGTTGACGAGCGCATCGAGCGCAATCGCCGTGAGGCTCGCGACGCCCACAGTGCGTTCCTCGCGGCCCGCGACGCTCTCGGCGGTTGAGACTGCTGCTCGATGAGATGCTGTCGCCCGCGATTGCGCGGGAGCTGCGCACACGTGGCCACGATGTTCAGGCGATCCAGGAGCACCCCGAGTGGTGCTCCTTCGATGACCGCCGTGTCGTTGACCTTGCACGCAATGAGCGTCGAGTGATCGTCACCGACAACCTCGTCGATATGCGGCCCTTGCATTACGAGGCGATCACGCCCGGCGGCCCAGGCGATCACGGCATGATCTTCATTCCTGGCGGCTACCCTCGCACCCGTGCCTCCACAGGCAAGATTGTCGCCGCTCTCGAGCAAAAGCTGGCTGCGCATCCCGGGGATGACGACCTAGCGAACGGTGAGGACTGGCTATAGGGACATCTCGACAACGATGTGCATCGTGGCTGTTATTGGCATCCGGCTACTGTATCGGCAAGTGCTGGAGGCGCGACGGGCGGCCATACCAAGCTAGCTATGTTCGCCGACGCAGCAAACGTCGAAGTCAAACACGAGATGGGATTGGCGCTTCCAGAAGTCCTCGTTGTATTCGGGGGTGATGACACGGCCGATCGGCACGATGGCGGCGACAGTCGCGCCCGCGTTGTTGAGCGCGGACGCCGCACTCTGAGCGCGCGCGCCGGATGTAAAGGTGTCGTCAACGAGCAGCACTCGCTCACCTCCGAGCGGGCGCAGTGGCTCGTAGCCGTCGTCGCTCGCGGCGTTGTGCTGCGGAGGCTTGTCGCCGCGACGAAGCAGGGGCTCGTATTCCTCCCGCAACGAAGGCACGAGCTTGGTCGCAGTTGCGAGCGGGTGCTCACCAGGACGGTCTGTCGAAGATGGCACTGACGTGATGATGTCCCAAGCGCCACCAGCCGCAGCCGAGATGCAGCCGCCGTGCTGCTTTAGAAAATAACCAAGTAGCGCAGCAGTCTTGACGAGGAACTCCGACGCCATCTTGCTGCCGTCATCGTCCTTGTAGTGCTTGAGCTGGTAGTGGAGCTGGAGGCCGACCTCGTACAAGCTGATCGGCACTATCAACGAGCAAGGCCGCGACACTTGTCCCTCGACTTGCTCGCAGCTCCAACACCGGGTATACGGGGGATTCGGCGGTCGGTGGCAGTGATCGCATATGCCGTCGCCGACGCGCGGCACTGGTGCGCAGATGGTTGCGAGTGGCACGGCAACCTCGCGAACCGTCGTCATTTACTGCCCCCGCGCCTAGAAAAGCTGCAATTCAGTGACCGGCTGGCGGTCTGATTCAAGCGCCGCAACCACATCTTCAACGCCGTGCACAACCTGGGCTCCGCGTCTGCTCCGATATCGCTGCGCCCACTCCTCTTGCAGCACAAGGCTCTCGACAAGAAAGAGGCGCTTGCCATGCTCCAACGCGAGACGTGCCTGCATCTTGGCGCCGCTCGTAGCGCTGGCCTCGATCACGATCGTGCCAACAGCGACGCCGCTTGTCACGACATTGCGCAGCGGAAAGTTGGAGCCGCGAGGCGGGGCGCCTGGCCAAAACTGAGAGAGCAAAGCCCCGCTCTCGGCGATGCGACCGGCTAGAGCAGCGTTTTCCTTTGGATAAACACGATCGATCCCCGTGCCCATGACAGCGATGGTCCGCCCGCCTGCGTCGAGCGCAGCGGTATGCGCCTCGGTGTCGATCCCGGCCGCCATGCCCGAGATCACCGTGACGCCGCGCTCCACGAGAGCTGCGGCCATGTCGCGCGCTACGGCACGTCCTGCATCCGACGCACGGCGAGTACCGACGATCGCGACCGATCGCGAATCGTCATCTTGCAGCGTGCCACGTACAAACAAGAATGGCGGACGGTCATACACGCGACGTAGGTTCTGTGGGTAGTCATCGTCGAGCACGCTCAGCAGACGAGTGTTGGGACACTCCGCAAGTGTTCGCTCAATGACGTTCGCCCAGTGCTCAACCATCGCTTCGCCCACCCGATCAGCCAGTAGGCGCGCAATCGCAGCCTGACCCTCGTCATAGAAGACGTAGCTTCTGTCAGCGACAGCGACCGCACTGCCAGCTTCCTCCACAACATCGGCGACCTGATACCAAGGACCAGGAGCAACCTCTGTCAGTGCAATGAGCGTTGCTTGCTCGCGAAGCTCGGAGGCCGTCATGGCGAACATACGTTCGACTGTACCACGGGCAGGGGACGCTCCGCGCGGCCGTCCGGCGCCCAGCTCATCTCCCACACGCCAGGGTCTCCTTGCACCCGCTTGACGCGCAACCTTGGATGGAAGTCCTGACCACCGCCCGCAAGGTCCGCGATGAACCGAGCTACCGCTTGGCGGAAGGCTCGCTGCTGCTGTGGGGTGAGCCGGTCCCAATCACGCCAGAACGACGCGAGGACATCACGCGTCGGCATCCAGCGGCTTCGTGCGCTCGTCCAACGCCGTCAAGAAATCCACGTCGGTCTCGTAACGCGAGACGCGACCAGCCGCGCGGTCGTCGTCCGCCTCGCGCTCCTTCGCCTGCCACTCACGCGTCCAGTACCACGCCTGCTCGGGGTCTATCCGTCCGTCGCTGATCTCCCCAAGGATGATCGCGGCACCATCGACCGCGCCCTCTGGCAAGCGGTCCACTAGCTGATGAAGCTCGGCCTTGGTCATGCTCTCATTGTCGCACGCTAGCCAACATCGCCCTGAAACGGGACGATTACATGCGCGGACCCGAGCCGACCGCTTTCGTTAGGTCTGACGAGACGGTCGCGGGCTCCTCTACTGGTCGGCGGCTGAAACGAGGGTCACGCTGGCGAGGCATCCTGGCGACGACGACCTAGCGAACGGTGAGGACTGGCTATAGGGACATCTCGACATTTTCAGCAGTCGCGAAATGGATTCTCGACCGTGACCCCAGCGTAATCCTGCTCATCGCTCAAATCCTCGGAGAGAACGATCTCGCAGTCCAGGCAACGGCCCGCCTCGATGATTGCCGCGTCCCAGTAGGAGATGGCGAAGCGCCGCTTGGTCGCGATCGCGGCGAGCATCACCGCAACCGTGTTCTCCTGCACGGAAAAGCGCCGGAAGGACTCCACCAGGGCGGCCGCCCGCTCGTCGGTCAGGCGATCGGGGCGACTTTCGCGGGTCGCCTGAACGTAGAACTCCTGCAGAACCTGAACTGAGAGCCCCACGTCCCTGGACGCGAGGATCTCGTTTGCCCGCGTCGCCTTCCCCCGCTCCTGTGGATCGCGCGAGATCGCGTACAGCAGGATGTTGGTGTCAACGAAACGCACCGCGATCACGAGTCGTCTCACGCACCGCGATCGTGAACAGTCTCACGGTCGAGACGGTCACAGGCGCTGAAGCAATCGATCTCGCCCTGAACGCGTCGCTGCAGATCCTCGAGCCTGGAGAATTCAATGTCGCGCTCGGACAGTGAGCGCAGATAGCCGGCAACGATGGCGCTCACCGAGCTGCCCTGCTCGGCTGCGTGAATTCGCGCGGCTTTGTACACGTCGTCGGGAATCGTGACCGTGATGTTTGCCACCGCACCCTAAGGCTACCACAGGATCACAGTTACTGTGGTACACAGTCAGGTTGTGCCTGAGCCGCGGTGTCTGCCGCTGGCAATCCCCACTGCTCCAGCCCCCACTGCTCCAGCGTGCCGCCACGCGGCGCGCCCCCACGCGACGCGGCCTACGCCTTGCGCTACGCGGCCCCCACGCCTTGCGCGACGCGCGGCCTATGCCTTGACGCGTTCCAAGCGCAGCGGCTTGCCCCGCAGCTCACGCCCGTCCAGCGCCTCGATCACGCGCTCGGCCTCCGCGGAGGGAACCGACACAAACGAGAAGCGCTCGAGCACGCTCACGTCGCGTACCGCCTCGCCGTCGAGCCCGGTCGCCGAGGTGACCGCGCCGACGATGTCCGCCACGCGCAAGCCCGCGGCACGGCCACTGCCGAGCATCAGCTTGACCGAAGGCTCGGCGGCGTCGCGAGAGATATTGGGCTTTGAGTGTCGGCGCGGACGCTCCTTCACGGGCGTGGGGGCGGCCTCGGCATCCTTGGACCAGGCGGCGATCTTGGTGCCAATGTGGCGCTCGATCGCCTCCAGCTCGCGTGTCTGGCGCGACTCGACGAACGTGATCGCGCGGCCGGAGCGGCCGACGCGGCCGGTGCGCCCGATGCGATGCACGTAGGTGTCCGGCGAAGTGGGCACGTCGTAGTTGACCACGTGCGTGACCGTCGAGATGTCCAAGCCCCGGGCGGCCACGTCGGTGGCCACGAGGATCGGCACGCGTCCGCCCTTGAAGGCGAGCATCACGCCGTCGCGCGAGCCCTGGGACATGTCGCCGTGCAGCGCGCGCACGTTCATGCCGCCGTCGCGCAAGGTGCGGAACAGCTGGTCGCAGCGGACCTTGGTGCGCACGAACACAATTGCCTGCTCGGGCCGCTCCGCGCGGAGCACCTCGACCAGCTTGGCGGCCTTGTCGCGCGTCTCCACCGAGAGCTGGAACTGGGCGACGGTGTCGATCGTGAGCGTCGCCGCCTCGACCTGAATGATCTCCGGGTCATACATGTACTTGTCGGCGAGCTTGCGGATCGGCGGGGGCATAGTCGCTGAGAACAGCGCGGTCTGACGTCCCGAGGGCGTCATCGAGAGGATCTTCTCCACGTCCTCCAGGAAGCCAAGGTCGAGCATCTCATCGGCCTCGTCGAGCACCACGAAGCGGCAGGCGTGCAACACGATCGAGTTGCGCGAGATCAGATCGAGCACGCGCCCGACGGTGCCGACGACGATGTGCCCGCCCGCTCGCAATTGCGCCTGCTGGGTGCGGATCGGCGCACCGCCGAACACCGCCACCACGTCCAGCCCGCTGTGTGCGCCGTAGGTGCGCAGCGCCTGGGTGACCTGGATGCACAGCTCGCGCGTCGGCGTCAACACCAGCGCCTGCACCTCGTGCTCGTCGGGATCGATGTACTGCACGATCGGCAAGCCGAAGGCGGCGGTCTTGCCGGTGCCGGTCTGCGCTTGGCCGATCACGTCGCGGCCTTCGAGCAGCGGCGGGATCGCCTGCTCCTGGATCGGCGAAGGCGACTCGTAGCCCACGTCGCGCAGCGCTTGCAGGGTCTGCTCGGAGAGACCGAAGCTCGGCGAATGTCTTGGTCATGCGGCCAGCAGCTTACGGGCTCGAGCGCATTCGAGCCGCACCCCTCCCGCCCGCGATGGCCGCTCGCCCCGAGTGAGAGAAGCGCCAAGCGTCACGACGGGTGCGCCAACACCTGACCGATCACGCCGGCGCTGGGCGATCACGCCGACAGGTCGAGCAGCAGCTTGCCGGTGGTGCGCCGCTGCGCCATGTCGGCATGCGCGGTGGCTGCTTGCTCCAGCGGGTAGGTGGCTCCAACGTGCACCCGCAGCTCACCGGTCGCCGCGCGGGCGAGCAGGTCGGTGAGGGCCGCGTCGAACATCCCAGTTCGCTCCAGGCAGTGAAACAGGTAGAAGCCCACGAGCGAGCGCGAGTGGCGCAGCAGCGAACCGCTGGAGATGTGGTTGGGCTGCTGGGAGGCGATGCCGCACACCACGATCCGCCCAAAGTGGGCGAGCGCGCGATAGGAGCGCTCAAACGTCTCCCCGCCCGCCATGTCGAAGACGACGTCCACCTCGTTGCCGCGGTTGGCCTCGATCAGGCGCTCTGTGAGACCCTCGACCTCCGAGTCGATCGCCACGTCCGCGCCGAGCTCCAGCGCAAACTGGCGCTTCTGCTCGCTCGATGCCACGGCGATCACGCGCGAGGCTCCCAGCGAACTGCCGAGTTGCACAGCGAGCGAGCCAACCCCGCCGGCGGCGGAGTGGACGACGACGCTGTCGCCGTCCACGACACGGCCCGCCGTGCGGTACAGGTGCCAGGCGGTCGTGCCCTGTATCAGCAACGCAAGCGCGACGGCATCCTCGACGCCGTCGGGAATCGGAAAGCTCAGCTCGACCGGGGCACGCGCATACTCGGCATAGCCCCCCACACCGGTGAGCGCCATCACCCGCTGCCCCTCGCTAAAGCCGCTGTCGGGCGGCGTGGAGAGGACGGTGCCCGCCACCTCCCCGCCCGGCACGAGCGGCAGCGTGGCCTTGCGCACGTAGGAGTTGGTGCGCGTGTGGGTGTCGGCGAAGTTGATCCCGGCACTGCTCACGCGAATCAAAAGCTCTCCCGAGTCCGGCTCGGGGGTCGGCAGCTCGACGAGCTTCATTACCTCTGGTCCACCGAACTCGCTGATCTGGATCGCGCGCACGCGCGCTCAGGTTATAAGGTCCCAGCCAATGTCGATAACCGTTGTTGGATCGATCGCGTATGACGCCGTGAAGACTCCGTTCGGGGAGCGCGAGCGGATGCTTGGTGGCGCCGCCGTGCATTTCGCGCTGGCGGCGTCGTTCTTCGACGAGGTCATGGTCGTCGGACCGGTGGGCGAGGATTTCGGCGAGCCGCAGCTCGACGTGATGCGCCGCCGCGGCGTGGACGTCTCAGACGTAGAGCGCGTGGCCGGCGGCAAGACGTTCTTCTGGCGCGGGGAGTACGGGTGGGATCTCAACTCGCGCGAGACGCTCGATACACAGCTGGGCGTGTTCGAGGGCTTCCAGCCGAAGCTGTCGGCGCGCTCGCGCGAAAGCGACGTGCTGTTCCTGGCCAACATCCAGCCCGACCTGCAGCTGGAGGTGCGCGCGCAGCTGCCCGACGCGCGCTTCGTGGCGCTGGACTCGATGAACCTGTGGATCGACATCGCACGCGCGCAGCTCGTGCAAGCGATCGAAGGCGCGCACTGCCTGATCCTCAACGACGCCGAGCTACGTCAGCTCACGGGCAAGCCGAATCTCGTTTCGGCCGCACGGGAGATCCTCTCCTGGAAAAGCTCCAGCGAGGAGAACGGCACCGGAGTCGGGAAAGGCCCGAGCGTGATCGTGGCCAAGCAAGGCGAGTACGGAGCGGCGCTGATCACAGGCGATGGCTTCTTCGCGCTGCCGGCCTACCCGATGGAGAGCGTGGTCGACCCAACCGGCGCCGGCGACACGTTCGCGGGTGGGTTCGTCGGCTACATTGCCGCGCACCCAGACGAGGAGCTGACAGACGAGCTGCTGCGCCGCGCGATGGCGCACGGCACCGCGCTCGCGTCTTTCAACGTGGAGGAGTTCGGCACTGAGCGTGTCGAACGTCTCACCGGCGAGGAGATCGCCGCGCGCGTGGAGGAGCTACAGGAGATCACCCGCTTCAGCGGCGCATCCGCGCGGCTGCGCCGTTAGCCGCGCTCGCTTCTCCAGCCGCGGCTCATGAGAGCCGCCCACGAGGCGAGCCTCGTGCAAACGGCTATGCGGGGCGGACCAGAAGCGCGGAGGGGCGCCGCGCGCTTGCGCGACTCCCCTCCGCGTGGGCGGACAAGTCCTCGGTGGGGGCCCGGGTAGGCGCGGCTCAGACGATGAAGCCGGTGCCCTTGACGGCGGCCAGCACCTTGCTCGCGGTGTAGGGCGTGTCGAACGGTCCGTTGGGGGTGATGTCTTCGCCGTTCGGTTCGTTCAGCAGGCCGATCACGCTGGCATGACGCGCCTCGACCGTGAGAATCGACAGCGCGGCCTTTACATAGGCGGCGGCTTTGATGTTCAGCGCCTGCCCGGAGTACGCGTGCACGCCCGTGTTCTCCAGCACTTCGGCGGTCTTCATGAACGTTTCCACGCTCGTGTTGGCGCCTTTGAAGTTGAACGTCGGTTCCTTGGCCGCCTTCGATCCAAGCGCTTTCTTGAGGAACGCGACGTGCGCGCTCTCGTCGCGGGTCGTGATCTTCAGGAACGCCGCCGCCTGCGGGCTGAGCGCCATTTTGGCGGCGGTCGCACCATTGTAGAACGCGGCCTCCAGGTACTCCAGTGTGAGCGCGTAGTTGAGGATCCCGATATCCCCCTTGCCGAAGCTGGCCGGGGGGCGGCCTGAGCTGGCGCCGGCGAGAGCGCTCGGAGCAAGCGTCCCCAGCACCGCGCCGCCGCTCATCGCCAATCCGGCGGTGACCGCGGACTTGCGCAGGAACGCCAGGCGGGTGTCACCCTCGCGCAGACCGTCAAGCGCCTCGGCGTGGGCCTCGCGCACCGCTCCGTCGGCATCTATCTCGTCAATGTTGATCGCGTGTGACATGGCGTTGCTCCTCGGTCGTGGGACGGGTCGGATGGGCGGATCTGAGGCGTTGGATGAGCTGATACGAGACGCGCTCGACTCGATGTGGTGGGTATTCGCACGCCGGGCGCGGCCTGGATCACACAGATGGGGACGCCCGCGTCGCGCGCCTGACAGAATCCGCCGCGATGACACAGTCCGTCCCCTCCTCGGTGCTCTCCGACGGCACGATCATGCGGCTGGTGGGCGACGGGCACATCAAGATCGATCCGTGGGACGAGGACATGGTGCAGCCCGCGAGCCTCGACCTGCGCCTGGGCAACTCCTTCCGCGTGTTTCACAATCACAAGGTCACCGCGATCGACCTGCGCGAACCGCCGCACAACCTGACCGAACAGATCAGCGTGGAGAGCGACGAGCCGTTCGTGATCCATCCCGGCGAGTTCTGCCTCGGGCGCACGCTCGAGCACGTTGAGCTGCCCGACGACATCGTGGCCCGCATCGAGGGCAAGTCGAGCCTGGGGCGACTGGGCTTGATCGTGCACGCCACGGCCGGCTTCTGCGACCCGGGCTGGAAGGGGACGCTGACGCTCGAGCTCAACAACCTCACACGGGTGCCGATCCGGCTGTACGCTGGCCTGCCGATCGCGCAGCTGTCGTTCATGACGCTCGATGCCCCCGCGATGCGCCCGTATGGCGACGCGAGCCTCGGCAGCAAATATCAGGGCCAGGTCGAGGCGACCGAGAGTCGCTATGGCACCCGCGGTTGAGCCGCCGCGGGCCCGGTTCACAAGTTCCGCACCGCTCACACGGCGCGGTGACGCATAATCGAAGTACAGCGATCGCGTAGGAGGGACAAGATGAGCACCGACGCACAAACGACTCAACCGACCACGACGAACGGGGCTCAGACCGCCGAGACCCTGTCGGTCACCGACAACCGCACCGGAAAGACCTATGAGCTGCCCGTCACCGATGGCACGGTGCGCGCGATGGACCTGCGCCAGATCAAGACCGGCGAGGACGACTTCGGGCTGATGGCGTACGACCCGGCCTACATGAACACGGCGTCGTGTCGCAGCGCGATCACCTACATCGACGGGGAGGCCGGGATCCTGCAACACCGCGGCTACTCGATCGAGCAGCTGTGCGAGAAGTCGACCTACCTGGAGGTCGCCTACCTGCTGATCAACGGTGCCCTCCCCACCGCCACCCAGCTGGAGAACTGGGTCTATGAGATCACGATCCACACGTTCGTCCACGAGAACGTCAAGGACTTCATGCAGGGGTTCCGCTACGACGCCAACCCGATGGGGATGCTGGTCGCCTCGGTTGGGGCACTGTCGACCTTCTACCCCGACGCCAACAAGATCCACGACGAGCAGGTGCGCGCGATCCAGATCATCCGGCTGCTGGCGAAGATGCCGACGCTGGCGGCGTTCGCGTTCCGCCACAACATGGGACAGCCCTACGTGTACCCCGACAACGACCTCGCCTACGCGGGCAACTTCCTGGGGATGATGTACAAGATGACAGAGCTGAAGTACCAGCCCGACCCGCGGCTGGAGCGCGCGCTCGACGTCCTGTTCATCCTGCACGCCGATCACGAACAGAACGCCTCCACCAGCGCGGTGCGCTCGGTGGGCTCAACCCAAGTGGATCCCTACTCGGCGGTGGCCGCGGGCGTCGCGGCGCTGTACGGGCCGCTGCACGGCGGCGCCAATGAGCAGGCGCTGCGGATGCTGCGCCGGATCGAGTCGCCGCGTAACATCCCCGACTTCCTGGAGAGCGTGAAGGCCGGCAACGAGCGCCTGATGGGCTTCGGGCACCGCGTTTACAAGAACTACGATCCGCGCGCGCGGATCATCAAGAAGCACCTCGACGCGGTATTCGAGGTGCGTGGCACCAGCCCGCTGCTGGACATCGCCACGGAGCTCGAGAAGCGGGCGCTGGACGACGAGTACTTCACCTCGCGCAAGCTCTACCCCAACGTCGACTTCTACTCGGGTCTCATCTACGAGGCGCTGGGGCTCCCGGTGGCGATGTTCCCGGTGATGTTTGCGATCGGGCGCACCAGCGGGTGGATCGCGCAGTGGCTTGAGATGGTCGAGGACTCAGAGCAGAAGATCGCGCGCCCGCGCCAGATCTACACGGGCGAGCGTGACTGCGATTACGTGCCGATCGCCAAGCGAGGCTGACGCAACTCCTTGCCCTCCAGGCCTGGAGGGCAACGGTATAAAGAGGAGGGGCTGAGCATAACCTCCCAAGGATCCGGCCTTTTATTGGAGGTTATACGCTAACCTCCAATTAAGGAGGTCGTATGGCGAAGGTTCTCAAGCGTCACTGGCGAAGCGAAATCGGCAGGTACGGGCTACCGCGTAGGGATACACGCTCCTGTGAATACGAAGCGTATCTACCCGATCCTCTGATCGGGCGCGCGTTCGCCTTTTACGGGGACGTGGCAGCCGACATCGCTGACGCGGAAGCAGCGATCTCCGCGATGGACGCCGAGGTCACCGCGCTCGTCGACACAGAGGCGCTCGCGCGCATCCTGCTGCGAGCGGAGGCCGCCGCGTCATCCCGTATCGAGGGGCTGGAGATCGGAGCCAGACGGCTGCTGCGCGCCGAGGCAGCGCGCTCGCTGCACGCACGCTCGATCGACGTCACCGCCACGGAGATCCTCGGCAACATCGATGCAATGGTCTACGGCGTCGGACGTGTCGACTACGGCGACGAAATCACTGTGGACCTGCTGCTGGATGTTCACCGCCGGCTCGCAGCCAGAACTCACCTTGCCCCTTACGCCGGGCAACTGCGCGAAGCTCAGAACTGGATCGGCGGCAGCCATTACAATCCCTGCTCTGCTGCATACGTACCGCCACCGCCCGAGCACGTTCCAGCTCTGTTCGAAGACCTTTGCGCTTTCTGCAACACCGACGAGCTTCCTACAGTTGCTCAGGCAGCGATCGCGCACGCCCAGTTCGAGACCATCCATCCGTTCGCGGACGGCAACGGCCGTACCGGACGTGCGTTGGTACATCTCGTGCTGCGCCGGCGGGGATTGGCGCTGCACGTCCTACCCCCCGTATCGCTGGTGCTCGCCACCTGGGCGCGCAGCTACATCGACGGTCTCACCCGGTATCGCCACATCGGATCGCCGACCTCGCGCAAGGCCACCGAGGGGGTGAACAAGTGGGTCGCGCGCTTTTCCGCGGCCTGCACGCGGTGTGTATCGGACGCAACCTCGTTTCAGGCGCAGGCCGCCCAGATGGAGGCGCAGTGGCGCGAGCGACTGGGCAGGATCCGTGCCAACTCGGCGACGGACCTGCTGTTGCGCCGGCTGCCTGGCGCACCTGTCCTCACCATCCCAAGCGCCGAAGCGCTGCTCGGCCGCACATTCAAGCCCACGCACGAGGCGATCGGGCGACTGGTCGAGGCGGACATCCTGCGGCCGGTCACCATCCAAAAACGCAGTCGCGCCTACGAGGCTCCAGAGATCATCGACGCATTCACCGCCCTGGAGCGCCAGCTAGCGAGCCCCGACGGTGACACCCACACCTCTCCCCCGGTCCGCCGGGTGCCGTACAGACCGAGGAGAGCACCCACCAAGGCGAAATGAGCGGCCCTACAGCACCAGCGTCGCCCCGTGGCGCCGCAGCCAGTCGCGCTGCTCGCGCCAGCCTGGGAAGCGGCGCTCGACCAGCGCCCAGAAGCGCGGTGAGTGGTCGCGCACGTCCAGGTGACAGACCTCATGCCACACCACGTAGTCGAGCACCGGCTCGGGGGCAAGCAGCAGGCGCCAGTTGAAGCTCATCGCACCCGTAGCCGAGCAGGAGGCCCAACGCGTGCTCTGCGCGCGGATCGACAGGCCTGTGTAGGAGCTGCCAGCCCTTGCTACGGCGACGTCCAGGCGCGCGGCGATCTCACGCCGCGCGAGCCGACGGTATAGGCGCTCCACCGCAGGGCGATGATCTCCCACGGGAACGAACAGCTTCTCCCCATTCATATGAGCGCGGGTACGTCCCGGCTGCGGGACAAGCGTGAGCGGGGTGCCCAGATAAGGAACCGTGTCGCCTCGCTCGGCGATACGCGCAAGCGTCCTGCGACCCTCCAATAGCCGCCGCTCAATCCATGGCGTGAGCTCGCGCACCGCGGCCGCGGCGGCGCGCTCGGAGGCGTGCGCGGGGAGCACCACCTCAACGTCGGTGTGAGCACGCACGTTGACACGCACCCGCCGTGCGCGCTTGGAGCGCCGCACGGTGTATTCGATCTCACTCACGCCCACGGCCGCGCCAGCTTCAGCGCGCCGAGGATCGCGCGCGTCGCGGGCGAGCGGTTGAGCGTGTAGAAGTGGATGCCCGGCGCACCGGCGGCCAGCAGCTCGGCGCACTGCAGCGTGGCGTGGGCCACGCCGAAGTCGATCACCGCCTCGGGCTGTGACTCGCGCGCGTGAAGCTCGCGGCGCAACCCCTCGGGGATCGAGGCGCCGCACATCCGCGTCATGCGCTCCAGTTGGCCGATCTGGGTGATCGGCAGGATGCCGGGGATGATCGGCACGGTGACGCCGGCGGCGCGGGCGCGGCGCACGAAGTCGAAGTAGAGGGCGTTGTCGAAGAACAGCTGGGTGATCAGGAAGTCGGCGCCGGCGGCCACCTTGGCGGCGAGATATTCGATGTCGGCCGCGGGGCTTGAGGCGTGGATGTGGGTCTCCGGGAAGCACGCGGCGCCGATCGCGAACGGGTAGTCGGCATGGATCAGCTCCACCAGCTCGCGCGAGTACTCAAGGCCCCCCTCGGTCTTGACCCAGTCCTGCTCACCGGCGGGCGGGTCGCCGCGCAGCGCCAGCACGTTGTCGATCCCCGCGGCGCGCATCTCATCCAGCGTGTCCCGCAGCTCCGCCACGGTCGCGCCAACGCAGGTGAAGTGAGCCATCGCCTCCAGGCCGTAGTCGTCCCTGATGCGCTTGACGATCTCGATCGTCTTGGAGCGCGTGGAGCCGCCCGCTCCGTAGGTGACTGACACGAATGAGGGCTCGAGCGTGCGCAGCTCGGCAAGCGCCGCATACAGGTTCTGCTCGCCCTGCTCGGTCCTGGGGGGAAAGAACTCGAAGGAGAACATCGGCTCGGGGGCAGCGAGCAGCTCATCGATCCGCATCTTCAAAGCCTAACACGAGCGTGTCAAGGTTTTGCGGTCCAGCGCTCCGGTTCGCCGACGGTCCGCTTGGCCTGCCCTAGCGCCTCCAGGTGGGTCAGCATCGCAAGTGTCTCACTCAGCAGCCACGGGCCGCCGTGGGTGGCGAGCTCGTCCTGGTCGTAGATGCGCGGGACAGTCTCAAAGACGGTCAGCGGCTGCTCCGAGATCGCCGTCAGCGTCTTGCCGAGCCGTTCGGCGACCAGTGAGCGATTGCCTTCGATGTGGGCCAGCACGTCGGTGAACGTACGCCCGTGGCCCGGCAGGCACAGGCGTGCGCCGAGGCGTTGCACGACGTCGAGCGACAAGGAGAATTCGCCGACCGGGTCGGGCGAGTAGCCCATGTCGAAGAACAGCGAGATGCGTCCCAGCAGATGGTCGCCGGAGATCAACAGCCTTCGCTCAGGCTGGAACAGGCACACGTGCGAGGGGGCATGCCCGGGCGTCTCGTGCACCGTCCACGAGCCGAGATCGGTGTTCACCACCACTCCCGGGAGCAGCTCGCGGTCGGGGGCGATCACAGCGGCGATACCGGTTTCGTGGTCCTTGCGCTCGGCGGCGAAGCGGCGCAGCGGCTCCTCCGGGACGCCGCTCTGACGGGCCACCTCGATGCGCCGTTCCATGGCGGCGTCGGGGTCTTCGACGAAGGCCGACATGTGCTCGTATTTGGGGTGCATCCACAGCTCGCAGCCGGCGCGCGCCACGATCGTGGCGGCCTGGCCGTAGTGGTCGGAGTGGGCGTGGGTACACACCACCAGGCGCACGTCCTCGACGAGGAGCCCGCACATCCCAAGCGCCCGTTCGAGCTGCACGATCGAGCCGGGCTCGCCGTCTCGCGGGGGCTCGTAGTAACCGGTGTCGAACAGCACCACCCCGTCGCCCGCCTTCACAGCCCACGCGTTGCCGTGCGGTACGCCTGGCCACGGCAACGGCAGACGTAGGCGATACACGCCCGGGAGCACCCGCTCGCCCCTCCCAAGCTCGCGTTTACGGGCCGGCTCAGTCACCGGCGAGGAGACTACTCCCAGACGATCGCGGCCGTTTGACACGGCGGGCACGGCAGCCGCGCGAGCCCTGAGCCAGCGCAGCTCCACTCGCAGCGGCGCGCGCCCTAGACTCATGATCATGGGGGCCGATCAAAGATCGTCCGGCAAAGGAGACAGCATGGTCGACGACGACGATGGAGCGCAGACGAGCAGGGCAGCCGCCAAGGTGCAAGAGGCGGCGGCGCACATCCACAAGGCGGCAGCTCCCTCTGGCGGAAGATCGGCCGGGAGGAAAGAACCCGCCACAGGCGGCGACGCCGAAGCGGTGGCGCGACGCTACTTCGCCGCGATCGGCGCGCACGATGTCGATGCGGCGGTCGCGCTGTGGGCCGACGGGGGACGCGAGAACGTGCGCGGCCAGGTGGACGTGACCGCACCCGAGGGCGTGCGCGAGTTCATCGGGGGGATGATCACCGCAATGCCCGACATGACCATGGAGGTGGTGGACACAACCACCGAGAGCGAGCGCTGCGCGGTGCAGTGGAGGATCACCGGCACGTTCGCGGGGCCCGAGCCATTCAACGGCGTTATGCCCACCGGCGCTCCAGTGGCATTCGAAGGCGTCGACGTGCTGACGGTGCGCGATGGCCTGGTGCAAGCCAACGACGCATTCCCCGACGGGCTCGGCTTCGCGCGCAAGATCGGGCTGATGCCTCCGCAGGGCTCAACCGCTGAGCAACGCCTGATGGGTGCGTTCAACACAAAGACGCGCGTCACCAACATCGCCGCGCGCGACGCCGAGCTTGTGGCGGAGGGCGTGTGGGTGGTGCAGGGCCATCCAGGGCGCTGCAACGTGTACCTGATCGAGGACTCGAGCGTCGGTGGCGTGACCCTGTTCGACGCGGGCACCCGCACGATGGTGCGCGCGGTGGCCTCCGCGGGCGCGAGGCTCGGCGGCATCAAGCGCGTGGTGCTGGGACACGGCCACACCGACCATCGAGGGGTCGCGCCCGCGCTGGGCGTGCCGGTGCTGTGCCATCCCGAGGAGGTGCAAGACGCCGAAGGCAGCGGCGGCTTTCGCTACTGGCCGGAGGGGCTGGTGGGGTTGCCGACACCCCAGCGCCAGATCCACCGTGCACTGCACCGCTGGGCTTGGGACGCGGGGCCGGTAGAGATCGCGGGCACGCTCCGCGAGGGCGACGCGGTGGCGGACTTCAAGGTAATCGAGCTGCCCGGCCACGCCCCGGGCCAGATCGGGCTGTGGCGCGAATCGGACCGCCTGGCGCTCGTGAGCGACTGCTTCTACACGCTTGAAATGTGGGGCCGCGACCGCGAACCGCACGTGCCGGAGCCAACCTACAACTACGACACCGAGCAGGCCAAGGCGAGTATCCGCAAGCTGGCCGAGCTGGAGCCGGCGGCGGCGTGGCCGGGTCATGCCAAGCCCGTGACACCCTCTGGGGCGCAGGCAGGGGACGTGCGCTCGCAGCTGTTGAAGGCCGCGGAGACTATGTAGGGAATGGGCAAGCGAGGCCGTGCGCGCGAGAAGCTGAGCGCGCCCACCAGCGACTACACCGACGAGCACGGCAACGTGCTCACACTGCGTGGCTCGCTAACACCGGGTGCACGGCGCGAGTACGCCGAGACGCTGGCGGGCGCCGGACGGCCCGCGGCAACCCAGGAGGACGCGTGGCAGCGCGCGGTGGAGCTGCTGTTCGAGCGTCTGGCGGTGCGCTGGACGATCGCCGACGCGCCCATCGAGCGCCAGCGCGAGCTGCTGGCGCGCCTGCGCGTGGCGACCCCGGACGAGCGTGCCTGGGTGCGTGAGACGCTGCGGGCACACTGCGCCGAGCACTTCCCCGACGTGCAGGCGCCGTAACGCCTACCCCACCAGCTCCAGCCGCGGGCCGTGTGGGTCGCCGGCCGACACGAAGCGCGCGTTGGCGGGACTGAGGAGGAACTCGTGCAGCTCGCCGTCCTCGGAGCGCACACGCAGGCGGCGACCATCGTCCTCAACGGCAACCACCATGGCCGGCTCGGAGCCGCCGCCGAAATGCACGATGCGGGCGCGCCCCCCGATATGTGGAAGCGGTCGCGAGGGGCCGAGCATCACTGAAGCGAGAGGAATGTGACACCGAACGAGGGCGCACGCATCATCCTGGCGTCGATAGTCAGCAGCGGACAGTCCAGCCTCTTCGCAAGCGCCACGTAGCAAGCGTCGTAGGACGACAGGTTGGTGCGCATCGGCCACGCATCGACAATCAAACCGGTTGTTGGCACCCGCGTGATGGTGCTCTCAGCCAGTCTCACAACGGCTTTTGCCGCACGGTCTTGGCTGATCTTTCCACCACGCTCGAGGTTGCGCAGGCTCTGTAGCGTCTCGGGGTTGATGACGTCCGGCGCGATCAGCGCCGCCCCAGCGACCGCTCGCTCAACCGAGCGCCCGATGGGAGTCAGCAACAACAGCTCGACGAGCGCCGAGGCGTCAATGGTGATCTGAGATTGCCCGGAGGATCTGCGCATCGCGCTCGGCGCGACCTTCGTGAATCGAGGCCACGATCTCCTCCGATGTGATCCCCGTGACCGGTTCATCGTGTTTGAGCTGATCCAGCCATTCGCGCGTAGTCGGCAGCGCCAGATCGCGTTCGAGCACGTGTAGGACGTAGTCGCTCAGACTCCTGTTCTCCGAGCGAGCGCGAGCGCGCAACCGCTCGTGCAGATCTCCGGGAACATCCTTGACCTGAATGGCGCTCATAGCATGAGAATAGCATGCCGGGGGCATGCCAGCGGTGAAGTGTACGTGCGGATGGAGAGTTTGAGGGCACCATCTGCCACACCGTAGGCGGCGCTTGGGATGGTACGCGGCGCGGTGATTCAGCCGGTGCCCTGGCCGATCGCGTGCTCCACCTCGGCGCCCTTGCTCGTGAGCATCCAAGCGTTGGGCGCGCCGCGGGCGAGGCCGGTGGGACCGTTCTCGACCAGACCGAGCTTGGACAGACGCGAGAGCAACTTGGAGATCTGACCCTGATCGGGAACACCCGAGGCGATCCCTACCTCGCGATTAGATGGGTATGCTCCACGCGCACCCAGCTCGGCGACGGCCATCAGCACGCGCACCGTGCGGTAGGTGAGCCGCATGTGCACATCACGCAACGGATCGGCAGGAGCCGGCGTGTGCCTGCCGTCGTGCACGGGCACAGGTCGCTTTAGCTCCCTCTGAGCGGCGGCGGGGCCCAGATAGGGATGCACGATCATGCTCATCAACGGACCGGCCAGCTCCAACAACGACCCATCCCCTGTCGGGGGGGCGCTCGTGACCGAGCCTTCTTGCAACCGGGCGTGTAGCACCGCCAGCACGCCACCCACGATGCCCTCCGCTGTGAGAGGTGGCAGTTCATCCCTGGTTTTCCTCTCGCCGCGTCCTTCGTCGACGATCGCGATCAGCTGGGCGAGCACACGCTTACGGAGCTCAAGCGCGCGGGCACCCGCCCCGAGCGAACCCACGACCAGCAGCTGACCCGCACCAGGCTCCGCATCGAGGAACAAAAGCAACGCAACGAGCGACGCCCTGACCCGCACCTCCCACTTCGCGCCGGGATCGTACGCATCGAGCAGCCGCCGGGAGGCACGCGCGATCGCCTCGTCGAATGCCGCCAGAAAACACTCTTCGCGGTCATCGAACAGTTCGTAGAACGTGCGGCGCGACACACCCGCACGCTCGACCACGTGCGCGACGGTCACGTTCGCCGCGCCACGCTCACACGCAACCTCCGTCATCGCGGCAAGTATTCGCGTGCGCTGGATCTCGACCACACGCTCGCGCCCGAACCCGTTACGGGACGGCGTCAGCCCATTGGACGCCGTCTTCGCAGACCGCGCCGTTCCTCTGGTGACCATGTCATTTCTTTTTCTTGTGCTTACTTGCCTTCTCTGACTTACTCTTGGCCTTCGTCTTCTTTTGTGGGCATCCTGTCGCTGTGACTGGTGTGGACTGTTTGATGCTCATGCCGTTCGCACCGACGAACGATGTGGGCATGTGCAGTCCGCCCTTTGCGGTGCAGAGGTTCCCGTTCGCCGCGAGAGCCGAATCGGGTCCCTGGGGGAGGGTGAGTTCGAACGTACCGATCGGGACGTCTGGGATCGTACGGAATGTGCTGCTAGTGATTCCGGCAGGACTGATGAATGTTTCTCCGTGCAGGTACACGGTGACGCCTTGGCCTGAGAGAGCGACGATCAGTTCGGGGAACTTCGCGCCACCGTGACTGACGAAATACGCAGGACCCTGCAGATACACCGGCAAGACAGGGGTTGTGGCTGTAGCAGACCCAATCCGCGAGTCCGCAGGGCATGACGCCGGGTTCTGGTTGAACACACTGTCAGGACACGCCTTCTGCAACGTTGTGAGCCTGGACGGGAGTTGCTTAGGTAGGTCGACCTTGACCTTCCCGATGTTCGCTTGGGACCCGAATGGGGCTTTGGGGTATGTGAGCTTGACGTGCAGGCTCGCTCCGTTAGCCCTCGATGTCTTTCCGTTGGTGGATACCGAGAAGATCGGTTTGAAGGCGAGCGTCGCACAATTGGTGACCTGGAAGGGGACGTGAAGTGCTGATACGGCGCCTTCGGTGCTCGTGAGGCTCCCTCCGATTTGCATGGGTTCGCAGTTGGTGGGGTTGAACGTGAATTCGGGACGGTTGATCGTCACGTTCACGTGCTTGATCTGCAAGGGTATCCCGTCGATCAACGGTGGGATCTGATACGGACCGGTCGTGTCGCTCGTGATCGTGATCGCTGCTGTCGTTGGGTTGACTTCGATCTTCGCGCGTACGACGACTTGGCCGAGGTCGAATGGGCCGGCCTTTGCGGGATTCACGATACTCAACCCGTATGGTGCGCCCTCATACGGTCCGGTGATGTAGACCTTGCCGCCCTTGACGGTATAGGGGTTGCCGCCTAGTCCTACGCTGACGGTTGTTTCCCCGATCAGGCTTTCAGGACCGCACGTACCGGCGTTCCCTTCAGTTTCCCCGCACAACTTGACTTTGGATAGCTCACCCAACAAACCGGGAGGCATCTGCAACTTGATCGCGTCGAGGTTCTGGTTACCGTCTTCACGCGACATGGTCATCGTGAACGGTGTGAACGCACCAGCCTGAATATTCAAGCTACCCGTCGTTAGTTCGGGATCGAACGGCAAAGGATCGCTACACGACGAGTGGTTCGGACCGCCGTTGATCTGGAATTCCGATGAGGAATCAACGGGAGCGTTACCCGACCACGGTTCGATCGATGCTGTAGTCGTATAATCCCCGCACAACGCGGGAGTACCCAACGGTGCTCGGGACCCCCCGAAGAAATGCAACTCCAAATCTTCGAACGGTAGCTGTGGCGTTTCCTTGAACGTCGAAACCAACTGGCCTGTGACAAGATCGGGTTTGACTTCCCCAGCCAACTTCACGATCACCCCAGACACAGGGTCTTTCGCGACCAGGTACAACGCAACGAGACTCCCGAACGGGTTCGCGTCCTGTTGAGCCAAATACGCGGCACCCACCAACGGGTTCGGTAGTAGCGGCGTGCGTATTTCGACTGTCCCTACCTTCGCCGATTCGGGACAGGACTGTTCAGCGAGACTATCCAACCCAATCTGTTCAAGACTGCACGATGACAAGCCGTCCGCACCGGCAGGGTTCAACGCGACACCCGCAGGCAATGTTACGGTCGTGTCCTTCACCGTCGACTCCGCCAACCCAGAAGGGTTCAAACCCGATTCTTGAGGGACGTGCACACCTACCGTCAGTCCTGTCGGTGTAGCAGCCTCCTGCCCATCCGGTGCGACACTGATAGACGGTTCGAAGTTCAACTTGTTACACCCGTCCTGTCCGTACTGTTCACCTTGATTGTTAGCGAACGTGTAACCGAACGGTTCGGTGTATTGTCCCGGTGAGAGCCACGAATCGGCTTCTATCGTGGAGTGCAACGGACCCGTACACGATGTCGGCATGATCAACAACGGTTGTCCTTTTTCGTTAGCCGGACACGACGGTTCAGAACCGGACAACGACGAACCGGCCTTACCGCTCCGCGTTTCGAACGCCTGGATACACCCGACGCCGCGAGAGTTATCGTGGCGCGTATCCGAAGGCACACCCCAGAACGTCACAAGGTTACCGATGAACCCCGTGCCCTGCGTGATGTTCGGGACGGTCACGACCACACCATAGTCCCCACCGGTACGCACATATGTATCAAGGATCACAGGACCGACTAGCGTGACGAAACCAAACCGTGCCGGCTCACCCACCGCGGGTTCGAGACTGATCAACGGTTCAGAGACAAGCAACGAGGTAGGCAGATCTTCAAAGCCTGTGACGATCGGTGTCGCTACACCCACAACCGTGTTATCCGGACAGGGTGGCGTGCCACTGTTGAACCGTGCGGACTGGATGAACTGGTTCAGGCTGCACTTCGGTATCGGTGTGGGGTTACCGATCAATCCCGGTGGCAGGTTGAATCGCAGGTCCTTGGTCATCGTGACCGGTTGCACTTCGGCCATCGGATCGCCGACAGGGACCGCCTGACTGTTGAAGATCAATGTGGTCGTCAACTGGAATGGGTGCGACCCGGCCTGCGTATCGACACCGCCGCCCTCTTCTTCGGGCATCAGTTCATAACTGTGCACCCCATATTCGCCGGGCGATTCGATCGCGAGCGGTTCTTGACGAGATGCCGGGGCGCCACCGCCACCGGACACGCTCACCTGGTTCATACCTGTACCCGCGCCCGGCGCTACCTTCACGCTGAGCGCCAATATCGCCTGTTCATAAGGACGAACCGGGACCCCGTAAAGACACGTAATCTTCTGGCCCATGACCGTGCACGGCGGCGCAAGATAAGGCGCGATTGTTGACCGGCCAAGGACTGCTGTGTTCTGACCGAACGTCGTGCCGCCACCACCCATAACCTCCTTGACCGGTGTCACACCCGCAGGCAACGTGTCTTCGAACGTAATAAAGTTCTCGTGTTCCCCGAACATAGCTTCCGTCGCGTTACTCAACACCGACCCGTTCGTGGACTCATCCCCGAGGTTCGCCGCAATCACGTTGATCCGCGCTTCGCTACCGATCTTGCTCGCCGGTGCCGGCACACTCGTCAAATGCCACCACGGTTCAGCGGCCGACGCGGCACTAGCACTACCTGCCAGCAGGATCGCGGTGAGAACAATCGTTAGCGGAACGTGTTTTTTGATCTTGTTCACGATCATCACCCGTTGCCCTTCTCGGTCGCCTTAGCCACCCTGGACTGTTTCGCGGTCCCGTAGCGTCTCTTTGCCTGCCGTTCACAAACAGTCCGCTTACCCTTGTTCTTGCTCTTACGACACGCACGCAACGCCCTAGTAAGCTTTTGTGTCCTGGTCAACGATCTCGGTTTCACACCCGAAGAAGGCGACGGGAGCACATTACCCCGCCCGTTGAACGTCGCGGACGGTGTCGCACCAAAAATCTCCGGTTGCGGCGAAGGCGCAGCCTTACACGAATCCCCACTCGTACATTCAGGCGGAGAGACAGGTTCAGCGCGACACGGCAATACCGAAGTACACACGTGCGCATCGTACATGTCATACGCATTATCATAATCTTCAGCCACCAGTTTCGCCGAAGTGACGAAAAACACATCGTTGCCATCTTCACTAGCGTCCATAAACGCCGATTCCCGCAAAGACTGACCTGAGGAGACCAAGCTCACACACGCACCAGTAGCAGGATTGAAATCGGTACCACCTTCAACGCAACTACCGACACTCGTGGGCTCATACTCATACACATCCTCAAGCCCATTCGTGTCCTGCGGCACCAACGCATCCGGACTATTGAAAAACAATCGTCCATCGTTCATCACATACCGCGGCTCATACGACGAGACATTCAACTCGTTGTTCCAACCGACAAGACTACCCGCAAGCCAATGATCGGTATTGCCGCCCCCAGACAGTTTCGTCCACGTCTTCGGCTCATCGACCAACAACTCTTCGGCACCGCTCCCTTCTCCCTGATCGAACACTCCAACCGGCCGTGCACCCGTAGGATTACACGACGCGCACACCAAACGGTTCGAAGCCGCGTCATACAAGAAAACCTCCTCGTCACGCTGACCGCTCCTCGCATCGCGATTGTCATAACCAGTCAACGGACTGTTAGACATGAACGCGACGTAACGACCATTCGGCGATACCTCAGAGCTCACGAACCACGGTTGCCGTGTGATTCCTTCCAGGTTAGTGCCTCCCCACGTGTGTTCGTCTTCGTGTGAGAGCGTCGCGATATGCGTCGTGGTCCACACACCGTTTTCTTCGTGCGCCAAATATAGATTGTCGGCTCCGCTCACACCGCCGCTCGCCAACACACCCGTCGCGACGAAATACACGTATGAACCATCCTGACTAGTCCCCAACACCCCGTTCTGGATCCCGGCACTGTGTTCGGCGACACCATGATCGGCCGTCAGATCCGTATCTTTCCCGGTCGCCGGTTCGAAAACATGAAGATCGCCGTTAAGACCTTCTTCTGTTTCCACATAGAACACCTTAGACCCATCGCTACTCATCGTTTCAAAACGCGCATACTGGCCACCCACCTTGAAAGTCTGTCCTTCGACCATGTCACGCACATACAGGCTCACCTTCGCCTTCGAACCCAAGGGGGTAAGCTCACCGTAATGCCACACCACCCAACGACCATCGCTCGAGATGGCGTGCGCTGTCATTTCACCCCCATCGATTCCCGTAATAGCGTTACCCGCCTTCGCGCCTGGTTCGGTCGTTCCGTCAGGAAGAATATTCACCAGTTCCAACTGACCAGCATGCCACTCATACAGATTTTGAGGTTCCTCATTACAAAGACCCGAACATTTTCCTTCGTGTGCTTCCGCGGTCAAAGCCTGATACGTGCCGAATATCACATGGCTAAGATCTGGCGTCGCAGTGAAAAACTGCATGTGTTCATCGCCGAACTTTAGACCAGAAGGCACGTCAGCTTCACTCTCGAGTGGCTGAAACGCATCAGTGGCATTGTCCCGCACATACAATGTTCTTTCCGTCGCTTCCGGTGATTGCGGTGTCACCTCTCCTTTACCTGGCTGCAAAAGACCTAGCGACAGGTCCGAAGAGAAAACATGCCACAATTCACCCGCCTCAAACAGGCTCCCTGTCGATTCCCCTTCAGGAGGCAATCCCGCCCGCCCAGACACATCCTGCGTGCGCCAACCTTCCGCGGTGTGCGTCGAAAGCGCCTGAGCAAAGAACAAACGACCAGCCACACTTTCCCCCAACGGTTCATTCACCGTATAAGTGATCCCACTCCCATCGCCAGCGGCCTGCGTCAACCAATAGTTAGAATCAGATCCGATGACGACCGCTTTTTTGTCGGGTGGCGAAACCAATTCCCACGCCCGCCCATCAGGCAACGTCAACTCTTCCCCACCCGCCGATTGCGTCATGAACGTACGATCGGGTTCTTCAAAGACTTCACCACCCTGAACGACAACCAGCCGATAATGATAAGTCGTGCTCGCATCGAGACCCTGCAGATGAAAACTCACATTCTGCACACCGGCCAACGAACCGATATCCACCCCAGGCGCACCCAACGGCACTTCACTGCCATACGTACTCGTAATGCCGTACTCGAAATAATAATGCGTGTCATCACCATTAGGATCGACCTGTCCGTGCAACGTGGCGCTACTAGACGCCACACTCGTGACGAACTCACCAACCAACCTCGGCCCAGTAAAGAATTCGTGGTTGGGACTAGGGTTACTCCCCGCGCCATTACCGGCGACCAGCCGATAATCATAAATTGTCTGCGGCGTCAAACCAGTCAGACGCGCACTGACGTCCACAGGACTCGAACCCGACCCAAGAGCAACAGGTGAGCAGGGAACACTCGTTCCGTGCGCCGCTTCCCCCTGCACATACGGCCGCGTATCATATTCAAACACGCACGAAGTAACCAATTTACCTTCAGGGTTGACCGCCCCATTCAACGTCACACTCCGCGGCTGCTGTTCACTAAGAACACCAACACTCGAACTAGGCAAACTAATCGCTTCGAAAACCACAACATCATCATTCTTCACGTCAGTCGCATAGACCGTACCATTAGACGAATTGACGGCTATACCACTACTAGTACCAAGAATCCCCACACCAAAACTAGGAAACTGAGCACCACTCTGACTACTCTCGATAGGAGAACCATTCAAACCAAACGCTTCGATGCCGTCAGCAAACCCAAACTGCCGTTCATAATTATCGATATACACCTCCTTAGCCACAGGATCGACCGCCACCGTCCACGCATTTTCGTCACCGCCAAACGAGTTGCTCACCGTTTCCCCAGCGCTATTGAGCTTCTTGACCAGCCCATTCCCATTACCACCTCCGCCCAAACGGGGAACATAGAGATTGTCTTCGGCGTCCACCCCAAGACCCGGCGAAACACCCACAAACCCGAACGCTTCGCGTTCGGAAGCGTACACATTGGACAACGCATTGCTAAAACTATAGATCGCGTTGTAAATCGTGACCCAAAGATTGCCGGATGGGTCGACCGCGACACCCTCTATCGAACGATTGTTCCCTTCACCGGCTTCAAACGGTCCTCCCACAGTTTCACCATTCGGCTTGGTTATCAGAGGAGTACCGGTCAACTGCGATATGTAAGCGCCGGTAGGACTGAACTTATCGATCACACCGTGATGCCGGTCAACGACATAAACGTCTTCGTTGGACGGGTCCAGCGGGCTACCCGAATCGTCGACCGTTATCTGCGTCGGTTCCGAGAAAACACCCGTCGGCGAAGCGGACCCGTTGAATTCACCGAGCACCGTCGAACCGGTCGAATTGAACTCCTCCACACGATTGTTGCCGCTATCGACGACATACACGTCATGCGTCACGTCGTTCACAGCAACCCCGACCGGTTTTTTGAACTGGCCACTACCCGTGCCTTCGCTACCAAACGACCGTTCGAACTTGTGCACCTCAAGCGCCTGCGCCGACGAACCCCACAGCACACCCACACCCACAAACACGCACAGCCAGACACCGAGCCGTCTCATCTTCCCTCCAATTATGTGACTCACGATTTGGTTCCCTCCACTCGATGCCTGGATGCGAATCGACTACGGTGAACAGCCTCAGGACCGCCTACCGAATCTGTTGAGAAGCCGCAGCCTCTTTATTAACCGGTCACTGCCCATGCGCCATGTATCGCGACCCCAAACACTTCTTTACCTGCGATTTCCCCACCCGTGAAACTCAAGAAACCGCCAACCTTCGTAACTTCGCCTTCTACAAAAGTAGCGAGCTTGTTGGGCCCGAGATTTTCGAACGTGGCATACACGCAGAGATCTCCTTCCGCCGCTTCCGGTTCCGCGACGGTCCCTGGGCATTCGGGAGCATGACTTCCTTCTGTTTCGGAGACATAGACAAGGGTCGGCGCCGACGCGAGAGGAATGCCAAACGAGATCGCAGCGTTTCCACCCACAGAACCCTCGAAATTCTTGTTCAAGCTCGCCGACCACTCGCCCTTCTCAGTCTTACCAGCGGGCAACGTCCCACCCGCGGTCCACGGCGAGCCTTCTTTACCCTTTTCGCCGTTACACGCATACGTCGTGCCGCCAGCCGCCTTGAATTCCGAGCCGCCTTCCTTACAGGACCCGATCTTTGCTTTCGATTCCAGGCTCGCGACACTCACACCGTTCGCTCCACTCCCACCTTCTTTACCGTTCGCGCCCGCTGGCCCCTGCGCACCGTCTTTACCGGTCGCGCCAGCCGGCCCCTGCTTGCCTTCCGGACCCGCCGGACCCGCCTTGCCGCGCAGCTGCTTCAACGCGGTCGGACTGATCTGTTTCGTGGAGGTGATCACGTAGCGCTTAGCGGCATACGCACCACCGGTCATCGCGAACACGAGCGCCAACGTCAACACAACATTCGCGTACGTGAAGCGCCTACGTATCAAAGAAAACATCTACATTCCTCCCTCGAGAATCACCGGACAGCACGCCCCATGCGGGGGCAGGCAAAAGCCACCGCAGGCATCCAACCCGCGGCGGCCGAAAAACAAGAAGCTGGACGCGCCCTGAGCGCGTGAGTACCCTTTTGGGCGCGAGTGGCTTTTGGGCCAGACGCAACCAAGCCGGGCGTTCTGCCCGGCTTTCCGCGGGGCGACCCCGCGAACCCGACGACTAGCGCAGGAGCGCCAGCCCGGCCAGAGAGAGAGAGAGAGAGAGAGAGAGAGACGCGTCAGCGACGCTGACGCGTCCTATAGAGGACCCGCCAACACGACACGGACTTTCAAGCACGTTATTCCCTGATGAAACCACGCGAAATACAACTCCCTCTCAGAAGCGACCCGGTCCCTCTCCCAAGGTCCCCGTCAAACGTTTGCTGTCGACCACAAGGGCCAACCCAAAACCCGACCTTATGTTTGCCCAGCGTACCTTCGACACACTGGGTATCGAGCACTATAAGCGGAAAGTGTGCCTCTTGTCAAGCCCCCTTGCGGGGAGGCCGGGCGAGCCGCGCAGGACCCTGCCCCCGCCGCGCCCGCTACCTTGCGTGGACGATGCGCCGCACAAAGATCGTCGCCACCATCGGCCCCGCCTCGCGCGAGCCCGACACGCTGCTCGCGATGGTGCGCGCGGGGATGGACGTGGCACGCCTGAACTACTCGCACGGCACGCTCGCCGAGCACGAGGAGACCGTACGCCGCGTGCGCGACGCGGCCGGGCGCGCGGGGCGACCCGTGGCGATCCTGCAGGACCTCCCCGGCCCCAAGCTGCGGATCGGGCCGCTTGCCGAGGACGTCGTCGAGCTCAAGCCCGGCGACATGGTCACGTTCACATGCGGCGAAGAGCGCGTGGGCGACGCCGAGCACATGTCGATCACCTGGCCGGGGTTGGCGGCCGCACTCACGCCCGGCGAGATCCTTTACCTGGCCGACGGCTCCGTGCGCTTGCGCGTGCGCGAGGTGCGCGAGCAGCAGAGCGAGGTCGACGCCGAGGTCGAGGTCGGCGGCGCGGTCGCCTCGCGCCAGGGGCTCAACATCCCCGGCCCCGCCCACACATTGCCGTCGGTGCCCGAGGAGGATCTCGAGCTGCTGCGCCACGGCGAATCGATCGGCGTGGACATGGTCGCACTGTCGTTCGTGCGCTTCCCCTCCGACGTGGAAACGGTGCGCGAGCACACGCGCCTGCCGCTGATCGCCAAGATGGAGAAGCCCCAAGCGGTTGAGCACGCCGAGGCGATCATCCGCGCCGCCGACTGCGTGATGGTCGCGCGCGGGGACCTCGGCATCGAGATGCCGATCGAGCAGGTGCCCGCGGTGCAGAAGAAGCTGCTCGAGCAGGCCGGCTACCTGGCGCGCCCGTCGATCACCGCCACGCAGATGCTCGACTCGATGGTCACCTCCTCGCGCCCCACCCGTGCGGAGGTCGCCGACGTCGCCAACGCGATCCTCGACGGCACCGACGCGGTGATGCTCTCCCAGGAGACGGCGATCGGCGCCTACCCGGTGGGCGCCGTGGAAATGATGGCCGCCGTGGCCGTGCAAGCGGAGGCGATCGCCCCGTATGAGCGCTGGAACACCTCGCGCGTGCGCCGCGCCGAAGCCGACCCCGCGCACACCGTCGCCCACAGCCTGTGCCTGGCCGCGCGCGAACTGCACCTCGACGCGCTGATCGTGCCCACGCTGTCGGGACGTTCCGCGCGACTGGTCTCAGCCCACCGCCCCACGGTGCCAATCTATGCGCTCTCCCCCGGCCGCGAGACGGTGCGCCGCTGCGGGCTGATGTGGGGCGTGCAGGCCAGCTCGATCCGCCGCCACGAGACCACCGAGGAGCTGATCGCCGACTCCGCCCGGCGAGTGGTCGAGCTGGGCTGGTGTGAGAAAGGTCAGCGTGTGGGAATTACCGCCGGGCTGCCCAGCGGCAAGCCGGGCACCACCTCGCTCATGCAAATTCAAGTGCTCTAGGGCAGCGTCGCCGGATTACGGCGCCAGGCGTGGCAACCGGCCTCACGGGCTCTGTTCGAGGCGTGAGCGGATCTTGTTTCCCAAAAACGGCCTACGCCGCGCCCACGCCCGTCTGTTCGTAGAACTCGGCCTCCTGGCGCCCCAACTCTGTCATCGGCGCCTCACCGTACATCCACTCGCGCGCGATTCGGTGCCAGTTGACACGAGGCCTCAGCTGCGAGAGCACCGCCAGCGTCATGATCTCTGTTCTGCGCCCGAACAGGTGCTCGGGGTCCATCGTCTGATGACGCATCTCCCTGAAGTGGCGCGAGCGGGGATCGGTGCTTTCCATCATCACCGCATTCACGATCTCCGGCGTCAGCTCCACCTGTTCGTCGGCGGTCGTGTACCACCAGATCGCGTCCTCGATGAACGCCAGCAGATGATCGGGGTCCACCCGCTCCGGTTCGGGCAGGAAGCCAGATTGTGCGAGCAGGGAGTGCAACGTCGAAGAATCACCCTCCGACACAGCGCGCTGGCAGGCGAGCTCCAGCTCCACCGGTCCAGGCTCCATGCGCTTGTAGAGGCCGAAGTCGAGAAACGCGACGCGCCCGTCCGCCAGCAGCATGAAGTTGCCCGGGTGCGGGTCCCCCGAGAACTCCCGATGGCGGTAGAGACAGCCGAGGTAGAAGCGGAACACGATCTCGCCGATCCGGTTGCGCTGAGCTTGCGAACCGTCCTTGAGCTCCTCGAAGCCCGCGCCGTGCACAAACTCGCTGACGAGCACCCGCTCGCGTGAAAGCGAGCTCACGACCTCGGGAATCGCTATAAACGGATGGCCCCTGTATATACGCGCGAGCGAGCGCTGGTTCTGAGCCTCGAGCTCGTAGTCGAGCTCCTCCACGATCCGCTCTCTGATCTCTGTCGCCAAACCCTTCACGTCGAGCGCCGGAGTCATGCGCTTCAAGAGCCGCATGATCATGTCCAGGTTGCGAAGGTCCGCTCTCACGGCCGACGCCACGCCCGGGTACTGCACCTTCACGGCCACCTCCCCACCGCCTGCGCCCCCGAGGGTGTCGTCCTTCAGCGTCGCCCGGTACACCTGCCCAATCGACGCCGCCGCGATCGGCTCTTCCTCGAAGTCCGCGAAAACCTCCCCGATACTCTCTTCGAGGTCCCCCTCAATCACGCCCCTCATCTGTTTGAAGGAGACGGTTGGAGCGGCGTCGCGCAGCTTCGCGAGCTCCCGCTGGAACTCCTCGCGATGCTCCTCCGGCACGAGCCCCACGTCGAGGAACGACATCACCTGGCCGAGCTTCATCGCGGCACCCTTCATCGTCCCCAACACCGCCACAATCTGCTTAGCGGTCTCCAGCTGGCGGCGCGCACTGGCCTCCCGCGAAGCGTCCTCGCCACGTGTCACGTTGGCCGCGCGCGTCCCAAACTGCTTCACCGCCTCGCTCGCCGCCAACCGCCCCACGGTTGCCGTGCGGCGCACCCTCGATGTTGGGATCTTCTCCTGCGCCACCCTTTGAGTCTAGATCTCCACGCGACTGCCTGGCACGATGTCGTCCTTGCCGTCGGGCCAGCGAACCCACGCCTTCTTGCCGCCGTCGTAGTCGTCCCCGAGCAAGATCAGCGTCGCCGGCTCTCCAAGCGCCACACACGGATCGGAGCCCTCCGCATCCAGCCCGCGCCACACGCGGACGAATGCGTTCTGCTCCCACTCCCTCGCCACCGTAGTGGCGTCGGTATGGCCCGGGTAGACGACCGTCTCGGGCGGCAGCTCCATCAATGTGCCCATGATTGAGTCCCGCAGGTCTGTGTAAGTCGCGTGGCCCGGTGCCCTCACGCCCCCCACCGAACCCTTGAAGAGGGTGTCCCCGGTGAACACCACCGCCTCGCCGCCCTGGAAACCACCAGGGCTCGCTCCCTTGCCCTGACGTACGCTCACGCTCGGGGGGGTGAGCGTACTCGAGACCGACACGAGAAACGACAACATTCCCACCGTGTGCCCAGGCGTGCCCAGGGGCCTGACCTCGAGCGAGCCGAACCGCAGCATCTGGCCCGCGTCGACCATGCCCAGCCCAATCTCATCGCCAACCACCCCGGTGGCGACGAGCAGGTCGCGCTCGAGCGGATGGATCATGATCTGCAGCCCCGGCCAGCGCTCCCGCAACACCCCAACATCGCTCACGTGGTCGTAGTGGTGGTGGGTCAACAGACCATGCGTCGGCTCGATCCCGAGCCGCTCGGCGGCCTGGATCAGTGGAGCCACGGGGCCGCCGGCGTCCACGAAGAAGCCGGGGCCACCCTCGCCGTCGGCGACCAAATAGGTGTTCGATAGGAACCGTTCGTTCTGAGAGCACTCAACGATCATCGTTGGATCCTCTCACGAAGCCGATAGCGCCACGCGCCGGAAGAGCGCGAACGCGAGGCGCCCATCAGTCCAACAGCGCGAATAACGGGTCATATACACAGCAGCGTATGACATCGCCGATGCTCGTATGTCCGTTTAGCGGCGCGAGGTCCAGCCCCTTCGCACCTTGACATACACACCAGTGTATGGTTTTGTGGCAGGGCAGTCCTATCAAGACTTGACGATAACTATGGGGGAGGCCGTAAGCTCATGTTCCACGACTCGACGTGGCTCGCAGGGACACGTGCCATGCGCTGGATGCGACCGATGGCGCCGGTCGGACTTCTGCTGGCATGCATACTGCTCGCCGGATTCCCAGCGGTGGCCTCCGCCACCACTACAGAAATACGGGGCGAATGGGAACTCAGCCTGACCACCTCGACTCAACACGTGGGGGGGAAAGCGCTCATCGTCCAGGAAGCAAATGCTCAGGGTGAATTCGCCAGCAGCTCGGCGTTGTTCGAAGGCCTTATCAACGGAACTTTCTCAGGCACCGTCGAAGGCGGCAGTAAAGCGACGGTGAAGATCACAACCCAAGCCTACGGACCTGTCGAGGCAGGCGAATTCAAAAGCTCCGCGATAACGATCTCGTCCAACGGCAGCACGCTGTCGATGGCCGGCGAGGGAACGATCGCGGCAGGTGGCGGGACTCCCGAAGCCGCGACGTTGGCGGCGACGCAGATCAGGACCTACAAACAGATAGAAGAACAGGAAGCCAAAGAAAAGCAGGAACGCGAAGAAATGGAAGCCAAGGAAAACGTCCGAGGCGAATGGTCCTTGACGCTCGAAGTCGGCTCGCAGGCGACGCACGGAATCGCGCTCGTCACTAAAGATGCCGGCTCAAAAAACGAATTCGCCTCCAGCGGCGCCCTGTTCGAAAGCGCGATCCCCGGAACGTTCTCGGGCGTCCTCGAAGGCAACAAAACCTCAACGACCATCACCACCGAAGCCTACGGCCCAGTTCCGGCCAGCCAGTTCACCAGTGCAGCGATGGACGTCAATTCCAGCTCCAACCCCACATCGATCACTGGGTCCGGAACCCTGACCGTCGGGGCAACCAACCTGCCGGCCACCCTCACCGCGACGCGCGTCAAAACCTACAAAGAAGTATCTGAACGACTCGCCAAAGAAAAGCTTGAGCAAGAAGCCAAGGAAAAGCAGGAAAAGGAAGCAAAAGAAAAACTCGAACAAGAAGCCAAAGAAAAGCTGGAACGAGAAGCTAAAGAAAAGCTCGAAAGGGAAGCCAAAGAAAAGCTGGAAAAGGAAGCCAAAGAAAAGCTCGAACGGGAAGCGCGCGAAGCGGCCGAAAAGGCAGCCGCGGGCAAAACCTCGATAGGGGGCGGCGGGAGCACGCCCACCCTGGTCTCGGTCTTGCTCGCCGGTAACACCATCACCGTTGGTCCTTCCCAGCTCATTTCATTACAGCTCACCAACCCAAATCCCTATGCGATCGCTGGGCGCGTCACGCTCGTCGCGGAGGGCGCAAAGACCTCCAAGCATCACACGACGACCGGGAAAGCGATATCGCTGGGAACAGCCTCCTTCGGGATCTCCGCCAAGGGCAAGCAGACCGTTAAGCTCAAGCTCTCCAAGGCGGGTCAGGCTGCAACCACACACACCTCGGCGCTGCGAGTGATCGCCACCATCACCACGCACGCCAACGGCCAGACAACAACAACCAAGTCATTTGACCTCACGCTTCACGCCGCGATAAAGCGGGGCAAACACTGAGATCTGGTGCCGGCAGGGAGCAGGTCTCCTAGCAGAGCGCTCCCGCCGGCACCAAGCGACTGCACAACAAGGACGAGCGCACAGTCACGGGGCGGCCCTGAGGGTCGCCCCGTAGACTGCAACCTGTGCCGCTGATCCACACCTGCTATCGCATCGCCGACATCGACCGCTCGATCGCCTTCTACAACGCGCTCGGCTTCCAGGAGGTCGGGCGCATCCCAATCGGAGACGAGGCGATCAACGTCTTCATGAACCAGCCCGGCGACGGTGACATGCCGCGCCTGGAGCTCACCTACAACTTCGGCGTCGACTCCTACGACATCGGCAGCGGCTACGGCCACATCGCCATCGCCTCATCCGACCTCGACGGCATGCTCGCGCGCCTGGCCGAGCAGGGCATCCAGCCCGAGAAGCCGCCTTATTCGGTGCGCGAGGGCGGCTCCCGGCTGTGCTTCGTCAAAGACCCCGACGGGTATAGACTCGAGATCCTAGAGATGGGCTGAATGCCCAGCAGGACAGCCAGATTCTTGTGCTTCCTGCGATAGCCCCGCCGCTGCCACTGGCACCAACGTGCCGCAGCGGACTAACGCGCGTAGATCGCGGGTCGATAGCGTGGCTCGGGGATCGGCTTGCCGGCCTCGCGCGCCGCAGAGAGCCAGGCCTCCTTGGCGCGCTCGACCTCTGCCAGAGCCTCCTCGGGGCTCGCGCCCAGAGCGGAGCACGCCTCCAAGTCGGGGATGTCCGCGACATAGGCGGCGTCCTCGTCGCTGTAGAAGACGTTGATGTGGTAGTCGCTCACGATTGGTCCATCCAGCCTCAAATCGTAGCGCTCGACCAGCCTCATGAGCTGACGCACCTGGTATGGCTTGGCCTGCCCACGGACTGACTGGAGGTTGACGAGCTCCGGGATGTCGGGATGAACGAATACGTGGTGGCTGCCACTGACGCGGCGCAGCTCGAAGCCAAGTCCCTCTGCGAGCCTGCACAGGTCGGCAAAGGCCACGTTGGCCACCGTCCCGCGGGCGAGACGCATGAGGAGCTTCTGCTCGTCCATGAGCAACACGGTAATCCCAGCTTGGACGGGACGCAGTGGGGTGAGTTACAAACCGACCACTACCCCGACGGGTACCGCGTGGAGATCATCGAGCAGGCCTGACGCTGCCTCGTCAGCTTCCAGACCCACGTGAGCTGCTCCCAGACCACCGTGCGTCCGCTCCTATAGTGGTCGCGTCATGGAGCTCGGCCTAGCCACCTTCGCAGATGTAGCGCCAGGCGCCTCCCCCACGCGTGTGGCTGAGCGGCTGCGCGAGCTGCTGGAGGAGATCGAGCTGGCCGACCGGCTCGGCCTCGACGTGTTCGGCGTCGGCGAGCACCATCGGCGCGACTACTCGGTGTCCGCGCCAACTGTTGTGCTCGCGGCAGCGACGGCCCGCACACGGCGGATTCGTCTCTCAAGCGCGGTCACCGTGCTTAGCTCAGACGACTCGGTGCGCGTGTTCGAGGAGTTCTCAACGCTCGATCTGCTGTCGGGTGGACGCGCGGAGATCATGGCGGGACGCGGATCGTTCACCGAGTCGTTCCCGTTGTTTGGCTACGAGCTCAACGACTACGACGAGCTGTTCGCCGAGAAACTGGAGCTGCTGCTCGCGCTGCGCGACTCCGAGCGGGTCAGCTGGTCAGGGCGCCACCGCGCCCCGCTGCACGAGGCGGAGGTGTATCCGCGCCCGCTGCAGCAGCCGCTGCCGGTGTGGATCGCGGTGGGAGGCACGCCCGGCTCCGTCGCCCGCGCGGGGATGCTTGGACTGCCGTTGATGATCGCGATCATCGGTGGACAGCCGGCACGCTTTGCACCGCTGGTCGAGCTCTACCGCGAGGCCGCACGACGGGCCGAGATCGGTCCCACCGAGGATCCCAGGGTCGACCCTGCGCAGCGTTCCGGGATCGGCCCAGCTCGGCGTTCCAAGGCGCGCGCCGCGCAACTCGCGGTGGGCATCAACTCGCACATGTACATCGCCGACACCTCCCAGCGCGCGGCCGACGAGTTCTTTGGCCCCTACTCGCAGATGATGAACCGCATCGGGCGCGAGCGGGGCTGGCCACCACTCACGCGTGCGCAGTTCGATGCCGGTTGCGCCCCTGGCGGTCACCTGCTCGTCGGCAGCCCGCAACAGGTCGCCGAGAAGATCCTCGCCCAACACGAGCTATTCGGCCACGACCGCTTCCTCGGCCACATCAGTGTGGGGGTGCTCCCACATGAGAAGGCGTTGAGCGCCACCGCGCTGTTCGCGACCGAGGTGGCACCGGTGGTGCGCTCCGCGCTCAGCACCGGCGAGCAACATCCAACCGTCCACGACGGGCACGCTACCCTTCCCGCCAGCGATGGCTGACACGGGCAAGATCGCCAAGAATCTCGAACGCTTCGCGCAGGCTGTCGCGGCTCACGACCGCGAGAATCCCACCCACACCGCGTGGGGAATCGGTCTTGCGCACTTCGACATGGAGCGGCTGGGCCTGGAGGAGGGCGAGGAGATCCTTCCGGGAATCACGATCCACGCCGACGGCGGTCAGAGCGCGAACTTCCGCGTGCTGTGCGACGGAGAGCACGACGAGGGGGCGGCGGAGTCAGAGGAGGAGGTCGTGAGCGCGGTCTCAACCGAGGCCGTCCCGGTCATATCCCCAGCCGGCCTTCCTGCTGAGTCACCCCGCGAAATCTGACCCGCATCAGGTTCTCAGGGCACAACCGGCAACGGCACGCCGGCCCGCGCGGCAATCATCCCTACGAGCCGCTCGATCGTGGGGCACGCGATCCCGTGGCGCGCGGCCGCACGCAGCACAGCCCCGGGAATCGCGTCGAGCTCTGGCTCGCGCCTTGCGGCGATGTCTCGCTGCATCGAGCTGCCGAGCGTGGCGTGCGCAGCGGTCAGCTCGCCGAGCGGGTCCTCCGCAGGGATCGAGGCGCCCTCGGCGCGAGCCACCGCGCAACCCTCTTCGATTACCCCGAGCAGCTCGCCCAGCAGCGCGGGGGTCGAGCGGATCTCGCCCAGCAGGAGGTCGTGCGCGCTTGTAGTGCAGGCGAGCGCGTTGAGACGCACGAGCTTCGACCAGATCACCTGGGCCTCCCCCCCATCGGCCAGAGCCTTCGCCCGCTCCGCGGGCGAAGGAGCGGGGTTGGTGGGGGGATAGACACTCGCGGGCACGCCGGCGCCCACGAGTGCGCCTGCGAGCTGCTCCATTGGCGCGCGTGCGATGGGATAGCGGGAGGCCATCTCCACGCGCAGGAACTGGCTCGTGTGAACCACCACCCCCGGCTCGGGGCGGTCGGCCTCGACGCGGATCGTCCCGGCGACCACAGCCTCATCACCGAAGCGCTCGCGCAGCACCGCGACGTGGTCGAGGCCGTTGAGCAGCGGGAGCACCAGCCGTGGAGCGACACCCACGCGCTCGACCGCCTCGCGCAACCCGGCGGCCTTGGTGGCGACGATCAGCGCATCCACTGGCTCCTCCAGCCACACGGCGGCACGCGGGTGCACGACGAAGTCCCCCAGCAGCACGCTGTTGACACACAGCCCCCGCACGGAGACCGTGGCTGCCGTGGAGTCCTTTGCGAGCACCAGCACTGGGGTCCCCGCACGGCAAAGCGCCCCGGCAACCAGACCGCCGACCCCTCCCGGCCCGAGCACGGCGACATTCACGAAGCGCACCCGGTAGTCGCCGTGGAGGATCGGCGCCTGCGATCCTCCACAGGCACGTTGGGTGGCCGGTCATTCACCTCAGCGGGTCGATCAGCACGCCGGGGTTCATGATGCCGCTTGGATCGACGGCGGCCTTTGCGCCGCGCAGCGCAGCGGCGAACTGATCGGGGCGCTGGCGGTCATACCAAGGCCGGTGCTCACGCCCGACGGCGTGGTGGTGAGTGATGGTGGCACCCTCGGCAAGCAGCGCCTCGGAGACGGCAACCTTGATCGTCGCCCATTGCTCGACCTCCTCTCCACGCTGCGCGGGCGCGAGCACCGTGTAATAAGGGGCGGGCCCATCAGGATAGACGTGGGTGAAGCGACAGGAGACGTGCGCGACACCGCTGACACCCTCGGCGGCGGCCTGCGCGACGCTCATCACACGCTCGTGGAAGGCGGGAAAGCGATCCCAGGTGACGGCTGTCTCGAATGTCTCCGACAGGACGCCCATCGCGACGAAGATGTCGCGTATGTAGGGGGCGCGCAGGAACGCTTCGCGCCACGCCCCCACCCCGCTCGCGTCCGCTCCGGCACTCGCCCCGCCGCGACGCTCCCCAACGACGCCGCCGTGACCGGCGCAGATCGCGAGCGCGCGATCCATCGCGGAGTCGACCGGGTGATCGGAGGACTCGAAGCCGAGCACCAGCAGCGCGAAAGTGCCGTCGCCGGACATCGTGTAGCGCGCCTCGGAGGGATCGATCAACCGGCAGTTGCTGGGGTGCAAACCCGACTGGGAGAGTGCGCGCACGCATTCGGCGCCGGCGGCAAACGTCGGGAAGCGCACGCCCGCCGAGGCACGGTGGGTGGGTCGCGGCTGAACACGCACCCACGCCTCGGTGATCACCCCAAGCGTGCCCTCCGAGCCGGCGAGCAGTCGGTCGGGGCTGGGACCAGCGCCCGACCCGGGCAGCCGCCGCGACTCCCAGACGCCCGCGGGGGCGATCGCGCGGACCGACTCGACGAAGTCCTCGATGTGGGTCCACACAGTGGCGAAGTGACCGGCGGCGCGGGTGGCGATCCAGCCACCGAGCGTGGAGAGCTCGAACGACTGGGGGAAGTGGCGCAGAGTGAGACCGTGGTCGGCCAGCTGGGCCTCGAGGTCGGGGCCATAGGCGCCCCCCTGGATGAGCGCGGCGCGCGATGTTTGATCGACCTGGAGCACGCGGCGCAGCTCGCCGAGATCGATCGTGACGGCGCCGTTGTAGGAGGAGTCGAGCAGCGGCTCCACACCGCCGACGACACTCGTGCCACCCCCGTAGGGAATCGCGGCGACGCGCTCAGCCGAGCACCACTCCAGCAGGCGCTCCACGTCGATCTCATCGCGCGGGCGCGCGACGAAGTCGGGGGGGTTGGGGAACTGGCCGCGGAAGCCGCGCACTACGTCGGAGTAGGACTTCCCGAGCGCGTGGGAGGCGCGCGCGTGGACGTCGCTCGTGCAGATCGGCGCCAGCGCCGCGGGCAACCTGACGCGCGGAGCAGGGAGGGCTACCGCCTCAATGCCGACGGGTTGCTCGACCTCCACAGGTGGGAAGCCGAGATGGGTCGCAAGGCCGGCGGCAGCCGCGCGAACCTCCGCGTGCGAGGGCTGCTCGTCCTCGAAGCCCCATCCCCAGTGCTTGCGCCGGCGCGTCGTCACCCGTGCGAGTGTATGCCGCGACATCTTTACCCGTCCCTCCCCTCCGACGACTAGCCTGTAGGTGAATGGCAAGCAGAGCTGAGCCGCAGACGAATGAGACGCCGGAGATCCTGGCCCGTGGGCCGTGGGAGCTCGAGCAGGTGAAGACGCGTTGGCGCGCGGAGCACTACGAGCCCCCGCAAGAGCACGTCGCGGCGGCGGACGCGGAAATCGCCGGGCTGCGCGAGCGCGGCTCGCCGAGCCACGACGGGCTCGCGGGAAGATTGGTGGATTACAAGGACGGCCCGCGCGGGATCGAGCTGGAGATGCAGCCACTGCGATGGGCGCTGAGACTGGTCGCGGGCGACGCGTCTTCCAGCATGGCGGCGCTATGCGTGACGCGCGCAGCGGACGGGCGCTGGCTGGCGGGCAAACGGGCGGCGTGGCTGTCCTCGTGGGCTGGGCGCTGGGCGCTGGGGGCCGGCGGCGCGGTGGACCTCGGAGAGAGCCCGGCGGACACGCTCGTCAGAGAGCTGCAGGAGGAGTGGTCGGTGACGCCCGAGCGCGTGCGCGGGGAGGCGCTCGTGCGACTGCCCCACCAGCTCGTGATGTTCGTTGGGCAGGCGTGGCTGGCGGAGGGCGCCGAGGTGACCCCCGACCACGAGCACGACGAATACGCGTGGTGGCCGAGTGAGATCGACCAGTGGCCGCCGGAGGCCGAGGAGGGCCTACGCCGGGTGGCGCAGTGGTTGTCGAGTGAGTGACGCCGGATGACCCAGCAGACAAGCGAGGGCGTGCCTCGCCCTCGCGAGCAGACATTCGGTCGACCTTCTCGCAGACAAACGCTCAGCCGATCGTGACCCCCGACTCAGCCGCCGATTCGCCTTCCACGGCGCCCGATCTCTCCAAGCTGATCAGGGCGCCGGCCACGCGCCGCCTGTCGCCTGCATTCACCCCGCTGAAGTGGACGTCCTTCTTTCACTCGTGCGTTTACACCTCGCTGCTGGTGTGCGCTTTTGCGCTGGGCAAACCCCAGCCGGAGACGTTCGTGCTGGGATGGGCTCACGGGCTGCTGTGGATTGGGATGTCACTCGCGTGCATCACCGCGGCGCGCATGAGAATCGTCTCATTGCGTCTCGCCGTGGCGGTAGCAGTGCTGGGAGGGATTGGGCCGTTTTTCGGCAGCTGGGAGTTCATACGTGCCCAGCGGGCATCCCCGAAGGGCGCACAGCAGGCGAACACACCCCGCCACGCACAGCAGACGAACACACCCCGCCACACACCCTCCTAAACGACCAGTCGCCTGGGTGCAGTTCCGCGGCGCCGCGCGCTAGAGTGAAGGTGGATGGCCTCCGGCACGACGATCAATGAGACGATCGATGTCGTAACCCCCGCTGCCGGTGAGTCTGTCACCGAGGGAACAATCCTCGAATGGCACGTCAAGGTCGGCGACTTCATCAAGGTCGACGACACGATCGTTGAGATCTCCACCGACAAGGTGGACGTGGAGTTGCCCTCACCAGCGAGCGGGACGGTCACAGAGATTCTTGCCGAGGAGGGCGAGACCATAGGTGTTGGTCAGGTGATCGCTCGACTGGTCGTAGGCGACGATCAGTCCGATGGCGCTAGTGCTCACCCCGCCCCTACGTCAACGGACGGAGCCCGCGACTCAGCCGCGCCCGCGTCTTCGACCACCGCGTCCTCCGCGGAGCACGGGGCGGCAGTAGACGAGGCCGTCGAGCCAGGCAGCGACGGAGCCGTGCAGCTACCCGACGGCAAGCGCGTGTCGCCAGTGGCGGCGCGCGTGGCGGCCGCCGAGGGCGTGGACCTCTCGAGCGTAGCGGGCAGTGGTCCGGCGGGACGGATCGTGAAGGCCGACGTGCTGGGCGCCGCCGCCACCGGGAACGGGGCGGCGCAGACCAACGGCGCCGCCAGCGCCGGCGAGCGCCAGCAGATGAAGGGCGCCGCGGCGATGCTGGCGCGCTACATGGACGAGTCGCGCCAGATCCCAACCGCCACGAGCTTCCGCACGCTGACGGTGACCGTGCTCGACGGACGCCGGCGCGAGCTGAAGGCGGCGGGACGCAAGGTGTCTTTCACACATCTGATCGCCTACGCGATCGTGCAGGCGGCGAACGAGATGACGAGCATGACCCATCACTTCGCGGAGGTCGACGGGAAGCCCTATCGGGTGAACGATGGCCAGGTGAATCTCGGGCTGGCGGTGGACGTCGAGAAGAAGGACACCCGAGGGGGCGCAGGCGGGACCCGCACGCTGATGGTGCCGGTGATCCGCGACGCAGGGACGATGTCGTTCGACGCGTTCATGGCGGCGTATGACGGGCTGGTGGAGAAGGCGCGCACGAACACGCTGACGGCGGACGATCTGGTGGGCGCGAACATCACGCTGACCAACCCTGGCGGGATCGGCACGGTGGCGTCGGTGCCGCGGTTGATGAACGGTCAGGGGACGATCGTGGCGACCGGCTCGATCGCCTACCCCATCGGCCTCGGAAACGTCGGCGAGCAGATTGGCGCGGAGAAGGCGATGACGATGACCTCGACCTACGACCACCGCGTCATCCAGGGCGCGGAGTCGGGGCGCTTCCTTGCGCTGGTGGAAGCACGGCTGCAGGGTGAGGAGCAGTTCTACGAGAACGTGTTCGGCTCACTCGGCGTCGAGATCGGCCCCGCCCCGAGCGCGCCGAAGCCGGCGGTGGCGGCGCCCGTGGCCGCGGCGCCACAGGCCAGCGCGCCCGACGAGCAGATGCTGCAGGCAGTGCAAGCGGCGAGCACGCTGGTGCACCGCTTCCGCAGCCACGGTCACCTCGCGGCGCGCCTTGACCCGCTGGGAGCAGAGCCCGAGGGCGAGCCGCAGCTGGACCCGGAAACCGCGGGGCTGACACCGCAGGTGATGGCCCAGATCCCGGCGCGCATCCTACGCATGTACGTGCCGGGCGAGACGCTCGCCGAGGCGCTGCCGGCTCTACGCCAGACCTACTGCGGGACGATCGCGTATGAGATCGAGCACATCTCCTCTCACCGCCAGCGCGTGTGGCTGCGTGAGCAGATCGAGTCGGGGGCATTCCGCCAGCCGCTCGGCATCGAGCCGCGCAAGGCGCTTTTGAAGCGCCTCATCGAGGTGGACGCGCTGGAGCGCTTCATGCACAAGGCCTACCTCGGCCAGCACCAGTTCTCGATCGAGGGCCTCGACATGACCGTGCCGATGCTCGACGAGCTGATCCAGCTGGCGGCCGGGATCGGTGGGCAGGAGGTTGTGATCGGGATGGCCCACCGCGGGCGGCTGAACGTGCTGGCGCACAACCTCGGACGACCCTACGACACGATCTTCGCCGAGTTCGAGGGGGCCTCGACGCTGGAGGCGGTCACGACGATCCCCCAGGGGGGCACCGGGGACGTCAAGTATCACCACGGCACGCAGGGCTCCTACGCGCTGCCCGACGGCGGGACGATCCGCGTGAACCTGGAGTCCAACCCGAGCCACCTCGAGTATGTCTCGCCGGTCGTGGAGGGCGCCACGCGCGCCGCGCAGACCTCGCGCAGCGGGCCGCGGGCGCACCAGGACACCAACGCGGCGGTGCCGGTCGTGATCCATGGCGACGCCTCGTTCCCCGCGCAGGGGGTGGTCGCCGAGACGCTGAACCTGCAAGCGCTCGACGGCTACCAGGTGGGTGGCACGGTGCACCTGATCATGAACAACCAGATCGGCTTCACGACCGACCCCGACGACGCTCGCTCGACGCGCTGGGCCTCGGATCTGGCGAAGGGCTTTGACGTGCCGATCATCCATGTCAACGCCGACGACGTGGCGGCGTGCATGAGCGCTGTGCACCTCGCGTTCGCCTTCCGCCAGGAGTTCGGGCACGACGTGCTGATCGACCTGATCGGCTACCGGCGCTTCGGGCACAACGAGTCTGATGAGCCCGCATACACCCAGCCGGAGATGTACGCGAAGATCAAGACGAAGAAGCGCGTGTACGAACTGTGGGCCGAGCAACTCGTCACCGACGGCGTGGTGAGTGGCGACGAAGTGGAGCGCATCGGCCAGGAGGTGTGGGACAACCTGACGATCCTGCACCAGCGCCTGAAGGCGAAGATCGTCGCCGCGGCGGAGCAGGGTGCCGTGGATCACGGCACCGGCGAGTATCAGCTCGACCGCACCCCGAGCCCCGACGTCGACACCGCCGTTACCGCCGCACGCGTGCGGGAGCTGGGATTGGAGCTGCTGCGCACCCCCGACGGGTTCACTGTGCACCCGAAGCTCGCCAAGCAGCTGGAGCGCCGTCGTGACGCGCTCGGCGAGAGCGACACGGAGGCGCGCATCGACTGGGCGCATGCCGAGGCGCTGGCGTTCGCGTCGCTGCTGACTGAGGGCACGCCGGTGCGACTCACCGGGCAGGACACCGAGCGCGGCACCTTCAGCCAGCGCCATCTCGTGTTCCACGACGCCAAGACCGGGCAGGCGTTCTGCCCGATCCAGTCACTCCCTGAGGCGCTCGCCCCAATGGAGCTGCACAACAGCCCGCTGTCGGAGCTGGCGTGCATAGGCTTTGAGTACGGCTACAGCCAGGAGGCCCCCGAGACGCTCGTGCTGTGGGAGGCGCAGTTCGGCGACTTCGTCAACTCCGCTCAGGTGATCATCGACCAGTTCATCGCCTCGGGGCTGGCCAAGTGGGGACAGACCTCGCGCCTGACGCTGCTGCTACCGCACGGGTACGAGGGCTCCGGGCCCGAGCACTCCTCGGCGCGGCTCGAGCGCTTCCTGGCACTCGCGGCGGAGGGGAACATGCGCGTCGCCAATCTCACGACGCCAGCCCAATACTTCCACCTGCTGCGCCGCCAAGCGCTGATCGCCAAGCAGCGCCCACTGGTGATCATGACCCCGAAGTCGCTGCTGCGGCTGCCCCAGGCCAGCAACACGGTCGAGGATCTGGCCGAGAACTCGCGCTTTGAGCCGGTGCTGGCCGAGCCGGGGATCGTCGACGAGTCGGTGACGCGGCTGGTGCTGTGCACCGGCAAGATCTACTACGACCTCGCCGGTCATCCCGACCGTCAGGACAACGACAGGGTGGCGATCGGGCGCGTGGAGCTGCTGTACCCATTCCCCGAGCGCAACATCAGGGACCTGATCGGGCGCTACCCACAGCTGAAAGAGATCTTGTGGGTGCAGGAGGAGCCGCGCAACGTGGGCGCCCGTGCGCACATGTTCCCGCGCCTGATGCAGATCATGCCGCAGGAAATCCACTTCGGCTTCGTGGGACGCCCGGAGCGGGCGAGCCCGGGCGAGGGCTACCCGGCCGCCCACATCAAGGAGCAGAGCCGCATCGTGAGGACCGCGCTCGACCTGAACGTGCCGGTGTCGCAGTACCCGAAAAAGACTCCCGGGGAGCGCTGATGGCGGCCCTGTGGCGACGCTTCAAAATGATCTTGCGCCAGCGCCGCCGCAAGAAGCGGCTGCGCGGCTAGCGGCCCCGCCACACGGGTGGGCGCTTCTCGCTAAACGCGGTGGCGCCCTCACGGGCGTCCTCGGAGACGAACACCGGGTCTGAGATGGCGCTCTGCGCGTCCCACATCTCAGCAGCCGACCAGTCCCACTGCTCTTGCAGGATGCGCTTGGAGGCGATCAGCGCGAGCGGGGCGCCCGAGGCGATCTCGCCCGCCAGCGACAGGGCCTCCTCCACCGCGCCGCCCGGCTCAGCGAGCCGGTTGACCAGCCCAAGCTCGGCGGCACGCTCGGCGGCGATCGGATCGCCGGTGAGCGCCAGCTCCATCGCCACGTTGTAGGGCAGCGAACGCGGCAGGCGCAGCAGCGCACCGCCGGCGGCCACGAGCGAGCGCTTGACCTCGGGGATGCCGAGCTTCGCGCCGCGGGCGGCCACGATCAGATCGCATGCGAGCGCCACCTCCAGACCGCCGGCGACCGCAAAGCCCTCGATCGCGGCGATCAGCGGCTTGACCGAACCGCGCCGCACGATCCCGGCGAAGCCACGATCGCCGACCCAGGGACGCTCGCCGCTAACGAACGCCTTAAGGTCCATGCCCGCACAGAAGCCCTTGCCGGCGCCGGTGAGCACCCCGACGCTGAGCGAATCGTCGCCGTCGAGCTGATCGAGCGCCGCTGCGATCCCTTCGGCGAGCGGCAGATTGACGGCGTTGCGCGCGTCGGGTCTGTTGAGCGTGATCAGCAGCACGCCGTCGCGTCGCTCAGTCAGCACTGGCATTGGCGACTGTGGGTCAGCTGTCGTCGACATTGGAGAGCAGAGTAGCCACCTCGGGCCGAGGACGGGGATATCCAATAAATAAATTCGTTACAAGTTTGAACGAATTGTCTATTGAACACACGCAACACCTCTCGCCGCGCTTGTCGCTACGCGGCAAACAGCCGCAGCTCGGGCTCGCGGTTGCCGCGCAGCACTTCCACGTCGATCTCCACGCAATCGATGCCGCGCGCCCCGGCGAGCACGCGTGCCTGCGGCTTGATCCACTTCGCCACCAACACCCCCCGGCACGCGGCCATCGCGGGGTCGAGACGGATGCGCTCCAGGTAGCGCGTGAGCTGCTCCACCGACTCCATCGTGGCGACGCGCTTGATCTCAACCGCCACCCACTCGTCCCGCGTGTCGCGGCACATCAGGTCGACCGGGCCGATGTCGGTGGGCCACTCGCGGCGCACCAGCCGGAAGCCCTCCCCGCACCAGTGGGGCGCATCGGCGAGCAGTTCCTGCAGTTCACGCTCCAGCCCTTCCTTCTCGAGCGAAGCCAGTGCGTCGACCTCGTGCTCGATGTCGTCCATCACCTCGGCGATCGCGATCTCAAGTCGCTCCTCGGCGCGCTGCTTGCTTGTGCCCCCTCGGGTACGAACCACCAGATGTGTGAGCACCCCGTCGGGATCGCGCTGCTCCTCGAGCACCGTGGGCGGGGTCATCCAGTTGAGCGGCTTCACGTTTGGCGAGCCCCCGTCGGCCCACACCATGAACGTGCCGTCCCCCTTGCACATCAAGAGCCGCACCGCCTCCGGCAGCACGGTGGTGGTGCGGCCGATGTAGGAAACCTCGCAGCGGGCGACGATCAAACGCACCGGTGGACGGTATCCGCTGAGCCGGATCCCAGGTCGAACGGGTGAGGCGACGTCCTCGATCGTGACCGCGTGCCCCACGTCGTCGGACACCCGTGGCAATTCGATGTCCTCCCATGAGCAACTCGATGTTCTCCCATAAGGGGAGTGCAACTCTACGGCGTTTGGCGCTCGCGGTCCTCCGGTGCGGTCCTCGTGTCGGCGGGGGGCCCATCGAGGTTGATCGACTCGCGGAACTCGCGCATGCCCTTGCCGAGCGCGCGCGCCACTTCGGGCAGACGCTTGGGGCCGAGCACCATCAGCGCGACAGCGCCGAGGAACAGCAGGTGGAGGGGACTGTCGATTCCCACAACAGTCAGGCTAGCGCGCCGTGCCGGCGGTGGCGCGCATCGAAGCGCTTTCGCCGCCGCCGCGACTCGTACTCTCATGGCCGTGGCGCAGGAGAGCTCGCCCCAACCCAGCCGTCCCTACCCGTCCCAGCCTGGCCGTCCCTACCCGCCCCCGCCGGCCTCCGAGCCGTTCTGGCCGGCGCAGGCGACGATCCTCGCCGCGATCGGCCTGCAGGTCACGCTGCCCAAACGGCTCACCGCCGGCCCCCCCTGGCTTGTACCGGCGTTCGAGGCAGTGCTGCTGCTGGGGATGTTCATGGCAACGCCGCGCCAGCTCGAGCACGAGCACCCCCGCCGCCGCCGCGTGGCGCTGGGACTGACCGCATTCGTGACCGCCGCCAACATCTACTCGCTCGGCGCGCTCACCCATCTCCTGCTACACGGCAAAGTCTCAAACGGGCACGAGCTGGTTACCTCGGGTGTGCTGATCTGGCTCACCAACTTCCTGATCTTCGCGCTGTGGTACTGGGAGATCGACCGCGGCGGACCCGGCCGGCGCGCCGCCGGACACGACGGGCCGCCCGACTTCCTCTACCCACAGATGTCAGACGACCGCATCGAGCCGCTCGCGTGGCGGCCGAAGTTCATCGACTACCTGTACGTGTCGCTGACCAACGCCACTGCGTTCTCCCCCACCGACACGATGCCACTCAGCATGATCGCGAAGAGCACGATGGGCATCCAGGCGCTCGTGTCGCTCGTGACGATCGGGTTGATCGTTTCGCGCGCGGTGAACATCCTCGCCACATAGTTCCTCGCACATAGCTCCTCGCCACATAGCTCGCCGTGCACCTGAGCCTCGCGCGCCGCATCTTCCGCGGTCGCCGGCGGACGGCACGCGCAGCTATCCCCGCCGCGGCCTATCGTGCTGAGGTCATGGACGCTTCCCTTCACGCATCACTCGAGCAAGGCGAGGCGATGCTGCGCTTTCCCTACGACGACGGGCTGCGCCGGTTGCTGCGCTCGCTGCCAGGACGGCGCTGGGACCCGGCCGAGCGCGCCTGGGTGGTGCCGCTGGACCCCGAGCGCGCCGAGGCGCTGGCGCAACTGTTTGAGCACCTCCCGAGCGCGCCCGTCCTCAGCGAGTCGCTCGCACGGGCTCTCGCCCGTCAACGCGCCCGACGAGCCCACGACGAGTGCGTTCTCGATGTTGCGCGCCCCGACGAGAGCTGGTGGCTGACATTCGCCACCGACCGTGCTCCTGAGATCGTCGCGGCCCTGCTGGAGCATCCAGACGCCCAGCAACTCCCGGTGATCGGCCGCGCCGTGATCCCGCTCGACGTCGATGCGGCGCGGCTGGTGGACACGCTCCCCATCGGGGCCGGCCGCCTGCGTCTGACCGAAGACGCCGCCCACGCGCTGACCGAGGTCTCCCAGCGCCCCACCGCCCGCGAGGGAGCGATGCGACACGACGTGGAGCTGCGCCGCGACCGCCGCAAGGAACACTGGCTGCTGATCGCCGCCGAGCACGCCCCACTCGCGCGCGTACTCGCCGGCCGGGCCGACCTACGTGCGCTGGAGGGCCCCGAGGGGACCTTCGCGCTGGCCGCCGTGGAGCGCGACGCGCATCTGATCGCGGAGCTGCTCGACGAGCTCGAGACGGCCGCCATCGACCCGCGCACACAGAGCTGGCTCGCGCGCGCCACCACCTGGCGCGGGACGGTCGACGTGGCGGGACCGCCCGAGCAGCCCGTGTTCCTGCTGCTCGGGGATCCCAATCGTCTGCCGCCCGATCTGCGCGACCGTGCCGTGAGCGCGCCGGGCGGCGCCACCGTGGCGCTGACGCTCGACTCGTGGCAGTCGATCGAGCCCTTGCGCAGCTTCACGAGTGCCGCCACGCGACACTGCGTCGAAGCTCTGAAGGAGGGCCGTCCCGCTCCGCCGGCGGTGCTGGAGCTGTCGGCCATCCATGAGGACCCCACGTTCGTGCTGGCGCCCGGTCACGACGGGGAACAGCTCGAAGCGTTTGGTGCGCTGGCGGGTGCCACCCCCCACCGGCCCCATGGCTCCACACGGGGCGCCCCCCCGCGACGCGGCGAGCACGGCCAGCTCCCCTCGATCCGGGCCGATCCCTTCTGCGTGGAGGAACTCGATCGCTTCCTCGCCGAGCGAGGAATCTGGATCGACCCCGAGGCGCTTGTGGTGCTGCAGCAGATCCGCGAGCAGCACGCCCACGCGGCGGGGCTCGTGGCGCTCTCCTCGGCAATCGACGGTGAGCTCGAAGTGGCTGGTCTGGGCGGAGAGCTCAAGCCGTTCCAGCGCGCTGGAGTGAGCTACCTGTTGGATCAACGCCGCGCGTTCCTCGCCGACGAGCAGGGACTCGGCAAGACGATCGAGGCGCTCGCAGCGCTGCAAGCCGACGGCGCCTACCCGGCCGTCGTGGTGTGCCCCGCCAGCCTGAAGCTCAACTGGATGCGCGAGATCGAGCGCTGGCTGCCAGGCCGCAGCGCCCAGGCACTCAGCGGGAAGGGAGGACGCTCACCCAACCGTGGTAGCGGCGAGGCGGCCGACGCGGGATCGTCGAATGGACACGTCGCGGACGAGGACGTCGCGGACGAGCGAGCCGCAAGCGCGAGCATCCCTCCCGCGGACATCACCGTCGTCAACTACGACATCCTCGCCGCGCGCGGGCCCGCGCTCGCCGCGATCGCCCCCAAGGCGCTCGTGCTCGACGAGTCGCACTACTGCAAGAACGCCGCCGCCAAGCGCACTCAAGCCGTGGGGCGTCTCGCGGCAAGCCTCCCGAACGAGGCGCTCGTGCTGGCGCTCACCGGCACCCCGGTGATGAACCGCCCACCCGAGCTGATCTCCCAGCTGCGCATCATCGGGCGTCTCGCCGACTTCGGCTCGGGCGCCCAGTTCGGGCGACGCTTCAAGGGACCCGACGCGCACGTGCGCCTGCACTGGCATCTGCGCTCGCGCTGCTTCGTGCGACGGTTGAAGGCCGACGTGCTCCCGCAGCTGCCCGCGAAGACCCGCTCGGTGGTGCCGGTGGAGCTCGACAACGAGCCCGAGTACCGCCTCGCCGAGCACGACGTGATCGCGTGGCTACGCAGTCGCCCGCTCGACCTGCACGAGCTCGACGCGAAGGTCGCCGCCGCATTGCGCGCCGAGCGCCTCGTGCGGCTCAATGCACTCAAGCTGCTCGCCGCGCGCGGCAAGCTGCACGCTGCGCTCGCGTGGATTCACGACTTCTGCAGCTCCGGGGAGCGGCTGGTCGTGTTCGCTCGCCACCGCGAGGTCCAGCGCGCGGTGCTCGAGCGCTTCCCCACGGCACTGCATATCCTCGGAGAAGACACGCACGCCGCCCGCGACGCGTCGCTACAGGCCTTCCAAGCGGCGGACGCGTCCGACAACCAGCTGATCGTGTGCTCAATCGAGGTGGCGGGGCAGGGATTGACACTGACACAAGCTTCAAACGTGGCCTTCCTGGAGCTTGACTGGACGCCGGCCAAGCACGACCAGGCCGAGGATCGTCTTCACCGCATCGGCCAGCAGGACGCCGTCAACGCGTGGTATCTGCTCGCGGCGGGCACAATCGATGAGACGATCGCCAACCTGCTGGAGCGCAAGCGCGCCGTGATCGGCGCGGTCACCGATGGGCTCGAGGAGAGCGACGAGGCGATCGTCGACGCCTTGGCGCGCGAGCTAGCCGGCGAGCCCTACCGGCGCCTACGCGCAGTGGCCTGATCAAGCCGTCTGCGTCATGCGCGGCTCAATCGCCAGCGCCTGTGCCACCAGATCGTGCACAACATCGCCGCCGGCGCCGAGTTTGAGCGCCCGATCGAGCGCGCGCAGCGCGCCCTCGCGGTCGAGCAGCGCCAGGCGCAGTCGTCCCAGCCTCTCCCAAGCGCCCGCGTCAGTGGGGCCACGCTCGGCCGCACGCTGGGCGGCCTCCTCGGCCAGGTCGATCGCGCCCATGTCCTCGTAGATGCGCGCGGCAAAGCGGTGGGGAGCAGGACGCTGACCATCCACACGCGCCCAGTCGCGCACCGAGCGCGCCGCGGCCTCGAGGTTGCCGGCCTGCCAGAAGGCAAGCGTCATCAGCCGCAGCACCCCCACGTTGCGCGGTTCGGCGTCGCGCGCGTACACCAGGCGCTGCGCCGCCAGCACATACTCGCCTTCGGCCATCGCCCGCTGCGCCGCCGTCATGAAGCGCTCCACGCGCTCCTCGGCGGGGTCGGGCTTTGAGAAGTCCACGAACTTCATGCTCCCCGCGGGCACCGTGCGCACCCCGTGGGAGAACTTCACGCGCGCCCACTGCTGGACGTCTTGGTCCTCGGCACTGTCGCCGGTGAAGTAGATCCCTTCTACGGTCCCCACCCCCCACTCGGGGTAGGAGGTGCAGCGCGCGTAGCGGTGCACCACCGAGTGGTCGGGCACGCGGCTTCCGAATGGGTCGTTGCGTGCGCGGTCGGCGGAGTGCTCGCGGGCGCGCTGCTCGGCTTCATACGCGCGCCTGCCCGCCTCTTCGCGCGCCTGGCGCGCCGCCGCCGCGCTCACCTTCACCGCGTTTCGGGAGACCTTCCCACCCCGCGAGGTTTCGGCGATGCGCATCAGGTGGTCGGCGGCCTCGTTGATCGCCTTCAGATGGCGCTCGTGCTCGAACTGCCTGCCCGCCGGCGCTATGTCAGGGTGCCAGCGCTTGGCCATCCGTCGACGCGCGAGCTGCACATCGCGCTTGTCAAACGGCGGCTCGATCTCCAAGAGGAGCATCTGCTGCTCTATGTCGAGGATCGCCCCAGGCATGACACCGATACGTTACCGACCGCCTATCCTGCGCAGGAATGTCCTCGCAATACATCTTCACGATGCACCGCCTGTCGAAGCTGCACCCGCCTGAAAAGACGGTGCTCAACGACATCACGCTCGCGTTCTACCCTGGCGCGAAGATCGGCGTGCTCGGCTACAACGGCGCCGGCAAGTCCACACTGCTACGGATCATGGCCGGTGTCGACCAGGACTATCGCGGCGAGGCGATGCTTGCCCCCGGCGCAAGCGTTGGGATGCTCGAGCAGGAGCCTCACCTCGACGAGTCCAAGGACGTGAAGGGCAACGTCGAAGAGGCGGTCGCCCCCACGCGCGCGCTGCTCGACCGCTTCAACGAGCTGGCCGCCAACTACTCCGATGACACCGCCGAGGAGTTCGGGAACATCCAGGCGAAGATCGAAGCCGCCGACGCGTGGAACCTCGACACGCAGCTGGAGTACGCGATGGACGCGCTGCGCCTGCCCCCGCCCGACGCGGAGGTGGGCCCGCTCTCCGGCGGGGAGCGTCGCCGGGTGGCGCTGTGCCGGCTGTTGCTCAGCGCCCCCGACCTGCTGTTGCTGGACGAGCCCACCAACCACCTCGACGCCGAGTCGGTGGCGTGGTTGGAGCAGCACCTCACCGACTACAAGGGCGCGATCGTCGCGGTCACCCACGACCGCTACTTCCTCGACAACGTCGCCGGCTGGATCCTAGAGCTCGATCGCGGCAAGGGGATCCCATATGAGGGCAACTACTCCAGCTGGCTGGAGCAGAAGCAGAAGCGCCTCGCCCAAGAAGAGCGCAGCGAAAAGGGCCGCGAGCGCACGATCGCCGCCGAGCTCGAGTGGGTGCGCACCAACCCCAAGGGGCGGCGCACCAAGTCAAAGGCGCGTCTCGCACGCTACGAGGAGCTGCATCGCCGAGGAGCGCAACGTGAAGCTCGATGAGGTCCAGATCCACATCCCCCCGGGTCCGCGCCTGGGCGCGAAGGTGCTCGTCGCCGACGCTCTGCGCAAGGGCTTCGGCGAGCGATTGCTGATCGAGGACCTCTCCTTCGAGCTGCCCCGCGCGGGGATCGTGGGGGTGATCGGCCCCAACGGCGCCGGCAAGACCACGCTGTTTCGGATGATCACCGGCGAGGAGACCCCCGACGCGGGCAAGCTCGAGCTCGGCGACACCGTGCAGCTCGCCTACGTCGATCAGTCACGCGACTCGCTCGACCCCTCAAAGACGGTGTGGGAGGAGATCTCCGACGGGCTCGATCACCTGAAGGTGGGCGACCGCGTGGTCAACTCGCGCCAGTACACCGCCGGGTTCAACTTCAAGGGCTCCGACCAGCAGGCGCGCATCGGCAAGCTCTCCGGCGGCGAGCGCAACCGCGTGCACCTCGCCAAGCTGCTGCGCTCCGGTGGCAACCTGCTGCTGCTCGACGAGCCCACCAACGATCTCGATGTCGACACGCTGCGCGCGCTCGAGGAAGCGCTGCTCGCATTCCCGGGTTGTGCGGTGGTGATCTCGCACGACCGCTGGTTCCTCGACCGCATCGCCACGCACGTGCTCGCCTTCGAAGGCGACTCGCAAGTGACCTGGTTCGAGGGCAACTTCGAGGCCTATGAGGAGCACCGCCACGAGCGTCTTGGGGCGGCCGCCGACAGGCCCCACCGGATCAGCTACAAGCGACTCGTGCGCAACTGAGACCCCATTCGGGGCCCAGGCTGGCCAGTCAGCCAGTCCGGTATGCTCGCCGGGCATGGAGACAGTGTTCGACCGCGACACCGCCGTCACGCGAATGCCGGACGAGGCATTCGACGACACCGAGGGCAACAGCGGCACAACGGGGGGATCCGACGCCCGCTTCTCAGCCGACATCGCCCCGGGCTGGCGCGCCGGCCGCGGACCCCACGGTGGCTACCTCGCCGCGATGCTGCTGCAGGCACTGGTCGCCACCGTCGATGATCCCGAGCGCACGCCTCGCTCGCTGACGATCCACTACACCCGAGCGCCCGAGTCCGGGCCGATCGAAATCCTCACCACGATCGAGCGGGCGGGCCGCTCACTCAGCACCCTCTCGGCGCGCATGCAGCAGGGCGGCAAGGTCATCGCGCTGGCGCTCGCCGCGTTCTCGGTCCCGTGGCGCTCACCTGAGGCTGACGAATTGCCGATGCCCGAGCTGCCCCCACCCGACGACGAGCGGCGCTCCACGCCGAAGCTGTTCAACGGCGCTCCGGAGTTCACGCGCCATATCGTCATGCAGCCGCGCGTCGGCGCCGTCCCGTTTGCCGGCAGCGGCGCCCCGATGCGCGTCGGCGGTTGGACCGGGCTGCCCGATCCCGCGCGCGCGGTGGATGCCCCCGCGCTCGCGCTGTTCTGCGACGCGTGGTTCCCGCCTTCGTTCATCGCGCTCGACGCACCCGCGATCAGCCCCACGGTAGACCTCACGATCCACTTCCGCCGCTCGATCGACGACTGCGACTGCGACCCCGCGGCGCTGTGCCTCGGCGTGTTCGACACGCGCCTGCTGCACGACGGACTGTTCGAGGAGGACGGCGTCATCTGGGCCCCCGACGGCAGTGTGCTCGCCCAGTCGCGCCAGCTGGGGATCATCATGCCCACCGACAAACCCGTGCTGCAGCCTGCCGCGCTCGGTAGCGACCAGAGCGCCGCCTGATTGCAGCTCGAACGACCCCATATCCAAAAAATCCGGCCAACCGACCACCTCGACTCCAATTGCAACCACCCCCCACCTAACACAGGAGACACCCATGAGCGACTACACCGCGAAGAACATCAAAAACATGGAGGCCGCGTTTGGCGGCGGCTTCGTCAAGGCGCGCGCCGAGCTCGGCGTCACCTCGTTTGGGATGCAGGTCATCCAGATGCCGCCCAACTATGAGGACTACCCGCTGCACGACCACGCCGAGAGCGGCCAGGAGGAGGTCTTCCTCGCGATCGGCGGCTCCGGCTGGATCGAGATCGAGGGCGAGCGTGTCGCGCTCGATCCCGACGTGTTCGTGCGCGTCGGCCCCGAGCCCAAGCGCAAGGTGTTCGCGGGCCCCGAGGGCCTGCGCATGCTCGCGCTCGGAGCGGCTCCCGGCAAGGTGTATGAGATCAACCAGATGACCGAGCTGGAGGGCACCAGCCCTCCGCTTTCGGCTTTGGAGGGCACGAGCAACTAGAGCCGCCTCCCGCGCTTTGCATGGACACCCCAAACGGGTGTCCATGCGCGTGGCGGCTCAGCGGGCGAAGGAGGTCTTGTCGTCCAGTGTCAGCGCGGTGGCGGCGATCAGCGCCGCGGCGGCGTGCACGTCGCCCAGCTGCACCAGCTCCACCGGCGAGTGCATGTAGCGCAGCGGGATCGACACCAGCCCGGTCGGCACCCCACCACGGCTGAGGTGCACAGCGTCGGCGTCGGTGCCGGTGTTACGCCCGATCGCCTCCACGGTGAACGGAATGCTCTCGCGCTCGGCGGTCTCGTACAGCAACTCCGAGAGGCGCGGGTGAAGCGTCGAGCCGCGGCTCAGCACCGGTCCCGAGCCCAGCTCGTGCTTGCCGGACTCCTTCACGTCGATCCCGGGCGCGTCGGTGGCGTGGGTGACGTCCACCACGATCGCCGCGTCGGGCTCCAGCGAGAAGGCGCTCGTGCGCGAGCCCCCGAAGGTGGTCTCCTCCTGTGCCGCCGCCACCGCCACGACCTCCCAGCCGTGCGCCCCGCCAGCCTCAGCCACCAAACGGGCTGCCTCTAGCGCGACGAAGGAGCCGAGTCGATTGTCCATCGCGCGCGCTGCCAGCCGCCCGTTGGGCAGCCCCACGGGATCGCCGTCAATCACGGCCACGTCGCCTACTCGCACCAGCTCGCGCGCCTGCGCCCCGTCTTTGGCGCCGATGTCGATGTGCAGGTCGCGCACCTCCGCCACCTTCTTGCGCTCCTCCTCGCGCAGCAGGTGAATCGGCTTCTTGCCGATCACGCCCACTATCTCCCCATCGCGGGTGCCGAGCACCACGCGCTGGCCCACAAGGATCTGCGCGTCCCACCCGCCCACCTCGCGAAACCACAGGTAGCCCTCGTCGTCGATGTGGGTCACGATCAACCCGATCTCGTCGATGTGGCCCATCACGATCAAGCGTCGCGGGCCCGCACCCCCGGACGTGAGCGCGGCCGCCTCCTCCCGCGCGTCGGCTGCCTCCCGCGGCGCGTCCGATGTGGGTATGCGCGCAGCCACACGCGCCGAGGGCGTCCCCACCAGGTCGGTACTCACCTGCGCGCCAAACCCCGCCGCCGCATCGCGCCACACCGCCGCGGGCGCTGTCTCGTAACCGCTCGGACCACGAGCCGTAAGCAGATCACGTAGCAGCGGCGTGAATCCGCCGCCTGCGCTGGTCGTCTCGCCGCCGGGTGTACCGTCGCCGCCGGGTCCCTCCGCGGCCGCGCTCACGAGGCGAGCAACTGTCGCAACACGTATTGCAGGATCCCACCGTGACGGAAGTAGTCGGCCTCCTTGGGCGCGTCGATCCGCACGGTCGCCTCGAACTCCACCTCGCCCGCCTTCACAGTGCAGGCCTTCGGCAGCTCACCCGCGTTCAGCGGCTCGGCGAAGCCGGTGATCGAGAACTGCTCGTGGCCGTCGATCCCCAGCGACTTCGCGGACTCCCCCTCGGGGAACTGCAGCGGGAGCACCCCCATCCCGATCAGGTTGGAGCGGTGGATGCGCTCGAAGCTCTCGGCGATCACGGCGCGCACCCCGAGCAGCGCCGTGCCCTTTGCGGCCCAGTCGCGCGAGGAGCCCGTGCCGTACTCCTTGCCGGCGATCACCACCAGCGGCACGCCTTCATCGGCATAGCTCATGGCGGCGTCGTAGATCGAGGTCTGCTCGCCTCCGCCACTCGCCGTGGAGGGGCCACCCTCACTTCCGGCGGGGGTGGACTGTTGAGAGGAGAAGTGGACCGTGACACCCCCCTCGGTTCCTGGCGCGAGCTGGTTGCGCAGGCGGATGTTGGCGAACGTCCCGCGCATCATCACCTCGTGGTTGCCACGACGCGAGCCGTAGGAGTTGAAGTCGCGTGGGGCCACCCCGTGCTCCTGCAGGTACGCCCCCGCGGGGCCGTCGCGCTTGATCGAGCCCGCGGGTGAGATGTGGTCGGTGGTGACGCTGTCGCCGAGCAGCGCCAGCACACGTGCACCCTCGATGTCGGCGAGCCTCCGCGGCTCGGCTGGCATACCCTCGAAGTAGGGCGGCAGGCGCACGTAGGTGGAGGCGGGCTCCCACTGGAAGCGGTCCCCCTCGGGGACTTGCAGCGAGTTCCAGCGCTCATCCCCGGCGAACACCTCGCCGTAGCTCGAGCGGAACATGTCGGAGTGGATCGCCTCTGCGATCGTCTGCGCGACCTCGTGCTCTGAGGGCCAGATGTCGCGCAGGTACACGTCGCGCCCCTGCTCGTCCTGGCCGAGCGGGTCGCCGACGATGTCGACGTCCATCGTGCCCGCCAGCGCGTACGCCACCACCAGGGGCGGCGATGCGAGGTAGTTCATCTTCACATCCGGGTTGATGCGCCCCTCGAAGTTGCGGTTGCCCGACAGCACCGACACCACCGCGAGATCGCCATCGGCGACCGCCTTGGACACCTCCTCCGGCAGCGGACCCGAGTTGCCGATGCAGGTGGTGCAACCGTAGCCCACGAGATCGAACCCGAGCGCCTCCAGCGATTCGGTCAAGCCAGCCTTGTCGAGGTATTCGGTAACCACCTTCGAGCCGGGCGCCAGCGAGGTCTTGACCCACGGCTTGCTGCGCAGCCCGCGCGCGAGCGCGTTGCGGGCGAGGATGCCCGCACCCACCATCACCGAGGGGTTGGACGTGTTGGTGCAGCTGGTGATCGCCGCGATCACCACGTGGCCGTGATCGAGCCGCGTGGCGGTGCCGTCGGCGAGCGTCAGCTCCACCGCGGTCGGCGAGGCGGTGGCGGTCAGGCCCGTGCCCCACTCGCCGCCGTTGGCCTGCGAGCTGGGACTGTGCGTGTGCGCGGCCCCGGGGTCGTGCGCGGATGCGCCGGCCTCCCACGCGTGGCCCGGGAAGCTCACCGCGGGAGGGTCGCTCGAGGGAAAGCTCTCCGCGGAGGCCTCGTCGGAGTCGTCGTAGTCGGGCACGAGCCCTTTCAGCGACTCCCCAAACGCGCGCTTGGCGTCGGTCAGCGACACGCGGTCCTGCGGGCGCTTGGGGCCGGCGATGCTCGGCACGACCTCCCCGAGGTCGAGCTCGATCAGATCGGAGAAGGTGGGCTCCTCGGAGTGCTCGTCGTGCCACAGTCCCTGCGCGCGCGCGTAGGCCTCGACCAGCTCGATGCGCTCTGGTGGGCGACCCGACAGCTTCAGGTAGCGCAGCGTCTCCGCGTCGATCGGGAAGATCGCGCAGGTGGAGCCGAACTCGGGGGACATGTTGCCGATCGTGGCGCGGTCGGCGATCGGCAACCCGGCCAGCCCGGCGCCGTAGAACTCGACGAACATCCCCACCACCCCGCGCTCGCGCAGCATCTCGGTGACGGTCAGCACCAGGTCGGTGGCGGTGGCGCCCTCCGGGAGCGCCCCGTGCAGCTTGAAGCCGAGCACGCGCGGGATCAGCATCGGCATCGGCTGGCCCAGCATCGCCGCCTCCGCCTCGATCCCCCCGACGCCCCACCCGAGCACGCCGAGCCCGTTCACCATCGTGGTGTGCGAGTCGGTGCCCACCAATGTGTCGGGGTAGGCCTGCAGCGGCCCGTCGCCGGCGGCGTCGGTTCCCTCCGTGGAGAACACCACACGCGAGAGATACTCGAGATTGACCTGGTGCACGATGCCGGTGTCGGGCGGCACCACCGCGAAGTGCTCGAATGCCCCCTGTCCCCAGCGCAGGAAGGAATAGCGCTCCTGGTTGCGCTCGAACTCCCGCTCGGCGTTGACGCGGAAGGCGTCGCGCGTGCCGAACGCGTCGACCTGCACCGAGTGGTCGATCACGAGCTCGGCGGGCGCGAGCGGGTTGATCTTGGCGGGGTCGCCCCCCATCGCCGCCATCGCGTCGCGCATCGCCGCGAGGTCCACCACTGCGGGGACGCCAGTGAAGTCCTGCATCAGCACGCGCGCGGGCGTGAACGCGATCTCCTTGCTGGGCTGGGCATTGGCGTCCCAGGATGCGAGCGCCTCGATGTCGCCCGCCGCAACCGACCCGTTGCCCTCGGTACGCAGCAGGTTCTCCAGCAGCACCTTCAGCGAGAACGGCAGTCGCGCCACGTCGAAGCGCTGCTGCAGGGCGTCGAGACGGTAGATCTCGTACTCGCGGCCCCCGACCTCGAGCGTTTGCTGTGCGCCAAAGCTGTTCTGCGACATGGGCTCTCCAGGCGATCTAGCGGGTTGTTGCGGTCGTGCCCAGTCTCGCAGAGTGGCTCAGCGGGCGGTCGCGCGCGAGACGGCTCCCGTGACGCTGCCCTTGCCCTCGCGCTTGCCTTGCAGCAACGCCGCGTCACACACCTCCAGCAGTTCGTCGGCGTTCATCGGCGCCTCCCATTCGGCCACCCCCATCGACGCGGACACCCCCTGCGATCCGTCGGGGAAGGGCACCCCGCGCATGTGCTCGAGCGCGCGTCCCGCGGCGGACACCGCGCTCGCGAGGTCGGCGTTGGGGAGGATCACGACGAACTCGTCGCCGCCATAGCGCGCGACGCGGTCGAACGCGCGGAATTCACCCATCAGCGACTGCGCGACCTGGCGCAGGATCGAGTCCCCGGCCTGGTGGCCGTAGCGGTCGTTGACGAGCTTGAAATCGTCGAGGTCCACGATCACGCACGACAGCCGCCCACCCGAGCGCTGTGCGCGGCCGATCTCCTCATGCAGACGGCGGCGCATAGCGCGGTGGTTCAAGCATCCCGCGACCGAGTCGGTACCGGCCTCGGCGCGTGCGCGCACCAGTGCGAGCACGGTCGCTCCCTGGTCGATCAGCGCCGCGGCCTGCTCGATCGAGCGCTCGTCGTAGGGCTCGGCCTCGCGCCGCACGAGCACCACCACCGCCTCGATCTGAGCGCTGAGCGACAGCGGCGCCAGCAGTACGCAGCCAGGCGCCCCGCTTGGAGGAGGTGCCGTGAACGACAGTCTCGGAACGCTGGCGGTCAGCTCGCGCGGCCCCACCGCGAGGAAGCTGCGACCGGTGCTCGCCACCCAGCTCACCCCTGGTGGGCGCTCATCGCGCGGCTGTAGATAGCTGAGTCGCCCGTCACCGTCGAGCACGTACACGACCACCGACTCTTCCTCGCCGGTGATGCTCAGCTGGTGGATGTGCACCTCCTCGGCGCCCATCACCTCGATCAGCTCCCGGGCAAGCGCGCCGAGCACCGTCTCGCTGTCCTGCGCGAAATCCGCCAGCGCCGTCAGCCGCCGCACCCCGGCGAGCACAGCCCCAGCGCCGGTGTGTGCGGCCGCCCCACCCACACGCACCGCGTTAGCGGCGTGTGCGCCGGTGTCGGTGCGATAGGTGCTCATCCACCCAATCTAGCGCGCTACCGCGATGGTTTGTGAGCAACGCGATGCCCAGCCCGGTGGTGTCCAGACCGGTGGTGTCCAGACCGGTGGTGGTGGCGCCGGCGCCGCTGCTTGCGCGGACAACCCGCCACCTTGATCTTGGTGCGCCGCTTGATCACCTTCCCGTTCTGCGCGGTGATCGTGGTGGGCATCGCCAACGCGCCCCTGCAGATGTTTCCGGTTGCCGTCAGAACCGAGCTCTTGCCGGTGGGCAGTTTGGTTTCAAAGCTCGAGATCGGTACATCCGGCAGCGACGCGAAGTCGGACGTGGTGATTCCTTTCTGGATGTTGGTGTTCCCGACGAGGATCACGGTCACCCCGTCGCCTCTCAGCACGAGATCCAGGTCGGGGAATGCCGCGCCGCCGTGGGAGACAAACAGCGCGTAACCAGTCAGCTTGCCGGGCAGCACCGGGGTGGTGACCGTGGCTTCACCCACGCGTGACTGTGGGCACCCGAATGGGTTCGCGTTGAACATCGCCTCCGGACAGGCGTTGTTGAGTGTGCTCGTACGCGAGGGCAGGATCTTCGGCAGCGCAACCAGCACCGACTTGATGTTGGCCTGCGGGCCAGCTGGGAGGGTGACCTTCACGTTCAAAGCGGCGCCGTGGGGTCGCGAGGTTTTCGCGTTGGAGGAGGCGGTGAATTTTGGCCCGAACGCGAGCGCCCCACAGTTCGTCGCTTGGAAGGGAGTCGATAGCGACTGTGTCCCCCCCAGGGTGGAAGTGAGCGTTGTGGCTGTGCTGAGCACCCCACAGTTGGTGGGGTTGATCGTGAAGTTGGGGCGGTTGACGTTCACGGTGAGCGTTTTCAGGCGCAAGGGGACGCCGCCAACGATCGTTGGGAGCTGGCTGGCCACCGTGATCTGTGAGGTGAATGGGTTGACGGCGATCGTGGCGCGCGTGACGATCTTCCCGTAGTTGAACGGGCCGACTTTTTCAGCCGGCACCACCACCGACAGGCCGTATGGAGCGCCGGCGTAGGGACCCGTCAGGTAGACAGTGCCGGATAGCGAGTAGGGAGACGCGCCCGACCCGACGGACACGCTCGCGGTGCCGATCTGACTGGCCGATCCGCATTCGCCGTTCGTCGCCTGCGGTTCGCCGCAGAGCGTCACCGCGGGAATCCTCCCCACGAGGCCCTCGGGCAGCGTGGTGCTGAGCTTCGACAGGTATTGCTGGCCGTCGGGACGCGCGAGGCCGAACGCGAAGCTCGCGTTGGCGCCGCCGGTTGTGGGCGTGGATACGGCCCCTTGGCTCAGGGTGAAGGGGAGCGGCGACGGGCATGCGGCGCCTTTACCGTCGAGGTCGACTGGGAATAGGCTGAACGGGTTTGCCGCGCCCGCGCCCGTATATGGGGTGAGGATGGCGATTGTCGTCGCGGCGCCGCACACAAGTGGGTTGGCCAACGGAGTAGTTGCGGTGCCGTTGAACTTCAACCTGAAATTTTCAAATGGCACCTGCGGACCGCCTGAGACCGTAGTGGTCAGCTGGCCGGTGCTCAGGTTGGCGCTGACCTTGCCTTCCAGGCGGACGCCGACGCCATATTGAGGCGCTTCGGCGGCGATGAAGATCCGATACTCCCTCCCGGAGTTGGGTTCCTGGCTTTCGGGAGTGCCCACGTAGATGTTGCCCGCCAGCGACCCGTTGGGTATTCCAGGCGCTTCCACCAAAACCGAGCCGACCACCGATTTTGCCGGACAGCCGATCGGCTTGTTGGTTGCGATGCCGATCTCTTCGTTGGTGCACGCTTCAAGCCCATTCGCCGCCGAGGGGTTGAGCGTCATGCCTTCGGGCAATGTGACCTGCGCCGTTTGCAAATCGGGCGAGTTTTGCTTATTTGGCTCGTCGGTGGCTTGCGGTACGTGCAGGACCACTTCGGTGCCGTTTGGCGCGTCGGATCGGGTGGTTTCGGGCTCTTGAGAGATCGAGGGGTTGAATGCCAGCGAATCGCACCCGCTGGCGGTGATGGGCGTCTGGTTTTCGTAGGCGAGAAAGTGACCGGGGTTTTCGTGGGAATCGACGTGCAGATAGGTGATCGGCCGTTCAGTGCACGTGCTCGGGAGGGTGATGAACGCTTTTGGACTTCCAACACCAGTGTGTTCCTGGGGTATCCCCCAGAAGATCAGCTTGGACTCCACGATTTCGGGCGTGGTCGGGATTCCGTCGATCTTGAAGAACTCGTGATAGTCACCGGTGCGCACATTGCTGCTTTCTTCACCCGCGGCCGACGGTTCGTGATACCAGCTTATCCCGCCTTCGAGGTAGAGGATCGCGCTGATACCGAGCAGCGACAGCGTCGAGCTTTTGACTTCGACGCCGAACCTCGCCGGCTGAGCGTACTTGCGCACCATGTTGTAGACAGGGAATTTTTCGGTGACGGTGAGGGCTCCTACTGGGACTTTTAGAATGCCCGCGAGAATCGTTTCAGGAACGTTCACGGTCCCGGTCGCTTCGTCTTCACCCACCTTGCTTTCCAACGGGCATTTCGATTCGTTGAGCTGAGCTTCGGTACATGTTTCGGTGGCTTCGGGGTTTACGCTCAGGCCCGCAGGCAGGTCAACGCGCACGTCTTGAATGTGGCCTTCAGGCTGCTTTGCCCCAAGGACTTCTTTGTAGTTCATTTCGAAGTCGGTGATCCCGAAGTTGGGGTGCCCAGCTGCTTGAGAAAAGAATTCTTCTTCCTGTTTGGCGCCAGCGTCCTTGCAAGACGTGACCTTACAGGTCCCGGCTTCCCACCTTTTGACCCCGAATTCGGCGTGTGCCGGCGACGAGGAGACCGCCGCAACCGAGCACGCGAGCACACTTACAAGCCAGATACGAGCCTTGAGCCTCATGGCATTCTCCCTCCGGGACCAAACCCACCGTGTGGCACGCGTTTGTGCGAGCCACACGGTCTATACCCGCATCAATGCGCGTCAACCGCGAGATGCGATTGAGGCGAGTCGGAGGGGAGAGCTACGGCGACGGCCCCTGACGATCAATCCGTCAGGCAAGCCGTCGACTTCGCTCGTTGCGTTACTTCAAAGCTGTGCTATCGGAACAGAACCGTGACGAACGCGGTCGAGCTCTTCTGGCCTTTGGCCTTCGGTATAAAGCCCACACGCACCTTTGTCACCAGCGGAGCGCCGCCCTTCAATGGTATTTCAAGGGTCACGTTCTGGCTTTTACCGGGGTGCTTGTAGACGGTCTTCAGGTTCTTGCCCCCGCCGCTGACACGTCCGGCGGCCGGGACTTTGGCGACGATAATCGCCTTGTTGGCGCGCACCGCGTGGGAGACGATCGTCACCGGACAGCTGGACACCGCGATCTTGGTGTTCTGTTTGATCACCTTGCCGTTCTGTGCGGTGATCGTGGTGGGCATCACCAGCGACTGCTTGCAGATGTTCCCGATCGCCGTCACAGCCGAGTTTTTGCCGGTCGGGAGATTCTCTTCGAAGCTCGAGATCGGCACGTCGGGCAGCGACGCGAAGTTGGTCGTGGTGATGCCTTTGGAGATGTTGGTGTTGCCGACAAGGACGATCGTGATGCCGTTGCCGGTCAGCACGAAGTCGAGGTCGGGGAATTTCGCGCCACCGTGTGAGACGAAGTAGGCGGGACCCGTCAGCTTGGCGGGCAACACCGGCGTCGTCACCGTCGCGCCACCGACACGCGAATCGGTGGGGCACAGGTAGGGGCTCTGGTTGAACACTGCTTCGCGGCACGCATTGTTCAAAGTGCTGATCCGTGACGGGAGCTGCTTTGGCACCGTGACCAGCACCGACTTGATGTTGGACTGGATCCCGGTGGGATAGCTGACCTTCGCGTTCAGCGCTGCACCGTTGGCCCTTGACGTTTTCCCGTTGGAGGAAGCCGTGAACTTTGGTTTGAACGCGAGCGCGCTGCAGTTGGACGCTTGGAACGCCGTCGATAGAGCCTGCGTCGCCCCCCCGCTGGAGGTGAGTGTCGTTTCTGTGGCAAGCGCGCCACAGTTGGTCGGGTTGATCAGGAAGCCAGGCGTGGTGATCGCCACGCTGAGCCCTTTCAGGCGCAGCGGGATGCCTTTGAAGATCGTGGGTACTGGGCCCGCGACGGTGACTCGTCCGGTGAACTGGTTGATTTCGATCCCGGTACGTACCACATCGAGGCCGAGGCTGAAGGGTCCGACCACAGCGTTGATGGCGGTCGTCATGCCGTAGGGGGCACCGTTGGTGGGTCCCGTCAGATAGACGGGCCCGGTGAGAGCCACCGGCTTTTCGCCGGAGCCGACCGTAGCCGTGGCCGTGCCAATTTGACTTGTTGGCGCGCAGGTGCCAAGCGACGCCTGCGGTTCGGGGCACAACGGCACTGCGGGGATCTTGCCGACAAGGCCGATGGGCAGCGCGGCGCTGACCTTCGACAGGTACTGCTCGCCATCGGCGCGGCCCAGGTTGAGCGTGAAGCTTGTGTTGGAGCCACCCGTGGTGGGGCTGGAGGCGGTGCTCTGGGTGAGCGCGAAGGGCAATGGGGACCCGCAGGTCGCGCCTTTGTCGTTGGCATCGACGATAAATGGCCAGGACGGCGACGCGTTTGCCAGACCCGTGTAAGGAGTTAGGCTCGTTTCACTTGTCGCCGTGCCGCAGATCAGCGGATTGGCAATTGGCGCAAGCGCACCAGTGTTGAATTTCAAGATCACAGCGCTGAATGGCTGTTCGGGGTTTTTGGCAAACGTCGCCGTCACCCGCCCCGTCGTTTCGTTGGTCGTGACCGTACCCTGAAGGCGCACATCAACCCCGTAGCGTTTCGATTCGGCGTTGATGTAGATCGTGTATGGCGAGCTCGTGATCGGCACGGCAACGCCGGTGCTCGGATTGGCTTCCGCGCCAAGATATACGCTGCCAGTGAGCGATCCTTCAGGAAGGTCGGGCACGTTGAGGGTGACGGTGCCGACTTCCGACTTCGTCGGGCATGCTACGCCGAATACGGGGCTGTGAATCCTAGCCTGTGCCGGGGTGCATGCTTCAAGTCCCTGCGCACCGGACGGATTGAGCGTCATCCCTTCTGGCAGCGAGATGCTGGCATTATCGAGCTGGGAAGAATCTATATCTTCTTCTCCCGAGCCGGCAGCATGGGGAAGGGTCAGTTCGGTCGTGGCACCATCGGGCTTGTCGGACTGAGTCGTTTCGGGCAGGAGCTTGAACGCCGGTTCAAATGGGACGGCTTTGAATCCGCTTTCCCCTTTGCAGCCTTTCGTGCCGATCGGAGGAGTGTATTCCCTCTTGGCTTCCGGACCTTCACTTTGATCGAGAGTGACCGTGTTCGTGGTCGAGGCGGCACAGTTGCTCGGGTTTGTGATGAACCCTCCACGTCCTGTATTTCCGATATCGCCATAGAGAACCAGTCGGGAGGCGATCAGAGGAAGCGCCGTAGACACGCTGATTTCGTAGTAGTCGTGGTAATCGCCCTTGCCAGTTCCGTTAGGTTCCGCGCCCCATTCCACGCCACCTTCGATCAGCGTATGCGCATATAGCTGAATGGGACTTTTGGTGATGAATTCCGGAAGCGGTAGAGCAACCCCAAAATCCGCCGCACGGCCGACGGGCTGCTGGAGGTTGTAGACCGTGCCCACGATCGGCACGTCAAGACCTGCTTCTTTGACGTAGACGGTGACGTAGTTCTTACCGATTTCCGTGTCTTCACTGCCACTCGTCTTGCACTTAGGGGCGAAAAACGTCCCAGGCGCAACTTCGAGATTATCGAATTCTTCCATTGTGCACATCGCCACCGCCTCAGGGTTTGTGCTGACCCCGGGGGCGACATCGGTTCGTATATGCGTGACGGTGCCAGTCGGCACCTCAACGGGCAAACTACCTGTTGTGGCGATCTTGAAGCCCGTGATTCCCACTGCCGGATGCCCAGCCACCTGCGTATAGCCTGCTTTTTCAGCTTCAGCCAATGTGGGTTCCTTGGGAACTGAGTATGTGAAAGGACCGATCGACGGACCGAAGGGACCAAGCGGGCCGACCGCTTCTTCGCCGCACGTTTCAAATCCCTTGGAGCAATTGGCCGCAACAAACGTTTCAATCCCAAACGGGGTCGCAGCTTGAGCCGCCGTACCCGACAGCACCACCATCGCGCACGCAACCGTTCCTAGTAGCCAAACGCGAACCCTGAACCCCATTGTCGTCCTCCTCCAAAGCCGAAGCGAAACGATCGCTTATGTAAAGACCAGTCTATGAAGACAACAACCATCTACCCGGATCGATGCGGTCCCACTCCTAAAACCAACAGAATGGGGGCCTATGAGTTTCGGAACGCTGGCGCTGATCGGCCTGTGTGGTTTCGCTGGGCCGCTGCTGTCGGCCGCTGGGCGCGGTGCCGTGCCGGTCGTCGTGGGGGAGCTGCTGGCGGGGATCGTGCTGGGGCGCACAGGCCTGCGGGCGATCGACACGGGCAACGCGACGCTGTCGTTCCTGGCCGAAATCGGTTTTGCGATGCTGATGTTCGCGGCCGGGATGAGCGTGCCGCTGCGCGAGCGCGGGATGCGCGAATCGCTTAGCACGGGCGCCACGACGGCGGCGATCGTGGCCGTGATCGCGGTGGGGGGCGGGCTGGCGCTATCGCAGATCGGTGGTGCGGGGCATCCCGCCGTATACGCCGTCCTGATTGCATCGGGCTCGGCCGCTGTGGTGCTGCCGGTGCTGCAGGAGCGAGGGCTTGCCAGCCCCGCGGCGCTCGCGGTGATGGCGCAGGTGACGGTGGCCGATGTGGGGGCAACGGTGGCGGTCCCGCTGGTGCTGGCGCCGTCTCGCACTGGGCGAGTAGTGGCAGGCAGCGCGATCGTGGCGGCTTGCGTGATCGCGGCGCTGTTGTTCGCACGGCACGTGCGCGGGCGTTCAGACTTGCGCCGGCTCCGGCAGCTCGGCGCCCGGCGCGGGTGGGCGGTGGATTTGAGATTGGCGCTGATCGTGCTGTTCGGGCTGGCGTGGCTGACTGAACGCAGTGGGGCGAGCCTGCTGATCGCCGGGTTCAGCGCGGGGCTGATGGTGGCGTGGATCGGGGGACCCAAGCGCCTCTCAAACGAGGTGCTGGGGATCGCCGGGGGCTTCTTCATCCCGCTGTTCTTCGTTGTGCTGGGCGCGCGCCTGAACCTGCGCGGACTGTTCTCCAGCTGGGATCTGATCGCGCTCGCGGGCGCCCTGGCCGCGCTCAACGTGCTTGTGCACCTGCTGGCCGCGCGGATCGCGCGCCAACCACCGGCGGGTGGGCTGGTGGCCTCGGCCCAGCTGGGCGTGCCCTCCGCGATTGTGGCGCTTGGACTGTCCGAGCACGTACTCACGCCCTCCCAGGCCGCCGCCATCATCGTGGCGGCGCTGGTGAGCATCCTGGCTTGCGCGGTCGGCGCGGTGGGACTCGAGCGCAACGATGGGCGGGTGCCGTGAGCCTCTGTGACATACGCGGTGGCGTACCCGTGATTCTCCGCAGCAAGAGCAGCACCCGCTACCGAGGTGGGGAGGGAGCGGGCGAGCTAGGTTCTAAGGATGCGGCGCCTGCATCAAACAGATGAACCCGAGCAGGAGCGCAGCGAGAGCGACTCGTCGACGGTTCTGTTCGACCGCGGCTACCTGACCGACGGCAAGGCGCTGTTTCACATCGAGCGAACGCTTGTGGATGACCCGCATGGCGAGCTGCTGGTCGAGCTGGAGGACTGCGCCACACTGGATCTGATCGTGTGCTCGGCGCGAGCGATGGTTGAGCTTGGGATGCGACCCGTGCTACCGCTCAGCGGGACGGCCGGCTGAGCGCAAGCGAACCGCTCGGGAGCGCAGCGAAGCCGTTGACGCGGGGGCTCACTGGAACGCATAGGCTGCCCGCGATGCGTTGGGTGGTGGATGGCATGAATGTGATCGGCACGAAGCCGGACGGGTGGTGGAAGGATCGCCACGCTGCGATGGTGCGGCTCGTGGGGCTGCTGGAGATGTGGGCGGCCTCCGGGGGGGAGGACGTGACAGTGGTGTTCGAGCAACCCCCGCGCCCACCGATCCGCTCGAGCGTGATCGAGGTCAAGCATGCTCCACGACCCCGGCGCGATTCCGCCGACGATGAGATCGTGCGACTTCTGAAGGCGGAGGCCGAGCCGGGGTTGGTGCGCGTGGTGACCTCCGATCATTGGCTGTCGGATCGGGTGCACGCGGAGGGCGCGAGCGTGGAGCCCTCGGAGTGGTTTCGTGGGCAGATCGAAGCCGAGTGAGTGCTCAGAGGACCGGTGGGGGGTTGCCTTCGGCGCCGGCCAGCAGCGCCGAATCCCATTCGCACACCGTGCAGGCATGGCGAAACGCCGAGCGGGCGAAGTCCAGTGCGTATGCGTGCGGGTCGGCGCTCGAGCAGACATCGTCCCAGTCGAGCACGTACTCGCCGAGCGCCGACTCCCAGCGCGCCGCCGCGGGTGAGAGCGTCGCGGATGCGAACCCGTCGGGGGCGGGGTGCGTGTAGGCGTAGAAGGCCGCCTTGTGGTAGCGCGCGTCACCCGGCCACCATCCGACGGCCACCTCCTGAACGTTCATGGCGTTGCGCATGATGAAGTCGGTCGACGGCGGGTCGGCGGGCTGTCCGGAGAATAGGTTGACCGCGAGATCGAACGAACCCCACCAGGCGTTGACCGGGGTGCAGCGCCCAGGGTAGGGCGCGCGGAATGCGGAGAGCACGAGCGCGGCGCGGGTCACCGCGGCGAAGTAGTTGGCGACCTGTGCAGGGTCGTAGCGTGTGTGCTCGTCGTCTTCATCGAGCGGCACGCTCCAGGACACCTCCTGTGGGGTGGGGTCGATCTCAACCGCGCCCGCGAGTAGGCGAACCGCGTCCAACAGCTCACGCGTGACCTCCCCCACCGGCCGGTTGAGGGCAAGCGGCACACGTGAGGAGCGCCCGTCGCTGTGCTCGGCGAGCGCCTCGTGGGTGCGCAGGTCGAGTGCCACCACCAGCGCCCCCGAGCCATCGGGGGCCGGCAGCGGCAGCGTCTCCCAGCCACGCGCGGTGAGCCGCAACGCGGCGTGCTGCAGCTGGGGCTCCGGCGGGGCAAGCGCCACCGCCAGCTTGCCGAGGACCTGCGTGTGGGCGTGCAGCGTGTCGCAGGTCGCGCTCCACTCCGGGTATGGCAACCTAGGCCACTGAGAGGGCATGGGTTGGTTATACCCAAAGGACCGCAGGCATAGCGGGAAATGACGCAGTCGCGGGGCGAGCGGGCGAAGCACGAGCCATGCGCGTCCGAGATGAGATTGGCGGGTGATTCTCGGATGCCTTCACGGCTGCCTGGTAGTACCCTGTTGAGCCCGCAAAGGCCAACGCGCTTCCGAGGAGATTTACACAGTGCATCAGACAGCCAGCAAACGCAATCTCCCCTCAGGCACGCAAGAGATCCTCCCGCTGGTAATCGGGATCGTTGGGATCTCGATTCCGGTCGTGCTGATCGCGGTGGCATCTTCGGGGAAAAGCACATTCGTGCTGGTGCTGGCCCTGGTGGCGATGCTGGCGGTTGGGGCGGCGGCGTTGGCGTTCATCCTGTTGCTCGCCTCCGACTCCTCCGATGAGTCCTCCCACGGCGACGAGGCTCACGAGGAGAGCCAGACCGTGACCGCGGCCACGCCGCAGAGCTGAATCGGCCTGCACTCGACGCGGGCCAACTGGTCGCTTGCCGAGTCCTAAGCATGCGCATCCTCCACACGGCCGACTGGCACCTCGGACGCACGTTCCACGGCCATGCGACGCTGGATCCATTGCGCGAGGTTCTGGGCACGATCCCCGGCGTCGTAGAGGAGCACAAAGTCGACGTCGTCATCGCTGCGGGTGACATCTTCGACTCCTCAACGCCTTCGGGCGACGCCTTCACGCTGCTGCAGGAGGTACTACTGGCGATCCGCGAGGCCGGCGCGCAGATTGTCGTTATCAGCGGCAACCACGACTCCGCGGCGCGACTCGGGTTCGCCGGGCCGTTTGCCAGGTTCGCCGGCGTCCACATTGCGACCGATCCGCTGACGATCGGCACGCCGGTGACGCTGACCGACGAGCACGGCGAGATCGACTTCCATTGCATCCCTTTCCTGGAGCCGGCACTGATCCGTTACCGCTTCCCCGACGAGACCCTCCGCAACCAAGCCGACGCGCTGCGGTTCGCGATGGGACGCGTCCACGAGACTGTTGCGTCGCGGCCCGACGCACGCGCGGTCGTGGTGGCGCACACGTTCGTGATCGGCGGCGAGTCGGAGTCGGCCGAGTCGGAGCGTCCGATCACGGTGGGGACCGTCGACGCGGTGCCGCTCGATACGTTCGACGGAGTCGCGTACGTCGCACTCGGGCACATTCACGGGGCGGCGAAGCTCTCCGAGCGCGTACGGTATTCGGGAGCGATGCTGCACTACTCGTTCGGCGAGGCGGGCAAGCCGCGCGGCGGATGGCTGATCGACCTCGGTGCCGACGGGATCTCGGGCGAGCAGTGGCTCGACCTGCCTGTACCGCGACCGCTGAAGTCGATAGAGGGCGAGCTCGAGCAGCTGCTCGTGGCGCCGGAGTACGACGAGTACCGCGACTACTGGGTGCGCGTCGTGCTCACAGACTCGACCCGGCCGATCGACGCGATGCGGCGGCTGCAGACACGGTTCCCGTGGTGCGCGCAGGTCGAGCACCGGCTAGCGATCGTCGCCTCCGACGGGGCGAGGAGCTATGCGGAACGGGTGCGGAACAAGACCGAGGAGGAGATCGTTGACGCCTTCCTCACCCATGTGCGCAACGGCGAGGGGCCGACGGATGCGGAGACGGAGCTGCTGCACAGCGTCATAGAGACCCACCGCGCCGAAGCCGCGCAGCGATGAGGATCCTGTCGGTAGAGATCGAAGGCTTCGGCCCGTTCAAGGGCGCGGAAAAAGTCGACTTCACTGCGTTCGACGACTTCGGGATCTTCCTGATCGCCGGCCGCACGGGAGCAGGCAAGTCGACGATCCTGGACGCTATCTGCTTCGCGCTCTACGGGAGCGTGCCGCGCTACGACAACTACACCGGAACCGTACGTCTGCGCAGCGACCACTGCTCGATCGGCGACGAGACGAAGGTCGCGCTGACCTTCGTAGCGGGCGGCATCGAGTACCGGATCGTGCGCAACCCGGAGTACGAGCGCCCGAAGGAACGCGGTGAGGGCACAACGAAGAGGGCAGCCCGCGTTGAGCTGGCACAACGCACCGATGGCGACTGGATGATGCTCGCGACGAAGTCCACCGACGTCGCCGGACGCATCGCCGAGATCGTCAAGCTGAGCGCGGGACAGTTCCGTCAGGTGATCCTGCTCGCGCAGAATCGCTTCCAGGAGTTCCTCGAGGCGAATAGCCAGGATCGCCAGGCGCTGCTGCGGAGCCTGTTCGACACGCAGCGCTTTGAGGTTTACGCGCAGGCGCTGAAGGAGCGGGCGCGCGATCTCGAAACCCAGGTCCGATCGCTGGCTGACGAGGTCGAGCGCACCGTGGGCGAGCTGGCCAGGGTAGTGGAGGTCGACGTTCCGACGGAGGACGAGGACCGCATCGCCTGGGCCGAGGAGGGCGTGGCCAAGGCCGAGGAGGGCGTGACGACCACAAAGGCGGCCGAGAACAAGTCGACCGAGGATGCCGCGACCGCTCAGGCCGCGTTGATGGCGGCGCAGCAGCTCGCCCATCGTCAGAAGCGCCGCGGCGACGCCGAGAGCAGGTTGGCCGAGCTGCAGCGGCAGGCGACCGATCACACCGTCGACCTTGAGCGATCGAAGGCGGCCGAACGCGCCGCGGCGGTCGAGATCCATCTGCGCGCCGCCGACGAAGCCAAGTCCGCCCTCGATCAGGCCAAGTCCGAGGAGACCGACGCACGCGCTGCTGCCGCCACCACCGGCGACCTTCCGCGGTCCGGACTGGACGATCTCGTCGACCAGATCGCACGGACGATCGGCTCGCTTGCGTCGGCACTCGAGGTCGAGGCGAGGCTCGCAGGGATCGAAGGCGCGGAGAGCACGGCCCGGGAAGCGCTGACATCGCACGACGAGACGGTGGCTGACATCGGCAGGAAGCGCACGGAACTCGCCGAGCGAACCGCCGAGCTGGAGGCGGACAAAGCGCAGGCGTCCGGCGCGGCCGGGGATTTCGCCGCGGCAAAAGCGCATCTGGCGTCGACGACGGGGGCGCACGCCGCAGCCGTCGAGGCCAAGAAGTTGGCCACAGAAGTGGAGTCGCTCAAGGCGAAGCTGCTCGCGGCCGTCGACGAGCGGACCATAGCCAGCGACGAGCACGGTCGCCTGCTCAGGTTGCAGCTTGAGGGCAGCGCGGCCGCGCTCGCCCACGGGCTGGTCGACGGGGAGCCATGCCCAGTGTGCGGGGCGCTTGAGCATCCTCACCCGGGCGAGCTGCACACACGAGCACGTCACCGACGAGCAGGTCGAAGCCGCTCACCAGAGGGTCGAGGCGGCGAATACCGAGGCCGATAACGCGGCCCGCCAGCACGCGGATTGCGAGGCCAAGGCCGCAGAGCAGCGCGGCGCCGCCGGCGGCCGCGAGGTCGCCACGCTCGACGCTGAGCTTGTCGAGGCCAAGGCACGGCTGAAGGCAGCGCGCGAGGCTCAGGCCCAGGTCGAGGCAATCGCCAAAGGACACTCCGAGATCGCAAAGCAGCAGCAGGAGCTCGAAGCGCAGGAGCGCGGCGCGGCCCATAAGCGCAGCGGCCTCGCAACTACTTTGGCCTTGGCGGAAAAAGAGCTGGCGGACGCCAATGCGCTGCTCGACGGCTCACGCGAAGGCCACGAGACCGTAGCCACCCGCTCAACCCACCTGGAGAAGCGCCAGTGCGCGCTCGAAGGGCTCATCAAAGCGCAGAGCACGCTCGCCGCAGCAATGAGCATCCACGAGAAGGCAGCGTCGGCACTCGCCGACCGATTGGCCGAGCGCGGGTTCACCGACCGCGGCGCAGCCGAGGAGGTGATGCTGGCCGAGGCGGGTCGCGAAGCGCTCGCCACGAAGATCCGCGCGTATGAAGACAGCCTGATGCAGACGAAGGCGCTCCTCGCACAGCCAGACCTGCAAGACGTACCTATTGAGCCAGCCGATGTGGTCGGCGCAACCGCACGGGCATCGGCCGCCGACGATGCCAGCACCGTTTGCACCGAAAAACGGGGGGCGGCCGAGAGCGCGGCGAACTATGCCCGTGAGCTCGCGGCCACGCTGAAGAGCGAGCTGAGGAAGCATGCCAAGCGCATGAGCGATCTCGGGGTGCTTAAGGGACTGGCCAATACCGCCAACGGCTTCGAGCCCAACCGCTTCGGCATTCCGCTCGAGAGCTTCGTGCTCGCGGCCGAGCTCGAGCAGATCGTCGATGCGGCGAACGCGCGCCTACGGATCATGAGTCAGGGCCGCTACATGATCGAGTACTCGGACGAGCGCGCACGCGGCAATGCGCGCGGGGGCCTAGGGATCGTCGTCTACGACACTCATACAGGCCGTCAGCGCTCACCGCACTCGCTGTCGGGCGGCGAGAAGTTCCTAGCCTCGCTCGCTCTTGCGCTCGGACTCGCCGAGGTCGTCACCAACCGCGCCGGCGGGATCAGACTCGACACGCTCTTTATCGATGAGGGCTTCGGCTCGCTCGACTCCGAGACGCTCGATGTCGCGATGCAGAGCCTCGACCAGCTGCGCCATGGCGGCCGCACGATCGGGCTAATCAGCCACGTCGACGCGATGAAGGAGCAGATCCCGGCGAAGCTATTCGTCGAGACTGCCGACGGCGGCTGGTCGAGCATTCGCCAGCATGTGTAGCTGACCGTCACGCGGTGCGACTGACAAGGCTTGGTCAGTCTCCCTGCGCGGCACGGCATCGTCCTGAGAGGCTTGGTCAGTCTCCCTGCGCGGCACGGCATCGTCCTGAGCAGATCACGATTAAGTCGGGGCTCGCCGCCCCGGGTATACCGTTCCGTGTGACGCGCCAAGTGCCCATCAACGCCAAAACTGTAAGCGTTCAGTGGGTGGGGGACATAACTCTGCTTTGTCGAATATCGGCGTGTGGAGCGTGTTGAGGCGAAGGCGATCTATGACCAGGGCCGTGGGGCCGTCGTCGAGGTCCTTCTGGCGATGGATCGCCGTATCGTGCAGCTCGAGGCCCATGTCGTTTGCCAGGATGAGCGGATCGCAAAGCAGGACGAGCGGATCGCTCAGCTCGAGCGTCGGCTGAACCGCTCCTCGAAGAACAGCTCCCAGCCGCCGAGCGCAGACGGACCGAGCGCTCCGAAGCGCAGCAAGGATCCCTCGGGACGTCCACGGGGCGGACAGCTCGGCCACGAGGGCAAGGGACGACCGTTCCTGCCGGCGTGGGCGGTGGATGAGGTGGTCGAGCATTGGCCCGGGCACTGCTCCTGCGGTCATGTGTTCGGCGAGGACGAGCGTGTGGCGGTCGGCGATCCGCTGCGCCATCAGGTCGAGGAGCTCCCCGGTCATCACGGTCAAAGTCACAGAGCACCGCGCCCAGCGAGTCCGCTGTCCGGGTTGCGGAGAGCGCACGCGGGGAGAGCTTCCACGCGAGGTCTCTCAGAGCGCCTTCGGTCCCCGCCTTGAAGCCGCGATCGCGACGCTCTCGGTCCGCAACCGCATCTCCCGCCGCGACGCGGTCGAGCTGTGCGAGGAGCTGTTCGGGTCGAGGATCTCGACTGGCACGGTTGACACGATCCTCACGCGCACGAGCGAGGCCCTGTCAGATCCACACTCAGACCTGCTCGAGCAACTCCGTGAAAGCGCCGCCGTGAACATGGATGAGACCGGCTGGCGGACCGCCGGAGAGCGTCGCGCCCTGTGGGGCGTCTTTGACGATCGCCGTGGCTATCTTCACGTCGCGAAGGACCGCCACGAAGACCATGCCAAGAAACTCTTGGCGGACACGAAGGCGATCGTGACCTCTGATCGCTGGTGGGCCTATTCGCATCTGCCACTCAAGCGTCGCCAGCTCTGCTGGGCCCATTTGAAGCGAGACTTCGCCGCCCACGCCGAGGGTCTCGGCGCAGAGAAGGAGTTCGGGCAACGGGGCCTTGAGCTGTGCGACCGCGTCTTCTGGGCCGCTGAGGTCTTCAAGCACACCGACGATCGAAGGGCTCTTGAGCTCACCGTCCGGCGGCTGCAGCGCGAATACAAGCCGCTCATCCGAGGCTACGCGGCGAAACGTGCACGCAACCGCCACTGCCGTGGCATGGCCCGCAATCTCCTGAAGGCATGGCCTGCGCTGTGGACGTTCGCCAAGCACCCCGGTGTCGAGCCCACCAACAACCATGCAGAGCGGGCCCTGCGCTCAGCGGTCATCTACCGGAAGATCTCCCTCGGCAGCCAGTCTGAAGCCGGGGAGCTGCGCACGGCCCGGCTGTTCTCGGCGCACACGACCTGCCGCCTTCAAGGGCGCTCGCTGTTCGTCTACCTCACCGATGTGATCGATGCCCACGCCCGTGGACACCCCGCTCCGCTGCTCAATTGAGCAGCCGGACGACTGAACGCTTACCCAAAACTCCGCCGTAGCAGGGGCTTCGCAAAGCGCGCCCTGAGAGATTCGAACCCCGACCTGCGGTTCCGTAGACCATTTTGGGTGGTGTGGGGTGTCATAGGGTCGGGTGATTTGGCCCTATTGCCGGGGATCTCCCTACAGAGCACTCATCGCTCTGGAGCCGAATGGCGTGGGGCATGTTTTCACTTTGTTTGCACTTTGGATCGATCCTCCCAGGGCAATTAAAGACCGCCGTACCGACGCCTTGCTGCTTTACAATGGAGATATGCACCGAACCGCTGTCGCACGCAACGGCGCCACACCGAGCGCGGCGATTGAGAGTCGCCGCCAGGCTGCCGCCGACGCACTCGGCTTGCTCCGCGCTGAGGGGCTTGAGCCAAGTACCGCCCACGAAGCACTTGCCGCCCGATGGGTGGCAGGCGAGATCGATGACGAGCAGTTCGAGCTGCTCAACCTGGAGCAAGTGCGCGAGCGTCTGGCTGCCACAGCCAGTCGATAGTTGCTGAAGCCAGATGGCGCAGGATCCCTATGTCTATCCAGGCAGTGGTGTCCTGCGCAACAACCTGGAGATCCACGACCAGCAGGAACTAGCGCGGGCGGAGGCGGACATCGTTCGCGCGTCCCTTGCCATCCTGAGCGGTCGCTCGCTTCCCGGGGACTACGACCTGGCGCATTGACAGGCATTTCATCGCCGCATCTTCGGTGGACTCTATCCGTGGACCGGAGAGCTACGGACCGTCCAGATTGCGAAGCCCAACGCTTTCTATGCTCGCCCTGAGCAAATCGAGAGGTACGCACAAGGCATCTTTGCTGAGCTTGCTCGCGAGGACCACCTGAAGGCCTCGATCGCAACGCCTTCATTGAGCGGCTAACGCATTACCACGCCGAGATGTACGCGGTGCATCCGTTCCGGGAGGGCAACACGCGTAGCTTGCGTGCGTTCCTGGGTCAGCTCGCCGGAGAAGCCGGACATCGCATCGCCTGGGGGCATCTCGACCACAAGCGGAGCCTCGCCGCGAACGTGCGCAGCCTCAATGGACAGAACGACCAACTCCGCATATTGCTTGACGCCGTACTCGACAAGCCGCCACGCTGAGCATCGCATCGTCGAAGTACTAAAAGTAACGTCGAGCCGTTGCGATCCATGCGACCGTAGACGACTCGCCCGACGAGCCGGTGGCTTGGTCGTCAATCAAGAGCGGGCTGGCGTCGAACATCGGCGGGAAGTCGCCCATATGTCAAGGCGGGTTGAAAAACAGATCCCTCGCGGTGAGTTGGGCCGGTGCCGTATGGAATGTCTGACTCTAATATATCGAACTTGTCAAGTAGTAAATACTCAGGGGTCTTATGTCAGGCATTTACGAGACTGTTCGCCAGGCTATTTGCGACAAGCACCAGGTCATCGCGGCGTATAACGGCCACGTTCGCGAAATGTGTCCCCATGTGATTGGGATGAAGAATGGTCGTCCGCGGGCCTTGTTCTTTCAATTTGGCGGTACCAGCAGTTCCGACTTGCCTCCCGGCGGGGAGTGGCGTTGCATCCCGATCGAGGGACTCCAAGATGTCGTGAGTCAAGCCGGCGAATGGCATACGGCACCCAACCATTCTCAGCCGCAGACGTGCGTTGACGTCATCGACGTAGAGGTTGCCCACTGACCTATCCGGCATCCCCGGTGGATCGAAGAGACGAATGCTCCGTAACCATCGATTCACTCAGCAAAGCTCATCGCCAGTGGCTCGCCAAGCAAGTAGCCGCTTCGCCAGTGCCATCGAGATCGGCAAGTCGCGCCGCGAGTAGCGCGACTTGAGCGGACCGATCACCAGCCCCTCCCCCGCCGACGGCGGACACGCTGACGCACCTTTACGTACGGGCGCGCTCCATCAAGCACGAGATGACGACCTTCGAACGCCAGCAGCTCAGAGCGTCGCACGCCGGTCGCAGCCAGCAGCTCGAACATCAGCTGGTGGGAAGACGGCACGAGCCGCACCACCAGCTCCATCGTCTCGATCATCTTGCCCTGCTCACTTTCGACGCGCGGAAAAGGGCGCGGGCGATCCTCGTCGGCATCAACCGTCGCGCGATGAGGCAACGTGGCATCGGTCGCAGGGTTATGGCGGATGATGCCCTCTCGGCGGGCAGTCGAGAGGCAGGCCTTGAGCGGACTGAGCGCGTTGCGCACTTGCGCACGACGCGCTGCCGACGATCAAATGACATCTCTCGGCGGCGGGTGGCCCCAAGAGTGGCCCCAAACGCGCTTTTAGAATGGTAGCGTCTGTCCGCAAAACAAAAGAATCCCGCTCAGTTGAGCGGGATTCTTTGAATGGGCCCGATTCGTTACGCGGAACCGATTGGCCCTTGTTTGGTGGGCGGCCGAGGCCGGGTCTGCCTCCGAATTGCCTCCGTGACGTTCGGTCGAGGTTGAGACGCCGGTCCATTCTCCGTCCGCAGCGGCGCTCATGATGGCGCCGTGCCCCGCATCAGCTTCTTCTACGGGATCGTCGTGACGATGTACTTCTACGACCACGATCCGCCCCACTTCCACGCCCAGTACGCCGAGCATCACGCGGCGATCCTGATCGGCAGCAATGAGGTGTTGGTCGGCAGTCTCCCGAGTCGGGCGCTCAAGCTCGTTACCGAGTGGGCGAGTTTGCACCGCGAAGAGCTGGAAGCTGACTGGCAGAGAGCCAAGGACGGGGGTTCTCCCGAGCCCATCGACCCGTTGCCGTAAGATGGAGGCATGGAGTTCGTTCGCGTCACATCTGTAGACGTGCTTGGTCACTACAAGCTGAGGCTTGGCTTCAGCGACGGCAGCACACGCGATGTCGATCTCACCGGGGAGTTGCATGGCCCCGTGTTCGAGCCGCTGACCGATCCTGGTTACTTCGCTCAGGTGCGAGTAGATGACCAGTTGGGCACTGTTGTGTGGCCCAACGGAGCCGATCTTGACCCCCTGGTTCTGCACGGGGACTTTGAGCCGGCCTCGCGTCTCGTCCATCACTGAGCGACGCCCGAACACATCACGCCCGGCATCGGTGATGGCTGGTTGCGTCATGGCCGTCCCGGCTCCGCGTCCGGGAGCGAGACGACTAAGGGTTTGCCGGTGGTGGCCCGCTTGATGCGTTCGCGCGCCAGACGCTCCGACGGGTGGCCGTAGAGTCGTTGCACGAGTCCTCCGCCGTCCTCATGGCCAAGTTGGTGCGCCACGTCCTGGGCGGGTAGTTCGAGATCGTTGAACAGCCACGAGCCGCAGAAGTGACGCAGGTCATAGAAGTCCATCGAGGGCTTGCCGAAGCGGCAGCGGACTGGATGCCAGTAGTAATGCTGGGTGTACGAGACCGGCGGCCTGGAGCGCTGCCAACGCGTCCACGGTCTCCATCCGACGACCGATCTCCGCGACCAACTCGTCTAGCGACCAAATTCTCTGTCCGTCGCCCAGCAGCATGACAAGGACAGTCTGCTCGGTGCGGTGGTCTTGCTCGACGGGTGTCTCGTTACTCTGATCCTGCATAGGAAGTACCTCCTGTGCCGGCCCCGGGCGGTTACAGCCGCGCCGGGGCACTGTTTGATAGATCCGCGCCGAGCACGAGCCCGGCGCGCTTGCTCACGCTCCTTGTGGCGGTGCCCTGTCGGGACTGCCTGGCGCAACGAGTTCCGCGCCTGGGAACGCCTGCAAGATCGTTGACACGGCCCGAACCTCCTCGAACGGCAGGGTCGCTCGCCACACGTAGAAGATCGCTCGCTTGAGCCGTAGCGTCCGCATTGTGCAGCCGGTCTGTTGGGTCAGCTTGACTGACACATGCACAATCGAGCGCGGCATCGCCGGAGAGCGCGCCGACTCCCACAGCGTCTCCTTCCCACGTTTGCCCTTCACGAAGTACGACGACAGATATGCAGCAGCGTTCTGGGCCGGTTGGGGCTTGACGTGCTTCGGGCTGTGGTGAACGAACCCGAACCCATACTGCGGCGCAAGCTCGGCAAGTCGCTCGAGATAGCAGCGGGCTCCGGCCATCTGTCGCGCAGACCCATACGCCAGCACCGGATGGACGTGCAAGACACCGCGTGCTTGCATCTCCCACACGCGCGCAACCAAGAACACGGATCGCTTCCCCACACGTTTGACCGCATCCTGATAGGCCCGTCTGTGTAGCCGCCGCCAACGATCCGCCGCCGACTCATTCCACTCGCGCGCTGTCACTCGGCGGACACAGCATCCGAGCTTGCCCGAGTGCCGATGCTCGCCCAGAGCGGCGCATTGCTGGGTATCCCAAGGCAGCAGGTCCGCACCAGGGGCCGTGACCGCGCTCAACAAGATGTCGCCGGGCAACGTCTCCAGGTTGCGAAACAGCTTTTGGCGCTGATCTCCTGCCCACACTGGGCCGTACTCGGGACATCGCCGTGAACGACAAACGCTCCCACGGCCAAACAGTTGCCGACCACAACTGCGGCACCTACGGATGGCGCTCTCAGCGCGGCGTTCCTCGACGCGTCGAACAGCGGCATCCAGGGTGACACGCGAGCGCTCATCGCAGGATTCCCCGCCTAGCGACGCTCTGACTGGGGGCAAGAGTGTCGGCTCTCGCTTGCCTCCGACTTCTGCCTCCGAATTGACCGGCGTCTGCCTCCGAGTTGCCTCCGCCACCGAGCGGGAGGGACGGAAACCTCAGTATCTGTGGGACTGCTCCTGTCGCCCAAAGTCCCTGGCTTTTTGGGCGAATGTCCCGTACTGGCGGGACGTGTCGGCACTCGTCGCCGACCTCAGAAAAATGGGCCCGCCAGGACTCGAACCTGGGACCAACCGATTATGAGTGCGCCTATCTCCAAGCCGTGCGTGCCAACTACGGCACCGACTGGCACCTCGCCCGCGATCAACTCGCCAAGAAGTACAAGACCCGACCCCGTAACACGACTGTCGTGGCGAATGAGCCATAGTCGCATACAGCCACCATCCACGGTCCACCTCGAGATCGCCCACCGGGCATCGGACCCAACCCCGTAGTCCGCTACACCTCAGTCGTCTGGGCCCCCACGTCGGCCAGCTCCTACGAACGCCAGCACCCGACCAGTCCGAGCACGACATCGAATGCGGACGCTGATCGCTTTGACCCGCCTGTCCTGCACTCAGCGTACCTCGGGATCGTCGCCATCTCGGAGCAATTGCGCCGCGTAGCCAAGGGCAACGAGACGTTGGTCGTCGATTCCGAACGCTTCGCGCAGCTGGGCGACGAGCCGGTACTCGTGGGCGAGGTCGGAATCCGCCGGCGCGACAGCCTCAAGCTCGATGAAGGTCCCCAGCCGCTCGACCTCATCGAGATGAATGCGCACGTTCTCCCACAGGAACAGGCGACGACGCTTGGCGACGACCCCGCGTATCCCGATCGCGGCATCCAGTGCCGCCGATAGCGCAGCGCCGTCGCTGACCTCAGTGACGCGGTAGCGACTCTCCCGCTGCTGCGGTTCGTTGGCGCGCTCAAATTGGATTAAGTGCGGACGACCGGGCAGCTCCTCTCGGAGCTTGAGTCCGCCGCGTGCCACGTCGAAGTAAGGGCCTATCCCGGAAGGGTTATGTAGACCTGCGTTGAATCTTTGATCGACCGGCCTTTGTGCCATTCGATCAGGAGGTCTGTGATGGGCTACATGGTCAGTAAGGATGATGGTTGGCGGATGCCTGACTGGTTGTGGGAGCGTGTCGAGCCGTTGCTTCCAGAACCGCCGTTTCACCCGTTGGGCTGTCACGCGCCGCGGGTGCCCGATCGTGACGCGATGGACGCGATCTTGCTTGTGCTTAGGACTGGGATGCAGTGGAACGCTTTGAACGCGACAGGGGTCTGCTCCTCGAGTTCTGCGCACCGGCGTTTTCAGGAATGGGAGCAGGCCGGGGTGTTCGCCGAGATCTGGCGTCAGGGACTGTTGGAGTACGACAAGGTTCTCGGGATCGATTGGGCGTGGCTGGCGGCTGACGGCGCGATGACCAAGGCGCCGCTCGGCGGCGCGAAGACCGGCCCGAATCCCACTGACCGGGCCAAGGGGGGGCGAAGCGTTCGGTTCTCAGCGAGGGAGCGGGGGTCCCGGTCGGGTTGGCGCACGACGGCGCGAACCGTCACGACCAGAAGCTGCTAGAGCCGACCCTGCAAAGCATCCCGATCGAGCGTCCCGAGCCTAATGCGGAGTGTCCGCAGGGGTTGTGCCTCGATCGCGGCTTTGACTCCCCGGCGATGCGTGATCTGGCGGTCAAGCACGGTTACACGCCGCACATCCGAACACGCGGCGAAGAGATCAAACTCAAGGCGCACACGCCCGGCTGGAAAGCCCGCCGCTGGGTCGTGGAGGCTTGTCACTCCTGGCTGAACCGCAACCGCGGGATCCTTATCCGCTGGTCCAAGAAGGAGGAGAACCACCTCGCCCTACTGCAACTCGCCAGCGGCCTCATCGCGTTCAAGAAGGCGCACCTCGCGACCCTCACCACCACCCAACCGGGATAGGCCCTAAGTGTCGCGCTGCTCGATCGTGCCGCGATCCTCTGCCCCCAGTCGCCGACATACGTCCAACGAAGCGAACGGGTCCGGGTCGGTCGCCTTCAGCTCGATGTTTCTCCGCGGTGCCTGCACGGACACTCCATCCTGACGACCCATGCGATCAGTTCACGAGCCAGTGGGATCGGTTGGCTTGGCCCTCTTGGAGCTGGCTCATGGTGAACAGTGCGCGCAAATCAAGGCCCTCGCCCGCAAGGCTCTCTCGGCCGCCGGCCTCGCGGTCGATCACGCACAACACCGCCGCTATATCGGCCCCGCGGCCACACAGCTCACGACAGGACTCGATCACCTGGCCGCCGGACGTCACAACATCCTCGATCACAGCGACGCGGCGCTCGGCGACCTCGCCACCCTCCGCCAACCGGCAGGTCCCATAGGTCTTCGCCGTCTTGCGGACGAACACGACCGGGAGTCCCGATACCTGAGAGGCGACAACAGCCAACGGCACGCCGCCAAGCTCAAGGCCGGCAAGCAGTTCCACCCCGGCGGGCAGCAGACCGACCAACTCCTCGGCGATCTCGCGCAGTAGCCGAGGGTCCGACTCAAACAAGTACTTGTCGAAGTACTCGCTGCTCATCGCTCCCGAGCGCAACCGGAACTCGCCCGTGAGACGAGCCCGCTCGTAGATGCGGCCACCAAGCTCGGACATCGAGCGAGAGCTTATTGACCGTGCGGACGAGCGTATGAGCGGAGCAGCGTGTTTGCACTTCTGTTCGCACCCCAGCTCTGCATGGTGCCGCGAAAACGCCCCATCAACACGAAAACCGCGCCGTAGCAGGGGCTTCGCAAAGCGCGCCCTAAGAGATTCGAACTCCCGACCTTCGGTTCCGTAGAGCGAAGCTCAGAACATTGATTTGCCTGCAAATAAGACACTTCCCGTAAGCGTTCAGTGGGTGGGGGACATAACTCTGCTTTGTCGAATATCGGCGTGTGGAGCGTGTTGAGGCGAAGGCGATCTATGACCAGGGCCGTGGGGCCGTCGTCGAGGTCCTTCTGGCGATGGATCGCCGTATCGTGCAGCTCGAGGCCCATGTCGTTTGCCAGGATGAGCGGATCGCAAAGCAGGACGAGCGGATCGCTCAGCTCGAGCGTCGGCTGAACCGCTCCTCGAAGAACAGCTCCCAGCCGCCGAGCGCAGACGGACCGAGCGCTCCGAAGCGCAGCAAGGATCCCTCGGGACGTCCACGGGGCGGACAGCTCGGCCACGAGGGCAAGGGACGACCGTTCCTGCCGGCGTGGGCGGTGGATGAGGTGGTCGAGCATTGGCCCGAGCACTGCTCCTGCGGTCATGTGTTCGGCGAGGACGAGCGTGTGGCGGTCGGCGATCCGCTGCGCCATCAGGTCGAGGAGCTCCCGGTCATCACGGTCAAAGTCACAGAGCACCGCGCCCAGCGAGTCCGCTGTCCGGGTTGCGGAGAGCGCACGCGGGGAGAGCTTCCACGCGAGGTCTCTCAGAGCGCCTTCGGTCCCCGCCTTGAAGCCGCGATCGCGACGCTCTCGGTCCGCAACCGCATCTCCCGCCGCGACGCGGTCGAGCTGTGCGAGGAGCTGTTCGGGTCGAGGATCTCGACTGGCACGGTTGACACGATCCTCACGCGCACGAGCGAGGCCCTGTCAGATCCACACTCAGACCTGCTCGAGCAACTCCGTGAAAGCGCCGCCGTGAACATGGATGAGACCGGCTGGCGGACCGCCGGAGAGCGTCGCGCCCTGTGGGGCGTCTTTGACGATCGCCGTGGCTATCTTCACGTCGCGAAGGACCGCCACGAAGACCATGCCAAGAAACTCTTGGCGGACACGAAGGCGATCGTGACCTCTGATCGCTGGTGGGCCTATTCGCATCTGCCACTCAAGCGTCGCCAGCTCTGCTGGGCCCATTTGAAGCGAGACTTCGCCGCCCACGCCGAGGGTCTCGGCGCAGAGAAGGAGTTCGGGCAACGGGGCCTTGAGCTGTGCGACCGCGTCTTCTGGGCCGCTGAGGTCTTCAAGCACACCGACGATCGAAGGGCTCTTGAGCTCACCGTCCGGCGGCTGCAGCGCGAATACAAGCCGCTCATCCGAGGCTACGCGGCGAAACGTGCACGCAACCGCCACTGCCGTGGCATGGCCCGCAATCTCCTGAAGGCATGGCCTGCGCTGTGGACGTTCGCCAAGCACCCCGGTGTCGAGCCCACCAACAACCATGCAGAGCGGGCCCTGCGCTCAGCGGTCATCTACCGGAAGATCTCCCTCGGCAGCCAGTCTGAAGCCGGGGAGCTGCGCACGGCCCGGCTGTTCTCGGCGCACACGACCTGCCGCCTTCAAGGGCGCTCGCTGTTCGTCTACCTCACCGATGTGATCGATGCCCACGCCCGTGGACACCCCGCTCCGCTGCTCAATTGAGCAGCCGGACGACTGAACGCTTACCACTTCCCCTGGGCAACATCACGCCGGATATCACGATTTTGTCGGAACTTTGTGCCGACGGAGTGCTCGAGGAGCGGACTTCGTCCGCACTCTCGGGGACGCAAAGCCTTGTCGGTATATTGAGCTAACAAACGCTTTTCGTTAGAATAGAGAACATGCCGTCTCTATCCGATCTCCCCGACGCACTCGTCGCAGATGGCCGCTATTGGGTCACCTCGGCGGAGGCGGCTCAGCTCGCCGGGATCCCAAACGCACACGTCTACCCCGGTTTGCAGAGACTGCGTAAGCGAGGCGCAATATTCTCGCCGGCGCGCGGCTTCTACGTAGTGGTACCGCCCGAGTACCGCGCGTGGGGTGTTCTCCCCGGCGAGTTGTTCATCGACGGGATGATGCGTGAGCTGGGTCGCGACTACTACGTAAGCCTCCTCAGCGCAGCGGCGATACACGGCGCCGCACACCAGGCACCACAGATCTTCCAGGTAATGGTCGACAGACCACTCGCAAATCGAGACATAGAGCGAGTACGCCTGCGCTTCTACGCCAACGATCACCTCCACGATATGGCGATCGAAGAGCGCCAAGTCCATACAGGCCGTATTCGCCTTGCTACTCGCGAGACAACTCTCGTTGACCTCGTGCTCCACCCCGACGACGTTGGGGGACTGGACAACATCGCGACGGTCATTATTGAGATCGGCGACCTCGACATACCAAAGCTGGCCCGACTCGCAGCGACTCGCTCACGGTCAGTCGCGAGACGCCTTGGATGGCTGCTCGAGCAATACCGCGAGAGCTATGACCTAGAGCCTCTGCGTGAGGTCGCACACCCCGACCTCGGCTATCCAACAAGGCTCGTCCGAGCACTCCCCGCTCACGGCCCGATCGACCCCAACTGGAATCTGCAAGTCAACAGCGACGTGGAACCAGATCTGTGACCGATCGTCCAGCGCTCATTGCATGGCGTGCGAAGGCGCCTTGGCCGAACACCGTCCAAATCGAGCAGGACCTCCTTCTCTCCCGTCTCATGATTGAGATAGCCCTTGATGAGAGGCTTGGTCCTGAGCTAGCGATGCGCGGCGGAACATGCCTGCACAAGCTCCACCTACCGGCGCCTCTTCGTTTGGCCGTAAATGAGGACGTTGTCAGAGGTAAGCGTTTCATGCCCCTCATTGCCGGTGCGGTCTTCCTCTGGCGTGAGTCGGGACGGGTTAGTGTCAAGCACCGCGGCTAGCAGGGCGCAACGCAGGAAAGCAGGCGTCGCGCTGTCGAAGTGGTAGGTAGGGAGCTATTAGTACATCGGTCATCTACGGTCCAACATCTTTACCTCATCTGGATTACGAGATCAGCCTTAGGACGGCTCAAAGGTGCTGTAGCCATTCGTGAACACCAATCTCGTCAATGTAGCCTCAAGTTAATACCATTATTATACGCCCAAGCATGAGTAACCCTGTTTAGCATCGGCGCTGACTACCCGAAGATCAGCCACAGCACAGCACCTGCGATCACGGCACTAAGGCCTTGCAGAGCAAGCGGATGTAGTCGTGACAATGGGCTGCGGTGATGCCTGCCCCTACATCCCCGGTAAGCGCTACATCGACTGGAACCTCCCCGACCCGAAGCAAAGACCACTCCCAAGAGGTCAGGGACGACGCGCGAGGGCATCCAGCGGCGAGCCACAGCGCTCGCCGCCGAACTGGACGCAGCACCCTAGTCGGGTGAGCCTCGCACGGCTTTATCCATATGTCGGGCGCAACGGACCGGCTTCTCCCATCCCAATGCTTAGTGCTCAGAACGCACGTAGCGGAAAAGGGCAAAAAGGAGTGGATGCTGCGCTACATCGCGGGCGGCATCGTAATGGTCCTAATTGGCGTGCTGGTGGCGGTGCTGCTGGTCGGCCGCCGCCGCCATGATCGAGGTGTACTATACGGTTGTGGGGGTAGCATAATGCGGCATTGGGCAAGGCTCCAGCTACGTTGTGGTAGATGGTCCATGCGTGGAGGCCTCGCTCTGCTTGCCACTATCAGCGTCGCCCTGTCTGTCACGGCCCTGCCTACCGCAGCACTGGCGTCCTCCTCGCCGTCGATCGAATGGACCAACGCTTGGAACCTGACCCCGAGCGACGCGACCCTCGGAGCGGGGATCGATCCGGAGGGTCTGTCTCGCGGTGCCTACTACCAGTTCCAGGTGGTCAAGAATACGAGCGAATACCTTTCCGAAATCGCGTGTCCTCCCAGGGCCGAGCTCAAAGGCACCGACGGATGCGGTCCCGGTTCCGAAGTCGAAGGCGCCCTGCCGATCGGCTCCGTGCCAGACGGCACGAAAGGCGAAACCGTGACCGTTGATCTGGCCAGCGCGGGCATTACATTGAAACCGGGCACGACCTACCACTACCGTGTGCTCGCGGCCAAGGCGCTGCAAACCGAAGACACGCTCCAGTGGGAACCGCCGGTGGTCGTCGCCGCCGACCAAACGTTCACGACGCCGCTGGCGTCCGCGCCGGCGGTCGAAAGCGAGTCCGCCGCGACCGTCACCCCCACCGGCGCAACGCTCGAAGCGACGATCAACTCGGAGGACCTGCCCCAGGGCGCCTACTACCAGTTCCAACTCGTCAAGAGCACGAGCGAATACCTATCCGAACTCGCCTGCCCTGAGCGCAGTCTGCAGCTGAATAGTGACGATGGATGCAACAGCCCCGACAGTCCCCTCCAGCCGACTGCGGGCGCCCTGCCGATTGGCTTCATCGCCAAAGGACCGGAAGGTCAATCCGTCAGTCAGAGCCTGACCGCCGCGGGCATCACGCTACAGCCGGGTACCACTTACCACTATCGCGTCCTCGCGGTCAAGCGGGTGCAGAGCGAAGACGGGATCAACTGGCAAGGCCCGCCCGTCACTGGTCCCGATCACACGTTCACGACGCCCATCGCCCCGGTGATCGACTCCGTGTCGCTCTCGCACCTCTCATCGAGCGACGCGACGCTGGAAGCGCAGATCGACACCGAGGGCCTGCCGACGACCTACGAATTCCAGATGTGGTCCTCGCCCTGCAGTAAACACGGCTCCGGGTGCGACCTGTTGATCGACATTCCCCTGCCCGCGGGGTCATTGCTCGGCTCCTTCGTACCGCAGAGCGTTAGCCTCGATCTGAACAGCGCGGGCGTGACGCTCGGTGGAGGGGAATACGGCTTCTCCATCAGCGCAACCAACAAGGCCGGTACTACAAGCGCGGGTGGGGGAGTGTTCGAAGCACCCCCGAGCGTGGTCGAACCGCTGAGCACCACGACTTCACCTCCGTCCGGCGCTGGCCAGTCCGCCGGCTCCAACACCAACAGCGGCGACCAGCCCGCCGGCTCAGGAGGCTCTCCTGAGCGCGGTGTTACGCCGCTTGGGCCTCAAATCGTGTGCCTATGTAACTGCGCGCGAGGATGCCATAGCAAGACGGTCAGCCCCAAGCATCCAGCCCGAACCCAGAAACTGTCCAAAGTCTTGAAGGCGTGCGAGAAGAAGCCAAAGAAGCAGCGGGCAAGTTGCAAGCGCCAAACGGAGAAGAAGTACGCCGCAACAAGCAAGCACCGGCCCTAACCACCGGCCTGCGCCATCTGGGATGAATCGGAAGCTCCGCGTGTTCACCGCCACCGCAGTTGTGTTGACTGCGACGGGCTCGGCCATTGCCGCAGGTAGCACGCCAGCGAACCGAGCATCCGTCGAGGTGCAGCAGAAGCCAGGCATCGCCGGCAACATCCACGTCAGCTTCCGCCCCGCCGATCGCCTACACGATGGTGGCTACTACTACGCCGTCATCGTCCTGAAGCAATACAAGCACTACACCTCCAGTGAACCTCCACCATGCGCGACCTCGAGCGATATGCAAAAGACCGACTACGCATATCCCCGCCCAGGACACCCGGTAGAGCTCGCACTAACACCGGCAAAGTCGTTTGCCCATCACTGGTGCCGAGGCGGCGTCTACAGCGGTGGGATCTATGCCGTGCCCTACCCGCCTCCCTGTGACAGCACGTACCCTTGCCGCAGCGAACCGTACAAAGAACCCAGCCCCTGCTTCGAAATCGCACCCGGCCGCAGGGCGTGTGGTGTCGTTGCGAAGCCAAAGCTCTACCGCTACCCCGACGGGCTGCCCGCCCCGCTCGCCAAAGGCACCCGCATCGTCGGACGCTTTCAGGTCGCGTTCTAGTCTCTATACGCGAAGGGTCTACACCAGACCCAGGTCCTGGGCGCCCGGACGAATGATTGAAGGCGTAGATAGGCGGGGTAGATGAGTCTCTGAGTAAGAGACTTCAACGAAAGGGATGAGCGTGGATCTGCTTCTGCTTCTGATCATCGTGTTGGTGGTTCTCAGCATCGCGGGTGGGGCGTTGGTGAACCCTCTCGTGCTGCTGCTTCTGCTCGTAGTGCTGGTGCTGTTCCTGGGTCCCTACCGCGGCCGGCGAAGCCGCCTCTAGGTCTCCTGTCCACTACGATTCGGTCCTCGCTGAACAGGCCGCCATCCTTTCTGCAAGGAAGTCGCTCGCCGAGACGCGCGAGCGTTTTCGTGCAGCAGCGCTTGCCCCTGCGGGAGCCGTCCTTGTGAGAGACCACTTACCTTTAGAGGTCGCTTAACGAGTTGCCCTTACGCTCCTGCGCATGAATAGCGAGACCATCGCAGCGCCGCGGCGGGCTGGAGTCGACTGGCGGCGCGCTGAGTTCGTCCTTACGCTGCTTGCGTTCCTGGGCTTCATCGCGCTGCCCATCCGCATCACCACTATTTACAGCGGCCTGCCCGCGCACCCGCTGTTCGTGCATGTGCCGGTCATCCTGATCCCGACCACCATCTTCGCCGCGATCGTCTTCGTCATCAAGCCGCAGTGGCTAACGCGCTACGGGATCGCGCTGGCGCTGGTGTCGATTGTTGCCATGAGCTCGGTGTTCCTTGCCATGCAGGCCGGCGCTGCGCTGCGCGGCGCATTGAACCTGCAGGGCCAAGCCGCCAAACTTATCTCGGAACATTCGCAGGCCGCGCACATTCTTGCGATCGTCTACGTGCTATTTACAGCCACGTTGATACTCACCTTTGCGGCGCAGCGGATCTCCGGTGGGATGCCAACGGGCCTACGAATCCTCGACAGCCTGCTGTCACCGAGGCCGATGCTCACCGCGCTGCGCGCCGTGCTCGTGCTGCTGTCCATTGTCGCCGGCTACATGTGCTTCAGGACAGGTGATCTGGGTGCCAAAGCGGTGTGGGAGGGACGCATCCAGGCCGCCCACGCTCCTCGCCTCGGCGGACTCGGTGAACCTGGGCTGGCGCCGCCTCCAGGCACCAGCGCCCCCTAGCCGAGGTCGTGGGCAGGCGCGAGCGGCATGGATCGCGTGCTTGATCCCCGCGAGCGCTCTCAACGATGACGAACGAGCCAAGACCCTCTATTAGGACCCCCGTCGCCCGGGGTGCCGGCCTGGGTGAGCGTCATTCAGTCAGGCGCCGCCGGGCGGTATGGCGACGGAGCGCGGCGGGCGTTGTCTTCGTCCTGATCGTCGGTTTCGTGCTTGTCGGGTGGCTCACCGCCAAACGCTTGCCAGCACACCACCCCTCGGTCAGTGTGGGCGTTACGCCCACGTCCCGTCGCGGGGGATCGCGCTCACCCGAGCACTTCGCGGTCTCCCGCCTGCCGTACACGTTGCCCGCTGCGCTACAAGATACGGCTGGCGTGCCGCTTGGGTCCGGGCGCGTCGTGTTGCTGGGCGGCCTAAACGCTGCCGACACCTCGACCGCGGCCGTTAGCGTGCTAGACGCGCACGGCGTCAAAGCTACTGCGAATCTGCCCGAAGCCCAGCACGACGCTCAAGGCGTACTCCTCGACGGGCGGGCCTACGTGTTCGGAGGTGGGCAGTTCAACTCCTACGACCACATCCTCTCTTTCAACCCGGACATGGACAGTGTGGCCCAGGTCGGCAGTCTGCCGACGCCTACTTCCGATGCGGCGGTAGCTGTGATCGCGGGCACCGCGTATGTCGTCGGCGGCTACGATGGAGTGCAGGCGCTCGACACGATCATCGCCTGGCGTCCCGGCTCGCACCCACGGCTCGTGGGACGGCTGCCCTACGGTTTGCGCTACGCCGTCGTCGCTGCCAGCGGCGGCCGGCTGCTGATCGTGGGCGGCTCCCACAACGAAGCCGCGACCACAACGATCCTTAGCTTCGACCCGGCCACCGACAACCTCCAGCACATCGGCGATCTGCCCACCCCGATCACGCATGCCGCGGCCGTCGCACTCGGGTCCTACGTCTACATCCTCGGAGGCCGAGGCTCCGCACCAGGCACGCAGAGCGCAGCGATCCTCGCCATCGATCCCACGACCGGTCACTCCGTGCAGGTCGGACGGCTGCCACAACCGCTGTCAGACCTCGCGGCGATCCCACTCGGCGACCGGGTGTGGCTCGCTGGCGGGCTCAGTGCAAACGGTCCTGTCAACTCTGTGCTCGAACTCACACCCAGGCCTCTGTAGAGCCCGGCTGTTCAAGGCGCGCGCAGCGTGCCAGCGAACCGCTCGTCCAACGAGTTGGGAGGCGCGAGGTCCACACCGTCTGGGTTGCTCAGGAATCCTTCGCGCGAGCCCGGAACACGAGTGTGGCCGTACTGCCACACGATCCTGTTGGTGCGCGGATCGACCACAATCACACGATCATTCTTGTCATCGTTGGCGAGCACGTCCCCGTTTGGCAAAGACAACGCCAACGAGGGCTGATCCAGTGCCGCCCCGCCGGTGGGTTCGTAGCGCCAGCGCAGTTCACCAGTGTTCGTGAACGTCTCAATCGCCCCAGGGTCCGTGTAATCGACCGAGAGGAACAGGCCTGGTCGCACCTGGTTCGTATCGGAGGGATAGGTGAAACCTGGCGGGTGCGTGGCGAGCACCGGCGTACCGTCAGGAGCGATCACATCGAGCCAGTCACCATTGATCTCAGTAACAGCAGTGTCGCCGTTGACCATCGGAAAAGCCCCGTTCGGGCTGCCGTAGGACACGCCCAACTGGTGTTCGCATACGCCAGTCTCGCCGAGCTGGCGCAACGGCCGGTGAGCCGGCGGACGGATCACCAGCACCCGGCAATTCTTGATGTCGGCAGAGAGGAGGTCTCCCGAGGGCATCAGCATCGCGTCGTCGGGATTGTGGACGTAGCCCGGTTCAGAGCCAGGCACCCCAGGATGCCCGTAGCGGTAGACGATGCGGCTGCTTGCGAAGTCAACCATACTGATTGCGAAATCATCCTCCTGGGTCACCACCACTTGACGACCATTGGGTGAGAAAAACGCATCGTCCGGCAGCAGGAACGTCTGACCAGGAGCGAGATCACCGGACGCGGGGAAACGCCACAGCAATCGCCCCTCGGGGCTCACCTCCACCAGGCGGTTGTTGTCACGATCGGCGATCAGAACCGGCCCCGGAAGAACGGCCGGATTCGACCCTGGCCTCAGGTTCTTGCTCGCGCCGGTTCCGCTTGCCCCGTGCCGTTGCGCCTGCGGTGCCCTTCGCGGAATGGCCGACAGGGCACCCGCGAGCACGCGCCGAGCTGTGCTCTCACGATTCTGCTCAGCGTGGTGGCCAACGGCGATCACCACGGCAACGACCACCACGATCGCGACGGCCAGCGCCACCGCTCGGCGGCGGCTGTTCGTCTGCTGACGCGCAGCGCTTCGCCGAGATGACATCGCGCAAAGCATCCGGGCGCCGTCTAAAGTCCGGCTGTGCCGCGAGTGAGAACATCCTCACCAGCAAGCGTGACCTTCCCAGTCCGGTGCCGTTTCGACCAGGGCCTGGGTCACTAGATCACGCTGGTCAGGACTAGCGCTCCGATGACGAGGAGGACGAGCGCGGTAAACACGTTGCCCCACCGCTCAAGCCACTGTCCCTGTATCTGATACCCGCCGAAGCACGCAACAAGCGTGAGACATGAACATCTAATCATGGATCTTGTCGGCGCTTGCCGCGCAAAGCGGAAGCGTGTACCCACCGAGCGGTGGCTCTCACCCTAGAGGAGGGTCTAGCGAAACTGCTAGCGAAATCCGCTCGTTTTAGCCCGCTGGTAGGAGTATGGTCGGGAGGAAGCTGGTCCTGCGACTTAGAACGCTGGCCGAAGCCCGTAAGCCGCCGAAAGCGCCTATGGCGCGGACGAGGAGTGGAGCGGAGGCAACAGCGATCGGTAGTGGGGCCAGCGCGTTGAGGTGAACACCCGATGTCTGCCCGGCGGGTTCTCAGGCTATGGGAGCCGCAGCATCACAGCCGTACAAGTGTTCGCGCAATTGGTCACAGCTCTCGGCCAACCAGCGCCCACTCGCCTCCAAGGACTCGATCAGGTCCTCAGCCGCTCGAAGCAACAGCCGGTTTTCAGGCTCGCCGAACAGCAGGGCGTCGGCGGCTTCCAGCAGCTGCTTCCGCTCTCTCGCGTGCAGCTTGGTGGCACCTTGACTGTCAATCGCTTCAAGCAACGCCGTGTAGTGGGCGCCACGTGCAGTCATCGGCTCTGCTGTGGTCATCATCCGTCCCAGGCTAGTCGCCCCTCACGCAGGGCAAGGTAGACCGGCCGCGTCTGCTCGCAGACGATCGGGTTACGAGTCGCTGGTGACCTCAGCGGTCGGATCGGCTGACTCACCGGTCATTGCGTTCAGCGTGTCACCGGGCAGGTCTGTGTGATGTACCGGCGCCTGCTTCCGCGCGTCCTTCTTGGCCTGCTTGTCCAGCCGACGCTCGCGCAGCCTGCTTTCACGGGTGAGCTTTGCCATCGTGGTCTTCTTCTTGCCGCTCGAGGCCATGTCTATCCGTCCCTTGTTGTGGAGTTCCGAACAGGTCCTTGTCGGGTCATCCGGTGTGATGAATCCCGCAGCCCTGATCGTCGTTGAACCACCTGAGGGTCCCTGTGACCGTCTTTGTTCGCCTCCGGGTATGTGCACTACGAGACGCGGGAGGGGTGCTGCGAGGCAACGACTGCCGAAGCGCGGGGCACCGCTCTGGTCGAACAGATGTTCCCCGACCAGACCACCCTAGCGCCTCGCCGCCGCGGGGTCGGCCGATATGCACGCAGAGGCTCACTTTTCAGGACTCGTGATTATAAGTGAGCGCACTTCGCGCGACAGCATGGCCGGGGCGCTGAGCCCGACCAAGTCAGCACAGAGATCGAGCCTACAACCGGCGCTTCCGCTTCCGCGTGGGAAACGAGCGGGTCTGCGCTCAAGCCGCAGGGCGCTCGCAATGGACGGTGGGTGTCGCGCAAAGTTGCTGCGGACGATGGGTGAATGTCAGCGCCCGTGAGATTTGGTTTTCTGCTGGCCTGGTCGAGGGTCTGCGCGGACCAGGTGCCGTTTCAGGCCGCCTGGACGGCCAGGTGGTGTTTGTGGAGCTTCAGCAGGTTGTGAGTCGCGGTGATCAGCCGCCATTCCGAGCGTGCGGCGGATCTACCTCGCCGCTGAAACTGGTTGATGCGGCGGTTGTGCTTGGTTTGAGCGAACACGGGCTCGACCATCGCCTTGCGTTTTCGGTAGAGGCCGCCGCCGTGGTCACCGGCGAGCACGGTGCGCATGAAGGCGTAGCGGCCGCCGTCCCAGCCGCGGCGCGGCGTGTCGCGCTTGCCGGCATCGGGCGGGATCAAGACCTGGGTGCCGTTGCTGACGACATTGTCGATTTGATTTTCATGCCAGTAGCCGCTGTCCGCGACTGCGACCCCGGGCGCCTCGCTCACACCGATCTGCTCCAGCTCGCGCTGGGTGGCCTTGACCATCGGCTCGAGCTGCCCGAAGTCTGGTGAGGTGAGCGTGACCTCGGCCGCCAAGACGATCTGATGCTCGTTCACGGCGGCCTGCACGTTGTAACCCTGGGTGTAGCTGCGCGGCGTCTTGACGTTGCGTGAATCGAGGTCGGTAACGTTGATCTTCCCCGGCGGCACCTCCGGTGCCACGTAGGGATTCGGGCGCGCCCCGAACCGCCGGCCGTCCTTGGTCACGGCGGTCGCGCGATGATGCTCATAAGCCTCGTTGGCCTCACGCTCGACGCGGAGATTCTCCTGAAGTCGCTGCTCTGCTTGCAGCAGCCTCTCTGGTCGCGAGCGTGGAATCGGCTGAGCCTGAAGCCGCCGGTGCTCTTCGAGCTGGTGGCGTGCCTCGCGCGCCCACCCCTGACGCCCATGCATCCGGGCGACGATCACCTCGGGATCAAGCGCGAGCCTCCACACCCCGCGATTCTGCGTCAGCAGCCTTCACCTTCGCGCCTTCACTGTCTGCACGCTCGCGCGCGAGCTTCTCCTTGGCTTCGCGCAGCGCAGCACGCCGCCCCTCACGAGTCCGCAGATGCTCGGGCAGCTCATCGCCGCGCTCCTGCCCATAGAGCTCGTCCTCGGCGGCGTCGATCTCGCCCGCCTCCTTCAGGATCTCCCGCGCGAGCTGCTCGTAGTCCAGGTTCGAGTGATGCGAGGCGTTCGCGTGCACCTTCGTGCCGTCGATCGCGATCAGCCCCACCTTCACGAGCCCCGCCTCCCGACAGAGCCCCAGCACCTCGCTGAACAGGCCCGCCAGGGCCGTCTCGTGGCGCACGCGAAACCGCGCGATCGTCGCGTGATCGGGCGTCTGCTGCGCGGCGATCACCCGGTAGGCGACGTCCTCCACACACCGGCGCTCGATTCCCCTTGAGGACCGTTCACCCCGCGCGTACGCATACAAAAGCAGCGCCACCATCATCGAAGGCTCAAACGCCGCGCGGCCCCCACCCATCCTGACGGTAGGAGCCATAGAACGCCGCGAGATCCATCTCATCCACCGACGCCAACACGAACCACGCCAAATGACCCTCCGGCAGCCAATCCCGCGGGTCCGGCGGCATCAAGAACACCTGCTCACGATCACACTCAAGAAAGTTCTGGGGCATACCCAGAAGTGTCTTAACCACGCCGGACAGACTGGGGGTTTGCGCGACACCCACGACGACGAACAAGCACCTCATCGTTTGCCTGCTTCGGCTTTGGCTTTGCTATACACCCCCAATCTGGATCCCGAGGTCGTTGAGCTCGAGTGCGTTACCGAGCTCTCCGTCAATGAGGTGTCCGTAGGTTTCGAGGGTGTAGGCAGCGGAGTGGTGGCCCATCCAGCGTTGTAGGCGCAGCATGCTCGCGCCCTCGGCGATCAGCAGCGAGGCGCAGGTGTGGCGGAGGGTGTGCAGTCCGATCCCCTCCAGTCCGGCACGCTCCGCTGCGGGCTTCAGGACGCGGTTACGGAGGTTGTCTGGTTTGATCGGCTGGCCGCGCCCGTTTGCGAACACTTGCTCTTCGGCGGAGGCGGAGGGTACTCGCAGAGCCCGCAAGCGCTCGGCGAGCTCAGCTGAGAGCGGCAATGTACGGGCGCCATGGCGAGACTTGGGCGCGCCGAGTACCCCGTTGACGATCGCTCTCCGCACCCGCAGGCGTGGTGGTTGTGAGTCGAGGTCGAGATCGCACCAGCGCAGAGCGATCGCCTCGGAGATCCGCAGGCCCGTGGAGGCCAACAGAAGGAACAGGGGCTTGTGCGCAGGCGGTATCTCATCGAGCAACCTGCCGAGCCCCTAACGGGTCAGGAATCTGCGCTCGGTGAACTCCCAACGCCCGCCACCGCGACGCTTCGGCAGCGTAAGCGTCTGAACGAGCTTCTGGTTTGACGAGCCCTCAGCGGCCGCCGCCTCTAGACACAGGTGCAGCGGAGTGAGCGCGTTGCGGATCGAGCGATCAGAGAGCCGTGGTCCAGTACGTCCGGGACGATCCCGTTAGCCAGCCGATGAAGCCTTGCAAATGCGCGTCGGTCGAGGTCTCCCAGCCGGATGTCTTGCGCGAAATAACCAAGCGCATAGATCGCCAGCAGCCGCTGGTATTCCACGCGCGTCTGCTCGCGCACGGCATCGTGCCCACAGCCAGCATGCTTGCGAGCCCATGCGAGGGCGTAGGCGTGCAGCGTCCGCCCGCGCCGCGCTTCTCGTGCTTCGGCGTCTCGGGCGAGCTTGATCGTGCGCGCCTCAGCAAACGTCGCGGCGAACTCCTTGCGCTGGCGTCCACCGACGCGGTATACCGCGACATACCGCGAACCCCACCGATAGACGGTGCGCTTGGGCAACACGCCTGATGTTGCCCTGTTGCCCACACTGTCGCCCACCTACAGGGGTTCTTTAGAGGACCCGCGAACCTGCAACCCGCACCAGCACTGACGATCGAAGAGGCGGGAAAGAGCGCGCCCTGAGAGATTCGAACTCCCGACCTTCGGTTCCGTAGACCGACGCTCTATCCAGCTGAGCTAAGGGCGCAGAGCCGCTTAGTGTACTTCGTGCGGAAAAAGTGACCTTCTGAGGCCGGTGTTCTGTCCGGCGTGTGGGCGAGAATGTCCTGCGTATGAGTGGGTTTCTGGTCGATTGGAGGGTTCATGTTGACGCTTGTGGCGGAGCAGCCGGAGTCGTTGTGGGATGTGGTGTTGCCGGTCGGGGTGCGCGAGCTGTCGGAGGATCTGGCGAGGCTCGACGTGCTGTTGGCGCAGGAGGAGTTGTTGCGGCCGATCGTGGAGCAGTGGCGCTCAGAGTTCCAGCTGACGGGCCGGCTGGTTTTGAGCGACGGGCGCCCGACGATCGCGATGGAGACGTTCGTGCGGTTGATGGTGCTCAAGGCGCGCTATGGGTGGGGGTATCGGACGCTGGTGAGCGAGGTTTCAGACTCCCTGCATTTGCGGCGGTTCTGCCGGATTGGTCTGTCGGGCCGGGTACCGGACGAGTCTACGGTTCGCAAGCTCACGCGGCGGGTCGGGCCGGAGATGGTGAACGAGATCACGCGTGCTTTGATCGCGAGGGCATGCCGGGAGAAGCGTTTCCACGCGCGGGCGGCGAGGATCGACTCGACAGTCATCGAGGCCGACGTGCGCTATCCGACCGACGCGAGCCTCGCGGGACATGGAGTGCGTGCGCTGGCCAGGCAGGCTCGCAAGACGATGCTCCTGGTCAAGGAGAAGATGGGGGTGCGCGACCGCTCACGGGCGATGGGTCGAACGTTGCGCGCGATCTCGCGAACGATCCGCAGACGCAGCGGGGAAGCCAAGAGCGAGGTGCTCGAGCTGACCGCCAAGACTGGCCGACTGCTGGAAGCGTCGATCAAAGAAGCCAGACGCCTAGCGGCACGCGGACGCGACCGGTCACGCGGACGCGGCGCGAAAAGGAAGCTGGTCACGATCCGGACGCTCGAAGAGTTGGCGGATCGTTGCGAGAAGGTTGCTCGCCAGATCAAACAGCGTGTCGCGGGCGAGCCGATCACAGACCGGCTCATCTCCCTCTCGGACCCCGACGCCAGACCGATCCGCAAGGGCAAGCTCGGCAAACCCAACGAGTTCGGATATGTCGCGCAGATTTGCGAGGTGACCGAGAACACCAAGCGCGGAGCGCGCGGGCTCATCCTGCCGGCAGCGAGCGCTCCGGGGAACCCGGGCGAGAACACGCTATTGCCCATGACCGTCGCAGAGTTCACCCGACTAGGGATCTCCCCGCGCGAGGTCGCGCTCGACGGCGGGTTTCAGCCCGGCTCGACCCGCGAGGCCCTGGCGGGGATCGCGCCAGAACGGGTATTCATCTCCGGGCGCCAACAGCCCGGTTCCAAACGCACACAGCGCCGCCTACAGCGATATCGGACCGGCGCCGAGGGCCGAATCAGCCACCTCAAGCGCCGCTACGGACTACGCCGAAGCCGCCTCAGAGGCCAGCAGGGACAACGCACCTGGACAGGCTGGAGCATCCTCGCCTACAACCTTGACACGCTCGCCATCCGGACCGGCTGAAACACTCCAATCGCTCTCTCGACCAGAGCAAACCACTCAGCCAAACGGCCGCGCCGAATCCACTCCGGCGCGGCCGTTTGCGTCCTCCCACCAAGACTTTTTCCGCACGAAGTAGTGTAGACGGCCCACGATCCCGCCGGCCATTCGCGGCGCTCGACCGACAGGGCGCGTCTGCCGTGAAGACCAGACCCGATCCCACCACGAGCCAGGTCATTGAGCTCTGGGCACGAGGCAAAGCTGACCGGAGCCGCTGGCCACCAGCCTGCCGTCGATGTCCCACACCCTCCCGCTGACCCCCATGAGACCATGCTCGGCGACCACGCACTCGTGATCGATCAACAGCCAGTCGCTATCAGGACTGAGATGGTGGAACCAGGCGCTCGTATCCAGGTTCGGCGCCAGATACTCCATGCTCCGGTGCTTCTGGTAAGCGGCCGGGAAACCGTAGGTGTCGAGCAATATCAACGCGCGCGCGGCGTCGACGAACGGGTCTTCGCGACAGGGGCTGGGGCGAAAGCGGGCCCACTCGCGGATGACCGGCGCGGTCGGCTCCTCCGTTGTGCTCTGATCAACCGAGCGCCGCTCGATGTTGTTCCAGAACGCGAAGTTGGGGCGGCGCCGCTCGGGGCTCAGTTCCTCGTGGGTCTTCAACCTCGCGGGAGAGGGCACATCGGGGCGAGCGAGTGGTTGGTGCTCATATCCGGGCCCGGGCGCAGCCGTCTTCACGAGCGCCTGTAGCACCAGCTTGCCCCGCTGAGTCATCGCGACCGCGAACGACTCGGCTCGGCGACCCCGCTTGAGGACGCTCACGTCGAGTTCGACGACCTCAAAGGCCGGGGGAGCTGAGAAAATGGCAATAGAAGCTCGCCGGCTGGCGTATCTCGGCAAGCTCCCCGGCTGCGCGCAGTGCGATCGCGGCCAGATAGCCGCCGTTCGGCCCCCAGATCTCCCACTCATCCGATAGGCGCGCGTGATAGCGGCCCGCATCCCCCTCGACACGCGTCGCTTGCTCTAGATCTGAGCCATTCTCGCTCATGCCAATCTCGACCTCTCTTGCGGCTCCAAACCAGTCACCGCTGATCATCTCAGGTGACCTCTTGAATGAGCTCCCCACTCAAGACCTCGAACGCTTCGACGACTACCTGCAACGCCTGATCTGCTCCCTTCAAGACCAAACCTGATGCCTCCGTCGGGCCCCAGTTACTGGACTACAATCAGGTTTGCGATGCGACGCTCAGGTGCATTTTCGATCGTCACCGTGCTCCTACTCGTAGCGGTAGCTCCAGTAAGCGCCAAGCCGCGCACCCAGAAGGCGTCGCCAAGTTGTGCACCGAGCCACCCCCAGATCCTGCTCGCCAACGCGCAGGCACAGATATACCTGCGACCACAGAGCACACCCGTGCCTGGACCCACCGACCCAGAAGAACTGGTCGCGTGCGCCAATCGAGGGCGACACAGTTATCCGCTCGGCCCACCGATGGCGGCACTCGGCGTCCCGCAGGTAGACGAAGGGACCACCAGCGAGGCTCTCGCCGGGCCGATCCTGGCCTATTCCAAGGCATCCGCCGCGCGTGCGGAGGGCTATGCCTTCGGATTCATCGTCGTGCGCGACCTGCGTACTGGACGAGTACTGCACAGAGTGCCAACGGGCAGCTCAAATCCCCCAAGGGACACCGGAACCGATCCAGCAGCAGCGATCGTCGTCAAGCGCGACGGCGCCGTGGCGTGGATCACTCAAGTCGTCGAAGACGTCCCACTGCCCGAAGCGCCATGCCCGGGACCCGACCCATGCGCGGCACCCGCACTCTTCCAGGCAATCACCCATTCAGCTGTTCACGCGCTCGATAGGTCGGGGAACCGGATCATCGCGTCGGGCACGAACATCGATCCGCCCTCATTCACGCTGAAAGGCAACAAGCTCCGTTGGACGCAGAACGGCACGCCGACGTCGGCGTCGCTCGACTAGAGGTTCTATCTCCCGCGAATCGTAGACCACCACGAGCGGGCTTTTTCAAACGGCCATGAGTCGAGCGCGAATGGGGCTTGCGACAAATAGGGGGATCTGGGGACGATCCTCGAAATCTCCCTGGCCCCGAATACGGCGGCTCCATGACGAGCGATTTGGTCCTTAGCACACGCGAACGGATCGCTTGCCAAGCCGAGCGGACTCCGACGTCTGGCATATGTCAGGCAGATCGAGTCCGCGGTATCTGAGATCGTTTTGGTCGTGGATGTCCTGATGGTCTACGTGTCACAAGACTCCCTGACGAACCTCGACTGGGGGCTAAGTCAAGGTCGCTGGGCGTTCCCGTCGCGCGTTGCGAGCCCCGACCTGCAGCGCCTGGTTGTTGGGGATCTTGTGTTCTTCGGGGCAGGTGGTCAACCACGAGGAGGCGGAAAGCTCCCCGCATGGCGAAGCCGCTCACTTACTGATGCGCATCTCGCTCGCGTAGTCAGCCTGCCCTACCACGAGCAGAGCCCGTTCTGGCCCGACGAGATCAAGGAGGGTGCTCTGAAATACAACCCGACGATCGACATCGAGTACATCAAGACGCTGGGTCCCCAGCCCCTAGCACCCGGATTGGCACTGAGCGCACTGGCGAGCGATGCTCTTTACCTTGGTGCCGTATCCCACCGAGTCAGGCGAGTCTCGACATCTGGATCGCCCGTGCTATCCGGTGCGAAGCGCAGCCTCGAACTGAGATCGGCGACCAAGGCGCGAGTAGATCCTGCGACGACCACTCCCGCCCCGCGACTCGTCGCCGCTGAAACCCGACGATCCCGTAAGGCACTAGTAAAGGCCAGGCCACCTGGTACCGCGGATCCCCGCGAGTCGCACCTAGTTCACGAGTACATCGACCATCTCCAGGCTCTGGGCGACGAGGTAGGAGCCCTCCTAGTTCCTCTGTCGAGCGGGCGACGCATACGAAGCGACGTGATCAACATCACGCGCAAGGCTCTAGTGGAGGCCAAGGGAGCGTCGACGAGGGAGAACATTCGGACTGCGATCGGGCAGATCCTTGACTACCAGCGGTTTTGGACACCAAGGCTCCGAGCTGTGCTGCTGCCCGACGAGCCCGACGCGGATCTGTCAAAGCTGCTTGATTCTGTTGGGATCAAGGCGATCTGGCGCGACGGTAAGGCCGGCTTTGAGGACAATGCCAACGGAGTCTTGATATGAGGCGAGCTGAATCGGTACCTCCCCAGGCGCTCGTCAAGCACGAAGATGCCGCTCGAGGTCGCGGAGCTTCATGCAACGCTTCAGCGATACGAGTTCGAACAACGCCCATATACCTGGCGACTACGGAGGGGGGGAGATTCGAACTCCCGGTACGCCGTTAAGACGCACAATGGTTTTCGAGACCACCGCATTCAACCGCTCTGCCACCCCTCCAGGGGTACACCCGCAAGGCTAGTAGATCCGGGCGTCTCCAACACGCCCGGGGTTTACGCATCTGTGCTGGGCGCCTCCGCCAGCGAACTATCGGCATGCCGTAGAAGCCAAGCTGTGAGCTGATCACCATCGATCGGCTTTGAGATGAAGTAGCCCTGTGCTGTGTCGCAGTTGAGGCCGGCGAGATGCTCCCACACCTCGCGCGTCTCGATGCCCTCGGCGACGACGTGAAGCCCGAGGTGGCGTGCAAGATCGATCGTCGAGCGGGCGATCGTCTCAGCGTGCTGATCCTCGCATATGCCGGTGATGAACGAACGGTCGATCTTGATCTCGGTTGCGGGGAGCTGGGTGAGATACGCGATCGAAGCGTGCCCGGTGCCGTAGTCGTCGATCGATATGCCGACCCCCATAGCCCGCAAGGCCTCGAGGACGCGGACGGCTCGCTCGGGGTCGGCCATCGTCGCGCTCTCGGTCACCTCTATGGTGAGTTCTTGAGCTGGGATGTCATGTTGTCCTATCAGCGCCCGTATCTGGGCGGGCAGCTCGGGGTCGAGCAGGTTGCGTGCCGATAGGTTCACCGACATCGTGAGCTGCAATCCCAGCTCACGCCACACCGCCATTTGCGCCAGTGCCCGGTCGATCACCTGGAGGGTGACCGGGCCGATCAGCGCGGTCTGTTCGATCAGGGATATGAACTCGCCCGGCGCGAGCAATCCCCGCTCGGGGTGCTGCCAGCGCAACAGAGCCTCGACGCCGGTCGTGCGCCCGGATCGCAGATCGACCTTGGGCTGGTAGTGAAGGATGAACTCGCTGCGCTCGAGCGCTGGGCGGACCTGTCCGAGCAGTGTCAGCCTGGCCGTGTCGAAATGGTCGTGCTCGGCCGAGTAGATCTCCACCCGGCTGCGGTTGGACTTCGCGCGGTCGAGCGCCATGTCAGCGTGCTGCAGCAGGGCGTCGAGATCCTCGGCGTGCTCTGGGAGGACCGCGATCCCAACACTCGCCTCCACGTTCAACGTGACGCCCTGCACCTCGATCGGTCGCTCAAGGCTCGACTGGGCGCGCGCCGCGATCAGAAAAGCCTGTGCGACGCTTGTCTGCGGGTGCAGGATCCCGTATTCGTCGCCGCCGAGACGTGCCACCACCGTTTCGGGCGTCAGCTCGGAGCTGAGCCGTGAGGAAACCTCGCGCAGCACCGTGTCGCCGTTGGCATGACCGAGCGTGTCGTTGATCTCCTTGAAGCCGTCGAGGTCAACCAGCAACACCGCGACTGCCTCCTCGGACCCGCTCTGCCGGCGCTGCAGCGCCGTTGCCGTTTGCTCGATGAACAGCGTGCGGTTCGGCAGCCCGGTGAGTTGGTCGTAGCGAGCGAGATGGTCGTTCTCCTCCGCCTGGCGGCGCAGGGTTCGCGAGGCTGTCACGACGATGCGAAACAGGATCGCCCACAGCAGCGCCAAGCCACAGAACACCAGCAACGCGATCATCCGCTGCTCGCGGCTGATCGCCGCGGCGATCGGGCGATAGCTCAAGTAGATCTCAAACGCACCCGCCGGTGGGCCGGTGGACACGAAGCGCAGCGGCACATACACCTCGACCAGGCTCCCGAGACCGACCTCGCTGGCGGTCTCGCTGTGAAGGGAGGGCGTCACGACCTCGGCCGGGTCGGGCTCGCCCTCCAACGCGTCGTGCAGATCATCGTCGTCGCTGGTGTTCGGACTGCGCCCGATCAGAGCGTGGTCATCTGAGTAGATGATCCTGCCGTGGTTGTTCCAGATCTTGATGCGCGCCAGGTCGCGTGTGACCGATCGCGCGCGCAGCTGGCGATCCAGCGTGCGTACACCTTCGGCTGTCAACCCATAACGCAGGTCGTGTGGGGTAAGACGGGGTTGGATTCCGATGCGCGCGATCAACTGTGCCGACTCCCCCGCGTCGGCCAACGTGCGCGTGACGATCTGCGCCTGTAGCACCCGAGCCAGGATGAATCCCAGAGCGATGATGGGGATCAAACTCAGAAGGGCAACCTGCCCGGTCAAGCTCAACCGGCGACGGCGTGGGCGCATAGACACAAGTTCGACAGAGCACGCCAAAACTCAAGCGAAATATTTACTTTGCAGACAAGAATCCGACACGCGTGCCGCCGTAAAGAGGCGGCCCACTCAAAGAAGCGGTGCGAAGCGCGGACGCCTCAGCCCGGCGAGCGCGGCTCAGCGTCGCGAGGCGAAGAATTCGCTGAGCAGCGCCCCGCACTCACCGGCGAGCAGACCGCCGGCGAGCTCCGGGCGATGATTGAGACGGGGCTCTGATAGCACGTCAAGCACACTCCCGCACGCACCGGCCTTGGGGTCGCTGGCACCGAACACGACACGCGGCACACGCGCGAGCACGATCGCCCCGGCGCACATCGCACAGGGCTCGAGCGTCACGTACAGCACCGCCTCCAGCACACGCCAGCTGCCGAGCACCCGGGCAGCCTCGCGCAGCGCGATGATCTCGGCGTGAGCGGTGGGGTCCTGGCGCAACTCGCGCTCGTTGTGGGCCGCCGCGATCAGCTCGCCGCCGTGGGCCACCACCGCTCCGATCGGCACGTCCTCGTGCTCGACGGCCCGTTGCGCCTCGCGCAGGGCTAGGCGCATGAAGTACTCGTCGCGCGGAAAGAAGCGTTCGCTCATGATGTTTGTCTTAACCCTGCTGGCAGGAGCGCAACCTCCGAGCCCCCCAACACATCATGATTACGGAGGAGCCCACTTGCCGCCGACTGCCCAACCCCGATATCCACGTCTGCCAGGCCGCCGGCTGCTGATGCTCGCAGCATGTGCCGTGGCGCTCACCGCCATCGGCGTCTTCGGGCTTACAGCCGCGTCCTCGCCGGGCCGGGCAGCCGGAGCGCAGGTGGCAACTCAGATCAGCCCATCCCCTGGCGCTGGACCCGAACCGTCGGGCGCCGCGACGCGCGAAGTCCAGCCAAGGCAGATAGTCGTCAAGTACGCAGCACCGAGCTCACTAAGCGCTCGCGCCTCGCGAGCGACACAGGCCGAGGCAAGCGAAGCCTCGGAAGGCTCCTCCACCGTGGTGCACTTGCGCCCAGGCGTCAGCCTTAATGCAACGCTTGCAAAGCTGCGCCGGCGAAAGGACGTCGCGTGGGCGGTGCCCGACTACGTGGCGCACGCCTCCGGAGAGTTCATCCCCAACGATCCCGGCACGAGCACCATCGACCCCCCCGGCGGTTGGCAGCAGGTGCAATGGAACTTCGATGGAGAATTCGGCGTCAACGCGCCGGAAGCATGGGCCAATGTGGCGACCGACGGCGCGCCCGGGGGCACGCGCGTGATCGTGGCGGTGCTCGACACCGGCGTTGCCTACGCCAACCGCGGCAAGTACCGCCGCTCGCCCGACTTCAGCAAGTACGCGTTCGTACGGGGGTATGACTTCATCGACCACACCCCCTACCCCAACGACCGCAACGGGCACGGCACATTCGTCGCGGGGACGATCGCGGAGGCGACCAACAACCACTACGGTCTCACAGGCCTGGCTTACGCGGCGCGCATCATGCCGGTGCGGGTGCTCGACAGCGCCGGCGAAGGCGAAGCCTCGGTGATCGCCGAAGGGGTGCGCTTCGCCGTCAGGCACGGCGCGCGTGTGATCAACATGAGCCTTGAGTTCTCAAGCGACGTGAGCGGATCGGACATCCCGGAGCTCACCGAAGCGCTGCGCTACGCCTACCGCCACAACGTGTTGGTGGTGGCCGCGGCAGGCAACGAGGGCAGCACCACGATCCCCTACCCGGCACGGGCCCCACACGTGGTCGCGGTGGGCGCCACCACCGAACACGGGTGCCTCGCGAGCTACTCCAACTATGGGCGCGGCATCACGCTGGTGGCGCCTGGAGGAGGGCCCGATGCGGAGCTCCCCGGAGACCCAAATTGCAAGCCTGAACTTCCCTCGGGGCGCGACGTGTTTCAAATGACGTTCACCGGCTCCTCGCCACGCGTGTTCGGCTTCCCCCCCGGCTACGAAGGCACCTCGATGGCCACCCCTCACGTTGCGGCCACTGCGGCGCTGATCATTGCCGCGCACATCCTCGGGCACAGACCGACACCGGCGCAGATCACCGCGCGGCTGACGGCCACTGCGCGCAAGCTCGGGGATCCACAGGATCAGACGGACTATGGCGCGGGGTTGCTCAACGCTGCGGCGGCCACGGCACCTGGTGGGCCGGGGGGCCCACCGCAGACTTAGCGATTACTATACTCAAATGCATATAATGCGTGAATGGAGATCGCGAAGCTCATCAGGGAGGCTCGGCTGGCAGCAGGCATGACTCAGGTGCAATTGGCCCATCACGCTGGCACCGCGCAGCCAGCGGTAGCCGCCTACGAGTCGGGGACGAGAACGCCGACCGTCGCGACATTGGAGCGGCTGCTCGACGCGTGCGAGCACGACCTTGACCTATACGCCCGCCCTCGCATTCGACGCGGTGCGGAATCCCTGAATCAACTCGCATCTGCCATCGCCGAGGATCTCGCCCGCGATAAGGAGCGCGATGCGCTGCGACTACTGTTCGGGTTCGCCGACGACTTCAGAGGATCCTCACGTCCTGGCCGGATCGCGCTACTGCGCGACGAGCCATCTCCAACCGACGAGGCTCGTTTCGACGCGGCGCTCGCTGGTACGGCAGAGTTCTTCGCGCGCGAGGGCGCGATTCCCACTCCCAGATGGGTGGAGCAGCCCAACCGTTTCGCAGAACCATGGTGGTTCGTAACGAGCAGGCGCGCATACGACGCCTACACGCTCGCTCACACTCCCGCGGTGTTCGCGCGTCATGGAGTGTTCATCGCGCGCGAGGTGTTCGACCGTGCCTGAGAAGCCCACGACACGCTTTGGCCGAGCAGAGATCCTCAAAGCTCTGCAGAGGCTAGGGGACGAGCTGAGTGCCCAGGGTATCCACGGCCAGATCTTCATCATCGGCGGCGCGGCGATGGCGCTGGCCTATTCGACCAGGCGTGTGACCAAGGACATCCACGCGGTGTTCAAGCCCAAGGCCTCGATATACGAAGCCGCCGCGAAGGTCGCCGAGGACCTCGAGCTTCCTGCGGATTGGCTGAACGACGCGGCGAAGGGCTTCATGCCGGGCCCCGACGACGACCCTCGTCCAGTGGGAGATATCCAGGGGATCGAAATCACGACAGCCTCGCCCGCCTACCTACTTGCGATGAAGCTGCTGGCGATGCGCTTCGGTGAGGATGATGAGGACATCGAAGTGCTCATCCGCGAGTGCAAACTGCACAGCGCGGACGAGGCGCTGGAGTTGCTCAAGCGGCTGTATCCCGCGCAAGAGCCTTTGCCTAAGACGCGGTTCTTTCTAAAAGAGCTATTTGGTGAAAAATGAGCTGGCCATATCGATGTGGCGACGCAGGGGAGTCACAAAACCACTTGACGGTCAGGTGACAAGCTCCTCGTCGGGTTTCGACGCCCGCTCAATCACCGCGGCCATCTCGGCCCGAAAACGCTCCCGCCCGAATCGCGTGGCGTTCTCGCGGATCGTGGACTCCCCGAGCTCCAGCCCCTCGAAGCGTTCGATCGCGCCGGCAAGCCCCAGCGCGCTCTGCTCGTTGAACAGGACACCTGTGCGTCCGTCCACGACTGTCTCGGAGGCTCCGCCAACTTCGTAGGCGATCACGGGCAGGCCTGCCGCCTGCGCCTCGACGGGCACGATTCCGAAGTCCTCCTCGCCGGGGAACAGCAGCGCCCGCGCGCTGCCCATCAAAGCGTCTCGCTCGGCATCGGCTACCCGTCCAAGCAGGTCGATCCCCGTGGTGCCCTCGGCAGCCGCCCTCACCGATGACATCGCTCGTCCGTCGCCCGCCACCTTCAGCGTGCGCCCAATACGCGCACAGGCGGTGACGGCAAGCTCGACGCGCTTGTACGGCACGACTCGACCGAACACGAGGTAGTCCTCGCCGGGGCTGCGCGGCGAAGCAAGCAAGCCAGTGACGTCCACCGGCGGGTTGACCACCTCCGCGGTGCGCCCATAGTAGCGCCTGATGCGATCCGCAACATTGCGTGAGTTGGCCACGAACACGTCCGGTGAGGAGGCGCCCTCGACGTCCTGACGACGCAGCCGGCGCAGCATCAACGGGAGCGCGAGCTTCGTAACGCGACCTATCTCCTCTCCTTCCAGCAGACTCTCATCCCAGGCGTAGCGCATCGGTGTGTGGCAGTAACACACATGCAACACCCCGGGCGGGGTATGCACGTTCTTTGCGCATGCGTGGCTGCTGGAAAGCACCAGATCGAACTGTGAAAAGTCAAACGAGCGCAGGGCCGCTGTCATCAATGGCAACAGCTTCGGGTAGTGGCGAGTCGCCCCCGGGATGCGATTGAGCCTTGACGGATGGACGGGTCGTTCAGTGATGATCTCCGGCCACGGAGCGGGATCGTAGACGGAGGTGAAGAGCTCGGCCCGCGGGAATATGTGCAGCAGCTCCATCACCACGTCCTCGGAGCCACCGGGAATCGTGAGCCAGTCATGGACGACGGCTACCTTGGGGAAGCGCTCGCGCAGCATCTCAATCGGTGACTCGCTCACGGTGTCACACCCCGCCCAACCCGATCCGCGTCGCCCGGTGGCAAGCCCTCTCTACTGCGGTCGATCGCCGCCAGGAGCTCATCCCAAGCGACCGCGTATGGAGCGATCGCACTCGCCAGACGTTGGAGCTCACCCCAGCCCGCCTCGGCCTCCCAACCCCAGTGCAGCACTAGCGGCACCCATAGGCCTGGAGCGCTCTCGGCAACCCGCCCGACCGCCGGCAGCAGCTCCTGTGCGCTCCCGTAGAAAGGCTCATAGGCTGGCAGGTAGACGGCGTCCCCATACCACAGTGGCGTGCGCTGGAACCCCATCAGACCGATCGACTCCGGGCCGCCGCATACGATCCGAAAACGACGCGCAAGCAACGCGTACTGAATGGCGTCGAAACGATTGTATGGGGGCACGAACACCTTTGGATGGATGTCGTGCCGGGCCAATTCCTCAAGCCCCTCGTCGAGCAGCCTCTCAGTCTGCTCGGTGCTCAACCCGCACAGCTCCGAGTGCCGTCGCGGAGAGGCGTAACGGGTGCGATGGTCGAGCCCGTGCAATCCGAGCGCGACGCCCTCGTCGCTTACTCGGTGCAGCATCTCGACCTCTGTCTGCTCCAGTGCGCGCCAGTCCGTTCCCGCCGGTTCCAGCGGCTCGCGACTGACGCGGGGCAGCACTGCAAGCAGATAGGGCACACCCTCGCTGCGCATGATCTCGTGGAAGCGTGCGTAGGGTCCTGTCCCAAAGCGCTCGGGGTCGTCCCAGGCCAGGTAGTGCGGAAACTCGTCCACGCGCACCAGCAGCCGAGGCGTGCCCGTGTACTCGCCGAGCACCTCGTTGCGCGCAGCCAGGAATGGCGCAGCAACGGATTGATTGAAATCGAGTCTCCCCAGCTTGCGACGAAGCTGTTCAGCAATACGCAGTGGTCGTGGTGGCACTGCTCGTGCACGCACCACCTTTGTGACTGTGGGATTCCACAGTGCCGCTTCATCCACAAGTCCTGCGGTGAGCTCCGCGTCGAACAACAGTCTGGCGCTGCGCAACCGCTGCACATTGCGGGCCTCCGAACCCCCGTGGGGCTCCGCGTGTGTCGTGCGAGAGTTCATCCTGGCGAGACTACAGACAGCGCCTCCTGAGATCATGAACGCCGATGGACCTCTCGCGGGCCCCCGCACAAGATGCTCCACGACTGCAGGACCACGACATCGTGTGCGTGGGGTTCGCCGACTGGGACACAGAGCTGTGGACCAATCAGCACCACCTGATGTCTCGCCTCGCCCGCGAGAACAGGGTGCTGTTCATCGAGTCGCTCGGCCTGCGGCGCCCACAATTGGCTGGACGTGATCTGAAGCGAATCGCCAAACGCTTGCGAGACGGTCTGCGCGGGCCGCGCCAGACAGACGGACTGCACGTTCTCTCACCGCTCGTGCTCCCCTTCCACAGCAACTCCTTGGCTCGCCGGCTCAACCGGTGGCTGCTGCCGTTGCTCGTGAGACGGGCCACTCGCAAGCTGGCGATGGAGACGCCGATCCTGTGGGCATATGTCCCGCAGGCCGAGGCGCTGGTCGAAGTGCTGCAACCGCAGCTGGTGATCTACCACTGCGTCGATGACATCGCCGCCCAGCCGGGAATCGACGCAGCCGGCTTCACGGCGTCGGAGACGCGGTTTGCCAAACGCGCCGATCTCGTGCTGGCCAGTGCACCTTCACTTGCCATGCGGATGAGCCGGCTTTCGAACAACATGCTCTACGCCCCGAATGTCGCCGACGTGGATCTGTTCGCGACGGCGCTCGAAGCGGGACCGCTGGATCCGGCTATGGCCAAGCTGGCACACCCGCTGATCGTCTTCACCGGGGCCGTGGTTGCCACGAAGCTCGATGTTGACCTGCTTGTCGCGCTCGCGCGGGCGCGGCCCGGCTGGTCGTTTGCACTCGTGGGCCCCGTAGGCATGGGGGACCCACGCACGGACGTCTCGGCGCTGGCGAATGAGTCGAACCTGCACATGCTCGGGAGACGGACCTACGAGCAGCTCCCGAATGTATTGCGCGCAGCCGACGCTGGACTGATCCCCTACGCGCGCAACGAGCTCACAAACAGCATCTTCCCGATGAAGGTGTACGAGTACCTGGCCGCCGGACTACCGGTCATCGCCACTCCACTGCCATCGCTCGAGGGGATCGAGGATGTGGCCATCGCCGCTGACGCCGAGGGCATCGTGGAGCTACTCGAAGAGGAGCTCGCAAGTGACAATTGGCAGCGCAGGCTCGAGCGCTCGCAGCACGCCACCGCGCACTCCTGGGCCGCCCGCCTGGAGGAGATTGCCGTGGCGATAGATGCACTGCAGACGGCCGGGAGAGTGAGCTTGTGACTCGCGACGAAGGCGACGGGCGGACACACGACCTGCTCGTGACAAGCCACACCCCCGCCCTGCGCTCGGGCCGTGACATGCGCACCTACGGGATCGTGCGCGCGCTCGCGATGCACCGTGAGCTGAAGCTGCTCTATGTGCGATTCGGTCCCGCCGCGCCGGAGGAGGCGTTCAAGGCTATCCCCCGCGTGGAGTTCAGAGAGGTGGTCCCCTCACGTGGCGCCCGGCGGTTGTCAACCTATGCGCGTGCCCTGCTCGCCGGCGTGCCCGGCGGCCTCGCGCGGGGGATCTCCCCTGAGCTCTCCACGACCGCCGCCACTCTGGCGAGCGCACCGGACTGCGCGAGAGTGATCGCCGACGGGCCGACCGCGGCGGCCGCGCTCGCCGGACTGGCACATCGGCGTCCTGTCATCTACAACGCGCACAACCTCGAGTCGAGCTTTCGACATGAGCTTGGCGGCGGCGGGGGTCGCGCGAGGCGCAGGCTGGGCGGCTTCGAGGCCAGGCTGTTGCGCACCTGCAGCGAGTCGTGGATGGTCAGCGAGCAGGACATGCGTGGGGCGCTGGAGTTGTGTCCCGACGCGCGCCTGAGGCTCGTGCCCAACGTGGTCGATGTGGCGGCGGTCCAACCCAACCTAGCGATGGCGTCGGAGCCGCGAGCGATCTTCGTGGGGAACTTCGCCTATGAGCCCAATCGCAACGGCCTCGCATTCCTGCTCCAGGACGTGTTCCCCCGCGTTTGGAGCCAACTGCCCAACGCTCGCCTGGCGCTGGTGGGCTCCGGACTCGAGCGCCCTGGTTCAGGTGACCCGCGCGTGGAATGGCTCGGATTCGTGGACAGCCTCGCGGCCGTCTACGCGGACGCACGCTGCGCGGTTGTTCCCCTTCTGCAGGGCGGCGGCACTCCGTTGAAGCTCATCGAGGCGCTGGCGTACGGCCTACCAGTGGTGGCCACCCCACGGGCCGTGGCGGGCCTGGACCTTCGTGACGGTAGAGACTGTCTTGTCGCAGACGGCGGTGAGGCGTTTGCGAGCGCGCTCGTCGGCATCCTGCGCGACGGCTCCCCCGAGCTTGCGTCCAACGGTCGCAGAGTCGCGGAGGAGCGCTACTCGATTGAGGCGCTGGGACTGCTTTTGCGTCCGTAGAAGCGTCGATCGGCGGTGGCACGGGACCTCTCTGGACGGGGTCCTACTCGACCGCCGAGCGTCCAGATTTTCGAGGTGTCCAGAGCGCGCCCAAACGCTAAAGAAAGACATGCATGGGACCGAAAGGTTTCGTGCAGCTCTTCAGTAGGAGAGAGCAACGGCCAGCTCCTCGGAGCGCCGGCTCAAGTTCCCGATAAAGGCACCCCCGTCGTAAGACGGGCTCGCAAAGCCAGGGGTCTCACGCAGACAGCCCAGCTCCCGAAGGAGACGAAGTATGTTTGTCAAAGGCCCTCGCCCAAACCGGGCACGGACGCATTCACTGGCAGCACTGCTCGTGGCACTGTGCCTGACGCTGACGGCAGCAAGTGCCTCGGCGGCAGCCGGCTCCACCCAGCCCATCGCTGTCGCAAGCGCTCTGCGCTCAGCCGTCACAGCACGCACGGCCGCCACGCACAGTCTCGCGGCCAGCTCGATGGCGCTGAAGAGATGTCTGCGAAAGCACCCCAACGGCTGCAGAACGGCCCGAAGCGCGCTGCGGCGCGCGAGTCGCAAGCTCACAAGCGCCGACCGGCTCGTCGCCGGGCTCAGCTCGAGCTCAGGGCACCAAAAGCACAAGGGGGCGCAGTCCCCGATCACGGCCCCAAACGGATCGAAATCGCAATCGCCGTCCGGTAGCGGCTCCGGCGCAGACGGCGCTGGCAGCGGCCCCAGTAACCCTGGCTCAGGTAACAGCTCCAGCGGCACGAAGGGCAGCAGCGGTACAGGTGGCGGCGCCTCTGGCACTGGCACCGGCTCGAGTGGCTCCACGAGCGGTTCGACCGGTGGCTCAACCGGCAGTTCGACCGGCTCGACGACGGAAGGCTCAACCGGGACCGGTGGTCAGACCGAAAGCACCAGCCCTGCCGGTTCTTTTGAAATGGGCGTGGTAGCCGGTTCGGCCCTCCTCTATGAGCTGCCGTTCATCCAGAAACTCGGCGCGCACACAGCTCGCACGGAGTTTGAAATCGGCACCCCCGCCTCGCAGATGGAGGCGATCATGGAAGCGTATGCCCACGCAGGCGTCCGACCGCTGCTGCTCGCGAGCTTCGATGGAACCATCCCCACACCCGCACAGGCGCAGAACCTCGCAACCTGGGCTGCTCAGTTCGGTCCCGGGGGCAGTTTTTGGAAGGGCAAGAACCTGCCTGCCGGCACCGCTCCCACGAGCATCGAGTTCGGCAACGAGACCAGCTACAGCTACCAGTACTCCAACGACTCGGCCTCCGGATATGCGACCCGCGCTCAGGAATACGCGCTCCGCTTCAAGGAAGCCGCCGAAGCGATCCACGCGGCCAACCCCAACGTGGGGCTGCTGGCCCAGGGCGACCCCGGCAACGCGCCCGGCACCTCCTGGATGGACAACATGTTCAAGGCCGTGCCCAACCTGGGAACGCTGGTGGCGGGCTGGACAGTGCACCCCTACGGTCCCAACTGGCAGCCGATCATGGACGAGGTGCTCTCCTCCGCCCAAGCCGACGGTGCCCCCAGCAGTATCCCGATGTATGTCACCGAGTGGGGACTGTCCACCGACAACGGACGCTGCCTCAGCAGCAACTACGGCTTCAACGAGTGCATGACCTACCAGGAAGCGGCCACCACTCTTCAGTCGAACGTCGCGGCCATGCGCGCACGCTACGGCTCACGACTGGCAAGCTTCTATGTGTACGAGGCCCACGACCTCAAGGCAACCGGGGCGTCAACCGAACGCGAGGCGTACTTCGGAGCTCTCCAGAGCAACGAAGCCCCCAAGGGCGCCTACACGACGACGGTTCAGTCACTGCTCAGCACCAACCCCTGACAAAACAGCAAGTCCAGTCAACGTAAACACGCGTTGGCCGGACCTCCTAAGCAGACCGCCGAGCTGTCCTGTCGAGTAGCGCAAGCACCCCTAGCTGCGCCCCGAAGATAACCGTGAAGCGAGCGTCGATTCCGGTGAAGCTCGCGGTGGTCTCGATCGTGACAAGACCCGCCACTCCGCAGAGAGACGCAAGGCCGAAGGCACGTATAAGCGGCTCGGGACTGCGACGCCACACGCGCCAGGCGAGAATGGCCGCGCCAACCATCGTCGCGATATAGGCGGCCAGTCCCAGGATGCCGAGCTTCAGCCAAAACCACAGTGCCGCGAAGTGCACGTATTGGCGCCCTTCTTCGTGTTCGACGGACAGCGGCTGCACAGACGCCTGCCATGGAACGCCGAGTCCTAGTCCCGTAACCGGATGCGCGCGGATCTCCCCCAACACGTTTGCGCGCTCGTCGAGGCGGTAGCGGTCCTGGACATTGGTGGTCAACTTCGAGGGCGCAAGCGATTCGACACGCTTGACCACGGGAAGCTGATCCTGGAAATGGACCGACCCAAGCACCCAGACGGCAGTCGCTATTACGAGTGCCGCGGGCACGAGCAGGCGCCGGCCCGTCGGCGAGATGCCAAGCAACAGCACAAGCAGCAAGCCGAGCACGGTCGCTATCCAGAAGGAGCGCCTGTAGGACAGCACGAGGCAGGCGATGAGCAGCGGGCTGCCCACGAGCATCCACAGCGGCGGTTTGGCGCGAGCCGCCACAGCCGCGCACACCGTCAGGAGCGCGATCATGATCAGCCAGTTGGCGGCCGGTTCGTAGTAGGTGAGCGTCGCGGTGCCTTCGATCGGTTCCCCGTAGTGGCCGGCCACCTCGACCAGGCCGAGCACAGCCTTGAAGATCGTCAGCGCCATCGCGCCGCCGAGCAGCATCAATAGGTGCCTACGGTCGACGTGCAGATTGGCTATCGCGACTGGCAGCAATAGAAGGGACAGCAACACGATCTCGAGCAACACCAACTGGCGCAGGCCCAAACCCAGGTCTGCCGCGTGACCTGTGACCGCGCCGGCGATCATCCCCAGCAGGAGCAACACGAAGCCGGGGAGCAGCGGGCGGGGAATCCGCATCCGGCGGCGATGGCGGATCGCATCCAGGGCAACCACCACCACCGCTAGCAGCATCAGCAAGTCCACGAGAGTCATGCCCTTGTAGATCTCCACGTATAGATTCGAGGTGAATTTGAACAGCCCAAAGGTGGAGCCCTCGCAAATGATCGTGAGCGCCAGCACCACGACGATCGCCGTGATCGGCCGGCGCAGCAGGATCAGGCCGCCCACTACCGCAAGCGGCGCCAGCACCCCCGCCAGCCCAGCCTTATGCACCGCCAGCCCGGCGATCAGCGCCGTGACCAACGTCCCGATGGCCGCGATGCGCAGACCGCCGGCGCCAACCTCACTCTGACGAAGGCGCCGCGCCGTGGCTCCCATCGACCTGCTCCTCAGCGGGCGGGGCGCCGCAGTGTGGAGCCGGCATTTGAGCCTGGCAAGAGGTCCTCGCCGGCCTCCAGCGTGATTGGGCCATTCGCCTCATAGGCTTCATAGCCATAGCGCGCGGCGTCACGCAGACCGGTGACCACCAGTCCAACCGGCTCGACCATGTGGCGCGAGAGAATCGCATGCGCGCGGCGAACCTCCTCGCGCGTGGTCCGATTCACCCTGGCAATCACGATCGCGGCATTGATCGCGGCATTGTTGAGTAGCACCTGCGCGTCGGACACCGGATTCAACGGAGGGGCGTCCAAGACGAGGAAAGTTCCGTCGTCCCCCAGCTCCGTGAGGATCTCGCCGATGCTCGGCGAGCCAAGCAGCTCTGAGGGATTCGGCGGCATACGTCCTGCCGGCAGCACTTGCAGACTTGGAAGATCTGGAAACGGCTGTATGAGCAGCTCGGTGGCTCCCTTACGTCCGACGATCGCGGAGGTCAGCCCGTCGGCCGGGCGCAGATTGAAGTGAGCACCAAAGGTGGGACGACGCAGGTCGAACTCCACAAGCACGGTGTTGCGACCCGTCAACGCAATCGCATGAGCCAGGTCGACGGCAACGGTCGTCTTGCCCTCTCCGGACACGGCGCTGGTGACGAGCAGCGTGTCGATCTGCCTGGTGACGGCTGTGAAGTCGAGCGCGCTGCGCAGGATGCGATACGGCTCGAGGCCCGCGACCCGGTCCTTGGCAGTTGGACCGGAGAAGGAGGCTTGCGGCACCCCCGCCAGCGCCGGCAGCCGGTACTCCTGCTCGAACTCCTCGATCGTCTTGATCCGCCGGTCCAGGGACTCCAGCAGGAAGATCACCGAGAACGCAATCGCCAGCCCAACCAGTATCCCAACGATGACGGTGGTCGAGAGTTTCGTCCCGGAGGGCGCTGTCGGGGGCATGGCGAGCCCGATGATGTTCGCTCCGCCACCCGCAACCGCCCGCAGACCGCCGAGGCGCTGCTGTGACTGTTCGAGCGCGACGCGGTCGGAGGACCCCACCGGCTGCGCGTCGATCTGTTGCTGAAGCTGGCGTTGAGCGGCTTCGATGGTGGCAACCTGGGCGGCGGCCTTGAAGGTTATGTACTGGGCGGCGAATGCGTTCGCCAGCCGCGCCGAGTACTGCGCGTCGCTGGTTGTCGCGGTGAAATGCAGTACGTCGGCGTCGGGTGCCGATTCGACGCTCACCTGGTCGAGCAGTTCTTCCGCTGAAGTCGATATGTGCAACTGACGACGGACGCCCTCCGCCACTTCAGAGGAGTGTGCGATCAGGTTTTCCGTCGCCGCGTCGCGCAACGGTTCCCCGCTGCCGGAGGCGCTCACCTGCAGGGCCGCGTCCGGCAGCGTCGTGCTCTGGAAGGCGACGCTCGCCGTGGCGGAGTAGCTCTTGCCGGCGTGCTCGTGCTGAAACGCCAGAATCAGAACGCACACCATGACAATGCCTACGATCAGAGCCCAGCGACGGCGCAGGACGTTGAGCGTGCTCGAGAAGCTCTCGTTATCCCGCGCGCGCTCAAACCGCTCCACCGCGCTCATACGATCAGCCACGAAATCGGGTTGCGGTTGTTTGGGGCAGCGATCATCATCACCATCGTCCCCATCGTCTGCGGCTCAACCATGCTTGAGCCCTGCCGGAGAGGGCGCGAATGTGAACCGGGACCATCGATCGCTGTATTCCCCGTTACGCTCATGCTGAAGCAACCAGTCGATAACGGTCCTGACGGGCAGGGCCGTCTGTAGCATCTCGACGACATGGCCTCTATCCTACGGGCAACTAAGGCAGGCCTCCGCCGCTCTGCTCGCGCCGCGGCCGTCCATCTCGGGCGAGAGGAGCAGGCACGAGAAGTCATGGGGCGTGTCCGCGAAGCGCGTGCGACCTTCGACGTGAGCTCGCGCAGAGAGTTGCGCGACGAGCACGCGATGCAGATGGTCCTCGCCACCGCTCTGCGCAACGATTCGACGGCCATCGACGTGGGCGCCAACGAAGGAGCAGTGCTCGAATCGATCGTGCGGATCGCCCCGCACGGCCACCACATCGCGTTCGAGCCGATCACCCAGTTGCACGATGTCCTGGTGGCGAGATTCCCCGATGTGGACGTGCGTTGCTCGGCCGTGTCGGACACGGCTGGAACCGCCGAGTTCACGCATGTCCCCGACGCGCCAGCCTACAGCGGGTTGCTGCAGCGAGACGACCTGCCTGCGGGAACCACGCCTGTGGAGCGAGTGTCGGTGCGAACCGAGCGTCTGGATGATGTGCTCGCGCAAGGACCGGTGCCGACGCTGATCAAGATCGACGTGGAGGGCGCTGAGCTCGGTGTCCTGCAGGGAGCCATCGAGACATTGCAGCGTCACCGTCCGTTTGTGCTGTTCGAGCATGGCGCCGGTGGCGCTGATCTATATGGCACGCAACCCACACAGGTGTTCGATCTGTTGGACGGCGCGGGACTGCGGATCTTCGATCTGGACGGCGACGGACCGTACTCGCGCGACCGCTTCGAGACGACGTTTACCGAGCCGATCTGGAACTTCCTGGCGGCGCCGCTCTCCACCAGTTGACCAACTGCCCGTAGACATCTTCGTAGCGCCGCGCCATCGCCGCGTCTGTGTACTGCTCTCGCGCAAGAGCCAACCCTCGCTCGCCCATGCGGCGCCGTAGCGCGGGGTCGCCGAGCAGGCGCTGAAGCCGGTCGGCCACAGCGGCGAGATCCTTGGATGCCACGACATATCCGGTGTCCCCGTCGACCACCACCTCCGCGACGCTGCCCACATCTGTTGCGATGACGGGAAGGCCCGCGTGCATCGCCTCGAGGATGCCCAGCGGCATACCCTCCCAGCGCGAAGGCAGCGCGAAGACGTCGAGCTCCGCGAGCCGGCGTGGCGCGTCAGAGACCCAGCCGGTGATGCTCAGCCGGTCCGCGACCTCCAGTTCGTCAGCCACTCGTTCAAGCTCAGAGCGCTCGGGACCATCGCCCACCAGCACCAGCCGCGCATCGGGGAGCATCGGCAGGGTCCGCACGAGCAGCTCGTAGTCCTTCTGCACGGTGAGACGTCCCAGTGAGCCGATCACGACATCGGCACTCGGCGTGCGCGGTGATTCCAGCGTACACGCCGGTACGCCGTTGGGCACCGCGATAACCGAGCCTCCCGGCAGGCCGACGATCTCCTCCACCATGCGCGCACAGCGATCGCCCACCGCCACGTGAGCACTCACAGAGCGCATCAGCAGCTGCCGCCCCACCCTGTGGATGCGCGGAACCCCTACGGCGAGCGGCAGATGGTCGACAGCGAGCACGCGCGCCCCACGCGTCAGTAGGCCCGCCATCTCGCCATAGCCGCACGCCCACGGCCACGCCTGATTCGCGTGCAGGATGTCCGGAGCGAACGCGCGGACGGCGGACAGGTGCTCACGCAGAGCACCCCAGTCTCCCAGCCCATCTGGATGGCGCACCGTCGCCGCCGAGACGCCGGTACGCGAGGCGGCAATCGCGTCCGCCACACTCGAGTTGGTGGCGAGCACGCCAACGTCGATTTCCTCCGAGAGGGCCCCAAGCAGGTACCCAAGCGCGAGCTCGGCCCCACCGACCTCGGGCGAGTCGGTGTAGGCCAGCAACCGCAAGCGCCGTGTCGGCTTCACGCAAGCATGCGCTCGTAGAGGTCCAAGACGGGCCGGGCGGCAACCGCCGGGGTGTGGTGATCGGAGTACGTGCGGTACGCGGCATCGCCCAGGCAATGGCGGGCCTCCGGGTCCCCGAGCAGCTCAACCGTAGCGTCCACGATCCGCCCGTCCTCGCTCTCAACCACAACGCCACCTTGGGCTCCCAGCCCCTCCGCACCATCCGGTGTCGTCACCACCGGTATGCCGAGCGCCAACGCCTCCAGCACCTTGACCTTCAGCCCGCTGCCCGCCGTCAGCGGATACAACAGCACACCGATTTCGCGCAGGAACTCGGTGGCCGAAGGCACACGCCCGCGCCACTCCACCCCGGGACAGTCGGGTAGCTCTGGAAAAGTGGAGCGCTCCATTCCCGCTCCGGCGAGCAGTAGTCTCGCCTGCGGACGGCGCTCGATCACACTGGGCCAGACGTCGGTGAGCAGACGCTTGACGGCTTTTGCCGTCGGAGGCCAGCCGGCGGTGCCGATCAATCCGGCCACCGGGGAGCTGACGGTCGCGCGCGGGATGTAGTAGCGCTCCTCCAGAGCCAGCGGCGCGACCGCGACCTGTGCGCGCGGCGCGGCGAGAGTCAGCTCGGCGGCGACCTCAGCGGAGTTGGCGAGCAGCCAGCGCGCCTGCCGGTAGACGCGGTGCTCGGCACGAACGAGCTCGATCGCGTCCCTGCTCTCGCGCCGCCAGGGCGCCCCGATGCCGCGGTCGCGGCGTGTTTGAAAGTGAATCTGCGCGAGCGCCGGCGCCTTGGCGTACCGGATCGCGACCGCCGCCTGCGGCTCGACGAAGTGCACGATGTCGACCCCTCTCGACAGCTCCTGCACGCGTGCGGCGAACTCTCCCCGTGCGAGCAGGCCGTTGGGTGACAGCAACCGGTCGCGCCGGCCCTGCCAGGGCGACACAGGCGCCAGCGAGATCACCTCGACGTCCAGATCCGCGGGCAGATCATCCAGCGGCACAGAGCCGACATTGGCGGCCAGCGCCCGGTACTCAACGCCGTGGGACTGAAGTCCCAGCAGCAGCGCGAGCGCGCATCTCGCGGCTGCACCACCCTCGGGCAGCGGCGGAGAAGGCAGAACGACCAGAACACGCAAGGCTGCGAGAGTATGGCGCATGCTGACGAGGGCTATGGCGCTCCCGCGCCGCTTGCTACACGGCGGCGCGGCCGGTGACGCCAGTCTCGCGGGCGGACGCCACATCGTCTCCAACGTGGTGGTGCAGCTGGTGGCCCGAGCGATCACGCTGTGTGTCAGCGTCGTGACCGTCTCGCTGACCGCTCGCACGCTGGACCCCAACGGCTACGGAGTGTGGAGCGGGGTGTCGAGTTTTGTGGCGCTGTTTAGCGTGCTCACAGATCTCGGCTTTACCACCGCGGCGATGCAACGGATGGCGGCCGAGCCGGAGCGGGAGTCCGAATGGCTCGGGGCGCTCGCCGGCGCGCGAACGGCTCTATCACTAGCGGCGACAGTCGCCTGTGTCATCTGCATTCCGCTGTTCTTGACCAACCAGGGAGATTCCTACGCCGCCGCGCTGATCCTCGCCACGACGATTCTCTCCACGGGCGCGGCGACCCTGATGGCGGTCTTCCAGTCGCGCCTGCGCTCCGGGCTTGCGCTGTCGTTCACGGTCCTGCAGAGCTTCGTATGGCTTGGCGCGGTGACCTTCCTTGCGACCGAGCACGCGTCGGTGGTCGGCTTTGCGATCGCCTACACGCTGCTCATCGCGCTCACCTCTCTCTGTCAGTTGCTGGCCACGCGCCGGTATGCCCATATCGCGTGGAGAGCCGGCCGGCTCCTGTGGGGCCCGCTCACGCGGGTTGCCATCCCGCTCGGCATCGCCGGTGTGTTCATAACCGTCTACTACCAGCTCGACTCGGTGCTGCTGCTCCAGATATCGGGCCAGCACGAAGCTGGTATCTACGGTGCCGCCTACGGCTTTCTCAGTCCCCTGGGTTTCCTGCCCACAGCGGTGATGGTGTCCTTCTTCCCAGTGCTCTCGGCGGTGCACCTGAGCGATCCCGCGCGAGTCCGTCGCCTCGTGCAGATATGCGCGGACATGATGGGGGTCATCTCGCTACCGATCCTCGCCGGCACGATCGCGCTGTCCGACCAGATCGTTCACCTGCTCTACGGAGCGGACTTCCATCGTGCGGGCGGGGTACTGCCGATCTTGATGATCGCGTTCGTGTCGATCTGCTTTGGATCGCTTGCGGGCTTCCTCGCTCCGATCGTAAAAATGCAATGGCGGCTGGCGCTCTATTCCGGCGTCGGGGCGGCTCTCAACGTGGCGCTCAACCTGGTCCTGATCCCCCGCTATGGGGCCTTCGGCTCGGCCTGGGCCACGGTGGCGACCGAGATCCTCACGATGACCCTCATGCTGAGTACCAGTTTGCACAAGCTGCGCCTGCGGCTCTCGCCGTGGAAGCTGCTGCGCATCGCGGCGTTGGCCGTTGCGATGACAGGAGTGATGTTCCTCACAAAGCCGCTCGGGCTGTTCCCCGCCGGCATCCTCGGTGTGCTGTTCTACGCCGCCGGCCTGCTCGTGACGCGGATAGTGAACATGGAGGAGTTGCGCTCCCTGCGAGCCGAGCGGGCTTGAGGGTACGATCCGCGCCCGATGCGCGTTCTGTTCTTCAACGAGGGCAATCTCGGAACGCACGTCCTGGGACATGCACAGCTGGATGCGGCGTTGCGCAGCGGCCTCGAGAGACAGTCCGACGTCGAGGCCCGCTTCGCGTCGCTGACCCCGATGAGCCGTCGAGCGGAAATGATCGCCGGCCATCCGCTGAAGCCGTTGGCGGGTGCCGGACTGGACTTCCAGACGCTGCGGTGGCACCTCGTGGAGTCCAGCCGAGCCCGCGTCCAGCTCGATCGCGAGCTGGCGACGTGGCCCACGGACGTCGTGCACGTGTACAGCCACGCGATCTCCTTCGGAATGATCTCGGCGATGCGCCGGGTGCCGGTGGTGCTGGCGACGGACACCAGTGCTTATGACTGGTGGGCGATGCCAGCGTGGCGCCCCACCCAGCGCTACGCGCCTCTCACGATCGCGCCCAGCCGCGCGCTCGAGCGACGGGCTCTGCGGGCGGCGGCGCTCGTGCTCGCCAGGACCGCGTGGACGCGCAGGACACTCGAACGCGAGGCGCCCACGGCGCGTGTGGTCGAGTATCACCCTGGGATCGACCTGAGCCGTTACCGCCCGGTCGAGCGCCGCGAGCGCCCACGTCCCAGGGTGCTGTTCGTGGGCGGGCGCTTTGTCGAGAAGGGAGGCAAGGATCTGCTTGCAGCGCTTGGCGAGGGGATCGGGCGCGACGTGGACGTCGACATCGTCACACCCGCTGCGGTGCCGGAGCGACCGGGAATCAGCGTTCACCGGCTGATGCCCTCCGATCCACGTTTGCTGGATCTGCAACAGCAGGCGGATCTGATGTGCCTGCCAACCTATGGCGACACCAATCCGTGGGCGGTGCTCGAGTCGATGGCCTGTGCCACCCCGGTCATCTCCACTGATGTCGGTGGCATACCCGACATGCTCGGCGGCGGCCACGCCGGGGTGATCGTCCCCCACGGAGACCGCCGCGCCCTGGGAGACGCTCTTCGCACCCTGCTCGAGAACCCCGACCGTCGCAGCGAGCTAGGAGGACGCGCGCGCGCGCGTTGTGAGGAGCACTACGACGCGAAGCGCCAATTCCCGATCCTGATCGAGCACCTGCGCGGCGCCACTGTCGGCCAGACTTGAGGACCTACAGTCATGGCCGGCCTCTGCCGATGATGCGACTACCATAAGCCCCGTCCCACACCCGCGTGCGTCGTTTTGCGCCCGGTGATCGCTGGCCGGGCAGGACCTTGGCCGCGGCGAGAATGCGGCACGACCACAGACGGCACGACAGAAGGGAAGATCAAGTGGGCAATACGACGTTGGTCACCGGCGGCAGCGGCTACATCGGCGCGCTCCTTGTCCAGGAGCTGCGCGAGGCTGGACGCGAGGTGCGCGTGCTCGACTCGCTGCTGCACGGCCAGGAGGACATCGCCACCGAGCAGGAGCGTGCCGGAGTTCAGGTGATCCGAGCCGACGTGCGTGACGAGGACGCGCGCAAGCGCGCTCTGAGTGGTGCCGAGGCGGTCGTGCATCTCGCCGCGATCGTCGGCGACCCCGCCTGCGCACTCGATCCCAAGGTCTCCGACGATGTCAACGTGCAGGCCACGCGCGCGCTCGTCGCCGACGCGAACGAGGCGGGCGTCGAGCGGCTGGTATTCGCCTCCACCTGCTCGAACTACGGGCGCATGGCCGACCCCAATGTGCCGATCACCGAGGAGGGCGAGCTGCGCCCCGTTTCGCTGTACGCGGAGCAGAAGGTCGGGATGGAGCAGCTGATCTTGGGCGGCGGCACCGGAGCCACCAAGCCGATCTGCCTGCGCTTCGCGACCGTGTATGGGGTTGGGCGGCGGATGCGCTTTGACCTGACCGTCAACGAGTTCACTCGCGAACTGTGGGCCGACCGTGAGCTCGAAGTCTTCGGCGAGCAGTTCTGGCGCCCCTACATACACGTGCGCGACGCCGCCCGCGCGGTACGGACCGTGCTGGAGGCACCCACTGAGAAGGTCGCCGGTACTGTCTTCAACGCAGGACGCTCGGGTGAGAACTACCGCAAGCTCGACCTGGTGGAGGAGATTGGCAAGCAGATCGATCGCGGCAAGGTCTCCTACGTGCATCGCGACGAGGACCCGCGTGACTACAAGGTGAGCTTCGACAAGATCCGTGCGCAGCTGGGCTTCGAGACGCTCATGACGGTGCCCGACGGTATCGCCGAGATCATCGCGGCTCTTGACGCCGGTGCCTTTGGGGATCCCTTCGACGGCCGCTACCGCAACATCCCCTGAGCGTCACGGCACACGGCAACGACCTCATGGCAGCCACCGAAGCGTTCCCTGAGCTGCCGCTGTTCGACCTGCGCCTGGAGGAGGAGGATTTCCAGACGGTGGCTGAGACGCTGCGTTCGGGTTGGTTGACGCTCGGGCCCCGCACCGCGGCCTTCGAGGAGGCGTTTGCCGCCCATCTCGGCGCACGTCACGCGATCGCGGTCTCCAGCTGCACCGCGGCGCTTCACCTCGCCTACCTAGCCGCTGGCGTCGGTCCGGGAGACGAGGTGATCGTCCCCTCGTTTACGTTCGCGGCAACCGCCAACGCCGTCCTCTATTGCGGCGCCACCCCGGTCTTCGCGGAGATCGTCTCGCGTGAGAACCCGAGCCTCGACCCTGAGGACGTCGCGCGGCGGATCACCCCGCGCACGAAGGCGGTGTGCGTCGTGCACTTCGCGGGCTATGCCGCCGCGGCAGACCGTCTGCGCGAGCTGTGCGACGAGCATGGGATCGCGCTGATCGAGGACGTCGCGCACGCGCCGAGCGCGACGCTCGGCGGGCGCAAGCTCGGCACCTGGGGCCTGGCGGGGGCCTTCAGCTTCTTCTCGAACAAGGTCCTGTCCGTTGGCGAGGGCGGCCTGCTGTGCACTGATGACGACGAGGTCGCCGCGTTCGTGCGCTCGCGTCGCTCACACGCGATGACGAGTGGCACCTGGGACCGCCACAGCGGGCGCACCGACACATACGACGTGACTGGACTCGGCTTCAACTATCGCCTTGATGAGCCACGCGCCGCGCTGCTGCTCTCCCGGCTTGGGCGGCTGGAGGCCGACATCTCGCGTCGGCGCGAGCTCACGCTGCGCTATCGAAACCTGCTGGGAGGGGTGGATGGGCTGATAGTGCCCTTCGAGGACGCCGATGTACCCCGCTCCACCTGCTACGTGATGCCGATCATGCTCGAGCGCGACGGCACCCAGGCGGCCGTCAGCGCAAGCCTGCGCGAGCGTGGCATCCAGACCAGCATTTTCTATCCGTCCATCCACCGGTTCACGGCCTACCGCGAGCGCTTTCCGGACCTCTCGCTGCCGATCACCGAGCTTGCCTCGCGTACCGAGCTGACGTTGCCCTTTTATCCGCACATGACCTACGACGATCAGGACAGGGTCGTCGCGGCGCTCGCCGAGGTGGTAAGCGCGTGAACGACTGGCGCGTACCGCTGACCGACATCGCGATGCCTGAGCAGGACGTGGAGGCGGTGCTCGAGTGCCTGCGGTCGGGCTGGCTGACGATGGGCCCGCGCACGAAGGCATTCGAGGAGGCGCTCGCCGGCTACGTAGGCGTCCCCCATGCGGCGACGGTGTCGAGCGGGACCGCGGCTTTGCACCTCGCCTGTCTGGCTGCCGGAGTTGGAGCCGGCGACGAGGTGATCGTGCCAGCGTTCACCTTCGTGGCAAGCGCTGGCGCGGCGCGCTACGTGGGGGCCGAGCCGGTCCTCTGCGACGTCGTAAGCCCACAGGATTTCAACATCGACCCGCAAGACGTCGCACGCCGGATCACGCCGCGCACGAAGGCGGTGATCGCCGTGCACTTCTGCGGCTACCCGGCCCAGATCCTCGCCCTACGCGAGCTCTGCGACGAGCACGGGCTCACTCTGATCGAGGACTGCGCCCAGGCGATCGGCGCACGCGTCGATGACGCCGGACGCCAGGTTGGCACCGTTGGGGAGCTGGGCTGCTTCAGCTTCTTCTCCAAGAAGCAGTTGTGCGTTGGCGAGGGTGGCATGGTCACCACCGCCGATGAGGCGCTCGACGCACGCGTACGGCTGTTCCGCTCGCATGCCATGACGAGCAGCACCTGGGATCGCCATCGCGGTCACGACCCCGCCTATGACGTGGTTGACATCGGCTTCAACTTCCGCTTGGACGAGCCACGCGCCGCGCTCGGGCTGAGCCGCCTGGGGCGCCTCGACGAAGGCATCGCGACGCGACGCGCGATCGTCCGCGCCTACCGCAAGCGCCTTGCGGAGGTCCCTGGGATCGAGCTTGCCTTCGACGAGGTCGCGGTTGAGCGCTCCTCGCACTTTGCCTTTCCCGTGCTGCTCAGCGACCGCGATACCCGCGACCGCTTTCGCGACGAGCTCAAGGCAAACGGCATCCAGACGACCTGGTACCCAGCGCTGCACACCTTCAGCGGCTACAACCAGTACGCGCCGGCTGAGGGGCTTCCGCAAGCCGCCGAGGTAGCCGACCGTCACTGCGCGCTGCCGCTGAGCACGATCATGGACGAGACCGACGTCGACACCGTCGTGGAGGCCGTCCGCGCCGCTCTCAGTCGGGTGGGATGAGTCGGTCGCGCACCGACTCGAACTCTTCCTGAGCCTGCTCGTAGTCGTCGTGGCGTCCGATATCCAGCCAGTAGTCCTCACTGGGCCATGCCCGCACAGTCTCTCCGGCCGCGATCAGCCGCAGGATCAAGTCGGGAAAGTCCAGGCGCTCGCCTGGGTTGATGTGGGATAGGGCACGCGGAGCAAAGCAATACACGCCCATGCTCGCCGTGTAGTCGATCGCGGGCTTCTCGTCATAGCCCGTCAGCCGCGTGGTATCGCCCTGATCGCCGAAGCGCAGCACCCCCAGCGAGATCTGGATTTGACGTTCCTTGGTCGCGATCGTGGCGGCCGCGTCGCTCTCGCGATGGCGCTCCAGCAGCGCGCCGTAGTCGATGTCGGTGAGCACGTCGCCGTTCATCACGAGCACGTGATCGTCAGCCAGCCCGTCGATCAGCGCCAGCGCGCCGACGGTACCGAGCGGCTCGCGCTCGCGGTAGTAGTCGATCGGTATCCCGTAGCCGTCGCCGTCGCGGAAGAACGCCTCGATCAGCTCGGCGAGATAGCCGGTCGCCATCGTGATCCGCCCGAACCCGCTGGCCTTCAGTTGACGCACGACGATGTCGAGCACGGGCCTGTCGCCGATCGGCATCAGCGGCTTGGGGAGCACAGTTGTGTAGGGACGCAGGCGAGTCCCGGTACCCCCGGCCAGGATGACGGCGCGACTCATCTCTGATGAGTGGATCCGAGGCTCTGCGGCTGCGTGTCGACACCCATCGCTGGTGTCGGATGATACGCGAGCGGGCCGATGGGGCCGACCGTCGGCCCGCGGGTATCGTGTGCCCGATGAGCGGTCCCGGCATCCCGGAGAGCGTCGCGGCGTGCTTGATCGTGCAGAACGAGCAGCAACGGCTGCCCGCCGCACTCGCGAGCGTCGCATTCTGCGACGAAGTCGTGGTCGTCGACGGGGGCTCGACCGATCGCACACTCGAGATCGCGCGTGCGGCGGGCGCGAAGGTGATCGAGAGCCCCTGGCCGGGCTTTGCCGCGCAACGCAATGTCGCACTCGACGCCGCGGAGGCAGACTGGGTGCTCGAGATCGATGCGGACGAGCGCGTCTCACCGCGGCTGCGTGCGAGCATCGAAGAGTTACTCGCGGCGCCACCGGCGGACGTCGACATGGCGATGCTGCCGTTGCGCCATCGCTTCTTGGGCGGGCTGTTGGGCCCCTCGGCGAAGTACCCGATGCTGCGCTCACGGCTGTTCCGTCGTGGCAGCCACCGCCACGACGAGTCGCGCGCCGTCCATGAGGGCATTGAACCAGTGGAGCGGCCCGCGATCCTCGAGGGCGACATGGAGCACGAGCTCGCGGACAACCTGCGCGAGGCGTTGCTCGACAAATGGCACTATGCGCGGCTGGAGGCGACTCATTTCCAACCGCCCGCAACCGCCCGCAGCTATCTATTCGGCATCCTGCTGCGCCCGCCCGCCAAGGTCTCCTACCGCGTGCTCGTGGATGGTGGCTGGCGCGACGGCTGGCGTGGGCTACTGAACATCGTTCTCGATGTCGGCTCCGACGCTCTCGTGTGGATGCTCGTGCTCACGCGCGTGGCAAATGGACGAACGACTACCGGTGACTCGACGGCCGAGGCGGACGCGAGCGGTCCTCTCACCCGTGGCGCAACCGCGCACTTCGGGCGCATCCGCATGGGTCCGCCGAAGGTTGTCGTACTTGCCGCGCACGGGCGGGATGCGCAAGCTGCGGCCGATTGGCTATCGCAGCTCCATGCGCACGGACTGGATGTCGTGCTGATCTCCGACGAGACGAGCCCCTCCATGCCGGTCCCTGTCCAGCGGGTGGTCAAGCTGCGCCCGCTTGCGGTGATGCATGCGCTTGACATCGAGATGCAGGTGCGCACGCTGGACGTGGTTCTGCCGATGGGAAGGCGTGCCCGGCTGCTCTGGCGCGTGCTGCCGTGGACGCTACGCCCGAGTATCGCCGGGCTCACCGCGGGCCTTGACGCAGAGCGCGCCGCGGAGCTTGCGCGCATCGGCGTCGGCGAGAGTTGAGCTGTCGGGCAGGAGAATGCGAGAGCGCGTCGGGCTTGGCTGGTGCACCTACCCAGCAACCGCTCAGGCCGCGCCCGCTCGCCTGAGCAGCCCCTCGATCGTCGCGGCTACCACCGGCGCCGCATAGGTGCGCTCCGCGTAGGCGCGTGCCGCGGCGCCCTCGGTCTTGATCCGCCCGGGATCTTGTAGATACCGTTCGAGTAGCGGGCGTAGCGACGCCGGATCGTTCTCGGGCGAGGCGATCCCCCCGACCTCTGAAGTGATCATGTCGGCTACCCCCTCAGCACCGGTTGACAGACATGGACGGGAGGCGAGCATCCCGAGGATCACCGCTCGCGGTGCTCCCTCGGTTGGGCTCGGACAGAACACCGACACATCGAATGCCGAGAGCACGTCCGCCACGTCCTCTCCGGGAGTGGAGATGAAGTGAGCGCGATCGCCCAGCGGCGCCGCCAGCTCGCGCAGTTGTGCTTCTGTGTCACCGCTTCCAGCCAGGATCAGGTGAGCACGTGGGTCCTGCAATTGCTGCACGGCCCCGATCACGACATCGTTGCGCTTCTTGGGATGAAAGCGCGAGATGCACCCCACCACGAACGCATCGGAGGGGATGCCCAGCTCATTACGAACCCGTTCCCGCCCGACTGGGGTGTAGCGGATGTCCTCGGTGCGCAGCACGTTGGGCACGACCACCAGCTTGCTTGGGCTCACGCCGACGTCCCTGACCGACTCGAGGGTTCCCTGTGAGATGCACATCACCAGGCGCGCGTCGCGGGCGGCGAGCAGATACGCCATACGCGGGACACCTTTGCGCAATGGGAACGGCACAGGGCCCCACTCTGCCCACACCACCACGCGCCGCAGTCGGCGGGGAAGCATGCGCGCCAGCAGCTGCTCCTTCTTGTAGTGGACCAGCAGCACGTCGTATGGCTCCTGCTCCTCAAGCGCCCGCCGCAGTCGTTTCAGCAACTGGGGCCATAAGGCGACAAGACCGACCCAGGCGCCGACCGACAGCTTGGGGCCGATCTCGAGTGGACGTATCTCGACGTCGGTGTCGCGACCGATGTCACTCATGTCCGTGAGCATGACGGTGTGATGACCGCGGGCGTGAAGCGCCTGCAACAGCTCGACCGCAGCGAACTCGGCGCCCCCACTCGAGTTGGTGGTCATGATGCTTACGATCTTCATAGGCGCCCCTCTTATTATCACGGGACATCACCGGTACCCGGGCGGCGCCACGCACAATCCGACCGCGGTCCGCGTGGGACACGGCCCGCCAATGCGCAAAGGTGCCGGCAGGGCGCAACGCGAACATAGACCCGATGCACACCCACCCCAGCCCGCTGATCGTTCAGTACCTCTATGTACACGCACCGGGGGAGGCGTTCTCCTACCCCTCTGCACGCTCCCATGACTCCGCCGCGCGGGTGGCCTGCCGCTATCTGGAGTGCGCCGTCGTGCAAGCCGCGACACTGCGCTTGCGAGATGTGGACTGTGCTCTAGCCCTAGCCACGAACATGGAGGACAGTCGGATCCTCGGTCGAGCCGGCGTCGAGCTGCTCGCGCGACTCGACGACCTGGGCGTGCAGCTGATTCATGCCGACTATCGCCGCCGCCCGGCCGACAACAGCGAGGTTTTCATGGCGTCTCGCTATGTGCTCGATGCGATCATCGCCGCCGCCCAAGGACAGCCGACGGAGCGCCGTCTCTGGCTGACCGACCTGGACTGCGTGTGGGTGAACGCGGATCTGGTGTTCGACAGCGCGCCCACGGGGGATCGGATTGGCGCCATCGAAACACCCTACGGCGCCGACTGGCTGGTGGCCGACTCCGCCGCGATTGGCCGTACGCGCAGGGAGATCGGCCGGCTGGCTGTCGAGATGGGCGCGACCAACGGCGTGGAGAGGCTCGAAGAGACACCGCCTTGGATTGGCGGGGAGCTGCTGAGCGGCACCCCTGAGGCATTGCGCGAGCTCGTGGCGAGCTGCGACAGGCTCGACGAGCAATTGGCGCAGACCGGCAGGGCGCTGCCGACCGAGGAGCAGCTGCTGACCCTCGTGGGGGCGCTCGGCCTTGTCCGCTATCACGACCTCCATGGGGTGGCACGGCGGATCTGGACAGGACCCAGGCACGGAGCACCTGGGATCGACGATCCGCTCGTCCTTGGCTTGTGGCACCTACCCGCCGAGAAGGGCCTGAGTTTGCGCCGTGCAGCACGCGAGGTGCGCGGCGGGCGCACCCGGCGCCTGCGCGCAGACCTCGCCGATCCATCGCGCATGGCACGTCGCTTCAACGTTCGGGGCAATGGGCTGCTGCGTCGGCTGCGCGACGACGGCTGGCTTGTCGGGCAGCGGATCGAGGACGCTGTCCGCTCATCCCTTGGGCGCCGTGAAAAACCGAACTTGGGCTCCTAGATGGATCAGCAGGGGCAGAGCGATTTGTCGGCCGAGAAGACAACGATCCGTGAATCCGCCCCACGATCGAGGGAGCGAGTGACCGCATGCTTGATCGTCCAAAATGAGCAGGATCGTCTTCCCGCGGCACTGCAAAGCGTGGCGTTCTGCGATGAGATCGTCGTCGTGGACGGCGGGTCGACCGACCGTACAATCGAGCTCGCGCGACTGGCGGGGGTACGCGTCATAGAGAACCCCTGGCCGGGGTATGCGCGTCAGCGCAATGTGGCGATCGAAGCCTGCACAGGGGGGTGGGTTCTCGAGGTGGATGCCGACGAGCGTGTGTCCCCCGCGCTGAGGCGAAGCATCGAAAGGCTGCTGGCGAGTCCACCGCCCGGATCCAACATCGCTGTCTGTCCGCTGCGCAACCGGTTTCTCGGAGGCCAGCTCGGCCCATCGGCCAAGTACCCCGCCTACCGCTCCCGGCTGTTCCGCCACGGTGTTTACTGGCACGACCCGTCGCGAGCCGTGCACGAGGGTCTCGAGAAGGCGGAGCGGCCGGTGATCCTCGACGGCGACCTCGAGCATGAGTTGGCCGGGACGATGCGTGAGGCGCTGTCGGATGTGTGGAGCTACGCCCAGCTCGAGAGCTGGCACCTGCGAACCCCCAAGCGACCGGACACCTACGTGGTGGGTATCTTCCTGCGTCCGCTGTTCAAGATCGCCTATCGGATCGCCATCGATCAGGGATGGCGCGACGGGTGGCGTGGTCTGTTGAAGATCTGGCTCGACGGCACAAGCGACGCGCTTGTGTGGATGCGGGTGCTGATCGGCGCCCGGGGAACCTCCGGGGCGGAGCTCGCACCCACCGAGCGACCCGCAGGTCATCGTCATTTCGGCCGGCGGGCCGCGTCGTTGCCCAAGGTGGTGGCACTGGCCGGCCGTGGAGAGCCCACGCAGGCGGCGCAACGCTGGCTAAAAGGGCTGCGGGATGGGGGGCTCGACGTGGCCCTCGTCTCTGAACAGGCCATCTCGGACCCAAAGCTGCCCACGCAGATCGTGAAGCGTTTGCGGCCGGTGGCTGTCATGCGCGCCGTCGACCTGGAGATGCAGATCCAAGCGATCCATGCGGTGGTCCCGTTTGGAAGACGAGCGCGGCTGATCAACCGGTTGCTGCCGGGCTCACTGCGACCGTCGATCAACGGGCTGCGCTCGGATCTGGAGCCGGAGCGGGCGCTGGGTGTCATTCGCGGGTCGATGCCCCAGCCGTCGTCATAGGCCGAAGGCAAGCTGCGCTTGATCCACCACGTGCCGGGCGATCGCAAGTGAGGAGGTGGCGGCCGGAGACGGCGCGTTGCGCACGTGCAGGGCGCGGTCGGTGGAGGAGAAGACGAAATCGTCGACAAGCGCACCGTCGCGTCCCAGAGCTTGGGCGCGCACCCCGGCAAACGACGGTTCCACGTCGCTTACGCTGAGACCTGGCACATACCGCGCGGCGGCATTGACAAGCGCGGTTCGCGAGCAGGCGTGGTGCACCTCGGTCACCCCGGTGCGCCACCAGCGACGAAACATCCGCCATGACCCGGGCCAGCGCAGTGTATCGAGCAGGTCGTCGCGTGAGATCCGCCGCAGGTCATATGCATCGCGGGCTCCGGCGAGCAGCGCGGTGGGCCCGATCAGAACCTCGCCGGCGATGGTTCGCGTGAAGTGCACGCCGAGGAACGGCAGCGCGGGATCGGGAACCGGGTAGATGAGCGAGCGCACGAGCTCGCGCCGCTGGGGCCGCAGTTGGAGATAGCCTCCGCGGAAGGGCACGATCCGGGGGTCCGCGCTCGCGCCGCACTGAACCGCGAGCCGGTCGGCCCAGGCGCCGGCGCAGAACACGACGTGGCTGGCCTCGATCGCGCCACCCTTGTGCACGAGGCTCAGCTTGCGTGGGAGCGCCTGCACCTGCTCGACGCCGCAGTTCATCACCACCGCGCCGCCCGCGGCCGTCACATCCTCGGCGAGCGCGCGCGCGACCGCCCCAAAATCCGTGATCCCCGTCGCAGGCGAGAAGATGCCGGCGATGCCGGCGACATGTGGCTCGATCTCACGCAACTCCTCCCCGTCCACACGACGCATACCGGGAACCCGATTGGCCGCGCCACGCCGCTCCAGCTCGGCAAGCCGCTCGAGCTCGCTTGAGTTGGTGGCGACTATCAGCTTGCCGCAGCGGTCATGCTCGATGTCGCGCTGTTCGCAGTACTCGTACATCTCGCGGGCTCCGGCGACGCACATGCTTGCCTTCAGCGAGCCTGGCGCGTAGTAGATGCCGGCGTGTATCACCCCGGAGTTGTGGCCCGTCTGATGAGCGGCCAGTCGCGATTCTCGCTCGAGCACCGCGACAGTCGCGCGCGGGTGACGAGCGATCAGCTCACGCGCAACCGCCAATCCGAGGATTCCGCCCCCAACTATGGCCAGGTCGCACCGGGATGGCGCTTCAGACGAGGCGTAACTGGGCAGCTCGGACACGTGCGGGGGACACTAGGGGTTGGCTCGGAGCAATGCGCTTACCGCCGTGGTGAAGACGCCCTTGGAGGAACCGTCGTGGCGCAGCGCCCCAAAATAGTCCTCGCGGTTGTCGCTGTAACCCGGAGAGCGCTGGTCGGCGAGCTTGTATACAAAGATCGAGTGGATGCGCGATCCGTAGCGCCGACGGATTTCACCGACCGTTGAGATGAGCGCCTGGGCTGCTTGTGCGTAGGTCATGCAGCGATCCCAGCCGTAGTTTCCCGTCAGGCACGGTCCGTTGTCACTTGCAATGCCCATCTCGGTTATGTAGATCGGTATTGTCGCGGGTGCTCCTCGGGCACGCGTCTGATTGACGACGTCGTCGAGACTTTGCTGCCACCATGAGCGCGGTCCATATGGGTGATCGGTCCAGCCGGCCACCAGTTTGGCGAGGTTGGGCACGGCGTCGAACATGCCGTTCACCCATTCGTTCCCGTCGCCGCCGTAATCGGCCTGTGCGAGCAATCCGACCCGCGAGTTTCCCTGTACTCCAACGATCGCCCGCTGTGCGGCTGCAAACGCGAGCGCATAGGCACGCGCGCGGGGCATGTAGGCCGGGCAGCCCGGTCCGCATCCGCCGAACTGATAGCCGTAGCTCGTCTCGTTGCCGAACTCGATGTCGCGAACCGCGGAGGCACTCCCAGAGTGTTTGCGCCAGTAGGAGCCGCCTGGCCCAAACGCCGCCGCCCAGCTCGCAAGGTGCTCAGCTTCGGCGGCGGAGGGCACACGTCCTTCAAAGGCCGCGAGCACCAGCACCGTTACGCCTACGTGAGCGTACGCGCCGATCACGGGTGCCATTTGGCGTGGGGATTCATCGATCGAGAATTCCACGCGCACGACCTTGGCCCCCAGTCTGCTCACCTCGCGCACTTGTCGAGGAATTTCATCGCCAGCGACCAGCCCGAGTTGAAAACTGCTCGCGGGCTGCGCATCTGGCTTGATTGACAGCACCAGTGCAACGAGTGCCAATGGCACCAGCAGCGCCACGAGGCGCCACCATTTCATCCAACGCCACACTGACCCGAGGCTAACAGCGCACCTACACCTGCGCGCCGATCCCGGCGCGGTCAGGTCGTGCGAATGATGAGCACCGAGCAAGGGGCGTGGTGGGAAACCTTGTTGGGCACCGACCCGAGCAGGAAGCGCTTGGCGCCCGTCATCCCCTTGTTGCCGACCACGATCAAATCGGCGCCTCGCTCCTCGGCCACGTCGAGAATCGCGTCCGCGGGATCCCCCTGACGCGGGTAGACATTCACCTCAACCCCCGCTCCCTGGGCTATCTCAGCCGCCGCCGCGAGCGTCGCGTCGACGTCCTCACGCGGGTTCACCGCCCACTGGAGATCCTCTGGGACATCGCGGCGTTCGTCGCGCAACCGCTGCGACGGTACCGGCTCATAGGCGCTTACAAGCTCGAGTGTGGCCCCCACCGACTTGGCAAGGTCAACCGCTTGGCGCACGGCTTGACCGGCGGTGTCCGAGCCGTCCGTTCCAACCACGATCGATCTGAACATGATGACCCCTCCATTGATGCGGTTCGTGCTACGAGGTGACTAGAGGCCGCCGATCATATCTGCCCGGCGCCCGGCAACCTCAGCGGACGGCTCGCCTATCGTTCATCGCTCCCGTGATCGACCTACACTGCCACGTGCTCCCCGGCATCGACGACGGTCCTCAGACGATCGAGGGCTCGGTCGCACTGGTGCGCGCCGCCGAGGCGACCGGGGTGCGCGTGATGGTCGCAACCTCGCATGTGAGCTGGCGCTACGCCAACCGAGCCGCCACGATCGCCGGCCTAACCGAGGAGCTGAACGAGCGCCTGCGCCAGGAGGGCGTTGCCGTGGAGATCCGCCCGGGAGCGGAGATCGCGATGACGCGAATCGAAGAAGCTCGAGCCCGACGAGCTCGAGCGCCTGCGCCTTGGCGGGGGGCCGTGGGTGCTGCTCGAGCCGCCGTTCACCCCAGTCGCGACAGGCCTGGAGGGCATCGTGGGACACCTGCAGAACGCTGGTCATCGCGTCGTACTGGCCCACCCGGAGCGATGTCCGGCCCTGCATCGTGAGCCGCAGATGGTCGAGTCGCTCGTCCGCAGCGGTGTCCTCACTTCGGTTACCGCCGGCTCACTCGTCGGCCGGTTTGGAGGTGAGGTGCGTCGTTTTTCGCGACACATGGTCGAACATGGGCTGGTTCACAACATTGCCTCCGACGCCCACGACACCATCAGACGCCCACCGGGGATGGTCGGTGAGATAGACGAGGCCGGGTTTGGTGGACTCGCGGATTGGCTCACCAGTGCGGTGCCCGCGGCGATTCTTGGCGGTGAGGAGATCCCGATGCGCCCCGAGGCGGCCATCGCCCCCGAGCGCCGGCCTCGCCGCGTTCCCTGGCGCCGGCATTGATCTTTACACCGGCCCGCGTCGGCTCTGATCCCGGCCCGCGTCGACTCTGATCCTCACACGGGGGGAGATTCGAGGTGACCTGGCCAGCCGGGCACGGTGACCGCCGATGGCTGCCTATGCGAGCTTGGTGATCGCGATGATCATCCCGATCACGACGAACACGACGATTGCGCCTTGTAGCCAGATCCAGGTGGGGGACATGCTCGCCACAGCCTAGCCACGCGGCGAATCGGAGGATGCGGCTGGCGCTCGACGCGATCACCGCGCACGGCAGGTGGATGATCGCCGCGCACGGCAGATGGGCGATCGGGGCGCACGACAAGTGGGTGTTCCGTGTGCGCGGCCGACTATCGTGTAGGGATGAGGCGGCGGTTCAGCAAGCTGGCTTTGGTGTCGGCGTTTGCGGCCGCCGCGATTCTCTCGCTGGGCTCATCCGGTGCGCTGGGCGTCGTGGTGTCGCCACCGGGGCCACCTCTGGCGGGGGTGAACGCCACCGGCCTTCGTTTTGGCGATTCGACGGCCCTTGTCAACCAGCAGATCGCCTGGGCGCATGCCCTCGATGCCCATGTGATCAGGGTTGAAATCCCGTGGTCGACGCTCGAACCGACCCGGGGCCAGATCGAACCGCGGGCCCTGGCTTTCACCGACTACTTGATCGACCAGGCGTCGGGGGCTGGGCTGAAGGTGCTGGCACTTGCGATGGGAACCCCATGCTGGGCCTCCTCGGCGCCGGCGACGGTGCTGAGCGGGTGTGGGTCGGGACGAAGCAGCAAGGCACAGGCGTGGCCGCCCAGTGAACCGAGCACGTACGGCTCGTTCGTCGCATTCCTGGCCGCGCGCTACGGATCGAAGCTCGCGGCGATCGAAGTGTGGAACGAGCCTGACCAGGCCAACGAAGACTATTTGGCGGGGCCGAACAAGGCGCAGCACTATGCGGCCATTCTGCGCGCGGCTTACCCGGCGATCAAGCAGGCCGATCCCGCGATGCCGGTGTTGGCGGGCTCGATCGTCGGCTCCAACGGGGCCTTCCTACGCGCGCTGTACGCAGCGGGCATCAAGGGTTACTACGACGGGCTCTCGGTTCACTTCTACAACCTGGTGCTCGCCTCGCTGCGCTACACCCACGAAGTGCAGCTCGCCCACGGTGACTCCAAGCCTTTGTGGCTCAACGAGTTCGGTTGGAGCAGCTGCTGGCCGCGTCAGTCTGTTCAGCAGGAACAGGCGTGCGTCACCACTCAAACGCAGGCCGCCAACCTGGCGAACGTGTACCGCTCGCTCGCCCGCACACCGTGGGTCGCCTCGGACATCATGTACGAGCTCCAGGGATCGCGCAGGGAAGACTTTGGCGCGCTCACGGAAACCGGCGCACAGAAGCCCGCGTTTGAAGCGTTGCACAGCGTGTTCGTCTCGCCGTTTGGGAAACCGAGCCCGGTGACGGTACGCGTGGGCAAGCGCGGTGGGCGCATGGTGGCGAGCGGGTCGGGGCCAGTTGGTGACTACATGCAGCTCGAAGTGGTCAATGGGCGGCGCGTGGTGTACAGAACGCTGTTCACGCTCAACCGCTTCGACCGCTACTCGATCGCGCTTCCGAAGACGCTCGGCACGCGCAACCTGTCGGTTAGGGTATTCCAGTATTGGATGGGCAGCGCCAGGGCTGCCCGCGCCAGCGTCTGAGCCGCGTCAGTCCGCCTCGCGGAACACAGCGATGATCGTAAGCAGCGCGATCTTCAAGTCGAGCGCCAGCGACCAGTGGGCGATGTAGTAGTTGTCCCACTCCACCCGTTCGGCGAGCGAGGTCTGTCCGCGCAGACCGTGGACCTGCGCCCACCCTGTGATCCCGGACTTGACGCGATGGCGGTCGCCGTAGCGGGCGATGTCGCGTCCGAACAGCTCTACGAACTCAGGACGCTCCGGGCGCGGGCCGACGAGGCTCATGTCGCCGCGCAGCACGTTGAAGAGCTGGGGGAGCTCGTCGATCGAGGTGCGCCGCAGGATACGTCCGACAAATGTACGCCGGTCCTCGCCCTCCACGCCACCGGGCGCGGTGTCGACCGCGAGCGTGCCTTCGAGCGCGTCGATGTCGACGCTGAGCGGCGGAGCCGCGGCGGTCCGGTCGAAGCGCATCGAGCGAAACTTGTAGACGTTGAACTCAGTCCCGTCGCGACCCACGCGACGCTGCCGGAAAAGCGCTGGGCCGGGCGAATTGACGCGCACGGCGATCGCCGCCAGCGCGAGGATGGGTGAGAGCACGGTCAGCAGCAGCGTGGCCGATACGCGGTCGATGACGTGCTTGACCGCGAACTGCACGCCCTTGGGGTTGACGCCCGAGAACGACAGCAGCGGCAGGCCACCGACGGTGTCGTAGCCGACACGGTCGTTGATCGTGTCGAACATGCGCGGCACGACCGACACCTCCAAGCCGAGTTCCTGGCAGCGTTGGATCAAGCGGCTGATGCGAGCGTCGGCGACTGATGAGAAGGCGACGATCAGGTTGCGCACACCGGTGCGCTCGACGATCTTGTCGAGATCCTCGGCGGTGCCGAGCACCGGCACGTCGCGTCCCCCAACCTCGGCGATCGAGCGAGGGTCGTCATCAAGGAAGCCGACGGGGGCCAGTCCGTACTCGGGGTGGTTGTCGAGACGGCGAGCCACCTGCGACCCGACGAGGCCGGCGCCCATGATCAGAACCGGCTTGCCCACGAGCCTGCGGCGGCGGGCGGTGCGCTGGGCGAACGCCAGAGTCGTGCGGCCGAGCGCCAGCGCGAACAGCGCGAACAGCCATGACCGCAACCAGTCGTGCTGGCTGGGGAGGTACCCGTTGGAGAAGATCCCGATCATCGCCACGGCCATCGCCGCGACCGACACCGCGCTTATCACCGGGACGACCCCGTCGAGGATCAGCGAGCGCAGACGGGTGCGATAGAGACCGCGCAGATAGAGCAGCAGTAGCGCGATCGGCGGCAATGCCAGCAGCGAGGCGCTGCCAGAGGACACATTGAAGGTGGCGCCGACGCCTCCGAGCGCGAGCATCACCCCGACGTACATGAGCAGCAGATCGAGCGTTGGGCGCAGCACGCTCCAACCGGCGCCCTCCAGCAGCCACTGCAGCGGACCCCGGAACGCTCCACGTTGTATGTGTTGCGGGAAGGGCGCGTCGCGAGTGACCGGCAGTTGGCCGGTCAGTGGGACTGAGGTGGATGTTTGCCGGGAGATTGGCATGCGGTTGGAAGCTGACTGGCGTCCTGTGCTCTCTATCGGTTTCCCATGCCTAACGCTGTAGCCGCGCGAGCCGTCGCGTCAGAGCACATAGAAAGGCCAGGGCAAGGGCCATTGCGATTAGCAGAAGCAGGTCGCCGGCTGATATGGCGAACACGGAGGAATCGGAGGAGGCCAGGCGCAGCGAGGTTGGATAGACGTAGACGCCTGTGGCCTGTGCGCGGGCTTTATCACCCGACCGCGATGGGCCCTCGCCGGGGAAGCTCGAGTCTCTGGTCGTCCGGGAGCCGGCTCCCGCGGCGCTCGCACCGCCGGTGCCCGAGGAGGGCGAGTTGCCTTTGACTTCGCCGGTTCCCGTCTGCCCGGCGCCAGAGCCGCCTGAGGATGCAGAGCCTGAGCCGTGCTGAGCGGTTACGCTCAACCCCTGCGATCCCGAGGAACCACCTTGTCCAACTGACCCGGATCCCCCTCGCGGACCGCCGATCAGCGTCGAGCCGATGACAGCCTGTTCGCCTCCGCCTGGGGCACCGTAGCCGCTCAGCAGTGGGCTGGCGGCAAGCGCCGCAGGGACAGGCATGACGGACAGAGAACCCGTCAGAGCCAATATCGATGCGATCCTTCTCCTGCGATTCATGCCCTACCTTGGGTTGCCTTCCTTGGTTCCCTGGACCTGGCTTTGAGCAATGCGATGCTTGCTCTCCATGCCTTCTACGGATCGCGCCTCGCTCCAGGGGTACTTAGTGTGGTACCCCCAATCTGGCTTCGAGTCACGCCCGGCAGGGCGCCGGATGCTCCAGACTGACCAACTAGGCCTCACACGCTAGCGAAGGGTGGGGACGATCGCTAGGCAATACACCGCAAATCAGAGATATTTAGGCCAGACGTTCAGCTTCGATGAGGATTGAGCGGTTCAGCGCTTCCACGCTCAGTCGTTTGCCTGAGCGCACGGTCCGCAATGCCAGGCGCGTGAGCGGATCTCGCGGGTTGAGGCGCACGGCCCGTTCGAGCAGCACCAGCGCGCGTGCGTGCTGTCCTGTTTCCGAGGCGATCGCGCCAAGCTCGAGCGTTGCGTAGGCGTCACCCGGCACACGCCCCAGGGCTAGCGAGAAATCGTGCTCGGCGCGCGTGAGATCGCCAAAGCGCAGTGCGATGCTGCCCGCCACCAGGTAGGCCCTGTCGCTCAGCGGGTTCAGGCTGGCGGCGTCGTTCAAACGAGCGTAGGCGGCAAGCGGCGCCTTTGGCCAGGTGCTCGCCGCGCTCTGGATCTGGCGTTCGCTAAGCCACGGCGCCACCAGCGACGCGACACCGGCCAATGCGAGCACGCCCGCGACCCCCCATGGGAGCAGGCGGACGATTGGGCGCCTCCCTGCTCGGACCGAGGAGCCGGTGGGCAGCGACTCCCCCGAGTCGGCTTGGGGGCGTTCGGGGGAGGAGGGCGCGCGGGCCAGCGAGCACGCCAGCCCGAGCAGAGCAAACGCGGGTGCCCCGAGCCCCGCGAACTCCCAGAACCAATCGAATGAGCCGTGGACGAGCCAGTAGGCGAAGCCCGCGAGAGCCGCGGCGGCGACTGTTCGTACCAGCGGATCGGGGCGGCGCAGCGCACGCCAGCCGGCGATCAAAGCGGCAGCGAGGCCGGCGAGCGCCAGCAGCGCGCCCACGAGCCCAGTTTGCGAGAACGTGCGCAGCTCAACACTGTGGGGATAGCGTGGTGTCTCCTGGCTGCGCCCGTGCGCGAGGTACTGCTGAGCGAAGTTGTCGGCGCCGATGCCGAGCAGCGGGTGAGCCGCGAATTCGTCGAGCGCGACGCGGTAGAAGTCGTAGCGGTTGCTCCCCAGACCACTCAGGAGCCGGTTGCCGCTTGTGGAATCCTGGGAGTAGCCGCCCTTGAAGCTCTCCCAGGCGTGGTGTACACCTGTTATGGGATTCCCACCCGCCCCATTACCCGCCGCCGCCAGCCCACCCACAAGCGCAACCACGAGCGCGGCGATCGCGACAGCCCCCACTCCACGCCGTACCCTGCTTGCGATCGCGGGCGATACCGAGCCCTTGCTCTCCACGGCGGCGCCCACGGCGACCACCAGGCCGACCAGCAGCGCCGCGATGAGCAGCGCGGCGACGGCGTGGTGGGTTGCCACATGGGGGCTTTGGGCGGTCTTGATGCGGTCGCCGACACGCAGCACCAGCGGGGCGGTGGCGCCGATGCCGAGCGCCACCGGCACAGACGTGGCGAACGTGCGTAGGCGTTCGGGGAGGAACGCGAAGACGAGCACGATCATCACGGGGGTCGCGTAGATCGAGCCGCGGCTTTGGCTGAGCAGCGCGACGTCGGCGAGCACCACCGCGCCACCGGCGAGCACCCCGCGCAGCGCCCAGGGCATGCGTGCCTCGCGTGCGAGCAGCAGCGCCGGCCAGAACGCCATCAGCCATTGGGCGGCTGTGGCGTTGGGGTAGCCCACCGGGTAGCTCAGGCGTTCACCGGAGAACAGCGCTTCAAAGCTCTTGCCGGTGGTGGTGTCGACTCGCAGCGCGACGTACACCGCGAGCGCGACCAGCGCGAGCGTCCAGAGGGTGACGAGCAGCGCGGCGCTGGCGCCGCGCTGGGGCCAGCTGGCGAACAGCGCGAACACGATCAGGTAGAGCAGCGTGCGGTTGGCGCCTTCCCACGCGTCGCCGGGGACGGCGGCCCATAGGATCGAGAGGAAGCTGAGCACCGTGTAGGCCGCCAGGCAAGCGAGTGCGATCCTGACGCTCACGGGGATCTCCCGCGAGCGCAATGGCACGGCCACCAGAGCGATCGCCAGCAGCGCGAGCAGGATGAGGGTGCCGGGCGCCCAGTGGGTAAGCGGGTAGCCGGCCTGGCTGGTGGCCCACACCACGAACAGCACGATTGCCGCCAGCGCCGGGACGGTGGCCGGCGCGTCGCGCAGCGACCGAGTGAGCCCTCGCGTCATCGTGGCCAGGATAATCGTCGCTGTGCCGGACTCACCCAGCGACCGCCCGCGGAGCGCCGCCGCGGCGCCACCCACCCAGGCGACGCCAAGCGCCGCATCCACCCAGGCGACGCCAAGCGCCGCATCCCCCCGGGCGATGCCAAACGCCGCATCCCCCCGGGCGATGCCAAACGCTGAGCAGCTGGTGGAGTTCTACGACGATTCCTACGCGCGCGAGGGGGAGCGAGCCGAGCTGTACTCCCGCTGGCGGGCGCTGGGGGCGAAGGGGAAGGCGGACCATGTGATGGCGCTGTGCGCGAGCGTGGGCATCTCTCCGAGCAGCACCCTGGATGTTGGCTGCGGGGACGGGGCTCTACTGAGCGAGGCGCGCCGGCGTGGCTTCGGGGGGGAGCTGCACGGCGTGGAGATAACCGCCGCGGCAGTGAAGATTGCCGGGGGGCGAGGGGAGATTGATTCGGTGGAGCTGTATGACGGGGAGCACATTCCCTCGCCGGATCGCACCTATGACCTGGGGATCGTCTCGCATGTGCTGGAGCACGTGCCGGACCCGGCGGCGCTGCTGGCAGAGGTGGGGCGGGCGTGCGCGGCGGTGGTGATGGAGGTGCCGCTGGAGGACAACCTGTCGGCGGGACGCGCCGGCAAGCGCGAGCATGCGGATGAGGTTGGGCATCTGCAACGCCTGAGCCGGGGGAGCGCGCGAGCGATCGTTGCGCGGGCGGGCTTGCGGGTGGGGGGCGAGCTGGAGGACCCGCTGCCGCTGGAGGTCCATCGCTTCTTCGCGACCACACCCGCGGCGCACGCGACGGCGGTTGCCAAGTGGGGTGCGCGAGGGGGGCTGCACCGGGTCGCGCCGTCGCTTGCGAAACGTTTGTTCACGGTGCACTACGCGTGCGTGTGCGTGCCTCGCGCGTGAGCCACATATCCGCTAGATTGCGTAGAACTGGCTATCCAGCCAAATAAACGGGTTGAAGAGGAGCAGGTAGATGGCGAGCACGACGACACCGGCGTCCACCACCAGCAACGGCTCGACCGTGAAGGCGAGCTCGGGGGCCTGCCCGTTGACGCGATCTCCTACGAGGACTTGTACACGCGCTGGGAGCACGGCAACTGGAGCGCGATGGACCTCGACTTCACCGAGGACGCGCGGCAGTGGCGCGAGCAGTTCACCGATTTCGAGCGCAAGGCGGCGCTGTGGAACTACTCGCTGTTCTTCTGGGGGGAGGACGCGGTGGCGGACAACCTGTCGCCATACATCGACGCGGCGCCGCGCGAGGAGCAGAAGTACTTCCTCACGACCCAGCAGGTCGACGAGGCGCGCCACGCGGTGTTCTTCAAGCGCTTCATGCAGGAGGTGTGTGGGATCGGCGACGGGTCGATGGAGAGCGGGTTGAAAGCGATCAAGCCGCAGCTGACGCCGGGCTTTCGCAAGATCTTCGACCGGCTGGACCGGATGGCTGATGAGCTGCGCGCCGACCGCTCGCCCGCGCAGCTGGCGGCGGCGGTGACGCTGTACCACATCGTGATCGAGGCGGCGCTCGCCCAACCCGGGCAGCATTTCATCTGCAGCTATCTGGAAAAGCGCGACCAGCTGCCGGCGTTTAGGGAGGGGATGCAGAACATCGCCGCCGACGAGCAGCGCCACATTGGGTTCGGAGTGAAGCTGCTGAGCGACCTCAAGCGCGAAGACCCGGTGGGGGTGCCGAAGGCGGTTGCGCGCATCCTGCAAGACGTGACGCGCTACACAGCCCAGGTGCTGATGCCGCCGAACTGGGACGAAAGCTACCTCACGGTGTTCGGGGCGACCTACGACGAGGTGGGGGTGGAGGGGCTGACTTCGATGACCACCAAGCTGCGCTCGGCGGGGCTTGGCGCCGAGACGCTGCCGGGACCAGCGCTGCTGCCGCCGGGACTCTCGCTCCTGGAGGTCTCCCAGCGCGGGCGCGCGCTCGCCCAGGCGGGCGTGATCGGCGTGCGCGAAGGCCCCACCAAGCGCGACCCGGAGACGGTGGCGCTGCTGTTCGACACGATCCGCCGCCAGGTCAACCCGAAGCATGGGCTGAAGCGCGCGACGACATTCCAGTGGGAGTTCACCGATGGGGATGTGTCGACGTGGCACCTGCGGGTGGACAACGGCTCGAGCGTCGTGGGGCAGGGCGTCGCGGACAATCCGGACGTGCACCTGCGGGTGTCCTACCAGGACTTTGTGGACATCGTCGGCCAGCGGCTGGACCCGCTGAAGGCGATAGCCACGCGCCGGCTGCGCCCACGCGGCAACCCACTGGCGCTGAAGCGGTTGACACAGGTGTTTCCACGCGGCTGAGCCGGGTTCGGTTTCCCCGTCTTGACGGGGGTAGTTTTTGGGCTGAGTGGGGCTGCGCGACGGGACGCGGGCGTGGCGGGAGCTGAATTTCGCGAGCGCCCGCGGCCACGCTGGCTGTGCCGAGCGCCGTGTGCGTCGAACGCGACCGACGGACGCGCGGCGCCCGATAGCAGGCCGCGCTATTCGAACCCGAATTCGCCGCCCGCGGGCGCGGCGCGCACGGGTGGGCTGGGACGCCGCGGCTGAACTTGCTCTGGGCTGAACTCCAGCGCGGGCGGTTTGCGCGTGGAGTGCGCCGTGCTCACCGCGTGAGCGTGCGACGACGCTGAATGCCGGATCGAGCGCGTGCGACGCGCTGGGGGGTCTTCCTTGGAGCGCAGAGCCCGCGGGGGGGCCTTACCCACGGGCAACTGGGCTGGAGTGGGGTGGCGAGCGACGGGACTGCCGTGCGCGCGGCTGCCGAGCACCGCGTAGCCGCCGCCGAGCGCAATGAGTCCTGTGACGGCGAGCTTGGTCGCGAGCGACCCGACAGACCCGCTCCAGCCCGCGCCGCTCGCTCCAGCTCCAGTTCCAGTTCCAGCTCCGGCTCCGGCTCCGGCTCCGGCTCCGGCTCCGGCTCCGGCTCCGAGCACAAGTCGCAGAGGCAGCGGCGGCAGCACCGCGGCGAGGCCGCGCAGCGACGCCACATACACACGGCAGGCGGGGCACTCGCGGCAGTGGGCGACGGCTAGACCATGGCGCTCACCCTCGGGGTCGAGCAGGCCGAAGGCGTGGGCGCGCATCAGCGAGGACTGCTGCTCGCACCAACCGCCGTCGCGGATCGTGTTGAGCAGCTCGCCAACCTTGCCGGCGACACCAGGCCTGCCGGGGCCGGGGCCCTCCATCAGCTTGCGCATGCGCGCTTCGCTGACCCCGAGCCGCGTGGCGGCCTCGGCTCGCGAGAGGCCCTGTAGATAGCAGAGCGAGGCCGCTTCACACTCGCGCGCGGACAGGCGCTCACGCAGACCCTCGAACACGTGTCGCAGCCGCGCCCGATCGTCGAGCACAGCCGCGAGGTCTGGACCGGAGGCCGCCCGCTGCGCGAGCGCGGCGAGGTCGGGGTCGGAGACGGCCCGCCGACCATGCCTGGCAAGCCCTGAATCGAGCGCGGCTCCGGGCGCGCGCCCGCCGACACGACTGCGGCCGGCAGAGCGGCTCTCGTCGATGGCACGACGGAACGTGACGAGCACGAGCCATGCGGAGGGATCCTCGATCTGCTCGCCGCCGAGCACGGCGGCGTAGAGGCCGTGCCATGCTTGCGAATAGCAGGCTTCGAGGTCGACGGGATCGAGCGAGACACCCTTGCCACGTAGCTGTGAGCGGACCACCGCGAGCACCTTGGAGCGCAGGCCAGAGAAGTCCTTACGCAGCAGGCGCTCGGCGCGATAGCGACGCAGGCTGAGCGGGCTCACGGGTATGAGAATTGCGAATTGTCCGGGTTATCCGACGATAATCGTCGAATATACGAATCGCGTGCGGCTACTCGCGACTCCCGCATTGCCATCGGTTCGCGTCGTGAGCGACCCGGTAGGCGGGCCACGGAGTGCAGTCCGTGGGTAGGCTCTCGACCAATCTCCGGGTCGGTAGGCACTCGACCGGGTCGGTAGGCTCTCGACCAATCTCCGGGTCGGTAGGCACTCGACCGGGTCGGTAGGCTCTCGACCAATCTCCTGGTCGGCAACATCCACCACCCCCACTCCACCTCAGCGAGTCGCGATCCTGGGCGTGCCGCTCGCGGTGTCCGACTACGACGAGGTGATTTGCTGGATGGACGCGATGATCGATGCCGACGCACGCGGTTGGCTGACGGCGGCGGCCGTCAATCTCGTAATGTCGGCGCGCGACGACCCCGCCACGATGCGCGCGGTGCTCGGCGCGACGCTGGCGGTGCCCGACGGTCAGCCGCTGGTGTGGGCGCTGCGGCTGCTGGGCCACGCGCGTGCCACCCGCGTGTATGGACCGGATCTGATGGCGCTGTACTGCGCACACGCGGCGGGCGCTGGCACGCCGATGTACCTCTACGGGGGGCGCTCCGAGCAGGCGCTCCAGCTGCTGACCGAACGTCTCACGGAGCGCTTCCCCGGATTGCGGATCGTCGGCGGGTGGTCACCGCCGTTTCGGCCTCTCACCGCGGAGGAGCGGGAGCGTGTGATCGCCGAGATCGACGGTTCCGGGGCGCAGGTCGTGTGGGTCGGCACCGGCCAGCCCAAGCAGGAGCGCTGGATGAGCGAGATGCGCCCGCGCCTGCGCGCGCCGCTGCTGGTTGGGGTGGGCGCCGCGTTCGACTTCCACGCCGGGATCGTCTCGCAGGCGCCGAGCTGGATGCAACGGGGCGGTTTGGAGTGGGTGTACCGACTTTCGCGCGAGCCGCGCAGGCTGTGGCGGCGCTACGCCAGCCAGAACCCGCGCTTCGTGGTGGGCTTCGCGCGCCAATACTTGCGCACCCTCCAGGGCACCCCTCATGACGGGGGGCAGGGAGGCGATCGCCGATAGCCATCGCCTCCCGCAAGCCCGACGGCGATCCGATCGTCCCCGCGGCGGGTTGGCCCCGACGTGGGCGCCGATAACCTGCAACCCCAGATGATTGACCCAAACACCACTGCCGACGTCGCCGTGATCGGCCTCGGGCGCGTAGGGCTGCCGCTGGCGCTGTCGTTCGCCGATCGAGGACTGTCGACGATCGGGATCGACAACGACCCGGGGCGGCTGGGATCGGTGCGCGACGGCGCGATGCCCTTCGAGGAGACCGACGCCCAGGAGCTGCTCGACCGGGTGAGCGCCGCCGGGCGCCTGTCGCTGTCCGAGCGTGTCGCCGACGCCGCAAACGCAAAGCACATCGTGATCACGCTCGGCACCCCCTCCTTCTCGCACATCGAGATCGACATGCGCGACATCCGCTCGGCGCTCGACGACCTGCTCGGAGCGCTGCGACCCGGACACGCGCTCACGCTGCGCTCCACCGTTGCTCCCGGGACGACCGACTTCGTGGCGGGCTATCTGGCCAAGCACCGCGGGTTTGAAATCGGCGAGGACGTGTACGTGGCGCACGCCCCCGAGCGGATCGCCGCGGGGCGCTTCCTGGAGGAGATCGACTCGCTGCCGTGCATCGTCGGCGGCGTGGGCGCACGCTCGGGGGAGGTGGTGGCCGAGCTGTTCGGCGTGTTCAGGGCGCCGATCGTGCAAACCACTCCTGTGCAGGCGGAGCTAGCGAAGATCTGGGCAAACATCCTGCGCTACACCCACTTCGCGCTGCCCAACCTGCTGATGATGGACTGCGAGCGCTATGGCGCCAACGTGTTCGAGGTGATTGACCTGGTGAACCGCGACTATCCGCGCGGGGGGCTCGCCCAGCCAGGGCTCACCGCCGGAACGTGTTTGCGTAAGGACTTCACTTTCTCCGAGGAGCGCTCCAACGCACCGGGAATGCTGCTCGCGGTCTCGCGCGTCAACGAGTCGGTGCCATTGTTTCTCGTGGAAGGCGTCAAACGGCGTCTGGGCACGACCCACGCGGCAACGGGTCTGACCCCGCGCGGGGCGGATGGGGTGGGGTCGCAAGCACCGGAGACCGCAAGCCTGGGCGCTCTGGCGGGACGCAAGGTGGCGGTGCTCGGCCTGGCGTTCAAGGCCGACACCGACGACGAGCGCGACTCGCTTGCCCACAAGTTGATCAGGCTGCTCGAGCGTGAGCTGGCCGACGTGATCGCACACGACCCGCACGTGCCCACGCCGACCGCGTCGTTTGAGGAGGCGGTGCAGGACGCCGATGTGGTGTTCGTGGCGGCCAACCACCATGAGTTCCGCGACCCCGCCGCACTGGCCACGATCGCGCGGTGCGCGAGCGGGGACTGCCTGGTGGTGGATCCGTGGAACTGTTGGGGCGCCGGTCAGGTGTTCGCGTATGCCAGCGAGCTGGCCGCTTTGGGAGCCCCAAGCACATGACCGACGCTGTGCTCTTCAACGACCACCGTCGGGCGCGAACGACAGCGCCCACGCACAGGACGGTTTGCTCGCTGTGAGCCGCGTACTGGTCACCGGCGGCGCCGGCACGATCGGCGCGGCGGTCGTGCGGCGGCTGCTGGCCGACCCCGCGTATGAGGTGCGCGTCTCAGACCAGCGCCCAGCGCCGCGCTGGATGCGCGAGGGCTGCGAGGTCCACACCGGCGATCTGCGCGACTTCGAGCAAGCGCATGTCGCGATGGGGGGCTGCCCGCTTGTGATCCACCTCGCCGCGATCGTCGGGGGGATCGGCAACTTCCACAAGCTGCCCCACACGCTCACCGAGGTCAACAATGGCCTCTACAACGCCGTGTTCCGCGCCGCCCTGGACCACGAAGTGGAGCGCTTCACCTACGTGTCCTCCTCGATGGTGTTCGAGCGCGCCACCGAGTTCCCCACCACCGAGGCGCACCTCCCGGACTGTCCCACGCCCCAGTCGGCCTACGGCTTCTCCAAGCTCACCGGCGAGGTGTACGCACGCGCCGCCCACGCCGAGCACGGGCTGCCGTTCACGATCTGCCGCCCGTTCAACGCATATGGCCCCGGCGAGATGCCAGATCCCGAGCCCGGCATCGCGCATATGGTGCCGGACCTCATCAAGAAGGTGCTCGCCGGCCAGAAACCGCTTGAGATCTTCGGCTCTGGAGAGCAAACACGCACGCTAACTCACATCGACGACATCGCCGACGGGGTGGTCACAGCGATGTCCTCGCCCGCGGGACTCAACGAGGACTTCAACATCTCCGCCTCGCGTGAGCTGACGGTCGCCGAGAGCGCGCGCATCATCTGGGAGGCGTGCGGCAACGACCCCGACGAGTTCGCGCTGAAGCACCTGTCGACGTTCGAGGTAGACGTCCCGCGCCGCTGGCCCTCGGTGGAGAAGGCCAAGCGCTTGCTGGGCTGGGAGTCGCGGATCGGCGTCGAGGAGGGCATTGCGGCGACCGTGCGATGGCTGCGCGAGCACGCCCCCGCGAGTGTCGCCTGAGCGGCCATCTGACGCCGTCGACAGATAGGGTCCCGGCCATGAACAACAAACCCTCCGCACTCGTCACCGGGGTCACCGGCCAGGACGGGTCCTACCTCGCCGAGCTGCTGCTCGAGCACGGCTATGACGTGCACGGCATGGTCCGTCGCGCCTCCACCGAGAAGTTCGACCGCATCGAGCACATCCGCGACCGCATCACCCTGCACCAGGGCGACCTGCTCGACCAACGCTCGCTCGTCGACGCGATGCGCGCCGCCAAACCACAGGAGATCTACAACCTCGCCGCGATGTCGTTCGTGGCGGTCTCCTGGATCCAACCGACGCTCACTGCCGAGTTCACAGGCACCGGCGTCACGCGCATGCTGGAGGCGATGCGCGAAGTGTGCCCCGAAGCGCGCTTCTACCAGGCCTCCTCCAGTGAGATGTTCGGCAAGGTGCTGGAGGTCCCCCAGACCGAGACCACGCCGTTCTACCCACGCTCCCCCTATGGCGTCGCCAAGGCGTACGGTCACTTCATCACCGTCAACTACCGCGAGTCCTACGACCTGCACGCCACCAGCGGCATCCTCTTCAACCACGAGAGTCCACGCCGCGGACTGGAGTTCGTGACGCGCAAGATCACCTGGCACGCGGCCGCAATCAAGCATGGCCTGACCAAAGAGCTGCGGCTCGGGAACCTCGACGCCGAACGCGACTGGGGCTATGCGAAGGACTACGTGGAGGCGATGTGGCTGATGCTGCAGCGCGACACCCCCGAGGACTACGTGATCGCCACCGGTAAGGCCAACTCCGTGCGTGAGTGCTGCCAGGTGGCCTTCGACGAGGCCGGTCTCGGCGACTTCGAGCAGTACGTGACGATCGACCCCGCGTTCGTACGCCCAGCGGAGGTGGACCACCTGATCGGCAGCCCAGCGAAGGCCGAGCGGGATCTCGGCTGGAAGCCGCAGACGAGCTTCGAGGAGCTGATCCGCCTAATGACGCGCGCGGATATCGAACTGCTGGCCAAGTGAGTCGAACTGCTGGCCAAGTGAGCCAATCGCGCGCATCCGAATCGTGGAGCGTGCAACCCCCACCCAGATCACGGAGGGGACCCCCTCCCAGATCACGGAGGCAACCCACGCACAGCTCATGGAGCGCGCAATCCCTTCGCAATTCCAAATAGCGCCATGAGCGTCCCTCTGTTCGACACCTCCTCCGCGCTCGAGCCGCTGCGCGAGGAGCTGCGGGCGGCGGTCGCGCGAGTGCTCGACTCCGAGCGCTTCATCCTTGGCCCGGAGGTGGAGGCGTTCGAGCGCGAGATGGCCGCCTACTGCGGGGCGGCGCACGGTGTGGGAGTCGCCAACGGGACGGAGGCGATCACGATCGCGTTGCGCGCGATGGGCGTTGGACCCGGCGACGAGGTGCTGGTGCCGTCGTTTACTTTCTACGCCTCAGCCGAGGCGATTCCCGCGACGGGCGCCGCGCCGGTGTTCTGCGACGTGGACCCGCAGACCTTCTGCATCAACGCCGAAACCGTCGCGGAGGCGCTCACCCCGCGCACCAAGGCCGTAATCGCGGTGCACCTGTTTGGCAACGTGGCACCCGTCGGCGAGATCGAAGCGCTCGGCGTGCCGGTGCTGGAGGACGCCGCCCAGTCGGCGGGCTCACACAGTGCCCACGGGCGCCCCGGCGCGCTCGGCACCGCCGCCACGTTCTCCTTCTTCCCCTCCAAGAACCTCGGCTGCTTCGGCGACGGCGGCATGATCCTCACCTCTGACGAGGACGTCGCCGAACGGGCACGCGTGTTGCGCTTCCACGGCTCCCACGACAAGGTCACCTATGCAGCTCGTCGGCTATAACTCGCGCCTGGACGAGCTGCAGGCCGCGATCCTGCGCGTGCAGCTCCCACACCTCGACGGCTGGTCCGACGGCCGGCGCCAGGGCGCCGACTTCTATTCCGAGGCTGGGCTTGGAGAGCTTGTGAGACTCCCACGCCCAACGATCGACTCGCAGCCGGCATGGCACTTGTACGTCATAAGTCACCCCGAAGCCGACCGACTTGCGGTGGCGCTCAGCGAGTCCGGGATCGGCTGCCGTGCCTACTACCGCACGCCCGTGCACACGCAGCCCGCGATGCGTACTTGGGGAGAAGGGCTCACGCTTCCCGGCACCGAGCAGGCCGCGCGCACGCACCTGGCGATCCCGATCAGCCCGGTGCTCTCGCGCGAGCAGGCCGAGCAGGTCGTGGACGCCGTACGCGACGCACTCTGATCGCGCCACGCGATCAATCGTGCGCGAACAGGTGAATCCTTTTCACGCCCGCACGCCTCTTATGTGCGTATCCATGTTCCGCACGACAGGAGGCTCCGATGATTCCAGCAGTCCATCTACGTAGGACATTCTCGTACCTGGTAGCCGTGCTCGCGCTCGCGCTCTTGGGCTTTTCGAGCACCGCCGCCGCTACACCGACCGTTTCGTTCACGGCTAAAATCGTGCCAATTCCGGGCTTTCCCGGCACCGGCGTCCTCGGCGGCGGCGCGATGATCGAAGGCCAGGGCACGATCTCCGGTGACGAATACGCAAGCGGCTCCCCACCGCCGCTGACGCAGATCAAGGTCTTCGTGCCTAAGGGTCTGACGCTTCACTCGCAGGGTTTCCCCGAGTGCTCCAGCGCGATCCTCGAAAGCCACGAAGTGCAGAATTGCCCGAAGGGTTCCAAGGCAGGTGGGGTGGGATCGGCCACCGGAGTCGTGAGCTTCGGGGACGACCGCGTGAACGAGACCGTGTCGTTGCAGCCGTACTTCGATCAGAGCGGTGAACTGGCGTTCTTCGTCGAAGGCAAAACGCCCGCCTCGATCGAATTCCTCGTCGCGGCGCACACCGTCGCTTCTTCGGTCCCATCGTTCAGCAAGGAAATGATCTTCGAAGTGCCGCTGATCGAAACTGTGCCGGAAGCACCCGCCGCGTCAGCCGAGCACGGCTCGATCAGCGTTGGCGCCGCCTACAAGCAGGGAGGCAAGACGATCTCCTACATAACCCTTCCAAAGCAGTGTCCAAGAGGCGGGTTCCCGGGCAAGGCGCAGCTAAGTTTCCTCGGAGGAGCGATCGTGGAAGTCTATTGCGATTTGCCGTGCCCCAAACGCTAGTCGAGCGCAGAGCCCGCTTTCGTGACTGACGCCTGTACCCAGCCGTGGCCGGCTGCGCAGATTGTCAGCGCGGCCCAGCGTGGCGATCGCCGTGCGATCGCCACGCTGCTCGACGGCTCGCATGCACACGTGCGGCGCTTCGCACGCACGCTCTGCTCGACACCCGAGGACGCCGATGAGGCGACGCAAGAGGCGCTGATCGTGCTGTACAGGAAGATCGGCACACTGCGCACGGCAGGCGCGCTTGCGTCGTGGATGTTCCAGATCGTCCGCCACGAGTGCATCCGCCGCACCCGACTCAGGCTGCACAGGCCCCTCCTCGTCGCGACGACCGAACCGTCCGCCGAAGACGCCGCGCTGGCCCGCGTGGAGGCGGAGCGGATCGTCGACTGCATCGTGCGCCTCCCGTCCGATCAGCGCGCGGTGCTCGTGCTGCGCGACGTCCACGGGCTGTCAGGCGCAGCGACCGCGCAGACACTGGGTCTCAGCCGCCCGGCGATGAAGTCGCGCCTGCATCGAGGACGCGCGACGCTCCACTCGTGGCTGGAGGAGACGGGTGAGCCCGGCGCGAGCGCCGACGAAACGTCACACGGACGCTAGCGCCAGCGCTCGAGCAGATCCTCGTCCCCGACTTCGCGCACGACGCGCGCCGGGACGCCCATCGCCACCGCACGAGCGGGCACGTCGCGGGTGACGACCGCGCCAGCCGCCACGAACGCCTCCTGCCCGATCTCCACGCCTGGGGTCAGTACCGCGCCGCCCCCGACGCGACACGCACGACGCAGCGTGGCGCCGCGCAGGGGCGCGCCCGACACGTGGCGCGCCATCGTGTCGTCGTTGGTCGTGGTCGCGCCCGGGCCGACGAACACGTCGTCCTCGATCACGGTGAAGGCGGTCAGGTACACGCTCGTCTGCACCTTCACGCGCGCCCCCACGACCACGTCATTGTCGACCACGCTGCCACGCCCGATCACCGATCCCGCGCCGATCCGGGCGCGCTCGCGCACGTAGGACTGGTCGCCCAGAATCGCCTCGTCGCCGATGCTCGCTCCCGCGAACAACACCGCACCGCTGCACACTGTCACCCGCTCCCCGACCTCCAGTGCCCCCACGTCGCCTTTCGCCGCCGCCGAGCCACGGGCCAACCGCGGACGCTTGCCGAGCACCGCGTGATCCTCGATCAGGCAACCGTCGCCGATCACGGTGCCGTCGTGGACAACCACGTGCGCTCCGAATGTGACGTTCTCGCCGATCTGTACGTTCTCGCCGAGCACCAACCCCGGCGCGCGAGCGCTCACTGGGCATCCTTTAGTTGCCTCGACCGCGGTTTCACAGCCGCATCACGTTGCCCACACCACTGCCCCGCGTGACGCCGCGCAGGTCGACCACGATCGGCGCGCGGCGCGCGATCAAGTCGTGGTCCACACTCGGATGGGCGGTCACGATCAATGCCAGGTCGGCATTGCTCAATGCCTCCTGCATCCCCACGCTCTCCAGCCCGAGCTCGGGGAGCACCGGCACATGCGGGTCGTGGTAGCAGAGCTCCGCGCCCAGCTCCTTGAGCAGCTCGATGATCTTCAACGCGGGCGACTCGCGCACATCCCCCACGCCCTGCTTGTAGCTCACCCCGAACACCGCGATCCGCGTGCCCCGCACCGCACGGGCGGCACCGTTGAGCGCCCGCTGCACCAACGCCACGCAGTGGTAGGGCATCTGCGCGTTGACCTGACCCGCCAACTCGATGAACTCCGTGCTCATGTCGAACTCACGCGCACGCCAGCTCAGGTAGAACGGGTCCACCGGGAGGCAGTGCCCGCCCATTCCCGGCCCAGGATCGAAGCGCATGAACCCGTAGGGCTTCGTCGCGGCCGCGTCCACCACCTCCCAGATGTCGATCCCCATGCGATCGGTGAGCATCGCCAGTTCGTTCACCAGCGCGATGTTCACCGAGCGGAAGATGTTCTCCAGCAGCTTGCACAGCTCCGCCGCCTCCGGGCTCGACACGCGCACAACTCGATCGCACACCAGCCCATACAGCGCCTGCGCACGATCAGCACAAGTATCGGTCAGCCCACCCAGCACCTTCGGCGTGCTGCGCAGCGTGAAATCCGTTCTCCCCGGATCCACGCGCTCCGGGGAGAACGCCAGGTGGAAATCGCGCCCAGCCACGAGTCCCGACTCCTCCAACAGCGGGGCCACCCGCTCGCGTGTGGTGCCCGGGTAGGTTGTCGACTCCAGCACAACCAGCTGATCCTTCCTCAGCACACCCGCCAGCGCCCGTGTGCTGTGCACCAGCGGCCCCAGGTCCGGCTCGCGGTTGGCGGTGAGCGGCGTGGGCACGCACACCAGCACCGCATCGACGCGCGCCAGATCCTCGTAGCGAGTGGACAACGTGAAGCGATCCAGCACCGTCCGCAGCAACTCTGAGGGTATGTCCTCGATGTAGGACTCGCCAGCCCGCAACCCGTCGATCTTGCCCGGGTCGATGTCGACGGCGACCACATCGCATCCCTCCTGCGCAAACGCCACGGCGAGCGGCAGCCCGACATAGCCAAGCCCGATGATGCCGACGGTCGTCATCCTGTCGGCAGTCTAAGGTACACACCCCGATAACCGCCCCCGCGGGGCGGTGCCGAAGACCGGGCGCAAACGCCTACGCAGGCCCAGCGACGCCCCGCAGCTCGCGCAGGTCGGCCTGCACCATGCGCTCCACCAGCTCCTCGAAGCTCACTCGCGGCTCCCACCCGAGCCGCTCACGCGCGTGCGTGGGGTCGCCAACGCTCGGGGTCGGCTCGGGCGCCCGCACCAGCTTCGGATCGATCCGCACATAGCGCTCCGCCTCCAGCCCCACGCACGCAAACGCCGCGTCCACTAGTTGCGCCACCGTACGCCCCACCCCGCTTGCGAATACGTAGTCGCCGGGTTGCTCCTGCTGCAACGCCAGCCATGCTCCACGCATCACGTCCCCCGCGAACGACCAGTCGCGGACTGCGTCAAGCGCCCCCAGCATCACCTCCTCGGCCAGCCCCAGCTTGATCTGTGCAGCCGCACGCGTGACGGTACGTGTCACGAACTGATGCGGGCGACGCTCCGACTCGTGGTTGAACACGATCCCCGAGCACCCCCACAGGTCGTTGTGCGCGCGCATCGCCCCCACCAGCTGGTGGGAGGCGAGCTTCGCGATCGCATACGGCGTCGTCGGCCGGCACGGCGTGCTCTCGCGCTGCGGGCTCTCGCGCGCATCGCCGAACATCGCCCCCGAGGCCGCCACAAACACACGGATGTGCGGGTCCACGTCGCGCACCCCCTCCAGCAGCGCCGCGGTCGAGCCGGCGATCGCACGGATCGTCTCCGCGGGGCGCTCCCACGACGCGGGCACGAACGAGGGGGAGGCCAGGTGATACAGCTCCGCGGGTCGCGCCCGCTCCACTGCCGCCCGCAGGCTGCCCGCGTCCAACAGCTCGCCCTCCAGCAACGTCAACTGCTCGCGCAGGTGCTCCGAGCAGCCCAACGAGCGCTCGGTCCCACCGCGCAGCACACCGCTCACCTCATAGCCCTCCTCCAGCAGCAACTCTGCCAGGAATGACCCGTCCTGGCCGGTTATGCCGGTGATCAGGGCGCGCTTGGAGTGGGCGGTCACGAACGCAGCTTACGTTCTCGCGCGCCGCGGTTCACGGACGGAAAGTCAATCCAGATCCCGTATGTGCTGATACTCGGGCGGCGAGCGTTCACCCCCCGTGTGGCGGGCGCGCAGGTCGAAATAGAGGATCGCCAGCGTCAGCGCCGAGAATGACGCGATGATCGTGTACACCGCGATGCCGATCAGCACCGATGCGAGACCCCCGCTTTTGTGAACGGTGGCGGCCCCGACTGCAACCGTGGCGCCACCGGCGGCGGCGGCGACCGCGAATGTCAAGACGCCCACCGCCAGCAACAGCCAGAAGACGTGTTCGTATTTCCCCTTGGTGAGCTCGCGGCTGCGACGCAGCGCAGGCATCCAGCCCTCATGGTCGATGGCCGCGGTCTGTGCAACCACAGCCCAGCGCAAGGCCAGAATCACACCAGGGATGATGAACGCCACGAACCCAAGCGCGATCAGGATGCCAGCGATGATCTGCGCCGCTGCCACGACTGGCAGCACACGCAGGCCCTGCATGGTGACCGACCCCAGCGCGGGCCTGCGCCTCGCCCCGATCTCGACGACAGCGTGCACGTGCAACGCCGAGATCAGCGGCCCCACCAGTACGTAGTAGACCAACTCAAACAGCAGCAGCGTTCCGGTGTTGGCGCTCCCACCGCTCCCCAGCGGACCGTCGCCTGTGACCGCCAGCCTCACCAGCTCATACGGCGCGATCACGCCGACGGCCAGCGTCGCGAAAAGCAGCGGATAGCGCCGATACACGCTCAGCGTCGTACGCAGAATCTCGCCGACCGAGCGCTCACGGTCAAGCTCGATTGCTCGTGAGGCCTCCACGCCGCGTGAGCCTAGTGGCTAAACCCGACGCTGGGTGTGCGAACGGGTTCCATACACCGTTCGCAGCCCCTCGGCGACAGCATCGGGCGAGCACAATCCACGGACCCGCGCCCGGCCACGTGCCCCGTTCGCTGAATCCCCCCACAGCCGTTCGATCGCCTCTGCGAGCGGGGTGGCGTCTCCCGGTTCGACGAGGCCGGCCTGGTCCACCAGCTCCGGCAGCGCCCCAATGCGGCTCGCGACCACCGGCAAGCCCGCGACCATCGCCTCGGCGGCAGCCATCCCAAACGTCTCGGCCGAACGGGAGGGGACGATCGCAAGCGCCGCCCCAGCTCGCAGCCGGTCTAGCTCGACATCGTCCACGCGCCCCACAAACCGCACATCGGCGTTGGCGGCCCGAGCACGCAAAGCATCCAGCTCTGGGCCGTCCCCGGCGATCACCAGCGACGCCCCCGCCAGCCGACAGGCATCGATCGCGACATCCACACCCTTCTCGACCGACAGACGCGAGACAACCAGCGCGTAGCCACTCGCCATCCGCGAGCCCCCCAAAGCGAGGGATGCCCCATCCGGCTCCAAAGGAGCCACGGGGGAGACTGGGACAGACGCGCCGGCGAGGGGGTCGGCCTCAGAGCAGGGGTGGGGACCGTCCCCCATCCTCACCGGCGGCGCCAGCACGTGCACGCGCTCGAAGTCAAGCGGCGCCCCCAGCTCGCGCAGCCGCTCGCGCGCGAACATGCTTGGGACGATCACCGCGTCGGCCTGCCCAACCAAGCGCCGCTGCCACAGCGCAAGCGACGCGCCGTAGGCCAGCGCCTCCGAGCGGCTACCACGGCAGTTGTGGATCACCCCCGGGAGCATGTTGCGACCGTGGCAGCGTGTGCACTCCTGCCCCCCGGTGAAGCACACCCCGGTGGCACACACCAGGCGGTACTGGTGCAGGTGCAGCACCACGCGCGCTCCCTCCGCACGCGCAGCAGCAAGCGAGCGCCAGCCAAACAGGGGATTCAGGTTGTGGGCGTGCACCACCCGCGCGCCGGTCATCCGCACGGCCTTGGCTACATCGCGTGGGGCCAGTCCGCCACGCAACAGCCCAGCGGCCGCGCGGGCACCTCCAAGCCCCGCGGAGTCGCGCTCAAGCAGCTGCGCGGGCTCCCCCAGGATGTCGCGCACGAGCGCCAGCAGCTCGCCCACCACGCGCTCCTCGCCGCCTGTCGTGCGATAGCGGTTGTGCAGAAAGAGGACCATCGCCCACCCAAACCTAGACTGTTGCGTTCATGTCCCGCGATTCCACCGCACCCACCGTGTCAATCGTCCTACCCACACGGGCGCGTGTGGACTACCTGCGAGTGGCGCTCGCCTCGATCGCCCCGCAGGCCGCGCGCGTCGACGCGGAGCTGATCGTCGTGGACGATGCCGGTCCCAACGAGCAGGGCCGCCGGCTCGCCGAGCGCTTCGGCGCGCGCTACGAGCCCCACCCACGACCACTCGGCTTGAATGCCGCACGCAACACCGGCGTGGAGCGTTCAACAGGGGAGCTCGTCGTATTCGTCGACGATGACGTGAAGGTAAGCGACGGATGGCTGGCCGCGCTGCTGGCGGCGGCGCGCGCACACCCCGAGGCGGAGGTGCTCACCGGCCCGATCATCCCGCGCCTTGAGGGCTCCCCGCCACACAGCTGTGGGCGCGAGGGACCGCCAATCACCGCGCTCGACCTCGGCCCCGAGGACACTCGCACGCGCTACGCGTGGGGCGCCAACATGGCGATCCGCCGCCGCGCGCTCGAGCGCGTGGGACCATTCGACGTGTCGCTCGAGCACGGCGGCGACGAGCAGGAGTGGCAGGAACGACTAGGCGACGAACACGCCCTCTATGTTGCCAACGCCGCCCTAGATCACCGTCGCAGCGCAGCCGACGCGCGGCTACGCCCGCTGTGTCGCACGGCCTATGCGCGCGGACGCGCGGCCCGGCGCTTGGACGTGTGGCGCGAGCAGGCTCCTTCGTTGACCCAAGAGCTGCGGACGCTCGCCGGATGCGTCGGTCATGTCGTGCGGCGACGCTGCCTCGCCGGCCTGACAATGGTCGCCCACAGCGCAGGTCGCGTGCGTGAAATTCGAACCAGCACGGCCGCGCACGCAACATCCACAGATGACTTCCTCTCAGGCGAAAGCGGCGCCGTCGGCGGTTTCGACGGCATGCGTCGAGCGGCACTCGACATTGGCGAGGACGCGCTCGAGATCGCATCAGGGAGACGGCTGTCGCTGGAGCGCGCCGCCAGACGCTCGCCCCCCACGCGGCGCGTGCTCGTGCTCTGCATCGCGCGCCCTGAGCACCACGCCCTGGTGGAGGGCATACGCGCCGAGCTCGCCCGTTCGCGCCACGACGTCGAGTTGGGCTTCGCGTCTCCCAGCGATCGTGGCAAGTTCGAGAACCTCAACCTGCTGCTTGCGGCGCACCCGCCACACGACCGCGACTGGCTGCTCGTGGTGGACGACGACATCGTGCTCCCGCACGGTTTCCTCGATCGCTTCCTGTTCCTCTCAGAGCACTTCGAACTCGACCTCGCCCAGCCGGCCCACCGTCGGGCCTCTCATGCCGCGTGGCGAGTGACTCGCCGGCGCCCCGCAAGCGTGGTGCGCGAGACGCGTTTCGTCGAGATCGGCCCGGTGAGCGCGTTCGCGCGCTCCACGTTCTCCACGTTGCTGCCGTTCCCCAACCTGCGCATGGGCTGGGGGCTGGACGTCCACTGGGCTGCGCTGGCGCGCGAGCACGGCTGGCGCTGCGGGGTGCTCGACGCCGTCGCGATCCGCCATCGCGAGGCGCCCGCCGCCAGCGCCTACTCACGCGAGCAGGCGCTGGCCGAGGCGCGCGCGTTCCTCGCCGAGCGCCCCCACCTCAGCGCGAGCGAAGCCCAGCAAACCCTCGTCACCCATCGGCGCTGGTGAGCACCGTGCCCACCGTTCACCGGAACTCAGTCAGTCGCGGCGTAGAGGCGAGCATCTCCTCTCCAACAAACCCCCCCACCACGCCGAAGGTGGGGTGGGGGGAAGTATGAAGGTGGCCGTCGTCGCCGAGTTCTACCCGCGCCAGGGCGACCCGGTGCTGGGCGTGTGGGCGCATCGCCAAGCGCTTGCCGCACGCGACGCGGGCGCGGAGGTGCGGGTGCTCGTGCTGCACCGGCTCGTCCCCCCGCGCGCATCGCTATCGCAGGGACTTGGAGGTGCGACACGGGCGCTACGGGGCCTCGCCCGCGAGGATCGCAAACAAACGCGCGACGGGCTCGACGTGACATATGTGCGCTACGTGTCTCCGCCCCGCCGGCACTCCTACCCAGCGTGGGGCGCGTGGGCGGCGCCCGCGCTTGGCCTTGCGCTACGCCGTTTGCGCAGCTCGTTCGATTTCGACCTGGTCCACGCCCACAACGCCGTGCCAGCGGGTGATGCGGTGCGACGAGCGCTGAGCGAGCACCGGATCCCGCGATTGGGCTCTCGATCGCCGAGCGTGCCGCTGGTGGTCTCGGTGCACGGCGGCGACGTGCTCTACACCGCACTACGCAGCGACGACGGGCGCGAGGCGGTGCGGCGCGGCCTCGGAGCCGCAAGCGTCGTCCTTGCCAACAGCCGCGGGATCGCCGAGCTGGCGGGCGGCTATGGCGCGCGCGAGGTGCGCGTAGTGCACCTGGGCGCGGATCTACCGGTGCGCCGCGGGGCCACGCCCGGGAGGCACGAGCAGGCCCAATCGCTTGTGACGGTCGGCCACCTCGTCGCGCGCAAGCGCCACGCCGATGTGATGCGCGCGCTGGCGGTGCTCGCCAAGCGCCATCCAACATTGCGCTACGTGATCGTCGGCGACGGCCCCGAGCGGATCGCGCTGGAAGGGCTCGCGGCGCGACTCGAGGTCGCCGACCGCGTCGACTTCCGAGGTCAACTGCCACCCGAGGAGGCGCTTGAAGCGGTGCGCGGCTGCACCCTGTTCGCGATGCCCTCCACCGAGGAGGCCTTCGGGGTCGCCTACATCGAGGCGATGGCCGGCGGCGTTCCCGCGATCGGCTGTCGCGGCGAGCCCGGACCGGAGGAGATCGCCGCGGCGGGCGACGGCTTCGTGCTCGTCCCCCCGGGGGACATCGAGCGCCTCACTCAGCGCATCGACGAGCTGCTGTCCGACCCGCAGCGGCTGCGCGAGGCGAGCATTCGCGCGCGCGAGACGGTATCCGCCAACTTCACGTGGGAGCGCTGTGGCGAGCAGACGCTGGCCGTCTACGAGCACGCGTTGCGAGGCGCCGGCTCCAACTAGCCGCCCCGCCGAGCAACGCCACCATCCGCGATGAAGCTATCCGACACGAAGCACACAGATCCGCGGCCGATCAAGCCCGTCCTGTTCGTCACCGGCCACGCCCCGGCCTACCGCATTGGGGCGTTCGAGCGTCTGCACGAAGCCGAGGGGGTCGAGTTCGCATTGTTCGGGGGTCGCCTCAAGCACGGCGGTGGCGGGTCGGCCGGCGAGCTGCCGTTTCCCCACCGTCATGTGCACGAGCACACCCTGAAGGGGGCACGCGAGCTGTACGCGCTGGCGACAAGCGGGCGCTATCGAGCCGTGGTGTGCCCCACAGGCGGACGGGTGGCGCTGCCCGCGACATGGGCCGGGGCGCGACGCGCACGCGTGCCGCTGATCCTGTGGGCATCGCTTTGGGCGCACCCTCGCAGCGTCCCGCACGCATTCAGCTATCTGCCCCTGAAGCACCTCTACCGCTCAGCCGACGCCGTGGTCACCTACGGCCCGCACGTAAGCGCCTATGTGCACGCGGGGGGAGCAAGGCACGTGCACGTCGCCCCGCAGGCGGTCGACAACGCCTTCTGGAGCTCATCAGAGGTGAGCGCGCCAACCGATCCTCAATGGCCTTCCGAGGCGGTTGTGAAGTTCTTGTTTGCAGGTCGTCCAGCCCGGGAAAAGGGACTGGGGGTGCTCGTTGAGGCTTGGAGCACAGCGGGCCTACAAGCACCTACCGCCGCGCTCGTCCTCGTCGGTGCGGGATCCACCCCCCCTTGGGTCCCGGCCGGCGGCGCGGTGGTGTACCTACCGTCGGTCTCTCAGGTGGAGCTGCGCAACTTCTACTCCCGCGCCGACGTTCTGGTAGTGCCATCGATTCCAACACCAACCTTCCGCGAGCCCTGGGGGCTGGTCGTCAACGAGGCCATGAACCGTGGACTGCCGGTGATCGCAAGCGACGCAGTCGGGGCCGCCGCGGGCGGGCTCGTGCGCGACGGGCGCAATGGTGTGATCGTGCCGTCCTCAGACCCGATTGCGCTGGCCGCGGCGCTGCGACGACTGGCCGGCGATCCCGTGTTGCGCGAGCGGCTGGGCTCCGCCGGGCGCGAGGACGTGCGCGCCTACACCTACGAGGCGTGGGCGGATGGCTTCTCGCAAGCTCTAGCCGAGCTGGGCCTCTCCAGGGGACGGTGAGGTAGCGTTGGGGCCCTTGGAAGGGTTGCCGGTCAATCTTTGGGAGGGTGTGAGGGCTGTCGCGACCTCCACGCGACGTCCATTCCCGCGTGCGCGCACATATGCCCGTATGGCGCCGCGTGCGCGCACGAGCGCCCTGGCGGCACTGGCGCTCGTCGCGATCGCGCTGACAGGCGCTTCGCTCGCCCACGCCAGCGAAGCCTCTGAAATCGTCAAAAAGTGCACGAAAGGGGAGCCGTTTGGCGGCTATAGCCAGAAGGCCTACCGCGAAGCCTTGAAACAGCTCCCAACGGAGGTGATCGAGTACTCGCCGTGCCCCAACGAAATCAGCAAAGACGCCCTCACGGTTGGCAAGGGGGGCGGGGGAAGCGCAGTGGCTGATGCCTCCTCCTCGAACGTCCCGCTGCCGTTGACCCCGTCTGAGCAGCGCGCGGTCCAAGGCGCCCATCACCATGGCTCGACCGCTGTGCGGGTCGGCAGCGAACCGATCCGCCCAGGGGTGGTGCACGCCAACATCGCCTCGGCGGTCAACACCCTGCCCGACTCTTTGCTCGCCGTGCTCGCGCTCATGCTCGGCGGCGCTCTCGTGCTCGCGATTGGAGAGGTGCGCAAGCGTGTCAGCACACGCCGTCACAGCTGAGCACCAGATCGTGATCGGCACCCATGAGCCGCGAGACGCGCCTGTGCGCTCGCACAGGGGACCGCACAGGCGCGGGGCGACCGCCGCGGCGACGCTCGTGGTCGCCGCGGTCCTGTGCTTCGCGACATTCCTCGCCGGAGGGGGGCTGAATCTCAGCCCGATGACCACCTTCGAGATCACGCTCACGCTCCTCGCTGGGGCGATCCTCACGGGAGTCCTGGTGTTCGCTCCCCCACACAAGCGCGCCTACGGGATTTGGTCGATCGGTCTGCTGCTGACATTCACGGCGCTCACCGGCCTGTCGGTCGTGTGGTCGGTGGCACCCGATGCGAGCTGGCAGGACGCCGGACGGTTGCTCTCCTACAGCGGCGTGTTCGCCGCGGCGGTTGCGCTCGCGTGGTTGGCGCCCAGCGGCTGGCGGGCGCTGCTCGGCGGGGTGGTGCTGGCGGCGGTAGTCGTGTGCGGCTACGCGCTGCTCACCAAGGTGTTCCCTCACCTCGAAGCGATCGACATCTACGCGTGGGCGCGCCTGCAGGAACCCTACGGCTACTGGAACGCAATCGGCCTGACAGCCGCGATGGGCGCGATCGGGTGCCTGTGGCTAGGCGCGCGGCGTGCTGGGCACGCGCTCTTGAGCGCGCTCGCCTATCCCGCGATGGGCTTGATGATCGTCACGCTGATGCTTGCCTACTCGCGAGGCGCGCTGGCAGCACTGGCGATCGGGACCACGCTCTGGATGTGCATCGTGCCGCTGCGTCTGCGCGGGGCGCGCGTGCTGATCGTCGCGGGACTCGGCGCGGTGCCGGTGATCGCATGGGACTTCTCAACGCACGCGCTCAGTAGCGACGGGGTGGCGCTCACAGCGCGCGCGACTGCCGGGCACCAGCTCGGCGTGGTGCTGGCGGCGATGTTGATCGTGCTGACGCTCGTGGGCTTTGCGATCGGTTTCTTCGGCGACCGCCGCGCCCCGAGCGCCCCCACCCGTCGCACTGTGGGGATCGCGCTGGCCGCGCTACTCGTGCTCGCCGTGTTGGCGGGCGTCGGTGGGCTTGCCGCCTCCAAACGTGGGTTGACAGGCACGATCTCCCACGACCTCTCCTCGCTCACGAACCCCAATGCCGCGGTCCCGCCGAACACGCCGGGTCGCCTCACGGCGGTCGGTAGCGTGCGTGCGCGCTACTGGAAGGAAGCCCTTGAGATCTTCAAAGCCCATCCCGCGCTCGGCGCCGGCGCCGCGGGCTATGAAACGGCGCGCCTGCGCTACAGGACCGAGCCGCTCGACGTGCGCCAAGCGCATGGCTATGTGGTGCAAACGCTCGCCGACCTGGGGCTCGCCGGTCTGGTGGTCACGCTCGCGCTGCTGATCGCGTGGGTGGCGAGCGCTGGGCGCGCCACCCACCCGTTCAACCGGCGTTGGAGGGCACAGCGCTCCCCACCCTCGCTCGCCTGGCGCCACGCGCCCGAGGCCTATACGCCCGAGCGGATCGGGATGCTCACGATGCTGTGCGTGGTAGTGACATTCGGCGTGCACTCGTTCGCCGACTGGACTTGGTACGTGCCGGGCGACGCGTGCGTGGCGCTGCTGTGCGCGGGTTGGCTCGCGGGGCGCGGGCCGCTGGGGGCTGGCAATCTGACAGCGCTGGCCGGCTCGCCTGCCGCCGCCGTGCCCACGCCCGACGCGAGGGAGACCGGGGAGGACACGGGAAGGTGGCGGCGCCCCTCCGCGCGCGAGCTCGGACCGCTACGGGTTGGTCTCGCGATCGCGGTCGTCCTCGGAGCGCTGCTGGCTTCGTGGACAGAGTGGCAGCCGCAGCGCTCTGTGGAGGCCACAGAAGAAGCGGAAGCGCTGCTCACGCACGACCCGGTGGGAGCGCTCAGCGCCGCCCAAGCGGCGGTCGAACGTGACCCGCTCTCGGCACAAGCCCTGTTCACGCTCGCGGCGGTCGAGCACGCGAGCGGCGAGAACGCGTTGGCGCGTGCGACGCTGCAGAAGGCGGTGAAGTCGCAGCCCTCCAACCCGCAGACCTGGCGGACGCTCGGCGAATATGACATGACCGGCAACCCGCACGCAGCCGCCCAAGAGTTGCGCGCGGCGGTCTATCTCAACCCCGAGTCGATCCCAACTCAGAACGCTTACGTGCGAGCCCTGGAGGCGGCGTCGCTGGCGAGCACTCAACTGAGCACGCGCCACCTCGTTCCCCCATTCGGGGATACCCGGTCGGGCACGCCCGGTGGGGCGCGTGCAAACAGGCGAGGGGCAAGTGTTCAGAACCGCTTGCGCCGGGCGCTCGCCAGCAATACTCGGCGTGCCCCGGGCAAGCCACCAGCCCCACGCACCGCTACATCCTCGAAGCCGAAGTCGGCGAGCAGGGCGGCGAGCGAACCCCGCGTGTAGAAGCGCAGGTGATCGGAGCGTGGGTCGAAGTGCTTCTCAAACTCCCCGGGGCGCAGCGCCAGCCAGAGCCTCGACAGCCGACCGTGGTTGGGGGTGCTGAGTAGCAGCAGGCCACCAGAGCGCAGCACGCGGCGCAGCTCCGAGAGCCACCCCGCGGTGTCCGCCACATGCTCGATCGTCTCGCCAGCCCACACGACGTCAAAGCTCGAGTCCTCGAGCGGCAATGGCGCTTCCGGCTTCACGAGCCGAGCATCCAGATCGGGGTGGCGCTCGCGCGCCCGGCGCAGCGGCTCGACGGCGACGTCTACCGCCACGACCTCCGCACCGGCGCGCAGCAGCGCCGCCGCGAAATGGCCCTCGCCACACCCAACGTCGAGCACGTGCGGGGAGCTGTTCAAGCGATCGTGTGCCGCGGCCACCACATCGAGCAGGAACGCTTCGCGCAACCGCGCGTCGGCGGGGGCAAGCCCCTCAGACACGCCCTCCCACAGGCTCTCGTGATAGGCACGCGAGGGCACCGCCCAAGGCTAGCGTGGGGACTCCGGCAATCGAGTGGAAACACCGGGAACAATTTCTCGCCCACCCGCATGCAGGAAGCTCCAACCGACTATGGTCATGAATGTGCGCAGCTTGGGGTTGGGACACACGTGAAGTCTTCTCACGGTCTGAGCTCACGGACGGGAGCAACAGACCTCGCGAGGGTCGCCTTCGACAGCCGCCCGGGGGCGGATGTGCGTGGCGTCGGTCGCTACACCCGCTGTCTGCTCGCCGCGCTGCACGAGACAGCGGCGCAGGGTGTGGAGATAGTCGAGACGCACCGCCCGCGGCGCGCCTGCGTGTTCCACTCACCGTGGATGGAAGGCGCGATCCTGCGCAGCCCCTGTCCGATGGTCGTGACGCTTCACGACCTCTCGGCGCTCAAGCGCGCCAGTGAGCACCTGCGCTTGGGCGTGCGCCTGCGCCAGCTGGCCGTGCAGCGCGCGGTGCGAGTGATCGTGCCCACCGAGGCGGTCGCCGGCGACGCGGTGCAGCGGCTGGGACTCGATCGCGAGCGGATAGACGTGATCGCGGAGGCACCCGACTCCAGCATGTACGTGCGCTCCAAGGAGGAAGTTGCCAACGTGCGCGAGCGCTTCTCGTTGCCCGAGAGCTATCTGCTGTGGGTTGGCTCGCTACGCCACCCAGATCCCCGCAAGCACGTCGCCAAGCTCGTCGCCACGCCCCGCGAGCTGCCACTCGTGCTCGTCGGCCCAACGCGTCCGTGGGCACACGAGCTGCCCAATGTGATCCTCACCGGGGAGGTCTCCGACGAGCACCTGGCGGCGATCTACAGCGGCGCCCACGCGCTCGTGCTGCCCTCCGAGGACGAGGGCTTCGGCCTGCCCGCCGTCGAGGCACTGGCCTGCGGAGCGCCGGTCGCGGCGTGCTCCGTGCCCGCCCTGCACGAGGTGCTCGGCGAGCGCGCGGCGTTCGTCGAGCGCGGGGATTTCAAGGCCCTGATCGAAAGCGCCGAGCGTTCACGACGCCCAGCCCCAGCGCCCCCGCAATGGACGTGGCTGGATGCAGCCAGGTCCACCTGGCGCGTCTACAGTCGGGCGATCGACTTCGCCGAGCAGGCCGGGCATGCCGGCTGGGGGATAACAGAGCCTCGGGCGGGGTTGGAGCTGGAGTAGGCCGGCGGGATCGGTGCGGCTGTCGCTAGTACGCCCCGCGCTGCAGCATCACCGCGGGGATCGTCTTGAGGATGATCGCGAGATCGAGCGCGAGCGACCACCGCTCGAGGTAGATGAAGTCGAGATTCACCAGCTCGTCGAAGTCGAGCTCGGAGCGTCCGGAGACCTGCCACAGGCCGGTGATGCCGGGCAGCACGAGGTAGCGCTTGCGGTGCCAGTCCTCGAGGCGCTCGAAGTCGCGCTCGGGCAGCGGGCGCGGGCCGACGAGCGACATCTCACCGCGCAGCACGTTCACCAACTGGGGGAGCTCGTCGAGCGAGAAACGGCGCAGGAAGCGCCCAACGGTCGTGAGGCGCGGGTCGTCGCGGATCTTGAACAGCGCCCCGGAGGCCTCGTTGAGCTCCTCCAGGTCGGCCTGGCGGCGATCGGCGTCCCAGTACATCGTGCGGAACTTCAAGCACGCGAACGGGAGCTGGCCGATGCCGGGGCGCATCGAGCGGTAGAACACGGGGCCGCGCGATGACAATCGCACCGCGAGCGTGATCCCGGCAAGCAGCGGGCTCAGCAGCATCAACAGCAGCCCCGAGCCGACGAGGTCGAAGCTGCGCTTCAGCGCGAAGTCGATGCCCTCGAACACGGGCGGGCCAAGCTCGAACAGTGGGACCGACTGGCCGGGGATGAACTCGGCGCGCTGGATCAGGATCTCCATTGTGGAGGGCGCGATCCGCACGCGCACACCACGGCGATGACACTGGTCGACCAGCTCAACGGCGCGCTCCTGGGGGAAGTCGGGGTCGGCGATGATCACCTCGTCGACGCGCTCGGAGACGATCACGCCCTGTAGATGGTCGAGCGTCCCGAGACAGCGCACACCGTTGGGGGGGAGCGGCTCGGGGGAGACGAAGCCGACCACTTCGATCGGCGTGTGTGGCGCGTCGGCGAGCGCGTGGGCGACGTCGTGGATGTGCTTGCCGGTGCCCACCAGCACGGCGCGGCGCTGGTAGCCGGCGGCGCGCAGCACCGCCCCGGTGGCGCGCTCGTAGGCGTAGCGCAGCGAGGAGATGTAGAACAGCGCGAAGCCCAGCGAGCCGTAGAAGATGTAGTAGCTGGAGAAATGTTCGCCGCTCACCACCGCGAAGATCAGCGCGACAAATGCCACCTGGAACAGCGACCCGACGATGCGCGATAGCCCGGGGCGTTGCGAGCGCTCCGCGTAGAGCCCCGAGCGAGCGAACAGCAGCGCCGTGAGCAGGTAGGCAAACGCGAGGATCGAGCGGGTGCCTTCAAACGCGGCGGTCACGTCGAAGCTTGACAGCACCACCGCCTTCAGGGCGAGGGCGGTGAAGATCGCGAGCGACACCCCCAGCAGGTCGAGCGTCAGCAGCGAGATGACCCGCAGTGCGCGGCGCATCGTGTCCATCCGCAGCAGGAACGACAGCGCCGGGGGACGCTTGCTGCGCACGTCGCGGTCGGAGCGCGGCAGGGACACCAGTGGCACCACCTCGCCCGCCACCCGGGGGGCGCTCGGGGTGTTGCGAGCGCCGGCAGCGCCCAGCTCGACCGGGGGCCGTCTTGTGCGGTCGACGTGCGGCGCGTCCGGGGAACGAGTTCCCATCTCGGACTTCACAACAACTCAGTTTCCCAGATGTAGCGGTCGCTACCCTTCTGGGCGGAAGCGTTCAACCAACCAGCTGCTCTATGCCGGAGGTGTCGATCGTGCGGCGCAGGCCGTCCTTGAGTGACACCTCGGGCGCCCACCCAAGCAGCTCGCGCGCGAGCGTGATGTCGGGCTGGCGCTGCTTGGGATCGTCGACGGGGAGCGCCTCGAACAGGATCTCCGAGTCTGCGCCCGTGACCTCCTTGACGGCTTCCGCCAGTTCCAGCAGCGTGTACTCGTCGGGGTTGCCGATGTTAACTGGGTCGTGGTAGCCGGACTCAGCCAGCGCGATCAGCCCGCGGATCAGGTCGCTCACGAAGCAGAACGAGCGCGTCTGCGAGCCGCTGCCAAACACGGTGAGCGGACGGTTGGCGAGTGCTTGGCGCAGGAACGTGGGGATCGCGCGCCCGTCGTGGGGGCGCATGCGGGAGCCGTAGGTGTTGAAGATGCGCACGATCGCAGTGTCGACGCCCTGCTGACGGTGATAGGCCATCGTGAGCGCCTCCGCGTAGCGCTTCGCCTCGTCGTACACCCCGCGCGGGCCGATCGGGTTGACGTGACCCCAGTAGCTCTCCGACTGGGGGTGTTCCTTGGGATCGCCGTAGACCTCGCTGGTGGAGGCGATCAAAAAGCGTGCGCGCTTGGCCTTGGCAAGACCCAGCGTGTGGTGGGTGCCGTAGGAGCCCACCTTCAGCGTGTGCAACGGCAGGCGCAGGTAGTCGATCGGGGAGGCTGGGGAGGCAAGGTGGTAGACGAAGTCGACCGGCTCGTCGATCTCATACGGCTCGATGATGTCGACGTGCGCGAAGCGAAAGCGCTCCGCGTCGCGGATATGCCCGATGTTGGCGAGCGAGCCGGTCTCGAGGTTGTCGACGCAGATGACTCGGTGCCCGCGTGCGAGCAGCTCGTCGCACAGATGCGAGCCGAGGAAGCCGGCTCCGCCGGTGACCATGCAGGTGGGCATCAAACGGCAGTATATGTCCGCCAAACAGCCTCCACATGGCGCCGCGCCGAGTTCCGTCGCGGGTCAATCCTTATCATCCAGTTGCGATGACCGATTCCACATCAAAGAGCACGCACGACGAGCGCCTGACGGTGGCGCCGATCGTGGGGCCCGAGGACCCGCGGCGCTTCACCGACTCCGGGATAGAGATCGAGCCGCTGTATGACGAGCCCGACCTCCCGGCCGACCTCGACCTGGGGGAGCCCGGAGATTTTCCCTACACCCGCGGGGTGCACCGCGAGATGTACCGCAAACAGACCTGGACGATGCGCCAGTACGCGGGGTACGCCTCGGCGAAGGAGTCCAACGAGCGCTACCGCTACCTGCTGTCGAAGGGTTCCACGGGGCTGTCGATGGCATTCGACCTGCCCACCCAGCTGGGGCTCGACTCCGACAACCCGCGCTGCCTGGGCGAGGTGGGGCGCACGGGGGTGGCAATCGACACGATCGACGACATGCGCACCGCGTTCGACGGCATCCCGCTCGACCAGGTGTCGACATCGATGACGATCAACGCGCCCGCCGCGTGCCTGCTGCTGCTGTACGAGCTGGTCGGCGAGGAGCAGGGGGTGCCCTCCGAGCAGCTGCGCGGGACGACCCAGAACGACGTGCTGAAGGAGTACATCGCGCGCGGCAACTACATCTACCCGCCGCGGCCCACGATGCGGATCACCACCGACCTGTTCCAGTACTGCCAGGAACGGGTGCCTAAGTGGAACACGATCTCGATCTCCGGGTACCACTTCCGCGAGAAGGGCTGCTCGGCGGTGCAGGAGGTGGCGTTCACCTTGTCCTCGGGGATCGCCTACGTGACGGCGGCGATCGAGAAGGGCCTCGACGTGGACGACTTCGCGCCGCGGCTGGCGTTCTTCTTCAACGGGCACAACAACGTGTTCGGAGAGGTCGCGAAGTTCCGCGCGGCGCGACGCATGTGGGCGCACATCATGCGCGAGCGCTTCGGTGCGCGGAACCCGAAGTCGACGATGCTGCGCTTCCACACCCAGACCGGGGGTGTGACGCTGACCGCGCAGCAGCCGGAGAACAACATCGTACGGGTCGCGCTGCAGGGGTTCGCGGCGGTGTGCGGGGGCACGCAGTCGCTGCACACCAACGGCTTCGACGAGGCGCTCGCGCTGCCCACCGAGCACGCGGCGAAGATCGCGCTGCGCACCCAGCAGATACTCGCGTACGAGTCGGGGGCGACCGACACGGTGGACCCGTTCGCGGGGTCCTATTTCGTGGAGTCGCTCACCGACGAGATCGAAGCGCGCGCGAATGAGCTGATCGCGAAGGTCGACGCGCTCGGGGGGTCGGTGAACGCGATTCAATTCATCACCGGCGAGATCGACGAGTCGGCGTGGGGCTACCAGGAGCGCTACCGCATCGGGCAGGACATCGTGGTGGGCGTCAACAAGTTCGAGGAGGACGACCTCGAAGTACCCGATCTGCTGCGCGTGGACCCCGAGTCCGAGCGCGAACAGGTGGAGCGGCTGACCGCGTTCAAGGCCAACCGCGACCAGCAGCTCGTGGAGAAGCGCCTGGAGGAGCTGCGTGAGGTGGCACGTGGGGAGGAGAATCTGCTGCCGGCGATCCGCCAGGCGCTGAAGGACCGCTGCTCGCTCGGCGAGGTGTGCGGGGCAATGCAGGACGTATTCGGCAAGTACGCGCCGACGTTCTAGTCGACCGGCCCACATGCGGGCCGGTCCGGGAACGTGCATGCACGTTCCCGCCATCGGCGCATGCGCCGATGGTCCCCACCCGTACATGTACGGGTGGGCCGCCCGGCACATGTGCCGGGCGGATCAATAGGATCGAGAACCGTGATTGCGACGGTTGAGTTCTTTGAAGTGGTCCTGGCCGTGCACATCATGGCCGTGGTGTTCGCGTTCGGCGCCACGTTCGCCTACCCGGTCCTGCTGGGCGCTGTGGGCAAGGCCGACTCGCGCTCGCTGCCGGCGCTGTACAAGGCGATCCACGCCATCAGCGTCAAGGTGATCATGCCGGGGCTTGCGATCGTCGTGGTCTGCGGCATCTACCTCGCTTCCAAACTGCACGTGTGGAGCGAGTTCTACGTCCAGTGGGGCATCGGCGTGGCGGTCGTCATCGGTGCCGTTGAGGGCATGTTCCTGAGTCCCAACGAGAAGCGTCTCTGCGAGGTAGCCGATGCGGACCTGGCCGCGGCCGGCGAGGGTGAGGTGACGTTCGGCGTTGAGCACGACACGCTCGTGCGGCGCATCGGCGCGGTGGGCGCCACGATGGACCTGCTGATCGTCCTGACGATCCTCTTCATGGTCCTCAAAACCTAGGGATCGCTGCCCTTCGACCCCTAGGAGCTGCTGATCCCAGATGTGCGGCCATGTAATCTGGGGAGGGTGAGCCAGGGGTACAGAGTCGCCGTTGTGGGCGCCACCGGGCAGGTCGGCACGCTGATGCTGCGGTTGCTGCGCGAGCGCGAGTTCCCGGCGCGGGAGATCGTGCCGTTCGCTTCAGAGCGCTCCGCGGGCCGTGAGCTGGAGGGCATTGGGGTCGTGCGGCCGCTCACCGACGACACGATCCAGGGCTTTGACCTGGCGCTGCTCTCCGCCGGCGGCTCCACCTCGAGCGAGTGGGCCCCGCGCTTCGTGGAGGCAGGCGCGGTGGTGGTGGACAACAGCTCGAAGTGGCGCATGAACGACGACGTGCCGCTCGTCGTCGCCGAGGTCAACCCCGGCGCGCTCGCCAACCACAACGGGATCGTCGCCAACCCCAACTGCTCCACCATGCAGATGGTGGTGGCGCTGAAGCCGCTGCATGATGCAGCGGGGATCGAACGACTTGTGATCTCCACCTACCAAGCGGTGTCGGGCACCGGCAGGAACGCCGTGGACGAGCTGCTCAACCAGTCCCACGCGCTGCTGCACGAACGCGAGATCGAGCCGCCGCGGGCGTACGCACACCAGATCGCCTTCAACGCCCTCCCCCATGCCGGCAGCTTCGCGCCCGACGACGACCACACCGACGAGGAGTACAAGCTCATCAACGAGACCCGCAAGATCCTTGGCGACGACGCCATCAGGGTGAGCGCCACATGCGTGCGGGTACCCGTCGTCAACGGGCACTCCGAGGCGGTCAACATGCAAACGCGCGAGCCGCTCAGTCCCGAGCGCGCCCGCGAGCTGCTGCGTGCGGCCCCTGGGATCACGGTCGCAGACGACCCGAGCGCGGCCCTGTATCCGCTCGCGACGCTCGCCACCGGGCACGACGAGGTGTTCGTCGGACGGATCCGTCGCGACCCCGGCCACGAGCGCGCGCTCGACATGTGGATCGTCGCCGACAACCTGCGCAAGGGCGCCGCCACCAACGCGGTGCAGCTGGCCGAGCTGTTGCACGAGCAGGGCCTCATCGCACCTCGCGGCGCGGCCGCTGCCGCTTGAGTAGCGCGGTTCGACATACCAGGGAGCCCTGACGTGGCGCGACGCGAGTTGCCTGGCGGCTTCGAACTGGACGACGATCCGACGCGGATCGACATCGATGCCGTGCACATCTTCATAGCCAACGAGTCTTATTGGGGACGCGGCCGCCCTCGTGAGCTGGTCGAGCAGGCGATCCGTGGCTCCACACGCGTGGTGGGCCTCTATCGCGATGGCCGGCAGGCCGGATTTGGGCGCGCGATCTCCGACGGCGTGATCCTCGCGTACCTCTCAGACGTCTACGTGCTCGCCCCCTACCGCGGGCTCGGGCTCGGGCTCGAGCTTGTGCGGGAGATCGTCGACAACGGGCCCTACGGCAAGCTCACGTGGCTGCTGCACTCGGCAGACGCGCAACGCATCTATGAGAAGCTCGGCTTCAAGTCGCAGTCCGTTTATCCGTTGATGGAGCGCCCACGCGAAAAGGTGGCCGGCGAAGCGCCCTACGACACCACCCCTAACTCGGGGCCATCGCCCCCGAATACGTCCTCGGGATAGCCCGCCCGCGCCGACATTGCGAGACCGGGTTGGCAGTAGAGAAGGACTCTTCCCTCAACGCTCGAACCAGGGAGCGATGAGCGTCTCGACCGAGGTGCAACGCACCCTTGTGAAGTCTCCCCCCGAGCTGTGGTCGGAATTGAGCAACCCAGAGGCGCTCGCACGGCACCTCGCCGAGCTCGGGGAGATCCGGATCACGAGCGTCGAGCCGGAGACCAAGGTCGAGTGGGAGGCCGAGGGCGCCACGGGCATCGTGCACCTCAAGCAGTCCGGTTGGGGCACGAAGGTGACGTTGTCGGTCACGCGCGTCCCCCCATTCGGCGACGATGCCCCTGCGTCACCCGCGGAGCCAGAGCCAGAGCCGACCGCCGCGATCGAGCCAGAGCCAGAGCCGACCGCCGCGATCGAGCCCGAGCCGGTCGCCTTGGAGCCAGAGCCGGTCGCCTCGGAACCAGAGCCGGTCGCCTTGGAGCCCGAACCCATCACTGGAGAGCCGGAACCCGAACCCCAGTCCGTTGCCCAATCCGAGTCCGTTGCGCAGCAGCCAATACCTCGGAAAGGATTCTTTGCGCGCCTGTTCCGTCGACGTAAGCCCGGGCCGGTAGAGATCGTCGAACCGCAGCCAGAGCCAGAGCCAGATTTCGAGGCGCTGGCGGCACCCGAACTCATATACAAGCCGACGCCCCAGCCCGCGGTGGACCTGGCCGCCGAACTGGTGGCCGTGGAAGCCCAGATGGAGCAGGAGACGACCGAGCTGTTGACCGGCGTGCTCGACCGTCTGGGCGCCGCACACCACAGGCCGTTCTCGCGCGGGTAACATCGGCAAACAAGGTGACGGGGGGCCTACCCGTTGCAGACATCTCTCCGAGGCTTGCCGTACGGTGGAACTATGTACGCACGTCAAGGTAGCCTCATCCCTTTCTAATAGCCTGTCCGCCCAACAAGGAAGAATCACAAGCAACGTGGCAGCCCCGGCGCACAGGGTCATCTCTCTCTATTGCGGCGCCGGCGGGCTAGACCTCGGTTTCAGGCGGGCTGGCTTCGATGTTTGCTGGGCGATTGACAGCGATGAGTTCGCTGTCAAGACCTATAACGCGAACCTTGAGGAAACCGCGATCTGCGGCGATGTGCTCAAGATCGACCCACCCTTGGAAGCTCATCCAGACATCGTGATCGGCGGGCCGCCTTGTCAAGGCTTCTCCGTGATCGGCCGTATGGATCCAGATGACCCGCGAAGCCACCATGTTGAGCACTTCCTCGACATCGTTGAGATGCTGCGACCTCGCGCTTTTGTGATGGAGAACGTCAAGGCTCTGGCCATCAACCCGCGCTGGGAAGATGTCCGCGATCAGCTGTTGGCCCGGGCCAGCAAGCTCGGCTACAACCGCTCCCTGTTCGTGCTCAATGCTGAAGATTACGGTGTGCCTCAGGCCCGGGAGCGGATGTTCCTGATAGGACTAGACAAAGGAACACCGACATTGCCGGTCACGACCACGGCCGGATGCCCTCCAACGGTGCGCGCAGCGCTGACATCACTTCCTCGTCCAGGGGAGCTGGGCAACCACGAGACCTGCACCGCCAAGGTAGTCCCTGCCCGTATCCCGGTCATGCGGCCAACGGCCTTTCGCGGGAGCCTCCTGTTCAACGGCTCCGGTCGCCCGCTGTTATTGGATGGCCCCGCCAAGACCCTGCCTGCCTCTATGGGAGGGAATGCCACGCCCATCATCGACCAGGACGAGCTCGATCATGGAGCGGAGCCTTGGGTCGTCGAGTATCACCGACGCCTACAGCGAGGTGGCAAGCCACTCCGGCGAGCCCCTGAGCGACTGCGGCGAATCACCGTGCAGGAGGCCGCAGCGCTTCAAACGTTCCCATCGGACTGGAGCTTCATCGGCCCACGCGTCGCTCAATATCGTCAAATCGGAAACGCAGTGCCGCCGTCCCTAGCCGAGGCAGTCGCCAAGAGCGTCCGAGATGCATTGCTATGCGCCGACCGCGAGCAATCCACTGCCGACGTCCTGGCAACAGCGCAGGCCGCCTAGCCCGACGTCCTATTGCCATCTACTCGCGATGGCGGCCCAAGTCTCGATCGCGGCATCCGCCGCCCGCATGTCGCGCAAGGCGTGAGCGAAGGCGCGGGGCACGCTCCTACAGAATTGATCGATGCCGACCGTCCCGGAGCTCAGCGTCTCGTGGAGCAGCTCGCGCACTCCGCCCGTGACACGAAGCACCATCCGATGCTCTCTCTCAGCGCGACGTATGACTGAGGTCCGATCAAAGTCCACGAGAGCCCCCGGCGGCAGCACCGCCAAGAGCGCCCGCTGCGCGCGAGCCTCAGCAGTATCCCGCGCGAGCGTGTCCGCCGTGCTCTCCATCGTATCGACCTGCTTGACCTCAGAGCCGATCACGAGAGCGCCATCGCGCTTGATCGCGATGTCTATGCGGCGTGGATCGTTGCGTGACGGTAGCTGCGCCTCGAAGCCCACAGCTCGGTAGGCAGCGGCGACGAGCGCCATGCCACGAGCGCCGCGTTCGGTGTCCGATGCGATGAACCCCTCCAGCAGCTCAACCAAGTCGGTCAGCGCAGGGACGACCGCGAGGCTACTCGGGACACGGTCCGCAGCGATGCCAGGCCTGAGCCTCCTACGGACGCGAATGTAGGCCGCGAGAGCCTCGGTCGCCTCGGTGCTAGTCAAGCGATTGACATCATGCAGCCACGTCAAGATGTAGGAGAAGAACGGCTTGTGATCGTCCAGGATGCGATCCAACGCCAAGTCCCAGCGCTTCGAGCTGACCAGCGTCCCATGGTTTATTGGGTCGCGATCGCTGCTCGAGCCTATGTCATATCCGAGAGCGCGGCGCTTGGAGGCAAGGACGGTAGCCGGCGCTCGAAGGCTAAACGCGCCGGCGCTACCCTCCTGCACCTGGATCACGAAGGCGTCGATCGCATCGTTTGTGGCCTTCGCCAGCAACACGGCGCCAACAGCAGCGACGTAAGCAACCGATGGGCTCTCCGCCAGCTGCTCGGCACGAGTGAGCCATATGCCAGGGAGTGCCCCGTCACCGATCGCAAGCAGATACGCCCGGTCCAGAGTCTGTCCCAAGGCGTCGGCCCCAAGCGTTATCGCCATACCCAAAAGCCTATGCGTGACCACAGATGGACGATCGGCGACGAGTCCTCCCCGCCGATCCGCTCAAGGCGGGAGCAATGCCACGATCCGATCGGCCGCCTCTGCGGGATCCTCGTGCTCCCACACGACCACAAGAGTCCACCCCTCTGCTGCGAGGACGTCGGCATTGCGACGATCACGCTCGACATTTCGCTCAAGCTTGGAGAGCCAGTACCCGGCATTCGTGCTGGGCGTCACCCCATCGACAGGGCACCTGTGCCAGAAGCACCCATGGCACTCGACCACCACTCGAGCCCGGGTGAACACGATGTCTGGCCGGAGTCGCAAGCCCGCTACCACCGGTATGTGCTTGCGGAAGCGAAGACCACGGCGATGCAGCTCGCTGCGCAGAGCCTTCTCTGGAGCGGTGTCCCTCGCTCGATTGCCCTGCATGACCGCGCGCACCGCGGGCGAGGAGGCTGGCGGAGAGCGCACAAGCGCTGGCATTTGCGGAGCCTACCGAGGCACCGGCACCGTAGCTTTTAGAGGTCGGCTACGTCTCACCCGCGCGCAGCGGACAAGCGGGTAACATCCCCGCCCCGATGCGCAGCAAGGCCCCCGAAACATACGAGGAGAAGCTCGAGGAGCTGCAGGAGTTACGCGTCGCCGCGGTGCACTCCGCTCCGGAGGCCGAGGAGAAGCAGCACGCGCGTGGGAAGTACACGGCGCGCGAGCGCGTCGAGAAGCTGCTGGACCCGGGCTCCTTCCAGGAGCTCGACACGTTCGTGCGCCACCGCACCTACGACTTCGACATGCAGAAGAACCGCCCTTGGGGTGATGCTGTGGTGACCGGCCACGGCACAATCGACGGGCGGCGGGTGTGCGTGTTCAGCCAGGACTTCACCGTGTTCGGCGGCTCGCTCGGCGAGGTGATGGGCGAGAAGATGTGCAAGATCATGGACCTCGCCGCCAAGATCGGCTGTCCGGTGATCGGCATCAACGACTCCGGCGGGGCACGCATCCAGGAGGGAGTGATCTCCCTCGGCGCCTACGGGGACGTGTTCGTGCGCAACGTGCGCTCCTCGGGGGTTATCCCTCAGATCAGCCTGATCATGGGGCCGTGCGCGGGCGGCGCGGTGTACTCGCCGGCGATCACCGACTTCGTGTTCATGGTGAAGGAGACCTCACACATGTTCATCACCGGCCCCGACGTGATCAAGACGGTCACAGGCGAGGAAGTCGGCTTCGAGGAGCTGGGTGGGGCGATGTCGCACAACACGAAGTCGGGTGTCGCGCAGTTCGCTTCCGACGACGAGGACGCGTGCCTGGAGGACTGTCGCTACCTGGTGAGCTTCCTACCCCAGAACAATATGCAGAGCACCCCGCGCGTGCAGCCCACGGACGACCCACTGCGGATGGACCCGGAGCTCGACCGGGTGGTGCCCGACAATCCCAACAAGCCGTATGACATGCGCGCCGTGGTGCGCTTGATCGTGGACGACGGCGAGTTCTTCGAGGTGCATGAGCACCACGCCAAGAACATCGTCTGCGGCTTCTCGCGCCTGGACGGCCACGCGGTGGGGATCGTCGGCAACCAACCCAGCCAGCTGGCGGGCGTGCTCGACATCGATGCCTCCGCCAAGGCGGCGCGCTTCGTGCGCACCTGCGACGCATTCAACATCCCGCTAATCACGTTCACCGACGTCCCGGGCTTCCTGCCGGGCACCACGCAGGAGTGGGGCGGCATCATCCGCCACGGCGCCAAGCTGCTGTACGCGTTCGCCGAGGCGACCGTGCCGAAGATCACGGTGATCACCCGTAAGGCGTACGGCGGCGCATATGACGTGATGTCCTCCAAGCACCTCGGCGCCGACTTCAACTTCGCGTGGCCCACCGCGGAGGTGGCGGTGATGGGACCGGAGGGCGCCGTCAACATCATCTACCGGCGCGATATCGCGGGCAGCCCAACGCCGCAGGAGCGCCGCCAGATTCTGATGGACGACTACAAGGCGCGCTTCGCCAACCCCTATACAGCGGCCGAGCGAGGCTACATCGATGATGTGATCATTCCGCACGAGACGCGCCCCAAGTTGATCGCGGCGCTCGACACGCTGCACACCAAGCGCGAACCGGGTCCCAAGCGCAAGCATGGGAACATCCCGCTGTAGACAGGCCCCCGTGCGGTTGTGCGTCCGCGCGCGTGGCGTCCGCTGAGGTAGGAGTCGGAAACGTCACATGGTCAACCGTCGCCCCCAGCTCAAGCTCGTCGCACCCTCCGCCTCGCCGGCCGAGGCCGCGGCGATCGTGGCCGCGCTCGAGCGCTTCATGCGCGACACAGCGCCCCGTTTGGCGCCCCCAACAGAGCATCCGGACCCGTGGACGCGCGCGGCTATGCTCGAAGGCGTCGCGCGCGAGGGTCTCGTCGACGAGCGGGATCCTTGGATAAATACCTAAAAGCCGCTAGGCTTTAGCGCCAATCTCTTTACCGGTCGCAAACGATCAATCCGAGATGCCCGCCATCGGGCCCGGACCAGGAGGTTTCGCCAGATGGAGCCAGTTTCGATACCCGCCGAGCGACCCACCAAAAAGGGCTCACTCGAGGACCCCGAGATCCTGCAGAACGTCCCCGGGCACGTGATCCCGATCCTGCAGCGCGAGTACGACGACTTCAAGACCGAGGCGACCAAGTTCCTGCAGGGCGACATGCCCGAAGACGAGTTCATCAAGTTCCGCCTGCGGCAGGGCGTCTACGGGCAGCGCCAGCCCGACGTGCAGATGATCCGCGTGAAGCTGCCCTTCGGCGGTGTGACGCCCGAGCAGATGGACAAGTTCGCCGACGTCGTCGAAAAGTACGCACCCCTGGGCAAGGGTCATGTGACGACACGTCAGAACATCCAGATGCACCACATCCCGCTGCCTGAAATCGAGCAGGCGATCAGGGAGATGGGCGAAGCCGGCCTATCGAGCCGCGAGGGCTGCGGCAATACCGTGCGCAACGTCACCGGCGACCCGTGGGCCGGAGTGGCGGCCGATGAGCTGTTCGACCTCACCCCCTACGCAGGGGCCTACGCACGCTACTTCGTCAGGCACCCCACCACGCAGGGGATGCCACGCAAGATCAAGACCTCCTTCGACGGCTCGCCACGCGACCGTGCGATCAGCGGTATCCACGACATCGCCTTCCGCGCGCGCATCAAGCAGATCGACGGCAAAGAAGTCAAGGGCGTGGAGATACTTGTCGGCGGCGGCACCTCGATCATGCCGCGTGTCGCGCCCGCGTTGTACGACTTCGTGGAGATCGACAATGGCGACTACTTGAAGATCTCAGAGGCCGTCTTTCGCATCTTCGACCGCCAGGAGTGGCTGCGCGTCAACCGTGCGCGCGCCCGCATCAAGGTGTTCGTGGACAAGTTCGGCATCGATGAGCTGCGCAACCAGGTCGAGCAGGAGCTCGAGGGCGAGTGGGTCAAAGAACGCGACTTCTCGATCGAGGACCGCCTGTTCCTCGACGACGAGCGCGAAACCGCGCCCGCGCCGCCTGCCAGCTACGGCTCACCCAACGGCGACATCTCCGAGTTCGAGCGCTTCAAGCAGGCCAATGTGGCCGCCCAGAAGCAGGGGGGTTTTGTGACCGTCGAGGTGAAGATCGTGCGCGGCGACCTCACTCCGGAGCAATTCCGCGGGCTCGGGCAGATCATGCGCGAATACTCGGGGGGCTATGCACGCACCACCGTGCAGCAGAACTTCGTGCTGCGCTGGGTACGCGAGGAGAGCGTGTACGACGTCTGGAAAGCGCTCGGCGCGCTTGGCCTCGGCGACCCGGGCTCACGCGAGATCGCCGACGTTGTCTCCTGCCCTGGCACCGACTCGTGCAAGCTCGGGATCACCAGCTCGATGGGGCTCAACCAGGCCGTGCAAGAGCGCATCGAAGCGATGAACATCACCGATCCGCTGACGCGTCAGATCCACATCAAGATGAGCGGTTGCCCGAACGGCTGCTCCCAGCACCACGTGGCCGACATCGGCTTCTACGGCGCGTCGATCAAAGTCGGCGAGCACACTATCCCCGCCTACATCCCGCACGTCGGCGGCGTCTACGAAGGCGGCGAGGTCAAGTTCGGCACACGCTTGAAGCTGCGCCTGCCGGCCAAGCGTGCGCCCGAGGCGATCGAGCGCTGGATCCGCTACTACGAGACCAACCGCAACGACAGCGAGGAGTGGGGGGCGTTCGTAGAGCGTGTCGGGACGCCAGAAGCTCGAAGGGCTCGTCAAGGAGCTTTCCCTGCCTGTCGACTTCGGCCTGGAGACAATGAACACGTTCATCGACTGGAACCGCGACGTGCCGTTCCAGGTGATCCGCGGCGAGGGCGAGTGCGCGGTCTAACCGACACCCAGACGGAGGCAGTCGATGCTCTTTCCCTCCAAGCCACTGACACGCGGCCTCCCGCGGTTGATGCGAAGGCGCTCGACGAGAGCCTGACCGCCACCCTGCGCGAGGCCGTGAAGCGCCACGGCGAGCAGGTCGTGCTGCTGTGCTCCTTTCAGAAGGAGGAGTCGGTGCTGATCGACGAGCTTCTGCGCATCGGCGACGGACACACGCCGGTGCGGGTCGCGACGATCGACACCGGCGTGCTGTTTGGAGAGACGCTGCAGACATGGAAGGCGTTCGAGGAGCGTTTTGGGATCGCCGTCGAGGTGCACGACGCGAGCAATCAGAGCGCGCCGTGGAGCGGCCCGGAGCATTGCTGCTCAGTCGCCAAGGTCGCGGCGCTGGAGCAGGCGCTACAGGGAGCCGAAGGCTGGATCACGGGGATCAGGCGTGAGCAGAGCCCGACACGCGCGGACGCGGCGCTGGTCGAACACGATGATGGGCGCGGCCTGTGGAAGTACAACCCGCTGGCGCTGTGGACCGAGAAGGACTTGTGGCGGCGGATCTTCGAGCGCGACCTTCCATACAACTCGCTGCACGACCAGGGCTACTCTTCGATCGGTTGCGCGCCGTGCACGAAGCCGGGCGAAGGCCGCGAGGGCCGGTGGGCCGGTACAGACAAGACCGAGTGTGGCCTCCATGTGGACGCATAACTGCGCTGGATCTGCGTACACATGGGCAGGTATGAGCAGCCTAAGATGAGCGTCGTGGAGCGACCCCAGCTGAGCCACCTGCGGGCGCTTGAGTCCGAGGCGATCCACGTGATGCGCGAGGTGGCCGCGGAATTCGAGCGACCCGTACTACTGTTCAGCGGGGGCAAGGACTCGATCGTGCTGCTGCGAATCGCCGAGAAGGCGTTTCGCCCGGCCCCGTTCCCGTTCCCGTTGATGCACGTGGATACAGGCCACAACTTCCCCGAGGTGATCGAGTACCGCGACCGGCGCGTGGCCGAGCTTGGTGAGCGGCTGATCGTGGCGAGCGTGCAGGAGTCGATCGACAAGGGACGGGCCGTAGAGGAAAAGGGTCCGAGAGCTTCGCGCAACCAATTGCAGACGGTGACGCTGCTCGACGCGATCGCTGAGCACAAGTTCGACGCCGCGTTCGGCGGCGCGCGTCGCGACGAGGAGCGCGCGCGGGCCAAGGAGCGCATGTTCTCCTTCCGCGACGACTTCGGCGGCTGGGACCCCAAGAGCCAGCGCCCCGAGCTGTGGAACCTATACAACGGGCGCATTAAGAAGGGTGAGAACGTGCGCGTGTTCCCCATCTCCAACTGGACGGAGCTCGACGTGTGGGAGTACATCGATCAGGAGCAACTGGAGGTCCCCTCGATCTATTTCGCGCACGAGCGCGAGGTGTTCAGCCGCGACGGGATGCTGTACGCGTGGCGCGATGGAACCGAGCTGATCGACGGCGAGAGCGTGTTCTCGGAGACCGTGCGCTACCGCACCGTGGGCGACATGAGCTGCACCGGTGGAGTGCGCTCGAATGCAGTGACCCTCCAGGAAGTGGTGACCGAGATCGCCGCCACACGCATCACCGAGCGCGGCGAGACGCGTGCGGACGACCGTGTGTCGGAGGCGGCGATGGAGGATCGCAAGAAGGCCGGGTACTTCTAGTGCTCATTGACTTGGATGGCGCGCTACGCGCGCGGCACGTGCTGGTCTTCGTCATGGCGCTTGCCCCAGTGGGAAGAGCCGGCCGATGACCCTCGACCTGCTGCGCTTCACGACCGCCGGCTCGGTGGACGACGGCAAGAGCACCCTGATCGGGAGGCTGTTGTACGACACCAAGCAGGTGTTCGAGGATCAGCTCGACCATGTGGCGCAGGCTTCGGAGCGTCGCGGCGGCGAGGGAGCGCTCGACCTCGCATTGCTCACCGACGGCCTGCGCGCCGAGCGCGAGCAGGGCATCACGATCGACGTGGCGTATCGCTACTTCGCGACCCCCAACCGTCGCTTCATCATCGCCGACTGCCCCGGTCACCAGCAGTACACGCGCAACATGGTCACCGGCGCTTCCACCGCGGATCTGTCGGTGATCTTGCTCGATGCTCGCAAGGGGGTGCTGGAGCAGTCGAAGCGCCATGCGTTCATCAGCGCGCTGCTGGGCATCCCACACCTGGTGGTGGCGGTCAACAAGATGGACCTGGTCGACTTCTCCGAGGAGCGCTTCGATGAGCTCGTTGCAGAGTTCGAGGTGTTCGCCCAGAAGCTGAACGGGATCGGAACGGGTACAGGAATGGGACGCGACATCACCTACATACCGATCTCCGCGCTCAATGGTGACAATGTGGTCGACCGTTCATCGAGCATGGACTGGTACGGGAGCGCCCGCGATGCCAATCCCGGCGACCCTGCCACAAAGAGCTATCCCACGCTGTTGGAGCTACTCGAGCAGGTCGAGGTGGCCTATGACCATCCCTACGACAGACCTGCACGCTTTCCCGTGCAATGGGTGATCCGCCCTGCCATCGCAGGCGGGAGCGACTATCGCGGCTATGCCGGCCAACTGGCAAGCGGCGCGTTTCGCGCCGGCGAGGAGATCGTGGTGCTGCCGGGCGGCCAGCGTACGAGCATCGCCGCGATCGACACCTACGACGGCGAGCTCACCGAGGCGCTCGCGCCGATGTCAGTCACGCTGAGGCTGGCCGACGAGATCGACATCTCTCGAGGAGAGACGATCTGCCGCCCCGAGCAGGCGCCGACCATTGGGCGCGAGCTGGAAGCCGATGTGTGCTGGATGACCGACGCCCCACTGCGACAGGGCGGTCGCTATATCGTCAAGCACACCACCCGCGAGGTCACCGCGATCGTGGACGAGCTGTGCGATCACGTCGACGTGCACACGCTCGAACGCGCCGGCGCGCCAGCGGAGCTGGCGCTGAATGACATCGGCAGAGTTCGCCTGCGCACGAGTGCCCCGCTCGTGTTCGACCCGTATGAGTCAAACCGCCGCACCGGCAGCTTCATCCTGATCGACGAGGCTTCCAACAACACTGTTGGGGCTGGGCTCGTGGTGAGCCGCGACTGAGAGGCAGCTGCCGCCCGCAGGACTCTCTGCAACATCTGTCGAAAGGGATTGACAGCAGCGGCCTCGATCAGGAGACTGCCGCGTTCTCCGTAGCTGGGACGGCCGAGTCCCAAACCGATCGACAAGGGGTTGTGAATGCCGAGGCTTCGACGTGTAGTTCGTATCAGTGTGCTGGTGAGCGCCCTCACCATGACTGTGGGCGCGAGCGCCGCGTCGGCATCGACATTTTTCGTGAACGACACTACGGGCTTGGATACGAGCTCCTGCACAAACGCCGCCACCCCGTGCAAGACGATCGGTGCCGCGGTGACGAAGTCTCAGCTGGTACTCGGCAACGCGACAATCGAAGTCGCGGCCGGCACCTACAAAGAGAATCTTGACCTCGACAAGCCCGAAGACAGTGGGATCACCATCAATGGCGTCAGCGGCGAAGCCAGCGGTACGGTGATCGAAGGCGCCGGTACAGAACCGACCTTTCAGTTCGGGTCGCCCGGGAGTGCCGCCGCCACGCTTTCCAACCTTCGCGTGGTTACTGCTGCCGGCCAGAAAGCGGCAGGCATCGAGAGCGCCAGCGAACTCACACTCAACAATGTGACGGTAGACGTTCGTAGCGTAGGCGACTACGGCGGGATCGAGGCCGAGGAGCTTGGATCGCTCACCATCAACGGCGGCTCCGTCACGATGGAGACAGGCAACGAAGGTACCGCGATCGAGGACCAGGCAGTGCCGCTCTCACTCAATGGAGTCGGGCTCACGATAGCCAACGGGGCCAAGGGCACGGCGATCGAGGCCGGGCTTGCCCCGATCTCGATCGACAACGTGATGATCGACCTCGGCAATACGGCGACCAACGCTGCCATCGAGACGGAGTTCCCCTCCCCGCTCTCCGCGAATGGCCTCACCATCTCCATGGCAAACCCTTCCGACGGTGACCCTGCCGTGGAGCAGGAGCTCGGCTCGGGGACCTACGATCATCTTCAGGTCGGCGGCACGTGGACAGGCCCGGCACTGGAGAGCGAGGGGAGCGCCACCACCATCCGCGACAGCCGCTTGACCACCACAGGAACAGAGCCGGCTGTCGCGTCCGTCGAATCGGGTGAAGGGCCAGGACTGCTCTTCCAGCGAAGCGTCGCCAGTGTGCCGCCAACCGCCTCGTATGCGGTCTATGTGGTAAACGGCAACGCGACGCTCGATTCCTCAGAGGTCCTGGGAGGCCAAGATGCACTCGTACTAGTTCAAAGCGCAAGCAAGCAACGCACACTCACGATCGCGGGCTCGACGGTCGACGCCGGAGTGCTTGGCGAACGCGATGCTTCGGGTGCCCATGGAGTAGCCGTCGAGTCGGCGGGAACAGCCAGCGTCGCGAACGTGAACATAGAGGGATCGATCGTGCTCGAGCCGCAGACGGCGAATACCGGCCCAGGCGACACCGCGAACATCTCCTGCACGTACTCCGACGTGCCGAACCAGACTCAGGCCGCCGCAGGCACCGAAGGCGCGATCAACTGCGCGAATGGCACAAGCGGCGACGCGACGACCGAACCGTTGACCTCGCTGTTCAGCGTACCGATCGCCAATTACGCCCTGCTCCCCAGCTCCTCGGCGATCGACAGCGTGCCCGCTTCGGCGATCTCGTTGCCGTTCGGCATCACTCCGTCGACGACGGATCTCGCTGGCAATCCAAGGGTCGTGGACGGCAACGGCGATTGCGTGGCTGTGCAGGACAAGGGAGCGCTCGAGCTGCAGGCCCACCCGGTCGCGTGCTTGGCCCCGCCGCCGCCGTCGCCGCCTGCCAAAGCGGTGCTTGGCATCCTCGGCCACCTGCGGATCTCCCCCAGCTCGTTCTTTGCCGCCCCGTCTGGAGCATCGATCTCCAAGGCGTCTAAAAAAGCCAAGAAGAGCTATGGGACGAGCGTGAGCTACAGCGACTCGCAGGCCGCGACGACCACGTTCACCGTGCTCAGCGAGATATCCGGACGCAAGCAGGGCAAATCGTGCGCGAAGCCAAGCAAAGCGAATAAGCACGGCAAAAGCTGCACGATCCTCAAGGCCATCGGAAGCTTCGCGCACACCGACACTGTTGGAGCCAACAAGTTTCACTTCAGTGGACGCCTTGGCGGCAAGCAGCTCCCCAAGGGCAGCTACAAGCTGCAAGCGGTGCCTCACAACGCGGCCGGAAACGGCGCCGCGACAAGCGTCACGTTCAAGATCAAGGGCTAAGCGTCGCTGGATCTTGGGGGCCACCGCAATGGTGGCCCCCAAAGCCGTACTCGACCCCTCCGGGTCAGCAAGCGCCGCCATTGACTAAGCTCCCGCCCCGATGTTCTCGAAGGTCCTAGTAGCCAACCGCGGCGAGATCGCCGTGCGCATCGTGCGAGCCCTCGAGGAGATGGGCATCGCATCCGTGGCGGTGTACTCGGAGCTCGATCGCGACGCGTTGCACGCGAAGCGCGCGGATGAGGCCTACAACCTCGGCGAGGGTCCCGCCGCGGATAACTACCTGAACGTCGAGAAGATCATCGATGCCGCCAAGCGCTCAGGGGCGGAGGCGATCCACCCCGGATATGGGTTCCTCGCCGAGAACGCGCCGTTTGCCCAGGCGTGCGAGGACGCTGGGATCGTGTTCATCGGACCGCCGCCGAGCGCGATCGAGGCGATGGGCTCGAAGACTCGCGCTCGTGAGCTGATGCAGGCCGCGGGGGTGCCGATCGTGCCTGGCACCACCGAGGCTGTGGCGACCGTCGCCGACGCGATGAAGATCGCCAAGCAGGAGATCGGCTTCCCGGTCGCGGTGAAGGCCGCGGGTGGCGGCGGCGGGAAGGGCTTCCGCGTGGCACTCACCGAGGACGAGCTGGAGGGCGCGTTCGAGGGCTCGAGCCGCGAAGGCGAAAAGTTCTTCTCCGACGGCACCGTCTATCTCGAGCGCTACCTGCACGATCCTCGCCACGTCGAGGTCCAGGTCCTCGCTGACCGCCACGGCAACGTGATCCACCTCGGCGAGCGCGACTGCTCAATTCAGCGTCGCCATCAGAAGGTGATCGAGGAGTCGCCGGCCCCTGAATGGGTTGTCGACGAGGCGCTGCGTGAGCGCATCGGCAAGATCGGCGTAGAGGCGGCGCGCGCGGTCAACTACGTTGGCGCGGGCACGATCGAGGGTTTGCTTGCTCCGAAAGAGGACGGCGGGGCGGGTGGGTCCGAATATTTCTTCCTGGAGATGAACACGCGCGTGCAGGTCGAGCACTGCGTAACCGAGATGACCACGGGCGTGGACATCGTCAAGGAAGGCATTCGCGCCGCCGCAGGCGAGCCGCTGGCGATCGCACAAGAGGACGTGGTGCTGCGTGGCCATGCGATCGAGTGCCGCATCAACGCGGAGGACGCGTCGAAGAACTTCGCGCCCGCGCCGGGGAAGATCGGCGCGTACTCCGAGCCGAAAGGCCCTGGCGTGCGGGTCGATTCGGGCGTTGGGGCCGGCGGGGAAGTCTCTCCGATGTACGACCCGATGGTGGCGAAGTTGATCGTGTGGGACGCCGACCGCGAGCAAGCCACGCGGCGCATGTTGCGGGCGCTCGACGAATATGAGATCGAGGGTTTGAAGACGCTGATCCCGTTCCACAAGGCGCTGCTCGCTACTGAGCAGTGGGCCAAAGGCGACACCTGCCGCGAGCTGCTGGAGGATCGCGAGTGGCTGAAGACGCTTGCATTCGAGAAGCCAGCCGCCAAAACCGACGGCGAGGACGAGCCCGAGAAGGTCGAGCAGACCTACACGGTGGAGGTGTCGGGCCGGCGCTTCGATGTGAAGGTCCTCGGCACCCCATTTGCCGGCGGGGGGCCTGTCAACGGCTCAGTCCCCGCTGGCTCGGCCGCCCCCAAGCGCTCGACACGGGCCGGAAAATCCTCGAGCGCCGGCGGTCCGGACACGCTTGAATCCCCACTGCAGGGGAACATGTGGAAGGTGCTGGTCAAACAGGGCGACAGCGTGACCGAGGGTCAGTTGCTGTGCATCATCGAGGCGATGAAGATGGAGAACGAGATCACCGCGCACAAGGCGGGTACGATCTCAGAGCTGCCGATCGCCGAGGGTGAGCCGATCGCGGCGGGTGCCCCGATCGCGACGATCAAGTCGCCTGAGTAAGCGAAGCGAGGTTCTCCTCCAGCACGCCGAGCGCACGCTCGGAGTCCAACACGGGCCCGTGACCGGGGACGACGTGCTCAGCCGCCGCCACCAGCGGGCGCAGACGCTCGAGTGTGTCGCGGTAGGCGCCGGCCGAGCTTCCGTGGCCGACCTCGGGGGGCTCGACCGTGGAGAGATAGTCGCCGCACACGAGCACTCGAGCCCACGGAACCCAGATCGCCATACCGTCCTCTGTGTGGCCGTCCGCGGGGTGTAGCTCCAGCTCGTGCTCGCCGATCCCGCAGCGTCCGGGAACGGGGAGGCTCTGGACCTGCCCCAGCATCAGCGGATGTGGGCGCTCGACGTAGAAGCCCTTGTCGAACGCACGTAGCTCACGCTGGGCGGCTCCCGGGGCGCCGGCCAGCCGTGCGGAGGTGCTCTCGGCACATCCGAGCGCCACGTCCGGAAAAGCCAGTCGTCCCAGCAAGTGGTCCCAATCACCGTGGGTCGCCAGCAGGCCGTTGGGCAACGGGAGGCCCGATTGCCGTAGCAACGTGGGCAGCGCTTCGAGCTCGGCGGGGAGCACGGGGGAATCGATCACGAACGTCTCCCCACCGCCGGCCTGCTCCCCTGCGACTCGCACCACAACGGGGCTCTCGGCGGACGGGGGAGTGGCGCTCACCCTCCCACAAACGATCGTGCAGTTGGTTTGCCAGATCGCGCTGGTGGCTAGGAGAACATCGGGGTGAAGCGAAACGACACGCACGCGATTGTGGGACCGTCGAACGCGATCCCGCGGGGCTGCTAGGCGATCCCCAGCAGCTTGGCGGCCTCGCGCAGGTTGGGCACCTCAGCGGTGGGCTTGCGCTGGGAGGAGTCGAGCGTTTGCTTGTTGCGATTGATCCAGATGACGGGGATGCGAGCCTTGACGCAGGGCGCCACGTCGGAGTGGTGGCTGGCGGCGACGTGGACCCAGCCCTTCTTGGAGCCCAGGCGACGGGCGCACTCGACGAAGTGGGCGGGGTCGGGCTTGTAGGAACGGACCTGTTGGGCGGTGACGACGAGGTCGAAATCCATGGGGATGTGCCGGCGGGTTTGGCCGAGCAGCTTGTCGTCGATATTGGAGATCAACCCGAGCTTGTGCTTCTTGGCGAGCTTGGTGAGCTGCGTGGGGGTCTCCTTGAAGGGCTTCCAGCGCTGCACCGAGTCGGGCAGGAAGCCGGAGCGGGACGGTTCGAGTTTCCACTCAAGGCGCTTGGCGATCTCGATCACCGTACGCCGCAGGACCTCGGCGTAGAGCTCGTAGGAGCCGGCCTCGATTTCCTGGGAGATCTCGTGGAAGAGCGGGATCAGGACGTTGCGGTCGAGCTCGACCCCGTCGCGCTCGGCCTCCTTGGCGAACGCCTCGTAGATGCCGGTCTCCCAGTCGATCAGGGTGCCGTAGACGTCGAAGGTGACAAACGTGATGTTCTTCGGAATCGGCATTGGGCGGGCATTATGCCTTGCCCACGCCTCGGCGCGCGTTGCGCCATGTGTTTCACGGGATGCGGCGAGCTGGATGGGTCAGCCGTGAGCGGCGTCAGGTGCGCGCGTAAGCCCTTTCGGTTAGAGTCTCGCGCCGCGTATGGACCTACTTGAGTATCAGGGCAAGCAGCTGTTCGCACGGCACGGGCTGGAGGTGTCGGACGGCAGGGCGGTGAGGACCGTCGAGGACGCCGTGGCGGCCGCGAACGAGGTGGGCTACCCAGTCGTCGTTAAGGCGCAGGTGCTGATCGGCGGACGCGGGAAGGCCGGGGGCGTAAAGCTCGCCGCCGATGAGAGCGAGGCGCGCGAGCACGCCCAGAGCATCCTCGGGATGGACATCAAGGGCCACACCGTGCGCACCGTGTGGATCGAGCACGCCTCGGACATCGCCACTGAGTACTACGCATCGGTGCTGCTGGACCGCTCGGCCAAGCAGCCGCTTGTGATCTTCAGCGTCGAGGGGGGCGTGGAGATCGAGCAGGTCGCCGAGCAGAGCCCGGAGAAGCTGGTGCGCCACCATGTTGACGCCCTGAAGGGACTCTCTCGCGAGGAGGCGATCGCAATCGCCACGGAGGGCGGGGCCGACAGCGACGTCATCGGCGGTGTCGCGGACGCGCTGGTGGCGCTTTACGAGGTTTGGCTGAAGGAGGACGCAACGCTCGCGGAGATCAACCCGCTGATCGTGACCCCGGAGCGCAAGGTGAAGGCGCTCGACGCGAAGGTGTCGCTGGACGGCAACGCGCTGTACCGCCACCCGGAGAACCAGGGGCTGTCGGACAGCGAGAACGAAGACCCGATCGAGCGCCGCGCGAAAGAGCAGGGCGTGCAGTACGTCAAGCTCGACGGCGACATCGGCATCCTCGGCAACGGCGCCGGGCTGGTGATGTCAACGCTAGACGTAGTCGCGCAGGCGGGTGGGGAGCCCGCCAACTTCCTCGACGCAGGCGGGGGCTCGGACGCCGCGAAGGTCAAGCAGGCGGTGGAGCTGATCCTCGCCAACGAGTCCGTGAAAGCGGTGTTGTTCAACATCTTTGGGGGAATCACGCGCTGCGACGAGGTCGCCAACGGGTTGATCGCGGCGTTTGGGGACATCAAACCTACGGTGCCCTTCGTTGTGCGCTTGGACGGCACGAACGACGTGCAGGGCCGCGAGCTGCTGCAGAAGGCCAACCTGCCCAACGTGCACGCTGCCAGGACGATGAACGAGGCGGCTGAGAAGGTCGTGGAGCTGGCAGCGGCATGAGCATTCTCGTAGACAAGAGCACACGGCTGGCGGTCGCCGGGATCACCGGCAAAGAGGGCTCCTTCCATACGCTCAACAACAGGCGATACGGCACGAACGTGGTTGGTGGGGTGACGCCGGGGAAGGGCGGCCAGGACGTCGAGGGTATCCCGGTGTTCGACAGCTGGGAGCAGGCCGCGAGCGAGGCACAGCCGAACACCGCGATGATCTTCGTGCCGCCACGGTTCGCTGCCGACGCGATCCTCGAGGCGGCAGCCGCGGGGGTGGAGCTGGTGATTGCGATCACCGAGGGGATACCGGCACATGACGAGCTGCGCGTGTACAACACGCTGAAGCGCGACTATCCGCGCACGCGATTGATCGGCCCGAACTGCCCCGGGATTCTGTCGCCGGGCAAGGCAAACGTGGGGATCATCCCGGCGTCGTTCTTCAAAGAGGGCAACGTGGGCGTGGTGTCGCGCTCGGGGACGCTGACCTACCAGATCGGCAACGAGATCGCCCAGGCTGGGTTCGGGTGCAGCTCGATCGTGGGAATCGGCGGGGACCCGGTGCCGGGGTCATCTTTCGTGGACATCATCGGGCTGTTCGAGGCGGACCCGCAGACCGAGCTAATCGTGCTTTCTGGCGAGATTGGGGGCTCTGCCGAGGAGGAGGCGGCCGAGTACATCTCAGAGTCGGTGAGCAAGCCGGTGGTGGCGTATATCGCCGGCTTCACCGCGCCTGCCGGCAAGCAGATGGGCCACGCGGGTGCGATCGTCTCTGGTACGGCGGGCACAGCGGCCGCAAAGGCGCTCGCGTTGGAGGCGAAGGGCGTGCGCGTTGGGCGTACTCCGACGGAAGTTGCGGAGATCGCAATCGAGATTCTCGGCGGAGTGGCTGGATCACAGCTACGCTAGTCGCGTGGACCAAGAGGTCTCAAAGACGCTGAGCGAGCTGGAGTTGAAGCTGCAGGAGCTGGAGCGCGAGCTGACCTCGCTCGGGCACAGCGGTGCGCGGCAGGCGCCGAGCATCGCGCAACCCCAGCAGCAGGACTGGCGGGGCGAGCCGGCAAACGTGCCTGGAAGGGCCCCCATTGCGGGGGGCAGGCTGGTTGACGAAGCGGTCGAGGTGGACGACGGGACTGCTCAGCGCGACGGCGACATCCAGAGCGATGCCGAAACGCGCGTGGAGGAGACGGCCGTCGACAACGCGTTCGGCGGCCCGGCTGTGTGGGGAGGCGAGGAAGTGCCGGCGCAGGCGGGCTCGACGATCGAACGCGACTGGACCGTCGAGGTTCGCGAGACCGCGTATGGCGAGATACCCACGCCTTCACCGTCGGGTGCTGACGGCAACGCGCCGCACACCTCACCTTGGCCATCACGGCACGAGCCTCCACTACCGCCGCCGCTGCCACAGCCACATCACCCGTACGCATCGACACCGCCTGAGCGCGAGACGATCGACGTGAACGATCTGGTGCGGTTCAAGGAGAAGATGCAGCACACGATGGATGAGCTGATCGACGAGTACAGCAGACTGCTGTCGTTGCGCCCTCCGTCATAGGATGTCGCCTCCATGATCTCGTTTGCCCGCGGCGCGCCGTCGCTCGACATCATTGACGTGCAAGGATTGAAGGACGCGGCTGCGCGCGCGTTCGAGAGCGATCCGGCTGGGAGCACCGCGTATGGGACCTCGATCGGGTACCCGCGGTTGCGGGCTTGGATAGCGGACCGTCACGGCGTGGAGCCGGAGCGCGTGCTGGTGACCAACGGCTCGATGCAGGCCGACGCGTTCCTGTTCGAGCAGCTGGTGGGGAGCGGCGACGATGTGGTGGTGGAGCGCCCGACGTACGACAGGACGCTGCTGTCACTGCGCGCACGCGGAGCGAAAGTGCATCCCGTGGAGCTCCAGCCGGACGGGATCAACACCGACGCGCTGGGGGCCCTGTTGAACGGGGACGCGGGGATGCGGCCGAAGCTGGCGCACATCATCCCGAACTTCCAGAACCCGGCCGGGTACACGCTGTCGCTGGCCAAGCGCGAAGCGCTGTTGAAGTTGGCGGCCGAGCGTGAATTCGTCGTGTTCGAGGACGACCCGTACGTCGAGTTGCACTTCCGCGGAGAGAAGCTGCCGACGATGCTTTCGCTGGACCCGGAGCGCGTGGTGTATGCGTCCTCGTTCTCCAAGACTGTGTGTCCCGGGATCCGCGTTGGGTACCTGGTGGGACCGGCTGAGCTGATCGGGCAGATCGCGAAGCTGGCCACGAACACGTATATCTCGCCGAACATGGTGTCGCAGGCGATCGTGTACGAGTTCTGCGCCTCGGGTGCGATCGATCGTTCGATCGAGACGGTGAGGACCGCGCTGGCAAAGCGCGCGCTGACGCTGCAGGAGGCTTTGCGCCGCGAGCTTCCAGAGGCCGATTTCGTGACCCCGGAGGGCGGGTACTTCATGTGGGTGGAGCTGCCGCAGGGGACCGACGTGAACGCGTTGTTCACTGCCGCCGGCGAGCTGGGGGTGGCGTTTGTGAAGGGGACGGACTTCCTGCTGGACGGCGGCGAGAACACCCTGCGGCTGGCGTACTCGGGTGTGACTCCCGAGCAGATAGATCAGGGCGTGGGTTTGCTTGCCGAAGCCTTTCGTTCCCTCTGAGCTACCGGCCGTAGCGCTGACCCAACACCAGCTGCTCGGGCAGGGCGGTGCGAGGTGGCGGGGAGGGGTCGGCTGTGACGGAGACCGTCTCGGCGACGCTTGGGGTGAGCACGCAGCGCTGAGAGTCGGCGGCCTCGACGACCACCTGCTCATCGTCGTGGGCGGCCAGCGTGCCTTCCATGCCGGGCTCGATGCCGGAGGCCTTTAGGTAGTGCAACAGGTCCTCGGCCTCGTTCTCAAAACGCAGGATGCGCACCGAGGCGCCAACCTGCACGTCGGCGAGCGGGACGCCGGCCAGTCGCGCGCCGGCGACGATCGGGTGGCCGTGGGGGCAGGTCTTGGCGTCGCCGATCGCCGCGAGCATTTTCTCCTCGAGAACGGGGGACATCGCGTGCTCTAGCCGCTCGGCCTCCTCGTGAACCTCGTCCCAGGGCACGCCGAGCACGTCGGTGAGGAAGCGCTCGATCAGGCGGTGGCGGCGCACGATTTCCTCGGCGTGGCGCTCGCCGGTCGGGGTGAAGGCGATCGCGCGGTTGGCGCCGCGTGTGATGTAGCCGTCGCGCTCCAGCCGCCCGACCATCTCGTGGACGGTGGGCGCTGAGAGCTGCATCGCGCGCGCGACGTTGGCGCCGGTCATGGGCAGGCCGGCCTCGTGCAACCAGAAGAGGATCTGCAGGTACTCCTCCTCGGCGACCGTGGCGGTGCCGGTGCTCTCCTCGCTCATCCCTCCAGCGTATCTGGTCGGTGTGAACGCCGAACAGCGACCTGGCGAGTACTGGTTGCCTCGTTCACCGGTCGCCCTCTGGCGAGTCCCTCCGGTCGGCTCCCCCAGCCGGCCTGCCGGCGTCAGCTCGCAAGCTGGTCGTACGTGCAGTCGCTCGCGGGCTTGTCCTCGCGCCAGCGTTTGAGCTTCGAGCCGTGGCGAATACGTCCCGCGGAGACGTGGTCGAAGTCGATCTCGATGACGAGCTCGGGCCGTAGCGCGACCCACTCCAGATCGCGATCGCCACTCCAGCGGCTCGGGTCCGCGGAGCCGCGCTCACCCGTCTCATATGCAGCGAAGAAGCTGACGAGGTCATGCTTGGCCTTCGCTGTGAGACCGGAGCAGTGACCGACTACGCGCAACTCGCCACCGTCATAGAGAGCCAGGATCAGGGCTCCCACCGTGCCCTCCTCCTTACCGGGACGCCAACCGGTGACCACCGCGTCGATCGTGCGGGTGCGCTTGATCTTGAACATCCCCTTGCGCTCCCCTGGGCGATACGGGGCAGAGGCCTCCTTGGCGATCACTCCCTCCGCGTCGCGCAACCAATGCTCGGCGTCCTGCGGTGTGTCGACCGAGACCATCAGCTCGACAGGCGCCTGCTTGAAACCGTCCTCAGCCAGCAGGCGCTCCAGGCCAGCACGCCGCTGGGCGAAGGGTTGCTCCAGCAACGAGTCATCCCCGCTGGCGAGCAGGTCGAAGGCGATGAAGACGGCTGGGGTCTCGGCCGCGAGGCGTTCCACGCGCGAAGCCGCCGGGTGGATGCGCTGTCCGAGCGCATCGAAGTCCTCGCGACCGTCGCTCCCACGCACGACGATCTCTCCGTCGAGCACATAGCGGCCCGGAGGGAGTGTTAGCTCGGGAAAGTAGCGACCGAATTCCTTGCCGCCCCGTGACTGCAGGAACAGCTCGTCGCCGTCGACGAACGCGATGCAGCGAAACCCGTCGAGCTTGACCTCATAGACATAGTCTTCGCCGGTGGGCAGCGCCTTGCGCGAGAGCGCCAGCGCGGGCTTGATCGGTGGGGTGAGCGGGAGGCTCATCGCTGGCGCCCCCGACTATCGCCGCGCACCGCGGAGAGTTGATGCTCGCTGCCCATATTCACGGGAGCACCTTGCTCATGGCTGCTTGGCCCGGCTTGGTTGCTCATGGCTGCTTGGCCCGGCTTGGTTACTCATGGCTGCTTGGCCCGGCTTGGTTGCACCCGGGGCGGCTCACCGGTTTGCTTGCGAAAGTGAGGCGGCCAGGGCGCGTCGCCAAGCCCCTCGCGCTCGTCGCGCGCGGCCAGCTCCAGCAACGAGGCCAGCGAGCCGGCGTGCTCGTCGATCGAGGCGCTGGGGTCGCCGCGTTCGCGCAGGCGCGCCGGGACTGTGTCGAGGCGCAGCTGATCGGGTTCGACGTCGGCGACCTCCTCCCACTCAAGCGGACACGACACGCGCGCGTCGGGCACCGCGCGCACCGAGTAGGCGGAGGCGACGGTTCGATCGCGGGCGTTTTGGTTGTAGTCGATGAACACCCCCTGGCGCTCCTCCTTCCACCAGCGGCTGGTGGCTTGTCCTGGCATCCGTCGCTCGACCTCGCGCGCGAGCGCAAGCGCGGCGCGGCGCACCTCGGAGAAGCCATGCTCGGGGTGGATGCGCACGAACACGTGGATGCCGCGCGAGCCGGATGTCTTGGGGTACCCGCGCAAGTCGTGCTCGCCCAGCACCTCACCCACGGTGAGCGCGACTCGGCGCACCTGGTCGAAGTCGATGCCGGGCTCAGGGTCGAGATCGACGCGCAGCTCGTCGGGATGGTCGAGGTCTGAGCTACGCACCGGCCACGGGTTCCAGTCGATCACGCCGAGATTGACCCCCCACACGAGATGCGCGGCGTCGCCCGGCACGAGCTCGCGCGCATGGCGTCCACTGGGGAAGGTGACGGTGGCCGTCTCCAGCCACTCCGGAGCGCCGTTGGGGACGCGCTTCTGGAAGAACGGTTTGCCCTCCACACCGTCGACCCAGCGCTTGAGCACAGTGGGCCGCTCGCGCAGGTGACGCACGACCGCAGCCTCGCACTCGATGTAGTAGCGCACGAGATCGAGCTTCGTGAAGCCGGGCTCGGGAAAGAAGAGCTTGTCGGGTTTGGATACGCGCAGCTGCTGCCCGGATACATCGAGCACGACGTGATCGCCGCCGTCATCTTCCGTGCGGCGCTTCGCGGTCGTCGTGTCTCGCCCATCGCTCTCGCCGGACTCATCGGCCTGCTTGGTGTCGGCCTGCTTGCGTGGCACTCCTGTAAGGATGCCACTCGTGATCTCAGAGACCGTGCTCGTGCTCGCCGAGAGCTTTGGAGAGACCATGAACGCAAGTCGCGTAGCGGAGGCGATCGGACGCGGCCTTGAGACTGACGGGCGCCTGAAATGCGACCGCTGCCCGCTCGACACATCGACGCAGACGTCCGGCACAGGCGCTGGGCAGGTGTCGAAGCTGCTCGACGGGCTCGATTTCGACAGGCGCATGCGGGCGGCCAGAGCGATCGTGATCGCCCGAGAGCTTCTAGATGACCGCGCGCTCGCGGGCAGCGTCGCTTTCGAGGCAGCCACCCGCGCGCGGCAGGGTGGGGTGCCGGCCTACGCCGTGGCGGCTCACAACCAGCTGGACCCGTTCGAGGCTCGCGTCGTCGACCTACAAGTGATCCTCGAAGCGGCCACCCCGCGCGCGCTGAGCGCGGCGGGACGGAAGCTTGCTGTGTTGGTGTAGCTCGCGGCGTTGGCGTAGCGTGAGATCTGACGCCCACGTAGGCGACCCACACGAACGTCCGCGAACCTACGAACTCACAGAAAACACTTGCCCTCACCACGGTAGGTGGGGACCTCATCGACGATCCGCTCGCCTTCGATCAGGTGCAACCGGTCGAAACGCTCACATAGCTCACCTGCCTTGGCGTGGCGGAACCACACGCGGTCACCGACGCGCAGGTCGCATGCGCGGTCACCGGTGAGCGGCGTTTGCACCTCGCCGGCGCCCTCCTGCTTGTCAAGCGCGAGCCCGGACGGCAGAAATGGCGTGGGCAGGCGCGCAGCGTCGGCTGGGCCGGACGCCAGATAGCCGCCACCCAGCACGGTCGCGATAGTCGCGCTCGGCTTGCGCACGACCGGCAGCGCGAACAGCGCCGCGGGCTCAGGCTGGAAGGCGCGGTAGGCGTCGAACAGCGTTGGCCCGTACAGCCCTGAGCCGGCAGCGATCTCGGTGACGGCCTCCTCCGCGCCAGTGCGCTCAAGACTGCCGGTGCCGCCACCGTTGACGAACTCCAGCGGCGGTGCCGAGGCAGCGCGAAGCGTCTCCTGTACGGCGGCGACCGCCTCGGCCCTTCGCGTTGCCAGCTCGCGGGCGGATCGTCGCTGCAACTCCCGGATCGTCAAACCACGCACGCGCCGGCCTGGCGGCGCGTCGCCGAGACCGGCGATCTGCGCCTCGTAGGCCATGATCCCCACCAACCGCAACCGCTCACGAGAGACAATCTCGCCCGCAAGCGCCGCCGCTTGCTGTGGCGTGTGCACCGGGGAGCGCTTGGCGCCAACGCGGATGCGCCCGTCCAGCATCCACAGCCCGGCGTCGAGGTCGATGCACACACGCACTGGCGCTCCACCGGCTCCGTCATCGGCCGTGCCATCCTCCGTGTCTCCGCCGGCGGCGGCGCCGGCGACACCGTCGCACTGGGCACCCACTGCCGACTCGATCAGCTCGAGCTGAGCCACGCTATCCACCATCACCGTTACGCGCGCCTGTGGGTGGTGCTTGGGCAGCTCCACAAGCGCGCGCAGCGCGCGGCGGTCGGCCGTCGGGTAAGCAACGACGACATCCTCGAAGCCACACTCCGCCAGCCACAATGCCTCAGGCAGCGTGAACGCGAGTGTGCCCTCGAAGCCGGGACGGGCAAGCACCAGCTTTTGCAGCGCGCGACAGCGAACCGACTTGCTTGCCAGACGGATCGGCTTGGGCGCGGCACGGCGTTCCATGTCGGCGGCGTTGTGCCAGAACGCGTCGAGATCGACGACGGCAAACGGGGCGTCCAGCTCAGCCGTCGCGCGCTCCAGTCGATCGAGCCGAGGATCGGTCACGCGCATCAGCGATCCGTTGCGGCATTCGGCTCGACGCGCCCGTCCGGTCCCACCATGCGCGTCATGGCGCGGTCAGCGGGGTCATGGCGCGGTCAGCGGGAACGCCGTTCCGGCAGGCCCAAGCACGCGCTCGGTCCACGCGTTGGTGAACAGGCCATGGGGGTCAAGTCGTGCGCGCAGCGCCTGGAAGCGATCCCAGCCGGGATAGCGACCGCGCAGCGTCGCGGCTGTCTGGAAGTGGCGCTTGCCCCAGTGGGGGCGTCCGTCGAGAGCGTCCATGATCCGCTCGACCGCTTCGAAGTAGGGCCGCCATGGCATCCCGCGGTACATGTGCACGGCCACGTACCCACTGTCACGGCCCTCGGCAGTGCTGAGCAGCGCATCATCGGCTGCGACGGTGCGTACCTCGATCGGGAACGGCACGGCAAAGTCGTACTGTTCGATCGCCTCCAGCACACGCCGCACCGCCTGAGTGGTGTGCTCGCGCGGGAGCGCGTACTCCATCTCGGTGAACCGCACCAGCCGGGGGCTCGCAAAGACACGATCGGAGCGGTCGATCCGCTTGGAGCTGCCGGCGAGGCGCGTCACGATCCTGTTGATCTCGGGGATGTGACTCGGCAGCCGCTGTCCAATGCGGCAGAACATCTCGAACGTGCGGTTGGTGAGCAGCACGTCGTTTGTGTACTCGGCGACACGACCGCGTGGTCGCGGCGACTCCTCGGTGCGGTTGTTGGTGCGTGTGAGCGCGGTGGTGGCATGTGGGAACACATAGAACTCGAAGTGTTCGTTCGCGCGTGTCAGCTCATCGAAGCGCTCGATCGTCTCCTGAAGCGGAGCTGGCGCATCGATCCCGCACAGGGTGAACGCGGGCACGCAGCCCAACGTCACCTCGGCCACCACCCCGAGCGCTCCGAGGCCCACGCGAGCCGCCCGCAGCAGCTCGGGGTCGCGATCCTCTGAGCACACCAGCGTCGAGCCGTCGGCGAGCACCAGCGTCAGCTCGACGACCTGTGAGGGGATGTTGCGCAGGAGCGCGCCTGTGCCATGCGTCGCGGTGGAGATCGCTCCGGCGATGCTCTGCGCGTCGATGTCGCCGAGGTTCTCCATCGCGAGGCCATGCGCGGCGAGGTGCGCGTTCAGCTGAGCGATCGTGATGCCCGCCTGCACCCGCACCAGTCCCGACTGGCGGTCCAGGTCGAGTACGCGCTGAAAGCAGTCGAGCACGATCAACAGCCCGTCACTGCAGGCGATGTCGCTGAACGAATGACCGGCGCCGGCCACGCGCACGCGCTGTCCTTCGCGAACAGCTCGCTCCAGCGTCGCGGCGATCTCCTCGATCGATCCGGGATGGACGATCGCCGCTGGGTGACAGTGCTCGTCGCCGCACCAGTTGCGCCACTGAACGCCGCTGTTGTGTGGATCGTTAGGCTCGCGCATCAGATGACGACATCCGAGCCTACTCCGAGCCATGACGCACAGCCCGTCCCAGGAGACTCCGGTTTGTCCGCCGTGGATGCGCAGCAACACCTCCGAGCACCGGATCGAGAGGGCTCAAGCCTTCCTGTCGTGGATGCTCCGCCGGCTCGCGCGACACAGGCCGTTCGCATACCACGTGGCCGTGCGCTCCCAAGTCCCGTGGCCCGCCGCGCGACCGTGATCGGCGCCGGATCGTTCGGCACCGCGCTGGCGGTACTGCTAGTTAGAGCTGGGCTGCGCACCACACTTCAGACACGTGGCGTCGAGCAGGCGGGGCTGCTCAGCTCGGAGCGGGAGAACAAGACCTACCTGCCGGGCGTCGAGCTGCCGGCGCAGCTGCGCATCGAGTCCGTGTCGGAGGGCGTCGCGCGCGCCGACTACGTGTTCCTGGCGGTCCCTTCCCGTGGACTGGGCCAGGCGATCCGGGCTCTGCAAACCGGCGAGCTGGGTAGGCGCACCGCGATCGTGTCGGTGGCCAAGGGGCTCGTGCCTCCCGACGGGCGCCCACCCACCACCGTCCTCAGCGCGATGTTCGGTGCACAGCGGGTTGCGTGCGTCGGCGGCCCTGCCCACGCCCAGGAGATGGTTCGCTCGGGCGCCGGGTTGGTGGTGGCGTGCGGCGAAGAAGAGCTTGCGCACACGCTCGCGCAGGTGTTCACACGCGCCGGGGTCGTGTGCGAGCAGTCCAACGATCCTCTCGGCGTCGAGTTGGCGGGTGCCGCGAAGAATGCGGCCGCACTGGCGGCCGGCGCCACCGAGGATCAGGGAGCCAACGCCGCCGGAGCCGCCGCCGGTCACATCTTCGCCGAGGTGTGGCGCTACGCCGAGGGACTAGGGGCGCGACCGGAGTCCATGATCGGCCTGGCGGGAATCGGAGACCTGGTGGCCACCGCACTGGCGCCAGAGAGCCGCAACCGTCGCGCTGGCGAACTGCTCGCGGCCGGTGTGCCCACCCTGGAGATCCCGGCGCGCATCGGGCAGGCGGTTGAGGCCCTGGAGTGGGTGCCCCTCCTTGCCCGCACCCTCAAGCAGGCCGGCGTCGAGGCGCCCGTCACATGCGCGCTCGGCCGACTCATCTCCGGGGAGCTGCCGCTGGACGAGTGGGTGGCGCTGGTGCGCACCACGGTTCCCCCACCGGCGCGCTGGCGCCGTCCACAGCCGGGCTTCTGGCGGCGTGTGTGGCGGCGAATCGCGCGCTGACCTTGGTTCCCAGCTACGCGCCGCAAGCATTGTTGGGCAAAATGCTCTCCAGGCGAGATGCTCAGTCAGCCACAAGCGTGCTGACGACCGCCTCATAGACACCCGCGCCGTGGCCGGACTCGGCCACGCGCACGTTCTCAAACGCGCTCGCCGCCTCGCGGATTGAAGGGTCGCGCTGCACCGCGTTGGCCACAAGCCAGAACGTGCCCACATGCTCCGCACACGCGAGATCCTCGCGCGAGTCGCCCACGGCAAAGGTCTCCTCGCGGGTGTAGCCGCGCACACGCCGGTGAAACGCGACAGCGGTCGCCTTCGAGGCACCTGCCGGCACGAGGTGGTAGCCGCGCACGTGCGGCAGCTCGGCGAGCGCCGGGGAGCGGCGGTTGACGACGCCGTTGTCCACCAAGCGCAGGTGCGAGTGACCGTGCTCGGCGAGCAATCGGTCGACCTCGCCCGCGTCCACCAGGCCACGAAACAGATGCGACACTTCGCGGTCGACGTGCCACGGCTCATGATACTCCAGACGACCCCTGTAGTGCTCCAGCAGCAACGCAGGCGCACCGCAGCGCTCGATCTGCTGGGCGATCGTTAGCTCTCCGGGGAGCATCTCACCTGTGAGCCAGTGCTCCTCCCCGCCTGCGGGGGCACCAACACGGACACCGATCGCACCGGCGGGCGGGGCCTCCGCGACGCTCGAGGTACCGCTGGCCGTCCCTGACTTATCTGCCGCCGTGCCGTTTGCCGGCCCGAGCATTCCCGCACCCAGCACCACGCACGCGCCGGCCTCGAAGATGTAGGCGCTCTGACCTAGCAGGCGCGCGTCCTCGGCCACCTGCATGCGACGACGGCCCGACATCAACACGATCTCCACGTCCGCGCGCAGGCACGCCTGGATCGCGCGCACCCCATCAAACGAGACGCTTCCCTCACCGTCGTGCACGAGCGAGGCACCGCGCCCCAGCAACGTGCCGTCGAGGTCCACGTATAGACAGCGAATGCTCATCTGCTCGTCAAGCCTGCCAGCGCGGGCCGCTCGACGGGTGCCGCCGAGGTGTCTACCTGCGTGAGCCGGCCTTCCTCCGCCACGCGGCGCAGGATCGTTGCCAACACGGCCTCGGACATCCGTGAGAGATTCGAGAGCGGCTGATGGGGGTTGTGGTGCAGCTCCAGATCGACCTGGGCGATCGCGTCGAGCCCGCACTCGCGCCACACGTCGATCAGCATCGCAACCTCCACTCCGTAGCCGGTCACGAATGGGAGCTTCTCCAGCAGCTCGCGCCGCGCCGCCACCTCGCCCGCGAGCGGCTGGCGCACAGCCGCCAGCTCCGGGTAGAGCAGCGCCAACGCCGGGCGCGCCATCAGGTGGTTCACGCGCCCGCCCCCCTCCGGTAGTGAGATCCCGTCCTGCTCGAACGGGCGCCGGTAGAACGCCTTTACGAACTGCACTCCCGGCTCGCACACCAGTGGCCCGAGCAGACCCGTCGCGAAGTGCTCGGAGAAGCCCTCGCTGTCGGCGTCGAGGAACACGACCAGCTCGCCGCTCAGCACCGACAGCGCACGCCACATCGCGTCGCCCTTGCCCAGCACCGGTCCCGTCTCTGCCACCAGCTCGCGCTCCTGCACGACACTCGCGCCGGCGCGCTCGGCGATCCGTGCCGTCCCGTCCTGCGAGTCGGCGTCGACTACCAGCAGCTCGTCGATCACGCCGGCCTTGCGCAGCCCAGCGAGCACGCTCACGATCTCCCCCACCGTGTGTGCGCAATCGCGCGCTGGTAGGCACACCGACACTCCACACTCGCGCTCGGCCGCGATCCGCGTAGCCGGGTAAAGCGAATGGTGGAAGGTGCGTGCTTTCGCCCACCGCTCGGCCGCAGGGCTCATCATCGGCTCTACTATCGCAAGCCGTGGTGACTGAGCGCACGATTGAGCCGTGGAGCGTCCTGATCGACGAGGCGCGCGAGGACGGACGGCTCGTACGTGAGGCACACGAAGGGCCCGGAGGCGCACGGCTCGTGGACATCCCGGCAGAGCTTCACCCTGACGTGATCTCAGGACTTCAGCGTGCGGGGATCGAGCGGCTCTACTCCCACCAGGCCGAAGCACTCGCGTCAGCCTGGGAGCGCACGACGGTCGTCACCACCGGCACCGCTTCGGGCAAGTCGCTGTGCTTCAACCTGCCCACGCTCGACGCCCTCTGCCGCGACCCGTTCGCGCGGGCGCTCTACCTCTACCCCACCAAGGCGCTCGCCCAGGATCAGGCGCGCGCGCTCGCCAAGTTCGGGCTGACCAAGCAGGTGCGCCCCGCGATCTACGACGGCGACACGCCCCGCGACGCGCGCGGGGACATCCGCCGGCGCGCCAACATCGTGCTGACCAACCCCGACATGCTGCACGTCGGCATCCTGCCTCACCACGGCTCCTGGGAGCGGCTGTTCAGCCACCTGCGCATCGTGGTGATCGACGAGGCCCACGTGTACCGCGGCGTGTTCGGCTCGCACGTGGCCAATGTGCTGCGCCGGCTGCTGCGCATCGCGGCGGCCTACGGCAGCGACGTGCGCGTGTTGCTCGCCTCCGCCACGATCGCCAACCCGGTGGAACTCGCCGAACGTCTCACCGGGCTCGATGACATCGGGTTGATCGACCGCGACGGCTCACCCACTCCGCGACGGCAGATCGCAATGTGGAACCCACCATTTACCGACGAGTCGATCGGGGCACGGCGCTCAGCTCTGGGGGAGGCAGCGGAGCTGCTTGCTCGGCTGGTGCGCGACGACGCACGCTGCATCTGCTTCATGAAGTCCCGCAAGGGCGTGGAGCTGCTGGCGCGGATGGTTACCGAAGATTTGCAGAGCACTCACCCCGAGCTGGCCGAGCGCGTGGCGCCCTACCGCGCCGGCTACACCCCCCAGCAGCGCCGCGCGCTGGAGGAGCGGCTGATGAGCGGGGAGCTGCGCGCCGTCATCACTACCGACGCGCTGGAGCTCGGGATCGACATCGGCGAGCTCGACGCCGCGGTGGTGGTTACGTTCCCCGGCACCGTCGCGTCGCTGCGCCAGATGTGGGGGCGCGCTGGGCGGCGTGGCAAGGGACTGGCGGTGTACGTCGCCGGGGAGGACGCGCTCGACCAGTTCTTCTGCCGCCACCCCGACGAGTTCTTGGGGCGGGCGGTGGAGGCCGCGATCCTCGATCACGAGAGCCCCCAGATACACCAGGCCCATCTGCTCTGCGCCGCGTACGAGGGACCACTCGAACGTGGCGAGAGCGAGTTCTTCGGCCCACGCTGGGAGGCTCATGCCGAGGCGCTCGTGAGCGCCGGGCTGCTGCGCAAGCGCACCACCGCGAGCGGCGAGGAGGTCTACGTGCCACGCCGCCCCGCCGACTACCCCGCCGCGAACGTATCTCTGCGCTCCGCCTCGCCCGACAGCTTCGCGATCGTGGACGTGTCCTCCGGCGAGCTGCTGGGTCAAACCGAGGCCGCGCGCGCCCACTCCACGGTGCACGACGGCGCCATCTACCTGCACCAGGGCCGCTCTTATGAGGTGCGCGAACTCGACCTACAGCACCGCCGCGCGTTGGTGGCGCCCTTCGACGGCGACTGGTACACACAGCCCAAGCGCGAGACCGACACGATGATCGAGCGCCTGCTCGACCGCCGCGAGACGCTCGGCGTGACGCTCTCCTTCGGCGAGGTGTCCGTTACCGAGACCGTGCTTGCCTATCAGCGCAAGCGACTGGCCGACCACGCGCAGGTGGACCTCGTGATGCTGGATCTGCCGCAGACGAGCTTCTCCACGCAGGCGCTGTGGTTCGAGCTCGACGGAGGCGCACTCACGGGCCTCGACTCAGACGGCGACGGGACGATCCCGATGGACGCGCTGCTCGGCTCACTGCACGCCACCGAGCACGCCCAGATCGCGGTGCTCCCCCTGATCGCGATGTGCGACCGCTGGGACATCGGGGGACTATCCATCAACGTGCACCCGCAGACGGGTGGGCCCACGATCTTCATCTACGACGGGCACCCCGGGGGGATCGGCATCACACGGCTGGCCTACCAGCGCTTCGAGGAGCTATGCCGCGACGCGCACCGGTTGATCGCGGAGTGCCCCTGCAAATCGGGCTGCCCGTCGTGCGTGCAATCCCCGAAGTGCGGGAACCTCAACGAACCGCTTTCGAAGGCCGGTGCGCGGACGTTGCTGGAGGGGATGCTTGGTCTTTAGAACACGACCCCAACACTTCATTTAGTGAAGTGTTGGGGTCGGAGAAAGTACATATACAACTCGAGACGGGTTACCCAGGACGGGACTGTTGATCCTCCGCTTCGCACGCGACGCGCGACGCAACTATTTATTGCCCGCGGCGATCTTCTTCAGGTCGATGGTGGCGTCGTAGAGCTCCGCGTCGACCCCGTGCTCCAGCGCGATCTCGCGCAGCGGGCGTCCGGACTCTGTGGCCGCCTTGACGATCGCGGCGGCCTTGTCGTAGCCGATCGCCCCGTTGAGTGCGGTGGCGACCGCGAGTGTGGCTCCGGCGGAGGCTTCGCAGCCGCCCTTATTGACCTTGATCCCGTCGACGCACTTCTCAGCAAACACGCGCGAGGTGTTGGAGAGCAGGTGTAGCGACTGCAGCAGATTGCGCGCGATCAGCGGGATGCGCACGTTGAGCTCAAATTGTCCTTGCAGGCCACCGACGGTGATGGCGGTGTCGTTGCCGATCACCTGCGCGGAGACCTGCAACACCACCTCCGGGATTACCGGATTCACCTTCCCCGGCATGATCGAGGAGCCCTTCTGCAGCTCGGGCAGGAAGATCTCGCCGATCCCGGCGCGCGGACCGGAGCCCATCAACGCGAGATCGCCGGCGATCTTGGTGAGCGACACGGCAATCGTCTTCAGCACACCGGAGAGCTCCACGAGCGCATCGCGGTTGGCCTGCGCCTCAAAGGGGTCCAGGGGCGCTGAGATCTGCTTCAGCCCCGATTCGCGCTTCAGGCGAGCGCGCACCTTCTCGGCGAAACGCGGGTGGGTGTTCAGGCCGGTGCCGGTGGCGGTGCCGCCGAGCGGGAGCTGCCCGACGTGCACGAGGGCGGACTGTACGCGCTCCTGGGCGAGCGCCATCTGGGCGGCGTAGCCGCCGAACTCCTGGCCGAGCGTGACGGGCACGGCATCCATCAAGTGGGTGCGCCCGGACTTCACGACACCCGCGAAGCTCTTGGCCTTCTTGGCGAACGAGCGCTCCAGCAGCTTCAGCGCAGGCAGCAGCTCGTTCTGGGCGACGTCGAGCGCGGCGAGATGCACCGCGGAGGGGAACACATCGTTGGAGGACTGCCCCATGTTGACGTGGTCGTTGGCGTGCACCTTCTCACCGGCGAGCGTGGCGATAACCTCGTTGGCGTTCATGTTGGTGGAGGTACCCGAGCCCGTTTGAAAAACGTCGATCGGGAACTGCGCGTCGTGCTTGCCGGCGGCGATCTCCCCCGCGGCCTTCTCGATGCGAGCGGCGGGGCCCTTTGCCAGTAGCCCCAGTTCCCCGTTCACGGCCGCGGCGGCGCCCTTCACGCGCGCGAGCCAGCGCACGACGGGCACGGGCATCGTCTCACCGGAGATCGGGAAGTTGTCGACTGCCTTGGCGGTCTCTCCGCCCCAAAGCTGCTTGTCGGTCATCGATTCTCCTTGTGCGCGTCGAAAGGTCGTGAAGATTGTCGCGGGGATGTACATGCGCGCGACAGGCTCGGCGTGTTGAACTCGGCAGGCTACCCACAGGAGAAAATCCACGGGGCTACCCGCAAAACGCCACCAGCTCCCGCGCGACCCCCACAGGGTCGTCATAGGTCATCAGCATCCCGGTGCCCGCCAGCACGCGCAGCTGGCCGCGAGGAAGCAATCGTAGGGTCTCTTCGGCGCCCGCCAGCGGGTGTAGCGGATCGCTGTCGGCCCACAGCAGCAGCACGGGGATGTCGAGTTGTGGATAGAGCTCCAGCAGCTGTGTTTGTGCGCCACGCGGCCAGCGCCGTGCGCACTTGGCCCACGAGCGTGCGAGGTTGGGGTTGCCGGGGACGTCGGCGAACGCGTGGCGCATCAGGTCGCTCGCGCCCGGGTCCCTGCGCGCGGACATGCGCAGCCCGCGCTCGGGGGTGAACACGAGCTTGGTGGCATGGCTGAGCAGGCGGTCGATACCGGGCAGCGACCCACCGATCGTGGCCAGGCGCCACGCTTCGCGGCGGCGCGGGTACTCCACGGGACGGTGCAGGCGATTGGGCATCAGCACAAGCCGGCTCGGATGGAGTCGCTCGGTGAGGAGTGCGTGCAACAGGATCTCGGCACCGGCGTCGCGCCCCACGAGCAACGGCCGCGGCCCCAGCACCTCGTCGGCGAAGCCGCTTATCACCTCGGCGAACCAGTCGATCGTGTAGGGGTGGCGCGGGCGGTCCTCGGAGTCGCCGTGCAGCGGGAGGTCGGGGATCACGAGCCGGTGGCGCTCGGCCAGCCGCTCGGTCACCGGCCCCCACTCGCGGTGGGAGAGCAAACCGGAGTGCAACAGCGCAAGCGGCGGCCCGGCGCCGACCTCGCGGTAGGCCACGCGCGCGCCGTCGGGGTGGTGGTAGAGGCGAAGCCTCATCGGGAGTGTGTCGCGCACCGCCACGCCTCCATCGTATGGAGGTATGACGCGACCTCCGGGTCAAGCTTCTCGCGCGAATCGCGTGGCAATGGCTCCCGTGTCAACGTGGCAATGGACTCCTGGCGTCAAGAACGCGAGAGCACACCCGGCAGTCCGTCGTGCTCACCCCCACTCGCCCTTCCACTGCAACCGATATCCCAGCATGCACCCCACGTTGCGGCGGTTGCGGGCGACTTGGTCAAAGCTCAACATTCTTCCGCGTGAGCGTGATTCGCACGAATGCCGCCGCCGGGTTGCTCGGCGTGAGCCCCAACACGCTGCGCAGCTGGGAGCGGCGCTTCGGCTACCCCGCGCCAAGACGCACCGAGGGCGGGCACCGGCAGTTCGATCTAGTCGAGATCGAGGCGCTGAGGCAGGCGTTCGCCGAGACCCACGACATCTCCTCGGCGATCTCGGTGGCGCGCGAGCGTGCCGAGGGGCCGTCGACCCCCGCGCGGCTGCAGTCGGCGTTTGGGGCGTTCAGCGAGCAACAGGCCGACCGGCTGATGGAGGAGAGCATGGCGGTGCGCTCGGTGGAGCGCACGATCGAGCAGGTGTTGCTGCCGGCGGTGCAAGCGCTGGCGCCCGGTGACGCGGAGAAGTCCCACGGCGACGCACTCTCCCTCAGCGTCCCGGAGCCTCAGAGCGCCCCGCCCGCCAGCTCGCCTGAGTACTGCTTTGCGTGGCGACACGCGACTGGCTGGCTGGCAGCCGCCCAACGTGTCGCACCGGCCGCCACGCGCGAGGAGGGGGTGCTGATCTTCGACGCGAGCCGCGCGCTGGACATCGACGCGTTGCACGTGCAGGCGCTCGAGCTTTGCGTGCGACGAGCGGGGTTGAGGGTGCTGACATTGCCGGTCGATCTCGACAGCACACGAATTGGAAATGCGCTGCGCGCGCTGCACCCGCGGGCGGTGGTGCTGGGCGGACGCTGCTCGTCGCTTGAGACGATCGGACGGCTGGTATACGCAACCAGGCAGAGCGCGGATGAACTGCAGGTGTTGGACTATCGCGGCGCACTGTCTCACACCGGCGCGAGCACCGTGCCGCAGATCGGTCCGGGACCGACCGAGGCCGTGCAAATGCTGCGCGAGCACCTGGCAAGCCCCGCCGCCCCCGTAGCCGACGCGCGCGCCGGCTGAAAGCAACGCCCGCGCCGGCTGAGGGGTGTGGGGTGTGTCCAGCTGAGGGGTGTGTGTACTTTTTGCTCCCTAAACACTTCACAGAATGAAGTGTTTAGGGGCCGATTTGGAGTGCGTAGCCCTCCCTGATCCCCCTTCGGCGCGCACCTCTGGACGCGGGGCGCGGTTCAGGACGCGAGCAGACAGCTCAGGACGCCGGCGGGCGGTACACGGTCACCACCGCGGCGCCGCCGAGCCCGATGTTGTGCTGTAGCGCCGCCTTGGCGCCGTTCACCTGGCGTCCCTCGGACTTGCCGCGCAGCTGCCAGTTGAGCTCCGAGCACTGCGCGAGGCCCGTGGCGCCCAGCGGGTGGCCCTTGGAGATGAGCCCGCCGGAGGGGTTGACGACCCACTGGCCGCCGTAGGTGGTTTGCTGCTCGTCGACCAGCTTGTGACCCTCGCCCTCGCCGCACAGCCCGAGCGCCTCGTAGGTGATCAGCTCGTTCGCGCTGAAGCAGTCGTGCAGCTCGATCACCTGGATGTCTTCGGGCCCGAGCTGGGCCTCCTCATACGCCTGGCGTGCGGCCTCGCGGCTCATATCGGCGCCCACGATCGTCATGCAGTCGGCGTTCTCGTCGAATGTGGAGGACAGATCGGTGACCATCGACTGGCCGGCGATTTCGATCGCGTGATCCCACAGGTCGTGGGCGTCGACGAAGCGCTCGCTGGCCACGAGCGCGGCGGCGGCGCCGTCGCTGGTGGGGGAGCACTGCAGCTTGGTGAGCGGGTCGTGGATCATGCGCGCGCTCTTGATGTCCTCCATCGAGTACTCGTCCTGGAACTGCGCGTAGGGGTTGTTGACGGAGTGCTTGTGGTTCTTCCACCCGATCCACGCGTAGTGGTCGGGGGTGGAGCCGTAGCGCTGCATGTGGTCGCGCCCGGCGTTGCCGAACATCTGCGGGGCGAACGGAGATTCCTCCAAGTCGCGCAACTCCAGCATGCGTCCCATGTGCTTGTCGAGGGCGGGGGTGCGATCGGTGTACTTCATGCCCAGCGAGCCCTTCTCCATCTTCTCGAAGCCGATCGCCAGCCCGCATTCGATCAGTCCGCCCTTGACCGCCTGGCGCGTGAGCCACAGAGCACTGGAGCCGGTGGAGCAGTTGTTGTTGACGTTGACCACCGGGATGCCGGTCAGCCCAAGCCCGTACACGGCGCGCTGTCCGTAGGTGGAGTCGCCATAGCAGTAGCCCGCGAACGCCTGCTCGACCAGCTCGTAGGGAATGCCCGCGTCGGCGAGCGCCTTGGAGCCGGCCTCAAGTGCCCAGTCGGGGTAGTCGCCCTCCTTGGTGCCGGGCTTGTCGAACTTGGTCATGCCCACGCCGATCACAAACGTCTTCTGGCTCATTGTGTGATTGCTCCCGGTAGTTGTCGACTAGTGCGGCGTGTCGCCGCGGACAGCAAATCTTAGGGCAAGGCGGGCGAATTGGCTGCGTAGCCAGGAGCATGGGCGCGAGCAAGATGAGAACGACGCTCCGATCCGACCGCGCGGGTGATTTGTTATCATATCTGATATGTCGAAGGTGGATCGTTCGTTGGAGGATGTACTTGAGAGGGCGGCTGTCTTGCAGGAACTGGTCCCCGGCGCGGTACTGGTGGGGGGCGCGGCGGCCGCGCTGCATGCCCACCACCGCGAGTCGCTGGACCATGACCACGTGGTAGACGATCTCGTGGAGCGCTTCGACACGATCCTCGAGAGTCTCGAGGCGCTTGGGGACTGGTCCACCGCACGGGCACAGCCGGGAAAGATCATTCTCGGAGAGCTCGGTGGGATCGAGACCGGGGTGCGTCAGTTGCTGCGCAGCCGACCACTGGAGACCACTGAAATACAGGTGCGCGGCCGAACTCTGGTGGCACCGACCGCAACGGAGATCCTGCGGATCAAGGCGTGGCTGATGCTCAGCCGCAACCAGACACGCGACTACCTCGACGTGGCTGCGCTCAGCGAGCGAATCGGCTTCGAGGAGGCGGGCACGGTACTGGGTGCAATCGACGACTACTACGACGATCTGAACGAGCACCCTGAGGCGGTGGCAACCCAGCTCGTTCGCCAGCTCGCAGACCCGCGCCCGCGCGACGCGGAAGTCACCAAGCAACTGTCCGACTACAAGGCGCTCGCTCCGCGCTGGCACGATTGGTCGGCAGTCAGAACGGCGCTTGCGGAGGTGGCTGAGAGGATGGTTCGATGACCGTTGCGTTTCGCAACCTCGACTTCGATTCGTCGCGCCCGCTGGATGAGTGGCCGGCGGAGGCGATCGAGACCGTAATAGACCGCGGCTCGCTATCGGACTGGCGGCAGCTCGCGCAGACGATTCGCGCGAACCCGTGGGGCCCTGCCGCACGCACTACGGAGACCGTGGTGAGCTGGGATGAGCACTACGGCGTGGATGCGTTGATGGCAAACGTGATCGGCGGCGCGCGCGCAGCGCTAACCCGGCGGGGCAGGGAGCACTACGCAACACAGATTCGCCAGTGGCGTGCGTCGAGCGGCATGACCCTGCGCGAGATGGCGCTGGCGGCAGGAACGTCGGCGTCACGACTGTCGGACTATGAGCATGCGAAGGTGTCCCCCACAACCGATGCGCTGGGACGATTGCGTCATGCCGCCGAGTCACGTGCGCGGACAGCAGACGTAGCGACTCCGTCGTGAATGCCCCACCTACAATTGGCCACCTGACGACTGTGTGCTCCGCACACGTTCGCACGATGACGTCATCTCCTAAGCAACCATTCGCGCCATGACCGCGCCCCCACGACACCCGCTGATACCCGCGCGCGCGGTGGACGCACGCCAGGAGCTGCCCGCGTTGGAGCAGGTGGTGCTGGAGCGCTGGCGCGAGCGCGACGTGTTCGGAGAGTCGCTGCGGATGCGCGCGGGGGCGGAGCGGTGGGTGTTCTACGAGGGGCCCCCCACCGCCAACGGGCGGCCGGGCTCCCACCACGTGCTGTCGCGCGTGTTCAAGGACATCTACCCGCGCTACAAGACGATGCGCGGTTACCTCGTGGAGCGCAAGGGCGGCTGGGATTGCCACGGGCTGCCGGTGGAGATCGCCGTCGAACAGAAGCTCGGGATCACCAGCAAGGCCGAAATCGAGGACCCCGCGCGGGGCGGGATTGAGCGTTTCAACGAAGAGTGCCGCAAGTCGGTGTGGGAGTACCTGGAGGAGTGGAACCGCCTGACCGAGCGGATTGGGTTCTGGGTGGACCTCGATCACGCGTACCGCACGCTGGATGAGACCTACATCGAGTCGGTGTGGTGGGCGCTGGCGGAGATCGACCGCAAGGGGCTGCTGTACGAGGGGTACAAGGTGGTGCCGTACTGCCCGCGCTGCGGCACCGCGCTGTCCTCCCACGAGGTGGCGCTGGGGTACAGGGACGTGGTGGATCCGTCGGTGTACGTGCGACTGCCGATTCGCTCCCCCGCACGGGGGCAGTCGGAGGGACTGGTGCAGCAACCAGAGGGTCCGGTTTGGGTGCCCGCCCAGTCCCCCGATCCAGCTTCTCCTCTGCGCGAGGGCGACGCGCTGTTGATCTGGACGACGACACCGTGGACGCTGCCGGGCAACGTGGCGGTGGCCGCCGGGCCTGACATCACCTATGCGCGCGCGCGAGTGGGCGGGGAGACCGGAGAGACGTTCGTCCTAGCCGCGGGTCTCGCGCAGAAAGTGCTGGGAGAGGACGTGGAAATCCTCGACCGCTTCCCCGGCAGCGTGTTGATCGGCGAGTGGAGCAACGGCGTTTACAGCGGCGTGACATATGAGGGTCCAATCTTCAACACCGGCGAGCGGGGTGGTTTCCCGATCATCGCCGGTGATTTCGTGACAACCGAGGACGGCACCGGGCTCGTGCACATCGCGCCGGCGTTCGGCGATGACGACTTCAAGGCGGCGGGAGCGGCGGGGTTGTTCGACCCGACCAGCCCCGGGACGCTGTTCAACCCGGTTAATCCCGACGGCACCTACGACAGGCGCGTGCGCGACTACGACGGGGACTCCTACGAGGGTCGTTTCGTCAAGGACCCACAGCTGACCGAGGAGCTGATCGCCGACCTCAACGCGCGTGGATTGTTGTTCAAGCGCACCAACTACGAGCACTCCTACCCCCACTGCTGGCGCTGCGGCACCCCGCTGATCTACTATGCGAAGCCCTCGTGGTACATCGCCACCTCGAAGGTGAAAGACCAGATGGTGGCGGCGAACGAGACGATCAACTGGTACCCCCCGCACATCAAGCACGGGCGCTTCGGGGACTGGCTGTCACACAACGTCGACTGGGCGCTGTCGCGCGAGCGCTACTGGGGCACGCCACTGCCGGTGTGGCGCTGCGAGGCCGGCCACACGCTCACGATCGGCTCGTTCGCGGAGCTCGAGCAACGCTCCGGGACGACCCTCACAGATCACCACCGACCATACGTGGATGAGGTGACGCTCCCGTGTCCCCACGAGAACGACCCCCTATCCACCCCATCGGCCACGGGCGACTCGCACCCCACGCCGGGCGCGTCGCCGAGCGCCGTGTGCGGCAAGCCGATGAAGCGAGTGCCTGAGGTCATCGACGTGTGGTTCGACTCCGGCGCGATGCCGTTCGCCCAGTTTCACTCACCCCACGAGAACGAGCAGATATTCCAAAAAAACTTTCCCGCCAACTTCATCTGCGAGGCGCTGGACCAGACCCGTGGCTGGTTTTATTCACTGTTGGCGGTCTCCACTCTGCTGTTTGACAAGGCGCCGTACGAGAATGTCGTGTGCCTTGGGTTGATCGTGGACGCCGAGGGGCAGAAGATGAGCAAGTCGAAGGGCAACACGGTGGAGCCGTGGCGGGTGCTCGACACCTACGGCGCGGATGCGTTTCGCTGGTACTTCTTCACCTCAAAGCAACCGTGGGACGGGTACCGCTTCTCCGAGGAGGCGATCGGCGAGGGCGTGCGGTTGTTCCTCAAGCAGCTGTGGAGCACGTATTTCTTCTACGTCCTCTATGCGAATGCAAACGCAAAAACATTGAATGCGAGCGATGTGGTTGGGGGATGGGCTGAGTTGGATCGCTGGGCGCTGTCGCGGACGGCGGCCACGGCTGAAGTGGTGGCGGAGCGCCTGGACGCGTACGACGCGACGAGCGCGGGGCGGGCAATCGCGGAGCTCGTGGACGACCTCTCCAATTGGTACGTGCGCCGTTCGCGCAGGCGTTTCTGGGACGGTGACCCGGGGGCGTTTGCGACATTGCGCGAGTGCCTTTTGTGCGTGTCGAAGCTGCTGGCCCCGTTCACCCCGTTCGTGGCGGATGAGATCTACGACAACCTCGACGGCACGCTCGCGAGCGTGCACCTTTGCGACTTCCCCACCGGCGATGCGTTGCCGGAGCGCGACCCTGCGTTGGACGATGCGATGGCGATCGCCCGCGAGACGGTCCGGCTCGGACTGGGCGCGCGGGGGCAGGCGAAGATCAAGGTGCGCCAGCCGCTGGCCGAGGCGGTGGTGGTCGCCGACGGGCGCGAGCGTGCCGCGATCGAGCGCTTGAGCGACATCGTGCGGGAGGAGCTGCAACGTGCGGCGGGTGCGCTTCGTGGAGGCGGCCGACGAGCTGGGCTCCTACGAGGTGAAGGCCAACTACCGCACGTTGGGTCCGCTGTTCGGCAAAGACATGCCGCTGGCGGCTGAGGCGATCGCCGCGATCGACCCCGCCAAGCTGGCGGCCGCGGTCAGAGACGGCGCCGGCATGGGGATCGCCGTGGGGGGTCGTGAGCACACGCTCACCGCCGAGGACGTCCTGTTGACGATGAAGGCCCCCGAGGGCTATAGCGTCGAGCGCGAGGGTGCCCACGCGGTCGCGCTGGAGCTCACGATCGACGACAGCCTGCTGTGCGAGGGCCGCTCACGCGAGATCGTGCACGCGGTGCAGAACGCCCGCAAGACCGCGGGCCTGGAAGTCGAGGACCGCATCGATCTGGTGCTGACCGGCGACCCGGCGCTACTGGACGCTGCCCGCGAACATCGGTCCTACGTGGCCGGCGAGACGCTCGCGGTGACCCTCGCGATCGGCGATGGCGACGCCGAGGCGATGGATTACCGCGAGCAGTCCGAAATTGAAGGCCTCAGCCTCGAGATCTCACTAAGGGCCTATCCCGGAAGGGTTATGTAGACCTGCGTTGAATCTTTGATCGACCGGCCTTTGTGCCATTCGATCAGGAGGTCTGTGATGGGCTACATGGTCAGTAAGGATGATGGTTGGCGGATGCCTGACTGGTTGTGGGAGCGTGTCGAGCCGTTGCTTCCAGAACCGCCGTTTCACCCGTTGGGCTGTCACGCGCCGCGGGTGCCCGATCGTGACGCGATGGACGCGATCTTGCTTGTGCTTAGGACTGGGATGCAGTGGAACGCTTTGAACGCGACAGGGGTCTGCTCCTCGAGTTCTGCGCACCGGCGTTTTCAGGAATGGGAGCAGGCCGGGGTGTTCGCCGAGATCTGGCGTCAGGGACTGTTGGAGTACGACAAGGTTCTCGGGATCGATTGGGCGTGGCTGGCGGCTGACGGCGCGATGACCAAGGCGCCGCTCGGCGGCGCGAAGACCGGCCCGAATCCCACTGACCGGGCCAAGGGGGGGCGAAGCGTTCGGTTCTCAGCGAGGGAGCGGGGGTCCCGGTCGGGTTGGCGCACGACGGCGCGAACCGTCACGACCAGAAGCTGCTAGAGCCGACCCTGCAAAGCATCCCGATCGAGCGTCCCGAGCCTAATGCGGAGTGTCCGCAGGGGTTGTGCCTCGATCGCGGCTTTGACTCCCCGGCGATGCGTGATCTGGCGGTCAAGCACGGTTACACGCCGCACATCCGAACACGCGGCGAAGAGATCAAACTCAAGGCGCACACGCCCGGCTGGAAAGCCCGCCGCTGGGTCGTGGAGGCTTGTCACTCCTGGCTGAACCGCAACCGCGGGATCCTTATCCGCTGGTCCAAGAAGGAGGAGAACCACCTCGCCCTACTGCAACTCGCCAGCGGCCTCATCGCGTTCAAGAAGGCGCACCTCGCGACCCTCACCACCACCCAACCGGGATAGGCCCTAAGCCGTCGTTAGGGCTCCGTCTAGCTCCGCCTCGATCTTCTTCTTGGGGTAGGCCCCCACGACCGTCTTGACGGCGTTGCCGCCCTTGAAGAGGATCATCGTCGGGATCGACAGCACCTGGAAGCTGGCGGCCGTCTGCTGGTTGTCATCGACGTTGAGCTTCACGATGCGCAGGTCCTCGCGCTCGGAGGCGATCTCCTCCAGCACGGGGCCGACCACGCGGCACGGTCCGCACCAGGGAGCCCAGAAGTCGACGAGCACCGGCTTGTCGGACTCGATGACCTCAGCCTGGAAGTTGGCGTCGGTGACTTCACTGAGGGTGCCTGCCATGGAGATCTCCTATCGAAATGGGGCGCTATACAAAGTGAAGTATACACCTCCTCGCAGGCGTCCTCAACCGCCCACGTGCACCGTCACCCCGCCCAGCGTGCGCACGATTGGCGGATGAATGCCCGTGAGCGTCATGAACAGATGCGGTGACACATACACCTCAACGAAGGCGGCCACCACAAGCACCGGTAGGGCGATCGCAACCGTCACGAAGGTGGCGGCGAGCAGCTGGTCCCACTCCCCTCGGCGGCTGGCGATGATCCAGGCGGCCAGCGGCAGGAACAGTGCGATCAGCTCGGGGACCGCGTGCGGGAGCACCCCCAGCAGCAACAGCGCCGGTGAAACTTCCAAGAAGTGGGAGAGGCCGGCGAGCGCGTTGCCGAGCACGTACGCTTGGGCCGACAGCGAGAAAGCCGTGGCGCACACCACGAACGCGATCGCGATGCGCCCGCCGTGTTCGTGCACCCAGCGCGAAACCCCCCGCTTGCCCTCCGCCTGTAGCGGCAGCGAGCTGCCGGCGATGAAGCCCGCGACGCACGCCATCGCGTGCAGAGCGAGCACCAGCAGGTTGTGCGAAAGCACTTCGGCGACATCCCCGATGTTGCCGACCGCGAACGGGGGGACCAGCTGTATGACCTGCTGGTCCCCGCTCGACAGCGCGGAGATCAACAGCACTGCCGACAGCAGCCCGCCCGCCGCGAGCGCCGAGCCCGCAAGCCATCCGCCGATCACCGGTAGCGGCCGGCGCTGCCAGGCGCTCAGGGTGGTGCGAGTGCGGCGGACGCCGTGGTGAAACGCGTAGGAGGAGGCGTCCACCCTCTTCCTATCGACCGCCCGCCACGTCCACGTGAGCGGAAGATTGAATCGTCTTCGGCGCCGGAGGCTGACTCCCAAAGCGCAGCCTGGGCACGAGCCACATCGCCTCGGCGGCGATCCGCCACGACATCTTGCTCTGTCCGAGCTCGCGGTCTTTGAACACGATCGGCACCTCCACCACGCGGAAGCCGGCGCGGGCGGCGCGATAGGTGAGCTCAACCTGGAAGGCGTAGCCCTGCGAGCGCACGCTGTCGAAGTGGATCGCCTCCAGCACCTCGCGCTTGAAGCACTTGAAACCACCCGTCAAATCGCGCACGTGCAAGCCGAGTATCCAGCGCGCATAGGTGGAGCCCCCCTCGCTGATGAAACGCCGCAGCAGCCCCCAATCCACCACCCCCCCGCCGGGAACGTAACGCGAGCCGAGCGCGAGGTCGGCTCCAGAGCGCACCGCGGCGAGCAAGCGTGCGAGGTCGGCCGGGTCGTGGGAGAAGTCGGAGTCCATCTCCATCACGTAGGCCGCCCCGTGGTCGAGCGCATAGCGGAAGCCGGCCAAATAGGCGGGGCCGATCCCGTTCTTCTCGGTGCGGTGCAGCACTTCGACCTGCTCGTGCGCGCCGGCCAGTCGGTCGGCGATCTCGCCGGTGCCGTCGGGGGACCCATCGTCGACGACGAGGATCTTGTAGGGCGCTTCATCGGGCGCTTCAAGCGCAGGCGAGCCGCCCAATCCGTCCCGGTCGACAGCGCCGCCGAGGACCTCCCCGGCGGCTGCGACAATCGCCTCGATGTTCTCCGCCTCGTTGTAGGTTGGGAGGATCAGCCAGGGGGTTCCGGGCGTGTGAAGTGGATCGGCGTCATTCATGGACGCGTACCCTAAAGCGTGGCGGGCAGCGACGCGCACCTATGGCCGGACACCAAGCAAGGCACCAGTGGATATCCAGCCCAACAGGCTCACTCGCACCCGGACGACATCGCCTCGCGCCGTCTTCCCGCTGCTTGGCGAGCTTGCCCCACTCAGCGCGTTTTCCCTACTCAGCGTGCTTGCCCTACTCAGCGTGCTTGCCCTGCTCAGCGTGCTTGCCCTGCTCGCGATGCTCGCGCGCCCCGGCGTGGCGTTGGGCCGCGCCCCCCAACCGGGCCCAAGCAGTCCCCAACCGGGCCCAAGCACCCCGCAACCATCCTCGATCAGTCCGCAGACACCCCTCAGCTCGAGCCAGCTCGAAAGCTACATAGCCCGCGTGGCGCGCGCCTGGGAGCCCTACACAACCGCCGACGGGAGGGTGGCAGACCCGCTGAACCCAGCCGACACCGGTGACAACTACGGCGTGATCCTGCTCGCCGACGTGATGTTGAAGGTGGCTCGCAACACCGACGACAGCGCGCTGGAGGTGGCAGGTGTGCGCATTCTGGACTCGGTGCTGACGCTGCCGGCGCCCAACGACCCCTTCAATCTGCTCGCGCTCGCTGCCGTGATTCACGACGGGCAGGATGGTGAGTTCCCCACCGACGCCTGGGATGAGCTTGGTGGACCGCTGATGTTGCTGGCCGGGCAGATCGGCCCCCCCACCGGCGTCAACTGCTTGACCGAACTCGGCTGCTACAGCAACTGGCTGCTGGTGTGGTCGGCCGGCGCAGCGCTGCTGCAGGCCGACGACGTCGCCGCTGAGCCGGGCTCGCTGGCTGGCGAAAGCGCGTTTGTCACAGCCCACATCAAGGCCGACCTCCAGCTTGCGGTGACCGACGCGGGAGCCCCGCTGCTCACCGCGCTCGCGGGCGGTCTCGGGCTCAAGCCAGGGGAGGGCACGAGCGTCCCGGGACTCGGGGTACGTGCGCGCGAGCTGTCCGATCCCGGCGCCGAGCCGCCCTCCTACGAGCTGTTCTCGACTTTCATGCTCGAGACACTCGGCGAAGTCGACCCGGCCGCGATCACCCCAGCGGTGGCGCGGTTGCGCGGTCAGGCCGACCGCTATGCACTCGACATGATGGCCCCCGACGGCCAGCTGTCGCTGTCGGGGCGCTCGCTCGACCAGTCCTGGGTGCAGGCCGCCGCCGCCGCGCTCGGCGCCAGGCAGGCCGCGCTTGAACCGGCCGGGGCTCCCGCGTGGCGCGCTTTCGCCGATCGCGCCGTCTCATACCTGCTGAACGCCTACCCGCTCCAGTCGGGGGGCCTACTGCCGATCGTCCCGGGACTGAATCTCGACTGGAGCCCGTCGATCATGGATGGCTACGCCGCGCTGAATCAATATGAGGGTTTGACGCTGTGGCTGCTGTCCGATGCCCTGAACCGCTGGCCGCAGACCCAGGCACCGCGGGCACCGCTGCCGGGGGACGCCAAGAGCTTGCTCGCCAACGACCTCGCCTCGAGCGGCCTGGTGTGGGGCCGCTCCGGCGGCGTGTGGTGGGAGCTGAGCGGGCGCTCCACCAGCGGTGATCCACGCGCCGCACAGGGACTGGTCGCCGTGAAGATCGATGGCGCCGGCGGTTGGCGCGACCTGCTCGCGCTGCGCCCAATCCAGCACGGGAAGTCGAGCGTGTGGGCGCTGAGGTTCGGACCCAAGGGAACTGCCACCCCAACGTTTGCGAAGGTGCGGGGGACGGGGCGAGACGTTCAGCTGACGGGCGTCTACAGAGGACCAACCGGCCGGGTCCTCGCGCGTGCAACCTGGTCGCTGCACACAACCGCAACCGGCGTCAGACTGAGTATGAGCGTGCCGGTGAAGGACACGCTGCACATGACGCTGTGGCTTGCCGACGGGGATCCACAGCTGCTGGCACCCGGAGCAACCAGGACACTGGGCAGCTGCATCGTGACCGCGTCGGGGCGTGCATGCCCGGTGACGATCTACTGGCCCAAGCGCCACGCGGCGGCACTCGAAATCCTCGCCCCGCGCGAATCGCGCGAAAACCCGACCGAACCCCAGGCGAAATCCGACGCGCCGGCGGGCGAACCCTGACAGCCACCGCACCCCGACGGCCACCGCACCCCGACGGCCACCCCACCCCGACGGCCACCCCACCCCGACGGCCACCCCACCCCGACGGCCACCCCACCCCGACGGCCACCCCACCCCGACGGCCACCCCACCCCGACGGCCACCCCACCCCGACGGCCACCGCACCCCGACGGCCAGCTACTCAGAAGACCGCTGGGATCGCTCTCTGGAGGTGGCGGTGGAGTTCTTTGGCCACAACCAGCAGCGCCGGTCGAACGGCACCGTTGGAGCTCACCAGACCGGCGTCCCAGGTGGCCTTCTTCGCGCTCTTGGGGGTTCCCGGCGAGCGCCAGTGGTAGTAGTAGACTCGGGTGATCCGGGGACTCAATTTCGCGAATGTGAAGATGTTCTTGGCGACCCTCGCCGCGTACTCCACACCGTGGTCGATCAGCTTGCCTTTGAAGCGCCACCACACGACTCCCCCGACCTCGCTGAACCAGACCTGCCCGCGCACCGCGGCGAGGAAGTTTTCGATCAGTCGCGGGCTGCCGGTGCTGACGCTCGCGTACGGGTTGAACGTCCAGATCTTCGGGTAGGGGTGAGCCTTTTCCAGGAACTCAGCGACCCACGCCTCGACGTTGCCGTCCGAGTCGAGGATGTCGGGCGCGGTGACCTCGCATCCGCTGCAATGGGCAGCGAGCACGTTGTAGTACTCCGCCGCCAGCCACGGATGGTGCTCGGTGGGCTGCGTCGAGTGGGTGGCCTCGTCCCATGGAACGAACTCGTTCACCCATGGAAACAGCTTGCGGAAGCGTAGAAAGGCCGCCAGGAACTGTGCGGGGCTTGGCGCACGGTCGTTGTTGGAGGCGTGCTGGAAGGTGATAAGGGGGGTGATGTGGTAGGCGTGCTTAACCGCGTCCAACCATTCTCTGACGTTCGCCAGTTCGCGCGGCACGAGCGCCACGTTCCACGGCACCACGTCCCGTGCGAGGTAAACGTCGAGCTCTCTAACGCGCGGGTCGGAGAACGTGCGCGCTTCATAGTCGGCGAGCCCGAAGCGCAGCGTGGAGCTTGCCGCGGAGGCCTTCACCCGCTTGTGGCCGGCGGCCAGGCTCGTGGCGACGATGCCTGTGGTGGCGAGGAGGCCCACGAACGCAAGGCAGACAAGTAGCGGCGCGACGAGGCGTCGTGGGGCACGAGTCGGCGGCATTCGCCCAGATATCATAGGCACCGATGAGACGGTGGCGCGCCGCTTTGCTGGCCGGACTGCTGGCCGGAGGGCTTCAGAGCGCCGTGCCACGGGTTGGAGACGCCTCCGTTGCGATCGTCGCTCGCTCGCGGTCCGCGGCAACCGTGGGGCCATCCTCCGCCGCGATCGTCACCCGTTCACCGTTTGGGCTCTCGCTGGAGTACCCGCTGATGGAGCGCGCGCTTGGCGCCGGCCCTTGTCCGCCGCCGGCGCTGGTGGCAACGTTGCGTGAGCTCGGCTCGCCGTCGCTGCGAATCGGGGGCGACTCGCAGGATCTCGCTGGCCCAACGGCCGCCTACCACTACTTCATACCGGCGTCGTTCTGGACGACGCTCGGCTGCTTGGCGCGGGAGACCGGCGTGCAGGTCACCGTGGGGCTGAATTTCGCCACAAGCCCGGTCGCCGATGAGCTCACCACGATCGCCGCCGCCGAGCAGGCGATTCCGGCCTCACAACTGAGTTTCTCGCTGGGCAACGAGCCCGACCTCTATGGTCTCAGCCACATCTTTCCCGACGAACCGGGAGTCACCGTTCCCGCTTTTCGCCCTTCGCCGTGGACGGCCGAAGAGTATGTGAGCGAATGGGAAAGCCGGCGGGCGATGCTCGGTCAGATCCAGATCGAAGGTCCCGATCTCGCCGGAATCGGCTGGCGAGCCCCGATCTCCCAGATGCTGATCAAAAACCCCCCCGATGTGATCGACACGCACGCGTATCCCACCTCCGCGTGCGGGCCACCCGATCTCATGACAACCGCGGCGCGCTTGCTCTCAAAGCACACGAGCGTGGGGCTCGTCGAAAAGTACGACTGGTTGCTGGCGGTCGCGCGCACCGTGCACAGGCCGGCGATCATCTCCGAGAGCAACAGCGCCTCCTGCGGCGGCGAGCCGGGCGTCTCGAACACGCCAGTGGCGGGTGTGTGGGCGGCGCGCTATGTGGTCGCGGCGCTGCTCGCCGGATTCGCGCAGGTGCGTTTTCACTCCGCCGGCGGAAGCTATGACCCATTCTCCTTCAAAGCCAACGGGACGGTTGCGATGCGCCCACTCGGCCACGCGCTGCTGTTCCTGCACCGCTGGATCCCACTCGGCAGTCAGATCTCCTCGAGCTCGAGCAACCCGAAGATCCTCGCGGCGACGGTCTCCCACGGTTGGCACACGAGCGTGATCGTGAGCTCTTTCTCCTCCAAGCCAATCCCGTTCACGATCGACGTACCGGGTACACGGGCGAGCCTACGCAGCGAGACGCTCAGCGCCACTAGCTCGATCGAAGCACGGGGGTCGCTGGCGGCGGTCGATCACCGTGCGCGATTGGTGCTCGCGCCGAACACAGTCGTCGCAATCGAGACGAACTGAGCGGATGGCCGGCGAGCTGCCCAACTCGGCCATCGCCGACGCGCTGGAGGAGCTCGGCGACCTGTACGAGCTCGACGGGGCGATCGTGCACCGCGTGCTGGCCTACCGCACCGCCGCGCGCACCGTGCGCGAGGCGCCGGTTTCGGTGGCGGGACTCGCGCGCGCCGGGTGCGCAACAGAGCTGGCGGGCATCGGGGGGACCCTTCAGGAGAAGATCCTCGCGCTGATCGAAACAGGCACGATCCCCGCGGCCGAGAAGCTGCGCGCGAAGATCCCCGCCGGCTTGATCGCGATCACACGACTGCCTGGACTTGGCCCCAAGCGCGCCCGGCTGCTGCACTCAGCGCTCGGGGTCGACTCGCTGGAGGCGCTGCGCGAGGCGGCGCTCGCGGGCCGGCTGCAAACCGTGAAGGGGCTCGGGGCGAAGTTCGAGGCAAGCGTGCTGGAGTCGCTCAACAAGATGCCCACCCACCCCGCCGAGCGCTCCGACCCACGGTTGCTGTTGCCGCGGGCGCTGCAGCTCGGGCAGGCGCTCGCCGACGAGCTCACCGAGCGCGGGGGCGCCGGCACGGAGGTGCGGATCGCCGGGTCGGCGCGGCGGATGGCCGACAGCGTGAAGGACGTCGACCTGATCGCGGTGACGCGCAAACCGGTGACGCTCGCCAAGAGCCTCGCCTCGCTACCTGAGATCGAGAGCGTCGCCTCCGCCGGGAAGGCAGGCGCGAAGGCGCGCAGTCACTCGGGCGTGAACGTAGACCTGCGGATCGCCAAGCCAACCCAGCTGGGCAATTTGCTGCAGCACTTCACAGGCTCGGGCAGGCACAACGCCGCGCTGCGCGAGGCGGCGGTGCGGCGCGGACTGCATGTGTCGGAGTACGGGGTGTACGACGACGCCACAGGCACAACCGCGACGTGCACGAGCGAGGCGGAGGTATACGACCTGTTGGGCCTCACATACATCGAGCCCGAGCTGCGTGAGGACCGCGGCGAGCTGGCCGCGGCGGTCCTCGGATCCAAGTCTGCCCTCCCCAAGCTGATCGACCTGGCGGACATCAAGGGCGACCTGCACTGCCACACGGTCGCCTCCGACGGGCACAACACGATCGAGCAGATGGCCCTCGCGGCGCGCGAGCGCGGGTATGAGTACGTCGCGATCACCGACCACTCCGCCTCGCACGGCTTTGGCGACGACGTCTCACCGGAGCAGCTGCGCCGCCAGATCGAGCACGTGCGCGAAGCGGATGAGCAGATCAACGGCATCCGGGTGCTGGCGGGCAGCGAGGTGAACATCCTCCCGGACGGAACGCTCGACTACGAGGACGAGTTGCTGGCTGAGCTCGACTGGGTGATCGCCAGCGTGCACACCGCCTTTGGGATGAGCGAACAGACGATGACCGAGCGCATGATCGCCGCCGTGGAGCACCCGCTGGTGGACGCGATCGGGCATCCCACGGGGCGCTTGATCGAGCGGCGCGACCCCTACGCGCTGGACGTGGAGGCATTGATCGAGGCCGCGGTGCGAACCGGCACGATGCTCGAGATCAACGCCAACCCCGACCGTCGCGACCTCAACGACATTCACGCGCGTGCCGCGGCGCGCGCGGGCGCTCACATCCTGATCGACTCCGACGCCCACGCGGCGGAGCGCTTCGACGTGATGCGCTGGGGCCTGGCCACGGCGCGGCGCGCGTGGTTGAGCGCCGATGACGTTGCCAACACGCGCCCGTGGGGGGATTTCTCGAAGCTGCGCAAGCGTGAGCGCGCGAGCATTTAGAGCCGGCTGCTCGGGGTGCTCACGACAGTTGGGGGCTCGATAGGTCTTTGAGGTTGGACGGTTCCTAGGGCCTATCCCGGTAGGCCCTTAGTGCTCGATTTCGTAAGTAAGGCTACGTATTAGCGTCTGATCGCGGCCGTAGCGTGTCTGGCATCCTGTCTTCTCGTGAAGGGACGCTGATGCCGAGACATAGCCCGTATCGGATCGAGTTGTCTGGTGAGGAGCGCGCGGTGTTGGAGTCGCTGGCGCGTTCGTATACGTTGCCGTATTGGCAGGTGATGAGGGCGCAGATGGTGCTGATGGCCGCAGATGGGCTGCGTAACGATCAGATCGCCGTCCGTTTGCGTTGCGGACGCGACGTGGTTTCGCAGTGGCGCAAGCGATTCTTCGAGCAGCGCCTGGCCGGCCTGGAGGACCGGCCCCGGCGCGGCAGACCGCCGGCTTTTCCCCCCTCAGGTCCGCGCTGAGGTGATCCGCCTGGCGTGCGAGCGGCCCTCAGACAGCGAGGTGCCGCTGTCGCGCTGGTCATCCCCAGAGCTCGCGCGCGAGGCTGTCGCTCGCGGGATCTGCGAGCAGATCTCCGGCGTGACGGTCTGGCGCTGGCTATCAGAGGACGCGATCAAGCCGTGGCAGTACCGTTCCTGGATCTTCCCGCGTGACCCCGAGTTCACCGCCAAGGCCGGCCGCATCCTCGATCTCTACTCCGGCCGCTGGGAAGGCGAGCTGTTGCATCCCGGCGACTACGTCGTCTGCTGCGATGAGAAGCCATCGATCCAAGCGCGGCACCGCAAGCACGCCACGCTGCCCGCCGCGGCCCACATCAAGCGCGGCCAGCGCGTCGAGCACGAATACGAACGCGGCGGCGCCCTGTGCTACTTCGCTGCCTGGGACGCACGCCGCGCCAGACTGTTCGACCGCTGCGACAAGAAGGACGGGATCGTCCCGTTCGACAAGCTCGTCGCGCAGTTCATGACCGTTGAGCCCTACAGCAAGGCCCGACGCGTGTTCGTGATCGTCGACAACGGCTCAGCGCACCGCGGCCAGGCATCGATCAAACGCCTCCAAGGCAGATACAAGAACCTGATCCTCGTTCACACCCCCGTCCACGCTAGCTGGCTCAACCAAGCCGAGATCTACTTCTCGATCGTGCAACGCAAGGTTCTCACCCCCAACGACTTCCCCGACATCGACACGCTCGAAGCGCAGCTACTCGCGTTCGCTCGCCGCTACGAGGAGATCGCCGCCCCATTTCAGTGGAAGTTCACCCGCCAAGACCTCGACCGCGTCGCCAAGCGACTCGACCAGCCGACCCTCCAAGCCGCCTGACCCACAAATACGTCGGCGAACTTCCGAGCCAGAGCACTTAGCCGCCTGGCAGCAGTCGCGGCAATAGCTCCTCGGCGACGAGCCGGTCTGCCTCGACGCGGCGGAATGGCTCGAGCGCGCCCTGGGCGCGCTCGGCGTAGCCGGGCGCGGGGTCGTCGAGCGCTGTGCGCAGCTGCACGGCAAGGTCTTCACCGACGAGCCGTGAATCGAGCGCGCGTGCGATCGGCAGCGCCGCATACGGTCCAGGCGAGGGTGTAGTCACAAGCGCGCATCCGTCGGCGAGCGCCTCCAGCTGGACGATCCCGTAGTCCTCGCGGCGAGCCGCGCACATGAACACGCGCGTGCGTCGCAGCAGCGCCCGGTAGTCCTCATAGGCCAGCATCGGCTCGACGCGCACACCCTCGGCCGGCAGGTGGTAGCCAAGCTTGCGCAGCTTGCTCTCAGACACGCCCACCACCACCAGCTCCTCACCGGACCTGCGCGCCGTGCTCCACGCTCGCAGGATCCGGTCGAGGCCCTTCTTGGTGGGGTTGGCCGCGTAGGCGACCGCCGCCACGTCGCGCGCACCCGGTGTCCCCGACGGCTCAACCGGCACAGGCAGGACGAGCGCGCGCTCGGCGAGCGTCGCTGAGGCGAGCTCTGAGAGCGCGCTCTCACTCCACGGCAGCAGCAGCGGCGCGTGGGCCATGCGCAAACGCTCGAGCGGCCGCTGCCATAGCCCGTGACGGCCAGGCCGGTTGCCGGCCGATGACGCGTCGAAGCGGATCGCACCGGGCTTCGGCCAAAACAATGCGGCGGTGGTGCTGGAGTAGATGGTCGCCCGCGCGGGCGAGCGCGCCAGCTGCGCCACGGCCGCGTCCCGCGACGCCTGTGCCCAGCGCAGGTCGGTGAGCATCAGCGTGCGCACCGGCGCCGGCGGATCGGCCCGCACGATCGCCGTATCCGCGCCCGCGCGGCGCAGAGACGCGAGCAGCTCCTCATCGGCGGCGCGCAACCCGCCGGTGGCGCCAAGCGAGACGATTAGGACGTCAAGCGTCAAGTCGTGGCGCCGCCCACACGTTCGGGGCGCAGCGCCTTGAAGCCGGGCGTGCGCGCCAGCGCGATCGAGCGCAATGGGGAGCTGCGCAGCACGTGGAAGCGCACCCCGTCGCGCTCCTCGATGGCTGCCACGGCGGCGTCCTGGCGGCGCCACCACAAGGCGAGCGCGATCGCGAAGCCAGCGCCGATGCCGGGGATCTGTGGAGCGAGGAACGCGAGTGCGCCCGCGACGACGGTGAACGCCAGCAGTGGCCACAGGCGGTTCAGGAGGGTCGCCCCCGGACGGTATTCCGGCAGCGCCGTGCTGGCGCGGGCTTCGCGCAGCAGCCGCGCGATCGGCGGGTGCACCTCGGCGCGGCGCCCGAGCCACAGCCCGACCGCGGCGGCAAGCACCCACCAACCGACGGATAGCGGCACGATCGTCGTGTCGGTGGACGGCGCGGCGGAGAGTACGGTGACAATCACGAGCGCAGTCGCGGCGGCGGCGCTGAGCAGGACCGTGGCCCTGAGAAAGTCGACGAAGTGCACGCCTCGTTTAGAGCAGGGCCTCGAGCAAGCCGCGCACGCCGCTCTGCCCGTCGATGACCAGGTCCGCCTGCTCGATCAGCTCCGGCGGGGTCTCCAGGGAGCTGACCGCCGCACACAGAACAAACGTGAGCCCACCGCTGTCGAGCAGCGTACGCAACGCACGAAACGCGTCGATATCGGTGCTGTCATCGCCCACGTACACCGCGCTTGTGATCGCGGAGCCGTTTTCGCTGTCCTCCGCGCCCGCCAGCAGCGCGTTCACGCCAAGGCTCTTGTCAAGCGTCACAGGTGGGCGCACCTCGAGCACCTTGCGACCCCAGTGGACCACAAACCCCTCCTGCTCGGCACGATCGGCGATCTCACGCACGAGCGCCGCGGCGGCGTCTTCGTCGGGCGCCCCGCGCCAATGGAAGGCCGCGATCGCGTCCTTGTCCTCGCCACGCACGCGCATACGCTGATGCTCGGGCGTGTATGCACGCCTTGCGAAGTCGCGCACGCGCTCAGACCAGGCTGTCAGCTCGGGGTCGAGCTCGGGACGGGTGGCGCCGGGACGCAGCAGCTCGCCACCGTGGTTGCCGCTGTAGGCGATGCTCCCGATCGCGACGATCTGGCGCGCGATGGCGGCACGCCGTCCACTGACGCACCCCACCAGCCGGTAGCGCCTGGATATCTCGATCATCAGTGTGCGCGTGGCCTCCGGCACGTGCGCGTCGTCGGCGTGGCGGACGATCGGCGCGAGCGTGCCGTCGATGTCGAGCAGCACGGCGCCATGAGCTGGGTCGGAGCGCAGCGGTTCCAGCGTCTCCACAAGCGTGGCAGCGGGGGACACACCTCTAGTATGGCGCTCCGTGGTGGCTGACCGGTCGCATCCTTCCCGTGAGTATTGACCGGTCGCCCGAGCTGACCGTCGACAGAGCGCTGAAGCTGGCGGTGATCGGGACCCTCGCCGGCGTGTTCAGTGGTCTGTTTGGCGTGGGCGGGGGGAGTGTGATCGTGCCGCTGCTGGTGCTGTGGCTCGGGTACGGGCCGCGCGCGGCGACTGGCACCTCGCTCGCGGCGATCGTGTTCATCGCGGCCTTCGCAGCCGCCACCCAGGGCGCGTATGGCAATGTGCACGTGTTCGACGCCATCCTGATGGGGGTGCCGGCGGTCGGCGGGGTGCTGGTTGGGACGCGGTTGCAGCAGCACCTGCCGACACGCACGATCTCGCTGTTGTTCGCGGTGGTGCTGGTGGCGAGCGCGGCTGAGCTGCTGGCGCAATGATGGGCTCGCGCAATCCAATGAAGGGGGCGATCACAATCGGGGCGTGCGGTGAAAGAGTGGGGATGTCGTGATCGGCGCGATCCTGATCGGGCTGTGTGGGGGCATCGTGGCCGGCCTGCTGGGCGTCGGGGGCGGGGTGCTGTTCGTGCCCGGTCTGGTGATCTTCCTCGGTCTCGGCCAGCACCAGGCGGAGGCGACCTCGCTGCTTGCGATCGTGCCGGTGGCGGCCGTGGGCACGTTCAAGCAGGACGGCTACGGCAACGTGCACCGCAGCGACGCGCTGCTGATAGGACTGCTGTCGGTCGCGGGCGCGGCAGCGGGCGTGGCGCTCGCGAACGCGCTTTCGGGGACGGCGCTCCGGGTTGGCTTTGCGCTGTTGATGGTGCTCGTGGCGATCCAGCTGGTGCGCAAGGCGATGAGGCCCACGGATGACGAGGAAAACCCGCAAACTGAGCTTTAAGCCGAAATGGCCCAATTTCGGCGAATAGCGCCTAGACTGAAGGTTGATGGGACTCGATAACCCGGTTCATCTCGCCCTGCTGGTGGTGCTGCTGCTGCTGGTGTTCGGCGCGAAGCGCATTCCCGAGATCGGCCGCTCGCTAGGCGGCGGGCTGCGTGAGTTCAAGCAGTCGATCAACGGCGAGCACCCCGCGCAGAACCACGATCAGAAGCAGCCCACGCTGAGCGCGGCGGCACCCCCGCCGCCCGTACAGACGCCGGCGCAAGCGCCCGCACCGGCCGAGTCGCCGTTTGCGCAACGCGAGCCCGCGGCGACCGACCAGCGCTGAGAGACCTACCCGTGGTGGTGGATCGCCCCGCTGCTGACCGCTTCGAAGGCTGAGCCGGGTACCCGCTTGAGCTGGTCGAGGTCTTCTTCGTTCCAGCCGGGATTGGGCGCGCCCGTTATGTACCAGGAGGAGCCGTTATCGGCCACGATCAGGCCGTAGCGCTTGAGCGCGTGCAGAACCACCAGAGCCTGTCCGTGGTAGCCGGCCAAATTGAAGCTCGCCTTCAGTCGCAGCCGCAGCCCCATCGGGGGGAGATTTGGATCGGAGCTGTCGGAGGCGAAGTGGGTAGCGGGATGAATGTAGCCGCGCTGGGTGCTCGGGACGGTCACTCGCAGCGCGTGGTCGATCTGCCCGGCGCGCACCTCGGGGTAGCGGGCCAGCAGCGGGAGGATCGGCAGACCGGCGGCGTCGGCCGAGGTCCAGCCTTCCGGGCGCAACGCGTTGCTGCGCAGGTTGAACACGGCGCCGGAGCCGGCATCCCACACCGAGCCTTTGCGCTGCGCGGCGTACAGCTCATACAGCTTGCAGGTACCCTCCTGCAGCACGAGCACGTGCCTGTCGCCTTCTTCGCCTGCCCCCTCAACCGGTGCATCCGGGGGGATCGGGTAGGGACCGGGGTTTGATTCTTCGCCGTATTCGGTGAACCGGATCGGAACCTTCGGCTGGTGGGGGCCCACGACGGTGTAGGGAATCCCGTAGCTCGGGTTCGCGCCGAAGTCGGCGTGTAGATGTAAATTCGCGCCGATGCTGGCTATGTATTTCGCGGAGTTGGGGCTCTCCGGGGCGTTGGCGATTTCCCGGTTGAGCGGGTTGCTCGCCGGGAAGATCGGGCAGACGCCTTCGTGGGGAGAATGGGTGGACGACGCGGATCGGGCGGCGGGGGATACGGGTGCCGCGGGAGACGCAAACGTAGTGGCCGATAGCGCCTGTGCAAGTACCGACGAGCCTGCCACAGCGACGACGCTTGTGATGGCGAGGGTCCAGCTCGCGCGGCACACTTGCACGTTCCCGATGCTACAGCCACCGTTAGAGGCCGTGCGGGGTGACGCCCCTCTCCAGGTCTGGGAGCTCGCTCTTGGCAGTGTTGATCGGGATGGCGAATGCGATACCAACGTTGCCCCCACCGTTGCCGCCTGTCTCGATCTGGGAGTTGATGGCGATCACTTCTCCATGTTCGTTGAGTAGTGGACCGCCGGAGTTGCCGGGGTTGATCGGCGCGTCGGTCTGCAGAGCGTTGTCGATCGTTACGCCGTTGGGCGAGGTGATCTGGCGTTGCAGAGCGGAGATCACACCCGTGGTGAGGGTCCGGGCGAGACCGAAGGGATTCCCGATCGCGAACACGGGGTCACCTACTTGCGCGGAACTGGAATCGCCGAGCGTGAGTGGATGCAGCGTGAGGCCGTCGGTCGGTACGCGCAGCACGGCGAGATCGTCGGAGGGGTCCTTGCCGATCACGCTCGCTTTGACGGTTCTACCGTGCTCGATGCTGACGGTCACGCTCACGGCGCCCTGCACGACATGCCAGTTGGTGAGGATCGCGCCGTTATCGTCGATCTCAAAGCCCGATCCCGTTGCCGTGCCCTGTTCCCCGCCTTCGCCTTTAAGGAATTCCGAGGTGGACTGCGACTCGTTTATACCCGTGGCGTTGACGAACACCACACCTGGAGCATCGCGCGCATAGACCTCGCGCGCGGTCAACGCCTGCTTGCCCGCAGAGATGCTCGCGGACACGATTGGGGTCTCCTGAACCGTGACGGTCTTTGTCGAGGAACCAAACCCTCCGCTGGCAGCGATCGTCGCGAGGATCGCCGCTGTCACCAGCCCTCCGCCCAGCGCACCGGCAAGCAGCGACAGAACGAGCGAGCGGTTCGCGGTCATTCGCGTAGCCTCCGGATCGGTACGCGGCCAGCCCACGCTTGCCTCCGGAGGGCAAGCCCGGGACAAGCGATCGTTCTCAACGAGGTATAACCCACCTCACGAGGACTTCGGGTTCAGCGCTTGTGCGGCTCTGGTCAACGCCTTCAGGTAGGCGGGCCCCAGCCGCTTTTCGACCGATTCGTCGAATCGCTTCAGGTGCTTGGCGAGCTGCCGATCCGACGGATCCTCATACGGCTGCAATCGTCGCATCAGCAATTCTTCAAGCGATTCTTTTTTGCCACCGCTAGTTTCCTGCCCGATTGCCCCAGTCGCCTTCACGAAGCGCTGCGTGCTCACCGGCAGCGCGCGGTAGCCGCTGGCAGTCCAAGCCTTGATATCGATGCAGACGTCGGGCAGCGTCACGGTCGCGGCCGTGCGTTCTTCGGCCGCGACCGATCTCGCGAGCCCGGCGATCGTCGGGTTACTCCAGTGCAGAGCATCGACCTTGCCGGCGAAGCCGAGAGACGCCTTCTTGTCCGGCTCCCCAGATGAGAGCAGTACCACAATGGTGAGCTCGGCGCCGAGCTCGTCAAGTTGTTCGCCGTGCGGCGCGCCCACCAGGGCCAAAGGACATTCCGCGGCGACCCCCGAGGCCTCCTTTTCCATGTCCGCAACACTGGCCGCGGCGTGAGCCAGCACCGCGCGCGTCAGCACATCGTCGGCCCGCAGGTACGCACCGGTGGCCTTTACGTCGCCGCGAGCCGCAATCGCGGCAGGCGGTGCCCAGACCCCCACACACAAAGCCACACAGGCGGCCACACCGCATACCGGCCTCACGAGCCGTGGGTGACGCGTAGCTTGAGGGTCACCGCAACCGGCGCATTTCCTACTTTATTTCCCTCTTTAGGCACAGGAGATACCAACTTCCAAATAGCGCTATAAAACAAGCCTTCTCGCCACGGCCGTTCAGCATACAGAACGCCTCAATCTGGTGCACGACCAGCACCCCGACCGTCCGCTCATGAGAAAGAAAACCTATTAACCCCGTCTCCGTCGAACGTCGACTGGCTCACTCGACGCGGCACTTGACGCCAAACTCCACCGTCATCCATCGACATCACACAACGCCCGTTATAGATGGAAGAGCACACGGCTCGTGAGCGGCGGCGTTAGCACCCGTTGCGCAACGTGCAGCCTTCGCGCTCGATCACGCGGACCCCTTTGCGCATGACCGGCTTCCAAGGGAAGCTGACGAGATGAAGGACTGCCCCCGTCACTGGGCTGATCCAAGTGACGCCGCCGCGATCAGGCACGACTGAATCGATTTCGTTGTCGGTGCCGTCCTGAAAGTTGACGTCAGCCCGGTAGGTCGCCGTGCTCTTCAGGCTGTAGCGCTCCCAGCGCTTGGGCTGAAACTGGTCGCAGTCCTGGTGGAATGCGTAGAGATAACTACCGACGATTATCGGCGAGAGGAACATCGACGCGCACTCCGCACCCTGGCCGACTGTGATCCCCTCGATAAAGCGCGGGTACTGGCCAAGCGTCTGCACCCAAAGCCCCTGGATCACCACGGTTCCCGTCGGGCTCGTTGTGTAGGCGACCTCGGTGCCGTTCAGCGAGAGCCCGCCTATCGAGCCGCGATCACCGTCGCTCGAGGGGAAGGGCAGCTCCGTAGCCTTGCGTGCACCAATCGCCCATGCGTAAATCCGGTTGCGGCGCAAGAAAACAAGACGGTCATTCCAGATCGCCGGCGCGTGAAGGGAGCCGCTGAGTGGGACCGCGAGGGCGATCTCCGGCGCCGTCGCGCCAGCTAGCTCGCCTGTCCCGCTCGCACCGCTCGCGCCCATTGCCCCACTGGCGAGCGGCGTGGTCGTTGCCACCCCGGCAAGCCGGAAGCTCGACAATCTCGCAGCCGAGCAGGTTGACCTCGTCGGTGCAGCGTGAGTACACGGCGACGACGCCATGCACGCCCGGACCGAGGCTTACGTCGAATGGCGCCTTGCGCTCCGGCACGGGAGCCGCGAACTCGGTGCCCTGCGGGTCGCGCAAGGCGAGCTGGAAATCGTCGGTGGCCGGGTCGGGATGGCTCCAGGCAACCCAGCCACCATAGGCGGCAACCTTCGGCTCGATACACCCACCCCCGCTGTTCTGAGCGTTGGTGACCGGCCCACAGCCGGTTGACGGGTCCAGCGTCACCGGCGTCTCCCCGAACGCGGCCACCGCACCTAGCGCGAGCGCCAAGAGGAGCGCGTAGAGCACCCGTGCAATACGCATGGTTCAAAGGGTAGTCGCAAGGGGCGCGTCAGCGTCAGATGTTGCCACGTCGGCTGGCCGCTTTCTTGCGGAGGCGTATGTCCAAGGCATGTACGAGTGTGGAAGGGATGGAGCCGCCTTCGGAGTCGTGTGGCTACTCGAGAAAGGTCTCCCAGGGATCCGGCTGGCCAAGGAAGCGCGAGGCCATCGACTGGCAATAGGCGCCTGCGTCCTCGAAGGCGAGGAGCGTCCCGACGGGAAGCCGGCTCGGCAGGACACTACTCCCGAGGATGTCTCGCGAGTAGGTGGTGCGACCTACGATCGCACTTGGAATCTTCTGCTCGAACTCGTCCTGAGGCTCCCGATCGGATACGAGTCGGCGTATCCGGTGCGGACTGTCAGGGTGGTGCAGCGGCCGGGGGAAAACGGCAATGCTGCCATCGACCGCCACGAAACGACGACCGGACAGCTGCTTGATGTCTGTAACGGCCGTCACGAAATGAGCACAGCCGGCGCTCAGCGCGCGCCCGGGCTCGCAGATCACCTCGACTGGCCGCTCTGCCCGATCACGGAGTTGACCGGCGAGTTCGGCGAGCCGCACGCCATAAGTGACAACGTCGAATCCCGGGCCCGCGTGCGCGTAGTCCACGCCGATGCCACCACCCACATTGACATATGCGATGTCAGGCAGGGTTCCCGCCAGCTGGAAGAACGCGTCGAGCGTCGGGAGCATCTCCTCTGGGGTTTGGAAATTGGTGCCCACGTATACGTGCACCCCCACGATCCGAGCGTCCCGGGAGCGAGCCAGTCGGACTGCATCCGAGAGCAGGTGCGCGTCGATCCCGATCCTGTCACCGTCGAGGCGCCCCGTGAGCGACGCGGCATTGACACGAATGCCCGCCTCACGCCGGCCGAGCGCTAGCCACGCCTCAAGCTGTGCCAGCGAGTCCAAATTCACTCTTACATTATCTGCGGCCAGCGTACGTAGGTCGTCCAGAGGGATACCTGTGGAGGTGTACTGGATGAGGTCCTTGGCAAATCCCGTTTCGCGCGCCAGGCTCAGATGGGGGAGCGAGTTCACGCACGCACCGACACCGAGCTGGGCGAGCCGGGACAGCACCGGCAGACGGTCGTTGGCCATGGTGGCAAAGAACAGCCTCGCTCCGACTTCGTGCAAGGCACCGCGCAGCTCCGTGACTCTGGCGCCCAGAAGGGAGAGGTCATACACATACAGCGGCGTTCCGTGCCGGCGAGCAAGCTCGGCTAGCGCGAGATCAGCCTGCGGCGCATCTACGCGTGCGGCAGACGCGGTGCTCACGCTCATGCTCTCACCAACCCCTGACGAGCGGCGTGCGTCAGGGACTCGAGCATCTCCGCGGCGTCGAGCTCGCCGGGATGCTCGACTGAGCCACTCGACAGACGGTCGAGGATCAGATCGCCGGCCGCGGCCGGCGCCGACCTCAGTGTCTCCAATGTGTCGAAGATGAAGCGGTTGACACGCAGCAGGCGAACTGAGTCCTCGCCGGTCGCCTGCCACACGAGGTAGGTTGACTCTCTTGGGAGCTCGCCGCCTATCTTGTTCGCCAGCGCCGAGGTGACGTCGTAGTTGAGGGCGAGAGAGGCGGCTATCTCGCCGAGCGTTACCTGTGTGTCCAGCGTTATGGAGAACATCTCATCGGTGGTCGGCAGCACAAGCGAGCGATGCGAGGCCATCGTAGTGCTGGCCCGAGGCAGCTCCAGCTGGACGACAAGCAGATTGAGCCGCACCGCCTGCGCAGCCGCCAGGATCGGCTCGCTCGCGGAATCCGACTCGATCAGCTCCCGCAGAACAAAACTCGCAAAATCTGCCGGCGATCCATACCCGCGGCGGTAGCTGGGGACTCCGCGTGCGTCATTGTAACTCTCAACCCATCCCACCCAGCGGCAAAAGACCTCGTACATGCCACCACACAGGTCGGCAAGCGCCAGCGTGGGCACGAGCGCGGCCTCCACCAGGGGAGAAAACTCGTCCATTGCAAAGATCGCGTCGGGCAGCTTTGGAACCACCTCGCCGAGCTCTGGGCGGAAATAGGACCCGTAGAGGTCGCTGTCGCTCGCCACCAGATCTCGGTTGGCGATATCCGTTGCGGTTCCCAGCGGTAGGTCCACGAAGTGGCCGGTGCAACGTAGTTGGTGATCTTCCGAGTACAGCTCGGAGTCGGCAAACGGACAGAAGGCGAACAGGTGGGTAGGTCGGCAGCCGAGCCGCAGTGCGCGTTCGTGCGCAAGAAACGTCTCGCGAATGCTCTCGGCGTCATCGAACGGGAAACCCACGATGAAGCCCGCATTCGGTGTTATTTCAAGCCGACTGCAATGCTCGAGCATCTCGAGCGAGTGCTCTAGGGGGATGTCCTTGCGAATCTCTCGGAGCACCCGCTGGGAGCCGCTCTCGATACCGAAGTAGATCGCGTCACAGCCCGCACGGGCCATCAGCTCGAGCAACTCCGGATCGACGGTGTCGGTCCGGGCGCTGCATGTCCAGCGGATGGGTGCGCCGGCATCGATCAACGCGGCACAGACCTCACCGACCCAGCGTTTGTGAGCCGTGAACAGGTCATGCGTGAAATGCGCGCGGGTCGTATCGAACAGGTCGCGGACGAGCGCGACCTCCTGGAGGATCCGTCCGGGAGTCTTTACTCGGTGTCGCCGGTTCCAGTAGGGGGCTGTGGAGCAGAAGGTGCACTGGAAGGGACAGCCACGCCCCACCTCTATGAAGATCTCCTCTCCGCTATCAGGCTCGTAGAGCTCGTAGGCGGGTATGGGGAGATCGTCCAGTCGCTTTACCAGCGCCCGGGAGCCGCCGTCGAGAAGCTCGATGGCGTTTGGCTCAGAGCGAAGCAGCGCGCCCGCTACTCCCCGCCGCGCGGGCGCGTCGAGGACATCCAGCAACTCGGGGAAAGTCACCTCTCCCTCGCCGATCACCACCGCGTCGATCTGTGGACAGCGCTCGAGCGTAGCGTGCGCCACCGCAGAGGCGTGCGGGCCACCTAGCACCACGGATGTGCGAGGCGCGATTTGCTTTACCTCAGCCGCAATCTGGATGAGGTGATGGTAAGAGTCACACTCGGTCATGAAGCCGATCACGTCTGGCGCGTCGGAGCAGAGATCCCGAGCGGCGTGTGCGTAGAAGCTTGCGTCCAAGGGCAGCGCCCCGGAGATGATGCGACGGTTCAGGTCATACAACTCGCACGAGACATTCGGGCGCTCGCGCAAGGCGGCGGCCAGTGAGAGCAGTCCGACCGGAGCAAACGTGTACATCGACGTCGGGTCGGGGGTGAAATCGCTCTGGAGGACCGCCGCATGGCGGACGTGGGGGCTCGTAGAGAGGATCACCTTCACGAGTGCTTCTCCTCGGTGGCCACCTCGGGAGCCCCCACGGTCGAAGCTTCTGTTGCTTCGAGCAGGGACGTGCGTCTGATCGTGCTGAGGATCTCAAACTGGGAGGCGCCGCAGTCGGAGTAGGTGCCGTTGCGTGCATGTGACATCGCGGGGCACCGCGCCGAGCAGTAGTAGCGGTCGTGGTTGATCGGACAGCCGTCGCACGTCTCGGCGAAGTTCGCCCAGCTATAGCGGCGGATCTCCCAATCATCGCGCCAGAGATCGGCGAATGACCTCTCGCGAACGCTGCCCGCGACAAACAGGTCCTCGGCGGCGCACATGGTGCACGGGTACACGGTTCCGTCGGCGGCCACATAACCGAGGAACCGGCCGCTGGAGCAGCGACGGGTCATATATCCCAAGCTGAGACCGTAGTTGAAGAGGCTCCCGACACAGAGACCGGCGCGACGGTGATACTCATGCTCCCACTCACACTCGCGCACCCAGAACTCAGCCGCGCGCTCGACATCCTCGATCGTGTTTTCTAGGTCACGCCGTTGTTTTCCGCGGCCTATCGGGCTGAAAGGCACGCTGCGAACCGACACGCCTTGGCTCTCGGCCCACTGCATCATGTCTTTCAACCCGTGGATGTTCTTGCGATGCGTGTTGGTCATCACGTTCGTCAGAAAACCGAACGATCGCGCGCGTAGAATTGCCTCCTTTGCCATGTCTGCGGGCGAGTCGAGACCGCGTCGGCGCATGTGGAGATCGTCGATGCTTACGCTTATGATCACTCCCTCGCGCGGGAGCTCGTCGAGGAGCTCCTCGCTCAAGTGCATCCCGTGCGTGGCGATGCCCACGAGCAGGTCGCGGTCACGCGCGTGTCTCACTAGGTCGGCAAACGCCGGGTGCAGCGTTGGCTCTCCGCCAGTGAACGCAACCGCCCACACGCCCATACCGGCCATCTCATCGAGCAGCTCGAACCAACGTTCGGTGGGCATCTCGTTGGGGCGCCGCCGGCCGCCGTCGATGTAGCAGTGCGGGCAGGCGAAATCGCAGCGGCGTGTCAGCTCGAGCCACATCAGCGGCGGCGTCGCCAGGTGAAAGCCCTCCACTACGTCGAGCGTGGAGAGCAGGTGGGGCTCGAGCTCCTCGCGCGCGGCGTGGGGGTGCAGAACCTTTTCCGCGGATGGCGCTGTGAGCAGTATCTCCCCATCTGGGAAGGCCACGATGAAGCCGAAGTACTCGCGGTTGAAGCGCAGCCGCGAGCCGGTGAAGCTCGGGGGCGCAGGCGGTGGCGGCTCACCCATCGTCGCAGCGGGGTTGCACGAACCCGTGATCGACCATGGTCGCGATGAGCGCATCTACACGCGCCTCGATCACCGCACTTGCCTGCGATCCGGCGAGCACACACTCGACCACCTGCTCGACCGAGCGCGCTCCGTCGAGAAAGGCCCATGTGCGGTAGCCCAGCTCGTCGAGCTCGAGGAAGCGGCGACTCTCGAAGTTGTGCAGAAAGGCGCCCTGTGCGGAGAGGGTCCACAGCACGTTGTCGCCGCGCTCGAACAGCTGCCCGGAGCGCTCTACAAGCGAGGGGGTGCTTTGGAGAAGGCTCACGTGAGCAGTACCGCGTCGCCGAACTCGAAGAAGGAGTAACCGAGCATGGAGGCCTCTTCGTAGCCCTCCATCACCAGCGCGCGGCCCCCAAAGGCAGCGTCGAGAACCACCAGGCTTGTCTGGTATTGGTGGAAGTTCGTGAAGTATGCGTCTACCACCTTGAACCGATAGCCGGGAGTGATGTACAGGCTCGTGCGACCGCTCCCCGGTTGGAGCTCGCCGCTGGAGTCGACGGCGGACTCGAGCGCGCGCAGGCTCGTGCTTCCGCAGGCGCATATGCGACCGCCGCGATCGCGGGCGCGGTTGACCGCTGTGGCTGTGCTCGCAGGCACAGCGAACGACTCCGTCCACATCTCGTGCTCCTCGACGTCTCGCTCGAGGAAGGGAAGCCAACTTCCCACCGAATGGAGTGTCACAAAGCACACCTCAACGCCGGCGTCTTCGAGACGACTCACCAGTCGCGGCGTGAAATGCAGCCCGGCGAGGGGGCTCTCCACAGTGCCCTCGACCGATGCGTAGTATGGGTTCAGGTGCTCGCAGGTCCAGTGGTTCTCGTAGAAGAACCCTGGAATTGGTCGGCCTTGTGACTTGAGCAGCTCACGCACCGAGCCACTCGCCACGCGGATGCGTGAGAGCCGATGCGCCGTGAGTCCGGTTGCGCTCACCGAGCACTCGGCACCGTCGCGCAACTTGAGCACCGCGCCGACCTCGATGTCGTGCATCGGGAAGATGGCACACAGCCCCCCTTCGTCGTCATCGTCGAAGTCGACGAAGCGAAGCTCTACAAGCCCACCCCGCGCTGTGCGACCCTTCAGCACCCCTGGGATCCGCTTGCTGTTGTTGAGCACCAGAACATCGCCGGGGTGCAGCAGTCTGGGCAACTCCTCGACCGCAGAGTGACCGATCGAGCCAGCGTGACGATCTATCAAGAGCATACGCCCTAGATCCCGCTGGCCAAGTCGGATCTCGCGCGGAGTCCCCTCGATGTTCTCAAAACGCAGCCCATAGCGGAGATCCTCAATCTGCATCGAGGATCCCCGGGCGCTGCCAACTCTTTTCGGATCCGACACGTGCATGGACAGTGCGACTGGGCTGAACCGGTGGGGTAAGGGCTATTGCGCCACGCCCACACAGGCGGCGACCGTGGCTATGCGCTCATTCAGCACCTTGACGGCGTCGACCGAGGCGGGGCGCTTCTCGGCGAGCATGACCGGCTGGCCCACGAGAGCGACATGGATATGGCTAATCAGCCACTGGTCGTTTTCTTCCTCCCATACGACTGTCTGTCGCACGCAAAGAGCCACGTCGTTCTGCTCGTCGGAGATCTCAAGCGACTGAGCCAGGACCGCCTGATCGCCTGAGACGCGTACGTCGTTGTCGATCACCTTGACGTTGCGCTTGCGCGAGAACATCGGCGCGAAGGCAGACTCGAACCTCTCTCGCCCCACCATTGGCTCGATGGAGTTCAGGTTGAAGACGCGGACGTCAGCCTGGAGATAGTCGAAGAACCGCGGTTCAGCCCTCTCGTAGGCGATGCGCGAGTCCTCGATCGCATGTGCAAGCCTGGCGTCGTCGACTTTGCTGGCCATGGTGCTGCGCCCCTTTCTCTTGTGTCTAGAAGGAGGCAACAATACCAATGGTCGGGACTTTTGGGAAGTCTGCAATTTGCCCCGGCCTATCTCGACTTATCCTTCGACGGTCTGCTCCCGCGCCACGACTGCACGGCCGAGCCGACCTGCAGCTGGGCCAACGCCGCCCACTACTGCCTTGATCATCAATCGTCCTTGGGTGGGCTGGTTCTGCCTACACGCTGGCGTGTCTCCCCGCGCAAGCACAACAACCATCGCCGCACACGGCCACTGCTCCTGTGGATCGAGGTGTCGAGCGCGACGCCTCCCCGCCGGACTACTTGGGGCGACGGGGCTCTGAGGGAAGTGGTTGTCACAAACGGTGAGGTTGCGCTAATAGGTGTCGATGATGGAGAGGCCCACCCACGATGAGGACGATCTTCTGGGGTCACTCAGTCCAGACCCGCAGGCCTTCGCCGCTTTCTACCGGCAATTCGAGCGAGCGGCCCTTGGCTTCTTCATGCGCGCCACCACTCGCCCCGAGCTCGCCGCCGATCTCACGGCCGAGACCTTCGCTCGCGCACTGGAGGCCGTTGAGAGCTATGACCCCTCCAGAGGCCGAGCCGACCAGTGGCTGTTCGGAATCGCGCGCAATGTTCTGGGTGCGAGCTATCGAGAAGGACGGGTGCAGTCGGCCGCTCGCGAGCGACTTGGCATGGCGCAATTGGTACTCGACGATCATGCCAATGAGACCATCGCACGGCTGAGCGAGGGTGAGGACCATGCGACTGTTGCCCTCACACAGCTTTCTGAAGAGCAGCAGCGAGCGATTCATGCCCATGTGGTGCAAGACCGCGACTATGCGGACATAGCGGCTGAGCTGCAGTGCTCGGAGGCTGTCGTACGCCAACGGGTCAGCCGCGGACTTCGCACCCTACGAACGAGATTGGCTGGTGACCGATGAGCATTCTCCCGCAGCTGGAGCGTGACCTTCTCGAGGCAGCGAGCCGCAGGCTCTCAGCACGTGGCGATGAGGACCCACAGTCGACTGAGCGCCACCTGACGCCCTGGCGGCTACCCCTCAAAGCCGCGGCAATCGCAGTAGTGCTGGCCATGGTGGGAGGCGCAATCGCTCTCGCCGCGACCGGCGTGCTCACCGGCGGCCCGGTGAAAGAGCAGGGAAGGCCTAGCCCGAACGCTGGCATCGGCCTCCCCGCCCCCGGGGGGTCGCGTTTGCTGGCACTGCGCGCAGCAGACCCCGAAGGGGGCCTGTTGTGGGGTATGCGGCTCGTGCACACAACCCGTGGAGAGATCTGCGTGCAGATCGGGCGCCTCGACGACGATCAGCTCGGCCAACTCGGTATCGACGGCGCATTCCACAACGATGCGCGCTTTCATCCGCTCGCGCCGGACATCCTCCCCCAATACAGCGACAGCGGCGACGTCAGCTGCATCCTTGACGGGCAGATCGCGATCGGCAGTTGGCCAGGCGGGGACCGCAGCGCGGCCCCGAACTCGCCGGAACTCACCAGGTTCACGCCGACAGCCAAGGATCTGCGATCGATCTCATGGGGGCTGCTGGGACCACATGCGGTGAGCATCACCTACTACACCGCCGAGGGCGTGCGGACCCATCAGGTGGCCCCCGAGACCGGCGCTTACCTGATCGTAAGCGCAGTCAGCCGCGTACCCCAAGCAGCCTTGGCGCGGGCGAGGAGCTCCTCGGGTGGACCTCGGGACACGAGGTTGCCGCCCAGATCCACGGTGGGATAGGCGGCACTGTGATCGCGGCGACCTATCGCTTCGGCTCGTTCACCTGCTCGATCGGCCACGGCGCGCCGGTGACCACAAGTTGCCCCCTGCCCCCTCCCACCCCCATGAGCGCCTTCAATCCGACCCGCAGTCTGCGTCGACCGGTACACGTAAAGACAGTGCCCCAGTCCGCAGATGCCTGCAGAAAGGCTTTCCTGCTCAACCCTTGCTACCGGGCCGAGGTCGAGTTCCGGGCGCCGTATGCGGTTAGGAGTGCCGGCTCGGAATACGTCGTCGAAGCGAGTTCGCATTGCAAGAACGCGCGACCAAGCGGCTGGCCGGTAAATCACGACGTCAAGCGCGGCGAAACAGTGCGTACCCTGTCCACCGGGCTCTTCAGAGAGTGCGCCACCACAGACGAGTTTGAGATCCGCTACCTCAACAACAGTCTGACGGGAACATCAGCAGGCTCACCTCACCAATCGATCATCCTCGGAACAGGAATACTCCACGGAAACTAGAGACGTCATTCTCAGCTAAGCAGTCGGCGATGGTGGCGGTCCAACCCAAGCCCTCGTTCCTGGCGTTCTTCGAGCAACAGCGCCCGCGAATACACGAAACGGCGGGGGTAATGACGGGAGCGACGGGGGTCCGACCCTCGTTCGGCACCACATCGAGATTCGGACGAGGGGCGAGGCGGTTGACCGCCTCTCGCTTGGGCCCTTCGGCAATTGAGTGTAGCTCTTGTGTTACGCTTCGCTAGAGTGGTGGCACAGACGAAAGGTCACGATGCCACCCGCATTAGTCCCCAATCATGGCCAAGGCTCTCAACACCAGCTACTACGAAAAGCGCCGCCAAGGCTGGCTTGCGGACGAGGGCACCCGCGCGGAGTACGAGCGGGCCCGGAGCGAGATCGAGCAGATCGACGCTGTCATCCGCTCACTGGACGAGCTGCGAGAGGACGCCGGAATGTCCAAGGCCGAGCTCGCACGGCGAGTGGGGCGCAACCCCGCCAGCATCAGACGCCTACTCACGGCCGAGCAGGCCCGCCCAGAGCTACCTCTTATCATCTCGATAGCCAACGCGCTGGACGCCAGCATCGAGATCAAGCGCCGCCCACGCAGATCCAACGGCAAGCGCGCCGCAGTACGAGCCTGACGGGCTTCAATTAAGAGGTTGTCCCGTTCGCCGTGGAAGTTCGTGGCGGCGGCCGGGTGTGATGGTTACACGGTGGCGGGTGTGAGGGTCTCCTCGTGGGTTGTGGTGCGAGTCGGGGAGCGCTGCACTGTGATGTCGTGTTCGACGGCGATGGCGAGCTTCGCGAGGTCGGTGTAGCCGACGATCTTCCGGAATTGGGTCTCGGCCTCGAGCATCCCGGCGGCTGTCCAGCGCAGGCACATATCCCCGGATTGCCAGCGCTTGACGTTGCGGGAGGTGCGGCGGATGATCTCGATCATCGACTCGATCGGGTTCGTCGAGGCCAACGTCTTCTTCAGCCGCCCGCGGATCCCGAGACGTGTGAGCGTCAGGGTCTCCTCCAGGCCCTCGGTGAGTGACGCGGCCGCTCCGGGATGGGAGTGCTGCAGCTCGCCGGCGAGGGTCCGCAGACCCTCCAGCGCGAGCGCGTAATTATCGCTTGCCCACGCGCGCCTGAGGCGTGTCTTCACGGCGGGGCGGTCACGCTCGGGGAGGTGATCCAACACATTTCTTTCCTTGTGGCGGATACAGCGCTGCACCGGCACCGGGCCGAAGACCTCATCGACAGCCGCTCTGAGCGCCTTTGAGCCGTCAAGGACGACGAGGACACCCTGCTCGACGTCAAGGCCCCGGGCGACGAGGTCAGCGAGGAGATGCGCGGTGACGGTCTTGTTCTCCGTGGAGCCATCCCACAATCCCAGGGGGAGCTTCACCCCGTCGGTGCTGACGCCCAGCGCGACAATGCAGCAGCGGCCCTTCAGCTCGATCCCGTCGACCATCAACGCTGCCAGGCGCACGTCCCCCAAGTCACGGCTCATCAGAGCATCCAGATGCTCCCGGGTACGGCCGATGAACTCGCGGCTGACGGCCGACTTCGATGCCGAACGCTCGCCGGCGTTTACCTTCTCACCGACAGGCTCACGCGTTCGTGCGAAGCGACGGGTGCTGACCCCGGCGAGCATCTGCTCCAAAACGACCCGTGTCAGCGGGTCACGGTCAGCGAAATACTCATACGTCGTCAACGGCATCTCCTGCTCGCCATTTACGCTCCTGGCACGTGGGCGCTTCACGGCGACACGACGGCCACCAAGAGTCACCTCGCCGTCCTCGTGGCCGTGACGAACTGCCGTGCGCTCTGAGATCTTCGCGTGCTTCGGACCGACGACCTCATCGAGCTCGGCCTCCATCATCTCGCCCAACACGCCAAGGCCCACACCGACGCTGAGCGCCAGCAGCCCATCCTTCGCCGCGCCGGCCAGCTCCCCCAACGCGTCCAGCACCCCCGGCGGCAAAGCTCTCTCCAGGCGTGCGTCCTGCTCCTGCTCTACGGTCTTCATGGCGGTTCCTCTCGTCTCAATGGACTGATTTGCACTCGCCACCGTCCCAACGGGACCGGACGAGGCGGAAGGGACCGCCACCTACAAACTTCTACGAGCTACGGGACAACCTCTCAATTAACGGCCGCGCGGGTTCATAGGCTGCGGCAATGGCGTGGGACGTCATCTTCTATGCAACCGCTGAGGGCTCCGTGCCGGGATCGGACTTCCTCGACGGCTGCCCCGCAAAGGTCCGAGGAACGATCCTGGCCGTGCTCGATGCCGTCGCGGCCGCCCGCCGCCCGCGTTCTCCGGGGGAGGCAAGTGGGAGGCCATGCACGGCAACATGGGCGGCTACTACGAGATCCGCGTCACCGGACCAGGTCGCGAGCAGTTCCGCCTCTTCTGCATGCTGGAGAACGCCGACAAGCGCACGCTGACGGCGCGTGGTCTACGTGGGCCGGCTATCGCGGTGATCACCGGAATGCGCAAGAAAACTGGGACGGTCTTCAGCGTCCGAGACTACGCCAAGGTCCGACAACTTGGTAGTGAGTACACCGCACAGGCACCCCGACGAATCGCATCAAGTGCATAGCTGAGAGTTGCCAGGTCGCGCTGTGGCTACTGCGAACAAGTCGAGTGCCCGCAAGGCTGGAGCGATGCATAGTGGCCTGCTAGCTCGTTAGCATCGCCCACGCCCCGAGATCCCTTGGTTGCCAGGAAATTGGGACGTTGGCACGCGTGATAGCGATGACATCCCCGGTCGCTCTTGCATGTGCCAGCGCCGCGCTCCATCGCTGGCGCCGCCGTGATGCTGCGTCATCGAACATATAGATGTCAATTTGACTGTCATCAACGGAGACATTGCCTGCAGCAAGAGCCTGGTCGCCTTGACGCAATCTATAGCCAACACGACTGACCAGCCCATCAAACGCAAGAGCGACGGCTAGTGCCTGGCTGGTAAATGCCCGAAGGTCGTTAATGGGCACGTCTGTGGATGGATCGTGAGCAACTGCGTGGCGACGTAGCATCCCATTGCGGTAGTCATTCGCAAGCGCGGGGAGATTCAGGCCCGCCTTCTGTGCCAGGCCAATGATGGCAGACCAACCACCAGTAACACCTATCTCGAAAGCATCTGTGTTACCGCGTTGCTATTCAGGTTAGCTTCACCATAACCAAACAAAAGCTCGGAAAGGCAGTACCGCTGGTTATCGATGCTCGCCATCGACCGCGCCCGAGCGCTGCTCAAAGAGTTCCCCCGCTTCTGGGAGATCGAGACCCAGCCAGCCGAGCGGCGCAAGCTCCTGCTCACACTATTCGAGCAAATCTGGGCGCAGAGCGGGCAGATCGTCGCCGTGCAACCACACGACGACTTTCTGCCTTATTTCCAAGCCATCCAACACCTGGCGGCACCGGGTGGTGCCGAAGGCGGGAGCGACGCGGGTCGAACCCGGACTTTACACCCCTCTCCGAGTACGAGGACATCGAAGTATGGCGCGAGCCTCCGTGGGCTGAGGACCCGTAGCCTTGCGATTGGGCCGGATCACCTGCGATCATTGGGGTATGGCATCCGAATCCCATGTGACGCTCTCCGGCGACATTGTCGGCGAGTACATTGTCAAGGACAGGCGACCCAACGGCGAGCTGACACTGGTGCCCGACACCTATCCGACGGTCACACCCGAGTACGGCGGGCGTCCCGCGACCGTAGAGGAGTTCGCTGCTTTCGAGGCCGAGCACGGCCCCTTTCTGCCGCCTGACGGCGAGGGGTAGGTGACCACCGCATCCCGCCCCGACGCGCGCTTCCGCGTCGAGTTCGACGACGCCACGTTCACCGAGGACCTTGAGCACACCTCGTCGGACACCGGACGCACGCTCGCCCAAAGAGAACGCGACAAGCTCACCGCCAACCAGCTGTCGCCCGATCGGCTCAAGCGCTGCGACACCGAAGCCCGAGATGGCACCAGCCTGCCATGCTGCGTCAAGATATATATCCCCGAACCCAGTGGAATGGTCTTCCAACTGCGAATCGACGACAAGGGTCGACCCTTCCTCGCCTACCTCGCCTTCGGCACGCGGCATCCCACCAGTCCCGGAGCCCTCAGCGCGTACGAGGTCGCGCATCATCGGATACTTGTATAGTCGCCACGGCACTGACCGCTGTGGACTGAGTGCCGATTGGACGCTCGTTTTCAAGCGCCAGCCGTGAGCAGCACCTGTCTCCTCGCCGCGCGCACCGGCACGGTTCGCATGGTTCCTTTGACGTGGGTAGCTGGTGCTAGCCGTGGTTCGTGGCTGTGACGATCCAGACGGCTGCGCGGCTGACTATGGAGCCATCGGGCTTCTGCCAGGCGGCGTAGTGGTCGCGCAGGGCCTCGGCGATCTCGCCCCGGCGGCTCTCCCCGTACTCGCCGTTCAGGCGGATCAGCTCGGCGCCGGGTCCGATCGCGAGCAGGGAGTCGATCGCTTCGTTGATGTCCGCGCCCATGAAGTAATCGAAGTCGCGCTGATGCATCTCGATCTCGTCGAACCCGGCGGCCTCGAGAATCCCGCGGGTGGTCTCGGGGTTACCGAGTGAGAATGGCCCGGGCCCGCAGGTGTCGGCCTCGTACTCCTTAGGCCGCGAGAGGAACCGCTCAACGACCTGCTCGGTCTCCGCCCAGAGCGGGCTTTCGGCCTTGCGGCGCCAGCAGACCTTTGCGAGCGTACCGCCGGGCTTCAGCGCACCGCGGATCGCGCGCATAGCCGGGACCGGTGCGGCGAAGAACTGCGTCCCCATGCGCGAGAAGGCGTAGTCGTAGATGGGATCCCACTCAGCCGTCTGCGCATCGGCGGTCTCGAACGCGATGTTCTCGACCCCCGACTCGACGGCCTCGCGACGGGCGTCCTCGATGAACCGCGGCGAGGAATCGGTGCCGAGCGCGAAGCCTTCTGGCCCGACGAACTCAGCCAGCCGCTGAGTCGTCTCGCCGAAGCCGCACCCGATGTCGATGCAGCGCCCACGCTCGGGCGGCGGAAAGAGCTCGAAGAACTCCTCGGTGACCTCTGTCAGCGCGCCCACGAACACCTTGCGGTTCGACTTCCACCGCTCATACAGGACGGTGTTCCATGCACGCACCGCTTCCTCATTGGCGACCGCCACCGCACCCGCGCCCTGCTGTTGCATCGGCTGATATTACACCTCAACCGGCCCTCCGCAGAGCGGCTACCACTCGGTGCGCTGCTGCTTTCCGGGCCGAGCGAGCGTCCCCGGCGAGGGCCGCGCTGACGCTCGCTCTGACGAAACCCAGCACCAAGCAACGACCGGTGTGTCGCTACTGCAATAGGCCAAATGCAATGGTGAGTGGCGATTCGATCTCGACTCAGGTCAATTGTCCAGCGGCATCGCCCACAGCCGGTCGCCGAAACCATAGTTCGCACAGTTAGAATTCTGGATATGCCCTCGCCTGATGAGCGCGTGAAGCCAGATCGGCCAGGAGCGGACACTGCCAACGCCCGCCTCGCACTGGGCAGAGAAAGCCGCGGCCAGCAGGTCGCTCAACGCACCGTGGGAGACCCTGATCCGACATCGACGTCTCGTGAACTGGTTTGTCGACTGGTGGTTACGCCGCGGGCGCGATCTCATAGCCAAAGATCGCAACGAACCCTGATAACGACGCGTAGCAGTTCCTCAAGGCGTGAAGTCGCGGGTTTGACACCTCCAAACCCGCGACCCTACGGAAACATCGGATTTGCAGGGGAAAACGGACACGCGCATTTAAGCGCCCTCCCGGAGATCGCACCAATAACAGAGCGCCTCGGTCCAGAAACCACAATTTCGCAGGGCAAAAGCACAGACAAAATCGAGCGACTACGGGAGCGACGGGGGTCAAACCCTCGTTTGTCACCCCACCCATCGAGATACGACTATAGGGCTCCCGGCTGGCTGCATAGTGACGCCGGGAAACCCGTTCGTGGCCTGCACAGCCGCGCATCTGCCATTATCAGCTCCCCCGCCATGCTCAGCTCCCGTTGTTCAGCGACGCCATGGCCCCCATCGAGTACCGCGCAGCGCAAGCCAGTGAGACACCAGCCGACTGGATGCTCAATCGCGTTGTGGAGGTCGATGACGAGTCCGGAGCGTGCAGCGACTCGCGGCTCCCCAACCACTGACACACCAGATTGGGCTTGGCCCATCCACGCCGCCGCCCGGCGGCCCGAACGCGTGGGAGACTATCCTCGGTGCGCGGTCATTACGACGTAGCGGTTCGTGACCTGGAACCGTACGGATCGTCATTGGTGGTCTCGAAGATTCGAGACGCGAGATGCAATCCTCAGCCGATCATTTCTGCCGCAAACTCCCGCACAGCGACTTCGAGTTGCGTCAGCCCGGGCTCCTCGAGAGGAAAGTGCCCGCAGTTCTCGAGCGTGACGATGCGCTTGGGCCCTGCGAGCGTGTTGAAGAACCGCTCGGATAGCTCGGTTGGCGTCCAGTGGTCACAGCCGGGATGGGCGAGCAGGATCGGCGATGTGACCCGGTCTGGCTCGCGCCCCGCAGAGTAGTGCATCCACGTTCGCAGGAAGCGGGCCGGCACGATCCGCGCGCCGCCGAGTCGATCGCGGCGCACGAGCGCGGTGACTGCCTCGTTGTTCGCGATCGCTTGCATGTTTGTCGCGTAGGCCATCGGGATAGGGAGCGGATCGGTCAGCGCTGGCAGCAAACTAAGTGCTCTGGCTCGGAAGTTCGCCGACGTATTTGTGGGTCAGGCGGCTTGGAGGGTCGGCTGGTCGAGTCGCTTGGCGACGCGGTCGAGGTCTTGGCGGGTGAACTTCCACTGAAATGGGGCGGCGATCTCCTCGTAGCGGCGAGCGAACGCGAGTAGCTGCGCTTCGAGCGTGTCGATGTCGGGGAAGTCGTTGGGGGTGAGAACCTTGCGTTGCACGATCGAGAAGTAGATCTCGGCTTGGTTGAGCCAGCTAGCGTGGACGGGGGTGTGAACGAGGATCAGGTTCTTGTATCTGCCTTGGAGGCGTTTGATCGATGCCTGGCCGCGGTGCGCTGAGCCGTTGTCGACGATCACGAACACGCGTCGGGCCTTGCTGTAGGGCTCAACGGTCATGAACTGCGCGACGAGCTTGTCGAACGGGACGATCCCGTCCTTCTTGTCGCAGCGGTCGAACAGTCTGGCGCGGCGTGCGTCCCAGGCAGCGAAGTAGCACAGGGCGCCGCCGCGTTCGTATTCGTGCTCGACGCGCTGGCCGCGCTTGATGTGGGCCGCGGCGGGCAGCGTGGCGTGCTTGCGGTGCCGCGCTTGGATCGATGGCTTCTCATCGCAGCAGACGACGTAGTCGCCGGGATGCAACAGCTCGCCTTCCCAGCGGCCGGAGTAGAGATCGAGGATGCGGCCGGCCTTGGCGGTGAACTCGGGGTCACGCGGGAAGATCCAGGAACGGTACTGCCACGGCTTGATCGCGTCCTCTGATAGCCAGCGCCAGACCGTCACGCCGGAGATCTGCTCGCAGATCCCGCGAGCGACAGCCTCGCGCGCGAGCTCTGGGGATGACCAGCGCGACAGCGGCACCTCGCTGTCTGAGGGCCGCTCGCACGCCAGGCGGATCACCTCAGCGCGGACCTGAGGGGGGAAAAGCCGGCGGTCTGCCGCGCCGGGGCCGGTCCTCCAGGCCGGCCAGGCGCTGCTCGAAGAATCGCTTGCGCCACTGCGAAACCACGTCGCGTCCGCAACGCAAACGGACGGCGATCTGATCGTTACGCAGCCCATCTGCGGCCATCAGCACCATCTGCGCCCTCATCACCTGCCAATACGGCAACGTATACGAACGCGCCAGCGACTCCAACACCGCGCGCTCCTCACCAGACAACTCGATCCGATACGGGCTATGTCTCGGCATCAGCGTCCCTTCACGAGAAGACAGGATGCCAGACACGCTACGGCCGCGATCAGACGCTAATACGTAGCCTTACTTACGAAATCGAGCACTAAGGGCCTATCCCGGTTGGGTGGTGGTGAGGGTCGCGAGGTGCGCCTTCTTGAACGCGATGAGGCCGCTGGCGAGTTGCAGTAGGGCGAGGTGGTTCTCCTCCTTCTTGGACCAGCGGATAAGGATCCCGCGGTTGCGGTTCAGCCAGGAGTGACAAGCCTCCACGACCCAGCGGCGGGCTTTCCAGCCGGGCGTGTGCGCCTTGAGTTTGATCTCTTCGCCGCGTGTTCGGATGTGCGGCGTGTAACCGTGCTTGACCGCCAGATCACGCATCGCCGGGGAGTCAAAGCCGCGATCGAGGCACAACCCCTGCGGACACTCCGCATTAGGCTCGGGACGCTCGATCGGGATGCTTTGCAGGGTCGGCTCTAGTGTCCTGAGTCGTTAGTTCGTAGGCGGTTATGGTATTGTTGGGGGATGAACGCATCTCGTGTTGGGCGGCGTGGGCCGCAGGCGGTGCAGGTGACGCTCAGTGAGGCTGAGCGTCGTGTGTTGGAGGGATGGACGCGACGGCGGTCTTCGGCTCAGGGGCTCGCTTTGCGGGCGAGGATTGTGCTCGGCGCTGCTGCGGGGCAGAGCAATACGGAGTTGGCTGAGCAGCTTGGTTTGACGCGGATGACGGTCGCCAAGTGGCGTGGACGGTTTGTGCATGATCGTGTCGATGGGCTGCTTGATGAGGCGAGGCCTGGTCGTCCTCGTAGGATCGGCGATGAGAAGGTCGAGGAAGTGGTAACCAGGACGTTGGAGAGCGCGCCGAAGGGCGCTACGCATTGGTCGACGCGGTCTATGGCGGCTGAGGTCGGACTCTCGCAGACGGCGATCTCTCGGATCTGGCGAGCGTTTGGTTTGCAGCCTCATCGTGTGGAGTCATTCAAGCTCTCAACGGACCCGCTGTTCGTGGATAAGGTCCGCGATGTCGTTGGGCTTTACCTCGATCCGCCGGAGCGAGCATTGGTGCTTTGCGTGGATGAGAAGTCACAAATACAGGCACTCGATCGCAGTCAACCGATCCTGCCGATGCTTCCCGGCGTACCTGAGCGTGCGACCCATGATTACAAGCGTTCTGGCACCTCAAGTTTGTTTGCCGCGTTGGATATCGCCTCTGGAAAGGTGATCGGTTCGCTGCATGCGCGCCACCGAACAATCGAGTTCAAGAAGTTCCTGAATCAAATCGACGCGGCGGTGCCTGCCGACTTGGACGTTCACCTGATTCTCGACAACTACACAACTCACAAGACAAAGGCCATCCAGCGGTGGCTTCTTGCGCATCCGCGGTTTCATTTGCATTTCACGCCAACCGGCGCGTCGTGGCTAAATCTCGTAGAGCGCTGGTTCGCGGAGCTGACCAACAAGAAGCTCCGCCGCGGAGCACACCGATCAGTCCGAGAGCTCAACAAGGACATCCGCGACTGGATCGCCCACTGGAACGAAAACCCCCGCCCCTACGTCTGGGCAAAGACCGCAGACCAGATTTTCGACAGCCTCACCCGATACTGCCAACGAATTACCGACTCAGGACACTAGCAGCTTCTGGTCGTGACGGTTCGCGCCGTCGTGCGCCAACCCGACCGGGACCCCCGCTCCCTCGCTGAGAACCGAACGCTTCGCCCCCCCTTGGCCCGGTCAGTGGGATTCGGGCCGGTCTTCGCGCCGCCGAGCGGCGCCTTGGTCATCGCGCCGTCAGCCGCCAGCCACGCCCAATCGATCCCGAGAACCTTGTCGTACTCCAACAGTCCCTGACGCCAGATCTCGGCGAACACCCCGGCCTGCTCCCATTCCTGAAAACGCCGGTGCGCAGAACTCGAGGAGCAGACCCCTGTCGCGTTCAAAGCGTTCCACTGCATCCCAGTCCTAAGCACAAGCAAGATCGCGTCCATCGCGTCACGATCGGGCACCCGCGGCGCGTGACAGCCCAACGGGTGAAACGGCGGTTCTGGAAGCAACGGCTCGACACGCTCCCACAACCAGTCAGGCATCCGCCAACCATCATCCTTACTGACCATGTAGCCCATCACAGACCTCCTGATCGAATGGCACAAAGGCCGGTCGATCAAAGATTCAACGCAGGTCTACATAACCCTTCCGGGATAGGCCCTAAGCATCCGCGCGGCTAGCGGACCCGCCCAGCGGGTCCATCCCAACGCACGGAGAACAGTCGGGTCTCGGGGGTCGATCAGTGTCGTCGCGACGATTCCGGCAAGCGGCGCACCGGCCGCGGCCGCGTGCCAGGCCAGCATCCCGCCCATCGACGCCCCCAGGGCGACCACCGGCTTGTGCGAACGCCGACTCTCGGCGGCGATGAGGTCGCGTGCGCAGGCAACCCACGTCTCGTACGTGAACCGTCGGCGCGGCACACGGGTCAGGCCATAACCGGGCAGGTCGGGCAGCACTGCATCGAACCCGAGCCTGCGTGCGAGCAGTCCTATCGGGGCGAGCATCCGCCCGTAACCACCGCCACCATGCAATCCGACCATGACCGCCGAGCTGTCCGCAGTCTCGTAGCGGTCGAGATGGACGTCGAGACCGTGCCACGCCCACATCTCCTCGTGCGGGAGATTCGCGTCGGTCAGCCGGTGACGCTCCGGGAGGTAGGGCTGGTAGCGCCGCCAGCCGACGTGGTCGGTGTAGTTGAGATCCACCATGCCCATATACTGAGCAATTGCTCATATGTCGTCAACTCGCATTCCTGACCGAAGGCTCGCCCCGCGAAAGCTCCCCAAGCAGGAGCGATCGGAGGCGACCGTCGAGGCCGTCCTGCAAGCTGCTGCTCAGGTTTTCGAGCATCACGGCTACGCCGCCGGGACCACCAACCGGATCGCCGATAGAGCCGGCGTATCGATCGGCTCGCTCTACCAGTACTTCCCCAACAAGGACGCGATTCTCGTCGCGCTCGTTCACCGGCACCTCGCCGAGGGCATCGCGGCACTCCAACCGCATCTCGAACGGCTGGACTGCGGCGCCCGCTTTGACGATGTACTCCCGGACATCGTCTACGCGATGGTCGCGATGCACGCGCTCGCGCCGGGTCTTCATCGTGTGCTCTTCGAGGAGACCCGGCTCCCACCGACGCTCCGCACGGAGTTCTATGAACTGGAAGATCGACTCGTCGACCTCGCAGCGAGCGCGCTCGCGCGAGAGCCGTCCTCGCCTCCCGCCGATCCCCGCTTGTCGGCCCGCATTGCAATCAGCGCGATCGAGGGCCTTACGCATGCTCTCGTGCTGCGCCCGCCGCCGAGTGTCACCCCGGAGGCGATCGCCCGCGAGATCACACAGCTCGTGCGCGCTTACATCCACACCCAGCACGCACCCGCCCCTGTGGTCGCATCGCGATAAACAGCGGCATGTTCATGCCGAAACTGCGTGGCGTGTGGTTGCGGCGCACCGATCTTGCCGGTCGGTGAAGACCCGCTGGAACGCCTCTCGTCGGATGTCAACGAGGCGCGTACATGATCAGGCCGACGCCGACGAGGCAAACGACCGCTCCCACAAGGTCGTAGAGGTCGGGTGTGAACCCATCGAAGGCGACGCCCCACAGCAGCGAGCCGACGACGAACACGCCACCGTAAGCGGCGAGCACCTGGCCGAAGTCGTTGCTTGGCTGGCGTGTGGCGAGCACGCCGTAGAGAACGAGCGCGACCATCCCGCCGGCAAGGGCAAGCGGCCCCTTGCCGTCTCGAAGCGAGGCCCAGATCAGGTAGACACCCGCGATCTCCACCACTGCGGCGGCGGCGAACAGCGTTATCGATCGAACTGTCATCGGCTGCAATGGCTTGCGCGGCGCTCTGTACTCAACAGCAGGGTGTAGCGATCGGGGCGGCTGGTTCTGTCCACGAGTCGATGCTTTGCCAGAGCTCACAGCTGGTGTTCACTTGCCGCCCGAGCATCACGCCCGGGATCGCGCCGATCTCTGGGCAGCCGTGGTAGCCGGTCACGCCGGCGACGAGGTGCGAGATCCCAAACCATGTCGGAACGAGCGACGCGGGCCACAGAGCGATCCGTCCAGGTAGCCGGCGCGTGCCGAGCGCGCCTGCGACCACGAGAAACCCCAGACCGGCCAGCGCGCGGGACCGTCGAGCGGTTCGGCCCATCGGTGCACGGGACTCCAGCGACGCTGCGTTCTCAGAGCAGCATCCGCCACTGAGCAGTCCCCCGACGGTTGGGCGCTGGCCACTCTCGCATCCGCCAAGCGGGACGGTACAGCTTGCGCCGTCGGCGGACGCCTCTGCGGGGTTAGATGACATTTCGGGCATGTGTCTTCCTTTCGTTGCTGGCATTACGACATGGTCTACAACCTCAAGTAAGCTTTAAGTCAAGGCGATGGCATCAGACGGCTCCGGACTGACGATCGGCGAGGCTGCTCGCCACACGGGGGTGCCCGCTTCGACTCTCCGCTATTGGGAAGCCGCCGGGCTGCTTGCCGCCGCCAAACGGGTTGGCGGCAAGCGCCGCTACGAGCCACAGACCCTGCGGCGGATATCGCTGATCGTGCTGATGAAGCGCGGGGGATTCACGCTTGCCGAGATAGGCATCGTGCTCGCCGGCCTATCCGATAGAAGACCGCCACCGGGGATCTGGCGCGAGCTGGCCGAACGTAAGCTGCCAGAGGTCAACCGAACGCTTGCGCAGGCAACCGCTGTGAAGAAGATCCTCGAACAGGGCCTTCGCTGCGACTGCCTGAGCGTCGAAGACTGTCTGCGCCAAGTCGACGCCCTCTCGCCGTCGCTGGATCCGTCGCCCGTATGACCTGGACTGCGGCGACTCTCAACTCCTCGCCGTTCCACTACGACGAGCATCGTGAACCCCCGTTTTCCGTGGGGTCACAGACGCGGGTTCAACCTTCGAAATCACTATATGCAGGGCCTTCGACGGGAGGGACGGACTCGAACTCGCGAATGTCACCCCGCGGATTGAGATTCGGCTCTAGGGCCAGAGTCGTCTGATGTTGCCGGGATAGACCCCGTAGATGTAGGGGCTAGGCTTCTCAGCCTGGCGCAGGATACGGCCAAGGTTGTCCACAAACCTGGCTGACTGCTCGGCGGCACGCAGTTGGGCATTGGTCAAACAGAACGCGCGAAGCTTCGCCTCAGCGAGTGCGTCGCGCTCAGCGGGGCGACGGCGAATCGCATCGTCCTTCATCAGGACAATCCAATTATGCTCGCCAACATCGGCGAGCCAGCGCTCATCTGCAAGTTGCTGTGCGGCCTGCTCGCCGTACACGGACGCCATCGTGTGGACTATGAAGCCGAGCCTTTGCAGGATCTGCGCGAGATGCTTGCGACCCAAGCTGCGGTCGATGAAGAACTCGACCGGAGTGTCGTGGCCTGACTCAGTTGTGTCGTGTGAGTCAGGTCCGGGCTCGGGTGGCGACACGGACCACGTCCTCGACCTCAACCTCGGGAACGCCGAAGTCATCGGCGATCTCCGCAAGCGCGTCGCCCGCTACAAAGCGATCGACGAGGTCCTCGACCCGCGCGCTACCTCGAACAACCAGCGGCATCCCAAACGCCTGACGCGGATCAACGATGACCTCCGCCCGTCTATAGGCAGGCAAACGAAGTCGAGACGCCCAGCCATCACCGCCATAAGTGATGCGCTTGAGGTAGTCGCGAACAATCTCTGCGAATTGGCGCTGTCCCGTTCGCACCACCGTGAGGCCGCGCAACTCCTCATCGTGTTCGGTAGTGGCGTAGTCGTATAGGACCTCCGCGCCATCTGTATAGAGCCGCTCAGATGCAAGTGCGTGTTCGATGCCAATGCCCGAGGCAAGAACTTTTACAGCCGGACGGATACGCTGCATCGGCACACCGGCACGCCTGAAGGCCGAAAGGACGTACGCCTCTGCGAAGCCGATGAACGGCACCGTAGCGTCCCGCCCATGCCTGGGAAAGCACGTAATGACCGGCTCGGCAGCACCACCCGGACGCGCCCAGCTATGCAATGTGGAGTTCGACAGGCCAAGATAGGTCGCCGTCTCGCGCAGCGTAAAGACTGCCCGCGCAATCCGCGGATCATCCGCACCAATAGCCATATCTTTCTTTCGTACGTTTGCTGCCATCACCGCCCGTTCGTCGTGTTTCTTGATCGTACCGAGGCTCGCGGCCAGCAATCTCTCTGGACTCCGAACGAAGCAGTACCCGAAGCAGACAGCGAGGTAAGATTGCAACGCAGGCGCTGCAATCACCCGAACGCGTTGGACACCGTCGGCGATCGCGACGTCCCAGAGCCACAGTGGACCCAATGTTGGGCTGCTTCGCTGCCGCCATCGGGACGCTCCTCAAGGCCTCTACCGATCACTCTGGCCATGCGTAACCATAGCTGACGCCGTGATTCCAACGAGTCACTAATCGTTTAGAAGGGCAGTCAGGCGTGCGTCTATGGCCCGCATACCGTCGGCTACACGACGCACTATCACCAGCTCCGTCCCAGGGTCAGGGACCTGCTGAATGCGGCCTGTCTGATGGGCAGTCGTCCCGCGAGCAGCGCTGAACGCGTCGGCTTCGCTCAACCATGCCGGGTCAAGCTCTTGGACACCGAGCCCGACCGGCATAAGGAGCCTCAGCACGTTCCGTTCTGCCATGCCGTGGTTCTGGCGGATAACAAAATTGACGTGATGCTCCCGAGCCTTGTTGATCCGATCATCGAGATGGATAAGGCGGCCTTTTGGCGCGGGCGGCGGTTGGAGCGTCTTCGGCGGTCCGCCTAGTTCACCCTCGTAGTAAGCAACAAGTGCCATCAGGCAGGTTCGAGGCTTGCGGTCCACCTTGTAGCCAGCCCAGGCCCCTGCTACCGCTGCCGTTACGAGTTGCTCAAGACAGTGCTCCAGCTCGGCATGGGCCAACAATCGATATGCAAAGACACGGTCAATCTGACGCGTCGAATAGGCAGCGGTAGGGTCGATGACCTGAGGCAAGAGATGGCGTCGTAGTTCAGTTAGCCGGGCCTGCAGCGCCTTGTACCGCACAGAGCGCGCCATACTTCGCTCTTAGGCGGCTGGAATGCGGATCCGGCGGCCGTCGAGCTCCGGTATCTGGAGATCGACGCCTACGGACCTCATGAGTGCCAGCCCCCATCGCTCAAGCCGTAGCTGGGTAGCTCCCAGCGTCTTGGTGGTTGACTGGACGGCATCGACGAAGGCAGGGTCATCCACAGAGATCCTCTTGTACGCCTCCCGCACAGACTCGTCATTTTCGACCGAAGCTAGAGCCACCCGCTTATCACGGAAGTAGTAGACCATCACATCGAAGATCGCGCGGTTAAACCTTCCCTCGTAACGCTGTCCGTTCCAGCGCCTGAATGCGTGGTCTCCAAAGATTGCCTCTGTTGCCATGATTGCCGAATCGCAAGCGTCGGCTTCATTTTCGATGATCTCGCGTCCGTCGTCCCACGTTCGGTTGAGTTCGGAGCATGTGAGATCTAGGAATGCCTTGAGGTTTCCCTGATACTGATCGAGGAAGCGTGCGAAGGCAAAATATCGCACAAGCACCTCTACATCCCTCATGCGAAAGTCTGGCTGCTTGAGTCCAAGAGCGCCCTGAATTGGTTTGCTTTCGGCGGATCGAGCGTCAGCAAAGGTGACGAATGGGCCAGGAAGTAGTGCCTGCCGTAGCTCTTGAGGAGATAGCTTGACGCTCGTCTGGTTCAAGCGGAGGAATACACGAAATAGAAAATCGTCATCTGGCCAGCCTCTAACTACCACCGTGCGGATGGTCTGGTTCTGGAAAAAGGCGAGATCATCAGACAGTTCAGGCGTATCTTCGATCTCTTCAAGAGTTCTTCCGTTCAGGTCTTGACGAACCTCAAGACCACGGAGCCGAAGTGGCGAGTCGATATCGTCCGGCTCGGGCGAAAAGCGGCGCAGTGCGAGAAGGCGCTGCTTACCGTCGATTACAATAAAAGCTCCGCGACGGTCTCGACGTTCGGCCAGCACGATTTGCGGAATGGGCAAGCCCAAGAAAAGCGACTCGATGAAGCTACTCTTCCGCTCGTCGCGCCAAGCCTCTCTGCGTTGAAAGCTTGGATTGAGCTCGATATTGCCGCGCCGAAGCTGATTGAGGACGGTTTCGGCTGTCCAGTCAGAGCTATAGACCGCCGTCTGCTCAAAGGCGTGCGGGTCTCCGGCGGGAAGGTAACACACGCTTGAGCGTCCGCTCGGCCGGCGCTCAGACCCCGTGGGTCGCGCCTCGCCCCCCAACACCCTCCGACCGCCCAAACACCTCCGAAGCCGGGCACCCAAGCGCCCCGGCGATCTTGACGATGTTGGCCAACGACACGTTCCGCACGCCGCGCTCGACCCCGCTGTAGTAGCCGCGATTCAGCCCTGCCTCCAGCGCGACGGCTTCCTGGGACATGCCGCGCTCGGCGCGCAGTTCGCGTAGAGCGTCGCCGAACGCGGCGTGTATGGGGGAGATTGCCGGCAAGCCGCAAGACTGGCGTCTTGACTGCTATGAGTCTATACACTATAAGTCGCACTACATACAAAGTTGGCCCCCGCGCAGATTGTGGTCTGCCGGGGGCCGCGACACCAGGAGGTGAGTCCTGATGCAAGAACAGCCTAACCCAGCGGTAGAGGCGAACAACATGCACGACTGGGGCGTGATGGTCCGAATCCTCGACCCCGACGATCAGCGACCGTGGTCTGTCGAGGAGATTGTCCGCGACCGCACGGACGCTCGGACCAGTCGCGCAGACACGACCGAAGCGATCGGACGGCTACACGGGGTTGGCTTGATCCATCGCACCGCAGACGACCTCGTGTTCCCCACGCGGGCGGCACTCCACTACGACCAGATAGTCGCCTGAGCAGGCGGCCGCTCGATGACCCACTTCCAGGGCCTGCCGGTGCTAAGGGGCATGGGACCATCGATCAGGGCACGAGAACGTGTGCTCAGGGCTGCTGCGGGCCTTGCCGTTCGGTCGTATGCGGATCGGCAAGGCCCTGGCAAGCCGATCCGGCGTGCGCATCCGGTTTCCGGGCGGTCGGCCCACGCCCGACTCTTATCTCACTCCATCTCGGAGCTGCTGTGCGAGCGCCACGTGATGACCCAGGATCAGCTTGCCCGACTGTTCCCCGAGGCTAGGCCGAAAAACCGGGCGAACCAAAATTCGCTGGTTGATTTTGGTGGTTCGCGGTCTATATCCATGTGAGGGTCATTTCAGAGCACCAGATTGACGGGACGGTCGGGACCACCGAGGCCTGGAGAGTTGGGCAAGCGAGCACTCTAGGTCGCGCCGGATCGCCGTTCGTGCTGCGCTTCGTCCTGGGGGTCGTTCTGTGCTTCGAACCACGATTCGCAGCACGGTTCACCAACGGCCGTACTGGAACGATGGGTTTGCCGCTTGGCTATGCGACAAACAAGCATGTCGCTGGTCTCGACATCTCTATATGTACGCTTCCAATCAGTTGTTTTGTAAATGGTGCTTGCGGCGCCCACGGATCGTGTCGTCGTGGCTCGTCGTGTCTTTGCTTGTCGCGCGCCGCCCACGATGATTCCCGGCTCGCTTGCCTGTCGTGCTGTCTGCCTGCCGTTGCTGGCGGCTGGAGCGAGGGGCCATGAGTCGAAGGCCCACCCAAAGAGAGCTTCGTGCGCTCCCGGCTGTCGCGGTCGATGTCCTCGTCAGCCTGCACCAGCATAGGCTGCTTACTGCACGTCAGATACACATACTGCACACGCCCGCCACCTCGTTGCGCTGGACACAGTCGGTCCTGGCCGAGCTTCGGGCACGCCGTCTCGTGGAGCGCGCCGTAGGGGCGCACGGTCAGGCATTGTGGTTCGTGACCGACCACGGCGCCGATGCGGTCCACACGGTCGGCGATGTTGTTGAGCCTCGGCGGCGGGTGACCACGCCCGCTCAGGCGGCTGGCCCGCTGCGCCGCCACACACTCGCGGTCAACGACGCAGGTATTGCATTCGTGACCGCCGCTCGCGGACGCGCAGGCGACGATTGCGGCCCTTTGTCCTGGCGCCACGAGATCGCACACCCATTCATTGCTGGACGCGGCCGGCACGGTACGCACCTACTCGTCGCGGACGCCCTCCTCTCCTACCTGCATTGTGGCGCGGACGAGTCGATCGCTCTCTATCAATGCTTTATCGAGCTCGACCGTGGAACCATCCCCGTCGAGCAGCTTGCAGTGAAGCTCAATCGCTATGCGCAGCTTCGCCGCCACCAAACCAATTCGACATCATCGGATGCCGCCGGACGACCGCTGTGGCGGAGCTACTATCGCGCCTTTCCCAAGGTCCTGATCGTTCTTGCCGACCAGACACCCGGGGTCGCACGCCAACGCATTCGGCGCGTGATCGCGATGCATCTTGCAGACCCCGACCGTGAGCGATACGGCGTCACTGCCGCGTCGTTCGCGACGCTCGCCGATCTTATTGCGAGAGGTCCGTTCGCACCCATTTTCGTCTCCGTTGAGCAGACCGGAAGCTTCCACGACTGGCTCGGCAACACACCAACACACCAAACGAAAGGTGGACAGGATGTCCCCGCATAAGACAACTGACCCAACACGAAAAGGTCGCCGAACCTGGGAGCAGGAAGACATCCTCAGCGCGGCCCCGGCGCAACCTGTCAAAACCTTGAGATCAGGCAAAAGCTCTGGTCTGATCGACGCACGCGATTCCCAACACCAAGGAGGACCCGATGACTGCCAAGGAATGCTCGACCCAGAGCTCGTCGCCTTCGCGCGCTGGTTCGCCGACTGGTGGCTACGCCGCGGACGCGAACTCACCGGTCCCGACCGCGGGCAGCACACAGAGAGCGGTCGCGTATGTCCGCGAGTCAACCGAGGAGCAGGGCAAGGGCTTCTCACCCGACGCCCAGCGCGAGGGCATTCGCCGATTCGCTCCCGAAAACAGCCTCGAACTCGTCGGTGAGTACTGCGACTTCCATTCAGGCTGGCGCAAGGCGGAGGGTCGCCCAGAGTTCCAGCGGCTCATGGCGGACGCCGCCGATGGGAAGTTTGACGTGGTGCTCGTCTTCCACACCTCGCGGTTCGCACGAAACCAGGTCGAGGCACGGCGCTACAAGCAGCTCCCACGCGAGCGGCTCGGCATCCGCGTCGTGTCTGTCACCCAGCCGTTGGGCGAGGATCCGACCGACCCTTCGGCGTTCCTGGCCGAGTCGATTCACGAGATGTTCGACGAGTACTACTCGGTGTCGCTCTCGTTCTGGACGCGCAGCGGACTCCGGGAGAAGGCTCGCCAAGGCCACCTCGTAGGCAGCCTGCCATGGGGCTACCTACGCGACCCGGCCTCGAAGGTCGCAGTGCCCGATCCCCAGCGTGCGCCGCTCGTGGTCGGCCTTTTCGAGCGCTACGCCACCGGCCAGGAGTCGGACCGCACGCTCGCCGAGTGGCTAAACGCCAAAGGAGTCCGCACTGCACGCGATCGGCAGTTCGGCAAGGACACCGTGCGGGAGATGCTTTGCAACGCCGCCTATGCGGGCTACGTAGGCGGCCTGCGCGATAAGAGTCGCAATGTCCGGGGGCTGCACGAGGCGATCATCACCGACGAGCTATTCGACCGTGTGCAGGAAGTCCGAGGATGGCGCACCCGCGTGCTGAAGCCCGGGCGCCCCTCAGAGGACTACCTGTTGCGCAAGCTCCTCCTCTGCGACCGTTGCGGCGCGCGGATGCACGGCACGCGCGGATCGCGTGCGGGTGTGCGTCGCTACCAGTGCTCTACGCGCCGCTATCACGGATCGTGCGAGCAGACCATCGTGCAAGCCCACCACCTCGAGAACCAACTCGTCGGCTGGCTGCACGCATTCCAGCCTGACGATCGACTACGCACACTCGTCCTCGACACGATCGACGCCGATGCGTCCGCTCAGACCGGCGGCGACGCACCGCGACGCCGAGAGTTGCTCGCGCAATTGGAGCGCCTGCGGGACGTCTACGTCATGGGCGACCTCACCAAGCCGCAGTACGTCATGCGTCGCCAAGCAGTCGAGGAAGAACTGCAGCGAACCAAGCCTCCGACCGACCCCGACCTCAACCGTGCCCACGCGCTACTCGAAGACTTCGCAAGCTTCTGGGAGACAGAGTCCGATCCCGCCGAGCGGCGCAAGCTACTCGCCGCCCTCTTCGACCACGTCTGGCAAAGAGACGGCGCGATCGTCGCCGTCAAGCCCCGAGACGCCTTCGCCCGCTACTTCACAGCAGTCAGCCAAAGCCAAGCGATTGCCCCAGAACGCAAACCGAAAAGCGGGGTGACAAAAGCGGGAGCGACGGGACTCGAACCCGCGACCTCTGCCGTGACAGGGCAGCGCTCTAACCAACTGAGCTACGCCCCCGCGCTGGCGCACGGGACACACCTGTGTGCGTAGCGCAGAGTATCGCAGGGCCGCCGCCGCACGGACTTGCGGGTCGAGCACTTCAAGCACTCGGCCTGAAAGTGCTGCAGCTCGCCGGCCGACAGCACCGCGCCCACCGACCAGCGCGCGGCCTCTACCCACCACTGACACCACCCCCAAGCTGGCCAGCCAGCCAAACGCTGGGGGGTGCTCTACGCTTACGCGATGCCCACTCTCATACCACCACCACTGCGCCACGAAAACCCGTTTCGCATCCTGGCGCAGGATCTCGCCGACGAGCGCGCGGCGACGGTGCGCTACCCACCGGGGGACACCGGCTTCTCCCTCGCGCGCACGCGGCGCTTCATCGAGGACCCGCTGCCGCTGCTGCTGGAGGGGTACGAGCGCTACGGGGCGATCTTCACGATGCGAGTGCTGCACTCGAACGTGGTGTTCATGCTGGGGCCGGCGGCGAACCACTACATCACGGTGTCGCACGCGTCGAACTTCCACTGGCGCGAGTCGCACTTCCGCGACCTGATCGCGCTGCTGGGGGACGGGTTGCTGACAACCGACGATCCCTACCACCGCCGCTCGCGCGCGATCATGCTGCCGGCGTTTCACCGCGAGCGGATCGCGGCGTCGACTGGGGTGATGGTGGGGGAGACCGAACGGGCGCTAGAGCAGTGGGCGCCGGGGGCGCGGATCGACCTCTATGCGTGGACGCGCAAACTGGCCACGCGGATCGCGATGCGGGCGCTGTTCGGGATCGACCCCGACGGGGCTGCGGCCCGTGAGATCGACGCGGCGGCGATGTTCGAGCAGGCGCTGGCGTTCTACGCCTCGGCCTACCAGTTCCGCTTCCTACGCAGCCCCGGGACTCCATGGGCTCGGCTGCAGGATGCCTCGAAAAAGCTCAACCGCCTGCTGTATGGGGAGATCGTGCAGCGGCGCACGACGGGGCGGCGCGGGGAGGACGTGCTGAGCCTGCTGCTGGATGCGCAGGACGAGCACGGCGGGAAGCTCACCGACGGGCAGATCCGCGACGAGATGATGACGCTGCTGTTCGCCGGGCACGACACCACCACGTCGACCGTGTCGTTCATGTTCTACGAGCTGGCACGTCACCCGCGGGTGGGGGAGCGCATCCTGGCTGAGCAGCGAGCGCTGCTGCCCACGAGCACGCCGGACGCGGGGCAGCTGATGAGCGGGGAGCTGAGCGAGTTGGAGATGACATTGGAGGAGACGCTACGTAAGTACCCGCCGGCGTGGGTGGGCCCGCGCAAGGCAGTGGAGGCGTTTGAGTTCGAAGGCCATACGGTGCCGGGGGGGGCGTATGTGAACTACAGCTCGTGGGCCTCGCATCACCTCCCGGACGTGTGGGGGGAGCCCGATGCGTTCCGTCCTGAGCGCTTTGCACCGGATGCGAAGGCGGCGCTGCCGAAGGGCGCGTACGTCCCGTTTGGGGGCGGCTCGCGGACGTGCATTGGGATGCGCTTCGGGCAGCTGGAGGTGCGCACGATCGCCACTATGATCGCCGCCCGCTTCACGCTGGAGCTCCCCGATGACTTCGTTCTCAGGATCCGCCAGATGCCGACCATCAGTCCGCGTGAGGGACTGCCGATGATCGTGCGAGAGCACACAGTGAACGCGCTCGGGGATGTGGGGGCTCCCCTGTTGGGGGATGGGGTGGGGCAGTCATCCGGCCCCGCACGGTCCTAGCGCTCAGTGCAGGCTGGCCTGCAGCGACAGCTCGTAGGCGAGCGGCTGTTCGCTGTTGACCGTGACACCCACGGCTTCGACCTTCAGGTGGGGGTCTTCAAACAGGGTGATCGTCGTAAATCCACCGAATGGGAGCCCGCGTGGTTCGGCCACCAGTCGCCCTTCCAGCGGGCGCACCAGCGCACTGATGGACGCTTGCAGGCCGAACAGGGCACCGGTGGCGTGTACTTCCACCTGGCCGCCGCCGCTCGCAACGGGTTGCACCGCGACACCGCTTGGGAGCACCGCCGTTAGGTTGGCTTGGGTGAGCGTCGCGTGCAGGGACATCGAGCTGCCATGCTTGCGGGTGGCGACGTTGCGCAGAACCAGATCGTTGGGGAGACCGGGGACCTTCAGAGCGAACCGGTGTGCCGTGAAGTTGAGGTTGTGCACGCGGCGCGATTCCCAGACCAGCTTGGACATTTGCGTGGCGGTCATGTGCAGACTGTCGGCTGTTGCGCTGGCGGAGTTGGCTTTGCCCCACAGCAGCTGCACGGCTGGCCAGGCGCTGATGCTGACGCTCTGCAGGGTGCCGTACGGTTTGATCCGATCGCGCAGTACGCGCTCGGCGGCGAGCGGGAGGAATATTTGGGCGAGCACCAGCAGCAGGACGACCGCTACGAAGACCCCAAACGCGACACGTGCGCCTGTTGGCTTGTGCCGTTCCACCCCAACGGACATGTCCACAGCTTGGCAGGCTAGCCTTAACATATCCCCGGGCGCGTAGCTCAGTTGGCTAGAGCACCTCGTTTACACCGAGGGGGTCGCCCGTTCGAGTCGGGCCGCGCCCATAGACATCGGCCCAGCCGGGGGGCCAAGCCAACCGATCGCGGCTGTCTCCGACCACTGCGTATATACCTACACTTATGACCCCTATTCGTATCGCCGTCGTTGGGGCGGGCCCCGCCGGCTTCTACACCGCTGGGCACCTGCTGAAGCAGTCCAGCGAGGATGAGCGTCCAATCGACGTGGACATGTTCGAGCGGTTGCCAACCCCGTGGGGGTTGGTGCGCTCAGGCGTGGCGCCGGATCACCCGAAGATCAAGTCGGTGACGCGCGTCTATGAGAAGACGGCGGCGCACCCGCGCTTTCGCTTCTTCGGGAACGTGGAGCTGGGACGCGATGTCTCCCGCGATGAGCTGGCGGAGCACTACCACGCGATCGTGTATGCGACGGGGTCCCCAGCGGACCGCCCCTTGGGGATCCCGGGGGAGGAGCTCGCGGGGAGCCATCCGGCGACCGACTTCGTGGGCTGGTACAACGGTCACCCGGACTTCTGCGAGCACGACTTCGACCTGTCGGCGAGCCGCGCGGTGGTGATTGGGAATGGGAACGTGGCGCTGGACGTGGCGCGCATGCTGACGCTGACCCACGATGAGCTGGCGGTTACCGACATCGCCGATCATGCGCTTGAGCTGCTGGACGCGAGCAGCGTGCGCGAGATCGTGGTGGTGGGCCGCCGCGGGCCGGCGCAAGCGGCGTTCACCAACCCCGAGCTGCGCGAGCTGGGGGAGTTGGGGGACGCGGATGTGATCGTCGACGCCGAGGAGCTGGAGCGCGCCCTGAGCGTGCCGGACCCGACGATGGGCTCAACCTCGGAGAAGAATGTCTCCATCCTGCGCGACTACGCCCGGCGCAGCCCCACGGGCAAGAGCAGGCGGGTGATCCTGCGCTTCCTGTTGAGCCCGATCGAGTTGATTGGGGATGAGGGGGGCGTTCGAGCTGTTGTATTGGCGCGCAATGCACTACAGGCCACAGAAGATGGCCGCCTGCGCGCGGAGCCCACAGGTGAGACGGAGACGATTGAGGCGGGGTTGGTGATGCGCGCGATTGGCTACCGCGGTATCGCCCTGCCGGGGGTGCCGTTTGACGAGCGCAGCGCGACGATACCCAACGAGCAGGGCCGCGTCAGCGGCCCCTCTGGGCCGCTGACGGGCGAGTATGCCGTCGGCTGGATCAAGCGGGGGCCCTCGGGGATCATCGGGACCAACAAGAAGGACGCTCAACAGACGGTGGATGCCCTCCTGGGGGACCTCGCTGCGGACAGGCACCTGCACCCCGCGGACCCGGACCCACGAGCGATTGAGCATCTGCTGCGCGGGCGCGTGCCGGCACTTGTGACCTACGAGGGCTGGTCGGAGATCGACCGCCACGAGCAGTCGCTCGGCTCGCCCCACGGGCGCCCGCGCGTGAAGCTGACGCGCATTGAGCAGCTGCTGCGGGTGGCCGCCGGGGAAGCCCCCACTGAGGAGCCGCTCGATACGCTCGAGCTGCGCTGAGCAGGCAATCCGCGCACCTGCCCCGGGACCGCGAGCGGCAACCGACGGACACCGCTCGCAATGGCCCCCGCCGAGAATCCTGGGCGGGGGCCCATCTGGCACACTGACTTGCACGCGCCGTTAGCTCATCGGGTAGAGCTCCGGACTTTAATCCGGCGGGGCGGGTTCGAGTCCCGCACGGCGCACTACCGATACCGCTCAACCGAGCCATTTGCGCGCGGGACGCAGAACGCGCCAGCCAAATTGGTCGCCAATTGGTACCGAGATTTGCAGCTTGGCGACATATGGCCCGGAGCGAAGACAGCGCGAGCCGAGAACAGAAGCGGTTCGCCGGGACCAACAGCGACGAGTATTGGGACCTGCGAAACCGTGGGTTGGCGCCGTATAAGCCCTAGTCGAACCGGAGCCGGAGTCCAGCTCAAGCCGCGCGCAGTCCGGGGCCGATGACTGGCTCCCCGCGCTCCTCGGCGGGATTGTCGCCGAAGACGAACCGTACCTCGTCAAAGTCGCCGTGCAAGCGCTTGAGCTGCTGGCGGAGGTGGTCGCGGTGTGTGCGCAGGGCCTCGACAGGACCGTGCCCAGCATTCCACTCCGAGATGAGCGTTTTCCAGCCAGCTTTCACGCAAATAAGCCAGATTCGGCCCCTTGCCCTTGACGCTCCAGACCTCCGCCAGCTATAGCTGGCGGATAAACCCCAAAACGCCAGTGGCTCCGCGCGCGCAAACGCCGGGGCCGTTGCACGGAAAGGATGGGAGCCTTCCCATGCAAGAACAACGTAGCGAGTCATGCCTCCTCGCGGAGGCGAGCGCGAGTGCTTCACAGGCGACCAAGACCTGGTGTTTGCGGGCGTGGTGGGCGGACACCTCGACTCAAACCGCGTGCGAAATGTCTACCGCAAAGCGCTCGAAGATGCAGGCTTGAGACGCCTGCGCTTCGATGACCTGCGGCACACGTTCGGCACGAGGGCCGTGGAGAAGGCCGAGTCGATCGTGGAGCTGAAGGAGTGGATGGGTCACGCGAATGTGCAGACGACGATGAGATACCTGCACTACAAGTCAAAGGCCGACGCCGCCCGGCGCCTATCTGAGGCCTTCGCGGAGGAGACAACCACGAAGGAGCTGCAACCCACGAACCCATGAAACACACGATTCGTTGCTCAAAACAGGACATTTTGGGGTATATTGAGCAAATGCCCACGAGACGATTCACCGAGCTGGCCGAGCTGGCAGCCGACCAGTTTGGACTGGTGACGCTCGGAGATGCAAAGGATGTCGGCTACGACCCGAACACGGTCGCGAAGCTGGCTAAGCGCAGGCAACTGGAGCGCGTGAGCCGCGGCGTGTATCGAGTCCCGTTCCTGGCGGGCGGAGAGATGGCCGCATACATGGCAGCCGCGCTATGGCCGCAGGGCGCACGCGGCGTGCTCACACACGAGACAGCGCTCGACCTTTGGGACGTGAGCGACGTGAACCCGGCCAAGCTCCACATCACGGTGCCGAAGGACCACCGGCCACAGAGGGGCGTCCCCAAGGGATACGTGATCCACCGCGAAGACCTAGATCCGGCCGAGATGAGCGCGGTCGCCGGTGTGCCTGTAGTCAAGCTCGCGCGAGCGGTACGTCAGGCAGCCGCCGAACACGTCGGCCGCGATCTGCTTGAGCAGGCCACGCGCCACGGTCGCGAGCGCGGCCTGCTCAGCGCGGCCGAGCACGAACAGCTTGTGAGGGATCTAGCCCTCGAGTACGTTGGCGGGCGCGCGTGAGCACATCGCCGAAGCGACCGAAGACGGTGAACCGCTTGCAACGACTGATCACCGACTGGGAGCGCGACTCGGGCATGCCGGTGCGGCGCTTGAACCTGCGCGTAGCGGCAATGATGCTCGCCGGAGCACTCGGGCGCGTCGGCAGCGATCAAGATGGGCCAGTCTTTCTCACAAGGGGCGGAGTGGCGATGGAGCTACGCACAGGCGAGAAAGCCCGCGTGACCCGCGATGTGGATCTCGTGCTCCGCGGTGAGCCAAGCTCGCTGATCGCGTACCTGGACGCAGCGTTTGCCGAGGACTACCGGGAATTCTCATTCGAGCGCGACGAACCGCAACCATTGGAGCTGCGGCCTCAGGTACAGCGGGTGCGCGTCAAGATGGCGTTCCGCTCCAAGCCGTTCATGACAGCCGTGGTCGAGGTGGCGCCCGTGGAGGCCGGGGAGCAATCCGAACACCTCCCGGCACACGATCTCAGCACAGTCGGCCTGGACGGTCCCGAGGTGATATCCGTGCTTGCGGTGCCGTGGCAAATCGCGCAGAAGCTGCACGCCGTGACCGAGCCACCACTGCGCGCAGACGGAGAGAATGCGCGCTACTGGGATCTGATCGACCTGCAACTCCTCCAAGCCCTGGCTGAGGAGAACCTGGCGGACGTCAAGGAGGCCTGCGTGCAGACCTTCGCCGCCCGCCGCCAGCAGGCATGGCCACCACGCTTGACGATCTACCCAGACTGGGCCAAGCTCTACACGACGATGGCCGCCAGCCTCGACATGCCGATCACGGACGTAAACGAGGCTACGCACATCATCCACGACTACATTCGCCGTATCAACGAGAGCGATTAGCACGCCCGTCAACAGAGGGTTACCGACCGACCAAATGCCTCTTAAACTAAAAGGCATGACCACTAAGGAACACCTGCACAAGCTTGTAGACGAACTCTCAGACGCGGAGGTCGCCGCGACACTTGAGTTCGTCACCTCACGCGGTGGACATGGCGAGCTTGAAGGAGAGCCCGAGATGCTGCCGCTCCCCACGGCCTGGCAGCTGCTGCCCTCGGGACAGCAAGCGCCGAACTGGGTGGCCGGACTTGATGAGGTACGCCGAGCAAAACCTGAGTCCCGCCCGACCCGAGACACCCAAAACTTGGTACCGAAATTGGTACCGAAACGAGCACTTTTGGCCCGATCTGAGCAAACCTAAGCCCCGTATCTACGGGCCCACAGACCTCGAATACCCCCCAGGGAGCCACTTTTAATCCGGCGGGGCGGGTTCGAGTCCCGCACGGCGCATTTTCGGCCGGTCGCGTACCGCCCACCCGGTACAGTAGGTTTTGGGTCCTCTGTAACGCCTCGTGTCCAAGTCACGCTCGACGCCGAGCTGGCTACAGCGGTGGCCGAGTTCGGCGGCGCGGAGCCACGATCACGTGCAGTACGAGATCTCGCGGTCCGTGGCGCCGAGGCGATCCGCGCCGAACGCGCCGACAGGCGCGACGCTCAAGCGCATCTGATGCGGATCGCTGCCGGAGACGACGACGGCTACGATTTCGCCGTTTCAGAGCAACTTCATGCCTCCCGCTGAGCCCTACGGCTCAGGCGGACTACTCGTATTCGACACGTCGGCTTGGAATCGTCAGCGAGACCGAACCGTACGTCCCCGCTGGGTCGCCACAGCCACATCCGACCTGCTTGCCGTTTGTCCGGTGGTCACTCTCGAGCTACTCGCAAGCGCGCGCGATGAGCAAAAGTTCACTGAGCTTGACCGCACCCTGGCGGCGCTACCGCCCGCCCCGGTGACGCGAAGCGCATCCAGCAGCCCATCGTCACTCCGCGCTGCTGGATCGACATTGGAACCTGCAGCGCGTTGCCGAGGTTGTACCTAGCTAGCTCCATGCTGAAGATGGTCTCAGCGACTCTCGGGATCTCCGTCGGCAAGAATCCGGTAGAGATCGCGGCGGGTTCTCACGAGCACCTTGTGGGCCTCTGTCATCTGCCCTTCGCTGCCGGTGCGCACCACCTGCGTGAACGCGGAGGCGACCTCGCGTATCAGGTTGCCGAGCTCGGCGGCCTGGTTGCTGACATCGCCGGAGAACTGCTCCCATGGAGCCCTCGCCTCTGGATCGCGTTTGTCCAGATACTCCTTGCCGGCATCGGTGAGGGCCAGCTGTTTGCGTCCATCGACCTCCTCGGCGCGAACCAGTCCCTCGTCCTCGAGTTGCTGTAGGGCCGGATATACAGAGCCCGGGCTGGGACGCCACGCGCCCTCGCTGCGCTCCTGCACCTCCTGCATGATCTGATAGCCGTTGCGGGGCTCCTCGGCGAGCAGCAGCAGGGCGGCGGTACGGATGTCTCCACGCCTCGCCTTGCGCCCACGTCCAAACGGTCCACCGCCGCCGGGACCACCAAATGGGAACCCACCAAATCCGCCGCCGGGACCGCCGAAACCACGACCTCGGGGTCCGCCGTGATGGCCGTGACCACCGTGGCCCTCGCCTGGATCGCCATCGGGACGGCTGCGGCCGCCGGCCATGGCGCGCCACAGGGCCCGTAGGTCGTGGAGGTCACCGTGATCGTGCCTGTGGCCGTGCCCGTGACCGCAGCGTCCCTCTTCTGTTGCGTATATCGCATGCGCAAACATATCTATCTCCTATCATGAGCTATCTAAGTACGCTCACGATATATCGTACGAAGGGGTTTGTCAAGCCTCCATGGCGAAGAGATCAAGCGAGGCAACGACAGGGAGGCGCTTCAGAACTCGTCAATCCACGAGAATCCCATCAAGCATCGATTTGGCCAGGCAGCCAGCGGCGGCCGTTACGGCCCCGCGCAATGCCATTCTCGACCTCGCACGATAGGAGACTCACCATGAGCCGACATCCCTCGCCCCCCTACGACGTCAACGGGCGCACCGTGCTCATAACCGGCGCCGCGCGCGGCATCGGCGCGGAAACCGCCCGCCGACTGCACTCCAAGGGCGCCAACGTTGCGCTCGTCGGCCTGGAGCCCGAGCGCCTGGAGGCGCTCGCCGCGCAGCTCGGCGACCGCGCCATCGCGCTGGAGGCCGACGTCACCGACTTCGGCGCGCTGGAGCGTGCCGTCAGTGCAACGGTGGAGTGCTTCGGGGGGATCGACGTGGGGATCGCTAACGCCGGGATCGCGTTCACTGGTCCGCTCTCCACCGCCCCAATGGAGCAGGTCGAGCGCACGCTGGCCGTCAACTTCCTCGGCGTGTGGCGCACCGACCGTGCCTTGATCGGGCAGATAGTCGAGCGCAAGGGCTACCTGCTCAACATCTCCTCGCTGTCGGCGATCGCGCACGCGCCGCTGATGGGTCCCTACACGTCGGCGAAGTCGGGCGTGGAGGCACTCACCGACTCGCTGCGCATGGAGACCGCCCCCAGCGGCGCGAACGTTGGCTGCGCGTATTTCGGCTTCATCGACACCGACTTGGTACGCGCGAGCTTTGCGCAGCCCTCCACTCAAAACATGCGCAGCAGCACTCCCTCCTTCGTCCGCAACCCCGCGCCGGTTTCGAAGGCCGTCGATGCGATCGAGCAAGGCATCGAACGGCGCTCAGCGCGCCTTTGGGCCCCACGCTGGGTCGGCCCGATGATCGCGCTGCGCGGCCTGTTGCAGCCGTTCACCGAACGTCAACTCCTCAAAGATCCCGAGCGACTGCGCGAGAGCATCCGCGCCTCGGAGGCCTCGCAGGAGACAGCCACCCCCGACCCGTTGCTGGGCGTCGCCATGCAAGCCGTCTCCAAATAGAAAGCGCCCTGACAGGGGCTACTCGACGCTTGAGAACTCCGCTATCGCTATTGCGAGCATCACGAGGCCGATGATCGCCACCATCGCCGCCTCCAGTGGGCCCGGCACGTGCCAGCCCCACCACGTCACGCCGGGGGCGAGCCGCTCGCGCACGAGCGGGGGGACGCTCAGGTGCGCGAACACCGCGCGGCGCATCGGATCGACCGCATAGGTGAGCGGGTCGATCCGGTTCAGCACTCCCAACCACGCCGGCAGTTTGTTCACCGGGAACAGCGCGCCCGAGAGGAAGAACATTGGCATGATCGCCATCTGCATCAGCGCCATGAACGACTGCATCTGGGTTACTCGCGCTGCCGCCATCATCCCGAACGCGGTGATCGAAAAGGCCAGCAGCAGCTGCAGCGCAAAGATCTCGATCAGCAGGATCGGCGTGTAGTGGACGCCGACGAGCGGGCCGATCGCCATCACGATCAGCCCCTGAAAGCAAGCCACGGTGGCCCCTCCAAAGCACTTGCCGAGCACGATCGAGCTGCGCCGCACCGGCGCCACCATCATCTCGCGCAGAAACCCGAACTCGCGGTCCCACACGATCGAGGCGGCGGAGAACATCGCGGTGAACATCACCGCCATGCACAGCACCCCCGGGTAGATGAACGTGCGGAAGTTGACCCCATAGGTATGGCTCGACACGAGCGTCGAGAGGCCGGTGCCAAGCACGAACAGGAACAGGAACGGCTGAATCAGCGAGGTGAGGATGCGCAGCCGGTCACGGCTGAAGCGGATCAGCTCGCGTCGCCACACCGCGCGGATCGCGCGCAGCTCGCTGCCAGCGCTGCGCCCCGGTATGTGCAGTGCAGCCACCTCGTGCGTGGGCGCGGGCAAACCGGGAACCGAGACGCGCTCGCTCGCACCGGGTCTCGTTGTGCTCTTGGTCGCCATCAGGGTGCCCCCCAGCCACCGCACGCGCTCGCCATCAGCGCTGGCTGCAGGACTAGCACGGTCGCGGGCGGCGATATCTCTGAGTCCAAGCGCCCCATCAGCGGCTCATCATCTTTGCCATGTTGCGCATCATGTCGGTGGACCCCGCCTCGGCGTCGCGGATCGTGGTGCCCGTGTAGGACATGAACACGTCATCCAGCGACGGGCGCGCGACGCTCACCGAGCGGATCGGCTGGCCCAGCTCGGTGAACAGGCGCGGCACGAATTGCTCGCCGGAAGCCACCCCAAACGTGACAGCGCCTTCGGCCATCTGCGCCTCGATCCCGAAGCGTTGCGCAAGGGCCGTGATCGCCTTCTCGTCATCGTCGGTGGAGATCTGTACACGATCCGTGCCTACGCTCGCCTTCAGCGCCTCGGGCGTGTCGAGCGCCACGATCTCGCCGCGATCGATGATCGCGATGCGATCGCAGTACTCGGCCTCGTCCATGTAGTGGGTGGTGAGGAAGATCGTGATTTCCTGCTCGTCTTCCAGTTTTGTGATGTAGCTCCAGATTGAGCTGCGCGTCTGCGGGTCCAACCCGATCGTCGGCTCGTCGAGGAACAGCACGCGGGGTGAGTGCAACAGCCCGCGTGCGATCTCGAGTCGCCGCTTCATCCCACCCGAGAACGTCCCCACGCGACTCTCGCGCCGCTCCCACAGCTGCAGCATCTCGAGCACCGTCTTCATGCGCGGGGCGATCGTCTCGCGCGGCATCCCGTACAGCTCGGCGTGCAGGTGCAGGTTCTGCTCAGCCGACAGGTAGTTGTCGAGTGTTGTGTCCTGAAACACCAAACCGATATTGCGCCGCACACGATCGCGCTCCGTGACGACGTCGAGCCCCGCCACGCGCGCGGAGCCCCCGGTCGGGCGCGCGAGCGTGCACAGCATGCTGATCGTGGTCGACTTGCCGGCCCCGTTGGGGCCGAGGAAGCCGAACGTTTCCCCACGCGCGACCTCAAAGTCCACCCCCTTGACGGCCTCGATCTCGCCGTAGCTCTTGGCAAGCCCTTTGACGGAGATGGCTGGGTCGGTTGCATCGGCTGCCCTGATCGGGCTACTGATGGCAGAAGTGGCGGACATCCGTAGCCACCATAGCGACGCCCGAATACACGCACGTCCCGTCCCGCCCTTGCTGCCCGACGGTTAGGGCGACACGGCCCCGCGATCGCCACCATCGCACGTTACTTAGCCGCCGAGAGCTGACCGACTATTTTCGACGTTCGGCGGGCGCGTCGCGCGCAGGTCGAACAGCTCGACGATGTCGCCGCACCTTTCACACTCAACCCATGAGCACCGTCACGCTTTCGGAGAGGCTTTTGCCGGTGCTTGGGGTGAGACGGAGCTTGACGTTGACCTTCAGCTTGCGCCCGCGATGGTGGGCGAGTAAGGAACGGTCGGTCTTTGTGAGTGTGAGCTCAAGGGTCACCCGACCGGCTTTCTTCAACTTGCGTGCGACCCGGGAAAGACCCTCTCCGGAGGCGACAAGCTTGCCGGCCGACGGCACGCTTGCGACGATCGTCGCTGTATCGCCCTCGACGCTGTGGCGCAGCACTCTGATCGCCGGCTTGCAGCCGCTGACCACTATCTGTGTGCTCTGCTTGATTACCGTGCCGTTCTGGCCGGTGATCGTAGTCGGCATCACCAGTTTTTCGGCGCACGGGTCGCCGGTAGCGGTGAGCACCGAGTCGGGTCCCGCCGGCAGGATCAGTTCAAAGCGCGTGACCGGCAGATCGGGCACGCGCTTGAATGTCGAGCTGGTGATGCCCTTGGAGGAGATAAACGTTTCACCGTTGAGCTGCACGGTGACCCCCTCGCCCTGCAGCACGAGGATCAGTTCGGGGAACTTAGCCCCGCCGTGGGAGACGAAGTACGCCGGTCCGGTTAGCGGCACAGACAGGATCGGCGTGTAGGCGGTCGCGGTGCCGATCCGCGACCCGACCGGGCACGCCGCCGGGTTGGCCGCGAACGTCGGTTCCGGGCACGCCTTGTTGAGCGTCGAGAGCCGCGACGGCAGCGACTTCGGCAGTTCGACTCGAGTCGCCGCGATGTTCGACTGGCCGGCAGTGGACTTCACGACCACGTGCAGGCTGTCGCCGCCGTTGCGTGTATGCGTCGCGGAGGTGGCGGCGGTGAAGGAGGGTTTGAAGGGCAGCGTTGAGCAGTTGGCTGCCTGGAAGCGGCTGGAGACACTCTCGTTTGCGCCTTCGCTCGATCCGATCGTGCCGGCGACGCTCGTCGCGCCGCAGCTGGTCGGATTGAAGATGAACCCGGGCCTGTCGACGACCACTTCGACATCGCGAACGTCGAGCGGGATGCCCTGCAGGCGAGTCGGCATCGGGTTACTGATGACCGTGACCTGCGCGGTGTAGGGATTGACCTCGACCTTGGCGCGCACCACGATCGGGTGGCCACCTTCGTCGAGGTTGAACGGCCCCGCTTCGGCGGGCACCACGACCGACAGCCCGAACGGCGCGCCGTCGTACGATTCGGTGAGGTAGACGGGATCTTCCCCCTTGCCCGCTTCCGGCAACACGATCGGTTCGTTGCCCACACCGGCGCTTATGCGCACGTGCCCGATCTTGCTGCCCGCGGGACACATCCCGGCATTGGCCTGAGCTTCAGGGCAGAGAGCTACCGAGGACACGAGACCGGCCAGTCCGGGGGGCATCGCCAGCGCCATCGTGCTCAATGTCTGTTCGCCGTCTTTTCGGGTGAGGTCCAACACGAACGGGCTGAAGGCGGCGGCATCGTTGTTCTGCGTGCCCGCGACGAAGGCCGGGGCAAAGCCCCCGACGCTGGAGCACGGAGCGCCGCCGGGGCCGGAGGTGACATCGAATTCCGAGGAGGGCGTCGCCGCCGGCTGACCAGACCACGGTTCGATTGAGCTTTCGGTCTGGTAGGCGCCGCAGCTAGTGGTAGCGAGCGGCGCCCTGTTCCCGCCGAAGAATTCGAGCGTGAAGTCTTCGAACGGCAGCTGCGGCGTCAATGGGAAAGTCGAGGTCAGCTGACCCGTTGTGGGGCTCGCTTCGATCTTCCCCGCGAGCTTGACGCGTACGCCTGCGTTCGGCGCTTCGGCGACGACATAGAGCGCCAAGAGCGAGCCGAATGGGTTGGCTCCCTGAGCAGCCTGGTAGATGTACCCCTTGAGCGCTTCTTTGAGTATAGGCGTCGTAACTTCGACCGTGCCGAGCTTCGAAGCTTCCGGACACTGAGCTTCGCTTTCGGAGAAGATCGTCGTACCACCTGCTTCAATACCTTGGAACCCAACCTGCGTCTCCGTGCAGGCCTGAAGGTCGCCCGACGCTGCCGGGCTGATCTGCAGCCCCGCGGGCAACGTGACCGTTGTGTTCTTAACGCTGGAGTCCGCGAGCCCGCTCGGCGCGGTGCTCGCGTCCTGCGATACGTGCACATTGACCGTCACTCCGGTCGGAGTACTCGCTGCATGGTTGTTCGGGGCGACGGTGATTGACGCGCCGAACGGCAGCTGGTTGCAGCCGTCCGGGCTCACTTGCGCAAGTGGTTCTTGTGGTGGGAGATAGTTCCCGGGCTGCGCCCAGGAGTCGGCTTGCATCGGGCTTTTCAAGGGACCCGCACATGATGTGGGCATTGTCAGGAAGGGCGTCAGGACGGTCCTTTCCGGCGTGATACAGCCGCCTTCTACCACGCGACCCGCCCCGAGGCAGCGCCAGCCGCGTGACGCATTGTGTCGGGGGTCGCCAGGCACGCCCCAAAGCGTGAGCTGGCTCGCGAGGAACGTCGCGCTTTGGGAGACGTTGTTGACACTCGCCGTGACGCCATAGTCCCCGCCGGAGCGGATCGAGGTGTCTACGACGACCGGGACGCGGACGATGAAGAACCCGAACCGTGCCGGCTCCCCGGCCCCGGGTTCGAGGTTGAACACTGGGACGGCGTCCACAACCGCATTGGGAGTTTTGAAGACGGTCGGGTCGACGAGCGTCGCGACCATGACGCCGACAGCAGTGTTCGCGGGACATCCGTTAACCCCGTTGAAGCCAACTGAGAATTGCAGGTAGGTGCAGCGAGGGACGGCTGTAGGGTTGCCGACCAAGCCCGGCGGGAGATCGAAGTGCAGGTCCTTCGGTAGCGTTGGTGAGACAGCATGGCCGGCTTCTGTCAACTCGTTCAGCGCGACTGTGGTCGACAGCTGGAATGGGTGAGATCCAGCCTGGGTGTCAAGTGTGCCGTCTTCGCCTTCCGGCGTGAATTCGTAGTTTTCAACACCAAAAGCCGCCGGTGCCGTGTTTATCGCGACGGGATGTTTGATCGTGACCATCGCGGCTTCACCGCCGAGGACACTCGCTTCATTTTGTGCTTCTTCGGACGGGCCCGGCAGCACCTTGACGTTGATCCTCATTTCCAGCTGTTCAAATGGCGGAAGGCCTCCGGCGAACGTGCACGTCAATGAGGACAGCTTGCACATCACAGGGCTATTTTCGCTACGAATACCGTTGAACCCAGCCACCCCGACTATCGCGGTCGGAATCAGCCTCGGTGGAAGCTTATCGGTGAGTTCAACTGGGTTGGAGCCGCCGTTTACTTCCGCATCTCCCATGTCGATGGCGGTCACAATGATTTCGCTTTCACTACCGGGAGCGAGGTCTGTTGGCGCCGCACGAGAGGATAGCTTCCACCACGGCATTTCCGGTGTTTCCGCCGCGGCCGGTGCGGTGCCGACGAGCGCCGCCAACACCACACCCGCGGCGAGCACACGACAAATCGCCCTGACGCGCATCAACTTGCCTAGCATCTCTCGTTTCTGCGCTTTCATCGCCGCCCCCTCCCGGACAAGCTCCTTTTCGCCGTCGCTCGCTTTGACTTCTTTGATCGACGCTTGTGTTTGCGCTTGCTATTCTTCTTGTGCTTACTCTTCTTCTTGCTTGCGTTCCTGGACTTCTTGTGTTTCACGGCTTTCGAGACGGGCAGTGGAGAGCTTCCTGGGCCTACGAACACCGTACTGGCGGGTGCGCCTAGAATCGACAGTTGCGCAAACGGTGTTGGTCTGCACGATTCACTCGTCGCACACACGGAAGGGGCTGCCGCCGGAACCGGCGGGCACGGCGCAATTGTCGAGCATACATGGGCGTCGTAGACGTCGAACGTCGTATCGTAGTCCTGCGGAAGGAGTTTTGCGGCCGTCAGGAAGAACACGTCGTCGCCGCTCGCGCTTGCGTCAAGGAACGCCGCTTCATCGTCAGACGCCCCACCGGATATCAACGCCACACAGCCTTCCTCGGTTTTACAGCTGCCGACTTTGTTTGGCTCGTACTCGTAGACGTCCTCGACCCCATTCGTGTCCTGTGGTACAAGCGCGCCTGGGCTGTTGAAGAATAGTCGGCCTTCATCGGACAGGTATCGCGACTGGTAAAGTGCGTATTTGATGTTAACCGCGGTCCACCCCGGAATGCTCGCCGCAAGCCACCGACCTTGCCATACACCAGGGGCATCGACCAGGGGCCCGACTCCTTCCGTTCTCCGGTCGAGAATCCCTACGGGGCGAGCGCCAGTCGGGTTACACGACGCGCACGTCAGGTGCTCCGACAGGGCTTCATACAAAAAGACCTCCTCATCCTGCCTACCGCTATAAACATCACTGTTGTCATATCCCGTTAGGCTGCTGTTCGACATGAACGCGAGATAGTGACCGCTCGGCGAGACACGCGACGTCACCTTAGCGAGATTGGCATGTTCTGCATGCCCGTTCCCGGACGGTTCTTCCCAGTCAGGCATATCCGTAGCGGTCAGCCGCGCTATAAACGTCGGCGTCCATTTCACGCCTTCATCGTGCAGCACGTAGAGATTGTCAGCGCCAGGCTGCGCTTTTTCTTTCCGGCCATTTTCGACTTCTGTCAAAACTCCCCCGGCCACTATGTAGACGTAGGAGCCGTCTTCGCTGGTCCCAAGCACCGTTCCCATGACATTCGCATGTTCTCCTGGGTTCTTGGCCACCGTCAAGTCAGTCAGCGTGCCATGCAGTTTACCTCCGCCGTCGGCGACTTCAAACACATACAGGTCCCGTTCACTCGAACCACCCGCCGTCGATGTGGGGGTCAATGAAGCCCCGTCGGTGAAGAACACCCTCGACCCATCCGCGCTCGCTGCCTGAAACACCGATTCTGGTTCCGCAGTTTCCGCTACGCCCTGCGCGGCATCGACCTGAACAGTTTCCCCCCGCGTCATGTCCCGCATATAGAGATTCCTAAAGCCACTGACTTCGCCGCTCGGTCCACCTATACTCTCCCAAAAAACACGCGAGCCGTCATTCGCGATGGCGTGCCTCACGTCATAGCTTTCAAAGCCAAACCCAGCGAAGTGCTTGTCCGATTTGCCGTTGGGCAACACATCGGCCAACGTTAGGTTGCCCGCCGTCCACTCATAACCACCAAAGTTCGCCGAAGTACCGGTCAACGGCACTTCAGAGGTCAACAGAACATGGCTCAGGTCCGGCGTCGCGGTGACAAACCTCACGCCGCCAGATTCGCTGAATTTTGTGCCGTCCGGCACATTCGCGGCCGTAACCAACGGCAGATAGCCACCACCGCCTACGTCCCGTAGATAGAGGGTCGGTTCAGTCGCTGCCGGCGAAAGTAGCGTGCCGCCGATAGGTTCGACAAGCCCAAGTGACAGGTCCAGCGAAAACGCCCGATACTCTCGCCCAATCCCAACATTACCTTCATTCGCAGTGTCATGAGGCGTCGCAATGTCCTGTGTAGACCAGCCACCACCAGCAGCGCGTCCGGAGAAAATCTGTGATCCTTCCTGCACACTACCAGCCGGATCAGGCACAACAGGCCCGTTCGCCAAATAACTAAACGCGTCACCCGATTCAGAGGCTTGCTCCACGCCTTCCGACGTAAGCGGTTCAAGCGTCGCACCCAACTTATCCGGCGGCGATACAAGTTCATATTGACGAGCGTCGGGCAGCGCAAACACAACCCCTTCCGGCTGCGTCGTGAACGACCCATGAACTTCGGCCATCCCTATACTATTCGTCGCGACGACACGGAAATCGTAAAGGGTACTTGGTTCCAAGCCCTGCACGTGAACGTTCTCGGTGACATCACTCAACCCCGCGCCCGCATTTCCTTCCGGAACGGGAAGCACTGTCCCGTACAACGTCGTCGCACCATATTCAAAGCGGTAGCTGGTGTCAGCCCCGCCTGGGTTGATCTGTGCCTCGAGCGTCGCGCTGCGCGACGTGACATCCGCGACAAACTGGCCGTCGATTTTCACAAGACCCGGAGTGGTGAACGTTTCGTCTTGCCCCTGGTTTTCACCATTAGCATTAGCGGCAACCAACCGATAATGATATACCGTGCTGGGTTCAAGACCACTCAAAGCCGCACCCACCTGCACTGACTCTTCACCCGACCCCGGACTCGACACACACGGCACACTCTGCCCATAACCAGTAGTCGTCCCATATTCAAACATACACGAACCTACCAAGATACCGCTCGGATTGACCACCCCACTCACATCGGCCGACCTTTCATGCACTTCAGAAGCCGACCCGGTACTCACACTGGGCACCACCACCGCACTGAAGATATCGACAACATCCGCGTTAGAGTCCGTGACGTAAACCTTATGAGTCGGTGCGTAGACCGCTACGCCACCGCCACGATTCAACTGCGCCGACCCAAAGCTGTAGACGAGCGACCCCGACGAGTTAAACTCCACGACACTGTGCGCATCGACGGGAGTCGATCCGTTGGCGAGATAAACGTTGTCGTTGGACAAATCGACGCCGACTCCTGTTACTTCTTCGTTGGGGGCCATTTCGCTCCTGACCAGGTTACCTTCGCCATCCAGCTTTGCAAGAGCTGCTACACGATGGGCGATATACAGAGAATCTTCGGAGTCAACGGCAAGACCAGGCTGACCGGAAAACGGTGCGAATGGCGCTTCTCGCTTCAAGACGAATCCGTTCGCCAAAGCATCGCTGAACTTATCGATCTCATTGTTTTCCTGATATACCCACAAAACGCCATTTGGGTCCACGGCCACACCGTCGATCCTTTCAAACGGCACACCAGGCGAAGCTTCCTTCAACTCGCCGATATAAGCGCCAGTCGAACTGAACTTATCGATCACATGGTGACCAACGTCCGCGACATAAACATCCCCAGCGGACGGATCAAGCGGGTTGACCGAGTTATCCACCGCGATCCCTTCCGGTGATTCAAAAGGTCCCGCCGGTGCGGAAGAGCCATTGAATTCAAGAACAAAAACACCCGACGAGGTGAACTGCTCGACACGATTATTATCACTATCGACGACATAAACATCACCAGACGCCTGGCTAACCGCCACCCCAGCAGGTCCAAAGAACTGACCACCGGCTGACCCTTCACCACCAAACGAACCGCTAAAGACATGCTCTTCGAGCGCAAACACCGGCGCGCTCCAGAACAGCAACCCACACAAGACCATGCAGAACATTGCCGCCAAGGCGATCACACGCGGCATGGGGACTTTCCGTGCCACGTTGTCAACGAGCGGGAGATATGCCATGTTCGAACTACCGCCATCACGACCGCTCATCAGTCACCTCTCTATAGATCTCCGTGCCAGAATGAACACCAACCACCCGATCGACAGATACTCGCTTACATACGGTGGGTGCATAGGCAAACACCTATACACCCACCGTATCACTTTATGTCCCGACGATCTGACTACCTATAGGCTCTTTTATTCGACCTTGATTTCTTCACTGTACGTGAGATTTTCAGTGTCTTTCAGCTGATCGAATTTACCCGAGCCAGATTTTTCTGCTTCGAGTTCGTGGATTGCACCTGCTTCTTCTACCTGACGCCATTGCTGTGCTGTTTTGCCAGCGTTTTCTTTGAAGACCAATTCACTTGTTAGACTAAGTGTTTTGAGTGCTGGTTTTGCAATTTCACCGATGATCGAGCCAAACACTAGTTCTTTTACGATCCCGCCAGCGCATTCGATTTCCTTGGTGAATTCTTTGGTTGCGCCCGCTTCGGGCGACAGTAGCAGACCTGCCGGCGCGCCTGCGGTTTTTTTCAGCCACACCAGTTCACCCTTGATGCTTTCTGTCTTGATGACTTCTTTCGCTTCGCCTTTACTTTTACATTCGAAAAAGGAGGATGTACACCCTTTATAAGTCACGACTATTTTTTCAACTTTCTGGCCATTGATCGTGCCAGATGACGTATTTGATGTGCACGTTATTGTGCCTTTTGGAGCTTTCAGTTCGCCTGCCGGGCTGGACCCCGTGAATGTCACGGTTTCACCGGCTTTTAGTTCTTTGGTTTTATTGAAGAATTTTGGGGCCGCAAAGGCTGACGTCACCCCTACGATGCTCATTGCCAGCACGGCTGCCAGGGTAAGCAGGAGAGTGCCGATATGTTTCGTGGTCCTTGTCACTAGGTTGGTCCTCCTATATTGGAGTGTCATTGGATAGTTTGCTTATGCGGATCGATCGTGCGAGAACGGTCCGGATAACCACGACGCTCAGTGAGCACGATGCCGAGCATGATGCTCACTTCGTGTCGGAACTCAGCATTATCAAGATGGAGAAGCAAGTCAAGCGGCCGGGACAGATCGTTTTTGGTTGGTTTTTGGTTGGTTTTGATCGCAGACAGAGATGACACGATTGTCCTGGGTTTCCCCTGTCAGCTTGTTTCACGTGGCGGCATGGTCGCAATTGCATCCGATACTATGCGTCCTGCTCCTACCGGCCTTTGGGCTGACGCGAGTGTCTATCGGCCGGAGCCGGGGCGTCGATCGTGCAAGCAATACAAAACGGGCGCCCCGGCCCGGGTTTTTCCCTCATCCGCTCAGATCAGCGGGGCGGTTCGTCATAGGCCACCCGCGCTCATTCCGGACGGTTATCTTTGTGCGATCGATATCATACCAAAAAACAGAACTTACTAAACAGGGGTTTAGGCTCGGTTTTAGTCCAGGTGACCAAATGCTCGATGCGTCAGCCGGCGCGCGCGAACGCTCAGGAGATACTCCGTACACGGGCGACAACGTCCGGGGCGCCGTCATCGGTGACGATCGCCTCACCTGTGCGACGCTGCTCGCGCAAGGGGTCGAGCAACAGCAGGTACGCTGGCGCCGCCAAACGCGGCAGACGCGCGGTTGCGCCCTTCGCGACGTGACGCTCGATGATGCCCCACACCGCGCCCGCGCCTGCCTCGCACGCGATCGTCGACGAGCGTCGTGCGTCGGGCACACTGTCGGCCAGTGCTCGCGCGGCGCGTGCGCACAGCGGCTCTCTTAGCTCAATTGCCCGCGGCCCGAGCGCGAGCGCCTCAACGAACAAAGCCCGCGCCAGTGCACGATCCTCGGCGAGGCCGCGGAGCAGCGCCACGACAGACCGCCGTACGGCCGCCTGCCGGCGCTCGGTTCCCGCGCCTGCCTGCAAGGCACCTGTGAGGTGATCCTCGCCGGCGTGGCTCAGTGCTTCGAGCAAGCATCGATCGGGGCTCTCGAACAGCGCGTGCACGCGCCGCCTCGGCACGCCAGAGTCAGCCTCCAGCGCGTCGGGTGTCAGTGCCAGCATGCCGCCCCGCGCGGTAAGCGCGATCGCCGACTCGAACAGCAGCGTGCGCTCGTCGCGCACGCTGGGCTCCGCCCCGCCTCCGCGCCAACCCTCCGTTCGCCGCGCCTGCTCCACCAGTCGCAAAGCCGGCCGCTCCCGGCGCCTGTCGAGCCGCTCGCGCAACTGCTGGCGAGCTGCAGCTGCCGCCGCGCAGCGCGCACAACGCCACGCCCAGTCGGCAAGCTCGTCCGCCAGCCCTGGCAGCTCACTCGCGCGCCCGTCGAGCAGGCGTGCGCGCACCACCGCCGCCACACCCGCCACGATCCCACGGCGTATCGCTGGGCACAAAGCCGGCTCATCGTCCGCCAGGCATCCGACGAGCGCCTCCTCGAACAGCCCCGCCGCCCATTCGCGGCGCTCGAGCCCGACCGGCGTCGCGTCAAGCGCATGCACAAGCGCAAAGCTGGCGGCCGCCGGGTTGCGCGCAACGCCGTCCATCAGCTCACGCAGTGCCGCCCGCAGCGCGTCATGTCCGTCCCGACAGCCGCCTCGCGCCGTCACGACTCGCTCTACGGCACGGCACACCACTTGCTCGTAGGCGAACTCGAAGCAGTCTGGCTTGCCGGTGAACAGTTCGTAGAACGCACGCTTGGACACACTCGCCAGCGCGCAAAGCTGCCCGACTGTCGTCGCACCGTATCCATCCCGCGCGACAGCCTCGACCATCGCCCGCCGCAAACGCTCACGCTGATGTGCGGCGACCTGCTCGCGCGGGAGCCCGTTCGGGTGCGGGGACAGCTTCTGGTAGCGCGCGCCGGGAGAGCCCTCGCCACGAGCAGGCAGGCCGACGAGCACACTCATCGTGACGCGCTCCACACGTCCTCCGTGCCCTGCTTGCGTGCCCATCTTCGTCCCCGGCCGATGCGATCGCTTCTCTTGCACTCCATCGTGTCAGCCATCCTTCACCATCTGGGCGTACACAAAAAGCCGGAATCTAGAGGATTCTAGATAGTGAATATTCTAGATTGTGAGGTGCATACGATATCCCAGCGCAGGAGCGGTGATACGCTCACAGGCGGGATGGGGTCCAGGGTCACCATCGAGTCGAGTGTCGTTACGACGCGGATCGGCGCCGGGACACTACGCTCGCCTGTCAGCTGGGCACTGCTGGGACTTGTTATCCACCGCCCTAGCTACGGCTATGAGCTGGTGCAGCGCTTCGAGCGCACCCACGGCGACGCTCTCTGGCTGTCGAGCATGTCGCAGATCTACACCGCGCTGGATACGCTCCAGCGCAGAGGGCTGATCGAGGAGTTCACGACCGGCAACGGCGACGCCACGGGAGTGCGCCAGCCCAAGCCAAACTACCGTGCGACCGCCCAAGGGGTTCAGGAGCACCGCGAATGGCTCGTCGGGCAGCTGGACGAGGAGCGCCGGCGCTCGCGCGTGTTCGTGCGCCAGCTCGCGATGCTCGGGCCGCACGACGCGCTCGCCGTAATTGAGCGCTGCGAGCGGGAGTGCCTGCAAGAGGCGGCCGCGACACGACCGGCGAGCGAGGACCCCGCCGACGGCCACACGGCGGCGGCGGCGCGACTCTTGAACGAGGAGCAGCGCCTGGCCGCGGACGCCAAGCTCTCCTGGATCGCCTACGCCCGTCGCCAGTTCACTGAGCTCGCCGCAAAACCATCCGTCAGACGATGACGCTGCTCGTACTCGACCACGTCAGCCGCCACCACCACCACGGCGCGCACGAACGTGTCGTGCTGCGCGATATCTCGCTGACAGTGGACGCCGGCGAACTGGTCGCGATCTGGGGGCCGCGCCGCTCTGGGCGCTCCACACTGCTGCGCGTCGCCGCCGGGATCGAACCGGTCGACGGCGGCGTCGTGCGCTTCACCGGGCACGAGCTAAACGCCCGCGGCGGCCACGCACTCGGCCGCGGTATCGGTTATTGCCGCCTAGAGATGCGCGAGGGGGAAGCGTGTGGGGTGCTCGATGAGCTGATCGTCGCCCAGCTTGCACAGGGTCTCCCACGCGCACAAGCTCGCGCTCACGCTCACGATGCGCTGCGGCGCGCGGGAGCGACCCACTGCACCGAGCTCAAGCTGCACGAGCTCGACAGCGCCGAAGCCGTGCGCGTTGCGATCGCCCGCGCACTCGTGCAAAAACCCTCGCTGCTCGTGATCGATGAGCCGGTCAAGGGCGTTGACCTGCTCGAGCGCGACGCGATCCTCGCGCTACTGCGCGCACTCGCCAACGAGGGCGTCGCTGTGCTCGTGAGCGCCGGCGAGGCCACCGCACTCTCCGGTGCCGATCGCGCACTCGCGCTCGGCGAAGGAGTCCTGCGCGGCGAGCACCAGCGCGAGCTCGCACCGGTACTGCCGTTGCGGCGTCGCGCCGGCGCCTGACGGCCGCGATCAGGCGTTGGCGTGAGCACGATGCTGGAGCTCGAGCGGGTGATCAAGCACTACCGCGGCGACCACGAGCACGTGCGCGCGGTCGACGGTGTCGACCTGCGCGTCGCCCGCGGCGAGATGGTCGCCCTGCACGGCCCGAGCGGGTCGGGCAAGACGACGCTGCTGCTGCTGATCGCGGCGCTACTCGCACCCGACGAGGGCACGATCCGGTTCGCCGGGCGCGAGCTCACCTCGCTGTCGGAGGCCCAAGCGTCGGACTACCTGCACCGCGACGTCGGCTTCGTCTACCAGAGCCCCCAGCTCATGGCACGCGTCTCGGCGCTCGAGAACGCCTCGATCAAGCTCGTGCTCGGAGGCATGGGCACACGCGAGGCCCACAGCCGCACGCGCGAGTGGCTGGCGCGTGTTGGCCTTGGAGGGCACCTGCACCGCACCCCTGAGCAGCTCTCCGGCGGCGAGCGCCAGCGCGTGGCTATCGCGCGCGCGCTCGCCGGCGAGCCGAGCCTGGTCCTCGCCGACGAGCCGACCGGAAACCTCGACACGGTGCGTAGCGGCGAGATTGTGCGCCTGCTGCACTCGATCGCCCACGAGCGCGGCGCGGCTGTGCTGTTCGTCACCCACGACGCCGAAGCGGCCGCGATCGCCGACCGCTGTCTTGAGATGCGCGACGGGCGGCTGAGCGAAGCGCGGCTCGACGCGACGGGTGAGCTCAGTCTTGACGCGGCGCGCTCGGCAAGCGTGCGGGGATGAGCGCGCCGGGCGGGCACGGCGTACGAGCACAGAAGCGTTGATGCGACCCTACGCGCTGTTCTATCTGTACCGTCGGAGGCTGCGTGTGCACGCCGTCCAGGAGCTGCTTGCCGCTCTCGGGGTGGCCGTTGCGGTGGCGCTCGTGTTCGCCACGATCGTCGCCGCCGGCTCGATCGCCGGCTCGGCCGGCGAAGTGCTGCGCACCGTTGCCGGACCCGCCACGCTGCAGTTGAGCGCACGTGGCTCCGACGGCCTGCCCGAAGCGCTGCTGGCGCGCGTCGAACGGTTGCCGGGGATTAAGCAGGCAGCGCCACTACTGCAGCAGACCGCCACGATCGAAGCACCCAATGGACGTCGCGTCGGTGTCGACCTCGCCGGCGCCGACACGAGTCTCGTTGTGCTCGACGGGCTCGCCCACACGCTCCCCAGGGCCACGCTCACAGCCGGGGGGATAGGTCTGAGCAGCGCTACCGCGCGCGCGCTCGGCGTGACGATCGCGCCAGCGCCGGCCCCGCGCGGCGGCACCCGAGCCGCACCGGAGAGTGGGAGCGGGCAGAGCGTGTCGCTACTGCTGGGCGGAGCCAACCATCCGCTGAGGGTGTCCACGGTGCTCGGCGCGGAAACGTTCGGCGCGCTCGCACAAGCGCGCGTAGCAGTCATGCCGCTCGAAGACCTGCAACGGCTCGCCGGCCTGCACGGACGCCTCACGCGCATCCTCGTGCTCACCGAACACGGTCACGAAGCCGCCGTGCGCGACGAGCTGCAAACCTTGGTGGGCGCGCGCGTCGATGTCGCCTCCATCGACCAGGACGTCGAGTTGCTGCACCAGGCGCTGCACCCCTCCGATCAGGCGAACGCCTTCTTCGCCACAGTCAGCGGCCTGCTCGGGCTGCTGTTCGCGGGCACCGCGCTACTGCTCACCGTCCCTGAGCGCCGCCGGGCGATCGCCGACCTGCGCCTGCTCGGCACGCGCCGCGGGGCGATCGTGCAGATGCTCGCCTTCCAGGCGCTCGCGCTCGGCCTCGCCGCCTCGCTGCTCGGGCTGCTCGGCGGCTACGTGCTGTCGAGCGGCATCTTGTATCCCGCCACCGGTTACCTGTCGGAGGCGTTCACGCTCGGCACGCGCACCACGGTCACGGCACAACCCCTGTTGATCGCACTGCTCGGGGGCGTGAGCGCAACCTTTCTGGCCTCGGCGGTGCTGATGCTCGACCTGCGCCGCGGGCGCGCACTGGACGCCGTCTACGGCGAGGACGGAGCGCCCGGCAACGCGCTCGCGGCCGGCCCGCGCGGCGCGCTCAGCACGATCGCGGCCGGACTGATCGCGCTAGCGACGGTACTGTTCGCGATCGCTCCCTCGCTGGCGCTGCTCGCCAGCGCTCTACTCGCGTTGGCGACCGTGCTCGCCGTTCCGATCGTCTTCGCCGGCGTACTGCGCTGCGCGCGGCTCGTGAGCGAGCGCCGGCAGCGGCTGACGATCCTGCCGGTCGCACTGTCCTCGCTGCGCGCCACCACGGTGCGCTCCCTCGCTCTGGCCGCCACCGGAGCGGTCGCGCTGTTCGGCAGCATCGCGCTCGGCGGCGCGCGCTCGGACCTACTGCGCGGAATCGAAGGGTTCGCGCACAGCTACGCCGCCGACGCGGCGATCTGGGTCGGCAACCCGGGCGACAACCAAGCAGTCGTCGACTTCCAGGCGCCAGGCACGGCACGGCTCATCGCCGCACTGCCGGGGGTCGCCGGCGTGAGCGCCTTCCAGGGCGGCTTCCTGACGTTCCACGGGCGGCGTGTGTGGCTGATCGCGCGCGCCCCCGGCGCGGCGCGTCACCTCCTCGAAAGTCAGATCCTCGAAGGCGGCGCGGCGCTCGCGCAGCGCAGACTAGGCGAAGGCGGCTGGATCGCCGTCTCGCGACAGATCGCGCAGGAACGACACACTGGCGTGGGCGGCACACTGACGCTGCCGACACCCAGCGGCATGGTACGCATGCGCGTGGCCGCGACCACAACCAACCTCGCGTGGAGCCCGGGCGCGATCTTCATGAGCAGCGCCGACTACAGCCGGCTGTGGGCCACGCACGCGCCCACCACGCTTGGCGTGGCGCTCGCCCCGAGCGCGAGCGCCACGGACGTGCGAGCGGAGATCGAGCGCACGCTCGGGCCACGCAGCGGCCTGCAAGTGAGCACCGCGCACGAACGCGAGGCGAGCATCGACGCGCTCGCCGGCGAAGGGCTCAACCAGCTAGGAGAGATATCGACGATGCTCGTGCTCGCCGCCGTGCTGGCGATGGCCGCGGCACTCACCTCGGCGATCTGGCAGCGACGCGCATCGCTCGCGGGCCTGCGACTCGCCGGCGTCCGGCGCCAGCGCCTACGCCTGATCCTGCTGTGCGAGTCGTCGCTGATGCTCGGCGCGGGCTGTCTGACTGGTGCGCTGACGGGCGTCTACGGGCAGCTCGTCATCGACGGCTATCTGCGCCACGTCACCGGCTTTCCGGTGGCCACCCTCAGCGCGAGCCTGCGGCCGCTGCAGATCTTCGTGTTCGTGCTCGCCGTCGTGCTCGCGATCGTGGCCGTCCCCGGCTACCTGGCCTCGCGCGTCCCGCCGACGCTCGCCTTCAATGAGTAGAGCCCTCACACCGGCGCGGACGGCGAGTGCTGGACTTGCGCTCGTGCTCGCAAACGCCCGCTACTGGTCATCCGTCGCACCGCTCGCCCGTGCGCAGCTGTCGCGCTGGCAGGCGCGTGCCGAGGCGATCCCCGACATTCGCCTGATGACACTGGCGACGGGCAAGCTGCGCGATGAGCGCTTCAACGTGGAGGTCGCGACGACGCTGGCCACGCTGGCGCCGCGCGCGCAGCGCGAGTGCGCGGTCGAAGCGATCGTGGCACTGCAGGCGATGTACGACTATCTCGACGTGCTCACCGAGCGGCCTGTCGCCAAAGAGCTGTGGGCAGAGCCCACCGACGACGGATGGCACCTGTATGGGGCGCTCATCGACGCGGTCGCCGTGAACGCTGAGCCCGTCGGCAACTACTATCGCGACCATCCCGACTCGTGCGATGGGGGCTACCTGCGCGAACTCGTGGAGACAGTGAGGCTCGCCCTCTCGCGGCTGCCCGCCAACGCCGCGATAGTCGAGGTCGCCAGGCACGCCGCCGAGCGTTGCGCCGAAGCGCAGCTGCGCGGCCACGCGGCCGCGCCTACGGGAACCGGGCCTCTCGAGCGGTGGGCGCGGCGAGAAGCGACCGATACGGCCCTGGGATGGCGGGAGTGGCTCGCTGGGGCACAGGCCTCGGTGCTGTGCCTGCACGCGCTGATCGCGGCCGCCGCCTGGGAGCACACGACTCGCGAGGACGCGCGGGCGCTCGACGCCACCTACCTGTCGATCGGGGCCCTCACGATGCTCGACAGCCTGATCGACCGCGAGCGCGACCTCGCCGACGGGACGCCGACGTACGCCGATCTCTACAACGATCCCGAGCAGATGGGGCGATGCCTGTCGGTCCTCGCGCGCGCCGCGGCGGCCGAGACCGGCGCCCTGCCCCACGCGGCCCACCACACGATGACGCTCGCCGGCGTGGTGGCCTATTACGCCTCCGCTCCGTCCGCCCGTGAGCCGCTCACGCGGCCGGCGTTCGATGGTGTACGCCGGGAGCTGCGACCGCTGATCGTGGCGACGCTCTCCGTCATGCACAGCTGGCGTCTGGCGAAGGTCGCACATATACGGTTGCGCACACGCCCCCAGGTGTTCAAACTGTGGTCAACGGATCGGGGGAGAGGGTAATGCCAGACCGGCGAAAATCCGGGAGTCCGGTAACGATCGCTACGGCGCTGCTCACGATCGCGGCGAGTGGAGCACTGTTCACAACGGGCACGGCTGCCGCCCACGGCCTCACGCGTTCGCCGGCGTCCCGCGCGGTGCGCGCGCTGAAGGCGACCGACACGGCCCATCTGCGTTATATCCGCAGCTCGGGGTCGCTGCTGCTCGATGAAGGCACCGCCGCCGGGACGCTCCCGGGCAGGATGCGGGCCAACGTGAACATCGGCGCCACGATCAGCGGCACGTTCACGATCTATGTCCATGGCGGGACGATCACCGGTCATGGAGCGGCCACGCCGCAGGGCTCCGGCGTGTACGAAAGCTTCGCCGGCACGCTCTCGGTCACCGGCGGGAGCGGGCGCTATGCGCGCGCTCACGGAAGCGCACGGCTGTATGGCACGTTCGACCGCGACAGCTACGCGCTGGCCGTGCAAACCGCGGGCATGCTCTACTACTGACGGGGGTGTGTGACGCGAACAAACACCGCGCGGCTATTCGCCATCCTGCAGACCGTCCTGCTGTGCGCCTGCCTGCCGGCAGCGGCGCGGGCGGAAACCTCGGCCACGCTCAGCGCGGCATTCACCCCCGAGCTGTTGGGTCAGAGGACCACACTCAATTTCTCCTTCGCGTTCTCGGATCCCACCAGCCAGCTGCCCTCGCCGCTAACCGAGATCGAGCTGCGCTACCCCAGCAACCTCGGGATCGCGCTGAGCGGCTTGGGACTGGCCACCTGCGACTCGAAGACACTCGAATTATCGGGGACCGCCGGCTGCTCGGCCAACGCGGTGATGGGCTACGGCGAGGCGTTCACGGGAATCCAGCTCGGCACGACAGTCATCACCGAGAACGCACCGATCACGATCCTGCGGGCGCCCGACGAGGAAGGGCGCCTAGCACTGCTGTTCTACGCCGAAGGTACGACGCCCATCAACACCCGCGTTGCGTTTGCCGGCCTGCTGCTGCCCACTTCGGCGCCGTTCGGCGGTTTGGTGAGCATCGGCGTCCCGCTCGTCCCGACGCTGCCGGGCGCCCCCTACATCTCGGTCATCCACCTGCGCGCGACGATCGGGCCCAAGGGTGTGACCTACTACGAACATCTGGGCAACGCCACCTTCGGCTACCGGCCCAGGGGGATCCTGCTGCCCCCCGGCTGCCCACGCGCGGGCTTCCCGTTCGATGCGCGCTTCGGCTTCCTCGACGGCAGCCCCGCCTTTGCCCACACGACCGTCCCGTGCCCGCGCAGACGGCCGACTCACGGCGCCTGAGGGCAAACTCAGTGTCTGAAGTGGCGGATGCCTGTGGCGACCATCGAGATGCCGGCGGCGTCCACGGCGCCAACAACGTCCGGGTCGCGCACCGAGCCGCCCGGCTGGATGATCGCGGTGACGCCTGCGTCGATCGCCAGCTGCGGCCCGTCGGGGAACGGGAAGTAGGCGTCGGAGGCAAGCGAGGAGCCGGCCAACAGCTCGGGCTGTGCAGCGCGGGCCTTCTCGACTGCGATGTTGACCGCGTCCACGCGGCTCATCTGCCCCGCCCCGATCCCAATCGTGGCGCCCGCGGCGGCGATCACGATCGCGTTTGAGCGCACATGACGACACACCTTCCACGCGAACAGCAGATCCTCCCACTGTGCCTCGCTAGGCTCGGCCTTCGTCATCGTGCTCATCTGCTCGCGCGTCTCCGACACGATGTCGCGGCTCTGGCAGAGCACACCTCCGATCACCGGCTTCTCCTCCACCCCCTCCACGCGGGCGGCCCAGTTGGGGAGCTCCAACAAGCGCACGTTCTTCTTCTCGCTCAGCAATCCCAGCGCGTCGGGATCGAAACCGGGGGCGAGCAGCACCTCGATGAACTGCTTGGAGAGAGCTTCTGCGCAGGCGAGATCCACCTGCCGGTTGACCGCGATCACGCCGCCATAGGCACTCATCGGATCGCACGCGAAGGCGCGAGCGTATGCCTCCTGGACGGTCTGCCCGAGCGCGCACCCACAGGGGTTGTTGTGCTTGAGGATCGCGCAAGCCGGGCCGGAGAAGTCCTCGACCAGCTCGCGCGCGGAGGAGAGGTCGAGCAGGTTGTTGAACGACAGCTCCTTCCCATGCAGTTGCTTCACACCGTCGAGCAGGTGCGTCTCGGCGCCCACTTCGGCGTAGAAGGCGGCAGATTGGTGCGGGTTCTCGCCGTAGCGCAGCTCCATCACCTTCTCGTAGCTGCTCGCCCAGCGCGGCGGGAAGCCTTCATAGGTGCGGGCCGAGAACCAGCGGGCGATCGCCGCGTCGTAGCGGGCCGTGCAGGCAAACGCCACCGCCGCCAACCGCTCGCGCGTAGCCATCGACAGACGCATGTCGGTGTCGCGCAGCTCGGCCAACACGCCCTCGTAGTCGGCCGGGTCCACAACGATGGCGGCAAACGCGTGGTTCTTGGCCGCGGCACGGATCATCGTGGGGCCGCCGATGTCGATGTTCTCGATCACCTCGTGCGCGGGCGCGCCACGCGCGACGGTCTGCTCGAATGGGTACAGGTTCACGCACACCAGATCGACCGGCTCGATGTCGTGCTCGGCCGCTGCACGCAGGTGCTCGTCGTCGTCGCGCACCGCGAGCAGCCCCGCGTACAGGCGCGGATGCAGCGTCTTCACGCGCCCATCCATCATCTCGGGGAAGCCCGTGAAGTCCTCGATCGCGCGCACGGGAACGTCGGCGTCGGCGAGCGCGCGGGCGGTGCCGCCGGTGGAGACGATCTCGACGCCGAGCGCCACGAGCCCTTCGGCGAACTCGACGATCCCGGTCTTATCTGACACCGACAGCAGCGCGCGGCGGATGCGCACCGCACCGGGCTCGGCACGCTCGACCCTGGAACCCGCGCCCACCCCAGTCGTGTGCTCGCTCTCGCCTGTCATCCGCGTAGCAGATTATCCACGCCGCGCGCGGGCCGCGTGGAGGTCATCGCGCATCCGCGGCGGGCGCGGCGATCCGCACCCGTCGCGGCTCGTCGGGGTCGGCGCTGAGCGCGCCGCGCGCGAACAGTCGCACTGCCTCGGGCAGGAGCGCATGCTCGATCGGGCGCAGCGCAACCAGCACCTCCTTGGGGTCGCGGGCGTCGGGCAACTCGACCGCGCCCTGGAGGATCACGGGTCCGCTGTCGACGCCGGCGTCGACGAAGTGGACGGTGACGCCGAACACCTTCACGCCGTAGGAGAGCGCCTGCTCGATCGCACGCAGCCCGGGGAAGGCGGGCAGCAGCGAGGGGTGCACGTTGATGACGGCGCCGGGGAAGCGTTCAAGGAAGTCGGGGCTGAGCAACGCCATGTAGCCGGCGAGCACTACCAGGCGCACACCTTGCTTTTCAAGCCAGTCGGCCATCGCCAGGTCGCGCTCACGCCGGTGGGGATAGCTGGAGCGCTCGAACACCGCTGTCGGCACTCCAGCCGCCGTCGCTCGCTGCAGAGCGTGCGCCTCGGTCCCGTCGGAGGCGACCGCCGTGATCTGGGCCTCGTGCCCGTGGACGGTGTCTAGCAGCGCCTGCAGATTTGTGCCCGACCCAGACGCGAGCACGGCGATCGGGAGCGGCTCGGCGGTCATCCCGCGCCACCATACCGACATACGTTGCCTGGGCTATTGAGACCAAATAGTGGGCGACGTCGGTTGTGAGCCATATCACACTGATTCGCAGTAATCGGCCCTTCAATTGAGGGCATGACTTCATCGATCATCGTCGTGGTGGCCCTCATCGGCGGTGCAGCCAACGCGCTGCGTCGTGGGGGCGGCAACGACCTCATCACCTCCAGGCCCTACAACAATCGGTACAGCGACGCCACAGGTGCGCGTGACGAGCGCGCCCTGTTGGACTGAATAGAGCTAGGCGATCTCCAGGGCGTACTTGCCCTGCGCGTCGTCACTGCCCTCCAACGGGTAGTCACCGGTGAAGCACGCGTCACAATGTGTCGCTTTAGTGGCGCCCACCGCCTCGTACACCCCGTCGAGCGACAGGTACGCGAGCGAATCACAACCGAGCTCGGCGGCGATCTCATCGACGCTACGTTCGTGGGCGATCATCTCCTCGCGCGTGGACATGTCGATCCCGTAGTGGCACGGATTCTTGATCGGCGGGGCGGAGATGCGCATGTGCACCTCGCGCGCGCCCGCGTCCCTGAGCATTTGCACGATCTGACGCGTGGTGTTGCCGCGCACGATCGAGTCGTCGACCACCACCAGGCGCTTGCCGCGCACGACCTCCGGCAGCGGGTTGAACTTGAGACGCAACCCGTGCTTGCGCAGCTCCTGGCCGGGCGCGATGAAGGTGCGCGCGACGTAGCGGTTCTTGACGAACCCATCGTCCTGGGGGAGACCGCTGGCACGCGCGTACCCGCGCGCGGCGGCGTTGCCGGAGTCGGGCACCGGGATCACGAGGTCCGCGTCGACGGGGGACTCGCGCGCAAGGATCTCACCCATGCGCCCGCGTGCGACCTGCAGCACTTGGCCGTTCATGCGCGAGTCGGGGCGCGCGAAGTAGATGTACTCGAACACGCAGAACGACCGGCGCGCCCCGCTTGTGACCTGACGGCTTTCGAGACCCTGCTCGCCGAGCGTGACGATCTCGCCGGGCTCCACGTCGCGCAGCAGCGTGGCGCCGATGATGTCGAACGCGCACGACTCCGACGCGACGCAGTAGCGCACAGCTCCGCTCGCCGGGTGCCCTTCGACCGCCCCCCGCGATGGAGGGCCGCCGGGCGACTCAACCACGGCGGCGCCATCGCCGAGGCTGGGGCTGGGGCTGGAGGCGAGGGGGTCGGCTGGCGCTCCGTCGGGGAGCACCCCGATCGACAAGGGGCGCAAGCCATGCGGGTCGCGGAACGCGACGACGCGATCCTTGGTCATCACCACGATCGAGAACGCGCCGTTCAGGTGGGGCAGCACCTCGGCGATCGCATCCTCGATCCGCTCCGCCGGGTGGGTGGCGATCAGCGCTGCCACGATCTCCGAATCCGAAGTTGAGCTGAACGTGACGCCGCGCTCCACCAGCTCGTCGTGCAGCTCTACCGCGTTGATCAGGTTGCCGTTGTGGGCCAGCGCGATCTCGCGGCTGGAGCCATTGGTGCCCTCCGAGCGCTGCACCGGCTGGGAGTTCTCCCACGCGTTTGAGCCCGTCGTGGAGTAGCGCACGTGGCCGATCGCCAGCTCCCCGGCGAGCGTGCGCAGGTCGTTCTCGCTGAACACCTGGCTCACCAGCCCCAACTCGCGACGGGTCATGATGTTGCCGCCACGGTCAGCCGCCGCGATGCCCGCCGACTCCTGCCCACGGTGCTGGAGCGCATACAGCGCGAAGTACGACAGCCGCGAGACCTCATGGCCGGGCGCGTATATGCCAAACACACCGCACTCGTCGCGCGGTCCGTCGCGATCCTCCAGGCGAGGGCCAGCAGGCCTTGCAAAAGGCATTGCTCGGTTGACGGTAGCAGCGCTCACGCGAACAGCCCAAGTCGGGGTTGTCCGTCCACCCTCGTGGACAAACAATGGGAATCGGCCACGCTCACCCAAACAGCTCCGCCAGGGCGCGGTGGGCAAGGCGCAACTCGGCGAGCGTCAACTCGATTGTGTCCTCGCCCGCGCTGTCGGTGTCCCCCTCTCCCTCACCCACGTCGACGCGCAGCGACTCGCCGCCCACGCCACCCACGACCCATACGGAGGTGTGCTCCCCGAGCGCACGCAGCGCCTGCTCGTCGCCGCTCACCACGAAGCCGCCCGAGCCCTCACCAAAGAGCGTGGACGCGGTCCTCTGCGAGATTCCGCTCCAGATTCCCTCGCGTCCCGTCGCGCCGGCCAGCTCAGCCCCAAACAAATCCGCCCCCACCCGCACGCGCGCGCCAAGGTCGCCACCCAGGCAGCACTCCGCCAGCGCGACCGCCAGCCCACCCTCGGCGATGTCGTGAGCGCTCGCGATCGACCCGCTCCGCACCGCGTCGCGAACCGCCGCCTGTGCCGCCGCCACGGCCGCCACGTCGATGGCGGGTAGCCCATCGGGTAGCTGCTCGCCCGCTAGCTTCGCCAGCTCGCTGGCCGCCAGCGACGGCGCGAACGGGCCCACGATCGCCACCGCGTCGCCCTCGCGCGCGAAGCCGAGGCGGCCCGCGCGACGCGCGTCGGGCAGCGCGCCAACCATGCCGATCACCGGCGTCGGGTAGATCGGGCCGCCCGTGGCGCCGATGGGTGGGCTCTCGTTATAGAGCGACACGTTGCCGCCCACGATCGGGGCCTCCAGCGCGCGGCACGCGTCTCCGAGGCCGCGCACCGCCTCACACAGCTGCCACGCGATGTGGCCCTTCTCGGGGTTGGCGAAGTTGAGGTTGTTGGTCGTCCCCAACGGCTGCGCGCCAACGCACGCCAGATTCGACGCGCACTCCAGCACCGCCGCCACCGTGCCCGTGTAAGGGTCGGCGGCCACGCGTCGCCCGTTGCAGTCAATCGACACGGCCACGGCGGGGACCGGCCCGTCAATCCCCGATCCGCCCGCGCCCAGCGGGCGGATCGCCAGCACGGCGGCGTCAGCCTGCTCGGGACGGCGCACCGTGCGCGACTGCACGATCGCGTCGTACTGCTCAAACAGCGGGCGGCGCGAGGCGATGTTGGGGCACGCCAGCAACGCCCGCAGGATCTCCGCGGCCGTGGCGTCGGTGGAGAGCACGGCGGCGGGCGCCCCATACAGCGGCGCGCTCGGCTTTTGCGGGTGCAGGTCATACAGCGGACAGTCATCAACCAGCGCCCGCACCGGCATCTCGCCGACCAGCGCCTCGCCGTCAAACACGCGCACCCGGCCCGTGTCAGTGACCGCGCCGATCGCCGCGCCGCCCACCTCCCACTTCTCACACAGCTCCAGCACCGCACCCACGTTGGCGGGCTCAACCACGCACAGCATCCGCTCCTGGGACTCGCTCACCATGATCTCCCACGGCTCCATCCCGGCCTCGCGCAGCGGCACGCACGCGACGTCGATGTCGATCCCCACCTCACCCTTGGAAGCCATCTCCGGAGCCGATGAAGTCAGACCCGCCGCACCCAGGTCCTGCAGGGAGACCAGCAGCCCTCGCTTCAGCAGCTCCAGCGAGCACTCCATCAACTTCTTCTCCTCAAACGGGTCCCCCACCTGCACGGTGGGGCGCTTGTCCACCGAAGCATTTTCATCCCGATGCCCCTCTTGGGTATCGCCCCACGGAGTGTCGGCTGAGCCGAGCTCGGCCGAGGCCAGCACCGACGCGCCGCCGATGCCATCGCGGCCCGTCGCCGCGCCAAACAACACAACCGTGTTGCCGACCCCTGCCGCCGCGCTCGTGATCAACGCATCGCGCCGCGCAAACCCCAGCGCCATCGCGTTGACCAGGCAGTTCTGCTCGTACGGTCCCTCGAAGTACACCTCGCCGCCGATCGTCGGCACGCCGATCGAGTTACCGTAGTGACCGATGCCCGCCACCGCACGGTCCAGCAAATAGCGAGCACGCGAGCCGGGACCGCCGGGGGTCGGCGGGGAGCCGTCCGCCGGCTGTGGCTCGCCAAACCGCAGCGAGTCCAGCACCGCCGCCGGACGCGCGCCGATCGCGAAGATGTCGCGCAGGATGCCCCCCACGCCGGTCGCCGCGCCCTGGAACGGCTCCACCGCGCTCGGGTGGTTGTGCGACTCCACCTTAAACGCACACACGATCCCCTCGCCCACGTCCACCGCGCCCGCATTCTCGCCCGGGCCCATCACCACGTGCGGGCCTTCAGTGGGCAGCGTGCGCAGCAGCTTCTTGGAGTGCTTATACGCGCAGTGCTCGCTCCACAACAGGGAGTACATCGCCAGCTCCACCTGGTTTGGCGCGCGGGGCGGGTGGGCATGAATCTGGCAGATCAGCTCGTACTCGGCGCGCGTGAGGCCGAGCGCCAAGGCGTCCTCGACGCTCGGGAGCGTCGCCGCCTCAGACACGAGCGCCAGCCTCAGACACGAGCACCAGCGTCAGGCACGCGACCAGCGTCAGCCACGAGCACCGGCGTCCGCCTTCGAGCACGCCGTCAAACACGCGCACCCTCCACCGCCATCCGCATCGACGCGAAGATGCACAGCCCGTCATTCGAGCCCGTCAGCTCATCCACGGCATGCTCGGGGTGGGGCATCAAGCCGAACACGTTGCCGCGCTCGTTGCGCACGCCCGCGATGTCCTCCAGCGAGCCGTTGAAGTTGTGTCCCGCCGCATAGCGCAGCACGACTTGGTCGTGCTCGCGTATCGAGGCCAACGTCGGCTCGTCAGCGTAGTAGCGACCCCACGAGTGCTTGGCGGGAATGCTGAGGGTCGAACGCCCACCGGCAGCCGACCCTACGCTCACGCTCACACTTCCATCAGCCGACAGGTCCCAGTCCTCGGTGCACGCACGGGTGAAAGCCGTGTCGCCCTCCACGACCTCCAGGCGCACCTGTCTGAAAGTGAAACGCAGGTTGGCGTTCGGAAGCAGCGCCCCCGGCAACAGGTGTGCCTCGCAGAGAACCTGAAAGCCATTGCAAATGCCGAGCACCAAGCCACCATCGTTGGCGAACGCGATCACCGACTCCATCACCGGCGAGAAGCGCGCGATCGCTCCCGCTCGCAGATAGTCCCCATAGGAGAAGCCCCCGGGCACAACAATCGCGTCGGCGCCCTTCAAATCGCGCTCGCCGTGCCACAACAGCTGCGCGTCGCCCACACGACGTGCCGCGTACAGCGCATCGAGCTCGTCACAGCTGCCGGGGAATCGAAGGACGCCGAACTTCACTTCAAGGTCGCCATCGCCTCGGCATCCCCCGGATCGATCCGCTCCAAGCCGGGGATACCGTCAAAGCCGCGATCGGGGCTGAGAATCGCATCGATACCCCGATTGAGCGCCTGGGCGGCGAAGATCGCGTCGCGCATGTCCAAACGCCGATGCTCACGCCAAAGCTCAAGCGCGCGTTCCACGTCGCTCTGCGTCACCGTATGCAACCGGGAGGTGCCGGCGATCTCCAGTGCATCCTTGCAGGCAACGGCACGTGAGATGCCGCGCCTGCAGCGCACGTACGCGAACTCGTGAATCAGCTCCACGCTTGCCTCGGCGGCAGAGAGCAACCCCTGTGCACCGTCGTGCATGACGGCTCGACAAGGCTCACGATAGGGGTGCTCACCTCCAAGCGCATAGAGGAACACGCTCGTATCGAAGAGGAAGCGACGCACAGGAGCACTACTCGTCTTCGTCGTGACGCTTCAGCAGCTTGCAGTACCTACCCCCGATGATCTCTTGCTTCATCACCGGCCAGTCGTCGACTGGCATGGGCTCCGCTTCGAGTAGTTTCGCGAACGCTTTCGAACGAGAATCGTGCATGCCCCCCAGCTTCTCGTCGATCGCCTCTCGAATCAAAGCCCCAAGCGAGATACCCCGTTGCGCGGCGATTTCACGCAACCGGCGGTGCAAATCGTCGTCGAGCAGCAGTTGGGTGCGGCGTGTCAGAGGGGGCATGCGCACATGGTAGCATGCACATGCACATGTGCATGCTCATCCGAGAATGACCTCATAGTCCTCGACGAGCGGGTTGGCCAGCAGCTTCTCGCACATCGGCTCCAGCTGGCTTACATCCTCCACGTCGAGCTCCACCAGCCGGCCGACATGAACATTCGCCACGCCCTCAAATCCAAGCGCCGGCAACGCCCGCTGCACCGCCTCCCCCTGCGGGTCGAGGATGCCCGCCTTTGGGCGAATCAGCACGCGCGCCCTCACGCTCATGCCGGCGCAACCCCGTCGGAGGTCGAACCGGTGCGTGTCAGCCATTGCTCGAACGGCTCCCCCACGATCAGCTCGTACGCCTCAACGTAGCGCGCACGGGTGCCCGCCACCACGTCGTCGGGGATCGCCGGGGCCGGGGACTTCTTATCCCAACCACTGCCCGCCGCCCAGTCGCGCACGTACTGCTTGTCGAAGCTCGGCTGCCCCTTCCCAACCTCATAGCCCTCCGTCGGCCAGTAGCGCGAGGAGTCAGGTGTCAGCACCTCGTCGCCCACCACCAACTCGCCGTCCTCGTCGAGCCCCAGCTCGAACTTCGTGTCGGCCAGGATCACCCCCCGCTCGCGTGCGTGGGCGGCCGCGTAGGAGTACAAATCGATCGAGATGTCGCGTACGCGTTCCATCAGCCCGCGGTCGCCCACCAGCTCAGCGGCCCGCTCGAAGTCGATCGCCTCGTCGTGGCCCACCTCCGCCTTGGTGCTTGGCGTGAAAATCGGCTCCGGCAGGCGCTCCGACTCGCGCAGGCCAGGGGGCAGCTCGATGCCCGACACCTTGCCGGTCGACTGGTAGTCCTTCCAGCCCGACCCCGTGATGTACCCGCGCACCACACACTCCACCGGCAGCATCTTCAGCCGGCGCACCACCAGCGCCCTGCCGCGCGCCTCCCCCGGCACGCCCTCGGTCGCGGAGATCATGTGGTTGGCGACAATCCCCTTGGTCTTCTCAAACCAGAACGCCGACAAACCCGTCAGCACCTTCCCCTTCTCGGGGATCGGCGTCGGGTGGACCGCGTCGTAGGTCGAGATGCGGTCGCTGGCGACCATCAGCAGGCGCTCCACCTCCGGGCCGTTCAGGCTGTACAGCTCACGGACCTTCCCGCTGGCGATCAGAGGCAGGTCGGCGAGCGAAGAGGTCACTTTCGGCGATGCTACCAACGACAGGGGCGGCCGGTCACCCAGCGGTGCAGGCGATCTCGTCGAGACGCGCCACTATCTGATGCGCGTAGCGTGTGTAGTGGGCGTAGTCGAAGATCGCATCGAGGTCGAGCCCAGCCGCACGCTCGTCGCCCGCCAGCAACTCGCGCAGGGGGACGCCTTCGTCCCAGGCGCGCTGCGCCAGCTCCTGGGCGACCCGGTAGGCGTCGTCGCGCGACATCGGAGCCCGCCCCCGGTCTGCGTCGCCCTCCACCAGCGCGAGCAGCACGCGCTGAGAGAACAGCGCGCCGTGGGTCAACTCCAGGTTCGCGCGCATCCGCTGCTCATCCACCACCAGTCCCTGCACGAGCGCTGTGGCGCTCGCCTGCAGGTGGTCGATCAGGATCGTAGAGTCGGGCAGGATCACGCGCTCCACCGAGGAGTGGGAGATGTCGCGCTCGTGCCACAGCGCCACGTTCTCGAGCCCGGCCTGCGCGTTGGCACGCAGCACGCGCGCGAGCCCTGAGATCTGCTCGCTCTTGATCGGGTTGCGCTTGTGCGGCATCGCCGAGCTGCCCTTCTGCCCCGCCCTGAATGGCTCGCGCGCCTCGCGTACCTCAGTGCGTTGCAAGTGGCGGATCTCGGTCGCCAAGCGCTCCAAGCCCGCCCCGGCGAGCGCGATCGCCTGCAGCAGCTCCGCATGACGGTCGCGCGCGACCACCTGCGTGGAGACGTCCTCGCGCGCCAACCCCAGCCTGTCGAGCACGCGCCGCTCAAACTCCGGGCTGGTCGCCGCGTACGTCCCCACCGCGCCCGAGATCGCACCGGCGGCGACCTGCTCGAAGGCTCGCTGCAAGCGCAGCGCATTGCGGTGCGCCTCAAACGCGAACCCCGCGAGCTTCACGCCGAAGGTCATCGGCTCGGCGTGCACCCCGTGGGTACGACCCACGCACAGGGTCCCCACGTGCTCACGCGCGCGGTTCGCAAGCGCCTGCACCAGCGCTTGGGCGCCCGGCACGATCGTCTCGCCCGCCGCGCGCAGCTGCAGGGCAAGCGCGGTGTCCAGCACATCCGAGGAGGTCAACCCGAAATGGATCCAGCGCCCCGCCTCCCCCGCCGAGTCCGACAGCACGTCGACGAACGCCGCCACATCGTGGTCGGTGACCCGCTCGCGCTCGTTGACCGCGTCAACCGTGAATGTCGCCGCGCGAATCTTCTCCAGCTCCGTCGGAGTCGGACCGTCGCCCCCACTTGCCTGCGCCCCGCCATAGGGGGTGCCCTCCGGGGTGCCGAGCAGCGCCGGCAGCTCCTCGCAGGCGGCCACCTCAACGCGCCGCCACGTCTCCATGCGTGCCTCATCGGTCCATAGGGCGCCCAGCTCGGGGCGGGTGTAGCGCGCAATCACCCAACCATTATCCCTCCCGCCCGCCAATCCTGTACAACGGGAGTAGGCGCGTCGCCCCGGCGCGAACCCGCGACAGACGGAGGAGCCATGCCTACCTACATCATGCTCTCGACGTTGACACCGGAGGGTGTGCAGACCGTCAAGAACAACCCCGAGCGCATTCGCGAGGTGAACAAGGAGGTCGAGCAGCTCGGTGCCACCGTCAAGGCGCAGTGGGCCACGCTCGGAGCCGTCGACTTCATCTCCGTCGTGGAGGCCCCCGACGAGAAGACGATGGCGCGCGTGTCGCTCGAGCTCGGCTCACGCGGCACCGGACGCTATGAGACGCTCGCAGCCATCGGAGTGGACGAGTTCATAGCTTCCCTGTGAAGGTCCTTGTCGTCGGCGCAGGCGGGCGCGAGCACGCGCTCGTACGCGCGCTCGCGCGCTCGCCGCAAAGGCCGGAGCTGCTGTGCGCCCCCGGCAACGCCGGCATCGCGCGCGACGCGCGCCTGCTCGACATCGCCGTTGACGACATCCCCGGGCTGATTGGCGCCGTCGAGCGCGAAGGCGTCGAGCTGACCGTCGTCGGTCCCGAGGTCCCGCTCGTCGCAGGGCTCGTCGACGCGCTTGCGCAGCGCGGCCACGCGGCATTCGGCCCAAGCGCCGCGGCGGCCCAGCTGGAGGGATCGAAGGCATTCGCGAAGGAGGCAATGGAGCAGGCAGGCGTGCCCACCGCTCGCTGGCGGCAGGTGCAGTCGCTGGAGCAGGGGATCGACGCAGTGAGAGAGCTGGCCAACCCCGGTGTAGTCATCAAGGCCGACGGGCTCGCCGCCGGTAAGGGCGTGACCGTCGCCGAGGACCCCCAGCAGGCGCACGCCGCGCTGAGCGAGATCTTCGTCGAAGGTCGCTTCGGTAGCAGCGACACCAGCGGCCTGGCGATGCCGAGCGCAGTCGTCGAGGAACGCCTCACCGGCGAGGAGCTGTCGCTGCTCGCGCTGTGCGACGGGGTCCGAGCGCTCCCAATGGCCTCCGCGCGCGACTTCAAGCGCATCCTCGACGGCGAGGAGGGACCCAACACGGGCGGGATGGGCTCCTACTCGCCCGTCGCCGGGATCGACGCTGCCGTCGTCGGCGAGTTCGCCGCCGCGGTGCACCAGCCGGTCCTGGATCTCATGCGTGCGCGAGGCGCTCCCTTTCACGGGGTGCTCTACGCCGGACTGATGCTCACCCCCGACGGACCGCGCGTGCTCGAGTTCAACGCGCGCTTCGGCGACCCCGAGACGCAGGCGGTACTGCCGCGGCTGCGCTCCGACCTGCTCGAGCTACTGCTGGCCGCCACACGCCCGGGCGGGTTGGAGGGCGCAACCCTTGACTTCACCGACGATTGGGCCGTCACGCTCGTATTGGCCTCCGCCGGCTACCCAGCCTCCTCCTCCAGCGGCGATGAGATCCACGGACTCGGCGACGTGCCCGCCGGCATCGAGGTCACTCACGCCGGCACCGCCGCCGACGAGGGCGGCGCGATCGTCACCGCGGGCGGGCGCGTGCTGAACGTGACCGCACTGGGACCGAGCGCCCGGTCCGCTCGCGAGGCGGCCTACGCGGCGGCGCGGTCGATCTCCTTCGAGGGTATGCAGTTGCGAGGAGACATCGCCGCAAACGCAGAACATGAGACGATCCCAACCGCCCCATGAGCGACGCCGCCCCCACACCAATCCACCTGGCCGAGGCCGAGGTGCAGGCAAAGCTCGAGGAGTTCGACGTCGCCGGGCCGCTGATCGGGATCGTGATGGGCTCCGCCAGCGACATGGACGCGATGGAGAAAGCCGCCAAGGAGCTGCGCGAGCGGAGCATCCCGCACGAGGTGCAGGTCATGTCCGCCCACCGCGAAGCCGACACGGTGGCCGAGTACGCCAAGAGCGCCAAGTCGCGTGGCCTGCGCGTGATCATCGCCGGCGCCGGCATCTCCGCGGCGCTCCCGGGTGCGGTCGCCGCGCACACCGACCTACCGGTGATCGGGGTGCCGCTATCGGGCCGCCTGACGGCCGCCGGCGGGCTCGACGCGATCCTCTCGATTGTGCAGATGCCACCGGGGGTGCCAGTTGCTTGCGTTGGGTTGGACAACGCCCGCAACGCTGCGATCCTGGCCGCGCAGATTCTCGCGGCCTGACGGCACGGCCCTTACGCCGCGGGCGGGATCCAGTGCTCCGCGCCCGCAATCCCATCCAGATGGCTGCGCATCGTCGTCTCGATCGCGTCGGCGAGCGCGCCCATCGCATCGCGGCTGCGACCTCGGCTCGCCGGCACGAGGATCAGGCCGGCATGGCCTTGGCCGCTTGCCAGGCGCTCGGCTGCCAGCGGACGGAAGTCCTTGACGTCGTTGGTCACGACCGCTCGTTGCTCGCGCGTCGCTGAGTCGAGTACGTCGCCGTCGGGAGCCTCCGTCAGGTCCGAACGCTCGCAAACCGCTTCGACGTCGAACCCACGCTCACGCAAGATGCGCGCTATCTGGGGCGAGAACTGCTCATCGAGCAGCGCCTTCACGAGGCAAGCGCCTGCTTGCCCGCCTCCCAGGCTGCGTACCCGCGCTCCCACTCGACTTGATTGAGCGCGATCTCAGCGTCGATCTCGTCGCGATAGTCGCCGTAGTAGGCAACAGCCGCCTGAACGAAGCCCACAGGAATCTCCAGGTAGGCTGCCGCCTCCTCCGGATCGTTGTCGTTATCGCGGACGACCTCGATCACCTGCCAGACATCGAGCCCACGACCTACCAGCGCCGCACGACGGCCGCTCGGCCCATCGGCAAAGCGCACGAGCGGGTGGTCCTCCCGGCGCAGGCTCTCCTCTACATAGCGCTGGGCGAGTGTCCGTGGAGCGAGACCGGCTCGCTGGGCCTGCGCTGCCAGCCGCTCGCTGACTCCAGGTCTGAGCCGCAGTGTGAAGTGCTCGCTCATACCGCGATCCTATCACCCGGTGCCACAGAGTGACACCGGGTGATACACAGCAACCGTCAGCGTCTTCTGTGTTTGCCGTGCCTTTTGCCTTTGGTGGCCTTTTTACTCGGGTGCACGACCGTGGAGACCGTGTGCGCAACCGGGGGGCCGCCCAACGCCGACTGGAACGTGAACGTCCCGCTGACGTGCAGCGTGTGACCTGACTTCAGCGCCTTCAGCGCCTTGGAGTCGGCGTGCACCTTGACCTCGACCGTGCCCGCCGGGACGCTCTGCGAGCCGCTGGCGAACGACACCAGCGTGGCCACGCATCTGCCTCTGTACCTGATTTCGGTCTTCTTGCACTTCTTGGGCTTCGCTTTTTTGCCTTTCCGTCTGGCTGCTTCGGCGAGCGCCGACTCGTTCGCACCGAGTGAGATGCCGAGCGAGTCCGCGAAACCGACATCGGCATTCTTGAAGAACAGGCTCCACTTCAGCGTACCCGCCGTTGGGAACGTGAAGAAGAAGTCGATATCGTCGGTTTTGGAGTTGAACGACGGGGCCTTGGCCTGGGTGAAGTTGTCGCTGGGGATTGTCAGGACGTTGCTGGTGGCGTTGACGGAGGCGGCGCCCGTAGTCGTATACGCGCAGCTTTCGTCGTCGACGCCGCCGACCTCTTCAGCACACACAACGATATTCGCAAGCCCCGAGTGGGTCGACGCGTCGGTCACTGTCCCGCTGATCTCCCCGCCGGCATGCAGTTCAACGTTCACGCCGGACTTAACGCTCCCGGCGCGACTTCGACACCGTCGACAACCTGCGCAATGTAATTCTGGGCCTCGGTTCCCGGATAGAAATCGACTTCAAAGGTACCCGAGAGGCCAACGATCGTGTATTCGCCGCCACTGTTGGTGTGGGTACACTGTAGAAAACTACTACTGGGACACACCTTGATCCCTTCGATCGCGGCATGCGTTGAAGCGTCGGTTACCTTTCCGGTGACCTGACCACCTTCAGGGAGTTCGGCGTTGACTTCCACCATCCCGCCCGGCGGCACGTTCACGCCGCTTTTCGACTGGAGCAGGTAGTTTCCGGACTCCGGGGCAAACAGGACCGTATACGACGATCCTGCCGGGCGCCCGACAATCACATATTCGCCATTGCTGTTCGTAGACACACATTCGAAACTAGCGCCTTCCGACGCGCACACTTCGACATTCGACACCGACGCTTTACCTACCGCCGCTGTCACACTGCCGTAAATCTTTCCTCCGGTGACCATGCTCGCGTTAATTTCGGTGACCGTCTTGCTCGCCTTTACTTCAACCGCCGTGGCAGCCTCGTACGTCGACTTGTCTTCCCAGTACTGGACCACGTAATTCATGGCCTTACAGGATTCCGACGAGCATTCATAAGGCGAGAATTCAACGACATACTTCGCTTCGGCCAACCCAGAGAGCGTGTATTCGCCCTTTGAGTTCGTTGACGTGCAGCCACCATAGAGTCCGTCCTCGCCGTATTCGTCGGCGCACACCCGCATATTTGCGATTTCCGCGCCACCAGATGCTTTGGTCACCTTGCCTACGATCTGACCACCCTGACTTTCGGGACGCAGTTCGGCATTGACCCCGGCGGTCGTGGTCCCGATCGTCACGGCGATCTTGTCGGCTTCGCCGATCACGGACTTACCGCTGTAGAACTGACTCAGATATTTCTGACTGGAAAAGAACGTCTCGAACTCAACCGTATAGGAGCCACTGGGCAGACCTTTGATCGTATATTCGCCAGTCGCAGCCGTAAATTCGCAGCCGCCAGCCTTGGGTTGGCTCGCCGCTTCCTCGGCGCAAACATACACATCTTCGATCGGAGCATGCGTAGAGGAGTCGGTCACGCGTCCGCTGACCTGGCCGCCGGCGTGCAGTTCGGCGTTGATGCCGCCTGTCGTGCTCGAGGCAGTCACCGGCACGGGAGTTGCTTCGCCTGGAGCTGACTTTGCGTTGTAGTACTGGGTCAGGTAGTTGAGACTCTCCGAGTAGGTGCTGAATTCAACCTTGTAGGACCCGCTCGGCAAACCCGTGATCGTGTAGTCCCCGCCGCCGTTGCCGGCGGTCACCTGACAGGAGATCGTGTGGCCTTGGTCGGCCGCCTGCACGACATAGGTGCTACCCGCCTGCCCGGCGATCGGCACGCCACTGCGCAGCCACGTGTAGGAGAAGCTTGTCGGGTTGTTGGCCCAGGTGCCCGTGGAGCAAGTGAGCGTCTGCCCGAGCGCGGGGGTGCCTATGAGCGTTGGCGCTGCGGTGTTAACCGGAGCCGGAGCCGCCTTCGGCGTGGTCGTCCCATCCGCGATCGCCGAAGCCAGCGCGAGCGCAAGCATTATGCCGACCAGCGCAATCGTGACCAGCATCGCTCCAAGTACGCCGCGCGCCGAGCTGCCGCGCCTGCCTATATGCCGCATCGGGCCTCGTCTCCTCAAGTGGGGTACGCCCGCATCGTATCGGCTCAGGTTGAGGGAACTTCTGCCGGCGCAAGCGTTACCTCCCCGTCCGCCGCGTCGGCGAGGACCGCATCCCCCGCGTGGAACCTCCCCTCCAGCAGCGCCAGCGCCAGCTTGTCCACAAGCTGCTTCTGAATCACCCGCCGCAGCGGACGCGCGCCGTAGGTCGGGTCGTAGCCCATGTTGCCGAGCAGCTCGCGCGCGGCCGGGGTGATCTCCAGCTGTACCCCGCGCTCGGACACCCGCTCAATCACCTGCGCCAACTGCAGGTCCACGATCTCCGATATCTGCTCGCGCGAGAGCGGGTCGAAACGCACGATGTCGTCGAGCCGGTTGATGAACTCGGGCTTGAAATGTGTCGTCAACTCCGCGCGCATGTCATCGCCGGTCACCGACACTGGAATATTGGAAGTCATGATGAGCACCGTGTTCTTGAAGTCCACGGTGCGCCCCTGGCCGTCGGTGAGGCGCCCGTCGTCCATCACCTGCAGCAGCGTGTTGAACACGTCGGGGTGGGCCTTCTCGATCTCATCCAGCAGCACCACCGAGTAGGGGCGGCGGCGCACCGCCTCGGTGAGCTGCCCACCCTCTTCGTAACCGACATACCCAGGCGGTGCCCCAACCAGACGTGAGACGGAGTGCTTCTCCATGTACTCACTCATGTCAATCCGCACCATCGCGTCCTGGGAGTCGAACATGAACTCCGCGAGCGCGCGCGCCAGCTCTGTCTTGCCCACGCCCGTGGGACCGAGGAACAGGAATGTGCCGATCGGGCGATTGGGGTCCTGCAGGCCTGCGCGCGAGCGGCGCAAGGCGGTGGCGACCGCCTCGACGGCCTCGTCCTGGCCGACTACGCGTTCGTGCAGGCGCTCCTCCATGTGGATCAGCTTCTCCACTTCGCCCTCCATCAGGCGCGAGACGGGGATACCTGTCCAGCGCGCCACAACCTCGGCCACGTCCTCGGCATCGACCTCCTCCTTGAGGAAGACGGGCGCCTCGCCGTCTCCTTCTTCGCGCTCCGCGGCTTCGTGCTCGGCGAGCTTGCGCTCCAGCTCCGGGATCTCGCCGTAGCGCAGCTCGGCCGCGCGTTGCAGGTTCGCTTCGCGCTCGGCTCGCTCGGCCTCTACGCGGGCCTGTTCCAAGCGCTCTTTCGTCTCGCTGACGTCCTTGATCGCATCCTTCTCGCGCTGCCACTGGGCCTTCATCTCCGCGGAGCGCTCACGCAGCTCGGCAAGCTCGGCCTCGATCGCGTCGCGACGCTCCTTGGATGCCTCGTCCTTCTCCTTGCGCAGCGAGGTCAGCTCGATCTCCAGCTGCATCACGCGCCGGTCGACCTCGTCGATCTCGGTGGGGACGGAGTCGATCTCGATGCGGATCTTCGAGGCTGCCTCGTCGATCAGGTCGATCGCCTTGTCGGGCAGGAAGCGATCGGCGATGTAGCGATGCGAGAGTGTAGCGGCGGCGATCAGGGCACTGTCCTGGATGCGCACCTGATGGTGGTTTTCGTAGCGCTCCTTCAGGCCCCTCAGGATCGCGATCGTGTCCTGCACACTCGGCTCGCCCACCATCACCGGCTGGAAGCGACGCTCCAAGGCCGCGTCCTTCTCGATGTGCTTGCGGTACTCATCAAGCGTGGTGGCCCCGACGCAGCGCAGCTCCCCGCGAGCGAGCATCGGCTTGAGCAGGTTGGCCGCGTCCACCGCTCCCTGAGCCGCGCCGGCACCGACGATCGTGTGCAGCTCGTCGAGGAACAGGATCACCGTGCCTTGGGCCTCGGAGACTTCCTTGAGCACGCCCTTCAGGCGCTCCTCGAACTCGCCGCGATACACGGCGCCGGCGATCAAGGCGCCCATGTCCAAGGCGATCACACGGCGCTCGCGCAAGGACTCGGGCACATCGCCGGAGACGACGCGTTGAGCCAAGCCCTCGACGATCGCGGTCTTGCCCACGCCGGGCTCGCCGATCAAGACGGGGTTGTTCTTGGTGCGGCGTGAGAGCACTTGGATCACACGGCGGATCTCCTCGTCGCGCCCGATCACGGGATCGAGCTTGCCCTGCTCGGCGAGCTCTGTCAGATCGCGCCCGAAGCGCTCGAGCGGCTTTAGCTCATTCTCCGGCGGCGCCTGCATACCAGCGCCTCCGGGCATTTGCCCGTCAGGCGGTGTCATCCCGCGCCTCCTTCAATCCTGGGTCGCGAGAGGAGGGTTGTGTGCTTCCCTTTACGAGAATCTTCCGCCGCACAATCATTCCATCTTGTAACGAATACGAAATTTTCATATACACCCCCTCTCCTCATGGACGGTCGCTTCTAGTTCCACGGGCGCCACGGGGCGCCCGAAACGGCGAGCGCGCATCCGCGGCTCGCACCATCTGCGTCCCTGGACGAGATCCTCCGATCGGGACAAGCTCGGCGCGAAAGGAGCGCCTGACCTGCTCGAGCTCCTCGGCCAGTTCGACCTGCGCGTGCAGCGCCTTTAGCTCGAGCTCCTCGATGCGCGCGTGCATGTCCTGTACCTCTGACTCGAGATCGAGCACGCGCTGCACTCCAGCCAGGTTGAGGCCGAGCTCGGCCGTCATCTCGTGAATGCGGCGCAGCTTCTCGACGTCCTGCTGGGAGTACAAGCGGGTGCCCTTCGGCGAGCGCTTGGGCTCAACCAGCCCCCGCGACTCATACATACGCAGCGTCTGGGGGTGCATGTCAGCGAGCTCGGCCGCAACCGAGATCATGAACACGCCGCGGTTGGTGTCCACCTCCACGCGAGTGACGCGCTTGGAGGTCATGAGGACGCCTCCGAGAACAGCTTGGCGCGGGGGTTGCCGTTCATCACCTTCGACAGCTCGTCGGCGGCGGCGCGCTGCTCGTCGGTAAGCTGCTCGGGGACGTCAATCGTGAAGCGATAGTGGATGTCGCCGCGGCTCTTGCCGCCGAGCTTCGGCGGGCCCTCGCCTCGCAGTCGTTGGAGCTCGCCGTGATGCGTGCCGGGCTTCACACGCAACGTCTTCGATCCGTCGAGCGTCGGCACGCGCACCTCGGCGCCGAGCAGCGCCTCGGGGATCGTGAGCGGGACCTCGACTTCCAGATTGTCGCCCTTACGCTTGAACGCCGGCGAAGGATCAACGTGAGTGACGACGTAAAGATCGCCTGAGGGGCCACCACGTGCGCCCGACTCGCCCTTGCCGGGCACGCGGATGCGCGAGCCCTCCTTCACTCCAGGAGGAATGTTGACGCGAAATTTCTTGACGTTGCGCACGGCGCCCGAGCCATGACATGTGGGGCAGGGGTCCTCGATCACGGTGCCGCTGCCACCACACAACGAGCACGGCTGGGTGATCGAGAACATCCCCTGACCCTCGTTCTCGATCCCGCGTCCTTCACAGCGCGGGCACACCTTCGGGGTGGTACCGGGCTTGGCGCCGGTGCCGTGGCAGGTCGCGCATATGCTCGTGGTGGGCACCGACAGCGGGACTTGCGCGCCCGAGATCGACTGATCGAATGAGATCCGCACCTCGGTCTCCAAATCGCGCCCGCGCTGCGGGCGCGACCGGGCACGACGACCGCCGGCTGCTCCACCCCCGCCCCCCGCGCCACCGCCACCACCGCTGAACAGGTTGGAGAGGATGTCGCCCATCGATGAGGCGTCGAAGTCGAAGTTGCCAAATCCTCCGAAGCCCGGGCCGCCCGAGGCCCCTCCCGCGAAGTCCCCTGTGCCGCTGTCGTACTGCTTGCGCTTCTCGGGATCCCCGAGCACGTCGTGGGCTTGTGAGATCTCCTTGAAGCGTTCCTCGGCCTGTTTGTCGTCGGGGTTGCGATCAGGGTGATACGCGCGCGCGAGCTTGCGGTATGCCTTCTTGATCTCCTCAGGCGTCGCCTTCTTGTCGACCCCAAGCGTCTTGTAGTAGTCGGGACGCGTCGCCATTTGAGCTCCCGACTACGCGGCCACCAGCACGCGGGCTGGGCGAATGATCGTGTCGCCCATGCGGTAGCCGTCCTGGTAGACCTCCGCCACCGTGCCGCTGGCGGCGCCCTCGATGGGCTGCTGGGCCATAGCTTCCTGTTGGTTGGGGTCGAAAGTCTCCCCCAGCGGCGCGAATGGCTCGATACCTACACGCGCGAGCGCCGCGGCTATCTCTGAGCGCACGAGCCGCACACCCGCGAGCAGCGGGTCCTCATCCTCAGCCGCCTCGATCGCGCGATCGAGGTTGTCAAGCGCCGGCAGCAACTCCTTGGCGAGTTTGATCACCCCGCGCTCCTGCGCCTGCGCCGCGTCGCGTGCGACTCGCTTGCGGTAGTTCTCGAAGTCGGCCTGCGTGCGTTGCGCGAGCGCCAGATACTCGTCGCGCTGCCGCGCCGTCTTGACAAGCTCGCCGTGTGCCCCGAATGGGGTATCGAGCTCCTCTTCGATCGCCCCTCCCGGGTCCATCCCCTTACCGGGGATGGACTGTTGTGGGGTGGCGGCGGTAGCAGCCTCCCCGTCCCCGGCGGGGGGCTGCTCCTCGATCTCCTCTATCTCCTGCTCGATGTCGCTCATCGAGGTCAGCTCTTGCCCTCGTCCACGACCTCGGCATCGACGACATCCTCCTCCGAGGAAGCGCCATCGCTCGAGCCCTCACCGCCCGCACCGTCGCCAGCGGCCGCCGCGTCGGCCTGAGCCTTCTGATACATCGCCTCGGAGACGGCGTGGAAGGCGCTCTGCAGCGCCTCGGTGCGCGCGTTGATTGCCGCGGGGTCCTCGGCCTCGAGCGACTCGCGCACCTCCTTGATGGCCTCTTCGATGCGTGCCTTGGAGTCGGCGTCCACCTGGTCGCCGAGATCGGTCAGCTGGCGCTCGGCCTGGTAGGCGGCGTTCTCGCCGTTGTTGCGTGCCTCGGCCAGTTCACGCGCCTTGCGGTCGTCCTCGGCGTGGGACTCGGCGTCGGTGACCATCCGCTTGATCTCCTCCTCGGAGAGCCCGGAGCCTGCCTTGATCTCGATCTTCTGCTCCTTGCCGGTGCCGAGGTCCTTGGCGGACACGTTGAGGATGCCGTTGGCGTCGATGTCGAACGCGACTTCGATCTGGGGAATGCCGCGCGGCGCCGGCGGGATGCCGGTGAGCTGGAACTTGCCAAGCGACTTGTTGTACTGGGCCATCTCGCGCTCGCCCTGCAGCACGTGAATCTCCACCGATGGCTGATTGTCCTCGGCCGTCGAGAACACCTCACCCTTGCGCGTGGGGATCGTCGTGTTGCGCTCGATCAGCTTGGTCATCACGCCGCCCTTGGTCTCGATGCCGAGCGTAAGGGGAGTGACGTCGAGCAGCAGCACGTCCTTGACGTCGCCGGCGAGCACGCCGGCCTGGATCGCGGCGCCGACGGCAACCACCTCGTCTGGGTTAACTCCGCGATGAGGGTCCTTGCCGGTGAGCTCCTTGACCTTCTCCTGCACGGCGGGCATGCGCGTCATACCGCCGACGAGCACGATGTGATCGATCTCCTTGACGCCCTTCTCCTTGGCGTCGTCGATCGCCTGGCGCACCGGCGCCACGACGCGATCGAGCAGCGCCGAGGTCAGCTCGGCGAGCTTGGCGCGCGTCAAGCGGGTGTCGAGGTGCTTCGGACCCGCGGAGTCGGCCGTGATGAACGGCAGGTTGATCTGCGTCTCCTGAGTCGTGGACAGCTCGATCTTGGCCTTCTCAGCCGCCTCGTAGAGACGCTGTAGGGCCATCGGGTCCGCGCTGAGGTCGATGCCCTGGTCGCGCTTGAAGTCGGCCACGAGCCAGTCGACGATCGCCTTGTCGAAGTTATCGCCGCCAAGATGGTTGTCGCCGGCAGTGGACTTGACCTCGAACACGCCATCGCCGATCTCAAGGACGGACACGTCGAAGGTGCCGCCGCCAAGATCGAATACGAGGATGGTCTGATCTGACTCCTTGTCGAGGCCGTAGGCAAGCGATGCCGCGGTGGGCTCGTTGATGATGCGCTTGACCTCGAGGTTGGCGATCTTGCCGGCGTCCTTGGTGGCCTGGCGCTGGTCGTCGTTGAAGTAAGCGGGCACGGTGATGACCGCCGAGTCGACCGTTTCGCCGAGATAGGCTTCGGCGTCGGTCTTGAGCTTCTGCAGGATCATCGCGCTGATCTCCGGCGGCGAGTACTGCTCACCCGCGGCTTCCACGCGGGCGTCGCCGTTGGGGCCGGAGACGACCTTGTAGGGAACGATCGACTCCTCCTCGCGCACCTCGGCCTCCTTGCGGCCCATGAAGCGCTTGATCGAAAAGACGGTGTTTTGAGGATTGGTGACGGCCTGGCGCTTGGCCACGGTGCCGACGAGACGCTCACCCGATGCGGTGAAGGCGACTACGGAGGGAGTGGTGCGGCCGCCCTCGGCGTTCTCGATGACGGTGGGCTCGCCACCCTCGAGCACGGCCATGCACGAGTTGGTGGTGCCGAGGTCGATGCCTATGGTCTTGCCCATGGGTTACGGCTCCTTGGGTCGAATTTCAAAATCTGAGTGCGACTGTAGCAGATTATTTGAGGGGTCTAAGGGCCCGGGCCGACCCGATCTCCGCTCAGGGGCAATCCTCACAACAGTCGACATCCAAAGGCTGCTTACCCACACAGCCGCGCCCGCAAGCGGTAGCTTTTATGCATGACCGTCTCCAGGCCCCAGCTCTCGCTGCCGGCCGGGCTGCCCACCGCCACGGGGGGACCTGCCAAGCCGAAGCTGCGCGGAGTGTCTCACCAGTATGCGTTCTTCGTCTCGCTCGGCTGCGGCGTGGCGCTGATCCTCGCGGCATCCGATGGGCGAGCGCGGCTTGCCGCCGGGATCTATGCAGCGGCGGTATCGGCGCTGCTGGGCACCAGCGCCCTCTATCACAGGGTCACATGGCGCCCGGCAGCGCGGCGCTGGATGCGACGCTTGGACCATTCGATGATCTTCGTGCTGATCGCCGGCACCTACACGCCGGTGGCCCTGCTCGCGCTGAAAGGTTCGCTGGCAACCACGATCCTGATCGTGCTGTGGGCCGGGGCGCTCGGCGGCGTCGTGTTCAAGCTGCTGTGGATCGATGCACCGAAGTGGCTGTTCGCGGGGGTGTATGTGGCACTCGGCTTGGTCTCAGCCGCGGTCTTCGGTGAGCTGCCCAGTGCGATCGGCTGGCTGGGGGTGGCCGGATTGGCGAGCGGCGGGCTGCTGTATGTGCTCGGGGCGATCGTGTACGCCAGCGGCCGTCCGAACCCGTGGCCGAAGGTGTTCGGCTACCACGAGATCTTCCACGCGCTCGTGATCGCCGCGGCCGCCTTGCAATATGCGGTGGTCGCCTTCGCGGTGCTGCCTCACGGCTGACGGCTCGGGCACATCCGCGCCAGGGCGCATTCGCCGCATGCAGGAGTGCGCGCGTGGCAGGTGCGCCGCCCATGACGCAGGAGATTCACGTGGAACTCGAGCTCGTGGCCAGCGGGCGTCAGTGCGAGCATCTGGTCGTGCAGCTCCTCGAAGGGGGCGCCGGGTCGGAACAGGCCGAGTCGCGTGCCCACGCGCGAGACGTGCGTGTCGACCGGGATGTCGGGAAGCCCATAGGAGAACAGCAGCACGCAGGCGGCTGTCTTGCGCCCTACGCCCGGCAGGGCGCACAGGTAGGCCCGGCTCTGCTCGACCGGCGCGGAGCGCATCCACTCGAGCGACAACGGATCGTCGTCGTCAGGCGCGGAGTCGCAGATCGCCGCAAGGATCGCCTGGATGCGCGCCGACTTGACCTTGGAGATTCCTCCAGGGCGAATCGCCTCCTCGACTTCCGAGACGGGCGCGGCCAGCATCGCGGCGTAGTCGATCGGTTGGCCAGGCGCGGCGAAGCGCTCGCGCAAGCGCAGGAACGCAACGTCGCGATTGCGATCGTTGGTGCTCTGCGAGAGCACTGTCAGGACAAGCTCGTCGAGCGGCCGCCCGTGCGGCGCCATGCGTGGGATGCCATAAACCTCCCGCAACCGATCGCGGATGCGCAGCACCCGTGAGTGCGCCGGTCGCTTCCAGCTGTCCTTGCGCCGGGTTGTCCCGCGCGATGCGTCGGGTCGGATTAGGAGAAACGATGCCAGCAACGGTTGTGATCTACCCCAACATAACGACGGACGCTGATGCTAGCATTGCTAGCATGATGCGAAGGGTGATGTTCCAGGCTGAAAGGTCGCTGCTGGAGCGAGCGCAGCAGGCGGCGCACGAGCGCGGTGTGAGCTTTCCCCAGCTCGTACGCGAAGCGCTGGAGCGCGAGCTCGCCGTCAGTGCGATCGCGCCCAAGCCGATCGCGTGCGTCGGGATCGTCAGCACCGGTGGCAAGGCGCGCGCCGGCGAGTACCAGCCTGACGCATGGCGCTAATCCTCGACACGGGACCGCTCGTCGCGCTGCTCGACGCAAGCGACCCCGACCACGAGCGCTGCACCGAGCTGCTCCAGCAGGCGACGGAGCCCAGGCTGGTACCGGTGTGCGTGCTCGTCGAGGTCGAGTACCTGCTACGCCCGTGGCCAACCGCGTTCACGGCGCTGCTAGAGGATTTCGACAGCGGCGCGCTGGAGCTTCTCGACCTCCCCAAGCGCTGGCTGCAACGCGCCGGCGAGCTGCTCGAGCGCTACCGCGACCTGCAACTCGGCCTGGTCGACGCAAGCGTGGTGGCCGCCGCCGAGATGCTGCAAGAGACCAAGCTGGCCACGCTCGACCATCGCCATTTCCACACTGTGCGCCCCAGCCACTGCGAGGCATTGCAGCTGCTTCCCGATTGAGCCGGGCGCCTCGTCGGCCCCTATATCCTCGCCCGGTGTCCGCAGCGACCGAGAGCAGCGCCCGGATCGGCGGAGCGCAGGCGCTCCCCCGCACTGCCCGACCGAGCGGCACGGTTGCACTCGCGCTGGCGGTGGCGGTCCCGCTCGCGCTCGCCTACCTGATCTTGGCACCGCCGGCGGGCGACCTTGCCGCCGCCACATATCGAAGCGACCTGTTCGCGCGCGTCGGCTTCACGGCGTGGGACACGGGCTGGTATGCGGCACACGGCTACTGGCTGCCCAGCTACTCGCTGCTCTCACCGGCGCTGGGGGCGCTGCTGGGGGTTCGCATGCTGCTGGCGCTGTCGGCGATCACAGCCTGTGTCCTGTTCGCACTGATCGCCGAGCGCGCGTTCGGCACGGCCGCGGCGCGCCTCGCATCCGCGTGGTTCGCGCTCGGCTTCTGCGTGAGCATGCTCTCAGGGCGCGTGCCGTATGACCTCGGCTTCGCGATCGGGCTGGGGGCGGTGCTTGCGGTGCTTCGCGGCATGCTGCCACTGGCACTTGTCCTGGCTGTGCTCACGAGCATCGCATCGCCGGTGGCCGGTGCGTTCCTTGGACTGGTGGGATTGGCCATCGCGCTCACCGAGCTTCCGCTGGGCGCGAGTACGCGGCGCGGCGCGGCATTGTGCGCCGCCGCACTGATCCCGGTCTTGGTCCTGGGCATCGCCTATCCCGACGGTGGCTATGAGCCGTTTGCAACCTCGGCCTTCTGGCCGGCGCTTGCGGGCGTGCTGCTGATCGCGCTGCTGTTGCCCCAAGGGTCACTGACACCACAAGGCAGGCGCACGCTGCGCCTCGGCGCGGCGCTGTACGCGCTCGCGCTGATCGGCGCATACGCGATTCGCACGCCCGTGGGCGGCAACGCTGCCCGGCTCGGGCCCCTGATCGCGGCGCCGCTGCTCGCCGGCGTGCTGTGGGAGAAGCGACGCGGGGTGCTGCTGGCGCTCACTCCCGTGCTGCTCTACTGGCAGCTGGCGACCCCAATCCACGACTACAGCTCGATCGCGGGCGATCGCTCTGTGCACGCGTCCTACTTCGCTCCACTGCTGGCCGAGCTGCGCCGGCTACGCCGCGACGAGCCAACGATCGTGGAGGTGCCGATGACCGCGGCGCACTGGGAATCGGCATATCTCGCCGGCCACGACGGTGTCAAGCTGGCGCGCGGGTGGGAGCGCCAGCTCGACACGCGTTATGGGGCGATCTTCTACCGCAGGACGCTCAGCCCATCCGCCTACCGCGCGTGGCTCTCGGAAAACAGGGTCGTGTATGTCGCGCTGGCGGACGTGCGGCTCGATCAGGCTGGGCGCCTCGGAGGGGGAGCTGGTGGCGCGCGGGTTGCCATATTTGCGGGAGCTGTGGCACTCGGCGCACTGGCGGTTGTACCGGGTCGTGGGCTCGCCGTAGCGCCGGCGGACATTGCGTACCCGCCCTGAGCGTGTCGACACTGCTGTTACGGCTGGCTGTCTTCGCCTATTGCGTGGGTGATTCCTTGTCCTTGCGGGGTGAGTGTCCAGGCGTTTGCCTCGCCCTTGGTGTGGCCCTCGCCGTGGTTCTCGATCAGCGCGAAGCCTTCGAGGCGGTTGAGTAGTCGTGAGATCTGTCCTTGGTCTGTGACACCGGCCGTATCGGCGATCTGACGGTTGCTGGCGCCGGGTTGCGCACCGATCGCTGCGAGTACGCGGGCGGTGCGGAACGTGAGACGGATCGGAAGATCTTTGAAGGGGTCCGACGGTGGCTTGGGGGCATGCCCGTTGCCATGGTTTTCGGTGGTGGGAGGCGGTGCTCCAGCTCTCGGCGTGCCGCGGCAGGACCGAGATAAGGGTGGACGATCATGCTCATCAACGGATTCAACAAGTCCGCGAGCGGTCGGGCGTTCTCTTCGCACAACCGCGCGTGAATGACCGAGACCGTGCCGCCGACCGTGCTCTGCGCCGTCAATGGGGGAGGCCCATCAGCGGCCTTCGCTTCAGAGCGTCCTTCATCCACAGCACCCGCGAGCGCGTCCAGTACACACCGTCGTCGCTCCAACACAGCGGGTCCAGCCTTCAGCGTCTCGACCAACAGCACACGCGCGAGCGCGGGATCCTCATCGAAGAAGTCCAGTAGGACAGCAAGCGCACTGCGAGTCCTCTCCCGCCACCTGCCTACCCCTTGGACATGGCCTTTCTGCTCATAAACGGCGAGCACGAGTGGGGAGATACGCTGCACGGCGTTGTCGAGCACCGCCGCAAAGCATGCTTCGCGATCGTCGAACAGGTCATAGAACGTGCGTCGCGAAACACCCGCGCGTTTACATACGCGTCCCACACCCGCACCCTCAAGACCATTCTCGGCCAGGACTTCAGTAAACGCCAGCAACAACCGACGACGCTGCATCTCCGCGACACGACCACCCTCACGGGACGATATGCCCGCTCCAACTACACCGTTGGGCACCACCTTACGCACGCGAGCGTCTTCGCGTCCCGGTATCAGCCCCGCAGCCCGCCGACGAGATTTGAACGCCGCCGCCCCAGACGACGCCTCTGCCTTCGTTCCCATGTCATTTCTTCTTGTGCTTGCTTGTTTTCTTGGTCTTCTTGATCTTGGTTTTCTTGGTCTTGTGCTTTAGACAACCCGTAGCGGTCACCGGAGTCGACTGTTTCAAGCTGACTCCGTTCGCACCAACGAACGTGGTCGGCATGACCAGCTTGCTCGTACAGAGGTTCCCGTTCGCCGCGAGCGCCGAATCCGGGCCCTGGGGCAGCTTTAGTTCGAACACACCGATCGGGACATCCGGGATCGTACGGAACGTGCTGCTCGTGATCCCCTGCGGACTGATAAACGTTTCCCCATGCAAATAAACAGTCACACCCTCACCCGATAGCGCGACGATCAATTCAGGGAACTTCTGACCACCATGACTCACGAAGTACGCCGGGCCTTCCAAATGAACCGGTAGCACCGGAGTTGTTGCCGTAGCCGAACCGATCCTCGAATCGGGCGAACAGGATGCAGGGTTCGCTTCAAACGTCGCCGCCGGACACGCCTTCTGCAGCGTCGTGAGACGCGAGGGCAGCTGCTTCGGCAAGTCCACCTTGACCTTGCCGATATTCGCCTGGGTACCGAAAGGTGCTTTGGGATAAGTCAGCTTCACGCTCAAGCTCGCACCCTTCGCCCGCGAGGTCTTCCCACTCGTTGACACCGAGAAAATCGGTTTGAAGCTCAACACCGCACAATTCGTGACCTGGAACGGAACATGCAAGACCGATACAGCACCTTGACTGCTTGTGAGGCTCCCACCGATTTCCTGCGGAGCACAGTTCGTCGGATTGAACGTGAAATCAGGACGATCGACAGACACATTGACGTGCTTGATCTGCAAAGGGATACCGTCGATGATCTGCGGGATCGCGTACGGACCCGTGCTATCGCTCGTGATCGTCAAAGCCGCGTTTTCCGGGTTGACTTCGATCTTAGCCCGCACAATAACCTTCCCCAGATCGAACGGGCCTGCCTTCGCGGGGTTTACGATCGACAAACCGTAAGGCGCACCCTTGTACGGACCGGTGATGAACACTTCGCCACCGTTCACCGTGTACGGGTTCCCGCCGAGTCCTACGCTTACGGTCGTATGCCCGATCAGGCTTTCCGGGCCACAAGTGCCCGCGTTGCCTTCAGCTTCGCCACACAGCTTCACGCTGGAGAGCGTTCCCAGCAAGCCTGAGGGCATCTTTAGCTGGATCGCATCCAGGTTCTGATTCCCATCTTCTCTTGACATCGTCATCGTGAACGGCGTGAACGCACCAGCCTGAATATTCAAGCTGCCGGTCGTGAGTTCCGGCTTGAACGGCAACGGGTCACTACAAGGCGTGCTGTTCGGACCAGAGTCGATTTCAAAGCTCGAAGATGAGTCCACCGGCGGATTCCCAGACCATGGAGAGAATGACGCCGTGGTCGTGTACGGCCCACACAACGCCGGCGTACCCAACGGTGCCCTGGATCCACCGAAGAAATGGATCTTCAAATCTTCGAACGGCAGTGGCGGCGTGTTGACGAATGTGGAGACCAACTGGCCCGTCACAGGATCGGGCGTCACCTGACCCGCAAGCTTTATTAGCACACCGGACACAGGATCCCTCACCGCCACGTAAAGCGCCACGAGGCTCCCGAACGGATTCGCGTTCTGCTGCGCCAGGTATGCCGCTCCGACGAGCGGGTTGGGCAACAGCGGCGTGCGGATTTCAACGGTCCCGACCTTCGAGGATTCAGGACATGACTGTTCCGCAGGGGTTTCCAACCCGACTTCGCTCATCCCGCACGACCGCAGACCGTCCGCACCCGCTGGGTTGAGCGCCACGCCCGCCGGCAACGTGACCGTCGTATCCTTCAATGTCGACTCAGCAAGACCAGTCGGCGTCAAGGAGGCTTCCTGGGGAACATGCACACCGACCGTCAAACCCGTCGGAGTGCTCGCCTGCTGACCATCCGGCGTCAAACTGATAGACGGTTCGAAGGGCAACCGGTTGCACCCGTCCAACCCGTAAGGTACCCCCGCACTGTTCTGGAACGTGTAATCCTTCGGTGCCGTGAACTGGCCCGGTTCATCCCAACTGTCCGCTTCGATCGTTGTGTGCAGCGGGCCGTTGCACGATGTCGGCTGGATTAGCAGCGGTTGCGGCTTTTCCTGGAGCGGACACGATGGTTCCGGACCGGGGTGAAACAGCGGTTCGCCTTCGCCCATTAGACGTCCCGAGGTGTTGTCGATGCAAGCATCACTGCGGGAGTTGTCGTGCCGCGGATCGGCCGGCACGCCCCAGAACGTCACGATGTTGCCGATGAACCCGGTTGCCTCCAAAATATTGGGTACGGTGATGACGACACCGTACCCTTCGCCGGTGCGTACGGATGTGTCGAGGATCACCGGCCCCACGGGCGTCATGAAGCCAAACCTCGCCGGCTCGCCCACCGCAGGCTGCAAGTGATAGAGCGGTAGAGAGATAGAATACGAGACGCGCTCGCTTCCGTCGAACCCGGTGATGATCGGTGTCGCGATACCGACCTGAGTGTCATCGGGACACTGCGGCTGGCCGCCTTCCTGCGAGTAAATGAATTCTTTTAGGCTGCATTGCGGCAGAGGATTGGGATTGCCGATCAGCCCCGGCGGCAGGTTGAAGCGCAGGTCCTTTGTCATCGCCACAGGCTGTACTTCAGGCGGCACCGGTTCGCCCGCGTACGGTTCCACCGGCACTGCCTGACTGTTGAAGATCAGCGTCGTCGTGAGCTGAAACGGATGCGAGCCCGCCTGCGTATCCAGACCTCCACCCTCTTCTTCCGGAGTGAGTTCATACGATTGCGCTCCGTACTGGCCCGGCGACGCTACCGCGAGCGCTTCGCTGCGAGAAGCCGCGGTCGCGCCGCCACCCGACACCCTCACTTCGTTCTGCCCGTTACCGGCCCCGGGCGCCACCTTCGCCGTGATCGCGAGGATCACCTGTTCATACGCGCGCACCGGCACGCCATACAAGCACGTGATCTTCTGTCCCGCGATCGTGCACTCAGCCAAATGACTCGCGAGAGAACCCACCCCCGAGTCCCCCGGTTTCACCATTTGCCGGCCAAATTCGTCGCCTCCGCCTTCCAGAATCGCGACTGTCGGAGTCACACCGGCAGGCAGCGTGTCTTCCACCGTGACGAAGTTCTTGTGTTCGTTGGACAGGACGGCTTCAAGCAGGTTCTCGTAAACGGTGCCACTGGTAGATTCATCCCCGAGATTGGCGGCGATCACTTCGATCCTTGCTTCCGTACCCGTCTTGCTCGCAGGCGCGGAGATGCTCGTCAGATGCCACCACGGCTCTGCCGCGGACGCCACACCACTTCCACCCAGCACAGACAACAACAACACTATGACAACGGTAAGCAACGCACCTCGCTTGATTGAGTTCACGATGATCACCGGTTGCCCCTCCTAGTCGTCTTGGCCTTACCAGACTTCTTAGCCCCATAGCTCTTCCTCGCCAGCCGTTCACAGACCGCCCTCTTCTTCCCCTTCTTCTTGTGACACACCCGCAATGCCCGAGCCAACTTCTGCGCCCGCGTCAACGACTTCGACACGACGACCCCAGAGGAGGCAGCCGCCACATTCCCCACCCCGCTAAACGTCGCGCTCGGAGTCGCACCAAAGATCGCCGGTTGCGGAGACGGCGCGGCCTTGCACGAATCGCCGCTCGTGCATTCAGGCGGGGAGACCGGTTCCGCACGACACGGCTCCGTTGACGTGCACACGTGCGCGTCATACATGTCAGACGCATTGTCGTAGTCTTCGAGAACCAATTTTGCGTTGGTCGTGAAGAAGACATCGTTGCCGCCTTCGCTTGCGTCCATGAACGCCGATTCTTCCGAGGCCTGCCCCGAGGAGATCAAGTCAACGCATCCCCCCGACACTTCGCTGAAACCTGCGTTTTCGCGTGCGCAACTGCCGACACCGAGCGGCTCGTACTCATAGACGTCCTCGAGCCCGTTCGTGTCCTGTGGCACCAACGCATCCGGACTGTTGAAGAACAACCGCCCGCTATCCATCACATACCGAGGCTCATACGACGACCGATCGTACATGCGGTTCCAGCCAACCAGGCTTCCCGCCAACCAGTGCTCACCGCCACCGCCCAGTTGACCCCACGCTCCGGAGTTATCCACCTGCAGGAGCGCATTGGAGACGCCGTGATCCAACACGCCCACCGGACGCGCACCCGTTGGGTTGCATGATGCGCACGACAACCGGTTCGACGTGGCATCGTAGAGGAACACCTCCTCATCAGGCTGGCCACTGACCGCGTCACGGTTGTCATAGCCCGTGAGCGGACTGTTGGACATGAACGCCAGATAGCGCCCATTTGGCGAAACCTCCGAATCGACCATCCACTGATACTCCGTGGGATTCACCCCTCCGAACGAGCTGGGAGGTTCACGCGTTCCCCCCCATGTGTGTTCGTCTGCTTGGGAAAGACCCGCGATATAGGTCGTGGTCCACCCTCCGGCGCCATCGTGCAACAGATAGACGTTGTCCGCTCCGCTCACCGCGCCGTTCGCGAGCACTCCGGTCGCGACGAAATAGACATACGAGCCGTCCTGGCTTGTCCCGATCACCGCGTTCTGCACCCCGGCGCTGTGTTCGGCGCTGCCATGGTCGGCTGTGAGGTCGGTCTGCGTACCCGTTGTGGTATCGAAAACATACAGGTCACCATTTCGACCCTGTTCGGTTTCCACGAAGAAGATCTTCGATCCGTCACTGCTCATCGTTTCAAAGCGCGCGTACGGACCACCGATCCTGACCGTTCGCTTTTCCACCATGTCGCGCGCGTAGAGGCTCACCCTTCCTTCCCCCCCGATCAATTGTCCGTATTTCCACACGACCCAACGGCCGTCACTCGAAATGGCGTGAGCAGTCATCTCCGCACGACCCGCTTCGCCGCCTTCTTCGGCGGCGCCTACTTCCGCCCCCGGTCTGGTGCTTCCGTCTGGCAGAACGTTCACCAATTGCAGGTGTCCGCCGTACCACTCGTACAGATTTAGTGGCGTTGTTACTTCACCCCGTATTGGCTGTATTTCGCCGGCTTCGGGTACCAGCGCGCGCCACGTGCCGAAGACCAAGTGGCTTAGATCCGGCGTGCCAGTGAAGTAGGTCATGTATTCGTCGCCGAACTTCACTCCCTTCGGCACGTCGCCTTCGTTCTCAAGCGGACGGAAGGCGCCAGTCGCGCTGTCGCGCAGATACAGCGTCCGTTCCGTGACTTCAGCTGACTGCGCCGGCAACCCTTCTTCATGGCCTGGTTCGTAGATGCCCAGTGACAGATCCGAAGAGAACAGTGGCCAGAATTCGTTATCACTGAACAGATTCTTAGTTGAGATGCCTTCCTCCGGAATGCCGTCACGCCCAGAGACATCCTGCGTTCGCCACCGACCCGCGTTACGGGTCGAGAGCACCTGCGCCGAAAAGTTATGGCCGACCACGCCTTCCCCGAGCGGTGTGTTCACCGTGTAGGTGATCCCATTCCCGTCGCTGGCGGCCTGTATCAACCAGTAGTGGTTAAATTGAGGGCCGATCAGTGACGAGACTTTATTCGGTGGCGAGACCAATTCCCACGCGCGCCCGTCAGGCAGATTCAACTCTTGGCTCGCCAGTTGTGTGGTGAAGCTGTGGACGATTTCGACGGTACCCACTTCGCTTTCGGTCACAAGCCGGTAGTTGTACGCCGTATGGCCCTGCAGTTCCTGGATGTGGTAGCTGACCGTCACGTAGCCCATGCCTTCACCGACGTTGCCACTGAATACGTGTTCGTAAGAGCTACCCGTGCCGTATTCCAAGCGGTAGGTGGTGTTCGCACCCTGCGGGTCGATACTCGCGCTCAGCGTCGCGCTCGTCCCCGCGACATTGCTCGCCCACGGACCTTCGACCAGGGCCGCCGGAGTCTCCTGGAAGCTCTGGTCGGGACCGGTGGACGTCCGGTTGGACGAGTCGACAGCCACCACACGCCAGTGATAGGTCACGCCCGGCAGGAGCGTCTTGGCCGGCAGATGGATTGTCACCTGTTCTTCACCGAAGCTCGAACCGATCGATTGCGGTTCGGTACTCGTCGCGCTCGCATACCCGTTTTCCTTGAAACTCTTGTCATCGACGTATTCGAAGTGAGCGGTCGTCGCATTGCTCTCGGGGTTGACGACGGCTTCAAGCGTCGCGGCGCCGCGCAGTTCCGCTGTAGCGTGCTCGCTTTCCGGCGCGATCACCGGACCAGGCGCAGGCGCAGATAGCACGAATATGCTCGAGTACGTCGAGGTGTACAGCTCATCCAGGGATTCCGAGAACACGATCCCTCTCGCTTCGCCGGCGGTTTTGGAGCCAAAGCTGGAAAGCTGGACACCAGAAGGGTCGTACTCAGCGATGTGAAACCCACCGGCGCCGTCGGCGACGAACAGGTCACCCGATTTATCAACGGTGATCGCTTCGACCGAAGTGCTGCCCGCGTCGAACTGCGTCGCCTTTTCGATCCCATCCGGTTCAAACTCCCGCACACCGGCCACTCCTTCATCGGCGAGGAACATGTCGCCCGCGGAGTCGACAGTCAGCGCTGTCACCTTGCCGGTGCTTGACAATCCCGTGAGCGATACGTTTTCCCTCCACGCACCAGAGGGTTCGAACACCTGGACACGCGCCTTGTCGCCGACATACACGGCGCCACCGGGACCTACCGCGATATTGCTGTCTTTAGTCCATTCGAATTCACCGTTGTCGGTGCCTTCGGAGCCTCTCGTGCACGCTTCGCCGGCGATGCACACGTCCTTTTCCGCTTCCGTGGCAGCGGGCGTGTTGTCCTTCGCTTCGTTGACATGCCCGCCGAACATCAACAGGAATTTCCCTGAAGAATCGAACTTTTGGACGCGCTCATTACAGTAATCCACGACATACACGTCTTTATAAGAGAAGCTCAAGGGATTATTGTCGACCGCCACGCCCTCGGCACCACACGTGGACGCAAACTGGCCCGCACCTGATCCTTCCGAGCCCTTAAGGCACCCAGTCGCGACCGTGCACGTCTGAAGTTCTATCGCGGGATGTTCTTCGTTGACGTGCCAACCCCACGCGAACAAAAAACTCCCGAACTCAGTGAACTTCGAAACACGTTCGTCTATAAACTCCCCGACGTACACATCGCCCGTTTCCTGGTCGAGCCCCAAACCCCACGCTCCACGCAACTGCCCAGCCGCGTTGCCCTCAGTACCGAACTGCGTCGCGCCGGCGGCCGCGGGGGCCGCGCCCACCGCAAGCGCACAAGCAAGCCCGCAAAGCGAAGCCGCGATCGTCAACCTAAGTCTGCGAGCACTCATCAAACCATCCCCTCCTCAAGAGAACCGACACACGACGCGCACCCATCGACGGGCAGCACCCCCCATTCGGAGGGCAGCGCAAGACCGCCGCGATGAAAGAACAAGAATCCGTAGACGCGCCTACAGTGCGAGAGCACCCATTCGGGCGCCCCCCATGCCTCGGAGCGCGCGAGCACCCTTTCGGGCGCCGGTAATCAAGCCGACCGTTATGGCCAGCTAGCCGCGGAGATTGCCCGCGGCGAAGGGGCCTAGCGCCTAGAAGGCGGCTGGCCCAAGAGAGAGAGAGAGAGAGAGAGACGCGTCAGCGACGCTGACGCGTCCTATTACGGACCCGCCGATACGACACGGACTCTCAAACACGTTATTCCCCGAAGAAACCACGCGAACAACAACTCCCTCTCAGTAACGACCCGGTCCCTCTCCCAAGGGCCCCGTCAAAACAAGTTGGTGTCGACCACAGGGACCGACCCAAACCCGACCTTATGTATGCGCCCCACACCCGGTTGGGTACATGGAACGCGACCCAACATACATGACCCCTGGCAGCTTGTCAAGCCCCTGTTCATAAAGGTCGTTGCCACACGTAGTGGCGCACCAGTGCTACGTATGCTGCTAATCGCCTATTGCGTGGGTGATTGCTTGTCCTTGTGGGGTGAGTGTCCAGGCGTTTGCCTCGCCCTTGGTGTGACCTTGTCCGTGGTTTTCGATGAGGGCGAAGCCTTCGAGACGGTTGAGCAGCCTCGATATCTGGCCCTGATCGGAAACACCGGCCGCATCAGCGATCTGGCGATTACTGGCGCCTGGTTGAGAGCCGATCACCGCGAGTACGCGTGCGGTACGGAACGTGAGGCGGATCGGGAGATCCCTGAAGGGATCTGATGGGGGTTTAGGGACATGCCCGTTGCTTTTGGGTTTAGGCGGTGGGAGGGGATGGTCAAGCTCTCGGCGTGCCGCGACCGGACCGAGATAAGGGTGGACGATCATGCTCATCAGCGGATTCAGGAGATCGGTGAGGGGTGCGGGATCCTCTTCGAGGATGCGCGCGTGCAGCACAGAGACGATCCCTCCCACAGTGCTCTGCGCCGTCAGGGGAGGAGGTCCATCAACGGCTTTCGCTTCGGAGCGTCCTTCCTCCGCGGCACTCGCGAGCGCGTCGAGCACACACCGTCGTTGCTCCAACACCACGGGTCCAGCCTTCAACGTCTCGACCAGCAACACACGCGCGAGCGCGGGATCCTCATCGAAGAACTCCAACAGGACAGCAAGCGCATCACGAGTCCGCTCCCGCCACCTGCCTACCCCTTGAACACGGTCCTTCTGCTCATAAACGGCGAGCACGAGCGGAGAGATACGCTGCACCGCGTTGTCGAGCACCGCGGTGAAGCATGCTTCGCGATCGTCGAACAGGTCATAGAACGTGCGACGCGAAACACCCGCGCGTTTACACACGCGCCCCACACCCGCACCCTCAAGACCATTCTCGGCCAGGACTTCAGTGAACGCGAGCAACAAGCGACGGCGCTGCATCTCCCCAACATGACCGCCCTCACGGGATACGTTCACGCCCGCCACACCATTGCGCACCAACTCGCGTGCGCGAGTGTCTTCGAGTCCCGGTATCAGCCCGGCCGCTCGCCGGCGGGGTTTGAACCCCGCTGCCTCAGATGACGCCTTTGCCTTCGTTGGTTGAGTAGCCAGAGGGGGTTTCACCCTCTGGCTCTCGCGGAACCGTACGTGACGGTCTCCCGTCATACGGCTCTTATCATCCGGTTGGGGTATGCCAGGCTCCAGTGAGCGAAGAGTTGTGGGTCGCGTGCTGCCACGCCATTCACGAACGTCCAGGCTCGTTTGGGGCGGCCCCTTAGCCGCTTGTACTTACGCATCGCCCAGCGCATCAAGTATTTGTCGATGCCTCTGAGTGATGCCCTCAACTCGGACCGGTAGAAGCGTCCGTAATAGTTGATCCATCCCCGCACGGACGCGTTGCATCGCCCCGCAAGGTCAGTGAGGGTCTTCCCGCTCCAAAGGTGAAGTCGCCACCGCTTGATCTCTCGACGTATCGACTTCCCTGCGTCGTCGCTGATCGCCGGGGTGAACGTGCGAAACAATTCACCCCGTTTGTTACGTGCGCGTCTGTGACGAAACGTGAAGCCCAGGAAATCAAAACGCTCGTGCTCATAAGAGCCTTTGCGGGTTGAGTCCTTGCAGTACACGATACGCGTCTTGCCTGGATTGACCGCCAGGCCGACGGACGCTACGCGCTCTGCGATTCGTTCGAGTACGAACTGCGCTTGGCGCTCACTCCTGCAGTGCAAGACAACGTCGTCTGCGTAACGCTCGAACGGGACTACCGGGAAATCCCGACCCATCCACAAATCAAACGCATAATGCAGAAACACGTTAGCCAGCACCGGAGAGATCGCAGAACCTTGAGGGGTCCCACGATCACGTACCACTAGATTGCCGTCTCCTTCATCAAGCGGAGCTTTCAACCACCGCTCGATATAGAGCAAAACCCACCGCTGATCGGTATGGGCAGCCACCGCACGCAACACAAGCTCATGGTCAAGCGAATCAAAGAACGACTGGAAATCCAAATCGATCACCCAATCACTCCGCCAACACCGCTCCCGGCAAACCCCGACCGCATCCAGAGCCGAGCGCCCCGGTCGATAACCATAAGAGTCCGAGTGGAAATGCGACTCCACCCCAGGCTCCAAATACAGCCGTACGACCGTTTGCGCAACCCTATCCGCCACAGTGGGAACACCAAGAACCCTAACCCCTCGCCCATCACGCTTAGGTATCTGCACCGCCAACACCGCCGGCGGCATATAGGTCCCCGAGGACATACGATTCCAGAGCTTGTAAAGGTTCCCCTTAAGGTCCCCCTCGAACTCCACTATCGATTCCCCGTCAACCCCAGCAGCACCCCGGTTAGCCTTGACCAACTCCCAGGCTTCCAGGAAGACCTTCTTGGAAATAACAAACGACTTTCCCTGCAACCTCGACTCAACCACAGGCTCCTCCCACACACTCGTGGTTGACCCCCAGCCAAGCCAGGATGATCCGTCCGCTTCGCTCCAGCCCCATTACAAGACCTTCATCACTACTACCGGACGGTCCGCCCCTGACACCGCGCCTCGCTACTCTAACCCTCGTGGATTCAGCCACTTGGATATCTCGCTCCCGTGACCAGTGGGCACTCCGCCCATCTCGCTGATCACGACGCCGCAGTACAGGTTCCCACGTTCCACGCAGCAGCCTAACCCAAGCTCGCGCCACCTCCATGCCGGACACCACTCGGGCAATAAACAGGCACCCCCCAAGCTCATCCCGGGCCAAGATGGCCAACCCGGTTCTGATGTCACCTAAAAGATTTCGACACGTCATCAGTGGTTCACTTACGTTCGCCTTCTTGGATCACACCTGACGCACTCAACAGCACGCCTTTTCCGTAACGCTCACCACACCGGCTTTTGACCAACGCAGCTCACGGTGGTTTGTAATCACCTCCTGCAAGGCGACCACGGAGGACCAACCCTCCATCAACCACGCAGCACCGCACATCACAAACAGCCAACCCAACAACAGGTCAACCATCCCGTGCGTTCGTGGCACACCCATCTCATTTCTTCTTGTGCTTGCTTGTTTTCTTACTCTTCTTGACCTTGGTTTTCTTGGTCTTGTGCTTTGGACAACCCGTAGCCGTCACCGGAGTCGACTGTTTCAGGCTGACTCCGTTCGCACCAACGAACGTGGTCGGCATGACCAGCTTGCTCGTGCAGAGATTTCCGTTCGCCGCAAGCGCCGAGTCCGGCCCCTGGGGCAGCTTCAGTTCGAACACACCGATCGGGACATCGGGGATCGTACGGAACGTGCTGCTCGTGATCCCCGCGGACTGATGAACGTTTCGCCATGCAAATAAACGGTGACGCCCTCGCCCGATAGCGCGACGATCAATTCAGGGAACTTCTGACCACCATGAGCTGACGAAATACGCGGGACCTTCCAGGTGGACTGGCAGCACCGGCGTCGTCGCCGTCGCGCTGCCGATCCTCGAATCGGCTGGACAGGACGCCGGGTTCGCTTCAAAGGTCGCCGCCGGACACGCCTTCTGCAACGTCGTCAACCTGGACGGAAGCTGCTTCGGCAGATCCACCTTGACCTTCCCGATATTCGCCTGGGTACCGAACGCGACTTTGGGATAAGTCAGCTTCACGCTCAAGCTCGCACCCTTCGCCCGCGATGTTTTCCCGTTCGTTGACACCGAGAAGATCGGTTTGAAGCTCAACACCGCACAATTCGTGACCTGGAACGGCACGTGCAAGATCGATACAGCACCTTGGCTGCTTGTGAGGCTCCCACCGATTTCCTGCGGAGCACAGTTCGTCGGGTTGAACGTGAAGTCCGGCCGGTTGATCGACACGTTGACGTGCTTGATCTGCAAGGGGATGCCGTCAATGATCTGCGGGATCGCATACGGACCCGTCGCATCGCTCGTGATCGTCAGGGCTGCGTTTTCGGGGTTGACTTCGATCTTCGCCCGGACGCATCACCTCGCCGAGGTCGAATGGTCCGGCCTTGGCCGGGTTGACGATCGACAGGCCGTATGGCGCGCCCTCGTACGGGCCGGTGATGTACACCTTGCCGCCCTTGACGGTATAGGGGTTGCCGCCCAATCCGACGCTGACGGTAGTTTCCCCGATCAGGCTTTCCGGACCACACGTACCCGCATTCGCCTTCGGCTTCCCCGCACAACTTCACGCTCGACAGCGTCCCCGAGAGGCCGGAGGGCATCTTCAGCTGAATCGCATCCAGGTTCTGATTGCCGTCTTCGCGCGACATCGTCATCGTGAACGGCGTGAACGCACCCGCCTGAATGTTCGGCTGCCCGTCGTGAGTTCCGGCTCGAACGGCAACGGGTCACTGCAAGGCGCTGTTGTTCGGACCAGAGTTGATTTCAAAGTTCGAAGATGAGTCCGACCGGCGGGTTCCCAGACCACGGAGCGATCGACGCCGTGCGTCGTATAGGACCCACACAACGCCGGCGTACCCAACGGCGCCCTGGACCCACCGAAGAAATGCATCTTCAAATCTTCGAATGGCAGTGGCGGCGTGTTGTCGAACGTGGAGACCAGCTGGCCCGTCACTGGATCGGGTTTGACTTGACCCGCGAGCTTGATCAGCACACCCGACACAGGATCCTTCACCGCCAAATACAAGCGCCACGAGGCTCCCGAACGGGTTCGCGTCCTGCTGCGCCAGATACGCCGCTCCAACGAGCGGGTTGGGCAACAGCGGCGTTCGGATTTCAACCGTCCCGACCTTCGAAGATTCAGGACACGACTGTTCGGCTGGGCTTTCCAGCCCCACTTCGCTCATCCCGCACGACCGCAGACCGTCCGCACCCGCCGGGTTGAGCGCCACGCCCGCCGGCAACGTGACCGTCGTATCCTTCACCGTCGACTCCGCAAGGCCAGTCGGGTCAAGGACGCTTCCTGGGGAACATGCACACCGACCGTCAAACCCGTCGGAGTGCTCGCCTGCTGACCATCCGGCGTCACACTGATCGACGGTTCGAAGGGCAACCGGTTGCACCCGTCCAACCCGTAAGGTTCCCCCGCACTGTTCTGAAACGTGTAACCCGTCGGCGCCGTGAAACGGCCCGGTTCATCCCAACTGTCCGCTTCGATCGTTGTGTGCAACGGACCGTTGCACGATGTCGGCAGGATCAACAGCGGCTGCGGCTTTTCCTGGAGTGGACACGACGGTTCCGGACCGGGATGAAACAGCGGTTCGCCTTCACCCATCAGACGCGTCGAGGAGTCGCCGATGCAAGCAATACCGCGGGAGTTGTCGTGCCGCGGATCGGCCGGCACGCCCCAGAACGTCACAATGTTGCCGATGAACCCGGTTGCCTCCAAAATATTGGGTACGGTGATGACGACACCGTACCCTTCACCGGTGCGCACGGATGTGTCGAGGATCACCGGCCCTACGGGCGTCATGAACCCAAACCTCGCCGGCTCGCCAACCGCGGGCTGCAGGATGAAAAGCGGTAGAGAGGTAGAATAGGAGACGCGTGCGGTTTTGTCGAACCCGGTGATGATCGGCGTCGCGATACCGACCTGGGTGTCATCGGGACACTGCGGCTGGCCCGATTCCTGCGAGTAAATGAATTCTTTCAGGCTGCATTGCGGCAGAGGCGTTGGATTGCCGATCAGCCCCGGCGGCAGGTTGAAGCGCAGGTCCTTCGTCATCGCCACCGGCTGTACTTCAGGCACCAGTTCACCCTGGTAGTTCGGTTCTACCGGTACCGCCTGACTGTTGAAGATCAGCGTCGTCGTGAGCTGAAACGGATGCGAGCCCGCCTGCGTATCCAGACCTCCACCCTCTTCTTCCGGAGTGAGTTCATACGATTGCGCTCCGTACTGGCCCGGCGACGCTACCGCGAGCGCTTCGCTGCGAGAAGCCGCGGTCGCGCCGCCACCCGACACCCTCACTTCGTTCTGCCCGTTACCGGCCCCGGGCGCCACCTTCGCCGTGATCGCGAGGATCACCTGTTCATACGCGCGCACCGGCACGCCATACAAGCACGTGATCTTCTGTCCCGCGATCGTGCACTCAGCCAAATGACTCGCGAGAGAACCCACCCCCGAGTCCCCCGGTTTCACCATTTGCCGGCCAAATTCGGTGCCTCCGCCTTCCAGGATCGCGGCTGTCGGAGTCACACCGGCAGGCAGCGTGTCTTCCACCGTGAGGAAGTTCTTGTGTTCGTTGGAGAGAAGGGCTTCCACCACGTTCTCGTAAACGGTGCCACTGGTCGATTCATCCCCGAGATTGGCGGCGATCACTTCGATCCTCGCTTCCGTCCCGGTCTTGCTCGCGGGTGCGGAGATGCTCGTCAGATGCCACCACGGCTCTGCCGCGGACGCCACACCACTTCCACCCAGCACAGACAACAACAACACTATGACAACGGTGAGCAACCCACGTCGCTTGATTGAGTTCACGATGATCACCGGTTGCCCTTCCTAGTCGTCTTGGCCTTACCAGACTTCTTAGCCCCATAGCTCTTCCTCGCCAGCCGTTCACAGACCGCCCTCTTCTTCCCCTTCTTCTTGTGACACACCCGCAATGCCCGAGCCAACTTCTGCGCCCGCGTCAACGACTTCGACACGACGACCCCAGAGGAGGCAGCCGCCACATTCCCCACCCCGCTAAACGTCGCGCTCGGAGTCGCACCAAAGATCGCCGGTTGCGGAGACGGCGCGGCCTTGCACGAATCGCCGCTCGTGCATTCAGGCGGGGAGACCGGTTCCGCACGGCACGGAGCCGCCGACGTGCACACGTGCGCGTCATACATGTCAGACGCATTGTCGTAGTCTTCGATAACCAATTTTGCGTTGGTCGTGAAGAAGACATCGTTGCCGCCTTCGCTTGCGTCCATGAACGCCGATTCTTCCGAGGCCTGCCCCGAGGAGATCAAGTCAACGCATCCCCCCGACACTTCGCTGAAATCCGTGTTTTCGCGTGCGCAACTGCCGACACCGGGCGGCTCGTACTCATAGACGTCCTCGAGCCCGTTCGTGTCCTGTGGCACCAACGCATCCGGACTGTTGAAGAACAGCCGCCCACTGTCCATCACATACCGAGGCTCATACGATGCCACGTCGTACATGTCATTCCAGCCAACCAGGCTTCCCGCCAACGTGTGTTCGCCACCGCCGCCCAGTTGGCCCCACGCTCCGATGTTATCCACCTGCAGGAGCGCATTGGAGACGCCGGGATCCAACACGCCTACCGGACGCGCCCCCGTTGGGTTGCACGACGCGCACGCCAGTCGGTTCGCCGTCGCGTCGTAGAGGAACACCTCCTCATCGCGCTGGCCACTGACCGCGTCACGGTTGTCATAGCCCGTGAGCGGACTGTTGGACATGAACGCCAGATAGCGCCCATTTGGCGAAACCTCCGAATCGACCATCCACTGATACTGCATCGAAATCCCCTTCGGGGGGGTTGAAGGAGTAATCGTTCGTTCCCCCCCAAGTGTGTTCGTCTGCTTGGGTGAGAGTCGCGATATAGGTCGTGGTCCACCCTCCGGCGCCGTCGTGCAACAGATAGAGGTTGGCCGCTCCGCTGACGGCGCCGCTAGCGAGCACTCCGGTCGCGACGAAATAGACATACGAGCCGTCCTGGCTTGTCCCCATCACCGCGTCTTGAACCCCGGCGCTGTGTTCGGCGCTGCCATGGTTGGCGGTGAGGTCGGTCTGCGTACCCGTCGCGGTATCGAAAACATACAGGTCACCCCTTCGACCCTGTTCCGTTTCCACGAAGAAGATCTTCGAGCCATCGCTGCTCATCGTTTCGAAGCGCGCGTACGGACCGCCGATCTTAACCGTTCGCTTTGCGACCATGTCGCGTGCGTAAAGGCTCACCTTTCCGCCCAGCGGCAGCAAATCCCCGTACTTCCACACGACCCAACGGCCGTCGCTCGAAATGGCGTGAGCAGTCATGTCCCCCTTACCGGCTGGTGTGCCGGAAGAGGCGTTGCCCACCTTCGCCCCGGGCCTCGTGCTTCCGTCTGGCAGCACGTTCACCAATTGCAGGTGTCCGCCGTACCACTCATACAGATTCAGGGGGACCTGTCCATCTTCGACGTTGGGCTGTGGCTGTATTTCGCCGGCTTCGGGCACCAGCGCACGGCCGGTGCCGAAGACCACGTGGCTGAGATCCGGTGTGCCAGTGAAGTACACCATCTGTTCGTCGCCGAACTTCACGCCCTTTGGCACGTCGGCTTCACTCTCCAGCGGGCTAAAGGCGCCAGTCGCGCTGTCGCGCAGATACAGCGTCCGTTCCGTGACTTCCGCCGACTGCGCCGGCAACTCTCCTTCATGGCCTGGTTCGTAGAGGCCGACCGAGAGATCCGAAGAGAAGAGGTGCCAAAATTCGTTGTCCTCGAACAGGCCCTTGGTCGATTGGCCTTCCTGCGGAAGGCCGTCACGCCCAGAGACATCCTGCGTGTGCCACCGGCCCGCGGTACGGGTCGAGAGCACCTGCGACGAAAAGTTGCGGCCGATTTCACCTTCCCCTAGTGGCGAGTTCACCGTATAGGTGATCCCATTCCCTTCGCTGGCGGCCTGCATCAACCAGTAGTTTTGAAACTGGGGACCGATCAGTGACGAGGCTTTATTCGGCGGCGAGACGAGTTCCCACGCGCGCCCGTCGGGCAGATTTCGCTCTTCGGCTGCCGGCTGTGTGGTGAAGCTGTGAACGATTTCGACGGTACCTACTTCGCTTTCGGTCACGAGCCGGTAGTTGTACGTCGTATGGCCCTGCAGTTCCTGGACGTGGTAACTGACCGTCACGTAGCCCATGCCTTCACCGACGTTGCCACTGAACACGTGTTCATAGGACGCGCCCATGCCGTATTCCAAGCGGTAGGTCGTGTTCGCACCCTGCGGGTCGATACTCGCGCTCAGCGTCACACTCGTCCCCGCGACATTGCTCGCCCACGGACCTTCGACCAGAGCCGCCGGAATCTCCTGGAAGCTCTGTTCGGGACCGGTCGCCGTCCGGTTAGACGAGTCGACAGCCACCACACGCCAGTGATACGTCACGCCCGGCAGGAACGTCTTGGCCGGCAGATGGATTTTTGCCTGTTCTTCGCCGAAGCTCGAACCGATCGACTGTGCCACCGTGCTCGTCGCGCTCGCATACCCACTTTCCTTGAAACCCTTTTCATCGACGTATTCGAAGTGAACAGTCGCCGCATTCCCCTCGGGGTTGACGACGGCTTCAAGCGTCGCGGCGCCGCGCAGTTCCGCTGTAGCGTGCTCGCTTTCCGGCGCGACCACCGGACCAGGCGCAGGCGGGGTCAGCACGAATATGCTCCAGTTCGTCGAGGCGTACAGCTCATCCAGGGATTCCGAGAACACGATCCCTCTTGTTTCGCCAGCGGTTTTGGAGCCAAAGCTGGAAAGCTGGACGCCCGAGGGGTCGTACTCGGCGATGTGAAACCCACCGGCACCGTCGGCGACGAACAGGTCGCCAGACTTATCGACGGTGATCGCTTCGACCGACGTGCTGCCCACATCGAACTGCGTCGGCTTTTCGATCCCGCCCGGTTCAAACTCCCGCACACCGGCCACTCCTTCATCGGCGAGAAACACGTCGCCCGCCGAGTCAACAGCCAGTGCTGTCACATTGCCGGTGCTTGACAATCCCGTGAGCGAGATGTTTTCCCTCCACGCACCAGAGGGTTCGAACACCTGGACACGCGCCTTGTCGCCGACATACACAGCGCCACCAGGACCCACCGCGATATAGCTGCGTTCATACGCCCCTTCGAATTCGCCGTCGCCGGTACCTATGGAGCCTCTCGTGCACGCTTCGCCCGCGACGCACACGTCCTTTTCCGCTTCCGTGGCAGCGGGCGTGTTGTCCTTCGCTTCGTTGACATGCCCACCGAACATCAGCAGGAATTTCCCTGAAGCATCGAACTTCTGCACGCGGCGATTACAATAATCCACGACATACACGTCTTTATAAGAGAAGCTCAAGGGATTATTGTCGACCGCCACGCCCTCAGCACCACAGGAAAACTGACCAGCGCCAAAGCCTTCAGTGCCCTTAAGGCACCCAGTCGCGACCGTGCACGTCTGAAATTCTTCCCCGTGCCCTTCGTTGACGCGCCAGCCCCACGCGAACAAGAAGCTCCCAGACCCATCAAACTTCGAAACACGATCTGCATATTCACCGACATACACATCGCCCGTTTCCTGATCGAGCCCCAAACCGGACGCTCCAAACAAGTCCCCTGCCCCTTCGCCTTCAGTACCGAACTGCGTCGCGCCGGCGGCCGCCGGAACCGCACCCCCCGCCAACACACAAATAAGCCCGCAAAGCGAAGCCACAACAGTCAACCTAAGCCTGCGAGCACTCATCAAACCATCCCCTCCTCAAGAGAACCGACACACAACGCGCACCCATCCACGGGCAGCACCCCCCATTCGGGGGGCAGACAAAGACCGCCGCGGGCACCAAGCCCACGGCGATGAAAGAACAAGAATCCGTAGACGCGCCTACAGCGCGAGAGCACCCATTCGGGCGCCCTCCATGCCTGGGAGCGCGCGAGCACCCTTTCGGGCACTGGCAATCAAGCCGACCGTTATGGCCAGCTGGCCGCGGGCAATCTCCGCGGCGAAGGAGCCTAGCGCCTAGAAGGCGGCTGGCCCAGAGAGAGAGAGAGAGAGAGAGACGCGTCAGCGACGCTGACGCGTCCTATAACGGACGGTCCAGCGGCACACGGACTCTCAAACACGCTATTCCCCGAAGAAACCACGCGAACAACAACTCCCTCTCAGTAACGACCCGGTCCCTCTCCCAAGGGCCCTGCTCTACCGGATAAAAGTCGACCACAGGGACCGACCCAAAACCCGACCTTATGTATGCGCCCCACACCCGGTTGGGTACATGGAACGCGACCCAACATACATGACCCCTGGCAGCTTGTCAAGCCCCTGTTCATAAAGGTCTCTGGCCACACGTAGTGGCGCACCAGCGCTACGTATGCTGCTAATCGCCGATGGCTTGGGTGATCGCTTGTCCTCGTGGGGTGAGCGTCCAGGCGTTAGGCTCGCCCTTGGTGTGGCCTTGCCCGTGGTTCTCGATCAACTCGAAGCCTTCGAGGCGATTGAGCAGCCTCGATATCTGACCCTGATCGGAAACACCGGCCGCATCAGCGATCTGGCGATTACTGGCGCCGGGTTGAGAGCCGATCGCTGCGAGCACGCGCGCGGTGCGGAACGTGAGGCGGATCGGAATGTCTTTGAAGGGGTCTGACGGTGGCTTGGGGGGATGTCCGTTGCCTGTGGTTTTTGGTGGTGGGAGGCGGTGCTCCAGCTCTCGGCGCGCCACAGCCGGACCGAGATAGGGATGGACGATCATGCTCATCAGCGGATTCAGGAGATCGGTGAGGGGTGCGGGATCCTCTTCAAGGATGCGCGCGTAAAGCACAGAGACGATCCCTCCAACAGTGCTCTGTGCGGTTAGTGGAGGAGGCTGAGTACCCGTCTTCGCTTCGGAGCGTCCTTCGTCCACAGCACCCGCGAGCGCTTCCAGCACACACCGTCGTCGCTGCGACACCACCGGCCCAGCCTTCAACGTCTCAGCCAGCAACACACGCGCAAGCAGGGGATCCTCATCGAAGAAATCCAACAGGACAGCGAGCGCATCACGAATCCGCTCACGCCACCTGCGTGCCCCTTGAACACGGTCCTTCTGCTCATAAACGGCGAGCACGAGTGAGGAGATACGCTGCACCGCGTTGTCGAGCACCGCGACGAAACATGCTTCGCGATCGTCGAACAAGTCATAGAACGTGCGACGCGAAACACCCGCGCGTTTACACACGCGCCCCACACCCGCACCCTCAAGACCATTCTCGGCCAGGACTTCAGTGAACGCCAGCAACAACCGACGACGCTGCATCTCCCCAACATGACCACCCTCACGGGAGGACACGCTCACGCCCGCCACACCATTGCGCACCACCTCGCGCACACGGGCGTCTTCGCGTCCCGGTGTCAGCCCAGCCGCTCGCCGGCGTGGTTTGAACCCCGCCGCCCCAGATGACGCCTTTGCCTTCGTTGGTTGAGTAGCCAGAGGGGGTTTCACCCTCTGGCTCTCGCGGAACCGTACGTGACGGTCTCCCGTCATACGGCTCTTATCATCCGGTTGGGGTATGCCAGGCTCCAGTGAGCGAAGAGTTGTGGGTCGCGTGCTGCCACGCCATTCACGAACGTCCAGGCTCGTTTGGGGCGGCCCCTTAGCCGCTTGTACTTACGCATCGCCCAGCGCATCAAGTATTTGTCGATGCCTCTGAGTGATGCCCTCAACTCGGACCGGTAGAAGCGTCCGTAATAGTTGATCCATCCCCGCACGGACGCGTTGCATCGCCCCGCAAGGTCAGTGAGGGTCTTCCCGCTCCAAAGGTGAAGTCGCCACCGCTTGATCTCTCGACGTATCGACTTCCCTGCGTCGTCGCTGATCGCCGGGGTGAACGTGCGAAACAATTCACCCCGTTTGTTACGTGCGCGTCTGTGACGAAACGTGAAGCCCAGGAAATCAAAACGCTCGTGCTCATAAGAGCCTTTGCGGGTTGAGTCCTTGCAGTACACGATACGCGTCTTGCCTGGATTGACCGCCAGGCCGACGGACGCTACGCGCTCTGCGATTCGTTCGAGTACGAACTGCGCTTGGCGCTCACTCCTGCAGTGCAAGACAACGTCGTCTGCGTAACGCTCGAACGGGACTACCGGGAAATCCCGACCCATCCACAAATCAAACGCATAATGCAGAAACACGTTAGCCAGCACCGGAGAGATCGCAGAACCTTGAGGGGTCCCACGATCACGTACCACTAGATTGCCGTCTCCTTCATCAAGCGGAGCTTTCAACCACCGCTCGATATAGAGCAAAACCCACCGCTGATCGGTATGGGCAGCCACCGCACGCAACACAAGCTCATGGTCAAGCGAATCAAAGAACGACTGGAAATCCAAATCGATCACCCAATCACTCCGCCAACACCGCTCCCGGCAAACCCCGACCGCATCCAGAGCCGAGCGCCCCGGTCGATAACCATAAGAGTCCGAGTGGAAATGCGACTCCACCCCAGGCTCCAAATACAGCCGTACGACCGTTTGCGCAACCCTATCCGCCACAGTGGGAACACCAAGAACCCTAACCCCTCGCCCATCACGCTTAGGTATCTGCACCGCCAACACCGCCGGCGGCATATAGGTCCCCGAGGACATACGATTCCAGAGCTTGTAAAGGTTCCCCTTAAGGTCCCCCTCGAACTCCACTATCGATTCCCCGTCAACCCCAGCAGCACCCCGGTTAGCCTTGACCAACTCCCAGGCTTCCAGGAAGACCTTCTTGGAAATAACAAACGACTTTCCCTGCAACCTCGACTCAACCACAGGCTCCTCCCACACACTCGTGGTTGACCCCCAGCCAAGCCAGGATGATCCGTCCGCTTCGCTCCAGCCCCATTACAAGACCTTCATCACTACTACCGGACGGTCCGCCCCTGACACCGCGCCTCGCTACTCTAACCCTCGTGGATTCAGCCACTTGGATATCTCGCTCCCGTGACCAGTGGGCACTCCGCCCATCTCGCTGATCACGACGCCGCAGTACAGGTTCCCACGTTCCACGCAGCAGCCTAACCCAAGCTCGCGCCACCTCCATGCCGGACACCACTCGGGCAATAAACAGGCACCCCCCAAGCTCATCCCGGGCCAAGATGGCCAACCCGGTTCTGATGTCACCTAAAAGATTTCGACACGTCATCAGTGGTTCACTTACGTTCGCCTTCTTGGATCACACCTGACGCACTCAACAGCACGCCTTTTCCGTAACGCTCACCACACCGGCTTTTGACCAACGCAGCTCACGGTGGTTTGTAATCACCTCCTGCAAGGCGACCACGGAGGACCAACCCTCCATCAACCACGCAGCACCGCACATCACAAACAGCCAACCCAACAACAGGTCAACCATCCCGTGCGTTCGTGGCACACCCATCTCATTTCTTCTTGTGCTTGCTTGTTTTCTTACTCTTCTTGACCTTGGTTTTCTTGGTCTTGTGCTTCGGACAACCCGTAGCGGTCACCGGGGTGGACTGTTTGAGGCTCACGCCGTTGGCGCCAACGAAGATCGTGGGCATCGTCAGTTTCGAGGCGCAGAGATTCCCGTTCGCTGCCAGCGCACTGTCCGACCCTTGCGGCAGCTTCAGTTCGAACACGCCGATCGGGACATCGGGGATCGTACGGAACGTGCTGCTCGTGATCCCCGCCGAGCTGATGAACGTTTCACCGTGCAGGTACACCGTGACGCCCTCTCCCGATAGCGCGACGATCAATTCGGGGAACTTCTGTCCACCGTGGCTGACGAAATACGCGGGACCTTCCAGGTGGACTGGCAGTACCGGCGTCGTGGCCGTCGCGCTGCCGATCCTCGAATCGGGAGGACAGCTCGCCGGGTTCGCTTCAAAGGTCGCCGCCGGGCACGCCTTCTGCAGCGTCGTGAGACGCGAGGGCAGCTGCTTTGGCAAGTCCACCTTGACCTTGCCGATGTTCGCCTGGGAGCCGAACGGCGCTTTGGGATAGGTGAGCTTCACGTTCAGGCTCGCCCCGTTGGCACGCGATGTTTTGCCGTTGGTCGTGACCGTGAAGATCGGCTTGAAGCCCAGGACCGCACAGTTAGTCACCTGGAACGGGACATGCAGGATCGATACGGCACCCTGGCTGCTGGTCAAGCTCCCTCCGATTTCCTGCGAAGCACAGTTCGTCGGATTGAACGTGAAATCAGGACGATCAACAGACACGTTTATGTGCTTGATCTGCAAAGGAATCCCGTCGATCAATTGCGGGATCGCGTACGGACCCGTGCTATCGCTCGTGATCGTCAAAGCCGCGTTTTCCGGGTTGACTTCGATCTTCGCCCGCACAATAACCTTCCCCAGATCGAACGGGCCTGCCTTCGCCGGGTTCACGATCGACAAACCATACGGCGCACCCTTATACGGACCGGTGATGAACACTTCGCCACCGTTCACGGTATACGGGTTCCCGCCGAGTCCTACGCTGACGGTGGTATGCCCGATCAGGCTTTCAGGGCCACATGTACCCGCGTTGCCTTCAGCTTCGCCACACAGCTTCACGCTGGAGAGCGTCCCCAGCAAGCCTGAGGGCATCTTCAACTGGATCCCATCCAGGTTCTGATTCCCATCTTCTCTTGACATCGTCATCGTAAACGGTGTGAACGCACCAGCCTGAATATTCAAGCTGCCCGTCGTGAGTTCAGGCTTGAACGGCAACGGGTCACTACACGACGTGTGGTTCGGACCGCTCGTGACCAAGAATTCTGAGGAGGAATCCACCGGAGCGTTACCCGACCACGGCTCTATCGAGGCCGTGGTCGTATACCCACCACACAACGCCGGGGTACCCAACGGAGCACGCGAGCCCCCGAAGAAGTGCAGCTTCAAATCTTCGAACGGCAGCTGCGGAGTGTTATCGAACGTGGAAACCAGTTGGCCCGTGACCGGATCCGGGGTTACCTGTCCAGCGAGCTTGACGATCACACCCGCCACCGGGTCTTTTACCACCAGGTACAGCGCGACAAGACTCCCGAACGGGTTAGCGTCCTGTTGTGCCAAATAGGCAGCACCCACCAGCGGGTTCGGCAACAGAGGGGTACTGATTTCGACTGTACCCACCTTCGATGATTCCGGACATTCCTGTTCAGCCGGGCTTTCGAGAGCGACCTCTCCCAGGGTGCATGAGGTAAGCCCGTCGGCGCCCGCCGGGTTCAAGGCTACACCGGCAGGCAACGTGACCTGGGTGTTCTTCACCGTAGACTCCGCCAGCCCAGTCGGGTTCAAGTTCGCTTCCTGGGGGACATGCACACCAACCGTCAAACCAGTCGGGGTGCTCCCCTCCTGCCCATCTGGAGCGACGCTGATCGACGGTTCGAAGTTCAAGCGGTTACATCCATCCTGTCCCACTGGTTCACCCGCACTGTTCTGGAACGTGTAGTCCTTCGGCGTCGTGAACTGGCCGGGTTCGGTCCAGGGGTCCGATTCGATCGTGCTGTGCATCGGACCCGTGCACGAGGTCGGCATGATCAACAGCGGCTGCGGTTTTTCGTTGACCGGACACGACGGTTCGGGACTGGGCTGATACAGCGGTTCACCTTCGCCTTCTTCGCGACCCTTCGTTTCATCGTCAAGACACTTGGGACCGCGTGAGTTGTCGTGTCGCGTATCGCCGGGCACTCCCCAGAACGTCACGATATTGCCGATGAAGCCGATTCCCTCCGTGATGTTCGGGACGGTTACAACGACGCCATAGTCTCCGCCTGTGCGCACCGACGTATCGAGAATCACCGGCCCCACCGGCGTCTGGAAACCAAACCTCGCCGGCTCACCAACCGCGGGTTCCAGACTGATCAAAGCTGCAGAAATCGCATAGGAGACTCGCGCAGTTTCGTCAAAACCGGTGACGATCGGCGTCGCTACGCCCACAACAGTGTTATCAGGACAGGGAGGATTGACCGAGCTTTCATTTGGCGAGAGGATGAACTGCTTAAGACTTGCACTTCGGTATGGGAGTCGGGTTGCCGATCAAGCCCGGCGGCAGGTTGAAGCGCAGGTCCTTGGTCATCGCCAGCGGCTGCACTTCAGGCACCAGTTCACCCTGGAAGTTCGGTTCCACCGGCACCGCCTGACTGTTGAAGATCAGCGTCGTGGTCAGCTGAAATGGGTGCGAGCCAGCCTGGGTATCCAGCCCACCACCCTCTTCTTCAGGGGTCAGTTCATACGTTTGCACTCCATACCGACCCGGCGAGCCGATCGCGAGCGCTTCGCTACGCGACGCCCCAGCTACCCCACCACCGGACACGCTCACCTCGTTCTGTCCGCTACCGGCCCCGGGCGCCACCTTCGCGGTAATCGCGAGAATCAACTGTTCATACGGACGCACAGGCACGCCATACTGACACGTAACCTTCTGTCCGACGATCGCACACGGCGGCGCCAGATAAGGCGCAAGCGGATGCCCCGTGCCCGGGTTCGCCAGCTGCCGACCGAATTCCGTGCCCCCACCTTCCACAATGGCTACCGTAGGTGTCACACCGGCCGGCAGCGTGTCTTCCACCGTGACGAAGTTCTTGTGTTCGTTAGAAACGATCTCTTCCAGAGCGTTCTCGATCGCGGTGCCACTGGTCGATTCGTCCCCGAGGTTAGCCGCGATCACCTCGACCCTCGCTTCCGTGCCAGTCTTACTGGCGGGCGCGGAGACGCTCGTCAGATGCCACCACGGCGCTGCCGCGGACGCCACACCACTCCCACCCAGCACAGACAACAACACTATGACAACGGTGAGCAACCCACCTCGCTTGATTGAGTTCACGATGATCACCGGTTGCCCTTCCTAGTCGCCTTGGCCTTACCAGACTGCTTAGCTCCATAGCTCTTCCTCGCCTGCCGTTCACAGACCGCCCTCTTCTTCCTTCCTTTCTTCTTGCGGCACACTCGCAATGCCCGAGCCAGCTTCTGCACCCGCGTCAACGACTTCGACACGACAACTCCAGAGGAGGCAGTCGCCACATTGCCCACCCCGCTAAACGTCGCGCTCGGCGTCGCACCAAAGATCGTCGGTTGCGGAGACGGCGCGGCCTTGCACGAATCGCCGCTCGTACATTCAGGCGGAGAGACCGGTTCCGCACGACACGGCTCCGCTGACGTGCACACGTGCGCGTCATACATGTCATACGCATTGTCATAATCTTCAGAGACAAGTTTGCTCTCGGTCACGAAGAAAACGTCATCGCCGCTTTCGCTAGCGTCCATAAACGCCGATTCCGCCGAGGACTGTCCCGATGAGATCAGGCTCACACACCCGCCCGACACATCGCTGAAACCAGCGTTTTCGCCCGTACAGCCACCCACACCGGTCGGCTCATACTGATACACATCCTCCAACCCGTTGGTGTCCTGCGCTACCAGCGCATCCGGACTGTTGAAGAACAACCGCCCACTGTCGGTCACATATCGAGGCTGATAGGACGCTCGATTGAACTGGTTATCCCAACCAACCAGGCTCCCCGCCAGCCAATGGTTGCTGCCGCCGTGCCCACCGCACGAGCCGCACCACGCTTCTTCGCTATCCACCAGCAAAAGCCCCTGATCCAACACACCCACCGGACGCGCGCCCGTCGGGTTACACGAGGCACACGTAAGCCGGTTCGAAGCGGCATCGTAGAGGAAGACCTCCTCGTCGCGCTGACCACTTACCGCATCATGGTTGTCATAGCCCGTGAGCGGACTGTTGGACATGAACGCCATGTAGCGTCCACTCGACGAAACCTCCGAGTCCACCTCCCACGGAGAGACCACTGTTCCTCCTTCGCTTCCCCACGTGTGTTCGTCTTCCTCAGTGAGGCTTGCGATATATGTGGTGACCCACCCACCCGAGCCGTCGTGCAGCATATAGAGGTTATCCGCTCCACTCACAGCACCACTCGCAAGCACCCCGGTCGCGACAAAATAGACATACGAGCCGTCCTGGCTTGTCCCTATCATCGCGTTCTGGACTCCTGCGCTGCGTTCAGCGTTCCCGTGGCCGGCCGTGAGATCGGTCTGCGTGCCGGTCGCGGTATCGAAGACATGCAGGTCACCGTTGATTCCCTTTTCGGTTTCCACATAGAAAATCTTCGATCCGTCACTGCTCATCGCTTCAAAGCGAGCATTCGGACCCCCAACCTTGAACGTCTGCTTGTTGACCATGTCGCGCACATACAGGCTCACATTGTTACCTTCCGGCCGTGTTAGGCCGCCGTACTTCCACACGACCCAACGGCCATCGCTCGAGATGGGAGCACGCCCGGTCATGTACCAAGCTCCACCTTCGGTGAAGACGCTGGCATTGGCCGCGGACGCTCCCGGCCTCGTGGTCCCGTCCGGCAGGACATTCACCAATTGCAGACGCCCGCCATACCACTCGTACACGTTCAACGCCGCTTGGCAGCCTCCACTTATACACGGTGGTTCTTCGCTAACGGCTTCGGGCGTGAGCGCCTTCCACGTGCCCAAGACCACATGGCTGAGATCGGGGGTGGCAGTGTAGTACACCATTTGCGCGTCGCCGAACTTCAGACCCACCGGCACGTTGGCTTCACTCTCCAGCGGCTGGAAATCACCAGTCGCGCTATCGCGCAGATATAGTGTTCGTTCCTTCGCTTCCGCCTGCGGCGACGACCCGCTAGGACCCGGTTCCAAAAGGCCCTGCGATAGGTCCTGCGAGAATAGCCTCCATCTTTCGCTGGCGCCGAATAGGTTCTTGGCAGATTCGCCTTCCGGCGGGAGGCCTCCGCGCGCGGATACATCCTGCGAACGCCACCCATCAGCCGTACGAGTTGAGAGGATCTGCGCCCCGAAGATATGGCCTACCGGGTTTTCTCCGATTGTGTCGCGCACCGTGTAGGTGATCCCGCCCCCACCGCTTGCCGCCTGCGTCAGCGAGAAGCCCAAGAGCCCGGTGAACGGTCCGATCAGGGCCGCTTTTTTGTTCGGTGGCGAAACCAGTTCCCAGGCACGCCCGTCGGGCAACGTAAGCTCGCTGCCACCCGCGGGCTGAGTCGTGAACACGTGGTCGGGCCCTTCGACCGCTTCACCGCCCTGAACAGCCACGATGCGGTAATGGTAAGCCGTGTTCGCTTCCAGGCTCTGTAGATGCGCGCTTAGGCTCCGCGTACCCACACCGGAACCCAAGTCCACGCCTGGAAGCGACACCGGCGCGTATGAGCCATAAGCCGCACTCGGCCCGTACTGGAAATAGTAGTGCGTGTCCACGCCGTTGGGATCGATCGAAACCTGCAACGTCGCGCTGCTCGACGCCACATTCACCACGCCAGCTTCGCTCACCCTCGGCCCTGTAAAGACTTCCTGATCCGGGGTCGGGTTCTGCCCGTTAGCGTTTTCCGCAACCAGCCTGTAATGATAAATGACCCCCGGAGTGAGACCCGTAAGGTGCGCGCTCACCGGCACAGGGCCCGAGCCCGAACCGGGATCCGGTGAACAGGGAGCATTCTGCCCATACGCGCTCGTGGTTCCATATTCAAAGACACACGAGCTGACAGGCAGACCCTCAGGTTCCACTGTCCCGTTGACCGTCAAGCTCCTGGGCTGCTGTTCAGTGACCGCGTCGATGCCCACGCTCGGCACCGTAATCTCTTCAAAGAAGATCACCCTATTGGCTGTCTGATCGGTTGCATAGACCATGCCATTACTGGCATCGACCGCAACCCCCGTACTAAACGTCAGACGTCCCGTGCCAAAACTCTCGACCGATGCTCCACTCAAGCCAAACGCGGCGATCGATTCTCTGTTATCGAGATAGACCTCATCACCATTCGGATCGACCGCGAGTCTAAACGCTTCCGTGTCACCACCGAACGGATTTGCCAGCGTTTCCCCCAAACTATTGACCTTTACGACAACGCCGCCGCCTGAGTAGAAATAGAGGTTATCTTCGGAGTCCACCGCAAGACCTTCCGCAGCTCCGCCAAATGCTGTACTGCGTTCGGAGGAGTACTGGTTTGCGAGAGCATCGGTAAAACTATAGATAGGACCCCCTTTGGTGCTGACCCATACAGTCCCACTCGGATCTACCGCTACACCCGCTATCGCACGCGAGGATGATTCCCCCGCTTCGAACGCGCCACCCGGCGTGCCCACCCCTGTCAACTGCCCTTCATACGTACCGCTCGCATTGAACTTATCGATCACGCCATGCCCACGATCCACCACATACACATCTTCTTTGGAAGGATCCAACGGGTCAGAAGAGTTATCGACTGCGATCTGGCTGGGTTCGGAAAAAGCCCCAGTAGGTGCGGCAGAGCCGTTGAATTCACCAAGGACGGTCGAGCCCGTGCTGTTGAACTCCTGCACACGATTGTTGTCCTGATCCACCACATACACGTCATGCGTCGTATCGTTCACGGCTACCCCGGTCGGAGATTTGAACTGGCCGCTACCGGAGCCTTCCGCGCCAAAGGACCCAGTAAAACGATGTACCTCGAGCGCCTGAGCTGAGGCACCCCCCAGCAACACAGCACCAGCCAAAACACACAGCCCAACCACAACAGTCGACGCGAAGCGGCGAATACCCATCAAACCATCCCCTCCTCAAGAGAACCGACACACAACGCGCACCCATCCACGGGCAGCACCCCCCCATTCGGGGGGCAGACAAAGACCGCCGCGGGCACCAAGCCCACGGCGATGAAAGAACAAGAATCCGTAGACGCGCCTACAGTGCGAGAGCACCCATTCGGGCGCCCACCATGCCTCCGAGCGCGCGAGCACCCTTTCGGGCACTGGTAATCAAGCCGACCGTTATGGCCAGCTAGCCGCGGGCATCCGCCGCGGCGAAGGGGCCTAGCGCCTAGAAGGCGGCCGGCCCAAGAGAGAGAGAGAGAGAGAGAGACGCGTCAGCGACGCTGACGCGTCCTATTACGGACCCGTCGATACGACACGGACTCTCAAACACGTTATTCCCCAAAGAAACCACGCGAACAACAACTCCCTCTCAGTAACGACCCGGTCCCTCTCCCAAGGGCCCTGCTCTACCGGATAAAAGTCGACCACAGGGACCGACCCAAAACCCGACCTTATGTGGCGCCCCTGCACCCACCCTTGGGTACATGGAACGCGACCCAATATAGACGACCCCTGGCAGCTTGTCAACTCACCGTTCATAAAGGTCCCACGGAGCGGCGGTGGAGCCCGTCCCCGAACCCTGGCCTCGCGCCCGCTCATGCTCTAGGCTTTCTCGATGCTCGCCCGCGTCCGGCATCTGTGGGCTCGACGGGACACCACCGATCGCGCTTTCGGCTACCGACGATCTCTACAAGCACGCCTCATGCCGAACGGATGGCTGGACGTGGTACGCCAGCTCGCGCTGGCCGCGGCAGCCTACGGCGCCTACAGTCTCGTGCGCGGGCTCGTCGCCGGAGATGCCTCCGCTGCCTTCCAACATGCGCGCGACCTGATCCAGATCGAGCGCACGATGCACGTGTTCGTCGAGCCCAGCATCCAGGCATGGGCGTCCAGCAGCCACCTGCTGATGGACTTCTCAAGCTGGCTGTATGTGAACGCGCAGACATCGATCACGCTCGCGGCGCTCGTCTATCTGTACCTGCGCCACAACAGCTCTTTCTACTTCGTGCGCAACATGTTCGCGATCGCGATGCTAATCGCGCTGATCGGCTATGCCGTGTTCCCCACCGCCCCACCGCGCTTTCTGCCGGAGTGGGGCTTTATCGACACGGTGTCGGACTTCACCGGCGTGCACGTGTCGCACGCATCCGCATCGATGAACGCGCTGTTCAACCCCTACGCGGCGGTGCCCTCGATGCACGTTGCGTTCGCGCTGATGATCGGCTGGCCGCTGGCCTCGCTATCGCGCACGCGAATCGCCTCGGTGCTGTGGCGGTGCTACCCGCTGTTGATCGCGTTCGTGATCATCGCCACCGCCAACCACTTCATAATCGACGCGCTGCTGGGCGCCCTGACCGCGGGCGTCTCCGCGCTGGGGGCACGCCGGCTGGCGAAGATGCGACCGGCCGCGTGGCGCTTCGGCCCCACGCCGGCGGGAGCCGGATAGGCTGCTGGGTGTCCCGCTTGGGACACTGACGCGCTACATGGGACCCTCGCCACCATCACATAGGCAACCAACCGCGCGCCGCCGTGCACGCGCGGGCGCCGCGGGGGCACGGCGCAACGGGCGTGTCGCGCTGAGCGGCGCCCAACGGCGCGAGAACGTGCGCAACCGGCTGATCGAGTCGCGCCTGACCCCCAACACGATCTCGCTGACCGGACTGGCGCTGAACCTCGTGGCGGCGGTGCTGGTGTGGGAACGCCTGTACTTCCTCGGTGGCATCGCGTTCATCGTGGGCTCGGTGATGGACACGCTCGACGGGCGCTACTCGCGCATGTCCGGCAAGGGCACCCCCTTCGGCGCGTTCCTCGACTCCACGCTCGACCGCATCGAGGAGGGGATCGTGCTGACCGCGGTCGCCGCGGACTTCGCGCGCGAAGGGCGCTCGGGCGCCGCCGCCGCGGTGGTCGTGGCGGTGCTGGCGTCGCTGATGGTGTCCTACACACGCGCGCGCGCCGAGGCGCTGGGGGTGGAGTGCAAGGTCGGGATCGCCACCCGTCCGGTGCGCGTGGTGATCCTCTCGATCGGCTTGATCTTCGCGGAGACCGCCTCGCCGTTCGGCAAGGGCGCCGTGCTCGGCCATTCCGGCCTGCTGGCTCCCGCCGTATACGTGCTGGCGGCGCTGAGCGTGATAACCGTCGCCCAGCGCATCTGGCACGTCAAGCGCGCGCTGTCTGTCACCTAAAACCCGTACCGGGGTAATCTCCCCGACCTCCACAAAGGACTGAGCGACTAGATGAGCATTCCACAGAGCAACGGCGCAGCCTCCACCAACGGCAAGGCGCGCTACCAGCAGGACAAGGTCCGCGTCGCGATCATCGGCGTCGGCAACTGCGCCTCGGCGTTCGTGCAAGGCGTGGAGTACTACAAGGACGCCGACCCACTCGCGCTCGTGCCGGGCCTGATGCACGTCGACCTCGGCGGCTACCACGTACGCGACATCGAGTTCACTGCCGCGTTCGACATCGACGCCACCAAGGTCGGCAAGGACCTCGGCACCGCGATCTGGGCGGGACAGAACAACACGATGAAGTTCGCCAAGCGTGCCGAAGAAGCTCGGCGTGCCCGTGTACCGCGGCATGACCCACGACGGTCTCGGCAAGTACCTCAAGCAGAAGATCAAAAAGGCGCCGGGGGAGACCGCGGACATCGTGAGCATCCTCAAGGACACCCACACCGACGTGGTCGTCTCCTACCTGCCTGTGGGCAGCGAGGACGCCACCAAGTGGTATGTCGAGCAGATCCTCGAGGCCGGCTGCGGCTTCGTCAACTGCATCCCCGTGTTCATCGCGCGCGAGGACTACTGGAACAATCGCTTCAAGAAGGCCAAACTGCCGATCGTCGGCGACGACATCAAGTCGCAGGTGGGCGCCACGATCGTGCACCGCACGCTCGCGCGCCTGTTCGCCGACCGCGGCGTGAAGATGCTGCGCACCTCCCAGCTGAACGTGGGCGGCAACATGGACTTCTACAACATGCTCGAGCGCGAGCGGCTGGAGTCAAAGAAGATCTCAAAGACCAACGCGGTGACGTCGATCATGGACGAGCAGCTGCCGGCCGAGGACGTGTACATCGGCCCGTCGGACTACGTGCCGTGGTTGACCGACCGCAAGTGGGCCCACATCCGCGTCGAGGGCCAAGCGTTCGGCGACGTGCCGCTGAACGTGGAGATGAAGCTCGAGGTGTGGGACTCCCCCAACTCCGCCGGCATCGTGATCGACGCAGTGCGCTGCTGCAAGCTCGCGCTCAACAACGGCGTCGGCGGCCAGCTCGACGGGCCGTCGTCGTATCTGATGAAGTCGCCGCACAACCAGCGCCCCGACAACCTCGCACGCGAGGAGACAGAGAAGTTCATCGCCAAGCACACACGGATTGGCGGCCCGCCCACCCAGACGAAGCCAAAGGGGCGCACGGCCCCGAAGGCCACCAGGAGCCGCACTCCTTAGCGACGATGCGAAGCGCCCGCCGGCGGATGGTTTCGACGGAAGCCGGTCACGCCTATCCTGCAGATGTGGCTCAGCAGCGCTTCGCGATCGCCCACGTGACTCCATACCCCTGGGAGTCGCAGTCAAACCCGGTCAACGCACACATAGGAAAGCTGGCCGGCGAGCTCTCGCGGCGCGGTCATCGCGTACTGATCCTCGCGCCCTCGCGCTCCCCGGAGCTGGTGCGCGCATCGCGGCGCGAGCTGCGCGCGGCCAAGGCAGGGGTGGGCGGGACTGGATCGCTGCTCGAGGGAACCGACGGGGGCTCCCCGCGCGTAATCGCGATCGGCGAGGTGCTCGACGTGCCGGGCTCCCCCGGGCGCCGTCCCCGTCCGCTGCCGATCGACGTAGCCCGCACGCTGGAAGAGTTGCTGGGCAAGACACCACTCGACTTCGTGCACGTGCACGAGCCGCTCGTGGGGTGGGTGGGACGCGGAACATCGAGCACCGCGCTGCGCTACTCGCGCGCGCTCAACGTCGGCTCGTTTCACGCTCCCGGCGAGGGACCGCTCTCGAGCACGCTCACCCGGCGCTTCACCGAGAACTTCCTCGCGCGCCTCGACGCCCGGATCGAGAACGGCGAGGACACCCCCACCGAGCAGGTCGAGCTGCATCTATCGCGAGCTCGCCGCACGGCGCCACGACTCGCGCGGCGATCCCGCGCTGCGCCGGCGTCTCTCGCGGCGTGAGCTGATCGACGTCGACCTGCACATGCACACCGACCACTCCGGCGACTGCGAAACACCGGTCGAGGTGCTGCTGGCGACAGCCAAAGAAGTGGGCCTCGGAGCGATCGCGGTGACCGATCACAACGAGATCTCAGGCGCCTTGGAGGCGCGCGAGAAGGCCGCTGAATCCAATGCCCGGGGCGGGCGGGACCGGATCAAGGTGATCGTCGGCGAGGAGGTCAAGACGGCCGAGCAGGGCGAGGTGATCGGGCTGTTCATCGAGCAGAAGATCCCGCGCGGGATGACGATGGCCGAGACGGTCGCCGAGATCAAGCGCCAGGGCGGGCTGGTGTACGTGCCTCACCCGTTCGACCGCATGCACGCGGTGCCCGACTACGAGCACCTGCTCCCGATCCTCGACGACGTCGACGCGATCGAGGTATTCAACCCGCGCGTGGCGATCGGCGCCTTCAACGAGGAGGCGGTGCGCTTCGCCGCCAAGTACCGGATCGTGGCCGGCGCCGGCTCCGATTCGCACGTCGCCCAAGGCCTCGGCTCGGTGCGCATCCGGATGCGCGACTTCGACGGGCCCGACGAGTTCCTGGAGTCGTTGCGCGACGCCGAAATCACAACCAAGCCGTCGAGCCTGATCTACGTGCAGGCGCTGAAGTTCCTCCAAACGAAGGCCACTCCCGCGGCCGCGCGGCGTGCCAGCCGCGAGCGACGCGTACGGCGCGCAACGGGAGATCGGCGCAAGTAAGAGTGCACGAGCAAGGACAACCGGAGCCGCCGTCTAATCCCTCCGCGTCGATGCCCGTTACAGATGACGAGATCCGCGAGAAGTACCTCGAGCGGGCAATCAGGGAGCTGAACACGCTCACGCGCGAGCTGCAGAGCTGCCCGCACTGCCCGCGCGGAGCGCTGATGCCGGTGCTCGGCTCCGGCCACCCGCAGGCCGACATCATGCTGCTGAAGTATTCCGCGCTGCCATCCGAGGTCGAGGAGGGCGTCGCGTTCTACGGGCGCTCCGGCGGAGCGCTGATGAAGTCCTTCAAGCGCCTCACCATCGACCCGCTGGCGGTGTACGGGACGCTGTGCGTCAAGTGCCCGCTCGCCGACGCTTCGATGGCCGAGGAATGGGTGGGAAACGATCTCTGTATGGCCCGGGTGATCGAAGAGATCGCGATCGTGCAACCACGCATCGTGGTGGTGATGGGCTCCGAGGCGCTCGCCGCGCTCAACGATCTCGACATCCCGCTCGCCCAGAAGCTCGACCCAAAGCTCGGCGAGATCCAGCGGCTCACGCCGACAACCGACGCGCTGTACGTGCCCAACATCGACGAGTCGCTCGACGAGCAGGACTCCAAGCGCGCCTTCTGGGCAGCGTTTCGCGTGCTCGGCGACTGGCACGCGGCACAACCGCCTTATTAGATCGCGGTGCTGTTCCGGTAGGCGCATGCGCCTACCGGCCGAGCGGTGCTTGCACCGCTCGGTGAACCCGCACATGTGCGGGTTCAAGGCAGGCCCGCGTGCGGGCCTGCTCTCAATCGATCGTGAGCACGATCTTGCCGAGCTTGCCGCCCGCCGCGAAGCTGTCGTAGGCAGCAGCAGCATCCTCCAGCGCGAACGTCTGTGCGATCGGCACAGTCAACGCTCCCGTCTCAAACAACGGGAGCACTTCGCGCTCCAGCAGACGGGCCGCCAGCGCCTTCTCCTCCAGCGGCCGCGCCCGCAGCGTGGAGCCGTGGATGCGCGCGCGCTTGCCCATCAGCGCCAGCAGGTTCAGCTCCGCCTTAGCGCCGGCGGAGACGCCGATCACGCAGATCCGCCCACCGGTGGCCAGCGCATTCATGTTGTCGGCCAGATTGGGCGCCCCCACCAGCTCGAGAATCACGTCGAACGGGCCGTGCTCGGCGAATCCCCCGGGCGCGATCGCCTCGGCGCCAAGACCCGCCACCTGCGCGCGCAGCTGCTCGTTGCGCACAGTCGCGGTCACGCGCGCGCCGGTCGCTTTCGCGAGCTGGATTGCCGCGGTCCCGACCCCGCCCGCGCCGCCGTGCACGAGCAGGTGCTCGCCAGGACGCAGCTGAGCTTGCGTGAAGATCGCGTCGTGAGCGGTCGTAAACACCTCCGGCACCCCGCCCGCGGCAGGCCAGTCGAGCACAGCAGGCACCCCCATCAACTGACGCTCGTGCACAACCGCAAGCTCGGCCTGTCCACCACCGCCGACGATCGCCATCACCCTGTCGCCAACCGCGAAGCGCTCTGCTCCCTGCCCGAGCGCATCGACCACCCCCGTCAGCTCCAATCCCGGGATGTCCGGCGGCGATCCCGGGGGCGCCGGATACAGCCCCCGCCTCTGCATCATGTCTGCCCCATTCAACCCGGCCGCACGCACCCGCACGAGCACCTCACCTACACCTGGCACGGGATCGGAGTGCTCCTCGACCAATACCTCCCCGTCGCGGATCGTGACAGCGCGCATCGGCAAAAGACTATCCGCGCTCCAACAACGCCACGCACTCGATGTGAGGAGTCTGCGGGAACATGTCAACCGGGCGCACCTTGATCAGCCGCCAGCCGGCCTCCACGAGCTGCGCGGCGTTGGGCGCGAGCGTGGTGGGGTTGCAGGAGACATAGACGATGCGCTTCGGGGACGCGTCGATGATGCGTCGCACCACCTTCTGGGAGAGGCCCGCGCGCGGCGGATCCACCACCACCACGTCGGGCTTGCCGGCGCGCTCGATCAGCTCAGGCAGCGCCAGGCGCGCGTCGCCGGCGAAGAAGTTGACGTTTGTGATCTCGTTGCGCTTGGCGGCGGCAATCGCGTCGGCGACCGCCTGTTCGACGATCTCGATCCCCCACAGCTCGCCGGCGCGCGCGGCGAGCGTGAGCGCGATCGTGCCGATGCCGCTGTAGAGGTCATACACGCGCTCCCAGCCCTCCAGCGCGGCGTAGTCGGTGACGATCCCGTAGAGCACCTCAGCCATCTCGGTGTTGGTCTGGAAGAACGCTTCAGAGGAGATCCGCAGGTCCAGCTCACCAAGACGCTCCGCCAGCTCCGCCTCGCCCCACACCAGCTCGGTCTCGCCGCCCGCGGTGGTCTCCGCGAGTGACGAGGAACGCGTCCACAGCACCCCGCTGACCGTCGCCGCCCCCAACTCCGCGACGAGTGCCGCCGCAAGCGATGGGACGTCAAGCTCCCCGTCAGTCGTGACGAGGCGGATCTGCAACATGCCGCTGTGGCGCCCTTCGCGCACCACGAGGTTGCGCAGGAACGGGCGCCCATCGGGCGCCGGGGCGATCCGCTCCTCACGCGAGCGTCGGGGGGCCCGTTCGCTCTCACCGGCACCCCCATCCCCCTCGCTCTCGCGATGTCGGTCCCGTCCGCCGCCAGGCCTGCCGCCGCGACTCCACGCGAGCAACCGCTGCTCGCGGCACCAGCGCAAGGCCGTCTCACGCGCGAGATTGCCGCGCTCGGAGGCCAGCAGGCAATCATCGATCGGCTCGACCTTGTTCCACCCCGCGGGGGCATGAAAACCGCAAACGAGCTCCGCACGGGACGACTCCTCAGATGACCCCAGCGAGTCAGGGTCGTGAGGGGCGGTGCCGAACGAATACTCCAGCTTGTTGCGGTAGCGCCACTGCGCGAGCGCGGGCACTATCTCCTCCATCTGAAAGCCGTCGAGCTTGCCGATTCGCCGCAGCGCGTCCTCCACCTGCTCGGCCTTGATCTGCAACTGGCGCTCGTAGGGGATCACCTGCCACGCAACCCCCGGATGCGTGGCCGTCGGGGCAATCCGCTCCGGGCTTGGCGTGATGATCTCAACCGTGCGAGCGTGGGCGTAGCTGCGCTTGCGCTTCACCACCACCGCGCGCACACGATCACCCGGCACCCCGCCGGAGACGAACACGACATACCCGCCAGCGTCTGCCCCGGATGGGGTATCGCCATAGCGCGCAACACCCTCGCCTCCGTGGGCGAGCCTGTCGATCGTCAGCTCGATCTCATCGCCGCGCTCGGGACGCTTGGGCAAAGCGTCCCCACCGCCAGGAGGAATCCCGCCGAGCCCGTTCGCGGCAAGCTTGGCAGCGGTGTCGGGGAGCGCAGTCATGCCCGGTACTTCGCAAGCCGACATGGACGCGCAGGGCAAGCTGGGCAAGAAATAGGAGACCCACCCACCCAGCGAAGTGTGCTCTGCACACGAGCGACCGAGGACGCAGATCCAGCGCCGCCATGCGCGTTCATGTCAGCAGCTCCAGCAGCGCCTTCTGCGCATGACGGCGGTTCTCAGCCTGATCCCAGATCCGCTGGCGGGGGCCGTAGAGCACCTCGGCGGTGATCTCCGCGCCGGGGTGGGCCGGCAGGCAGTGCAGCGCGATCGCGCCTGGCGCGGCCGCGTCGAGCAGCGCGTCGTCGATCCGGTAGGGCGCGAGCGCGGCGCGGCGCTCCTCGGCGGTGGCCTCGTCGCCCATGCTGACCCACACGTCGGTGTAGAGCACGTGCGCGCCGGCCGCCGCCTCGCGCGGGTCCTCGCATAGCGTCAGCGATCCCTCCGCGCCTGCCGGCAGCGCAAGGTCGTCCTCCAGCGCAAAGCCCGGCGGCGAGGCGATCGCGACATCCATCCCCGCCAGTGTGCCGAGAATCGCCAGCGAGCGGGCCACGTTCGTGCCGTCGCCGACATACGCGAGGCGCAAGCGCGGCTCGGCATGGCCATCGCCGAACGCCTCGCGCACAGTCATCAGGTCTGCCAGCGCCTGGCAGGGATGGTGCAGCGCGGTGAGCATGTTGAACACCGGGATCTCCGCGTGCTCCGCCAGCTCCTCCAGCAGCGCGTCGGGGCCGGTGCGCATCCCCACCGCGGCCACCTGACGCGATAGCACGAGCGCGGTGTCGCGCGCGGACTCGCCGCGCGCGAGCTGGGTCTCCCCGGCGCGCAGCACGACGGCGTGGCCGCCCAGCTCGTGCACGCCCATCTCAAACGACACGCGCGTGCGTGTGGAGGGCTTCTCGAAGATCAACGCCACCCCGCGTCCCGCGAGCGCGCGCGAGGACAGCGGAGCGTGCTTGAGCTCGATCGCGCGGTCCAGCAGCGCGTGCAGCTCGGCGGCGTCAAGCTCGGCTCCAGTGAGAAAATGACGAGGGCGCATCGGACGGACCAGTGTAGGCGCCCGCCTCTACGACGCCCGCCTCTACGATCCCGGCGCGCACGCATACCAAGGCACCGGGCATGGGCGAAGTCCGCACATCGCGCCGTCGCGCTCAGTTAGGCTGGGCGTCAGTGATGTCGAGAAAGGACCGTCGATGAAGAGAGCCGTACCCATGCTCGCCGCCTGCGCGGCGCTTGTCCTCGTGGCAGGCTGCGGATCGAGCAAACCCAGTAGCACGACAAGCACGACCAAGACGAACGGCACGACAGCGACCATCAAGGAAGGGATCGTCCCGAACGGGAAGATCAACTACGCCAAGCCGCCCGCCTCCGCGCCAACCCAGAGCGGCGTCATCCCGATCGCCTACCGCGAGATCTCGATCGAACCGGACACCGTCAAGGCGAAAGTCGGCAGCACGATCAAGTGGACCAACGAAGACATCGCAACCGTGCAACGTCACCAGCGAGGGCGGCGGGCCGTACAAATTTGCCTCCAAAGACTTCGGGGAAGGCGACACGTTCGAACTGAAGCTCGAACGGCCCGGCACGATCCACTACGAGTGCACCCATTTCCCGACGACGATGAACGGCACCATCGAAGTCGTCGAATAGCCGCCCGTCAGTCCGACGCGTCAGACCGACCGTCCGACGTCGAGAAGTCAGTCCGACCTCGAGAAGTCCGCGAGCCCCTCATTGGGGCTCGACGCGGCCGCGTATGTGCGTCGCGGGATGCGCCCCGCGCCATGAGCCAACCTTCCCGCCTGGACCGCCGCGCGCATCGCGGCGGCCATCGCGACCGGGTCCTGCGCGCGCGACACGGCGCTCGCGACCATCACCGCGTCGCAGCCCAGCTCCATCGCGAGCGTCGCGTCCGAGGCAGTGCCCACGCCCGCGTCGAGCACCACCGGAACCTGCACCGCTTCGCGGATCAGCGCGATGTTGTAGGGGTTGCGAATGCCCATGCCGCTGCCGATCGGAGCGCCGAGCGGCATCACTGCCGCACAACCCACGTCGACAAGGCGGCGTGCCAGCACGGGATCGTCGGTCGTGTAGGGCAGCACCACGAACCCGTCGTCCACGAGCTGCTCGGCTGCCTTCAGCAGCTCGGGCGCGTCGGGCAGCAGCGTGTCCTCGTCCCCGATCACCTCGAGCTTCACCCAGTCGGTGCCAAACGCCTCGCGCGCGAGCTTTGCGGTCAGCACCGCATCGCGTGCGGTGAAGCACCCGGCCGTGTTCGGCAGCAGCTCCACCCCCTCCTGTTCAAGCACTTCGACCAAGGAGCCACGTCGATTGAGATCCCCGGTGGTGGGCATCTCAATCCTACGCAGCGCGACCGTCACGAGCTCGGTGGCACTCGCACGGATCGCCTCCCTCAGCAGCGCGAGCGAAGGGAAGCCGCCCGTGCCGAGCAGCAGCCGCGAGTGCAACGTGCGCCCGGCGAGCGTCAGCGAGTCTGTGCCTGTCTCCACAGTGGCCACCTGACCATCATCCTCCCTGCATCGCCGTCAGCACCTCGACATGCGCGCCCTCAGGAATCGCGAACGTCTCCCAGCCGGCTCGCGGCACCACCTCGCCGTCGACTGCCACAGCCACCCCACGTGCGTCCGCGGGGAGCTCCAAGCGACGCAGCACCGCAGCCACCGTCTGGCCGGCGCCGTCGTGCGGGTTGCCGTTGATGACGATCACGACAGCAATCCCTCAACCACGAGCTCGGCCGTGAGCGGGGCCAGCAGGATGCCGTTGCGGTGATGGCCCGTCGCCCAGGTCAATCCCTCCAGTGCCCCGGGGCCGATCAAGGGCACGTTGTCGGGCGTGCCCGGGCGGTAGCCCACCCCGATCTCCTCGATTTGCAGCTCGCTGAGACCCGGCACGAGCTCGTGGGCGTCGCGCAACAGCTCGTACACCCCACCGGCAGTCGGGTTGGGCTCAAAGCCGCGCTCCTCCATCGTCGCCCCCAACACATACCCGCCGTCCCCGCGTGGAACCAGATAGCCACCCTCGAAACGCACCACTCTGTCGAGCATGCCCGGTCCGGCGGGGTCGCGCAAGCGCATGATTTGACCCTTCACCGGACGCACCGCCACCCCGGCGTGCATAGGCAGCCCCGCGATCTCGCCACTCCAGGCCCCCGCCGCCACCACAACGTGCTTGGCCTTCACCCCACCTGCGCCCGCGACCCTAGCGCCGCTAGCATCGAGCTCAACCGCGGCAGAGGACACGTGCTCGCGCAACGTCACGCCCGTCTGCTCGCACGCGTGGCGCAACGCCACCACAACCTGGCGCGGATCGACGCTGTGATCGTCCGGCGCCTCCAGCGCCAGGCGAACGGTTGGGGCGAGCGCGGGCTCACGCTCGCGCGCCTCGCTTGCGCGCAAACGCGTCGCCCTCAGCCCCAGCGACTCACGGAAGGCAAGCTGGCGCTCGAGCTCGCGCGCCCCGTCCTCGTCGCGGGCCACGACAAGCGTGCCGCTGCGGCGCATCCCCACATCGACCTCGCTTGCCTGCTCGAGCTCGGCGGCAAAGCGTGGCCACATGCGCGCGGAGCGCAGGCCCAGCTCAAGCAGGCGACGACCGGCCTGCCCGAACTCGACCTCAGCCACCGGGGCGAGCATCCCGGCGGCCACGTGCGTGGCACCGGCGCCGAGCGTGTCGCGCTCGAGCACCGCCACCGACAGGCCCCTCGAGCGTGCGCGCCATGCCACCGACAGGCCCACGATCCCGCCGCCGACGATCGCCAGATCGACCGTTGAGCTGTTGCTTACGCCCATCGCTTTGATGCTAGACGCCCCCGCCCGCGCCTCTCACCGGATCGGCCATCCAGACGATGCGGCGGGTCGCGGCGCGCACAGGTGTCAGACTGCCCTCGATGGCCCACCTGCGGCCCGTACCCGATCCCAACGGCGAGCAGCGCCGCGCGCGCCTCGCGGCTGCGCGCCTGTACCTCGTATGCAATTGCATGCCTGGCGATCACGACCTGAGCGACTTCCTCGCCGCCGCGATCACCGGCGGCGTCGACGTGGTTCAGCTGCGTGAGAAGCATCTGGAGGACGAGTTCCTCACCGAAGCCGCGGGCGTGGCGGCCGACGCATGCGACGCGCACGGCGCGCTGTTCATCCTCAACGACCGCCCCGACATCGCCGCGGCCGTGCGCGCCGACGGTGTCCACGTAGGGCAGTCCGACACACCGATCGCCCAGGCGCGCGAGATCGTCGGCCCCGACATGCTCGTCGGGCTCTCCACCCACGCGCCCAGTGAGATCGACGCAGCCGTACGGTCCGCGCCCGACGGCGCGCCGCACGTCGACTACATCGGCGTCGGACCGGTGCACGCCACCCCCACGAAGCTCGGCCGTCCCCCGGTGGGCACAGAGCTCGTCAGCTACGCCTCCGCTCACGCCCACGTCCCCTTCTTCGCGATCGGGGGGATCGACGCCACCAACATCGTGACGGTGCTCGACGCGGGTGGGGGACGCGTGTGCGTGCTGCGCGCCATCTGCGACGCCCACGACCCCGAGCGCGCCGCGCTCACGCTGCGCTCCGCGCTCGAGCTGCGCCCACTATGGAACGGCGATGGCAGAGGTTAGGGCCGCTCTGCAACCGCTCGGCGAGGACGAGCGGCCGACGACACTGCTGGTGGCGGTCGCCGTGGCGATCGTGCTCGCACTCGGTATCGGCGTCAGCCTCGCCACAGTCCACAACCTCGCAAGCCACGGCGGCTCGCTGCCGGGCGGGCTGTTCATCGCGGTCGTGCTGCTGGCACTTGCGGGGGGGATGTACCAGCGGCGCTACTGGGCGGTGCTCGGCTTCGAGGCGCTGCTCGCCTTCCAGATCATCGTCACCTCGCTCGCGCTCGTCGTCGCCGAGACGTGGCTTGCGGCGGGGCTGTGCGCGCTCAGCATCGGGCTCGCCGGCTGGCTGTTCTGGAAGCTTGTGCGGGTGATGGGGCGCATACAGGCGGGCGAACGAGGTTCACACCCCCCCGACACCGAAACAGACGAAGCGCTGCGATAGGCTCAGGCACGCATGGCTCCTCCCTATGACGTGATCGTGATCGGCTCCGGTCCAGGCGGCTACGTCGCCGCGATCCGCGCCGCCCAGCTCGGCAAGAGGACGGCCGTCATCGAGAAGGACAAGGTCGGTGGGCGCTGCCTCAACTACGCCTGCATCCCCGCCAAGGCGGTGCTGCGCTCGGCAGACCTGCTCACAGAGATCCGCGAGGCCGGTGACTACGGCCTGAACGTCAGCGGCGTGCAGGTCGACTACGCGGCCGTGCAGGCTCGTCGCGAGAAGGTCGTCGCGACACTCGTCGGCGGGGTGGGCGGCTTGTTCAAGAAGAACTCGATCGATCTGATCGAGGGCAAGGCGCAGCTGGCCCGAGCAAATGGCGGGGGCAACGGCGGCTCAGATGAGGACATCCACGTGCACGTGGGCGATCAGGATCTCACCGCGACCACGGTCATCCTCGCCACCGGCTCTGTCAAGCGCCCGATCCCGGGGGTGGAGTTTGGCAGACGCGTGATCGGCACGGAGGAGGCATGGGCGCTACCCGAGCTGCCTGGGCGTCTCGCGGTCGTCGGGGCGGGGGCCTCGGGAGCGGAGATCGCCTCCGGTTACGCGCGCCTCGGCAGCGAAGTGCTGCTGTTCGAGATGCTCGACCGCCTGCTCCCCACCGAGGATGCCGACATCTCACGTCTGGTCGAACGCGGCCTCAAGCGTCAGGGGATCGCGATCCACACCGGCACCCCAATCGAGGGGGTCACCTCCACCGAGAGCGGCGTCAGCTTCACCTACGGCGCCGAGTCGACTGAAGTCGACTACCTGGTGATCTGCGCCGGGCGCGGCCCGGACGTGGACGCACTGAGGCTGAAGGACGTCGGCGTCGAGATCGACGAGCACGGGCTCGTGCGCGTCGACGGCGCGCAGCGCACCACCGCCGCTAGCGTCTATGCGATCGGCGACCTCGTGCACGGCCCCGCGCTCGCCCACAAGGCCTCCGACGAGGGCATCATCGCCGCTGAGGACGCCGCCGGCCTGTCGACGCACCCGCTCTCGTATGTCGACATCCCGCGCGCCACGTTCTGCACGCCCAACGTCGGCTCGTTCGGGCTCACCGAGGAGCAGGCACGCGAGCAGGGCTACGACGTGGTCGTCGGCAAGGTCCCCTACGGTGCCGTCGGTGGCGGCACTGTCTACGGCGACCGCACCGGCCTGGTGAAGCTGGTCGGCGAGTCCAAGTACGGCGAGCTGCTCGGCGGGCACATCGTCGGCTCGCGCGCCACCGAGCTGATCCAGGAGCTCGTCAACGTGCGCGCCCTGGAGGGCGGCTTCGCCGAGGTGGCTCGCACCGTCCACGGGCACCCCACGCTCTCAGAGGCCGTGATGGAGGCGGGACGCGCCGCCGACGGCTGGTTGATCCACGGCTGAGGCGGGCGATCCAGGCAAGGCCATGTCGCTAGCGTCGAAGTCTGTGCCAAATCAAACCGCGATGTGATGCACGATCCCGACGCCGCCTTCTACTTCGACCTGGCCAGCCCGCTCGCCTACCTTGCCGCCGAGCGCATCCTGCACACGATGCCGATCGCGTGTGAGTGGCAGCCGGTGCTCGCGCGCGAGCTCCCGGGGGCTGAGTCTTTCGAGGCGTTTCGCTGTCGCCGCGACGAGGACATCTTTCGCATGGAGTTGGAGCGTCGCGTCGGTGAGCTCGGCCTGCAGGAGCTGCGCTGGCCCGACCCATTTCCGTTCGACAGCGCGCTTGCGATGCGGGCGGCCACCTACGCGAAGTCGATCGGACGCGTGGTGGCGTTTGCGCAGGCCGCCTTCCGCCAGGCGTTTGCCGGCGGGCACTCGCTCGAGGACACCGACCACGTGCTGATCGCGGCAGCCGCATGTGAGATGCACCCGTCGGCAGTCTTGAAGGGCGCCGCCCTGCGCTCGGTGGGCGAGCAGCTCATGGCCAGTACCGCCGCCGCGGCAGCGCTGGGCGTGAGCGACGTGCCCGCGGTGCGCGTGGGGATACAGGTGTTCCACGGTGAGCGCTCCCTGGAGAAGGCAGCCTCCTATGCGCTGGACAGCGCCCCGACAACCATCGCGCCAGAGGTCGCACGATGAAGGCGGGGCGCTACTTCCGCCTGATCGTTAATCGCGGCGGATTGGCCCCCGCGTTCCTCGCGAGCCCCGATCGGGTGGACCACATAGAGGTGGTGGAGATCGACGGCGGGGAGGTCGTCTTCTTCTGGGACTGCCCGCCCGCCACCGCCTCGCGCCGTGCGCGCGAACTGCGCGAGGACCTGGGGCGCATGGATCGCGAGGACTTCCTCGCCCGCTGGAGTACCGTGGAAGATTGATGGCGTTCCCTCCGATTGCAGCCGACAACGTTCACCAGGCAGGGGGCTGATGGACTCGCCTCTACCCGAGCCCGAGACGGCGCGCGAGTGGCTCGCCGCGATGGTGCTCATCCGCCGTTTCGAGGAGCGCGCAGGCGAGATGTATGCACGCGCGAAGATCGGCGGCTTCCTGCACCTCTCGATCGGCGAGGAGGCCACGATCGTGGGCAGCGAGCGGGCGCTGCGCCACGAGGACTACCTGGTCTCGACCTACCGCTCCCATGGCGACGCCCTCGCGCGCGGCACGCCCCCCGAGCGGGTGATGGCTGAGCTGTTCGGCAAGAGCGACGGCTGCTCCAAAGGGCATGGCGGCTCGATGCACATGTTCGACGCTCAGCGGCGCTTCATGGGCGGGTATGGGATCGTCGGCGGCAACCTCCCGATCGCCGCTGGAATCGCTCTGGCGTGCGACCAGCGCGGCACTGAGGAGGTCACACTCTGCACGTTTGGCGACGGCGCGTCCAACCAGGGCACGTTCGGGGAGACGCTCAACCTCGCCGCCCTGTGGCGCCTGCCGATCGTGTTCATGGTGGTCAACAACCAGTTCGGGATGGGCACGTCGCTGAGCCGCCACTCCGCCGTCACCGACCTGCAGCGCAAGGGCGAGTCGCTCGGCGTGCCTGGGATGCGCTGTGACGGGATGAGCATCCTCGACACCCACGCCGTTCTCTCGGAGGCGGTCGGGCGCGTGCGCGAAGATCGCCGGCCACTGCTCGTCGAGGCGGTCACCTACCGCTTTCGCGGCCACTCGATGGCCGACCCCGAGGACTACCGCACTAAGGAGGAAGTCGCGAGCTGGCGCGAGCGCGACCCGATCCCGGCGTTCGCCAGCCTGCTGGAACGCGAAGGGATCCTCACTGCCGAGCAGCATCAGCAGATCGACCGCGAGGCGATACGACGCGTTGAGGAGGCGGTGGAGTTCGCCGAGCGCTCGCCATTCCCCGATCCCGACACGCTCTATGAAGACGTATACGTGCTCGACGAGCAGGCCCACGGCCACTACTACGGCCGGCCAGATGATGGACACACTCACGAGAGCTGGGGCAGTCTCTCCTCGCCGGAGGGGAGCGCGTGATGCGGCGATGACGGAGATGCGCTATCGCGACGCGCTGAAACTCGCTCTGCGAGAGGAGATGCTGCGTGACGAGAACGTGGTACTGCTCGGCGAGGACATCGGGGTGTTCGGCGGCGCCTTCAAGGTCACATCCGGCCTGCTGGAGCAATTCGGGGAGCGACGCGTGCGTGACACCCCCATCTCCGAGAACACGATCGTGGGGATGGGGGTGGGCGCGGCGATGGTCGGCATGCGCCCTGTCGTCGAGCTGATGACCGTCAATTTCGCGCTGCTCGCGTTCGACCAGATCGTCAACCACGCAGCTCACATCCACTACATGTTCGGCGGGCAAGCACGGGTGCCGCTTGTCGTGCGGATGCCTCAAGGCGCCGGCCACCAGCTCGGGCCAACCCACTCGCACAGCCTGGAGGCGATGTTCCTGCACGTGCCCGGCCTGCTCGTCGCGGTCCCCTCGACCCCCGCCGATGCGCGCGGTTTGCTGAAGACGGCGATCCGCGACGAGAACCCGGTGATCTTCATCGAGCACGAGTCGCTCTACGGGGTGCGGGGCGAGGTGAACGAGGACGATCAGGAGCCGCTGCCCTTCGGACAGGCGCGCATCGTGCGCAAGGGCGCTGACGTGACGATCGTCGGCGTCTCGCGGATGGCGCTCACGGCTGAGCGCGCCGCCGCGCGGCTTGCCGCTGAGCACGACATCGACGCCGAGGTGATCGATCCGCGCACGCTGCGCCCGCTCGACCTTGGAGCGATCCTGAAGTCGGTCGCGAAGACCAATCGCTGCGTGGTGGTCGAGGAGGGCTGGCCGCACGGCGGCGTCGGCGCCAACCTCGCGGCACTCGTCTCAGAACAGGCCTTCGACGATCTCGACGCGCCGGTGCTGCGCGTCAGCGGCGCCGATGTGCCGATGCCCTACTCCAAGCCACTCGAGGAGATCGCCTACCCACACGAGCCTCACATCGTGCGCGCCGCGTTGAGCGTTCTCGGGCGCGACCCCGCGAGCGCTCCCGCGATACCGCGCGCCGAGAACCACGACGGCGAGCGGGAGGCCGGCAAGGACGCCCCCGGGGCAGTCCAGGAAGCGATCCAGCAGACGGGCGTGGAGAGCGAGATCGGGGAGACCAGCAGATGACCGACGTCGTGATGCCGCGGCTGTCCGACACGATGGAGGAGGGGACCGTACTGCGCTGGATCAAGCAGGACGGAGAGCACGTGAAGCGAGGAGAGGAGCTGGTGGAGATCGAGACCGACAAGGCCGCGATGACTTACGAGTCCGACCTCGATGGAACCCTGCACACCGTCGCCGGCGAGGGCGACACGCTGGCTGTGGGAGAGCTGATCGCGCGCATCGGCGAGGCCGAGCCACCGGATGGCTCTTCCTCCACCCACCAGGCGGCGCCTGCCATCGCGCCCAACGGGTCCTCAGCTGAGCACGACGCGCTCAGCCAGGGAGAAAGGGTGAAGGCCTCGCCGCTCGCTCGCAGGATCGCGCGCGACAGCGGCGTGGACCTCGGCGCGCTCACCGGCAGCGGTCCCGGCGGGCGCATCGTCAAGGCCGACGTGGAGGCCTCAGTTGGAGTGCCGCAACCGACCCCCGCGACGCAACCCACTCACGCGACGCAACCCACTCACGCGACGAGCCCCACGGTAGACGAGGCGCCCGTCCCACCGCCGCCCGAGGACGTGGCGAGCGCAAAGGGGGAGGCAAGGACGGTGGAGCCCTCGCGCACGCAGCGCACGATCGCGCGGCGGATGGCGGAGTCGAAGGCGACGATTCCCGACTTCACGCTGACGGCGGACGTCGACATGGAGCAGTGCGTGAAGCTGCGCGCCGAGTTGAAGCGACTGTCGCACGTGGACGCACCCACCTACAACGACATGATCGTGAAGGCATGCGCGCTGGCGCTGCGCGACCACCCTCGCGCCAACGGCAGCTACCGTGATGGGCGTTTTGAGTTGCACCCGCGGGTCAACGTGGGTGTCGCCGTGGCGGTCGCCTCCGAGGATCCGACCGCGGGGGCGCTGGTTGTCCCGACGGTGCTCGACGCCGACACGAAGGCCCTTGGCGAGATCGCGCGCGAGACGCGGGCGCTGGCGCAGCGCGTGCGTGACGCATCGATCACTCCACCGGAGTTGAGCGGCGGCACTTTCACCGTGTCGAATCTCGGGATGTACGGCATCCGCAGCTTCACTGCGATCGTCAACCCGCCACAGGCGGCGATCCTCGCGGTTGGCGAGGTCATACCACGCGCCGTGGTCCGCAAGAAGAAGATCGTCGCGCGTCATACGATGAGCGTCACGCTCGCCTGCGACCACCGCATCCTCTATGGGGCGGATGCGGCGTTGTTCCTTGCGCGTATTCGCGAGCTTCTCGAAGAGCCGGCCGCGCTCACGCTTTAGACGGCTAGGCTGAAGGGCACATGGCGGTCGCTCACCCCACCAGCAGCTCCTCTCTATCGGGTGAGTTGCGGGTGTGTCACCTTGGGACGATCCCCTACCGCGACGCGCTTGCGATCCAGGGCGATGTGCAGGAGCAACGCCAAGCAGAGCAGTTGCCCGACACGCTGCTGTTGCTCGAGCACCCGCCCGTTTACACGCGTGGACGGCGCGCCGCGGATGACGAGCTGTCGCTAGGCGAGGACTTCTACCGCGCACGCGGCATCGAGATCGTCCCCACGAATCGCGGGGGGCGCGTCACCTACCACGGTCCCGGACAGCTGGTGGGCTACCCGATCATGCGCGTGAGCGACATCGGGGCGCACCTGCGCACGATCGAGGCGGCGATCGTCGCGGCGCTTGGCGAGTACGGGATCGAGGCGCGCTCGCGTTGCCAGGAGGGCATCGACTACACCGGGGTGTGGGTCGAGGATCGCAAGATCGCCTCGATCGGCGTGCACGTCTCGCGCGGCGTGTCGACGCATGGCTTCGCGATCAACGTGACCAACGATCTGGAGCCGTTTGAGTGGATTGTGCCGTGTGGGTTGAGCGGTGTGACGATGACCTCCGTCGAGCGTGAGTTGGACCAAGCCCCGCGCGGTGGTTTCACCGCCTTCGAAGAGCTCGTCGCGAGGTGCTTCTGCGAAGCCCACGGACGACGAGAGCGCGTAGTCCCTACAACGAGCGTCGTCGATCGTGAGCACGAGGTGCTGATCGCGTGAGCGATACTCCGGCGACAGCAGCGATCCGTGAGCACGTCACCCGCTCGCGCGCCAACCCCGGGGGGATGGATGTGCTGAAGGTGCTGGGCGCGGAGGTGCGCCCGCTGCGCGAGCGCAAGCCGCCGTGGTTCAAAGTGCCGGCCGCGGGTGGTCAGCGCTACCGCGAGCTCTCGGCGCTGATCCGCGAGGAGAACCTGCACACCGTCTGCCAGGAGGCCGCGTGCCCCAATGTGGGCGAGTGCTGGGAGCGCGGCACCGCGACGTTCATGATCCTCGGCGACACGTGTACGCGCCGCTGTGGGTTCTGCAACGTGAAGACCGGCAAGCCGACCTGGAACGATCCGCTCGAGCCCGCCCGTGTGGCGCGCTCGATCGCGCGCATGGGCTTGCGCCACGCCGTGGTGACCTCAGTCGACCGCGACGATCTGCCAGACAAGGGTGCCTCGGCTTTCGTGGGGGTGATCCGCCAGGTTCGCCGGCAGGCGCCGGGCTGCCAGATCGAGGTGCTCACGCCCGACTTCCAGGGCCAGGAGATGCCGCTCGCACGGGTGATCGCCGAGCGACCCGACGTGTTCAACCACAACGTGGAGGTCGTCCCTCGTCTGTACCCGATCGCACGCCGCGGCTCGGAGTTCCTGCGCTCGTGCCGGGTGCTGCGCACCGCCGCCGAGCTGGGCGAAGGTGAGGTGCTCACCAAGTCGGGGCTGATGGTGGGGCTCGGGGAGACCCACGAGGAGCTCCTGACCACGTTCGAGGTCCTGCGCGAGCACGACGTGCGGGTGCTGACCGTAGGCCAGTACCTGCGCCCCTCCGAGCGCCACCTGCCGGTTGTGCGCTACTGGCACCCGGATGAGTTCGAGGCGCTGGAGCAGGCCGCGTACGCGCTCGGGTTCGATCACGTCGCCGCCGGCCCGCTGGTGCGCTCCTCCTATCACGCCGACCAGCACGTGCCGCAGCCGCGGCCTGGTGTGGGGCCGCTCGCCGCGAGCGGATAGTCTCGCCGAATCTCTCCGCGCAGGATGACAGGACCTCGATGACCCGCGTTGCCGTGCTCGCCATCTCATTGGCGTTCATCCTCGGCTTCGGATTTCTGACGATCGGTGGGATCCAGCAGTTCGGCCTGAGCATCCAGGGCGTGCTGTCGGTGATCGTGCTCGTGATCCTGACGGTGGGAATCGTCGGGGCGTTGCGCAATCCTCCACGTAGATGAGAGCGCGCTTGGGGTCATGAGCAGGTCGCCCTTCCTTGCGCAGGGCTCCGGCTCGCGACGCGCACGCAAGCAGGCGAGACGCAGACGCAGACGTCACCGCGCGCTGGTCGCGGCCGCCTTGGTCGCGGTGGCGGCGGCTGTCGCGATCCTGGCTGGTTTGGTGCGGACGGGCGCCACGCACGGCTCGGCGGCGACGTCCGCCAGGACCGGTGGGGGCGCCCGCAGAGCGACGCACACCGCGGCCGCAACCTCCAACCGCTCACCCGCCGGGCTGTCGCTGGGGAGGCCCCCGCTGCAGCTCGACCTGAGCGGGAAGGGCGATCCGGTGCAGGTCGCGTTTCACGATCCGCCGGGCGCGGGCCTGCTGTTCGACCTCAATAGTGGGCGCGTACTGTGGGAGCTCAATCCGCTGCAGCACATGCACATGGCGAGCCTCACGAAGATGATGACCGCGCTGCGCGTGGTGCGCTCGACGACGCCCACCACCCCGGTGCTGGTCACCAAGGAGGCGGTCGAGGCAGCCGGCTCGAAGGTGGGGGTGCTGCCGCTCGGCAGGCACGTGCCGGCGGAGTCGATGCTTTACGGGCTGCTGCTGCCGTCGGGCAACGATGCCGCGGTGGCTCTCGCTCAAGAGGTGTCGGGCAGCGTGAGCGCGTTCGTGGAGGGGATGAACGTCGAAGCGGCGCGACTGGGGTTGGGGTGCACGCACTACACCTCGCCTTCGGGCTACATCGACGCGCGCAACTACACATGCGCCGCGGATCTAGCGGAGCTTGCTTACGTGGACATGCACCAGCCGCGCATCGCGCACATCGTGCGCAGCGCCGAAGCGGTGCTGCCGTTCCCAATCAAGGGGGGGCGACTGTACCTCTACAACAACAACCCGCTGCTTGTGTACGACTACCCGGGCGCCACGGGCATGAAGACCGGTTACACCGAACTGGCGGGCGACTGCCTGGTGGCAACCGCTGAGCGCGACGGGGTCAGTCTCGGGGTGGTGCTGTTGCGTTCCCCCAACATGGGACGCGAGGCCGAGTATCTGCTGAACGCCGGATTCCAGGACGTCTATCACCAGGCGCCGATTCCAGCACCGCCGGTCCCGGCCGGTCGCTGAGCGAAAGCGCATCCGGTGGGCCACATCCCGTGCCTCAAGCTGGGTTTCGCTCCTCAGGGCGGTTAGGAGTAGCCTTAACCCACAAGAATTGACTGGCCAGTCAGCCAAAGGAGAATCGTGGATCTTGACGACACGCCCGAGCAGGCAGCGCATCGCACCAGGGTGCGCGCCTGGCTCGAGGATCACAAGGGAGAGGCGCCTGTTATAGAGGCGATCACAGACGAGGCGGAGATCGTCTCCGCCAGGCGCGCGTGGCAGGGCAAGCTCGCCGAGGCGGGTCTCGCCGGGGTGACGTGGCCAAAGGAGTACGGGGGCCAGGGCCTGGGACCGATCGAGCAGGTGATTTGCAACCAGGAGATCGCGAAGGCCGGGGTGCCCGGGATCCTCGACGCGATTGGCGTGGGGATGCTGGGCCCGACGATCATCGCCCACGGCGCCGAGGAGCAGAAGACGCGCTACCTGGCTCCGTTGCTGCACGGAGACGAGGTTTGGTGCCAGCTGTTCTCAGAGCCGGCTGCCGGCTCAGACCTCGCGGCGGTGCAGACCCGTGCGCGTCAGGCCGAGGACGGAAGCTGGCGATTGAGCGGGCAGAAGGTGTGGACGACCAACGCCCAGTTCTCCTCCTATGGCCTGTTGCTGGCGCGCACCGACCCCGAGCAGCACAAGCACAAGGGATTGACGATGTTCATCCTGCCGATGGACGCCCCTGGCGTGACCGTGCGGGGGCTGCGCCAGATCTCCGGCGAGGCTGAGTTCAATGAGGTGTTCCTCGATGACGTTGCACTCGACGCCGACGCGGTTGTGGGGGGTGTGGGCAATGGTTGGGGCACGGCGCTGACCACACTGATGTTCGAGCGCGTCACGATTGGGCTGGGCGGCGAGGGGTTGGGCTTCAACTCGGTGCGCTTCGCGAAGGGCATCGCCTCCGATGAGCACGGCAGGCGCGACCCGGAGGTGCGCAAGCAGCTCGGGGAGATCGCGAGCGAATTGCTGGCGGTGCGATTCACCGGCTACCGCACACTGACGGCCTTGCAGAAAGGCCAGATCCCCGGGCCGGAGGCGGGGCTGGCGAAGGTGACGATCGTCAACGGGGCGATCAAAGCTGGCGATTTGATCGCCGACGTGCTGGGCCCCGACGCGCTGGGCGAGGACAGCGAGTGGGCGTACATGATCTCGTTCCTGCCGGGCTTGAAGTCGGCGGGGGGACTGAAGAGATCCTGCGCAACACGATCGGCGAGCGGGTACTTGGCCTGCCGCCGGAGCCGCGCCTGGATAAGGGAATCCCGTTCTCGGAGCTGCGCTCAAAGGAAGGAGCGGCGGCATGAATCTGGCACTTTCAGACGAGCAGGTGTTTCTGCGCGAGGCCGCCCGTGGGGCGCTGTCGCGCGTGAAGACGCTGGAGGCGACCCGCGAGGCGCTGGACGGCAACAAGAGCGCGCTGCCGGACCTGTGGCCGATGGCTTGCGAGGCGGGCTGGCCTGGGTTGCTGATCGACGAGGACCACGGCGGCGCCGGGCTGGACGCGTTCGACGCGATGCTGGTGCTGGGCGAGTGCGGGCGAGTGCTGGCGCCGGTGGCGCTGCTGGGGCACCTGCCGGCGACGGCGATCTTGGGCGAGTCGCCCACAGCCGCCGGCCAGCTGGAGGCGCTGGCAAGCGGTGAGCGTCGCGCGGCCTATCTGCCGGCGATGCCGCCCAACGACCTGGTGGATGGGTGGTGCGTGGACGCTGAGCACGGGAGTACACGACCCGCGGCACCCACAGCGAAGGCGGACGACAACGGCGGGGCACTCGTGAGCGGGACGTTCGCGTTCGTGCCCGACGCGCCCGGAGCCGACCTGCTCGTGGGGGTGGCGCTGCTGGATGGAAAGCCGGTGGGTGTTGCGATCGAGGCATCCTCGAGCGGGGTGTCGGTGGAGGCGGTGTATCGCTACGACGCCACCCGCTCGCTTGGGCACGTCACTCTGAAAGATGCCCGCGCGATGGTGCTGGACGCACCAGAGGAGGCACTTGCGGGCGCGTGGCATCTGGCGCAGTCGCTGATCGCGGCGGAGTCGCTCGGTAGCGTTGAGACAGCTCTTGAGATGTCGGTGGCATACGCCAAGGAGCGCCACACGTTCGGTCGCGCGATTGGTTCCTACCAGGCGGTGAAGCACGCGCTCACCGAGGTGCTGCGCCAGCTGGAGAACGGGCGCTCACTGCTCTACTACGCGGGCTGGTCGCGAGTGGGCGCGCCGGGGGAGTTCCCGCTCGCGGCGAGCGCTGTGCGCTCGGTTGCGGGACGCGCGCTCGACAACGCGGCGCGCACGATGATCTCGGTGCACGGCGGGATCGGGGCAACCTGGGAGCACGACGCGCCCCTGTATTTCCGCCGCGCGCAGCTCTCGCGCCGCTTGCTGGGCGGGACCGGCGCAGCGACCGACAGGGTGGCGGGGGAGCTCATAGCCCAGGCAGCCGCCGCCTGACGGCCCGGAGGGGGGCGCGCTGCGGCGTCCTCCCTCCCTCACCGATCGAAGATCGGCCAGCAGAGGGCGGATTCAGGTGGTCCTTGCATCGCTTCCCTCCCGGCTGTCAGGGTCGGGTTAGCGTTTGTGACGCTTGCGCGGCTTGGTGCGCGCCGTGATGGCCGTTTCATAGGTTGCCGCCACGGGCGCGCCGTAGGCGGCGTGGACCACTTCGACCATCGCCGGTTCCAGGCCGCAGTTGATGCAGAAGCCATGCTGGGACCAGCCGATCGCGCGCGCGAGCACCTGGTCGGCATAGGTGACGCCCGTGAGGTCGTGACCGTAGTAATCGTATGCTGCGTCCCAGGCGGCGCCATTCAGTTCCATTTCGGCCCCGTCGGCTGACAGCAGGTGAGCGGCGGCCATGATCGCGTCGAAGTCGTCGTAGATCGAGGGGTGGGTGGGTGTCATGTGGTTGTAGCTCGCGGGACGCGCGCCGTAGCGGTAGGAGTCGTTGACGAGCGCCCAGGTGGATACGGTGGCATGCCCCCCGTTGGTGACGTTGAACTGCATCGGCCCACCGCAGCAGCCGGCGAAGTTGAGTCCGTGGTAGGTGCTGGGGGCGGTGGAGAAGTCGGACTCCTGCTTGTGGATTGAGGCGATCAGCAGCCAGTTGACGCCGAACGTGCGCTGGGCGGCGGCGTAGATCGGGTAAAAGCCCTGCATCCAGGCCTCGGGTATGTGCGTGCTGGCGGGGATTTCATAGAGGGCGAGATCGCGACTGGCTTGCTTCGGAGACGGATCTCCCACGATCGCGCGGGCACGCCCGCCTACCGTTGAAGCGGAGTGCGTGCGCGTGTGGCGCGATCCCGCTGTGCTCGCCGTGGCATCGCTGGCTGGCACGGGGGCCCCGGGGACGGGGGTGGGGGTGACGGCGACCATCGGAGGCGGGACCGCCGCGCCAGTGCGTGACACACCACCGCCGATCACGCCGCTCAGCACAAGCGCAAGCACCGCGGCACCGAGCAAGCCGAGCCCGATCGCGATCGCCCAGGCGCCGCGTTCTGACTCCGGCAGGGGCAGGTTGGCGGGGAGGCTCGTGAGCGAGTCCTCGGGTGAGCCAGCCAGCCCATCGGGTGAGCCGGTGGGGTCCTCGGGTGAGCCAGCCAGCCCATCGGGTGAGCCGGTGGGATCTTTGGGTTGTCCGGGCGGGGGGTTCATACGATCAAGGTTGACATGAACACGGAGTGCGCACCGCCATTGGGATTGCGCTTACGCCGCCGCGAGCGTGCCCAGCTTCGCGCCCAGCGAGCCCACCAGTTCGTGGAAAGAGCCTTCAAACTTCTCGACCCCCTCGCGCTCGAGCGTGGCGGTGACGTCGTCGTAGTCGACTCCAGCCGCGGCGAGCCGGTCGAACACAGCCTGCGCGTCGGCGAGCCCGTCCTGCAGCGAAGAACGCGGACTGCCGTGGTCTTGGAAAGCTCGAATGGTCTCCTCGGGCATCGTGTTGACGGTGTCGGGGCCGATCAGGTCCTCGACGTAGAGCGTGTCGCGGTAGTGGGGGCTCTTGGTTGACGTGGACGCCCACAGAACCCGCTGTGGCGTGGCGCCCTTGCCGGCTAGGTACTCCCAGCGGGGGCCGCGGAAGACCTGCTGATAGTGGCGGTAGGCGAGCTTGGCGTTGGCCACCGCGAGGCGTCCCTTGAGATCGTTGACTGATGCCCCGCCCGCCCGGGTGGGATTCAATTCATCCAGCCGCCGGTCGGCCTCGGTGTCGATGCGCGACACGAAGAAGCTTGCGACCGAGGCGACCTTGTTCGGATCGCCGCCCTCGGCCACGAGCCGCTCGATCCCGCGCACGTAGGACTCGGCGACCTCGGCGTAGCGGGCGAGCGAGAAGATCAGAGTGACGTTGATCGAGCGTCCCCTGGCGATCACGTCCTCGATCGCCGCCAGGCCGGGCTTGGTGGCGGGGATCTTGACGAGCAGGTTGGGGCGGTCGACCGCCTCGTGTATGCGGATCGCCTCGCGGAAGGTCGCAAGCGAGTCGTAGGCAAGCCGCGGATCGACCTCAAGCGACACGTAGCCGTCGCGTCCGAGCCCCTGATCCCAGATCGGGCGGAACAGGTCGCAGGCCTCTCTGATGTCCTGCTCGGCGAGCGCCCAGAAGGCCTGTTTGGGATCGTCTGAGCCGAGTTCGCGCAACTGCTCGTCGTAGGCGTTGCCGGAGCTCATCGCCTTCTCAAAGATCGTGGGGTTGGAGGTGGCGCCAACCACCGCGTCCTGGTCTATCAGCTGCTGCAGATGTCCGCCTCTGATCGCCTCACGCGAAAGAAAGTCGATCCAAACGCTCTGGCCGAGGGCCGAGAGGCTGTGCAGTGGGGATAGGGTGGGAGACGACATCGAGCCTCCTAGCGGGTCTGTTGTGGTCGGACGCTATGCGCCGCGACGGATTTTTGGAATAGCTGCACGTTCCTGGGATAAAAGAGACGCACCCGCCATCACTTCCCACGCCCCAGCAGGGAGCGCGCCCGAGCGGCGATCGACTCGGCGGTGAAGCCGAACTCCTTCAACACCGTCGGACCGGGGGCGGAGGCGCCGAAGCGATCGATCCCGATCACATCACCGGAGTCCCCGACCCACTTCCACCAGCTTTGGCTGACACCTGCCTCAACGGCCATCCGAGGCACGTCGCGAGGGATCACCTCGTCGCGATAGGCGAGGGGCTGGGCTTCGAAGAGCTCCATGCAGGGCATCGAGACAACTCGCACGCGGGTACCATCGCCGGCGAGTTCCTGACCAGCTTGAAGTGTTGGGGCGACCTCGGAGCCGGTGGCGATCAGGACGATCTCGGGGTTCGCAACGTCGGCGCGTCGCGCGATCACCTCACCATCACGGATGTCCCGACTGCGCTCCCCCCTACCGGCAGCAGATGTCTGGGAGCCGGCGCCGTGCGCATCACGCGAGTCCCACAACACGTAGCCGCCTTGCTCCAGCCCGTCCGCGGGGGCCACCTGCAAGCGATCGAGCACCGCAAGGTTCTGACGTGTGAGCAGCAGCGCGACCGGGCCGTCCTCGCGCTCCAGCGCGACGCGCCAGGCGGCGGTGGTCTCGTTGGCATCGCCCGGGCGGATCACCCACAGGTGGGGGATCGCGCGCAGCGCCGCGTAGTGCTCCACCGGCTGATGGGTGGGCCCATCCTCGCCGAGGCCGATGGAGTCGTGTGTCCACACCCACACCACCGGGAGCTCCATCAGCGCCGAGAGACGCACGCTGGCGCGCATGTAGTCGGAGAAGACCAGGAAGGTGGATCCGTATGGCTTGACCATCCCGCCGTGGGCGGCCAGCCCGTTGACGATTGCGCCCATCGCGTGCTCGCGGATCCCGAACGGGACATTGCGGCCGGTGTGCACACGCGAGTACTCGCCGGCGCCGTCGAACACGGTCTTGGTGGACTCGACGAGATCGGCGGCGCCACCGATCATGGTGGGGCCGAACGGGGCGAGCGCGGCCATCGCCTTCTGGCCTGCTGAACGGGTTGCGATCTGCTCGCCGGCGGGGAAGCTCGGCAACGCTGCCTGCCAGCCATCGCGCAGGGCGCCTGACCACGCCAGGTCCAGCTCCTGGGCAAGCTGCGGATAGCGCTCACGCCAGGGCTGCTCGCGTTGCTCCCACTCTGCCTGGGCGGCGGGGCCGGAGGCGCGCAGGCTCATGTGCTCGTAGACCCGCTCGTCCACCTGGAAGGTGAGGTCGGGGTCAAAGCCCATGACTTGCTTGGTGGCGCGCACCTCGTCTTCGCCGAGCGGGGCGCCGTGGGCTTTGGCGGTGTCGACGGCGTTGGGGGCGGGGTAGGCGATGTGGGAGCGCACCGAGATGAACGAGGGGCGCTCGGTTTCCGCGCGAGCGGCGAGCAACGCGGCGTGTAGCGCATGCACGTCCTCGGAGTCTTCGATGCGCTGCACGTGCCAGCCGTCGGCGTGCATGCGCGCGATGTGGTTCTCGGTGTCGAAGGAGATCGAGGTGGTGCCGTCGATCGTGATGCGGTTGTCGTCGTAGCAGACGGTCAGCTTGCCGAGACCGAAGTGCCCGGCGATCGAGGCGGCTTCCTGGCTGACGCCCTCCATCATGTCGCCGTCGGAGCAGATCGCGTAGGTGTGGTGGTCAACCACCTCATATCCGGGGCGGTTGAAGCGCTCCGCCAGGAAGCGCTCCGCCATCGCCATGCCGACGGCGTTTGCGACGCCTTGCCCGAGCGGCCCGGTTGTGATCTCTACCCCGGGGACGTGGCCGCGCTCTGGGTGCCCGGGCGTGCGCGAGCCCCATTGACGGAAGCCCTGCAGATCCTCGATCGAGAGGTCGAAGCCGCACAGGTGCGTGAGCGCGTACTGCAACACGCAGGCGTGCCCGGCGCTGAGCACGAAGCGATCGCGGTTGCGCCAGGCGGTGTCATTTGGATTGAGCCGCAGTACGTGGCGGTAGAGCGTGTAGCCGAGCGGCGCGAGTGCCATCGCGGTACCGGGATGGCCGGCATTGGCCTTCTGCACGGCATCCATCGCCAAGCCGCGGATCGTGTCGATCGACAGCTTGCGGATCTCGTCCTCGCCGGCTGGAAGCGTCGAGGCCTGGGGACTGCTCGACTGGGGGACTGCCGCCATTGCTTGCGATCCTAGCGGCGCGCGGGCTTAAAGATCGCTCCAACCCGTCGACCGCATCCTCCTGGCCGACGGGTTGCCCTGCAGCTCGGCGTCCGTGCCGAAGCGTTTGGCGCAATCTCAGCCGACGTATGGACGCCGTCGTCGAGGGGGAAAGCAAGCCACCGAATGACGACGGCCGTGCGAGCACCAACGCCGACGTGGACCGACGCGAACGAGCCAGTGCAGATCGTGGCGGCAGTGCGAGCGGCGATAGGGCCAGCGTGGGTGTAGCGAGCGGACCAACAGCTTGCGCTCGCAGACGAGTCCTCTCATTTCAATCCAACCTCCATGTCGGCGCATGACGCCTGTCGATATTTGCCGGTCGCGGGGCCCGGCGATGTGACAAGTCGTCCAACCCTCGTGCCGGACATTTGCCAAAACGCACAACTAATAGTACGCTGCCTACAACAATGCCAACCAAATAAACCCCAGGAAGCCATACCTTGTCGACATCCACCGAGCCGTAGAGTTGGACTTGACCACATGCTGAAACGACTGTTTGCAACGGGTTCAAGGAGTTGATGTCGCCCACGTCAGTGACCTCCCGGTGAGTCGGAGACATCCTATGAAGAAAACAAATAAATCATCCTTTACGCAGCTTGTCAAGAGCTAAGGTATAGAGATGGCAGAAAGAACCAGACCACTCAAAGACCGCGAGCGAGGTCTGCCGCGCGGACCGCAGGCGCTCCCGCGGGAGCAGGTCGCCGCCGATCAGCGCGAGCGCCTCTATGAGGCGACTATCAAGGCCATCAACGAGCGTGGGTTCGTCGCGACCACGATCTCCGACCTGGTGGCGGGCGCGGGCGTGTCGCGGCGCAGCTTCTACGAGCACTTCGAGAACAAGGAGGAGTGCCTGCTGGCCACCTACGACGCCCTGATCGAGCGCCTCACCGCGCGGATCGCCGAGGCGTTTGACCCGGAGGCCGAGTGGGTCGATCAGATCGACGCGTTCGTGCGGGCGCTGTTCGAAGCCTCCAGCGACCGGCCCGACGCGGCACGGCTGGTGTCGGTGGAGATGGGCGCGGCTGGACCGGTGGGGATCGAGCGATGGGCCCGTGACGCCGATCGGCTCGCGGCGTTCATCACCGCGGTGTTCGAGCAGGCTCCCGGCGACGGATCGATCCCGGCGCCCGTCGCAAGGGCGATCGTGGGGGCACTGAGGACAATCCTTTACTCACGCATGCGACGCGAGCGTTCCAGCAGGTCGCTGAAGCTCGAACTGCAGAAGCTGACGCCCGACATCGTGGCGTGGATAGTCTCGTTCTACCCAACCCCCCCGGAGATCCCCGAGAAGCCGCGGCCGCGGCGCCACGGGCACCTGCAGGGAGGACGTGCTCCGGGCACTCTGTCGCCATCGCCGCGCTGGGCACCACGGGGTTTGCCGCGTGGCGAGCACAACCTGCCGAAAGGGTGGGTGGCGCACAATCAGCGCGAACGGATCTTCGACGCGGTCGCCAATCTGACGGCCGCCAAGGGCTATCCGGCGCTGAACCTCGAGGAGATCGTCTCAGAGGCGGCGATCTCCCTGCAGACCTTCTACGAGCACTTCGAGAACAAGGAGGAGGCGTTCCTGGCGACCTTCGAGATGGGTCATGCCAAGGCGACCGCGGCGATCAACCGCTCGCTGAACCTGCGGCTTTCGTGGGCTCAGAACGTGAGACTCGCGTTGAACGCGCTGCTCGAGTTCCTCGCCTCCGAGCCGGCGATCGCGCGGCTGGGGTGCGTGGACATCCTGATCGCCTACCCGCACATGACCAGCCGCGTGAACGAGGCCAACCTCTCCTACATCGAGCTGGTGGACATCGGCCCGGAAGACAGCTACCCCAACATGCCCCCGCCGGTGATGCGCGAAGCGACCGTGGGGGCCATCTTCGAGCTGCTGCACGACTACATCCTGCACGGGCGCACACAGCGCCTGACAGAGCTCGTCGACTACGTGATGTACATAGCGATCACACCGTTTGCGGGAGGCGAGATCGCGGGGCGGGCGGTGGCGGAAACTTAGTGCGCGAACAACGGACCCGCCTTACGGAGCGGATTCCGACAATACGCCCGGCGGGCCTCCGGGCACGCGCACCCTCGCCAAAGTCCGCACACCGTTGGGTAAATACCTGATCGGATACGTCTTGATCCGCTTCCTTTCGCCATTTGGACCCACGATATAAGTTCCCGAAAGGAAATGCGCGTGAGAACGCACGCTTCCGCAGCCAGCCAATATCGCGCACGAGACCACCAGCGAGACTCAGGTCGACACAGCGAACAAAACCCGCAAACATAGAACTCTATATGAAAGGCCCTTACCAATCATATCAAACCGTTCTGGAGGTATGGCACCAGAAATGATTTAGCACGCGACACGAGCCCGTGATATTTACAGCTCATCGAGCATTACAGGCGCCAGGTTTTGTATCTCGCTCAATGTACGTTAAGTCGTTTACCACTTCTCCGCCGGGGGTCCGAGACACAATATTGGTCGCACCAATATCAAGAAGTCCATATACCAACATACTGCCGGGGTAAAAGCTCGTAGGGATCTTTATCTTTTTCACTACTACCGCACGCCCATCGTTCATTGCCGTCACGGTGTCTTCCGACTGACGCAGCAGACCGTAAGCTAGCATGTATAGGTGCGACCCAACACAATCTCGGTAAACCGCCATCTGCAACGGGGGACTTCCACTGGAGTCAAGCGGAAGTCCTCCACTACCAACTATCGGCTTACCTAGCTGCTCAATGCGTCCCGCCAGCGTCGAATAGGTCCGTACACCCGATCTGAATCGCCTTCCCGTTATTGACACATAACCTCCGGGTATTCTTTCTCTCACCAACGTCCAAAGTCCGTCTGGCATGTAATTGCCGGCAGGCGACTGGATAAGCAGCCTCGCGCTCTTTTGTCCTGCTACATGCGCTTCCGCCAGACTTTTAGGAGAGTGCGCTCCTCCGCAGCCTACCACTAGAGATACCGCGAACAACACCAAAGCACACCATAGCGTTCTGTTTGAACTCACCAGCCTCTCCTGATCACCCACCATAATCAAAAATGCCCGGAAATAGTTCAATAAAGGATGCATCCATCGAGGCCAACCCTTCAGCACCGTCCAACCCGCAACCTCCTTCTATATCGATCACAGTCAGGGGCTTTGACATGCCCGGCATCACAAACCCTGCCGCTCCGCGATATGTGGCTTCGAACCCACACTCAACGTGCTGGTGTGCGTAAAGTGAATCTGTCGGCTTTGTGTACGCGCCTTCACCTGCTACAACTTTGTTACACAATGGCGACGGACCAACAGGTGACCATGGATTTGATTCTTCTAGGCATACTTCCAGCACGGAACCTTCCGGCAAATTAACTCCCCGACACGTGGCCCACCCTCTTACATACACCCATTCCTTTCCCGTACTGCTAATGGTGTCTCCCACCGAGAGTTGCAGTGTGCACCTGGGATCAATATCTACCCCGCATCCTCCCTCTGCTTGGCATTGCTGTAGCATTGCTTCTTCGGCTTCCTTTTCGCGTGCCTTCTGCTTGGCTGGCCATTCGGCGAGCGTGGCGGCCGACTGTTGACCGGAGAGCGATACGTACCATCCGGGGATTTCGGAGGTGTCTTGCGATCCTGTTCCTTGCCCGTCGGGGAAGGCTCCTGGGGGCACAATGGGTGCGGTCTGTAGCGCCCGGGCGACTTGCGGTACGTAGGACGCCCCGCTCTGGGTGGCGACTCCTGATCCGAAGGAGCTTTCTGTCGAGATGCCGGCGGCTCCGAGCCATGCGTACTTCGGCGGTGTCGTTCCGGGCTGGGGTACTCCGAATTCTGTGCTGTTGTACGGGGTGAGCATTTTAGTTTCGCTTTCACTATCGCCCGCCGTGCCCACAATGTTGCCTTGTAGATCGTGCAGTTGCAACACGATAGACCCGCCACCTGTCTGGACCGCGTCGAGTGCTCCGTCTATCCCGGGAATGTTGCGAGTCCATTTTTCGCTGCCTTCACTAGTCCATGTGAGCGCGTTGCCAGGACCAGTGTAGTGGGAGATCACTTTCGAGCTCGTTGTACCTTCGGCGATCGTTTCGATCGTACGACCAGACGGGTCGTACGCATACTTAAAGGTCTCACCATTCTGGGTCTCGCTCGCTAGCTGATTGTCTACGTAGTACGTGCTCGTGATTTCGTGTTTGCCCGCGTCTGCGGCTGGCATCTTTGTGGTGTTGCCAAACGTTTCGTATTCGACGCCTGTGTCGGTGAGGCGGTTGGCTTCGTCGTAAGTGTGATGTTCGATGGTGCCGCCTTCGGTCGCGCATTTGCCTTCGGCACCGGGTTCGCGTGAAGTCTCGCTTGTGCGGTTTGATTCTTCTTCATACCCATAGAGGCGCACCACACAGCCTTTGCCGGCCGGCGTTTCCTGCGTTTCGAGCAGCCGGCCGGCGTTGTCGTAAGCGTAGCTCTCTTTGGCGAGGGTGCTGGTCTGTTGTAGCGTTTCGCCGTGGATCGACGACAGGATGCTGTCGCTGAACCACACGGGGGCACCGGTTTCCGAGCAGTTGCGTGTCTTGATGTATTCTAGGCTCGTTGCTTCCCCAACAGAGTTGTAGGTCGTGTTGGCGCACATACCGTTGGGGTAGATCTCGCTGGTCATCTTGCCTTCGACATCGTAGCTTGCCGTGAAGGTGCCTTGGGCCACGGTCATGCCAGCTGCGGTATCGATCAGCTTTTCCATGAAGCCGGTGGTGGTGCTGTAGGTGTAGGTCTCTGTGCTTTTGGCTTCTTCGCCCTTGCCTTCGCTGACTTCCAGCAAGCGGCCGTCGCCGCCTTCTTCGTAGCTGTATTTGGCAACGTTCCCCGAAGCGTCCTTGTATTCAGTCAGCTGGCCCAGCTTGTTATATTTGCCGGTGATCGTGCCCGCCGACGTGCTCTGAGTTTCAAGCGCTCCGGTCATACTATTGTATTCGTTGGTGACCTTGGGTAGCGTCGTGTCGGTTGCGGGCGACGCGGTCTCTTCGCTCGTCACCGCCCGACCGGCGGGATCGTAGGTCTCGATCTTTGTGCGGGTCACGGCTTTGGATCCGGTGCCGAACTTTTCTTCGGTCCTTTCTGCCTCGTCCCAGATGTTGTAGGAGGCTACGACTGATACCGGCAATTCCGGGAGGCCTCGATCGGGCTGCGCTGCTGGTTCTGCCTGGCATGCTAGGCCCGCCCATTCCGGGTGGTTGCGACAGGTCGTGACTGATGATTCTTCTTTGGCGCTGTAGTAGATCGTCTGGGTGTCGTGGGCGGCTTGATCGACAGGCATCCATATCTCGCTGCGATTGTTACCGCTGTCGATGACGTAGACGTCACCAGCAGCGTTGATTGCGATTCCTCCTGGATCACTGAGCTGCCCTTCGCCGTGCCCGTATGATCCAAAAGTCGCTAGGAAAGCCCCGCTGGGAGTAAACTCTTGAATACGATTGTTTCCTGTATCAACGACATAAACATTGCCGGCTGAGTCGACGGCAATGCCTTCTGGTTTTTCAAATTGACCATCATAATCTCCTTCTGATCCAAATTGCCTGATGTAGCTTCCCGTCATAGATAGCTCTTGTACTCTATTGTTGCCAGAGTCGGTGACATACATGTTTCCGCCGGAAAATGCTATGTCTTCAGGTTCTTTGAATTGTGCGTTTCCTGTCCCCACGGACCCGTAGGCCGCTATAAATGTGCCGGTAGCAGAGAACTCTTGTACACGATTGTTTTTTGTGTCCGCTACCCACACATTGCCGGCAGGATCTATTTTGACGCCCCATGGATCGTTTAGCTCTCCCGATTCGCTCCCGGCTGTTCCAAAGGCGCGTACGAACGTTCCCGTCGAGCTCAACTCCTCGATTCGATTGTTGCCGCTGTCAACGATGTATACATTGCCGCTGCTCTTGTTGATATCTATCCCCGTTGGACCGTTGAACTGCCCGTTCCCGCTCCCTTTTGACCCGTAGCTCGCGAGGAACTGTCCGGTAGCCGAGAACTTCTCGACTCGATCGTTATTGTGATCGGTGATCCAAACGTCTCCCGACCCATCTATTGCTGCCTCTACGGGAGAGTTGAAACGTCCTTCACCGCTGCCTTCTTCTCCAAATTCTGATGAGTAGCTCATCCGCTTACCGCCGACTTCTGGGAGAAGCCACTCGTCGATCTTTGCGTTGTACTCGTCCGCGATATAGATCTTGCCTGTCCCGTTGAGTGTTATACCCGTCGGGCCGTGAAGACCCCCGATGTTCGTACCGTATTCCCCAAATTCAGCTAGAGGCTTACCCGCAGGCGTGAACTCGTCGATCCTCTCGTTACCAAAATCCGAAACGTAGATATTGCCGCTCATCGGATCGACACCGATGCCTTCGGGCTGTTTTATCTCGCCTGTACCGGCGCCCACGCTACCGAACTTCTCCCGATATTCGCCGCCCGGTGTGAACTCCTCGATACGATCGTTACCACGGTCTGCCACAAAAAACTCACCTTCGGATATCGCTACCCCTACCGGTTCTATGAATTCGCCGTTTCCTGAACCATGTTTGCCGAATTGTGACTCGTATGTTCCAGACGACGAAAACTCCTCAATGCGGTTGTTCCCCATGTCCGCGATCCATACGTTGCCGTACGAATCAACCGTCAGACCATCGGGTTCTTTGAGCTGCCCGTTTCCCGAGCCGGCCGTGCCGAACGTTCGCACCCATTTACCGGTAGAACTGAATACGTCGATCCTGTTGTTACCCGTGTCGCTTACTATCACATTACCTGTCGTCGGATCGATTGCGATACCAGACGCGTCTTTCAACTGTCCTTCTCCTGACCCTTCTGACCCGTATGTTCTTATCAACGTGCCCGACGAAGAGAACTCCTGAATCCGATGGTTACCATTATCGTCCACCCAGAGATCGCCAGAGGAATCGACAGCCACCCCAAGGGGATGATTGAACTGTCCACTACCACTGCCTTCTGTAGATCCCAAGGCCACGGAGAACGTCGGTGGATATACGGATTCAACGCTTCCACCTGGCGCCTTTGTTTCCACAACGTCGCCCGTCGTTTCATTGTAGACCGTCGTACGCACCAAGTCCAAACCCGCTGGATCGGTCGCTACCGATGTCGGCTTGCGCAGCTTCCAGCCCAAATCTTTCTGTCCACCATAAGAGGTGATTGTCGTCCGTATATCCTTTTCTTCGCCGCTAGCAAGCAGCGCGCCACTTGTACTTCTCGTTAGAAGATTATACGTTTCGTGATTCTTTTCTTCGGCCTGCTGGGCGTCTTCGTCATAGTAGTCGTGTGACACCGCGCGCGCCCCGACTTCTTCTCCATCGGCAAGCTTGATCTTATGTTCAGACCCGAGCACCTTAACGATATCGCTGCCGTTAGGACTGTATTCGGTCCGGGTGTCGAGCTTTTCTGAAACTTCGGCCGACCTACATTCTTTTTTAGAGACCGATTTACACCCTTCTTTGAGCGCGGCCGCGCGATTATCCGCAGTCAATGTACGCACCGTCTCGTTTATTTCATTGTATTCAGCGGTCGATATCCCACCCGTAGGTGAGGCAGTGTTGACAGTCAATCCCTTTGCGTTCATATAGTCGATCGTAGCGCGCTCGTAGTCCGACGCTGGCCAGCCTTGAGGTTCATCGGGTGGGAAGACGGCCATCCCTTCGACAGGATCGTTGTCTTCGTATTCGTGTGCGTCCTTTTGACCCCATTCTTCCACCTTTTCCTTGGTCAGATTCTGTAGGTCGGAGCTTTCGGACCCAGAAAGCGGCACGTGATACTCGATTGTCGAACCGGGTTCAGACGAATAGGAGGTACCTTCGGTTTTGGTGCCGGAAGTCGCAACCACCGCGCTCGCCGTGCTCGTTGCAGTCATGCCACCCCCACCGTTTATCGCGATGACCTGTGCGACCAATGTGTGACCCACGTCGCTAGACGCGATTTTGTAGTTCTCGTTCGTAGCACCAAGAATCGGCGTACACGATTTCCCTTCAGAGTTACAGTCCTCCCACTGGTATCCGTATGCGACGGGACTGTTACTCCATACACCGTGGGACGCGCCCATCTTGACTCCGACGACCGCGGTGCCAGATAGTTTGGGCACTTCTGTGTTTTTCACCACTTCCCCGTTCCAGAGAGCGGCCGAGGCCGGGGCGCGCATGACCTTCAACAGACGACCAGTGCTCGCGTCGCCCGGGATAGTTCCGTAGGTAAATGCCCACGACTCCTGCTTAGCAGGCGTCAACGATGTTACGTGACCTTCGGCGTCATAGCCATATGTTGTCTTCAGTGCGGAGCAGCTACCTCCGCACGCGGTGCTTTTTTCGATTCGCGGATCCCACTCGGCACGCAGACGACCCTGTTTGTCATAGGAGTACTGTGCAACCGCTGTTTCTTCCATTGATTTAGTCGAAGTGTTCCAGGCGTGGAACATGATCTGGCTGAGATGTCCCTTGTATTCTCCCCATTCGGTCTGATTTTCACCGATATTTTCCTTGGTTTTTTTAGCGTATTCGAATGTGAGCGCGCGGCAGCCCTTGTCTTTTTCCGCTTTTAGTTCTTCGAGTGTAGTTCCGCATTCCACTCCCTGCGGTGTAGGCGCGATCACCTCAAAGGGCTGCACTGAAGTGATGCCTTCGTTGTTTTCGACCGACGTATAAGTATAGGTCGTGTGGTCGGGCAAGGAGCCTTTGGCGCTTGTGGGCCACCACACGGCATGTGACCACTCCTGGACGCGCGCGTTGTAGAAATCCGTGACGTAGATGGTCCCTGTCGGTGAGACCACAAGGCCCATCGGGGCGGAGAACTGTCCAGGACCAGAGCCTCCCGAGCCGAACTTGCTCACAAATGCGCCGGAGGTGGTAATCGCCTGCACACGATTATTACTCATATCGGCCACATACAGGTTGCCGCTCACGGGTTCGACCGCCATGGCACGGGGGTTATCGAACTGGCCGTTGCCGGTGCCGGCAATACCCGCTCTACAGCTACTTGTGCACGTCTCGAGTTTTGCTTCCCCGTTTGAGACACCCCAGCCAATCGTCTTGAGAAAGGTCCCGGATGTCGAGAACTCATCGACACGGTTATTGTTCTGGTCGGTTACGTAGACATCCCCGCCCACAAAGGCTATGTTCATGGGAACCTCGAACTGTCCAGCTCCAGTGCCTACCGAACCAAAGGTAGTGATAGAAGCCCCGGTTTCGCTGAACTCCTGGATACGGTCGTTGCCTTCTTCAGCAACCCAAACGTTGCCGCTCGAGTCGATAGCCACGCCGAGCGGCTCTGAGAGCTGCCCGGCACCCGCGCCGGCGATGCCGGCTCTGCAACTCGACAAACAGCTCTGAAGGCTCGCTTCGCCGTTTGAGACTCCCCAGCCAAACGCGCGAATGAAAGATCCAGAAGAGGAGAGCTCATCGATGCGACTATTGCCATAGTCACTTACGTAGACGTTGCCCGTAGTCTGGTTGACAGCAACCCCAAACGGCAAATGAAACTCATCGCTTCCCGATCCTTCAACGCCATATGCCCCCACCAGCGCGCCCTTGCCTGTGAACTCGGCGACGCGGTTATCACTCCAGTCTGTGACCCACACATTGCCGCTCCCGTCAAGTGCGTCATCGACGGGACGGCTGAGCACACCCGTTTCGGCACCAAACGCACCACCATAAGTTGGCGGCGTACTCTGCGTCCCAGTGGGCTGTTCAAAGACGGTTTCACTACCAGCCTTCGTGTCCTTCAGTACATACTTGCGTTCAGCGGCCTTGTATTCGATCTGGAGATTTTCGTCGCCCTTCGGTGATTCGAATTCCCCTTTGGAATTTAGCGTGAACGTAGTCGTCCCGCCACCAGCGCTAGACAGCACCACGCTGCCAGTCGGCAATACGCTCAACCCCTCGCTACCACCAAGGCTGAGCGACCATTGCGGCCCCAGCGGCCCTTCGATGCCAGCGGTCAGATTGCGTGACTCATATACCCGCGAGACATTGCCCGCCCCGGTCAACGACACATCTGTCGCGCTCAGCTTGAACTGCCCCGTCGTGGGATCAACGGTTCCCGGTCCCACGGTCACTGAGCTGCCGTGGCGCACGTCGAACGTGAATTCCTTTGCCGGAGAGACATTGTTTGCGTTGTCGGTGGCGACCACGACCAGTCTGTGCACTCCTTCAGCTAGATCTTCGGCATTAAGCGCGTAAGTGCCGCTGGCTGTACATGTCCCCGGCGAACACGAGGCGCCGGAGATGGTGCTTGCAGGTCCACCGTCCAGCGAGACGGTGATCGATTTCACACCTGAACTGTGCTTACCCACATAGGTTTCTTCGTCTGTAGCGGAGACAGTTAGCGTGTGCGAGGTCGCGCTAATTTCGTGGCTCGCTGGCCAACCACTCACTTCCAGTTTGCTAGGTGGCCTAGCATCGACCTTGACCGAATGGTATTCAGTAGTGCTCATCCCGAGGCAGGATGGACATTTGGAAATACGTCCAGCGAGGTCTGCAGCGACCCACGTGATCGACTGTTCGCCTTCGGCCATTCCCGAACTGTAAGTGACCGCCGTATGGTATTCCTCTTTGCACTGCACGCCGTTGCACTTACCATCTTCATAGATCGGCTCGTAGAGGTTGAATCCGGAGCCGAGCCCGACTCGCGCCCACGCGATCCCGACGCCAGGATCGTGCGCCTTGACTTCAAAGGCAGTATCCGCGTACGGCCCGAGCCACGCCCCGCCACCATACAGAGCGTTGAGACGCTTTACTCCTTTTTCGACTTCGATTTCAGATGCTGTTTCATTGAAACCTACTTCAGGACCTTTTTCTTGCGCTATGTAGACATATGTGTTGCCCTGCTCGGCTTCCAGAGACGCTCCAGGTTCAGCGGCTTCGAGCTTAAATGCAGCGATATTGCCCTGAGCGCCGGCCGTATCGCCACACCCGGGTTCTTCCGCACAGACATGACTGGTCGTCCAGCCCCAATAGCCGTTTTCCTTGATCAGTGTCGAATGTTCGACTTCGCCCTCTTCGTTGTTGCTTTCAGCAACCTTCTTGGCAAGTTCCAGCTTTGCTCGGCCTCCTTTGACTTCGCCCACCGTTTCAGCCTGCAGCTCGTAGATTTTCGACTGCCCCTGGGTATGGTAGACTGCTACCGTGTATTCACCAGGGGAGAGATATTCCGCGTTGTATTGGACGAGACTCCCAGACCCCCATCTGTGTATAAACCTCGACGGGCCTATTTCCTTTGATTCAATTTCGCCTTTTTCTCCCGCCTTTCCCGCGTACACACACCAATTGCTGCTTTTGTGTTCGGTTTCGCCTTCTCTTCCCCGATAACATTCCGCCGGACCCAATTCATTGTCGGTCACAACTTCAGGATCCACCGCGATCGGCCAGTGGTATTCGCCCGCGCTCGCCGCCACATTCAACTTAAGCATATCTCCCTGCACGCTCATCGACACCGGGACACTAGTGCCTTCTGCGTCGCTCGCGGTCGGTGCACGTATGAGAGCGATCTCGCGGCCGTGACTCATCGCCTGCACAGGCCCACCAGCATCGTGACCCTGCTCGAGAGTCCCACCAGAAGGCAACCCGACCCGGAAGTACAACTGCTCCGGACTGGCGAGCGAGCGCAGGATACTATTCGTCTCCACGCCGCCGATCGTCGGCTTCACCGCAGTGTCCGTATCGGTCTGTGTGTTCGCGTACAGCACACTCGCACCGTCCAGTTGACCTTCCGATCCAACCAAGGCTGTCCCCTGAGCGTTCACCGGTGTCAACGACACGCCGGCTTCTGGCAGCACCACACCTTCACGCAGCCGTGAGGGGATCAGGACCCCTACCACCGGGCGCGCCGACTCATACAGGTTTCCCGCCTTGATGAGACCAAGATCTACCGGTTCGTGATGGCCATGAGAGGTTTCAACCGCCATCGGCCGCAGTGATTCGACCGCCGCAAGCTTGCCACCAGGCAGCTCCAGCTGCGCCACCTTGTCGGATGAGTAGCGGACGATCCGCCCCCCAACCGGCACCAACGGCCCGCTGTCCACCTGATGCCCGATCTCAACCGGAAACGCCCCACGCGCAACCTGAGCCGCCCGAACGGCCCCAAGGTGCGCGAACATCGTGCGCGAACGAACGCTCATTTGCACCGTCGCCAGACTCGTCGATTGCCTGCGCTCTCGAACTCTACTCGGTTCGCTTTCCGCCGACGGCCACTGAAGGTGCGGCGGCACGAGACTGCTCACAAAAGAACCATCAGCCAAGGATGCACCACTGCCGACTCCAGGCGACGCTCCAGAGGCCCCTCCCCCCAACGCAAACACCGGCACAGCCCCCAAGACGCACACCAGCAACGACCGCAACGCGACCCGCATCCCCCGCTCCTCCCTGTTCATTTGGGCTCAGCGACCCTCAGGCATACGCCTTTCGCTGAAGTGCAAGCACCCTACATGGTTCTCCGCAGGAAATGCGAGAAGATCGAAGAAATTCGACTAATGGTGATAAATTACTATGCCGGATAATGCTCAACAACCAGTACTCGGGCTACTATGATGCGCATCGTTTTCGCGGAAACCCTTTATCTACCGCGTTTGCGCTGACTCCGAGACAATGCGAGATCGACGATCCTGGAGACACGAGGGCCCATCCCGTCCCGAACGACGTTGAGAGTTCATGGCGCTCGAACGAGTCGGTGCATCATCGTGGGCCACCCCCGTAGCTCAAATCGGCCGTGATGTCTGCAAGGCCGCAGGGTCGGTGCCACCCGGATGGGGGCGACGTCACGCAAGCTACCGCCGGGACGGCCAGACCCACCGCCCGGGAGCGGAGACACCCCACGAAATCTAAAGGGGGTCATTTCGCGCTTCGCCGCGACATAGGATCCTGGCCCGAGTCCGACTGAGCGGGATCATCCGTTGCGCTCCTCACACACGCCCCGGTACACGGCCTTTGCTCCACTTGCCGCCACGCGACACCAGAGCTGTCTTTCGGCGCTCAAGCACGGGATCGTCGGGGCCGACGGCTCATGAATGAAGCACTTGCGGATCGTTTAAGCGGACCGGGTCGAGGCGGGCGCCTAAGTTGAGGCACGCCATCGCACGCTCCGACAGTCCTCGCGAGCGCGCAAACAAGGCCCTCATCCCACTCGCCGTCCTACCCATCCTCTATCCAAGCGGGATTTTGACAATGCGCCCGGCGGTGTGTGGTTGCAGTACATAGTGGACTGATGTCTCGGGAGATACTGGACACCCAATGGAAAGGTGGCTGGTATGGGGATGGGACGCTCAGGGCTGGCGCGCTACGTCGTGGATGCCGTGGTGCTGGAGGGACGCAGTGCTCGCGAGGTCGCCAGGGCACACGGGATCAGCAAGAGCTGGATCTACGAGCTAATGGCCCGTTATCGAGACGGCGGCTATCAAGCACTTGAGCCTCGGTCAAAGAGACCACGCTCATGCAAGCACGGCACGCCGCAAGAGACGATCAACGCGATCGTCGCAGTACGCACCCAGCTGCACGCTGAAGGCCACGATGCTGGGCCAGCAACGATCGCCTACCACCTCGCCGATCGTGTGGAGAACGTGCCCTCCCGGGCAACGATCTGGCGGATCCTCAAACGCGAGGGATTGATCATCGCAGAGCCACAGAAGCGACCGGCCAGCAGCCTGATCCGCTTCGAAGCAGACCTACCGAATGAGACATGGCAGACCGACGTCACGCACTGGCATCTCGCAGACGATGAGCACGTGGAGATCCTGAACATGATCGACGACCATCCCCGCCTGTTCCTGACCTCCGAGGCCTACTCCACCGTCAAAGCCCAAGACGTCGTGGACACCTTCCACAAGACCGCTGAGCTACACGGCCTACCCGCGTCCCTGCCCACCGACAACGGTGCGGTGTTCACCGCCACACCACGCAAGGGCAAGGTGCTCCTACAAACAGAACTCCAGCGCTACGGGATCACCAGCAAAAACTCCCGGCCCTACCACCCCCAAACCAGCGGAAAGATCGAGCGCTTGCACCAAACCCTGAAGCGCTACCTCACCCGCCAAAAACCAGCCAAGACCATCGAAGAGCCGCAAACCCAGCTCGACACGTTCGTCCACTACTACAACAACATGCCTCCGCACAGAGCACTCCACGACCGCACCCCCCTGCAGGCCCACAACGCACAGACCAAAGCCAGACCAGCCGCAGAACCACTCCCAACGACCCACTTCCGCGTCCGCCAAGACAAGGTCGACAAGACCGATCGCGTCACCCTCCGCCACCAAAGCCGCCTACACCACATCGGCATCGGCAGAGCCCACAAGAACCGCCCCATCAAGCTCCTCATCGCCGACCAAAACATCCGCATCATCGACGCAAACACCGGCCAGCTCATCCGAGAACTCACCCTAGACCCCACCCGCGACTACCAACCCATCAACAACACCTGAACTGTCTACTATCCCGAGACATCCGTCCAGGATGTCCCGAGACACAACAGCAGTGCGCCCGGCGGGAATCGAACCCGCGGCCTGCGGTTTGAAAGACCGCTGCTCTTTGGCTCCCCGAAGAGAACCGTTGACCACTGAGCTACGGGCGCGCGAAGTTCGAGATGGTACTACGTCCTCCCAGACGCAGAGGGCGTCGTGCTGATATCTATCGGGGCGTGCGCGGTTGTGAGATACGGCAGATCGGAGCGAGCGAGCTGGACCTGATCGAGCCGCTGTGGAACGCGCTGCGCGAGCACCATTCGAGCGTAACTCCAGATCTCGGCCCGCCACGCTCACGCGAGGAGTCCTGGGAGCGCAGGCGTCGCCAGTACGAGGAGTGGTTGGGCGAGCCCGAGGCATTCCTCCTGCTCGCCGAGCGCGCGGAAAAGCAGGTGGGCTACGCGATGGTGCATGTGCGGGAGGGCTCCCCAACCTGGCCCCTGAGCGAGCGCGCCGGCGAGATAGAGACACTGGCGGTACTGCCGAGCGAGCGCGGCCAGGGGACCGGAACGGAGCTGCTCCAAGCGGTGCGGACGAAGCTACATGCTCACGAGATCACCGAAGTTTCGCTGCACGTGATGCCCACCAACAGCGGCGCCATACGTTTCTATGAGCGTCACGGGTTCAGTACTTACGCGCTTTGGGTGAGAGCCAACGGCGGACACGCATCTAGTCGCGGAGCGGAGCCTCCTCCACCTCGCGCAGCGCGCCCGTCTCAGGATTGAAGACAAAGCCCCGTATGTGGTCACGGGCTGGCAGCTCCGGGCTGGATCGCAGCCGGATGAGGCTGCTACGCAGAGTCGTCTCCACGTCATCGAAGGCGCCGAGGCGCCACGTGGGTAGGACCCCATCGTTGGCGAGCGCCTGCGCGAACTCGTCCTCGGAGGCTCCGTGCAGACCACAACCATCGTGCATGACCACCACGACCTCCTCCGTGCCGAGCTTGCGCTGAGAGACGCTCAGCGAACGGATCGCGTCGTCGGTGACCAGACCGCCGGCGTTGCGGATGATGTGTGCGTCACCGCGGCGCAGGCCCAGCATCGGGAACAGGTCGATACGAGTGTCCATACAGGCCAGCACCGCCACCTTACGGCGCGGGCGTGGGCTCAGCCCGGGCGCGGCAAGTTGCTCGGCCTGGGATGCGGCAAACGCCAGCATGTCGTCGGCATTGGTCATCGGCGGTTGTGATCCTAGTTCGTGTCCGCCGAAGGACACCGCCATATCGGGCTTGGCGCCAGAGAAGACATCGGCCGACCGGCCAAGCGCCGCGCCGCTAACCGGCGGTGGCGGTGAACGTCGACTTTTCTGTACAACTGGGGAGGCTGGTGATGTTGGAGGTGTCCTCGGCCTTCCCCTTCGCCGTGCCCCCCGAGAAGCTGCCCGTGATGCGCAGGTCCTCGGACACCTTTGATCCGAAGCCGTCCCGCGCACGGCCGGAGAAGCTCCCGTCGTGGATCGTGAGCGCGGCGAAGTGGAACATCGTTGGGGTGTTCCCCGCCGGACCGTTGCAGCCCACATCGAACCCCGCGACGAGATGCTCGACCGTTTTGCCGTTGTCCGACACCTGAAAGCTGATCGGCCAACCCGGGCCCACTGTGCCCTTGTAGTGGCCGTCCTTGACGTGCGCGTCGCCGGCAGCGCCCGCCACGGCACTGACACCAAGCAGGAGCGCTGTCACAACGGCAATCGACATCCCAGCGAATGCTGCTCGCTTGTGGTGCTCGGGCTTTTTGTGGATCCTCGTGAAGGGGCTCACAATGCTCGCAGCATACACTTCGGATGCGCTGCGATGAGAGCCATCGCGCATGGTCGTTGGGCGCGCATGGGTAGTGACGCTCCCCGCTTAACGAGAATTGCATCGGCGATTTTCCTCGGCCTGTAGTCGCTCGACATCGGACTTGACATGCACCTCAGAGGTTGCATATAGTTTAGGCAACCAAATGGCTGCCTATCGAAAGGGCGACAGATGGACGAGGTATTCAGAGCGTTGGCCGATCCCGGCCGTCGCCGGTTGCTGGACAGCTTGAACGCTCGCAACGGACAAACCCTGCGGGAGCTGTGCAGCGAGATGGGCATGACCCGGCAGTCGGTGAGCAAGCACCTGGCGGTGCTGGAGAGAGCCAACCTGGTGGCCGCTGTGTGGCGCGGGCGGGAGAAGCTGCACTACCTAAACGCCGAGCCGATCAACGCCATCGGCGAACGCTGGATCAAGCAATACGACCGTGAGCGAGTGAGCGCGCTCGCCGACCTAAAGAGAACACTGGAGGACATACCCATGCAAAAGCCCGAATTCGTCTATACGACCTACATCAAGACCACCCCTGAGCAGCTCTGGCAGGCGCTGACCGACCCGGCGTTCACCAGTCGCTACTGGGGAGCCACGTTCACCTCGGACTGGAAGGTGGGCTCAACGATGACATGGGAGTACGACGGTGTGGAGATCGCCGATCCCGCCCAGATCGTCCTCGAGTACGACCCGCACCACAGGTTGGCCTATGCATGGCAGACCGTCACACCGGAGTTCGCCAAGAAAGTCGGGTTCAGCGACGAGTACTACGACCGGATCGCAGCCGAGCGCCGCTCAAAGGTGAGCTTCGACATCGAGCCTCGCGGACAGGGAGTCAAGCTGACCGTGGTCCACGACGACTTCGACCCCGGCAGCGTGACGCTGGAAAGCATCAGCGGTGGATGGCCCGTGATCCTCGCGAGCCTCAAGACACTGCTGGAGACCGGCGAGACGCTGTCCGAAGGGCCCGAGGTTCCGAGCCGGCGAGAGGAAGCCACACGCGCGTAGTTCGCGTTCTATCCGGTCATTGGGGCTCCGTTGGGGAGTGTCGCGTTGCTCATGGCGGCGGTGCCCACGATGACCGATTCGTGGGGGTCGTGGGTCGAAGGGCCCTGCAGGTTTTGATAGGTGACCCGGAAGGCCTCGCTCGAGGCGCATGCGGGCGTGAACTTGAAGAGCCCCAGCGAATTTGTGCGAACTGTTTCGTGCAGCTTGACGTCGCGTTCCAGGTTCCAGCCGGTTTCCGGGCGACCGCCAACCTTGCATCCCTTTGCAAGCCCTTCGATCAGGTAGTCGGTGGCGGCTGTCGTGACCGCGTAGGGCGCCGTGAACTCAACCTCGCCCTTGTAGCACGGGTAGGTGAGGAAGGCGGCGGCGCACGCCGCGTGGGACTGGAGCAGCAACGTGAGGTGAACTGGCGCGTGCAGGCTGCGGGTTGGGCTGAACCATCGCCGCGGAAGCGACGAGCCCCTCCCGGTCTGACAGCGTCTGCTCACCGGCGCACCGGATCCCTCCGAGCACACACGCGAGCCAAAGCGGAAGGTGACAGCGCTCACGATAGTTGTAGGCCCGGCCCCGGTGGGGGGCATGACCTCGACTGAATTCGCGTCTGCCTGCCCCGAGACTGAACCGCCAACATCGGCGGAGCCCATCGTGTGGCCGGCGAGCTGAACGATGCCGGCGGGCTCGACGATCAGGAAGGCGCCGTCGGCGCCCTTGACTGGGACGGTGCGCATGCCTGCCTTGGTTCGGTAGGTGACGCTAACGGCATGCGGTCCAAGCAACCCAAACGACAGGTCTCGCAGATCCCGCGAGGGCGGAATCTCAGGATGACTCAGATGAGGTTCCCCGAACTCCTCGGGCAGCAGACGCTCGGCGCTTCGGTCTGCCTTCGTATCTTCAAAGATGAGCGTCTGGGTAGGCAGGACGCATTGGATGTCACTCGAGGAGCCTCCGTAGCCAGGCGGCAGGATGTCCAGCGAGAGGGCGTGAAAGCGCCCATCGTCGCCGAACGCACTGTCGACGCCCAGCTCGCCGAGCTGACCGTCCTGCACGCGGCCGACCTGGACGCAGACCTCCCCGCGCGTGGTGTGGAGGATCCGCATACCCCAAGGCAGACCGCCGCCCGGGTCGGCGCTGCGAAGGGCCACCGGAGAAGAACCGCCGGTGACGGGGAGGCCGTTGTCGGTGACCGGGCTCGGCGCCACTTCCGGCTTGACCGGAGTGCCATTCAGCACCCCGGTGGCGGCGACCGCGACAGCACCACCACCCAACGCCAGCACGGCTGCCACCGCTGCTGCGTTCAGCCGGCGTGAGAGCCACGCACGCGCACCCCTGTGCGCGCTGGGGTGAACCTCTTGCCGCTCAGCCGCCGCCAGTAGCTCGCTACCAAGGTATGTGTAGGGGTCGGTCATGCGCTCTCCTTCATCCTTCGTCTCAGCGTCGCCAAGCCACGCGATACGCGCTTGCGAACGACCTGCTCAGAGCATCCGATCTGCGCTGCGATCAGCGCGTAGGGCTCCTCCGCCAGCACCCGCCTCTCGATTGCCTCACGCTGCTCGACCGGGAGGCCAATCAGAGATCTCTCCAGCTCTGAGGCGCTCTCGTGCTCGACCAACTCGAGCTGCTCGCTCGCGACCACGATCCGCTCCATACCCAGACGCCGACGCGAAGCGTCCGCCACGCGACCTTGACGCACCGCCTCCAACAGCAGATGCCGGGCGATCCCCAGCAGCCATCCAACAGCCGTTCCTCGCTTCGGATCGAACTGCTCGCGGCGCTCAAGAGCGCGCGCGAAGGTCTCCGCGACAAGATCGAGTACAAGATCCGGGTGTGGGCCGATCCGGCGGCGCAGGTAACCCCGGATCAATGGGTAGCGACGCTCGTACAGCAGCGCAAACCCGCGCGCGCCACCGACCAGCAGCTCCTCATCGCTCATCTCGGCAGGCATACAGAGTGGTATACGACCCGAGCGATCCGTTTGTGACCAAGGGAAGCCAGCAAGACTCAACGCCCGTCATACCCTGGCAAGCCGTCTACACGCGCTCAAAGCCAGCGGACGCCAAAGATCTCTAGAACGCAGCGCCTGCCTCGGGCAGCCGCATCCGCCTGTCCAGTGAGGGATAGGATCGGCCGGCGATGGCGACGAACTTCGATGCTGGTCGAGCGAAGATCGATGCTTTGGTCGACGTCTGGAAGCAGAAGTGCTTGCTTGAGAGCGGCTCATTGTTGTTTGATGATCGGAAGATCTGGACAGTCTGAATCTCGCGGACTTCCGGCAGCGATTCCTCGATAACCCGCTCCTGGGAACGGGGAGAACTTCGAACAGAAGCTGACCAAGCAGCTGGAGACGGCCTCCGAGGATGTGCGCTGGTTGGTGTGCGAGCTGCTCGCGGTCTACTTCTTGTTTGCCGTCGGTGCGATCGGTGGGCCGACCAAGCGCGCGATTCTCGAGACGGTGATCAAACCGCTCGGCGAAGAGCGGCCGCCATATTGGCAGCGCCTAGGTGAAACCATGGACGAGGGCATCGGCAACCCTGGTCTCGGCTACAACGTCCGCCGCGACCTTCAGATCGGATACCTGCTCGACTTTTGCCTGAGATTCAAGGCAATCAACGATGCCGAAAAGGGTCGCGAGCTACTCGATGACCCGTGGACACTGTGGGAGTTCTCTGACGATGCGGGCAACGGCATCGCGGTGCGGGAGATGCGACACATACTGCTCCATCTACTGCGCCAACCGGAGTCAATGCGAACCGGCTTACAGACAGCTACTTGAGGGTAATTTCGGTATGTCATGGCAGAACAGCCGCTCCTCGGACCGCCGGCGGCGTTCGCCGCGTGCGATCTAACGGTGCGCTTCGGTGGCCTCACCGCGCTGAACGGTGCGTCGGTGAACATCGCAAGCGGCGAGGTGCTCGGCGTGATCGGCCCGAACGGTGCCGGCAAGACGACGCTGTTCAATGTGATCTGCGGCTTCGTGCGCCCCCAGGCGGGCATGCTTCAGTGGAAGGGCATGCCCTTCACCGGGACGCGGACCGACCGGCTGGCTGGGCACGGCATCGCGCGTACGCTCCAGGGGGTGGGGCTGTTCGGAGGCTTGAACGTGCTTGAAAACGTGATGGTGGGCGCCCAGCGATTCAGCCGCACTGGCGTTTTCAGCGCGCTGCTGGCCCTGCCGCGCGCCGACCGGGACGAGCACATGCTCCGCGAGCGCTCGCTCGACGTTCTGCGCGCGCTGGAATGCGAGCACCTCGCGAAGCGGATGCCCGGCACGCTTGCCTATCCGATGCAGAAGCGTGTGGCGCTCGCACGTGCGCTTGTCGGAGAGCCTGAGCTGCTCTTGCTCGACGAGCCCGCCGGCGGTCTGGGCAGCGACGAGGTCGAGGAGCTCGGCGCACGGATCAAAGGGTTGCAGGGGTCGATGGCCGTGATGCTCGTCGAGCACCGCATGGATCTCGTGATGTCCGTCTGCGACCGAGTGGTCGTGCTCGACTTCGGACGTGTGATCGCCTCTGGGGATCCAGCGACGGTCGGTCGTGACCCGAAGGTGCTCGAGGCCTACCTCGGGCGCGAGAACGGCAAGGGCTCCAGCGAGGCAGATCGACGGTGAGTGCCGATTGGGAGGAGACAAAATGACGGCGCTTCTCGAGATCGAGGGCTTGACAACCGACTATGGGCCCGTGCGCGCAATAGACGGCGTGACGGTCTCAGTCGACCACGGCACCATCACCGCCGTGCTGGGCGCCAATGGTGCGGGTAAGACGACGCTCCTACGAACGATCTCGGGCTTGCAGCGGGCGACAGCCGGACGTGTGCGCATGGACGGCAAGGACATCGCCGGCCGGCACGTCGAGGACATCGCAAGAGAAGCGCTCGCGCACGTCCCCGAGGGGCGCGGCGTCATCGTCGAGCTATCAGTGCAGGAGAATCTGCGCCTGGGGGGCCTGTGGCGGGGGCGCGACGCCGCTGAGATCGGCGAGATCTATGAGCTCTTCCCGGCGCTCGAGCAGCGGAGCACCGAGCCAGCTGCCTCGCTGTCGGGCGGAGAGCGCCAGATGCTCTCGATCGGCCGAGCGCTGATGGCGAAGCCACGGGTGCTCCTGCTCGACGAGCCCTCGCTCGGGCTCGCCCCCGTGGCGAGCTCGCAGATCATGCGTCTCGTGCGCCGGCTCGCGCTGGAGCGCGACCTCGCGGTGCTGCTCGTCGAGCAGAACGCGCGCAGCGCACTGTCGGTTGCCGATCGCGGAGTCGTGCTGGGCGTCGGGCGAGTAGTCGCCGACGGCCGTGCGGAGGCAGCTCGCCGCGAACGATGAATTGGCACGGGCCTACCTGGGACTGTGATCGCTGGGCTCTGATCGCATGACCAAGTTCATCGACCTGACGCTCAACGGGATCTCGACGGGCGCCGTGTACGCCGCGGTCGCGCTTGCGCTCGTGCTGATCTGGCGTGCGACGCGAATCGTCAACTTCGCTCAGGGCGCGATGTTCATGTTCACGACGTTCATAGCCTCGGCCGTGATCGACTCGGGCGGCTCTTACTGGCTCGGCTTCGCGGTGGCGCTGGCCTGCGGCTTCGTGCTCGGTGCGCTCGTCGAGCGGGTCCTGATCCGCAGGATTGAGGACCCCGCCCACCCTCCGCTCAACGCCGTGATCGTCGCGCTCGGCCTGCTGATCCTGCTGGAGGCGCTTGCGGGGATGATCTGGGGCAACACGCCGCGCTCCTTTCCGCCGGCGTTCTCGATTCGCGGCTATGACATCGGCGGCACACGCGTGCTGTTTGCGCCGAACGACACCTTCACGGTGCTCGTCGTGATCGCCACCGCGCTGGCGCTGAGGGTTCTCTTCCAGCGAACGAAGGTCGGCCTGCAGATGCGCGCCGCCGCGTTCGAGCCGGAGGTCGCGCGCATGCTCGGTGTGCGTGTCGGCCGCATGCTCACGCTCGGGTGGGCTCTCGCCGCGCTCGTCGGTTCGCTCGCGGGTGTGTTGATCGCACCGTCGGTGTTCGTTGGGCCCAACCAGTTCGATCCGCTGCTCGTGTTCGGTTTCACGGCCGCGATTATCGGCGGTCTCGACCGGCCAGAGGGCGCGGCCGTGGGCGGGGTGCTGCTCGGCCTCGTGCTCTCCTATGTGTCCGGTTACGAGGGTCCCTCGCTTGTGACCCTGGCCGCGCTCGTGCTGCTCGTGATCGTGCTGATGGTCCGCCCAGGCGGCCTGTTCTCCAGCACACGCGAGCGTCGAGTGTGAGCGTGCCCGCGATGCGCTCGGTTCATCTGACCCCTCGACGATCTCATCTGCTCCCCCAGCGCACGCTCACCCGCTCGCTCACACTCGCACTCACAGCCGCCGCCATGCTGTTCCTCCTAAGCGAGGCGCTCTCGAGCTACAACGACCTGCAGCTCGCAAACGGCGCCTACTACTTCGCGGTGCTCGCGGGCCTGACGCTGCTGACCGGGCTCAGCGGGCAGATCTCGCTAGGACACGGAGCGCTGATGGCGGTCGGCGCATACACGGTCGCGCTGCTGATCGGCAATGAGCACTGGCCCGTGCTTGGAGCGCTGATAGCCGCAGCCGCCACGACCGCGGCTGTCGGCGTGCTCGTCGGCGCCGCCGCGACGCGCCTGCGCGGTCCCTATCTGGCCGGTGTGACGCTTGCCTTCGCGGTCGGACTGCCTGCGCTCGCCGACAAGTACCCGAGCACGTTTGGAGGCGCCAATGGCCTGGTGATCAATCCGCCGACTCCCCCGTCCTGGCTGGGTCAGGGGTTTACGCTTGAGCGCTGGGAGGCATGGATCGCCTGCGCGGGGGCGCTGGTCGTGCTGTTTGCGATCTACAACCTGTTGCACAGCGCCGTCGGCCGAACGCTTGCGGCGGTGCGTGATGACGAGATAGCCGCATCGCTGTGCGGTCTGCGCGTCGCGCGGCTGCAGACGCTCGCGTTCGTGGTTAGCGCCGCGTGCGCGGGCCTCGCCGGCGGGCTGCTCACGCTCGTCCTGCAACTGGCGGCACCAGGAGCCTTTCCGCTCAGCCTGTCTCTCGCACTGCTCACGGGCGTTGTGCTGGGTGGCCTCGGGTCGATCCTCGGCGCGATATGGGGTGCCGCGCTGCTCGTACTGCTGCCGATCTGGAGCACCGACGTCGCGCACTCGTTCTCTTTCTCCACAAACGTCACCAACAACCTGCCGCTGGCCATCTACGGTCTGGTGCTGATCCTCGCGATGCTGTTGTGGCCGAGCGGCCTGCAAGGCGCTCTTGATCTACTCGCTTTACGGGTATCTAGGAGGATGAGGAGTCGCATGAGCGCTAGAGCAACAGCTGGAGGCGAAGACGCAGGTCACGAGCAAGCGGCGGCCGGCCGGACTGCTTCGCCACCTCACAGCCGTCAGGAGGAGGAGTTGAAATGAGCGGGAAACCGATCCTCCGGACCGCCGGCTGCGCGTGCGCCGCGACGATCGCGCTGATAGCGTGCGGATGCGGCTCCAGCGGCAACTCGACGGGCGTGAGTTCGACGAGCGTCACATTCGGCACCCACCAGCCGCTGACGGGTCCCGCGGCGCCCGGCTACAGCGAGATCGCGCCTGCGTCGGTCGCGTTCTTCGAATACCTGAACGCCCAGGGTGGGATCTACGGCCGCAAGATCCATCTGATCATCAAGAACGACGAATACAACCCGACGCAGACGGTCAATGTCGTTCACGGGCTCGTCCTCAACGAAAAAGTGTTCGGGATCTTCGAGGGACTCGGCACCCCGACCCACACCAAGGTCGTGGGCTTTTTGAACAGCGAAAAAGTGCCCGACATGTTCGTGGCCTCGGGCTGCCCGTGCTGGGACAACGGCACCGCTCAGCCGTACACGTTCGGGTGGCAACCGAACTACACGATCGAGGGCAAGATCCTCGGTCGGTACATCAAGCAGCACTTCCCCGGCGCGAAGGTCGGTGTCTTCTACCAGAACGACGACTTCGGCAAAGGGGGTCTCACCGGCATAAAGTACGAGCTGCCTGCGAGCCAGATCGTCTCGGCGCAGCCCTATGAACCCGGCATTACCAACGTGGCGCCGCAGATTTCCTCGATCAAGGCCTCGGGGGCGACGGTGCTCGTCGATTTCACCGTGCCGATCTACACGGCGCTCGGCCAGCTGGCCTCGTTCACATTGGGCTACAAACCCCAGCTCGTATCTTCAAGCGTAGGTATCGACCCCACGACGGTTGGGGGCCTGCTGAAGACGTTCTCCAAGGGGAAGGCGGGCACCGAACTGATCGAAGGCGCGATCACCGACGGCTACCTGCCGTCCGTGGCGGAAACGTCGAACCCGTGGATCGCGCTGTTCAAGAAGGTCCACAACAGCTATGACTCGAGCGCGCCGTTCGACGGCAACGTCGAGTACGGCATGGCGGCCGCCTACACACTCGCGCAGACGCTGCAGCTCGCCGGTAAGAACCTGACGCGCGAAGGGATCGTGAAAGTGCTGAGCGAAAAGGGCTCGAAGTTGACCGGTCCAGGCCTCGTACCCTTCCGCTATTCGACCACCGACCACGGCGGCTACGCCGGAGCGCAGATGGGACAGGTCAAGGGCGGCGTGATCAGATTGTTCGGGCCGCGGCTCGTAACGACGCCAGAAGCGTCGAGCGCGATCACGACGTACACAGGTAAACAGCCGGCGCCGCCGGCGAGCGGCGTCTCGGTGCCCTGAGGCCGCGGCATCGACCGGTCCGTCAAGCAACGCGCTTAGGAAGCGACGCGTGTCGCGCTGTCAGGCCTCCAAGTCGAGCTTCGTCCCCTGGCTCCTACCGCCGCCATTCCCAGCCTCAAAACAGTCCAATTAGCAGACATTTTTAAATGGAGCCAGCCGAAGTTAATGCGAACCGCTTTGCACAGGTAGCTGGCGGGCGGGTGTCGCTTGATGGCCGTAGTTAGGAGGTCAACCGGTCGTCTGGAGTGACGAGCGTCGTCGACCTCTGTGCCTGCTCAAACGCCTTGTCGCGGGCGGTGGCATTGCGTTCGGCGTGGGCAGGGCGATAGCCATGGTTGAATCAGACCTCGAAGATCGCACTGGGTGCTTAGGGCGCAGGCGACGAGGCTTTATGGACCTTGGACGCTAGCCCCGCTCGACGCAGACCGCCACCTGAGCGTATCTTGCCGATGTCATGGCTGATCGAATCCTTCTCGGCGGCTTGGGCATCAAGGGTTATCGCAGCTTCGTGGGCGGTCCCTCCCAACGGATCCGGCTTCTATCCGAGATCAACCTTTTGGCAGAACGAGTCAGGTACGCGTTCTGGCGCCTGGGTCACCGGAGGCTAAACAATAGAGAACTACGTGCCAGTCGAGTGGCTGCGTGCGGCGCTCGCCCACGTGCACCCAAGGGTCGAGGCCACTTGGGACGGCGACCCATATGTCAACCCCCTAGATGCCGCTCAACTCAACGGACGCTCAAGTGGCGTGGACAAGGCGGCGGTGGCAATGGCGGTGGTGAGCGATTGGCAGGGAACCGACGATTGGCCGCTAGACCTCCAGGCGCATATTTCCGACTTGGTACAGATGATCAAGCAGGCAAACGACCACGTCGAACTGGACGCCGTTCGGGCGTAACGGCCACCGCTCGACGCACTTAACCTGGATCCAAGCTTAAGCACTGCCAGCCTAGCCTGAGCGACGCAGACGATTATCCGAATGGAGCCAACCGACCTCAAGTCGAACCGCTCTGCATCGCTGCTAGGGGGCGGATGTCGCTTGACGGTCGGCCAGACCGTTCTGCCTAGCGCCAAGCACCGTCTTAACAGGCGCCCAAAGCATGCTGCTGTGGGGGGCTACCAGCGGCGAATGGGCTGAGTGCGAGTCGCCGATTTCAAAAGAAGTTAGCCGTCATCCGCCATCGGCTTGTCGCGCTGGTATGTATTCATGACCTCTTTGTCGAATGTCTCCTGAGAGATCTGATCGTCTCCGTCGGCGTGCTCGAGGAGTGCCCTGAAACCGGGGCCTGGCGCGGGCAGGTCATCCGCGTGGAACTCGACGACTTGCGCAGCGGACTCGACGACATCCTCATCTACGTTGATTGGCACCAGTCTCATTGGAAATCTCCGATCTCAAGTATCTGACTATAGGCCTAGCTTGCGCGATATCCCTTGGCCAAATCGTGGCAGGTGCGTTAGCGCCTCGGACAGCGCAGCGTCGGACGGCGTCCTCGATAGGCCGTCGACATTCAGCACCAGCGTGGTCTCGGGTCCTTTCGAACCGAAGATCGGCACGGACAGGATCCAGCGCAACTCCGAGTTAACCTTTCGCAACTCGGTTGCGCTGCGCAGGTCGCTCTTGCCCCAGCCGTCCTTCCAAACTGCCTTGTTGAGATCGCGGCTGTTCCATGCCAGCCCCGTGCTGCCGCGTCCGATCTCGACTTCGATCGTCCGCTCCTTGGGGTCGTTCATGTTGTGCCATAGATCCTTCACCATGCGCAGCTTGTTCGTGCCGGGGCTTAGGGCGAAGAGGTTCGTGCGCACGTTCGTTGGAGACATCCGCACTACGCTCGCGACATCGGTGGCCGCTCCGCGAAGCGCAATATCCATGTACTCGAGTTGATCGGTGTCGAGACTTGCTGCGAGACGGTCGGGATCCAGGTCCGGCGGCTTGCGTCGCTTCTGGTCACCGTCGCGCCCGCGGCGCGTCTCGTACCAGAGCATGAGCGTGAAGACGAGCAGGATCGCAGCCACGCACCCGAGTGGGACGGCCACCGCCTTCGATGCGCTCGACGCGATCGAGGCGATGGCGCTGACGATCGTCGCGGCCAGTGTGTAAAGCGGATTGACACGCCTCTTGCGTTTGCCCGACATCGCGCTCCTCGTCGCCCGATTGGCTCACTCGACCTTGCCCAGCCGCTACCGCCGAGACTCGATCACCGGTGGACCCTTCTGCCCCGAGGCGTTTTTCGACGATCCGGAAGTGCAGACGGTTCGAACGGTTCAGGATACAGAGTCGACAGGCGCTTCGGCCGTTTATAGCCTTCTTCCCCCGGAAGCTCCACGAAGCTAAGCGCTGTCGGAGTCGCCCACTCCCACAGGAACTGCCGGCAACTCCCGCAGGGGGGCGCACCCTGCGTGTAGACCGCCATGAGCCACCGGTCTCCCAACTCGAGGGCACCGTCTGCGATGGCGGCAAGCGCTGCCGCCTCCTCGGCGTGCTTTGTCAGAGTGTAATTGACGATCTCGACGTTCGCGCCACCGTAGACCCGTCCATCGATGCGCTCGACCGCAGCCAGCACTCCAAACCCAGAGTACCGTGCGTAGCATGCGCTGCGCGCGCCCAGGGCAGCCTCGCGTAGACGTTTAAATCGCGCCTGCTGGGTCAGGGCCACCGGACAAGTTTGGCAAAGGGAGAGGATGGTAGACCTCCGGCGGCGCGCCTTGGCTTGTCCGACCTCCGTCCGGTTCCTCCAAAGAGAGCGTTCTTGCGGACACATCCCGTGCGGTTCGACCACCGTCGGGGCAGTGGAGCCAACCGAAGTCAACGCGAACCGCTTCGCGGCGGTCGGTGGCGGGCGGATGTCGCTTGACGGAGTGGAGTACAGGCGCGTGTGACCGGAGTGCCCACGTGAAGGGTGTATCAGTCGCTTATGGGCCGAGCGACGGCCCGTGATAGCGTCTAGCTACTGCAAATACCGCCGTTAGGGGTGGCAAATGCAGGTGAGGATGCACCAAATACTGCAAACGCCGCCAATAGCGGTGTAGAATGCAGTATATGCCGCGCTACCCGACAATCGCTCCGCTCTTTGAGATGGCCGAGGAGCAGTGGGGCTTTGTGACACGCCGCCAAGCCCTGAGGCTCGGCGTTTCGCGGCGAAGCTGGGAGCGCCTGACCACCACGGGAGAAATGCTCGAGAAAGTCGCCCACGGCGTATATCGGCTCCGCGGGGTTCCCCCGCCGGACCACGAGCAGCTGCGTGCGGCATGGCTGCAGCTCGCTCCCGACGTTCCCGCGTGGGAGCGGGTCGAACAACAGGGCGTCGTCTCGCATCGGTCCGCAGCGGATATGTACGGCGCCGGGCATCTGCCCGAAGAACGCCACGACTTCACCATCGCGATGCGGCACCAGTCTCGGCGGGAAGACGTGCGCCTACATAGTCGCAAGCTCAGCGACACTGAATGGATCATCTTGCGCGGTCTTCCGGTGACGCGTCCATCGCGCATTGCGTCGGATCTTCTGTATGACCGAGAGGACCCGACTGGCGTTGCGCAGATCATCAGCGAGTCGCTGCGCAACGTGTACGACTACCCGAGCACGTGCGCAGAAGCGCTCGCGCCACACGCCGCAAAGTTCGAGCTACGACGCGGTGATGGGGTGACGCTTCTCAAGGTTCTTCTCGAACTTGTTGACGATCCGCAGACGGATCTTTGGATGTCGGAGGCACGAACGAGCGCGCCGGTCGATCGCGCGCCGGCGAAGGTTGGGGGGTATCCGCTGCGATGAGCAAGTACGCAACGCCCGACGCCTTCCGCACCGCATTGACGGACAAGTTGCACAATTTGGCAGAGCGAGGTCCGTGGAACTTGCAGCAGCTACGTCGTCAGTTCGCGTACGACCGCTTGCTGGAGCGGCTGTACATGCTTGATGGAGAGTGGATCCTCAAGGGTGCTGTTGCGCTGCTTGCGCGCGACATCGGCGTGCGCAGTTCGCTCGACATCGACTTGTATCGCGCGAAGGCTGCTGACGCTGCGGAGCAGGACTTGCGCACTGCGGCAAGTCGCGACATTGGCGATCGGTTTCGTTTCGAAATCGGGCCGCGCGAGCCAGTCAGCGACGACTCGAAGGCCGTGCGATTTAAAGTCGATGCGTACATCGGGAATCAGCGCTGGGAGCGGTTTCCGATCGACTTGGTGGGTTCTGACCTCCGCATGACGGGCGAACCCGACGACGTGCCGGCGATTGCGCAGATAGACATGCCGGAGCTGCAGCAGAAGGGGTACCGCGCATATCCGCTCGTCGATCACATCGCTGACAAGGTCGCGGCGACTTTCGACCTCTATGGTCCGTCGGGGCAACCATCGACGAGATATCGCGACCTCGTTGACTTGGTCGCGATTGCCCGCGGCGCGACCGTGCACGCAGAGCCTGCGATTGCCTCCGTGCAGTCCGAGACGCAGCGCCGCGGCGTCGTGCTGCCGCAAACTCTTCGATGTGCCAGACCATGCTCGGTGGGAGCCGGAATACGCAGCCGAGGCGGCGCGGTCGGTCCTCACCGATGCAACGACGTTGGCCGAGGCTTTGTCGATCGTTCGGCCGTTCGTGGACCCGCTGATGCAGAGAAGCGCTCGGGGAGTTTGGCAGCCCAAGCGCTCGGCTTGGGCTAGCTCGCCTCCTGGAGGTTGTCACTGACCTCCGGCAAGCCCCATCGCGCACCTACACAATGAGCCCCCGTAGATTCCCAGCGCCAAAGAACATGGCGATTCGAATGGAGCTAGCCGAAGTCAACGTGAACCGCTTTGCGCAGGTCGCTGGCGACTGGATGTCACTTGACGAAGCGGACTAGAGCGTTGTCGCGCCCCTCGATCTGTCGTGTGCTCATGCATCGCGTTGTCTTACGCTAGCGCTCTAGCGTCAAACGGTATTGCGTGCGATTGGAAGTGTCCCAGCGCGGGAGTTCGGGCTAGCTGACATTCAGAATGTTCAGTAGGATCGGCCTGTTGAACACGCGCGGCGCCGCGGGGAGCGACGGCCATTCGCGATGCAAGGGGCCCCAGTGACCGATACGCCAAACCCAAAACCCGGTTTCTGGACCACCTTGCCGGGATTGCTAACAGCGATCGCCGCGTTGGTCACCGCGGGCGCCGGACTCTACGCTGTGGTCCACAAGTCCGAACCAGCTGTGAGTTCGGGGCTGCGTGCAAGTAGTTCATCCACGCCTGGCTCATCATCGTTGCAGAACGCGCATGACCCGGCTAGCGTGACGCCTCGACCATCGTCAACGACCGACACCGCATCTTCAGAACGACAGTCTACGGGGCGCGCAACCACAACCAAGGCAGCGTCAACGCGTCTCGTGCCCTACGCGTCAGCGGGCTACTCTGCAGAAGTACCAGCCGGCTGGCCCCAAGTCGAGGATGAAGTCCGGCGATCTTCCGAAGCTGAGAGTCGATGGCACGCTCCGGACTCAGAAAACAACTATCTGCTGATCGATTCGCACGTGCCAACCCATTTGACGCCCGAGGAAGATGCGGCGCCGGTGCATGCAGACCTTGAAAAGGCTTCGAGTTACCGGGAGATTTACTATGGGCCTGGTGACCTTGCTGGGGTCACTTCATGGATGTGGGTCTTCAACGTTGAAGGCAGCGAACGTATCGACTACTTCTTTGAAACATGTCGTAAGACTATGGCTGTGCTTGGTTCTACTGAACCGGGTCATTTCGACCAGTCCCGTCCTGTATTCCGAGCTGTTGCGCAATCGGTGCGGGCTCACTGCGGTTGATGGCAAGTGCCTACCTCAGAGCAGGTCACACGCCTCCGGCCCAGAAGAAGGCTTATCGGTCACTCGGACAACTGCCTATGGAGCCAGCCGACGTCAAGTCGAACCGCTCGGCGCGGCTGCCGGGCGGGCGGATGTCGCTTGACCAGGCGAAGTAGCCTCCGTCGCGCGGTGACGAGGTAGCCCGAACGAACGAAACCCCGGCGGTTTGGCCTGCCCCCAAGGGGGCTGCACAGGGACCGTTCCGGGGTCTTCACGTCTTATCGTAGCGCGGACGATCTCCGATGCCTACCCCAGACCACCAGCTCCAGCCGCAAGACCTCGAGCGCCTTTTCAGCGCTGAGCGGCTGAGCACGTACATCGACCACTGCGGCGGCGACTTCCCCGCGGCGGTTGAGTTGTACCGCTGGAACTCGGCGATTACCGCCGCGTTTTGGGAGCCCATCGGGCACCTGGAGGTGGCGCTGCGCAACACGCTGGACGACCGGCTCGCCGCGCGCCATCGCCGACTTGAACGGTCTGGCTCCTGGCTGGATGATCCCGCGCAGGAGTTGAGCGGTCGAGCACGTCTGGACATCGCGGGCGCCCGCGACCGCGTGCGGCAGAAGGGCAAGCGCGCGAGCGACGGGCAGACGATCAGCGAGTTGAGTTTTGGGTTCTGGCGCTTCCTCGTCACCAAGAAGCTCACGGGGCTGTGGCCGGACCTCGCCAGCGGTTTCCCGCACGCACCTGACCGCCAGCTCGGAACGATCGAGGGTCCGCTTGCTCGCCTTCATGTCTTTCGCAACCGTCTCGCGCACCACCAGCGCGTCTGGAGCCATGCGCCCGACGAGCGCTACACAGACCTCCTCGCACTCGCCGGCTACATCGACCCGGCTCTACCAGGTTGGGTTGCGGCCACCAGCAGGGTCCCGCAGACGCTCAGCGCCAAACCGTGACGGTTCGACCACCGTCAGGAGCGCATCCCACAATCCGCTGCAAACCCGTGCTGAGGGAGCCAACCGAAGTCAACTCGAACCGCTTTGCGGTGTTCGATGGTGGACGGATGTCGCTTGAAGGAGCGGAGCAAAGGGCTCGCGTGGGACCCGGGCGCCGCGCGCTCCCGCGCGCGGGATGCAGGGACGAGCTATCCCCTCTGATGCTGTAGTGGGCGCTCCCGTTCGGCTTGTCCAGCATCGCCCGGTACGACCCCGTGGAGAGGCGGCCCTCCGTTAGAGGGCCGCCCTCGTGTCTTCTGCCTGCTTGCTTCGCCGTGGAGCGCAGGGCTCAACTTACTTAAGTCGTTCCAGCTCCTTGCGCCATATGTCTCCGAGCGCGGCGGCGCGTGAGTCGCCAGGCAGCGCAGCAGCAATCTGCTCCGAAATGGTAAAAGGATCGTCCTCGGTCGGTCCAGCATCGAGAAACTCTTGCGCCTTCTCGCGGACGGCGTGTACTGGGTCACCTGGGCCAGTGTCCATCCCACCGTACATGCCGATGAAGCTGGTTAGCCAGGCTTCCGCTGCTTCTATGACACGCTTTTCGGGACGCGGAGCGATCTCGATAATGAGATCGCGTTCGTTGCCCGAGAGATACGCCTGTCGGATCACTCCCGGCGTGCCACGCGGGATCGTGATCTTCAAGCGGCCTTCCTCGTACCAGGACAGGTCGACCTCCACGAACTCGTGTTTTGTACCTCCCTCCAGCGGGAAGTCGAGCGACGAATCGTCTGCCGACACCTTGGCTTTCGCAACCCAGGTCGCGTTGGCCGGCTTCACCTTCTGAGTAGTGGACATGTCTGTCCTTTCGTTTCCTTGCCCTTGCCTGGCACAGGGCGGAATAAACACTTCACGGGCCAGGCTCCGCGCCCCCGAGGGTACCACACCCGGTTTCAGGGCCGTCAATTCAACTGCGCGGGTTGCGCGTGAGCCGCCCTGGGTTTCGCTTGTGATCGTTATGGTAGAGCCAACCGAAGTCAACGCGACCGCTTTGCGCGGCTTGCTGGCGGGCGAGCATCGCTTGACTCGAACAGGTCCCCGGTCGCGGCGAGCGCACGTTCTAGCCGACGTCCGACCTCGGCGTCCCGCGCCACCACGCCTCGTCGGTCCCGCGGATCGCCACAGTCCAGTCGTCGGAATATGCTTGCGTGGCGGTGGCTGGCAAAGAGTCCTCCCCGAGATCCGTTTCACGACCTTTGGTTGCCGTGGTCGTTGTTGGCCTCGGTGCGGGGCTGATCGTCGTAGGCTGGCTGCTCGACAGCCATGAGTACTCCTCTGCGCTCCTACGTGAGTCGGGCATTATCGTCCTCTTGGTCCTGCCTCTGCTCTGGATTGAGCATCTTTTCGAGCAGCGAATCCAAGCTAGCGAGGAGCAAACGCGCCACGAGGTCGGAGCGGTAGCCGAGAATGTCGTAGCTATGTCCACTCGTCTGACGGAGACTCGACAGAGTCTGTCAGACCTTCAAGAGCATACAAGCACCCAGCTGCAAGCAGCCGCATCTGCCGAAACTGCACTCGCCCAAGAGGCACGCGACCAGCCATCGTTCGACACCATCAATAAGCTATTCCGGCGTGCGGACGAACTGCACACAATTAGTGAGTATGGCTTGCGGGTGGTGATCCCTCACCAATGGGAGCGGCTACGCTTTCATTATCCCAACGTGGTCGAGAGCGTCGCGTCGAACGAGCCATCACGGTCAGCCATCGCTCTCACCGTCGAGGATGCTGCAGGCAAGTCGATCGGAGTGAAGACGGTTTGGGAACCCGGACAGTCACCAGCCGATGCCCTTCTTGCTCTTGCGGATACTTGGAAGCGCGTAGCCGGATACCCGGGTGACTCTGTATTCGACGCCGAGTCGATTTTTCGGAGGCTGATTGACAGTATCGACCTCGCTATCCGAAGCCGACGGACGAGCGGCGACGGGCAGCTCTCCCCGCTTATCGAGCTGCTTTCAGCACATTGGGCCATGACGGACTTCGGGCTGGAGCATGTACCCATGTACTACCCAATTCCACGCGGCGAACTCATTGCTGAGAGCGAGCTCACGGACTGGCGCCAACACATGAGCGAGAAGCCCTGGATCAGCGAGGAGAACGAAGCATCTCGACAGACACAGGAATACGATTTTTGGATGGTGAGTGAGGTCGCGCATATCTTCTTCGCGGCGCACAAGCCCGCTACTGTGTGACCGACGCTTATTCATGCGTTGCTCGTTCTCAGGCCCCTCGCCATAGTCTGTCTCAAGCAGCTAACGATGCAGGCGATTCTCGAATGGAGCCAACACGACCTCAAGTCGAACCAGTCGGCGCGGCTACCAGGCGGGCGAATGGCGCTTGATGGCGGCTAGCGCGGCGGGAACCTGGACACCTATCGGCTAGGTGTGGTGCCCGAGGAGGTTCTGAACGCGGGTGAGGGGTGGTTGGTTGCCGATGGCTGAGTGGCGGCGTCGCTCGTTGTAGTGGTTGAGCCAGTGTGGCAGGGCTTCACGTCGGGCTGTGCTTGAGGCGTATTGCATGGCGTAGGCCCACTCGCGAGCGAGGGTTTGTTGGAAGCGCTCCACCTTGCCGTTGGTGCGGGGCGTGTAGGGACGGGTCCGGATGTGTTGGATCTGACGAGAGGTAAGTAGCCGAGCGAAGCTGCGGCTGCAGCGATAACTCATGTGATTGTCGGTCATCAGTCGCTCGGCGACGATCCCATGCGAGAGGTAGAAGTCCAGAGCGCGTTCGGTGAATGCCCTCACGGTCTCGGCACGCTCGTCTTCGCAGATCTCTGAGTAGGCCAGGCGTGAGTAGTCGTCGATGATCGAGTGCACGTACTCCCAGCCGGGACAGCGGGAGCGGCGAGCGCGATCCCCTGTCGTCTTGTGCCCCGGCTCGGTGAAACGAGCGAACTTCTTGACGTCCATGTGCAGCAACTGTCCGGGACAGGGCCACTCGTAGCGCACGATCGCCTCGCGCTCAGCGACTGGACGTCTTGAGCACCCGGCGCGCTGCAGCACCCGGTGAACCGTCGAATGGGGACGGCCAGCTTGCTCGGCTAGCAGTCTTGGACCCCAGCCCGTGCGTTGGCGCAGCTCACAGATCCGTTGCTCCTCGTCCTCGGGCACTCGTGTCGGGCTGCGCCGAGGGCGACTGGAGCGATCCATCAAACACGCCATCGAGGCACGCTCAGACTCACTGGCGGCACGCCAGCGGCGTACCCACTCCCACACCGTGGAGCGCGCGACATTCGAGCACGCCGCGGCGTCCGCGAACGTAGATCCATCCTGAACAACCATGCGAACGAACTGCCAGCGACCAAGCGCTGTGTGACGCGAGTTAGGGTGCGACACTCCGGGCCTCCTTGAGGAAGTGAGCTTCGACACCCACAGCCTCTCGGCAGGCCCGGACCTACACCCTCACGTTCGGAACCTCCCGAGGCACGTCAGCTAGGCACTCATTCGGTGCCTGTCACAACGCCGACGACCCACGACGAAGGCACGGGACCCCAGAAGCGACTGTCGTCGGATTCGCCGCGGTTGTCGCCCATGAGATACCAGTGGTCTGCCGGAATCTTGATCGGCGTCGGGAAGTTGCACTCGGGGCTCACGCCGCATTCGCGGGTGGACGAGTTCTGTTCCTCCACGAACGCCGACGAGCCGGCGGCCTTGCGGTAGACGTGCCCTTCCTTGACGTAGATTTCGTCGCCCGGCCCGGCGACGACGCGCTTTATGAACGTGGTGCCCGTGTCCTCCTGCGGGATCGGTTCCGAGCACGCCGCGCCGCCGAGCTTGATGACGTGCGACGTGGGTCCGCACTCCTCCTGCTCGGCGCCTTCCGGCGGGTGGAAGATCACGACCGCTCCCACCTTCGGGGCGCCTTCCTTGACGATGACGCGCGCCCCGATGCCGTAGGTCGGCTCCATCGAGCCGGACGGCACTCGGTACACCCGCGCCGGCTGCTGCGTTGATGCCGGGTTGTTGACCACGATCGTCGTGCTGCTGCCCTTGCTCCCACCGCAGCCGGACAGGGCGACAACCAGCAGAGATAGCGCCACGATGCGGAACATCGACGGTGCAGCCTATCGTCAGCGTGCATGGCGCGCGGTCCCCGCCGCGTTGGGCGCAAGGCTAGCCGTGCGCGATAGCCTCGGGGGCATCGTGCATCCTCTTCTCGGTGAGCCCACGGTCGAGCAGAAATACCTGCTCGACCTCATCTATCGAGGACGAGGGCTGGCAAACTCAGCGAACGAGCGGCGCTGGCCGTTCTTCCAGTATGTCGAACAGGAGCTGTACCGGCAGCACGAACTAGACGTTATGCAGGTACTCCCTACGTGCCCCATGATCGGCGGACCCGCCAGTGGCGGGAGCTATGGCTGGACGTGGTGCTCCACGCGACAGGCCGACGATGAAATCCGTCTTACGATTGCCGGTATGGGGCATGTGTCCGATGCGCAGCACGAGGTCAAGCTGTTCATAGATGCACTCGCGGTCGCGGTCCAGACGCAACGCTCGTTCAAGGCGTCGCCGACGGAGGTCAAGACGGTTACGATCAATGCTGCCGAGATGCGCGACTGTCTGCCGCCTGTCTGGCGACTGGACACGGCTGCACTTGCCGGCATTCGTGATGCGTTCAAGCACGAGCCGGCCACGTGGCATTGCAACGCGCAACCCGTGGATGACTGGGTGCTTACCTTGAGTCCATTTTTGCGTCAGTACGGAGGTCTCGATACATGGGAGACGTACCTGGAGCGCGTAATCGAGGTGCTTTCGCCGCCGATTCCGCAGCCTGAACCACTGTACCCCTCGCCACTATCACTGCCAGGGGCGATCGACTACCTAAACGCTGTCTGGCGCCTGCACGCTGAGCGTCCCCTAATCAGAATCGGGCGAGCCGAGGCGGCTGCGAAGCTCGTGCTCGATTGCGCAACCGCAGACGAGTTCGAGTCGCGCCTGAGCGCGCTATGCAGCATTCTCGATGCCCTCGATGTGCCAGACAGCGACGGCCACAAGCTGACCGACCTCAACGCCTATCTACGGGCCGAGCTTGGGGAAGATGCGTCGGCCGATCGTGCATCGGAGGCTATCGGCGATCTTCGGGCGCTTTTCGACCTGCGAGTCTGGCGGCAGCACAGCGGGACGGAGCGCCGGGCAGCAGCGGGGATGAGCCGGCTCGGGATCGTGCTGCCGGTGCTGGACTGGGCCGAGGCATGGCAGAAGGTCCAAGCGCGTACCGTCGCTGCACTCGCGGCACTCCGCGAGGAGGTTGAGACGCTCGCGCCGAGTTAGTCGGCGCGGCTACGTCCAGATCGCCGCCAGGCCGAGCGGCGACTTCCATCGACGCCCGCCCAAACTTGGCGCAAAACGGTCTGTCCGAGGGCGTCGCTATCTCATCCGCGCCAATTGGACATATTGAGCGGCCGGACGGGATGCTTGCGACACCCCGCCCGGCCTGTTAGCACCGAAGAAGTGCCCTTCGATGCCAGGGCCTACCGTAGCTGTCGGCGGTGTGGTCGTCTGCGCGCTGGCGGCTTCTTCGGCGCGCGTCGAAAGGAGCCCAGATGAACACCACGCCCACAGGAAGCCATGATGAGCCCGACACCACGGGGCGACGCTCGCCCCTGAATGATGACCCGATTGTGCTGTTGCTCTACGGGGAGGAGCACGTGAACCTGGCGCTTGCCGACGAGTTGGAATTGGACGGCTACGAGGTACGCCGCGCGAGCGACACGGCGAAGCTGCACGCCGTTTGCGGTGCCTGCGAGGTCGAACTCGTGATCTTCGGGCGAGCATCGCGCCGGGGCGCGGGGCTCGATGTGCTGCGTCAACTCCGCGCGGGCGCGTTCATGCCCGAGGCCAAGCGGGCTCTGCGGGCGCTTTGGATGACGCCAAACGGCGACCTCGGTGACGTGCTGCGCGGGTTCGCTGCGGGAGCCGACGACGTGCTGCGCGCCCCGTTCGCGTACTCCGAGCTTCGCGCGCGCGTGCAGGCGCTCGCGCGACGCGACCTCGCCGAGGAACCTGGCGTGATCGAGTACGGCGACCTGCGGATCGACACCGCCGCGCACGAGGTCAAGGTCGGCGCGACTCCTGTGGCGTTGCGCCGCTTGGAGTTCGCGCTGTTGGCGCATATCGCGCGTGATCCCGTCCGTGTCTACACCAAGGACGAACTGATGCGTGACGTGTGGGGGTTTCGCTCGCCCGGCACCACACGGACACTGGACTGTCACGCTTCGCGGTTGCGGCGCAAGCTCGCGCAGGCTGGCGCCGGCGGGCTTGTGTACCCCGTGCGTGGCGTCGGCTACCGCCTCGCCGGGGACTCGCTCGATGGGCTGCCGGTGGCGCGTGTTGCGTGACGGTATCGGGCTCGTTTCAGCTTCGTCTACCGCGCCCACAACGGACAAAGTGCGCTGTATAGCTGCCGCTCGTACACGTAAATGTGGCCCCGGCGCGGGGATTGGAGCCCCGCCCGAGACCGTGACACAGGAGACAGAACCTCCCATGCTCGACCAAGTTAGCTCACTCGAATCTGAGGCGCACGCCCGTCTCGACCGCGCCGTCCTCGCGCTGATCCTCGACACCGACTGGCCGCTCTCAGAAGCCGAGATTGCCCGCGCTGTCGATGTACCCGGCCACGTCCCCGACAGTCTCAAACGCCTGCGCAGGGCGGGCATGATCCACCGCTGGAACGACCTGGCGACACCCTCGCGCCCCGCCGTCCAGTTCCACCAGATCAAGCAAAGCAACGGCCAAGACTCCACCGGTGCCGACAACGGCCGCTGCGAGAGCGCCGTCCTCGCAAACCTGCTGCGACACGCGACCGCCGGTGAGGGGCCGCTGAGCGATGAGCGGGTCCACCACGCCCTCGACGCCCGGAAGCGCAAGCAGCGCGCCAGGGTCAGCGACGCGCTGCACCGTCTGGACGCCGCCAGTCTGATCGAACGCCGCGGCGGCCAGTCGATCGCCTCAGAGGTCGCCCTGTACTTCGACCACCTGATGACGCCCTGACGGGCATCGTGCAGCACAAGAGGGGGATATGCCACGATGAGAGCGCGATGACCGCCGATGATCCAGCTTCGCTCTCCTCCGAACAGATCGAGTTGCTGCATCCCTTCTACCTCGACACCGATATGTCGATGGCCTTCGCAGCGGCACTTGCTGGTGGAGTCGCACTGGAGCGTGAGGAGGTCGAGCGCGATCGACAAGAGTCGCAGGCGGTGCGCAACCTCCGCGGCAATCTGCGCCTGTTCGGAACATTCGGAATCGGGGGTGCGACGGCCGGCGCTAGTGGTGAGCGCGAGGTCAGCGAGAGCGACCTCGCCGCGACTGAGTCGCGCTTGGTGCGTCATCACACCGAAGCCTCAATTTTTATCGCGCTCTATGACGAGCTCCAAAGGACAGGGCGAGTCGTTGACGCCAGTGATATTGCGAAGCTGAGTATCGGAGAGATCGTGTCGTTCAGTATTGGACCTGCCGTCGCGCCGCTGCGTCGGGTGGTCGATCAGCTAATTCGTGTTCTCGATGTTGCAGCACCGTTGATCGGGCTGGGTGAGATTCCGTCCCAAGCGCAAGAGCCGTCGAGCGCAACACGCCAGCAGCGTCGTCAGCAGGCTCGGCAAGCAGCCCAGCAAGCAGCGACAACGCCCGCCGATCCTGGTGCGGCCTATCTTGCTCAACTTCGCAGTCTGCTGATCGCGCTTGAGGACGACCTCGATCGCAGCGGCATGGTGGATGTCGTAGTTCGACCGCAAGAGGGTCCGAGCATTATTTTGACGCTCGACAAGCGTTTCGTCTCGGATCAGTCGCTAGAGCTTTTGCATACCTCTCGTTTCACCGTGATTGGCAAGGTCACGGAGCTTTGGCTAAGCGATACGGAGGTCGTCAACTTGTTTCGTCGTTCGGTAATCTCGCTACTCCCCGCGCTTGGACAGACGTTTACCTGGGGCATCTTCGCCCTATTGGCTCAGATGGCTCGCGGCCTAGACCCAGCCGCAGCGCAGCGTCTCGCACTCGCGGCTGTAGCCGGGAGCGCCCCGGATCAGGCTGATACGACGAGCCCCGCCGAGGGTAGCGGCGACGAAAACGACGCCGATTCCACAGGCACGACCTCCGAGGCTGATGAGGACGATTCTGGCCCCGCCGATGCACCACAGGCGGAAGAAATTATGCTTGGCGAGGATGCCATAAACGCTCTCAACCCTGCTGTCACGGGTCCCGCCGTCCAAGTACTGCCTCTGGCGATCTGCGCTTGAAGTCAGGCTGTCTCGCCCACAGATAGTTGGCGCAACACTGGCCGGTAGCTGGCGCGTCTTTGGCAGATCACTGACATTCTGCTGACACAACTCAGTCGGGTGCGGCGGGACGGCCGAGGCGGCTTATCGGCCGTCGCCGAGAAGATTTTTGGGACTCCTGTCCCGTTTTGGCGGTTGGGATGACCTTTCTAGGTTGCCCGCCCCGCTAGGAAAGCGCTCGGTGGCCTGTACCGCAGGGGCCTCCAAAGGGACCTTTTTCTAGTTGAAAGGGCTCTCAGGGTGACAGCCGCCGTTGCCGGCGGGCTGTCCGGCCCGTTGACGTTCTCTTTGTGAAAGGAGACCACCCACCGGATGCGACATCACACGCAACATCTTCATCGCTCGTCTGGTCTGGTCCGACACGATGCGGGCTCGTCGTTTGCTCATCACTCGTTCTCTGTGTTTGGGACGCTCGCGCCGCTGTTGGTGTTCGCGTTCGTGGTGTTCTTGCTGGTTTTGGTGTGGCGGGTGTGGGGGCGTCGTCGTCTGGCGGCGGAGGGTCGCTTCTTTGAGGTTCGCCTTGGTGAGCAGGTGTCGCGGGCGGCGGTCGAGTCGTTGATGAGCACGGTTGCGGGTGGGCTGCCGCGCCCGTTGCTTGGGCCGGCGCCATGGGTTGCGCTGGAGCTGTCATCGACGGAGGATCGCGCGGCGTGCGGCTTGTTCGTCTCTGGTGGTGTGCCGGTGGCGCAGGTCCGTGCGGCGGTCGAGCAGGGCCTCGGCGGCGTCACTGTCGAGACGATCGGGCTCGGGCCGCCTGCCGAGATGTGCGAGCACATGCGGGTGGCGAGTCTCGCTCCGGGCGGCTCACGGTTTTTGCCGTTGCGGGTCGATCATCGTGTTGACCCTGCCGGCCAGTTGTTGGCTGCGCTGCGCGCGCACGAGCCGCGCGAGGGTGGCGCGATTCAGCTTGTCTTGCAGGCGCCGCCGCGTTCTGCGGCGAACCGGGCGCGCGGGCAGGCGCGGCGGCTGCGTGCCGGGCGCGGTCTGCAACCGGACGTGGCGTTGCGCGTGCTTCAAGCGGTTGGCGGGCTGCTGCTTGAGTTGATCGACGTGTTCTTGCCGGGCTCGCCGCCCCCGGTGGGAGGCCAGCAGGCGGGGCGGGTGGACCCGTTCTCGCTTGAGCGCGCGAAGGCGATCGAGGCGAAGGCCGCACAGCCTTTGCTCGCCGCGACGCTTCGTGTTGGGGCGTGGGCGGATGGGCGCCGTCGCGCGGGCGGCCGGCTCGGCGGGCTGCTCGCGGCGTTTGGGCAGTTCCACGACCTCGGCGGGCTGCACAAGAGCTTCGAGCCGTTCTGCAAGCGGCGGATGACGTTCTGCCTGCCGCCAGTGAAACCGCGACTGCTGTTGAGCAGCAGCGAGGCGGCGGCGTTGATCGCGGTGCCAGAGGAAACCGCGCTCGCTCCGCTGTCGTTCGGTGAGGCGCCCTCTCGGAGTATCGCGCCGGCCGCGCACGCACCGTCACACGGGCTGTTGCTCGGCCGCAGCGACCACGCCGGGTTCGACCGTGAGATTCGCGTTGAGCCGAAGGCGCTGCTTGAGCACGCGCACGTGCTCGGCCCGACCGGGCGCGGCAAGAGCACGCTCTTGTTGAACATGACCGTCGAGGCGATCCGCGCGGGCATGGGCGGGATAGTGCTCGACCCCACCGGCGAGCTGACAGCGCTCACACTCGCCCGAATCCCGGCCGAGCGCGTCGAGGACGTTGACCTGCTCGACCTCGGTGACACGAGTCACCCGCCGGCGTTGAACCTGCTCGCCAGCACGCCCGGCGAGGGTGACGCGCACGCGCACGCGATCTGCGGCATCTTCGCCCGCCTGTTCTCACGGTTCTGGGGTCCACGCACAGAGGACATCCTGCGCTCCGCGCTCACCACCTTGTTGTGCGGGCGTGACCCGGCCGGGCCGGCACCGACGCTCGCAGACGTGCTCACGCTCTTGTCTGACCCTGGCGAGCGGACCCGGTATCGGGCGAGTGACCCTGTAGCGCTGGACGTGTTCTGGCGCCAGTGGCAGACCCTCAGCGAGCAGGCCAGGGTGCAGGCGCTCGCTCCGCTCTCGAACAAGCTGCGGGCGCTGCTCGGCAACCGCCAGCTACGCAACATGCTCTGCCAGCCCGCCGCGCCGGACCTCACCGAGCGGATCAACGCGGGCCGGTGGCTGCTCGTCTCCCTCCCGCAGACGCTCGGGGAGGACGCCGCAGACCTGATCGGCTCGGTGCTGTTGCATCGTGCGTGGCAGGCCGCGCAGCGCCTCGGGCCACTCGCACTCAGCGACCGCCCGCCGTTCCTGTGTCTCGTGGATGAGTGCCACCGTTTCTGCCACATGCCGCAGGGCATGGCAACAGCGTTGGCGCAGGCGCGCGGCTTTGGCGTCGGGATGGTGCTCGCGCATCAGAACCTAGCGCAGCTCAGAGACAGCGAGCTCGCGGAGGCCGTTGACGCGAACTGTCAGACAAAGCTGTGCTTCGGGCTCGGCGCCGCTGACGGGAAACGCATGGCCGTTCACTTCCAGCCGCGCTTGGACGCGCACGACCTCCTGCATCTCTCAGCGCACACGATCGCCTGCCGCGTCGCTCACGAACATCACCAGCTACCAGCCGCGACCGCGACCACCGAGCCACCGCCACCGTCCACGCGGGGCGATACCGCGAGCGTGGTCCGTGGTCGCGCCCGCGCCAATGCGAGCGAGCGCCGGGCGGTGGAAGCGGCGATCCATGAGCGCTACGGCCGTATCGAGCAGCCGCCACAAGGACATGCCCACGCCGACGAACAAACAAGTGACAACTTCGACTCGGGGAGTGCTGAGGTTCCGCCGTTCGGTCCTCCGTTCGGGGCTCCGACTGACGGAGGACCCCCTGCGCGCGGTATCCCGCGCCAGCACAGCGATCCCGGCTCGGAGGCAAACCCCGACAATGAACACCTGTTCCCTGGTGGCGGGCGGCCATGACACTTGCTCTCGCTGCTTTGACTATTCGTGACCGGGAGCTACTTGACCGTCTCTCTCTATCCGAGCCCCTATCCACCTCTGAGCTTCGTCTCCTTTTCTTTTCGGGTGTTCGTACCTGTCGTGAACGACTCGTCAAGCTGGAGGCACACGACCTGTTGCTGCGTGTGTACCCGGCGCGTTCACACAGAGGCGGACGCTCTGAGGCGCTGTGGTTCCTCTCCCCGGTCGGTCGGCGGGCGATCGGTGCTCCGACACGTCGGCCGCCGGGCCTTTCGATTCCCGACCTCGAGCACCGCCGCGCGGTCGCACGCTTTTTCCTCGCGCTGACCGAACACAGCCTCACCCGTCCGGGAGAGGGGTTGTATTGCTGGCTTGGCTAGCAGCAGGCACAACAGGGCACGGGCGCGAGCGTGCGCCCGGACGGTTACGGCCGCTACCTGCTACCTGACGGCGAGGTCACGTTCTACCTGGAGGTAGACCGCGCGACCGAGCCCACCCGGCGGGTGAAGGCGAAGCTCGACGCCTATAAGCAGGCGCTCGCAGCCGACGCGCACCGCGAGCTTGGGAACGTCCTGCTTGTCTGCGACGGCCGGCGCCGCTTGGCGAACCTCGCGCGCTGCGCCCCTGCCGGCCCGCCGTGGGTGTGGGGCTCGATCGACGGTGAGCACTACGAGCTGCTACCCGCCCGCGAGCAGCAACGCCGCTTCGATCAGCTTCCCGCCGCGCCACGCCAGCCGGGCCGTCGTGTCGAGGACTGTCTCGGCAGACGGTGGCGCTGGCCCGCAGCCGTGAGTGTGTAACTCCGAGCCTTTTACGGGGCGGCGCGTGTACCCGCAGACGCCCCGAACGACCTTTTTCTGTTGTAAGGGTCTTTCCGCCGGCACCATGACAATTGACAGAACATGACAAGCAAAGGAACAGATACGCGCATGAGCGCGCCTCGCTGCGACTGACGATCGTCCCGACGACGCTCAAGGTCGCAAACGCCTACATCGCGCAATACCACCGCCACAACCGTCCCGTACCCGGCTGCATCAGCGTCGTCGGCGTGAGCGACGGCGAGCGATTGCGCGGCGTCGTTGTGGTCGGACGGCCGATCGCGCGGGCGCTCGATGACGGGTTCACCGCCGAAGTCCGCCGCTGCTGTACCGATGGGGCGCCGAACGCCTGCTCGATGCTCTACCGGGCGGCGTGGCGGGCAGTCAAGGCGCTCGGCTACCGCAAGGTCATCACCTACACGCTGCCCGAGGAGGGCGGCGCATCACTCCGAGCAAGCGGGTTCACGCTCGCCGACGCCAACGCAGGCGGCGGACGCTGGAACCGACCCGGCCGCGCCGCCGCGGACACGCACCCGACCGGCAAGAAGCTGCGCTGGGAGCTGCTCACATGAGCGGCACCCAGCTACCGACCCACGACACAAGCGGCGACGCTCACGGCCACAGCCGCGCCCCGCAGGGTGTCCGTAGGCGAGGCCGCCGCGCTCGCCGGGATGCGGGCGCGTATGCGCCGCTACGACTGTTGCCAGCCAGGACGCGGCCGATGGGCCGCGAGCAGGAACAGCGGCTCGTCGTCTCGCTGGGCGAGCTGATCGTGGAACTGATCGAGGCCGACCCCGGCGGGCTTGATGGGTTGAGAACCCGGCCGCGATCTGATCTAGATGGATGCTCCCGAGCCAAGGAGCAGCCATGAGCCGAGCATCACTCGCTATCGCGCCCGACCCGGCTACGGACGCCGGGCCGGTGCGCGTGGCGACCTACACCCGCATCTCCACCGATGAGGAGCGCCAGCCCAACTCCCTTGAGGCACAGCGCGTCCGCTTGGACTCGTTCGTCGCAAGTCAGCCCGAGTGGCAGATCAACCTGCGCTATGAGGACCAGTTCACCGGGACCGTGATCGACCGGCCCGCACTCTCACGCCTGCTGCGCGACGCCAAGCGGGGACGCTTCGATGTGCTGCTCGTCTACCGCGTCGATCGCCTCGCACGTTCGATCAGGGGACTCGCGCAGATAGTCGATGAGCTTGACCAAGCCGGCGTCGTGTTCCGTTCCGCGACCGAGCCATTCGACACCGGCACCCCGGCGGGGCGGATGATGGTGCAGATGCTCGGTGTGTTCGCCGAGTTCGAGCGCGCCTTGATCGTGGAGCGCATCCTCGCCGGCCTTGAGCGCAAGGCCGCACGCGGCGGCTGGTGCGGCGGCCGGCGCCCATACGGATACGACATCGCCGCCGACCGCGACCACCTGGAGCGCAACCCCACCGAGGCGCCACTCGTGCCGGTCATCTTCGACCACTACGTCAACCGGCAACTCGGCTCAAGCGCCACCGCGAAATGGCTGAACACCAACGGCTACCGCACCAAGAACGGCCGGCTGTGGAACCACGGCAGCGTCCTGACAGTGATTCGTAACCGTGCGTACATCGGTGAGATTTACTACCGCGGAAGCTGGTATCCGGCGCCGCACGAGCCGATCGTCCCGCGTGAGCTTTTCGACCGGGCGCAGGTGATCCTCAAAGAACGCGGCGAGGACCAGTCGCAGCGTCGCTCCAACGCCTCCGAATACCTGCTCACCAGTCGCGTCAGATGCGGCCGTTGCGGACAGGCATACATCGGCACCGCCGCGCACGGACGCAACGGCCGCTACACCTACTACACGTGCTTCACGCGCCATCGCTACGGCACCGAGCATTGCGCCAATGACCGGCTCCCCGCTGAGAAGCTAGAGCAGGCCGTCATCGGCCAGCTCTGGAAAGTGCTCAACGACAAGACCCTGCTCGCCGCCGCGCTCGACCACGCCTACGCGCAGCTTGCCCACCGGGATGGCGAGCACGAGGACGAGCTAACCAGCGTGCAGCACAAGCTCGCCGAGGCCCGCGCAGCGATGGACCGCTACTTCCAAGCGTTTGAGCACGGCACCATGCCCGAGGACACCTGAGCGCCACGCATCGCAGCGCTCGGTGAGCAAACCAAGGCACTCGAAGCCAGGGCCAGCGAACTCGCCACCCTCGCAGACAGCGAACCCGTACAACGCATCAGCGAAGCCGACCTCGACGCGATCCGCCAAAGAGTCCGCGCCGCGCTGGACGACGGCGGACCCATGCGCGTCAAGGCCATCCTCCAAGAACTCACCGACGAAATCCGCATAGACGGCCGCGACGCGATCGAACCAACCTTCCTTGTGCCCGCGGTTCGACCACCGTCAGGTTCAGTGGAGCCAACCGGGATCGAACCGGCGACCTCCTGCTTGCAAAGCAGGCGCTCTCCCAGCTGAGCTATGGCCCCTAGAGTCCTCAATATAGGCCGTATGGAGCGGATGTCGGCCTCGTGCCACCAACATCGGAGCGCGTGAATCGCCGCCGTTGCCCTTTCCTGCCCATTCAGCCCCCTCACGAGCTCGACATGAGATCCATTGACGTGGATCGAGATAGTACGGCGTCGGACAGCGCCCGTTGCTGCTTCGACAAGCGGATCTGGGAGTGACTCGTCGCTCCGATCGGGGTGCTCTTCGTCGTCTAAGCGTAAGTATGCGGGGCGCCCGCAGAGACGCCTGCTGCGGGAGCGCGCGAGGGGCCACAGCGGCTGCTGGTCCGGGCCGGAGCGTTTGGTCCTCAGCCCTACGTTGCCCAGAAAATCATCCTCAGCTGGGGTTGCCGGAGATGCCTCGCCCGAGGACAGGTGGTCGCACGCGGCCAGTTTCATTTGCAGAACATCGACAGGACCGAGATCTCCGGGGAGCGCGCTATTTGGGTCCTCGTTGCGCGAACTGGACAGTGAACGTGAGGCGGCGCCTGTGTAACGACCAGTGTCAGACCAGAGCACCCAACGGGCGCGGTGCACGGCGAAGCGCCATTATGAAACCAATATCAACAAAGGAGGTCAGCATGAACCAACGACGCGAACGGTGAAACCCCAACCGGGCCCCGCCCATCCGCAGAGGAAATGGTCATGGCCCGCCCAATTCCTGACGCCGCCGAAGCAGCACGAGACCGAGTACGCCGCTACATCCGCGATCCCGACGGCTACCTGATCGAGGTAGGCCAGACGACCCTGCCCAGAGATTGGCGTCCACCGTCTTGACCAACCCCTGTGGGCACACTGTCTGGGAGGGCCTTCGCGTCGCCCTCGCTCTTCATCAGCGTCGAGGTCTGTCTGTCAACTGTCCGCTGACTGTCCGGAGGGCCGTACGCCACTCGGCGGCCCACGAACGATCTAGACTCAAGCGCCCAATGCAATCCCCGATCCTGATCGACATCTGGACGGTCGACCCGTCGCATCAGGTTGAGCTGGCCCGAGGGATCTCCGACGGAGTGCAAAACGTGATCGCCGGCCGCCGAGGTTTCGTGTCTGCCCAGCTTTACGAAAGCCCCAATGGCGACGCGATGATGGTGATGGTGCGCATGCGGACAGTCAAGGAGCGCCAAGAACTCACGGATTCGCCGGAGGCTCACAGCTTGCTGCGCGAACTTAGAGCGATCGCGCGCTCCCACGTGCGGCTCTTCCGGCTGGTTGAGAGCTTTGGCGAGTCAGATGAGCCCCGCTGATCGGCGCCTCGAGCCAGAGGTCCGGTCCAGTCCTGGTTCGGGTCTGAACGGTTCATGCACACCGTTGACGCCCGCTTCGTCGCCAAGCGAGCGCGCAAACTTGGCCGGGAGAGTTGACCTCGACCCCGATGTGATCTACGCAGCCATGGACCTCGGCCTGCACAAGACTCGAATCAAAGTGCTCACCACCAGCATCGCCGCCTGACTTCCCCCAAAGCACGGACATCTGTCGGTCACTTGGATCTCGGGAGGAGACTCGGGGTGGCGCGATCACAAAGTACGTAGTTACTCGTTGAAGTCAAAATCCCGCGGGGGACGCTGCTCGAACCAGAGCCGCTCCTGCTCTGGGGTGTCGCGCAAGAAATCAGGGGTCTCCTCGAGCACGTCTTCCACCTGGTCTGTTTCGCTGAGATCCTCGTTGTGGTCACCAGGGTGCTCAGTGAGTTGTGCCTGCTCGTCACCGGGCATCTCCCATTCGAGCGAGTCGTCTGCTGACGAACGACTGTGCGCCGGGTCCGCGGCGAGCGACTGTTGCTCGCTGTCTGACTTAGGGGATGGACCTGCGCCGTGCCCGTCCGAATCGAGCACGGTCTTCATGTCGATCTCGATCGTCTCCTGACCAACCGCCGAGAGGTCGAAGCTCGAGGCAGACTCGTTCTCAGTGGGAAGGGAGACGCCGTCCGATAAGGATCGGACCGACTGCTCGTCTTGACGTCCCTCGTCTGACGTCTCATCACCACGGTGCACAGGCCCGAGAGCCTCCTGCTCCTGGCGGGCCACGCCCCCGGGGTCGGCTCCTCGGAGACGCTTGAGCTCCAAGTGCTCGCGTATGGCGTCGTCGAGCAATCCCATTGCGCCGTCAAACCATACTGCTCTTGCACGAGGTCTTCGTCGGATACCGGCCGGTTGCGGATTCCGACAGCGATTGCGGCGTCGCCATCAATGCGACAGATGTGCTTTCGGCTGTCGTTCGAGGCACATCCTCTGCTCTCCCCAACAGCGGATGCTCTACCACTACACTTCTCGAGATCTGTGTCCGTGCGTAAGCGTGGATCTGCGGGGCTATAGCTCAGTTGGGAGAGCGCCTGGATCGCACCCAGGAGGTCGCCGGTTCGAGTCCGGCTAGCTCCACCATAGATTCAACGTGATAACCGGCGACCTTTGAAAGGTCGCCGGTTATTGCGTTTCCGGGCTCCTGGGAGCCAGCGCCAGCCCCTACCGGGACGCGGGTTTCAGGAGCGTAGATGGGTTCTTCGTCGGTCTTCTCGTCCGTGGGCTCATCGACGGTCGGTAGGTCGAGCTTGGCTACCTCGGCCTCTGCCTCGGCTGCGATGCTGTCGGGGAGAGCTTCTTCGATGAGGTCGCAGGCGAGGAGTTGGGCGTAGGGCTGACGGGGTCCCGATGAAGTAGGCCAGTGGTGATGCGTGTCTGTCATGTCCCTTTGGTGGGATGAGAGGATGGATACGATTATGAAGCGGCATAGGCATTCTCCGGAGCAGGCAGTGAGGAAGATCAGGGAGGGCGAACGCCTTCTGAACGAGGGGCAGGATCTCACGGAGGTGCTGCGGCATCTCGAGATCACTGAGGCGACGTTCAATCGCTGGCGCAACCAGTACGGCGGGATGAAGGCTGACGAAGCGAAGCGCCTGAAGACTCTCGAGGGCGAGAATCAGCGGTTGAAGAAGCTGGTGGCTGAGCAGGCGTTGGATATCGACATGCTCAAGGAGTTGGCGGAGGGGAAATTTTGACCCCGGGACTCCGACGCAGAGCAGTGGTGCATCTGCAGGAGAGTTTCGGGGTTTCAGAGCGCCGAGCGTGCAGGGTCGTTGGGCAGAACCGCTCAACGCAACGCAAGCCGTCCCAGCCGGCCCGCCCGGAGAACGAGCGTCTTGCTGCCCGGCTACGAGAGATCGCGAGGGAGCAACCACGGTGGGGGTGGAAGACCGCGCATCAGATCCTGCTGCGGGAGGGCTGGATTATCAATCGCAAGCGGACACGCCGTATCTGGCGGCAAGAGGGCCTCAGACGCCCCGTGAGGACCCGCAAGCGCCGGCGGCTCAGTAACGGTCAAAGTCAGCGGTTGCGGGCAACGAGGCCCAACGAGGTATGGGCCCTGGACTTCATCTTCGATGAGACCGCCGACCGGCGCCGGTTGAAGCTGTGCAACATCGTCGATGAGTACACCCGAGAGGCACTCGCGATCCGTGTCGACCGGACGTGCACCGCTGATCAGGTCGTTGGTGTCATCGAAGACCTCGTCCTCACCCGCGGCGCACCAGAGCATCTACGGGCGGACAACGGGCCTGAGATGATCGCCTGGGCACTCCGTGACTACTGCCGCCTGAAGGGCACCCAAACCGCGTACATCGATCCCGGGTCGCCGTGGCAGAATCCGTACGTTGAGTCGTTCAACGGCCGTATCCGTGACGAGCTGCTGAACATCGAGGAGTTCGGCTCGATCACAGAGGCCAAGGTCATCATCGAGGACTGGCGCATCCAGTACAACACCTACCGTCCCCACTCAGCACACGGGGGACTCACACCCAGCCAATACGCAGCAACCCAGACCGAAAACACACAAACCCAACCAGCACACGCATAAACCCTGGCACACCTACAGGGACCCCGTCACGGGAGTCTGAGACGGTTGGCCGACGGGCTCGATCTCACAACCTCCGAGCTGATCGCCCTCGCCGAGCAGATCGAGGCTCAAGGACCCACGGCGCTCACGCCCGCCGCTCGGTAGCGTCGCTAACCGCAGCGGCACAGGCTCAACCAAGGGCTGGCGGGAAATGTGACCTGGCGGCGGGTCCAATCTGCTGGCCACTGATCCTCTTGAGCCTGGAGCCTGCCAGCCACATCCCGCATAGCCTCAGCCAGATCACCAGGCACCTCCGGGCGGATCGGCAGATGCTCGCCCAGGTGTCTGCCCCAACCGTCATCGGGGGACGGGCAGATACTCAGTACCCGTACGCCGTCGCGGTGAGCGCGGCGCAACTGCTCGCAGGTCTCCTCGTCCGGTGCATCCACGGAGAGGAGGACCACGTCGATGCTCCAGCGACGGTGCGACCACAACACTCGGCCCCGCGCTCGCTCAAGCCCACGCGCCAATGCTGGACCCTCGCAGTCCGGCACCAAGAAATCGACTGCGGCCCGCAGTTGGCTCTGACGCCTGGAGCCATCGCCCTCTAGCGGCACCACGAACGCTCCCTCGCCACAGACAATCAGGTTGATACGCCAGTCATGGGCACGCTCGATGATCTGATGGCAGCCGGTGCGGATTTCCCCGATGCGAGTGATAGCCGCCGGTCCACAGTCGACCACCAGGATCACCGCCCCGCACATCCGGCGAGCAACAGCCGCTAGCTTGGCCTGCTTGCGGCTGAAGCCTGCCAACTCACCCAACGGTATGAGCGGGACGCCGTAGCGGATCGCCGCCCGCCGCTCAAGCACCCCACCATTGGGTGAGCGACCGACCGCCAGCAGACGAGCCTGCTCGGCACGGAACCAGCCCGCCTCCTGTTCGACCCGACCCCACGCGGCGATTGTGCCGATCACGATATTCGGCCGCTCGTAGAATGCTAGGTCGCGGTGGTTGATATCGCGATAGGCATAGATCCCGCAAGCACAGCCCGCCTGCGGGATCTCGTGATCCTCGGGGTGGGGTGAGTCTTCGGGATCACAGTGGGCGTGGTTGACGCCCGGCTTCCACTTGGCAGGCCAGAACACCGAGCACAACCGTCCATCCGAGCGCACCTCCCACGCCCGCACACCCAGCACCGACTCCGAGTAATCCACCACTTCCATACCAACCTCCATTTCTCGTCGGGAACGGACGACGAGAAAACCAGCGATAGCCCTGAGACGGCAAGGAGTGGCAAACGCAACACGGGAGAACGCTCGGCGAGCCTCCGTACCACACCTTGACCACTCGCGAAGGTCGCACCTACCGTCAAGTGAGCCGATAACAAGAGCGGCCCCGACACGGGTAGGAGCCCGCGCCGAGGCCCAGACACAAGGAGAAGATGCTCCCCATGTCCGATTCTGAGCCTACCCTGATGCCCGCCGAAAGCCAGGCCCGCACCGAGTCCGCGGTCATGACCCTACTGCTCCTCCACGACGACCAACGCCCCTGGTCAACCGACGAACTGATCCGCGAAATCGGCAGACCAGACGACGTCCGCAACGCCATCTATAGCCTTCACGGTGTCGGCCTACTCCACCGCACCAGCGACGGCTTCATATTCCCAACCCGCGCAGCAACCCACCTAGACGGACTCGACATGTAGCCAAACACAAGGCACATTCGGGCGGGCACACCACACACGCCCGCCCGAAGTCGTCTCATGGCACTTGTGCGACATTGCGACCTGGGCTAGAACTGAAAGAATCGTATCGATGCCGACCAGCGAGTCCGATCAAGAAGCCGCAAACGCCCGCCGCGAGTTTCTCCTGGGGGCGATTCATCATAGCCAGGCGGTCATCGGCTCTCTTGAGGGTCGAGTACCTATGGCTTTGGTGCTGCATGGGCTCTTGTTTACGGGCCTACTCGAGATCACGCTGCGCGTCGGACCGATCATCCACCACCACGAAGGATGGCGGATCGCTACCGTGATTTTGATAGGTCTGATTCTCGTAGCATTCCTTGTTTCCGTGCTCGCCCTCCTAACTTCAATTACCCCGCCGCTTAGTCCGACGCCCGGCGTCGCCGATCCGAACCTCTTGCGTATTGACGGCGTCGCACCCGGACTCTTCTTCCCAACTGTCACTGACCGTGGGTTGCAAAAATATCCTTTGCTGAGCGAGCGCCATCGTGCACTAACGGTCGACGCCGTTGAAGAAACTCTTTCGGCCAACCTCCTTGTGCTCGCCACCTTCAGGACATACAAGACGGGACTTGCGCGGATCGGCTTCTGGTGGCTCCGAGTCGAGGTAGTGCTTGCGGTGATCTATGTAGTCGTAGCGGGGATTGCTGCACTCACCATCTAAGGCCAGATCACCGAACTCAACAAATATAGCGTGGGTTCGTCCACCGCCGATTGTGCGACGGCAATACCCGCTGACCGTCTAGACATCGCAACATCCGATGCGCTTGGACGCATTGATGAGCACATCACCCGGACTATGCACCAAAAATCACCCGCGCCCTGGAAGCTCGACGCCTTTCGCCGATAGGCTGTTGTGGATGCGACTACCTACGCCGTTGGCATAATCGCGTTCCAGCCGCTGGTTACCATGCTGAAACAGAACAAAAAGCAGCTTGTCATAGGTCATCAATAGCGTTTCCTGTGCCAGTGACATCCTATAGTCTTGTAGAGCTTTATGAGATGCAGTGGTGCCGCCACGGTTTGCTTCTCGATATCCGAGCGACGTGAAATGCAGGACTCTGTTGTTAAGCCAGTTTACGACGTCGCTCAAATAGCGCAAGCGGGGAATCAGATAGTCCGGTGGACCGGGCTTTGAGCTCACTACGATTACGCGGTCGGAAGTCGGGACGGCCACATCTGCCAACTCATCGATAAGGGTGCGGAGCGAGCGATTCTTCTGTTTCGGGGGTCGACGGTATCGTGGTTGGTCACGGTGCGGATGGGGCGCCTCGATAATTTCCGGTACTGCCCACCACGGCAGCTCTCCGTATCGGCCAAATGTCGCCTCATAGCGAGGCAGCTCAGCTCGGTCGTGTACTGGCGCCACGTTCGTGAGTGACGGGTAACGCTCGGAGAGACTCTCGAATATGATTTCGGCGTGATGCTCTTGGTCGGTGAGGCGCTGGCTCACAAAGCTTGGCGCTGCAACCCACTTCATCCAGCATGCGAGCACTGTGTCCTCGAACAGGGGCCGTGCCAGCATGATCGCCTGGGACGAATAGCCACGGTCCACTAGGCAGGTAGCGGCAGCAAACGTGTCTGTGGACCGTTTCAGCAGTGCCCGCAAATGTTGGCCGCGTAGATCAGAGAGGCGCCAATCATCTGCGTGGGCAAGAGTCCAACTCAGCAGTTCATCTAGCTCTTTGTAGGCCATGCGGAAGCATGATCGCAGCGTCGCCCTACTGGTGCATGCGTCGGCAAGTGCCCGTTGTGCGGCAAGGACAGGCTGGGCTACGGTGACCTTGCCCACGCCTGGCGCGTCCGGTAGAATAGGAGCCAGAAGGAACCAATACCATGAGCAACCTCAATATTCAGTCCGTGACCTACCGCGAGGGCAAACATTTCGTGGCCCAGTGCCTGAACGTCGATGTGTCTAGCTTTGGTGATACCGAAGCTGGTGCTCTAGCCAACCTCCGAGAGGCTGTGGAGCTGTATTTCACATGAGCGACCATCGCGAGTTTGACGTCGTGTTCGAGCCGCAGGCAGAGGGCGGCTATACCGCCTATGTCCCCGATCTGCCCGGCTGCGTGAGCGAGGGTGAGACGCTCGAGGAAGCTACCTCCATGATCCAAGAGGCGATGGCGCTCTATCTTGAGTCCCGAGACGAGCATGGTTGGTCGCTGCCAAAGATCAAGCACCGCAAGCTAGCGCCAGCCGTGTGAGCGACAAGCTCCCTCGACTCACCGCCAAGGATCTTATCCGCGTCCTAGAACGTAAGGGCTGGGAGCACGACCGCAGTCGTGGCAGCCACCATATCTATGTCCACACAGCTACCCACCGAACGCTGGTGGTACCGGTGGCCCGACGGGCAATGTCGATCGGCACCCTGGCGCGACTGCTGAAGGACGCAGAAATCAGCCGCGACGAACTGCGCCGACTCCTGTAGTCCAATCCGGCGACGCAGGTGCCTCGCACAAACGTTTCGCAGAACACCGCTTGTGCGACGTCCCTATTTGAGTGAGGTGGGGAGGCCTTGTACTTGTTCGCGTGTGACCTCGTCCATATTCCGCTGTCGTCTATCGCGCGTAATACGGTAGAACCAGTTAGGTACACCCATGATTCTCCGAGTTGTATATATCTCGTCCTGAAGACTGCGACACTCGTGAATTGTTGGAGCAGTGCCGGTCGCGCACGCATCCGTATATAGGCGGTCAGCTTCGTGGGCAAGCCGTTCTCGGCTTTCACCAAGTGTTTCGTTGCCGTTGGCGATGTCGAGAACGTCGAGTATCGCTGGCAGTACGGGCAAGCCTAGCCGCAAAATGTACTCACCGAGGCTGAGATGCAGCGTTATGCCGAGGATCAGTGTGCCAGCAAGAACTATTGCGACGGCCACACGGAGCACTTGCGCATAGGTTGCATGGTCTTGCCGTGCCCATGTGACGCTCGCACGCTGACAGATTAGTGAGTCAACGGGATGGCGAGCTGGGCGGATGTCGGAGTACCAGTTGCGCATCTCCTCCTCGGGCTGGCGCTCACCCCAATTGCGAAGATCCTCGGGTGCCGGTTCGGGGCCGGCCGTCGTGGCGTTCCACGGGAGTCCGAGAACAATAGTATCGAATACCTCTTGAGCAAGCGCTCCGTGGTTCTGTGCACGGCTCTCCCACGCGAGCAGGATTGTACGACTTAGAACAATCCATCCTGCTGCGGCTGCCGCCAGATAGTCACCTGTTGAGTGATCAAGCAACGCAAGCACTACACCCGCAGTGCCGAGGAGAACTCCGACGCCGAGTCTAAGCACATGCCAGCGCTTTGCTAGCACGTACCGGCGGCGAAAGGCTCGCGCTGCTCTTAGCGCCACCGGTGTGTTCTGACGCTCCTGAACGGATGCTGGCATCATGGGCGGGGCATCCGCGCACCAAACAACGTGCGCCACTGCTCTACTGCTTCGCGCTCCTGTCCACTGTCCTCAAGACGTACGGCCTCCTCTGCGACACGCTGCCATTGGGCGAACGTCCTTGAGGCAGCTTGACGCTGACTCGTGGTCATCGTGCCATTTACTGCGGGCCCGATATCGGCAGGATCTGCCCAGTCCTGTTCAGACTGCTCGGACGCACTGGCCAAGAACCAGACGATCTCGTCCTGGTAGCGCCCAAACGGTGTCCTTACGAGTGTATGCGCCATGACCTCGAGTAGGAACGAGGTGCCAATTGGCTCGTCTGCCTCGCGGTTGATCCCCTTGATCATCTTTACGAACGGAACGAACTTCCCGTCGCACTTATCGTTCTTGGCCGTTGACTGTTCGTGGTGACGCTTAGGATTGGTAGAGATCCACCCCGATCTGTCAGCGTCCGGAATCTCCCAGCCGCCACCCTTGCGCTTGAAGGCGGGGACGACATCAAAGGAAGCGACTTCGTCCTGCTCACCGAAAGCGACTGTGCAGGCGAACCCATCAGTGGTCACTTTTGGGTAGCTCGCTTTCAGCAGTTTGTTGAGTTCAGCGAGGACTTCGGATGGAGGTTGCTGACGTAGGTTGGTCTGGGCGCCGCCCGGCTTGAGAACAACAAAGATGTCAACGTCCTTAAGGCGCTTGGTCTTCGTGTTGCGCCGGTAGCTGCCGGTCAGGAAGTCGTCATCAAGCTCCCAGGTAGCACTCACGAGATCGCGAATCTCAATATGCTTGCGCGAGGCGAATGCGTTCTCAGTTGCGGTGACCTCTAGGGCTTTCTTGCACTTGGCAAAGGCGTCGTCGACATAGGTCATAACGATTCTCCAGTTATTAGTTGAGATAGCGGAGGCTTGCGCGGGCGTGAGGACCCTCGGCGAGGCTTCCAAATGAGGTCGATCGCAGACCTTCAGTCGATGCACGTTTGCCGGGGCTCCACCCTGGCTGGGGGGTGCGGCTGCCCGAGAAAGTGCAGAACATGTGGTGCTTGGTGCCGGTGGGGACTGAGGCGAGCTTGGCCTGATAACGGGCAAGCGCGGCGCGTGAGTTAACAAAGCTGGCGCTACCCTGGCCGCTTGTTTCGTAGGTAACGGGAAACTCGAATACGGGCTTAACTGTTCCGTCAGGACGATGGCACTCGAGGATGACCTCCTTGAGCGAGCCCTCCTCGATCCAAGCGGCTATGGCACGTCGGTCTTGGTCCCATTCCTTGAAAAAGCGGGCCGGATCGATGCCAAGCAATCCAAGCATGTCACCGATTGCTCCCATGATCACGTCGCTGAGGTATGTCGCGGTGTGCGTGCGGGTATGTGTCGTGGTTGAGGTGGCTGTACTACTCATGGCTTCTCCTCAGCCCAACGAGCCAATGCAGCCTCGTCCAGGGTGCCGACTGACTGACTCCCCTCCGCGCTCTCGGGTGCCGTCGGTTCATCAGCGGACAGGTGGTCGTCGGTGGTCGCCGCGTTCTTAATGATTTTGGCGAGCGGTCCCTCTGCCGGTAGGTGCACTGTCCAGTCGTCGGCCGTCGCCGCGCCGGGCACGGGATTGAGGTTCTCCTCGATAGTCAACGCGCGGTCGCCAGAGATCGTGGCGATCTCCAGCCAGAGCTGTCCCGCTACGACGACGATTGGGTTCGCCTCTAGGTGACCTCCGGCTACGAGCATGCGTCCAACGCCATTGGCGCCAGCCATCGTGGAATCGACCGCAGATCGAGCGATGTTCGGACTCCGTTCAAGCGTTGCCCCCACAAGCTCGGTAATGACCCGCCAAGTCTCCTCTGCGCCGCGCTGAGGGGAAGAGGCGATCTCCCTACGCCGCTGCACGCTCGGCCTCCTTGCTCCCCGTTTGCTTAAGGTGATGGGCTGCGTCGAGCAGATCTCGTATCTCAAGCTTGTTTGGATCGAGCACCGTCGCGCGGCGTCTAGCAAGCGCCTCAGTGACCGTCTTACGGATGCGCCTGCCGTCGAGACCCACCAAAGCGGTCGCGACACCTCGTAGCTGCGCTTGGGTAGCAAGCGCAGCTAGCTTTGGATACGCCACTCCAAAATCGCCCAACGTTCGTTCCAATATGGCGAGAACCCCTGCGGCATCGGGCAACGGCAATTCAAGGGCGACGTCGGCACGGGAGCGGAACGCCTCATCGAGCGCCTGCGTAAAGTTTGAGGTAGCGATAGTCAGTATGTGAGGATGATTGAGGGTGTTGCGGTCTAGAGCCATAAGCACCGCATCGGTAGCCCGATGCACGTCGGCGGGATTGGCCGACAGCGACGCCGCGCTTCGAGCAACTGCCATCGACTCAACCTCGTCTAGGAGCACAATCGTCGGCTTGCGATCATCGGCGAGTAGTGGGATGTGGTCGCAAAGTAGGTCGAACACGCGTTGCTGGGACTGACCGTGTTCAGCACTCATCAGTCCATGCGGGTTAATCTCGATGAGCCGAATCTGGCCGCCGCCAACCAGCGGACATAGCTCTTGCGCCAAGCCACGCGCCAGCGTGGTCTTCCCAGTCCCTGGCGGCCCATGCAACAACAACAGCCCATGCAGCGATGTCGTCGTGAATGGCAAACGACCGCGCAGCACAAGGGCCAGAAGTGCCTGATTGACCAAGCGATCCTTGATCTCCTCAGCAACCACGATCGAATCCCAAGACCCCTCCAGCCGCTGATGTGGCAAGACATCGTTCTCCGTGATCCACTCCTCAACGCCCATATGCGATATCGACCTCCCATTGATCTGTGTTTGGCTAGCAGTACACTTGTGCGAGCACTGCAACTACCACCCTAGCAGGCGTTGCAAGACACAGTCAAACGTCTCGCGTACGCAACAAGGAGCTACTCATTGCCCCCACACCTGGCACCTGATTTCGAGCTAGTACGAAAGAGGCTTGCCCAAGCCCGGAAGAATCAAGATCTCAGCCTACGTGCTGTTGCCGAGGCCACAGACATCAGCGCCGCCACGCTCTCGCGGTTTGAGAGCCGCAAGGGCAATCCTGACTTGGAGACTCTTTCCAAGCTTATAGACTGGCTCGAGCTAGATCGAGGCGATGTCTTCGGTGCACCCAGCCTTGTTCCCCGAGACACACCGCAAGCCGTAGAGGTGCACCTGCGGGCTGACCCCAAGCTTGATCCCAAGACCGCCCAAGCCCTTGCCGAAGGTTTTCGCATCATGTACGAGCACTTCACCCAGGATGAGCCTGACAAGCCAGTTCAATGAGGTTCTCGGCGAGGTTGAAGCTGAAGAACACTTCCTGCCGTTCGTCGGCGGCGAGGCCGCGCGACTAGAGCACTGCGCTATCGCGGCCAAGCGGGTTTTTGGGCTCTCTGACGGTAGCGCAATCGATCCTCACGCCGTAGCGCGTTTACTGCGGGTGCCGATCATCGGCGAACCGGCTCAGTTTGCGGTGCTGCCCAGTGAGATGCGCCAAGCGATTCTCTCCTCACGCGAGTGGTCGGCCGGGACTTTGGAGGGACCGGAGGGGCCGCTGATCATCTTGAACCCAACGCACTCCGAAACGCGTCTGAGGGTCACGCTCGCGGAGGAGCTGTCCCACCTTGTAATGGGTCATCCGCCCTCAGAAATCAATGCCGCGACGGGCACGCGGACATACAACCCCACCGTGGAGGAAGAGGCCTTTAGCGTGGGCGGGGCCCTCGTTATGCCCTACGGTCAGCTGTTTCGCCTGGCGAAGTCGGGGCGCTCTCTGGAAGAGATAGCCGCTTCCTTCAAGGTCTCCACATCGATGGCGCGATATCGCATCAACCGAACAGGCCTCAGCCGTATGCATCGAAAGCGGGTTGCGTCGGCGTGAACACCGGAGGAACTACGAGCGATTCAAGTTGTTGATCGCCTCCGCCGCCCGTCGTCGGGCTTGTTGACCGACCGGCTCCATGAGATGCTCCAGAAGATGGTCGAGGTTTGGGTTCGCAGGTCGTCCCGATCTCCCCGATGATTGGGATTCGAACTCGGTGCAGTAATGCCTCACAGTACGATTCGATACCGTCCTCGTCCCACCCGCTCAAACCGAGGGTGCTTACCGGTGATGTTTGAGCACAGGCAGTTCTCGACCGACGACTTCGTGACCGGCTTGCCGAGCACGGCTTCAACCTTTGTGATGATCTCGCACATGCGCATCGGCTCTTGAGCCTCGGTCAACACCTGCCTTACCGCAGCTAATACCCAGCCTCGCTGCGTACGTTTGTCTACCAAGGGCGTCGGAACCCAGTCCACCGGAGCTTGGGCTGCTAGCTTCGCCCGCAGACGGTCCAGCCGCTGGAAGCTGGCCAAATCGAGGTTACAGAGTGCCCCGTTTAGCTCCATCGACTCCGATTTGCAGCGGATCGCTGGATGCGTCCTTGACGGTGGTCGAACCGTCAAGCTTGCGTTAGCGCCTGCAACCTTGCTACTGGCTCGTACCGCGACGCGAAGGTGCGAGCGCTTGTATACAAGGACGATGAGATATTGGAGCTCACTCACTGCCGCTGTGCTCTGTGCGGCTGTGCTCGCCACCTATAGCTCGAGCGCTACCCCAGTGCGTGGGACGATCGCTGTCCCGAGCACCGACACGGTGACACCGCGGGTGGCGTCATGGCACACGCGCACGTTGTCGAGGGAAGAGCCCAAGAATTGCATGAGGTCCCCGGCGAGACTCCCGCCGAGCATCGCGCCCGAGGGCGGGGCCACACTGACCGTTCAGCTGGGCGCCGTCGTCTACGTGGAGTTGGTCGAGGCCGAGAAGTACCTCTCCTGGCCCGCGGGCACAAAGCCTCCCCCACGGGTCTTCCCATGGGCTGCCACCCGCTCGTCGGACCCCCGCGTGCTCGAGCGCGTGGCGCTCTGCCCGAGCAGGAGGATGTACACGCTGCCGGTCGCGGTCTACGCCTTCCGCGCGCTGCGCCCGGGCACAGCCACGCTCACAGCTCCTATCGCCCCAGCCTGGAAGCGCGCCAAGCCGTCGCGGCGTCGCGGCCTGCACCCCTATCGCGCGGCTGTGATCGTGGCCAGTTGAGCGTGGCCGTGACGATTCTAAGCCGCCTCGTCAAGCGCGCCCAGTTGGGACCACGCAGGATCGCACGCGAACAGCAGACCTGCTGGGGACCGGTGACCGCTCCTGCTGAGCCTTCGGCGTAGCCGTGGCGACCGCCGGCCGCTGTGATCAGACTGCGAGCCTCCGGCGTGCCTTCTGCACCGAGGGCACCGCGGCCTTGGCCTTGGCCAGGGGTCGTGCCTTGATATCGACGCTCGCTGGTTTCGGGGCGATCGTGATCTCCTCGCCGGTCGCGGGGTTGCGTCCCTTGCGCGCCTTGGTTGCCGGCTTGACGCGTACGGTCAGTTGCACGAGACCTCCGATACGAACCTTCTCGGCGTTCTGAATCTCCTCGAGCACGATGTCTTCGAGTGCTTCGAGGATGTACTTGGCGTCGGCCTTAGTCATCTCGACACGCTCAGCGAGTGCGCCTGCGAGCTGTACTTGCGTTAGTGGCACAGAAACTCCTTCAGTCGGGAACGATGAGAACGGTGACGCTACCGCAGCGGACATCGGCGTGTTTGCTCGGCGGCACCGTGGGAGCTCGTGGCCGTGTTGTGAGGTCGAGCACCTGGGGGTAAAAATCTGCGCTGCTACGCCCCCGATCCGACGGACACCTGGTAGATGTCGGGCGGGTAAGCGGGTGCTCACAGAGCAGACGAGCGGCTGACGGTGAGGGCCTCGACACGCGCAAGGATGGGCCGGTATGTTTCGCGGCTCACCCGAGGGGATCGGAGGGTCTATGTCGTTCGTGGAAGTCAATGCTCAGCGCATCCGTTTTGACGACACTGGAGGGGATGGTCCTCCGTTGATCCTGTCTCACGGGTTCCTGATGGACCGTGAGATGTTCGCGCCACAGGTTGACGCTCTAGCCGGTGAGTTTCGTGTCATAACCTGGGATGAGCGAGGTTTCGGGGAGACGGATTTCGACGGTAAGCCGTTCACTTACTGGGACTCGGCCAAGGACTGTCTGGGGCTGCTCGACCATCTGGATATCGAGCGGGCCGTTCTGGGCGGCATGTCCCAAGGTGGTTTCCTGTCGCTGCGCGCGGCATTGTTGGCGCCCGAGCGCGTTCGTGCGCTGGTGCTGATCGACACTCAGGCCGGTGTCGAGAATCCCGAGCGACTGCCGGCCTATCGTCAGATGCAGGCGACCTGGCTCGAGAACGGGCCGGTCGATGACCTCACCAAAGCCGTGGCCAGCCTGATCATCGGCGACCCCGTGTTGAGCGAGACCTGGATAACGAAGTGGCGCGAGCTCGACCGCGAGACCCTGCGAGCGCCCGGCGACTGCCTGATGGAGCGCGATGACATCACTGAGCGGCTCGGGGAGATCAACTGCCCAGCGATCATCTTCCACGGCACAGCCGACATCTCGATCGAGATGGAGCGCGCTGAGGAGCTCTGCCGAGGGCTGCCCGGCTGCTCGGGGGTCGTTCGGATCGATGGCGGCACCCACGCCTGCAACCTGACGCATCCCGCTGAGGTCAACGGGCCGCTACTCGACTTCTTGCGATCCCTCTGACGCCCACCGTCCTTCTGGCGGCATCGGCTGCCGATCGACCCAGAGCGGATCAAGTGGTGGTCTTTAGCCGACACTTCTTACGACGGACGACGCTTCTGGAGGTAGGCTTCACCGAACATGGCTCCCGAGCTCGTCCTACATGTCCTACCGCCGTCGCATCCGTGCATGACCGCAACCGTCGCCCTGCGCCTGAAGGGTCTGGAGTACGAGCGTGTCGAGCTCGTCCCCGGACAGCAGGTCGAGCAGATGCAGGCGATCTACGGTGAGGGCAACCACACGGTTCCGGGTCTACTCGTGGACGGCGAGCCCGTGCACGGTTCCCGCGCGATCCTGGCGCGCCTGGAGCAGCTGGCTCCCGACCCGGTGCTCTACCCATCCGAGGAGGTCCGCGAGGCCGAGCGCTGGGGGGATGAAGAGTTCCAGGAGCTAGGGCGGCGGCTGCCCTGGGGGGCACTGCACTTCCGCCCCGAGGCGATGGGCACTTTTGGCGGCTCCGAGCCGCTCGACGGGCCGGGCACCGATTTCGCGATCCGTTTCATCCGCTCCACCTGGAAGTACCACAGCATCTCGGCGGCACGCCTGCAGGAGGATCTCGCCGGGCTGTCAGCCAAGCTCGCCCACGTAGCGGAGCTGGCCGCCGCCGGTGTCATCGGCGGCGAGCAGCCGAACGCCGCCGACCTGCAGATCGGTGCCACACTGCGCGTGCTATTGACCCTCGGTGACCTGCGTCCGCTGCTGAGCGGGGGAGCAGGGGAGCAGATCGCCTTGCGCAATTTCCCGGATTACCCTGGAGACGTGCCAGTTGGCGCGTTCCCCGCCGGCTGGGTGCCGACGGCTTGAGCTTCAGTCGTGCCTCACGCAGTTACCCGCGCGTAAGCCCCGCGTCACCGCAAAACAGGTGAGCTAGAACGGCTCTCCCAGCAGCGTCACGTTTCCAAGGGGCCAGCGGGCATCGCTGCCGAGTGCGCTCCACATCGCCGGCAGGGGCATCTCGATCTGCCCTCCAGGCTGCTCTGCCCACACCGGGGCGTCAATTGGGATAAAGCCCAGCTTGCCGTACAGCAGCATCAATTTTGGCGAGCAGAAGAGCATCGCTCGCTTGACCCCGAGCTCACCCGCGACCTCAAGTAGACGCTCGCAGAGCAGACGCGCCAATCCGCGCCCCCTTGCGGTACGAGTCACGATCAGGCCGCCTAGTCCCACAACGTGGAAAGGAGGCTCTCGTCCTACCATCACCTCGGCCAGGACCATCCCAGCGGCGGCAACAAGCCGACCGTCGTCCTGGCGAACACCGATGTTTCGAGTCTTATCGCGCCAAGCCAGCTCTTCGCCGACGCCGCCAAATGGCTCAGGCTCGCCCGCGATCAGCTCCTCCCAGTAAGGCTCCGAGAGCCTATCCAGCTCAACCAGCCGCATCGCCTCACTGTAGTGGGGGCGATCTACCTCCTTGTTGCGGGGGCGATCTACCTCCTTGTTGCTCCTTGCTCGATTTAGCTCGCGAGCCGCCTCAGGGCCAGCTCCAGCACGTCCGCGCGGCTGCGCGTGCCGTGTTCGGCGAGGATGAAGCTGCTGCCGATGAACAGCGAGAAAGCAAGCATGCAACGGGCCTCAACATCGTCCTGGTCGGGGCAGAAGCCCCCGAACAGCGAGCGCATGTAATTCATTCGTCGGTTATCGACGTGACGGAGGCGGTTGGCCACCTCCTCCTCGCGCCGGGCCCAGTTGCGGATCGCCAGCTCGACCTTCAGCAGTTCGCCGCCTGAGGCGGAGGCCAGTGCGAACAGTCGTCTCAGTCTCGCCCTTGCGTCCCCGTCCTCGGCCTCAACGGCCTCGATCACCTCATCAACCCAGGTGCGCTCCCACGCGTCCAGCATCTCCTCGAGCAGCGCCCGACGGTCTTTGAAGTGCCAGTAGAACCCGCCCTTGCTGACACCCAATGCTTGGGCCAGAACCTCGATCCGGACCGCGTCGGGACCGCCGGCGCCAAGAGCACTCAGCCCCTCTTCGATCCACCGGTTGCGAGGCGTGCGGGTTGGGGGCGCCATCGCCTCTCTATCACGTTCGGTTCAGTGTTGACACTCCCAAAGATGATGCTACCCTTCAACTATACGCTACCGTATGGATGGAGGGTAGTCATAAATACCTGGAGGAGCTCTTGGGTGATGGGCTCGAGCACGGACCTCGCCGGACGCAACACCATGACATGGGGATTGAGATTAATATGAAACTCCCTAACACCGCGCACACTTCCCGGTCGTGGCGCATCCACGAGCTCACCCCTGACTTTCGTCTGGAGGACGTGTGGGAGCTACCAGGGGTCGGCGGTCCCGAGGACTTCCCCCGACTGGTGACGCTGATCGCATCGATCGACCCGGCAAAAGGCTCCTCCCGCGCCGCCCGCACGCTGTGGGCGCTGCGCTGGAAGCTCGGTGAGCTGTTCGGCTGGGATAGCCCGGACACAGGTCTCGGCACGCGTGTGCCGACGCTTCGTGACCGGCTGCCGCCTGACTTGCGCGATACCCCAGCCGGCCCGACCTTCCAGGCGCTGCCCTTCACCTCGCTTTACCTACTCGAGGACGAGTGGGCCGCGGAGATCGCCAACAGCACGATGCACGGGATCATGCACATCGGGTTCATTCCCGACCGGGACGGCGGCTTTCGCGCGCGCATGGCGGTCTTGGTGAAGCCCAACGGCCTGCTTGGGCACGCTTATATGGCGGCCATCAAGCCGTTCCGGCATCTGATCGTCTACCCACCGATGATGCGCGACGCCGAGCGCGCCTGGCTCGAACGGCAGGACCACGAACCGACCACCTGACCGCCGTTCATGGGTTCAGAGTGACCTTGCCGATGTTTCGACGCTCGACGATCATCGTCTGAGCGGCGCCGGCTTCGTCGAAGCCGAACGAGCCGGCGATCACCGGGTTGATTGTGTCGTCGTCGATGAGCTCCTGCAGGGGCTCGATCCACTGTTGAAGCGATCCGTGCTCGTTCCACAGGGTGAGCATGTTCAGTCCGATGACCGCCTTGGATTCGCCGGCCTGCTTGATCATGTTGAAGCGCGGCATGCTCGCGACGGCCTTGAGCGCCGCCACGGGATTGCGTTTCTCACCAGAGATCACCGATGAGACGCCGTAGGCGATCAGCCGCCCGCCGCCGCGGAGCATCGAATAGCTGCGCCGGAAGCTCTTGCCGCCGACCGCGTCGAGGATTACGTCGAACTTGGGGAGCCCCTGCTCCCATCCGGACTGGGTGTAGTCAAGCGCCCGATCGACACCTAGCTCGAGGATCCGAGCGTGCTTACCGGGGGACGCAGTGCCGTAGACCTCCGCTCCGAGCCGCTTGGCGATCTGGGTCGCGGCGATCCCTACACCCCCGCCGGCGGAGTGGATCAGGACGCGCCCGCCGGGCTCGAGTTTGCCGTAGTCCACGAGCCCCGCCCACGCGGTGGCATAGTTGACTGGTATCGCGGCTCCTTGCTCGAAGCTGAACCTGTCCGGCAGCACGAACGCGTCCGTGGCTGGGACGACCACCTCAGAGGCGTACCCGCCGAACTTCGTGCTGGCAACGACCCGCTGACCACGGGAAAACGCCTCGACACCGTCGCCGATCTCGGTGACTGTGCCGGCGACCTCGTAGCCCACGACGCACGGGGTCTTCGGGGCATCCGGGTACAGCCCGATACGCGCCATCACGTCGGCGAAGTTCACACCCGCGGCCGCGACATCGACGCGGATCTCTCCCGCCGACAGGGGTGGAGTAGGCTGCTCTTGGACCTCGAGGACCCCGGGGCCGCCGTGTTTGGTGATGACGACGGCCCTCATCGCCCCGCACTCCCAGCATCGGTGCTTGTGGCCGCGCTCAAACCAGCGTCCTGTGAATTCATCGACTTACCTCTCGTTCGGGGTGGACTCAGCGCCGCGCGCTTTGACGACAGAGAGCACTTGCTGATTCCAAGTTGCCACTTGTTATCATAAAGTACCGTATGGCGCGCGGTTATAACCAGCACTGCACCCTCGCCCACGCGCTTGATCAGGTCGGAGAGCGCTGGACGCTTCTGATCGTCCGCGAGCTACTCACCGGCCCTCGACGCTACACCGATCTCGCCCAGGGCCTGGTGACAGTGCCCACCAACGTCCTCGCGAGCCGCTTGCGCGACCTCGAGGCGCTCGAGCTCGTGAGGCGACGGCGACTGCCCACGCCGGCCGATCAGGTTGTGGTCTACGAGCTCACCGAAGAGGGCGCGGCGCTCTCAGACGCGGTTGGCGCACTCGCACGTTGGGGCCTGCGCACCCTTCCTCCGACAGCCGAGGGAAAAGTGTTTCGGGCCCGGTGGCTGATCCTGGCGATGGAGGCCCGCTTCAACCCTAAGGCCGCGGCAGGCGTCAACGAGTCCTACCAGCTGCAGGTCGACGACGAGGAACCCGTCCACTTCACCGTCGAGGACGGCAACGGACGAGCTGGCCCCGGAACGACGCCGGAACCCGCGGTCAGCGTCAGGGCCGATGCTGAGACGCTGCTCGCCCTCGCCAACGGCGCCATCACGATCCCCGACGCGACCGCCAAGGGGGCACAAGTCGAAGGGACACCCGGCGCGGTCCAGCGGATGCTCGAAATTCTCCCCGCGCCGGCTCCAACCGAGTGAGGCGCTCACCGAGACCGCCAGTGTGGCGAGGCCCAGTCGGCTGCGAGCATGGACGCGAAGCGCCCGTCGGGGGCATCGTGCAATCCACATCCGTCAAGGTGTGGTGCGCCGTTGTGAGACTTCGTCGGAGTCCGCCTCAGCCATCGCCATCAGTCCGCGCAGAAACACCTCCACCATCGTCGCGTACAACCCGTCGTGGAGTTCGGGGTCGATGATGCGGTCGATCAGGAACCCGTCGGCCATGAAGAACGTCATCGCCGCGACATCCGCGGGGCTCACGGTGGGCTCGACGCCAAACGAGGAGGCCCAGCGCGCGAACAGCTCCGCCATGCCGTCGCGCAGCGTGCGCTGGCGCGCGGCGAACTCGGCGCGGAACTCGTCGTTGCGGGCGGCGTGCGTGGCGAACTCCTGATAGAGGCGGGGCCACTCGGGGTCGCGGTCGACGTAGTGCAGAAACTCCCCGGCAGCCTGCCGGGCCTCGTCGGTCGGTTTGCCGGAGCCTGCCATCGCGGCCTCTAGGCGCTCGAGATCGGCGGCGAACTTCTCCTCCAGCATCGCCAGGAACAGCTCCTCCTTGCTGGGGAAGTGCGCGTAGAAAGCTCCCTTGGTGTACCCGGCGCGCTCGGCTATGAGATCGATCGACGCGCCCTGCATGCCGCGTTCGCAGATCGACTGCGAGGCTGAGCGCAGCAGCGCCGCGCGGGTGGCGGCGCCACGCTCAGCGCGCGATTGACGAATAGCGGAGGCTCGCGGGGCGCGGGGCACCGACCGCACGGGTGGTGCTCAAGCCGGGACAGCCTCGACGGCGGGCCGGGACTCGTGGGGGTCGGCGGGGCAGTGCCCGTGGGGGTCGGGAGGCCGGGACTCGTGGGGGTCGGCGGGGCAACGCGTGGGCGCGCGTCCGACGAGAACCTCGGCGTCGTGGCGGGGGGTCTCGGTGATCGCGCGACGGTACACGCGCTCAGACTGCGGGCGCGAGGGGGTGAGCGTGCGACGCAGCACCAGCTCACGCAGCACCGCCTCCATCTCGAACTGGGCGAACGCGGCGCCCAGACAGCGACGCACGCCGCCGCCGAACGGGATCCACGTATATGTATTAATTGCCCGCCCCCCCTCCTGCTCCAAGAAGCGCTCGGGGATGAACTCGTTGGGCTGTGAGTAGATGTCGGCGCGACGGTGCACAAGATGGATCGACGGGACGATCGACACCCCAGCGGGGAGCAGCCGCCCGCCGATCTCCATCGGCTCGGCGAGGCGGCGCAGCACGATTGAGATCACCGGGCGCAGCCGCAGTGTCTCCTGGACCACCGCCTTCAGGTACTCCCCCCGCCCGGCGCGCACCTCCTCGGTGAGGCGCGCGAGCTTCTCCGGGTGACGGCACAGCCGCTCGCCCGCCCACGCGAGTGCGTTGGCGGTGGTCTCATGCCCCGCCACAAGCAACGTGACGAGCTCGTCGCGCAGCTCTTCATCGCTCATCGGGCTGCCGTCCTCGTGGGTGGCGCACAGCAGCAGCGACATGATGTCGTCGCGCTGCCCCAGATCACCGGCCCCGCGCCGGTGGGCGATCTCCTCGTAGATCGGGCGGTTCACACGCTCGAGCTCGCGACGGAAGACGCCCAGTCGCCCGATGCGCTCGGGGCCGAGCGTCAGCAGCGCGACGCCGTTGAGCGGCTTGGTGACGATCTCCAGCAGATGGCGCAACTCGTTGCGCAGGGTCTCCAAACGGGGGCCCCCCGAGACTCCGAACACCGCCCGCAGCACGATCTCCAGAGTCATCGCCTGCATACGCGGGCGCAGCCGGTAGGGCTCCCCGAGCGGCCAGCGCTCGATCTCCTGCGCGGCAACCGCCGACATCAGCTCGCCATAGCGCTGCATCCGCTCGCCGTGGAAGGGGGGGAGCAGCAGCTTGCGCTGGCGCAGGTGCGCGCCGTCGTCGAGCAGCAGCACCGAGTTCGGGCCGAGCACCGGCAACAGGACGCGGTTGGCCTCCCCCGCGTGCAGCAGTCGCGGGTCACCGGTGAACACCTGCTTGATTGCCTCGGGGTCGGAGGTCACAACCCACGTGCCTTCGTTGGCGATCTTCAGCGTGAACATGTCCCCGAAGCGCGCTTGGCAGGTGCTCATCAGCCACTGCGCGCCGCGAAACCAGATCGCGCTCTGAACAGCGCGGGGAAGGCGTGGTCCCGGGGGGAGGCCTGCAACGTCATTTCGCATACCGGTGAGTATCTTTTCACATACCGATCGGGATGTCAAGCGCGCGGGTCTGTTCTCCGTGCGGACTTTGTTGCCGTTCCACTCGGTGCATGCACCGAGTGGCGGGGACGTGCATGCACGTCCCCGAAGCAGGGCCGCATGCGGCCCTGCAGACCGTGCACATGTGCACGGTCTTCCCAATACCGGCCCATCACTTCATACGCGGCTGCGCTCTGTTCATCGCGGGTACATACACCAGCGCGGTGAGCAGCGCCAGCAACGCCGCCACCGCCAGCGGTAGCACGAGACTGCTCTTCACCAGTAGCGCCCCCACGATTGCACCCGTGAGCATCGCCAGCACAGCCGCGGCTCTGCGTGTGGAGCCCGCGCCCGAGCCACCCCCGACGGGGGAGTCCGCCGCGAAGCCGGTAAGCGTCATCGTGAGCACCGTCGTCGTCAGATCGGGCACCCCGATCCGCCGCACGGTCGCGTTGCGCACCCCCATGGCAAGCCCCAACAACGTGATCACCGCGTATGCCGAAAGCGTGTTGGGTCGCACGTCGAGCACCGCCACCAGCACGACCGCGATTGCGATCAGCGACGCCTCGATCGCAAGCGCCCCGCGGAGATGGCGCGTCTGACGGTGGGCGATCTTCGATCCGAGCACACCACCGGCGGCCGCCCCCACCAGGAACGCCCCGAGCGACACAAGCGGCGCGACCACCGGCAGCCCCGCGGCGCCGGCGACGCCGAAGCCCAGCAGCACCACGTTCCCCGTCATGTTCGCCGTGAACACGTGCCCCAAACCGAGATAGCTCACGGCGTCGATCAAACCCGTTGTAAACGTGAGCGTAAGCAGCGTCCGCGCCAGCGGGTGGCGAATGCTGCGCGCCGCGCGCCTCACCCGCACATCGGTATCTGAAATCGCCGGGGCGGGCGTGGGATTCACACTCATGACACACCTCCGTGACAGCTTGACGACGGACCACGCAGAGCATGACCCCCCACCCGAAGATTTGCACCCCGCCGGGCGAGCAATGTGAAAACTGGGATCATTCCCCTTCTTCGCTGGCCATGAGATCGACGTCCACCGCATCATGCCGCGGCGCTTGTGGGAGCAGCCGTTCTCTCGACGCTGATTTTCCCACTCCTCGGGTTGCGCCTGCGCGGCGACGCCGCCGTTGCCGCCGAGGGTGCTTGACAAGGCGGCACTCCCCCGACACGATGACCTTCGACTAACCCCGCTATCGAGAGAGGGGCTGTGCGTAGTGACCGGGATGTTGTACAGGTCGGCGAAGTTCTGCACGCAACACCGGTTCGTGGTTTTCGGCCTGTGGCTGGTGGTGACGGTCGCGCTGGTGGCGGTGTCACACCAGCTGGGTGACAACACCAACGACAACCTCTCCCTCCCCGGCACCGACAGCCAGCGCGCCACCGACACCTTGGCGCGGTCATTCCCCGATCAGGCCAACGGAACCAGCCCAATAGTCCTGCACGCCTCCAGCGGGCAGCTGACAGAAGCCAAGTACGCGGAAGCCGTCAACGAGGCGGCCGCCTCCGTCGCCAAAGCCCCCCACGTCGCCTCGGTGGTGAACCCGCTCACACCCCAGGGCGCCAGCGCGCTCAGCAAGGACAAGGCAACCGGCTATCTGTCGGTCACGCTGTCCGAGCCCCCAGGGGAGCTCTCAGAAGGGGAAGTGCAAACGATCATCGACGCCGCCCACCCCGCCAAGCAGGCGGGTCTTGAGGTTGAGACCGGCGGCCAGCTGGGTCAGAAGGTCTCCAAACCCGCCACCGAGTCCAGCGAGCTGATCGGGATCGTCGCCGCCATGGTGATTCTCACATTCGCGTTCGGCACCGTCGTCTCGATGCTGCTCCCCATCCTCAATGCCATCCTCGCGCTGCTCTCCACGCTCGCCATCATCCGCATCCTCGGGCACGTCACAACAGTCCCCACTGTCGCCCCCACACTCGCCACGATGATCGGGCTGGGCGTTGGCATCGACTACGCGCTGTTCATCGTCACTCGCCATTTCCGCGGGCTCGGCGACGGGCTCGAAGTCGACGAGTCGATCGCCCGCGCCGCCGCCACCTCCGGTGGCGCCGTGTTCTTCGCGGGCGCCACCGTCACGATCGCGCTCGTGTCGCTCGCGGTCGCCGGCATCCCACTGGTCACCACGATGGGACTGATGGCCGGCGTGGCGGTGGTGGTGGCGGTGCTCGCCGCACTCACGCTGCTCCCCGCGATGCTCGCCATGACCGGGTCGCACATCTACTCGCTGCAGGTCCGCGAGCCCCACACCGCCACCCACAACAAGCAGGGCCTCGCCGCGCAATGGGCCAACCGGCTGGCCCGCCACCCGATGATCGCCGGCCTCGCCGCGCTGGCGATCCTGATACCGCTCACAATCCCGCTCTTGTCGCTGTCGCTCGGCCAGCAGGACACCGCCGCGCTGTCCACCTCCACCACCGCCCGGCGCGCCTACGACCTGATCTCCGCCAACTTCGGCCCCGGCGTCAACGGCCCGCTGCTTGTGGCGGTGTCGCTCGCCACACCCGCGCAAGCCGCGTCGCCATCCACGACAAAAGGCTCATCCGCCGGGTCGTCCAGCAGCAGCTCATCTGGCGACCCGCGCGCCAGCGACCCACGGCTTGTGACGCTGCAGAAGGATATCTCCTCCACCCACGGCGTCGCCACCGTCACACCTGTGCAAATCGACAAAGCCGGCACCACCGCCTACTTCAACGCGATCGCCACCACCGGGCCGGCCGAGAAAGCCACCGAAGAGCTCGTCGAAGAACTGCGCGGCAGCGTCATCCCGGCGGCCGAGAAGAGCACCGACATCCACGCCGACATCGGCGGCAGCACCGCCGGGTACATCGATCTCGCGTCGCGCATCTCTGAAAAGCTGCCGCTGCAGATCCTGGTGGTGATCGCGCTCAGCTTCGTGCTGCTGATCCTGTCGTTCCGCACGGTCGTCGTGCCGGCGCAGGCGGCGATCATGAACCTGCTCTCGATCGGCGCCTCCTACGGTGTGCTCACCGCCGTGTTCCAATACGGCTGGCTGAGCGGGGTGATCGGCCTCAGCGGGCCGGTGCCAATCGTCTCCTACGTGCCGCTGTTCATGTTCGCGATCCTGTTCGGGCTGTCGATGGACTATGAGGTGTTCCTCGTCAGCCAGATTCAGGAGCACGTGCACGCCGGCGAGGACAACCACAGCTCGGTCGTCTCCGGGCTACTCACCAGTGCGCGCGTGATCACCGCCGCGGCGCTGATCATGGTGTTCGTGTTCGGCAGCTTCGTGCTCAACGGCGACCCCACCATCAAGCAGTTCGGCGTGGGGCTCGCGGTCGCCGTAGCGCTCGACGCCACCGTCGTGCGCTGCCTGCTGGTGCCCGCGCTGATGGTGCTGATGGGCCGCATCAACTGGTGGATTCCGTCCTGGTTGGACCGGGTGGTCCCGCACATGAGCATCGAGGGCGCCGAGCTCTTCCAGACGCGCGACGAACCGGTGGCCGTCGACACCGAGCCGGCCGTTGGAGCCTGACCGTTGAGTGTGACCATGTCACACAAGCAAAATACCTCTGCGCTAATCTTGGCTGCACAGCCAGCCCAACAGGACGGAGCCCCACCATGAAGAGCCTGCTGTCGAAGCGACGGATCAAACGCCAGCTTCCCCCGGGGCCAAAAGTGCCCCCGTCCTTTCAAATGATGGCCTCCTGGTCGCGGCCCTCGGCCTCACTCGAACGAGCCCGCGCGCGCTACGGCAAGCACTTCTCCATCCAACTGCTCGGTCAGCCGCCGTTCGTGATCCTGTCCGACCCGCAGGACATCAAGGAGCTGTTCCAGGCCGCGCCCGACGTGCTGCACCCCGGCGAGGGCGCGCGCATCCTCGAGCCGATCGTCGGCCCCAACTCGGTGATCCTGCTCGACGAGGCTCCCCACCTGCGTCAGCGCAAGTTGTTGCTCCCCGCGTTCCACGGCGAGAGCATGCAGAGCCTCGCCGGATTGATGACCGAGCTGACCGAGCAGGAGGTCGCCTCCTGGCCACACGACGAGGTCATCACGCTGCACCCGCGCCTGCAGCGGCTGACGCTCGAGATCGTGCTGCGCGCCGTGTTCGGGCTCGCGCAGGGCGCTCAGCTCGACCACCTGCGCGAACTGCTCACCCAGATCCTCGAGTTCAGCGAGAGCCCGCTCTCGCTGCTCCCATTCGCCCAGCGCGCGCTCGCCGGGCGCGGCCCGGTCGGGCGCCTCGAACGTTTGAACGAAGAGACCGACAAGCTGATCGGTGAGCTGATCGAGGGCCGCCGCAGGGAGGGGGAGCGCGCACCCGACGTGCTCACTCTGCTGCTCTCCGCCCGCGACGAGGACGACGCGCCGATGAGCAACGCGGAGATACGCGACGAGCTTGTCACCGCGCTCGTGGCCGGGCACGAGACGACCGCCTCCCAGCTGTCGTGGGGGTTCGAGCTGCTCTCGCGCCAGCCGCGTGTGGTCGCACGGCTGGCGGAGGAGCTCGACAGCGACCCCGACGATGCCTACCTCACCGCCACGATCCACGAGATCATGCGGCGGCGCCCTGTGCTGATGAACGCCGAGCCGCGCCTGGTCAAGAAGCAGGTGGAGATCGGTGGTGTCAGCTACCCCCCAGGCGTGGTGCTGATCGCCAGCGCCCAGCTCGTCCACCACGATCCCAACGTCTATCCCGAGCCCCACGCGTTCCGCCCCGAGCGCTTTCTGGAGTCGGAGGGAGGGCAGGCGCCCGGGACATACACCTGGCTGCCGTTCGGCGGGGGGCGCAGGCGCTGTCTCGGCGCGAGCTTCGCGATGCTCGAGATGAAGATCGTGCTGCGCACGGTCATAGCCCAGAACACACTTGTGCCTGTGGGAGAGAAGCCGGAGTCGGCACGCAGGCGCAGCATCACTGTCAGCCCGTCGCGCGGATGCGAAGTCATCCTGCGTAAGCGTCCCGCGCAGGCGCGCGAGCGCGGCGCCGAGGAGCTCGTGGGCGCTTTGGCCTGAGTCGAGCCCCACCGCAGGTGGACGCCGCCGAACATCAGATGGGAACACGATGAGCAAGACCGCGAGGACGAGCACACGATCGCCTGCGCCAGGTGCCGACACCCATGATCTGATCCGCGTGCACGGCGCGCGCGTGAACAACCTCAAGGAGGTGAGCATCGAGATCCCGAAGCGCCGACTGACGGTGTTCACCGGCGTCTCCGGCTCGGGCAAGAGCTCGCTGGTGTTCGGCACGATCGCCGCGGAGTCCCAGCGGCTGATCAACGAGACCTACAGTGCCTTCGTCCAGGGCTTCATGCCGACGCCGGCGCGGCCGGAGGTCGACGTGCTCGAAGGGCTGACCACCGCGATCCTCGTCGATCAAGAGCGGATGGGTGCCGACGCGCGCTCCACGGTCGGCACCGCTACCGACACGGGCGCGATGCTGCGAATCCTCTTCAGCCGGCTGGGGAAACCTCATGTCGGCTCGCCGCAGGCGTTCTCCTTCAACGTCGCCTCGGTCCGAGCCAGCGGCGCGATCACCGTCGAGCGGGGTGCCGGCAAGACCCAAACCAAGAAGGCGACTTTCAACCGTCTCGGCGGCATGTGCACGCGCTGCGAGGGCCGCGGCTCGGTCACCGACTTCGACCTGTCTCAGATGTACGACGACGGCAAGTCACTGAACGAAGGTGCGCTCACGATCCCCGGCTACAGCATGGACGGCTGGTACGGGCGCATCTTCGGCGGCTGCGGCTTCTTCGACCCCGACAAGCCGATCCGCAAGTTCAACAAGAAGAGCTCTACGACCTGCTCTACAAGGAGCCGACCAAGATCAAGGTCGAGGGCGTCAATCTGACGTACGAGGGCCTCATCCCAAAAATCCAGAAGTCGATGCTCTCCAAGGACCTCGACGCCCTGCAGCCACACGTGCGCGCGTTCGTGGAGCGGGTCGTGACGTTCACCGTTTGCCCCGACTGCGACGGCACCCGGCTCAGCGAGGCGGCTCGCTCTTCGAAGATCAAGGGGATCAACATCGCCGAGGTGTGCGCGATGCAGATCTCAGACCTCGCCGGGTGGGTCCGCGAGCTCAAGGAGCCCTCCGTGGGGCCGCTGCTCGAGCTCGCTCGGGGACACACTCGACTCGTTCGTGGAGATCGGGCTCGGCTACCTCAGCCTCGACCGCCCGTCGGGCACGCTCTCCGGTGGCGAGGCACAGCGCGTCAAGATGATCCGGCAGCTCGGGTCGTCTCTAACCGACGTCACCTACGTCTTCGACGAGCCGACGATCGGGTTGCACCCCCACGACATCCAGCGGATGAACGAGCTGTTGCTGCGGCTGCGGGACAAGGGCAACACGGTGCTGGTCGTGGAGCACAAGCCGGAGGCGATCGCGATCGCCGACCACGTCGTCGACCTCGGTCCGGGCGCCGGCACGGCGGGCGGCAGCGTCTGCTTCGAGGGCACCGTGGAGGGACTGCGGGCCAGCGGCACGATCACCGGGCGCCACCTCGACGACCGCGCCTCGTTGAAGCCATCGGTGCGGACATCGTCGGGGGTGCTGGAGATACGCGGCGCCAGCGCGCACAACTTGCGGAACGTCGACGTCAACATCCCACTGGGCGTGCTGGTGGTGGTGACCGGCGTGGCAGGGTCGGGAAAGAGCTCGCTGATCGACGGATCGATCATCAACTCCCGCCCACCCCGCGACGGAGTGGTGTCGATCGACCAGACCGCTATCCGCGGCTCGCGACGGAGCAACCCGGCGACCTACACCGGAGCACTCGACCCGATCCGCAAGGCGTTTGCGAAGGCGAACGGCGTGAAGCCGGCGCTGTTCAGCGCCAACTCCGAGGGCGCCTGCCCGGCCTGCAACGGCGCCGGTGTCATCTACACCGACCTGGCGATGATGGCTGGCGTCGCCACCGTCTGCGAGGAGTGCGCAGGGAAGCGGTTCGGAGCCGAGGTCTTGGAGTACAAGCTCGGGGGCAAGGACATCAGCGAGATCCTCGCTCTGCCGATCGCCGAGGCTCTGGAGCTCTTCGGCTCCGGTGACACGGAGGTGCCGGCCGCGCAGAAGATCCTCGAGCGGCTCGCCGACGTCGGGCTCGGCTACCTCAGCCTCGGCCAGCCGCTCCCCACGCTGTCCGGGGGTGAGCGCCAGCGCCTCAAGCTGGCCACCCACCTGGGCGAGAAAGGCGGCGTCTACATCCTCGACGAGCCAACCGCCGGCCTGCACCTCGCCGACGTCGAACAGCTGCTCGACCTGCTCGACCGGCTCGTCGACTCCGGCAAGTCGGTGATCGTCATCGAGCACCATCAGGCGGTCATGGCGCACGCCGACTGGATCATCGACCTCGGCCCCGGCGCCGGCCACGACGGCGGGCGGATCGTCTTCGAGGGCACACCCGCCGATCTCATCAGCGGGCGGGCGGGAGCTGGGGGGGCCGGAACCCCATCCCTCACCGGCGAGCATCTCGCGGCCTACGTCGGCACCTGACAACCGTACGCCTGACAGCCAGCCGCACCCCTGACAACTGTACCCCTGACAACCGTACCAGTTTGACAATAGGCGCCCTCGGGTACCTTGAGTTAGGTCAGTCCAGGCGGGCGCGTATTGGGGAGTCCGCCTGGCAACCCAAAAGAACCGCAGGGAGGCAGAGATGCTCAGCCGACTTCGTCTTGATGTCCGCGCGATCGCGGGTATCGCGATTCTCGCGGCGGCACTCGCAGCCTTTTGGCTGGCGCCCGCGGCCGGTGCATTTGGATCGCGCCATCACGGATCGGCGCATTACGGACAGCGCGGTGGGCCGTCGCACTTCCGACCTCCCCACAAAGGACCGGCGCCTCCCGGCCCAGGACACGGCGGGGGCGGCGGGGGACCTGGTCAAAGACCCCCTCACCCCAGCCCGCAGCTCAGCTACCTGGCGCTCGGCGATTCGCTCGCGTTCGGCTACTCGCAGGCCAAGTTCAACAGCCTCTACCCAGAAGAGAGCCCTGCCGACTACAACACCGGCTACGTCGACGACTTCGCCCGGGTCCTGAAACTGGGAGACCCCAGCCTGCAGGTCGTCAACGACGGGTGCCCTGGCGAGACGACCGAATCGCTCATCGACGGGCCGTGCGAATACCAGCTGTCCTTCTCGTTGCACCACCCCTACGTGGGCGGGATCCACTCCTCGCAGCTGTCCGACGCGCTGGCCTACCTGCAGGCCAATCCGGGACGGGTCAACCCGATCACGATCGACATCGGCGCCAACGACGCGCTCGGCGTGATCGAGGGCACCTGCAAACTGGAAGCGACATGCATCGGCGAACACGCGCCTGCACTGTTCGCACACATCGCCGCAAACCTCGGCCTGATACTTGGCGAGCTGCGTGGCGCGGCACCGCACGCGAAGATCATCGTGCTTGGGCTCTACAACCCGTTTGGCTCGACGATCGCCGGCGGCACCCAGCTGACCGCGCAGCTCAACGAAGTCATGGAACACGTCGCCTCCACCGTCGGCGCACGCTTTGCCAACCCGCTGCCGGTGTTCAACCCACCGGGTGCGCTTGAACAGCCGACGATCTGTCTGCTGACCAACATGTGCACGCCGCTTGTCGACATCCACCCAACCGATCTCGGCTACGCGGCGCTCGCGGGCCTGATCCTCAAGCAGTATCTGTTTGGCTCGCCGTTCTGAGCGCATCTGAGCAGCGTCCGCATCTTGTTTTGGCTCGCCGTTCTGAGCGCATCTGAGCAGCGTCCGCATCCTGCGTCCCGCCGATCAGCCAAGCATGGGAGGGTACGACACGTCCTGGCACGGTGACTCAGCGTGGCGGCTCAGGCCCAGGCGATCCCTGGTGGCGAATGCGATCGCGCACGTCGGCGAAGCGCGTGACCTCATAGAGGATCAACAGGCTCAACGCGGTCGCGAGGATCGCGAGCGTCGCCAACGATGAGATCCCAAGGGCGAGCGTGACCGGCACGAGCGCGAGCAGCACCAGTGAGCACACCAGTCGCCTGCCGCTGAGCGACTGCACGTTGCGCAATCGGAAAGCGACGTGCGCCAGCAGGTACATGGCGGCGCCACCGAGCAGCGCGACGGTGGGCACGAGCTCGAGCGGGTCCCCCACATGCTCGAGCGTGATCTTCAGACCAACCGCCAGCAACGCGATCCCGGCAACCATCGGGAAGTGCAGGTAGGAGTAGGAGTCGCGCGCCATCTCGTTGCGCTCGCGCCCCTCGGCGGCACTCGAGAGGCGGCGCTCGGCGACGAGCGCGGTGACGTCGAAGTAGGCCCACCACAGTGTGCCCGCAACCACGACCCCGAGCATCGCCGCAACGACCGCGCCCGCGTCGATCGTGGCCCGTGCGCCGACCCCGAGCGCGACGATCGACTCGCCGAGGGCGATCAACACGATCAGGCCGTGGCGCTCGGCGAAGTGACCGGGCACGAGCTTCCACCCATCCGCCCCAAACAGGAACGGACCGCTCATGTCGAGTACCAGCGCAAGGCCCCATATGCAGAGCTGCAGCGCGCCACCGGTGAACGCCGCCACGAACAGCAGCCCGGCGCCGATTGCGGTGCCGTAGGCAAGGCCCGCAACCGAGTGCCTGAGGGCGGGGTCCTCGCGGCTCGAGATCGTGAACAGCGCTATGTGCGCAGCTCGCACCACCGCGTAGGCGCAGGCAAACAGCAGCGCCTCGCTGCCGAACGCGCCCGGCACGCACAGCGCCGCCACCAGCATCGCCGCCATCGCCGCGAAGATCACAAGGCGCACCGCCCCCTCCTCCGGGTTCACCACGCTCGTCAGCCACGCATAGCCGACCCACGCCCACCAAAGCATCCCGAGGACCAGCATCCCTTTGAGCAGGCCCACCCAGTTGGGGCTGCGCACCATCAGCGTCGTGCACTGGGTGAGCGCCAGCACGAACACCAGATCGAAGAACAGCTCCAGCGGCGTCACGCGCTCGTCCTGGCGCATCGTGGGGGTGATGCGCGGCGTGCGGCGTTCGGCGAGCGTGCTCACACCTCCATGTTGGCAAGCACCACACCCCGTCGCGTATCGGGCCGGGAAGCGGTGCCCCCGCGGGGCCGGGAAGCGGTGCCCCCGCGCCACCTCGAAGAGGAGCGCCTACGCTTGAGCTGTGAACCTCACCGGCGCCACCGCGCTTGTCACCGGCGCCAATCGCGGCATCGGACTGGCTCTTGTTCAGCGGCTGAGCAAGCTGCCGTTGCAACGCGTGCTGGCAGGGGTGCGCTCGGTCGAGGACTTCACAGCACCAACACCGGTTGCGGGCGGCGCGCGTGAAGTGCTCCCCGTGCACATGGACCTCTCCACGCAAGAGAGCATCGAGCTGTGCTGTGCAGAGCTGGGTGGGGCGCTCGGTGAGATCGATCTGCTCGTCAACAACGCGGGGCTGATGACCGGCGGGCTGCTCGAGCAGCAGTCGATCGAGCGGGTGTACGCGATGTTCCAGGTGAATTTGGTGGCGGTCGCCCAGCTCACAGCGCGCGTGCTCCCGGGAATGCTCGAGCGCCACCACGGGACGATCGTCAACAACGCGTCGATCAGCGGCTACGCGCACTTCCCGGCGGCGAGCACCTACGCGGCCTCGAAGGCGGGCGTGGTGGCGCTCACCGAATCGCTGCGCCGCGAGCTGCGCGGCACCGGCGTGCACGCCATGCACCTGGTGACACCGGGCGTGGTCACCGACATGCTGAGCGCCACCGAGGAGGTCTATGGACGCCACATGGACACCTCCGGCTGGGATCGCGTGCCTGCGGAGCGGTGGGCGAGCAAGGTCGTGAGCGCGATCGAAGCCGACCGACGGGTGCTCGGACCAGGCGGGCGCTCGGGCCTCGCGCTGCTCGCCTCTCACGCCCCCGCGTTCGTGCTCGACGCGATCACCGCACGACTGTTCACCCGCGAGCCGCGCCGCTGAGAGCCCGCCCGTGCACCAGGCGCGCCTCGACAGGGGCAGACCAGTGCGGCTTGGCCAGCAGGAGCTGCAGATCCGCGATGCGGCGCTCGGCGAAGCCCGCCTCGCAGTAGGCCAGATACAGCCTCCAGATGCGCCTGAAGCGCTCGTCATAGCCGAGCGCTTCCAGGCTGGGTGCATTGCGCTCCAAGCGCGCACGCCAGTGACGCAGCGTCTGCACATAGTGGGGGGTGATGTCCCCCGTGTGAGCGAGGCGCATGTCGGTGCGTTGCTCGACGGCGCGTTCGATCACCTCAAGCGACGGCAGGCACCCGTTGGGGAAGATGTACGTGTTCATGAAGCTGCGGGATGCCTTCTCGACCTCGTATGCCCGATCGTCGATCGTGATCGCCTGCAGCAGCATCGCTCCATCGGGCCTCAGCAGCCGTGAACAGCATTCGAAGAATGTGCCGAAGTGCCGCCAGCCGACCGCCTCGATCATCTCGATCGACACGAGCTTGTCGTAGCTGCCACGCAGATCGCGATAATCCTCCAACAGCACCTCGACCCGTCCCTGCAATCCCAAACGCCGGATCTGCTCGCTCGCGAAGACATGCTGCTCTCGCGAGATGGTGGTGGCCGTGACGCGACAGCCGCGCGTACTGGCGGCGTGCAGCGCGAGCGCCCCCCAACCGCAGCCGATCTCGAGCAGATGATCCTCGGCTCTCAGGTCGAGCTGCTCGCAGACACGCTCGAGCTTGGCCAGCGATGCCTCCCGCAGCGTCGCTCCCGGGCGCTCGAAGATGGCACACGAATAGCTCATGGTGGAGTCCAGCATCAGCTCGAACAGCTCGTTGCCAAGGTCGTAGTGAGCCGCGATGTCGCGCCGGCATCGACGACGCGTGTTACGGCTCACCAGAGCGCGAACACGTTGAGCGGGCGCCAGCAGCGGCGCGAATCTCGCGCGCAGGCGATCGAGACCGTGAGCGTTGCGAGCGGCGACTCGCACCACCGCGGTGAGATCCGGCGAGTCCCACAGCTGCCGCGCGTACGCCTCCGCGAGTCCGTTGCTGCCGCGCAGCAGCTTGCGCCAGGCGCGTGGCGAGCGTACGCGGACGATGGCGGTTGGCAGACCAGCGCCAAAGACGGCATCCGGTCGTCCGTCCTCGAGCACCCTCAAGCTGCCCGAGGAGATGCGTCGCAGGAACGAGTGGGCGATCGCGCGCGAAAACCCCGTCGTCATGAGAGATCCGCCTGTGGATGCGGGTGGATGGGCACGCCCTTCAGCTTCAACAGCGCCGCCTGTGCGTAGATCAGCGCAAGCGTGCGCACCGTGTTCACCGGGTAGCGCGCGCTCAGACCGGTCAGGGATGCATTGGTCAGCTCGCGCCGGCGCAGCGACAGCGTCGCGTCGAAGGCGAGTCGCCCGTCGCGTCTACTTTCGATGTGCACCGACAGGGTTTGTCGCGGCTCGGTCACGCGCCACACGTAGCGGTGGTCCATCCCCATATACGGGGATACGTGCAGCGACTTGGCGAAGCTCCCGGCGAGCACACCGCCGTGCGTCGTCGTGGCGGTGGGCGCGCCAGCCGATGGGTGCGACGCCTTAAGGGGGATCGCGTCGTTCGCAGCGGTGTCTCTCAGGAGCACGTATGCATGGCGCTCTCCCCAAGGGGTGTTGGTCACCTCCGCCACCACAGCCTGGGTACCCCCGTCGCGATCGTCCATGCAGTAGTAGAAGCTCACCGGATTGAAGCAATGGCCGAGCGTGCTCAGGTTGGTGAGCACGCGGATGGGGCCCGCTGGTCGCACGCCGGCGTGCTCGGCGACCACATCCCTCACGGAGTCGGCGAGCGGGACGGCGGGATCACCGAGGTAGTCGCGGCGGCGGAAGCGAACGATGCCCGGACCACGCCCCAGCAGACGTCCGCCGAGTAGCTCGGGAAGCTCGTCTAGGTCGATGTAGGTCAGCGCGAGGCGGTAGCGGAACCGATGGGGGCGCACAGCAAAGCGGCGGTGGCGAACTGTGCCCTCGTAGATCGCGCTGGCGGTCACCGTCCAGCCCCCCCACGCGACATCCGGCATTGGGTGGGGTTGAGCAGCACGCTCACAAGCGCACCCCGAAATGCTCGCCCACCGCAAGCGCGCTGCGTACGCCGTCCTCGTGGAAGCCCCATCCCCAGTATGCCCCGCAATAGTGAGTGCGGTTGGTGGCGCTGATCTCCGCACGACGTGCCTGCGCACGCACACCCGCGGCTGTAAAGACGGGATGGGCGTAGGGAATCACACGAATCACCTTCGCCGGGTCGATCGACTCGGTCCGGTTCAGTGTTACGCACAGCTCGCGATCGGCCTGCAGCGATTGCAGTCGGTTCATGTGATAGGTGACGGTGGGACAATCGAGCGGGCGCTCGAGCAGGTGATAGTTCCAGCTCGCCCATGCCCGCCTGCGTCGGGGCAGCAGACTCGCATCGGTGTGCAGCACCGCCTCGCTTGGCTGGTAGGGCAACGCGCCGAGGATCTCGCGCTCCCGACCGCTCGCGTCGGCCAACAGCGCAAGCGCCTGATCGGAGTGGGTGGCGATAACCACCTCGTCGAAGCGCTCGGACTCGCCCCCATAGGGCTTCACGCGCACGCCGTCATCCTCGCGCCGGATGCTCTGCACCGGCACGCCGAGACGCAGACGGTCACCCCATGCGCCGGTGAGCGCTCGCACATAGCTTTCCGAGCCACCGGAGACGGTATGCCAGCGTGGACGAGCCCGCAGGCTGAGCATCCCGTGGTTGTCGAAGAACTCGGCGAGAAAACGAGCCGGAAAGCTCCACATCTGCTGAGGGCTGGTGGACCACACCGCACTCACCTGCGGCACGATCAGACGTTGCACGAACGCGTCGGAGAACCTGTGGCGAGCGAGCCACTCGCCGAACGGGAGGTCCTCGGCGGCGCCCGTCAAGAGCTCACGCGCGGCACGATTGAAGCGCAGGAGATCCGTGATCATGCGATGAAACCATGGCGTGGCGAGGTGTGAGCGCTTCGCGAACAACCCATTCGGCGACGCGCTGCTGTACTCGAAGTCGCCGAGCTCGTCGCTCACGCTGAAGCTCATATCCGAGGGCTGAGACTCGACACCGAGCTCGGTCAGCAAACGCTGAAAGCCCGGGTAGTTGCGATCGTTGAACACCATGAACCCGGTGTCCACATGATGCGTCTGCTCGAGCGTGTCGACCCGGATCGTGTTCGAATGCCCGCCGGGACGCTCCTGCGCCTCGAACACGACGATCTCGTGGTGACGATGGAGCAGGTGCGCTGCAACCATGCCGGAGATCCCAGCACCGACGATCGCGATCCTCATGCGGGGCTCGGGTTGCGCATGTCTACACATTCGCGACGGCGGGCCGCGCGGATCAGAGGCGTGGGTCTGGCGGATAAGAGGCGTGGGTCCGGCGGATAAGAGGCGTGGGTCCGGCGGATAAGAGGCGTGGGTCCGGCGGATAAGAGGCGTGGGTCTGGCGGGTCATCCGCGTGGATCAGATGCTCGCGAATGTGGGACCCGCTCGGCGGCCCCACATTCGCGCCTGACTTTAGGCTGCCTCAGCGAACCGCGCGTCCACCCCGTCGAGCAGCGCCCAGTTGCCGCGCAGAGCGTTTGTCGCACGCGCAACCATCCGCTCGGCCTGCGCATGTGCCTCGGCCTCCTCAGAGCTCATCAACCGCTCGATCAACTCCCGTGCTTGGCGCGCGTGCTCGACGTCGAGCGTTGCATGCAGCTCGAAGTACTCCACCGCCGGACCTTCCGCGCTGTAGCCATAGCGCTCTAGGAGCCCCTCGAGCTTCGTCTTTGCGATCTCGGGTTGGCCGACCTCGATCGCGTAGAGCACCGCGAGGTGCTCGAGCGCGTCCTCGCCGGCGGTCCACGCCTGTGCGCAGGCCTCCGTCTCACTCAGCGGCGCGCGCTGGGAAGCACCCCCACCGGCGGCGTTGGTGAACTCGTCCCACAGCTCGATGTGGGAACGCTCCTCCGCGGCGTGACGCTCCAATCCCGCGCGATGCTCCCCACTGGCCTTCTCCGCGGCGTTCGCGGACGCTTGTGCGAGCGCGATCACGGCGTGGCGATACTCGCCCGCGTAGAACCCCAGTTCCTCGGCGCTCAACTCGCCGGCGCTCCAGCGCTGGTAGAACGGGTGCTCCAGCACATTGCACTGGCGCCTGGCCTCGTCGATCCTGGCAAACACGTCCATCGCGGGGGTCCCTTCTTTTTGGTGTCGTTGTCTGGAGCGGAAGTTGCTATGCCGGTGTGGCGGGATTGGCTGCGGCCCAAGCGACGATCTCGTGCGAGCCGTCGATCGCGCTGCCGTCGTCGAGCTCGAGCGTCGGCACCATGCGGTTGCCGGTCAGTCGCTGCACATCTTTGCGGCCTTTGGTCATGTTGAAGATGCCGGGCAGCACCCCCAACCCATAAGACTTCACGACCTGAGGGTCATATCCCGCGTCGCGCAGCGCCTCGTGGGCGTTCCTGCACGGGTGACCTCCGGGGCGCGGCGACTTGAAAAGTCCGTAGCAAACGTAGAGCTTCATGGTGAACCTCCTATTGGGCGCTCGTGACGAGCACCCTGAGCGCGAGATTAACGCATATGCTTCGCCCGCGATGACCGACGCGGTACGCACCCCGGACGAGCTGCTCGAAGGTCTGCCCGACTTTCCGTTCGAGTCCCACTACCGCGAGCACGACGGCCTGCGCCTCGCCCACCTCGACGAGGGCGACGGGGCTCCCGTGGTGTTCATGCACGGCGAGCCAACCTGGTCGTTCTTGTGGCGCAAGGTGATCGCGCCGGTACGCGACGCCGGTTTCCGCTGCATCGCCCCGGACCTCCCCGGCTTCGGGCGCTCGGACAAGCCGATCGACATCGACTGGTACTCCTACGACAATCACGTCGCGGCGATCGCGCCACTGCTCGAGCAGCTCGATGTGCGCGGGGCCACGATGGTGGTGCACGACTGGGGCGGCCCGATCGGGTTGCGCCTCGCAGTCGAGCACGTCGAACGCTTCGATCGCCTGGTGATCCTCGACACGGGGTTGTTCACCGGGCGCCAGCACATGACTGAGGCGTGGACCATGTTCCGTGACTTCGTCGAGCGCACCGAGGACCTACCGGTCGGATTCCTGGTGCGCGGCGCCTGTAAGAACGACCCCGGCGACGCGGTTATCGACGCATATGAAGCGCCGTTTCCCAGCATCGCCTCGAAGGCCGGCGCGCGTGCCTTCCCGCTGATGATTCCCCGCTCGCCCGAGGCTCCCGGCGCCGCGGCCGGGCAGCGTGTGCTCGACGCGCTGCAGCACGACACCCGTCCTACGCTGATGTTGTGGGCCGACTCGGACCCAGTGCTGCCACTTTCCACCGGCGAGCGCTTCGCCGAAGCGATCGGGCGCGAGACTCCCCGGGTGATCGAGAACGCCTCCCACTTCCTGCAGGAGGACGCAGGAGCGGAGATCGGGCGTCAGATCGCCGAGTGGCTAACCGCCGCCGGCTGAGGCTGCGCACTCACAGCCCTCCCTGGCCGGGGCCACCCAACCGGTGGGCGTATCGCGGCCGGCCAAGCGGCTCAGTCAGAGCCGTCGGTGAGCTGCGGCTTCTCTGGCGCCGGCTCGAGGCTCGGCTCGGAGTGCGACGCGCGCAGCTCGTAGTTGCGGCGTACGCCGGCGTCGGCGCCCGCCAGCACCCTGTCGGCCTTCATCAGGCGCGCCATGCCCTCCGACAGAGACCGCGGCAGCAGCACACCGAGTGCGCTGGTGCGCTTTGCAAACTTTGGCACCCACACGTCCACCGTGCCGTGCTGCAGCGCCGCCACGATCGAATCGGCCACGTCGGCCGGTTGGAGGCTCTTCATCACGCGTGCCTCGCCGAGCCCCGATCCGAGTTCGGTGTTGACGACAAACGGCATCACATAACTGACGTCTACGTTGGCTTTCATCAGGCGCAGCTCGCCGCGCACCGCCTCGGTCAATCCAACCACCGCGTGCTTGGTGGCCGAATAGGTGGCGCCGCCCGGCGCTCCGAACTTGCCGGCCTGGGAGGAGATGTTGACTATGTGTCCGCGGTCGCGTGGCACCATCCGCTCGAGCGCCAGCTTCGTGCCGAGGATCACCCCGTGAATGTTGATGTCGACCATGCGCCTGGCCGTGAGGTCGTCCTCGTCGACAAACCGTCCTATCTGCATGATCCCGGCGTTGTTGACGAGCACGTCCACCGGACCAAACTGCTCTTCGGCCCGATCAAGGAAAGCGCTGAAGGACGCGCGGTCGGTGACATCGAGCGGGAGCGCGACGGTGCTGGGACCGAGCCCAGAGGCGGTCTGCTGTGCGGCCGCAAGGTCGATGTCGCCGATCGCGACCTTCATTCCCTGACCCAGCAGCGCCTGTGCTGTCGCCTTGCCGATCCCACGCGCGGCGCCTGTGATCGCGACGGTCTGCCCAGCGAGGATGCGGGCTCCTCTAGCCATGCTCTCTCCTCCTTAAGTTGGTTGTCCAGCCAAAGCTAGCGCGACCGAGCTTTCACCGCATCTTCCAAGGCGCTGCCGGGTTTATACGTGCAGGTCATCCCATCAGGCCTGCGGATGACCCCGGAGAGGGGGCCGGGCCCGGGCGATCCACGGCTTCGTCCGGGCCCGCGTATGCTTGACAGGTGGCGTCGTTCCGCTTCAACGACCAGCGCATCGCCTACACCGACTTCGGCGGCGGTCCGGCGGCGCTGAGGAGTGACGGTAAGCGCGGCAAGACCTCGCGGAGAGCCACCGCCTCCAAGCGACCGCTGATCCTCGTGCACGGCCTGCTGCTCTCCCAGAAGATGCACCGGCCACTCGCCGAAGACCTGGCGGCGCGCGGGAATCGCGTGATCACCGTGGACCTGCTTGGGCACGGCGAATCGGACCGCCCGCGTGACATGTGGCGCTATTCGATGCATCAGTTCGGCGAACAGCTGATCGCACTGATGGACCATCTGGAGATAGGGGAGGCGGTGGTGATGGGCACCTCGCTTGGCGCGAATGCCTCACTCGAGGTCGCCTCATGGGCGCCTGAGCGCCTGCGCGGGATGATCATCGAGATGCCAGTGCTCGACAATGGGCTGCTGTCGAGCGCGCTCACGTTCACTCCGATCCTCGTGGCGCTCACGTTCGGTGAGCCGATCATGAAGATCGCTTCACGTCTTACGAGTGCGGTGCCGCGGCGTCTGCTGCCCTACTACGGCAACGTGCTGCTGGACCTTGTGCGCCAAGACCCTGGCCCGGGCGGCGCTGTGCTGCAGGGACTGTTCTTTGGCCGTATCGCACCGCACCGCACCGAGCGCGGCACGTTCAAGACGCCCGCGCTGATACTCGGCCACCGGCGTGACCCGGTGCACCCCTTCTCCGATGCTGGGATGCTCGCCGAAGAGCTCCCCAATGCCCGACTGATCGAAGCCGACTCGCTGATCGAGCTCCGTGTGCACCCCAAGCGCCTGACCGATGAGATCGCCGCGTTCCTCGACGAAGTGTGGGCCGCACGCCCGCGCCGCAGCAAGTCCCGCTCAGCTTGACGGTGGAAACAGTTCGAGTTCGTTGATGCTGACGCTCCCTGGGGCCGCTTCGGTGGAGCTCGTGGGGGCCTTGGCGAGCCACAGCAGTATGTAGCGGTAGTTCTTGCCCTTCGTCTTGAACTTCAAGGTGGTGCTCTTCTTCTTCAGTACTTTCAACCCAACCAGCCGCGCCCACAGCGGGGTGCTGATCGTGGTGGGGAGCGAGCTGCCGTTGGCGCCGTAGATTTCCACGGTCACCCCGGTGGTGGTCGTCTTGACCTTTGCGCTGCCGAGCTTCTGGGGTGTTTTGAGGTCGAGCACCAACCCCTCCGCCATCTTCGGCGCAACCGTGGCCTGCACCTGCGCGGTCCAGGCGGTCTGTTCTTCGCCGTCGATCGCGAGGCTGGGGTCGCCAAACAGCGACGCTGGGAACGAGTAAGGGTTGTAGACGCTCGCGGCGTTGGTGTCCAGCAGGATCGGGCTCGGCGATTCCGCACCAGCACTCGATTTGGTTTCAGATCCTTCGGAGCCTTCTTCGCTCGAGCCTTTCGTCGATTCGCCCGTCGTTTTCGTCGGCGTCGTTTTCGTCGGTTCGGTTTTGGCCGCTTTGGTCGATTCAGGCGGGAACAGCCCTTCGCCTTCGCCCGCGGACGATTTGGGTGTGGGCGTCTGCAGCGGGATCTTTGGCGCCGCTTTGACCGTGGTGGGAGTGCCAGGCGTCGGGGTGGCTCCGGGCGTCGTCGTGCCGGGGGTGCTGGGGGTGGTCGTCGGGGTCACGGTCGCGGTGGTCTTTGTTACGACCGCGACGACAGCAGTCTTGTGCTTGGGCTTGTTGAGCGCCGCGTACGCAGCCACCGCCGCGCCACCGAGGAGCACGAGGGTCGCGCCGAGGATCGCGGCAGCGGTGCGCCAGCCGGGGCCGCCTCCACCAAGGCTTCCAGGAGCACCCGCACCGCACTGCAGACACCAGTCCTGTCCATCCTGCATCGGCGATCCGCACTTGGCGCACACACGCGACTGGGACTCGCCCCGCGGATGCGAGCCGTTTGAGTTCGCGCCACCTGAATCTGGCGTAGCGTCGGACACGGCGTCAGTCGTTGGCTCTGTGAGCTGAGAACTCACTGCTCCCCATTCTTACATCTATCGGCGGTCAGAGCGGAAGGATGTCTTTACCGGTCGGCGCCAAGCGATCGTCGAGGCTCCAGCTGCCAGTAGTAGCGCGTGAACGTGACATCTCTGCGGTACTCGCCGACATGCGGAGCCACGCGCTCGCCGGCGGCCATCCGCACGATCAGCTCAGGGTAGGAGCGTCCCGGCAACGCGGCGAGGGCGGGAGCTGGGAAGGCGCCGCCGAAGCGCGTGTTGACGTCGGTGATGCACACCCCCAGCCGCGGATCGCGGAACACCTGGATCGTGGCTGGGCCGCGCACACCGAGCGCCTCCATCACGGTGCACCCCAGGCCGACGAGCTCGGGATCCTCGATCACCGTGCCCTTGATCGACTCCCCGCCGCGCGACTCGAGCATCGTGCGGGGAATCGCGTTCACACAGCGCCCGTCGGGGTCGCCGAGGCAGTCGATCGACAGCTCCGGGCCGTCCATCGCGCGCTGGATCATCGTGGGCTCATCCACGTAGTCAATGAAGAAGCGTGCCTGGGCGGGATCGTGGGCCAGGTGAATCGAGCGTGCGCCGGAGCCGCGGCGTGGCTTGACCATCACCGGGTAGTCGATCCCGTCGAGGTCCGCCTCGCCGGGGAGCACTGTGGGAGGAGACGGAAGCCCGAGGCGCTCCAGCAACAGGTGCGCCTCGTACTTGTCGTAGGTCGCGCGCGCCACACCGGAGGAGGGCACCAATGCCGGCAGCGCCGGTGGGGATGGCGCAGTTGAGGACTGGGGGGGTGAGGACTGGGGGGGTGAGGAGTGGAGGGGCGAGGAGTGGAGGGGCGAGGAGAAAGCAGGTGGGGAGAGGGCAGGAGGGGACATGCCAGGCGAGGACGACGCGCCGGAGAGCCCTCTCTCGCGAGCCAGCGCCAGCACCTCGATGTCGAGGTCGGTCAGCGGGAGCACCGCCCCGACATCGTGCGCCGCGCACAGGCGCTCGAGCTCTCCCACATATCCGGGATCGTCGATCGGCGGAGCGCTTGCGCGTACCTGAGCGGCATATTGCGCGGGGGCCAGTGGGTTGGGGTCCACCGCCACCACCGTCGTGAGCGCGGCGAAGCACGACACTATGTCGTAGCGCTTGCCCACCCCCGTGAGCATGATCGCCGGGCGATTCACTCCCATCCTCCTGTAGCGCCCTTGTAGAGGCCGGACCCGCCAAGGACTATCGCCACGGTGCGCTTGAGGATACGCAGGTCGAGCGCCGGCGAGCGGTGCTCGATGTAGAACAGATCGAGCTCGATCCGCTCGCTCCATGGCAGCGCCGTGCGCCCATGGACCTGCGCCCAGCCGGTGATGCCCGGCCTGATCGCCAAACGGCCACGCTGGCGCTCGGTGTACTGGGCGACCTGCACCGGGATCGTGGGGCGCGGGCCGATGAGCGACATGTCGCCGCGCACCACATTGAGGAGATTGGGCAGCTCGTCGAGCGAAGTGCGGCGCAGCAGCGCCCCCACGCGCGTGATGCGGGGGTCGTTCTCGTTGATGGCCAACCCCGCGCCGATGCCCTCCGCGCCATCCACCATCGTGCGCAACTTCAACATGTCAAACGGCGCGCCGTCCTTACCGACGCGGCGCTGACGATAGATGGGGTGCCCGCGCGACTCCAGCCGGACCGCAAGCGCGGCCACGACCATCACCGGGGCGGTGAGGATCAGTGCAAGTGCACCAACCACCACGTCGATCGCGCGTCTCATCAAGCGCGATCACCCCACCACGCTCGTGCGCGATCCGGGGTCGCGCGACCCCCACCGCTCCAGTGGAGCCGACCGGGCGTCATCTGGTGCCCTCTGCCGCTTCCCAAGACGCAACCGTGCCGTGACGCAGCCAGTCCCACAAGCCGGCGGCCGGCGACGCTGTGGTGAGCACGTAGTAGCGGGCGATCAGCATCACCCTCGTTGGGATCGCCGTGGCGAGCGCTGCGGCGCCCAGCAGCGCGAGCTGCAGGGCGAGTGTCACCGCATAGAGCGTGCCCGCGGCGGTGGCCACCAACGCCACGTTGACGGTAAGCGCGAGCGCGTGCAGGAACGGGGTGGCGTAGCGCAGCAGACGGTGGGAGAAGATCATCAGCGCGTACCCCGGGGTGTAGCCGCGCGGGGAGAGCATCCCGCCGCGCAGCACAATCGGCCACGTGTGGCTCATCATGCGCCGCTTGCGCCGCCACTCCCCCTCGATCGAGGGCACCATCTTCTCGGTGGCGCGCGCGGTGGGCACTTCCACGGCGCGCCAGCGTCGCTTGACCATGTTGAACGGGAACGACAGGTCGTGGCCCATGATCGGGTCTACCACGATGTAGGAGTCGCGCCGGGTGGCGTAGATCGCGCCGTTGCCGGCCGTGATCGAGCGCAGGCGCGACTCGCGCGCACGCAACGCCATCTCAAAGCCCCAATACACACCCTCCTGGTTGGTGGCGGGCGCGCCCCCGGCGAGATCCGAGCCCGACTCCCGTACGAAGCGCACCCGTCCGCACGCGTAGCCGACGCGCGGATCGGCGAACGCTCCCACGAGCTCTCGCAATGCCGAGGGCTCCCACAGCGAGTTGGCGTCAGAGAACGCCATGATCTCACCGCCGGCGCGCTCTACGGCGGCGTCTTGCGCGACGATCTTGCCGCCGCGCGGCAGCTCCAGCACCAGGTCAGCGCCGGCAGCACGCGCGCGCCTTGCGGTGGCGTCGGTGCAGCCATCGCACGCCACGATCACCTGCAGCAGCGCACGCGGGTAGTCGAGGTCGAGCGCATTGGCAACCTTCGCGTCGATCACCGCCTCCTCGTCATGGGCAGCCACAATCAGCGACACCTCGTGATGGGGAGGGGCCTTGGGTCGTTCTCGCGGTGCCTCGGAGGCTCGTGGCGCCGGCGCGAACAGGCGAGCCAGGATGGCGATGAGCATGGCGTAGCCAAGCTGCGTCCAAACGATCAGGGCGGCGGCGACCCAGAACACGATCTCAAGAGCTGTGCGCATCCGCCCGCATTGTGTCCGAGCCGGCGGCTCACTGCCGGGGAGCGTCCCGCAGCAGCTGGGTGTAGAGGTCGAGATGCGCTCGGCCGACCGTCTCCCAGGAGTAGCGCCCGTGCGCGGCGGCTCTGGCTTTTACGCACATCTCGGCCAGAGCGGCTCTGTCACCAAGCAGCTCTCTCAATGCCCGAGCCAGCGCGTGTGCGTCACCCGCCGGCACGACCCGTGCAGCGCCGGTGGCGGCCATCTCCGGGAACCCTCCCACGTCGCTGAGCAGCAGCGGCTTGCCGAATGCAAGCGCCGTGAATAGCACACCAGATTGATCGGCCTGCAGATAGGGCAGCACGACGAGGTCGGCCCGCTCGAAGTAACCGGGCAGCTCCTCGTCGGCGATGAAGCTCGGCACGAACCTCACATTCCGGGGCGCGGAGGCTCGCAATGAAGAGATGTCCATACGCGGCATTCCCACGATCCACAGCTCCGCCTCATCAAACGGCCCGGCGCCCGATGCAGCCTCGCGCCACGCCTCCAGCAACAGGCCTATCCCCTTGTAGGGACGGATCAGGCCGAACATCAGCACCACGGGTTTTTCGGTCTCGAACGGAGGCGGTGGTGGAAAAGCGGGAGGACCATTCGGGCTCTGCCCGGCGAGGTGCTCAAACACTCCATGGGGGATTACGTGCACGTGATCTGGATCGGCGCCGAGCTGCTCGACCAAGCGCGTGCGACCGTGCTCGGAGTGCACCACGATCGCATCGAAGCCCCCGTACAACCGACGTTGTGCGGCCAGCTGGCCGGGGCGCGGCTCACGCGGCAGCACGTCGTGCGCGGTCAGCACCAACGGACGACGAGTGCCCCTAGTCGAGTGGCCTGCCGGCAGGAGATATCGATCGATGTACTGGACGGGCAGCCACTGGAAGTGCACCACGTCGGCTGAGCTCGCGACACGGCGGTAGCGCAACATGTCGGGCACGTGCTGGGCCAGCTTGGCGACCGTACGCGCGCGTCCCGGTATATGGGCCGCGGCACCGTAGAACAGCTCACGCCGCACATACCGCTCGGGCGCCGCCACCCCCCCATATGCGAAGCGGCTGGTGATGAGCTCGACCTCCGCACCCGCCAGCCCCAACGCACGACACAGCGCATGGTCGTAGGGTGGTGTGTAGGCGGAAGGATCGACGACGTGAACACGCACCAGGGGAAGACAATACGGCCGGCGCGGCACAACCGTGCGGCGCTCGCGGGCACATTCACGCGCGCGGCGTTCAACTATTGGACGGGAGTGTTCCCGCGCGTGTGCCTTCACATCGCCCGCTGGCAACGACTCGCGCAGCGGATTCCCGACCCTGAACTGCGTCGCTTAGCCCTCGCTGCGCTGGCCAAGCGCGGCAACATCGAGGGCGCGGCGGCGTTCGCGGCGTTTGCGCCCCGCGCGCAACGAGCGCGGGTGACCATGGCCGTGAGCGCGTTTCAAGCCGCCTACAACCTGCTGGACATACTGGGCGAGCAACCCAGTCCCGATCCGGTTCGCGACGGGCAGCGACTGCATGAAGCGCTGGTGTACGCACTCTCGCCTTCGGGGAGCGGCGGGTCAAGCGGCAAAAGAGCAGGACTCAACGTGGATGGCGACCAACCCGAGCGACGACAGGCGATGTCGGGCGATCCACTCGCAGCGTCGCTCGACTGGTACGAGCACCATCCCCAGCGCAACGACGGTGGCTATCTGAGCCAACTACTCGAGCAGTGCCGCACGGCCTTCGCGGGCCTGCCCTCCCACGAGCTGGTGGCCTGCGCGGCGCGCGCCGGCGCAAGGCGAATCGTGGCTTTCCAGAGCCTCAACCTGAGCGAATCGCAAGGCGACCACGCGGGGCTGGAACGATGGGCACAGGAGGCCACTCCGCCGGGAACAGGCTTGCAATGGTGGGAGACCGCCTCTGCCGCCGGATCCTCGCTCGGCGTGTTCGCGCTGATCGCAGCTGCCGGCGAGCGGCGGCTGGACGCTCACGAGACGCTCGCCATCGACCGGGCCTACTTTCCGTGGATCGGGGGTCTGCATTCGCTGATGGACAACCTGATCGACAAACACGAGGATGAGGCGGCCGGCCACCGCAGCCTTGTTGAGTACTACGGCCCACAGCGCGCCGCGCAGCGAATGAGCTGGCTGGCCGTACAAGCGCAGCGGGCGGCACAGGAGCTCCCACACGGCCGCCGCCACACTGTGATTCTCGCCGCGATGATCGCCAACTACCTGGTCACCCCCGAAGCGCAGAGCGCTCAGCTACGACCCGTCAGCGACGCCGTGCTCGCGACCACGGGTCCGCTGGCAAAGCCCACCCTGTTCGTGTTCAAGCTACGCCGCCTGAGCATCCCCGGCCCATTCCGCGCATCAGACGAGGAGCCGCAGAGCGTCGAGGTCGGCGAGCGGCGAGCGCCACGGTTGGACAATCTCAGATAGGGTTTCTTTCAAGGTCAAGCTGAGGGACGGCAGGTAGCATGGTCACTACCAGCCTGCCGCTGGGGAGAAGGGGTTGTGGATGCTGGAGCTACGGGATCTAGTCAAGCATTACCAGACCGCTGGGGAGGAGACCGTGAGAGCGGTTGACGGCGTGTCTATGTCGGTTGGGGCCGGCGAGATGGTCGCGCTTTACGGGCCTAGCGGGTCTGGGAAGACGACACTGCTGTTGATGGTCGCGGCGCTGCTCGCGCCGACGAGCGGCAAAGTACTCGTGAACGACCGCGACATATCCTCGCTCACAGAGCGCGAGGCGTCGCACTTCCGCTTGCGGGAAATGGGCTTCGTGCGCCAGAACTTCGATCTGCTGCCGGGCGTTACGGCGATCGATAACACCGTGCTGAAGCTGCTGAAGAACACGCCCTGGAAGGAAGCCCACGAAAGCGTGCAGCCGTTGCTGGAGCGCCTTGGGTTGGGTGGGCGGCTCACCCACCGCTCCGAGACGCTCTCGATGGGGGAGCGCCAGCGCGTGATGATTGCCAGGGCGTTGTCGACCGAGCCAAAGCTGCTGCTCGCCGACGAGCCAACAGGAAGCCTCGACACCCAGCGCGGACGCGAGGTGCTGGAGCTGTTGACCGAACTTTGCCGCGAGCGCGGCGTGGCGATCGTACTCGTCAGCCACGATCCACAAGCCGCCGGGTATGCGGATCGTGTGCTCGCGCTGCGCGACGGCAAACTGGTGGATTACGACCCCGACAAGGGGTTCGCCCCTGTTGGGGCTGGGTGAGAGCATGTGGCGGGGTGTGGGTCAGCTCCCCTCCAGGAGAGCTGAGCAGCATTTGAACTGTGGCGGGAGCTCACTCCCGCTGGCGTCAGGCCAAGGGTCGCGGGGGGCTTAGATGAGGATTGGGAATGTGCTTCATCTCTATCGAGTGCGTTTGCGCGCACGCGCACTGCAGGAGTGCTTTGCCATCGTCGGGATCACGGCCGGCGTGGCGTTGCTGTTCGCTTCACAAATCGCCAGTGCGAGCCTGTCGAGCTCGGTGGGACAGCTCAACAGCGGGATCGTGGGCACAGCCAAGCTGCAGTTGACCGCGCGCGACGCGCACGGCTTCTCGGAAAAGCTGGTCGGAGAAGTACGCAAACTGCCGGGCGTACGCGTGGCCGCGCCATTGCTGGAAGTCGACGCCAACGTGCTCGGCCCGAAAGGAAGCGAATCGGTCGAGCTCGTGGGCGCCGACGGATCTCTCCTACAGCTCAAAGGGGCGCTCGTTCACAAAGTGGGGCTCAACCCGTTCGGGGGCGTGAGCGCCGTGGTGCTGCCCACGCCGCTCGCAGGCAAGATCGGTGTGCACAAGTTCGGTCAAACCATTCGGGTGGAAGCGCTTGGGCACCTGACCGAAGCCGGCCTCTACCAGCGTCTCACCGAAAAGCAGATCGGTCCCCTGATCTCTAGCCCGATCGCCATCGGACCACTGGAATACGCCCAGGAAGCGAGTGGCCTGCTGGGCCGCGTCAGCCGTGTCCTGATTGAGCCGGCGCCAGGACAGACGGCGAGCGTACGCGCAAGCCTCGAACGCCTCGCTGGCGGACGCCTGGGAGTGGAGTCGGCCAACTACGACGAAGTGCTGTTCGCCAAGGCGGCGGCGGCCACAAACCAGTCGACGCAGCTGTTTGCGGTGATCAGCGCGCTGGTGGGATTCCTGTTTGCGTTCAACGCGATGCTGTTGACCGTGCCGCAGCGCAGACGACTGATCGCAGACCTGCGCCGCGACGGCTACACGCCGAAGGCGGTGATCGCAGTGCTGATGTTCGACGCGGTCGTGCTCGGCGTGATTGCGTGCGCGATCGGACTCGTGCTCGGCAATGAGCTGTCGATCCACTTGTTCCATTCAAACCCCGGCTATCTGTCCTCGGCGTTTGCGGTCGGCTCCGAGCGCGTGGTGAGCTGGCAGAGCATCGCAATCTCCGTGATCGGCGGGATGGGCGCGGCGAGCGTCGCGGTGCTGAGCCCGTTCAAGGACATCGTCTCGCGCGATCCGCTCGCGGCGATCGCGACGAAGGAAGGGTCGGGAGGAAGCATCTCCTGGCCATTGACGCTTGTTGGGCTGGCGTGCTTGGCCGCGACGCTGATCATCCTGCTGGCCGCGCCACAGGCGGCGATCGTGGGCATGGTGACGTTGATCGCTGCGCTGCTCACGCTGCTGGCGTTGCCCCTGACCGCCACACTCGCGATCGTGCGCAAGCTGGCGCCGGCGATCGTGAGCGCCGTGCCCCACATCGCTGTGATGGAGCTGCGCTCGGGGCGCTCGCGGGCAATCGCGATCGCTGCTACGGGTGCGATCGCCGTGTTCGGAAGCGTGGCCATCCAGGGTGCCCACAGCGACCTGCTGAAGGGACTCGACAACGCCGCGGCCGACGTGAATGCCGCGACCGACGTGTGGGTGTCGCCGTCGGGCACCTCCAATCTCTTGATGACATCGCCGTTCAAGCCAACCGCGCTTTCCAAGTTGCGTGCACTACCGGGAGTCAGCGCGGTGCGGCTGTACCGCGGTGGCCTGCTCAACTACAACGACCGTCGTATCTGGGTGATCGCCCCGCCAACGGCGGCCTCACCGTTGGTCCCGTCAAGCCAGCTCGTGGAAGGCAACATCGCGCAGGCCGACGCGCGGGTGCGAGAAGGCGGCTGGGCGGTCGTGTCGCTTGCACTCGCCGAAGAACACCATCTGAAAATCGGCCAGTCGTTTGCGCTGCCCGCTCCGAACCCGATCCCCTTCAGAGTGGCAGCCGTCAGCACCAACATAGGCTGGGCGCCCGGCGCGATCATCATGAATGCCAACGACTACGCAAAGGCATCGGGGAGCACCGACGCGAGTGCCTACAACGTGCTGATGAAGCCCGGGGTGACACCTGAGCAGGGTGCCCGTGAAGTACGCGCCGCGCTCGGCTCAGAATCGGGGCTGGCGGTGCAAACGTCGCGCCAGCACGAAGACAAGCTGCGCACGATCACACGTCAGGGTCTGGAAAGGCTCTCCCAAATCGCGACGCTAATCCTGGTCGCGGCGGTGATGGCGATGGCGGCCGCGATGGGCGCCATGATCTGGCAGCGTCGCCCGCGTCTGGCAAAGCTGAAGCTGGAGGGCTTCCCGCCCAACGAACTCTGGTACACGATCCTGTTGGAGAGCCTCATGTTGCTCGGCGTCGGCTGCTTCAGCGGCGCGGTATTCGGCCTGTTTGGCCAACAGTTGCTCGACCGTGCGCTGAACATCGTGATCAACTACCCGGTCGTCAGCTCGGTCGGGGTGATCGTGGCGCTGTCGAGCCTCGCGCTCGTGACTGCCGCCGCGGTTCTGATGGTCGCGATCCCCGGCTACTTCGCCGCCCGCGTACCGGCAAGCCTGGCCCTCCAGGACTGAGAACGTCCAGCCCACTTCGCCGCCCGCGTACCGGCAAGCCTGGCCCTCCAGGACTGAGAACGTCCAGCCCTGGAGGGAAGCCAAGCCCCGGAGGGACTATTTCTTCTTCTTGTGGTGTACCGGCGGGGGGCAGGGCACGGTGCTGTTAGCCGTGACGGTGCTGCCATCTTCGAAAATAAATGCCGCGGAGAACTGGAACCCACCGTGCGGGCACGATTCAGGCACGTCTACCCCCTTGGGGCTATAGCCGACCAGTTTGCCGTGCACTCGCTTGTAGTAGGTGAGACGGTTGGGTCCAATCGTCGAGTTGACGCTTATGATCGACACTGGCGGCCCATTGGTGACGCTTTTGATTTCCGGGATCGGCGCGCTCAGGCTTTCGCCAAACGCTCCGCCGGCAGACACCAGTTCGCCGGAGAAGACGATCTGAGCGTAAACCGGCGCCAAGCCGTTCGCATAGAACAGCACCACAGCGTTGCCGTTGTGGGGCGGTCCCATCAGTGCCTCGATGTCCGGTATCTCGCGACCAGATGACTGCCCGAAGGGCACTTCGACAAAGGCGTTGCCATAGCCGAGCCGCGAGTTCGCGGGACAGCCAGAGAGACCCTTTTCGACGAGCGCCGCCGGCTGACACGTGGCGATGCCGAGATCGCTCGTTATGTAGTTCATGCCTTTCGGCATGCTCAGCTCGAGATGCGTCAGAGGCGATGGCAAGCCGCCGGTCGTGCTAGCGATCGTGAAGCCAAATCCGATCGTGGTCGACGCGCCCAACTTGTTGGGCGTGAACGATGTGTGCAAGGCCACCGTCTCGGATGCCTGCGCCGTAACGGGCAGGCATCCGCAGATCAGTAGCGCAAGCGTGACGAGTGCCACTCGACTGGCATTGCCGCCCTTGAATTTCCGCGCTATGGACAATGTCCCTCCAAGCCCGCTAGTAGGACATATTGCCGCTCACGCGCACCGAGACAGAATCGCCTGGGCGGTGAACGGTGCCGCTGAAGCTGAGGCCGGAGCCTTTCGCTTTTGAGTAGCGGCCGCTGCCGCCGGTGATGTTCAGCGAGCCCGTGAACGTCGCTGTCGAGGAGCTCTGAACCCGGTAGCTACCGGTTGCGCTCGCGTCCAGCGTGCCACCGCTGGGATACACCTGGATCTTGGCGCTCACCGAGCGTTCTGAAGCGACCTTCAGCTGGATGTAGATCGTCCCGCTGAGCGACCCACTCGCTTTGCCGGCCTCTTTGAGTTCGAAGCCTTTCTTGTTGCTCAAAGTCAGGTTGGCGGTGTCTTTCATATCGAGCGTGCGCGCCGCCGTGGCGTGTGGCGATGCCGCGCCAGCGGCGCCTGTGCCGACCGCGGCGACGGCCGCAAGCGCACCAAGCGCGAGTGCCGCCGTGGATACCTGAGCCCGCGCAGACAGACGCGCGCGTGATGACTTCTTATTCCCCATCGAACCCTCCATGTAGCTGTTGATGTCGCGTCCCATGATTAGAACAGACCCCCTCTCCCGCTTGCAACTCCCTCGTGATCTTAGTCCACATAGCAGAAAGGCAAGACAGTTAGACAATTCTAGTGCATATCGGCCTACGAAGTTCAACCGTTCGGGAATCTAAGAGTTGCGTAAAGCATGCAAAATCCCCCCGAGCACGTCGAGATCCACGTCGTCCATCGTGAGGCAATAGGACCACTTCCATGCGTGGAAACGGTCGTGAGGTCCTATGGTGCGCAGGCATGGAGGACATCCAGGTCAGCTATTGCGTCGTGAACACCTCACAGCGGGAGCTTCTGCTGCGCGGGCTGGACGCGATCGCGCGCGAACGCGCGACGCTGCCGTTTGCCACCGAGGTGCTCGTGCTCGACAACGGCTCACGCGACGGGTCCGCCGAGGCCGCTCGTGCGCATCCGACCGTCGACGAGCTGATCGACCTGCCGCGGCGGCGTGGCAAGGGGCTCAACGACTCCGAGCTACTACGCCGCGCACGCGGACGCTATGCGTTGCTGCTCAATGAGGACTCCGAGCTGCGGGCAGGCGCGACGCTCGCGCTGTACGAAGCGCTGGAGCAGCGCCCCGACGCGGCCTGCGCAGGAGCGCGGCTACTGCGCCCCAACAGGGCCGACATCGGCCTCGCCGACGCCAGCGACAACAGTCAGGCAAGCGCGTGGCGCTTTCCCACACCGCTGACAGCGCTCGCGGGCGCGCTGTTCGTGCACCGCCTCTACACGGTGCAGAGCAAGGGGCAGCGCACACGTGTCTGCGACTGGTGCCAGTCCGCCGCGCTGCTGGTGCGAGGCGAGGCCGCGGCGCAAGTGGACTATCTCGACCCCGACTTCTTCGTCTACTCCGACGAGGTCGACTTCGCGCGGCGGCTGCGCGACGCAGGGTGGCGCAGCGTGTACGTGCCGAGCGCCGTGGCGGTCCACCACGAGCAGCTGTCCACCGGCGCGGCGAGCGAGCGACGAATCGTGGAAATGGCCCGCAACCGCGACCTCTACATGCGCAAGCATCATTCCCGTGCCGCGGCGATCGTCGTGCGCTGGCTGACGGCATGGTCCTATGCGGTGCGCGCGACGGCGGCGCTCATACTGCCCGGGCATTCCCCGCGGCGCTACTGGCGCCACGCCACCGCGACGCTGTGGCCCTCACGCGGAGAGGGGTTGCGCGAGGCGGCCGCGGCCTACAATCAGCATGCGCGAAGCTGAGTTCTCACCACCGCGCCTCTGGGCCACGGCGCGAGGTCAAGTTGCAGAGCTGAGCTGCCGCGAGTCGGCAGTGAGCTCCTCGAGCAGAACCTTCACCACCTGCTCGTCGAGTTGGGAGCCACACGCACGCAGCAGCTCCTCGCGTGCCTGCTCCAATGTGCGCGCAGCGCGGTAGGGACGATCTGTGACGATCGCGTCGTAAGTGTCGCACGCCGCGACGATCCGGGCCGCCAGCGGAATCTGTGCGCCCGCAAGACCATCCGGGTACCCCATGCCATCGATGCGCTCGTGGCTGGAGCGGATCGCTGGCGCCAGATGCGCAAACGCGTCGATGCGCTCCACCAGTTCGGCTCCCACGACCGTGTGGCTACGCATCACCACCCACTCGTCCTCGGTCAGCGGCCCTTCCTTACAGAGGATCTCGCTCGGCACAGCGATCTTGCCAACATCGTGCAGCATCGCCGCGTAGTGCACCTCGCGCGCCTCCTTCACACCGAGCCCCATCCGCAACGCCACCCGCTCGGCTAGCACGGCAACATCGCTGCCGTGACACGCGGTGTAGTCGTCCTTGGCCTCCACCGTGCTCGTCACGACCGCAAGCGTCGTCGTGAACGAGTGCTCGATATCGGCGATCAGCTTGGCGCGGTGCAATGCCGATCCAAGACTCGCCGCGATCGCCTCGACGAGCACCGCGTCGGCCTCGTTCAGCGCGCCCGCCTCAACGGCCTCGATGTTGAGCACGCCCCACACCGTGCCGTCCACTACCACCGCGACGCTCAACTCCGAGCGCGGATCGGTCTTTAGGTCACGCGCGATGTAATCGGGGTCCTCCCGAGTTTCGCTCACGAGCGCCGTCGCGCCGGAGCGCGCCACGCGCCCGTTGACACCCTCCCGCACCGACTGCTCGACAAGCAGGAACTCGGTCATCACCTCGGCCAGCGGCCCGCGAGCCGCGATCAGACGCAGCATCCCGTCGTCATCGAGCCGCTGGACCGCGGCGAGGTAGAAGGCGAACGTCTCGTGCAGCTCGTCGACGACCAGTTTCGCCATCTCCTCGACCTCCCGCGTGGCAGCCAGTCGCGCGGTCAGACGGGCGGCGGCGCGCAGCTGCGAGCGCAAATAGGCAAGCTCACCAGCGGCCGCGATGCTCTGCACGCGCTCGTCGGCGCGATAGCGACGCAACGCCTCCGTGCGGCGCGCAAGCTCACGCCGGCCTATTGGCCGGAGGGGCTTCAAAGACAGGTCGGGCACAGTCGCGTGATCGGCTAAAACACCACCGGGCTTGAACCATTTGGACGATTCGCCACATACGTCTCCGGCGACACACCCGTCAAGGCCCAGTGCGAGCCCTCAACAATCAGATGTCCCGCAGCGAATCCTCCGCATATGCCTCCACGTCGCCCCCACCCGCGCGAAAGGCAGCCACACGACTGCGCCCGTCGGCCACCAGCGCGCGTGCGCGATCGCGCTCGTTGGGGGCCACGAAGCGAGTGAGCAATAGCAGCGCGGGGATCAGCGCGAGCCACGCGATCCGCGCCAGCAGTCCGAGCAGGCCTGCGGTGGGCAGCAACAGCTCACCCGAGACCGCCACGCCCGCGAGGATCGCGCTCAGCTGCGCGAGGCGTCGCCACTCGAAGTCCACAACGAACACGCGCCGGGTGAGCAGGTGCATTACGGTCACCATCGCCACGTACGCACCGCACAGCGCTATACCCGCGCCGGCGAGGCCGAGGCCGAGGGTGCTGCTCGGCACGAGCACGAACAGCAGCGCAAGGTTCACGGCCAGGCCGGCGGCCGCGGCCGGGATGTTGCGTTGCATCACCCGCGCGCGGCCGGTGATCACGATCATCACCTGGTAGAGGCCATACAGCGTCCAGCCGAGCGCCAGCCACGGCAGCGCCTCGTGCGCGCCGAAGTATTTTGGTTCGGCCAGCAGCCGCACCATCCAGCGCCCGAGCAGCGCGACCGCGGCCACTACCACACCCGTCGCCAGCACGAAATACGTGGTGACGATCGAATAGAGCTTCGATGCCTGCGCATCGCTGTCGATCGAATAGGCAAGCGGGGGCCACGCGTACTGAAAGCCGCGCACGAACACGAACACGACCGTCGCGAGCTGCACCGCGATCGCGTATTCGCCGGCGGCTTCATGGCTGACAGCACGAAACAGGTAGAGGCGGTCCACCACCTGCAATGCATATACGCTCGCGTCAGCCGGCACCGTCGGCAGGCCAAACGCGAGCATCGCGCGCAGATCGGCGAACTTCACGCGCAGCGAAAAACGCCGGCGCAGCAGCCACCACAGGCCAAGCACCGTGAGCGCGGTGGCGCCGAAGTTTCCCAGCAGCAGCCCACGCGCGCCCTGATTCGCGAACACAACCAGGGCGATCGTGAACGCGACCGTCATCGCGACGTTCGCACCCGAGGCCCACATGTATGCGCGGGCGCGCTCGTCCACGCGTAGCTGCGCATAAGCCATCTCGATATTGGTGAACGCCCATAGTCCGAGGATCGCGCAGTCCATCAGCAGTGGATCGTCTTCGCCGAGAATCAGCCGCGACAGCGCGCCCGAGAACGCCACCGCCACCAGCGACGCCAGCGTTGTGGTCCACGCGACCGTCGCCGTGGCGGTGCGCGCGATCCGCATCCGGCGCGCATGGTCTGAGTCGATGAAATAGAAGCGCACGAAGGCCTCCCCGACACCGAGGCGCAACACGATGCTGGCCAGGATCACGCTCGTCAGCAGCAGGTTGTACGCGCCGTAGCCCGCGGTGGACACGTGCCGCGTGTACAGCGGCAGCGTGAACACCGCGATCGCCTTCGCGAAGATTTCCGCGGCCTGGTAGGCCGCGCCGGTGCTCACCAGTCGCTTCAGATAGCCCAGCATCAGGCAGAACCTAACGGGCGCACCGGGCCACAAACGTTCTAGCCCCTTTTTGCGTCACCCCGGCGTCGTGACCGGCGACGGGGGCGATCCTTCGGATGCGCGCGCGTCATTGTCTCCCACAAAAATCCCATTGCGCATCGACGCGAGCGCCACGCCAATCCCCAACAGCGTCCAGGTCAAGGGGTCCTCCAGAAAGTCCGCGTACACCCACGTGTGCAGCACCAGCGCCGCGAAGCATGCCGCCAGCGCAATCCTCGGGGGAGAGCGGCCCGCTCCTGAGAACAACGTAATGAAGGCCACCACCACCAGCGCCACGTACAAGGCCAGTCCAAGGACTCCCTGCTCGGCGGCGATCGTCACCGGGATCGTGTGCGACGCCGAGGTTGCGTTCGCGGCGGTCGCGTTGCCGTGGCGCTTGTACTCGGTTTCAAACGAGCCCGCACCATAGCCCTCCAGCGGTCTTCCCTCGAACAGTTTCAGCCCACCCGAGATCAGGTTCGTGCGCCCGTTGGTGGCGTTGTTGGCCGACCCCCCCGATCCGTTCAGGCCGAAGTGCAGGCTGGACGGGGCCGCCAGCACCACCACCGCGGCGATCGCCCCCAGCGCAACCGACACATACACCGTGCCGCGCACGTCCCAGCGCCATGCCGCCAGCACCGCCAGCCCAAGCAGCAGCGCGGCGATGCTCGACTGCGAGAAACTCGTGATCAGGCCCGCCATCAGCCACGCCAGCACCCCCGCACAGATTAGTTGAGTGCGCTGCACGCGACTCCACAGCACGACGGTGCCCACCGCGATCATCACGAGCGCGAGGAAGCGCCCGTAGATGCTCGGATCGAAGAACAACGAGTTCACACGGAAGTAGTTGCCATATTCATTGGCCGCCACCACCTTTGGATTCAGGAACAGCGCTTTGCGGTAATACTCGATGAAGCCAACCCCCGCGAAAATCACCGCCAGCCCAACCGCGACGGCGAGGCACGTCAGCAAGAGCCTCTGTGTCCACGGTGCCTCGCGCAACAGCACGTACAGCAGGCCAAAAGGAATGTAGAAGAACGCCACATTCTCCGCGGCCTTAGTGATGTCAGTCGAGTAGCTCGCCTGGAGCATGTACAGCACCACCGAGGTCAACAGCAACCAGTCCAACGGCATCGGGGGGCGCCCGGAGTCATAGCTGCCGCTGAGCCCAACCCCCCCTGCCTCATTGCGGGACGCTGAGCGAGAGAGAAGCCGCGGCAGCAGATGCGCAAACACCCCGGCGGCAACCACCACGTACAGTGGCAGCAAAAGATTCACTGTGCGCCCGTCGGTGGAGATCGGCAGCCGGAATGGCAGCGCGATCACCGCCAGCACCGGAAACGCCTGTGGGTGACGACGCATCAGGAACGTCAACACTGCGATCCCAAGCAACGCCACGATCGCCCCCACGGCCAGTACCCCCGCGCTGGGGAGCGTCGTCGCAATCATCACGCGCAACTCGCGTAAAGCCGCCGATGACAGCGACCAGGCGCCTGGCAAGCGTCGCAACTCACGGCTTCACCAGGGTGAAGTCCCTCGGCGAGTCAACCGAGTGTTTCTGCTTGCGCAGGCTGAGCCTCACGTGGTAAACGCCCGCCGGCGCCAGTCCTCCTCTGTTGGCTGGCAACAGCGTCGTGTACCCATCCGCGCGCCTCAGCACCGTATATCGGTGTGCCGCTCCCTCACGACCGTTCCAGCGCAGCGAGAGGATTTTGTAGCGAGGCACCGGTAGGTCGTGTATCAGCGTCGCGACATCTTCTTCGCTCGAGCTCACGATCGTCACTGTCACATCGTCCGCCTTGGCCAGCTTGAACGCGATGTGCTCTTCCTTCAATTCCCCACTCGAGCTCGGTGAGAACACAGGAACGAGCTTGAATTCCTGCACCGCCGTCGGCGTGTGCTTGAGGCGCTGAGTGATCAGGAACGCGGCGAAGCACGCCAGCACGAGCAGGGCGAACACGACCCGCGCGCGCCGCTCACCCGCGACGACCGTGGCGCCACTCAAGCTCCGCCATCCCGGGCAAAGCGCTCAACCGTGTCCGAGCGCAATCCCAGCCGCAGCGTCTCCAGCGACAGCACGTCCTCCGGCGCGATGTTGCCGAGATTGCACTCTCCACCGAAGCGGTGCAGCAGCCACACCTGCTGCTCGCGGCGCGGCGCCTCGAAGATCAGCTTGTCGGGGTCGATCGCATGCGCGATCTCGTCGATCAACCCGGTGCGCACCTCCCCGTCGGCGCGGTAGATGCCAGCAGTCCCCGACTCGCGCGCCTCGGTGATCACCTTCCACGCCCCCGCCCGCAGGTCACGTTCGATCTGCTCCACCCACACATACGGGGCCATGATGAAGTCCGCGTCCTTGCTCCCCACCTCCGAGAGCACCGTGAATTCGCTTGAGAGCTGGCGGATCAGGTAACTCTTGACGTCGGGCTCCAGCGCGATCGTGCCGTCGGATATCTCGACGTAACGCAACCCCAACTCGTGCAGCCACGCCACCAAACCCTCAACACGACCCTGCTTGATCGCAAGCTCGGTCAGCGTCCCCCCCAATACCACCGGTATCCCATGCGCCGCATAGCGCTCCAGCTTCGGCTTCAAGTTCGCCGTCACCAAGGCCGTCCCCCAACCCAGCTTCACGATGTCAACGCTGTCCCCCACCGTCTCCATCAGGCCATCCACCGCCGCGATCGACAGACCCCGATCGATCACGTGCGTGATTCCCTGCTCACGCGGCTTCGCGCAGCGAGCCGGGAGGTCAAGGAAGTCGCCTATCGGCCGGTCACTGCCCATGTCTCCGATCCTCAGTTGCCGTTGCCGGTGGCGCTTTCACCGGCACCACCAGCAGATTCGCCCGAGCCGGCGGCACCGCCACTGGCCGCTTCCCCGGTTCCGCCTCCGCCGGCGGCCGGTTCGCCTTTGCTCTGGGTCCCCCCTCCCCCAAGCAGGGCAGCCTGATCGGCGCCGGCGACCACCACAACCGTGGCCGAGCCCGCCAGCGAGGCAATGGGGGCTTCGATCGCCTGCACCCGCGAGACGTCAAGCGCCTTCGCCACCGCCTCCCCGTCGGCGTGGTGACCCGCTATGTACTCCACCACAGTCCTCGCGTGAGTTCCGGGCGGGACAGCCGTCGATGCTTCCGCGTGCACATACCCACTCTGTTGCAGGTCGCCGGCGAGATGGTGCGCCAAACCGTTCGTTTCGGTGCCGTTCAGCACGGTCACAGCCATGTCAGCCGGGTTCGGGACAGCCGTGTGCGACTCGGTGGGCTGCGCTCTCGTGGAGGCGGTGGAGCCCTGCGCCTGACTTGGGGATGAGCCACCGCCTTTCAGCGCGAGCACGGCAACAACCGCCACCAACACCACGGCGACCACGCCCCCGACGATCAGCGCGGTCGTGCGCGCAGGCGAGCGTTCGGGCTTAAAGTACTTCGGGCCGCCCGCGCCGGGCTGCGCAGCCGGCGGGCGGCCTGACATCGAGGCACCCCCAGTCCCCGCCGCGCTCGCGCGTGGTGGGGACGGGACGCGCGGAGCACCGGCGCCCGCGGCCCCGACCGTACGCGAGGGAGCGCTGCGTGCCGCCGCCACCGCCGGGGAGGGTGGAGACGCGGCCTTCCTCGGCGGGGCCACCGCCCCGGCGGATACCGAGACGCCCGCGGCGAGGATCGCGCTCGACGCAGGTGCCCCCGGGGGTGATGGGGATGCCGGAGACGGCGGCAGCGATGGGCGCGCCGCCGTCCCAGCAGCTTGCCCAGCCGCGGTCGCGGGAGCCAGAGAGGGAGTCTCCCCCTCCTCGGAGGCTTCGATCGGCGCCTGTGGAGCCTCCGCGGGCTGGCCGTTGGCGGTAACGGGCAAGGGTGCAACAGGGGAGCTGGTGGCGGAGCCGCCCTCCCCCTCAGACCCACTCAAGGCAGCCGACGCCGCGGCAGGTGTCTCCGCGGCCGGCAGGGGTATGGCGGAGGGCGATTGCGCGACGGCAGGCGAAGCCTGGTCGGCAGACGGAGCCTGCTGGTCGGAGGCCGCCTGCTCGGCGTGGGCTACCTGCTCAGCGGGGGCGGCCTGCTCAGCGGGGGCTTGAGCCGGCACGGCACCGGTGGCGGGTGCGCTCGCCAACCCCGCGGCGGCCGTGGCGTGCACGGCCGTCGACACGGGCGCGCTCACGAGTGGGGTCTTGCGCGGCACAACGCGCGACGGCGCCACAGGAACCGCAGCGCGCTGCATGCGCGCCGCGGCCTCCGTGCTGACACGCTGCTCCAATTCGCTCGCACGCTCAGGCGCGCGACCGGCCCACTCACGCAGGCGCTTGATCTCGCGCGCCTGGGAGAACGCGAGCAGCGACAGAATCGCTATGCCCACCAGCGCGGCAAACGCCGCAACCGCGCCGATCTTCGTAAACGTGCTGGAGAGCGACAGCGCTAGCGGCAGGGCGTTCATCGATCCGGGGAGTCTATGAGGGTGGCAGGCGCGTCCGCGCCGCGTCCAGACACCGACTCCGACAGCTCGGCACGCACAGCCGACAACTCGGAAACCTTGGCTGCGAGACCGGCTGCATCGCCCTCGTGCACGAGCAGGGTTATCTCATTGAACATCGCCTCCACCGTCTCGGGCGCCAGTGGCTCGCGTTCGGCCAGCATGATCTTCTCCGCCGTGGTGTGACGCGGCAGCTCGTAGCGGTTGAACAGCTCCTCGTGCAGCTTCTCCCCCGCACGCCTGCCTACGATCTCAACCGCCACATCATGGTCGGGGTCAAGGCCCGACAGCTCGATCATCGCGCGCGCCAGGTCAACAATCCTCACGGGCTCCCCCATATCGAGCACGAACACGTCCGCCCCGCGATCGCCGTCTGAGGCGAGCGAGCCCGAGCGGATGATCAGCTGCACCGCCTCGGGGATTGTCATGAAGTAGCGCGTCATCCGCTCGTCGGTGACCGTCACAGGCCCACCTCGCTCGATCTGGCGACGGAAGATCGGCACCACGCTGCCGGAGGAGCCCAGCACGTTGCCGAAGCGCACCGCCGCGTAGCGGGTGCCGTGAAAGCGCGCGGTGGCTGCCTCCAGCGCGAACTCCGCCAACGCCTTCGACGCCCCCATCACCGTGGCGGGCGCGACCGCCTTGTCGGTGGACACCAGCACGAACCGCCCCACCCCCATGTCACCCGCCACGTGCGCCACCACGCGCGTGGCGATCGCGTTGTTGCGCACCGCCTCAACCGGATTGGACTCCATCAGACCAACATGCTTGTAAGCAGCCGCATGAAACACCACGCTCGGATGGTGCTCGGCGAACACCTCGCGCATGCGCTCCTCCTCCTTGCAATCGGCCAGCACCGCCGCCAGTACCGAGGGCTGCACGTGGCGCTCGTCGTGCAGCTCGCGCTGGATCTGAAAGAGGTTGTCCTCGGCGTGATCCAGCAGCACGATCCTGCGTGGCCCCACGCGCGCGATCTGACGGCACAGCTCAGAGCCGATCGACCCTCCGGCGCCCGTCACGAGCACCGTCTCACCCGCGAGGTAGGCGCCCACGCTGTCGAGCGCCATCGACACCGGCTCACGCCCCAACACGTCCTCGACGCGCACCTCGCGCACCTGCCGGGAGATCATGCCCGGGGTTGACGGGGCCTGGTCCTGCAGCAGCTCGAACACGGTCGGGAGCGTGCGCACCGGCACCGAGCGCTTGCGGCACTCGCGCACCACGCGCGCGCGCGTGGTGCCAGGGGCGGATGGGATCGCGATGATCACTTCGTCGGGCTTGGTCTCGTCGAGGATGCGCGGCAGATCGCCCTCTGTGTTGCCGCGGACCGTCACCCCGTCCATGCGCAACCCATGCTTGCGTGCGTCGTCGTCGACGAACCCCACAGGCTGCAGGCCGAGCTCGCGGTTGCGCAGGATCTCGCGCAGCACCAGGCGCCCGCCGTCGCCGGCGCCGACGATCAGCACGTTGCGCTCGCGGCGACCGCCCGCACGGAAGCCACCAAGCGGCCGGCGCTCGTGCAGACTGCGCGCGATCACGCGCACCCCGATCAGAAACAGCAACGACAGCAGGAAGAACAGCGCAATCACGCCGTTGGGCATCTCAACGGCGGTCGTGCCGGCCGTGCTGTGTCGTGTGAGGGACTCGTAGTGGGGAATCTGCACAGGGCGCACCACCGCGATCGCGACGACCGTCAGCAGCACGATCGCGACCACCGCACGCGCCACCGCCTCGTAGTCGCGCTGGCCCGAGTAGCGCCAGCGCCGCTGGTAAACCCGCGAGAGCAGCAGCACGAGGAGGCTGCCCGCCAGCACCCACCACACCGTCCGTTCGAACAGCTTCTCGTAGCGGCCGCGGGGTCCGTTGTCGAAGCGCAGCTCAAACGCGAGCCAGTAGGAAAGCGCTATGAGCGCACCATCGACTGCCAGCCTCGGAATCGAGTGCCGGTTCAGGGATACGGCCGGCGAGCTGATCCGTCGGCGCATTGCTACTGATTCTAGGGCTTGTCAGGGTCGATGTGGCGAACCGACCGCTGAAACCGAAGCTCGAAAGCGAGCAGGAGTCCTCACCTCGGGAGCGCGGAGAGCAGCAGCTCCACCAGCCGGCGCGGATCGCGGCGGATGCGCGCCTGAGACTCCTTTGAGTCGTTGCGCTTAGACAAGTCGAGTTGGGCGACGTCATCCAGCTTGCGCAAGCGGCCTTCGGCGATGAGACGCTCGTCAACCGCCCCCAGGCGACCCTCGAACGTCGTATAGACGGGCGTGCCGAGCGCCACCGCCTCGCGATTCATCGTGCCTCCGGCGGAGATCACCAGGTCGGCGTAAGCGATCAGCGACTGCGCGTCGATCGCGCGCTGGGGCACAACAAAGCCCGGGACCTCACGCAGTTGCGCGCGCTGTGCATCCGTGCGCGGCAGCACAACCGACTGCACGCCATCGCTGGCCGCAGCCGCTCGCAGCCGCTCGAGCACAGCCGCGAACAGATCATTCTCAAAGCGATGGTAGAGCGACACCTCCGGTGGGGTCCTTACTACCGTTAGCGGTCGCTCGCGATCGAGCTGGAGCTCTGCGAGCACCGCGGGATTCGGCTCGAAGTCCGCGAGGTAGTACTCCTCCTTGAGCCCCTTATACGTGTGCAGCTTCCCCTTCGCCCCGTAGCGATCCAAACGCTCCGCGGGGATCGCGTCGGGCACAACCACCGCCTGCGTCAGCCTGCAGTTGACCTGATGCTGCACCGCGGCCCACTCGTAGTCAAACGTCGTCGAGCAGGGGATGCCAAGCAGCCGTGCCGCAATGCTCACGTCGTTGGAGCCGTGGCCGAGCGCGATGTCGAAAGGACGATGTGAGCGGGTCCACGACGGCCGGGGAGGGAGACCACCACGGGAGGAGCGGTGGAGCGATGGGGTGCCCTCATCCGTCGCGTCGCGTCGCGCCCAGCGGACGAGCGCCGCCGAGCGGGAGACGAGCCCCATCGCCTTGGCCGGTAGACGTTCGCCACGGTGACGCCCGATTGCGGTGTGGGGGATCTCGAAGCGATCGAGCAACCCAAGCGTCTGCGCGAAGTCGCGCGCCGTCACCCGCACCTCATGGCCATCGGCGCGCAGGATGTCGATCACCGGGCGCATCACAAGCACGTGCGGGCTGTTGGTGAGGTCGATCCACACGCGCATCCGGGGCCACGGTAGCGGGCGGCGAGGACCCCCGCATCGGGCGCAAACCGCATGCGTGCTCAGGCATCGGATGCGAAACCGTCGGCTGAGTGCAGGTATCGTTGCCCGCACATGGCACACATGCTCGTCCTGGCGTCGATCTCAGAATCGCTCGTCAACACGACCTCCCACTTCGTCCGCGACGCCGGACTACCAGGAATCTTCGCGCTCATGGCGATCGCGAGCGCATGCATCCCGATCCCCTCAGAGGTGGTGATGCTGTTCGCCGGATTCGCCGTCGCCGATCCCTCACAGAGCGCCTCTCACCACCACCTGACGATGACCGGGGTCATACTCGCGGGGCTGCTCGGGACGATGGTTGGCTCATGGGTGGCCTATGCGGTCGGACGCGGGGGCCGCCTGGAGCTGTTCGAAGGGCACGGTGCCAAGTTTAAATTTATTCTCACCCACCCAGCACAGATCGAACGCGCTGACCGCTTCTTTACGCGCTACGGCGAGCCCACCGTCCTGTTCGGACGGATGATCCCGCTGGTGCGCGCGTTCGTGTCGCTGCCGGCCGGGGTCGCGCGAATGCCGTTCTGGCGCTTCACCGTCCTCTCGCTGATCGGCACGATCCCGTGGGTGGTGGCGCTTGCGTTCGCCGGACACGCGCTCGGCAACGACTGGACCACCGTGCGCAAAGGCTTTGAGTACCTCGACTACGCGATCGTCGCGCTGATCGTCGTGTGGATCGCGTATGCGGTTGCGCGACGTCGGACACCTAGATTGGGAGTCCCACCCACCCCAGTCCCACCCACCCCAACGGCCCCTATCTCAGGTCAGCGTGCACCGGTGCCCGAGGACAGCGAGCCCGCCGCCGACGTGAGTTGACGCACGCGGGGATGCAGGGACCCTCTCCGAGGCTTGCACTCCGCCACGCCGTGGTGCTCGGGCTGCTGCATGGGCCCACCGAGCTGCTGCCCGTGTCGTCATCGGGCCACACCGCGCTCGTGCCGTGGCTCGCCGGCTGGCCCTACAACGAGCTCGACCCGTGGGTGCGCAAGTCTTTTGAGATCGCGCTGCACGCCGGCTCCGCGGCAGCTCTGCTCTTGCGCCCACCGGTATCGCGCCTGCGCGCCAGACCTTCGTTTCTTGCTCCAGCGGTGCTGCCCGCCGCGGCAACGGGCTATGCGCTTGGCGCGCAGGTAGAGCAACGATTTGGGACACCGGCGACGATCGCCGCCGGGCTGCTCGCCGGGTCGCTCGCGACGATCGCCGCCGAGGTGCGCCCTGGGGAGTCGCGATCGGGCACCGAGGCCGGACCGCGGGACGGACTCACACTGGGGCTCGCCCAGGCGCTAGCGCTGATGCCCGGCGTCTCGCGCAGCGGGGCGTCGCTCGCCGCCGCTCGCGCCCGTGGCTTCTCTCGCGCCGGTGCGGACCGGCTGTCGTGGACCGCTGGGCTGCCGGTGATCGCGGGCGCGGCGCTGCTACAGGGCTCGAAGCTCGTCCGTGAGGGCACGCCACCCCGACTGCAACTCCCACTGGCGGCCGGCGCCGCCAGTGCATTCATATCGACGCTCGCGAGCACAAGAGCGCTCGGCCCCGAGCGACGAGCGGCGCTACTACCGGCCTGCGCGGCCTATCGTGTGGTGCTGGCGGCACTTGTGATCCGACGGATGCGCGATAACACCAGATAGCGTCTCCGTACCCACCAATTCGAGATAAAAAGACCTCACGCCGTCCCCGGGGGCATACTCGGACGTGCGAGGCTCAAACCGTGAACAACGTCATCCTCGGCACCACACTCGGCGGTCGCTACCGCCTCGACGCGCGCATCGGCCACGGCGGAATGAGCACCGTGTACCGCGCGTTCGATACGGTGCTCGAACGGCAGGTCGCAATCAAGCTGATGCACCAGGAGATCGCCTCGGACTCCGACCAGCTCGAGCGCTTCCGTCGCGAGGCGCGGGCCGTGGCGCAGCTCAACCACCCGCACATCGTGACCGTGATCGACGCGGGTGAGTGGGAAGGTTGGGATGGCGTCGATGGCATCCAGATCGGGGCGAGTGGGACCCCGTATATGGTGCTCGAGCACGTCGAGGGGGAGACGCTGAAGGACCTGATCCGCCGCGACGCGCCGCTTCAGGTGCCGACGACGCTTGCCTACGGGATCGAGATCGCACGAGCGCTCGGCGCCGCCCATGCTCAAGGGATCGTTCATCGCGACGTCAAGCCGCAGAACGTGCTGCTCAGCGGCGAGGGCGGGGCGAAGATCACCGACTTCGGGATCGCGCGAACGCTTTCAGAGGAGGGACTGACGATGGATGGGCGCGTGCTCGGCACCACCGACTACGTGTCCCCCGAGCAGGCGCTCGGCCAGTCCGTCACAGGTCAGTCGGATGTGTACTCACTTGGGGTGGTGCTGTACGAGATGCTCACCGGGGTGGTGCCGTTCAAGGGCCCATCGCCCGTGGCGGTGGCCATGATGCACGTGCGCGAGGAGGTCCCCGATGTGCAGATCTCGCGGCCTGGGGTGTCCGCCGCGACCGCGGCCGTCGTCGAACGAGCCACCGCCAAGGACCTCAACCGCCGCTATGCGGATATGGCAAGCATGGTCGCCGACATGGAGGAGGCGCTTGCGATCGAGACGGCCCGCTCCGGTCAGGCCACCGGTGAGGTGACGGCTGTGCTGCGCACGCTGCCCGGGCCGGCGCGACGGCTGCTGCCGTGGCGTACGCGCCACCCCGCACGCTGGGCCATCTCATTGGTGCTGCTCGCCGCGATCGTCGCCGTCACGCTGGTGGCGGTTGCCGGTCACACGCACAGCGGCACCGGCGTGGCACCGGACGTGCACTCGGCCGCGGGAACCACCCCGGTGGTGCTCAAGCAGACGGCCGCCAGCTCCTACAACCCGTTCGGCACAGGCCCGGAACACGCCGCGGGTGTCTCGAGCGTCGTCGACGGCGACCTCAACACGTATTGGAGTACCGAGCACTACCGCGAAGACAAGCTCGACAAGCCCGGGCTGGGGGTGGCGCTCAACGCGAGCCCCGGTGTGGCGGCAAGCGCGGTGGAGATCCAAACGCCGACTCCAGGGTTCAGCGCGGGCGTTTACGGCGCCACGAGCTTTAACTCGACTCCTCCCGCTGGGGCCTCGCGGAGTCTCACGGCGCTCGGCTGGTCGTCGCTTGCGGCACCTCGCGCGATCGGCTCGCGCACGACGATCGCGATCAACCCGGCGAAGCTCGTGTACCTCTACTACCTGGTCTGGATCACAAAGCTGCCACCGGGCAGCGAAACCGCGCAGATCTCAGAAATCACGCTGTTCAAGTAGCGCCCGTTCCTTGCCGGACGCTCGACGGCGCAAGCCTACTCCTGTCCACTCTAGGGATTGGCGGACGGGGCGCCTGACGCGGGCGCCGGTGTGGCGGCGGGTGGGGTAGGGGTGGTTGGGGTCGTGGTGGTGGTAGACGTCGAGGTGGTCTGTTCTCCGACGGCTCCAACGGCGATCGTCACGGATCCCCCTTTGGCCAGCTTGTGCCCCGCTTCGGGGCTCTGCTGGACGACAGTGCCCACCTTGGTGGTGTCGGTGACGGTGCGGGTGACGGTGTTCGACGTGAAGCCCGCGGCCGTGAGCGTGGCGACCGCCTGGACTTCGCTCTGGCCGAGCACGGAGGGGACGGGGACCTGCTTGAGCGCTTGCGCAACGACGATCGTGACCTGCCCACCGACCTTCAGCGAGGTATTCGCGAGCGGTGATTGGGAGATGACGGTGCTGGGGGACGGTTCGGCGACTTCGCGCTTCACCACCGTCACCTTCAGACCGGCGGCCGCGAGCGTGGCAGTCGCGTCGGCCTGTGATTCACCCGTCACTTCAGGCACATTCACTTCCTGCGGGCCGGTCGAGACGAACACCGTCACAGGACCGCCAACCTGCACCTCGGTGTCGGCGGGCGGGTCGGTGGAGATCACAAGACCCTTGCCCACACTGTTGCTCGACTGGTTCTGAGCGGTCGGCCGAAAGCCCTTCTCGCGCAGGATCTTCAGGGCTTCGGCGCTTCCCTTGCTCTCGACGTTGGGGAGCGTGAGGATCCCGGGACCGGATGACACGACCACGCTCACGCGCGAGCCCTTCTTGACGTCCGTGCCGGACGGGGGGGTGGTGCCGACCACGAGGCCACTCGGCACGTGCGCGTTGGCGGCGAGCGAGACCACGGGAACAAGCCCTGCGTGCTGCAACGAGGTGACGGCAGTCGACTGGGTCTCGCCGAGAACGTTGGGTACCGTCACCTGGCCTTTCTTGGGTTCCAGCACCAGCAACAGAACGGCGGCCGCGATGATCGCGAGCAACGCGACGCCGGCGGCGACCCATAGCGCACGCTTTCGCCGACGCGACGCATCGGTGGGGGGTTGCTGGTCATCGCCAGGCAACGGTGGAATCAGCATCGCCGCGGCCGTGTGAGCCGTCGTGGGTGGGGTGGGTGGGTTCCCGTTCAACAACGGTGCGGGGGCCGGGGCGATTCCCTCGCGCGCCTGCTGGAGGGCGGCGATGAACTCGTCGGCGCCGGCAAAGCGCTGGGAGGGCTCCTTCGCGAGCGAGCGCATCACGACCGCGTCGAGCGCCGGGGTAACCTCCGGATTGCGCTGGCTCGGCGGGACGGCTTCGACCGACACCTGCTTGAGCGCGATCGTGACCGCCGACTCTCCCTCGAACGGGACGCTGCCGGTGAGCAGCTCGTACAGCACCACCCCGACCGCGTAGAGGTCGGAGCTCTCGGTGACCGCGTGCCCCTGAGCCTGCTCCGGGGACAGGTATTGCGCGGTGCCCATGATCGATCCGGTGAGGGTCATGTCGGACGCACCCGCGCGCGCGATCCCGAAGTCGGTGACCTTCGCGCGACCCTCCTCATCGAGGATCACGTTGTGGGGCTTGATGTCGCGATGGATGATCCCGCGGCGGTGCGCGAAGCGAGCGGCGAGCAGTATCTGCACGACGATGTCGATCGCGTCGCCCGGCGACAGCGGACCATGCTCGCGTACGACGGCCTTCAGCGAGCGGCCCGGCAGGTACTCCATCGCGATGTAGTAGGTGCCGTCCCACTCTCCTCTGTCGAACACCGCCACCACGTTGGGGTGCGATAGACCGGCCGCGCTGGAGGCCTCACGACGGAAACGCTCGACGAACTCCTGGTCCTCAGAGAAGCGGTGGTGCAGCAGCTTGAGCGCCACCTGACGTCCCAGCAGCGTGTCGTGGGCCAGGTACACGTCGGCCATCCCCCCCGATCCGAGGCGCGCCGAGACCCTGTAGCGCCCGTCTATGAGAGTGCCGGCCTCAACCATGCAGCAGCGCTTCCATGACCTGACGCGCGACGGGGGCGGCGAACGAGGCGCCCTGGCCCGGGACTTTCGCGAGTGTGACGGCCACGGCCACGGTTGGGTTGCGGGCGGGGGCGAAGGCGATGAACCACACGTTGTTGAGCTCGGTGCCGATCTGGGTTTCGGCGGTGCCGGTCTTGCCCGCCACGCGCACCCCGGGGATCTGCGCACTGGTGCCGGTGGCGCCCGGGCTGTAGACGACCGCTTCCATCATCGTCGTGACCGCCGCCGCCGTCGAGGGCTTCATCACGACCGACTGCACTTTGGGTGAGATGCGCTGCAGCACGTGCCCGTCGGGTTCGACGATCGCGGTGGTGAGGTGGGGAACCATCAGCTTGCCGTGGTTGGCGACGGTCGCGGCCACCTCGGCCATCTGCAGGGGCGTCACGTGCAGCTTGTCCTGACCGATACCCATACGGCCCACATCGACGTAGGTGCTGGTGGGCGAGAGCAGTTTGCCGTCCGGGAGATACTCGCCGCTGGCCGACATTTCTTCGGCGGGATAATCGAGCTGTGGCTTGCGGTCGAAGCCGAAGCGGCGCATGTAGCGCGCCATCGTCTGCTTGCCGAGCTGCTCGGCTACCTGCGCGTAGACGGTATTGACCGAATGCGCCAGGGCTTCGGTGAGGGTGATGTCTCCGTAGCTCTCGTTGTCGTCGTTTTTCAGCGGCACCCCAGAGACCTGTATTCCGTTGCGCCCGCTCACGGTCGATTCAGGCGTGAACTGGCCTGTGTCGATCGCGGCGGTGGCCGTCACCACCTTGAAAGTCGAGCCGGGTGCATAGCCGTACTGGAGAGCACGATTGACCAGCGGCGCCCCGGGCTCGCCAGTGATGCGTTCGTAGGCCTTTTGCGAGCTGACCGCGTTGGCGTCATAGCCGGGCGTCGATGCCATCACCTCGACCGCCCCGCTCCGTGGATCGAGCGCCACCACCGCGCCATCGTGTTCGCCGAGCGCGGAGATCGCCACGCGCTGAGCCGCCGGCTGCAGCGCCGTGAGTACCGTGTTGCCCTGCGGCTTGCGACCCTGGAGCTCATCGAGGATGCTCCGCACGCTGGTGCCGGTTTCGCCGTCGAGAGTGTCGCTGCGATAGCGCTCCAGCCCGGTCTGACCGCGTTCGATGTAGGAGTAGCCGACCGCTTGGGTGAACTGCGCGCCAGTCGGATACACACGCGTGTAGAAGCCTTCGGGCTTGCGCACGCTGCGCGCAAGGACCGTGCCGTCGGCTGCCAGGATCTGGCCGCGGTTGATGCGCTGCTGCTGGAGCAGTCCGCGCTGGTTGAGCGGGTTGGTGCGCAGTGAGGACGCTTCGAAGATCGTCCAGCGCGAGGTGAACGCGACCAGCACGGCGAATAGAACGACCACGAGGCCATAGAGACGTACGATCGGGCGGTTCAAGGCGCACTCACCCTCCGCTCAGCTGTCCCAGTTCGAGCTGGCGCATCAGTTCGGCCGCGTCGCCTTCGGAGCGCAGCGAGTGATCGAGCAGCGCCTGGCGATGGTCAGCCGGCAGCGTTGAGGCGCTGACCCCTGAGACGTATTCGACGGCATAGAGGTGAATGCCGCCTGGCAGTTCGTATGGAAGGCCTCGGAATACCGTCACGAGCCCGCGCTGGTTGGTGCCGACGAAGTACACCGATTCCAGCGTCAGGTAGGCGGCTGAGGCAAGCAGCCCGAGGAAGACGATCACTACCACCCAGGGGCGCGCACGGCGCAGACGCCGGCGCCATCGCCCCGCCGTCGAAGGCCCCGGCGAGCTGGGTGGAACGCGTGGATGACGTGGAACGACCGGCGGGTCGACCAGCGCCACCTCCTGATCAGCGGGCTCGGCGATGTCCGGGTGGGCTTGTTGATTGGGGGAATTGGGTCGTTCTCGCGACATCAGCGCGGCCGGTGGCGCTGGCGCGAGAGCGGTGATGGTGGTGTGGCCGTCGGAGAGACGCTCGGCCTCGGTGAGCACCTCCTCGAGACGAAACAGGATCACCGTGATGTTGTCCTTGCCGCCCGCCGCGTTGGCGGCCACGATCAGCCCCGCGCCGGCATCCGGCAGGAGCTTGTGGGAAAGCAGGATGTCGAGCAGCTCTCCCTCGGAGAGCATCGTGGTGAGACCGTCGCTGCACACCAGGTATACGTCGCCGGGGCGTCCCCTGAAAGAGCGCACATCCACCTCGACGTAGGGCTCGGGACCAAGCGCGCGCGTGATCACCGAGCGTTGGGGGTGCTCCTCGGCTTCCTCAGGCGTGAGCTTTCCCTCGCGGATCAGCTCGTCGACGAGCGAGTGGTCCTCGGTGAGGCGCAGCAGCTCGCCGTCGCGCAGGCAGTAGGCGCGCGAATCGCCGACGTGGGCGATCGACACTTCCTGCTCGCCGACGTACACGGCCGTGATCGTGGTGCCCATGCCGGCGTGCTCGGCGTTCGTGTGGGAAAGCTCGTTGATGCGCGCGTTGGCCTGCTCGACCTGCTCCACGAGACTTCGTTCGGCGTCTGAGCCGTCGCCCAGGCCGTCGCGAAAAGTCTCCACCGCCACGCGCGAGGCCACCTCGCCTGCCTGTGCGCCGCCCATCCCATCGGCGACGACGAACAGCGGGGAGCGCACGAGCAGAGAGTCCTCGTTGGCGCGCCTCTGCAGGCCCGTGTCCGTTCCGCACCAATGCTCGGCGACGCGCAGCATCAGCGCACACCCCCGCTCGACGCCGATCGAGTGGCCGGGCGCTCGACGCGAGCCGACTGGAGCCGTGTGGCGCCCACGCTCAGTCGACCTCGAACGTGAATTCGGAGTCGCCGATCCGCACACGATCGCCCGGGTGCAGCGGTCGCGGCCCGTCGAGCAACTCCTCGTTCAGGTACGTGCCATTTGTGGAGCCGAGATCCTCGATTACGAGGATTCTCCCCTGCTCATAGATACGTGCGTGGCGCGAGGAGGCAAACGGATCCTTCAAACGTATCTCGGCGCTATCGCCGCGGCCGAACACGACATCCCCGCCGAGGTCGTAGATCATCCCTGGATCATGACCGGGGGCGCGCTCGACGACCAGGCGCGGGGCACGACTGAGGAGATCCGCTGGACCGAGCGTCGAGGCGGAGTGCAGACCGGTGGCGTCCGCGGGCACGGCCGCGGGACCTCCGGCGTGCATGCCGGGCACCTGGATACCACTGCCGCGCAGGTCTCGCAGAGCACTGCGCGACACCCACAGTAGGAACAGGTAGAGCACGACCAGGAAGCCGAACTTCAACAGAACAGACACTGGCTCGAGGTTGTTCATCGGGCGATCTCGAAAAGAATCTCAGTGGAGCCCATCTCGATGCGGTCTCCCGAGCGCAGCTCCTGCACCCCTTGGATGGTGAGACCGTTGACGCGCACTCCGTTGGTTGAGCCCAGATCCTCGATCCGCCAAGCGTTCCCCTCAGGGCGCAACTCAGCATGACGGCGTGAGACGCTCGAATCCTCGAGCACGATGTCACAGTCGCGGCTGCGCCCGATCGCCGCGCCGCCCGGTGGCACGAGCAGGCGCCTGCCGGACACGACCAGCAGCGCCTTGGGGCGCCGGCGCAATCCGGTCTGCTCGACAGCCTCGCGAACCCGGCGGGAGTTGCTAAAGATCATCGTGTTGCCGACCTCCCCGGGCTGCTCACGCGGACTCCCACCCATCTCCCCCGCCCCACTCACTGGCTCTGCCAGTGCCGTGCGGGTGGGTGCGGGTGGCGACTGGCGCGCTTGGGTGGCTCGCGGGGGCGGGTGCTCATCCTTCCCCGCCGCAGCCTCTTCGGTCTTGGTCATTCGCGCTTCGATCCCGAATTCGCCGAGCGCCAATCGCTCGTCGGTGTGGAACTTGATGCTGGGACGCGAGGCGAGTGCGAGATCCTCGCCGCGGGCGTGCTCGAGCAGGTAGGCGCACAGCTCGTCGATGACCTCGTGCTCAACCCCCTCGTAGCGCGCGCGATCCTTTGGGGAGAGCCACACCGAGTACTCGTTGGGTGCGTACACGCGCGAGACCGATGCAGTCGTGTTCTCGTCCATCTCGCGCGCGAGCTTGCGCGCGAGCTCCATCGGACGGACCTCGGTCTTGAACACGCGACCGAACGTGCCTTCGAGGAGACCGGCGATTACGTTCTCGAATGTGCGTAGGGGATTCATCTCTTAGGCGCCATAGCTCCCTGCTGGTGGCTCATCTACTTTAAGGGCCACGAGCGACGGGGATGCGCAGACAGCGTGTACTGAATACTCAGATTGGGCCGCGCAGCGCGCGAGCGCAGACCGCCAGCACGCAGCCGAGTGCCGTCCCGAGCAGCACCCCGCGAGGACTCGGATCGTTTGCCTGGGAGAGCAGAGCACGGTCGAGCAGCGGGGTGGCTGCGAGTAGCGCGATCGCCCAAGCGATGGCGGCGAACACGTCGAGTAGCGCGCTGCGTCCGCGCACGATCCACGGCAGGATCGCTGCCGCGAGCGCCCACACCGCGGCGCCGAGCAGCAGCTCGGGGGTGAACGTCGCGGCAATCACATGTGTGGCGGCCTTGCCCAGCGAGGACTCCCACACCGCCCGCTGCGGCAGTCCAGCCGGCGGCCCGAGCCACAGACGCTTGCCCACCAGCGACTCCGCCAGCGCGAGCCACCAGAAGCCGAGCGCGGCGAGCCCCGCGCGTGCGGGCCAGCCGGCACGCGCGGCGGCAAGCGCAGGGAAGGAGCCCGCCAGTCCGGCCAGTCCGAGCACGGGGGCCAGCCCCGCGGCAAGCCATCCGATACCTGAACGGCGTGGCATCACCAGCAGCGGGGCACCGGCCGCGAGCAACAACAGCGACACCCCCGAACGACCCGCGACGGCCTGCCAAATGGCAGCCGCGAGCACACACCCGATCCACACCAGCCGTGGTAGCGCCACTCGACGGGCAATGGGTGCTGTGGGCGTCTGCTCGACAGGTGCTGGGAGCTGCTCGAGGGGGGTCGGGAGCTGCTCGAGGGGGGTCGGGAGCTGCTCCAGGGGGGCTGGCGGGCGTGTCGGCTGACGTGCCAGGAGGCGTCTTTTCAAGCCACCGTCGAGCGCGAGCGCGAGCGCGTCGTGCAGGTCGGCAAGCGTGCCGCGGCGCTCAGAGTCGGGGTCCAGAGCCGCGTCCAGTGCGCGAGTCAGCTCGCGTGGGAGGTCACGACGGCGGCGCTCCAGCGGCTCGATCGGAGCGCCGATACGGCGTGCGGTGGCGGCCGGGGTGCGGCCGCGAACCGGGTTGACGCCGCAGAGCGCCTCGTACAGAACGAGAGCCAGCGAGTAGAGGTCGGCGGAGGCGCCGGCCGCCTCGCCGTCGCATTGCTCGGGAGCCATGTAGGCAAGCGTGCCGAGCACATCCCCGGTGCGGGTGAGCGCGTCGTCGCCGGCGAGCCGCGCGCCGCCGAAGTCCGCCAGCTTCGCCGCGGGCGGTGAAGCACTGCCGCGAGCAGGCGTCCGCTCGACGGCGTAGCTCGGCACGAGCACGTTGTGGGGCTTGACATCCCGGTGGATCACACCGCGCGCGTGGGCGTGCTGGAGCGCCGCGCAGAGCGCGACTCCGATCTCGAGCACATCCTCGTCGGAGAGCTGGTCCTCGGCGATCAGCAGAGCCAGCGTGTCGCCCTCGACGAGCTCTGAGATTAGATAGAAGGCGTCCTCGTCGGCGCTCGCCTCGTACAACGCCACGATCGCCGGGTGCCCCAACCGCGCCGTGGCGAGCGCCTCACGCGTTGCTCGCTCGCGGTCTTCCTCGGAGGGCAGCGGAATGCGCTTGAGCGCGACCGTGCGGTCGAGCTGCTCGTCGTGGGCGCGCCACACGGTGCCAAAGCCGCCCGCACCGAGGCGCTCAAGCAGCCGGTAGCGCCCGAGCAGCAACCCTCCTGTGCGCTGGGAGCGCTCGTCGGAGACGTGGATTGAATGATCGTCCACCAATAGCTGAGCGGTAGCCGGTATGGCGGACTTGCGGCCGTAAGGGCCTTGGGGGAGGGTCTTCGAGGAGTCCACCGACTCCCGCGTTCGCCGTGTCGAGTTGCTTTCCCTGCCACAAGATTGCGCGATCCGGCACTGACTGAGAAGTTGCAGCAAACAATCCAGCTGCCGGTGGGGTCATACTGGTGACCTTCACAATCCCTGCAAGGAGCGATCTTTTGTCGTTCTTCGACGACGAGGACGAGGAGCCGCCGACGACAGTGCGTCCGGCGCAGAGCCAGCAACAGCCGCGGCCACAGCCGCGGCGCCCTCAGCGCACGGGTGGAGGAGGTGGGGTGGGTGGGGCTTCATCCACCGATCACCACACGATGATGGTGCGTCGACGGATCGCGGCGGGCGTCGGAGTGGTGCTGTTGATTCTGATCGTGCTGCTTGTCAACGGGTGCCTGAAGCGAGGCAAACAGCAGGGGCTGGAAAGCTACAACCAGAACGTCAACCAGATCGCGCAGTCCTCCGAAGCACAGGTGTCGAAGCCGTTGTTCTCGACACTCGCCGGAGCCGGCGGCAAGTCGGCGCTCAACGTTGAGGTGCAGATCGATCAGCTGCGCCGCCAGGCACAGGAACTCGCCGAACGCGCGAAGGGACTGAGCGTGCCAAGCGAAATGACCGCGGCGCAGCGCAATCTGCTGCTCGCGCTCAACCTTCGCGTCGAAGGGCTCGCGAAGATCACCAACCTCGTGCGCGAAGCGCTCGGCGGGCAGGCCAAGGCGGCGAGCACCAAGATCGCGGGGGCGATGGAGATCTTCCTGGCCTCCGACATCATCTACTCACAGCGTGTGGTGCCACTGATACAGCAGGCGCTTGCGGCGGGGGGGGTCAGCGGACAGACGACCTCCTCGAGCCGCTTTCTGCCGAATCTGGGCTGGTTGACGCCTTCCACCGTTCAATCGAACATCACGGGTCAGGCGGCCGGCAATAGCGGTGCGGTGGCGCCGGGGACACACGGAAGCGCATTGAAGGGCGTAAGCGTCGGCGCAAGCGCATTGGAACCGTCGCCGGCGATCAACCATGTCAACGTCGGGGCCAATCCAACATTGACAGCGATGGTGGAAGACTCGGGCTCAAACCCCGAGACGAACGTGAAGGTAGACGTTGCGGTCACCAGCGAAGGCAAGACGCTGAACGCGTCGCACGTGATCAGCAAGACCGAACCGGGCCAGACCTACAACGTCGAAATACCGGTGAAGGGCGTCACCATGGAAGCGGCATCGCGCGTGACCGTGAGCGTTCAGCCGGTGCCTGGCGAGACGGATGTCGAAAACAACAAGAGCAGCTTCCTGGTGATCTTTGGGAAGTAGGCCACGAGCCGTCCGGCGGATCCAGAGATCGCGGACCCGCTGCAAATTGGGTGTCCTTGATGGCCGCGAGAGCAGCTAACTTGTTCTCGATGACCGTCGCCGCCGTGAGCGCCACCACGTTGACCGACACCCAGGGGATCCTCGCGCTCGCTGCGCTCGCCGTGGCGGTGCTCGCGCTGATCGTGTGCGGTTCGCTGGCGCGCAGCGTGCGTCGCCTGCGCACGGCCCAGAAGTTGGTGCTTGGCGACGGCGCCGAGCACGACGTGATCTCCCACAGCGCCTCACTCCAAGAGGCTTTCGTAGCCCTACAGGAGTACGTCGGGGACGTGGCCCTGCGACTCGACAGCCGCCTCGACGGGGTCGAAGCAGCGCTCACGGGAGCCATCGCGCACCATGCGCTGATCCGCTACGACGCCTACAACGAGCTCTCCGGACAGCAGTCGATGTCGATCGCGCTGCTCGACGACCGAGGCGCGGGGGTGGTGCTCACCTGCATTCACCATCGCGACCAGGCACGTGTGTACGCCAAGCAGATACGGAACGGGCAGGGCGAGCTGGAGCTATCTCCCGAGGAGGCAGAGGCGGTGCGGGTGGCGCTCGGCGAGAAGGGAGTGACGCCCGCGGCGGCACCGACGGATACCGCAGATGTCACGGGCACCTAGCGAGGGCGCCCGCACCGGCTACCTGGGGCCGCAGGGAACCTTCAGCGAGGAGGCGCTGATCGGGAGCGTCGACGGGGCGGGGGTGAAGCCCGTCGGACTCGAGACGATCCGCGATGTGGTGATGGCTGTGCAGGATCGGGCGGTTGAGTGGGCGGTTGTGCCAATCGAGAACTCGATCGAGGGATCGGTGACGGTCACACTCGATGCGCTCGCCGGGGACGCAAGCGAGGTGGCGATCGTGGGCGAGGTGATACTGCCCGTGCGCCACAATCTGATCACGAGCACGCCGCTGGCGCTCGATCAGATCAAGACGATCGTCTCTCACCCCCATGTGCCGGGTCAGTGCGCTCGCTTCCTCGATGGGGAGCTTCCACATGCACGTGTGGTCGCGGCCACCTCGACCGCGGAGGCTGTGCGACTCGTGAGCGAGCGCGAGGACCACTCGTGGGCCGCCGTCGGGACACGACTGGCAGCTGATCTGTACGGGTGCACGGTGATCGCCGAGGGCATTCAGGACCGCGAGGACAACGAGACGCGCTTCGTGTGGCTGGCGCGAGCGGACTCACCGTCGAGCACTCCGCCATTGCGCAGGCAAACCGGCGAGCGGAGCAAGACTTCGCTCGTGTTCTGGGGAGCTGGCGCCGACCATGCCGGCTGGCTGGTGCTGTGTCTGAACGAGTTCGCCCGGCGCGGGATCAATCTGACGAAGATCGAGTCGCGCCCGATGCGCGAGCGACTTGGGCACTACATGTTCTTCGTCGACCTCGAAGGCTCGCTGGCAACGGAGATCGTCTCGGAGGCGCTTACGGGGCTGCGAGCCGTATGTGAACAGGTTCGGGTGCTCGGCTCCTATCCAGCAGCCTGACGGGGTCAGATAAGCGGCAGGCGGACGGGCGGCCCGCTACACTCCGGCGCTGAAGATGGAAAGCACGGCGCCCACAGAGCCAGTGGGGTCCGTGCCGCCCTCAGAGCACCAGCGGCACGGACCGAACCCATCGTCGAGCTCGACGATGGGTGGCCGGGTGCTCGTGCTCAACGCCACCTACGAGCCGATCAATGTGTGCTCTGTGCGTCGCGCCGTGGTGCTGCTGCTAAAGGAGAAGGCAGAGCTGATCGAGCGAGGGCTGTGGGAACTGCACTCCGAGAGCTCTACGCTTGCACGTCCTGTCGTGATCAGGCTGGTGAGCTATGTGCACGTGCCGCGTGACACTCATCGCCGTAAGATCACCCGTAGGGCTGTGTTTGCGAGAGACAGCTGGACGTGTCAGTACTGCGGGTCGCGCTCGAACCTGACCGTCGATCACGTAATCCCGCGCTCAAAGGGCGGTACGTCGAGCTGGGAGAACATCGTTGCATCATGCGCCCCGTGCAATCGTCGCAAGGGCGACATGCTGCCGCGCCAAGCCGGGATGCACCCACGCCATCAGCCGCGTACTCCACGCGCTGAGATATTCATCCACGTCGCCAGCCCCACGATCCCGGCGGCTTGGCGACAGTACCTGCCGGCTGCCGCCTGAAGACCTCTCGTTAAAACACGGAGGGCGCCCTCGACCGGACGCCCTCCGCTTTCAACTGTGCTGGACACGATCGCGTGGGCTTCGCTCTGCCAAGCACGCCCGCGGGCGAAACTGGCACTGCGGACCGGAGGGACAAGTCCGGCGACCTGCGCGATGGTGGCCCGGGTTGGATTCCGCTAGGCGGGTCCAGCCGAGTACTTCGGCCTAACGGCCGGCCACCTCCAGAGTCCCGCAAATACTGTCAGCCAACGTAGGACCACCTCCTTTCTCTGGTCCTTGAAATGTAGCGGACAGAGCCGACGATGTGGGCCGACTGAGGTTGGACAACTTCTCGAGAAGAGCTCCTAGACCTCGGGGTCGTCGTCCCCGGGGCTCGGGGCCTACGAATCGGAGGGAAGCTCACCCTCTCTCGCCGGAGCCGACGGCTCGGGGACGTCAAGCGGCGTGTCTGCCTGCTCTCCCTGGATGTCCTCGGCCTCTCCGCTGTCAATAACCAACGCCACGGCGCTGACCACATCGTCATCCTTGAGGTTCATCACCCTCACACCGGTGGCCGAGCGGCCCTGCTGGGAGATTCCCCCGGCGGCGGTGCGCTGGACCATGCCCCCAACGCTGATGAAGACCAGCTCCTGGTGCTCGCGCACCACCAGCGCGCCGGCCAGCGCGCCCTTCTGCTCGGTGAGACCGATCGTCTTGACGCCCTTGGCGCCGCGGTTGGTCTTGCGGTACTGGTCGATCTGGGTGCGCTTGCCGTATCCGTTCTCGGTGACGACGAGCAGGTCCATGTCGTCGCGGGCCACATCCATTGCGATCACCCTGCCCTCGCCGCCAACGTCCATGCCGCGCACGCCGGTTGTGTCGCGGCCCATCGAGCGCGCGGCCGACTCGGCGAAGCGAACGGTGAGGCCGGCTCTTGAGACCATGATGATCTCGTCCTCTGGGTCGACCGCGCGAACCGCGAGCAGCTCGTCCTCGTCACGAATGTTGATCGCGATGATGCCATCTGCCTTGATTGGGGTGTTGTAGGCGAGCAGCTCGGTCTTCTTGACGGTGCCGTCGCGGGTGGCGAACACGAGATACTTAGTCTCGGTGAAGTCGCGCGTGGAGAGCACGGCCTGGATGCGCTCGTCTTCGCGCAGCGGCAGCACGTTCACGAGCGCGCGACCCTTGGCGGTACGTGAGGCCTCGGGCAGCTCGTACACCTTGGAGCGGTAGACCTTGCCGCGGTTGGAGAAGAACAGCAGGTAGTCGTGTGACGAGCACACGAACAGGTGCTCGATGAAGTCGCCGTCCTTCATGTCCATGCCGGTCACGCCGCGCCCGCCGCGTGCCTGCTGGCGGTAGGTGTCAAGCGGCAGCGACTTTATGTAGCCGGTGTTTGTGATCGTGATCACCATCTGCTGATCGGCGATCAGGTCCTCGATGTCGATCTCGTCTTCAGAGTGGGTGATGTCGGTGCGCCGCTCGTCACCGAAGCGCTCGGAGATCTCTGAGAGCTCCTCCTTGATGACGGCCATCACACGGGTCTCGTCGCCGAGAATCGCGCGCAGCTCGGCGATGCGCTCGCTGACGTCGGCGTGCTCTTGGGCGATCGCGTCGGCCTCCAGCGCCGTCAGTTGGGAGAGGCGCAGGTCGAGGATCGCGGTCGCCTGGATCGCGGTCAGCTCAAAGCGCTCGATCAGCTGTTCGCGAGCGGCTTCGCGATCGCGCGAGGCGCGGATCAGCTCGATGATCGCGTCGAGGTTCTCCAGGGCGACTAGCAGTCCTTGCAGGATGTGCGCGCGCGCCTCCTTCTCAGAGAGCTCGTGCTTGGTGCGGCGCACGATCACTTCGCGCTGGTGGGCCACGTAGTTGTGGATCACTGAGCGCAGGTTCAGTGTGCGCGGCACGTTGTCGACGAGCGCCACCATGTTGACGCCGAAGGTGGTTTGCATCGAGGTGTGCTTGTAGAGCTTGTTCAGCACCACCTTTGGGATCGCGTCGCGCTTGAGCTCGATGACCAAGCGCATGCCGCGCTTGTCGGTCTCGTCGCGCAGATCTGAGATCTCGGGTATGCGCTTGTCGTTGACCAGTTCGGCGATCTTGGTGATGAGGTTGCCTTCACCGGCCTTCTTGACCATAAACGGCAGCTCGGTGACGACGATCGCCTCCTTGCCCTGGCGCAGCGGCTCGATGTGCGCCTTGGCCTGTACGCGCACGCGTCCGCGTCCGGTCTCATATGCGTCGCGAATGCCCTGGTGCCCGAGGATGATCCCGCCGGTCGGGAAGTCGGGGCCCTTGATGTGGCGCATCAGGCCGTCCAGGTCAATGTCGGGATCGTCGATGTAGGCGAGCGTCGCGCCGATCACCTCGCGCAGGTTGTGCGGCGGGATGTTGGTGGCCATACCCACCGCGATCCCTGAGGAGCCGTTTACCAAAAGGTTCGGGAAGCGCGACGGGAGCACCATCGGTTCCTGGCGCGAGCCGTCGTAGTTGGCCGCGAAGTCGACCGTGTCCATGTCGAGGTCCCGCAGCATCTCGGTGGCGATGCGCGCCAGCCTCGCCTCGGTGTAGCGCATGGCGGCCGCCGGATCGTCGTCGATCGAACCGAAGTTGCCCTGTCCGTCCACGAGCTCGTAGCGCATCGAGAACTCCTGAGCCATACGCACGAGCGCGTCGTAGATCGCCGAGTCGCCGTGCGGGTGATAGTTACCCATCACCTCGCCCACGATCTTCGCGCACTTGGCGTAGGAGCGGGTGGGGCCGAGCCCGAGCTCATTCATCGCGTAGAGCACGCGGCGGTGCACGGGCTTCAAGCCATCGCGCACGTCGGGCAGAGCCCGCCCGACGATCACCGACATCGCGTAGTCGAGATACGCGGTGCGCATCTCGTCCTCGAGCGCGCGTGGCTCGATGTTGCCGCCACCGATCACATCGGCACTAGCCATGCGTCATCACCTCCTCAGACATCCAAGTTCGCGACGGCGCGGGCGTTATCCTCGATAAAGGCTCGCCGCGGCTCGACCTGATCGCCCATCAGCATCGAGAAGATGCGATCGGCAGCCGCGGCATCCTCGAGCGTGACCTGGGCCAAGGTGCGCGAGGAGGGAGCCATGGTGGTTTCACCGAGCTGCTCAGCGTTCATCTCGCCGAGCCCCTTGAAACGTTGGAGCTTGATGCCCTTCTGGGCGACGGTCATCACGGCCGTGCGCAGCGCCTCGAACGACGGGGCGCTATCGCGAGCTTCACCGAGACGCACCTCGAAGACGGGCGTGCCGGCGAGATCGATCAACTGCTTGTGAATGGAGGCGAGCTGGCGATACTCCTGCGAGTCGAACAGACTGCGCTTGATGCGATGGGTGCGCGCAAAACCTGTACGTGTCTCGATCGCCTTCACCCTCAGCTCCAGAGGATCCTGCTCGACCAGCTCGGTAGCGTGAGTCTCGCCCTCCAGACCCGCACGGGAGAGCAGCTCGACCGCGCTCTCGGCATTCATCACCTGCTCACCCAAGAGCGCTGACTCCTCCAGGAACTGGACCATCTCGTGGCCGTGCGCCGCGCGTAGTGTCGAGGACCAGCCTTCGTACTGCGCGAGCAGCCGCACGAAGCGCTGCCAGCGCGTGTCGGTCAGCTTGAACTGGGTTCCGTGACGGTCGAAGACGCTGATCTTCTCCCACTTGTCCGACAGCAGGATGTCCTCGAGCTCGGAGTCCTTCTCGATGTAGCGCTCGCGCGAGCCCTGCTTAAGCTTGTATAGCGGGGGCTTTGCGATGTACACGTAGCCGGCCTCGATCAGCTCCTGCATCTCGCGGAACAGGAGCGTCAGCACGAGCGTACGGATGTGAGCGCCGTCGACATCGGCATCGGTCATCAACACAACCTTGTGGTAGCGCGCGTTCTCGATGTTGAATTCCTCGCGCACACCGGTACCGATCGCGGTTATGAGCGCCTGAACCTCGGTGTTCTGCAGCACCTTGTCGATGCGGCTCTTCTCGACGTTGAGAATCTTGCCGCGCAGCGGCAGGACCGCTTGGGTATTGCGGTCGCGCCCTTGCTTGGCTGAGCCACCAGCTGAGTCACCCTCGACAACGAACAGCTCCGCAAGACTCGGATCTTTGACCGAGCAGTCGGCGAGCTTGCCGGGCAGCGTGGAGTTCTCAAGCGCGGACTTGCGTCGAGTCAGGTCGCGAGCCTTGCGCGCGGCATCGCGGGCGCGCTGCGCTTGCACGGCCTTCATGATCACCGCACGCGCCTCACTGGGGTTCTCCTCAAGAAACTCGCCGAGGCCGGTGTTGACGACCGACTCCACGAAGCCGGCCATGCCGGGGTTGCCGAGCTTGGTCTTGGTCTGGCCCTCGAACTGGGGGTCGCGCAGCTTCACGGAGATGACCGCGGTCAAACCCTCGCGCACGTCCTCGCCGGAGAGGTTGTCCTCTTTCTCCTTGAGCAGGCCGTGGTCGCGCGCGTACTTGTTGAGCGTGCGCGTGAGCGCGGAGCGGAACCCGGACATGTGCGAGCCGCCCTCGCGCGTGTTGATGTTGTTGGCAAACGAGTGGACCGACTCCTGGTAGGAGGAGTTCCACTGCATCGCCACCTCGACCGCGCCCTCCTCGCTCTCGCCGGCGAAGAACACGACCTTGCGGTGCACGGTGTCCTTGTTCTCATTGAGGTAGGACACGAAGTCCTCGATCCCCCCCTCGTACTGAAACTCCGCCGAGTGACCCTCAGCGCGCTCGTCGACGATCGAGATCTTTAGACCGCGCGTGAGAAACGCGGTCTCGCGCAGACGCTCCTCGAGCGTATGGAAGTCGAAATCCAGCGACTCGAAGATGTCGGCGTCGGGCAGGAAGGTGATTGTCGTGCCGGTGGGGGCGCCGGACGGCAGCTTCTCGCCGCGTTGGAGCTCCTGCTGGGGGGCGCCACGCGAGTACTCCTGGGAGAAGACGTGACCGTCGCGGCGAATCTCCACCAGCAGGCGCTCAGACAGCGCGTTGACGACCGACACGCCGACCCCGTGCAGGCCTCCTGAGACCTTGTAGCCGCCCCCGTCTCCGAACTTGCCGCCGGAGTGAAGCACGGTGAGCACCACCTCCACGGCCGGACGGCCTTCCTTCTCGTGCATCGCCACCGGGATGCCGCGCCCGTTGTCGGTCTCCGTGATCGAGTTGTCTGGATGGATCCTCACGGACAACTCGGTGCAGAAGCCGGCGAGGGCCTCATCCACCGAGTTGTCCACCACCTCATACACAAGATGGTGCAGGCCCATCACTCCGGTGGAGCCGATGTACATACCCGGGCGCTTGCGCACGGCCTCAAGGCCCTCAAGCACGGTGATGTCTTGCGCGTCGTAGCTCGCGTCCCCTCCCATAGACGGGTTATTGGCCCCACTACTCGTGGTGGCAGGCTGGGTTTGCGAGCTTTGGAAGTCGGTCGCCAAAAGTCCTCCGATGACGCGAGAACGCCCCGGAGCCCGGGTACTTTCGACCTCGGTCCGGGGCGTGGTGTGTGTTACTCAAAAGGATAGCACAGAGACACCCCTGACTGATCCTCGACACCACCCATAAACCCCTGCAAACAAGCCAAAAACGGCGGCCAGATCCAAGTCCCTCAAAGACTTTTGCCGGGGTTCCCTCGGGCTCCCTTTTTGCGGTGTTCCCGCGGACTCAGCCCGTACGGCAGCGGAGCCTGTGGACGACCTCGCCACCGAGCGTCTGATTCAAACGCGCCACGAGCTGGGAGCCCATCAGATCCAGCTCCGAGGCCCACACCGCGTCCGTGCAGGTGATCGTGAGCACACCATCGTGCTCGGCCGTAGGGCTCCCCGCCTCGGCGATCACTCCTCCGACGGCCTGCTCCCATGCCTGCTGTACGCGCGCGAGCGTGGTTGCGGGTGCGAGCGCCGCCGTCAAGCCTCCGAGCGCCAGCGACAGGGGACGAGGTGAGGACCGGCTCACGCGGCTATCGCCTCCTGCAGAATCGCCCCGGGGGAGATTCGAAGGCGTGTGACCTCTGCATCGCCAGATCCTGGCACGTGAGCCAGGTCGGTTGTGGCAACCACACTCTGCCCCGTGTCGCGCAATTCGTGCGCAAGCAGTTCCCGGCGTGTCAAATCGAGCTCGCTCATGACGTCGTCGAGCAGCATCAGTGGCACATGATCACGCTCGCGCGCCAGTACCGCTCGCTCGGCCATCAGCAAAGCCAGTAGAGCCAGGCGCTGCTCGCCTTGAGATCCATAGGAGCGCAGCTCATGATCGTCGCGCAGAATCGCAAGCTCATCGCGATGAGGTCCATGTGTGGAGAAGCCGCGTTCGAGATCGCTCGACAGCCGTTGCTCCAGCTCCGCGATGAACTCCTCAACGCTTGCGGCCTTCGAGCGCGGGCGATAGGCGAGCCGTGGCTCACCGCTCAATCCCAGCTGGACAGCACGCTCCGCGAAAGGCTCTGAGAGCATCGAGATCACGGCCGCGCGGTCATCGCGCAGCGCGAGTGCGTGTCGAGCCAGCTCCAGATCCCAGGTTGGGAGCGTCGCGCGTGAGGCACGTGAAGCGCGTATGCCCGCGATCAGCGCGTTGCGCTGCGCCAGGGCGCGCGAGTAGTCGCGTCGCGTCGCCGCCCGTGGCGGCCATAGCGCGACCACAAGCTGGTCCAGATGAGCACGACGCAGTGTTGGGGCGCCCTTCAGAAGCTCCAGGCGATCCGGGGAGAACACGCTTACAAGGGGTCGTTGCTCCACCCCTGTCAGGTGCTCAACGGGCGCACCGTCAACCGTCATGTGCTTCGGCGAGCCAGGCTGGAATCCGACAGCCAGCTCATGTGGGCGGCCTTCCTCTGTCAAGCGCACGGACACTCGGGCGGCCTGCGCTCCAAAGCGCACCAACTCGCGCTCAGAGCGGGTGCGCTGTGAGTAGCCAGTGCACCCAAAGTAGAGCGCCTCGAGCAGATTCGACTTCCCAGCGCCGTTGGCCCCGTGAACAACGGTCAGTCCCTCCCCGAGGTGCGCCTCAGCCCGTGTGTAAGTGCGGAAGTCGCGCAGTTGCACGCTGAGTACCAACACGTCGCGCTCCAGCCGACCTCACGTATTCAAGCGAATAGGCATGATGAGATATACGAAGCCGCCACCGTCTGGAGACTCGATCAGACCGGGACGCAGAGGGCTTATCAGCTTCAGGACGAGCTCCTCGGACTCCACGCTTTCCAGACCATCGCGTAGAAACTCGGGATTGAATCCGATCTCGAACGGCTCGCCCGAGAAGGGGACCGGGAGCGTCTCGCTGGCCTCACCGACATCCGGGGTCTGGGCTGACACGGTCAACTCACCCTCGCCGAAGCTCAGCCGCAGTGGTGCATTCTTCTGGGCCAGCAGACTGACACGCCTGACGACGTCCGCTATCTCGGCACCGGAGAGGCGTAGTTCGTGATCCACTGACTCGGGGAGCAACTGGCGGTAGTTGGGGAACTGTCCGTCTATAAGCCTGGAGGAGAGCACGATCTGGCCGAGCTCGAACACGACCTGATTCTGTCCGAGACTGATTGTCAGCTCAGACTCCTCGGCGGACTGGGCGATGCGGCCCAGCTCCTGTAGGGCGCGGGCAGGCACATTCGCCTCGATCGTGCCATCCAGCGCCGACTCGAGGCTCGCGTGCTTGACGCTCAACCGGTAGGAATCGGTGGCGACCATCGTGAGCTCTTGCCCGCCCGCAGAGATCAACACTCCGGTGAGTACCGGGCGTGTCTCGTCTTTGGAGGCAGAGCGCGACACCTGCAACGCGGTGTCGACGAACACTTGGGTTGGCAGCGTCATGCCACCGGGGGCTGGAGATGGAAGCTCTGGAAAGTCTTCAGAGCGCAGAGTTCGGAGGTGAAACTTGGCGGGACCGGAGATCAGCTCGACATCCTGCTCGTGGGTGCGTAGCTCGAGGGTTACCCTCTCGCCGGGGAGTGAACGCACAACGTCGAGGAGCAGGCGGGCTGGAAGCACAGCTACACCAGGCTGGACTATCTCCCCCGCCAACGGCACTCGCAGCCCAACCTCCATATCGGTGGCCAGCAGCAATGGGCGGTCGCCTTCAGCGGAGATCATCACCCCGGAGAGAGCCTGGACAGAAGCCCGTGAGGAGGAAACGCGGGTTGCTGTTTGCAGCTGGGCTAGGAACTCGTCTGTGGAGAGGGAGAGCTTCACTTGTGCACCTTGAATAGGTCTATAGGTTTAGTAGGGGCTGTGGAGATGTTGGTTTGGTGGTGGTTGCTGGTGATTGGCTGGTGGTGGCTGTGCAAGCTCTGTGGAGAAGCTACGGAAGTGTCTCAAGTCCGCCGGTCAGCAGGATGGCGTGATCAGACGGCTTCGCAGCTCTTCGACGGCTGCTCGTGAGTTTGCGTTCGCAGAGATACGCTCCTCGGTGCGGCGCCAGGCGTGGAGCACAGTTGTGTGGTCGCGCCCGCCGAATTCCCTCCCGATCGCTGGTAGGGACTCTTGGGTGAGCTCCCGCGCGAGATACATCGCAACCTGCCTCGGCCAGGCAATGCGAGCTGTGCGAATGGGAGAGAGCAGTTCCTCGAGGGATAGACCGAACTGCTCGCAGGCTGCTGCCTTGATCTCGGCGATCGATCGAGCGGGTGGATTGGTTTGAGGGTAGAGGCCATCAAGCACCTCCTTCGCGAGCTCGAGCGTTCAAGAGACGCCCGGTGAGAGAGCTGAAGGCGACGACCCGAATCAGAGCGCCCTCGAGTGCTCGCACGTTGATGGAGATCCGCTTGGCGATGACCTCAAGTGCCTGTGGGTCGGCCAGCTCGATTCCGTCGTGATGTGCTCGCTTACGGAGGATCGCGAGCCGGGTTGAGAGGTCTGGTGGGCGGATATCGGCCACAAGGCCCGACTGGAATCGCTCCCGAAGGCGGTCTTCGAGTGCTTGGAGGTCACTCGGTGGGCGGTCTGAGGTGAGCACGATCTGGCTGCCAGCGTCGTAGAGCACGTTGAAGGTGTGGAAGAACTCCTCCTCGGTCTTGGTCTTGCGCTCCAAGAACTGAACGTCGTCTATCAGCAGCACGTCGACGCGGCGAAAGCCTGTCTTGAACGTGTCGAGCCCACCAGATCCAAGCGCCCGCAGGAAATCGTTCGTAAAGGACTCTCCGGTCGTGCTGCGCACGTGCAGGCCGGGGTTGTAGGCGGCCACGTATGTTGCGATTGATCTCAGCAGGTGGGTCTTGCCGACGCCTGGGGGGCCGCAGATGAACAGTGGGTTGTAGGCGTGTGCGGGAAGCTCGCTGACGGTGAGTGCCGCTGCGTGGGCGAGCCGGTTGGAGTCGCCGATTACGAACTGGTCGAATGTGAGCTTGGGGTTGCCGCAGATGGCTGGAGTTGGCTGTGGATGAGCTGTGGAGGTTGCTGTGGGTGGGCCGGGAGGATGAGGGTTTCCGGCTTGCCGCCCCGAACGTGTCTCGACTACATCAACGGTCAGGTCGGGGCCAAGCACGGCTGCTGCGCATGTCTGTAGGGCACGTCCAAAGCGCTCCCTGACCCATCCGCATGTTTGTGCGGGAGCCTCGACGGTGAGATTGTCGCCCGTCAGGTCCACTGCCCGAAGTGGCTCCAGCCAGATCCTGTAGACGGGTTCCTCGATCGTCTGCGAGAGCTCTGCTCTTATTTGGCTCCATATGTGCTCGAGCTGTGTGCTCACGGCAGCGATGACCTACTCCTTGTGGGAGAAAGCGGCGGAAATCATTCGTGTGGGGCCCGCGGAGGACCCGGTCGATCGAATATATCCGAGCCCGCCCGCCGCCGCTTGCACCGATGCGCGCCTCGCCGCAAATGGCGAGAAATTCTGTGTTGCTGGGTACCTGGAAGGGCCGATCGGGCGGCTGCTGTGCACGCCGGGGGGCCGACAACCTCTATACTCCACGACCCGGCGGAAACAGGTCTGCCGCCCACGACGCCAGCCCGGCGTTTGGGCAGGAAAATCGGCGTGGCCGGAGAAAATCGATCATGAAGCGCACCTACCAGCCCAAGAAACGCAAGCGAGCCCGCGCCCACGGGTTTCGCGCCCGCATGCGCACTCGCGCGGGAAGACTCACGCTCAAGCGGCGGCGCGACAAGGGACGCAAGCGCCTGTCCGTCTAGTCGTGGTCGCGAGATGATGCCGCGATCTCCTCGACGCGGTCGGCGTCTCTCGCGCAGTGCCGAGTTTGAGCGGGTCTATCGTCAGGGCCGCTCGGTATCCAATCGTCATCTAGTGCTCTACTCGTTCCCCAACGAGTCTGTCGACCGCCCGCGTCTCGGGCTGTCGGTGTCTCGCAAGGTGGGCGGCGCGGTTGAGCGCAACCACGTCAAGCGTTTGTTGCGCGAGGCCTTTGACGGAGTAGAATCCGAGTTGAGCGGCGGCCATGATGTCGTCGTCGTCGCGCGCCCCGAGGCTCGCGAGTTGGCTGAGCGCGAGGGACTTGCTGGTATCGACGGCGCGCTTGGCGAGCTGTTGGGCCAAGCCGGTCTGCGCAGCGAGGGTGCCGTTCCCCACGAGGGGGCAAAGCCTCGTGAGGATTGAGCGCACCGCCCGTGGAGTTGCGCTGGCCCCAATTACCGTCTATCAGCGTTTGATCTCACCGGCGTTGCCACGGCGCTGCAAGTACGAGCCCACGTGCTCACGGTATGCAGTACAGGCGGTAGGTGAGTACGGCATACTGAGGGGCCTCGTGCTGGCGTCTTGGCGCCTGTTGAGGTGCAATCCGTGGAGCCACGGCGGGTATGACCCGGTTGAGGCCCAGCGGCTGTTCGGGACACGGCCACCGCACGGCGACAGGCCGATCCTCGCGCGGTCGGACCCACGAGATCGATAGACCGTAGGGCAGCTCTTAAATGTTCATCTCCGCCAACGTCATCCAGGAAGCCTTTTCGCCGCTGATCAGCGTGTTTCAATCGATCCTGGTGTTCATCCACAACGACGTCGTGGGTGGTAGTTGGGGGCTGGCGATCGTCTGCATGACGGTGCTCATCCGTGCCTTGATGGTGCCGTTGACGCTGAAGCAGTTCCGCTCGATGGGCGAACTGCAGCGCCTCGCTCCCCAGCTGAAGGCGCTCCAAGAGAAGTACAAGGATGACAAGCAGCGCCAGCAGCAGGAGATCATGAACTTCTACAAGGAGCACAAAGTCAATCCGTTTGCCTCCTGCCTGCCGCTGGTGCTGCAGCTACCCGTGTTCATCTCCTTGTTCTACATGCTCCGCACGGACCTCAAGAAGCACATCTGCGGGACGAGCCTGGTGTCGCATTACAACACGCTGCATCACACGGCGATCGCCAGCGTGGGCGCTCTGCCTTCCAAATACATCGAAGCAACCAGCTGCCAGTCAGTGGACCCCGGCTCCGCCAGATTCCTGTTCCTGCCGGACATCACTGCCAAGGCGACGGGCGTGGCGCTGGTCGTGCTGCTGGTGCTCTACGTCGGCTCGCAGCTCGCCTCCACGATGATCATGTCGGCCACAGCTGACCCCACACAGCGGCGCCTGATGATGGCTCTGCCGCTGTTCTTCGTGATCATCCTCTACCGATACCCGGCGGGCCTGCTCGTCTACTGGGTGACGACGAATCTATGGACGGTGGGCCAGGGATATTTCGTGCGCCGCAGTATCGGCCCGCCACCGACGGTGCTGCCCGGCAAGGGATCGTCCCCGCCGGACAGTGTGGGCTCGAGCAACGGCAGGGCGAAAGGATCGGGATCGGCCAAGGGAGAACCGGCGCTCGCTGGAGCTGGTATTGGAAGCACTCCGCCCCCACCGCCACGAAAGAAGAAGAAGCGCTCTGGGAGGCGGCGATGAGCCCGGCCGAGGAGCTCCATGAGGAGCGCGAGGATCCGTCCGACGTGCTGCGCGAGTTGCTGGAGGAGATCGCCGACAGCCTTGGCCTGGACGTGGAGGTGCGGATCGAGGAGACCGACGGCGTTCTGAGTGGGTCCTTGGAGGGAGAGGACGTTGGCTTGTTCATCGGGCGACGTGGGCAGACGATCGACGCCGTGCAGCACCTGGCACAGCGGATCGTGTTCCACGGAGGCTCTCCGGACGTGCGTGTGGTGATCGACGCCGATGGCTATCGAGAGCGCCGTGCCGAGGCTCTGCGCTCGATCGCGCTTGACGCAGCGGAGGAGTCGCTGCGCTCGGGGCAAGCGGTTGAGCTTGACCCGATGCCGGCATCCGAGCGGCGGATCGTCCACGAATACCTGCGTGATCGCGACGACGTGAAGACCCACAGCGAGGGTGAGGAGCCCGAGCGGTACTTGGTTGTGGAGCCGGTCGAGGCTTGATCGCCGCGTGGTCGCCTCGCTCCACCGTTTCACGTGAAACTGGGTCTCTGCGGTTTGTGAGGTGATCTGTGTAGTGGCTCGCGACGGTGTTTCACGTGAAACCTGAAGTGCAAGCTGCACTAGAGGCCCTCGCCGGCAGGTATGGCTTGAGCGAGCATCAGATCGCCCAACTGGCGATGGTGCTCTCGAAGGTGGCCAAAGACGAGCTGGCGCCGACGAGCGTGCATGAGCCCGAGTTGGCGGTCGACGTGCACCTGGCCGATTCGCTTGTGGCGCTTGAGCTTGAGTTGGTGCGCTCCGCCGCGCGGATCGCAGATATTGGCGCGGGCGCGGGTTTCCCCGGTTTGCCGCTGGCGGTGGCGCTGCCGCGGAGCCACGTCAAGCTTGTGGAGAGCCAGGCGCGTAAGTGCGGGTTCATCGAGCGCGTGGCGCATAGCGCCGGGATCGAGAACATTGAGGCGGTGTGCGCGCGTGTAGAGGAGTGGCCTGAGGGCATCGCCGCTAATGATCTGGTGTTGGCGCGGGCGGTGGCGCCGCAACCGATCGTGCTGGAGTACGCGGCACCGCTGTTGCGTCTGGGTGGGGCCCTGATCGACTGGCGTGGGCAGCGAGATCGCGAGGATGAGCGCCTCGCGGGCGAGGCCGCCGAGCTGTTGGGTCTCGAGTGCGAGTTGATCCGCCGAGTTGAGCCATATGAGGGTGTGCGTGATCATCACCTGCACGTGTACCTAAAGGTGCGCGAGACCCCGGATAGGTTCCCGCGCAGGGTTGGGATGGCGCGCAAGAGGCCGCTTGCGAGTTGAGTCGAGCCGTTCAGGTGCCTTGGTTGTTGATTCAGGGCTCGTCGCCGGGCAGAGCCGGTCGGCCGACCTTCAAGAGCGATCGGCGCTAGCGTGGCGGCGATCATGGGCAAGGTTTACGCGATCGCCAACCAGAAGGGTGGCGTAGGCAAGACGACGACGGCCGTGAACGTGGCCGCGTGCATTGCTGAGGCTGGCTATACGACGCTGGTGATCGATGTCGATCCACAGGCAAACGCCACCGTTGGTCTGGGTTTGCCGCGCTCGCAAGTACCCGGGCTATACGAGGTCCTTGCCGGTGAGAGCACGCCCGCACAGGCGATCGTGGGTAGCTCGGTGGAGAATCTCAGACTGCTTCCGGCGAGCCCCGGATTGGCGGGCGCAAATGTCGAGCTGCCCCGCCTTGACGGATTCGAGCAACGGCTGCGAGAGGCGATTGAGCCGATCAGGGACCAGTTTGAGTACATCGTGCTTGACTGTCCGCCGTCGCTTGGTCCACTGACCGTGGCAGCGCTGGTGGCTGCCGATCGGGTGATCGTGCCTGTGCAGACCGAGTACTTTGCGTTGGAGGGTCTTGCGAGTCTGTTGGAGACGCTCTCGCTTGTACAGCGCGAGCTCAATCCGCGATTGACTGTGGCGGGGATGCTGCTGACGATGCACGACAACCGGACGAGGCTAGGGCGCGACGTGGAGCGCGAGGTGCGCGAGCATTTCGCCGATCTCGTGTTCGACACAGTGATCCCCCGCAATGTGAGGGTTGGGGAGGCGCCCAGCTACGGGTTGCCGGTCACCCATCACGACCCCCACAGCGCCGGCGCCGAGGCGTACTTCGAGCTTGCCAAGGAGGTCGCGGCCCGTGGCTAAGCCGAAGCCGGGAATGGGCCGCGGGCTCGAGGCGATCCTCAGGGTGTCTGGCGAGAGTCAGACCGCGGACGAGCTGCGAGAGCTGCCGGTGGAGCTGATCGTGGCGAACCCCAACCAGCCGCGGAGGCATTTCGACGAGGAGGCGTTGCGCGCGTTGGCGGGATCGCTCGGCGAGCGGGGGGTGCTGCAACCCGTGTTGGTGCGCCCCAAGCCTGGTGGAACCTACGAGCTGGTGGCCGGCGAGCGCCGCTGGCGCGCTGCCCAGATCGCGGGACTGACGGAGATTCCGGCGCTCGTGCGCCAGCGCGAGGACGCGGCCACGCTCGAACTTGCGTTGATCGAGAATATGGCGCGCGAGGATCTCAATCCGATCGAGGAGGCACGTGCATGCGTGGCCCTGGTTGAGGAGCTGGGACTGACACGCGAGGAAGTGGGGCTCAGGGTAGGGCGCAGTCGTGTGGCGGTGTCAAATCTGCTGCGGTTGCTGGACCTGCCAGAGGAGGGGATCGGGCTCATCGAGCAGGAGCAACTAAGTGAGGGTCATGGGCGAGCGTTGCTGCTAGCTGAGGATCACAGCGCCAGGCGGCGTCTCGCGCGAGACGCAGCGCGCGAGGGGTGGTCGGTGAGGGTGGTCGAAGCACGCGCACGGGAGACCAACAAGGCTGCGGGTAATGCGAAGGGCGCTCGAGTGGCGCGTTCAAAGCCCCGCGTCCACCCCGACCAGCAGGAGGCCGCGGCAACGATCGCCGCGACACTCGAAGAGGCGCTTGGCGCAGAGGTGCGCGTTCGCGCGGAGAAGGGCGGATACCGGGCGGAGCTGTCGTTTGTGAGCCCGGAGGAAGCGCTCGAGCTGGCCGAGAGGCTGCGGACCGGTGGTGACGCGCGATGATCCACGCCCGCTGTAGGCGAACGCTAGAATCGGCGGCCGCGGGCGATTAGCTCAGTTGGTTAGAGCGCTTCTCTGATAAGGAAGAGGTCCCTGGTTCGAATCCAGGATCGCCCATCGCAGGAATTGGCTGGAAGGCCGCATTGATACTGGGGTTCTGCGGCAGTCCGGGTTAGTGGTTCCTGGCGCAGCATCGGCTCAGATAGGCCCGGTTCTGCCACCGACGGTAGCAAATTGGTAGCACGAACAGGCTGGCCACGGAAGCCCCGAGGCCCTGCCTATGGCGTTGAGCGGCGGAATGGCGGCCCAGCCGCCTGCTGCGTGGAAGTGGTAGTCCCGCCGCTCATGCCGATCTTCGGCCTAAAGTCGGCGAGCAACGGCTTCTTGCCTTCGCCGCGCTCGTAGCCTCTCCAGGCACGGAGATACCGTCTGCCCAAGGCGCGAGCAAGATCCACTGGTTGCCCTCGGGTCGCTCCACGGGGCGACGCTAGCAGCGCTCTTCATCGACGTGTCGGATGTCACGCTGGACCGTCCCATTTCCGTGCCAGACTGGGGACGTGGACGACCAGCCGATCAAGATCGACTCTGACTGGGTGAGGATTGATGTCGAGTCTGCTGAAATGGGCGACCCCGAGCCGGATGGCTCACAGCCTGTCTACCTTCGGTTCTCAGATGCTCGCTACAAGCGCCAGGACGATGGGAGCGTGCTCGACATACAGACCAACGATGTCTTCCCACCCAAGGTGTGGGAGAGCGCGATCGAACAAATACTCAGCGCCGTCGCGAACGGCCAACGAGTCAAATCGCCCGAACGCCGAGGCCTACTGGAGAGGCTTCACGAGCGCTCCGAGGCAATCGTCTACGCCCTTGAGCATCCCGAGTCGATCGAGCAGCCGCAGTCGCCGGGGAACCCGCTGGCCGACTTAGTTGGCTCTCAGGTCAGGCTCGCCACCCTGTGCATAGATCTTGTCGGCTCGACCCGACTACAAGCGAGCGATCCCGATGCCTACGGGCGAATAGTTCCGCTCCTGCTTCGTGAGCTTGCCGAGATCGTTGGGGACTTCGACGGGGTGATCGTCAACTTCACAGGCGATGGTCTGATCGCGGCCTTCGATGGCCAGGGCAGCTCGATGGCTGCCTGTGACGCGGCGATCGATGCCGCCACGGTGATAATCGCAGTCGTCTATACGGCGCTCAACGTGCAGCTTGCGGATCACGGTCTGCCCGCCGTGGATATCCGCATCGGAGCTGACGCCAGCGAGGCGTCGGTCCGCGTCGTTGGTAGCGCGTCCTCCCGTACTCAATCCGACGTGTACGGGATGGCCATCACGATGGCAGCAAAGATCCAAGCCGTCGGCGCCCCCGGCGAGGTCTGGATTGGCGAAAGACTCCACGGCCACCTGCATGTCAACAACCAAGTGAACTGCGTACCCGTGGAGCCGCCTGCTAGCTGGAGCTTCGTCAACGGCGGAAACTGGGCCTACAAGCTCTACGCGATCCCCGTGCGATCATGGGTAGCAAGAGCCGAAGCTGCCTGACGCCGCCGCGCTAGCGGTGGCTTTTAGTTGGTCTCATGGGCGGAATCGCAGGGCTCTCGCCCCGTTTCACCGTACACGACCCTCCGGTTCTTTACGGCCAAGGACTCAGCCAGCAAGCCCTTCCAGCCCGATTAACCGTCGCACCGCTTGTTAGGGCTGCTATTGATCCGCGTGTCCGGGATTGGGACTACGCTCAGCCATAGATGGGCGAAGCACTCACGATCCTGGTTGAAACTGTCCGGCCGCTTAACGCTCCTCAGCTTGCTGGCTTGGCGGACGCATTGCGAGACATCGGGTTCGAGCCGGAGCATTCGTTGCCGTACGAGCAGCGATCGTTCGATGTCGTGTCATGGCGCTGCGTCTAGCGGATGTTGTTTCTGCGGTCATGGTCGAGAAGTTGGTTGCTGCGGTGCAAAACTGGGTCTCGGAGCGCGTGATGCCTCGACTGCGGGAGCGCGGCATATCGTCCGTGACGGTGCCGATCTATGGTCCTGGCGGCGAGGTGATTGCTGAGGTTCGAGTTACCGAGCAGGACTGACTGTGCATCCGCTTCTTGCTGAGCCGACCAGTGAGCAGAAGCTCCTGCTTGAGGTCATTTACCGAGGCCGGGCGTTGGCGAATTCGACTGAGCGACGACGGTGGCCAATCTTCCAGTGGGTCGAGCAGGAACTCGCTGTGGCGCATGGCCTCGAAGCGATGACAACTATTACAAGTTGCCCATCTGTCGGGAGCTTCGACGGAAACTACGGCTGGACATGGTGTGACCGCACGGCGTACGGCAACTGGCGAGAGGGAGTGTGGCAGCCAGCGTGCGAGACGGTCGGCATCGGGACGATCACGACGACCAAGATCCACGGCAAGGCCAAGCGCTCCTACACGGGAGCAACCCCATACGACCTGCGCCACAGTTTCGCGTCGCTGATGTTCCACGAGCAGCGTAATCCCCTGGAGATCGCCGACATGATGGGTGATAGCCCACAGGTCCTCTTCTCTACCTACGCCCACGTCGTTGCTGAGCTTCGAGGTGCAGCCCCGATCTCAGCGGAGGAGCAGATTCAGGTGGCTCGCTCCCGCATTCATAACGAGGACGCCTGAGGGCGGTCGGGTGGTTTCAACGCTCAGCGGTCATACGCCCCGCCACGCGGCTTGACGGCCATCACCACGATCACGTTGGCATCGGAGTCGAGACGGATGAGGGCTCGCCAATCTCCGACGCGCAGACGCCACTCGCCCGGTCGGTCCTTGAGACTGCGCACATCGCCCGCAGGCAGGCGCTCAATGGCCGTAAGGATGCGCTCTCGTTCGTTGCGGGGCAGCTTGCGCAGGGACTTCGCGGCAGCGGGCGCGATCACCGGGTCCCACTCAGGTAGTTCAGGCGTCAGCGTCAGGCTCCGCGCGCAACTCGGCTACCCCGACCGCCTCGCCTCGCTGGTAGGCCGCCCAGCCCTCCTCGGAAGCCGCTCGATCATCGCCGGTGTAGGGCTCGTCGTCAAGCGGCGCATGATTGAGCATCCAGGCAACCGGATCGCCCGAAGCGTCGGCCAGCGTGCGAAGCGCCGCTCGGGCTTCGTCGTCGTTCATCGTCTCAACGGCGTCGTGCAGGCGCTCCTTCACGGTCATGGCCTAAAGGTAGCATCGAGCCCGCAAGACAACGAGCCGATCCTACCCTCGCAAACCCGGCCCGCAGGACGATAACTGGAGACTCTGGTAGCAAATTGGTAGCACGCAGAAGACCGCCCGGTGCTCAATGCGGCTCCAACACGCCAAATCCTCTACTCGAAGGCAATCCCCGATAAGGAAGAGGTCTCTGGTTCGAATTCAGGATCGCCCATACTGCGGATCACCCGCCGTGATTTGCAGTATCGTCGGTATCACTCGCGGTGACAGGGGCACCAATGATCTCGATTTGATGTTGCTGCCCATTCGCAGTCCCGGCACAGGTCGGGCGCTACGCTTGCTCGCCTCTTTGAGGCCCAGCTGAACCACTAGGCTGAAATCAGACGGTTAGCAAAGCTGACCAAGATCGGCCGGGGGGTTTTATTTTCACCCATGGATTAGCACGAAACAAACAGATAGCTATTTTTCTAGTAACACCGTTATTTTTTGCTTGCCTGCGCCTGGAGGCAATTCGTATTCAGCTTCGGCTTCCCCCTTTTCCATCCCGGGACAAAAGTCGACGGCTTTGTACAGACACGGCTTGCTTTCACCTTCTTTGGCGACCATACGCTTGGGGAGACCTGCCCCCGAGCATTCGTCGTTGACGACGTAATGTGCATTGCCTTTTATAAGGTCTATTTTCAGAAGTTCTGCTTCCTCAGGCCCTTGCCCTTCTAGCGCGATATTATTAAGATAAAATCCCACTGTCTTCACTTCATTTTCGATCGCGAATTTAATTGGGCTTGGGTTAAATTCAACGCTCGCGCCGTATGAGGCGCTCGCGGTGACTCCTGAAACGAGCGTCAGTGCCAAGCTCAGCGCGACACTATGTCGAGATTTCATCAGATTAACCTCCAAGTTGTTTCCAGCGTGATACCTGTCTCCTTCGAGGCCATACAACGCACTAGCATTGTGCTCAGGTCAAGCACCATATTTGCTAGCTCATTGTTGCAGATCACGTGGGACGTCAGCCGGTCAGACGGGCAATCTCGTCAATACTGTTTCTGACAGGGGGTGAAACGGATCGAGTTGATTTGCGCAATTAGCGGTGGGCCGTGAGTTCGGTCCGCTCGATCTGGTCTCTGCTTGGGCTGTGAACTAGACAGCACCCAACCGGGCGCTACGATTGATCGCGACGGAGCCAGGAATCGTCCCTGAGATGATCGCGGCGATGCGGCGCACCGAGCACGTTGTCCGCCAAGGGGCAGCCCGTATAACTTGCGTCACGTCTTCGCATCGCTGTTGTTCCACGAGCAACGCAATCCGCTTGAGATCACCGACATGGGCACGCGTCGACGAGGAGTTCAGCGGCCTAGAGCTGGCGCGGCGTGTCGGACGTGGTAGTGCTGAGGGGATCCGCAGGGCGGCTGATCGCCTAACGGTGCAGGGAGTGCTGTCTCGACGAACGGCGAGCGACGTCACTGGATTTCGAGTCCGAGCTCCCGCTGAAAAGTACGCGCGCCAACTGGTGTGAGGCGGAGCGCGCGGGTGCCGGGTCGTCGGCTGAACCAGCCGGCGACGAGCGATCTGTGTAGGAGGGCCGCTCCGACTGCGCCCGCGACGTGGGGTCGTCGCTCGCTCCAATCCAGACAGCTCAGCGCCAAACCGCGTCTCGCTGAGCGCAGAACCGCCGTATCAACCCGGACCGACGTAAGCCACCTCTCGCCGTCTGGCGTGAGAGAGAACGCATCGGGTCCGACTCTCAGGTAGCCATGGTCGATCAGCCCATCGGTGATAGCAACCCCGAGCCTGCCGGCGAGGTGGTCGTAACAGCTGCGAGCGAAGCGGATGTGTTGCGCGGCCCGAGTGCCGGCGAGGGAACGTATGGGCGCGGGCTGTGCGAGTCGCTGTAGTGACTCCAGCGCATACGCAACCTCAACGCTGGCGAGGCGGTAGTGGTGCGTTCGTCCGCTGCGGTGGCCAGTGACGAGGTTGGCGTTGGCGAGTCGAGCGAGGTGAAGGCTCGCGGTCGCGGGCGACACGTTGCCAAGGTGTGCGAGTTCGTTGACGGACAGCGGTGCGTGGGCAAGGAGAGCGCACCGCATGCTCGCTCGCGCGGGCTGACCGATAGCGGCGGCGACTGTCGCGATATCGGGGTCCGCTGGGTTCATGGTCACATGCCCTTCCTTCTACCCGTTCATATTTTGATCCCACAACACTTTGATCGTCGTCAAGGTGTTTGGGAGATAGCTTATGGGCAATGCGCGAGCATTCAATCGGCGGCGACCCGGCGCTCACCCTGCTGCATGCGGCAGACGGCAAACATCGCGGGCGGGGCCTGCCGGTCTTGTTCGTTCACGGGACGACTTTTCCATCTGAGTTGGCGAGCTTCTATCGGTTCGATGGGGAGTCCTGGTCAGACGCGCTCACCGACGCGGGCCCTGATGCCTGGGCGCTTGATTTCGCCGGTTATGGCCGCTCCGCGCGCTACCCCGAGATGGCGGGGGGCGCATCAGATGCCGCACCGCCCCTTGGTCGTGTTCCTGCCGCCGCCACGCAGATCGGCCGTGCCTGCGGCTACATGCGTGAGCAGACGGGGACTGGCCGCGCATCGATCGTCGCCCACTCCTGGGGGACACTCGCCGCCGGACGCTATGCGGGGAGCCATCCCGAACAAGTCCAGCAGCGGAGGTCTCGAACGTCGTGATCGAGCGAGCGACCCACCTCATGCACCTGGAGCATCGCCGACACGAGCTTCAGGCCGTCTGCGCAGAGTTCCTCAACCGCGCGGAAGCAGCTCAGACTCCGTCGCGGGTCGCAGATCGGCGAGATAGAGCAAGGAGGTGTGCTGAGTATGTTCGTAGTGTTCTTTGAGGTACAGCCAAAGAGATCGCAATGGGACCGCTACCTGCAGCTTGCCGGGATGCTGCGACCCGAGCTCGAACGGGTGCCCGGCTTTATCGAGAATGTGCGATACGAGAGCGAGCGGACCGCGTGCAAGCTCCTGTCTCTATCCACCTGGGAATCCGAGAAGGCGCTGATTCGCTGGCGTACTCACGCTCTGCATCACGACGCACAACGGCAAGGACGCTTTGAGCTCTTCGACGATTACCACCTGCGGGTGGGCGAGGTCGTCACCGACACCGATCATCCAGACCTCCCGCAGACACGCTTGGATGTCACCCAGATCGGATCGGCGATAGCGGTTACGGTGACGGAAATCCCAACAGATAGCGACGGATTTGAGTCTCCACCGTTAAGTGGCGAGTGCATTGATGCCGAGCTGTACGTTGCGATAAACGACAAGACTGCGCGCCTTCTCCTCGCGCACTGGAAGGATGCCGACGCGGCAGCCGAATGGATCGCGAGACGGCCGACCGGATCTCGTCACCGTCAGGTCCGCATCATCAGGGACTACGGACTCCGCGACCGCACCGAGGCGCCCCAGTACTATCCGGATCTCGGCGAGGTTCCAACGAGCACGTAGTGCGCGAGGCACTGGACCCGCTCCGGCTCGCTGCGAACGCGATCGTCATGACGCGCGAGTATGTGGAGGAATGGGCGAGGGGACGATGCTCCACGACGCCTTGACGGAGGGACGTGTCCTCGCAGAAACGTGACCTGCATGATGTCGCTGTCTGCTTCTCGCGTAAGGCTTGCAGCGACGCATCTCGAATCCAGGATCGCCCCACTGGAGCAATGCGCCCGAGGCCGTGCATATCGGTTGACACGTGGTGATTGTGGTGGGTCGAGTAACGTGACGGCATGACATCGAGGCTCGCGCTGATCGAGTTCCCAGCGGATGATCCCGAGCGCGCTCGAGCTTTCTGGGGCGGCTTGCTCGGCCATGCGTTTGAGCACCGCGGCCCGGGCGAGGGCGAGGGTTGGCAGACGGACACCGCTACCCCGAGCGTGGGTGTCCATGTTCGCGGGCGCGGCCCGGGCGACACATTCTCGCTGCCCTACTTCGAGGTGGACGACATGCTGGGCGCCCTGACACGGGTCGAGTCGCTCGGTGGGAGTGTCGTACATCCGGGTGAGATTTGGGCGATCTGCAAGGACTCCGAGGGAAGCCCCTTCGGGTTGAGCCGCCGCGTCTCGTAGGGTGCGCAGCGTGGAGTCCCACGACGAGATCCTGCTTGGGGACAATCTCGAAATCCTCCCGCGGTTCGAGGATGGGTCGTTTCAGATGATCTACATCGATCCGCCATTCAACACCGGCAGGCAGCAGACGAGAAAGACCCTCCAAACGACGCCTCACGAGGGCGGCGATCGCGTTGGGTTCCAGGGCAAACGGTTCCAGACGCGGCTGCTCCGCGAGTCGTCATATCTGGACGTCTTCGAGGACTACCTCTCATTCCTTCAGCCAAGGCTCACCCACGCACGCCGCCTGCTCACCGACAGCGGCACCCTGTACTTTCACATCGACTATCGCGAGGCCCACTACTGCAAGCTGCTCCTCGACGAGATATTCGGTCGAGAGTCATTCCTGAACGAGATCATCTGGGCGTATGACTACGGCGCCCGCTCCAAACGCAGGTGGCCCACCAAGCACGACACGATCCTCGTCTACGTCAAGGATCCCGACAGCTACTTCTTCGACTCCGAGGAGGTTGACAGGGAGCCGTACATGGCTCCGGGGCTCGTCACCCCGGAGAAGGTGGCGAAGGGGAAGCTACCGACGGACGTGTGGTGGCACACGATCGTGTCCACCAACGGGGCGGAGAAGACTGGCTATCCCACACAGAAGCCCGAAGGGATCCTCAGAAGGATGGTGCAGGCATCAACCCGCGAGAAAGACTGGTGCATGGACTTCTTCGCAGGCAGCGGCACGCTGGGGGCGGTCGCGGCGAAGATGGGCAGACGCTACGTGCTGATTGACTCAAACCCGGAGGCCCACCGCGTCATGGTTGAGCGTCTCGGGTCGCGGCAAGATGCAGGGGCCGTCCCCGAGAGCGAGAGTCACGCGCTCTCCGCTCGGCTCTAGACACTGAGCGCGCCGCTGATCTCTACAGCCGGGCGGCCACCAGACCAACGGCAAGTAGCACCATGCCCAGCGCGCACGCCTTCAGCGCGCCCTCCATCGGTGCCGCCAGCCGCGCCGCGTCGAGCTCGACCATCGCGCCATCCGCCAGGTGCTGCTCGCCGCTGAGCGAGACTGTGCGCCGGCGCAGTTCGCGGACTGGGGTGCTGAGGCTCCGCTGCGCGAGCGTTAGCGCGAAGCAGGCGCCGGCGGCGAGCAGTATCGGCGCGCGCAGCTGCAGCGCACTGACCCAGTAGCCGGTTAGCGCGGGGAACGCGCCCCATGCCGCGGCGAGCCAGAAGGCGGTGTGAAACCGTCCGCCGAACCACTCGAGGTTGTAGGCGAGCACGATGAACGCGCCCGCGAGCACGAACGGGATCAGTGTGAGCGAGATCGTTAGCGCCCCCACGACTCCAATCGCAACCGCACCGGCCAGGGAGAGGCCCGCCATCGCCGCGAGTGTGCGGCTGGAGAGGCGCGTGCCGAGCGGGCGGCCGTTGAGCTCGTCGAGCGTGTGTGCGCACACGCCCACGCCGAGGAAGAACGCTGCCAGCGCCGCTAGCAGGCGCCCGCCGTGGAAGTTGGGCGCCAGGGCGGCACCGATCGCGACGTTGGCGAGGTTCCAGGCCGTGTAGGGAGGGTGCAGCACTGTCACGAGATCCCGCCACCCTCCCGGGCGCAGAGCGTAGAACGCGGGGCGATCTAGCACCCCGGATGGTCCCTCGGGGGTCTGACCCTGCGCGCTCACCGTACCCGCGGCCTCTCAGAGGTCGCTCCCAAGTGCCGTTGCCACCATCGTCGTTTCACCCCGCCCCGCCCTTGGTGCCCCACATGACCACCCCGCCGCCGAGGCTCATGGAGCTGACCCGCACGTCCACGATGCCCGCTTGCTCCCACATTTCGACCACCCGCGCCAGCGGGTAGCGCTCATAGAAGTCGGGGATGCTGTCGGCCAGAAACCGTCCGGTGTGGGCCCACTCGCGCGAGACAACCCTTCCAAGCGTGGGGAGTCCCACGCGCGTGTAGAGCCGCCATGCCTCTCGCCACATGGCGTTGCTCGGCACGGCAAACTCGAGCGAGGCGACTCGTCCGCCGGGCTTGACGACCCGCGCGAGCTCGACCATGGTGGTGGCGGGGTCATCCACATAGCGCAGCAGATAGGTGAACGTCAGGTGGTCGAACTCCTCGTCGGCGAACGGCAACCGCTCGGCTTCACCGCGCACCAGCGACACGCGCTCGGCGAGCCGCGCATTGCCGGCGAGCCTCGTCCGCGCGCGCTCGAGCATCTGGGGGCTCTGGTCGAGCCCCACCACCTCGCAGCGATAACGTCGCACGAGCGCCTGGGCCACAAGCCCTGTGCCGGTGGCCACGTCGAGCACACGGTCGCCCCTCTCTGCCCCTATCGTCCCAACCATCGCTCCTCGCCAGCGTGGGTCCTGGCCAAAGCTCAGTACCGCCGCCACCCTGTCGTAGTGGCGCGGGAGGGGAGCGAATAGCGCCAGCGCCTCGCGCTTGCGGGTGCCCGCTGCGCTTGCCCCAGGTTGGCTCAAGGCGCGCTCTCGCGATCATCCATCGCACCAGCATGCTCGCTTATGTGCTGGGACGCAAGGGCGGCAACTTCGTAGTCGTTCGCGGGGGCGGGACCCAGCACCCACCGCAACAGATATCGCAGATGTCTATCCGGGCTAAGGCAACATGCGCGGGATGCCGATGGGGGCTGTGATCGAGATGCTCAGCTTCCCTAAGCCAGTCGCCTGCGCCCGCCGCGTCCCCCCGCCACAAAAGCTCGCTCTGAGTGGGACCCTCATGCTGTTGGTATCGCTGGGGGCTATGCTCGCGTTGTTCGCCAGTCCGGCTCTCGCGGTGGTCTCTGAAGTGGAAGGCCATTCCTACGGAGTGACGCCGCGCGAAGTCGAACTTGCCGCGCCAAACGAAGAAGGCGAGAAGAATTTCGCAAATCCTGAGGGTCGTGCGGTCGTCCAGTCAAGCAACGTGTATGTCATCTATTGGGACCCAACGAAATATGACTACCACGGTGACTGGCAGCATGTCATTGACAACTTCCTAAACAACGTAGGCGCCGAAAGTGGGGCGCTCTCCAATGTATTTGCGCTCGACTCTCAGTACGTCGATAAGACCGACCATCGCGCGGGATACAGCATCACTTATCGCGGGTCTTATGCGGATACCGACGCTTACCCCAAAACGGGTTGCACAGAACCCGCCCCGTTCAACGGCTCGAGGTCGATCGCAACCGCTTGCTTGACCGATACCGAGATCCAGGCCGAGCTGAAAAGCTTTATCTCAGATCACACCCTCCAGGCAGGCATGAAAGCCATTTTCTACGTGCTCACACCCCCAGGCGTGACAGTCTGCCTTGACGGGGGAGGTCCCACGGGTCACTGCTCCGCTTATGAAGCATCCTCTCCGACAAGCTACGAACACAGCTTTTGCAGCTATCACGGGGACATAAATCCGACAGGCGCCCTTGAAGGTGATTCAAGCACGGTCCTTTACGCGGTTGTGCCATGGATAGCGGGGGGGCTCGGTGACGGTGACTTGCAGCAGGAAAACAATGCCTACCCGTGCCAGGACGGTGGGTGGGATCCCGCTGAAGAAGGTGAGATCAAGGAGAAGGTAAAGGAAAAATCTGTCTCGGAAGAAAAAGCCGAACAAGAAGCCTTCAACAATATGGATCAGCAGGAAAAGGAAAAATATGAAGAAAAAAAGCGCCTGGAGGGTCCTCACCAGCAGGAGCCAAACCAAGCAGGGAGAAGCCCTGACGGTTACTACGATACCGGCTTGGCTGACCTGATTGTCAACCAGATCGCGATCGAGCAGCAGAACGTCACCACCAATCCACTTCTTGACGGCTGGCAAGGAAAGGTCGAAGAAGAAGTGAGCGGAGTAAAAGTGAAGAAGAGCCTGGAACTGATGGATCTCTGCCGTAACTTCTTTGAGATTAAGAGTGGTGGATCGGTGGAAACGCAAGAAAGAACGGACGCGGGTACCCTCTACAATCAAACGATCGGTGAAGACAACTACTATCTCAACGACACGTTTAATCTCGCTGCACGCGAACTTGACTACCCTGGTATACCGTGCCTGAGTGGCGCAAGCCTTGTTCCGCAGTTCACCGCTCCTAACGGTGTAAACACAAGCGAACTGGTCGGGTTTGACGGTATGGAGTCCAATATCAGCCTAAACGATGGTGTCAATTTCTCTTCTACGGGAGAACCAAAGCTTACCTACGCAACCTTTACTTGGAACTTTGGCGATGGGTCAGCGCCGATCTCGGGCTTTGCGCCCGGCGCCCCTTCGGTGAACTCACCCGGAGTCTCGCCCTGTGCGGGTCTATGGGAAGCTCCTTGCGCGGCTAGCGCATACCACTCCTACCAATACGGCGGAACCTACAACGTGACGCTGACGGTGACGGATGTAGGCGGCAATACGGCGAGCGTCACGCACGCAGTCACGGTTGTTGGTCCTGCCCCTCCCTCGCCTCCCTCGCCTCCGACATCGTCGACGACGTCGACGAGTACTACACCAGGCGCCTCGACTTCGAGCTCGGGCACACCGGCTGCAGGCTCCTCGCAGGGCAAAGCGGTTACTCCAGCGCTCACGCCCGCCCCCGTGCTCACCGCTGCGGTGGAGTCGACATCGCTGAAGAAAGTCAAGAGCAGCGGCCTAGCAGTGCACTACACCGTCAACGAGCAGGTCGCTGGCAGCCTGCAGGTGCTGCTCGAAAGCTCCACAGCCAAGCGGCTCGGCATCAAGGGGCCTCTCGCAACCGGTCTCGCGAAGGGGTCGCCCAGCGCGATTGTGATTGGCACGGCGGTGCTCGTCACCACCAAAGCCGGCGCGGGCACGGTTCGGATCAAGTTCTCTTCGAAGACCGCCGCGCGCTTGGCGCGTAGTCACAAGCTGAAGCTGATGCTGCGCCTGGTGGCACGCAACGCCTCCCGCCAGAGCCCGCAGACGGCGACGCTGCTGAGCTCTGTCGTTCTCACCGGCTGATCGGGCGAGTGCCCGCTCATCGGCCGGTATAGAGCGAGTGCCCGCTGGATATCGGCCGGGATAGACCGAGCCCGTTGGTTAAAGCCCCGTTGGGTGGCGCACCGCGTAGCCTTCAAGCGTTGGTTGCGACACAAGCCAGCGCGACGCATACGGTCCACTGCGCCCGGCGGTGTCGAACCACACACCGTCGACGTCCATGAACGTGTGGCCGGCATTGGCGTAGATCGTGATCCAGCGGCCCACACCGGGTTCGCCCCAATGGGCCAGGTCGCCCGACACGAGCGGTGAGCTGAGCAGCCCGCCGGCGGCGAGCGCGTAGCTGACCGAGCCCGAGCAGTCGTAGCCGTTGGCGACGAACGAGGCGTGGCCGCCCCCCCAGATGTAGGGGAAGTCGGCGATCGCGTTGCCGCCCGCGATCACTCGCTGCACCGCTTCGGGGACGTTCGTGGGGATTGGGATCGTGCCGTTGCCCCCAACCGAGAACCCCCCCGCCACCGGGGTGAGCACGCGGTTCTGCGCCGCGCGTTCCTCGGCCTTGGCGTGTTCCTCTTCGCCGAGCTCCTTGCGTATTTCCGCATCCGATGCGGCGCCCGGGGCCACCGCGGCTTCAGCTGCCACGCTCGGTGTGGACGCTGCCCGGTGGTGCACGGAGGCCGGGAGGGGGAAGCTCTTTGATTCTTCTGGGTCGCGCACCTCTGCGACCGCGATCGGTTTGCCGGGACTCACGGTTGCGCCGTGGGAGGCGGCGGCGCCCGTGTGAGAGCTTGTTGCACTGGCTGCGCCGTCCTGTTGGTCTCTCGTTTTGGCTTGCTGTGCCCCCGGCGTGGCTGGCGCCCCAGATTTTGTTGCGCTTTGCCGTGCACTGCCTGCCTGCCCGCCGGCTGCTGCTGTGGTGGTCGATCGCTTTGTGACGCCGGCGCCCGGTGTTTGCATCGCCGCGGGGTGCCCGCCAGAGCTGCAGCAGCAGCACCGCCACCACAGCCGCCGCGACGATCGCCAACGCCACCGCTGCTCCTGCAAGCGTGTTGCGCGACAGCGCTAGCTTTCTCCGCGAGCCCGCCTGGGCTGTTGAGTTCGTCCCGATACTCACCCCCCAATAGGCTAGCGGTGCCCGCCGGTGGACCACACCACTCGCCCAAAGCGGCAAGCGAGGCCGATCCGGTGGCGCGTGGGATACCCTGGGGGGATGTCCCCACACGAAACTGCCGTGGACGTTGGTCCCGGCAGCGCTGCTCAGCGTGCCACGACGCGTCCGCACACGCGATTGCTCCACGGTATGCGCAAGCCCGCCAACTGGCTGCAGCTGATCCGCTTTGGGATGGTCGGGGGAGTCGGGTTCGTCGTCAACCTTGCAGTGTTTGCGTTGTGTTTGCACGTGCTGGGGATCGACTACCAGCTCGCCTACGCGGCCGCGTGGTTGGTGGCGGTGATCAACAACTTCGTGCTCAACCGCCATTGGACGTTCGACGCGTCGGCTGGGCCGATCCACTTCCAGGCGATTCGCTTCTTCGTGGTGAGCCTGCTGGCGGCGGGATTCGGGTTGGTGCTGCTCACGCTCCTCGTGGAGCAGGGAGGTCTGGCCAAGGTGCCCGCGGAGGCACTGGCGGTGGCGGCTTCCACGCCGCTGAACTTCATCGGCAACAAGCTCTGGAGCTTTCGGATGCGCCACTGACGCGGCTCCGCCGACCGGCGAAGAGGCTGGGGCGGATGCTCGGTGGGCACCTATACTCTGGATTTCCCCCTGTGGAGGAATGTCGTGCAGGAGATGGTTATCTACGGCGTGAGCTTCGACATGGTCGGCAAGCAGCCGATAGTGCTGCTGAAGACGGTCGACGGCAACAAGTTCCTCCCGATCTGGATCGGGCACCCCGAGGCTGCCTCGATCCTGATGAAGCTGCAGGGAGCGAGCACCCCCCGCCCGATGACCCACGATCTGCTGTGCGAGATGCTCGGGGAAGCTCGACGTCAAGTGCACGCAGGTGTCTGTCACCGAGCTGCGCGAGAACACCTTCTTCGCTTCCATCACGCTCAGCGTGAACGGGCGTGAGATGGAGATCGACTCGCGCCCGAGCGACGCTATCGCGCTCGCGGTCCGCGCGGGCGCCCCGATCTTCGCGGCCGAGGAGGTGATCGCCGAGTCGGCGATCGAGTTCGAGCACAACGTCGAGGAGTCCGAGGATGTGGTGGAGCGCTTCAAGGAGTTCCTCGACGAGGTAACCCCTGAGGACTTCGCCGCGGGAGACTCTTAGGGAAAGCGCACATGTGCGCTTTCCTGACGGTCCGTATACGGACCGTCACCGGTGGCGCGTGCGCCACCGGCACCCCCGCACATGTGCGGGGGTGAACTACACGTCAAGGGTCAGCGACTGCGGCGCGCGGTGTTGCGACCCTCGCGCGTGGGTAGCTCCACAACCTGCGCCAACCCTGGATCGGGCTGCTGTGCTGGTGCGTCGGCAAGGGGAGGCTCCGCTCCGGTGAGCGTGCCAAACAGGCCCACCTGCTCGCGTACCACCTTGCCGATCCGGCGGATCCCCTCGCGGATCTGATCCTCCGGCACCCCTGCGAAATTGAGGCGCATCGAGGACGCCCCGCGGCCGTCGAGGTAGGCGGCGCGCCCGGGTACGAACGCGACCCCCTCGCTCTCGAGCGCCCGTGCAAGCAGGTCTCTGGTGTCGATGTAGTCGGGGAGCGTCGCCCAGATGAACAGCCCGCCTTGTGGCCTGGTCCAGCTCGCGGCCGCCCCGAAGTGCTCGGCGAGGGCCTCCAGCATCACGTCGCGGCGAACGCGGTAGAGGCTCCTTCAGTGACCCCAGATGTGCCAGCCACAGCGGCTCGTCGCCGAGTCCGCCGCCCGCCGCCCCGCGTCCCCCGCCGCCTGCCGTGCCGCGATCGCCACCGCCCGCCGCCCCGAGAGCGCCGCCGCTCGCCGTGCTGCGCCCACCGCCGGCGCCGCGCGAGCCCCCCCACGCGCGCTCTTGGAAATAGGCCGCCACGAACAGCTGGGTGACCGGGGAGGAGCACAGGTCGGCGCCCTGCTTGCAAAGGTTGAGCTTCTCCAGCACCGGTCGCGGCGCCACCGCCCACCCCAGGCGCACACCCGGAGAGAGGATCTTCGAGAACGTCCCCAGATAAACGACGAAATCCGACGCCCCCCCACGTTTTGCCGCGAGGGCATCGAGCGAATGCAAGGTGGGTAGCGGCTCCCCCTCGTAGCGCAGCAGCCCGTAGGGGTTGTCCTCGAGCACCAGGACCTCGCGCTCGCGTGCCACCTCAACGAGACGCCGCCGCCGCGCAAGCGACATCGTGACCCCGGCCGGGTTCTGGAAGTTGGGGATTGTGTAGATGAACTTCGCGCTACGCCCCTCCGCTCTCAGGCGGTCGAGGGTGGCCTCCAGCTCGTCGATTGGCATCCCGTCGGAGTCCATCTCGATCTGCACCACATTGGCCTGGTAGGCGTCGAACGTGGGCACCGCCCCCGGGTACGTGGGGGCCTCCGCGACGATCGTGTCGCCGGGGTCGATGAGCGCCTTGCACATCAGGTCGATCACCTGCTGGCCACCGGTGGTGACGAGCACCTCGTCGGGGTCCACCGACGTGTTTTCGGCGGCCATCACCTCGACAATGCACTCCACCGTGCACGCCATGCCCTCGGTGGGGCCGTACTGCAGCGCTCTGGCGGTCGACTCGGCGGCGACCTTCGCCATCAGCTTCGCGTAGAGCTCCGGCGGGAACGTCCTGGTCTCTGGCAACCCACCCGCCAATGAGATCACCTCGGGGCGTTCGGTGAGCGACATCATGTCGCGCATCGCCGAGGAGCGCATACCGTGAGTGCGCTGCGCAAACAGCGCCTCGTAGCGCTTGAGTTCGTGGGCCGTGGGGCGCGCCCGCTCGCCTGTGCCCCGATCTGGGGTGCCATCGCCGGAGGGGTCGTCTATCGTCATGGCCCGTCTCAAGGTAGCGCACGCTTCACACGATCACATCTCCTGCAACGATCACAGCTGTCACGAGGATCACGCGTCCTCCCGCGACCACTTCGCATGAACGTCGCATGAGCGCGACCCCCGCAATCGCAATCGCACACCCACAACATGAACGCGACCCCCGCAACCGCAACCCCCGCAACATGAACGGTCTCTTCTTCTACATCGGCCTCGGCATCGGCCTCGCGGCGGCGTGCGGGATGCGCCCATTCCTGCCTCTGTTGCTCGCGGGCGCCCTCGCGTCGAGCGGAGCGCTGGGTGTGAGCTTCAGTCTGGGTGCCTTCACCTTCCTGGAATCCGACTGGTGGCTGCTGGTCGTTACGGTCGGCTTGGCGTTGGCCTATGCCCTGCAGGTGCTGCTCAACCTCGCGCCCACGATCGACCCAGCCGAGCGCTCGAAGCGCCCCGATCCGCTGGCCGCGTCGCTCGCCGGCATTGGAGTGGCCGGCGGCGCGCTGCTGTTCGCGGGCACGCTCGCCGCCCACGGCGACGTCTCCTGGCCCGGGATCATCGGCGGCTTCCTGGCGGCGGCGCTCGCGCAGCGCGCGTCGGGACCGACGATCGCGCGCGCCCGTACGCGCCTGCCCGATCGCGGGGCGCGCGAAGCGTTGACGGTGTATCTCGACTCCGCTTCGCTGCTGTTGGCGGCGCTGGTCGCGCTGCTGCACCCGCTTGGATATGTGGCGATCGCGCTGCTCGCGTGGTACGTCTGGCGGATGCGCGCCCGCTCCGGCGAGAAGTACGCGGGCCTGCGGATCCTGCGCCGCTGATGAGGATCGCGGCGGGGTGGCAATGCTCTAAATCAACCCCCAACACTTTACAAAGTGAAGTGTTGGGGGTTGGAAAATACATATGCGATACCGCCGCCACCGTCAGCCTCTTCAGCCCATAGATACTCGTCAACACGCCGATATGCACCGCTAATGCTGCCCCGCAAGCTCGTGCTGTGTGTGATCGACGCGATGGCCCCCGCGCAGCTCGAGCGTGCCGTCGCCGCCGGCGAGGCGCCCACGTTGGCAGCGCTGATGGAGCGCGGGCTCTATGTGCACGACTGCGTGGCGGCGTTCCCTTCTGTGACCCCCGTGTGCGCCGCGTCGATCGTCACAGGTGTTTGGCAGGACCACCATGAGATCCCAGGGATGTGCTGGTATCACCGCGTCGAGCAACGCTACGTGGAGTACGGCTCGAGCTTTCGCGCATCTCAGCGAGTCGGTCTCACACGCCAGTTGACCGACACCGTCTACAACATGAACGGCGCCCACCTCTCCCGGCGCACCCCCACCGTGTTCGAGCGCCTCGACGACGCGGGCGCACGCACGGCCGGCACCACCTATCTGATGTATCGCGGCCGCCACCTCCACGAGCCCCAGCGCGACACCGCACTGACACGGATCGCCTCAACGGTGTTGCGCCACCCTGTGATGGGCCCAAGGGAGCTGTTCTATGCCGACATATTCGCCAGCCGCCGCACAGGCTGCCGCTCGACGCTCGGGATGCCAGGAGTCCGCGACCAGCATTCCGGTTGCGTGGGCGCCTACCTGGTCGAGCACGACCTCTGCGACTTCCTGCTGTTGTCGCTGCCCGACAACGACTGGCACTCCCATCGCGCTGGCCCCGAGGGGCAGCTGCGCTCGATCGCGCAGGCCGACGTGCAGCTTGCACGCGTGATGAACGCCGCGGGCGGGATCGACGAGTTCCTGGCCGAGCACGCGGTGATCGTGATGGCCGACCATTCGCAAGCCCCGGTCACCGCGGGGATCTCGTTGGCGCAGGAGCTCGCCGAGCTGAATGTGCTCCCCCCCGGTTCGCGCGGGGATTGGCGCCCCACCCGCTCTTCAAGCGGGCTCAGCGCCCTGGGCGTTGGCGGCAGAGCGCGCGGGGAGCACCCACAGATCGCGGTGTGCCCGTCCCAGCGCGCGGCGATGATCTATGTGCTCGACGACGACCAACTCGATCGACTGCAACCCCAGCTCGCGCAACGGGCGCTCGACATCGATGGAGTCGAGCTCGTGATGTGGCTCGAGCGCGATGCCCACGAAGCGGTCATCGAGGGAGTCATCGCCAGCCCCGGCCTTGGCGAGCTGCACTTCTGCCCCGGGGGGGAGATTCGCGATACGCGGGGTCACGCCTGGAGCGTCGAAGGCGATCTCGAGGTCCTCGATGGCTATGTCCGTGACGGCATCTTCAATGCCCCCGCACATCCCGACGCGCTTGACCGGGTGTGGTCGGCGCTCACCTGCTCGACCTCGGGCGACGTGCTGCTCTCCGCGGCCGCTGGGCGCGAGTTCTCCGACCTCGGCGGTCAAGTACACGTTGGCGGCGGCTCGCACGGGTCGCTGCGGGGCGAAGACTCGTTGGGGGCACTGATCCTGTGCGGGGTCGACATCCCCTACGCCCCTTCGCAATGGGCGATTCGCGACGTGCCCGAGCTGGTGAGGCGTCACTTCGACGCATAGGCGCCGGTACTCTCGCAAGATGGCTTCACGTTTCACGCTCGCCGTGTGCCTGACCATCTCCGTGCTTGTTGGGGTGACGCCAGGCGCTTTTGCCGCCGCTGACGCCAGGCAGCCTAAGGAGCCCTCGACGATCGTTGGGAAAGCCTCCTCACACCAGCGGAACGCCCCCCAATCCAAACCCCAAACCACCACTGAATCGACCGCCACCGTCGTTCTCAAAAGCTCCGCACCCACCACCACATCGAGCTCGCAAGCGACCGCCACCAACCCGGAAGCCCCGGTGCCTGTGGCGAATTCCAACATGCCCCCGATCGGGCGTCACCTGTCATCCGACCAGGTGCTCGAAATAGCCAACAAGCTCCCGAAGATGCGCGCGGTGCGCGCCCGCTTCCGCGGCTCCTACGGTGGCGCCTATTTGAAGGGACCCCTGCGCTGGCAGGTGAGCTATTTCACAAAGCAGGGCGCCGAGATCGGTCAGGTGATCATCGCCGACCACAACGGTCACGTACTGGAACAGTGGACGGGATTTCAGATCGCCTGGTCGATGGCTCGCGGCTACCCCGGCGCATTCGGCCGCCACGTTAACGCGCTCTACATCTGGATTCCCCTGTGCGTGCTGTTCTTCGCCCCGTTCTTCGACTGGCGCAAACCGCTGCGACTGCTGCACCTCGACCTGCTCGTGCTGCTGTCGTTCTCGATCTCGCTCGCGTTCTTCAACCACGCGCACATATACGCCTCCACCCCACTTGTGTATCCGCCGCTCGTGTACCTGCTCGTGAGAATGCTGATGCTCGCGCGCGTCGGTCGCTCCCCTCGGCGCTCACGCGAAGACCCTCGCCCGCCACTGCGTCTGCTCGTGCCCGTCCCGTACCTCGCCGTCGCCGTCGTGTTCCTGCTGGGCTTTCGCATCGCGCTCAACGTCACCGACTCCAACGTGATCGACGTCGGCTACGCCGGCGTGATCGGCGCCCAGCGGATCGCCACCAATCAGCCGCTCTACGGCGGGTGGCCCTCAGAAAACGAACACGGTGACACCTACGGTCCGGTCAACTACGAGACATACCTCCCCTTCCAGCAGTTGCTCGGTTGGAGCGGGCACTGGGACGATCTCCCCGCGGCGCACGGCGCCGCGATCCTGTTCGACCTGCTGGCGGTGGGCCTGCTGTTCCTGCTCGGGCGGCGGGTACGCGGACCGGGGCTCGGCGTCGCGCTCGCCTACGCATGGGTCTCCTTCCCGTTCACGCTCTACGCGCTCGAGAGCAACTCCAACGATTCGCTCGTCGCTGTGCTGATGCTCGCCGCGCTGCTGGTGGCCACATCCCCACCCGCGCGAGGAGTGTTCGCGGCGCTCGCGGGCCTCACGAAGTTTGCCCCGCTCGCGCTCGCCCCGCTGCTCTGCACCCACGGGCTCGGCGGGCTCACACCGTGGCGGCGTGTCCGGGCGGTGCTCCTGTTCGCGCTCGCCTTCGCACTGACCGTCGCGGTGGTGTCGATCCCAGCGCTCACGCACGACTCGTTGCACACGATCTTCGAGCGCACGCTGTCCTACCAGGACAATCGTGAATCGCCCTTCTCGATCTGGGGCCTGTATCGGGGCTCCCCCCCGTCCAACTCGCCCGCGCTCGAATACGCACAGGCCGCGGTACAGGGCGCGGCGCTCGCGCTGGCGATTGCGCTCGCCTTCCTCCCCCGCCGCGCCGATCTGATCGGCCTCGCGGCGAGCGCCGCCGCGATCCTGATCGCGATTCAGCTCGGCATCGACCACTGGTTCTACCTCTACATCCCGTGGTTCTTCGGCGCCGCGATCTTCGCGCTGCTGGGGCAGTTCAGCTGGTCGAGTGCGTCTGATCGGGCCGCGCCATCAAGATCTGCTCAATCGAGTCGGCTCGCAGCGGTCTAGAGGAGCGCACCAGCACCCCCATCAGCCACGGGTCCTCCTTGGAGGTCTCAAAGCGCACCGGCATCTGTGTCACGAGTGACTCCACAGCCTGCTCGCGCTTGACCCCGATCACCCCCCCGCGCGGGCCAGTCATACCAACGTCGGTGATGTACGCGGTCCCGCCCGGAAGCACCCGTGCGTCGGCTGTGGGCACGTGCGTGTGGGTGCCCACCACCGCGGTTACGCGCCCATCCAGCAGCCACCCGAGCGCCACCTTCTCACTTGTTGCCTCGGCGTGCATATCCACGAGCACGTGGTCCACACTCCCCAGCTCACGCAGCGCTGGGTCGATCTCGGTAAACGCCGAGCGCCCCGCCTTGAGAAAGAGGTTGCCGCTCATGTTCACGACGCCGAGCCTCACCCCGTCTTTCTCAACGACGCACACGCCACGACCTGGCTGCCCGCGCAGATAGTTGAACGGGCGCACGATCCGCTCCTGGGTGTCCAGATACGAGTAGATCTCACGGCGGTGGTAGGCATGGTTGCCGAGCGTGATCGCATCGATGCCGTTGCGCAACAGCTCGTTGGCGACCTTCGGGGTGATCCCCAGGCCGCCCGCCACATTCTCGCCATTGACCACCACGAATGTCGGGGAATGGCGCTCTCGCAGGAGCGGCAGGCACTCGAGCAGCGTGTGGCGCCCGATGCTCCCCACCAGATCGCCGACGAACAGGATGCTCACATCACTCCCCGCCACCGCAGGCACCGCCTCACGCTCAGCCATACTTTGCCCATGACGGCCGGAGGGAGCTGAGCGTGCAGCGCATGGTGGTGCCGCGATGGGTGCAGCTCGTGCTGCTGCCGATATCGCTGCTCGCGCTGTGGGTGCTCGCCAGGGCTGCGGGCAAGGTCCTTTTGATCTTTGTCGTCGCCGCGGTCATAGCGCTCATATTGAACCCACTTGTTGCCTTCCTGCAACACCGTACGCGGTTGCCGCGCGGGCTGGTGGTACTGGCCGTATACCTAGCATTCTTCCTGACGCTCACCGGCGTCGGCTTTCTGCTTGCCAACCCGATCGCGCATCAGGTTCGCACGTTCACGCACAATCTCCCCCACATCGTGGACGAAGCCAACCGCCAGATCGAAAGCTTCCAGGGGTATCTCAACAAACACGGCGTCCACGCCAAACTCGTCAGTCAGGGCAAGACCGCGCTGCAGACGCTCGAGGACAAGGTCTCAAAGAGCGCCGGCCAGCTCACCTCGTTCGTGGGCGCGCTGCTCTCCGAAGCCGCCGGTGCGCTGGTCGATCTCGTGCTCGTGTTCGTGCTGTCGGTTTACATGCTCCTCTACGGCCAGTCGATCGGCAGGCTCGTGCGCCAGGGGATGCCCCCGGGGGACGGCACCCCCGCCGATGACTACCCCACGCTCACCCAGCATGCCGTCTCGCGCTACGTCGGCGGGCAGCTGCTGTTCAGCGTGGTCATGGGAACCTCCACAGGCCTCGCGCTGTATCTGTTCGGGGTGCTGGGAATCTTCCCCGATGGTCGCAGCTACGCGCTGGCCTTCGGGGTGTTCTACGGGGTGATGGAGCTTGTTCCCTACATCGGCCCACTGCTCGGCGCGATCCCCCCTGTCCTGCTCGCGCTGTTCGTCGACCCAATCAGCGCGCTGTGGGTGGCGCTGTTGTTCGTCGGCCTGCAACAGCTCGAGGGCCACGTCGTGGCTCCCCAGATATTCAGTCACACGCTGCGCATCAACCCATTGCTCGTGATCTTCGCGCTGCTGCTCGGGCTGCAGCTGTATGGGATCGTCGGAGCGCTCATCGCCCTGCCGATTCTCTCGGTGCTGCGCGAGACCGCCATCTATCTGCACCGCCATCTGAAGCTCGAACCGTGGGAGCGCTCTCCCGGTCCACTGCTGTGAGCACGCCCGGCGACGCCGGGAGGGGGCGTCGCGGTGCCGGAGTGGGGCCCGGCACCGTCATGGGAACCGGCGGTGCCGGTGGCGAGCCGGTGCTGCGCGTCGAGGGCGTCGGCAAGCGCTACGGCTCGCGCGAGGCGCTGCACGACGTCTCCTTTGCCGCGTACCCGGGGGAGATGGTGGCGGTGATCGGACCCAACGGCGCCGGCAAGACGACGCTGCTCTCGATCCTCGCCGGAGCCCAGTCCCCGAGCACGGGTGCCGTCAACCTTGCTTGCGGGGGTATCGGCTGGGGGGTTGGGTGGGTACCCCAATCCCCCGCGCTCTACTCGAAGCTGTCGGTCGCGGAGAACCTGCGGTTGTTCGCGCGCCTGGAGAAGGTCGAGGACCCCGAGGCGGTTGTGACGCGAATGCTCCACCAAACAGGCCTCTCAGATCGCGCCACCGAGCGCGTGGACCGACTCTCGGGCGGCAACCGCCAGCGGGTCAACGTCGCGCTCGGGCTGCTGGCCGATCCGGCCGTGATCCTGCTCGACGAGCCCTCCACCGCGCTTGACCCAGCTCAGCGCGAGCGCCTCTGGCGGTTCATCGCCGAGCTCGCCGAGCGCGGCACGAGCGTTGTGTTCTCAACCCACATCGTTGCCGAGGCACAGCGCTACGCCCATCGAGTGGTTGTGCTCGACCAGGGCAGGCTCCTGTTCGACGGCTCCCCAGCGCAGCTCACCCGCGAGGCCGGCGGCAACGAGGACTTCGAGCTGGCATTCGTCTCCTTCCTGAGCGGGAGGGCACCCGCGTGAGGTGGCTGCTCGCCAAGGACCTGCTGATCCTGCGCCGCTCGCGGCTGCTCGTCGCGCTGCTCGTCGTCTACCCGGTGGTGATCGCGCTACTGATCGGGTTCGCCATCTCCCGCAGCCCCTCCAAGCCGCGGATCGCGATCGTCGATCAGACGCCGCCCGGCGAGACGATCACGCTCGGCAACCAGCGCGTGGGGCTGAGCGAATACACCAACAAGCTCTTCAACCAGGCACAGGTCCTACAGGTCCCCACGCGCGCCGCGGCGCTCGCCAAGGTCGCCTCCGGAGATGTGCTGGCGGCGGTCGTGATCCCGTCGGACATCGTCTCGAAGATCTCCTCCGGGGTGAGCCAAGCGCAGGTGGAAGTGATCTACAACGGCGACGCCCTGCAGCAGTCCTTCGTGCGCTCGACGATCGACTCCACCCTCGCGCAGGCGAACCTGGCTCTCTCTGAGCAGATCAAGAACGTCGCCGTGCACGACATGAACCTGTTGCTCGCCGGTGGGACGATCGGCGTGCTCGGCTCCAGCCAGGACATCATCGGGCTCAGCCACATAGCACCGGCGCTCAACGCGGTGGCACGCCGTCAGCCGCCGGGAGCGGACCGCGCCACGCTGGTACACGTCGCTGGATTTGCCGCGCTCGCGGCAAACAATCTCGGGATAGCCAAGGACGTGCTCACCACCGTCAGTCAGCCCATCACGGCTCACAGCGTGTTGCTGAGCGGCAAACGGACGCCGCTTGACACCTACGCGGTGGTGGTGGCGGTGAGCATCTCACTGATGTTCATCTGTGTGCTGCTCGCCGCCGGTGGGATCGCGCTCGAGCGCGAACAGCACGCGATCGCAAGACTGATTCGAGGCCCGCCCGGCCGAGGGGGGTCGCTGATCTCGCGCGAGGGCCTGCTCGCCGAGAAGGCCCTGCTCGCGGGGGTTTGCGGATTCGTGGTAGCCACCGTGATGCTGCTCGGCGTCGGGGCGTTCGTAACGCTCGACTTCTCGCGCGTTGGGCAGTGGGCGCTGGCGCTCGTTTTTGGAGCGCTCGGCTTCGCCGCGCTCGGGGTCGCGATCGGGGCGCTCGCTCGCGAGGTGCAGGCGGCGTCGCTGCTCGCCTTCCTGCTCTCGCTGCCACTGGCGTTTCTCGCGCTCGTCCCGAGCGGGTCGGTCGCAAGCGGTCTCTACGACGTGATCGGCGCGGTCTCCTTCGTGTTCCCCTATAAGGCCGCGCTGCAAGCGCTCGACGCGGCCGTCAACGGCGCCTCCCCGGGGATTGGTGTCGCGATCGCCCACCTCGCCGGTCTCACGCTCCTGTTTGGCGTGCTCGCCCGCCTCGGGCTGCGCCGGGCTGAATAGCCTCGCCCCCGCACTGGCTGGATCGAGCCATGTCGGGCGAGTATCCTCGGAGGGGATGGCCTTTCCCACGACGCGCATGCGCAGGCTGCGCGCGACCGGCGCTCTGCGCGGACTGGTGCGCGAGACCGACCTGCGTGCCGACAGACTCGTGCTGCCGCTGTTCGTCTCTGAGACCGCGTCCGCGCCGGAGCCGATCGACGGCATGCCCGGCGTGCAGCGACTGCCGATCGCCACGGCTGTCGAGGAGGCAGGGGAGGCCGCCGCGCTCGGGCTCGCGGCGGTGCTGCTGTTCGGGGTACCGGCCGAGAAGGACCCCGAAGGCTCCGGTGCCTGGGCGCAAGAGGGTGTCGTCCAGCTCGCCACCGCCGCCATCAAGCAGGCTCTACCAGAGCTGCTGGTGATCACCGACGTGTGTCTGTGTGAGTACACCGACCACGGCCACTGCGGAGTCCTTGACGGGGACTTTAGGGTCGACAACGACGCGACGCTGGAGCTGCTGGCGCGCACCGCGGTCAGTCACGCCCGTGCGGGCGCCGACATCGTGGCCCCGTCGGACATGATGGACGGGCGCGTCGGTGCGATCCGCGCGGAGCTCGACTCAGAGGGCTTCCCCGACGTCTCGATCATGGCCTACTCGGCCAAGTTCGCCTCCGCCTTCTACGGCCCGTTCCGCGAGGCCGCCGGCTCGACGCCCACGTTTGGCGATCGCCGCTCCTACCAGATGGATCCCGCCAACGGTCGCGAGGCGGTGCGCGAGGCACTGCTCGACGCCGGCGAGGGAGCCGACATGGTGATGGTCAAGCCGGCACTCGCCTACGGTGACCTGATCGCAGCCGTCAAGCGCGCCACGCGCCTGCCGGTCGCGGCGTATAACGTGAGCGGGGAGTACGCGATGGTCAAGGCGGGCGCAGCGGCCGGTTACCTTGACGAGCGCGCCGCGGTCTGCGAGATCCTCACCTCGCTGCATCGCGCCGGCGCGGACATAGTCATCTCCTACCACTCCAAGGACGCCGCCCGCTGGCTGTCCGAGGCCGATTGAGAGCAACCAATGCCCAGCACGAGCGACACACCCACTCAAGACACACCCACTCAACTGCCCAAGGCCAAAGACGGTGTGGGCAAAGGCGGCGTGGCCAAAGACAGTGTGGGCAAAGACAGCGTGGGCGCGGACAGCGAAACCACGGATCGCGCGGTCAAGGACGGCATCGCGGCGGACGCGGCCACCCCCAAGCTTCGCAGCCGCAAGTACGGTGCGGCGATCCCATTGGAGGACATCGACAAGCGCCTGCTCAACCTGATGCAGGGCAGCTTCCCGATCGAGCCGCGTCCCTACCTGCGCGTGGCCGAGCTTGCAGGGATGCAGGAGAGCGAAGTGATGGCGCGTGTGCAACACCTGCTCGACGAGCGCATCATCCGCCAGGTCACGCCGATCTTCGACACGCGGGCGCTCGGCTACTCCTCGATGCTCGTCGCGGCGAAGGTCGACTCCGAGAACCCCCACCGCGCCGCGCAGGTGATCAACGCCCACCCCGGCGTCTCACACAACTACCTGCGCAACCACGAGTTCAACCTGTGGTTCACGATCGCCACCGAGCCCGACTCGCCGCTGGGGCTCGAGGGGACGCTGCAGGCGCTCGCGTCCGAGGCTGGCGCGGAGTCGGTGCGCCAGCTGCCGACGCTCAAGCTGTTCAAGATCCGGATGGACCTCGAGATGGAGGGTGACACGCAAGCACTCTCCTCACCCGCCGTGGCTACCGAGCCGATCGAGCTCGACCCGCAGCCCTACGACGAGTTCGACATGGCAGTCATCCGGGCGCTGCAAGGCGACATGCCCGTGGTGGGCGAGCCCTACGCGCACGCGGCCGCCGCGTTGGGGCTCGACCAGGACAGTTTCCTCGACCATCTCGCGGGAATGCAGGAGCGCGGGCTGCTGCGACGTGTCGCCGCGATCCTCTACCACCGCCGGGCAGGCTTCTCCGCAAACGGCATGGGCGTGTGGGGGGTCCCCGACGAGCACATCCACGACATCGGACGCCGCATGGCGGCGGTACGAGGTATCTCGCATTGCTACCAGCGCCCCACCTATGCCGACTGGCCATATTCGGTCTTCACGATGGCGCACGGGCGCTCCAAGGAGGAGTGCGATGCGATCCTCGACTCGATCGCTGAGATGACGGGAATCGAGGAGCGCGCCACGCTCTACTCCTCGACCGAGTTCAAGAAGATCCGGCTGCTCTACTTCACCGATGAGTTCAAGAACTGGGAACGCGAGCACGCCGGGATCTAACGATGCCGGCATCCCTGACGGACACACGCTCAGCTGAGCTCTATCGGCATGCGCTCACGCTGCTGCCGGGGGGCGTCAACTCACCGGTGCGCGCGATGCGCGCGATCGGCCGCGATCCAATCTTCATAGAGCGCGGCGCCGGCGCGGAGATCCTCGACGTGGATGGCAACCGCTACGTCGACTACGTGTGCTCGTGGGGGCCACTGATCCACGGGCACGCGCACCCGCGCGTGCTGGAGGCCGTGACCAGCACAGCTCAGCACGGCACGAGCTTTGGGGCGCCAACGGCCGGCGAGGTCGATCTCGCCGCCGAGATCGCACGCCGGATCGACTCGGTTGACATGCTGCGCATGACCTCCTCCGGCACCGAGGCGACGATGACCGCTGTGCGCCTCGCGCGCGCCGCGACCGGCCGCGAGCGGATCGTGAAGTTCGCGGGCGCCTACCACGGGCATCTCGACGGCCTGTTGGCACAAGCGGGCTCGGGGCTCGCGACGCAGGCACTCCCCTCGAGTCCCGGCGTCCCCGCGGCGGCGGCAGCCGCCACCACGGTCCTCCCCTGGAACGACGCCGACGCACTGCTGGCAGCCACCGGCGCCAATGAGCCGCTTGCCGCGATCCTGGCTGAGCCGCTGCCCGCCAACATGGGGCTCGTGCCTGCACACGAGGGCTTTCTGAGGCTTTTGCGCGAGCGCGCCGATGCCACCGGCGCGCTGCTGATCTTCGACGAGGTGATCAGTGGCCTGCGAGTGGCGGGCGGTGGCATGCAGGAACTGGCGGGCGTCGCCCCGGACCTGACGATCATGGGCAAGATCATCGGTGGTGGGCTCCCCGCCGGCGCGCTCGGCGGGGGTATCGAGCTGATGAGCATGCTCGCCCCCGCGGGCGAGGTCTACCAGGCGGGCACGCTGTCGGGCAACCCACTGGCGGTGGCCGCGGGCCTGGCGACGCTTGCGATGCTCGACGACGCAGCCTACCGGCGGCTGGCGTCCTTCACCGACGAGCTGGCAGCCGGCCTGCGCAAGGCGGCCGGCGGGTATCCGATCCAGATAGCAAGCGCCCCGGGCCTCCTGACGGTCTTCTTCAGCGCCACCCCCGTCACTGACCTGGCTGGGGCTCAGGCGTGTGACCATGAGGCCTATGCGGTTTGGTGCCGGGAGCTGCTCTCCAGGGGGGTATACCCCCCGGCCTCTCAGTTCGAGGCATGGTTCCCGTCCCTTGCCCACACGCCCGAGCATCTCGATCTGACGGTGTCTGCCGCCACGGCGGCCTTTGCGGAGCTGGCGTGAGCGGCACGCTGGGACGGCTGCGAGCGCTGCTCAGCGCTGAGGGTGGCTTGATTGCCGGTCTGCTCGTCTCCGAGATGGACAGCAACAGCGCCGATGGCAATGGTGAGCCCGGCGTGGCTCAGCTGGCCGCCGCGGGTCCGCGCGCGGAGGGTCATCGCGATCAGTACGAGCTGCTGATCGAGACGATCTACGAGGGCTATCTGCTGCACTACCACGCTGCCCGCGTGGTCTGCCCACCGGAAGCCGATCTCGGAGTGCTTGCCGGCGACCGTCTCTACGCGCTCGGCCTGGCGCATCTGGTGAAGCTCGGCGACGTCGAAGCTGTGGCGGAGCTCGCCGACGTGATCACGCTGAGCGCGCTGGCTCATGGCGCTGAGGACCCCGAGCTGGCCGAGGCCGTTTGGATAGCTGGGGCGCGCGCGGTCGGCTGGGGGGCAAGCGCTCGTCACGACCGCGCCAAGGCTCTCGTCAGGGCTGGGTCGCCCGGTGCGCTGGAGGCCATGCGGGCACTCGACGCGACTTGAGCAGCCAGGGGCCCGCTCACTCGATATTGTTCCGCCCAATGCCTAACAAGCACAGCCAACACAAGTCCCGCTACACCGCCGATCGGCAGATCCCTGGAGCCTTCGAGGGCGAGACCGTCACCCGCCGGAGGTTCATGACCGGCACCACCCACGCGGCCGGTGTGATCGCCGCCGCATCCTTTGCGCTTCCCGCGCTCGGCTTCGCGATCGGGCCGATCTTCAAGGAGCAGCCGCACAGCTGGGAGAGCGTTGGCCCGCCCGAAATGTTCCCCGACAACAACTATGTGCCGACCGTGATCACCCTGACCCCAGGGATCGGGGAGGCCGGCAAGGCCACCGTGTACGTGCGCAAGCGCAACCCCGCGATCGACACCGACAAGCCCGATCTGCACACGCAGTTCATCGCGATCACCTCCCGCTGCGCCCATCTCGGCTGTCCGGTGCGCTGGGTGGACGCCGCCGAGCGCTTCATCTGCCCGTGCCACGGTGGCGTATACGACCTGCTCGGTCGTCGGGTGGGTGGGCCTCCAGTCAGGCCACTCGACCGCTTCTACACACGTGTTCACGATGGCCTGGTGCAGATCGGCCCGCGCTTCAGCGTCAACAGCGAGCTCGAACGCTTCTCCCCGCGCGACCCCGGCGAGGCGATCGACGGTCTCGGCCAATATCTGTACCCGTCTCGGCCTTCGGAGAGGAAGTAGCACGCGATGGCCAGACGTCCGAAGCTCCCGGCTCCCCCCATGCCGTCCGCGCTGCAGGCCCCGCCGCCGCGCCCGGGCGATCCAAACGGCAAGCTCACGCCTGCCGATCACGCCAAGGAGGCCGGGGCGAGCGTCGTCGACTGGGTCGACGAGCGCACCTCGCTCAGCGGTGCCGCCCGCTGGATGATGTTCCGCAAGGTGCCCAAGGGCACGAACTGGTTCTACACGCTCGGCTCGGCCACGATGTTCGCGTTCCTCTCCCAAGCGGTGACGGGCGTGTTCCTGGCGATGTACTACCGCCCCGATCCCTCCGGCGGCGCCTACGAATCGATTCGCCACGTCACCAACGAAGTGTTCCTCGGCCAGTTCGTTCGAGGGATGCACAAGTGGGGTTCGAGCGTGATGGTGATCCTCGTATTCCTGCACATGGGCCGCACGTTCTTCTTCGGCGCCTATAAGTACCCGCGCGAGCTCAACTGGGTGATCGGCGTGGTGCTGCTGATCCTCACGATGGTGATGTCTTTCACCGGCTACCTGCTGCCGTTCGACCAGCGCGCCTACTGGGCCACGATCGTGGGCGTCAACATCAATGGCACCGGCCCGCTGATCGGCCCGTACTTGAGCGACTTCCTGCGCGGCGGTGGGGAATTCGGGGCGACGACCCTGTCGCGCTTCTATGCGATCCACATGCTGCTCGTGCCAGGCCTGCTGGCTGCGCTGATCGGCGCCCACCTGTATCTCGTGGCCAAGCTCGGCACCACCGCTCCGCCATGGATGAAAGCCGAGAAGAACCCCGAGCTGCGCAAGGCAAAGACATGAACAAGCGGCAGAAGGAGGAGTATCTCCGCGAATACGCGATCCTCAAGAACCAGGGCAAGCCGTTCTTCCCTTACGCGGTAGCCAAGGACTCGCTGATGGCGTGCGTGGTGATGGCGTGCATCATCGGCATGTCGCTCGTGTTCGGTGCCGAGCTTGGCTCGAAGGCCAACCCGACGACGACCACCTATGTGCCACGACCCGAGTGGTATTTCTTCTTCCTGTTCGAGTTGTTGCGCGTGATCAAGCCGCCCAGCATCGTGCCGCTCGCCACGATCGGGGTGCCGACGCTCGGCATGATCCTGCTGTTCCTGCTGCCGTTCTACGATCGCGGACCCGAGCGCCGTCCCGAGCGCCGTCCGATCGCGACGCTCACCGGCATCTTCGTGATCGGGGCGATGGCGCTGCTCACCTACCAGGGCGCCAACGCCGGCTCGCCGACCGTCATCGAAATGCCCACCCCGACCGCCGTGGTCCAGGCGGGGGGGCACACGCTGGCCGAATTCGAAGCGGGCAGGAAGGTCGTGGCTCAATCCGGCTGCCTGGGGTGCCACAAAATCGGCGACAACGGCAACGCGGGCCCTGGACCAGACCTGACCCACATCGCCTCGCGTCTCCCGGGTCCGGGGATCGCACGCACGCTCGTCAATCCGACTGCCCCGATGCCTTCGTATAAGAACCTGCCGCCGAAGAAGTTCGCCGCGGCCGTCTACTTCCTCTCGCTGTTGAAATAGAGGAGTCATGTCCGCCCGGCAAGGTGCTGACGCGACCACCGGTCGACTGGAGGCGGGACAGGTGCGGGCCATGTTCGACCGCGTGGCGGTCGTCTACGACCTGCTGAACACCGTGATGACCGCCGGCCTGCACCATCGCTGGCGCACGCGCGCGGTCGACCTCGCGCGCGTAGGCCCCGGCAGTCGTGTGCTCGACGTCGCGACGGGCACTGGCGATCTGGCGATCGAGCTCGCGCGGCGCGTGTCGCCAGGTGGGGAGGTGATCGGCAGCGACTTCTCCGAGAACATGCTGGCTCGCGCCCGCGAGAAGGGCGCCAGGGCGCTCGAAGAGATGCCGAGTGGCGGATCAAACGCTGCGCACAACGGTTCGGGCTCGGGTCATTCGCCGAGTGTGAGCCTGTCGTTCGACTGGGGAGACGCGCTCGATCTGCCCTACCCCGATGACTCCTTCGACGCGGCGACGGTGGGCTTTGGCGCCCGCAACTTCTCAGATCTGCGTCGAGGCCTGCAGGAGATGACTCGGGTGGTGCGTCCAGGGGGTCGGGTTGTGGTGCTCGAGATGACCACCCCCACACGCCCCCCGCTGTCGCTGTTCTACCGACTGTGGTTCGACCGTGTCGTTCCGGTGATTGGCCGGCTGGTGGGCCCGATCGCAGGACTGCTCTCGCGATCCAAAGCCTCCTCGTCCGAGACGACGATCGCGCAGGCCTACACCTACCTGCCCAACTCGGTCAAGCGCTTCCACTCGCCCGCGGCGCTGGCTGAGGAGATGCGACGCGCTGGATGCGGCGAGATTGGGTACGTGTTGATGGCGGGCGGCATCATTGCCGTTCACGGCGCTACCGTGCCTGCAATGGGATCAGGCGGGGAGAAAGGGCTCGGGAGCGCGCCGTGAGATCGCGGAGTGGTCGATGAGGGTGGGTGAGTGCCAGTGACCGCATCACAGGCCGCCACCAACACCGCGGCCGACGTTGAGGCGGTTGAGGAGATCATGCGCCGTGGGGGCCCCGAGCTGCGTGAGCGTATGGCTCGCATGGAGGCTCACCTGGAGAGTGTCACCGCGGAGGCGGGTGTGCCGCTCGCATCTCACGCCACCGCGACGGTGCTCGCCGGCGGCAAGCGCCTGCGACCGTTGCTTGTGCTGTTGGCGGCGGAATCGGCGGGTGGAACGGGGAATCAGCCTGAGCGCGAGCAGGGTCTCATGCGTGCCGCCGTGGCGGTCGAGCTCGTGCACTCAGCCACGCTCGTCCACGATGACCTGATCGACAGAGCGCAACTGCGACGCGGACGCCCGACGGTGGCAGCCGTCGCGGGGCGCGCCATGGCGATCGCCACCGGCGACCTGCTGTTCTCGCGCGCCTTCGCCGAGCTGGCGCGCAATCGCGATCCCGAGCAACTGAAAGCTCTCTCTGACGCCAGCTCAGCGCTCGCCGCTGGTGAGCTGTTGCAGCGGGCCGATGCCTACGCACCGAGCATCGCCGTGGAGCGCTATCTGGAGCGCTGCCGCCTGAAGACCGCCGCACTGTTCGAGGCGGCCTGCCGACTGGGGGCGCTCATAGCGGTGCAGGGCACAACCGAGCTCGCGGCGGCGCTCGGTGAGTTCGCCAGGCGTATCGGGCTGGCGTTTCAGCTGCTCGACGACGTGCTCGACGTGTCTGGACCGGCGCAGCGAACCGGCAAGGCACGCGGCACCGACCTGCTCGACGGCACAGTCACCCTGCCGCTGATCCTGGCGCGTGAACGCGACGAGCGGATCGCACAGTTCGACCTCGCCACGCTCGGAGGCCCGCAGCACCCCGGCGGGCACTCCCCATCACGGCAGGCAGGCAGGCGGGCAGAGGCCCTGTGCGAGCAGATTGCGGCCACCGGTGCCCTGGAGGAGGCGCGTGAGCGGGCCCTGCTGATCGTCGCCGATGCCAAGGCGTTACTGCCCGCGTCGCTGCCCGACGGACGCTACGAGCTGCTCGATCTCCTCGCCGACGCGGTCGTCGAACGCTACTGCTAGACCTCAGGACGCTAGAAGTCGCTGGGACCGATCAGGTCCATCTCGAGCGCGCGAATGAACAGCTCGATCTCTTCAGTCATGTTCGCGTGTGTGAGCTGCTTGAGGTCACTGAGCAACGCACCGGTCGCCTTGTCCAGCTCATCGTCCAGGCGTTCCACAAGCGCTTGCCCGAACACCCCCTCACGCAGCAGATCGCAGTCGGGGCAGCGCATCGAGATGCGCCATCGACCGGGAGAGTCCTCGGCCCAGTCAAGCGGATGCACGAGTCCGCCGGCGCAACGCGGGCAGACGTGCAGAGCTTCGCCTGGCGCCGTGGGCGCGCAGGCGCCCTCCCCCGCGGTTTGGTTGGCGTTGTCGGGGTACACGACCTCGATCTGCCGGCCGCTTGGTAGGTGCACGTGGTGGCGGGTGTGGTTGTCGTGATCCTCTTGCATTGTCTCTCTCGCCTCATCGACCCAGCGACTACGGGCCTTTAGCGGGAATTTTGGGTAGGTCCGTAAGTGTCTTCCCGCACCAGCCAAGCTCATTCGTCGGATGAGGCCACCTGCCGGGCGGTGAAGCGGTGATAGCTTCAGGTGGCTATGGCAACAGCGATCCGCACGGTCGGCCACGAGGAGCAGCTCAGCATCGTGGACCACCTCGAGGAGCTGCGCACACGACTGATCGTCAGCGCGCTTGCATTCGCGGTGGTGTTCGGTATCTGCTTCTGGCAGAACCACGCGCTGCTCGAATTCATCAACCGCCCGCTGGACCGCCAGACCCAGCAGCAGGTCGCCCGCGGAGAAGGACCGCTGGGACAGACGTGGCTTGCGCAGAAGGGGGTGCTCGAAGTGGCCAAGGACACGCAGTCGATCGCGCGCTCGCTGAGCGCCCCGGCCAGCGGCTTGCCGGCCGCGACGAGAGCCCAGCTCAGGAGCGAGATCCCCAGACTGCAGGCCGATGTCGCGAAGATCCCACGCACCCCGAGCGGCAACAAGCCGGCGGCGTTTGGAGTGGGGGAGTCGTTCACGGCAACGCTCACCGTCACGCTCTACATCTCGCTCGTGCTGGCGCTGCCGCTGATCCTGTTCGAGCTGTACGGCTTTGTGCTGCCGGCGTTTAGCCAGCGCGAGCGGCGCGTGGTGCTGCCGCTGCTGTTCGCCATCCCGTTCCTGTTCGCCGCCGGTGTGGCCTTCGGCTATTACGTAGTGCTCCCGGCCGCCGTGCGTTTCCTGCAGAACTTCAACGCCAGCCAGTTCAACGTCATGGTGCAAGCCAGCCAGTACTACAAGTTCGCTGCAACAGTGCTGCTGGCGATGGGACTCTCCTTCCAGGCGCCGGTCGCGATCCTCGGCGCCGTACAAGCCGGGCTCGTCACTCCCCGCCAGCTGCGCCGCAACCGCCGTTACGCGATTCTGGTGTGCGCGGCGATCGCCGCGTTCTTGCCGGGAGACGCGTTCACGCTGGTGCTCGAGACGGTTCCGCTGTACTTGCTCTACGAGGCGAGTATCCTGATTGCGTCGGTGCTCGCAAGGCGCGACACGGCGCAGGCGACAGCCACAGGGGAAGGGAGCCCTCCCGAGGGTCCGCAGGGAACACCGGGGGGAGCCGCAGGTCCCCCGAGGTCATCGCTTGGGGACGGATCCGGCGGCGCTCAAACGCCTCCGGGGACACCACCACCAGGCACACCAAAGACCAACGCTGAAGAGATGATCGACCACATAGACCCCGAGTTGTCCAACTGATGCTTTTCGACCTCAGAGCCCGCGGCAGGCGGCGCACCGTGCAGGTCGTATATCTCGGCTTGGCGCTTCTGTTCGGAATCGGCTTCGTCGGCTTTGGCGTCGGTGTCGGCGGAGGCAGCGGCGGCGGGATTGTCGAAGCCATCTTTGGCAACAAAGAAGGATCGGGCAGCTCGAACTTCTCGAAACAGATCGCGGCCGCCGAAGTGCGCACGCGCAAGCATCCCAGCGAAGCAGCCGCGTGGGCAGCTCTCGCTGAAGCGCGCCTGCACGAAGCCGGCGGCAGCGCATCGTATGACGAAAACACGCAGCAGTTCACCTCGAAGGGCAAGCAGCAGCTCGTGAAAGTGGTGGCTGCGTGGAACCGCTATGTTGCGCTCAATCCGAGCAACCCCACTCTGACGATCGCCTACGACATGATTAGGGTGTTCGGCGAAGAAGGCCTCAACGAACCAGCTCAGGTGGTTGCCGTTCTGGAGCTGGTGATTCCCACCAAGCCATCCAGTGCGGCCCTGTATGGGGACCTCGCGAAGTACGCCTATCAGGCGAAGAACACGCGTGAGGGCGACCTCGCCTCAGAAAAGGCGGTCAGCCTGTCGCCGGCCGCGGATCGTAAGAAGGTCAAGGAAGAGCTCGAAGCGATCAAGAAGAACCCCTCGGGCAATCCCTCCAACGAAACGTACACGGGGACCACCAACGGGAAAGTTTACAGTGTCAAGGTGAACTCCAAGGGGCAGGGCACGGTCGTGAAAACCAGCCCGGCGCCCACGACGACGAAGAAATAGCGAGTCGCGAGGGTGAGCGCGTGGGCGTCGCAGAGGAGATCCCGCCTTACTCGGCTCGCCTGCTGATCGATTGCGCCGACCAGCCCGGGATCGTGGCGGCCGTCTCTGGGTTCCTGTTCGAGCAGGGGGCCAACATCGTCTCCTCGCATCAGTATTCCTCCGACCCGATCGGGGGGCGCTTCTATCTGCGCACCGAGTTCTTCCTCGAGGGTCTCGCCGAGGACCGTAAGCGCTTCCAGCGCAGCTTTGCCACCGAGGTGGCCGAGCGCTTTGAGATGGAGTGGGAGATCCGCTATTGGGGCGAGCGCCGGCGGGTTGCGATCCTTGCCTCGCGCCACGACCACTGCCTCGTGGACATGCTGTGGCGCTGGCGGCGCGGGGAGCTCGATGCGGAGGTGGTGGGAGTCATCTCAAACCACCCCGATCTCGCCGACGAGGCGGCCGCAGCCGGCGTCCCCTTCCACCACGTGCCGGTGACCAGCGACACGAAGGGGCAGGCGGAGGGGCGGATGCTCGAGCTATTGCGCGGCAACGTGGAGCTGGTGGTGCTGGCTCGCTACATGCAAATCCTCAGCGGCGATTTTCTCGACCGGCTCGGCGTGCCGGTCATCAACATCCACCACTCGTTCCTGCCGGCGTTCGCGGGCGCCGATCCCTACAAGCGTGCGCGCGAGCACGGTGTCAAGCTGATCGGTGCAACCGCCCACTACGTCACCGCGGAGCTAGACGGCGGGCCGATCATCGAGCAGGACGTCGCCCGCGTCGACCATCGCCAAAGCGTGCGCGAGCTCGAACGCATCGGGCGGGACATCGAGAGGCTTGTGCTCTCCCGGGCCGTGTCACTGCACCTCGAAGATCGCGTGATCGCCGACGGTGGTCGCACGATCGTGCTCTAGGGAGCGGCGACGCACGCACAGCTCGCGGGGGCGGTGCAGGTCTGAGTGGGCCGGCCCGAGATTGCTCGCATGCTGGCGCCGCGGCCGTCTCGAGGTTGCCCGCATGCTGGGCGCAGCGGCATTCAGGATTGGCCTCGCTGGGCTAGAATCCTCTGCCACACCGGCCTGGCGGTCGGCGCCCTCGTGGGCCGTTAGCTCAATTGGCAGAGCAGGGGCCTCTTAAGCCCAAGGTTGTTGGTTCGATTCCAACACGGCCCATTTACGTATAATGCCTGGAAATATGTTGGTTTTGACCCCGATTCGCCGGGACGATGTAGGACTGGGGGCGTTATGGGTACCATGTGTGGGTACCAAACAGCGACAGCGGCTAGGCCGATGCCCGGAATGTTGCCGTCGCCACGCGGAAGCCCCTACTCCCACGAGGGGTGCGCTGCCCGCTTGACCGGTAGGGATGGCCTTAGCGGCAGCTCGTGCGGCGCGGGCGCCGCTTTTCGTTTGTAGGTGTAGCCGCCGAGGGTCAGGTAGCCGATCAAAGACCAGAACGCGCCTGGGAATCCAACCAGCAGGGTTGCTGGACAGGATTCCATGAGCTAAACTTTCCGGCGCTCCGAGAGGAGTATTTGGATCATGTGGTGACCAAGGACGGCCCTGGACCCGAGGACGGCCCTGGACCCGCAGGACGGCCCTGGACCCGCAGGACGGCCCTGGACCCGCAGGACGGCCCTGGACCCGCAGGACGGCCCTGGACCCGCAGGACGGCCCTGGACCCGGTGTTTTCAGCCCGACCAGGATGCGGGCCGATCCCCACAGCCACAAGCCGCGCGCGATTGAGGGAAGGACCGACGACGGGCGTGCATACGCGCGTCGGTGCCCTCGTGAGCTCCTTGTCGAGCTGGCCGCCGCCGGTCTATAATGTCGCTACAATGTCCCTCAGTATCGACAGACTGGAGACACTGTGAACGCCGAGCTAGAAAGCACCCCGCTCACATACAAGGAGCGTCTCGGGCAATTTGATCGGGAGGTCGAAGATCTCCAACAGGCGTTCCTCAGGGCTGTGGAGCATGTCCATGATTCCCCGGTAACCGACGACTCTCACCGGGAGCGATGGAACGAAATCTCGCAGCGTATGAAGGGGCTTCGCACCGGGATTGTGGCCGAGGATTACCACAAGGCTCAGCTAGCCACTCTGGTTACCGCCCTGCTCGATATACGCGATGAACTCGATCGGGGTGCGCCTGATGACTTGGACATCAGCGACAGACTGATGATCCTGCTTGAGCGCATTCGACATGTCGTGCGAGATGCGCTCGATGAGCACGTCAATGGTGTGTCCAACGATGTCGGTCTCGTGATGGCGGACCTCGAGCGCTGGCTTCCCGACATCCCCGATCAAACCATTGCTGGGCTGGTCGGCGTGAACCGGAGGACGCTCTCTCGATGGAAGAAGCTCGGTGGCGCCCCGCGGCGCGAACTCCGCATTTTCGCAAGCCTCGTGGCAATCCTCCGGCACAACTGGGACGAGGAGGGCATCATCGCCTGGTTCGACCGTCCCCGACGTGATCTCGGCGGACGCAAGCCCGAGAGCCTTCTTGGGGACCCAAATGCGGAGGACCAGCTCGTAAGCGCGGCCCGGTCGGGGAGGAACCAATATGCCACGTAGGCCTGACCCCACGTTTTCTGACTGGGACGGCGTCGCCTACAGGGCAACCTCCTACGACGTTCCCCTGTGGGTCAATCCAAATCGCCGTAGCGGCCGATGGAACATCGCCGGCCAGCGATGCACGCAGTACCTCTGTCTCGACAGCGAGACGCCATTCGCGGAGGCCCTCCGGTACGAGGATCTACGCACGCCCGAAGCGGCCTCGCACTACTCGACGACAATCTGGCAGCTTCATGTCAGGGACGGAGCGATCGTCGACTACAGCAATTTCGAACTTGTTGAAGCGGCAGGGTTTGAAGCCGAAGCTCTTGTCGAAGACGATCACGAGCGCTGTCAAGCCGAGGCGCAGTGGCTCTTTGACAAAGGTGCGCGAGGCATTCTGTCTCCGTCAGCAGCCCTTCCCGGGAGTACAAATCTCACGCTGTTTGGACCTCGCGTCAGTGTGGCGTGGAATACAACTACATCGTTGGCGTCGGCCGTTCCGGCACAGAAGTTGGCGACTGGTCATCCGCCGGCTGGGCTCACAGAGCGGGTGCGCTACTTCGGCCAGCCCGAACCACTGCTGGCGGAATATCTGGCGGCGACTGGCGATGACTGACCTCAATGCGCGCGCGGAGCGGGTGGCGAATGTGCGGCGCTGCGGGTCAGGCCGAGACGCTATCGACTGTCGTGCTGTCCTGCATGGCAGGCATAAACGCCGCCGTAAACACCTGAGCCTGCTCGGCCGCGGGACGGGCATGCAGGTAGCGACTCGTGGTGGCGAGCGTGCTGTGCCCCATCGCCTTCTGAATCGTCACAACATCGACGCCACGCATCGCCAGCAGCGAGCCGAACGTATGGCGTAGGTCATGGAAGCGCAGTGGCCGGACGCCGGCAGCGGCTTGCGCGCGGCGGTAGCGTCGCCGCAGTGCCGAATCATCGAGCGGCCGACCGAGCACATTGCAGAACACGAGGTCGCCCGGGGTGGTGAAGTGCTCGCGTCGGCTCGTGCGATCCAATGCCGCTGCGGCCTGATCGGCGAGTGGCACACGCCGCACGTGCCCCGACTTCGTGGAGGACTCCACGCCCGCGCTCATGGCTCGGGCAATGGTCAGCGCGGAGCCGGCGAAGTCACCAGGCTCGGTGTGTCGCCTAGGCGGGAGCCGACGCGCCGGCGCCCGGCCCGATCAGCGACTCGCGCCCCGCCTCAGTCCACACGACTTGCTCGCGGCCAGGTCCCACGCCGATCAGCGTGACGGGCGCTCCGGTGTGCTCCTCGATGAACCGCAGATACTCCCGGGCACCGTCGGGGAGATCCGAGGGAGTGCGGCACTCGCCGAGATCCTCCTTCCAGCCCCCCAGCTCGGTCAGCTCGGCGGTCGTGTGGTGCAGCACCGTCTGGTGGTAGGGGAAGTCGTCGAACTCCGCCCCCTCCGCGCCGCGGTAGCTGGTGCACACCTGGATGCGGTCGAGTCCCGATAGCACGTCCAACTTCGTGATCACGAGCGCTGTGAGCGTGTTCAAGCGCGAGGCGTAACGAAGTGCCACCAGGTCGAGCCAGCCGGTACGTCTGGGACGCCCGGTCGTCGTGCCGAACTCGCCCCCGCGTTTGCGGATCGTCTCACCCATCTCGTCGTGCAGCTCGCTCGGGAACGGCCCGGCGCCCACACGCGTCGTGTACGCCTTCGACACGCCCCAGATCTCGTCGATGTCCTTGGGTCCAACGCCCGTTCCCACGCACGCGGCACCCGACAGCGGGTTGGAGGATGTGACGAATGGATAGGTACCATGGTCGATGTCGAGCATCGCTCCCTGAGCGCCCTCGAAGATCACCTTCTCGCCGGCGTCCAGCAGCTCCCACATCAACTTCGCCGTGTCGGCGATGTGCTGCTCCAGGCGGTGGCCGTAGGTCAGATACTCCTCGGTCATCGTGTGCAGGTCGAGCGCCGGGTCCTTCTCATGTGGACGTAGCGACAGTCGCTTGGGCTCCATCGCCGCGACGATCTTCTTCTTGAGGATCTTCTCGTCAAGCAGGTCCTGTACCCGGATCCCCAGGCGTGCCGCCTTGTCGGCGTAGCACGGGCCAATCCCGCGCCGTGTGGTCCCGATCTGCTGGCTTCCCAGTTTGGCCTCCCCGGCGGAGTCCAGCAGCAGGTGGTAGGGCATGATCAGGTGTGCGTTGGCGGAGATCCGCAGCCCGCTCACGTCGACGCGCCTGGCGCGCAGCGCGTCGAGCTCCTCGATCAGCACCTTCGGGTCGATCACCACCCCGTTGCCGATCACGCAGCGCTTGCCCGGGTAGAGGATGCCGGAGGGGATCAGGTGCAGCTTCCACTCCTCCCCACCCCGCACGATCGTGTGCCCGGCGTTGTTGCCGCCCTGAAAGCGCACCACCGCGTCGCCGTGCTCGGCGAGCAGGTCCGTGATCTTGCCCTTCCCCTCATCGCCCCACTGGGCGCCAACTATGACTATTCCAGGCATCGCGTCATGGAGTTTAGGACCCCGTTCATCTGCTCGCCGCTCAGACCGGACGCACCGGGGCGTGCCGAGGAGAATGCGAGTCCGAGAATGATGCGTGCGCGCGGGATGGCTCTGGCGCCGTGGAGCGCACGGGAGTGGGAAGCTCCTGGCGCTTGTCGGCCCCGAACAGTGGCAGTGGATCGCCGCACATCTCGATCAGACGGGAGACGATTCGCTCGCCCACGACCTCGCTTGCGTCGTTGGACACCACCCTGCGCTCCTCACTGGTCTGGCCCTTGCCGTCATCGGTGACTGTCGTGAGAATCTGCTGGCCCATCTGCTTGGCCAGTTCGCTTGGCATCAGGTTAGTGGTCGCAAGGATCGGTCGCCCGGCCTGGTAGCGGGCGTCGATGATCGAATACAGCTGCTCGAGCCTCCACGGCGTAGTGTGCTGGGCGCCGAGGTCGTCGATGTGGAGCAGGTCCACCGAAGAGAGCCGGTCCAGCAGGTCCAGCAGGCTACCCTCGGCGCCAACCTCATCACGGATCAGGTTCAGCAGTCGCGGCAGCGAGTAGATCGCGACCGTATACCCGGCCTCGAGCGCCGCGCCCGAGACGATCATCGCGAGCGTCGTCTTGCCGGTGCCCACGTCGCCGACCAGCCACATGCCGCGGCCTTCCTCGACTCTTGCGCTCAGGTTGCGCACATACCCACGCACCGCCGACACCACCGGCTCCGGCATCCCGAGCACGGGAGGACGGTCAAACGACGCGCCACGGTAGCGCTTGGGGATCCGTCCCTCGAGGCTCGCGGCGCGCTTGCGAGCGATGCGCGAAGCACGGCAGCGGCAGTCCGAGGCGGTGTTGGTGGACTCCTCCACAACGAACCCGCTCCCATCGCACAATCCGAGGGGGCACGCACCCGACTCGTGTGTGGCGGCGATGTTGAGGACGTCCGCACTCATAGCGGCAGGACCTCGGGCTTGGCTGGTCTGTGGGGACCGTCACTCATGCCGCGTAACGGTTCTCGCCCGCGTAGTTCATGAACTTCGGGTACTCCTTCTGGAAGCTCAACGTCACCTTGCCCACCGCCCCGTTGCGATGCTTGGCGATGATCAGGTCGGCCTCTCCTGGTCGCTCCGAGTCCTCGTTGTAGTACTCATCGCGGTAGATGAACATCACCAGATCGGAGTCTTGCTCCAAGTTCCCACTCTCGCGCAGGTCTGAGAGCTGCGGACGCTTGTCGGGGCGTGTCTCCACCGCGCGGCTCAGCTGCGACAGGGCGATCACCGGCACGCTCAGCTCGCGCGCCAGGATCTTCAGCCCGCGGCTCAGCTCGCCCACCGCCGTCACGCGCGAGTCATAGCGACTGTCGGTTCGCATCAGCTGCAGATAGTCGATGATGATCAGCCCCAGACCGTTCTCGCACTGGCTGTGCAGACGGCGCGCCTTGGCGCGGATCTCGAGCATTCCCACGTCGCTTGAGTCATCCACCCACAGCGGCGCCGCCGCGAGACGCTGGGAGGCCTTCAGGATCTTTGGCCAGCGTTCTTCCTTCACGCGTCCCTTGCGCAGCTCCTCGCCCTTGATGCGCGCCTGGGAGGCCACAAAGCGCTGGGCCAGCTCTGCCTCCGCCATCTCCAAGCTGAACAGCGCCACGGGCCTGCCGTGTTCGACCGCGGCGTTCTCGGCGATGTTGCACACGAGCGCGCTCTTGCCCATCGCCGGGCGCGCCGCGATGATGATCAGGTTGCCCGGCTGGAAGCCGCCCGTGATCTCGTCGAGATCCTTGAAGCCCGAAGGCGCCCCCGTGAGCGCCGTTCCCTCGATCGACAGGCGGTGCAGCTTGTCAAGCTCCTCGTGCAGCACCTCCTCGATCGAGCGGAAGTCCTGCTGGCGATCGTCGCGCCCCACCTCCAGCATCGTCTTCTCCGCCTGCTCCACAAGCTCCCGCGGCGCGCTCTGGCGCTCCAGCACACTCGACTGGATGTCATAGGAAGCCGACAGCAGGCGTCGCAGCAGCGCGTTCTCGCGCACTATCTGGGCATAGCGGCGAGCGTGGCCGGCGGCCGGGACGACCCCGGTCAGCTCGTCCACGGCGGACGCCCCCCCGACCTGCTCGAGCTTGCCTGTCTGGCGCAGGCGGTCGGCAACCGTCAGCACGTCCACCGGTTCGGACTCGTTGTAGAGCGCCAGCATCGCCTCGTAGATCAGACCGTGGCGGTCGCGGTAGAAGTCATCCGAGCGCAACCCCTCTTCGATCACCAGCGCGTACAGCGAGCGATTCGACAGCAGGATCGCGCCCAGCACCGACTGCTCGGCGTCGAGGTTGTGTGGCGGAGCGATCACGCCAGCAGGCATGCTCGAACCGTTGGTTGTGGCGACCGCGCTCATGGCTTCGGCGAGTCTACGTCGAGCGGCTCGGCGGCTCGGGCGCCAAACCCGCAATTGAGAGGGAAATCATTGGGCCGATGCTCACGAACACATGTTCGCAGGTGGGTCAGACCGCAAGTTGGGCGGAGGCGCCCTGCGCCGGTGACTACTTCTGTGCGACAACCATGGTCTTGACGGTTGCCGTCACTCCCTCGACGACATCCACCACGACCATAAAGGTGCCGACGTTCTTGATCGGCTCTGGCAGGTGCACATCGCTCTTGTCGGTCCGCAGCCCGCGGGCGTCGCGAATCGCCGCGGCTATGTCCTGCGCGGTCACCGACCCGAACAGACGCCCGTCGGCACCGGCCTGCTGGGTGATCGTGAGCACCGTCTTGTTCAGCAGCGCCGCGTTGTCGTTAGCTTTCTCGACGTATTCGCGTGCTGCTCGCTCAGCCGCCTGCTGGCGTTGGCGGATGACTTCGATCGCCCCGCGAGTCGCCGGCTGGGCGAGCTTGCGCGGGATCAGGAAGTTGCGCAGGTAGCCCTTGGAGACGTCCACCACGGCGCCCTGCTCGCCGAGCGTGTCAACGTCCTTGAGGAGTATCGCTTCGGGCATCGCGTCTACCGTTCCCGATCGCGGTCACCGCGTTCGCGCCGCGGGTGGTCGTCGCGGCCGCCCTCGTTCACGTACGGCAGTAGCGCAAGCTCACGGGCGCGCTTGACCGCACGCGCGATCTGGCCCTGATGGCGCCGGCACGCGCCGGTGATCCTGCGTGAGCGGATCTTGCCCTTCTCGGAGATGAATTTCCGAAGCCCTACAACGTCCTTGTAGTCGACCTGCTCGACCTTGTCGCGACAGTGCTGGCAAGGCTTGCGCCTCCCGCTGCCGGGGCCACCCTTCTTGTCTCGTCGTCGGACAGGCTTGCCGCGACCGCGCTTTGCCACTGGAAGATCCCTTGCTTTTGAACTAGAACGGAATGTCGTCGTCGCCGGCTTGGCCGGAGACCGGTGCGGGCTGGAAGTCGCCGTTGTCAACCGGCACGTCGCTGCCCTGAGATGCCCCGCCGCCCGAGTACCCTCCGCCTCCGGAGGGGTCTTCGCGCGATCCGAGGAACTGCACCGAATCGGCAATGATATCGATTGCGCTGCGTTTCGTGCCGTCCTGTGCCTCCCACTCGCGCCACTCAAGGCGTCCGTCGATCGCGACGGGGCGTCCCTTGGCGAGGTAGCGGGCGGCATTCTCGCCCTGCGCGCCCCACACCGTCACGTTGAAATAGTTGGGCTTGTCCTCCCACTCGCCGGTGCTGCCGTTCTTGCGGCGCGTGTTGCACGCGATGCGCAGGCTGCACACCGAAGAGCCGCTCGGCAGCGAGCGCAGCTCCGGGTCGGCGGTCAGGTTGCCGGTCATCACGACCCGGTTGATGTTGGTGGCGGCCACGGTTGTTCCTTTCGCTGTGTCTGTGTTCTGGAGTCTCGCGGTCAGCGCCGGAGGCCTCAGAAGGCGAGTCTAGAGAGATCGGGGTGCGCCGTCAGCAACGCTGCCGCGCGCGAGAGTGGGTGGGCGGTCGAACAACGCTATTTGCGGGCACTACTTGGCCGGCTCGCCGTCGCGCGCCCGAGCGGAGGTGCCGAACACCTCGTCCCAGTAGGGGGCGCTGATCCCAAACCCGCGCGTGTCGTCCTGGAAGTGGTGGCGCATGTGACGTTCGCGCAGCACTCTCCCGACCCGCGAGCGGGGATGGAAGTGGTGGACGTAGTAATGCAACATGTCGTACGCCAGGTAGCCCGCGAAGAAGCCCGCGCCCACGCCAGGGGCATAGCGTTTGCCCAACGCGACGTACAGCACACCGAACACCACCGCGCCGAGTGGGATGCTCACCGCCGGCGGCATCACCAGACGCAGCGGATCATTCGGATGCTCGTGGTGGATGCCATGGATGATCCAGTGCATGCGCGCCCCAATCCCATGGTCGGGCTCGAAGTGGAACACGATCCGGTGCAACCAATACTCGAACAGCGTCCACAGCGCATACCCGGCCACGAACAAGCCAAGCGTCCCCAGTGCTTTCACGAACGAGAGCTCCCACGCGGCCAGTGCCACGATCACCGGCATGAAGATCAAGATCGGTACGGCTGGGTGCACGCGCGAGAACGCGTCCAGCACGCGCGACTCGAACATCGGGGGGACGCGCGCAGCACGTCGGTTCGGCGAACAGTCGGACCCCCGCCGCTCGCCGGCTCGCTCACGAGGACCTCTTCCGGTGGGAGGGCACGGATCGGAAGCTCATCGCGCCGCGCGATAGAAGCCCATCAACAGTCGTTGTCCTCAGCGGCCGCATGCCCCCGAGTGTATTACGCGACCGCGTGCTCCTCGGCGGCGTCCAGCTCGACCTCGTCGCGACCGTGCGAAGGCTCCTCGCGCACCGGTGCGGCGCCAGGGCGCATGTCCGGGGCCGCTGGTGTGCCCGGCTTCAGCTTGTTGATGCGAAAGCGGATAACCCCGTCGGTGATATGCAGCGTGCGGTTCAGCTCGGCGATCAACTCAACCGCGGAGACGTGAAACTGCAGCAGGTGATACTCGGCGGTCGTCTTGTGGTCGATCGGATACGCCAGCGCCCGCTCGCCCCACTCGTCGTGGCGCTCCAGCTCGCCCTTCGCGGCGATCATCTCACGTACATCCGCCACGATCTTTGCGCGCACAGACTCCTCCGTCTGCGGGTCGAGCATCAGCACGAGGTCATATGTGGTTGCGGGCAGGGTCATGTAAGTGTTGGCGGCGGCGGCCGATCATAACAGGGAACGTGCAGCTATCCCCTCAAAATCGAGCCTACGCGGCTCGCTTGGCCTTGATGTCCGCCAATTGCTCGTCGATCCAGTCGCCCGGATCGCGCGAGGTCACGATCTCGATCAGCCCGCGCGCCCGCCGTGCGCGCTCCGCGGCCGGCATGTCCAGCGCCGCGTGGATCGAGTCGGCGAGCTCCTGGATGTCGAACGGGTTGACCGACAACGCGTACTCGCCGAGCTCCTCGTGCGCGCCGGTGTTCTCGGAGAGGATCGACACGCCAGCGCGTTCGTTGACGATTGGCCCCTCCTTCGCCACCAGGTTCATTCCGTCGAACATCGCGTTGACGAGCAGCACGTCGTAGTGCTTGTAGGCCGCCATCGCCTCCTCCAGGTCGTCACGCAGCTTCAGCTGGATCGGCATCCAGTCGGGCGTACCGTGGCGATGGTTGACGACCGCCACGAGCGCCTCGATCCGCTCAAGGTACTCCGCGTACTCAGGCACGTCGGTGCGTGAGGGCATCAGCTGCGCCATGAACGTCACGCGCTCGCGGAACTCGGGGTGTTGCTCGAGGAACAGGTCGAACGCCGAGAAGCCGCGCAACACGTTCTTCGACAGGTCCGCCCGGTCCACGCGCAGGATCAGGAAATCGCGGCGGCGGCGCAGCAGCTCGCGCTCGAACTCCGCCACGTGCGGGCCACGCGCCACTTGACGTGCCGCCTCGTGGTCGATCGGCAGCGGATAGGCGCGCACCCACACCTCCCGGTCCTGCCAGCGCACCACCCCGCGCTCGAAGTCGACCTCAAGGTCCATCAGGTCTTGGCAGCACTGCAAGAAGTTGCGCCGGTAGGAGCGCGTGTGGAAGCCGATGATGTCGTTGGCCAGCAGCCCCGCATAGATCTCATGGCGAATCCGCGAGGGCAGCACACGCCAGGAGTCCGACTGTGTCCACGGAATGTGCACGAAGTGATGCAGGAACACGTCCGGGCGCGCGCGGCGAACGAGGTCCGGCAACGTGTAGAGGTGGTAGTCGTGCACCATCACCACCGGCTCGCGCTCCTGCGCTATCTCCTCCACCACCGCCCGCGCCAGATCCTCGTTGACCGCGTTGTACCCGAACTCGAACGCCTCGATCTCATGGCGGCGGATGTCCGGTGCGTTCGACAGGTCCCACAGGTAGTGCTGGATGAACCACAGCATTGGGTTGGCGAACACGTTGTAGAAGCGGTCATACGCCTCCGGATCAGAGGCCACCAGCCGCACCAGGTACTCGCCCCCCGCGGGCGAGCGCACCGGGAAAGCCTGCCCGTCGTGCTCGCGCGAGACGCGCGTGTCGTGCTCGTTCATCGCCGAGGCCACCCACACGGCATCGCGGTGAGACGCCAAGCCCGTCAGCGCCGTCACCAGACCACCCGACCCGCGCTGCACCTCGCCGTCGGGGCCGAAGGTGACCGGCCCCCGGTTGCTCACCAGCACCAGCGGCGATCGCTGTGCCGGCGCCGTGCTCACGATTCTCCGAGCTCCGTGAAGATTCGTAGGTAGTCGCGCAAGTAGCGCGGCGTCAGGAAATGGCTGCGCACGTGCTCCTTGCCGCGCCGCCCCAGAGTCTTGCCCAGCGCCGGGTCGCCCAGCAGCTCAAGCGAGCGCTCCGCGCACTGCTCGACGGTGGAGACGAGAAAGCCCGTCACCCCGTCCTCCACCTGAAGCGGAATCCCACCGACGTCCCCGCCAATGAACGGGCGCGCCTTCCAGATCGCCTCTGAGACGGTCAGCCCGAACCCCTCGCGAGTGGACTTCTGCACCACCACGTCGGCGTGCGATTGAAACGCATTGACCTCAATCGCCCCAACGTTGTTGAAGTTGTTGAGGATGTGCACATCGGGATCGCCGCCCGCATGGGCGATCGTCGCATTGAAGAAGTCCCACCCCTCCGGGTCGTCGCTGGCCATCGAGCCCACCAGCGCCAGCTGCACCTCGGGAAACCGATCCTTGACGATCCGATACGCGTCGATCACCCCGAGCGGGTCCTTCCATGGGTCAAAGCGCGACACCTGGCAGATCAGGGGCCGGTCGACGTCAATCCCGAACTGCTCGCACACATACGACGCGTCTTCAGGCGAGAGCGCCATGTTCTTCGGCATCAGCGGATCGATCGCGGGCGGCACGATGTTCACGTGCCCCCCCATCCCCTTCGGCACGTAGCCCCGCATGTGGAACAGCGACTGCGGGTAGCTCGCGATGTAGGGCAGCAGGCGTTCGATCGTGGCTGGGTTGGGGGTCGACAAATCGATGTGGCAGCGCCACACCCATCCCTTCGCCTTCTCCGGCACCAGCTGGTGCAGGCCCGCGGGCTGCGGGTCATGCACGAGACATACGTCCCAGCCGCTCGACAGCTCGCGTGCGTTCATCTCGTTGTACTGCTCCCAGATCCCCCACTGCTCCTCGTCGAGATCCTGCGGATTGCCCTGCAGCGCGTTGTGCATCAGCTTGGTCGCGTTGAAGAACTCCTCGCGCCCGTAGATCACCTGCCACTCGCAGTCCAACCCCACGTCGCGCATCAGCGGCACGAGTGTGTAGAGGATCTCCGACACCCCCCCGCCGAACGCGGTCGCCGACACGTGCACCACGCGCCTGCCCTTCAACGGCTCGGCCAGCTCGCGGATTTCCTCGATCAACTCGCGCCCGCAAATGTGGGTGTAATCGGCGAGCGACTTGTGTCCTGTGGCGACGGGCTGGAGCACGGGCGGACCGCACGATACCTCGCGGGGCGGCATGCCTGTGCCCCGGATGGGGTGCCTGTGCCTCGAACGGGGTAGAAGGCCCGTCAGGGGGTTATGGTCTGCATCGATGTTCAACGGCCGCATCTACCGCGCGGCGTTCGTGCCGGTGCTGTTCGCGCTCGTGATCGCGGGGTTCTCGCTGACAACCCGCGCGAGACCCCTCAGCTCGACGTTCGCCCCGGACGCATTTGACGGCGCTCGTGCGTTCGCCGGCTTGCAGGCGCTCGCAAAGCGCTTCCCCGACCGCCAGCCCGGTAGCGCCGACGATGATGAGCTCGCCGCTCGGATTGCCCAGACGTTGCGCGGGCTGGGCAATCCACCCACATCTGCCACCGCGAGCTCGGGCACGCCCGGTGGAGGCTTTCAGGTCTCCACCTATCAGCTCCATGCTCAAACGATCGACGGAGACCGCACACTGAGCACCGTGGTCGCGCAACGTCCCGGCTCAAGTGGCGAAAGCCCGATCGCGATCGTTGCCCATCGAGACGCCGCCGGTCGCGGTGCTGCAGCCGAACTATCAGGGACCGCCGCTCTGCTCGAGCTCGCGCGCGTGCTCTCCCAAAGCGAGACGCGCCGCACGATCGTGCTCGTGTCAACCAGCGGCGGCAGTGGCGGCTACGGTGGCGCCGCCGACTTCGCTCAGCACGGTGTGCGCCCGCTCGATGCCGCGGTCGTGCTCGGCGACCTCGCGGGGAATCTCGCCCGCAAGCCGTTTGTTCTGCCTTATTCGAGCGCCCCCGGCGCAGCGCCCGAAAGCCTGCAACGCACCCTCGACGGCGCGATCTCCCAAGAGGTCGGCGTCAACCCGGGTACGCCCGACTTCCTGGCCCAAATCGCCCACCTCGCGTTCCCGCTGGCCAGCGGCGAACAGGCTCCGCTGAACGCCGCCGGGGTGCCTTCGGCCACGGTCCAGGTCAGCGGCGTGCGCGGACCCGCACCCGGCGAAGGGGTCAACGGGAACCGCCTGCAGAACTTCGGCAGCGCCGTGCTCAGCGCGGTGTACGCGCTCGACGAAGGCCCCAACCTTCCCGCGCCCTCCACACCGCAACTGCTGCTCGGGCGCAACACGCTTCCCAACTGGGCCGTCAGGCTGCTGGTGCTCGCACTGCTGCTGCCGCCGCTGCTCGCGGGCATCGACGCGCTGGCGCGCCTGCGCCGTCGCCGTGAGCCCGTGCTGCGCTGGATTCTCTGGACCCTGACGGCCGCGCTGCCATTCTTTGGGTGCGCGCTGTTCGCGATCCTGCTCGGAGCCCTCGCGATCGTCGCGGCGCCTGCGGGCCAGCTGGCCGCCGGATCGCTGTCGGCGGATGGCTCGGCGTCCGCGGGCGCTCTCGCGACAATGCTCGTGCTGGTGCTTGCCTTGCTCGCATGGGTGCGGCTCGTGCGACGCGTGGCGCTGCCGCTACGCCCCGTGGCCGACGGTGCGGGCCTCGCGGTGCTGCTGGTCCTGCTGGCAGTGGCATCGCTCACGTGGCTGTTCAATCCGTTTGCGTGCTTGCTGCTCGTACCGGCCCTCCACTTGTGGCTGTTCGCCGTCTCACCCACCCGGCAATCGGAAGCGCACGGCCGTGTGCTTGCGCTCAGCTCGGTCCTCGCCGGCATTGTCCCGCTTGCACTGCTGCTGGGCCTCTATGCACGCGAGCTCGGCCTGGGCCCCATCCGATTGGCGCAGAGCATCGTGCTCGCGCTCGCCGGCGGACAGATCGGCCTGATCGGAGCACTCATGTGGAGCGTCGCGTTTGGCTGCCTGCTCGCGGCGCTGCTGCGAGTCTCCGCGCGCTCCCCGGCCGGCAGCGCCGGTTCGCCCGAGTGGGCTGTCCTCTCCACACGCGGCCCGGCGTCCTACGCTGGACCTGGATCGTTGGGTGGCACCGAGTCGGCGCTGCCACGCTGATAGCCATGTCTCACACCCCAAGCAATGAGCCAAGCACCGAGGAGCTGTCGCTATCGCGCCCCGGCACAGATCTGATCTCCCCACCAGCCCCGGACAGCCGCCGGCGCTCTCGACTCCCGACGCTGCTCGCGACGCTGCTGATCGCTGTGGGCGCTCTGCTGTTGCTCGACGCGGGTATAACGCTCGTCTGGCAAGAGCCCATCACCGCGCTCTACGCGCAGGTCAAACAGGAAAGCCTTGGCAGCGACCTGCATACCCTCGAACACGCCCACCCGACGGTGGCGGCACAACAGGCGCTGGCGCGCCTGCACGCGCAGCGCCGGCGGATCACCTACCTGGCCGCAACCCTGCAACACCACGCGAAAGCCGGATCGGCGGTCGGGCGCATCCGCATCCCCGCGATCGGCGCGAATTTCGTGGTCGTGAAGGGCACCGGCACCTCCGAACTGGAGAGTGGCCCTGGTATCTACCCAGAGACGAACTTCCCCGGCATACCGGGCACAACCGCGATCGCCGGTCACCGCACCACCTTTCTGGCGCCCTTCCGCCACATCGACAAGCTGCGCCGCGGCCAGCCGATCGTGCTCGACATGCCCTACGCGCGCTTCACCTACACGGTGATCGGATCGCGCGTGGTGCTGCCCACCGACGTGTCGGTGATCGACCCCGTGGGCTACTCACGGCTGGTGCTGTCCGCGTGCACCCCGCCGTTCAGCGCCTCACACCGGCTGATCGTGTTCGCCCGGCTGAGCTCCACGGCCCCGCTCGGCGCCGCGCGCCTGCCGAAGTCCACGATCTCCCCTGGAGAGGCGTTCAGCGAAGAACGGGTGCTCGAGGAACAGCACCTACCACCTGTGCTCAAATCCCGTCAGCGTCTGCTTGCGCCCCTCGTGTCGTAGCACCACGCCCGAGTCACCCTCGCTGACGTGGCCAACCCAGGTGAGTTTGGCGCCGACCCGCTCGCACGCCTGGGCCACGCGCTCAGCTCGCTTGCGCGGCACGCACACGCACAGCTCGTAGTCTTCACCGGCTGTCGCCGCCGCCTCCCACGCCGGCACGCCGAGCTCCTCGGCGGTGCGTTGCGTGTGCTCGTCGATCGGGAGCTGGTCGAGGTCGATCTTCAGAACGACGCCGCTGCCGCGGGCGATGTGCAGCGCGTCGGTGGCGAGACCATCGGACAGGTCGATCATCGCGTGGGCGCCGGCCGAGGCTATCGCTCGTCCCTCGCGCAGCCGCGGCATTGGTCGTCGCGGCCTGGTTCCGAGCGTGCCCGTCACACCCACGAGGTCTCCCGGGCGGGCACTGTCGCGACCGAGCATCTTCTGGTCGCGCTCGGCCCACCCCACGACCGTCACGCTCACAAACAGCGCCGGCGCGCTGACCACGTCCCCGCCGAGGATCGTGGTGTCGGTCAACTCCGCGAGCTGCTTCGCGCCGAGCACCAGGTCCAGTGCCTGCTGCTCGCTCACGTGCGCAGGGACCCCGAGCGCCATATACGCCTCGCCGGCTTGCGCCCCCATCGCAGCGATGTCCGACAACCCACCCGCGAGCGCTCTCCAGCCGACATCCTCAAAGCTCAGCTCGGGGTCCTGCAAGCGGAAGTGGACTCCCTCGACGATCGAGTCGATCGAGGTCACGCACAACTTCAGCGCTTTCACCACGGCGGCGTCGTCGCCGATGCCACGCACGACGCGCCCTCCGCTAGTTTGCAGCGCGGCCGTGATCGAGTCGATCAGCGAGAGCTGAGCTCACGCCCTCAACGATGCCTGTAGACGATTCGGGCGCGGTCGAGATCGTAGGGGGAAAGCTCGCAGCGCACGCGGTCTCCCGGCAGGATGCGAATCCGGAAGCGGCGCATCTTGCCGGCCACGTGCCCGAGCACCACATGATCGTTGTCGAGCTTTACGCGAAACATCGCGTTCGGCAGCGCCTCGATCACCTCGCCCTCGAATTCGACCTTGTCTTCCTTAGCCACGAGCTGCTTCCCGTCCGGGTCATCGCACGATTTGGCGAGGACCCTGTGTTGAAGTGTGCACCGTCAAACTACCAGCGTCGGCGCGTTGAGGACCTGCGCCAGAGCTTTCACGGTTTCGGCGGTTCAGCCCCTCCCGCTCCGCCGACCGACGGTGTGGGAGTTTCCGCGGCAGGCGTGGGCTGGACCTCTTCGTGGACAGCGGGCGCCGGGGGACCTCCTCCGTTTTCATCCTCGCCTGGGGATTTGGCGTTTTCGTTGGTCGCCCCGCCGTTGGTCTGTTCGCTCGGCGGGGTTTTGTGTTCGCCCGGCGCGGTCTTCTTCTTGGTGGAGCCACCGCTAGTGCTCTGTTCATCTTCGAATGGCGTCTTCACGGACGCCTCGCCGGTTGTCGCGTATTTGCCGAAGAACGGCTGGTAGGAGATCGGTTCGGTGGGCGAGGGGAATTCCACACACGGCTTGCCTTCGGTAACGGCCGCCATGTAGTCGTGCCAGATTTCCGCGGGCAGGTACCCGCCCTGCTGGGGCTCCCCGTGCACGTCGGTCATAGGCACGAGTTTGTTTGGATAGCCCATCCACACGGAGGTGGAGTAATCGGGTGTGTACCCATCCAACCATGCATCCACGAGGTTGCTCGTGGTGCCAGTCTTGGCCGCTGTGGGACAGTCGATCGCCGAGCGCGTCGCCGTGCCCCCGAGCACGTTCTGGTGGAGGATGCTGGTCTCCTCTGAGGTCACCCCGTCGGAGAGCACCTTCACACGGTGTGGCGTGCCCCAGTTGGTGTCGGTGTGGCCGTCGGGAAACACGACCTTCGTGATTGCGATCGGAGTGTTGCGCCAGCCACCGTCGTCGAGCGTCGCGTACACGTTGGCCATTTCCAGCGGACTGACGCCGACCGTCAAACCCCCGAGCGCCTCGGCCGGGTAGCTGTCCAGATGCTCCTTCACGCCCAGCTTGTAAGCCATCTGCGTGACCGTTTCCTCGCCAAGGTCGGCAGCCAACTGCGCGTAAACCGTGTTGTCGGAAGTCACCGTCGCCTGCACCAGGTTGATCGATTTGTCAAGCGAGGTGTCCTCGAAGGTTTTCACTTCGTAGGTCGGGTAGCTGGGAAGCCAGCCAGGGGCGAGTGTGTGCGAGAGGTAGTAGGTGGAGTTGGGATCCACGCCCCGTGACAGCGCGTCGGCGAGCACGATCGCCTTGAACGTCGATCCGGGCTGGCGGTGGCCTTCGGAAGCGAGGTTGTACTGTGACTGGTCGTAGCTCTCAGACTCCGCCATCGCCTCGATATCGCCGTTGTGCGGGTCGATCGTGACGATCGCCGACGCCGGGTCGCCTTCCTCGTCGAGCACCTCGGAGATCGCGTTGCGGGCCTCGCGCTGCATGCCCAGGTCGATCGTCGTGTAGACCTTCAAGCCGCCTCGTTCGACCTGGCTCAAACCGTAGTGTTCGACCAGCTGGCGGCGCACGAATTCGAAGAAGAAGCCTTCCTGGCGCTGGGTGTAATAGTTGCCGTGCCTCACTTCCAGGGGAGCGTTCTCCGCGGCGGAGGCGCGCGTGGGAGAGATGTAATGCAGTTCGGCCATCTTGGCGAGCACCTCGTTGCGGCGCGTGCGGGCCGCTGACGGATACAGGAACGGGTTGTATTGCGATGGCGCTTGAGGCAGGCCGGCGAGCAGCGCGGACTGCTGAAGGTCCAGATGGGAGGCGCTCTCATCGAAGAAGATCCGCGAGGCCGCCTGCACCCCGAGCGCGGTCTGCCCACCGACCGTGCCATAGGCCACGCTGTTGAGGTAGTCGGTCAAGATCGAGGACTTGCTGTGGTGTTTGGTGTATTCGATCGCGAGCTTCGCCTCGTCGATCTTCTGCTTGAAGGAGTGGGTGTCGCTACCGAGGTACAGGTTGCGCATCAGCTGCATCGTGATAGTGGAGGCGCCCTGCAATGCCTGGCCGTTCAAGAGGTCCTTGGCCGCTGAGCGGAAGATACCCGTCAGATCCACGCCGTTGTTCTTGTAGAAGCGCTGGTCCTCGATCGCGATCGTCGCGTTGCGCAGGTCTGTCGGCATCTGCGCGATGGTGATCGGTGTGCGCAGTTCGTCGGACTGGATGAAACCGAGGCGTGTGCCGTCGGCGGCGAACACCTGCGAGGAGGCGCCCGCGATGTTCGCTTTGAGCGACGCCAGACTCGGTGCCGACTGAGCGACTGAAAACACATAGCCCACCGCGACGATCACGGCGATCACGGCCGCGCCGAGGATCCCGCTCAAGCCGATGAACACAATGCGTGATGGCCCGATACGGGCGCGTCGCCTACGGCGCTGTCGTGCTTGTCTTGACATCTCTCTTGCGCGGGCGGGTGGCACCCCTTCGTATGACTGTACCGTGCCGCGGTGTGATTTCCTGCTCCTAGCGCGGGCCCAGCGGGTCCTCAGCGCGCACCCTTAGATGCAGCTCCGACACCGCCAAGCCGGCTATCGTGGACCACGCGAGTGAGTTCGCCGCCCCGGCGAACTCACCAGCCGCCGCGCGCGTGCGCGGTGATGCCGAACGGATGGTCGCTGTCCGCGAGGTGTGGCGAGCGCTTTGGACCTCGCGCCTGCTCGTGTGGATCGTGGGCATAGGAGCGGTGGCGACGCTCGGCTTTGGGCGCGCGCGCCACGCGTTCGACCCGCCCGGGGTCACGAGCGGCTTTGGATGGCTGGGCAACGCGTTGGCGGCGCCCGCGGCGCGCTGGGACGCGGCTTGGTATCTCGTGATCGCTCACTATGGCTATCGCCCGGAGCTGGGCGCCTTGACGGCTTCGCGCACGGCTTTCTTCCCCCTCTATCCGCTGGGGGTACGGGTGTTTGTGGATGTCGGTCTGCAGCCTGTGATCGCTGGCGTGCTGCTGTCGGTTTGCGCACTTGCGGTAGGGCTGTACGGCCTGCACCGTCTTACGACCCTCGAAGTTGCGCGCCTGGGGCTCCTCGACGGTGGCGAGACAGCGCGCCTGGTCGTGCTGCTGAGCGCGTTCGCGCCTATGGCGTTCTACTTCTCCGCGGTCTACAGCGAGTCGCTGTACCTGGCTCTGTCGGTCGGCGTCTTCTTGTGTGCGCGCCGCGGGCGGTGGGCCGTCGCCGCCATGCTCGGTGCGCTCGCGAGCGCCACCCGCAGCACGGGGGTCGTCCTGATGCTGCCACTTGTGCTGCTGTACCTCTATGGACCACGCGAGGACCGCCTCCCCGACCATCCACAGCGTCGATGGCATCGCTCGGCGCAGATCGCGGCGCTCGTAGGTGCCCTGCGTCCGCGCTACCGGTTGCGGGGGGACGCGTTGTGGCTGGCGCTGGTGCCGGTGGGACTCGGCCTGTACATGGTCCACCTGGCACTCGTCGGCGGGGATCCGCTCGCTCCATTCCATTCCGAGGCCGTGTGGAACCGTCATTTCGCCGGGCCTTTCGGCGGCATGTGGACCGGCACAAAAGCCGCCTTCGAGGGTTTGCGCCAGCTGCTCTCCTTCCAGCGTCGCCACATCTACTACCCCGCCGCCGGCGGCAGTCCATTCATCGACGCGGGGCACAACTTGTTGCTGTTCGCGTTCCTGCTCGCGGCGATACCGGCCACGATCGGCGTGCTGCGACTGCTGCCCGGCGCCTATGGCGCGTATGTGCTGGTGGCCCTCGCGCTACCGCTGTCCTATCCGGTGGCGCCTCAGCCGCTGATGTCGCTGCCGCGCTTCCTTGTGGTGCTGTTCCCGTTGAGCATGTGGCTTGCCGTGCGCTTGGCGTCGCGCCCGCTTGCTCTCAGGCAGGCGGTGCTGGTCTGCTCCGCCCTGGCGATGGCGTTCTTCCTTGGTCAGTTCGCGACTTGGCATTGGGTGGCCTAGAGACGTGGAGGACTCATTTGACGGCCTCACCAAAGAAGGAGCTGAGCTCGCGACGGATGGCTCGGGGCGTATGTACGCGAGCGGCTCATGGGTTGGGCTGCCAGCGAATGATTGGCCAGTGTGGACGGGGTTCGCGGCGCTCATTGCCGCGGTCGTGCTGGCGGGGGTGGCCGGACTTCTCATCGACATCCCGGTGATCGTGCTCGGCGTGAAAATCACCGCTTCACACACCCCCCCGGGCATCGAGCTGGCCGACACGGTTGTGCAGGATGTCGTGTTCGTGCTGACGGTCGTCCTGTTCGCTCAGCTTGGTGGGCGCACGGTGCGCTCGTGGCAGCTCGGATTTCGTCCGACCGCGTCGCGTCGCGCGGTGGGACTTGTGGTGCTCGCAATCCTCGCGTTCCTATTTTTCAGCGAGCTGTGGGCGATCGTGCTCAACGAAAGCACAAAGGAGAAACTGCTCGAACAGCTGGGCGCCAACGAAACGACGCTGCTGCTCACGCTCAGTGCGCTGCTCACCACGGTGATCGCGCCGATCTGCGAGGAGACGCTGTTCCGTGGCTACATCTTCCCGGCGCTCTCCAAATGGAAGGGGTGGCTGCCGGGAGCTCTGATGACGGGTGTGTTGTTTGGCGGTGTCCACTTCGGCTCGGCGCCAGTCATAGATCTCGTTCCGCTTGGTGTGCTCGGGTTCGTGCTGTGTCTGCTCTACCGTCGCACGGGCTCGCTCTACCCGGGCATCGCGACACACTCGCTCAACAACTCACTCGCGTTCGGGGCGCTCGAGGACTGGGGCTTGTTGCAGATCTGCGCGCTGATAGTGGGCGCGCTCGCCGTGATCGGATTGCTCGTGATGATCTTTCGCCGTGTCGGGTTGATATCCGCGGTTCCTACTCACGCCGTCGGCCAGACGTCGTACGATCATTCGTGATGGTTCGCAACCGCGGGTTCTTGTGCGCATTGGCAGCCGTGATGGCATGCGGCGCATCACTCACCACGGGCACGAGCTTGGCTGCGAGCATGCGGCCCGCCCCGACCTCGTCGGCGCGTAAGGCGCTGATTCATCACCTAACTCACATGCGTGGAAGCTTGAGGCTTGGCGCCCGTGGGCCAGGGGTACGGCTGCTACAGGACGATCTCGCCCGTCTGCGCTACGCGGTGCCTGTGAATGGCTATTTCGACGAAGCCACCGGCAGGGCGGTGCTGGCGTTCCGCAAGGTGACGGGTCTCAATCGCATCGAAAGTGCGAATGCCGGCCTCTTTCAATCATTGCAGCGAGGGGCGGGGCGCTTTCACGTGCGCTACCCGCGCGACGGCGACCACGTTGAAGCCGATTTGACCAAGCAGGTGCTCGTCGAGGTGCAGCGGGGCGGGCATGTGCGGCGCATCTACACGATGAGCTCGGGCAAGCCCTCCACGCCGACCGTGCTCGGACGCTTTCGCGTCTACCTGAAGACCCCGGGGACCAACTCGGAGGGGATGGTCGACTCCAACTACTTCATCCGCGGCTACGCGATCCACGGATACGCAGAAGTACCTGTGTACGCCGCCAGCCACGGGTGTTTGCGCATCCCGATCCCAGACGCCGCGACAGTGTTCGCGTGGGTGCAGGTCGGCTACCCCGTCGACGTCTACACCGAGAACGGGCAAGGCAGCCGCGTCGTACGCGGCAACGCCGGACCGTGATTCACAGCCCTGGGCTGGACGCGATCTACAGGCCCAGGCGCAGCAGTCGCGCGAGGAAGGCCAGCCCGAAGCCGTAGACCAGCAGCACGAGCAGCGTGTTGACCAGATGGATCATCCACTGGTTGCTCCAGCTCGACGTCAGACCCGAGAACGGTGAGGAGAGCGTCGAGAAGACTTTGTCGATCGCTTCATGGAGGCTCCCCTCTTTGCCTTTGGTCACGGTTATGGGAACCCCAGCCGGGGTGTTGATCTCGACGGTCTGGTGGGTGGAGGCGTTACCGGTCTGGCCGACCGCGAATGCCAGGAAGTACGCGGCAGCGATCAAGCTGATCACGATCGACGCGAGACGCAGCAATCTTGTGAACGTGGGGAGAATCACAAGCGCAGGGTAGTCCTGGCGCAGGACGCTCTGGACGGATGTGGGAGCCTCTGGCGGCGGCCAAAGGACCCGTCGCGAGCCTCAGCTGTATAGATTGGGCTGCGATGTCCGAGCAGATGCCGACCGCGGGGGCGATCGAGAGCGCCCGCACCCAGCTGGTGGGGGGGCTGCGTGCTCATGCGCTGGTGATTGGTGAGGTCACCCTCACGAGCGGCGCCACCGCCTCCTACTACGTAGATGCCAAGCGCGCGATCCTGCGCCCCGAGGGCTTTCGTGCGCTGGCCACACTGGTCGCCGCGCGGGCACACGAATGGGATGCCACAGCCGTCGGCGGCATGACTATGGGCGCCGATCCCGTCGCCTGTGCCGCGCTCGCGGGCGGCTCGCAGGCGAAGGCGTTCTTCGTGCGCAAGGACGCCAAGGATCATGGATTGCAGCGCCGTATCGAGGGTCCCCCGCTTACGCCCGAGGACCGCTGCCTGGTGGTGGAGGACGTGGTGACCACTGGTGGCTCCACGCTCGCGGCGATCGCCGCGCTGCAGGAGGCCGGCCACACGATCTGCGGGGTGGTATCAGTCCTTGATCGACTGGCCGGGGGAGGCGCCGCGATCGAGCGGGCGGCGAGTGCGCCCTACGTTGCGCTCACGACGATCGACGACGTCTACCCGGAGCGCGAGGGGCGCTAGCGAGTCGCGGCTCGCCAGTAGCCTTACCGGTGAGCCCTCGTAGTCCAATGGATAAGACGACCGCCTCCTAAGCGGTAGATCCAGGTTCGACTCCTGGCGGGGGCATGGGGGTGGATCGCTTGTGTTGGTGCTGGGGTTTGGGGTTGGTCGCTCGGCGCCATTAGGACGGGCGAGGTTCCGCGCAGCGCTCCAGCGCCCGTTGGTGCCCAATCAGCGGTGTCCGAAGCGTGTCTCGATCTTGCGGATCGCGCTCGCTGATTGAGCTAGGGGCCGTCGGTCAGGGCACGCTGCGGTTGGCCTTCACCCACGACGTAAGTTCGCTCGCGCAATGCATGTTCCAGCTTGCCGAGCTGGGTCGAGATCTCGCGGACCTGTGCGAGCAGGTCATCCTCGGTGGCCTCGACGTGTTCGACGTCCGGTGCCAAGAAGCGTTGAGCGACTGCTCCAATAAGGAGTGTGGCCGTGCCGATGCCAACCAGCATGACGACGACGGAAATGATCTTGCCCTCGGTTGTCTTTGGCGTGAGGTTGTCGCCGACGGTCGTCATGGTGGCGATGGCCCAATAGAGACCGTTCCCAAAGGAGATGCCTTCCTCTGCGGCGAACCCCGCCCCGCCGACGGTAGCCGTCAGGAGAGCGAGCCCGGCCGTGGCCTTGACGCCCTCAAGCGAGAACACGACACGCGCCAGCGGCGCGAGCCTCAGTAGTCGGAGCGCTCGTAGCAATCGCAGCGCACGGATGCTCTGAACCGCACCTCCGATGAATGGCGGAGTCAAAACGACAATGGCAAGATCGATTGGGTTCAGGAGCAGATAACGGCCTCGATCTGGGGCGAGGGCAAGCATTGTCACAAGCTCCGCGAAGAAGGCCAACCAGATCAGCCAGTTGAGCGTTTCTCCAAGCAGATGCAGCGGTTCACTCACTTGAGTGAACTGGAGGATCGTGGTAGGGATGCTTAGAACAGCCGCTATCAGGAGCGGCTTTTCGAAGTAGCGACGTGCGGTAGTCGTCCGTGCCTCCCTTGTTGTGGCGTCCACGGCCGTACTTTTCAACAACAAAGGTTGGTGCCCTGCCAATGTGGCCCCGCTGAGTTCAGATGGTTGCGACAGTCCGAGGATGGTCACTGAGCGAGTCGTCGCCATATGTGGTCATTTCTATGTCACACGGGACCCACTACGACCACCCGGCCTGCCTGGAGGATAGAGGCCATAGATAGCTCTTCTCGCCGGGCACGCCGAACGCGGATAGTGCGACGCACGGTCCGGGCCTGGAGTTAATCTCCCGTCGCTTACCGGTAGGCGATCTGGGAAAAACGCACGATGGTAAAATATGCCCGGCTATATAGGTCGTGAAACTACCAAGGAGAATATGTAATGCCTATAAAGAGAGGTCTGCGTATGTCGGAGAAACTATCAAAAGCGCCGCCAGTAGATGACACTAAAACTAATCTCGAATTGTTGAAACTGCGCGTGGAGATTGTAAAACTAGGCGCAGAGATCGCGAATGAATGCCTTGCGATCACGGTGCGTATCGCGATGGTATGTATCTTTCTTTACTTTGCTCTATTCCATATTGTTGCCCGTGTCTAAGTAACCGCCTGGTTTGCGTGACACCGAGCCCAGGTCGGAGCGGCGTCACGCAAAGCGGTTTAGTTTGCCGCTCCAGGCAGCGATGTGTCTGGTAGGCGTTCTGGAGGCTAGACGCGGAGTACGCCCGCTGGGAGGAACCGCTCGAACGACTCGTGCGTCTGGAAGTAGCTGGAGTGGGTGCGCTTGATCGTCTCCAACGAGTCGGCGCTGAGCAAGACGACCTCCACCTCGGAGTGGCCCCGAGCCTCTTCCTCCGCTTGCTCGTAGGCGTCGAGCGCGGCGTCGTAGTCCGTGCCGTAGGGTCGAACGTCGGCGTGGGCCGACGGGATGTCGTAGACAATGAGGAAGTGCTTGATGTCCGCTGGGCTCATGGTGTGCTCCCGTCCTCGCGAGGCAGGCTCTCTCTGATCTTCGCATACCGTGCGTTGAGCGTCACCACGATCTCCTTGGAAAGCGTCTCGCCTCGGTCGAGGAGCGCGAACGCATCGGAGACAGCGACGTAGTACGCATGGATCTCGGCCGCGCCCGCACCGAACTTGAGCCCGACGCCTATTTGCCGGCCATCGTCCTCGACTTGGTTTGCCCACGCGTCCTGGAGGACGGTGCGTAGCTGCACCTCTATCGGGTAGCCGCCGCGACGAACGATCAAGTGCAGAGCCCGATAGCCGGAGGGCTTCGGCTCGGAGATGTAGTCGCGGACCCGGATGATGGTCCACGTCTTGCGTAGGCGGCGGCTCACTGCGAAAACGTGATACAGGCTCGGCAGCACTGCGCGGACGCCTCCGATGTCCTGCATCTGTGTGAGCTGCATCTTGGGCTCGCGTGCCAGCTTGTCGATGATCGTGGTCCACCGCTTCAGCCGCTGGGTTACCTCGATTCGGTCATCGACTCGGCCGACCTCCTTATCCACGTGGTAGCGGAGGTTCGCTGCCACGTTGGAGAGCGGTCGAGCGTGCAGCGTTCGCCACCACCTAACCGTCTGGAAAGCCAAGACGATCTCCTCCGGTCCTATCCGGTCGGCCGCCCGATCGGCATCTTGACGTGAAGCTGCCACGGCGAGATCCAGCAGGACATGGCCGGCGCGATTGACCTGTCCCTTGGAGAAGGGCGGCTCGGCGGCGGGTCGCGGCCGCTCAATTCGTCTCTGCGCCATCACCGCAGCCTATGACCTACTTGCGACGGCAAGTGTCCAGCCGAATACGTTTGGGCACCAGCAGCCATCCAGTGCCCAAACACGGCCGAATCGCGCCCAATCCAGTCGAAGCCACGAGCGCCTCGGGGCGCAGAATCGTCAGCAATCGCCTACAGATCCGGCCTCCCGTTCCTCCGCCCGCGCCGGTCTCCTAAGCGGTAGATCCAGGTTCGACTCCTGGCGGGGGCATCGTGTCGAATGGCCTGCAATCAAGCCATATTCTGTATCAGGCACTCACCGCGATGGCTGGCTTGGGCACCTCAGTTTCGCTCCCCGCTGCCAGCTACTGCCGGATCACCCCCACATGACCTTCCTTACCGGGTGCCGTTGTCTCCGATCGCGCACCCCGACACGGGATGGCTTCTCTGGATCTTCGTTGCCACATCCGGCGCGGGCGCACGATTGGCAGCGCCGACGTTCGACTTCAGCCAGTCGTAGAGTCCTCATCGTGGCTCGGTTCCCCTCCTTGAAGGCGAAGAAGCTCCTACGGGTCTTGCAAGCTCAGCCCCTCGGCTACCGGATAGTTTCGCCAGAACGGCTCGCACCGCAAGATGGAAGCGCCGAATCACCCCACGATCACCTTCGCTTTCCACGACAGTCAGACGATCCGCCCCTCGACCGTCAAGGACATCCCCTGCAACCAGGTCGGCCTTGCTGAACGGGACGCCCTCGCGCTACTCTGAGGAAGCTATGACGGCGCCCGTGCTCTATCGCCAAGCATTAGTGTGATGCCGGTGCGGCGGGACGCCCGACGGCGTCGTGATCCCCATGAAGCACGTCTGGGTCGAGGTCGTAGCCGTTAGGCCATACGACTGTGCCTAGCTCTGGGTCAACGCTCACCCTGCGGAAGTAGTCGGGGTCTTGCAGCGGTTCGGCCATCTGGCCCCATAGATCGTCCGACAGATTGACCTCACGGACGAGTCCATCGGTGAAGGCGAGCCGCAGCCGGAAGCCGTCCAGCGGCTCAACGCTGGTGATGCGGGGAAGTGCGCGAGCTGGGTTCATGGCAGTGGGTCAATGCTAGCGAGCGGTGCGCGAGCTCGGGCAAGCTCCCAGTCTGCTTGCAACTCGGCTTCGTGCAAGGTGGTCCACTCGCGAATGAGGCGCAGGGCGCGGATCGGCAGGTACCCAGCCAGAGGCTCTCCGCTGCTGATCACGATCTGGGCCTCGTACTCGCCATAGCGCGCGTGGAAGTGCGGCGGCGCGTGATCGCTGTGGTACATCGTCACAACGATCCCGTAGAAGGCACTGATACGCGGCATCAGACGTGCGCCTCGTCTTCGACGCGGGTGGGGTTCGCGGCAGGGCGTTGTGGTGCCCGCTCTGTTGGTTCCCAACGACTTGAGTTCGTCATCATCGGTGCAGGCTACTCACCGACTGCGACGGTTCTCGGAATGGGCACTGGCTCAATTCCAGTGCCCAAACCCCCACCGAATCGTGCCTAATCCCGCCGAAACCATTGACGTGCCGAACCGTAGAATCGCCAGCAATCCCCTACAGATCCGGCCTTTCGGCCCATCGCCTGCGCCAGTCTCCTAAGCGGTAGATCCAGGTTCGACTCCTGGCGGGGGCATGGGACTTAATCGTCTGTGTTGGTACGGGGTAACGCGAGCCGAAGCGGAAGAACTGGTGCGGGCCAGCCTATTAGTATGCTCCGCGAGTGCTGCGTCAGGGGTCAGGTGAGCCACTCGTTCTGCTGCACGGCATTCTCTGCAGCGAGCGTATTTGGGGCAATGTTGTGGGGCTGCTCTCTAGCCAACACGATGTGATCGTCCCGACCATGTTGGGACACAATGGCGGTCAGATCGCCAGTCGTAGACCGGCGAGCTTCGAGGATGTCGTGGATGACCTCGAGCGGCTGCTGGACGAGTTGGGGCTCGCCAAGGCGCATCTGGCAGGCAACTCGCTGGGCGGCTGGGTGGCGCTCGAGCTTGCCCGCCGTGGACGGGCACTCATGGTTTGTGCGCTCTCTCCGGCGGGCGCGTGGGGCAGTGAAACCGACGGGCAGCTCGTCCGGGCGACTCTCAAGAGGGCGGTGCGTGACATCCAGCGTTCACGCAGAATCGCTCCGCTGGCTGCTCACTCCAGCCACGTCAGGGGTTTTGCTTTGCGCAACAGCGCTGTGCATGGGGAGCGAGTCAGCCGGACCGCCTTCCTGTCCCTCATCGACGATGTGATCGGCTGTCAGATAAGCGGCGATCTGTTCGAGAGCGACGCACGGCAAACCCCTCTGGACCCAGCGCCATGCCCGATCACCCTGGCGTGGTCAGCCGAGGATCGCATCTTCCCGCTCGAGGCCTACCGCTCACGTGCGTGTGAGCTGATCCCGGGAGCGGACTTCATCGTGCTCGATGACGTCGGGCACATCCCGATGCTCGATGACCCGCGACTGGTCGCCCAGACGATCCTCGCGAGCGCCGCGAGAGCCACCGGCACGCTCTAGCGGCTAGATGTCGGCGAGGGCGAGGGCGAGGGCGAGGGCGAGGGCGAGGGCGAGTGGCGCTCCTCGCATACCGCTAACGGATCTCGCCGTGGTTGTGGCAGCGCAGGCTGCCGGTCTTGACGTTCTCCACTACGACCATCGCTTTGACCGTCTCGGAGATCTGCTCGGGGTCCGTACTGTCTGGATTGCCGACCCGTCTCTCTGAGTATCTACATCCGGGCACTGGCTTTATTCCAGTGCCCAAACCCAGCCAAATCACTCCCAATCCGGCCCAATCCACCGGCGTGTCGGAACGTAAAATCCTCAGTAACAGCCAATAAATCAGACCTTTGCGTCCTCCACGTCGGCCCGCCTCCTAAGCGTTAGATCCAGGTTCGACTCCTGGCGGGGGCTTGACCCCCCGTCCGCGATGGGGCATCGCTGCTCAATGGGTCCCTCTGAGCGCCACCAGTCCGCGCGCCGCACGCCCGCCTCCCACCAGGCACACTGCGCCGTATGAGTCGGACGCATACTTCCTCGACCAACGATCACGAGCTCACGCGCGCCCGCCGCCGGCTGGTGCTCGCAATCTGCTGCATGAGCCTGCTGATCGTCGGTTTGGACAACACAATCGTCAACGTGGCGCTGCCCTCCATTGGGCGCGAGCTGCACGCGTCGGTGTCGTCGTTGCAGTGGACGGTGGATGCCTACACGCTTGTGCTCGCCTGCCTGCTGATGCTCGCGGGCTCGATGGGCGATCGGCTTGGGCGCCGGCGAGTGTTCCAGACGGGGCTGATCGTGTTCACGCTGGCGTCGCTGCTGTGCAGCGCCGCTCCCAGCTTGGGATGGCTGATCGCCTTCCGCGCGCTGCAGGCCGTCGGCGGCTCGATGCTCAACCCGGTCGCCATGTCGATCATCCGCAACGTGTTCACCGATGCGCGTGAGCGAGCTCAAGCGATCGGCATGTGGGGAGCCACGATCGGGATCAGTCTGGCGGCGGGCCCGGTGCTGGGAGGGGCGCTCGTGCAGGCGATTGACTGGCGCGCGATCTTCTGGATCAACATCCCGGTTGGCCTGCTGGCGCTGGTGCTCGCCATACGTTTCCTCCCCGAATCGCGTGCCCCAAAGCCGCGGCGGCTGGACCCGGTTGGCCAGGGACTCGTGATCGTCCTGCTGGGGTCGCTGACCTACGCGATCATCGAAGCTCCGGCTGCGGGCTGGTCCTCGACTCGCATTCTCGGCCTGTTCGCGCTCGCCGTGGTGGCCCTGATAGCTCTCGTGCCATACGAGCTGCGTCGCCCCGAACCACTGCTCGAGCCGCGCTTCTTTCGCAGCGTGCCCTTCTCGAGCGCGAGCGTGATCGCGATTTGCGCCTTCGCCGCCTTGGGCGGGTTCCTGTTCGTTAACACCCTCTATCTACAGGACGTTCGCCACCTGTCGGCTTTCAAAGCGGGTCTCTACACCCTGCCGATAGCGGCGATGACGCTGATCTTCGCTCCATTGTCGGGTCGTATCGTGGGGCGTCGGGGGCCGCGCATCGCGCTGCTCTGCGGGGGTCTTGGAATCATGTTGGGGGGGCTCCTGTTGACGGGCACCGAGGCGAGCACGCCGCTTGCTTCGATGCTCCCCGCCTATTTCGCCTTTGGGATCGGCTTTGGCATGGTGAATCCCCCGATCACCAACACCGCCGTGCTCGGGATGCCTGAGGCGCAGGCGGGGGTGGCCGCCGCCGTGGCCTCCACCTCACGGCAGGTTGGCCAAACCCTGGGTGTGGCGGTCGCCGGCGCGATCGCCGCGGCAGGGGCTTTCACCGTGGGACCCGGGTTCGTGCAGGCCAGTCACACGGTCTGGTGGCTGCTTGCCGGCTGCGGAATGGTGATCGTGCTGCTGGGTTTGATCAGCACGACGAGCTGGGCGAACGCCACCGCGAGGGGGTCGTCGTCTTCGCCAAAAATAAGCTCAGCCGGCGACCAGCGCCCGGTCGCGACCGGCGGTCTTGGCGGCGTATAGAGCCGCGTCGACCCGCGCCATCAGCGCCTCGGAGGACTCACCGGACCTGTGGGTGACGATCCCCGCCGAGCAGCTCTGATCGTAAGGAACTCTCCCGCGCAGTCGATCGACGACCATCAGGGCATCTTCAGGGCTGCACTTAGGCAGCAGCAGCGCGAACTCCTCGCCGCCGATGCGCGCCAGGAAGTCACCGGCGCGCAGCTCTTCTCGCCATGCCGCAGCGGTCTCCTTCAGCAGGCGGTCGCCGGCTGGGTGTCCTCTTGTGTCGTTGAAGCTCTTGAAGTGATCGAGATCCAGCATCGCCAGCGCCAGCGGCTCCTGATCGAGGAGCGCATGGCTGAGGCTCGTATCCCAGGCCCAGCGGTTGGGGAGGCCTGTGAGCGAGTCGGTGCTGGCCATGTCGGTCAGCTGCGAGAGTAGATCTGCCCGCTTGATCGCGGTGGCGACCTCGTGCGCGAGCAGTGCGATCATCGTCGCTCGTGTTCCGCCCCGTCGGATTGGCTGAGTCCATCCGACGACGAGCACCCCGACGGGTTCCTCGCCCCTGAACACCGGCTCGAACAGGATCGACCCGGGACGACCGAGGGTCTCCCACATGCCCTGATTGAGCGCCTCCGCGTCATCGCCCTCGCACCACAGGAAAGAACGTCGGGAAGCGAATGCGTCCCCGGTCGCGGAGTGCATCTCCGGAGTGATCTCGAACTCAGCGACGTCGTCTCCCGCCATCGCGCTCGAGCGCAACGTTCCCGGGGCGCCGGCGGGCTCGTACAGGATGGCGAATGTCGCGTTGCCGATCGACCTGGCCGCCTCGCACACCTCGACTCGCGCGTGGGGGCTAGTGGACAGTCCTCGCATAACCTCCGCGACCCGCTCCAGCGCCAGCTCGCGATGCTCGGCATCGATTGCTTGAGCGCGCACTTCGGTAACCAGCCACTGGGTGGTGAAGCCGATGATCGCACTCACCGCCAGGAACAGCACGCCCGCGCGGTACTGGCTCGCCGGGTATTGCGGTGCCCCCACGAGCAGCAGAGGGACAAAGAAGAACACGGCGACGGCGACTGTGACGACACACAGTTGACGACGATCGCCGTACAGAGCCGTCCAGAACACCGGGAGCAGGGCGAGCACCGTGACACCTGAGTTCGCCGCGCCAACCGAGCTGCGCAGAAACGCGACGGCCATCAGGAAGATGAGCGACGGGAGGATCTCCGCGGACCTTCCAAGCGTCCCACGCCACGGCACGATGCGCAGCAGGCCGGCCGCTATCCCCAAGCCTACGGCTGCCGCGTAGCTCGACCACCCCACAGTCGTCCCGATGAGCGCCACGATCGCCCCCAATCCTGCCGCGGCGGCGAATGGCGTCAGGTTCAGCGCGACATCCCCATTGGGCGCCGTGTCACGCTCCAAACCCTGTCGATCTCGCATACTTAAGCTATTCGGCAGATCTCCGCCGGCGCTTGATCTCAGCGATGCGTGCTGTCTTTCGGGCGTGCGACTTCAGGAGTCGGTGCTGTCCTCGCCGGCGTCCTGGTCGCCCTGCTGCTCGCCCTCCTCATTGTCCTCCTCGTACAGCGACTCGCATGCCAGCTCCTGCCCTTTGCCGCCCCACAGCTTGATTTCGAGCAGGTCGTGGCGGTAGTCGTCGGGTGCGAGCAGCGTGAACCGCTGGTCGATCAGCTCGCACTGGTCGACCGTCGCGCGCCCGAGCTCGGCGGTCACGATTCGCCCGGCTCCCACCAGGGGGCGTCCCCACACGAGCGTCATCGCGGCCACAGCCCCTTCGCGGCCGTGCCACGAGCCGACCACCTCGTCGCACACGTCGAGCTTCCAGTCGGGGTTGTGCTCCGCGGTCTCCTCGGTGAAGTCGCCGCTCGCGGTCAGATCCAGCGGCTCCTCGCCCTCGCCGGCGCCTGTCACGAATCGCACGTACCCGTATAGCTCGTAGCCCTCCGAGGTGATCGCCGTAGCCGGCACGTAACGGTGTCCGTGCCAGGTTCGGTCCGGGTACCATGCGATCTCGCCCGGCTCGCCCAGATCCTGTCCGTCGGTGTCGAGATCGGCCCAGACTGCGTGCAGCTCCTCTTCCAGGCGCTGAGCCCAGCGACCGTATGGCAAGCCCTCCTGGGGGGGCTCGGCGGCGAAGCTCGGCACGACACGTTCAACCGGCGGCATAGCCGGGCAGCCTATATGGCGTCTCGCAGCACTGCCGCCGCGTGCTCGGGCGCGACGATGTTGAGGTTCACTCCCGTCGATAGCTCCAGGCCCGCGAGGTGTGTCAGGCGTGGCGCGATGTCGATCCGCCAGCAGAAGTGCTCGGCCCCCCGCGGGGCGGTCCTGACCCACATGTTCAACGGCGGGCTGGAGCCGAAGTGGCGCGCCAGGCGGCGCAACCCGTCGTGCAGCAACGCCGCCCCGAGCGGCCCGTCCTCCTCGAAGCGCGTGCGTGGGCGCCGTGGGGCGAGCATCAGCTGAAACGGCACTCGCGACCCGTAGGGCGCGAGCAGTACGGCCTGCTCGTCGATCGCCACAATCCGCTCGCCGCGACGTACCTCTTCGGCGAGGAGATCCTCCAGCAGACTCCTGCCCATCGTACGTACCGCGTACGCGCCGTATCGCTCGCGCTCGCGCGCAATCTCCGCCGGCACGAAGGGCAGCGCGTAGAGCTGCGCGTGGGTGTGCTCCAGTGAGGCGCCCGCCTCGCGCCGCTCGTTGACGATCAGCTGCACGTACGCGCTGTTTGAGTGCGCGCGCATACGCTCCCGCCACACCTCCATCGCGCCCTCAACCCGCCCGACTGGAAGATCCGCCAGCGACAGCACCTGCTCGGGCGCGTTCACGATCACCTCGTGCGAACCGTGCGCGGCGGTCGCACAGAACAGGTCGGGATAGGCGTCGGGTGACGGCTGTGGGCTGTCGGGTGTGAGCGCCGGATACAGGTTGGGCACTACCCTCACGGTCCATCCCGGAGTGTTGGGACCCCCGTTCAAGGACTCCCCGCTGGTCTCACTCGCAGGACGCACCGCATAGAGCTCGGGCGGTGTGCGGTCCTCATGGCCCTCCGCGAACGGGTCTTTCTCCATGTCGATCGGCTGGGGTGCCGGGCAGCGCGGCTCCCCGCCGGGACGCACCGAGCGCTCGCCGGCCACGATCACCTTGTGCCCGCTCAGTGGGTCGACTCTTATCTCAGGCATGCGCCCACACGGTAGGAGTTCTAGCCCAATGTCGTGCCCCGGGTGGTGTGGCCCAGGCTAAGCATCCAGCGCGTACCGTTGCACGTCTTGGGCCAGCTTTGCCGCGCTGGGGAACTGGCCCTGCCAGATGAACTGCTTCCCGTCGCGCCCGATGAACACCGTCACCGGCGTGCCGGAGGAGTCGGTGATCTGCTCCCCGAGCTCGTCGCTGTGGTCGTAGTAGCTGGGGTAGCTGACGGGAAACCTGGCGAGGAACGCGATGGGGTCAGTGCGGGTGGAGTCCCCCGAGTCGATCCCGAGGAACGCCACTCGCCGACCATATTCGGCCGACACGCGTTGGAATGCGGGGTACTCGGCTCTGCAGGGTTCACACCAGGACGCCCACTTGTTGATCACCACCGGATAGCCCTTCAGCGCGGCGAGGCGTGCGTGCAGCGCGCCGGCGCCACCCCCCAGCAACCTGTTGGCTTGAGCGTGCAACCTCGCCAGCGGTGGCGGGGAGCCGGCGAGCAGCGCACTCACCTGTGCCGGCGTCGGTCGCGGGCCGGTCGATCCGCTCGTGCCGGAGCCGCCCGGTAGCTCTGAGAGGCCGGCGGCGATCAACGCGACCACCGCCACGCAAGCGATCACCGCGATCGTGCGACGGGTGCTCATGTGGTGGCGGCTGGGCGATGGGGAGTCTGCTGAATGCACGTCTGGGTCATGCCAGACAAGGGTGCCATATCGCTCCGCGGCTCCGGCGCCTTCAATTCGCCCGTGTTGTGTTGTATCCTGTAGAGCAACGGAGTGGAGGGGTCTAATCCTCCGTTCCCCTAGCCTCGCCGGCGCAATTGCCGGTTTCACGAGTCACACGGAGGCCTGTCTCCGCAGTGGCTCCGTCTCGAAGCCCAGAGCCTCTATGGCCGAGTCCACCGAAGTGGCCCTCGCGGCTGCGTCCATTCCCACATCCGCCGAAATCGCTCGCGCGGAGAAGCTCGTGCGCGAGCGATTCCTGCACGACGGCGAGGATCCAGCCGTCGCGCTGATCGCAGGCTCGCCGCGCCGGCGCGCACTGGACCAAGCGCTGGGGGAGCTGGAGGAAGCCGCTAAGCATCCCTCCACCGCCTGGCGGCGCGAGTTCTCGCTGCTACTGGGCCTCGAACGGGTGCTCTCCGAGGACGAGCCGAAGCTGGCCGACGGCACCGTGCTCTCGGCTCACCAGGTCGACGCGCTTTCGGGCACGCTCACCGCGCTGCTGGCCGAGGCGCAGCGCACCGCCGCAAACGGCAACGGCCGCTCGGCGGCAGCCGCTTCGCCCGAGCTGCTGGCTTCCGCGGCGATCCTTGGCCCTGACGGCGGTGAGGCCCCCGGCGCCAACAGGGGTGCGGCCACGCGCACTGCGCGTGACGACGACGTCGGCGCGGATGCCAAGAGCGAGGACGCCGAGCATGACGACGACGAGGACGACCTGGACGAGGACGACGATGACCTGGAGGACGAGGACCTCGGTCCTGTCCAGCGGGCCGCGCCCGACGAGGACGACGAGGACGACGACTTCGAGGACGAACTGGAGGAGAGCGAGCCCGAGGTCGAGGCCGAGCAGGATGTCGAGGAGGAGTCCGAGGAGGAGCCCCAAGATTGGGTTGACGAGGACGAGGAGGACCTCTCAGACCAGCCCGAGGACCCCAACGCCGCGAAGCGCTTCTGGTTCGAGCACGCCACCGGCGCCGGGAAGACGGTGGCGGCGCTGGGCTTCGTGGAGGCGTCGCAGACCGGCGGCATCCTGATCCTCACACACCGGCGCAACCTCGTGGACCAGTTCCACGGTGAGCTGCGCCAGCGCGGCTACCAGAAGCGCATCTCCCGCCCGCTGTACGTGGGCGAGGACTCGCCCAAGGGGCCCGTGACGGTCGAGACCTACCAGTGGTTCGTGCGCAACGCCGGGCGCATCTCAAGCGCGTACACGATCGTGATCTGCGACGAGGCGCACACCGCGCTTGGTGAGAAGACCAGCGGTGCGATCCGTGCGTGGACGGGGCCGATCTTCATCGGGATGACCGCCACCGGCGCGCTAATCGCGCGGCACGTCACCGACCTGTTCCCGACCCAGACCTCGCGCTTCGACCTCGCCCAGGCCGCGCGCCGTGGCGTGATCTCGCCGCTGCGCTGCGTGCGCATCTCCCCCGGTGTGGGTGTGCGCACGATCGCCAACGTGCCGCTGCGCCGCGGCGAGGTGGACACCGAGTTCGACCAGGAGGAGCTGGCTGAGCTGCTCGATCAGCAACCGTTCAACATGGCCGCCGCGAACCTCTACAAGACGCGCTTCAACGGCGTGCCGGGGGTGGTTTACGCGGCGGGTGTCAAACACGCGTACAACCTTGCCGAAGCGTTCCGCGCCGAAGACATCAAGGCGATGGGGGTCTCCGGGGAGACTCCCAAGCGCGAGCTCGCGGAGATTCTCGCGCGCTATGAGCGCGGGGACATCGACGTGCTGATCAACGCGCAGCTGCTGGCGGAGGGATGGAACAGCCCGCGCGCCACCGTGTGCGTGCATCTCGCGCCGACGGCGTCCAAGCGCATCTACCAGCAGCGGGTGGGGCGCGTCACGCGCCGGCACCCCGGCAAGGAGGCGGGCCTGGTCGTCGACTTCGTGCACCCCGCCACCAAGAACGACGACCCTGTGGTGACGCTGCACTCGCTACTGGACCGCGACGTGTATCGCGGCGGGGCGATCGTGGTCGGGCCGGTACGCCGCGGGCGCGGGCGGCGGATGCGCGTGGAGCGCCGCGTGCTGCCGGTGTGCGCGGAGGAGGAGCGGCGCTTTGAAGTGTTCGAGCGGGAGCTGTGGCGGATCGCGGTGGAGCATCTCGATTACGGCGAGCAGCACGTGTGGGCGGCGCTAGCGGGCGCGCGCGTCACCCCCAACGGGTGGCGGCGCGCGCGGGCGATGCTGCACTTCGACCGCACCGGCGAGCTGAAGGCGCGCTTCTTGATCACCGCGGTGCAGCGCAACAAGAGCTCGCAGCTGCGCCTGAAGGCGCTGTCGGAGATAGCCGCGCTGCGCGACCCCGACGCGTTCGACACCGCGATCGACATCGCGGGCTCGTGGCCGCGAGACGAGCGTCGCGAGGCCGCGAAGATTATGCTGCGCGCGATGGTGGAGCGGCGCATCGGCCGCCGCGATCAGGCCAACGCGTGGATCTGGCGATTGGCGGAGTACACGCGCGAAGTGCACGAGGAGTACGCCGTGCAGCGCTGGCCGGAGACCAAGCGACTGCTGGGTTTGCTCGTCAACTCCGCCGGGGGTGCCCACGCGCGCAACGCACGCCGGCTGGTGCACGCCGCGCGCAAGCAGGATCGCCGTCTTGCGGCCGCGCTGCTGGCGGCCGCGTTGGCGCACACGCCCGAGGCCGAGGAGGTGCTGCGCGGCGCGCGCACCCGGATGGCGCGTAAGCCGCCGGCGCTGGCGCGCGAGCTGCTGCGCAACTTCCCTAAGCGCCGCGCCCGTGGGCAGCGCCGCCGCCGCAAGGGACCGCAACAAGCCGGCGACGGCGGGGCTGGCGCTCAGGCTGCGAAGGGCTCACCCACCACTTCCAACAGCGGCGCCCAGCGGGCGCAGGAGAAACGGCCACGACGCCCCTCGAACCGGGCGTCTGGCAATGGCAAGATAAAGGGCGCCGAGGTGCCCTCCGATGCTGTGCTCGCCGAGGCGCGCTCGAACGAGTCGACCTCCCAGTCTGGCGGCAACGGTGGATTGGATGCCGGTTCCGGCAAGAAGCTGCAGGAGAATGTCGAAGAGGCGCTGGAGCGCGCTGAGGATTCCTCCGCCTCGAGTGGAGGCAAGGCCTCCGATTGATGTTGATCAGCCGGTCGGCTGCAGATGGACCTCGCCTGCGTCGAGCAGTGTGCTGGAGCCGTCCGCCAGCGTGACGATCAAGCGACCGGCGCCGTCAATCCCCTCCGCCAGCCCCCTGCCCTGAGCCCAGGACACCTCGCGGCCGCGTAGCGCGTCGCGTGCGCGCCACGCATCGAGCACGGTCTCGGCGGGCTCAGCCAAGCGGGACCGCAGCGCATCGATCACACGCACCAGCGTCGTCTCGATTGCGCTCGGGGCGAGCTCGAGACTCGCCGCGCGCCCGTGCAGCTCCGCCGGCAGATCGCTGGGGCGCACGGCCACGTTCACCCCGATCCCCAGCACAGTCCAGTCCTCCTGCGGGCGCCCCTCCACGAGTATGCCCGCCAGCTTGGCGAGCGTCGTCTCAGGCGACGGACCGGCCCGTGATCGCGCGTCGCTGGACGCCAATGACCGCGCGGGGTGCTCAGAGGCGTCGTCCCGTACCTCGATCACGACGTCGTTGGGCCACTTCACTCGCGCTTGTGCGCCGAGCGCATCGCACACCGCCACCCCGGCGATCAGCGACAGCAGCTCCGGTGGGTTTCGCAGCACCAGCGAGCAGAGCAGTGCGCTGCCGGCCGGCGCCACCCAGCTGCGACCCTGCCGTCCGCGCCCGGCGGTCTGCTCGGCGGCGGTGACGAGCGTGCCGTGGGGCGCCCCCGCGATCGCCAGCGCGCGCGCTCGCTCATTGGTGGAGTCGGTGCGACGCAGGTGCAGGCGCGGACGACCGAGAGCCGTTGTGTTGGCGACGTTCATGGATCACCCTCAGCGCGCGGCGGCATCCGCCAGCAAGGCCTCCACGAGTCCATCGACGTCATGCTGCCGCGCCTCGACATGTGGCTCCAGGTCGTGCTCTCTGAGCGTCGCGCTCGTCACCGGTCCAATCGAGACGATTCGCGTCGTCACGGACAGTGGGGTCTCCGAGGGGGTTGGGCCGTGGCTCAGCTGCCTGGCGGCCCGCAGGAAGAAGCGCACCGTCGAGGAGGACGTGAACGTTATGTAGTCGGCCGCTCGCGCCAGCGCCAGCGTCTGCTGCGACAGTGGTTCGGGGAGCGTCTCATACAGCGCCAGCACGTCGACCTGTGCGCCGCGAGCACGCAGCGCGTCGGGGAGCACGTCGCGTGCCTCGCTCGCCCGCGCCACAAGCGCGTGACGCACTTCGACGTCCGACAGGGCCTGCACCAGTGACTCTGCCACGAAGCGCTCGGGCATGATGTCGGCGCTGATCCCATGCTCAGCCAGCGCGCGCGCGGTGCCGGGGCCGATCGCCGCCACGCGCGCGTTTGCGAGAGCACGAGCGTCGCGGGGCGGGTGGGTCCTGTTGCTCAGCCGCTCAAACAGGAACTTCACGCCGTTGGGGCTCGTCAGGCAGATCAGGTCGTACGGCGCCAGATCGAGTGGTGGGAGGGTGGGGTCGGATATCGCTCGCGTGTGGATCGTTGGCGCTTGCACCACCGTGGCACCCAGCTCGCCCAGTCGCTCCGCCAGCTTGGATGCTTGAGCGCGTGCGCGCGTCACCGCCACCGTGCGTCCCGCCAGCGGGCGCGGGGGCAGCCAAGCCAACTCCTTCGCCAGCTCGGCGACGGCGCCCACGATCGTGATCGCGGGCGCCTTCACCTGCTCGCGTTGGGCGATCTCGGCGATCGTTGAGAGCGTGCCCGCCACCGTGCGCTGGGTGGGGAGCGTGCCGCGTTCCACCAGCGCCACTGGCTGCGCGGGGGGGCGTCCGGCGGCGATCAGCTCGCGCGCGATGCGCGGGAGCGCGCGCACGCCCATGTAGAAGACGAGTGTCCCCGGGAAGGCCGCGAGCGCCGCCCAGTCCAGTTCGGACTCCGGCTTGTTGGGGTCCTCATGGCCGGTGATGAGCGCCACTGCCGTGGAGAGGCCTCGGTGGGTCACCGGGATGCCCGCGTACGCTGCCGCGGACACGCCCGCGGTGACCCCGGGGACGACCTCGAACTCGATGCCGGCTTCGCGCAGCGCGAGCGCCTCCTCGCCGCCGCGGCCGAACACGAACGGGTCGCCGCCCTTCAGCCGCACTACCTCGCGCCCCGCGTGCGCCCGCTCGATCATCAGCTCCTGCGTGTGCTCTTGGGGCACGGACTCTCCTGCGCCCTGCTTGCCGACGAACAGCAGCTCGGCGTCGCCCCGCGCCCCGTCGAGCGCGGAGAGGGGGATCAACCGGTCGTACAGGATCGTGTTGGCACGCGCGATCAGCTCCAGCGCGCGCGCGGTGAGCAGACCGGGGTCGCCGGGCCCTGCGCCGACGAGGTACACGCGACCCGGCTGAGGCCTCTCAAGCTGGGGACCCACCTGCTGAGGCCTCTCGGGCTGGGGCCTCTCCTGCTGAGGCCTCTCGGGCTGGGGCCTCTCGGGATCACCCGCGCTCAACGGCCATCTCCTCAGCGATCGCCAGCAGCTCGCGGGCGCCGGTGGCTTCCAGTCGCTCGGCCACGCGATGCCCCAGCTCCTCGGGATCGTAGAAGCCTCCGAGCAGCTCGTCGGTTACCCACTGCGAGCCATCCGGCAGCCCGACCCACGCGCGCATCTGCAGGCAGCCGCACCCGGCGGGAGTGGCGTGCGCGCCGAGTGGGGTGTTGCAGGTTGCCGCGAGTGTGCGCGCCACCGCGCGCTCGGCGGTCAGGCACGCGGATGTGTTGTTGTCGATGATCGGCTCCACCACCGCCTTTGCGTGCTCGTCGCCGATGCGCGCTTGCAGCGCGAGCACGCCCTGCCCGGGGGCGGGTACGAAGCGCGCTACGTCGAGCGTGCAGCCGATGTCGCTGTGGCGGCCGAGTCGCCGCAGCCCGGCGCTGGCAAGCACGATCGCGTGCAACGACGGCTCGTCGTCCTCGGTCCTCTCGCCGCGTTCGGTGACCTCGTGCGCGAGCTTGCGCAGGCGCGTGTCGACATTGCCGCGCAAGCTCATCACCTCCAGGTCCGCGCGCACCGCCCGCAGTTGCGCGGCGCGGCGCACGCTGCTGGTGCCCACGCACGCGCCGTGGGGCAGCTCGTCCAGCGAGCGCACTCCGATTAGCGCATCCTCGGGGGTCGCCCGCACCGGTGCCCCCAGCAGCTCCAGCCCGTCGGCGAGCTCGCCTGGGACGTCCTTGGCGGAGTGCACCGCCAGGTCGATCTCACCAGCGCGCAGCGCCTGCTCGAGCTCGCCCACCCAGCGCGACTTGTCGCCTCCTTTCTCGTTGCGGTCGCCGCTGGTGCGCACCACCACGATTTCCGGCTCGTCGGCCCCGTTGGGGGCGGCCCCGGAGCCCTTTTCGAGGATCAGCGCTCTGACAAGCCGCGCTTGCGCGAGCGCCAGCATGCTGCCGCGCGTCCCTATTCGCATCGACGCTGTTCCTACGAGCCCTTGCGGGCGCTCTTGATTGAGCGCACCTCGGCGAGCTGCGCGTCGTCGTTCGCGCTCTCGGCGGGCTCCTCGTTGCGGGTGGGGTCCTCGTCGAGCCCGAACAGCTCGCGCACCAGCTGCAGGCTGGCGTGGCCGCCTGTGCCCTTGGGGGTGCGCTCCTCGGAGAGGCTGCGCAGGCGGATCGTGGGCTCGTGCAGCAGGCGGCCCAGCACGGCGCGTGCGACGGCCTCCACGCGCATCAGGTCGCGCTCGGAGGCCGACTCCCAGCGTCCGGAGTTCTCGGCGAGGATGCGCTCGACGATCTCATTCCCGTGCTCGCGCAGCGCGGTGACGGTTGGGAGCGTCTCCAGCTGCCCCAGCCAGCGCGCGAAGCGGCGGATCTCGTCCTCGACGATCTCCTCGGCTTGCGGGACGATCGCTTGGCGCGTGCCGAGGTTGCGCTGTACCACCGCCTGCAGGTCGTCGATGTCGTACAGCGTCACCCCGTTGAGGTCGCCGCAGCGCGAGTCGATGTCGCGCGGCACCGCGATGTCGATCAGCAATAGTGCCCGCCCGCCGCGCTGGCGCATGACGAGCTCCAGCTCCTCGCTGCCCACGATTGGGTGCGGGGAGGCGGTGGAGCACACGACGATGTCGGCCTCCACCAGCTGGTCGGGGAGACCGTCGAGCCCAACCACCGAGCCGCCGAAGCGCTGGGCGAGGCTGAGCGCGCGGTTGGCGTGACGGTTGGCCACGAAGATCGTGCCCACGCCCTGGTTGGCCAGCGCCTGGGCGGTCAGCTCGCTGGTCTCCCCGGCACCGAGGATCACGACGTGGCGCTCGCGCAGGTCGCCGAGCACGTCCTGGGCGAGGTCGACCGCGACCGACGGCACGCTGACACGCGAGGAGCCGATGCCGGTCTCCGAGCGCACGCGCTTGCCGGTCGTCAGCGCCGCGGCGAACAGACGGTTGGTCAGTGGTCCGGTGACGCCCGCGGCCATCGCGGCCTCATACGCGCGCTTGACCTGACCCTGGATCTCGGCCTCGCCGACGATCATCGACTCCAGGCCCGCCGTCACGCGGTAGAGCTGGCGCGCGGCGTCGCAGTTGCGCGGCGAGTAGATCGCCCCGGCCAGCTCGGTGGGGCGGATGTCGGCGCGACGCGCCAACGCGCCCAGCACGTCGGCCTCGGCGCGCACCGGATCGCCGACGACCGTGTAGATCTCGGTGCGATTGCACGTCGAGATCACAACCGCCTCGGCTACCTCGGAGCTTTGGGTGAGCAGCTCGGCAAACTCGACCGCCTGTGACTCGGTGAACGCCAGCCGCTCGCGCAGCGCGACGGGCGCGGTCTTGTGGGAGATGCCGAGCGCCAGCAGCTCACTCATACCGTCTCACCTGCCTGCTTGCCCCCGATACGGGGGATTCACCGCTTGTGCCCTTCAGGGTGCGATGGGGGGCGCCCGCAACGGTGCTCATACCTGCTCCCGCTCCTGCCGTGCGCTCTCTGGACGCTCGCGCTCCCGCGCGCTCAGCTCGCGCACCTTGCGCTCCACGCGGCCGAGGCGGACGGCCATGATCGCGACGTAGATCAACACGATCGCGAAGAACACGATGTACGCGGCGGCCACGTAGCCGTCGTTTGAGTGGGGCAGCGTGCTGCTGGCCAACGGGATCATTGGAAGCCCAGGATCCTGCTGCGTGTTTTGAGCAGTATGCGCGTGCGCTTGGCCGCCAGCTCGTACGAGCACAGCGTCGCGTACAACAGCGCCATCGCGACCAGCGACACCAGGAACGTGAACCCCATCGACGCGGGCAGGTTCGACGCGGAGCCGAGCACGCGCGGGTGCACGTAGGAGGCGGACAGGCGCACCGCGAGGAAGTTCATCGGCACGAACGCGCCGGCGGTGATCGCGAACACCGACGCGTAGCGTGCCTGGCGCTCGGGGTCCTCGATCGCGAAGCGCAGCGGCTGGTAGGTGGCGTACAGCAGCATGATGATGAGGAACGACACGAGCGTGGGCTCGTTCCACACCCACCAGTGCCCCCACGACGCGTGCGCCCAGATCGAGCCGGTGATGAGCACGCCGATGCCGAAGATGAGGCTCATGTGGATCGCCACGTAGGAGCGCAGGTCCCAACGCGCGTCGCGCGTGCGCAGGTGCGCGATCGCGCACAGCCCGCCGATCACGAAGCCCGCGAGCGTGACGATCGCGAGCGGCACGTGCAGATAGAAGATCTTCTGCACGAACCCTTCTTCAGCTTCGATTGGCGCGTAGAAGAACACCAGGCTCAGCGACACGCAGAACGCGAGCACTGTGGTGATTGAGAGAGCGCGAAGTGAAGGGCTGCGCATGGTGGGTGTTGGGTCCGCCGCGGACGGCGGGGCTGGTAAGTCCTAATCCTCCAAGAGGAAATCGAACACGGCGAAAGCGATGAGGCCGAACACAAGATCATAGAGCGCGAGCGTGCCCAGCCAGCGCAGGGGCGGTCCGCTGGGATGCACGGGCGCCAGCAGCGGCGACGTGGCGCGCGCGCAGCCGATCACGACGGGCACCAGCAGCGGCAGCGCGAGCAGCGGTCCCAACAGGTCGCGCGCGCGGGTGCGCACCGCGAGCGCCGCCACCAGCGTGCCGATCGCGGCGACGCCGAGGTCGCCGAGCGCGAGCGGCGCGAGCAGGCCCGGCAGCGCCTGGCCGAGCGACGGCGCGAGCAGCAGCAGCGCGAACGCGGGCACCGCGACCAGCTCCAGCACCAGCAGATAGGCCAGCAGCGCGATCGCCTTGGCGAACAGCAGCGCGGTGCGGTCCACGGGCGCGATCAGAAAGCCGTCGAAGCCGCCCTGATCGGCGTCGGCGACGAACAGGCGGTTGATGCCGAGCATCGCCGCGAACAGCAGCGTCACCCACAGGATCCCCGCGGCCTCCTGCCCGCTCACGCTGTTTTGGTTGAGCGCGAAGTGAAACACCACGAACGTGGTGACGGCGAACAGCGACATTCCCGGGATCGACTCCAGCGTGCGCAGCTCCACCAACAGCTCCTTGCGCAACAGCGCGAGAACCACTTTTGCTGTTCGGGGTGGTGCATGCACCACCCCGCCCGACGGCGCATGCGCCGTCGGGGACATCGCCGCATGCGGCGATGTCTTCCCGGTGTCTGTGGATGGGCTCACCGGTACAACTCCGCCACCGCATCGGTGTCCACGGCTGTCGCATCCAACAGCATCGCCACGCGCCCGCCGCGCAATCCGAGCACGAGATCCGCTTCAGCCAGGCCACGCCCCGGATCGTGGCTGGAGACGACCCTTGTGCGCGGGTGGGTGGGATCCGATCCAATGCCGATCAGCGGTTCCACCAGCTCGATCGCCGCGGGGTCGAGGTTTGCGTACGGCTCGTCCAGCAGCAGCAGCTCAGGGTTGTGCAGGGTGGCGCGCGCCACCGCCACGCGCTGCACCATCCCCCGCGAGAGCGTCCTCACGGGATCGTCGGCCCTGCTGCTCATCGAGACCGCCCGCAGTTGCTCTTCGACGCGCTCCTCGGCGACGTTGTGCAGACGGGCGTGGTACTGCAGGTTCTCGCGCGCGCTCAGCTCTCTGTAGAGCAGTGGCTCGTGGCCGAGCAGGCCGATCCGCCCGCGCACCCGCCACGCGTCATCCGGCAGCTTCGTATCGAGCACCGTGACCTCCCCCGAGTGGGGTCGTAGCAGCGTGGCGAGCACCCGCAACAACGTCGTCTTCCCGGCTCCGTTGGGGCCGAACACCACCAACGTCTGTCCCGCGTCGAGCGTGAGCGTCACATGGTCGAGCGCCGCACGTTCGCCGTAGTTGCGGGTCAGCCCGTCGATGTCCAGCACGGCCACGGATCAGTTGGGCGCGGGTGCGCTACACAGCGGCGACGGCCACAACTCCAGCCGCGCTCGTCGGCGTCGGCACGGGTTCGCCGTGTGCGCGCAGGCTCTCAATGTGCAGCTCAACCCCTTCGCGGATCAGCTGTTCTGCTTCCTCGCGGCTCGTGGCGGCCACCCCCAGGCCGGGCAGGTCGGGACAGTACGCGCTGCAGCCGGTAGGGCCTTGCTCGTAGATAACGGCATACTCAGTCACGTCCGGTTCCCTTCATGCCTGCTTGCCTAAGGATGTTTCCCAGTGTACCTGCGCGCACATCGCTTCCGCGAGCGCCGGCCACGGTGACGGTTCCTGGCTTTGAGCCGTGGCAGTAGATGCGATGGCTGCCACGCTGACGCTCCAATTGCCAGCCGTCTCGCTCGATCAGCTTGATCACTTCGCGCACCTTCACGCACTCCTCGTCCGACGAAGTGCGTCGCATGGGACACTTCGCGTGAGCTCTCAGACTGTGGCGAGGCGCTGCTCGTGCTCGCCCTGGGCGCGCGCGATCAGCTCGCGGACGGCCTGCTCGCCCGACTGGCTGTCGCTACCGGTCCCGTTCTTGCGCAATAGCTCCACCGGGTCGGGATCGCCGTCCACGATCCCCTCGAAGAAGCGCTTGCGGTCCTGGTAGGTGGGCAGCGTGCCCTTCGCCCACCCGCGCACCTCGTTGAGCAGCACCGCGAGCCGCGCGTAGGGCTCGCCGAACTGCTCTGCGATCTCGCGCTTGATGCGCTTCGCGAGCGCCGGTGAGGCACCCGCTGTGGAGATCGCGATCGCTAGCGGGCCCGTGCGCACGATCGCGGGGAGGATGAAGTTGCACAGCGGTGGCACGTCCACCACGTTGACCAGCATCGCGCGTCGCTCCGCGTCGTTGTACACGGCGATGTTCACGTCGGTGTCGTTCGTGGCGGCGATCGCCATGAACACACCCTCCAGGTCGCTCGCCCCGGCGTACGCGCGTCGCTCCCAACCGATCGAGCCCTCCTCGGCGTATTTCGCGAGCGCCGGCTCGGCGTCGGGGGCGATCAGCGTCACTTCGCCGTCGCACGCGAGCAACCCCTCGACCTTCTCCAGGCCGATGTCCCCGCCGCCCACCACCACGCAGCGGCGGCCCTTCAGCTTCAGGCACGCGATGTAAAACGGCGTGGCCAGCATGTCCGCGACGCAGCTCTGGTCGCAGATCCCCTTGCGCAGCTGACACACACACTCCTTACCTGCGTAGGCCTGGGCGGGCATGACTACAGGTTAGTGGGGCCCCGTCCTCGCGTGTCCAACCGCCGGGGTTGCGCGCCGTGGCTACCGCGCCGGGCCGCCGCGGCTTATCTGCGTGCGAGCGTTCGTGCCCCGACCCGTGCCAGCGCGACCGCCCCCTGGCGCCATGCGCGTTCACGGTCGGCCTCGCGGGTGGAGCGCAGCTGCGCGGCGGCGCGCGCGGCGTGGGCGGACAGCTCGTCGTAGGGGCCCCACCACAGCCCGCGGGTGCCCGGGGGGTCCCAGGTGATCAGCTTCTCCTGCGCGCACGCGCGCAGCCCGGCCTCCCCGAGCGTGCGCCCCAGGCCGCTCCCGGCGGCGGCGCCCCATGGCCCGCGCGAGACGGCGGGGCTCGGCAGATGGTCGTTGATCCACACCATCCCCGCGTCCAGCTCGTGCGCGATCCGCAATCCGCGGTAGCGGTCGGCCGTCCACACCGACGCCCCGAGACCGTAAGCGCTGTCGTTGGCCCGCGCGATCGCCTCCGACACCGACCCGACGCTCATCACGGCGAGCACCGGGCCCCCCACCGGCTCGCGCATCAGCCGCATCTCGTGGTTCACGCCCGTGAGTACCGCCGGCGCATAGAAGGCGCGGGCCGGTGCCCCCACGCCGTCTGCCTGGGTCGTCGCGCTTGGCCGCACCCCCACGAGATCCGCTGGTTGGGCCGGCCCGCCGCAGTGCAACGTGGCGCCCTGTGCGACAGCCTCCTCGACCAGCTCGCGCACGTGTTCCAGACGCCGCTCGGAGGCCAATGGGCCGATCTGCACGCGCGCGTCGCTCGGGTCACCGACGGTCAACGCGCGCGCCCCGGCAACGAGCCGCCCGACCAGTCGCTCGGCGACCTCCGGGGCGGTGTAGATGCGCTCGACCGCCCCGCGTGCCTGCCCGGCGCCCGCGCATCCCGCCCACAGCGCACCGGTGGCAGCTCGCGCGATGTGCGCGTCGGCGAGCACCAGCATCGCGTCCTTGCCCCCGAGCTCGACGGTGACCTCCTTCTCGTGGGAGACGCACTCACGCGCCACCGCTCGCCCGGTGGCGGGCGAGCCGGTGAACAGCAGCTTGTCGCAGTTCGACCGCGCCAGCTCCAAACCCACCTCCGCGCCGCCGTGCACGATGCGCACCAAGCCCTCGGGGAGACCCGCACGCGCGAGCACGCGCGCGATCCGCTCACCCGCCAAGCGGGCGCGTGGGGCGGGCTTGAACACGACCCCGTTGCCGGCCAGCAGGGCACCGGCGATCTGGCCGAGCGGTTGCGCAAAAGGCGCGCTGCCTGCCCCGATAACGCCAACCACCCCGTAGGGCTCATAAGCGATCCGTGCGCGCTTGGTCAAGAACAGCGAGCGGTGCACCCCCACGCGTCGCCCCCCGAGCACGCTGGCCCCGTCCTGGGCAACCCACTTCAACGCGTCGATCGCCACCAGCAGCTCCAGTGCGGCGACCTCCGTGCGTGGGCGGCCCTGCTCGCGGGCGATCGTCTCGCGCAGGTCGTCCAGCTCGTCGATGATCGCCTGGGCCATGCGGCGCATGTAACGGGCGCGATCCTCCACGCGCAGTAGCGCCCACAGCGGTTGAACCTTGGCGACCTGTGTGACTACATCCCCGACATTGGGAGGGGCGATTGCGTCATCGATGGCGTCCAGGCTCATTTGGATACTTCAAGTTTCGTAAAAGGGTGCCGACAAGGGTTGTCGAACCATGTGCTTGGTGGCACACATTACGAGACTCGCCGGTTCGCGAGGAAAGGGGACACTCGTGCAAAGGGTCGCGCATATGGAGCACATAGCCCATCGCGGGGGTTACGCCGGTGCATAGCTTGCCGTATATACACACACGCTTCTCACGTACGCGCTTCTCCCGAGCACTGTTGGGGATATCGCTCGCGCTCGTCTCCCTCGTGGGTCTGAGCGCCTGCGGAAGCTCCGGGAGCTCATCCACGAGCGGTGGCACGGTGACTGTGCTGATGGGCACCGCCCCCGACTCGCTCGACCCCGGACTGGGCGCCACCACACAGTCCTATGAGGCGACCTGGATCACCTACACGGGCCTCGTCACTTACGCGCACGCCGAAGGCGAAGCGGGGACCAAGATAATCGCGGGCCTCGCCGAAAGCCTCCCAACCGTCTCAGACGGCGGGCGCACCTACACGTTCACGTTGCGCAAAGGCCTCGTCTACTCCAACGGCGCGCCCGTGAAGGCCTCGGACTTCACCCACACGATCGAGCGCTCGATCAAGCTGGGCTGGGGCGATAAGAGCTTTCTCACCGAAAATATCGTCGGGGGTGAAGCGTTCGACGCGGGCAAGGCGTCCTCGATCTCCGGCATCCAGACCAACGACGCGACTGGCACGATCACAGTCAAGCTGGTGGCGCCCTACGGTCCGTTCCTGAACGTGCTCGCCTTCCCCGCGGCCGGCCTGGTGCCGGGTGGCACGCCGATGAAGAGCCTCACGAACAACCCGCCCCCTGGGGTCGGGGCATACAAGATCACCGCCATCGTCCCCAACAAGTCGTTCGAGCTCGTGCGCAACCCCCACTTCAGCTCCTCCACGATCCCCGGCGTCCCGGCCGGGGTTCTGGACGTGGACGTGAAGATCGCCTCCAACAACCAAACCGAGGCCGAGGAAGTGCTCGACAACAGCGCCGACGTGTTCGACTACAACGACACGATCCCCCCGACGCTGCTCTCCCAGGTCGAAAGCCAGGCGGCCGGCCGCTACGCGAAGGAGCCCACCGTCTCAGGTGAGTACTTCTTCCTGAACGTCAAAGAAAAGCCGTTCAACAACCCGCTCGCGCGTGAGGCCGTCAACTATGCGATCAGTCGCCCAGCGCTTCAGCGTCTGGACAGCGGGATGCTCGACCCGGCGTGCTTCTTCCTGCCAACTGGGATGCCCGGCCACCCAAGCGCGCCGTGCCCCTACGGCGAGCCAAACGCTGAACCGAATCTCGCGAAGGCCAAGGAACTGGTGCGCCAGGCGGGCCTCCAGGGCACCCCGGTCACGGTGTGGGGCGGCTCGCGCGCCCCACACAAGGAATTCGTCGACTACTACGCCAGCGTGCTGAACGCGATCGGTTTCAAAGCGACCGAGAAGATCGTCGCCGACGCGCAGTACTACGCGACGATCGGCAACCTCTCCACCAAAGCGCAAACCGGGTGGTTGTCCTGGAGTCAGGACTTCCCCAACCCGATCGACTTCTACCAGCTGCTCGACGCGAAATCGATCGCCCCCACCGAAAACCACAACCTTTCCCAGGTCGACGATCCGCACATCCAGAGCGAAATCGCCGCGCTCGGGCCGGTCCCCTCCTCGCAGCTCGGCTCGGTTGTGAGCCGCTGGCAGGCGCTCGACGAGTACACCGCGCAGAAGGCCTACGTGGTGACGTTCGGCTACGACGAGGTGCCGAAGTTCTTCTCCGACAAGATCAACTTCAGCAAGGCGATCTTCCATCCGGTCTACGGCAACGACTGGAGCACGCTGCAGCTCAAATAAGCCCACGCCTGCCTTGCGTGGGCACGCAGCTAAGGGTGTTGTGTATTCGAAATTGCCGAATCCTTACCTCTTGTAATCATTACAGTTGGTAAGGAGCTCAAAAAAATGAGCTAACAACACCTCCCGCTGTGGCCGGAGACGCAGGTGCGCGGCTAAAGTGCCTGCCGGCATAGGGCGATGAGGCTCCTATGAGGCAGCTCGCGCGTAACCGCGTCGCGCTGGCGTTTGGGGCGCTGTTCGTGGCGATCGTAGTGCTGTGCCTGCTGGCGCCGGTGTACGCCAAAGACATCGCCCACACGGGCCCCAACGCCAATCACATCACCGAAACCGTCAACGTTGGCGGCAAGCAGGTTGATGTCGTTTCCCCAACGGGCGTGCCGATCGGGCCCACCTGGAAAGGGCGCTTCTTTCTCGGCGCCGACTCCAACGGGCGCGACGTGGCGGTGAGGCTGCTGTACGGCGGGCGCAACTCGCTCGAGATCGCCGCGATCGCGACGCTGATCACGATGCTGCTCGCAGTCGCGCTCGGCACGCTCGCGGGCTACATGCGCGGGGTGACCGACGGGGTGCTCTCGCGCCTGTTCGACCTCGTATGGGCCTACCCAGCCGTGCTGCTCGGGGTGGCGCTCGGAGTGGCGCTGGCGGTAGGGGGGATTGACCTCGGCGTGTTCACGCTGCACAGCGGCTCACTGTTGCTACCGGCGTTCGTGATCGGGGTTGTGTGCTTCCCGTACGTCGCCAAGCCGTTGCGCGCCCAGGCGCTGAGTTTGCGCGAGCGCGAGTTCGTCGACGCCGCGCGCGTGCAAGGCCTTGGGCGCCTGCGGATCATGGTGCAGGAGATCCTCCCGAATCTCGCCTCCACGATCGTCGTGTTCGCGCCGCTTGTGATCGCCAACGCGATCCTGCTGGAGGCCGCGTTGTCCTACCTGGGCGCGGGCGTGCAGGCCCCGAGCCCGTCGTGGGGCACGATGCTCTCCGACGGCGTGCGCCTGGTTCCGGGGGCGATCCACCTGGTGCTCGTGCCCGGTGTGATGCTCGTGCTGACGGTGCTCTCAGTTAACGTGTTCGCCGACGGCGTGCGCGACGCGCTCGACCCGAAGGCGTCTTTGCGGGGGCGGTTGTAGATGGCCTGGTTTCTCGCACGGCGCTTCGCGTCGCTCGTGGCGGTGCTGTTCGCGATCACGGTGCTCACGTTCCTGATCTTCCAGGCGATCCCCGACGGGGACCCGGCACTGCGGATGGCCGGGCGTCTCGCAACCCCCCAGCAAGTGCAGGACGTCCGCGAGCAGTGGGGCTTTGACAAGCCGATCTACGTGCAGTACGCGAAGACGATGGGAAAGGTGCTGGACGGCAGCGTCATCTCCTACACCCAGCAGATCAACGTCGAGCAGGAAATCGTCAGGGATCTCCCGCCGACGATCTCCCTGGCGCTCGGCGCCGGGGTCATCTGGCTGGTGGTGGGCGTCTTGTTCGGGATGCTCAGCGCCGTATATGCCGGACGCTGGGTCGACCGCCTGCTGGGCGTGATCGCGCTCGGGGGGATCTCGATGCCGGTGTTCTTCCTGGGCGCGATCATGCTCTACTGGCTCGGCTACAAGTGGGGTCTGCTGCCGCTCGGCGGATACGTCGGGCTGACCGTCAACCCGTGGGAATGGTTCACCCACATGCTGATGCCGTGGGTCGCCTTGTCGGCCGTGTCGGTCGGCGTGTACTCGCGCGTGCTGCGCTCGAGCGTGCTCGATGTAATGAGCGAGGACTACGTGCGCACCGCGCGCGCCAAGGGGCTGTCGGAGCGCCGTGTGCTGATCCATCACGTCTTGCGCAACTCGCTGATGGGGATCGTCACACTGTGGGGCCTCGACTTCGCATGGGTGATCGGGGGTGGGGCGATCCTGGTGGAGTCGGTCTTCAACCTCGGCGGCGTCGGTCAATACGCGGCACAGTCGATCGGGCGTTTGGACGTGCCGCCAGTGATGGTGATCACGATGCTGGTCGCCTGCGCAGTGGTCGTGACTTCGGCGATCGTCGACATCCTCTATGCGGTGCTCGATCCGCGAGTCCGACTGTCATGACGGTCTTGGGAGGAGAGCCCGGGGGACCGCGACCCACTCGACTGATCGGCGACCCACGAGAGCGAGCGGTCTTCTCCCGAACGCCCGTCGAGCAGCCGCTACTCGAGGTGCGTGACCTGAGCGTGTCGTTTGCCACCCACGAGGGAACAATGCGGGCGGTGGACGGCGTGTCGTTTGAGCTCGGGAGCGGCGAGGTGCTGGCGATCGTGGGCGAGTCGGGCTCGGGCAAGTCGGTGTGCGCGATGACGCTGATGGGGCTCACGCGTGCTCCGAACACGACGATCGCCGGCAGCGCGCGCCTGGAGGGCAGCGAGCTGATCGGGGCCCCCGAGACTCGGCTGCGCCGGATCAGGGGAGCGCAACTGGCGATGGTCTTCCAGGACCCGCAGTCCTCGCTGAACCCGGTACACCGCGTGGGCGACCAGATCGTCGAGCAGATCCGCGCACACGAACCGTTTGTGTCAAAGGCACAGGCACATGCGCGCGCCGTCGAGCTGATGGAGCGCGTCGGGATCAACCAGGCGCGTGCGCGCGTGCGCTGCTACCCGCACGAGCTCTCCGGCGGGATGCGCCAGCGCGTGATGATCGCGATGGCCCTGTCGCTGGGCGCGAAGGTGCTGCTTGCCGACGAGCCAACAACCGCACTCGACGTGACGGTGCAAGCGCAGATCCTCGCCGAGCTGAAGCAGTTGCGCGAGCAGGAGGACCTCAGCATCGTGCTGATCACCCACGATTTCGGAATCGTGGCCGACGTCGCCGACCGGATCGCGGTGATGCAGACGGGACGCATCGTCGAGCAGGGGACGGCGCATGAGGTTCTGTACGAGCCCAAGCACCCCTACACGCGCGGGCTGCTGGAAGCACTCGCGCCGCCGCCACGGCGGGCACGTACTCAGACGGGGGCCGCGACGGTGCTCGAGGTCGAGGGCGTGCGCGTCCAGTACCGCGCGCATGGTCGTCGCTCCACCCCGATCCAAGCACTCAACGGCGTGTCATTGTCGGTTGGCGCCGGCGAGACTTTGGCGATCGTCGGCGAGTCCGGCTGCGGCAAGACGACACTGCTGCGCTCGATCGCGGGACTGGTCAAGCCGGATGCCGGCGCGATCCGCTTCGACGGTCGACTCGGGATGGTCTTCCAGGACCCGCAGGCCTCGCTCAACCCCCGCAGACGTGTTGGGAGGACGCTCGAGCTGGCACTGCAGGCCCGAGGGTTGGCGCGCACGGATGCGCAGGTCCGCGCGGGTGAGCTGCTGGAGCGCGTCGGCCTGAGCGCCGCGCACGCCATGCGCTACCCGCACGAGCTCTCCGGCGGGCAGCGCCAGCGGGTCGGGATCGCGCGCGCGCTAACCGGCGAGCCACAGCTGGTGCTGCTCGATGAGCCTGTGTCATCGCTGGATGCCTCGATCCGCCGCGGGGTGATCGAACTGCTCGCCGAGCTGCAGGCGCAGCTCGGCTGCAGCTACGTGCTGGTGTCGCACGACCTCACCACGGTCGAAGCGGTGGCCGACCGGATCGCCGTCATGTACGCCGGCGAGATCGTCGAGTTGGCCAACACGCGCGAACTGCTGGAACACCCCACCCACCCCTACACGCAGACCCTGCTTGCCGCCTGCCCACGCTTGCCCAGTGGCGTACGATCGTCCGGATGGATGGACAGCGAGATCTTGCTGCGGACGCCACACAGCTCCTCCAGCGTCTGATCCGCTTCAACACGGTCAACCCGCCCGGCAACGAGCGCGTCGCGATCGAGCACCTGCAGGCGATCCTCTCCGACGCCGGCTTTCAGTGTGAGCTGATCGGCGCGGAGCCCGAGCGGCCGAATCTGGTGGCGAGGTTGACCGGAGATTCCCCCCGCCCCGGGCGCGACGGACCAACGCTCTGCTACCTCGGCCACCTCGACACAGTGCTGGCCGATGCGCGCGAGTGGACGCACGACCCGTGGTCGGGGGAGATCTCAGGCGGTTGCATCTGGGGTCGAGGCTCGCTCGACATGAAGTCGCAGGTGGCCGCCGAGGTGGCGGCGGTCGCGGCGCTGGCGCGCGGCGGATGGCGTCCCCGCGGCGAGCTACTGATCGTGGCCGTCGTCGACGAGGAGACCGGGGGAGAGCTGGGGGCCAAGTGGTTGTGCGAGAACCACCCGGAGAGGGTGCGCTGCGACATGCTGCTCAACGAGGGCGGTGGCTCGTCGTTCGAGCTCGGCGGCGGGCGTTACTACGGCGTGTGCTGCGCGGAGAAGGGCGTGTTCCGCTTCACCGTCACGACGAATGGCGCCGCCGGGCACGCGTCGATGCCGAAACTCGGCGAGAACGCACTATTGAAGATGGCCCCTGTGCTGGAACGATTTGCCGCCAGGCAGCCGTCGCTCGAGCCCACCGCCGAGCCGCTCGCGTTCCTGCGTGGGGTGGGCGAGGACGAGCGCGATCCCCGTGCCGCGCTGCGTCGCTTGAGCGAACAGGACCCACGGCTCTTGACGATGCTCGAGCCGATGTTCGGTGTGACGTTCGCGCCCACCAAGATCTCGGCATCGGAGAAGATCAACGTGATCCCCTCAAGCGCCGAGTTGCGGGTGGACTGTCGTGTGCCCCCCGGGCTGGGCGAAGCGGAGGCCCGGCGCGCGATCGAGCAGGTGCTGGACGGGATCGACGGGATGGCGCTCCGCTTCGCGGGCGGCAAGAGCGCGGGAGCGCCCGCCTCCGGCGAGCTGCAAGTCGAGTTCACCGAGCGGATCAGCGGCAACAGCTCGCCGATCGACTCCCCGCTGATGGGCGCGCTTGAGGAGTGGGTCACACAGCAGGACCCCGGCGCGCGCACGGTGCCGACGATCATGCCGGGCTTTACCGACTCGCGCCACTTTCGCGCCGCGTTCCCCGAATGCGTGGCCTACGGCTTCTTCCCTCAGCGCCACCAGTCGCTGCTCGAGACCCAGGCGCTGATGCACGCCCCCGACGAGCGCATCGACGAGCGCGATTTGGCATATGCGGCGGAGTGCTATCGCGATCTCGCGGTGCGCCTGCTCGGATGATTCCCATTTTGCGGGATTTGCTTCATAATGGTTGGGCAACCGAGCCACGGAAGGTGAGGAAACTCAGATGCACGCAGTGATCGCCACGTCGTTGGTGCAGGACATCCAGAACTGGTCCTACCAGTGGTCCAGCGTGATCATGATCGTGTTCTTCGCGGTGATCATCTACGTGATGCTGCGGATGCTGAAGGTGATGCCGCGGGTCAAGCCGCAGCAGATCAAGCCGTCCTCCAGCGACTCGGTGGCGTGGAAGGACATCGCGGGGGTCGACGAGGCCAAGGCGGAGCTGCAGGAGATAGTCGAGTTCCTGCGCGACCCCAAGCAGTTCGAAGCGCTTGGCGCGAAAGTGCCGAAGGGCATCCTGCTGCACGGTCCGCCGGGCACCGGCAAGACGCTGCTCGCCAAGGCGGTGGCCCACGAGTCTGGAGCGCAGTTCTTCGCCCAGTCCGCCGCCGCGTTCGTGGAGATGTTCGCCGGACTTGGCGCGGCGCGCATCAGGCGGCTGTTCGCGATCGCGCGCAAGCACGAACCGGCGATCATCTTCATCGACGAGCTCGACGCCGTCGGCGGGCGCCGCGGCGCCGATTTCTCCGGCGAGAAGGACCAGACGCTCAACCAGCTGTTGGTGGAGATGGACGGTTTCGCCACCAGTGGGCGACTGGTTGTAATCGCGGCATCGAACCTGCTCGAGAAGCTCGACCCTGCGCTGCTGCGTCCCGGACGCTTCGATCGACAGATCTTCGTCACACCGCCCGACGTGAAGGGCAGGACCGGTGTGCTCGGTGTGCACACCCGCAACAAGCCATTGCAGGACGTGGACCTGGGCCTCGTAGCGGCGCAGACGAGTGGGCTGACGGGCGCCGATCTCGCGAACATCTGCAACGAGGCGGCGATCTTCGCGGCGCGGCGCTGCGCCAAGTTCATCACCAACTCCGACTTCGACCAGGCGCTCGAGCGGGTGATCGCCGGCGTGCAGTCCCACCGGGTCCTGGGCGAGCACGAGAAGCATGTGGTGGCCTTCCACGAGGCCGGCCACGCTTTGTGTGGCGAGCTGTTGCCGTCGGTGGACCACGTGCACCGCATCTCCATCGTCCCGCGCGGGCGTGCGCTCGGCTACACGCTCAACCTCCCAGCCGAGGATCGCTACCTGAAGACGCGCGAGGAGCTGCTGGACTTCATGACGATGCTGCTCGGCGGACGTGTGGCCGAGCAGATCGTGTTCGGCGCGATCACCACCGGCGCCTCCGACGATCTCAAGCGCGTGGCGGACATCGCCCATTCGATGGTGCACGACTACGCGATGGGCAGCGCCGGCGTGGGTCGCTCGCCCGACGGGGACGTGCGCCTGTCGGAGACCACGCTGCGGTTGCGCGACGAGGAGCGCCGCGAGCTGATCGAGGAGGCCCGCAGGGCCGCGCGCCGGATGATCCTCGCCCACCGTCAGCATCTCGACGCGCTCGCCGGCGAGCTACTCGAGAACGAGGTGGTCGATCGCGACGCGATCGAGCGGATCATGGCGGGGGTGCCACGGCTGGAACGCCGTCCAGGAGTGGGGCTGCGAGTGGTGGCGGCGAGCGCAATCGAGCCGGCGCCCGCTGTCGAGTAAGGCAGCTGCACAACGTCGCGGCGAGGCGCATGCCCCGCGAATACACTCAGGGACATGTTCAACCGCATCGACCACATCGGCGTGGCCGTCGAGGACATCGAGGGCTCACTCCTGCTCTACCGCGACGCCTTCCAGATGACGCTCGCCCACCGCGAGATCGTCGAGGAGCAGGGTGTGGAGGCCGTGCTGTTGGACGTCGGGGAGAACCACGTAGAGCTGCTCGCGCCGCTCGGCGAGGACACTCCCGTGGGCAAGTTCCTGGCCAAGCGCGGCCCCGGGCTGCACCACGTGGCCTACCAGGTGTCCGACATCGAGGCAACCCTGGCGGCGCTGAAGCAGGCCGGTCAGCCGCTGATCGACAAGCACCCGCGCGTGGGTATCCGTGGGGCACTGGTCGCATTTCTGGAGCCCAAGGGCACCGGCAAAGTTCTCACCGAGCTCGTTCAACCCGTGGAGGTTCACTGATGGCAAAGCAACACATACGCATCAGCGTCGGCTTCCAGGGTGGCCAAGTGCTCTCGCTGCGCGTCACCGAGGAACAGCTCGAGACGCTCTACAGAGGTCTGGGGGATGGCGGCTGGCACGAGCTCCAAACCGAGGACGGCCCTGTGCGGGTGTATCTCGGACAGGTCGTCTACGTCCGCACCGAGGATGGCGACCAGCGCGTTGGATTTGGTGCGTAGCCGGCCGACAGACCGCGCAATACTGCGTCCTCCCTCCCTCATGATGTGCGAAGCACATTTCGGTCGGTGCGTTTCGGTCGGTGCGTCCTTGTCTTGCTTGCCTCTCGGCCGGCTAGAGGGCCAGTGAATCGATGAGCACACGCATCGGCATCGTTGGGCTGCCCAACGCGGGTAAGTCCTCGCTGTTCAACGCGCTCACCAAGGCCGGTGCGGAGGCGGCCAATTATCCGTTCACCACGATTGAGCCCAACGTGGCGGTCGTGCCCGTGCTGGACGAGCGACTGGTGGAGGTGGCAGGCACCGTGGGGGCCTCGGAGATCGTGTGGGACACGATCGACTTCCACGACATCGCCGGACTTGTCGCCGGCGCCCACAAAGGCGAGGGACTCGGCAACCGCTTTCTCGCCAACATCCGCGAGACCGACGCGATCGTGCACGTCGTGCGCGCCCACACCGATGCGAACGTCATACATCCCGAGGGGCGCGTCGATCCGCTGGCCGACATCGAGACGATTGAGACCGAGCTCGTGCTAGCCGATCTCGAGCAGGCCGAGCGCCGCGTCGATCGCGTCGCCAAGCAGGCCAAGGGCGGTGACCGTGTGGCGATCGCCGAGGAGGCGTGGCTGCGCGAGGTGATCGGCGAGCTGCAGTCCGGCCGGCCCGCGCGTGGGGTGGACCCACCCGAGGACGCCCCACACGCGCTGCGCGACCTCGGCTCGCTGACGGCCAAGCCGGTGCTGTTCGTGGCCAACGTCGACGAGGGCGCAGAGGAGGTTCCCGCCGCGATCGCCGCCCACGCCGCCGCGCAGGGGGCGGGCGCGGTCGCCGTGTCCTCGCGCATCGAGTCCGAGCTGGCCGAGCTGGAGGAGGAGGAAGCAGCGCTCATGAGAGCCGAGCTCGGCGTCAGCGAATCGAGCCTGCAGCGGATTGTGCGCGGCGCCTTCTCACTACTGCACCTGATCGCGTTCTTCACCGCCGGTGAGGCCAAGCCCGCGCAATCGTGGCACCTGCGCGACGGGCTCACCGCGTGGCACGCCGCCGGGCAGATCCACACCGACATCCAGAAGGGCTTCGTGCGTGCTGAGGTGGTCGGCTGGCGTGAGATCGTCGATGCCGGCGGCTACTCAGGCGCCCGCGATCGTGGCACCCTGCGGCTGGAGGGGCGCGACTACGCGATGCGCGATGGGGATGTCATCACGATCAAGTTCACTCCTTAGCGAACCCGTCGGCAGGTCGCTATGCGAGGGTGGTGAGGCGCTCGGCAAGGCGCTTCATCCCGATCTGCCGCGCCGCCGCCGCGCCTGCCGCGAAGTCCGTGGGTGTGTCCGGTGGTCGCGACACATCGATCTCCACGAGCGTCGCGATTCGCTTGAAGGTGCGCAGCAGCTCCGCGTTCTCGTTCAGCGTGGCCGCCACCCGCGGGCGCAGCTGAGCCTCGGTTGGAGTGCTCCCATCATGGCCGGCTTTGCCGCGCTCGGTCTGCGCGCTCTGGCGCTCCGCCTGCGCCAGCAGCGCCTCCAGCGTGTCGTACGTTTGTAGCAACGCGGCCGCCGTCTTCGCCCCGATCCCCGGCGCCCCGGGCAATCCGTCGGAGGGATCCCCGCGCAACGCGATGAAGTCCGGCACTCGTTCGGGCGCTATCCCATAGCGCCCGATCACATCGTCCTCTGTCACCTCGAGAACGTGCCCCTTCCCCAAATCCAACACAGCGACCCGCTCGCCGACCGCTTGGTAGAGGTCGCGATCCGCGGTCAACAGCAACGCCCGCCCGCCCGCTTCGGCCTCCACGCGCGCGTAGGAGCCCATCGCGTCGTCGGCCTCCAGCTCCTCGGCGTTGGCCGCGATCCAGCCGAAGCCCGCCAGCAGCTCCGGCGCGCGCTCCCACTGCTCGCGCAACTCGTCGGGCATCGGGTCGCGGTGGGCGTGATACGGGGGGTAGGCCTCGACGCGGTAGCGCGCCTCCTCGGCCCCAAAGCACACCACCACCGCGCGCGGCGGGCGCGCTTCGATCGCGCTCAACAGCGCGTTCACCGTGCCCAGCAGCGCGTTCACGGGCCGCCCGCCCGCGCCCTTGATCGATTTGGGCAGCGCGAAGTACCCGCGGTACAGCAGCCACGGCACGTCGGCGATCAACAGCGGTGCCCCCATCGCCTCAGGGTAAGGCGTTCGGGCTTGCGAGAGAGTTCGTGAGGTCCCTCCCGTCCGCCGCAGCCCGTGATCGCGCTCGCAGCCCGTGGTCGTTCTCGCAGCTCGTGGGTCGCGCTTGCAGCCTGTGGGTCGTGCTCGCAGCTCGTGGGTTGTGCTCGCAGCCTGTGGGTCGTGCTCGCGGCCTGTGGGTCGTTCTACCTGGCCGCGACGCCGCCCGCTTGCCCCACGTATTGGGGGGTGCCAGTCACGCGCGCCGGCTTAGCCACCGGCGTCGCCGAGGCACCCCCCGACCCGCCAACCGGGGCCGGCGGTGTCACCGGCGTGGGCGCCGGTGCCGAGGGGCCGCTCAGGTCCGGCTCGGCCTGCGTTCCCTTCGCGCTCTTCACGCTGAAGTACTCCCATGTCGAGTACAGCCCGAGCCGTTCCGCCAGCTCCGGCCCACTCACGAGCGTGCGGCCCTTCGACCCCAGCACGTCCGCTGAGACGATCCGCGGGGAGCTGCCGCGCTGCAGCACCTCGATGCCCTCGAACGCCCCATCCACCAGCCCGCTCAGGCGCGACGCCGCCGAGGCGAAGCTCATAGTCTGCGTCCAGCGGTGCAGCGGCCCCCCGTCGTAGGGGTCACTCACGCCCACCAGCCACGGCTCCGGGGCCGCGCCAGGAAACGAGTTCTGAACGCTTTCGGTGTGCCCGCCTGAGCTGGCGAAGAAGTAGGTGATCGCGGGCTGCCCACCGTAGGTGACAACTTGCCCCGCGGTCGCCGTCACAGCCGAGTTGCTGCGCGACGTTTCCGCCGCCTTCCCGAGATACATCTGCGAGCGGTCGTCGGAGTACACGTCGAACTTCGCCCCCCCCGCGTCTGAGGTGATCGCGTACGTGCGGCTCGCCACCGCCTGCGCCTCGAGCGCCGCCATCGGCCAGCCTGAGGGCATCTCGGCTGCCACCACTCCGCGCACATACGTTTCGAGTGGCACGCGCTTGACCTGCGAGCCCACCAGTACCTTCACGATCGTGTTCGGTGGCGCCTGCCCCAGCGTGGTGTCTGTGTAGTAGTGGGCGAGGATCGCCGTGTAGGCCCACCCGTGTTCGGCGTACCCCAGCGCCCCATCCTGGCTCATGCCCACACCGTGGCCGTCGCCAGCGCCGTCGATTATCAGAGTCGTCGCATCCGCCAAGCCGGTCGCGTTCACCGCCGCGCCCAGGACCACGGCCGCCAGTGTGCACGCAAGGATTACGGCGTGCCTCAGCAGGGCACACACCCGGTGATAGGTTGATCTCGTGAAGATGAAGAGCATCCGTGCTCGGAGTTACGAAGCCGATCAGCCGATCAACACTTCGAGGTGAGGAATTGCATGAGCTCTTGTTCGGATGAATCCCACAGTCGCTTGAGCCGCGCACGATGACTGGCGCGTGAGGATGGCCAGCTCCCACACCACAGGAGCCCCCCCCAGCGTCGATCGGGCGGACGAGCGAGCCGCCCTGGAGCGGGTTCCCAAGGAGCTCTACATCGGTGGCAGCTGGCGCCCCGCCTCCGGCGGCGCCACGCTCGCCGTCGAGGACCCCTCCACCGGGGAGCCGCTGGTGGAGGTGGCCGACGCAACCCCAGAGGACGCGCTCGCCGCGCTCGCCGCCGCCGCTGAGGCGCAGGCGCAGTGGGCCGCCACGGCGCCGCGCGAGCGGGGGGAGATCCTGCGCCGCGCCTACGAGCTGCTGCTCGAGCGCGCCGATGAGCTGGCGCTTGTGATGACGCTCGAGATGGGCAAGGCGCTCGGCGAATCGCGCGCGGAGATCGTCTACGCCGCCGAGTTCCTGCGCTGGTTCTCCGAGGAGGCGGTGCGCATCCACGGACGCTTCATGACCAACACGACGGGGGTCGGTCGAATCCTCACGATGCGCCAGCCCGTTGGCCCCTGCGTGTTCGTCACACCGTGGAACTTCCCCACCGCGATGGGCACGCGCAAGATCGCCCCCGCGATCGCCGCCGGTTGCACGATGATCGTCAAGCCCGCCCAGCAAACCCCGCTGTCGATGCTCGCGCTCGCGCGCCTGCTCCAGGACGCCGGCCTGCCCCCGGGCGTGCTCAACGTGATCACCGCCCACCACTCCGGCGCCGTGATCGAGCCGCTGTTGAAGGACCCCCGCACGCGCAAGCTGTCGTTCACCGGCTCCACCGAGGTCGGTCGCACGCTGATCGCGCAGTCCGCCCAGCAGATCCTGCGCGTGTCGATGGAGCTGGGAGGGAATGCCCCCTTCCTTGTGTTCGAGGACGCCGACCTCGACGCCGCCGTGGAGGGCGCGTTGACGGCGAAGCTACGCAACGTCGGCGAGGCCTGCACCGCCGCCAACCGCTTCCACGTGCACGAATCGATCGCGGAGGAGTTCGCGCGCCGGATGGCCGCGCGGATAGCCACGCTGAAGGTCGGGCGCGGCACCGAGCCCGGCGTCGATATCGGCCCGCTGATCGACGACCGCCAGCGCACGATCGTGGCAGAGCTCGTGGCCGACGCGGTCGATCGAGGCGCCACGCTGCTCACCGGCGGCGAGCCGTTGTCGGGGCCTTCATACCCCGGCTACTTCTTCGCTCCCACCGTACTCGGGGGTGTGCCCGCGGACGCCCGCGCTTTGCGCGAGGAGATCTTCGGCCCGGTCGCGCCCGTCACCACCTTCTCCACAGAGCAGCAGGCGATAGCCGACGCCAACTCAACCGAGTACGGGCTGGTGGCGTACCTCTACACGCGCGATCTGGGGCGCGCCTTCCGTGTCGCCGAGGGCATCGAGGCCGGAATGGTGGGCGTCAACCAGGGCATCGTCTCCAATCCCGCGGCCCCGTTCGGAGGCGTCAAGCAGTCCGGCTTCGGACGCGAGGGAGGATTCGAGGGCATCGACGAGTACCTGGAGACGAAGTACATGGCACTGGCGGTGTAGCGCAGCGGCAGTGTCACAGGTGCGCATTGTTATAAGCATTCATATTGGGGTAGGAGAAAGCTCCGCAGGGCTCCGCGGAAGGTTGCTGCCGGGCCCAAGATGCGACTCGATTCGCGTAGGCCGTCTCGGTTCGCTCAAGCGGAAGGTGTTTGAGGTCGAATAGACGAACAGCAGAAGAACGGAGTGCTTTTCGTGCGTGGAGTTACAAAGGTTGGCCTTCAACGGCCCACCCCCCGCAGGGTGGCGTCGACGCACGGCCTCTGGGCGCGCGACCCAGCGCCCCCAACCGACGTCGATCGGCCCTCCCAGTCGTTCACGCTACGGGCGCTGCTCGGCGGCGCGACGGGTGAGCCCTCGCGCGCGGACGGTCCCGCTCCTGGGCCCGTCCCCCCCGAGAGGCGTGGTGGGAGCCGGAGCCACCAGCGATACCGGGTACCGCTCGTGGCGCTGGGAGCGCTGGGAGCGATCGCCGCGCTGCTCGTGGGTGGCCCTGCGCTGACGGCCGTTGGTGCGTTGCTGCTCGTTGTGGCCGCGGGCATCGCCGGCTGGCTGCTCGGCGACGATCGCCGCAAGGCGCTCCAACGCGAGGTCGACGACCGCAACGACGATCTGCGCCGCGCCCTCTCAGAGCTTGAGATCGCACAGGCCGAGACGGTCCGGCGCCTGTCGATGGCGGTCGAGTTCAGGGATGAGGACACCGGTGCCCACATCGAGCGCATCGGACGCTTCTCAACGCTCTTGGCCGAAGCGGTGGGGATGAGCTCCGAGTTCTGCCGGCGCATCAGCCATGCCGCGCCGCTGCACGATGTCGGCAAGGTCGCGATCCCCGACGCGATCCTGCTCAAGCCGGGCTCGCTCACCTCTGAGGAGCGGGCGATCGTCGAGACGCACGCCGAGGAGGGCCACCGCCTCCTGCGCGGCTCCTCCTCCTCGATCCTCGACATGGGTGCCACGATCGCGCTGTCCCATCACGAGCGCTGGGACGGTGGCGGCTACCCGCGCGGCCTCGAACGAGAGAGCATCCCCATCGAGGGGCGTATCGTGGCGATCGCCGACGTGTTCGACGCGCTCACCAGCCACCGCGTCTATCGCGACGCGTTCTCGGTCGAGAAGGCCGTCGAGATGATGCTGGATGAGTCCGACCGCCACTTCGACCCGGTGCTGCTGCAGGCGTTTATGGAGGTGCTCGACAGTTCCGGCGCCGAGGCGCGCACGCGCGAGCGCTCCAATCCCCGCTCGCTGCTGGCCGCGGCGCTGGAGATCTATACCGACGCGATGCGCCTCGGTGACGCCGAGCTGGCCGAGGAGGCGATTGCCTCGGCGATCGAGGACGGGATTGATCCCACCACGCTCAAGGCCGAGGTCGTCGATCCCGCCATGCGCCACATCGAGCAGCTGCGCGAGGTGGGGGAGATCGATCTCGACACCGAGCATCGCGCCAGCGCCATCACCCGCCGGGTAATGGCGACGATGAACCGCTACATGCTCGCTCGCGGGTAAGCTTCCGCGTATGCCTCAACGCTCGATTGTCACCGGCGGAGCCGGCTTCATTGGATCGCACGTCGTCGACGCACTGCTCGCGGCCGGCCACGAGGTGACGGTCATCGACGACCTCTCCTCCGGGAGCACCACCAAGGTGCCCGCCGGTGCGCGTTTGTGCGAGCTCGACATCGTCGACCGCCCGGCTCTCGACTGCGTGTTCGAGGAGGTCCAGCCCACCAGCGTGTTCCACCTCGCCGCGCAAGCGTCGGTCACCGCGTCGGTCGCCGACCCCGGACGGGATTGCGCGGTCAATGTACTGGGCACTCTCAACGTCGTCGACGCCGCCACCAAGCTCGGCGCCCCCGTGTCGTTCACCTCCACCGGTGGCGCGCTCTATGGCGATGAGGCGCCGCTGCCGACCTCGGAGGAGCGCATTCCCGCGCCGCTTGCCCCCTACGGCGCTTCGAAGTGGGCAGCCGAGGCGTACGTCAAGACTTGGTCGCTGTCCTCCGGCGTCCCGCATGCGGTGTGCCGGCTCGGGAACGTCTACGGTCCCCGTCAGAGCCCCCATGGGGAGGCCGGGGTGGTGGCGATCTTCTCCGATCACCTTCACACGGGCAAAGTCCCAAAGATGTTTGGTTACGGCAAGCCCACCCGCGACTACGTGTTTGTGGGGGATGTCGTCTCCGCGCTGATTGCCGCCAATGGCACCCGCGGGACGTTCAATGTCGCCACCGGGGTGGAGACCGATGTGGCCACGCTGTGGAGCGTGCTGTGCGAGGCCGCCGGCTCGGATATCGAGCCGGAGTTGGCCGATCTGCGCCCGGGGGAGCTGCAGCGGAGTTGCCTGGACACCAGTCTTGCCGCCCGTGAGCTTGACTGGCGGGCGACGGTTGAGATCGGCGATGGGCTGCGACGCACTTTTGCGGCGCTGGTGGAGGAATTCGAGGGCGCCGCGCGCTAGATCCCGCTGGTCGTGAATTGCGGTTCCGACTGCTTGGACATTAGGAGAGTACCTCGACTTGCTCGACGCACGCGAGTTGGCGGATGGCTGGACCAGCTTGGGCGATGTCGAGTCGACTAAGCCCGAGCCCCACCTGGCGCACGCGGCGCTCCAGAAGGCCGACGCGGACGGCGCTCCAGAAGGCCGACGCGGACCCCACCGAAGCCGTGATGAGCAGCTCGAGCAGACCGTCCTCACCTGAAGCGCGGGCGGGAGTATCTTCGCCGACAACGGCTGGACCCAACCCGCACTCGAACCGGCAATGCGCCGGCGCTAAAAGGAGCAGCATGAAGATCACTCGCAGCAGCATCGCCACCAGCAAAGGGCCAGCCGACTGGTTCACCGGCGACGTGTACGTGGACACCATCGCAGCCCCCTCCGAGCTTTACCGCCTCGCCGCCGCCAACGTCCACTTCACACCGGGCGCCCGCACCGTCTGGCACACACACCCGCTCGGACAAACGATCTTCGTGACTGAGGGCGTCGGCCGCTGCCAACGAGAAGGAGGCCAGATCGAGGAGATCAGACCGGGCGACCGCGTGTTCTTCGAGCCCGAGGAGAACCACTGGCACGGAGCAGCACCAGACCGCTTCATGGCGCACGTCGCGATGCAGCAGGTAGACGACCAGGGCAACGCAGTCACATGGGGCGAGCACGTCGCGGACGAGGACTACCAGGCTGAGCCTGCGCGTATCGATCAGCCGCAACGGGCCACCGACCAACACGAGCCAAAGGCGCCGTCGACTCGCTCATCCGCGACTGAGGCGGGCTAGGAGCGGTGAGTGGTTGGAGAGCGCCTCCGTGCGCTCGAACGTCCAAAGCAGCCCGGTTAGACGGTAGGATCAGACCGTTGCGGCGAGATAGCTCAGCTGGTAGAGCACTCGACTGAAAATCGAGGTGTCGGCGGTTCAAGTCCGCCTCTCGCCATCAAGAAGGCGCTGCAAATGGGCATGTTTTTGAGATAGTGATCGCTATCTCGGCCGCCCACGTTTGGTCGTCGCGGCACAAACCTCGGCACAAACCCTTGACAATAGGCCCTGTTCCGGGCCCAATCGGCCGTCTCGAGAAGTCTTACGAGGGGCGTGTCTGGGCGGCAAATGGCTTATCTATGCGGTATCGACATGGAGAACCGAACTTATGGGCGAGCCTCGAATCAAAGACAACATCAGTTGGAATCGTGATGCCCTGAGAACGAGTTTTGAGCTGTTCGAGTGTCCCGACATGAGCGCACAAGCTCTAAAGCAAAAGAGGACAGATGATCGTTTACTGCTGATGTCAAGCTCTGTGCGTGGCGGGGGGCAACGAGAACCAGACTGCGATGCCCCGGCTCATATCGAGTTGTACGAAGTTTTACAGGGTTTACGCGATCTCGATAAACGCTTATGGCCGGTCGGACGGGGCTCATCGAGGGGTTGTGCAGTCGCAGGATTGAAAGCGTCAGCGGGCTGGGCGAGAAAGCCTCACGGCGCCGATCAGGCGTCGATGGCTGAGTGCTGGCGGAGGTACTCGCGGAGGTAGGGCAGCGCGAAGTCGACGTAGCCGTGGCGGGTGGGGTGGATCAGCTCGGCTGCGATCAGCCGTAGGCGGTACTGGCTGGCGTAGTTCACGTCGGCGCCGAGGCGCTCCTGGATGTCGGCCATCCTGGACGGGCCGTCGTCCTGGGCCATCGCGAGCAGGAATGACTTGTCGATGTCTGAGGCGGCGCTCAGCGCCGGCTCATGGATGAGCGCACCGAGCCTGCGCCGCGCTCGGGCGACCCCTTGGGTCGCGTCGGCGGCCGTGATCTCCGCTGCGCTCGGGTTCATCCGCCACACCTGCGCGCCGACTAGCTGCAGGAGGAAGGGGTAGCCGCGGGCTCCGTCGACCATGATCTGCAGCGCCCGTTCGCCGACGTCGCGGCCGGCTGCTTGGATCGGTTCGCGCAGGGCGCGTTCAACATCGGCGCGCGCCACCGAGCCCAGGGTGTGCCGTTCTGCGCGGCGCAGGAAGGTGAGAACGTCGTCGTTGACGACATCGCTGACACTGGCAGCTAGGCCAGCACCGGCGAACGCCAGCTCCCGATTCTCGCGGAAGGTGTGCTGCACGACGGTGGCAAGCTCGCGCAGCTCTTCGATTTGGTTGTGGTGGATCTCGTCAAGAGTGATCAGGATCCCGGTGCTCTGCTCGGCCAACAGGTCGGTGAGCATCTCGAGTTGGTTACGCAGACCTGCTTGGACGACGTGCGCCTCGATCGTGCTCCAGGCGAGAGAGCCGAGATTAAGTGGAGCGCTCACGCCGCTCATGCGGCGCTGCACCGCCTTGGGGTCGAAGTCGCGCAGCAGCCGCGGGAGGTGCTGTTGGGTCATCCTGGAGACGAAGCCGGGGGTGGCGGTCTCGCTGACGATGAGCCAGCCGCGCTGGCGTGCGCGGTCCTCGACGGCGTTGAGCATGACCGTCTTGCCAGCGCCGCGAGCGCCGGTGTAGAGCGTCGCGCGGCCCGCCGCTCCGGGGCCATCTTCAAGTGCCTCGGCGAAGTCATCGAGCAGGTCGTCGCGGCCGACCAGAAGCGGCGGGCTGACCCCGAAGCTCGCGTGAAATGGGTTGCTCATCCGACCACCATACTAAATCCCTTTAGAGGTTTTTAGAGTTTTTAGATTCGATTAGAGGTGGCTCAACGGCCCGTGAGCGTGGCAATCCGCTGTTCAGGCGGTGCAACTCGGGACGTATCTTGAGCCTGAAGCGCAGTGGAACGCGTAGCTCGCTTCAAACCTCATCCGCCCGAGCGGGAATAGGCTGCGCGCATGGGTAGGCCCCCCTCGCTGCTTCGCTGGACACGCTCGCGGTGGCATCGCCGCTGGTTCCGGGCGTCGGCACTGGGCGGTGCCTTCGTGGTAGGTATAGGGCTACCTGGTGGCGCGTTGCTCGCCGCGACGCACCCGGAAACGCACAGCACGCTGTGGACGGTCGCACTCGTGGCAGTGATCGTAGTTACGGCTGTAGCAGCGGCGGTGGCCGTGGTCGCTGGCGTTGGGGCGTTCGTCACGCAGCCTGTATCCGATAGCCACTGCGCCACCCTCAAGGCATCGGCTCTGAGCGTAGCTCGGAGCCTCCAGGGCGATCGTGCCTGCGACTACGGCGAGGGGTATCGGCCGGACCAGGCTTTTCATACACACTTCCCGAAGCTGGGGAAGCGGCTGACGGCCTGGGACGGGCTGGTGGCCGCGCCCGCCCAGGCGCAAGGTGCTCTCGAACGGCAGATCGACACGATGATGGCCGAGTGGGGCGTGACGGACGCGGAGATGGTGGTCGGCTACAACGTCCCGGAGATCACGAAGTACGCTCGCGGGCTCGCTTTGGCGCGCGCACGCGGTCAGGTCCAGGAGGTGCCGCATCTCACGTGGGCCGGCTTCACCAACGCACCGCCCACCGCAGGCGGTCAGGTTACTGGTCCCCCGGAGGGCCAACTGAGACCTAACGGCGGTCCAGACTGGATATCGCTCCGGCCACTAGACGGCGAGACGGTGCCTCAGTGGAACGAGCGCGCCGACCTGTACACGCAGCGAGTGGATGGCCTGATGGCGGCGGTGTACGAGACGGCGCTGCCCTACGCGCAGGCCGTGGTGGCTGCCGAGCAGCAGTTGGAGGCGTTCAAGCAGGACGGGCTTCCCACGATCTTGGCCGCGTTCAGGCTCATTGCGGTCCGGGAGCCGCCGCGCGTCCAGCGTGGGTGCGACTCATGCTGACGATACTTGACATACGTACTTGTGTCCCTACGCCGCCAGCGCTGCCGATGGCTCTGGACGATGGCCCTGCCAGCCTCGTGGACTCGGGGCCCGCTCTACGCGGGCGCGAACGTGACTCGAATCTCGGAGATCCTTCATTGCCGCGCGAGTGCTCAGCGGCCTGACGCCGTAGCCCGCTAGACCCAATGCCGTTGAGTTAAAGCGATAGCCGAGCTCAAGACTCCCGTTCCGCTCCCACAAGCGGCAGCCGACGACCACGACGATCGGGCTTCTCCCGTTCGTCGTGGGTGTCGCGCAAACTCCCGGTCCGTCCGAGTTGTTTAAGACACTTCTGGGTATGGCTATGAACTTTTTGGCGTGTGATCGTGAGCAGGTGTTTTTGATGCCTCCGGACCCGCGTGATTGGCTGCCGGAAGAGCACTTGGCGTGGTTCGTGTTGGCGTCGGTGGAGCAGATGGATTTGTCGGCGTTCTATGACTCCTATCGCGTGGATGGCTGGGGTCGGGCGGCGTTCGAGCCGTCGATGATGGTCTCGCTTTTGTTGTACGCGTATGCGCGGGGTGAACGATCGTCGCGTGGGATCCAGCGCAGGTGCGTTGAGGATGTCGCCTACCGGGTGATCGCTGCTCAACAGAAGCCTGATCATGGGACGATCGCGAGGTTTCGTGCCCGTCACGAGGACGCGTTGGCGGAGCTGTTCAGCGGTGTGCTTGGGTTGTGCAAGCAGGCGGGGCTCGTGAATGTCTAGGGTGATCGCGATCGACGGAACGAAGGTGCACGCGAACGCGTCGCATCATTCAAATCTCGACTATGAGCACCTCGTGCGGGAGATCCTCAAGGAGGCCGGGGACCTTGACAAGGCGGAGGACGGGCTCTACGGGGATGCTCGTGGTGATGAGTTGCCCGAGCACCTGCGGACAAGCGAGGGGCGTCGGGCTGCTCTGGCGGAGGCGAAGCTCAAACTCGAGCGCGAGCGCGAGCGGAAGGGTGGCGCGCAGAGCGAGGTGGCTGGCGAGGCCGAGGCTCCCGCAGTGAAGATCGAGCTCGATGCTGCGGTCATTGTCCCTCGGGTTCAGGGCCGCGATGGGTGGTTGCTTGAGGCTCGCCGTCAGCTCGATGAGCACCGCCGGCGTGAGGCCATGCCGATCGGACGTTCGCGTGCCGGGCGGCTGTTGGAGGCCGAGCGACGGTCCCAGCAGAACCTCGCGGTCGAGCGCGAAGCGAACGAGGCATATGAGCACTACCGGGCGCACGGGCGTGATAGCCAAGGCCGGCGACTCAGTCGCCCACCCAAGCCATATGAGCCGCCGGAGACCCCGGCGGGGAAGATCAATACGACCGATCTTGATTCGCGGAATGTGAAGACCCCGCGCAGCTACACCCAGGGTTACAACACGCAGGCCGCAGTGAATGAGCATCAGATCGTGCTCGCTGCCGAGGTGACAGCCAGCTCGCCAGACTTCGGTCACCTACAGCCGATGGTCGAAGCCACCAAGCAGGAACTGGAGAAGGTCGGTGTTACCGAGACGCCCGGGGTGACGGTCGCTGACAGCGGCTATTGGAACGAGGAGCAGATCGATAACGTCGTGAGCGACGCGCAAAGTTGCTCCCCGGTTTGCGCGACACCCACGACGAACGGGAGCAGCCGATCGTCGTGGTCGTCGGCTGCCGCTTGTGGGAGCGGCGCAGGAGTCTTGAGCTCGGCTATCGCTTAACTCAACGGCATTGCCGCTAGACCCGACTTCGGGGTTTGTGCCGCCGACCCCCGCATCGCGGCACAAACCCACCGGAATCCGCACGTATCCGCAGGTATCTCGGTGGACCGCACGCCCGGCGGCGACTGCCGGCGGCGTCTCAAATATGCCAGCAAACAGGCACTTTTTGCTACGCTCATCCGAGCGGGTCAGGGCTGGTTGCCCCACCACTGAAAATCGAGGTGTCGGCGGTTCAAGTCAGCCTCTCGCCATGTCGTGGCCGCCCTCCAATCTCATGCTTGCCGTGATCAGGCGCAGGCCGACGTCGAGCTCGGTGCGAGCAAACAAGTGGCCGTGGCGGCGCTGCCAGTCGCCGCTGTCGAGGTGCCCCCGTAGCTGAGTGAGAGCGCGGTTGACGACGGCGGCGGGCAGGTCGTGCCATGGTGAGGTCGCCGTGCGCACTGTCGGATCCAGGTAGGCATGTGGACGCGCCCAGAACGCCGCCATAAACCCATCCTCACACTCGCGCGGGACCGGGAGCACCTCGACTTGCGCGTTGGGGAGCAGGTCCCGAAGCCGATCGATGGTGGGAAACAGCGCAGCGTGCTGGCCGAGCATCTCGGGCAGGTAGTCACGCACGATCCACAACTCACCGAGGGCTCCGACGTCCATGGTTACGAGCACGAGGCGATCGCGCACCACCCGCATAAGCTCTCGCAAGCCGGTTTGGACACTCCCCCAGTGATGCAGCGTCAATATCGCCATGGCAGCATCGACGGTTTGGTCAGCCAGTGGTAGTCGCTCCACTGACGCTTGGATCACCGGGGCAGCATTAGGTGGGCGCTGGGCGATCATCACGCCAGAGGGCTCGACCGCCAGCACCCATCGATCCGGCGGCTCGTAGGAGCCGGTGCCGGCTCCCACGTTCAGGACCGTGCGCGCGTCGCCGAGCGCCGCCCAGATCCGGCTCGCGAGCACTGGATCAGTGCTGCGAACCCCGCGATAGCCAACGCCGATACGGTCATACGTCGACGGAGTGCTCATCTCATTTCGAGCCTCGGCTGTCATCCGCACCGAGGCTACTCGGCATCGCGCGACCATGTACAGGTAAGCACCCGGACCCCTGCGCGCCGCGGCCTCTCGCGGGCATCGGCTCGTCGGCCGACCCCTGAAAATCGAGGTGTCGGCGGTTCAAGTCCGCCTCTCGTCGAAACTCAATGACCGAGTCGCGGTCCTGAGGCATCGTTGTGGCCATTCTGTGCGAATAACCGAAACAATCCGCTATACGGTAGGCTCCCGCGCTTGGCGGCGCAAGTCACGACCCGTGGCCATAGGGGTAGGAAACGGTGAAGCTGTATCAACCTACGGCTACGTCGGGCAGGGCTACCCTGTGGGGCGGTTTGCTTATAACTATTTCACCAACCCATACTACGGATGGGCGATGCCTTATTAACGACTCATTCTGGAATCGAATGCCTTTACTGCGCTGCGCTATGCACGCTGTCGCGGCGGTAGCTATCGTGGTCGCCGCCGCCGGACCCTTGATGCAGCCCGGAGTGGCCGATGCATCTGGCTCCGTCTTTCCAATTCTCGTAATGGGCGATTCATACTCGGCGGGCAATGGAGCCGGAGCGTACATTGCACCTAGCGGGTGCTTCCGCTCATCCAAGGACTATGCATCTCTGTACGCCGGCGCGCTCAAGCGAGCTCCGTACAACCAGCCAACGACGCTCACGAATGTCGCGTGCAGCGGAGACACCACGAATGGCTTTTTCGCGACCGAAAATCATCAGTCTCCGCAGGTCAATACCGTCAACCAGAGCTACGGCCTCATCCTCCTGACGACAGGCGGCGACGACGTCGACTTTGCGGACATTGTGGAGCAATGCCTTGTCGACCACCTACGCGACGGAAAGAAGTGCGACACGCATCTCACTGCAGCGGAAAAACTGCTAAACGACGGGACGCTGGAAGCGCGTGTCAAACATGTTCTCAGCGCTATTCGCGCCAGGGCCAATCCGCTTGCGACGATAGCTCTGCTCGGGTATCCGTACCTCGAGAAAGACACGAGCTTTACGCTCCCCGGACCGGACCACAAGCCGGTTGAGATCGGGCGACGCCTGAAGGCGCTCGAGGACAACGGCGACGCGATCCAACGGCGCGTCATCAGTCAACTCAACGCTCAAGACCAGACCAACAGCTTTGTCTTCGTCTCAACTAAGAAGCTCTTTGCCGGACACGAACTATCTGCTGCGTACTCCAATCCAAACCGATGGTTTGTCGCACCATTCTCAACCATATCCACCAGTACTTGGTATCACCCCAACCCAAAGGGATGGGCCGAAGAGGCAAAACTGCTTCTGAACGACCCAAGCATTCCCAAGCACATGCGAATAGCTCCTATTCCCGTCGCAACGCCACCGCCGCTATCATCACCCCCAACGCAGCCGTCCCCTCCTGCCAACGAAGAAGCCGGTGTTGTGAGTTTTCCCGGCAGTCCGCTCACCGTCTCGGTGGGTCAGCTTGGCCAGTGCCAGTCGAGCTACGAAGGAGGCGGTGGCAACTACTTTCCCCCGGACAGCAACATCGGAGACTGCGGGTTCTTCTTGGCGTTTCCGGCCGCCGGTGCGGATCAGCCTCTCACCCTACAGGGCACTACCTGGGGCTTTGAAGGGATGGCGGGACCGCACGGCCTAGCCCTGTACACGCCTGTCTCACAGTCGGCGGTCACCGGGAGTGGGACATCGACCGACCCCTACACGCAGGTCACGGTCTTCAAGATCCTCGACTATGAAGGCAACGAAGACGCACTCATTATGGAGACCACGACCTACGTCAACGGTACCACGCAATTCACGTCGACCTACGATGTAAAGAACACCACAGGGGGGCCAGTCTACTTCCGGGCGATCTACGCCGGTGACCTGTATGTGGGTGGCAACGATTTCGGAATGGGAGTCCTTGAAGCGGGTCCACCCCGATTCCTCGGGGGAGAGAACCCCGAAAGCGGGTCGATCGGCGGCTTTCTAGAAACCACAGGACTGCCGTGGTCCTCCTTCGAGGAGGGCTGCTGGAACAATACATCCGAAGAAAATGACGCCGAAGATGAAGGTCGCTGCACTGGTGCGGAACCGTCTGACGCGGGCATCTGGCATACCATTGAGACCACCACACAAGAACCACAGGCGTTCAACGAATTGACCGAGCCCACAGACGTCGATAACGCGCTGGGCGTCGAGTGGGACCAGTTCCGCGAAACCGGTCTGCCCGCAGGCCACGAACAGGCGTTCACGATCGCCAACGTCTATAGACCTTGAACAGTGGTCTCGTGATCGCCACAAGAAATGATCAGACCTATCGGGCGGTTTAGGTTCCGGGAGAGACAGAGATCGCAGCAGCAGCCCTATTGTGCTCGTGGCTCCTGCCGGGAGCTACTTGGAAGGTCGGTGGCTGAATACGCAGGCGATTACGCACGACCCGACCCCTCGCCGAGCTCATCGCGGCCCCCTGATCGTGTGCGAACAACTTCTACTTCTTCCTTTTCCTCTTCGGCTTTGTCTTCCGCACCGTGACAATGGTCGTATCGATCGTCTTGCCGGCCGAGCTGGCGGTCACGATCGCCGGGAGCTTGCCGAACTTCGAGAGCAGTGCTTGCCCGGTCGAGTTGAGGGTGAGCGTAAACACTTGGGTCGTACCCGCCGCGAGCGTCGCGCCGCCACTCGCCACCACGACCTGCTTCGTCGTCGCGTGCGCTTTCTTCTTTTTGCCGCTAGCTGTGATCGCCGTGATCCTGCTGCCCTTGAGGTGCTCCGTGACCGTGGCCTGCAGGCTCACCGGGGCGCACGCCACGCCGCCCGCCGGACATGAGAGGGTCACCGTGAGCTTGCCGTGGCCACCGGACACCGAGACGACGTGGACGCTTGGGGTAGGAGTCGGCCCCGTCGAGGTCCCACCGCCCGTCGTACCTTTTCCAGTATTCCCGCCCCCGCCGGTTGAGCCTCCGCCCGGTGCGCTGCCGGGCCCGAACACATACGCCGCACCGTGGTTCGCCGTGTTCGAGCTGGCAACGTGCCGATAGGCGCCGGAGGCGATCGTGCTGCCCGAGATCGCGACGGAGTAGCCAAAGTTGTCGCTGGAGCTGCCGTCGCTTGCTGTCAACGCTTCAGTTTGGGCCGCGTTCACCCAGCCACCCACCGGTTCCGTGAACACGTACGCGGTTCCCTGGCCGCTGTCCTGGCCCACCTGGTGGGAGGGCGCGCCGGCGACGATCGTGCCGCCCGAGATCGCGACGGAGAAGCCCAGAGCGTTGCCTTCGATGGGTTCGCTGCTTGTCAGCTCGGCGGTCTGGGTCATGTCTTTCCACCCACCGTCCGGCATCGCAAACACATATGCCGCGCCCTGACCCGACTCTATGCCCACCTTGTGATTGAACGCGCCGGCAACGACCGTGTTGCCCGAGACCCCGACCGAGTATCCAAGCTCGTCGGAGCCGCTGGGGTCGCTTGCCAGCAGCTCGGCGGTCTGGTTTTGGGTGCCCGACCAGCCGCCTCCAGGCTCCGTGTACACGAATGCCACACCCTGCTCGGGGCCACCCCTCGACTGCGCGAAGTAGCGCGCGCCGGCGACGATCGTGTTGTCCGAGATCGCAACCGATTCGCCGAAATGATCCTCGCCGGAAGGATCGCTCTCTTGCAGCTCGGCGGTCTGGGTGTGGATGCCCGACCAGCCGCCTGCGGGTTCGGTGAACACGAACGCTTCACCTTCAGGGTCACCATGAGTACCGTCGAAGGGCGCGCCGGCGACGATTGTTTTGCCAGAGATCGCGACCGACCAACCGAGCTCGCCGCCGAGCACGTCCGTTTCGCTTGATTCAGTCAGCCGCGCGTCCGGCGTACCCGTGCTCGTCCAGGCGCCGGTGGTCGTGAACACATCGACCGTGCCTTGGGAATGAGTGGGGTTGGAGTCGTGCGGCAGCTCGGTGCCGGCCGGCTCGCCGGCGGCGATCGTGTCGCCCGAGATCGCGACCGAGTAGCCAAGCTGCGCGCCCGCGGGGCCGGCTGAGTCGGTCAGCTCGGCGGTCTGGGTCGCATTCGCCCACCCGCCCGCTCCCATCGTGAACACGTACACCGCGCCCTGTTGGGCGTTTGCACCCACCTTGTGTTCGGGCGCGCCGACGACGACCGTGCTACCCGAGACCGCGATCGAGTAGCCGAACTCGTCGCCACCGATACCGTCACTCGCGGTCAGCTCAGCCTGCTGCACGAACGGGTCGATCCGCACCGGATAGCGCGCTCCGCGATCGTTCACTCGTACGAGGACGCGCCCACCGCTCATCTCAAGCCAAGCGGGCAACGTACGCCCACCAGCGTCGGTGGCGTGCACGCCGGCGTAGCGCAAGCCACCCGGCAGCAACAGGGTGCCGTGAGCGAGATGCGCGCTCACGGGCACTGCAAGCGAAAGCGTCAACGCCCCTACTCCTGCCGGACGCCGCGCGAGATCAAACCCTTGCTCTAGACCCAATGGCCCGTTTGTCCACCACTCACGCAGGGAGCCGTGCGCATAGTTGACCCGATCGGAGCTTGCCACGGGCGATACCGGCGAAAGTGCTGTCAGCGTGTTGCCTCGCCCGAACGCTTTCAACGAGATGGCAAATTGCGTCAAACCTGCCGTAATCGCGACGCCTGAGCGCCCGAACCGTGCCGAGAGTCGCTGCACCGGATTGTGCGCCGCCAACCCTTCGATCCGATATGCCGCCTGGTCACGCCCCAACGCAGCCGAAACCGAGCCTTGCGCCGCCACCGGCAAGCTCAACAACCCCGCAGGCGAGGCCGCGTGCGCGCCGATGCCGGCTCCGGCCGGCCGGCTTACTCCGCCCAAACCTTGGTGAAGCATCAAACCGAGCGTCAGGCATGCCAGGGCGATCGCGACCAGCGCGCGTCTGGACACCACCGCTCGCGGAGTACCCGTTGACCGCGAGGCCACAACGAGATCGGGTGACGGTTGCGAACGGCTGGTCCAAACGGTCATCGTGGCCCCTTCATCTTGTGTAGACATCCACCGGCTCCTCTGACCTGTATGGGCCTTGCGCGATGCGCACCTGTGCCCCGCCCTGGAGAGAGAGCGATCTCTTCTACCGGATTGCGTGCGCTTGGGGCCGTCGCACTTCTACGCATCTCTACGCACGCCAAATGCGCAAGTGGACATACTTGGCTGTGCGTATGCGCGGTCAGACGCTCACGGACACACAGTTGATCTTGGAGCTCGTCGGGGAGGCATACGGCTTTGAGGATCTTGGCCAGTTCCGCTCGGGCGTGCTCGAGGTACTAAACCGGATGGTGCCCTGCGAGTGGACGTCCTACAACGAGGTCGCCACTGAGCCCGAGGAGACCTTCGTGGTGGCGATTCCGGAGATCCCCGAGCACCTGATCTCCATCTTCTCGAAACTCGCGCACGAAAACCCGTTGCTGATCCGGATTCGCCGGACGGGCGACGGCCGTCCGTACCGGTTCTCGGACGTGATCGCCCAGCAGGCGTTTCATGGACTTGCCCTCTACCAAGAGGTCTACCGGCCGCTCGGAGTTGAGAGCCAGATCGCCTTCACCCTGCCCGCTCGCTCGCCCTTGGTCCTCGGGATCGCGTTGAGCCGCGGGCACGAGGACTTCTCAGACCGCGAGGTGCAGCTGCTGTCCCTCGCGCGCCCCCATCTGATCCAGGCCTACCGCAACGCCGAGCTGCGAGGCGCCCGCGCGGCGGTGCTCGCCGCGCTCGAGGAAGGGCTCGATACGCTTGGCCGCCACGTCGTGGTGCTCGATCTGCACGGACGGGTTGAGTTCGCGACTGACGGCGCGCGACGGTTGCTGGGCGATCCGGATGTGCCTCGTGGATTGACGGAGGAGATTCACGCATGGATCTCAGTGCACCGCGGATCGCACTCCGCCGCCGAGCCGTTCGTGCTGCAGAGCGCCGGCGGGAGAGTGCTCGTGCGCTTGCTGCCCTCCCGGCGCTCCGACCGCCGCGCGGTGCTCTTGCTCGAAGGAGGAACAGGAGAGTTGAGCGCTGTGGCGCTGCGCGGACTCGGGCTCACCCCACGTCAGGCCGACACGCTGCGTCTCCTTGCCCTCGGCCACTCACCGGCTCAGACGGCGGCCCAGATGAGCATCGCGACGCGGACCGTCGATAAGCACCTCCAGCACATCTACGCCAAGCTCGGTGCCACCTGCCTGTCCCAGGCGACTGCGACCGCATGGGCGGCGGTCGGCGTTGAGCGCCCAGTCGGCGACTAGGGTCCGGTCATGATCAGCCCAAGAGACACAGCCCCCGACTTCACCCTCTCCGACTAGGACGGCTACTCGGACAAGCTCCTGGACTCAAAGCACTCGAGCGGACTATTCTCCCCATCGCCTTCACGTGCGCGGCTGCGGTTGCTGGGGCGCAGTCGGGGTCTTGCCCTTGCACAAGCTCGCCGCTTTGGTGGTTCTGCTTAGACCCCAAAACATCGGGTAACTCTTTAATAGAGGCTTGTGCTTGACGCGCGCGCTGAGGCGCATTCGCCAATCAGGGTCAGCGAGACCAGGAGGAGGCACCAGATGTCCAGGAGATGGGCGAAGCGAGAGGGGTTGGGGACCCTCGCCTTTATTGCGGTGGCCGTAGTCGCTGCGGGCTGCGGCAAATCGAGCTCAAGCACATCCAAACAGGTCGCTGCCTCAGCGAATCAGACGATCGTTTTCGCCGAGTCGGGCCTCGGCACTGAGGGTAAGCAGACGCAGATCGCGATCGAAGGCTTCGAGAAGGCCAACCCCAACATCAAAGTGTCGATCGATGTGCTCTCGCCCAACTCCACCACCTATCTGCAGCAGCTCCAGCAGCGCTTCATCGCCGGGTCAAGCACGCCCGACGTGCTCGAGTCCGACGTCACCTACCCAGCCAAGTTCGCCCAAGCAGGCTGGATCAGCTCACTGCAGTCCTTCAATCCCGACATGAGCCAGTTCTTCCCCACCGAGGGGGCGGCCGGGATGTACAAAGGGCAGGTCTACGCGATCCCGTGGTTCGACAACCCGGAGGGTCTGTTCTACCGGACAGACTTGATCCCGACTCCCCCAACAACGCCGGCCCAAGTTGTCGCCGACGCAAAGGCGGCGATGAAGAAGGACCCCGAACTCAAGGAGGGGCTGGCGTTCGAGGGCGCCAAGTACGAGGGGGCGATCACCTCCTACCTCACCACCGTTGCGCCCTTCGGCGGGAAGCTGGTTGCCAACGACATCGACTCGACGGGCAACGTGGCGGCACTCACGTGGCTACACGAAGCGATCTACACCAACAAGATCGCGCCCGAAGCGGTAACCGGCTGGCAGGAGGGGCAGGTGCAGGAAGAGTTCACCTCCGGGCACACCGCGTTCGCCATTAACTACCCCTTCGTCGCCGCCCTGGCCGCCGAAGGCGGACCCGCCAAGGGTCACACCGGCTTGATTCCTTTCCCTGCCGGCCCGGGTGGGAGCCCAGGCTCAGCCCTCGGCGGGGAGATGCTGGCGATCAATGCCAAGAGCACGCACTCCCCCGCTGCTTACAAGCTGATCGAATACCTCACCTCGGCGGCGGTGCAAACGGCGCGCGCGGAAGCCACCGGGGACCCGCCGTCGCTGCCGGCGGCATACACGCAGGCGCTGTTTGCGAAGGCGCCGTACTTCAAGCAGGTCAAGGTCCTCAACCAGTTCGCCCAGCCGCGGCCGGTGAGCCCGTCCTACCTGCAGATATCGGCCTACCTCCAGTCGGCGCTCTCCTCTGTGTACGCCAATGCGAGTTCGCCAAGCGGCGCGCTCAGCACGGCGGCAAGCCAGATCAAAACCTTGGAAGAAGGCTGACCCCACTCCACCAATCGCCGCGAGGAGTGGTGAGTTGAGCGCCCACGCACAGCCTGCCGCCCGCCCCGTCGTCCCCCCGAGAAAAGCTCAGAGGGGCGGCGGGCAGGCGCGCTCGCAACGACGGCTGGGCTATGCGCTGGTGGCGCCGGTGGTGATCTTGCTGCTGGCCGTCACGGCCTACCCGCTCGTCTACAACCTGTGGAACTCGTTCCACAGGGTCAACCTCAGCATCGCCAACCAGCCGCGGTCGTTCATCGGCTTTGACAACTACACGAAGATGTTTGGGTCATCGGAGTGGGTGACCGCGCTCGAGCGCACCGCCGCGTTCACGGTGGTGTCGGTGTTCCTCGAGACGATCGCTGCGCTGGGGTTGGCGCTGATGCTCAACCGCAACTTCCGCGGCCGGGGCTTCCTACGGGCGGCGATCCTCGTGCCTTGGGCGGTGCCCACAGTCGTCTCGGCGACGCTGTGGAAGACGATGTTCGATCCGCGCGCCGGCTTCGTCGATTACCTGCTTGGCGGCTTGCATCTTCCCGGAGCCACCACGACTTGGCTGGCGGGCGTGTGGACGTCTTGGGCGGCGATCCTGGTTGCCGACGCGTGGAAGAACGTGCCGTTCATCGCGATCATTCTGCTTGCTGGTTTGCAGGTCATCCCCAGCGAGGTCTACGAGGCGGCGCGTATGGATGGCGCGAGCGGGTGGCAGTCCTTTCGTCGAATGACCCTCCCGCTGCTCAAGCCGGCGCTTGGCGTGGCGCTCATCTTCCGCACACTCCAAGCCTTCCTGGTGTTCGACGTGATCTACATCATGACTGGGGGCGGACCCGGTGTGAGCACGGAGACGCTGTCCTTTCTCAACTGGCAGACGTTTCTTGTGAGCACCGACTTCGGCTACGGCGGTGCCATTTCGGTGATGCTGGTGGTCATCTCGCTGATCATCGCCGCGATCTACGTGCGTGTCCTGCGACCTGAACGGGTGGCATGAGCGCGGAAGCCACACCCGAGGCTTTGGCGGTCGCACCCGCGCGATCGACGGTGCGCAAGCGCCGAGCGCCGCGTCGCCTGCCACACGGCTGGGCGCTTGTCAGGGAGATCCTCTTCTACCTGCTGGTGCTGATCGCGGTCGCGATCTCGCTGTTCCCTTTCTATTGGATCCTGCGCACCTCGCTCGAGTCAAATGCCGAGGTGGCCCAAGGCGTGGGTGGGTCTAACGGGCTGCTGCCCTCTCATCTCACCTTCAGCTCCTACTCCAACGACTTCAACCAGCAGCACTTCCTCACGCCGCTGCTCAACAGCGCGATCGTCGCTCTCGGCGCCACCGCGGTGACGGTCGTGGTGGCCTCGCTGGCCGGCTACGCGCTCGCTCGTCTGCCGGTCCGCGGGGCTGGTGCGATCCTCGCGTTCATCCTCATCGCCGGGTTCTTTCCCGTGCTGGCGATGGTGGGACCGCTGTTCCTGCTGTTCAAGGAACTGAACCTGCTCGACAACATCTACCCGCTGATCATCGTCTACCTGGTGTACACGCTCCCGATCGCCACATGGCTGTTGAAGAACTTCTTCGAACAGATCCCCAAGGACTTGGAGGAAGCCGCGCTCGTCGACGGCGCAACCCCGCTGCAGGCGCTGCGCAAGGTCGTTATCCCGGTTGCCGCGCCCGGCGTTTTCACGGCGGGCATCCTCGCGTTCATCCTCGCCTGGAATGACTTCACGTTTGCCGTCTCCTTCCTTGAGACCCCGGCGCACTTCACCGCGCCGCTTGCGATCGTCAACTTCGGGCAGAGCCAGTTCCAGGTCTTCTACAACCGCATCGACGCGGCGGTGGTGATCATCACGATCCCGATCGCACTGCTGGTGCTGTTCGCCCAGCGGCGCATCGTCGCGGGGCTGACAACGGGGTCGTTCCGATGAGCCCGTCGGTGTTGGTGCTCATCCTCATGCTGCCGACGAAGCCGGTCTAAGGGGGTTCGCATGGCCACGATCGAGATCGAGCACATCACCAAGATCTACCCAAACGGATCGGAGGCCGTCAGCGATCTCAGCCTCGATGTCGCCGATGGGGAGTTCATGGTGCTCGTGGGGCCGTCCGGTTGCGGCAAGACGACCACACTGCGCATGGTGGCTGGTCTCGAGGATGTGACCGAAGGCACGATCCGTGTCGGTGAGCGGGTGGTCAACGACCTGTCCCCCCGCGATCGCGACATGGCGATGGTCTTCCAGAACTATGCGCTCTACCCACACATGACGGTTGCCGACAACATCGGGTTCGCTCTGTCGCTGCGCAAGCTACCCAAGGAGGAGATCCGCGCAAAGGTCGATGATGCGGCGCGCATCCTCGGGTTGACCGAGCACCTACGGCGCAAGCCCGGACAGCTCTCCGGCGGCCAGCGCCAGCGCGTGGCGATGGGCCGCGCGATCGTGCGTGAACCGGCCGTGTTCCTGATGGATGAGCCGCTGTCGAATCTCGACGCCAAGCTGCGCGTGCAGATGCGCGCTGAGATCTCGCGCATCCAGCGGCGCCTGGGGGTGGCGACTCTGTATGTGACCCACGATCAGACCGAGGCGATGACGATGGGCGACCGGGTGGCAGTGCTGAGCGCGGGCACGCTGCAGCAGTGCGCGGCCCCGCAGGTCCTCTACGACGCGCCCACCAACCTGTTCGTCGCCGCCTTCATCGGCTCGCCCGCGATGAATCTCTACCGCGCCACCGTAGACGCCGAGGGGAGCTCTCTGAAGGTGGGCGACCAGAGGCTCGAGTTGCCACCCGAATTGCAGGGCGAGCGCCCGCTGCGATCGCTGGCGGGCAAGGAGGTGGTCGTTGGGCTGCGCCCTGAGGACCTCAGCGACGCGGCGCTTGACACCAATGGCCACGGGGGCGCCGGGCAGCAACTGGTGGGCACCGTCGAGCTTGTCGAGGCGCTCGGGTCGGAGAAGCTCGTGCACTTCCGCCTCGAGGCCGAGCACGTGCGTGCGCTCGAGTCGATGGCGTCTGTCGAAGGCGATGCCGAGGGGCTCGAGGCGGGTGAGATCTCCTCGGCCGCGAACGTCAACGGTGTGGCCCGAGTCGAGCCAGCCAGCCGTCTACGAGCTGGTGAGCAGGCTCGCTTCGCGGTTGCGATCGAGCATCTTCACCTGTTCGACCCCACCAGCGGCGCGGCGCTTGCCAGGCCGGTCGCCGACAAGCACCGAGCACCGACATCCGCGCCCTCCTAGGGCGGGGTGCGCGTCTTGCGTGCCCACACCCCGCGCGAGCGCCATCGTGAGCATGGTGCTCGCGCGGGTGGGTTGGCGCTCTAAGCCGAGGCCAGCGCCCGCTGCTTGATCTGGTCGAACTCCGACTGGTTGATCGTGCCACTGTCGAGCATCTGCTTGGCCTTAGCGATCTGCTCTGTGGGGTCGGTCTTCACGGCGACCGACTGAACGTATTGATCGAACTGCGCCTTCGCGTCGCTCTGCTGTTTGACGGCGCGCTCGGTCATTCCCTTGTGCTCGACTATCAGGTACACGAACACACCCAGATATGGCAGCACGATGATGAAGATGATCCACAGGACCTTCATGAACCCCGAGGTGTCGTGACGACGAAACAGATCCGCCAGCACGGTGATCAGAATCCAGATCCACACGATGAACGCAAAGAAAATGAGCATCGTCCAAAAGATTTCGAGGAACGGATAACTGGTTGCAAGGATCATCTACGTGTCCTTTCAGTAAGAGTGAGGACCAACCCCATGGGCTCGATCGCGGGCCCAAGTTCACAACCAGCATACGCCTAGCCTCGAGCGTTGAAAAGGGGTCCCTCTAGCGGGAACGCCGACGAGCCTCTAGGATGTCGAGAATGTCCTCAGGCGCTTCATACGGTGCCGACAACCGCGGGATGTTTGGCACGGTCCAGAGCGTCGGCGCGGCGGGGGTGTTCGGGCAGGTAATGGGCCTTGTTGCCGCGACCCTCGCCTTCTTCACGTTGGGTGCCTACCTGGGCCGTGAAATCGTCGGGGGCATGTCGATCGTCTTCTTCATCGTCGGCTTCGTGTGCATCATCGGATTGAACGTTGCACGCCGCTCGGAGATGCTCGCCATCACCCTCCTGTTTGCCGCAGGCTTGGCGCTTGGCTTGGGCCTGGGCGGTGTTCTGAGCCACTACGCGGAAACGGCTCCCGACGCGGTTTGGCAGGCAGCCGCCGCGACGACCCTGTTCGTCGGTGCCCTCGGCAGCATTGGCTACGCGATCCGCGCTGACCTCTCCGGCGGCTACCGCGTGCTGTTCGTTCTACTGCTGGCGCTGATCGTATTCGGGTTCATTGGTGTGCTCGTCTCGATCCCCGGCGCCAGCTTGATCTACGCGATCGCCGGCCTGGTCATCTTTGGTGGCTACACCGTGCTCGACTTCAACCGCATGCGACGCTCCGGGATGGAAGAAACCGTTCCGCTGGCGGCTGGCATCTTCCTGGACATACTCAACATCTTCCTGTTCTTCCTGAGACTGTTCGGGAATCGAGCCTGACCAGTGCACTGGGCTAAACACAAGTCGCTTGCAGTCGTGGCGGTGCTGGCTTGTGCGCTCGTGTTCGCCTCCTGTGGCGAATCGGCCCAGGAAAAAGCCAAGGCTCAGGTGTGCTCGGCCCGCTCGGACATCTCCAAGCAGGTCAAGATGCTCGGTGAATTGACGGTCTCTCTGAGCATCCTCTCCGAGGCCAAGACCGGGGTGGAAGCGATCGGCAAGGACCTCGCCAAGATCAAGGACGCGCAGCCCGATCTTCAACCTGCCCGCCGGGAACAGATTCAGGCGGCCACACACACCTTTGAAACCCAGGTCAAAACGATCCTCTCCGAACTGGCCTCCAAACCTTCGCTCAGCAAGGCCGAAGCAGACATTAAAATCGACTTTGACTCAGCTCCTGGCCAGTTACGAAAAGGCGCTCGCGCCCGTCAACTGCTGATAGCGCCTCTCTGCTGATAGCGCCTCTCGTGAGCCAAGTCAGCTCGAACAGGCCCATCCCGTTGGAACTCAGGCGGGCCCACCGATCGATAGCTCGTGGTGCGCTTAGGCTCTTGGTGCCACCGAGTGGGTGGCGGTAACAGGCGGCGCCTGAGCGCCGCCCGTGCCAAGCGTCTTAGGCGACCTGGACGTTGACGGCCTTCGGTCCCTTGTCGCCCGCTTCGGCGTCATAGGTGACCTTCGCTCCCTCAGCGAGTGAGCGATAGCCGTCGCCGGCGATGCCGCTGTGGTGCACGAACAGGTCCTTGGACTGGTCATCGGGTGTGATGAAGCCAAATCCCTTGTCGTCGCTGAACCACTTGACGGTTCCTGTAGCCATGTTGACCTCCGTGATGATGTGTGTGCTGCGAACGCGGAGATTGCTATGAGCAAAGGCTACGAGCGCTGGCACTGCTTTGACCGGGGCCTATGCCCCGTATGGATGGGTGCACCATAGCATCAGACAGAGCACATCGCTAACTACTGAAGCGTGATCGCGCGCATCGTGTGCTCGTCGGGGAGCTTGTCCAAGATGGCGCGCAGGATCTCGCGCTCGTCGGCCTGCTCACGTTGGAGATCGTCCAGCAGCAGTTTCACGGCGGTGTGAGTGATCTTCATCTGCCCAGGACTGCAGCTCCACCGTCAGCTTGCCATGCTCGTCCGGGGTCCCCTGCAGACTGGCGATGACCTCGCGGGCGAGCCCGCGGATCTGCGGCTCATGTGCCTCGTCGGAGATCAGTAGCCGCAGCGCGCTCGCGGCCACCGGCACCTCGCTGAGGTCGAGGAAGAGGTGGTAGGCCGCCTCGGGCTCTTTGGCCGTATCGCTCATGCTGCTCCCGTCGGTCGCTGGAGTCTCTGGTCAGGGGTCTCCAAGCGTAGAGCCGGAGACGGATCGATGTCTCTGGACGCTCCACGAGCGCAACAGAGCGTGTCTAGAACAAACGTCGAATGTGAGCCCCGGGGCGCATCCCCATTTTGCGATCTGTCGTAGACCTAAGTACAAACCTCGTAGGGGCAAATGGACGACAGCGCGTTGTCCCAGGTGGGTAGATGAAGCTAAAGCAACACCAGAGTGAACGAGACGACCAGCGGCTTGGGCAAACCTCTTTGCGAGAGCCCGAGCCCGTGGAAGTTGACGGCAAGCCCATGAAGTGCGTTTGGAGCGGCTTTCCCGACTACAACCGCGACTGTCGCTCACGTATTCCCGCGAGCATCGTCATCAAGGCATGGCACCGTGAGATCCAGCTGAAAGACGCCATCGAGGGTTTCTTCTACTTCTCCTGGCGCAATGGGGTATGGCTGGCTTACGGCCTGCAGGATGGGGGCGTGCGCGGCGTCTACTGTCCCACCCACTGCTCCGAGCGCAACTCCCGCGACACACCTGCTGAAGAGCCGGTCGAGCGACCGATGGGGATCGCGCTGCAATAGCATTGCCCGTCCCGTGGCGCGCACTGCTGTAGTCGATCTCAAGTCCCACCTCACCCAGACTGTTGAGCTGCGTGGGTGGGTGCACGCCGTGCGCGACCAGAAGCGCATGCAATTCGTGGTGCTGCGCGACGAAACGGGCCTCGCGCAACTGGTGCTCGGCAAGGACGAGCAGCCGAGCGAGCTCAACGAGACGATCTCCGCGCTGACCCCGGAGTCGGCTGTGACCGTCACGGGCCTAGTGGTGGCCGACGAGCGCGTCAAGCTCGGGGGCCTTGAGATCCAGCTGGCGTCGCTGTCGGTCGACTCCCCCGCCGAGTCCGAACTGCCGGTGACCGCCGAGTCCTCTCTGGACAAGCGCATCGACTGGCGCTACCTCGATCTGCGCCGCCCCGACCGGCGCTTGATCTTCGAAGTGCAGAGCACGGTGGAGCACGCTATGCGCGAGTACTGGCGCGAGCAGGGGTTCGTCGAGATCCACACGCCCAAGCTGATGGGGTCCGCCTCGGAGTCGGGCGCCGAGCTGTTCAAGGTCGATTACTTCGAGCGCACTGCCTATCTTGCCCAGTCGCCTCAGTTCTACAAGCAGATGGCGATGGCGGGTGGCTTCGGCAAGGTGTTCGAGATCGGACCGGTTTTTCGCGCCAACCCCTCGTTCACCTCGCGCCACGACACCGAGTTCACGAGCGTGGACGTCGAGATCTCGTGGATCGACTCCCACGAGGACGTGATGACCTTCGAGGAGCGCTGGCTGGCGCACGTGCTCGGTGTGGTCGCCGCCGAGCATGGACAACAGATATTGGACACGTTCGGAGTGGAGCTTGCCGCCCCCGCCATCCCATTTCCACGTGTGACGCTCGCCGAGGCTAAGGAGCTGCTTGAGGCCAACGGCCACGACGTGGGTGGGTGGGATCTCGATCCAGAGCACGATCTCGACCCGCCGAGTGAGCGGGCGCTTTCGGCGATCATCGCCCAGCAGACAGGCAGTGAGCTCGTCTTTGTGACGGACTACCCCACCTCGGTGCGGCCCTTCTACCACATGCGCCACACTGAGGAACCGACGCTCACCAAGAGCTTCGACCTGCTGTGGCGCGGCATCGAGCTTACTACCGGCGCCCAGCGCGAGCACCGTTACGAGCAGCTGCTGGCCCAAGCGCGCGAGAAGAACGTCGAGGTTGAGCCGATCCAGTACTACCTCGACTTCTTCCGCTACGGCGCCCCCCCGCATGGCGGCTTCGGCTTCGGGCTCACACGTTTGCTGATGCAGATGCTCGGCCAGGACAACGTGCGCGAGGTCACGTTCCTGTACCGCGGCCCCAATCGCTTGGAGCCGTAGCCGCCCTCCCGCATCGGTGGCGCGCACGGTCGTTGCTCAGTTGCCGCCGCCATAGCAGCACCTGATCGTGACCCTCGACGCCACGCCGGCACTACGTACGCCGCACTTGGCGGCGGACGCCATGCCGGCGCTACGCCGGGATCGGAACAGTCGAGACCAAAGTGGTGAGCGGGGGGCCGGGGACGGCCGTGGGGTAACTGTTCCCCGATCCCCGCTCCGGTGAGGAGCTCTGGCGCCCGAGGCGCAACTGACGGTGGTAGTGGGCGACAAGCGCCATCATCACGTGGCGTTCGCGGGGCGGGTGTGTGGTGGCAGGTCTTGTCATGGCTGGTGTTGTCATCGCTCTAGGCCGCGATTGCGCTGTCCGCGCAGTCCTCGCACTCGCCGATTCCCTGCAGTTCAATTTCGAGCGGCGCGTGGTTGGAGGGCCGGCGACCCTGCCGGTAGGCGTGCTTGACCTCACAGCGGCTTATGTGTTCGGCCAAGCGGCTGCTTGCCAGTGCCAGGTCGATCCGCAGCCCGTAGTCACGCGCGTAGTGGCCCTCGCGCTGGTCCCAGCACGTGTAGCCGTGATCGTTGGGGTGTAGGTGGCGGTACACGTCGACCATCTCCCCCTCGCGCATGATGTGGCGCAGGTCCTCGCGCTCGGCCGCGGCTGTTTGGTAGGAGCCCTCAAGCCAGGTGGGCTCATACACGTCGCGGTCTGACGGCGCTACGTTGAAGTCGCCTACGATCAGCAGCGGGTGGTAGTGGTCGTGGCAGGCCTGGTTGGCGACCGCCTCGAGGAACGCGAGCTTGCCGGAGTCGTCCAGTTCCTCGCGCGTGGGGCCAGCGGGCACGTATACCGAGCCAAGCGTCAGGCCCGCGCAAGTCGTCTCGAGCCAACGCCCGGCGGCCAGGTCGTGCTGGCCTGCGAGAGACAGGCAGCGGTGGGTGACGCGGTGGTCTTCGCGAACCAGGATCGCCACTCCGCCGTTGCGCCGCCCGGGGCTGTGCTGGGCGCGGTAGCCGAGCTGCTCCAGGCGCTTGTGAGGAAAGTGGCGGAAGGGGCAGCGTGTCTCCTGCAGGCACACCATGTCAGGGCGCTCCCTGCGCAGCATCTCCGCGATGCGCGGCATACGCGCCCTGATCCCGTTCACGTTCCAGCTGATGATCCTGATCCTGTTTGATTCCTCTGCGTTCATTGTCCCGATTCCCGTGTTCCGATTCCCATGTTTTGAAGCGAACTTCTCGTGTAAACCAGTCTCTACACAAAAGCGGAAACTATGTCCTACACAACTGGACACAATAGGCGGGACAGAAGGAAACGTCTATAGGTCAAATGGCCAAACCCGTGGGTCACCATTAGACATTTAGGTGCACGCCTGTCCGGGAGTTGCCCGCGTACCGTCCGCTGCCCTCTCTACCTTCCGGATCATGCTCGTGAATGAGCTCTCAGACGGTGTCGAGATCGACCAAGTCCTGTTGGTGCGCGCGATTGAGCGTCGCTCGCGCCGCGACGGCGGCGACTATCTACGCCTGCGGCTCGGCGACCGCACTGGCGCCGTCGTGGCGATGGTGTGGGAGGACCTACCGGAGGTAGAGGGCTTTGCGAGCACGGGTACTCCGGTGTACGTAACTGGCCGTTACACAGTGCATCCGCGCTTTGGCCCACAGATAAACCTTCGCTCGCTCGCCCCCGCCGAGCCCGGCAGCTTTGCAGCTCGGCGACCTACTGGACGGTCCGCCGCGTGCTCCCGAGCAGATGGAGGGCGACCTGCGCGAGTTGATCGCCACTGTGCGCAACCCCCACCTCAGCGTGCTGCTTGAGCGCGTGTTCAGCGAGGACTCGCCGCTGTGGGCGCGCTATGAGGTGGCGCCCGCCGCCAAGTACTACCACCAGGCCTACTGCCACGGACTGCTCGAGCATTGCCTGGGGGTCGCCCAGGGCGTCAGTGCGATCTCGGCTACCTTCCCCGGCATCGACCGCGACGTTGCCGTGACTGGCGCTCTGCTGCACGACATCGGCAAGCTCGAGGCCTACACAGATGATCCGCAGCGCATCGACCTCACCGATCTCGGCCGCCTGCACGGCGAGATACCGCTCGGCTACTACCGCATCCGCCGCGCGATCGAGGACATTGATGGCTTTCCGGCAGAGCTCGAATGGGCGGTGCTGCACATCATCCTCTCCCACCACGGCTCGCTCGAGCACGGCAGTCCGGTGGTTCCCTGCACACGCGAGGCAACGCTGGTGCACATGATCGACAACCTCGGTGGGCGGCTCGGCAGCTTCGATCGAATCGAGAAGGAGCTGACCCCGGGAGCGCGCTGGTCGAGCTTCGACCGCGGAATCGGCTCCGGCGCGTGGTTCGCCGATCGCGAGATTGCCTCCCCCCCGCAAGAGCAGGCGCGCGAAGCTGCCTGATGGCAACGCTCGCGAGGGCCCCGAAGTCCGGTCAAAAACCCGCAAATTGCGAATGGCTTGCAACCCGCGCACAACCGTCTCGCCCCCGGGTTCTATCTTTGGTGTTCGATGGCAAAGGACACCGAGAAGCTGATCCGCCAGTTGTCGCTGATCTCCTACCTGATGGCCGAGCGCAGACCGGTCACGGCTCTGGAGATACGGCGCGACGTGGAGGGGTACAGCGGCATGAACGAGGACGCCTTCGCACGTCGCTTCTACGCCGACCGCTCTGAGCTTGAGTCGCTGCGTATCCAGCTCACCGTCGACCGTCCGGCAGACGGGGCCGCCGAGCAGGAGAACTACTCGCTGCGCCCCGAGAACTTCCACCTGCCCGCGATCGAGTTCTCAGACGAAGAGCTGGCCGCGCTGCGGGCCGCGCTGCAGCTGCTCGACGGCGAGTTCGCCTACGCCGAGCCGCTGCGCCTCGCGCTGCAGCAGATCACCTGGGGGCGTCCCAGCCCATTGCGCGCTCCCGAGCAGCGTTCGGTGGCGCTTGGGATCACCGCGTCGGCGGGGGGACACGATTTGTCGGTGCGCCTCGCGAAGATCGAGACGGCGATCTTCCGCAACAAGACGATTACCTTCGACTACTACACGATGGCGCGCGACGAGGTTGGCTCGCGCCGGGTGGACCCCTACCACCTGCTCTTCCAAGGCGGCGAGTTCTATCTGCTCGGCTACGCCCACGAGCGCGAGGCGATTCGCGTGTTTCGCCTCTCGCGGATACGCGGCAAGGTCTCCTACGCCACCAAGGCCGAGCACGACTTCAGACGGCCGGCCGACTTTGACCCCCGCGCCTACGCAAACCGCGCCGAGTGGCGCCTGGGCGAGGAGCAGGGGGTCGCGGAGGTGCTCATCTGCGAGCGCATCGCATGGCAGATAGAACGCCACTTCGGGCGCTTTGGAGAGATCCTCCCGGCGGGTGAGCTGGGACAGGGCCCAGATGATCGGCTGTTGCGCACCAGCTACTCGAGTGCGCGCATGATCGTCTCGTGGGTGCTCGGGCTTGGCGAGCACGCGCGCCTGCTGGGGCCCCCCGAGCTCGTCGAGGAACTCGGACGACGGCTGGCATCGCTGGAGGAGCTCCACTCCGAGGCGATCGAGCTGGCCGACAGCGTGCCGGTGGTTGAGGAGTCGCCGGCCGCGGGGGCTTCCGCCGCACGTGCGGACCGCAGAGCGGCCGCGGCCGAGCGCGACGCGCAGGGGGAAGCGGCGATTCGTCCGGAGCGCTTCGCGCGGCTGGTGACGCTCGCGAGCATTCTGATCCAAGCGGGCAGGCGCGGTGAGCGCGTGAACATCGCCGAGCTGTGTGAGCGACTGCAGATCAGTGACGAGGAGCTGCGCGAGGACATCAACGTGCTGAACGTCGTCAACTTCGGCGGGGGGTCATACGTGCTGTATGCCGAAATCCTCGAGGAGGAGGGCGAGATTGACGTCGATCCCGAGCCCTACAGCGACAATTTCGACCGGCCCGCGCGGCTGCTGCCCGTCGAGGCCAAGGCGCTCATCGCCGCGATCGACCTGATCGGCGAGCACATCCCGGAGGGGTCGCTCTCCTCCGCGCGCGAGAAGATTGTGGTGGCGCTTGGAGAGGACCCGATGGAGCAGGGGTTGCAGGTTGCTCATGCCACCAGCGACGACTCCGAGGTTGCGCGCACGATCTCCCGCGCGATCGTCGGGCACCGGTTGGTTGAGCTCGACTACTACAAGGAGAACGAGGACGAGTTCTCGCTGCGCCGCGTCGAGCCCTATGCGCTGACCAACGGGCGCGAGGGTTGGTATGTCGCCTCGTTTGATCCCGACAAGCAGGAGATGCGTCACTTCAGGCTCGATCGCATCAAGCGCGCGCACGTCTGCGAGGAGGCATTCGAGCCACGTCCCGAGGTCGATCCGGTCGCGGAGGTGGAGGGTTGGCTGCGCACCGGGGAGGTGCAGGCTTCGCGCACCGCCCGCGTGTGGATTTCCCCTGAACGCGCGCGCTGGGCACGCGAGCAGCGGCGCCTGAGCGAAGAGCTCGTGGACGGCTCGATCGTCGTCGAGTTGAGCTTCGCCGGCACCGACTGGCTTGTGCGCGAGGTGCTCAAGGAGGCCGGCGACGCCGTCGTGCTCGAGCCGCGGGACGCTCGCGAGGCGGTGCTGGCCGCCGTGCGGCGTCTGCGCGCGGTTCCCGCGGGCGTGTCGTGAGTCGCTATCGGTTCGCCTCGCCGGAAATTTGCACCGCGACCGACGCTACGCCATGAGCCGCCGCGAGCAGATCAAGATGAGCGACGCCGAGGTCGCTGCATTCCTGTTGGAAGAGCGCACTGTCACCTGCGCGACGACCGGCCCGCGCGGTTGGGCGCATCTGATGCCACTCTGGTACGTGCTGCGCGATTCGGGTCCCGCTATCGGCGATTCGGGTGCGTCCGTGGGCCCACGAATTTGGGCATGGACGTACGCGGCATCTCAAAAGGTGCGCAACCTCGAACGTGATCGGCGCGTCACGCTGCAGGTTGAGGCAGGCGAGCAGTATCAAGAGTTGCGGGGTGTGATGCTCGAGTGCGAGGTTGTCATTCACCGCGACATCGAGACCGTGGGCTCACTCGGGCAGGAGATCTTCAGGCGCTACGCATCGCTGCGCGGCGAGCCGCCTGTGGAGGAGCTGCCGTCGCAGGTCGGCGCAATGGTGGACAAGCAGGCAGCCAAGCGTGTGGCGCTCGAGTTCTCGGAGCAGCGACGCACGAGTTGGGACCATCGCAAGCTCGGCGGCGTCTACTGATCAGCTGTCCCCGACCGCGGGCGCTCGAGATCGACTGCGGTCGGGACAGCTGCTCGGCGGCTCACGTAGGTAGGCTTGCCGGCGAATGGAGTCGCTGAAGGGTCTGATTCTCTCGGGGGGCAAGGGGACACGCCTGCGCCCGATCACCTACACGAGCGCCAAGCAGCTCGTGCCGGTCGCCAACAAGCCGGTGCTGTTCTACGGGATCGAGGCGATGGCCGCGGCGGGTGTGCGCGAGGTTGGCATCATCATCGCGCCGGAGACCGGCGAGGAGATCCGCGAGGCGGCTGGAGACGGGTCGCGCTTTGGCGTGCGGATCGAGTACATCGTCCAGGACGAGCCGCTCGGGCTGGCTCACGCCGTCTTGACCGCGGAGGGGTTCCTGGGTGAAGACCCATTTGTGATGTACCTCGGCGATAACCTGTTGCAGGGCGGCATCTCCGATCTGGTGGCGGCCTTCCGCGAGCACGAGCCCGACGCCCTGATCCTGCTGACACCGGTGCCCGACCCCGAGAACTTCGGGGTTGCCGAGTTGGCTGACGCCGCCCCGGGAGAGGTGGGCCGTGTGGTGCGGCTGGTGGAGAAGCCATCGGAGCCCGCCACCGACCTGGCATTGGTCGGTGTCTACATGTTCACGGCACAAATCCACGAGGCCGCCCGTGCGATTGAGCCGTCGGGACGCGGGGAAGCTCGAGATCACCGATGCGATCCAGCACCTCCTTGACGCCGGCAGTCGCGTCGAGCCGCACATCGTGCGCGGCTGGTGGAAGGACACCGGACGTCTCGATGACATGCTCGAGGCCAATCGGCTGATTCTCGACAACTTGAGCGAGCGCGTCGAAGGCGAGCTGATCGACTCGCAGGTGGACGGGCGTGTGGTGATCGAGTCGGGCGCGCGCCTGGAGCGCACAACCGTGCGCGGACCGGCGATCGTCGGCGCTGGAGCCGAGCTGCGCGACTGCTACATCGGTCCCTATACGGCGATCGGCGAGAACTGCCGGATATCCAACGCGGAGGTCGAGCACTCGATTCTGCTGGAGGGCTCATCGGTGTGCGACCTAGACGGGCGTATGGAGTCCTCGCTGCTCGGACGCAATGTGACCGTCCGTCGCGGCGATCGCCAGCCGCGTGCGTATCGATTCATGGTTGGCGACAACTCCGACATCTCGATCCTCTAGTGAGAGGAGCCATCGCCACCAGCCGGGGGGCTCCGATCACCGGCGCTCTGTTGACCTCGACACGGAGCTGGGCGTGAAGCTGCTGGTGACGGGCGCGGCGGGGATGCTCGGCAACGACGTCCGCAGGGTTGGGGAGCGCGCGGGACACGAGCTGATCCTCGTGGATCTGCCCGAGCTCGACATAACCGACGAGCGGGCCGTGGAGTCGTTCTTTGCGCGTGAGCGACCCGAAGCGACCATCAACTGCGCCGCCTGGACGGACGTGGACGGCGCGGAGAGTAACCGTGAGGCCGCCGGCGCGGTGAATGCCGTCGGGCCCGGGAACCTCGCGCGCGCGGCTGCACGGATCGGCACGCCGCTGCTGCACATCTCAACCGACTACGTGTTCGACGGGCTCGCCCCACTCGACGCGGGCGGGCAGCCCCGTCCTTATCGGGAGTCCGACCCCACGGGTCCGCGCTCGGTCTACGGTGAGACGAAGCTTGCCGGTGAGCGGCAGGTGCTCGATGCCTCTCCGAACCACACGGTCGTGCGCACGGCCTGGCTGTACGGGCTCGATGGTCCTAACTTCGTCGACACGATGCTGCGTTTGGCGGGCGAGCGCGAGGCGGTGCAGGTCGTCGACGATCAGATCGGCTCACCCACTTGGTCGGGGCATCTCGCGCCGGCAGTGGTGGGACTGCTGGAGCGCGGTGTCGGCGGACTTGTCCATCTCAGCGGCGCCGGCTCGGTCTCCTGGAACGGCTTTGCCAAGGAGATCTTCCGCCAGGCTGAGGTGGACTGTCGCGTGGAGGCGGTCTCCAGCTCACAGATGGCTCGCCCGGCCCCCAGGCCGGCGTTCTCTGTGCTCGGGAGCGAACGTGAGGATGTGCTCCCCATGGGGCCATGGGAGGATGGGTTGGCGGGCTATCTGGCGGCGAGGGCTGGGATGATGCGCTCATGAGCGTGTAGGGTGGCGCTGGGCGGCGTCCTCATGAGAGGCTCGTGGATGGGATAATGCGCTCATGAGCGTGTAGGGTGGCGCTGGGCGGCGTCCTCATGAGAGGCTCGTGGATGGGATGATACGCACGTGAAGCTGTTGATCTGTGGTGGTGCCGGGTTCATCGGGTCCAACTTCGTGCGCTTGCGTCTACGCGAGAGTGGCGATGAGGTGGTTGTGCTCGACAAGCTCACCTATGCTGGGCGCGAAGAGAACTTCCACGATTTCTCAGGCGACCTGGGCTTCCAGTTCGTGCACGGTGCGATCGAGGATCCGCAGGCGGTGGCGAGCGCGCTTGATGGAGGCGGAGCGGGTGGGGGGGCTCCCATCCAGGCGATCGTCAACTTTGCGGCTGAGACGCACGTGGACCGCTCGATCGCGGAGCCCGACGCGTTCGTGCGCACGCACGCGCTGGGCACATACGTGCTGTTGGAGGCCGCGCGTGAGCGCGGGCTGCGCTACGTGCAGGTGTCCACCGACGAGGTATATGGGTCGATCGAGGACGGTTCGTTCACGGAGTCCTCGCCATTGCATCCCTCATCCCCCTACTCAGCCACCAAGACCGGTGCCGACCTGCTCGTGCAGAGCTACTTCCACACGTATGGCTTGCCGACGACGATTTGCCGGGGTTCCAACAACTATGGGCCCTATCAGTACCCGGAGAAGCTGATCCCGCTGATGATCCTCAATGCGCTCCATGGCGACCCGCTGCCTGTATACGGCGACGGAATGCAGGTGCGCAACTGGATCCACGCCCTCGATTTCGGTCGTGCGATCGGGCATGTGCTCGAGCACGGGGTCGCTGGAGAGGTCTACAACGCGGGGGGCCCCGACGAGTGCCCCAACATCGAGGTCGTGCGGCGCATCATCGAGCTCGCCGGTGCCGAGGAGTCGTTGATCGAGCATGTCACCGACCGTCCCGGCCACGACCGCCGCTACTCGCTCTCATCGGCGAAGGTCCGCGCGCTCGGCTGGGAGCCGCGGGTGCGCTTCGCGGAGGGCTTGGAGCAGACCGTCGCTTGGTATCGCGACAACACGTGGTGGTGGGAGCCGATCCGCTCGGGCGACTATCGGGCGTACTACGAGCGCCAGTACGGCCGCTCGCTGGCGTGAGCGATCGCCGGCGCTGAGCGGTGTCCTATTGGACTCCCGACACCTTCCACTTCGAACCTTCCCTGACGAGCAGAAGCGTCGTGACGCGGCTCTTGCCTGAGTAGGTGCTCTTGACACGGGCGCTTGCCTTCGTGCCGTTCACCGCGATCGACTCGATCGACATGGTGAGCGCGTCGATCGCACGCAACTGGCTCTTGAGCACCGCCTGGCACCCTCCGTAGCGGCTCAGACTCGTCCGGAGCGCGGCGGCAAGGTCGTCTTCGCAGACCTTCTTCTGGTCGAGTGAGGTGGCGTCGCTTTCAAAGTCGGCCACGGTCTGGGCGACATTGTGGCTTTCGCCTTTGAAGTTGCTCGTCGAGGCCGTTTCGCCGCATGCGCTGATCCCGCTGGCGAGCGCGAGCGTGCACAGTCCAACCACGATCTGTCTCGGTGAAGCAATCATCCGGCGTCGTAGCCTATGCGACGGCGGCGGGCGGCGCTGCGCTCTTAGAACCTGTTTGGTTCTTACTCGTCGTCGCGTCGATAGCCGAGCCGCGCGGAGATATTGTCGGCGGTGGCCACCAAATGCGGGCCTAGCGCGTCCACCAGCTCCTCGAGCGAAATCATCGAGCTGTGCGCCGCGATGTTCACGGCCGCCACGACCTCGCGCGACTCCGTGCGGACGGGCGCTGAGATCGAGTGCAGGCCTTGGGCGAGCTCTTCGTCGTTGACTGCCATGCCCTCGTCGAGCACGTGCTCGAGCTCAGTCCGCAGCGCCTTCTTGCTTGTGATCGAGTTGGGCCCGCGACGTGTGAGTGTCATGTCGCCGATCAAATCGCGCTGCTCGGACTCGGGCAGGTTGGCGAGCAGGACCTTGCCCATTGAAGTGCAGTACGCGGGGAGCCTCGAGCCGGGGCGTAGGTTCAGATCGATCTTGTTCTGTCCGCGGCGGAAGCTGCGGGCACGATCGACGTACAGGATCTCGGGCCCGTCGAGCACCGACATGTTCACCGTGTAGGAGGTCCGCTGGCGCAGCTCCTCCAGATAGGGGCGGGAATGCTCACGCAGACCGGTCGAGTTCAGCGCGGACATCCCGAGATCGGTGACGCGCAGGCCAAGGCGGTACTTGCGCGAGGCGCCCTGCTCCAGGAAACCGAGCGCGACAAGCGTGATCACGTAACGATGGGTGGTGGAACGGCTCATTCCAAGATCGTCGGCGATGTCGGCGATCCCGAGCACCGGGCGCTCGGGTGTGAAGCAGCCGAGGATCGCAAGACCTCGCTCGAGCGACTGGGAATAGCGCGGCTCACGAAGGCTGGGTATCGACCATTCGCCCTCTTGGCCGGTTTTGGAAGAATTCGAGCTGACTCTAGGCATCTGTGCTGTGGCCCCTATCCCTATCCGTAGTGACGAAGGTGCTTATCGATGGGTGCACCTCTGTTTGAATAGTCATCATACTTGGGAATGTCGACGATCTCAATCACGGAGAGCATCTCGAACTGAGCGGGAGATGCCCTTGGAGTGGCCCAACCGCATGTTTTGTAGATCGCAATCCCCGGTGTCATTCCACCTGACAATAGAGGGGCGGCGTGTTTCCCCTTTATCGGTGCGGGTTGCGGGCCTGAGTACGGGATTTTCCGAATCACCGCGCCCGAGCTACTCTCATTGCATGAACAGTGTCCAACTATTCAGAACTGAATATTCAAAGTTCGAACTGTTGGCGGGCGGGCGGCCCGTGCGAAAGCGAGACGACATAGGGGCGAAGTCAGAGTGAGTGAGCACCTGACCTACACCAGCGGAGCGCTCGATGTCGCGCTCGACGAGCGGTTCGAGAATACGCTTGCACGCTTGCGGGCCGCTGGGCCGGCGCCCTTCGCCCATATTCTCGCCGGCCGATTGATGACGGAGGGCGAGGTGTTCGAGCATCGCGATCCTTCAGAGCTGACTGGGCATGTCAGTCGTGCTCATGCCGCCTCTCCTGAGACCGTCGCTCGCGCGGTGCGCGCCGCGCGTGAGGCGCAGGCACGATGGGCAGGCACATCCTATGGCGAGCGTTGCGCCCACGTGCGCGCGGCAGCTCGAGCGATTGGCGAGCGCCATGTCGAGCTGGCGGCCGTGGTGAGCTTGGAGACAGGCAAGATCAGAGGAGAGTCGATCGCCGAGGTGCAGGAGGCAATCGACCTGATAGAGACCTACTGCAAGATGATCGAGGTGGCCGAGGGATTCACTTCGCCGCTCGCGAGCCTGACGCCGGCTGAGCACAATTTCGAGACGCTCAGACCCTACGGCGTGTTCGGCGTGATCGCCCCGTTCAACTTCCCCGTTGCGCTGGTCGTGAACATGCTCTCAGCGGCGCTGATCGCCGGTAACACAGTGGTTGTGAAGCCGTCGGAGGCGACACCATGGACAGCGGCTCTGCTTGGCGAGGTGTTCTCTGCTGCCGGACTGCCTCCAGGGACGTTCAACCTTCTGCACGGTGGCGCCGAGACCGGGCGCTCGCTCGTCGCGGCGGACATCGACGGGATTGCGTTCACCGGGTCGGCGGAGGTTGGGAGGGAGATCGCGACCCGCCTGTCGCAGGGGCGCTGGACACGTCCGGTGTTGGCGGAGTTGGGGGGCAAGAACCCGGCCATCGTTACTGTCGATGCCGACTTGGAGAAGGCTGCCGAGGGTGTCGCGAGGGCCGCGTTTGGGCTATCCGGGCAGAAGTGCAGCGCCTGCTCGCGCGCGATTGTGCTGGATGAGGTCTACGACGAGTTTCTACAGCGGTTGTGTGCTTTCACGAGTGAGCTGGCTGTTGGAGGTCCAGCTGATCGCCTCTCGGCGCTTGGACCTGTCATCGACGAGCGCGCCGTGAACCGCTTCCAGGAGAGCGCCGCTGCCGCCCGCCGCGACGGGAGGATCGCCGTGGGTGGGGGTCGGATCGAGCTCGGCGGGCGCTTCGTCGAGCCGACCGTGGTGTGCGATCTGCCTGTCGCACACCCACTGACTCGTCGCGAGCTGTTTCTGCCATTTGTGACTGTGGAGCGGGTTGGTGGTCTCGACGACGCGTTGGCGGAGGCCAATGCGGTCGACTATGGGCTGACCGCGGGGATCTTCAGCGAGGACGACGCCGAGGTGGGTGAGTTCCTCGAGCGGATCGAAGCCGGAGTGGTCTATGTGAATCGTCGGGCCGGCGCTACGACGGGCGCGTGGCCGGGGTCCCAATCGTTCTGCGGTTGGAAGGCCAGCGGGTTGACGGGAAAGGGCGGCCTCGGGCCGTATTACCTTCCACAATTCATGCGCGAGCAGAGCCGCACGATCGTGCGGTGAGCGCTTCTGCCGGGGAGTGGGACACGGTAGGGTGAGCGAGATGGGGGGCCTTCTGTGAGCGGCGAGGCGTCGTCGCCGCCGGCGGGGTGTCGTCTCGCTCCCCGTATGGCGGTGGCGCTCGAGGAGTACCACGCAAGGTTGTCGCGCACACGGGAATGGATGCGCGAGCAGGGCATCGAACTGCTGTTGCTCACCCAACCCGAGCACTACAACTGGCTGTCGGGATATGAGCCGACGAGCGCTTTCTATTTTCAGGCACTGGTTGTGCCGGTAGGCCAGGGCTCGCCGCTCACGCTGTTGTGCAACAAGGCTGAGCTGTTGCTGTGCGAGGAAACATGCTGGGTGGCGGACGTGCGCCCGATCTGGACTCATGAGGATCAGACGGGCCGCCTGATGGGGCTGTTGGGCGAGCGTGGTCTCGACGGGGCGAGGCGTATCGGGGTGAACCTCTCCAGCTATCACCTCAAGTCGCGCTATGCACTTGAGTTGATGCGCGCGCTGCCGGGTGCGGAGATGGTGGATGCATGCGCGGGGCTCGACGACCTGCGTCTGGTCAAGAGTCCCGCTGAGATCGCGCTGCTGCGCCAAGCCGCCCATGTCGCCGACACGGGCGTGCTGGCTGGTATCGACGCGATCCGGGCCGGCGTCACCGACCGCGATGTGATGGGCGCGATCCAGGAGGCTGTGGCTCGAAGCGGTGGTGAGTTCCCGGCTTATCCGACACTGGTGGATGCGCGGGGGACGCTGCACGGGACGCCGGTCGGCAAGGTGCTTGGCGACGGCGACGTCGTGTATCTGGAGGTGAGCGGGGTGGTGCGCCGTTACCACTGCAACATCTCCCGTACGGTTGTGGTGGGGGAGCCCTCGCCGCGAGTGCTCGAGCTCTATGGCGTCGTGCGCGACGCGCTCGACCGCGCTACCGAGGCATTGCGGCCGGGCACGAGCGTGGCGGAGATCGTGGAGATCGTCGCCGAGTGCCACCGGGGCTATGAGCAGAACACGTGGGGACGGTTTGGCTTCAGCATGGAGATCGCCTACCCACCGATATGGATTGGGGCACTCAGTCTGATGCGGGGGGACCCGCATGTGATCGAGCCTGGCATGGTGATTACGATGGAGCCGGGGCTGTCCTATAGCGACGGCGCCACGATGATGCTCGGCAACAATGTGCTCATCACCGAGGATGGCCCGGAGGTCCTGAACGAGGTCCCTGTGGAGTTGTTCTCTCGGTAGTGGAATCCCCTCAAATTCGAATCTCTCGGAACATTTGACATATGCGAGATGATCCACCGATACGACGTGGGGGAGGCGCGCCGTTCGCCGAGCGGCTGGGCCGACCAGATCATGAGGGAGGAACAGATGCAGTCCATGAAACGGGGTAGGAGACGCCAGATCCTTGGTGCGTTCGTGGCTCTCGCCGCTTGTGTGGGGGTCGTTGCGTGCGGCAGCAGCAAAAGCTCCGCGACGCTCACGATCGGCGGGTGGGGTGGGGTGATCGACGAAGCTACGCAGACGTCCTACTTGAACCAGTTCGACGCCGAAAACCACCTGAAGTCGCAGTTCGTCGACGCTCCTGGCGCACAGCTCGCCCGTGTTGAAGCTCAGAACATGGCCAAACAGGTGCAGTGGGACGTGGTTGACTCACTCGATGGGGGTTCCGCCTTCACGCTCTACGCCAAGGGGCAGATCGCTCCCCTCTCCGCATCTATGAAGGCGACTTTTGAAAGGGAGCTCGGCCCCCAGAAGGTCACGGCGTTTGGGTTCTCCCACGGGAGCCTGGGAGATGTGATTGTGTGCAACACGGACAAGATGAAGACCTGCCCAAAGACGATGGCGGAATTCTATGACACCAAGGAGTTCCCCCAGCCGCGTATGTTCGGTGGGATTGAGCCGATCGAGGCGATCACCACGGCAGAGATCGCCGACGGGATGCCGATCTCTAAGACCGCCAGCACCCCGGTGGACCTCCCGGCTGTGATGGCCACACTGAACAAGCTGAAGCCGTCGATCAAGGTTTTCTGGCAGTCCGGTGAACAGCAGCAGCAGGTGATTCGCAGCGGCGAGGTTCCACTCGGGATCATGTGGAGCGATCGCGCCTACCAGCTCATATCGCAGGGAGTGAAATTGAAGGTTGTGTGGACCGACGGGGCATATGAGCCGAGCTATTGGGCGGTTCTGAAAGGAGCCCATCACTCCGAAGAGGCGTCGAAGCTGCTTTCGTTCATAGCGAGCCACCCGAAGTCGGAGGCCAAGTGGGCTGAAATGATCCACGACTCGGTTCCCAATCCGCTGGCGCTCACATATCTGCCCGGCTCGATAGCCGCGCAGCTGGCGGACAATCCTGTGAACCTAAAAAAGTTGGGCACGCCTAACTTCTTGTGGTATGCCCACCACTCTGAAGAAGTGAATTCCGCTTACGAGAACTTCCTGCGCGGATAGGTCGGCGGGGGATCTGAAGAGGATGGGGCGGGCGAGGGGGAGTGTGACTAGGAGCCTCCTCGCCAAGCGTCGTCTCGGGGAGGGTGCCCGCTGGAGCGCGATTCTCCCGAACCGCTGGGCACTGTTGTTGACGGTTCCACTGCTGGTGGTGCTGTTGGGGTTTGTGGTTTACCCGCTTGCGAAGCTCGCGATCGACTCGCTCACGACCGGCAGTGGAATTGGAAACTACGAAGCGGTTTTCCAGAGCCCCGCGGGGAGGCGCGCGCTGGTTACGACAGTGGTGGCGAGCTTGCTCGTCGCTGCGGTTGCGGTGATTCTTGGGGGGGTGCTCGCGTGGCACATACGGATCAGCCACCAGCGCGCGGTTCGGGCGGTGCTTTGGCTGGCTGTGCTCGCGCCCTTCTGGATGGGCACGGTGGTGAAGAACTACGCGATCGTGATTCTGCTGTCGGGCGAAGGGCCGCTCGACAAGTTGCTCGAACTCGTCGGTCTCTCGCCGGTGTCGTGGCTCTATACGTCGACTGCGGTGGCGATTGGGATGCTCTACACGATGGTTCCCTACGCGGCGCTCTCGCTCTATGGGGTGTTCGTGAGCATCGATGAGTCGCTGCTTGAAGCCGCTCGTGGTCTCGGGGCCTCGCGTGCGCGCGCGATCGGGACGGTGCTGTTGCCTCTGGCGATGCCTGGGATCGTTGCCAGTGCTGCGCTCGTGTTCGCGATCTCGTTGGGCTTCTACGTCAGCCCAGTGCTGCTCGGGGGGGCCCAGACGCCGTTCATGGCGAGCTATATCCAGGATTACATCTTTACGTTCTTCGATTACCCGATCGCGAGCGCGGCCTCGGTGGTCCTGCTGGCCGTGGGGCTGTTCACGCTGGGGTTGGCGTTGGCGCTCGTCGGTCGCACGCGCCTGCGGAGAGCTGTGGCGTGATGGCTGGCGGTCCGCTCTCGGCGGCGAGCGCGCGCGGGGGGCGCGCTCAGCCCCGCGTGGTGCTCGGGGACCGCCTCACCGGGGTGCTCGGGGTGGCGGCGACTGGCGCGACGACGCTCGCGCTGCTGGTGCCGGCGGCGCTGGTGGCGGTGCTGTCGTTCTCCAACGACAGTTATTTCGACTTCCCTCCGCATGCGTGGGGGTGGCGCCAGTATCAGACGTTGCTCGAAGTTCCACGCTGGGGGTCGGCTCTGTGGCTGTCGGTGAGGATCGCCGTTCCTGTGGCTTTGCTGTCGGCGCTCGTGGTGGTGCCCACCCTGTTCGTGATCCATCGCAGCAGGCTTCCGGGGCGCTACGTGTTGCAGGTGGGGGGCCTCACGGGGATCATCATCCCGATCTCGGCCTACGCGGTGGCGATGTACGGCATGTTCGCCCAGATTGGCTTGCTCGGCACCTATGGGGGATTGGTGCTCGCCAACCTGACGCTCGGGGTGCCGGTGATGTTGTTCGTGACGAGTGCCGCGATGAGCCGCATACCGGTGGAGCTCGAGCTGGCGGCGATGGTTGCCGGCGCCAGCCGGGGGCAGGCGTGGCTTGCGATCACGCTGCGACTGCTCGCGCCGGCGATCTTGGCTGGTGGGGTGCTTGCGTTCATGACCAGCTTGGATGAGGCGGTGTTCGTCAACTTCCTCGGTGGTCCCGGGCTGGAGACGCTCCCCAAGGCGATTCTCGACTCGGTGCGCTACGGACTGGACCCGGTGATCACCGCGATCGCGACGCTCTTGATGGTGGGGACGAGCCTCGCGATGGGGTTCGCGGCGCGGCTGGCGCGAGGGGGGGCAGGGTGAGTGGGGACGAGCCTCGCGATGGGGTTCGCGGCGCGGCTGGCGCGAGGGGGGGCAGGGTGAGTGGGGACGAGCTTCGCGATGGGGTTCGCGGCGCGGCTGGCGCGAGCGGGGGCACGATGAGCGATCGGGAGACGGTGCTCGACATCCAGCTGCTCAGCAAGTCCTATGGGGATACAGATGCGCTGGAGCGGGTGGACCTCAGTGTGCGTCGGGGTGAGCTACTTACGCTGCTGGGTCCGAGCGGTTCGGGGAAGACGACGTTGTTGAAGGTGATCGCGGGCTTCGAGGCGCCCACGTCGGGGAGGGTGCTGTTGCGCGGACGCGACATCTCGCGGCTCTCCCCCGCGCGGCGCGGTGTGGGGATGGTGTTTCAGCACTATGCGCTGTTCCCTCACATGACCGTAGGTGAGAACGTTGGCTACGGGTTGAAGCTGCGCCGTGTGCCGCGCGCGGAGCGCAAGCGGCGTGTTGGGGAGATGCTCGAGCTGTTGCGGCTGGGGGGCCTGGGGGATCGCTATCCCCGCCAGCTCTCGGGTGGTCAGCAGCAGCGTGTGGCGCTCGGGCGAGCGCTTGTGTATGACCCCGAGGTGATCCTGATGGACGAGCCGCTCGGGGCGCTGGATCGGGCGTTGCGCATCGAGATGGAGCAGGAGATCCGCGGCTTGCACCGCGATTTGGGGGCGACGATCGTGTATGTCACTCACGACCAGCAGGAGGCGCTTGCGCTGTCGAACCGTATTGCGATCATGCGTGCGGGGAAAGTTGCGAGCGTGGGGGAGCCTGAGCAGCTCTATACGCGCCCGGCGGACAGCTTCGTGGCGGGCTTCTTCGCAAATGCCAACCTCCTGCCGGTGCAGGAGCACGAGCTGCTCGGCGGTGGCGCGGCCCGTGTGCGCTGCGCAGGCGCTGAGATTCACTGTCCTGCGACGGCGGTGGCCGGTGATCGTGTGGTGCTTGCGGTGCGTCGCCGCTGCCTGCGTCGCACCGCATCCCCGGGGGCGTTGCGCGTCACGGGTGTGGTGAGCGAGATGCTGTTGTTCGGTGACGAGCAGGAGATCTCTCTGCAATCGCCGGAACTGGGGCGCGTCGTGGCGAGCATCGACTCGCGCGACTGCGCCGGGCTCGCGCTTGGGGGTGAGGTCGAGCTGTTCGTGGCGGAGGGCGAAGCGGTGCTGGTGGCGCTTGTGTGAGCTGCCAACATTGCGGGCTGTGGGGCGGGTTCCGATAGACACTGATGTGCCTGTAGCCCGGAGCTTCTATGAGCGAGCTCAACGGAGCTTGCCTGGGGGTAACTCGCGCTCGACGGTGTGGGTTGAGCCCTACCCTCCCTATGCGGCGCGTGGGGAGGGGTGTGAGATCGTCGACGTGGATGGCCACCGGGTGATCGACTTGCAGAGCAATTACACCGCGCTCGTGCACGGTCACGCGTTCGAGCCGGTGACGCGGGCCGCTACGGCGGCGCTCGCCGAGGGGTCGGCTTTTGGCTTGCCGACGCTCAGTGAGATCGACATGGCGGAGTGTCTGGTTGAGCGCGTGGGGTGGGCTGAGAGCTGGCGTTTCGCGAATTCGGGGACCGAGGCGGTGATGATGGCGGTGCGGGCTGCTCGTGCCGCCACCGGCAGGGACGGGTTGTTGCGGTTTTCCGACTGCTACCACGGCAGCTGGGATGCGGTGGTGGGGCGCGGGGCGCCCGGGGTGCCGGAGGGCGCTCAGCGGGACGTGGTGGAGGTGGGGTTGGGCGACGGCGAGGCGTTTGTGGCTGCCCTGGATGAGCATGAGGGGCGCTTGGCGGCGGTGTTGCTGGATCTGATGCCGAATTACGCCGGCCTGCGGCCGCTCGACTCGGCGTTTGTGGGGCTGGTGCGCGAGCAGACCGCCAGTCGCGGGATTGCGCTGGTGATCGACGAGGTGGTTACGTTCAGGCTGGGGTTTGCTGGGTTGCACTCGCTGTACGGGATCGAGGGTGATTTGATTGCGCTCGGGAAGATGGTGGGTGGGGGCTTCCCCGTTGGTGCTATTGGGGGACGCGCGGCTTTTATGGAGGTGTTCGACCCGCGGCGTGCCGGCGCGGTGAGGCACGGGGGAACGTTCTCGGCCAACCCGGTTACGATGCGAGCCGGGTTGGCGACGCTGGAGGCGCTCCAGCTCCCGGACATCGAGCGGATTAATGCTCTCGGTGATCGCCTGCGTGAGAGCTTGATCGAGCGCGGGTGGGCGGTGGGCGGGGGCGGCTCTCTTTTGAAGATTGGGTCGCGTGATCCGACGGCGCTGTGGTGGCGCCTCTATGGGGCGGGTGTGCTGATCGCCGGGAATGGCCTTGCGTGTGTGTCGACGCCGATGGACGAGCGAGTGCTCGAACGGGTGCTGCGTGCGTTCGAGCGGGTGGGTCCGCGAGCAGGCGAAATCGAGCGCGGGTGATCTGGCTATGTTGAGGGTGCCGGCAGCTGGTCGATGAAGAGCGCGGGGCCCCGAGTATGTGTGGTTGGCGCCGGAGCGATTGGCTTGTCCAGCGCCCTGGAGCTCGCGCGGCGCGGCGCGGGTGGGGTGACGGTGATCGAGGCGCGGCACGTCGCGGCCGGCTCATCGGGTTTGTCGGTGGGAATCGTGGAGACGCAATATCTGGACCCGCTCGACATCGAGCTGCGAGTGCGCTCGATGCGGGTCTTCGAGCGCCTGGAGCGCGAGTTCGGGTTGCGTGTTGTGCGCAACGGTTATCTGCGCCTTGGCCACGGGGCGGAGGCGCAGACGGCGTTTGCTCGCAGTGTGGAGATCCAACGCGAGCTGGGCGTGCGCGCCGCGCACGTGCTGGATCGCGAGCAGGTGGGTGGGCTCGTCCCGGACATGCGCGTGGATGACGTGCGGGCTGGGTTGTGGGGAAGCAGCGATGGGTATGTCGATGGTCATCTCTACTGCGGGCTGCTTGCGGAGCTGGCGGTGGCGGCTGGTGTGGAGATACGCCTCGGCTGCGAGCTGCTCGGCGCCGAGGCCGGGGATGGTGGTGGGCTGCGTTTGAGCACGAGCGGGGGGGTGTTCGACTGCGATGTGGCGGTGGACGCGGCAGGTCCGTGGGCGGGGAGGGTGGGGAGACTGCTGGGGTGCGAGTTGGGGCTGGCTCCCCAGAGACATCAGGCATGTCTGGTGCGCCTCCCGCGCGAGCTGTCCTACGTGATGCCTTCGGTGATGGACTACACGCCGGGCAGTGGCGAGCGCGGCTTGTATTTTCGCGACGAGGGACCCGGGAGGCTGATCGCCGGGCTGCACGGCGAGGAGGCCTCTGGGGAGCCCGCTGACCCTGATTCCTTTGCACGTGGGGTCGACGAGGAATTCGAGGAGGCACTTGCGCGCAAGCTGGCGAGCAGGTTGCCGGGACTGGTGGATGCGACGCTGGCGGGAGGCTGGGCGGGGCTGTATCCGGTGAGTGTCGCGGGGGGTCCGCTGGTGGGGCCGCTCTCAGGTGACGCTCCCGTGATCGTGGCGGGGGGCGCGGGGGGGTCGGGCATTCAGCTCTCGCCGGTGCTCGGCGAGCTGGTGGCGGACTGGGTGCTTCATGGCGAGCCGCGGGTGGTGACGGGGGCGCGGGAACTCGCGCCGGGGTGGGCGCGCCCGCTTGGACCCGCGTGCCGGTGAACCCGCGGATCCTCAGAGCGCGGATCCTCAGAGCGCGGATTCTCAGAGCGCGGATTCTCAGAGCGCGGATCCTCAGAGCGCCGGGTGGCTAACTCACTGCGCTGGGTGATCGTGTCGCGGGAGTGCCGCCAGTACACCTAGGGCTAGCTGCTCGTCGCCGGTGAGCTGCAGCCTGGTTGTGTTGCGTGCTGGGCCGAGTGCCTGTGTCCAGGCTGTGGGGGGGCCGGCGATGCAAGTCCACGGGACGGCCGACCCGGGCTCCACGAGTGTGACGTGGCCGTCGTGGATGTCGAACAGCTGGCGAATGGGCTCTTCGAAGTCGTCGATTAGCAGTTCGACGACTCCATTGGGGAGGCTCGAGCAGTCGAGCAGCGTGGGGAGTGCGTGCAGGGTTGAGTGCAGGCTCTGCTCTTGGGTCGCCGCTGGACTGGGGTGCCGTGAGGAGGAGGTGCTGCGCATGGCGCCGGCGATCAACCTCCTCCACGCGCTGGGTCGATCAAGCCGCTGGGGGGTGTCGCTGACAGGTTGTTGCGGATTGTCGTCCTGGGGCACGCGCGGCAGTCTAATAGAACAATCCCGAGAAACGATTTTGCGCATATTTCGGAGATATTCGATCTTCTTGACGGCTCCCGGTTGCATACCTCCACAGCCGGGGTGCGATACCCCCACAGCTGGGGTGCGCGCGATCGGGGGAGCTGGCGCTTGAGGCGGCTACGGCCAGATGGGTGTTTGCCCGGGAGGACGCCACGGCGGCTGACCCGCGCTAGCCTCGCTACACGTGCCTTCCTCCAAGCTGGATCCGCTGTTGGCGTTCAGCCCCGCGACGCGCGACTGGTTTGCGTCGTCGTTTGCCGAGCCGACCGCCGCGCAGGCAAAGGCGTGGCCGGCGATCGCAAGTGGGGAGCACGTGCTGCTGTCGGCGCCGACCGGCTCGGGGAAGACGCTCGCGGCGTTCCTGTGGGCGCTGGACCGATTGGGCGCGCGCACGGAGGATCGCCCCCCGGGCGTGCGCGTGGTGTATGTGTCGCCGCTGAAGGCGCTTTCGTATGACATCGAGCGCAACCTGCGCGCGCCGTTGCGGGGGATTGGGGCGCAGGTGAGTGTGGGTATCCGCACGGGGGACACCTCCCAGGCCGAGCGCGCGGCGATGGCGCGCCACCCGCCGGACATCCTGATCACGACCCCCGAGTCGCTGTACCTGATCCTCGGCTCGCGTGCGCGCGCGATGCTGAGCACGGTTGAGACGGTGATCGTGGATGAGATCCATGCCGTGGCGTCGGTGAAGCGCGGGGCGCACCTGGCGCTGACGCTTGAGCGGCTGGACGAGCAGGCGCGGCTCGGCGCGAGCGCCTCCGAGACATCCGCGCACGCCACGCCTCACCAAAGCGCGCGCGACGGGGTGCAACGCGTGGGGTTGTCGGCGACACAGAGCCCGTTGGAGGAGGTGGGCCGTTTTTTGGTGGGCCCAAGCCGGAAGGTGAGGATCCTCGACGCGGGTGTGCGCAAGCCGCTGGATTTGCGCATCCAGGTGCCGGTTGAGTCGATGTCGGACCTCGGCGGCTCGCCTCCTGGGGATCCGCTGGAGCCCGTGGGGGGTGGGGAGTCCACACGCAATTCGATCTGGCCGGCGATTTATCCCGAGCTGCTGGCGCTGGTGCGTGAGCACCGCTCGACGATCGTGTTCGTCAACAACCGCCGCTCTGCCGAGCGGGTGGCGCTGCGCCTCAATGAGCTGGCCGCGGGGGAGGAGGGCGCGGGGGTTGAGCGGCCGCCGGGGGATGGTTGGGATGGAGCCGCCCCCGAGGGCGGCTTGCACGTTCTCGCGAAGGACCCGCCGCCCGTGGCGCTGCGCGAGATCGCAAGGGCCCACCATGGCTCGCTGTCACGAGAGGAGCGCACGGTGATCGAGGAGCAGCTGAAGGCCGGTGAGCTCCCCGTGCCTGGTGGCGACCTCTTCGCTCGAGCTGGGTATCGACATGGGGGCGGTGGACCTGGTGGCGCAGATCGAGTCGCCGAAGTCGGTGGCGCGCGGGTTGCAGCGCATCGGACGCGCCGGCCACAGTGTGGGGGACGTCAGCAAGGGGCGTATCTTCCCGAAGTTCCGTGGGGACCTGCTGGAGTGCGTGGTGGTGTGCCGGCGCATGCGCGAAGGCGCGATCGAGCCGACGGTTGTGCCGCGCAACGCGCTCGATGTGTTGGCTCAGCAGATCGTGGCGATCGCCGCGGCGGCCGAGGAGGAGGGCGTCGCGGTGGAGGACCTGCACGCGCTGGTTTGCCGTACGCACTCCTATGCGGAGCTGGGACGCCCGTTGCTGGAGAACGTGCTGGACATGCTCGATGGGCGCTACCCGTCGACCGAGTTCGGCGAGCTGCGCCCGCGCATCGTGTGGGATCGCGTCGGGGGGCGCATCCGCGCGCGCAAGGGCGCCCGCCAGCTGGCGACGGCCAACGCTGGCACGATTCCCGACCGCGGCCTGTACGCGGTGACCTTGCCGGACGGTCGGCGCGTGGGCGAGCTGGACGAGGAGATGGTGTACGAGGCGCGTCCCGGCAAGGTGTTCCTGCTGGGCGCCTCCTCGTGGCGGATCGAGGAGATCGGCCGCGACCGCGTGATCGTGACGCCGGCCCCGGGGGTGCCCGGGGAGGTGCCGTTCTGGAAGGGGGACGGCGTCGGGCGCCCGAAGGAGCTGGGCGCGGCGATCGGCGCGTTTACGCGTTGGGCGGTGGACCAGGACGCCGAGTTGCTGGTGCGCGACTATGACCTCGACGAGCGTTCGGCGCGCAACCTGCTGGACTATCTGAGCGAGCAGCAGGCGGCGACGCACGTGCTGCCCAGCGACCGCACGATCGTGTTGGAGCGCTTCCGCGACGAGATCGGCGACTGGCGGCTGTGCGTGCTCTCCCCTTACGGGGGTCGTGTGCATGCGGCGTGGGGTCTTGCGATCTCGGGGCGCATCCGCGAGCGCTTTGGGGTCGACGGCGAGGCGATCTGGTCGGACGACGGGATCGTGGTGCGTCTGCCCGACGTGGATGTCGAGCGGGAGGAGGAGGCGATTGGTGGCTCCTACGCCGACCTTGTGGCGCTCGACCCCGAGGAGGTGGAGGAGGCGATCGTCGCCGAGCTTGGTGGTTCGGCGCTGTTTGGGGCGCGTTTTCGCGAGAACGCCGGCCGCGCGCTGTTGATCCCGCGCGCCTATCCGGGCCGGCGCACACCACTGTGGCAGCAGCGGTTGAAGTCGCAGAGCCTGCTGGAGGTGGCGCGTGGTTATCCCGATTTCCCGATTGTGCTGGAGACCTACCGTGAGTGCTTGCGCGACGTGCTCGACTTGCCGGGCCTGCAGGAGCTGCTGCGCGGGCTTGACACGCGCGAGATCTCGTTGGTGGAGGTCACCACCCAGAGCGCCTCTCCGTTCGCGGGGTCGTTGCTGTTCGACTACGTGGCCACCTATATGTATGAGGGGGACACTCCCAGCGCGGAGCGCCGTGCGGCGGCGCTGTCGCTCGACCGCGACCTGTTGCGCGAGCTGCTCGGCCAGGAGGAGCTGCGCGAGCTGATCGACCCAGCTGCGCTGGCCCTCCTCGAAGATGACCTCGCGCACCGTTCGCCGCGCACGCAGGCGACCGGTCGCGATGGGCTGTGCGACGTGCTGCGCTGGGTTGGGGACCTGCGCGAGTCGGAGGCGCGTGGGTGTGTGCTGGAGGGGCTCGATGCGCAGGCGATGATCGAAGCGCTGGAGCACGAGCGGCGGGTCGTGCGCGTGCGGATCGCGGGCGAGGAGCGTTTGATCGCGGCCGACGACGCCGGGCTGTATCGCGACGCGCTGGGGGTGCCGTCACCGGGCGGTCTGCCCGACGCATTCCTGGTTGAGGTGCCCGATGCTCTGGGCAGGCTGGTGGCGCGCTACGCGCGCACCCATGGCCCATTCACGACCGTTGAGCTGCGCGAGCGCTACGGCGTCGACGCGTCGGCCGCGTTGCGCGAGCTGGAGCGCGCCGGTGAGCTGGTGCGCGGCGAGCTGCGTCCCAACCCGGTCAGCCCGTCCTCCAGGGGTTCTTCGTGCTCCTCTGGTCTTCTCAATGCCTCCGAGGAGCGCCCGCAGCGCGCTTCGCCTTCCCGCTCCTCTGGTCTTCCCGACGTCTTCGAGGAGCCCCCGAAGGGGGCTTCCCCCTCGCGCTCGCGCGAGTGGTGTGACGTCGAGGTTCTGCGACGTGTGCGCCGCGCCTCGCTGGCGGCGCTGCGTAAGGAGATCGAGCCGGTCGGCCCGCGCGCGCTGAGCGCGTTTATGCCCTCCTGGCAGGGCGTGGATCGCTGGCGTCTCAGCTCGGAGGAGCCACCGGCCGATCGGGGATCCCGCCGATCGCCGATCGGTGGCTTGGAGCGGCTGCGCGAGGTGCTGGTTCCCCTACAGGGGCTGGCGCTTCCGGTGGCCGCTTGGGAGCGAGACGTGCTGCGGGTCCGTACCGGCTCCTACTCGCCGGGATGGCTGGACAGTTTGTGTGCAAGCGGGGAGATCGTGTGGGTTGGTGCTGGGCCGCTTGGCCGGGACTCGGGTCGCGTGGCGCTCTACTTCCGCGAGGATGCGCCCGCGATCGGGCCGCCCGGTAGGAGTGGTGGTGAGCCGCCGGGGGAGCGCGAGCACGCGTTGCTGCGCGAGCGCCTGGTGGGTGGGCCGTGCTTCTTCAGCGACCTGCTGGCGGAGCTTGATGTGCCCACCCCAGCTCTCGCCGAGGCTCTGTGGGATCTGGTGTGGGCTGGGGAGGTCACCAACGACGCGTGGGCACCGTTGCGGGCTCCGCGTGTGGCGCTGGCCGCGCCCGTGATGGCGGCGTCTGTCAACTCGCGTGGCACAGGAATGCCGGCCTGCTATGGGCGGCGCACCGGTGGGCAGTCCACCCGCGGTGTGCGACGATTCGGTGGGTCCCGTTCGCTGGGAGGCGCCTCGGCCGGTGCTCAGCTGCAGGGTCGCTGGTCGCTCACGGAGACGATCTTCGCCGGCGAGGGCGATCAGCACCAGCGACGCCGCGCGCTGGCCGAATTGCTGTTGGAGCGCTACGGGGTGCTCACCAGAGAGCAGGTGCTGGCGGAGGGGATCGCCGGTGGCTTCTCGATGCTGTATGGCGCGTTGAGCGAGCTCGAGACACTTGGGGTGTGTCGCCGCGGCTATTTCGTGGAGGGTCTCGGCGGCGCTCAGTTTGCGCTCCCGGGCGCGGTTGAGCGTTTGCGCGGCGGGCGATCTGACCCGCAGGGCTCGACACTGGTGCTGGCGGCGGTTGACCCCGCCCAGCCCTATGGCGCCACGCTGCCCTGGCCGCGACGGGAGGGCCAAGCGCGTCGCCCCGCACGTGTGGCTGGTGCGTACGTTGTGTTTGTCGACTCTGAGCCGGTCGTCTATCTGGAGCGCGGCGGACGCGGAGTCGTGACGCTGGTAGATGGGTCTGTTGGGATCGCGTTGAGGGCGTTGGCCGACGCGGTGCGCGCGGGGCGCATCGACGCCGTGGCGATCGAGCGGGTTGATGGTGAGCCGGCGATCGGCTCACGGCTCGAGCCGGTGTTGGTCGAGCTTGGCTTTCGCCAGGGTCCCCGAAGACTCACGTTGCGCGCTTGAACCGCTCGAGTATCTTGAATAGGATCGGGTTCTGAGCAAAAGATTGGAGGGCACTGGGAGGAGATGGTTGTTTTGACCCTTGCGCGAGGGGAACAACGTCAAGGGATGTATCCGTTGGTTTTGGAGTGAGAAACAATGGCGATGATCGTCTTTCAACAGCTTGCCAATAGTTCAGTGCTGAATTATCTTGTTGAACAATGGGGATGAGTGGAACAGATGGGCAGATTTTGTCCGGTGGAATGTTGACCACGCTAGCCGTGGAGGACCCTCTGGAAGCTTCTTACGACGGTATCTCTGACGGTGGTGGGCGGCACTCCGTGGAGGATCACACAAGCCCCTACTACGGTCTGACACCGCTCTATAAACGCCTCCCCCACGGTCCCCACGGACTTGGCCGGGAGACTGTTGCCCGCCACCAGCGCGCACGCCTGCACGGTGGTATGGCCGAGTCGGTCTACCAGCGCGGCTACGCTGCCACCAGTGTGGCTCACGTGATCGGGCTCGCGGGGGTCTCGCGCCGTGCGTTCTACGAGCAGTTCTCCAACAAGGAAGACTGCTTCCTCTCGACTTACGATGCGCTTGTCGCGGCCTCCCGCAAGCGCGTTCTGCAGGCGTGGTTGGGTGAGCGAGGCTGGGCCAACCGTCTGTATGCCGCCTGCCGTGTGTTCCTCTCCGGAATCGCCGCTGACCCACGGGGCGCGAACATGGTGCTGATCGAGTCGGTGGGGGTTGGGCCGCGCGGCCACGAACGCATACAGCTCACCGCGACCGCGTTCGAGCGTGTGGTGGCGACCGGCTTCAGCCTCACGCCGGATGGCATCGCGCTGCCGCCACTGGCCCCGCGGGCGATCGTTGGGGGCGTGCGCTTCGTCGTAATCAAGCGCCTGCGCGAAGGCCGTGAGCGCGAGCTGGCGGGGCTGACGGACGAACTGCTCGACTGGGTCGGCTCCTATCGCTCCACGTCGGTCACGCGGTTGCGCACGCTCGGGTCGGCGAGACCGCCCAGGCTGGTGGTGAAACGAGCGCGTTTCCTGACCCGTGAAGATCGCCGCTCGCGTGTGATGGACGCGATGGTGCAGCTCGCGCTTGAGGACGGCTACACGAAAATCACCGACTCTGAGATCGCGCGCGCGGCGGCGGTTTCCACAGAAGCCTTCCACCGCGAGTTCCCTGGCAAGGAGGAGTGTCTGCTGGCCGTGCTCGACGAGTTTGCGGCGGAAGTGCATGACGCCGTGCGACGAGCCACGCGTAACGATTCCAACTGGTCCGAAGCGGTGCACAAAGGGGTGGAGGCTCTGATCGGCTATTGCGCCGCCCACCCGGGGCTCGTGAAGCTGTCCTTCATCGACCTGTTCGACGCTGGCAATGGGATAGTCGAGCGGTTGAGTGGGGTGCTCGACGGGTTCATCTCGGTGATGACCAATCGTGTACCGGAACCGCAGAGGGCTCCCGGTGTCGCCGCGGAGGCGATCATGGGGGCGATTTGGGCGATCCTCACGAGCTATGCACCGCACGACCGCCTGCGCTACCTGCCGTGCCTGGTGGACCATCTGACGTTCCTGATCCTCGCGCCCTACATCGGCCCGCGCAATGCTGTCAGGGCGATTGAGATATCGGGAGTCAGGCGTAAACAGCTGCAGGTCTCCTGAGCGAGCCCGGGACCGCCGCATCTGTCATCGAGGCGCGGGTTCGGGGTCAACGGATGGCATCCGTCATCGGGGCGTAGTCGCTGGGGTCCATGGAGGGCGCTCCCTGGAGGGGTCGTCCGCCGGTGAGCGCGCCTATCCTTGGCGAGTGGCCACCGACGAAGCCATCCGCGTCCCGGTGCCTCCCAGGCGGGTGGGACACAAGGGGGCGGCGCACATCGAGCCGGGCAACACGCTCGCGAGCTTCGATGCGGCTCTGGTCCACGGCGTGGACATGATCGAGTTCGACGTGCTCAGCGAGCGCCCCGACGGCAGCGGTGCTCTATTGGTGGCACACGACTACGAGGATGCGCGCTCACGCACCCCGCTCACCCTCGAGCAGGCGCTCGATTATCTCGCCGGCGACTCGTTCTCCGCCATCGAGCTCGACCTGGACGTGAAGATCCCAGGTTATGAGCTGCGGGTGGTGGACGCGCTGCGCAACGTTGGCCTGACCTCGAGAACCCTGTTGAGTGGGATGTATCCCTCGTCGCTTGCGCGCGTGCGGGCAGCGGAGCCGGCGCTGCGCCTTGGCTGGTCGGTGCCGCGCGTGCGGCGCGACTACACGAGTGACATGCTCACCGCGATCCCGGCGCTTGCGATGCTCACCGGCTATCGAGCGCTGCTGCCGCGCCGCGCCCGCCGTGCGCTACAGACGGGGGTGGTCGACGCGATCATGGCCCACTGGCGGGTGGTCACGCCCGCGCTCGTACGAGCGGTTGCTGAGGCGGACGGTGAGCTGTACGTGTGGACGGTCGATGACGTGGCGCGCATCGACAAGCTCACGGCGATGGGCGTCAGCGGGATCATCACCAACGATCCGCGCCTCTTCTCGGATGCGACCCCCCCGCGGACAGCCGCGTAGGGCGTGGCGGCCACAGCCGGTCGCTCCAGTGCGCCCGATCGACTGCCCGCACTGGGGCGTTTAGGTGAGTGTGCAGGTCGCTGCGCTGAACCCGCGTGGGTCGGCGCCCGCGAGGCTCGCGTGTCCAGCGGTGGTGGGTCGCGTGACCGTTTCAAGCACGGTTGTGCCCTTGCGAAACTGGAAGATCACATAGCCACGCAGCGTGAACGCCGGCTTGCCGGCGGCCGGTGCGAACTGGAAGCTGCGGCCCGACTGTCGTGTGAGAGCGGCGGAGCCGACCTTCAGGAAGCCTGAGTCGGCGCCCTGGCTGAGATCGACCCACTTGTTGGTCGTGGCGTCCAGGTACTGCACGCGGAAGCGCATGTACATGGCGTCGGGCGTATGACCGTTGCCGGGCATCGAGCCGCGTATCCCGATCGTGTTGGGCTGATCGCTTGGGCCGCACACGTTCACCGTCGCCCACAGTTCACGCGAGTGCGCCAACGGGTGGGCTGTCGCGGGCGCGACCGTTGCGGCGAGCATGATCGAGGCGATCAACTTCAATGGACCCATAGTGTGAAGATAGCGCTGCTGGGCTCGTGTGATATCCCCTTGGCATGGTGGCCACCAAGGCGGCGGAGATAGTTGAGCTGCTCGGACGCGTGCCGGTGTTCTCGACGCTCGAGCACGATGACCTGGAGCGGATCGCTCAGCTGGCGGTCCCGCGCACCTTCGATCCGGGTCAAATCGTGTTCCGTGAGGGCGATTCGAGCGACACTTGCTACATCGTTCGCTCTGGGCGTGCCCGCGCGGTACGCGAGCATGCCGACGGGCGTACGATCACGCTCGCGACCTTTGGGCCGGGTGACATCTTCGGCGAGCTGGCGATGTTCGAGGACGAGCAGCGTTCGGCGACCGTCGAGGCCGTGCAGGCGACCACAGTGGTCGCGGTCCTGGGGCCCGACATGCGCCGGTTGATGATTGAGCATCCGCAGATATCCGCTCGCTTGGTGATCGCGCTCGGTAGACGGCTGCGCGAGACGAACGAGCGCCTGGCCAAACAATCCTTCCAAACCGTCCAGAGCCGTGTGGCCGTTGTGCTGGGTGAGCTCGTCGCCCAGGCGGTCGGGTCGGGGGGCTCGGACCGGGAGGTGCTGGTTACCGCCACGCAGTCAGACCTCGCCAAGCTGGCGGGGTCCTCGCGCGAGTCGGCCTCGCGCTTTCTCGCGGTGCTGGAGCGTGCCGGGGTGATCTCTCAGGGTCGTGGTCGGCTCGTCGTACACGATCCCCCTGCGCTCGACCGGTATGTCTTCTAAGAAGCAGAGTCGGGAGTCCGCGCAGGGAGGGTCGGCGGCACCCGACCAATCGCCTCAGCCTTCGTGGCCCAAGCAGCGGGGGTTCGGCACGCGGGGTCCGCACGAGGTGTCTGCCGGCGGCGTGGTGGTCCACGAAGGCAAGGTGCTCGTGATAGTGCCGACCCGCAGGGCGGCTGACGGGTCGCTTGTGCTCGGCTTGCCGAAGGGTCATCTGGACGAGGGGGAGACGGCTGAGCAGGCCGCGACCCGCGAGGTGCGCGAGGAGACCGGCGTTGAAGCAGAGCTCCTATGCGAGCTCGGCGAGGTCCGCTACTGGTATGTGCGCGCTCGGCGCAGAATTGCCAAGAGCGTGTTCTTCTTTTTGTTTCGCTACGTGGATGGCGATCTGGGCGACCACGACGACGAGGTGCTGGAGGTCCGCTGGATGGGCTTTGCGGAGGCGCAGATTGCGCTCAGCTACCCAGGTGAGCGTGACATGGTGGCACGCGCGATGGCCCTCGACGAGCAAGACCGGTAGCCTGCGCTTTCATGCAGGTGCTCAACTTCTACTCGACGATCTTCGCCGATGAGCTGAAGAAGGGTCGCAAGACGGCCACCATCAGGCTCGGTGACAAGTCCGGCAAGTACCGCAAGAACCAGGCGGTGCTCGTGACGATCGGCTACCAGTACTCCCCGCGTGAGCGGATCTTCGAAGCCGTGATCGACCAGGTCGAGGTGATGAAGGTCGCAGAGTTGTCTCCACGCGATATCAAGCACGACAATCCCGAGTTCCGCCGCCACGAAGAGCTGATCAACTTCCTCGAACAGATTTATGGCCGCGGGGTTTCGATGGAGGACACCGTCACGGTTGTGCGCTTCTCTCAGATCCTCGAAAAGCCAACCGCGATGACCGAAGCGATGAAGGGGTTCGGCGGCGCGCAGAACTGAGAGAGTGACTGTGGCTTGAAGCGCCTGTGACCGCTCCCACCGTTTGGTTATGCTGAATGGGAAACAGGCGGTGAAAACGAGCGTTTGAAGGCGGAGGATTACGGCGGGTCGTGTGTATGCCCACCAAGTCACAATCCCTCAATCACAAGCGTACGCCCCTGGCCGTGGAGAGCGACGAGCTCGGGCGCGGGCATGTGACGGAGATTCAGCGTGCGCGGATGATCACGGCGATGATCGACGTCGTGTCTGAGCGAGGCCGCGCCCATACCACCGTGGCCCATGTGGTGGCGCGCTCAGGCGTCTCGCGTAGAACGTTCTATGAGGTGTTCGACGACTTCGAAGACGGCTTTCTCGCGGCGCTCGATCTATCGATCGCACGCGCTTCGGAGTATGTGCTCGACGGATATGAGCCTGCCGAGAGTTGGCGCACGCGTATCCGAGGCGCGCTTATCGGCTTGCTCGAATTCCTCGAAGAGGAGCCCGCGATGGCCCGCCTCTGCATCATCGAGACACTCGGGGCTGGGCTCCGGGTGCACGAGCGTCGTGCGCGCATCCTTGATTTGGTGATCGCCGCGGTCGACGAAGGGCGGCGGGAGTCGGGATCGACGGCGGCTCTCCCTCCCCTCACAAGCGAGGGGGTCGTCGGTGGGGGTCTGTCGGTGCTGCACTCACGCTTGCGCCCAGACGATGGGGTCACGATTCGTCCTGTCGTTCATGGCGGGGGGCAGGCAGGCAAGCGTCACGGACCGCTGCTCGAGCTCGCCGGCGCGCTGATGGGCATGATCGTGCTCCCCTACCTTGGTCCGGGCGCCGCTCAGGAGGAGTATGAGCGGCCGATGCCCGAGCGCAGGACGCGTGTACCTGCCACCAGCGGGGACCCCTTGCGCGATCTGGAGATGCGTCTCACCTACCGCACCGTGCGCGTGCTCTTGTCGATCGCCGCCAACCCAGGTGCATCCAATCGGGAAGTTGGGGCGGCCGCGGGTATCGACGACCAGGGACAGATATCGAAGCTGCTGGGCCGGCTGGAGAAGCTCGGGTTGATTGAGAACAGCGGCGCGGGACAGGTGCGAGGGGCCCCCAACGCCTGGGAGCTCACCAACAGGGGCGTTGAGGTCGAGCGATTGGTCGCCGGACGGGCCTCAGTTCTCCAAGCGCCTTGATATACGGCGGTTTTTCTATATATTGATGCTGTCGTTGGCACTCTCCCTCTGAGAGTGCCAACCGGGCAGTCGCCGTTTCCGCGCGGCTGCCGATTGGGAGCACACTCTAAACGGAGGTTTTCAGCATGAAACTCAAGCCCCTGGGCGATCGTCTGATCGTGCGGGCCGTCGAAGAGGAGGAGAAGACCGCGAGCGGTCTAGTCCTTCCCGACACGGCGAAGGAGAAGCCGGTGAAGGGCAAGGTCCTCGCCGTTGGTGATGGCAAGCTCGACGACGCCGGCAAGCGTGTTCCGCTCGACGTAGCAGAGGGCGATGAGGTCCTCTACAGCAAGTACGGCGGAACCGAGATCAAAGACCCGGACACTGGGGAGGATCTGCTCGTGCTGCGCGAGTCCGACGTCCTCGCCAAGGTCGCATAAGGAGATCTGAGGAATATGGCTCACAAGGAACTGAAGTACGGCTCAGAGGCACGCAAGTCGCTGGAGGCCGGCGTTGACGCCGTCGCCAACGCTGTCAAGGTCACGCTCGGCCCCAAGGGTCGCTACGTGGTGCTCGACAAGAAGTTCGGCGCCCCCACGATCACCAACGACGGTGTCACGATCGCTCGTGAGATCGAGGTCGAGGACGTCTTTGAGAACCAGGGTGCCCAGCTGGTGCGCGAGGTGGCGACCGCCACCAATGATGTCGCTGGCGATGGCACAACCACAGCGACCGTGCTCGCCCAGGCGATCGTTCGCCAGGGACTGAAGAACGTGGCCGCTGGCGCCAACCCGCTGGCGCTCAAGCGGGGCATCGAGAAGGCCGTTGACGAGGTCGTCAAGAACATCGCCTCGCAGTCCAAGGAGGTCTCCGGCAAGGACCAGATCGCCCGTGTGGCGACGATCTCAGCTGGCGATGAGGAGATCGGCGACGTGATCGCCGATGCGATCGAGAAGGTGGGCAAGGATGGCGTGGTGAACGTCGAGGAGGGCCAGACGTTCGGCATGGACCTCGAGTTCACAGAGGGCATGCAGTTCGACAAGGGCTACATCTCGCCCTACATGGTCACCGACCAGGACCGTATGGAGGCCACCCTCGAGGACCCCTACATCCTGATCGCCAACCAGAAGATCGGCTCCGTGCGCGACGTGCTGCCGGTGCTGGAGGCAGTGATCCAGAGCGGCAAGCCGCTTTTGATCATCGCCGAGGACGTGGAGGGTGAGTCGCTCGCCACGCTCGTTGTCAACAAGCTGCGTGGCACTTTCACCGGTGTCGCCGTGAAGGCCCCCGGCTTCGGGGACCGTCGCAAGCGCATGCTCGAGGACATCGCGATCCTCACCAAGGCCGAGGTGATCACCGAGGAGATGGGCCTCAAGCTCGAGAACACCCAGGTGTCTCAGCTCGGTCACGCTCGTCGCGTGGTGGTCGGCAAGGACAACACCACGATCGTCGACGGTGCCGGTGATGCCCAGGCGATCAAGGGCCGTATCAACCAGATCAAGGCCGAGATCGAGAACACCGACTCGGACTTCGATCGCGAGAAGCTGCAGGAGCGCTTGGCAAAGCTCTCCGGTGGCGTTGCGGTGGTGAAGGTCGGCGCGGCTACCGAGACGGAGATGAAGGAGAAGAAGCATCGCGTGGAGGACGCCCTGCAGGCAACTCGCGCGGCACTGGAGGAGGGCATCGTGCCCGGTGGTGGTGTCGCTCTGCTGCAAGCCTCGGCGTCGATCAGCGTCGATGCCAACGGCTCTTCGGCCGACGGCTCCGACGACGAGCGCACAGGCGCGCGCATCGTGCTGCGTGCTCTGGAGGAGCCGCTACGTCAGATCGCCGAGAACGCGGGCCTGGAGGGCTCGGTGGTGGTCAACGACGTGCGCAAGGCCAAGAAGGGGCAGGGCCTGAACGCGGCCACGAACGAGATCGTCGATCTCGTCGCGGCCGGGGTCATCGACCCGGCGATGGTGACGCGCTCGGCGCTTCAGAACGCCGCGTCGATCGCCAAGAACATCCTCACGACCGAGGCGATCGTCGCCGAGGTGCCGGAGAAGGAAGGCGGCGGGATGCCGGGCGGCGGGATGCCCGACATGAGCGGGATGATGTAGCCAGACCGTCTGCTGTGGGTGCGGCGCTCCAGCCGCACCCACATTCGGTCGATAGGTGCGTAGAGGGCCCGGCAGGATGCTGGGCCCTCGTCTTTTAGAGCCCTATTCGACGGCAGACACAGGCCGCGGCCCGTGTCCCACGTACTTGGCGGTCGGGCGGATCAGCTTGGCCTCGCGCTTTTGCTCGAGGATGTGTGCCGACCAGCCGGCCACTCGCGCACACGTGAACATCGGCGTGAACAGGTCGGGTGTGACTTCGGCCAGATCGAGGACCACCGCCGACCAGAACTCCACGTTGGTGGCGAGCACGCGGTCGGGCTTGCGTGCGGTGAGCTCGGCCAGCGCTGCCTTCTCCAATGCCTCGGCGGCCTCAAAGCGCGGGGACCCGAGTTCCCGGCAGGTGCGCCGCAGCACGCGCGCGCGGGGATCTTCGGCACGGTAGATGCGATGGCCGAAGCCCATCAGCCGCTCGCCGCGGTCGAGCGCGGACTTGACCCACACCTCGGCATCGCCGGTGTGTTCGACTTCCTCGAGCATCTTCAGCACGCGCGACGGCGCACCGCCGTGCAAAGGGCCCGACAGGGCGCCCACGGCGGCTGACAGTGCCGCGGCGCAATCCGCCCCGGTTGAGGCGACCACGCGCGCGGTAAATGTCGATGCGTTCATGCCGTGCTCGGCGGCGGATATCCAATAGGCGTCGATCGCCTTGGCGTGATCGGGATTTACCTCTCCGCGCCAGCGGATCAGGAAGCGCTCGGGGATCGAGCGGCCCTTGTCCACCTCCGACTGCGGCACGGGCGGCTGACCGGCGTCGCGCGCGGACTGCGCGACAAACGAGAGTGCCATCACCGAAGCCCGCGCGAGATTGTCGCGCGCCTGCTCATCGGAGATGTCGATCAGCGCGTTAAAGCCCCACTCGGGGGCCAACATCGCCAGCGCCGACTGCACGTCGACGCGATGGTCGCCCGAGCGCACGGTCAACACGTGTGGTTCGGCGGGGGGCAGGCCGGGCTTGAAGCGACCGTCGACCAGTAGACCCCAGACCTGCTCGTAGGGGACGGCGCCGACCAGCTCCTCGATGTCCACGCCGCGATAGCGCAGCGATCCGCCAGCCCGGTCGGGCTCGGCGATCTCGGTGGCGAAGGCGACGACGCCCTCGAGGCCTGACTGAACTTCGGGTGGTGTTTGAACCTCGCTCATTGCGCTCTGCTTTCTGGGCTGGGCTGCTTGACGGGAATGGCGCCTTGTGGGCGCACCCATATGATGACCGAGCCTGCGATCTGAGGGGCTGTAGGCGCAATCAGCCAGCGAGGGAGTGTGAGCAAGTGTCTGACGCCGATCTGATGTTTCGTCCCGCGACCGAGCTTGCCGCGATGGTGCGCTGCGGCGAGGTGTCTGCACGCGAGCTGGTGGAGACGTCGCTTGCGCGCATCGAGCAGCTCAACCCACAGCTCAACGCGTTCGTGGAGATCGACGGCGAGCGCGCGCTCGCGACCGCCGAGCAGATCGAACCGGGCGACGAGCGCCCGTTTGCGGGCGTGCCGATCGCGATCAAGAACAACCGCCCGGTGGAGGGCCTGAGGGCAACGATCGGTTGCTCGCTCTTGGCCGACCATGTGGCCGACCACGATTGCAACATCGCTCGGCGCTTGAAGGATGCGGGATTTGTGGTCGTCGGCACCACCACGCTGCCCGAGTACGGCATCCTGCCGGTCAGCGAGGCGCGGCTATTCGGACCGACGCGCAACCCCTGGGATCTGGAGCGCACCCCGGGCGGATCGTCGGGCGGCTCGGCCGCGGCGGTGGCCTCGGGGATGGTGCCGGTCGCCCACGGCAACGACGGAGGCGGCTCGATCCGCATCCCTGCCGCGTGCTGTGGGCTAGTCGGCCTGAAGGTGGCGCGCGGGCGCATCTCCGCTGCCCCCGAACGGGGGGAAGCGCCGCTTGACGTCGACGGCGTGTTGACTCGCACGGTCGCCGACACCGCCGCGATCCTCGACGTGCTCGCCGGATATGAGGTTGGCGACGCCACCTGGGCTCCCCCGCCATCGGAGCCTTTCGCCCTCGCGGCGACCGCGATGATTGAAGGCCCGCCCACCAAGCTGCGGATCGCCGCAACGACGTTCGCCCCGATGGCTGACGCGGTCATCGATCCGGTGTGCGCACAGGCGGTGTCCGACGCGGCGCAGCTACTGCGCTCGCTGGGTCATGAGGTCGAGGAGGTTGATCCCCCGTGGCGGATCGAGGGGCTCTCCGAGCTGTTTGGAGCGGTGTTCTCGGTCCACATCGCGCTTCAGATCGTCTATTCGGGGATGATCGCCGGCCGTGAGCCAACCGCCGAGGACATGGAGCCGATGAGCTGGGCGATCTTCCAGATGACCCAGAACTTCAACTCTCTGCAGGGACTCGCCCTGGAAATCCAGCTGCAGGGGCTCACCCGTCAACTGGTTGCCTTCCTGGCGCCCTACGACGCGCTGCTGACGCCCGCGCTCGCCGAGCGCCCGCTGCCGCTCGGCGCACTCGATACCGCTGCACCAGACCCGATGGCGACATTCACGCGCTCGGGCCTGTTCACGCCATTCACGCCGATCTTCAACGCGAGCGGCCAGCCGGGTATCTCGCTCCCGCTCTACCAGGGCGAGGACGGTTTGCCGCTTGGCGTGCAGCTGGTGGGTAGGCCCGCAGATGAGGCCGCGCTGCTGGCGCTCGCGTCGCAGCTCGAAGCGGCCGCGCCATGGGCCGATCGCCGCGCGCCGGTCTCTTAAGCAACTCGACCCGCCTCAAGGGCGGGTCGCGGTGACTGGGACGGAGCTGTTGCTCAACCACCGAGCACGGCAGATATCGGCTGCGGGGTCACGCCAAACGCTTCCACATCGGCCGTGCCGCGCTGGGAGATCATGTTCGCCTCCAATAGCTCCGCTTCGTCCCAGGTTATAGGCGCCCACCTACCCATCCGCTCGCCGCCGGTCCGCTCGACAAGGCGCAATACGCGTGAGACGAGCGGTGTCGGTATATGCGCGAGCGGACGCTCACGTTGTTGCGAGCTCAACGCGGCGTGGATGATTTCGTCGTAGCTCAGCCTCTCGGGTCCAGCCAGCTCGTAGCGCTCGGCCGCGGCGTTGCTGTTGCTTAGTGTCGCCACCACGCAGCTGGCGACATCCTCGGACCAGATCGGTTGGCAGACGGCCTTGCCGCTGCCGGAGACCGGCATCACTGGTAGCAACGAGAGGTGTTCAAGCAGCCTCAACAGGCGGTCGCCCGGGGCGTACACGAGTGACGGCGCGATCACCGTCGAGCGCATGTCGGACTCGCGCACCGCCTGCTCGGCGAGCGCCTTGGCGCGGAACAGTCGTGCGCGATGATGCGTGGAGGCGCCGAGCGCGGAGAAGAACACGAAGTGCTCCACCCCCGCGCGCTGGGCCGCCTCGACCATCCGCCATGTCGCGATCGCCGCGAGCTCCTCGATCGATCCACGTGGCTGGTCGCGTGTGGAGGATGCTAGGTGCACGACGGTCTGCACGCCCCGCATCGCGTTGCGAAACGACGGCGGATCGGTGAGGTCGCCGAGCGCGATCTGTACGCGCACGCGTGATGGACCCAGCCGCCGGGGGTCGCGCACGAGGCAGCGCACGGGCTGTCCTTCGGCGATCAGGCGGGGCAGCAGTGCTGAGCCGACGAGGCCGGTCGCTCCGGTGAGTAGAAGCATCGCTCAAAGCTAGCTGATGCAGCCTCGCTACTATTCGTCGTCCCGTTGCAAGTAGCCCTCAAACGAATCGAGAAGGAAGCGAATGGCCTACGTAATCGCTGAGCCGTGCATTGGCACGAAGGACAATTCCTGCGTCGAGGTGTGCCCTGTGGATTGCATCCACCCGACGCCCGACGAGCCCGGCTACGACGCGGCCGAGATGCTCTACATCGACCCGGAGGAGTGCATCGACTGCGACGCGTGCGTCGAGGCCTGCCCGGTGGACGCGTGCTTTGCCGAGGATCAGCTGCCCGACGAGTGGCAGAAGTACTCGCAGATCAACGCGGAGTACTTCGCCAACGCGAAGTAGCTCCGCTGGTTGGGCATGCCCATTCCGGGGCGTGCTGGTGGATGAGAGTTGGGACTGTCCCGCTTGCCTGAGGAGTTGGGACTGTCCCGCCCACTGTTTTGCGGCGGTGCTCACGGGCGGATGAGGCGACGGGGTGCCTCAGGCCATCGGAAGAGACATACCCGCGGGCTTCGGGCTGGCCGGGGGCGGCGGTGGCGCGCTCGGCGAGCCCGCGACCAGCGGCAACGTGGGTAGCTCCATCGGCGCCATAGCGATAAGTCCGCGTGCGGCATGTCGGATAGCTTGGGAGGCGGGGTCGTCGGGGTCCTCGATCGCAAGCGGAATGCCGCTGTCGGCGTGTTCGCGCAGCGGCATCGTGAGTGGCACCCTGCCGAGCAACGGTACGTCGAGCTCGTCGGCCAGCTCCATGCCGCCGCCCTCGCCAAAGATCGCATAGCGCTCGCCGGTGGGGGTGGTGAAGCCGGACATGTTCTCGATCACCCCGCCGATCTCAAGCGACACCTTGTGGGCCATCTCCGCGGAGCGCCGCGCAACCTTCTGAGCGGTGGCCTGTGGGGTTGTGACGATTATGAATTGTGCTTGCGGGAGCATCTGGGCGAGCGTCATCGACACGTCGCCGGTGCCGGGCGGGAGGTCGATCAGCAGGTAGTCCAGGGCGCCCCATTCGACGTCCTGAAGGAACTGCCCGAGTGCCTTGTGCAGCATTGGCCCGCGCCACACCACGGCCGCGTCCTCCTCCACGAAGAAGCCGATCGACATGATCTTCACGCCGTGGGACTGCAGCGGCACGATCTTGCGCTGCGGGGAGACGGGCGGGCGGGTTGCGCCGAGACCGTACATGCGCGGGATCGAGTACCCCCACACGTCGGCGTCGAGGATCCCAACGCGCTTGCCCTCCACCGTGAGCGCGGCCGCGAGGTTGGCGGTCAGCGTGGACTTGCCCACACCGCCCTTGCCGGAGCCGATGCAGAGCACGTTTGAGACTTCCGCGAGTGCGCCCGCGGGCAGGCTGGCGCGCCCGAGCTTCTGCTGCAGCGCTGACTTCTCGCTGTCGCTGAGCACGTCGAAATACACATTGACGTGTGTGACGCCCTCGAGCGCCGAGACCGCCTGGGCGACCGAGGTTTGGAAGTGGTCACGGATGGGGCAGCCGGCGGTCGTCAGTGACACTGTCACGTCGACTACGCCGTTCTCGGAGATGTCGATCGAGCGCACCATCTCAAGCTCAACGATCGAGCGGCGCAGCTCTGGGTCGATCACCGCCTCGAGCGCTTTGAGGACTTCGTCTCGGTTCATGTCTGCTCGCATTCTCGCAGAGAAGAAAGTGCCGGCCGGGCGATTGGGGGATCGCCCGGCCGGCGAGGGAGGAGAGGGTGCTTCTACTGCCGGCGGGGTATGAGGCCGGCAGACCTTCCTGTCCCGGCCTCTCCGGCCCAGGACAGGGGAAGACTGGGCCCTCGGGGGGCCCTCTTGCTCAGACGAGGCTCTGGATGCGCTCCTGAACCCGGTTGGCGAGCTCTTCGCTGTGGCGCTGGCGGCGGCGCACCTCGCGCTCGACGGCCCCTCGCGTCTGGCGCACCTCGCGCTCTACGCGACCGCGGGTCTGACGGACCTCGCGTTCGACCCGCACGCGCGTCTTGCGAACCTCGCGCTCGAGGCGGTTGCGAGCGGTGTTGCCGCGCCGCTCGAACTTGCGTAGCTGGGCACCCGCCTTCGTGGGGGTTGCATAGGTGTTGATCGTGTCGTTCACGCGGGCGAGCACCTGTTCGCGGGCGATCAGCGCGGCGCCGACGGGGATCAGGACGGCGCGCTCGGCGTATGAGCCGACGGTGCCGGTCTTCACGGCCTGGGATGGACGCTTGGTCGACGCACTCGAGTTGGTTGACCTCGAGGCGGTGGCGCGCTTGGTGCTCTTCGCACGGGGAGTGCTCTTGGGGGTGGTGGTGCGGCGCGTCTTCGCGGCGCTTGCGGGGGTAACGTCAGCTGTGGGCATCTGGAGGGGGTCTCCTATTGCTGGGGTACGTTTGTTCTGGTCGGCTCGAGCGTAGCATCGAACACATGTTCCTAAACCCCGTTCGCAAGCGATGGTTACACGCGGATCTCAAGCGCGGGTGAACACGCTGTAAAGAACGGCTATGAATCCGCCGGGCTCTGCGGGCTGGCTATGGGTCCGCTCGGTTGACGCGTGGGCTATGAGTCAGCGGGCCGCGGGAGGAGCGGAACGCGTGTTCGTGCGAGCCATTGCTCAGGGTGCTCCAACTCGCTCATGCTGGGCAGCATCTCGGCCGAGCTCCACGCAACCGTCAGCGCACTCGGTCCGGCTTTCGCGACCACCTCGTCACAGAAGGTGCGTCCCACCTCGTACTGGCGCATCTTCATCTCGAGGCCCAGCAGCCGCTCGAGAATGCGCCACGGCCAGCCGCGCTCGCGCCGGCGACGAGTCATCGCTGTGCGCATGCGATCCATCGAAGACAGCTCCTCCGCTCCGACCGCGTCCATCACGTGCTCGGCGTGCCCCTCGATTAGCGACATGGTGGCTTGCATGCGCTCGACGAGCGCCCAGCGATCCTCGCCGAGCCCGACGCGCAGCAGCTCGCCGCCGCGCAGCCGCTGGGCGAGCGTGCGCAGGTCGCCGGTGTCGGGCATTCGCAGCAGGCGAGAGAGCCCGATGCCGACCTGCATGCCGTCGATCAACTCGCGCAAGAGGGCCCCCAGGTGGTCGCGCAGCCACGGCGCTCCGCCGAACTGCACGGCGTGGGTGACCTCGTGGATGCACACCCACGAGGTGAACTCTTCGCGATCGAGGCTGAGGTTGCGCGCGGCTTGCGCCAGGTTCGGGGCCAGCAGCAGCAGGCGCGGCGCTCGCTCGGGCTCGAGCAGCGCGATGTCGTACTGGCCGAGCACTCGCTGGGAGAGCATCCCGAAGAGGGCGCCCACCTGCGCTCCGAGCAGCAGCTGCGTGGTCGAGCGCATCGCTGGCCCCAGTGGCCCCGAGGCATGGCCGATGCGGTCGGAGAGTGGCTCCATTAGCGGGCGCATCGTGGCAATGTTGGCTTCGATCCAGCGAGGACGGTCGATCGACTCGATCTGCGGCAGCGGCTCGGTGGGGGTGAGACCGGTGTAGGCGCTCACACGCTCGGCGAACTGCTCGGCAAGGGCCTGCACCCCGCTGGCATTCGAGCCGGATTGATATGCCAACCCACCCGCGCCCCCGGAGAGCATCTCGCCGACCTTCTGCGCCACGTTCCAATCGATGCCGTCCATATGGACAGCGTACGCCCCCGCATGGGGCGCCTCGCCGTCAACCGCTCTGAGGCGCCCACCGGAAGGCTCAGACATATAAGCACCGGGCCACTTTGGGACGGGCGCGCTCGTATGCTTGGAATGTGGCTGCCTCTGGAATCGCGTTCGTCCCTTCGACAGACAGCGCGGGCAGGATGGACGTGGCCGGCGCCTTCTTCGAGCGGGCGGGGGCGCGTGACGTGCTGGCTTGGGTGCGCCTGTTGAGCGATCCAGGTGACTCCGCGGCGGTGGTGCGGGCGTTGGGGCGTCCCCCGATCGAGATGCGCCAGGTGGACATCGCGCGCGTGGTGCAGGTTGCGCGCAAGGCAAAGCTCGACATCGTGGCGGCGCTCGGGCTCGCGATGGAGTCGCCGCAACTGCCGCCCGAGGCGCGCGAGCGGATTGAGCGTTTCCAGGCGCTGCACCGCGAAGCGCAGGCGGCGTTTGACGCGTTGCGCCCACGACTGAGTGTCGGCCCGCGAGAGCTGGCCGCAGAGCTGACGGCCGCCTCGGAGGCGAGGCTGCTTGGCGGGGAGGCGATCTCCGAGGCTCGTGCACAGACGCTGGAGGCGACGCTCGAGCTGATGCGCGAGGAGGTGCTTGGCGGCGCTATTCGGATCGCGGGTCATCTGGGGGAGCTGCGCCTGGACACCGATCTCGACATCTCCCACGGCGTTGTGCGCTACCTGGAGCTGGTGAAGCTCGCCGCGCTGAAGGAGCGCCCGGCTGGTCAGAGCATCACGGAGGCGCTGGCGGACATCAACCAACGGCTGCTGGCGGCTTGCACGCCGCTGCAGCGCGAGATCTTCCAGACCTCGACCCTCGACGAGACGCTGCTTGTCGCAGGGAGTGAGGGGGTCGGAGGACCGGCAACCGATTCCAGTGCCAGCGAGTCCGACGCCGGCACGGGCACCGCCGCTCGGGCGCTTGCGGGCCCTCCAGTGTCGAGCCCGTTTACCCGGCGTGAGGAACCCTCGCTGCAAGCGTTCCTACCGCGGCGCGGCGACGGCCTTGTGTTGTCGGCGTCGGACATAGACACATACCGCGGTTGTCCGCTGCGCTACAAGTTTGGCCGTGTCTTGAAGATCCCCTCCGCGCAGACGCTGCATCAGCGCTTTGGGATCGCCGTGCACCAGGTGCTGGAGCGCTACCACGCGGCCGAGCACACGACGCTGCCACAGATGATGGAGCTGTTTGAGACGTGCTGGCGACGCGGCGGTTTCGGAGACAGCGACAAAGAGCGCGAGCTGCACACCAAGGCGCGCGCGGCACTCGTGCTCTACCACCAGCACCTGGAGGCCCACGAGGCCGAGCCGGTGTGGTTCGAGCGATCGTTCTCGTTCAAGCTCGGTCTCCACCACCTGCGTGGACGCGTCGATCGCGTCGACCGGCTGCCCGACGGGGCGTACGAGATGATCGACTACAAGACCGGGCGCCCAAGGACGGCCGAGCAGCTACACGACGACGTGCAGCTCTCGCTTTATGCGGTGGGTGCGCGCGAGTCGTGGGACGTGCACGCGGAGCGCTTGGCCTACTACTACGTGCTCGACGATCTGAAGGTGCCCGTCCCGAGCGCGGAGATGGACCCCGACTGGATCGCCACGGTCGTGGCGGAGGTCGGCGAGGCGATCATGGCCCAGCGGTTCGAGCCCACGCCGTCGCCGGCGGTGTGTGGGTTGTGCGACTACCGGATCGCGTGTCCGGCTTGGGAGCGCTAGTACGCGCAGTGCGCTGCCTGCCAGTGATCAAAGGCAGCAAGGGCTTTTCTTGTTGACCACTTGACAACTTGCATCACATGGGTATATAGTGGCTACATGTTCGTACCTGGCAAGGGTGCGAGCGAACATAAGGTCGGGTTTGGGTTGGCTCTGTGGTCGACACCAACTTGTTTTGACGGGGACCTTGGGAGAGGGACCGGGTCGTTTCTGAGAGGGAGTTGTTTTTTCGCGTGGTTTCTTTGGGGAATAACGCAGTAGAGAGTCCGTGTCGCCTTGATGGGTCCGTTATAGGACGCGTCAGCGTCGCTGACGCGTCTCTCTCTCTCTCTCTCTCTCTGGGATCGTCGGCGTCTAGGCGCTAGGCCTCTTCGCCGCGGCGAAAGCCCGCGGCTTGCTGGGCGGGATGCTCGGCTTGGTTGTTGCTGTGCGCCTTTGAGGTGTGCTCTAAGAGGTGCTCCTGTTCGAAGGGGCATTCGCGCGCCTCGGGTGCGTTCGACTTCTTGTTCTTTGGCTGCCGTGGGTTGGATGCCTGCGGTGGTTTTTGCGTGCCCTCCGAATGGGGGTGTTGTCCGGTGACCTTTTTGAGGGAGGGATGTAGATGTTCTCTTTGATACGTAAGCGTTTCACGTACGCGAATATCGCGTTGACGTTGGCGTTGTTGTTCGCGATGACTGGTGGTGCGTATGCGGCTAAGCGTTATTTGATCACCTCCACGAAGCAGATCAGCCCGAGCGTGTTGAAGCAGCTGCGTGGCAAGGCTGGTCCGGCTGGTCCTGAAGGAAAACAGGGTCCGGCTGGGGCGAACGGTAAAGAAGGAGCACCGGGTCCGGCTGGCGTGGGTGGCAAAGATGGTGTGAATGGTGTGAGTGTGGTGAGCACGGAATCGAAGGCGAAGCTTGGTCCGTGTAGCGAAGGTGGCTCTGAATTCAAGGCTGCTGGCGGTACGACGTATGCGTGTAACGGCGAAAAGGGCAAGCAGGGATCGCCGTGGACCGCGGGTGGGACATTGCCGTCTGGCAAGACGGAGAAGGGTGCGTGGTCTGCGACTATCGTCAAGACTTTCGAGAATGGCTTGAATGGTTATTCCTCGATCTCGTTCGGTATCCCGTTGGCGTCGGCGCCGAAGGTCGTGTACGTCACTGAAGAAGAAGGTAGTCACGCCCCTGAATGTTCTGGGACTGCAGCTGAACCGCAGGCCGCTGAAGGCGTCTTGTGCGTGTATACGACAGCACAGGGCCTCGCGACTTTTGAAGCACCCGAAGTTACGAAGGTCGGTGCGTTCTTGTCTTTCGCTGGCGGAAAACTCGGCCCAACAGAAGTCTATGGAGTAGCGGTTCACGGTACGTGGGCGGTAACCGCCGCGGAAGAATAGGTAGGAGTGATACCGATCCTGGTGCGCGGCCTGGTGGCTCCTCCAGGATGGTTTGGGCAGTCAGGCATCGAGTAGAAGGAGATCTAACGATGAGTCATATAAATGGAGGAAGGATGAGACGGCTCGGTGTCTGGCTGTGCGTACTAGTGGGTATGGGTGTGTTGTGCGGTCCGGCGCAAGCACTGGTGGTACACAAGTTCGAGAAATCGTTCGGTGAAACCGGTACCGGAGCCGGCCAACTCAAGGGCCCGGAAGGTATCGCAGTGAACGATTCGACATCGCTCACGACGACCGCGGGGAACGTGTATGTGGTGGATAGTGGGAACGGTCGTGTTGAGCGGTTCAGCGCTACGGGTGAATATCTCGGCGAGTTCAACGGCAGCGGCAGCTATGAAGTAGAAGGCAAAATGGAAAGCGGTCCTGCGCCGCCAACTGGAGCTTTTTCCCCGTCGGAAGAGACGTCTCAGATCGCGGTCGATGATTCGGGCAGCCCGCTAGACCCATCCAACGAAGACGTTTATGTCGTTGACCAGTATCACGGTGTGATCGACAAGTTCAGTCCTACTGGTGCTTACATATCGCAGTTGACCGGTACCCCCGTGATAACCAGGCCTAGCGGCGAAACGGCAGGAGGACCCTTTGAATCCGGTAATAGCAGCGATCGTTCAATCGAGGGTGTCGCGGTAGACCCGGACGGTACTCTATGGGTTACTACCTACAACGCCCCGATCTATAGCTTCAATGAAGCTTCGTCGAACGTGTACGCTTCCGAACGCGAAACGGTGTATGCGGGAACCGCTGGCTCCCGGGGTCTTGGGGTGGATACCGAAGACAATCTCTATTTTAACCATGTGGGCTTTTTTGTAAAGGTCACTAGCGCTGGGAAGACGGTGAGTAACCCGTTTGGCGGTGATGAAAATCCGTTTGCGATCGCGGTTGATCCTGTGGCTGGGGAGGTGTATCTCGCTAACGATGAAAAGGGCACCGGGTTTGGTGAGGGGGTCGAAGCGTTTGGTCTGGATGGCTCTCCTATCGAGAGCAGTCAGAATGGCGCTCCGTTTCCTGGTTTTGGTGTGGGTAGCTTTGGCTTTGGGGCTGGCATCGCGGTAAATACGTCTACTGGTACGGTTTATGTGACTGACCGTCGGAATAACGATGTTGTGGTGTTCGAAGCTGTTAGTTTGCCTAGTTCGAGTGTAGGCGTGCCGAGTGAACAGCAGCCGCGTAGTGTGACGTTGAATGGAACGGTCAATCCGGAAGGCAAATTGGTTACTTCGTGTGTGTTTGAATACGACACGAGACCGTATGTGCAGGGCGAAGCGGCCCATGGCACGGACGTTCCTTGTTCGCCGGCGGGTCCCGGGTCCGGTTCGAGCCCCGTGGCTGTCACTGCACACTTGACTGGTTTGAAGCCTCAGACGACTTATGATTACCGGCTAGTTGCTGGTAACAGTGCCGGCAGTAACCCCGGTCCCAATCACGAATTCTTTACCGGACCGAGGTTGGATGGCGAGTATGTCACGGGTGTAGCGTCTAACAGCGGCACGCTGCATGGACAGGTCGATCCTAATGGCGGCGACACAAATTATTATTTCGAGTACGGCACCACCACCGGGTATGGGGTCGAGGTGCCGTTGGGTGCGCCAGGGGTGGATATCGGCTCGTCTGATGGTGTGCAGGATGTGAGCTTTCACCTACAGGGCCTTGAAGCGAGCACGACTTACCATTACCGGCTGGTCGCCGTCCAGGATGGCGAAACGTTTGCGGAACCAGATCGTACGTTTACGACCCAGTCTGCGGGTGGGGAAGAGTTGACATTGCCTGATGGGCGGGCGTGGGAATTGGTCTCACCACCCAACAAAAAAGCAGTCATCATCGGATTGGATTCAAACGAGTGGTTGACGCAGGCTGCTGGCGATGGGAGCGGGATCACTTACACGGTCAACGAACCTCTGGGTGAAGGCGTGGCTGGCCGCCTATTCTGGTCACAGGAGCTTTCAAGTCACACCGCGGAAGGTTGGCGTACACAGGATGTGTCGGGTCGAGCGGGACTACCCCCTGAAGGGGAATCGACTGCGGAGCTGTTCGGCGCGGGTGAATTGTGGCACGTCTTCTCTTCGAATCTATCGTTGGGTTTGTTGCAACCTGGTCAGGAGCCCGCGCCGCAATCGTCGGAAGCGACGGAAAGAACGTTGTATGTGCGTAACAACGATACTGGCGCTTTTCAGCCGTTGGAGAACGAAGCTGACGTGCCTTCCGGTCTAAAATTCGGTGATGACGAAATGCAGTATTTCACCGGTACGCCCGATCTGAGTCATGTCGTGTTTGGTACGTGGCTTGCGTTGACGCCTGAATCAGTGAGTCTAGAACCATGCAAAGGTTGCACGGGATCAGAATCGGAACACGAGGATAATCTGTACGAGTGGTACGCTGGCAAGCTGGAACTGGTGAACATTCTTCCCAATGGAACGACAAGGCCTGGTGCTCGAGCGGGTAGTGCGCTGCCAACCGTTCCTGGTGGAGAAATGACCGCGCGCGCGATCTCGTCTGATGGTCGCTGGGTTGTGTGGCATTACGGTCAACTCATCCCTATGAATGGAGGTAATAAGGTTGGCCTGTATGTGCGTGACATGGTCGAAAAACAGACCTACAAGGTCGGCGGCCCGTATGCACGTTTTGAAACGATGAGCAGCGACGGATCGAAGGTGTTCTACGTAGAAACCGAAGAAGGCCTAAGCGGTGACCTTCACGTTTTCGAACCGGCGACCGGGAAAGACATCGATCTGACGGCCGATCACAGTGTCGCTGAACAAAGCGCTGGTCTTCAGAACGGGGTATTGGGTGTTAGCCAGGATGGCTCGTATGTGTATTTCGTGGCTACGGGCGTGTTGGCGAATGGGGGTGTCAGCGGAGTTCCCAACCTATATGTCGCGCACGAAGAAAACGGTGCGTGGAGCACGACGCACATCGCGACACTCTCATGGGAAGACCAACACACCTGGGGAGGCACCAACGAACACGGGGGAGGACCGAATCCCGTGCGACTACCTTGGTACACGAGTTCGGAGGTGTCCCCAAACGGTCGTTATGTGGCGTTCATGTCCAACAGTCCATTGACTGGCTATGACAATCTCGACGCTAGGAGCGGCCAGCGTGACGAGGAGGTCTTCCTGTATGACGCTACCTCTAACCATCTGGTGTGCGCGTCCTGCGATCCCACCGGTGCACGACCGGTAGGCGTGTTCGATCAGGGTGAAGAGAACGGCGCCGAACAGCTGTTGGTCGACCAGCCGAAGACGTGGACAGAACTATCTAAAGGCGGCAATACAGACCATTGGCTTGCTGGCAGTCTCGTCGGTTGGAACAACGAGCTGAATGTCTCATCATATGAGCCGCGGTATGTGATGAATGACGGACGATTGTTCTTCAACAGCCCCGATGCGCTGGTGCCACAAGACACGAATGGGCTCGAGGACGTGTACGAGTATGAGCCAGCTAGTGTTGGTAGCTGCACAGAACAGGACACCGATTTCAGTCCCGCTACCGGTGCGTGCGTGAGCCTGATCTCGTCCGGTCAATCCTTGCGGGAATCGGCGTTCATGGACGCCAGCGAAAGCGGCGATGACGTGTTCTTCGTTACCGCGGCGAAACTGGTCGCTGAAGATTACGACAACGCGTATGACATGTATGACGCGCACGTGTGCTCTTCGGCTTGGCCGTGTCGCACGGAACCGGTCTCGCCGCCTGAATGCACGAGTGGTGATTCGTGTAAGGCCGCGCCGTCACCGCAACCGGAGATTTTTGGTCCGACGCCGTCCGCGACGTTCAACGGACAGGGCAACATAGTTGCGTCCTCTTCTGTGCTTGGTGTGAAACCGAGATCGTTGACCAGGACACAGAAGCTTGCAAACGCACTGCACGCGTGTCGCAAAGACAAGACTAAGCGCAAGCGGACTGTTTGTGAACGGCAGGCAAAGAAACGCTATGGGACGGCAAAGCAGTCGAGGGTGTCTCAGTCCAGGGTGGCTAGCGCGATCAAGAAGGGCAACGGGTGATCATCGTGAACAGGATCAAAAGACACGCTCCGCTAACGATCGTTCTCGCTACGGTATTGCTGCTAACGGGTAGTGTTGGTATAGCTTCGGCTGCTGAACCGTGGTGGCATTTGACTAGTGTTTCGGCGCCGGCTAGCAAGATTGGTACCGAAGCGCGGATCAACGTGATCGCGGCGAACCTTGGGGATGAGTCGACGAATGGTTCGATGTTGGGTAACGCGGCTGAAGCTATGTTCGGGGAACACAAGAACTTCATCACGTTTGAAGACACGCTGCCTGCGGGTGTGACACTGGTGAAGGCTGTTATGGGTGGTGGTGGCACGACGTTCGGTCAGAACACTGTGCGAGTGGGCGGTGTTCTAGCGCCGTCATGCACGGTCTCAGGCCAGAAGATTTCGTGTCTTTACGGGCTTCCTGTGCGTCCGTATGAACAAGCGATTTTGGCTCTTAGTGTGAAGGTCGCTCCTGGTGCTGGTATGGGTATGAACCAGGTGAGTGTGTCTGGTGGTGGTGCTGCTCCGGCTTCGCGTGAAGAAACGCTAGCGGTTGAACCTCCTGGCTCATATGGGGTGCATAGTTATGAACTTACGCCTGAAGAAGAAGGCGGCGGTGTCGATACTCAGGCTGGTTCGCACCCGTTCCAGTTGACGACCACGTTGATCTTCAACAGTCAGGCCGTTCCTGTTGGTGACCCGATGCCTGAAGTGCAGCCTGTGACGATGACTAAGGACTTGCGTTTCAATCTACCACCGGGCTTGATCGGTAATCCCACACCGATACCGAAGTGCAGCCTAAACCGGTTCATCCAGTCCGCACAGGTCAATAGTGGTGTACCGCCGTGCCCGGATAACACTGTTGTTGGTGTCGCGACGCCGATAGTCACTGGTTTTGAAGATTTGCCGAGTTCGTTGCTTGTCTCTGAACCATTGATCAGTCTCGAACCGGCCGTGGGTGAGCCGGCAAGGTTTGGTTTCATTACGCTGGTTGGTCCCGTGATCCTCGATACGTATGTACGTACCGGCGGGGACTACGGTGTCGTCGTGACAGTCCCGAACATCACACAGGGCACCGGGTTCATCGGGAACCTTGTGACGTTCTGGGGCGTACCGTCGGATACGCGGCACGATAACTCTCGTGGGGTAGGGTGTATCCAGGCGTTTGAAACGCGCAAGGGCGAAGGCAGCTCCTTGCTGCCTGCCCCCGAACCGTCGTGTCCGGCGAACGAAAAAGGACAACCGTTGCTGATTATGCCAACGTCCTGCACAGGCCCGTTGCACACCACGATTGAAGCCGATTCGTGGGTCTCACCGGGACAGTACACAGAACCTTTCGGTTACACGTTCGCTAACGATCACGGCGAACAGTACGGACAGGACGGGTGTAACAAACTGAACTTCGAACCGTCTATCAGTGTCGCGCCCGACGGACAGGAGGCAGCCACACCGACGGGATTGACGGTGGGTGTGCACGTCCCTCAAGAATCTGGTTTGAACCCGTTTGGTTTGGCGGAGTCGACAGTCAAGAACACGACCGTGACGTTGCCTGCCGGCGTCGGGTTGAACCCCGCCGGCGCCGATGGTCTGTCGTCGTGCAGTCTTGAACAGATCGGGTTGGATAGTCCCGCTGAACAGTCGTGTCCTGAATCGGCGAAGGTCGGGACGGTCGAAATACGCACGCCGCTACTACCGAACCCGTTGGTTGGTGCCGCGTATTTGGCTCAACAGGACGTTAACCCGTTCGGTAGCCTAGTCGCGCTGTACCTGGTCGCGAAAGACCCGGTATCCGGCGTGATCGTGAAGCTCGCGGGGGAAGTCAAACCTGACGCTGTCAGCGGCCAGCTAGTCTCAACGTTCGACAACACGCCGCAGCTACCATTTGAAAACCTGAATCTGCATTTCTTTGGTGGCTCCCGCGCACCGTTGGGAACACCAGCATTGTGTGGGTCTTATACGACCACGGCATCGATAGCACCATGGTCCGGTAACGCTCCCGTTGATTCCTCATCAGAATTCGTGATCAACAGCGGTCCGAACCACTCACCGTGTAGCGATCCACTGCCGTTCAACCCAGAACTGACGACCGGTAGCCTGAATATTCAGGCTGGTGCGTTCACACCGTTCACGATGACGATGAGTCGCGAAGACGGCAACCAGAATTTGGACGCGATACAGCTAAAGATGCCCTCAGGACTGCTGGGAACACTCTCAAACGTAAAGCTGTGCGGAGAAGCAGAAGGCAATGCAGGAACATGCGGTCCTGAAAGCCTGATCGGGCACACCACCGTCAGTGTAGGACTAGGCGGCAACCCTTACACCGTGACCGGTGGGGAAGTGTTCATCACCGGACCGTACGAGGGTGCACCATACGGGCTGTCGATCGTGAATCCCGCGAAGGCGGGCCCGTTCAATCTGGGTAATGTGATCGTCAGGGCCAAGATCGAAGTGAACCCCGAAAACGCGGCGCTGACGATCACCTCCGATACCACTGGCCCGTATGCGATACCGCAGATCATCGACGGTATCCCCTTGCAGATCAAGCACGTCAACGTCAGTGTCGACAGACCGGACTTCACGTTCAACCCGACCGACTGTGCGCCACAAGCGATAACAGGAGGTCTCACCAGCAGTCAAGGGACAGTCAAGTCATTGCACGTGCCGTTCCAGGTCACTAACTGCGCGACACTGGGCTTCAAACCGATCTTCACGGTGTCCACGAACGGGAAGACATCAAGAGCCAACGGGGCGAGCCTGAACGTAAAGCTCACCTATCCCAAAGCCGCGTTTGGTTCCCAAGCAAACATCGGGAAGGTCAAGGTAGACCTACCAAAGCAACTACCCTCACGCCTCACCACCCTACAAAAGGCGTGTCCGGACAAGGTGTTTGACGCGAACCCCGCGGCATGCCCGCCGGATTCACGGATCGGGTCGGCGACGGCTACCACACCGGTGTTGCCGGTGCATCTGGAAGGCCCCGCGTATTTTGTGTCCCATGGTGGTGCGAAGTTCCCCGAACTGATCATCGCGCTCTCGGGAGAGGGAGTCACGATCTATCTCCACGGCGAAACGTTCATCAGCAAGGCCGGGATCACCAGCAGCACGTTCCGCACGATCCCCGACGTCCCGATCGGCGTATTCGAACTGAAACTGCCGCAAGGACCCGATAGTGCGCTAGCCGCGACCGGGAACCTCTGCAAGAGCACACTAAAGATGCCGACCAACTTCGTCGCGGCTAACGGCATGAGCATCAAACAGTCCACGCCAATCAACGTCACAGGATGCGGGAAGCAAAAGACCAAGAAAGCAAAGAAGACGACGAAGGCCAGCGGTGGACACAAGGGAAGTACACGCGGGAAACGATGAGATGCCTACCAGCGGAAGGGCGCCGTCCAGACGGACGGCGCCCAACGGATTGACGCCGTCGCGTAACGGGATCGGACCCGACCGAGTCATCGAGATCCAACGCGCGCGAATACTTGCCGCGATGACCGAGGTCGCGTGCGAGCGGGGCGCAGCCAACGTCACAGTGGCGCACGTGGTGGAGCGCGCGGGGGTCTCCCGTCGTACTTTCTACGAACTGTTCGGCGACCGCGAGGCATGCTTCCTTGCGGCATTCGACGAGGCGGTCGCAAGCTTGTCGAGGTACGTGCTCGACACATACGACCCCACGGCGCGGTGGGACACGCGGGTCAGGACGGCCCTGACGGCGCTGCTTGAGTTTCTCGACGTGGAGCGCGGCGCGGGCAGGCTCATGTTCGATGGATCGCTGGGGGCGGGAACGGCCGCGATCGAGCGCCGTCGCGAGCTGCTCTCTCAGATTGTCGCTCTCGTCGATGAGGGACGCGCGCTGGTAAAGAAGGGCCAGGAGCCCCCGCCACTCACTGCGGAGGGGATCGTCGGCGGGGTGCTCTCGGTGCTACACGCACGTCTGCTCGATCCCGGGAGCGAGTCTCTGCTTAGCCTCGCCGCTCCGCTGACGAGCATGATCATCCTGCCCTACCTTGGTGTGTCTGCCGCTCAGCGGGAGATCAAGCGTCCGGTTGCGATCAGGCGATCTCCCGAACACGCTGCCCAGCTCGGCCCCAATCCGTTGATGCAGCTGGAGATGCGCCTGACCTACCGCACCGTACGCGTGCTGATGGCGATTGCCGCCGATCCCGGTTCATCCAACCGCATGGTCGCCGAGAAGGCCGAGGTCTCAGACCAGGGCCAGATGTCAAAGCTGCTTGCCCGCCTGCAGAGCCTTGGGCTGATCGAGAATAGCGGCGCGGGGCCCACACGCGGCGAGCCCAACGCATGGACGCTCACCAGCAAGGGTTGGCGAGTACAGGGCGCAATCGCCGAGCAGGCCACGGGCGGTTGAGCCCGAGCCAGGCCACGGGCGGTTGAGCCCGAGCCAGGCCACGGGCGGTTGAGCCCGAGCAGGTCGCAGGCGGCTGAGTCTCGGCGCGACATTATGCTGCGCTTTAGGCTCGGCGATTAACGTCCCGTTTGAAGATGAAGAGCAGTATCTTGCAGGGAGGGGTCCCCAAACGAGCGCGCGTCAGTCTGGCGGCGTTGCCGGTGCTGGCTGCCGGTTTGCTGGCCGGCTGCGGTGGCGGTGGCTCGTCCACCTCCACGGTCGCGGCCGTCCCAAGCTCGCCGGCCGCCGCCACGCCTGCCGCCGCGTCAAGCGTCGACGCCGTCGCCTACGTTGCGGGTACGCCGATCTCCAAGTCCAGCTACGCGCACTGGGTCACGGTTGAGACGAAGCTTGGTGGCGGTAGCAATGCGAGCCACCGCGCACTGGGGTTCCTGTTGACATCCGAGTGGGTGTTGGGAGAGGCCAAGGCGCGCGGGGTCTCGGTGTCTGAAGCTGAAATCAAGCAGCGCTATGCCACGCTTGTACACCAAAGCTTCCCCAAGGCCGACGCGTTGCGCAAGTACTTCTCCACATCTGGGGAGACCGAAGCCGATCTGCTGGCGCGCATCAAGGTCGAACAGCTGGCGGCGCAAATCGCCGCGCAGGTGACCTCCGGTAAGAGCTCGTCACAGCACAGCGCGATCCTGGCGGCATTTGAGACTAACTTCCACACTCACTGGAAGGCGCTCACCGACTGCAAGGGGGGCTATGTGATGGAAGATTGCAAGCAATACAAAGGCGGCTCGGAAAACCTTACGGCCACCACCGCCGGGAGTACCGCCTCCAGCTCCGGCTCATCGACAGCCCACGGCTCATCGAAGAGCTCGACGACGAGCTCATCCACCTCTAACTCAAGCGGCGAGGTCTACACAGCGCCCGGCGCGTTCTCGATCGCGAGTCCGCAGTTTGAACGCAACGGCGCAATCCCCACCGAATACACGTGCGCCGGCGCCGGCATCTCCCCGGCGCTGTCGTGGACAAAAGTGCCAGCGCACGCGGCCGAACTGATCCTGTTCGTGATCGACGACAGCGCCAATGGCACATCCGGTGGTATCCGCTGGGTGGTCGGCGGGATCGAACCGAGCTCCACAGGCGTTGCCGCGGGCAAGGTGCCCGCGGGCGGGATCGTTGGCACCAACACGGCCGGCAAGGCCGGCTACAGCCCGATCTGCCCGGCGGCGGGCAAGAGTGACACGGTCGAGTTCGTCATGTACGCGCTCTCCAAGAAAATCTCGATCTCGCCTGGCTTCCAGCCCGACGTGGCTGAGGGGCAGTACGGCTCGGGCAAACTGTTGATGGGTCAAGCAGCGGTCACCTACGGGATCGCCACGCGTTAGCGGTCTCGGCGTAACTCGCGAAGAGGGCGTCCTAAACCACGACCGGACGCGGTCAGGCTTGGCGGCCGTGGCCGACGCGCGCGGAGGTGTCAGCCCTGCCACAGGCCGCACAACGGCACTGCGGTGAGACGCTCGCCGAAGGGGAGTGTGTGGGCCCCGGCGTAGAGCACGACCCCTGCCTTGAAACGGGCACCCAGCGCATCGCGTAGATATCGAAGCGCGCCGAAGTCCTTCGGCCGTACGGTTGCGCCGCTCTTGATCTCGACGGCCGCAATCTCGCCGCTGCGAAGCTCCAGTACGAGGTCGACCTCGCGTCGCTGGTGGTCGCGGTAATGAAAGAGCGACGGTTCGTTCTGAGACCAGCCGCATTGGCGCTCGATCTCCATCACGGCGAACGTCTCGAAGATCGTACCCGCAAGAGTCGCGTCTTCGACGAGGCGATCGGTGTCGACGCCCAGTATGTGCGTGAGCAGGCCAGCGTCGCACACGTGCAGCTTCGGCGCCTTCACTTGGCGACTCCCGATATTGGCGTGCCATGAATTCAGGCGCAGTACGAGAAAGAGGTTTTCGAGGATGCGCGTGTAGGCGCTTACGGTCTTGTGATCGATGCCGAGGTCAGCCGCCACCCCCCGAGCGCTCATGAGCGAGCCCGAGCGAGCGGCCATGATGTTGAGCAGTCGCCCGATCTCGGCGACGTCGTGGATACGCGCGATGTCGCTCACGTCTCGGCCAAGAATCGAGGGCAAGTAGCTTGCAAAGAAGCGCGAGCGTCCGTTAGCACCGCGCGCTTGGGCGTCTGGGAATCCGCCCCGTATCACGCGCTCCGCGTAGGCATCACGGCCAACGTTGGCGCCTTCGACGCGGGGCGGTTCGTTGGCAAACAGACGATCGACGAAGCTCTCGCGCGTGCCCTCGAGCTCGCCCTGGGAGAATGGCCACAGGTGGATGTAATCGACGCGGCCAGGCAGATTGTCGGCGATCGTCGGCAAAGTGATCACGTCGGCCGACCCGGTCAGCAGGAACTGGCCGCGATCGTTGCAGGTGTCGAGCCGAGCCTTGATGGCGAGCATGAGATCGGGTGCGCGCTGAATCTCGTCAATCACCACAGGACCGGAGATGGCCGCGACAAACCCGGTCGGATCGTCAAGGGCTGCGCGCCTGGTTGCCTCTTCGTCGAGCGTGAGGAAGCCAGCCGGATGGTCGCGGCTTGCGATCTGTCTCGCCAACGTGCTCTTGCCGACCTGTCGTGGGCCGAGCAGGCAAACCGCCCTCGCGTAGGACAGAGCTTCGGCTACCAGAGGTCGGATATGTCTCTCGATCACCGCAATCCCTATCTTTTATGAATACAAAAGGCGGCCGATAATGGGGATCCTAACAGGAGAAAATGGGGAATACAATCCCCAAGATAGGAAGAGATAACGCTCGGTTTTGGATGGCTACGTCCCCGCACGCGGCGAGGCGACGAGCTCAGCTCTCGCGTCCGCGCTGGCGCAGGAAGCGCTGGAATTCTCTTGCCAGCAGGTCCCCCGAGGGGAGATCCTGTGGACTGAGGGTCGCCTGCTCGCTCTCCGCCGCGCGCCGCTCCAGTCGCTCCACAAACGCCTGGATGTCGGGGTCGGATTGCACAGCCAGCCCCACCTGGCGCTCGTACTCGCCGGCGGCCTCCTCCAGCTCTGAGGCGTCCACCGACACCCCCACCAGCAGCTCCAGCTTGCGCAGCAGCGCGAGCGCCGCCTTCGGGGAGGCCGCGGCCGCCACGTAATGGGGCACGCTCGCCCACACGCTCGCCGATGGCAACCCCTGCTGCCCGCAAGCGGCGTGCAGCACCCCCACGATCCCCGTTGGGCCCTCATAGCGACTCGCTTTGAGCCCCAGCCGCTCCATCATCGCCGGGTCTGAGGCGAAGCCCGTCATCACCACCGGGTGCGAATGCGGCACGTCCGCCAGCAGCCCGCCGAGCGTCACCACGAGCTGCACGTCAAGCGCTTCGGCGAGATCCACGATCAGAGCGCTGAACGAGCGCCAGCGCATCGAAGGCTCGGTGCCCTGCACGATCACCAGATCCCGCGGCGCGCGAGGCGCGCGCGCTTCCAGGATCTCCACCGACGGCCACGAGATCACGCGCGCCTGCGTCTCGTCGATCTGCACCTGTGGGCGGTTGGCTTGGAAGTCGTAGAACTCCTCGGTGTCGGTCTGCGCGAAGCGCTGCGCGCCCAGCGCCTGTGCGAGGAATGCGGTCGCCGTCGAGGCGGCGTCACCGGCATCGTTCCAACCCTGAAACGAGCACACCATCGCCGGGGCCCTCAAGCCGTCGGGACGACGATCCCAGATCAGTGGCTGCATCCGACCCACCGTACATCATGGGCAGCTGATGTCCACTGCGAGCCTCCTCAACCATCTCTGCGCATGCTCAGCACGGCGAGCGCGGCGTCGAAGATGCGCAGACAATCGCCACGCTGCGCGAGGGGGACTCGCTGGACGCCGTGTTTGCCTGCGTGCGCAAGGAGCGGCTGCTGACGCGCTCCGGCACGCCCTATCTGACGCTCGAGCTTCGCGATCGGTCCAGCAGCATCCCCGGCCGTGTGTTCCGCGACGCCGACCTGCTGGCGGGACGCTTCGAGCGCGGCGATCTGGTGCGCGTGGTGGGCCGCGTGGAGCGCTTCCGCGAGGAGCTGCAGATCGCGGTCGAGCGGATCGCGCGCATCGAGGTCTCAGACGAGGACGCCGCCCGCTTCCTGCCCGTCTCCCGCCGCGACCTCGACGAGTTGGAAGGGTTCCTCGAGCATCTCGCTCGCGAGGTGTACGACCCCGGCCTCAAAGCGTTGCTGGAGCGGCTGCTGGGCGACCGCGAGCTACGCGCCGAGCTGCGCCGCGCGCCCTGCTCGCTGCCCGCCCACGCACCGACCCGATCATCTGTCCACCATGCGTTTCTCGGCGGTCTGCTGGAGCACACCGTCGCCGTCGCCCAGCTGGCGCTCGAGCTGTGCGCCGTGCACCCGCGCCTGGACCGCGACCTGTTGCTGTGCGCGGCGATCGTGCACGACCTCGGCAAGACGCGCGAGTACGCCTACGGAGCTGAGATCACTCGCACCGAGGAAGGGCGCATGTTGGGCCACGTCGAGTTGGGGATGCGAATGATCGCGGCCCACATCCCCCCAAACCTGGCGGCCGGGCGGCGCCTGGCGCTCGAGCACTGCGTGCTGGCCCACCATGGCTCCGATGGGGTGGGTGGGGTCGGCATACAGCGCGCGGCCTGCGCCGAGGCGCTTGCGCTACAGCGCCTCAATGCGCTCGACGCCAGCGTGAAGGGCGCCTTCGAGCAGGGCCTCGGACGCTAGCGCCGCGCCGCGCCCATGCTGGGCGAAGACCCCCCCGCGTCCCTCCAGCCACCGGCTCAAAGGCTCGTCAGCCACGAGCTTGCTCGCGACGCGAGTACGTGCATCGATCAATACCTCCAGCAGGTCAAGTTCGCGCTCGCGGATGCCGATCTACAAAGCGTGGGGGACCAATCCAGCTCAACCAGCGCACCCGTAAGCGAGCTCTCGCTGGTGCGCCCCGACGTAGACCTCAACACCCCGGCTCCCGCCCACAGCCGGCCGATTCAGTCCCATGCGCTCAAGCACGCTCTTGGCGACGGACGCCCCGGACGGCTGATTGGCGACGTGGTCGTCGACCTCGGGTTCGCGACCCGCGAGAAGGTCGAGGAGGCCGTCGAGCTGGCGCGCGCCCAGCGCAAGCCCACCGGGCAAGTGCTCGTGGAGCAGGGCATCCTGCGCCACGACCAGCTGGCGCGCGTCGTCGCCGACCGCTACGGCCTCGATTACATCGACCTGTCGGTGTACGAGCTCGACATGGGTGCGGTCAACCTCATCGACATGGAGGCGATCCGCCGCTACCAGGCCGTGCCGGTGGGCTTCCTCGAAGACGGCACGCTGCTGCTGGCGATGGCCGACCCCACCAACGTGCTGACGGTCGACGACGTCGCGATGCTCACCGGCCGGCGCGTGCGCTCGGCATCGGCGTCGATCGAGGACCTCAACATCCTCATCACACGCCTCTCCCGCGTGGAGCAGTCGGTGGAATCGTTCGTCGAGGACGAGGCCCAGCCCGAGGCCGAACTGGTCATGGACGAGGCCGACAAGGACGCCCCCGTCATCAAGCTCGTGCACACGATCATCGCCGAGGCGATCGAGCAGGGCGCCTCCGACATCCACATCGACCCCGGTGAGGGCGACATGCGGGTGATGCTGCGCATCGACGGGGTGCTCTCCCAGACCGCCACCCTGAAGCGTGCGATGGCCGCGAACGTGATCTCGCGCGTGAAGATCATGTCCGAAATGGACATCTCCGAGCGGCGCGTCCCGCAGGACGGGCGCTTCGCGCTCACTGTCGCCGGGCGGCGTGTGGACGTGCGCGTCACAACGCTCCCACTGGTCTACGGCGAGGGCGCCTACATGCGCATCCTCGACAAGGGCGCCACTGTCCGCGGGCTGGAGTCGCTCGGTATGCAGCGCACCGAGCAAGACCGCTTCGCCTACGCAATCGCGCGGCCCAACGGCGCGGTGCTCGTCACGGGCCCCACCGGTAGCGGCAAGTCCACCACGCTGTACGCGGCGCTCGGGGTGGTCAACGACGGCAGCCGCTCGATCCTCACGATCGAGGACCCCGTCGAGTCGCGGATCGCGGGCGTCAAGCAGATGCAGGTGGCGCCGAAGGCCGGCATGACGTTCGCGGGTGGGTTGCGCGCGATGCTGCGCGCCGACCCCGACGTGATCATGGTCGGGGAGATCCGCGACCGCGAAACTGCTCACATCGCGGTGGAGGCGGCGCTCACCGGCCACCTGGTGCTCTCAACGCTTCACACCCGCGATGCCCCCAGCGCGCTGGGGCGCCTGATCGACATGGGCATCGAGCCGTTCTTGATCTCCTCCGCGATCGACTGCATCGTGGCGCAGCGGCTGGTGCGGATGCTCTGCCAGCACTGCAAGCAGCCGAGCAAAATACCCGAGTCGCTGCTCGCCGAGTACGGGCTGTATGGCTCGGAGGCGTTCGAGCCGGTTGGCTGCTCGCGCTGCTCAGCCACCGGCTATCGCGGGCGGATCGGCATCTATGAGGTGATGTCGGTCACCGAGGAGGTCCGCGCTCTGGTGCTCAGCCGCGGTTCGGTCGATGAGATCGCCGCCGCCGCCATGAGCCAGGGAATGCGCCGTCTGCGCGATGACGGGATCGCGAAGGTGCGCGCCGGTCAAACCTCGATCGCGGAGATCGAGCGGATGACGACGACGATGCTGTAAGGATGGGGAGTCCGTGCCGGGTACCGTCGCATGCCGGTGAAACCATCGAGCGATGCCCAAGGACCGGAGGCGGCGAGTTTATCTTGCGTCAGATGTGGTGATGGTGATAGAGCGCTCGAGTACGCACCCCGTCGAGTACGCGATCGTGTTGCTCGCCGAGCGCGGCGGGCAGTGGCACACGGTGCGGACATTCGACAACGCTCACGGCCCCGAGGAGCACCACGAGCACCGCTACGCCGGCTCCGAGAAGCACTCGCCGATCGTCAAGCACGGCCCCGTCAACGACGCGATGCACGCCGCCGAAGTCAAGCTGACAGGTGGTTGGAGCGATATAATTCGCAGTTGGGAGCGCACCAGATGAGCATCGTCTCCGATAAGACCAATGAACTGTTCATGGTCGCGTCGCACAGCGACGACGACCTCGGCTACCCCAACGACGTCGCGTTCGTTCCCGGTGATCAGGAGTGGGCCGACGAAGTCGTGTGGCGCAACCTCGTCGAGGGACGTCCCACGGTTCTCGTCGGCGAGGAGGTTGAGCTGCTGCTCGTGCCGACGCGCCGCAGCCCGATCGACAGGTTGCGCGGCCGTGTCGCGGTCAACGTCGGCCAGCGCGTCGACGGGCACGCAGCGCCCTACGTTACCGCGAGTCACCTCGGTCGTCGCCCCGTCCGCGAGATGCGCGCCCGCGCCCGCGCGTAGCCGCCCTCCCACGCTTCCTCATGTCCCCGGCACCGGCGGGATCAGCAGCGAGACGTGCAATGTCCCCTTTGGGAAGGCTTCCGCGTTGAACGAGTAGGCGCTGTAGACCACCCCGTCGAACAGTACTTCGCCGTGGTTGGGGAAGCTCACCGGGGCGGGGCTCACGCTGCCGGTGATCTCTTCGGGGTGGGTGGGATCTTCATACAAAAACACCTGCACCCCGGCGAAACGGTGCGTGAGGATCACGTACCCGAGATCGTCCTGCACAGAGAGCTGGAAATGCCCCACGATGCCCCCGCGCTTATTGCGCACGTCACCACGGATCGGCGCCAGCACGTGTGGGCCGCCCACGTCGACCACAAGTGTTTCGCCGAGCGTCGCGCGCACGCGCACCACGTGCAGCGTGGATTTGAAGAACGCCACGATCGCGGCGCGCGCGGCGACTGGGTTGTCGCTCGCCACCGCTACCTGGAAGGAGCGCGAGCGTTCGAAGTCACGCACCACCGCTCGCGTCGCCGCTCCCGACTGCTCCTGGCGGTAGATCCTCATCGCCGTCGCCGCGATCGCGTTCGTCGCGGTTTCCGCCGGTGTGCGCGCGCAGGCGGATGCGAGCGGCACCGGTGCCAGCACGAATGTGCGCAGCGCGGTCCTGGGAAAGCCGATGCCGCGGAACGAGTACACCGCGTAGTGGGTACCCGCGTAGGTGACCTCGCCACCGGCGGGGAGGACCGCCGGGGCAGGACTTGCCGAGCCCCCCAGCGGGATCGACCCGGCGCGCGCGAACACCTGCGCTTCGGTGATCGCATGCACGGTGTCGGCATACCCATACACGCCCTCCTCGGAGGCCGTGATCGTGCCGATCTGAAGGCCCGCCGCATTCTTCAGCGGGGTGCTCACAGGCGCTATTCCATTGGCGGTGCCGTATTCGACGAGCGTGCGTCGCCCGAGGGTCACGCGCACGCGCACGAGCTGCCCGCGCAGTAGCGGCGCGATCGCAGCCCGCACCGCTCGAGGATTGCCGGCTTCCACGGCCGCCAGCACCGTTGGCGCACTTGCCACGCGTTCGGCTGCCGGCAGCGCTATCCGCCCGCCCGCGATCTCGTGGTAGACGTGTTCGGCGACCTCCCCCAGCGCCCGCGCCGTGGCGTTTGCGCATTGAGCGGGAGCCAACTTGCTCGCCAGGGGGTTGTCATCGGCGCTGGTCGCCGAGCCGCACCCCATCAACGCGAGCATCGACAGCGTCGCGAGCGCGAACGAGCTGCGCGCGAGGCGAGCCGGACGGCGCCAGGTTGGTTGGCGCCGTCCGGTCGGAGAGTGGGTTGCAGCCCGCATGCATACGCAGGCTATCTACCCGCCTATTTCTTTTTGGCTGTGACCTGTTTGCTTTTCTTCTTGCCTTTCTTATGTCCGTTGGCCTTGGCGTTCGACGCCGGCGGCGTCGTCGGATCGAGCCGTGAGCCGCCCTCATAAGAGGAGGCGGGGCAGTGCAGCGCGGGACCGAGATCGAATGGCCCTGCGATCGCCTGATTGGCTACCCCCTTTTCGGAGTACAGAGAGGTGACCGTCAGCAACGGATCAACGAGCGGCGCCTTGCACAGCGGTGTGCCGATCGAGAACTGCCCGGTGACCGTCTCCCAACCGGCCTTGGCGGAGCCCTCGCAGTTGTCCGCCCAGCCCGGGAGTTCACCGCCGCATGAGAACGTGTCCGACAGCGGCGCGTTCTTGGTGTTGGTCACCACTGGAGAGGCCTCGAAGCCGGTCACCGGCACGTTGGTCTCCAGCTGGTAGCCCGTGATTGGGCCATTGCAGTAGAACGTGTAGCGAACCTGCTGTTCTTCGCTTCCGAGTTCGGGCGTCCCAGCAGATACGTGCCCTATGCAGTTGAGGTCATTCGGGCTTCCTTCAGATCCGCCTTCTTCGGCGTGAGCCGAGGCGACGATCGCCAGCGAGAGGACGATCGAGCCCAGGATCGCACCGAGCCAGAGGGAAGCTCGATGGTGGACGGGTTGATGTGAGTACAACGGGGGTCTCCGTTCCTTGTTTGATGATTGCGTGAAGGCGGGGGTTCAGCCGCCTGCATGCGGCGTCGCTTGACGCCGTTGTCGTGATGCGGCCTGGGCCGCCTTCTCGGTCGTGCTGTAGACCGTGGCGCCGAAGGAGACGGCGCCAGGGTCATTCGCATGGCCCAAGGGGAGCACCCCAAAGAGCAGCGCGAGGCTCTTCAGGAGTGAGAAATCGTTGAACGCTTCGGACACGCGCGCCCCGCTGTGCACGAACGGGGAGAGCAGCAGCGCGCCAATCGGCGTCGTAGCGCTCGCGGAGGAGCCGGGGGAGGTGTGGGACCCAGGCGTGCCTGCGGACGCGCCAGCGCTGGAGGAAGTGCCGGAGCTGGGCGCGCCGGAGCTGGGCGTGCCGGTGCTGGGGGGAGTGTTGGAGCTGGGGGGAGTGTTGGAGCTGGGGGGAGTGTTGGAGCTGGGGGGAGTGTTGGAGCTGGGGGGAGTGTTGGAGCCGGGCGGGCTGTCGGGGACGATCGCGATCAGCCCTCCTTCGCGGTAGGCGGTGGTCGTGAGGATCTCTCCCACCACTTCCTTCAGGAAGTCATCCGCAGGGCCAATCCCGGCGGGTGCCCCCGGTGTGCAGGGGGTAGCCGAGCCGTCGTCGCACGCGGACGGCACGATCCAGCTGAGGCTCGGGGTGTCGGCCGGAGTCGCGAGGTCGCCCTGCAACTGGCCGAGGTCGACGTCGTCGCTCGTGCACGCACCGCTGCCCAGCAGCGAGCCGAAGTACACGAACGGGTTGCGGAACGTGAGATAGGGATCTCCCGCAACGGCGGTGTGGTTGGGATCGGTGGCACCGAGTTCGGGACGACGGCACGTGACCGCACCCGCGGCGCTCGGCGCGCCCTCTTCCATGTCCTGCACGTAGGCCCTCCATGTCAGCCCCCCGGCGGTCAGCTCGTCGGCGAGCGTTTTAACCGTCGCCGGGTAGACGCAGCCGACGCCCTCGGCGAGCCCATTCGTCGCGCTCACGGTCGGGGGCTGCAGTTCAACGTAGCTCGGGCAGTTCTGTTCGGTGTCGAGATTCACGCCTTGACCTGAGAGCAGCGCGATCCCGTTCCCGAGCGCGCTGCCGGCACTGAGCGTGTAGTGGCTCAGCAGCGTGCCCCTCGGTACGAGCTGCTTGGCTAGATAGGGATCGGCGGTGGGGTCCCCCAGGGTGGCGCTAAGGCTCTCCCCAGAGAGGGAGATCAGCCACACATGCTTGATCGGCGGCAGTTTGATCGGCGTTCCGGGTGTGGTTTTTCCGCCTTTGGTCGAGCCTTTGGAGGCCCCTTCCGAGGAGGCCCCTTCAGAGGAGGAGCCTTCAGAGGAAGGTGCCGGCGAGGGAGATTCGCCGGAGGACGAGCTTTCGGTGGATGGCGGAGCGGAAGCCACATGCCGCCGCGCCTTGACTTTGTGGACAGGGACGCTCGTCGTCGCGGCTTCGCTCTCGCCGGGCGTGGCGGCGGAGCTCGTGGGGGCGCCGGCGGGAGCACTCGCCGGCGAGCCGCCGCTTGCCCGCGCGATGAGTGCGGCGAGTACGTGCTGGGCAAGCGTCGAGGCGTCGGCCGGCGAGCTGGGCGGCGTCGGCCCAAGCGCCGCCCCCCCGAGGATCCCAGCGGCGAGCACGAAGGCCGCGAGCGCGCCGGTGAGGCGGCGCGAGGGCGTCCCGGCACCGAGCCACGATCCCCCACCGACGTGGGTGCCCTGTGGGTCGTGGGATCTGTCAACCGCCCCGAGCCAAGATCCGCCGGCCCCGTTTGGGGCGCCCGGCGTAGAGCGCGGCGTAGAGCCCGGCGTAGAGCCCGGCGTAGCGCGTGGCCCAGGCTGCCGGCCAGTCGGAGACAGTGGACCCCAGAACGCGGTGAAGTCGATACGGGGCCTCCCTCGCCTGGCGCCGCAGCGCAGGCAGTAGCGCTGGTCCGCGACGAGCGTGGCGTCGCATCCCGAGCACTGCTCGCGAGGCTTGTCTTGCCCTTTGGTGGTGGTCATGCTCATAAAATAGCTAATCTCGATCTTCTTTATGAACAATATGCTAGGCTGCGCAACCTCAAGCTGTCAACCATTCGAACGGAGACCCCAGTCAAATGCACCGATCTCGCCGTGTCGCCGCCCTTCTCGCGGCGACGTTCACGCTCTCGATCGTGGTTCCCGCGATCGCCTTTGCAACGGGCACGAGCACCATCACGATCAGCGGGGCCACCGCATCGTTCCCGCTCGTCTCGTTGCTCGTGCAGAAGTACGAGAAGCTCAACAAGAAGGTCAGGGTCAAAATTTCCCAGGGCGGCACACAGGTCGGTATCAACGATGTCGCCGCCGGCCGCGTCTCGATCGCGGACGTCTCGCGTGACCCGCTGCCAGCCGACCCAGCGGGGTTGGTGTTCTACCCGATCGCCAAGTACTACCTGTGCGTAGTCACCAACAAGGAAAACCCGCTCGCCAACCTCACCCAGGCGCAGGTGGAATCGATCTTCACCGGCAAGACCCGCGAATGGAGCAAGGTTCCGGGCGCGAAAGCCAGCGGTCCGATCGACCTGATCAGCCGCAACTCCACGGCCGGCACACTCAGCAACTTCACGACGCTGCTGATGGGTGGCAAGAAAGTCTCAACGCTTGCAAGCGAAGAGTCATCGGAGGGGCTGCAGCGCCAGGCGATCGAAAAAGATCCCAACTCGATCGGCTTCCTGTCGGGCTACTTCGCCAGTCAGGGCGTCAACGACGTCGCCTTCAATGGCGTCGGGTGCACGCTCGCCAATGCCACAGCCGGCAACTACGCCGGTATCGCGCACTTCTATGAGGTGACGAAGGGCAAGGCCAAAGGCGCCTCCTCGGCGTTCATCGGCTGGGTCGAAGATAGTGCAGCCGCACAGAAGATCATCTCCACGCAGTGGATATCACTCAAGTAACACCTCTGGCGCGCTTGCGCCAACCGTGGTCAGACCGCCGCGCCGAGCTCACGCTCGGCGCGGCGTCGTCGCTGGTGTGCGTGGCCGTCGCCGCGATGGTGGTGTTCGTCGCGGTGCACGCGTGGCCCACGATCGAGCACAACAACGGTGTGGGCTGGCTCGGGTCCGGCGGCAACCTTGACGGCCAGTTGCAGAGCATGGTTGGTACGAGCGTGCATCCGTCCGCGGCCGCCTACCACGTGCGCGCGTGGCCGTTGATCTACGGCACGCTGCTGACGACCGTGATCGCGCTCGCGCTGGCGTTGCCGCTGGCGCTGCTGTCCTCGATCTTCATCGTCGAGTTCGCGCCCGCGCGGCTGCGCCGTCTGATCGTCCCGATCGTGCGCCTGCTGGCCTCGGTGCCCTCGGTGATCTACGGGCTGATCGGAGTGTTGGTGCTGGTGCCGTTCGTCGGCAACCATCTGATCACCCTTTCGCAGAAGACCTCGGTCGAGAACAAGGTCGAGTTGACCGGCGCCAGCCTGCTCGTCGCCGCGGTCGTACTGGCGGTGATGATCACCCCGATCATGGTTGCGCTGATCAGTGAGGCGCTGGCGGGCGTGCCGGCGTCGTGGCGCGAGGGCGCGATGGCCCTGGGTGTGCACAAGCTGCGTGCGACGCTCGCGGTCAGCCTGAAGGCGATCCGCCCCGCGATCGTCGCCGCCAGCGCGCTCGCGTGTTCGCGAGCGCTGGGCGAGGTGGTGATGATCTCGATGGTGTCGGGGTCGCGCACGTTTGCCCCCAGCCTGAGCAACGGGCCGCTCATCTTCCTATACGAGCCGCTGCGCACGCTGGGAAGCGCGATCGTCGACAACCGCGAATCCTTCTTCGGTGGCGCCCCCGCGCTGAGCTCGACGCTGTACGCGTTTGCGCTGCTGCTGCTGTTCGCCGCGATCGCGCTGTCGCTCGGCTCCTATCTCATCAAGCGCCCGCTGCGCAAGTACCAAACCAAGTGATGAGCACGTTCGCCTCCTCATTCCCGTTGGAGCAGTCTGAGGCGCCGCGCCCCACGCGTGGCCGTGGCTCCTCGATGCGCAGCTGGCGGCTGCTCGATCGGCTGATCTTCATCGCCGCGTGGGGGGCTGGGCTCGGCCTGTGCGCGATCACGGGCGCGATTGTGGTGTATATGGGTGTGCGCGGCTTTCAGTACCTGCGCCCCGAGCTGCTGGTGACGCGCCCGCAGGAAGGCGCCAACCAGGAAGGCGCGGGGGGGTTCCTCGACCCCCTGATCGGCACCGCGGTGCTGACCGCGATCGGGCTCGCGATCGCGCTGCCGCTGGGCGTGTGCAGCGCCGCGTGGATCGTCGAGTACGGACAGGGTGGGCGGGCTCGTCAATCGCTGGCGCGCGTGGTCGAGTCGGCGATCGAGATCGTCGCCGGGACCCCCGACATCGTGATCGCGATCTTCGGACTGGCGATCTTCGAGCTGAGCTTCATGGGTGTCTTCTCGAGCAGGTCGCCGAGTGGCGTGGTGATCGGCCGCTCGTTCATCGCGGCCGGCAGCATGATGTCGCTGATCGCGCTGCCCCCGCTGTACGTGGCCACCCGCGACGGGCTGCAGGCGGTGCCCGCACACATCCGCGAGGCGGCGTTCGCGCTCGGCAAGACGCGCATCGCCACGATCCGGCGCGTGCTGTTGCCGAGCGTGCGCTCCAACATCGCCACCGGCGTCACGCTCGGCGTCAGCCGCATAGTCGGAGACACCGCGATCGTGCTGCTGCTGCTCGCTGAGACATCTCGCAACGAACCCGCCGGCTCGATCCCCCTGTTGGGGTTCTTGCGTGGCACGGGCTCGACGTTGACCAGCTTTGTGTACGACAACTCCCCGGCCGGTGAAGGCCGCTCCGCGGACAAGGCCTACGCGGCGGCATTCGTGCTGCTGCTGTTCATCCTTGCGCTCAACTGGATTGTCGGGCGAATCAGCCGCGCTCAGGCCCGCTCTAGCGGCTTCGAGGCGGGCGGTGGGCGGCTATGAGCGGCTTCGAGGCGGGCGGTGGGCGGCTATGAGCGGCTTCGACATGTACCGGGATGCTCGCAGGGGCTTTACAAAGGAGCGATTCCCTACTAACCTCATCGGTTCGATGGACAAGGTGACTATGACTCCCGAGGAGGCACTGTTCGATCCGTGGCCACTCACAAGCGGTGAGGCTCAGGAGACGGTGTCGCGCGCGAACCACGATGTCGTCTCGGCGCCCGCGCCTGCGCATTTGAGCCCACTTGCCGATGATGTGGTTCCACCTGCCGACGAGTTGGTCCCCCTCCTCGATGATGTGGTCCCGCCGGTGCGCACGATTGTGCTCGACCGTCCCCCCACGCGGGTGGCGCCCACGCACGAGCGCGAGGCGATCCGCGCGGTCGCCGGAGCCGGTCCCGAGCGGCTGAGCCTGAAGGACGTGAGCATCTACTACGCCGCCAAGCGCGCGGTCAACTCCGTGTCGCTGTCGATTCACCAGGGGGAGGTGCTTGCGCTGATCGGTCCGTCGGGCTGTGGCAAGACGAGTCTGCTGCGCACACTCAACCGTCTCACCGAGCTCACCCCGAGCGCGGCCCGCTCGGGGTCGATCGTGCTCGACGGGCAGGAGGTTCACACGCTGCAGGACACGGCGCTGCGTTCGCGCGTGGCGATGGTCTTCCAGCAACCCAACCCCTTCCCGATGTCGATCTTCGACAACGTCGCGTTCGCGTTGCGCGAACAGTCACGCAGGCGGCCCCGTCGCCGCGAGCTCGAACCGCTGGTGATCGACGCGTTGCGTCGTGCCGGGCTCTACGAGGAGGTCGCTGAGGACCTCGATCGCCCCGCCCTGCGCCTCTCGGGAGGCCAGCAGCAGCGACTGTGCATCGCACGCGCCATCGCGATGCGCCCGGAGGTGCTGTTGATGGATGAGCCCTGCAGCGCATTGGACCCAATCTCCACAGCTGTGATCGAGGAGCTCATCCACGATTTGCGCCGCGATCTGGCAGTCGTGATCGTCACCCACAACCTCGCCCAGGCACAGCGTGTGGCAGACAAGGTCGCGTTTATGTACCTCGGCGAGATGATCGAGTACGGGACGGCCAAGCAGGTCTTCGAGCAGCCACGTGCCGAGCGCACGCGCGACTATGTGCGTGGCGCCTTCGGGTGAGATTCCCGTGAACGTCTTCCCGATCCAGACCCCACCCGAGGGAGACTCTGCCAAGTGCCCCAATTGTGGCGCCGCGATCGTCGCCGACCAGCGCTACTGCCTGACCTGCGGGCAGCCCTGCTCGCCCGTGCGGCTCGCGTTCCTCGACGTGCTGCAGGGCGAGAGCGAGTTGCGTGCCCCGGTCGCGATCGCGCCACCTACGGCTGGCTATCTGCCGCCACTGCCTCAGGACGACGGGGCGATCGGTCGGCTGCGCCGCTACTCGGGACTCTTTGGCCTGATCGCCGTGCTGCTGATGTGTGGCCTGATCGGCTTGCTCGTCGGCCATTGGCTCGCACCCTCCAAAGCGCCCGCCGCGCAGGTGGTGAAGATCGAGGGTGGGGTGCTCCCCGCGGCTGCGGCGGCCACGAGCCCCACCGCCACGACGCCGGCCTCCACGACTACCCCGGGGGCCAAAGCGGCCGCGAGCAAGACCCCCGCCGCGACCGAAGCACAGGAAGTGAAGGAAGTGAAGGAAGCCGAATCGCCCAAGGCCAAGCCGAAGGCGCCGGTCAAAACGAGCTCCTCCACTTTGAAGAAGCTCAGCAGCTCCAAGGGGAAAGCCCATCAGCAGGAAATCGAAAAGCTCACCGCGGGTGGCAAACCGATCGAAACGGGCGGTTGATGGCCGCTTACGCTCCAGTTCCGAGCGGGTCTCTCGCCGAGCTGCGTAACCGCCGTCTCGCGCTGGCCGAACGCGTGGCTGGGTTGACCTGGGACCTCGGTGGACTCACCTACGAGATGGCGGTTCGCGACCATTATCGCCTGGAGGTTCTATCCCGTCGCGCGGCCGAGCTACAGCAGGCCGACGCGGAGCTCGGCGAGGTGGAACGGCTGCTCGGGGCCGCCGAGGCAGGCGTTCACGGCCAGTGCCGCTCCTGCGGGGCGGTCCACAGTCGCGGCGCCGCCTACTGCTGGCACTGCGGCGCCGGACTGCTGCAGGAGGCGCGCCCGGCAACAGTGCCCAAAGACGCAGCCTCGCACGCGCCTTCGGCCTAAAGCACTCTCAGCATCGCGCCGGAGCACTCTCAGCATCGCGCCGGTGATCTTGCGCGTTCATCGGTTTTTGGCTGGACACGGCACATTGGTGTTTGCGTTTGCGTGGCTTCCGTCGAGGAAGGCGAATGTGGCGTTGAAGGCGAAGCCGTCGTGGGGGCACTTGTGTGGCAGGAGTATTCCGCGTGGTTTGTAGGCGATGAGTTTGCCGTGAAGGTGTTCGTAGTAGGTGAGGCCGAGTGGGCCGAGTGTGGCGTGTAGTTGTACGACTGCGACATCGGGGCCTTCGGGCAGGCTTGGGACGAGCGGGACGTTGATGTGGATGCTCGCGCCGTAGGGTGGGGGTGAGGAGAGCAGCAGGCCGGGGAAGGCGATCTGCGCAAAGACTGGGTCTTCGCCAGTGGCGTAGAGGAGTAGCGTGAGGTGTCCTTCTTGTTCGGGGGCACGCAGGATCGCCACCCGTGCGGTCTCATGGACGATTTCTGGTCCGATAGGGATCTCGGCGATCGCGCTACCTTCTCCCATGCGCGAGTCGGCGGGGCAACCACCGGCGCCGAGCGCTTCGAGTCTACTCTTGGAGCAGGTGGCGAGTCCGAGTTCGCCGACGTCCACGCCAAGGCTGCCCGGATAGCGCACGACGAGTTCGGTCAAAGGAGGGGGGAGGTGGCCGCCCGATCCAGCTATCTGTGCGTTGAACTCGAGTGTTGTGCTTTGACCCAAACGCTCTGGTAGGAACCCTACGTGGAGTCTCGCTGACGGAGAGGCGAGCGCGGTGCTCGGCAGACAAGCGCAGAGAAAGAGCGAAACGAGGAAGTTGGAAACGTTGCGCACGGCGTGTCGAGGACCGTGCGATGGGCTTTAGTAGGAGAGCTTGCCGGTAGTTTGGACGACCACCGAGTCGCTGCGCCGATCGAACACGCCGTAGAGACCTACGTGTCCATTTGCGTGTGTGTAGCGCCCGGTGCCGCCGGTGACTGTGAGCGAGCCGCTGAAGCTTTGATAGCGCCCAGAACCGTGCGGGGTCGCGCTCCCACGACCCTTGATCGAGCCTCCGCTGGTGCGGGTTGTAAAACTGCCGGTGAAGGTCGAGCCTGTGTGCAGCAGGGCGCGCATCGAACCGGCTAGCGCTCCGGAGACTGGTCCTTCCTCGGACAGTTGGGACCCTTCTGCGCTGACTAGGTGCAGGTGTGCGGTGGAGGTCGCGGTCAGCGATCGTGCGATACGAGCGGCCCGCTGACTGCCGGTAGTCGAGGACTCGGCCGGGCTGATCGTCACGGTGGCGACGGCGGGCAGAATCGCGAGCACCACTGCCGCTCGCAAGCATCGATGATGGTGGCCCAGCTTCGCGCTGGGTTCTAATGATCTGAACATGACAGAAGAGACGCTAGCACCGGCCTGAGCAGCTAGACCCGTCCATAAACCATATCTTGAACAGATTCGGTTTGTCACCGATGTCTCCCACGTATTCCGAGACGGTGCTCCGCTGTCAGCATGTGTATACGCCATGCGGGCACCTCGACACGTTCGTGTGCTTGTCCGTAGCCATCTCGTTCGATCTGGCGCAGGATCTCGCGGTAGAGGGTGGTGCAGAGCGCCATGCCCCGCCGGCCACGAGCGAGCAGCGATGTGCCGCCGGCTGCTTGATCGTAGAGCGCGTCGGCACGGGCGATCTGGTCGCGCAGCAGTTCGGTGCGCGCTCCAGGTGTGGGTGCTCCGAAGCGCTCGATCGTACTTTGGGCGATGTAGACGCGGCCGTGGGTTGCATCCTCATCGATGTCGCGCAGGATGTTGGTGCGTTGCATCGCTCTGCCCAGTGCTGCCATCTTCGCTTCGCCTGCGGGACTTGTCGGTCCGAGGATGTTCGCGAGCATGATCCCCACCGATCCGCCAGCTTGCTGAGAGTAGGTTTCGAGGTCTTCTTCGGTGTAGATGACTGCGCGCTCTACGTCGTGCCGCATCCCTTGGCAGAAGTCAAGGAGCGCTTGCCGGGGCAACTCGTGACGCTGTGAAAGCTCGGTCAATATGCGGGTCTCTCGCGTATCTGCGCTTTCATGGCACGCCCAGTGCTCGACTGCCTCTACTCGCTCCTCGGCCTGTGGTTGATCCTCGTCTACGAGATCGTCGAGTGTGCGCAGGACCATATACAAGCGGTACACGTCTGCTCTAGCGTCGCTTGGCAGCAGTCTGAGCCCCGGCGCGAGCGTGCTTTGGTCCGGCGCTATAGCGGCGCCGCTATCGGCGGTATTGGCAAGAGGGGCTGTGCTTTTCACGGACATGATCGATCACGGGACATAGCTGTACCTCAGTTCGTGGAGAAAGAAGCCTTGGGTTGGAATCCGACTGTTCGTATCACTGCGATGGTCGCGGCCGCGATCGAGATGACGACGGCTATCAGCAGGGTCCGCAGGCCGAGTGCCCATGCGGCGGCAAACACGATTGGGGAGCCGGTGTTGTGGCGAAGCCAGCTCTCGACTAGGTATTGACCCATGATCCCGCTGGTCATTCCGATCAGACATCCGCCGAGCAGCACGCACCCGCTCTCGTAAAACATGAGCCGTGCGAGCTGTCCAAAGCTCATCCCGATTGATATCAGCGCGTCGAGCCGTCCCCGGCGTTGCCACACGGCGGAGATCATCATCGCGATAACGGTCACGATTGCGGCGACGAGCACAATCGTTGAGGTCTGGTTCAGTCGTGAGAGTGTGCTACCCAGCACGGTGCTGACCTGCGATTGCCGTTCCTGTGCTGTCTGCACGGTCAGGGCCGACCCGGTTGGGAGTGCTTGCTGCACCATGAGCTTTCCTTCCGCTACCGGGACTCCTGGCTGTAGCGTGACGGCCAGCTGACTGGCACTGGTTGTCCGCCAAAGCCTTGCGTATTCGTCTGCGTTCAAGAGTGTCGTGCCGGGTAGCCAACCATAGTTTGAGATCGTCGCCGCCAGCCGGAAGCTCGAAGAGCCTGATGGTGTTGGGAGACTGAACCGGTCGCCGAGGTGTAGATGCCATTGGCTTGCGATCGTTTGGCTGATTACGGCCCAGCCTCCTTCTCGCAGGCGTCGGGCTGCTGTGATGGGGTCGCCTGTGACTAGTTGGCTGTCCGCGATTGGGTTCGATGCCTGTGGTGGTATGCCGATGACCCACACGCGGCGGTCGGGGAGGTCCAAGAACGATTGCCGGTAGGGGAGTACCGAGCGCACGACCTGGAGTTGTTGTAGGCGATGTTGCGTTTCTGTGTAGGCGAACGGTTGGGTGCTGTACACGTTCTGTGCGCCGCCGGGCTTGATCCATATGTCCGCGCTCGATCCTGTTTGTTCTGCACCGGCACGCACGGCTCGCTGAACATCTGTGACGGCGCCCCCGATGGTCACCATCAAGAACACCGCGATCGTGCCCGTGGCGACCAAGGCGACCGAACGAGTTGGAGAGCTTCTGCAGCTCACCGCTGGCTAGTCGAGCCGAGGGATCGCCAGAGCGTTGCACTGCTAAGCGGGCGAGCCGCAGCGAGTAGCGCACAAACGTGGGTAGACAGAGCACGAGCCCGGCGATGAATGTCACGAGCGCGACGACGATCACCGCGGGCCACAGCAACGAGGCGCCGACAGATATACAGATGAGCAGTCCCCCGCAAGCAAAAGCGAGCGTGTCGCTGAAGCTCGGTAGGCGTAGAAGGGACAGCACCCGACCTTCCGGTTCCGCGGGAGTGCTGCGCAACATGCCGATCGCGGGTAGCGCCGCGGCCGCGAAGGCCGCGAACATGCCGGCGGCGAGCGCGATCAAAATGGTCGGGAGGGTGACGACGTGCTGGTTGCCGATGGGGAACGCCGCCGTGAGATATCCCGGCGGCGCGCGGTAGGCAAGCAGCGAGATCGCGTCGCCCGTGAGTAGTCCGATCACCGATCCGGTGATACCAAGCACCAGAGCGTCGAACGCGAGCGACGCGATGATGATCTTGTCCGGTGTTCCCAGTTCGAGTAGGTATGTGATGAACGCTCTCCGCTCTCCGCTGGCGAGCAACAGCGCGTTGTAGGCAAGGATCATCCCGACGACGAGACTGATCGCACTGAACAGGGCTGTCAGTTGCGCCTCTGGCTTGGCGGCGTTCTTAAGCAACTGGGCTTCCGCGTCGATAGACCGCACATTCAGCGTGGCACCGAAACGGTGGGTGAGAACTTCACGCACTTCGGTTTCCCTCCCGCTGGTGGGCTCGATCAGAATGCGGCTGATCCGATCGCGCAGTCCAGAGAGGATTTGAACGATGGGCAATGGGGCTGCCGCGACAGGACTTTCCGCGAGCGCTCCCAACTGGTCGCTTGGTACTACAGCGTCGACTGCGACATGTCGAGTGAGCTCACCGACCTTGACCGCGACCACGTCGCCCGGCCTGGCTCCGATCGCATGGGCGGTCGGAGCCGTTAGTACGAGCAGTCCGCGGCGGGACGCTTCCGCATCGTGCTCAAAGCGGGAGATCAGCTCGCTGCCAAGCCCACCGAGTCTTTCGTCTGAGCCGAGAAGCGTGAGCGCACTGCTGCCTTTCGAGCCCACAACAACTACCGGTTGTGAGAGGACGGGCGCCGCGGCACGCACCCCGGGCACCCTCGCGACCTGTTCGGTGACGTTCTCGGTGAATCCCTCCGGTGATCTGGTGGCGACTTCGAGCGTGGCACGGCCGGCGAGACCGTGCAGGACCTCTTCGAAGGAGCCCGTGACGCTGCTGTTGGCGATCTGAACCGCGAAGAGCAGTGCGACTCCGGCGGCGACGCCAAGCACTGCCATCAGCTCGCGCAACGGTTGGACGCGTAGGTGACGCCGGTAGAAGCGAAACAGCAAGTTAATGCTCATCGCCCGATTTCCGCCGTCTCGGGATCGTAGGTGACAAGCTGCCCGTCGCGCATCGCAAGGATCCGGTCCGCATAGCGCGCTACGCGCGCGTCGTGGGTGACCAGCATCATCGCGGCACCACGCTCGCGTGGGAGCCCGCTCAACAGGCCAAGCACCATGTCGCCTGTCTCGGTGTCGAGGTTCCCGGTTGGCTCATCCGCGAGCACAAGCTTTGGCTCGCCGACGAGCGCTCGCGCGATCGATGTGCGCTGCTGCTCTCCACCGGAGAGCTTCCCCGGCATGTGCTTCGCGCGAGCAGAGAGACCGACATCCACGAGAGCTGTAAGGGCGCGCTCGCGCGCCTCGTGCCGATTGACGCCCCGCAGGAGTAGAGGCAGCTCGACGTTTTCCTCGGCGCTCATACCTGGCACCAAATTGAAGTTCTGAAAGACGAAGCCGAGCTTCGTGCGCCTGTACTCCAGCACCTCACGCCTGGAGGCCGTTCCCAGGTCCTGCCCTTCAAAGCACACTTCGCCGGAGTCACAGCGCAGCAGTCCCGCTGCCAGCAACAACAATGTCGTCTTGCCGGAGCCGCTCGGCCCGAACAGCGCCACCAGCTCCCCAGGATAGATGCCGATGCTGATGTCGTCGACCGCGTGGATGTCGCCTGCGGGGGCCGCGTAGTACTTGCGGGCACTGCGCAGTTCAAGCATCGGCGGCTCGGCGAGGTGAGGTGCTGCTCGGCAATGTATAGAGCTTGCCTGGCTGGAGCTTGCCTGGCTGATCCTGCGGTTCGGCGCCGATCAGCTTGCCGTCGCGCATATACAGGATCGGGTCCGCTCGTACGATTTCACTTGCGCCCGTATCGGCGACCAGTACCGCGACCTTCGCGTCATGTGCGAGCGCGGCGAGCAGGGTCATGATCGACTCCTGCTCGAGCAAGGAGAGGCCGGAGACCGCGCCGTCGACCACCAGCAGCAGCGGTTCGATCACGAGCGCTTGCGCGATCGCAACACGCCGTTGCTCGCCATCGGATAGATCGTCCAGGTTCAGATCGATGCACTGCTCGGCCTCGCATGCGAGCAAGCACTCCCGCGCCAAGCGGGCGGCGACATCACGGTCGCATTCATCGATCAACAACGGAAGTTCGACCTGATCGCGGACACTGAGACCAGGGGTCCACGGCTTCCCTGCCCATACACAGCCGATCTCCCTGCGCTGATAGCGTCTCAGCTGCGCGGCCGACATTTCGTTGATGGGTTCACCCTTGTAGGAGACGATCCCACTGTCAGGAGCCTCCAAGCCTGCGGCTATGCGCAAAAGCGTTGTCTTGCCGGCGCCGCTTGGGCCGAAGATCCCCACGATCTGGCCACGCTCAACCTCAAGCGAGACGTGATCGATCGCGGCCTTCTGCCCGTCACGTCGCGGATATGACTTACAGACATCCTCAATACGAAGGATCAACTCACCCGTCTCCCCGGTCGACGTCGAGCCCCGACGCGATGCCCCCGCCGGTTGCATCTAGCGGGAAGCCTCCGTGCTCTACGCATCGGGGGCTAATCCCAGATGTCTTGTGGCCATCCTGCCAAATAGCCCCTCGCGAGTTTGGTTGGTCGAGCGCTCCAGCGCAAATGGCCAGATCGTGTCGCGAGCGAACAACGAGGAGACCATCTCACGGGCGTGTCTGAGCCATCGCAGCCCACCTTCCAACTGGATGATGTCGAATTCGAGGCTCAACCTGTAGAGCACCTGGTCGGCTCGTACCTGGGGTCCCTCAATGACGCTCTCATCGCGAGCGCGGGCGAGTGCTGTCAGGCGCGAGGTGCAGTCGCGCTCGTTGGCGTCGATCTGCTCCAGCAAGCCCTCCCGACGGCCAGGACCGGCGAACGTGATCTTCACGAGCAGTGGTTCCTGAGAGAGCGGGATGAGCATCGTTTTGCCGCCAAAGAAGCGCTCGAACTCATCCACGCCTTGCTGGGTGATGGCGTAGACATGCCGGTTCTTCTTGCTGTGTGGGGCCTTCTCGCTCTGGATGCCACGGTCGATCCGTTCGATCAACCCGTCTCGCTCCATCCCTTTGATCGTCTGGGAGAGATATCCGGAGTTGATCCGCCACGCCGGCCCCAAGCGTTTCTGTAGTCGTTCCGCGAGCTGGTAGGGGTACGTCGGGCCATCGAGTAGCAGTCCGAGCAGGGTGTGCCTAGCGTTCATTCAGTCTCCCCAGTGATCTGACATCGATCATCCCATATACGGGAACATTCCGTCCACGCAAACCGTACACGTACTTGGCAATCGAGGTCGGTTGGCCTACGAATACCTTTAAGCAAGGTATCCCGTGGACTTGCCTTCGACGCCATAATCGAGCATCTACCAAGAGCCGGGCTGCGACAAAAACCCTGCAAAACAATAGAAATCATCGCGCCGAAAGCTCATTGGGGGGCCAGCGGGATGGCCGAAGCACCCTCGACGAATACCTAGCTTAAAGGTATTGCCAGGGCGCCCCGCAGGCTGCATTCTCGTCGAGATGGCTACAAATGCAAGTGACGCCAGCGCTCGGAGAGCTACCAGGAGTGTTTCTGACTCGACACCTGGGCGGATAAGAATCACGAGAAGTCGACAATTAAGGTAGCGTCGTCGATCGTCGTGCACCCACCGTCAGCCTCTAACGGCTCCTCTCCTCAACGGCACCGCAATCTTCCGGTGGAGGACTTCGAGTCCTCAGATTCACGCCGGGGAACGGTTGGGTTGTCGAACGATTTCCGGCTCGTGCCCGACAGCACGTCCGAAGATCCGGCGCCAGAGCGTACGCCGGTGCCCTCGACAGTCGAGCCGACGGAGCGCGACGTGCTGTCCGCTCGTCAAGCTGTGATCCACTTCAAGCAGCGTAGACGCCAGCTGTTGGAGCAGCTCGCTCAACCGGCGTACATCAACACCGACGCGTCCTGCCGTAATGGTATGGCCGGCCTTGCGTACGACAGTGAGGCCCTAGGCACCCGAACCGAGCTCGTGAGGTGCGAAGACACCGTGAGGGCCGAGCACCTAGCGTTGCTGATGGCGATGGAAGACGCCGAGCAGGTCCTTGGGGGACGGATCGAGTTTCGCGTCGACTCCACCGCGGTGGTCACTTATGCAGCGGGCAAGAACCACCGCCTCAGAGACATACGGCGACGGACTGACGAGCTGCTCCAACGTCATCCTGACTGGAAGCTCACGCTCGTGAAGCGCAAGGACAACATGCGCGCCAACGCGCTCGCTCGCGTTCCTTTCAGGCACATGAACGACAACGCCGCGGTCTTCAGCGTTCTTGCCGGTTCGACCGGAGCAAAGAAGTGAGTGCGAACTGTCCCACGGGCGAAGCGTGGGGTACCTCACCGGGGGACCGGGACTGAGCGTGTACGCGCTTGATACGGGGTGCTAAAGGGGACCGGTCTCTAATCGAGGGAGAGAACGTGAGCGCTCTTGGGGTCGACACGGCCCTCGAGCACATCGAGGTAGGCGTTCTGAACCGCGTCGAAGCCGCGACCGTGGATGATCTCGAGCCATCCGCTCGCCCACTGGCAGAACGGGTGCCAGGCATCGGCGACTCTCCTTTGAAGCTCGGCACCGCCCCAGTCCTTCGAACGCTTGGTCAAGCGATTGGGGGCGAAGAAGAGGGTTGGTGTGGGTCCGGGCAGCTCCCCCGCGCCGGCGCTCAGCTCCTCCCAGTGGGTGATGCCCACCGTCATGCTGTGGGTGAGCTCGTCGCCGTAGTGAGAATGGACGGCGAGCTTCACCTCGCCGTCTCCGGCGATGTCAACGAAGGTGGCGGGTCCTTGCCGCAGCGAGTCGATCTCCTCGTAGGTGACGGTGCGCCCGTAAACCCCGAGGTCTCCCACGAACTTGGCGCTCCGCGCCGAGGTCAGCCCCACCAGCTCCACCCCTTCGCGTTGCGCCAGCAGGAAGGCAACGGCGATTGCGGTCTTGCTCGATGCGCTGGAGATCACGATCGGCCCACGCTCGCTCAGCCCCTCGTCTGAGAGCTGGTCGTCGATGAGGAAAGAGGTGAAGAACAGGGGACGCAGGAGCATCTGCAGATCCTCGGTGCCCATTTTGTAGAAGGGGTCGGTGCTGGTCGCCAGATATGACTGGTAGGCCGAGGGCAAGCTCGCGCGATGCGGTGAGCCGTCGGTGAACCCGTGAGGGCCGGTCTCCGCTGGGGTCACCAGGACGTGCGAGGAGGGAGGGAGATATCCATAGACGCGCCCACCGGGCTCGACACCGCTTGCCTCGCTTCGCTCCACCTCAGCGAAGCCCCACGTGGGAACACGACCCCAACCCTCCTGTGCCGGGAAGAAGTCCCAATAGGACATCATCTCGCCGAACACCGCGTAGGTGATGTTGTTCGCCGTCAGCCCAAAGCTCTCAACCCGAAGAAGCGCCTGGCCGGGCGCGGGCTCAGGCACGCCCGACTCGGCGATCCGGCACTCACGGAGATCCTTGCGTCTAATCAGGAAGTCGCTCATCGGCACCCAGGACTATAGGACTAGCATGAGGTGCCCATGACCGATGATCAATCGCCCACCGAGCAGGCTGAGGCCAAGATCGAGGCCAAGGCCAAGGCTGGGGCCAAGATCGAGGCTGGGGCAAAGATCGAGGTTGGGGTTGAGCGCGAGCGCGTGAGCTGGCCGATGATCGGTGTGCGCTACGTACTGCCCATCGCCGCCGTCTTCATCGGCGTGATCGTCATGCTGCTCGGGAGCGAAAGCGACTTGGAGGGAGGCGCGGGCATCGTGAGCGCCGGGCTGGCGATCTATGCGATGAACTGGCTCTACCGCGCGTCCTTTGGCGACCGTCGCGTACGTGCCGAAGAGGAAGCCGCGCGGGCCTACTTCAGCGCCCACGGCCGCTGGCCCGACGAGAACCACGGCGGCCGCTGGCCCGACGAGAACCACGGAGCGTAACCACGCGACGAGCCGACGAGAACCACGGCGCGTAGCCATGTGAGGAGGTCGAGGCGGGTCAGTCGAGGAAGGTGGCGATCTCCTCGACAGGCACGCGCTCGGGGGTGCGTTGGGTTTGCAGCGGGTGTCCGAGATGGAGCAGACCCACCACCTGCTCGTCGGAGGCGATGTCGAGGGCCGCGCGTCCAGCGGGGGAGTCGAGCAGGGGGAGGGTGCGCCAGTAGCCGGCAAGCCCCCTGGCGTGTGCGCCGAGCAGGATGATGTAGGAGGCGACCGCAACGGCGAGAAGATCCTCCCGCTGCTGGGCGGCATCTCCCTGAGGCTTGGCGCTGGCCACGATGAGCGTGGGTGCCCGTTCGAGCTTGCTCGCCGAGCCCGGCTTGTCGCGTTCTGCCTCGCGCGCAAGGAGAGCGCGAGTCTGTGAGCCGAGCACGCGGAAGCGCCACGGGTTGGTCAGATGGTGGTTGGGCGCCCAGCGGGCGAGCTCGAAGAGCCCACGAAGAGTCTCGGCGTCGACCGGCTGCGAGCCAAAGGCCTTGTGCGTCCGACGTGTGCGTATGGCGGTCTCGAGGTTCATCTCCTACGTTTCGATCGTGACGAGCGTGCCGATCGGGGTGTAGGGCCACACCTGCGCGGAGGCCGCCAGCGGCAGCTCCACGCAGCCGAGGCTCTGTGGGGTGCCAAACGAGGAGCGATCGAAGTTGTGGATTGCATCGCCTTTGTTGAAGTAGCTGATCCACTTGATCCCGGGATCTTCGTAGTGGGAGCCGTCGGGGTTGGTGCCGCTCATCGTGCCTTCGGGGATGTGCTCGAACACCTGGAAGGTCCCGAGTTCGGTTTCGGCTCCGGAGATGCCCGTGTTCGCGGGTGTCGCGAGGACGGTTTGGCCGTTGTGCCACAGCGTGAGCGTCTCCGGGATTTCGCGGTGCACGTACACGTAGGTGTAGCCGCTGCTGTTCGAGTCCCTCCCGCTGATCGCGTCGCTGAGCAGCAGGCGCCACACCGTCGGGCCGGCGAGGCCGTCGACGGTGATGTCGTGGGTGTTCTCGTACTTCATCACGGCGCCGCGGGTGATCGCGTTCGACTGCCCTGGGGTCCACATCGCCTGCAGCTGGTGTGGTGTGTCCGCATAGCGCCAGCTGAAGCTCCCGCTGGGTGGAGCGACCGCGGCCTGGGCCTCGGCGCTGGGCGTATGCGCTACGGGGGCGCTCGAAGGATGCCATTCGACTGGCAGGTAGCCAGCCTGGGCAAGCAGTTGCTGAAGACGCAGAGTCGAGCCGGTGGGGACCGTCCATTCGACCTGGCTGGTCGTGCGCAACCCATCTCCAGCGCCCCCGGTCACCGAGACGTCGTGCGAGAGCTGCACGCGAAGCTGAGAGCCGAGCGCGGCTCCGAAGCCGGATGGGATAAACGCGAGGGTGTGACTGTTCGTCTCACGCCACTGCCCAGCTGTGCTCGGCGATAGTTGTGGGCGAGCCGAGCCGAGCACATCGCTCACCGGCTTTGAGAACGTCAGGTAGATCCTGGTGGCCGGCGAGATCGATGTCCCCGCGGCTGGCAATGTGACCATTACAGGAGAGCGCGATGGTGGAAACCAGCTCACCTGAGTGGGGGCACCGACGCTCTCCCACGGGCGCGGCGCGGCAGCTATCTCCGTGGCACCGGTGACCGGTTGCATCCCAAGTGAGACAGAGCTTTGTGGGCTGCTCAACGCGTGGTGGGTGAAGCCACGCGGGCTCTCGTAGGCGATTGCGCTCACCGGTTGATCGAAGCTCACCCGCACCGTCCGGCCCGCGGGCACCGTCAGCCAGTGATCGCTCACACGCGCGACCGGGGTGCGCAGCGTCAGCTGCTCATGGCGCTCGCTGCCCAACGCCCAGCTGAGCCACCCCGGGCGGTGCACCTCAACCTTCACCGAAACCTGCTCGCCGGGGGTCAGCTGCTTCAGCGGGGTCAGCCGCTTTCCATCTATCGCAAGCGGCACTCGTTGACCGTCGGGGCCAAATGCTTCAACATGCTCGATCGATCCACCAAACGGTTGCACGCTCACGCGCGCGAGCGCCGTGGAGTCGCTCGCGAGCGTTACACCGGACAGCGCCAGCACTGCCACCGCTAGGGCCACGATCGCGATCGCCACAACCACTCCAACTCCCAGGAGCATGCGGCCCGCGCCGCGTCCGGACGACGCGGCGCCGCGTTCAGTGGACCCGATCGCCATCGTTAGAGAGTAGGACGGCGCGAGGACGGGCGGCGCGGATTGCCCGCGAAGAGCAGACGCGCACAGGTCGGGTCTTGATTTGCCGACGGGGTGTTAGCGTGGTGAGACGCGCAGCAACACGGTGGCCTCGCCGGGCACCTCGGCCCCGATCGAGCCGCCGGTGGTGGTGGTTGTGTGAGTCCACACGTTCCGCAGGTTGTAGCTCGCGACTGACGGCAGGCCGACCGCGCTCGCACTGGTTTCGATCCTCGCCGGGCGCGACCCGCGGTTGAGCAGCGCGACAGCGCGCGCACCGCCGATCAGTGGCCTCACCCAGACCTGCCCGTTGCCCGTGGTGGACAGCAGCGTGCCCTGCACGCCGGCTGGGTCCTGGTCGATCGCGATCACTTCGCTGTTACCCACCGCGGCGAGGCTCGACGGGCCGATCTTCGTCAGGTCGTCGCCGATCATCAGCGGTGCGGCCAGCATCGTCCACATGCTGAGCTGGGTGTTGAACTGGGTGGCAGACATCCCCTGATCGGGGGCCAGGTAGTCGGGATCGTTCCAGTGCCCCGGTCCCGCCGCCTGCGGCACGGCGGCGTCGGCGTCCATGTTGCGCAGCACGTCTGTGAAGGTCACGTTTTTGGGGGCGCCGACATCGGTGTCGGTGCGCCAGCTATTGCCCACGCTTGGCCCGAACGTGTAGGAGGTAAAGGCCGATTCGTCCAGCGCAGGCTCACCTTCGGCGTACTGTTCGGGTTGTAGGAAATCGCAGATCGACAGCAGCATCGGGCGGTGGCTGGAGCTCGCCTGGATCGCGGCATGGAATTCCGAGTAGGCGGCGGCGGGGTTGAGCTTGTATTCGGCGCCCCCGCAGAAGTCGACCTTCACCGCGTCAAACCCCCACGCCGCGAACGTGTTTGCATCTTGTTGGTAGTGCCCGTAACTGCCCTGCCCGGCGCCCCCGCAGCCGTTGGGTCCGGCGTCTGTGTAGAGGCCGACCAGCAGCCCCGCGGCGTGCAGCGTGCGCGTCAGCCACGCAAGGCCGTGCGGCCACTGGGCGGGGTTGACGGTGATCTGCCCGGTGGGGTTGCGGGTCCCGTGCCACCACCCCACGTCCAGCCACACGTAGCGATACCCGTGCTTCTGGAGCCCCAGCGAGATCAGTTGACTGGCTTGCGTGAGAATCGTCGACTCGCTGTAGTTGCCCCCCAGCGCGAAGTAGGTGTCCCAGCCCATGTAGGGGGTCGCCGCCTGCACGCTCCCCGCCGCCTGCACGCTCCCCGCTGCCCGCACGCTCCCCGCCGCGTTCGCGTAAGGGCGCGCGTCGAGGCTCAGCTTCACGGCGCTGGAGGACGCCCCGCCGAGTGCCACGCGCTGGCGGCTGAGCTGCGCTTCGATCACCCCGATCACTGTGCCGCTCACTTCCACGTAGGCGCTGAGGTGATGGCTTGCGCCAGACAGGCGCCTGCCGGTCGCGCTCAGCGCGGCGGTGAGGGTCCTGTGGGCGCCCGCCGCGAGGCGCACGTGGGTGCCCGCGAGGGTCACCGTCACGTGGCGCAAAGCCGCCGTGCCGGCGCGGGTCCCATCGGCGTGGGCCTCCCCGGCGTGCGCCCCACGCTTCGATCGTGCGGCGATCGCCACGACGCGCCTGCCACTGAGCGTCTCGGCGACCGTCAGGCGCAGTGTGATCTCACAGCCACTGTTGGCGTGTGGCGAGCAGGCGACTGGGACGCTGAGCTTCCCTTTCGCAAATGTTGCTTTGCCGACGGTGGTCTCGCCCGCCGATGCCGGCACGCCCCCGGCGGGGATCGTCACGAACGCGCTCTTCGCGGTGGCGCTCCCGCCTCCATCGGTCGCGGTGACCTGACACTGCAGGTGGTGGCTGCTGTCCTGATAGACGACCTTGTAGGTGGAAGCCGTGCCGGCGGGGATCGGGATCTGGTCGCGCAGCCACGCATAGCTCAACCGCGACGAGGTGCCCGTTGGCGTGCCGGGGTGACAGCTCAACAGCTGTCCCGCCGCGGGCGTGCCGGTTATCGAGGGGTGCGGCTCGGCTGGTGGCACCGGGGCTGGGATGGGTTGCGGCGGCTGTGGGGGCGCCACCAGCGCGGAGGTCGAGTCTCCGCTCACGTCGACCGTCAGGCAGAAGGAGGGCAGGCAGGACACGCCGGCGAGGGCCACGGGGTCGGCGCTCGACGCGCTCCATTCCGGTGCGGCGGTGGCGGTGGCATCGCTCGCGAGCGCCTGTCCGTGGCCGTCGACCGCCACGCACAGCCCGGAGGACGCGCAGGCGACCCCGCTCAGGCGACCGCTGTCGATTGGCGTCAGATTCCACGTCGGCGCGGGCGCGGTTGGGTCGGCGCTTGCGAGCGCGTCGCCGGTGCCGTCCACGGCAACGCACATGACTGTTGCGGCGCACGAGACGCCCGACAGCTCTCCGAAGGCGACTGTCCGCATACGCCACGCCGCGGGGCCACCGGTTGGGTTGGGGCTCGAGAGTACGTCCCCCGCGTCATCGACGGCGATGCACAGCGTCTGGGAGGAGCAGGACACGCCGGTCGGGTGGTGTGTTGGGTCGATGCTCGCGGTCGTCCAAGCACCCGAGGCGGGATGTTCGCTCGTCAAGGCGTTCCCGGATTCGTCGACCGCGACGCATAGCGACGCGCTCGTGCAGGAAACGCCGGTGAGGGCTTTGTTGGGATCGATCGGCACCGGCGCCCACGCCGACGCGCCCGGCTCCGCGTTCACATACGCATACCCGCGCCCGTCGACCGCGACGCAGGGGCCACCCGCGACACAGGAGACGGCGTTCAGCGACTCGCCGGGGTCCACTGGGGAGGAGCTCCAAGATGGCGCGGGGGCAGTTGGGTCGAACGTGTCGAAGATCTCTCCTTCATGGTCCACCGCGACACACAGCGATTCCGAGGCGCACGACACGGCGCTCGGGGCGTGACCCGAGTCAAAGACGGCGGGTTGGGACCAGCTGAGCGATGGGGTTGCCCCGGCCGGTGCCGCGCCCAGTGCGAGTACGACCGTGAGTGCCGGCAGCAGTGCTCTCGCGATGCGCCTCACAGTTGGTCGCTCGGCGTCTCCCCGAGAGGCTCTGAGGGAAGCCCATCCGTGTCTGTGCGAGCGTTTGGGATATTGCCGGAGGAATCCGGGGGAGACGCATTCGCGCTCTCAACGGCGCTCAAGGCTTCCCCTGGGGGCCCAGAGGGAAGCGCGTCCGCGCCGGCGGCCGCGGCGGCACGGTTCTCCTCCTCCACAGCCAGCCAGATCTCCTCGCGGTAGATCGATATTCCCTCTGGCGCCGCGATCCCCAGGCGAACGGTGTTCCCACTGACCTCCATGACGGTGACCAGGATCTCGCCGCCGATCACGACGCGCTCTCCGGGACGTCGCGCCAATATCAGCATCGGAGCTGATTATGAACCCTTCGCACGGAGACGGGGCTTCTGGGTCTCGCCGAGGCCACCTGGGATCGTCCCGGTCTCGCCGAGGCCGCCTGAGATCGTCCCGAGTCTCGCCGAGGCGCCGGAGATCGTCAGGCGGCGTCGGCCGAGGAGCGCGACGGCTCGGCGGTGGGCTGCGCCGAGAGCGTGAACAGCGGGGCCTGCAGTGGGGCGTCCTCGTGGGTGTTGATCACTTGGTATCCACGGCTCTCGTGAATCACGAGCGGGGCGCGCAAGTTGGCTGTGATGTCGAGCGGGTCGGGGGTTGCGCGCACTGTTACATATAGCGTCGCACCGTCCGTGTCGTGGATCCCGGTGCGCTCGCGATCCTCCTCTGTCATCTCCAGGGTGAACGTGTTGAAGAACTGATGCGGATTGACGACCGGGAGAGCGAGTGCCGGATCCTCGACACAGTGCAACCACAGGAATCCGGTGCCTGGGTTGCGGTCGATCAGCGCGTAGCGCACGCCACCGAGGCCGATCAGCCCGAACGGGAACTCGATCACCTCGTCCTGCGCGATCTCGACCGTCCCAAAGCGGATGCTCTCGAATGTCACTGACACGTGCGCCTCTCTGTTCGTCTCTACTGGAGGAATTGGAGCAGGGATTCCTGGACGATGCTCGCGCCGGCGCGCAGCGCGGCCTCGTAGGCGGCCTGCTCGTTTGAATAGGCGATCGACGTCTGGGCGATATCGGCATCCTCGGTGTTCGACAGCGCCGCGGTGATGGAGTCTTGCAGACCTTCGATGCGACTCAAGGCGGTTTGCAGCTGATCGGTGGTGCTGCCCGCGGTGGCCTGCAGCTGGGAAAGAGTGTCGATGCTCGTTTCGAGTTTCTGCAGATCGGTGGTGCCGAGGGCGCTCACATCTTCGGTTGTGCCGCCACGCAGGTGTTCGGCGATGGTCCGCAGCGTTTCCAGCAGCTTGCCGTCGCCGGAGCCCTGGCCGTTGCCGAGCAGCGAGGAGATGTTGGTGCTGACGCTCACCGACACCCCCGGGCTCACAGCGCGTGTGACGGTGCCATTGTCGCCTTGGTAGGCGTCTTGCGCCCCCTGCTTGTATGGAACCGTGGTGGTGGCCGTGCCCGAGAATACGTACTGCCCCGCGTATTGCGTGTCCGCGTCCTGCTTGACGGCTTCGGTGAGCTGTTCGATCTCGGTGGCGATGTTTTCGCGGTCGCCCTGGTTGTAGGTGCCGCTGGAGGACTGCACCAGCATCTGGCGTGCGCTCTGCAGGACGTTGCTCATGTCCGACATCGCGCTGCTGGCGGTGGTCTCCCAGTAGATCCCTTCATGGGCGTTGGTTTCATATGAGCTCAGGCCGTCCAACTGGCTTTGTAGATCGATCACCTGGCTGGCGCCGTAGGGGTTATCCGATGGTTCGAGGATCGTCTTGCCGGAGGACAGTTCGTTTGAGGTTCGCTCCATCGCCGCCAGCGACGAGTTGATGTCGTTGAGCGTCGTGCTCGTGACCATCGCGGGGGTGATGCGCTCGGTCATGGGTGAGCCTCTACGCACCGAGTGGGGCCGGCGTTCATGTGGGCATCGTTGGGTGGGCTGCTCACGTCTACAGCCCCACCACGCCGGTGTGCTCGATCAGCGTTTCGAGCATGCTGTCCATCGCGGTGAGCGTGCGCGCCGAGGCTTGGTAGCCGCGTTGGAAGCTGATCAGATTGGTCATTTCTTCGTCGAGGGAGACACCAGAGACGCTCTGGCGTTGATTTGCGATCGCCGTGACCGTGGTTTGCAGGTTGCTCTGATCGTCCTTGGCTGCCTGGACGCCCGATCCCACCTGCTCCACCAGCGATGCGTAGCCCTCCTCGGCGGCGCCCCCCCGCAAGGCCGCGATCGCTTGCGCCACGTCATTGCCCCCGGGGTCCGCGGTGGAGGAGGTTTGCACCTGGGCGGCGGTGACCGCCACCGTGAGGGTCGCCGCGGTTGTGCCTGAGAAGAATGGCGTGGATGTGTGCAGCGCGTTGACGCTGCCGGCGAGTGTTGCGGCCACGTTGCTCAGCGCGGTCTGGTAGTTGCTCAGCGCACCCGTGGGACTGGTGAGGGCGAGCAGCGCGCCGAGCTTTCCTCCGGCCGATTCGGTGAGCGTCTGAGGCCAGTTGACCGTTGTGCCTTCCACCAGTGGCTTGGCCGCGTCGCCGAAGCTCACCGTGTCGGTTCCGTCGGGCTGTTCGCTGACTGTCACCTGCGCGAGACTTGAGAGTTTGTCGAGCAGCAGATCGCGGCGGTCGAGCATTTCGTTTGGCTTTTGGCCGGCTTCTTCGGCGAGCTTGATCTGTCCGTTGAGCTGCGCGATCTGGCTGGCGTCGCTTTGCACTTCGCCAGATGGCCCGGTGAGGGCCGCGTACTGTTCGCCGGCTTGGGTCGAGATCGTCGACAGCTGCGCGCTGAGTTCGTGAAACATGTTTGCCAGCTGAACGCCCGCGGCCACCACTCCCTGCTTGGCTTCGAGGCTCGTGGGGGCATTGGCAAGTTCGTTCCAGGCGCTCCAGAACGCCGACAGCCCGCTGGCGAGCCCCGAGCTCGAGGGTTCGTTGAACGCCGCTTGGGCTTGCGTGAGCTCTTCAGAAGAAGTGCTTGCCGCGCTCAAGGCGCTGTTCTGCGTGCGGTACTGGGCGTCGAGGTAGATGTTGCGAACACGCGTGATCGATCCGACGCTGACACCCGTGCCGAGTTGTGCGCCCCTGCCTGTCAGCGGGGAGATCGCCGGTATGACGATCGGCTGGTTGGTTTGCAGGACGGGGGTCTCGCGCGAATAGCCTTCGGTGTCGGAGTTCGCGATGTTGTTGCCCGTGACATCGAGCGCCGCCTGCTCGGCGATCAAGCCGCTCAGCGCTGTCTGCAGACCTTGCAGGGTAGGGATCGACATGGCTTAGGCGCGCAGGTCCAGTACGTGCAGGGCGCCGTGGGGACGGGCTCGCGTGATCGCCGTGGAGGAGCCGTGAGTGTCGTAGCCGTTCACCCCGTCGAGCGCGAGTATCCCCATCAGGTGGTCGAGGAAGCCGAGCTCGATTTGCATCAGGGCTCGGTTGCAGGAGTGCTCGCGCTGCAGCTCGCGCAACAGGCCCTTCAGCTCGGCGCTGCGAGTGCTCGCCAGCTCGCCGCCGACGTGGTTCATCAGCGTTCGTAGCCGCTCCAGCGTGACCGCCTCGGCTGGGATGCCCAGCCGCTCGCCACTGCGCGTGAGCAAGCGCGAGCGCTCCTCCTCGAGCAGCTGCCTGCGGCCCATCTCCCCGCGCAGGATGCCGGCCAGGCGCACGACTGTGTGCACGTCGCGTGCCCTGATCGCCGCTCCCTGTTCGAGCACGACCTCCAGCAAGCTGCGTGCCGAGCTGATTTGTGCATCCAGGTGCGCCAGCACCTCGGCGGTGAGGGCGCGATCCTGGGCAATGCTGTCAGGCGCTAGCAGTGTCGCCGAGCTCGATGAGACGCTGCCCCCGGTGGCGCTCGGATCTGCGCCCGCTGGGCTGCTCCCGGTGGCGCCCTGACCGCTCGCCGGGGTAGCCGCTGTGCCCCCGCTTGCCGCCGCCTGCGTCGCACCTGAGGCCCCTTCGAGCTGACGAGTCATCTGGGCCGCGAGACCGAGCCCGCCGGCATTCATCACACCGCTCGTCAGCGCTTGGAGGAGCATCGAGGAGAACGGACCGCCGCCGGCGCCCGAGGAGCCTTCTTCGCCAGAAGCTTCGCCTTCTTGAGAGGATTCGCCGCCGAGGCCACTCGTGCTTGCCAACGACTTGGAGAGCTGTTCGACGAGCATCTCTTCGAACGCGAGCGCCGTCTGGTAGGCCTTCTGGGTGGACGCGGAGCCGTGGCGGACCCACGACGGCTCGAGCGTCTGACTGACCATGGGCAGGCCGCTGGAGGCCGGCGCGGGTCCGACCGCGCCTGGGAGGCTCATGACGGGCGCAGTTGGTTGGCGATTGACATCATTTGGCTCTCGGTCTGAATTGCGGAGCTGCTCATCTGGTAATCGCGCTGGGTACTCACCATCAGTGCCATCTCCTTCGACATGTCCACGTTGGAGCCCTCCAATGCGCCCTGATGGATCTTTCCGCCGACGGCGGCTATCGGGGCGCCACTGGCTGCGGTGGGTGTGAATCCCCCACTGCCGTCGGCGAGCATCTGACCAGGCGAGGCGACCGTCACCAGCTTGATCTGCCCAAGGGTCCGCTTGCCCGTGGTCACCGTCCCATCGGAGGAGATTTTCACTTCGCTGGGGGAGACCCCGGCGGGCAGTTTGATCGGTGGGACGAGCTGGGCGCCTTCGGCGTCCACGATCGCGCCCTGTGCGTCCACGCCGAAGTTGCCGTCGCGAGTTAGCTGCGCAGGTCCGCTGGGGCCCTTGACTTGGAAGTAGCCTTCGCCTTCGATCGCGAGGTTCAGGGGCGCGCCAGTTTCCTGTATGGGTCCCTGCGACTGGTTGCGCCCGATCACCTGGGCACTTGCACCGGCGCCGACGCTCGATTCGGTGCCGGCCTCGTCCACGGCGTTGTAGAGCAGGTCGCTGAAGGCGACGCGCTCGGATTGGTAGCCGGTGCTGGAGGCGTTGGCGAGATCGTTGCCGATCGCGTCCAGCTGGAGCTGCTGTGCTGACATGCCTGCCGCCGCGGAATAGAGGCCTTCGGGCATCAGCTATTCCCATTCAGCGAGCCGACTTGCGAGGCTGCCTCCTGCAGGGTCTGGCCAATCGACTGGATTGCCTGCTGGCCGGACTGGAAACTGCGTAGAGAGGTGATCATTTCAACCATGATCTTGGCGGCGTCCACGCCGGAGGCCTCGAGGGCGCCTTGGCGCACCGAGGCGCTCGCCTTGCCGGTTGAGGTGCCGGTGTACAGATTTTCTCCCTGCTTGACGGCGCCCGGTACTTCAAAGATCCCAAGTGCGCTGGTGGCAACCGTGCCTTTTGCGTCCACCTTGATCTGAGCGCCGCTCTGATCGAGGACCGGGTCGCCGCCGGTGTCCGTCAACACACCCTGGGCGGAGGTGGTGAACTGCCCGTCGCGTGTGTAGCGCACGCCCTGGGCGGTCTTCACGGCGAAGAAGCCGCTTCCCCCGATCGCGAAATCGAGCGGTTCACCGGTTTCCTGCAGCGACCCCTGCGTTGTGTCGGTGTAGGTCTTTCCCAGCGCGACGCCTTCGTCGACCGACCCGATCGACGTGCCCCCCTCGGTGTTGGCCAGCAGCACGTCGCCAAAGCTGTGTTGCGGGGACCCGTCGGGCTTGTAGCCGGGAGTCGAGGCGTTGGCGAGGTCGTTTGAGAGCTGATCCTGGCGAACCTGCTGGGCCACCATCCCCGATGCGGCGATATACAGGCCGAGATCCATGTCGTCCCGGGTGTTCGACCGTCGCCGAAGATTCTTTAGGGCGTCAACCGACGGCGCTGAACAGCGCGAGCTCGTCGGAGAGCTGGTCATAGAGGCGCCGGCGCAGCTGGCTGTGGATCTGGGAGACGCGGCTCTCCGACACCCCAAAACGCGCGCCGATGTCGCGCAGTGTCCAATGCTCCACGTACAGCAGCACCGCCACTTCGCGCTCTTGAGGGGGCAGCCGCGCAAAGGCTGCGCGAAAGCGCTGCTTGGCTTCGCGGCGCTCGGCGCTCGCGATTGGGTCGCTGTCGGTGTCGGAGCTCTCCAACGTGTCAATCCGCTCGATCGTCGTGTTCTCGTCAGAGCGCACGGTCCGGTTCAGCGAGCCGACCTCCGCGAGTGCCACATCGTCGAGTCGCCCGAGCAGCTCGGTTGGGTCCATCCCAACCATCGCCGCCAGCTCCTCGCGGCTGGGTTGGCGGTCGTGTGCGGCGAGAAAGCTCTCCCGCGCGTTGTTGATCGCTCGCTCGTCGCGTCGCAGCGAGCGCGGGGCCCAGTCGTAGCGGCGCAGCTCGTCGAGCACCGCGCCATGTATCCGGGTCCACGCGTATTGCTCGAGCGTCGCGCCCTTATCGGGGTCATAGCGCTCGATCGAGCGGATCAGCGCCTCCAGCCCGCAGGAGAGGAAGTCCTCGACGTCGCACTGGGCGGGGACCTCGCGAACCTTGCGGTAGACGATGTAGCGCACCATCGGCGTGAAGATGAAGATCAGCTGGTCACGTAAACGACGATCGTCGGTGGCGCGGTATTCGCGCCACATCCTGAGGGCCTCCGCTGCCGAGATCCTCACGGCTCCTCTTGCGATCGTTTCCATTTGCGACTCCGTTTCAAGGGAACTGCCCGGGGATAACCCCCGCGTGCAACGAAGCTGCGCGCGGTCAATGTGCGCTATTTGCGATGTTTTCGACGCGGACCGTACCGACCCCCCCGGTCGTAACGCTCACATTTCCGCGGAGGTGGTCGATGACCGTGCCTGTAAATGGCAGCTCGCCCCTCACTCCCGATCCCACACGACAGCGCCGTTCTGGCGATTGACCTGGATGCTCGTGCACAGGAGCTGCTCGGCGGCGGCGATCTGGCTCGCTACCGCGAGCTGTTCGATCGGCTGGAGTCGATCGAGGACCCCCATCGACGCTATGGGGCGGGCACGAGCCTGATCGAGCGGGGACTCGCGGCGAGCGCACACACACCCTCCACCGATCTGGCGGACCTGTTCGCCACGCTGGCGAGCGGTGTGCTTGGGATGCTCGAGCGCGAGCCACGCGAGCCGAAGCTGCTCAACTACGCGGGGGTTGTCTTCTATGAGCTGTGGAGCCTCGATGCGGCCCAAGCTCTGTTCGAGGCCGCCAAGCGACTCGACTCCCAGCTGGAGAAGGTCGACGGCAACCTCGCCGGTGTCGCCCTGCGACGGCGCCGCTTGCGTGGCTCCCCACGCGCCGCCAGGCTGCACTGCGAGCTCCCGCGGCTCGAGCGGCGGGCACATGGCCTGGCCGCACGCGCACAACCCGCCGAGGGTTTGCGGCTCAGCCTATGCATGATCGTGCGCGACGAGCAGGAGATGCTCCCGCGTTGTTTGGCCGCCGTGGCCGATGCGGTCGATGAGATGGTGATCGTGGACACCGGCTCAACCGACGACACGGTTGATATAGCTCGGTCGTTTGGGGCGCGCGTGCTCTTCCACGAGTGGACGGGCTCGTTCGCGGAGGCGCGCAACGTGTCCTTCGACGCGGCGAGCGGCGACTGGGTGATCTACCTAGACGCCGACGAGGTGCTCGTGAGCGAGGACGCCGGTCTGCTGCGCTCATTGACCGGGCATACGTGGCGCGAGGCGTTCTATCTCTCGGAGACCAACTACACCGGCGATCTCGACGACGGGACCGCCGTCACGCACAACGCTCTGCGCATGTTTCGCAATCGGCCCGAGTATCGCTTCGAAGGGCGTTTGCACGAGCAGATCGCAAACCGGCTGCCCGGCTACCTGCCCGAGCGTCTAGAGGCCAGCGGGGTGCGGATCGAGCACTACGGCTATCTGGGCGTAGTGCGCGACGGCCGCGAGAAGTCACGGCGCAATATCGAGCTGCTGCGCTTGCAGCAGGCCGAAAGCCCGCCAAGCGCGTTCCTGCACTACAACCTGGGCTCCGAGTACGCGGCGGCGGATCTCCCCCACGCGGCCCTTGCCGAGTTCCAGCGCTCATGGGCGCTGCTGGCGGACCTCCCCGATGGCGAGAGCTACGAGTTCGCCCCAGCGCTGATGAACCGGCTGGTCAAGGCTCTACGCGCCTGCGGGCAGCCCGCGGATGCGATCGCCAGGGCCGAGGAAGGGCTGGCGCGCTTCGAGGGGTTCACCGATCTCGTTCTGGAGCAGGCGATGGCCGCCATCGCGCTCGGGAAGGAGGATCACGCGACACGGCTGCTCGAGCGGTGCATCGAGATGGGCGATGCCCCGCGCCGCTACACCGCGACCGTTGGCAGCGGCAGCTATATCCCGATGGGGCAACTGGCTGCGCTGAAACGCTCCGCGGGCGACTTGCACGGCGCGATCGAGCTGCTCGAGCGATGTCTGCGCGAGCACCCTGCGTTCACCGGTTCGGTGCTGCCCTACGCGAGCGCGCTGCTGGCAAGCGGCGTTGAGCCGCGCGCCGCCGTGGCGGAGCTGGAGCGCCACATGCCGAATCCGTCTCCGGCGGCCCGCTTTATGCTCGGCACCGCGCTGTATGAGGCCGGCGCCACGACCGCCGGTGAGGGGCAGTTCAGGGCGGTGCTCGAACGCCAACCGCATTCTGGCCGCGCGCGCGTGGCGCTCGGGGAGGCGCTGCTGGCACAGCGACGCTACCCCGAGGCGGCGAGTGTGGCGCGCGAGCTCCCCCACGACGATCCGCTCGCGGCGATCGCGTGCAGGACAGAGCTGTTCGCGTGCATCGCCGCCGGCGACGCGGATGGTGCGGCGGACGCGCTGGAGCGCGCTCGCGCGGTTGCCGTGCCACCCATGGAGATCGATGTGTTCACCGCCTGGCGGCAGCTCGCTCTCACCGGGGCCACCGCGATCGAGCTCTCAGAGGAGGCCGTGCCGGTGCTGGCGCTGATGCTCGAGGCGCTGCTGCGGGTTCACGACTTCGAGACCTTCGAGATCCTGGTGGGTGTGCTTCAGCGCACTCAGTTGCCGGTGCGCGAGCGGCGCGAGCTGCTCGCCGGCATGTACCTGCGGCGCGGGTTCGCGGCGTCGGCGGCGGATGAATGGATGGCCGTGTGCGCACAGGAGCCGGATGTCCGGGCGCTGCTGGGTCTCGCGCGTGTGGCAGCCGCTAGGGGTATGCCCCGCGAGATGGGCGATTTTGCCGCCGCCGCGTTGTCGCGCGATCCAGACAACGAGGATGCGGCGCGTCTGCTCTCCCAAGCTCATGCGCCCGCCGCATAGGCGAGGAGCCTGCACCCAGAATAAAGTTTCCGCGCGATACGCCGATTACCTTGGAGAACACCAATCGCGAGGCGTCCCAGGGACCGGGTCGCGCCACACGTTTTCAGGGAGAAAACGCAATATGAGCTCGCCGATCACGCCTGTACAGGGCCTACCGGGCCTACCGAATTCGATCTTTTCAGCGCGAGAGATCCTCGCTGAGATGGATGCGTTCAAGGCCGAGTTGGCGGCCGGAGCTCGTGCGTTGGGGGCCGAGGAAAGCGGTGATGGCCCACCGCCGGGGGTCATGGACGAGATCGCCGCCGCGGGGAGGATAAGCCGGCAACTGGGCGAAAGCGGACATGAAGTGCGCTTCACCGAAGGGCCGGGGGGGCGAATCGCAGTCGAGCTTGCCGATCGTGAGGGGAACACCGTGAGGACGATGAAGATCGCCGAGGCGCTTGAGATCGCGGCCGGAAAGCCGCTGAGCTAGGCCTCCATGTCGACGCTTGCGGTCAGCTCCACGGGCAACTCGCCGATCACGATCTCAGGTCTGGCCTCAGGCCTGGATACGAGCTCAATCATCTCGGCTCTGATGACGGTCGAACGTCAGCCTGTCACACGGCTGACTCACGAACAGGAAAAGCTGCAAGCACAGCAGCAGGAGCTGCAGGGCGTCCAGAGCAGCCTCCAGCAACTCGCGCTCGCCGCCTCTGAATTCAGTCTCCCGTCGCTGTTTGAAACCTCGCAAACGGTCACCTCGAGCGAACCCCTGAGAGTCAGTGCCGCCACAACCTCTGGCGCCGGCATCGGTGGGCACGAGGTTGAAGTCACGCAGCTGGCCAACTCCGCGCAGCGAACGTTCACCTTCACGAGCCCCGCCGCCGAAGACACGCTTACGATCGATGGCGCCCAGTTCACGCTCAAGGCGGGGGAGACAGCCAAGGAACTGGCCAGCGCGATCAACTCCGACAGCAGCGCCACCGTGTACGCGGCCGTGTTGGAAGGCGGGACGCTGGTTCTGTCCAACCGCGCCACGGGGAGCACGGGCGGGGAATTCATCAAAGTGAGCGATCCCGGCGGGGCGCTGGTGGAAAAGGCTGAAACCGCCAAGGAAGGCAAGAACGCCGAATACACGGTCGACGGCGTCGCCGGCAGCTCGAGCTCCAATAGCGTCACCAACGCGATCGCCGGTGTCACCCTGACGCTCAGCGGTCTGACCACCACCGGCCCTGTCACGATCAACGTGCACGCCCCCGGCGCGAGCGTCAGCGTCGTGGAAGCGCAGGTGCAGTCGTTCGTCAAGCTCTACAACTCGACGATCGAAGCGATCCAGAAGCAGCTCACCACCAAGCCGATCGCCAAGCCGGAAAAGGCCAGCGAATACGCCACTGGGACCCTGTTCGGCGATCTCGAACTCGGAAGCCTACTGGCCAACATGCGCCAGAGCATGTACGAACCAACAGCGGAACTCCCCACCGAAATGTCAAGCCCGGCCGATATCGGTATCGGCGTGGGGGCGGCTTCCGGGGCGGGGGCGACCTCTCAGACGGCAATCGAAGGACAGCTCACGCTCAACAGCGCCAAGTTGAAGGAAGCGGTCGAATCGAACCCGGCGGGCGTGGAGAAGATGCTCCAGCAGTGGTCGCAGGGCCTGCAGAGCACGTTGCAGCTCGACGGCCGAGGCGGGTGGGACGCTTGAAGCGAGAACCAATGGCGACGCCAGTCAGCTCACCGAGCTGACGAGTCAGATCAACACCATGAACGAAATGCTCGCTGTACGCGAAAAGGCGCTGCAGGCGACCTATGCCCAACTGGAAAGCGTGCTGTCGAAGAATGCCTCGCAAGCCCAGTGGTTGACCAGTCAGGAAGCCTCGCTCACAGCCTCGGGCATCTAGCTCCCGACACCACCGCGACTGCCAAACCATGCCCACCGCCAGCCCGAGCACCTACAGAGCGACGAGCAACGCCGCCTCCCCCAACGCCTACCGTCAGGGCGCGGTGCTCGCCGCCACCCCCGGGGAGCTTGTCGTGATGCTGTATGACGGCGCGCGACGCTTTCTGCGCCAGGCCAGTATCGCGATGCGCGAGGGGGAGGTCGAGCGGGCCCACAACACTCTGCGTCGCGCGGAGCTGATCGTTGCGCACCTCGACACGATCCTCGACTACGAGCAGGGCCAGATATCGGATCGGCTGCACGCGATCTACCAGTTCTGCCTGGCGCACCTCAACAGCGCGCGCTTGCGCCAGGATCCCGCCAAGCTGGAAGAGGTCAGCAGCCTGCTGGGCGAGTTGCGCGACGCCTGGGCTCAGGTCGCCGCGGAGGTCTCCGCCGGGTGAGCGACCAGGCGTGGGGAGCTGTGGCAAGAGCGGTGGCGGGCGAGGAAGCAGACGTAAGCGAGGCCGTGCCGCTGCGCCGCTACGAGGCGATCCACGAGCACGCCGAGCTCGAACTGGAGATGGCGGGCCGGGGCGACCTCGAGCGCCTGATCGCGCTGGGGGAGCGCTGGGTGCAGCTGACACAAGATCTGCCGCCGCGCCCGCCTGCCGCCGCCGCGCAACTGCTGCGAGCGGCCCGCATGATCCACGAACGCACCCGCGTGGAGCTGATCCGCATGCGCGAGGCCCTGCTGGCGGACATCTCCACCAGCACGCGCGCAAGACGGACCGCCGAGGGCTACGCCGGCCAGCTGGCGCACCGCCCGCGCCTGGATCACAGCGCCTAGCCAGCGCGAGGCGCATAAGGGCCTATCCCGGTTAGGCCCTAAAGATTTGGGTGTCGCGGCCGATCACAGGGCCGCGATGGCTCTCGTCGATTCGACTCAGCAGCTGCTTGAGGCTGCCATGCGCGGCGCCTGGCAACGCCAGACAGCCCTGACGAACAACATCGCCAACGCCGACACGCCCGGCTACCAGCGCCAGGAAGTCAACTTCGAGTCCGAGCTGCAGAGCGCGATGAACGGCGGGGAGGCTCCCAGTCAGATCCAGTTCCACGCCGAAGTGCAGCCCGGCGAAACAGGGCCGAATGGCGCCGGCATCAGCGTCGATCAGGAATCCGCGAAGCTGGCCGAAAACGGGCTCGACTACCAGGCGCTGACGCAGGTGGTTGGGGTCCGCAACAGCATCATCAGCACGGCCATCGGGATGACGTGATGGGGCTCTTCGAAGCGATCGGCATCGCCGGTAGCGGGCTCAGCGCGGAGCGCATCCGCATGGACGTGACCGCCGAGAACCTCGCCAATGCCGACACCACCAAGGCAGCCAACGGCCAGCCCTACCAGCGCCAGGAGGTGGTGCTCAAACAGGCGGGGGAAGGCGCCTTCAGCGGGGCGCTCTCGGGCGCGATCCAGCAGGCCGAAAGCTCAAAGCCGACAGCCGGCGTGGAAGTCGCGGGGATCGTCAGCGACGCCACCCCCGACCAGCAGGTCTATGACCCGGGCAACCCCGAAGCCGACGCCAAGGGCTACGTGAAGATGCCAAACATCAGCACGGTCACCGAAATGACCGACCTGATCTCCGAGTCGCAGTCCTACCAGTCGGACGTAACCGCGATGCAAACCGCCAAGTCGATGTTCACCACAACGCTGGGGCTACTCAAATGATCGTTCCGGCCATTGGCGGACTGGCGAGCAAACTCTCCGAAAGCCTGACCAGAGACGTGTCGGGGCAAACGAACACGCTCGCGCAGGGCGGTCAGGGGAGTGCGGGCCTGGAAGGGACGAGCGGGCTGGAAGGGACCAACGGCGTCAACGGGACCAGCGGTGCCGGTGGCGTGGGCGGCGTCGAAGGGACCGGCGGCGCGGAAGGAGTCGGCGGTGGATCGGGCAGCTTCGGCAGCCAGCTCACCGGGGCGATTTCATCGCTGGAAAGCACTCAGCTGAGCGCCAGCAGCGCCGCCCAGTCACTTGCGACCGGGACCGCCACCGATCCCGAGAGCGCTGTGGTGACAGTCGAGGACGCTCAAATGGCGATGGACCTGGCCTCCCAGATCCGCACCAAGGCAGCCGAAGCGGCCCAGAGCATCTTCCAAACGCAGGTCTGATCGCGGTGTCGTCCTCTCAGCTCGCGTTGAAGCCCACGGCTCGCGGATTGCGGGTCTAGTCGGTGCCGCTCGCCCAGCTCGCCTCGCGGCTCACCACTCGCGGATGGTTGATGGCCGGGGGCTTCGCCGTGGGGGGGATCCTGTTCATCTACATCTTCCTGCACATGGTTTCCGCGCCGAGCTACACGACGTTGATAAGCGGCGTGGATCCCTCCCAGACCGGGAAGATGACGAGCACACTCAGCGAGCACGGGGTCAGCTACGAGCTGCAGAACAACGGGACGGCGCTTGCGGTGCAGTCCAACCAGACCGCCGAAGCGCGGGTCGCGCTCGCCGGCGCGGGCCTGCTCGGCAACACCCAGCCTGATTTCTCGCTGTTTGAAAAACAGAACCTTGGCGAAAGCAACTTCCAGCAGCAGGTCACCTACCAGCGTGCGTTGCAGGGGCAGCTCGCGGAGACGATCGACTCGGTTCAGGGTGTCTCCGGGGCCCAGGTCGAGCTGGTGCTGCCCAGCTCGCAGAGTCAGGTGTTCGGCGAAAGCCAGGGGGTCTCCTCCGCCGCCGTGCTGCTGTCGGGCACGCCCTCGCTGCCGCAGAGCTCGGTACAGGGAATCGCTCAGCTGGTCACCTCGAGCGTTCCAGGCCTGCAGCTGAACAAGGTCACTATCACCGACGCGTCAGGTCAGCTGCTGTGGCCGGCCGCCACCGGCGGCGCCGGGGGTACCGGCACAAGCGTGCAGGAAGCCGAGCAGCGCTATGACCAGAGCATGGCCGCGAGCCTCGACGCGATGCTTGCCCAGACACTCGGTCCCGGCAAGGCGCAGGTGTTGGTGTACGCCAACATGAACGTCAACCAAACCACCCAGGAACAATTGACCTACGGCAAGGCCGGCGTACCTCTGCAGCAGAGCAAGGACATCGAGACGCTCACCGGCAACGGCTCAAGCGCCGGCGGGGCGACGGGCACCGCGAATCTGCCGGCTGCGGCGCAGACCGGTGGAAAGTCCAACTACAAGCACGAAACCACCAGCGCCTCGCTGGGGGTGAGCAAGACCGTGACTCACTCCACGATCGCGCCCGGCACTGTGGAAAGCCAGCACGTGTCGGTACTGCTGGACCATTCGGTGGCGGCGGCCTCGTTGCCGGCGATCCGTGAAGCGATCACCAATGCGGCCGGGATCCAGCCAAAGCGCGGCGACACCATCTCGATCGGGCAGGTCAAGTTCGCCAGCCCCCCCGCGGCCAGCGCCAGCTCGACCAGCAGCATGCTGGGCTATGCCAAGTACGCGCTGCTGGGCATCGGCGCGCTCGTGTTCCTGTTCTTTACAACACGCGCACTGCGCCGGCGCGAAACAGAACCGATCGACGAGCCTGTTTGGCTGCGCGAGCTGGAGACTCCGATGCGGCTCTCTGAGCTCGAACGCGAAAGCTTGCCGAAGCCCGTGCCGGCGATGGCGGGGGTGGGTGCCCCCAACGGGAACGGCAATGGAAACGGCAATGGCAATGGACACGGGGACGGAGGCGACCCCTTGCGCCGTCAGATCGAGAGGCTTGCGGACAGCGATCCGGATCGGGTCGCCGAGCAGCTACGCAACTGGATGCAGGAGGACTAGCGCCAAATGGCAGGCGAGCCCCCCACCGAGATCGTTGTGAGGTCAGAGGCACCGGCGGAGCGCCTGCCGGGCGCGCGTAAGGCGGCGGTATTGATGGCGGCGCTCGGATCCGAGCGCGCCGCGAACGTGATGCAGCGCATGGACGATGAGGAGATCGAGAGCCTGTCTCTGGAGATGGCGCGGCTGAGCTCTGTTGGGATGGAGACGACCGAGTCGATCTTCAGCGAACTGGCCGAAGTTACGCGTGACGGGCCAAGCAGCGTCAGCGGCGGTATGGACTTTGCCCGTGGGGTGATCGAGCGCGCGTTTGAGCCCGAGCGCGCGGCGGACGTCCTCGGGAGGCTGGCCAGCGCCAGCGAAACGCGTCCGTTTGAGTTCCTGCGCCGCGTCCCCCCGGAGCGGATCGCGGCGCTGCTACGCGGCGAGTCCCCCCAGACGGTCGCGTTGGTGCTGGCCAGCCTCAACGCGACTCTCGCCGCTGGGGTGCTAGCCCGTCTGCCCGAGAGCGAGCAGCCTGACATCGCGCTGCGGATCGCCCGTATGGGCCATGCGGGCACGCCGGTTATCCAGCGAGTGGAGCAGGTCATCCGCCGCAAGCTGGGCGCCACGGTCGAGCGCAAGTACTCCGCGAGCGGCGGGGCCAAGGCCCTCGCCGGCATTCTCAATCACACCGATCGCACCACTGAGCGCAACGTGCTTGAGAGCCTCGCCGGCGCGGATAAGACTTTGGCAGAACAGGTGCGCAGCATGCTGTTCGTGTTCGAGGACATCGTCAAGCTGGAAGAGCGTGCCATCCAGCAGGTGCTGCGCGAGGTGGACCAGAAGGATCTCGTGCTGGCGCTGCGCGGCGCCCCGGAGAACGTGATGGACATGGTGCTTCAGAACATGTCCGAGCGTGGAGCGGCGATGCTGAAGGAGGAGATGGAGATCCAGCAGCCACAGCGCAAGCGCGACGTCGACGAGGCGCAGGGTCGCGTGGTGGCGGTTGTACGCAAGCTCGAGCAAGACGGCACGATCGTGATCGCGGGCGAGGAGGAGGGGGGCGAAGCGGTTGTCTGAGGTGGCAGCTAGCTACGCCTTTGAGCAGCTCGAGCCCTCCGATCCCCCCGCCCGCGACGCACCGGCACGGATGCTCGCGCAAGCGCTCGCCGAGGCCGAGCAGTTGCGCGAGCAGGCGCGCGCAGAGGGTTACGCCGACGGACACCGCGCCGGCCGCGAGGACGCCGCCGCTGAGATCACCTGCGCCGCGCAGGCGCTCGACGAGGCGGTGCGGAACATCGAGTCGCTGCGTGCCGAGGTGGTGGAAGCGGTCGAGCGCGACGCGATCGAGCTGGCGCTTGAGCTCGCCGGCAAGATCCTCGAGGGCGCTCAGGGCGCGCCCACTGAGACAGTGTTCGAGGCGGTGCGGGGGGCGCTGCGGCGCGTAAGCGACCGTCGCAAGATCGCCGTACTGGTCAACCCGGCCGACCATGAGGCGATCGGCTCCGCGATTGATCGACTCACTCAGGGGGGCAGTGGCGTGGAGCTCTGCGAACTGCGCTCCGAGGAGCGGGTTGCGCGTGGTGGCGCGATCGTGCGCACCGCTGAGGGCGACCTCGACGCGAGCGTGGCAACGCAGTTGGAACGCGCGCGCGAGGTCGTCGAAGTGTCGCTTGTGAGTGCCGAGCAGGCGGCGTGAGCGACTTCGAGCGGCCGGGCCCACTGCTGGGAGGGGCCAGGCAGGCGCTGCGCACAGCCGACTTGGCCAGGCGTCACGGCAACGTCTGCAACCTGATCGGGCTGATCATCGAGGTGACGGGCCTGCAGGCCGAGGTCGGAGAGGTGTGCCTCATCGGCACCGACAGGCCTATCCAAGCCGAGGTGGTTGGCTTCAGGGATGGGCGCACGCTACTGATGCCACTCGGTGAGCTGCACGGCATCGGGCCCGGCACACGGGTCCTGGCCACCGGTGCGCCTTTTCGCGTCACTGTTGGGTCCGGCCTGTTGGGGCGAATCGTGGATGGGCTGGGAATGCCCCTCGACGATGGCCCGGTGCCTGTCGGAATCGCGCGCTCCACGATCGCGGCGCCTCCGGGGGCGCTCTCGAGGCCTCGCATCAGCGAACGCGTTGGGATGGGCGTGCGGGCATTGGACGGCCTGGTGCCCTGCGGGCGCGGGCAGCGGCTGGGCATATTCGCCGGCTCCGGCGTCGGCAAGTCCTCGTTGCTGGGCATGATCGCGAGATCCACTAACGCTCAGGTGAACGTGATCGCGCTGGTGGGCGAGCGCGGGCGCGAGGTGCGCGAGTTCGTGGAGCGCGACCTCGGCGATGCGCTCGAGCATTCGGTGGTCGTTGTCGCGACCTCCGACCAGCCCGCCCTGGTGCGGATCAAGGCAGCCTTCACCGCCACCACGATCGCCGAGCACTTCCGCGACCAGGGCGCCGACGTGATGCTGATGATGGACTCGGTCACGCGCTTTGCGATGGCCCAACGCGAGGTGGGCCTTGCGATCGGTGAGCCGCCCGCCACACGCGGTTACACCCCAAGCGTGTTCGCGCTGCTGCCACGTCTGCTGGAGCGGGCCGGCACGAGCACCAGCGGATCGATAACGGCGCTGTACACGGTCCTGGTCGACGGCGACGATATGAACGAGCCGATCGCCGACGCCGTGCGGGCGATTCTCGATGGGCACGTCGTGCTCACGCGCTCGCTGGCGCACGCCGGGCATTACCCCGCGATCGACGTGCTACAGAGCGTCTCCCGCCTGGTCGGTGAGATCGTCTCACCGCAGGTGGCCGCCGCGGGCCAGCAACTGCGTGCCGCGCTCGCCGTGCTGCATGAGAAGGAAGATCTCGTTGCGATCGGCGCCTACCAACCGGGCAGCGACTCGGGGCTCGACATCGCCCTTGCCAACCGAGCTCGAATCGAGGATTTCCTGCGCCAGTCGGTGGACGACGGCGGCCACCCAGAGGACACCGACGCACAACTGCTGGCGCTCGCGGCCGCGCTCACGGGTGCGCCGACGGGCGCGCTCACGGGCGCGCCGACGATCTCGGCCGAGGACATCCCAGACGCCGAGGAGGTGACCGCCGAGCGGCTCGACGCTCACACGGCTGTGCCGATGCTTGCCGCCGAGTCGCCTGCCATACCGGCGCTCGAACTGTCCATCTAGCCTCCACAGCGGCGAGCTGTCGAGCGACACCTCAAGAATAGGCAGCGCTCGCCGATAACCAGGCCGTGAGCGGACCCGCGTTTCGATTCCGGCTCGAGCGCGTGCGTGCGGTACGTGAGCGCAGCGAGAAGCTGGCCAGGCAGGACTTGGCCGAGGCGATCTCCAGACGCACCAGCACGGAGGCCGATCTGCACGCCGCGGACGCCCATCTCGAGCGGGCGCAAGTGGAACATCGAGCTCTCACCGCCGAAGCGGAAACTCTCGGCGCCACGGAGTTGCTGGCGCGTCAGGTGTTCCTCGAGCACATCGAGGCGCAACGTGGAGGCCATGCTCGCGAGCTTCAGCAGCGTGAGGCGGAGGTGATCGACCGCGACGCCAAGCTCACCACGGCGGCCGGTGAGCACGAGATGCTCAACCGTCTCCGCGAGCGCCAACGCGGGGAGCACGAGCGCGAGGCAGCCAGCCATGAGCGCAACACGCTCGACGAGATTGCCGCGGCGCGCTTTGGCAGGAGCCCGGCATGAGTGCCGAAGTCGTCAACGCCGTGGGTGTGCCAGCAGGCGAGCTGGCGATCGCTCAGCGTGTGCGTCAGCTGCAGGGGCTGATCGAACAGGCTCGCCAGGGCAGTGTCACCGCCGTAAACGGCACCGTCTCGCCAAGCGGCTCCGGCCAAGCGTCGACGGGGGATTTCGCTTCTGCGCTGCAGGCCGCGACGACGGCGGACTCCACGCCAAGTCTCGGTACCGGCGAAAGCGAATTGACCTCCAGCGCCGGCTCGAGCGAATACGACCCCTTGATCGAACAGGCGGCAGCTCGCTACGACGTGGATCCGGCGGTCCTGCACGGGCTGATCCAGCAGGAGTCCGACTTCAACCCCAGCGCACAGAGCAGCGCGGGGGCGACCGGTTTGACCCAGCTGATGCCGGGTACCGCCGCATCGCTGGGCGTAGCCAATCCGCTCAATCCGGCTGAATCGATCGAAGGCGGCGCGCGCTACCTCAGCCAGTTGACCACCCAGTTCGGCGGCAACACGGCCAACGCGCTGGCCGCCTACAACGCTGGTCCCGGCGCCGTTCAACAGTACGGGGGCGTACCGCCGTATGCGGAAACCCAGAGCTATGTCACCAAAGTGCTGGGCTACGCCGAAGCCTACCGTCAGACCCACCCACTCTCGAACACAGCCGGGGGGATCGGATGACCGTGCAACTGGCGCTCGCCGCCCCTCCGCCCAGCATGCCGGTGCCGAGCGGCGCCGACCCGCCCACTGATCCGCCGAATGCTTCGCGGGGTGCCCCACCAGGGACTTCGCGGGGCGCCCCGCCAGGGGCTGCGTCGGGTGCCCCGCCAGGGGCTCCGCCGGGCGCGTCGCCCTTCCAGAGCGCGCTCGCCACTCACTGGGCCCGGACCGCCACTGCGGAAGGCCACCAAAGAAGTAGCTCCCGCGAGCGTGCTCGCGGGACGTCTCTCGCGCATCGCGCGGAGCGCGAGAGCGAATCCGATGGCGCGGTGGTGAGTGGAGAGTCGCCAGGCCTCGCCGGCGGTGCGACTGCTACTGCGCGGGAAGACATGGCGCCATTGGTGGGTACGCCCTCCGCGCCCTCTGGCTCAGGAGCGTCGCCGCCGCGGGGTACGTCGACACAGGGGCTCGAAAGCGTCCAGGCAGGTGGCTTTGACATGGGGCGGGACGCCGACGCGTTCGCCGTGGATACGACGAACGCTGTGAGTACAACGGCTGGCGCGCCTGGGTCGGGGTCAGCAATCGTCGGGCCCCTGCTGGTTTCTGAGTCCGTGCAGGCTCCTATGTCCGGGCGGGCTCCCGGGCCTGTGCGGGCTCCCGGGTCCGTGCGGGCTCCCGGGTCCATAGAGGACCACGGGTCTGCGCGGGGCTATGGATCAGAGGAGGCTCCCGGGTCTGCCCCGGATTCCGGACCAGCGACGGCCTCCGCGTTGGTGGGGCCCTCTCAGTTGATGGCGGTCCCGCAAGCGACGCCGGCGTCTAGATCGATGCCGACTTCGAGGCAAGCATCTACGGGTGGGTCCCTACCAGCCTCAGAGCCTACGTCCGAGTCGGCGGGCGTGTCCGCGGGCGCCGGTGCGTCCGATTCCCCGCTTGCGCTCGGCGCGGCGGTGGCTGTCCCGGCCTCTGCGCCCATCACAGCGTCCGCCTCCGAGGCCGCGTCCGCCTCAGAAACTCCTGCTGCGCCTGTATCCCGTGCTGCGCCCGCCACACCCTCGCCCGCATCTGCGCCTGCCACAGCCTCCCCGCTCGCGTCTGCGCCTGCCACAGCCTCCCCGCTCGCGTCTGCGCCTGCCACAGCCTCCCCGCTCGCGTCTGCGCCTGCCACAGCCTCCCCGCTCGCGTCTGCGCCTGCCACAGCCTCCCCGCTCGCGTCTGCGCCTGCCACAGCCTCCCCGCTCGCGTCTGCGCCTGCCACAGCCTCCCCGCTCGCATCTGCGCCTGCCACGGCCTCCTCGCTCGCATCCGCGCCTGCCATGGCCTCCTCGCTCGCATCTGCGCCTGCCATGGCCTCCCCGCCCGCATCGGCGCCTGTCTCTGCCTCGGTGTCCACGTCCGCGCCCGCGGTGATCCCCGAGACGACCTCGCAGGAAGCTGGGCAACCGAGCTCTGCGGTCTCCGGCACTCCGGGTGGCACCACGACGGCATCTCCGGCAAGCCAGGCGGGTCTCGCGAAGGTGCAGGACGAGACGGCGGTCGTCTCCTCCGCTACGGGCTCCAACTCGCTCCCGGCTACGGCCTCGACATTGGGCCAGACCGCGCTCACCGTACCCCTCGAGCAGAGCCGGGCTGGCGGCGTCTCGCACGTGAGAAGCCCGCAGCCCGCGGCCGCGATCCTCTCGGCGCGAGGGGCAGATGCCGAAATATCCACCCAGCCGGCAGCGGGTCCGGCGGCATCGGCACAGGCAGCGTCGGCCGCGGCGGGTCCGGATACGAGCACCCTGTCCACCGCGGGCGTGCCGATGCAGGAAATGATCGATTCGATCCGCGCCACGGTCGAAATCGCGACTCGACAGGGGATCGCCCGTGCTCGGATCGAACTCCAGCCACAGGATCTCGGCCACATCAGTATCCGTCTCAGCCAGACCGCGGAAGGGCTGCGCGCGCGGGTGACAGCCGACACTCCAGCCGGCGCCCAGGCGCTCGCGCAGGGACGCTCAGAGTTGCGTCAATCGCTGAGCTCGCTCGGAGTGTCGTTGTTGCGACTGGACGTAGGCTCATTCGGCCAACCCCAGGGCCGTGAACACGGAGAGAACTTCGCCGGGCGCTCGGACGGGTCGAACGCCGTCACAACCAAGATCGCCCCCGAAGAGGACGAGGCGACCGCCGAGCCCGCCGGCGCCGACCAGCCAGCTGGCACGGCGATGGGAGAAATCGTCGACGTACTCGCTTGAAGAGAGGAAAGGATCGATCCATGACCACAACCCCAATCGCACAGGCCGCCGCGGCGGCGAGCCAGTCCACCAGCTCGCCTGCCGCGGGGGGCGCTGAAAACCCCAATAGCGTTCTTGGGCAGAACGACTTCCTGAAGCTGATGATTGCTCAGCTGCAGGCACAGAACCCCCTGGAACCCAGTAACGGAACCGAATATGTCACCGAGCTCGCTCAGTTCACCCAGCTCGAGCAGACGACCAACCTGGCCACTGCCAGCGAGATGTCGAGTGCCGTTCAGCTGATCGGGCACAAGATTTCCTATCCAAATGCCTCCGGCGCCGCGACTACGGGGACCGTTGAAAGCGTCCAATCCGGCACTTCGGGACCCACCGTGACGGTGGAAGGTGTTCCGGGTGTGAAGGTATCGAGCATCACGGAAGTCAATTGAGCTCGATCTCAAACCCCGCGCTGATCCCGCCCGGAGGGTTGGGCGCCCCCTCGACGCCCCCGGCGGGTGGGGCGGGTGGGGTCAATCCGGCGGATGGCGCTGCGCGCAAGCCGCCCCCCGGCGCGGCGTCTGGGTCGTCCTTTGCCGAGGCGCTCAGTCAAGCCAGCGCTGGAGCCGAGCCGCTGCAGTTCTCTCGCCATGCGCTCGCCCGCGTGCAACGCCGCGGCATTGAGCTCGACTCCGCCACGCTCGGGCGGCTCTCAGAGGGAGTGGGACGCGCCGCCGGCAAGGGCTCGCGCGACTCCCTGGTTCTTGTCGACGGCACCGCGTTCGTGGTGTCCGTCAGCAACCGCACGGTCATAACGGCCGTGGGATCTGAACAGATGAAAGACAACGTGTTCACCAATATCGACAGCGCCGTGATCGCATGAGTGCGCCGACAATCTCTTAGACGTTCCAAACACGACAACGGCTGGACCTCATCGAGGAGGCCGCGAAAGGAAGGGCAGTCATCATGATGACTGGAATGTATGCCGCTATCAGCGGCCTCGACGCCAACCAGGCGTTGCTCAACGAGACAGCCAACAACCTGGCGAATGTCAACACCGTGGGCTACAAGGCAGCGAGTGTCACATTCGCCGAATCGCTCACCCAGGTACAGCACGGAGCGTCCGGGCCAACGGCCACCAATGGCGGCTCCAACCCGGTTCAGATCGGGCTCGGCGTGCAGGTCAGCGCGACCCGCAACGAAATGACGGAGGGGTCGTTTCAGACCACCAACAACCCGCTCGACGTCGCGATCGAGGGCGCCGGCTTCCTACGTGTGGGCGCCGGTACGCCACCGGCCGCCGAACCATATACAAGCGGCCTTCCGGCCAAAGTCGACTACACACGCGCGGGTGACCTGACGACCAACTCGATTGGATTCCTCACCACCGAAGCCGGCGAATACGTGATCGGTCGCAACGCTGTGGCGACCGTGGGCGCAGCGGGCACCACCTACGCCGCCGGCACCGAAGAAAGCTACCTCCGGATCCCGCCCGGCTCGGCTAATGTGTCGATCGGCCAGGACGGCTCAGTTGCCTATACCGACGAGAATCCCGCATCGGCGACCTACCAGCAGCGCGTCACCGCTGGATACATCTCGCTCGCGACGTTCCCCAACGAAGCGGGCCTCGAACGCGTGGGCGGCTCGCTGTGGGCGCAAACCGCCAATTCGGGCGCGCCGATCGTTGGCACTCCCGACACGCCTGGCTTCGGCGCGACGATTGGCGGCGAGCTCGAGATGTCGAACGTCGACCTTGCGACCGAGATGACCAACATGATCACCGCCGAGCGCGGCTACCAGGCCAACTCGCGTGTGATCTCCACAGCCAACGAAATGCTGGGGACGCTGGTCACGATGGTCCAGTAGGCCCGCGGCGGGTGTGAATCCCGTCCACCACCGGATCTGCCGAACGACGGCAAAGGGGGTAGATAGATACACAGGACAACTCCGAGGAGCACGGAACGGGGTGGCGCTCCGGCGCCGTCCCGTTCCGTCGCTAACTATCGGCGAAGTACCTACCGATACATGTCCGAAGCGCGAAAGCGAGGGAGTGTGGTGATGATCACTCTGAACCGGCTCGGCCACAGCGACGAACCATTCCAACTGAATCCCGAGATGATTGTGACGGTCGAATCGACGCCCGACACGGTGATCGCGCTTGCGACCGGTGCGAAGGTCGTCGTGGGGGAGACGCCCGAGCAGGTCGCCGCGGCGGTACGCGCGTATCGTACGGAGATGCTGAGCGACGCGCTCGCGCGCCGGCGCCCACCACGCCAGCCGGGTCCGGCGGCAGCTCATCGTGACGGGCCTCCGCTCGCGGCGGTGGGGGATGGGTCCGACTAGCCGACGATCGGCGGGTCGCGCCTGAGCTTGGTTCGTTGTGATCCGGCCGGTGCTCGACGACCCGCTTGGGAAGGCCGGCCGCACTTTCAAGGATTTTTTAGCCACAGCCGATGAGGGTGGCAATGAAAGCTTCAACGGCTATTGGGATCGGGTGCGCGTTCGGTGCCCTGCTGCTGAGCTCGATGATGGACGGGACGAGTCCCGCTTCCTTCATAAACATCCCAGCACTCATGATCATCATCGGTGGCACGGGCGGCGTGACGCTCGCCAGCGTCGGCATGGACTCGATGAAGCGCGTCCCGAGTCTCTACAAGCTGGTCTTCTCCAACGAACCGCCGGATCTGCGTGGCCAGTTGGACCGATTGGTATCGCTGGCCGACCAGGCTCGTCGCGAGGGCCTGCTCGCCCTCGACGCACAGCTGGGCGAGATTGAGGACCGCTTCACGCGCAATGCCCTGCAGCTGGTCGTCGACGGGACCGACCCGGAGATGGTGCATACGATCCTCGAGGCGGAGGTCGACGGGATGGCCGCCCGCCACGAGGCCTCAGCCAGCCCGTTTGAGAAGGCCGGCGGTTTCGCGCCGACGATGGGGATCATCGGCACGGTGCTCGGGCTCGTGCACGTGTTGCAGAACCTGGCGGCGCCGTCCACGCTCGGCCCGTCGATCTCCGCCGCGTTCATCGCCACGCTGATGGGGGTCGGCTCGGCGAACGTAATCTTCCTGCCGATCGCCAACCGACTGAAAGCGATCTCAGCCGAAGAGATCGAGCTGCGCATGATGACCCTCGAGGGGATCCTCTCGATCCAGGCGGGCGACAACCCGCGACTGGTCTCAGAAAAGCTGATGTCCTATCTGCCGCCCGCCGAGCGGTCCTCCGAGGAAGAGCAATCGGTGACGCAACTCGACGTGGCTTCCAAGGCAGCCTGAAATGGCTCGCCGAGGAGGTAGGGGGCGCCATCGCGGCGGCGCGAAGCACGAGGAGAGCGGCGAGCGCTGGCTGCTGACCTACGCGGACATGATCACGCTGCTGATGGCGCTGTTCATGGTGCTGTTCTCGATCTCCTCGGTCAACATCTCCAAGTACCAGACTCTGCAGAAGTCGCTGAAGGCGGCCTTCTCGGGCAACATCCTGCCCGGCGGCAAGGCGGTCGCCCAGCAGGGCTCGAGTGCCAACGCCAGCCAGGTCCCGGCCAGTGTTGAACTGCAGGCGATCGAGCCGGTTGCGACGCAGGGCTCAAGCGCCCTGCAGAACAGCACAGCGCGCGGTGCGCAGAGCCCGGCAGCGGCCTTGCGGGAAGACGCCGCCCAGCACGAGGAAAGCGAGTTCGCGCAGATCAAGCGCGAGCTCGACGCCTACGCCGCCGCGCACGGTTTCGGCTCGCACGTGCAGACGACGATCGAAAAGCGTGGGCTCGTCATCAAGGTGCTCACCGACGACCTCCTGTTCGCCTCCGGCCAGGCGACATTGAGCGGTCAGGCCACGGGACTGCTGGGGGAGATCGCCCAGCTGCTGAACATCGACGAAACCCACCCGATCAGCGTGGAAGGCAACACCGACAACGTGCCGATCCACAGCAGCCAGTTCCCCAGCAACTGGGAGCTGTCCACCGCGCGCGCAGGCTCGGTGGTGGAATTCCTGATCGAACATGGGGTGGCCGCCAGCAGGCTGACCGCCACCGGGAACGCCGATCAGCGACCGGTGGCCAGCGATGCCACGGCCGCGGGCCGGGCACGCAACCGGCGAGTGGAGATCGTGATGCGCCGTATCGACGGCGGTGAAGGCGAAAACGAGCCCCCCGGCGAACCTTAGTGAAAGCAGCTCCCCAAGACCCGGTCAATCCACCTTCAATGTCTAGCCAAATCTAACCCCCCCAAGCCTATGCTCAAAAACAAGAAGATCCTGCTCGCCCTTGTGGTCCCGATCGTGCTGTTCGGGGGCTACACGATGACCAAGGCCAAGCCGGTGTCCACCGCGAAGATCAAGGGGACCATCTACGTGATGCCCCAGCCCTTCCTGCTGAACCTGAGCGATGGCCGCTTTGCCAAGCTCACGGTCGCCCTTCAGCTGGCGCCCGGACAGAGCGACGGTGCCACAGCGGGAGCCAGCTCATCGGGTTCCGAAAGTGGGCCCGGTACTCTGCCCGAGGAACCTCTCGTGCGCGAAATCGTGACCAACGCGGTGACCGGGCAGAGCGGCGAAGTGCTCGTCAGCTCACACGGCCGCAGCGCGATCAAGCATCAGATATTGCACACGATCCAGCAGCAGACAGACGTCAAGATCGAAGCGGTGCTGTTCCCAGATTTCACAGTCCAATAGGAGGCCACGTGCCACAGGCAATCGAGTACGAGCAGTTCGATCAAACCGCCGGGCCCTCGGAGGCATCGCAGCCCGACCTGGACCTCAGTCGCCTCAGCGATATCCCGATGGAGTTGAGCGTGGAGATCGGACGCACGCACATGACTGTTGGAGAGACGCTGGATCTGCGTGTCGGCTCAATCGTCGCCCTCGAGCGCCAGGCCGGCGAGACGGCGGAACTGCTGGTCAACGGCACCGCGATCGCGCGAGGCGAGGTGGTTGTCGTCGACGAACAGTATGGTCTGCGCGTCACCGAGATCCTCGAGAGCAACCAGATCGCCTGCTCTCCGGGGCAGGGCGAGCAAGCCGCGGGCGAGCAAGCCGCGGGCGAACAGGTCGCGGGCGAGCAGGTCGCGGGCGAGCAGGTCGCGGGCGAGCAGGTCGCCGCGGAGCCCATTGCGAGCGAGAGCTGACAGGACCGACCATTGAGCACGAAGAGCCGCGCCGGCGCCTCCAAGGCCAAGCAGCCCGCCAAGAAGAGTCCCCGGGCAACGGCCGGCAGCGAGTCATCGCCTGCCGACACTGAGCCTTCGCCTGGCACGGTGTCTGACGCTCCGGCGCTCGAGCGCATCAGGACGCTCGACTTCTCCCAGCCGACGAAGTTCACCACCGAGATCAGGCGCCGGATCGCCTCTGGGATCGACCAGTTCTGCGAGGCGCTTGCGGGGCGACTCACAAGTGAGCTGAAAACGGAGGTCACGCTCAGCGTGAGGAGAGTTGATCAGCACACATGGGCGGCCGCGAAGGCACAGCTGGCCGCGGATGCGATAGCGGTCGCCGTCGAGGCGGTCTCGATCAAACGCCAGATGCTGCTCAGCATCGAGCAACCGTTGCTCCTGCAGGCGCTGGAATGCCTGCTCGGGGGTCAGGCGGCGCAGGCGCCGACGGAGCGCCATCTGACAGATGTGGACTGGATGCTTGCCGGGAACCTGCTCGAGGAGATCGTGGGAGAGCTGTCGCTGGCGTGGGGCGAGCTCGGCGGGCCAGGACTCGCATGCGGTGAGATCGATCTGGACGCCGACGCGGGAGTGCTCACACCCGTCGGTGAGCCGACTTTCTCGGTCACATTCTCAAGCACGATCGACAACCAGTCCTCGGCGATGTCGCTGCTGATCCCCTGGTCGGCGGTTGAGCCGGTCGCCGAGAGCATTCGCGGAGGCGCCGGTCAGCCCCTGCTGAGCGATGTACATGGTCCCGATGCCCTGCGCCGCGGGCTTGCCGGTGCCCAGGTGCTGCTGCGCACGGAGGTCGGCTCGGCACAGATGCCAATCGAGCGAATGCTCGAACTGGTGCCGGGAGGGCTTGTGCAACTGCAGGGACGCGCCGAGGACGGCGTGTGGCTGTTCGCCGAGGCCGTCTTGTTGGGGCGTGGGCGCCCCGGACGCTCGGGGACGCGGCGGGCGATCAAGCTGCAGTCGATGAGCGAGACTCCCACTCGGGCCGATACCTACGCAAAGCTTGGGCGCGCCGAGCTCGATCGTGCCCGCGCGAATGTCGACGGTGCGCGGGAGAGCCCCGAGGGCCGGGCGATCCTACGCAGCATCTTCGTGCGGGTGTGGGCTGAGCTTGGACGAACCCACATGCCGCTGCGGGGCGCCCTGGAGCTCGTGCCGGGTACCGTCGTTGCAGCTCGATCAGCATGCCGATGCGCCAGTCGAGCTGTTTGTGAACGGTTTGTGCTTCGCCAACGGCAGTCTTGTGGTGACTGGCGATGGCGGTTGGGGCGTGCAGGTCGCCCAGCTGGTCTGAGAAGGTCCCGTCGCGCTATGCGGGGATTCTCCTGCCCCGCGTCCTCAAGACCTCAGGATCAGGGCCGATAACCCGGGGCGACTCTTCCTCGGAGTCGTCCCTCGATGACTAAGTTGACCCCCCGCTCTCGTGCGGCCGCTCAGGTGGCCGCACTGCTCTCTGGCTGCCTGCTCATGTGGGCCTGTCCCGCCGCGGCATTCACGCCGTCGGTTCCCAAGACAAAGACGGGAGGGGAAAACACGCCGCTGAGCCTCGGGCCGTCCACGAGCAGCTCGCACACGAGCTCTGGAGGAGCCAGCATCGTGCGCACGATCGTGGGCTTGGCGATTGTGATCGCGGTGATCTGGGGGTTGGCGTGGATCCTGCGCCAGGTAAAGACGGGCCGCGGCGATGCGCGGGTCGGCGCGGTGGGGCTGACAAGCGTGGCGGCGCTCACGCTCGGGTCCGGGCGCACGGTGCACTTGGTGCGAGCCGGCAGCGACTACATCCTGCTGGGCAGCGGTGAGCATGGGGTTGCGCCTATCCATCGCTACACCGAGCAGCAGGCGCGCGAGGCGGGCCTGCTGCCCGCGGAGGAGCCCTCTGAGTACTCGCGCCCGCGCTTGCTGGGGCCGGGGAGGACCCCCGAGCGTCGTCCTCCCCGCCAGCTTGGCGCACCGAGCTCTTCGGGCGATCGGCGCCCATCCAACAACTACGACCCGATGCACATGCCTTCGCCGTCGGCGAACGTCGTGGAGCGCTTGCGCGAATGGACGGTGCGTCGTTGAACCTCACATCGAGCAACGCGGTCCAGATCCTGCTGCTGGTCGGCGGTCTCACGCTGGTGCCGGCGGTGCTGTTCACCGTGACCGGCTTCAGCCGGATCCTGATCGTGCTCGGCTTCATTCGCTCGGCCGTTGGCACCACCACCGAGCCGCCCAACCAGGTACTGGTCGGCATCGCCCTGTTCTTGACGATCTTCGTGATGGCGCCGACCGTGAGCGCGATCAAGCGGGATTCCGTCGAACCCCTTGCCGCCAACAAGATCAGCACGATGATGGCAATCAAGCGCGCCGAGGAACCGCTGCGCGAATTCATGTTCCGCCAGACACGGGTAGAGGACATCTCGCTGTTCGTGAACCTCGCTCACTCCAAGCAGCCTCATACTCGCGCCGAAGTTCCAACCGAGGTGCTGATCCCGGCGTTCATCGTCTCAGAAGCTCAAGACGGCGTTTCAGATCGGCTTTTTGATCTTCCTGCCATTCCTGATTATCGACCTGATCGTCTCCGCGACGTTGATGAGCCTGGGGATGATCATGCTGCCGCCGACCTTCATCTCACTGCCATTCAAGATCCTGCTGTTCGTGCTGGTCGATGGCTGGGATCTGATCATCAAAGCGCTCGTTCTGAGCTTTCACTAGGAGCCTGCTCGCAATGAACCAGGACACTGTCGTCAACCTCGCCTCCCAGGCGATGAGCCTCGCGCTGAAGATCGCCGGTCCGCTGCTGCTCGTCGCGCTGATTGCCGGTCTCGTCATCAGCATCTTCCAGGCCGTCACCCAGATCCAGGAGCAGAGTCTCACGCTGATCCCCAAGATCGTTGGAGTCGCCGCGGTGATCGTCCTGCTCGGGCCATGGATGCTGGGTCAGCTCGTCGCCTACACCGCGGCGCTTTACACCTCGATTCCCACGATGGTCGGCTCGTGAGCGAAAAGAAGATCAACCTTTGTTCTCTAACCGCGATGGCTCTCCGGTGAACGAACTTCTGCGCAAGCTGGCCGCGGGTGAGCTCGTGGGCTTCATCCTCGTGCTTGCGCGCGTGACGCCACTGTTCTTCATCGCGCCGTTGTTCTCCTCGGCGATGGTCCCCCCGCGGGTACGCGGGATCATCGCCGTGGCTCTCGCGATCGGTCTCACCCCGATCGCGATGCAGGGCCAGCATGTGCCCACCGCGCCGCTTGCCCTGGTTGAGCTGGTGATCGAGGGGCTGCTGGTCGGATTCGGCTTCGCCTTCACGCTTGCGCTCCTGATGGCGGCGGTCGAATCGGCGGGCGCGATGATCGACGTCGTCTCGGGTTTCTCCTACGGCGAGCTGATCAATCCGGCGAACGGCGAGAGCGCCGCCATAATGTCGCGCTTCTACGGACTTGTCGGGACGATGATCTTCCTGATCATCGGTGGTGACGCCTGGACACTGCGTGGCCTCGGACGCACCTTTCAGCTCGTTCCCCTCACCAGCGGCCCGCGTCTGTCCTCGCTGGTGGGCGGCGCCGAGCACGTGTTCGCTGGCGTGTTCACCTCGGCCCTGGAGATCGCCGGACCGGTGCTGGTGGCGCTGCTGATAACCGACGTCGCTTTTGGCGTGGTCTCGCGTGTCGTGCCTCAACTGAACGTGTTCGCGGTCGGCTTTCCCGTAAAGGTGGCGGTGGCGCTACTCGTGGTCGCCGCCTCGATGCCGTTCATGGCAAATTGGATCTCCAATCAGCTCTCGGTGAGCGTCGGCGCCGCCCTGGGCGCTCTGCACGTGGCTTGATCGATGCCCCGCGACGAACGCACCGAGAAGGCAACCCCCAAGCACCGAAAGCGTGCGCGCGAGAAGGGGCAGGTGGCGCGCAGCGCCGACCTGGGTGGTTCGCTGGTCCTGATCGCCGGACTGCTGGCGCTCAGCCTGACGGGTCCGCGCATCGTCGAAGGCGTCTCCGTGAGCTTCCGCGAGATCCTCGGTGAGATCGCGCACCCCGCTCAGGCCACGACCGCGGCTGGTCTGAGCGACTTGATGCACTCCACGCTCTCCACGATCGCGCTGGCGGTCGCGCCGATCGCCGGCACCTGCATGCTCACCGGCCTGCTCGCCGGTGTCGCGCAGGCAGGCTTCAGACCTACACCTCAGGCACTGAAGCCAGACTTTCGCCGCATCAACCCCGTCTCCGGATTGCGCAACCTGATGGGTCCCAATGCCATCTTCGAGGCGCTCAAGGCGATCGCGAAGGTTGCCATCGTGGGTGTCGTGGCGGCCACGGCACTGCTGCCCGGACTGACCCAACTGGCGGGCAAGGTAGGCCTGCCCCCTGGTGCGCTCGGTGTGTTGCTGGGCCAGGGAGCCCTATCGATCGCCCAGCACGCCGCCTTCGCCTATCTGCTGATTGGGGTGCTCGACTACGCCTGGAAGCGCCGCCGTTATGAGCAGCAGCTGAAGATGACCAAGCAGCAGGTCAAGGATGAGACCCGTCAGTACGGCGTGTCCTCAGAGGTCAAAGCGGCGCAGCGCCGCCGCCAGATGCAGGCCGCGCGCTCCCGCATGATGGCGGCGGTTCCCAAAGCCGACGTTGTCGTGACCAACCCAACCCATTATGCGGTGGCGCTGATCTACGACGGGTCGCGTCCGGCGCCCGAAGTGGTCGCCAAGGGCAAGGACCTGATCGCCGCTCAGATCAGGCGGGTCGCCGAGGAGAACGGCGTGCCGGTCGTCGCCGATCCGCCTCTGGCGCGCGCTCTGCACTCCTCGACTGAGATCGGCCAGGTTGTCCCGCAGGAACTGTATGCGGCGGTCGCGCAGGTGCTCGCGTTCGTCTATCGCTTGGCCGGTCGTAGGAGGCTCGCGTCGTGAGCCTCGTGAGGCCCCACTCGTTCGCCGTCGGCGAGGCAGCTGGTTGGAGGCTCGCATCATGAACAGCTCCGGCGTCAAGCGGCTGTTGAGCCATACCGACCTGCTCGCCGCGGTCGCCGTGGTGTGCGTGGTGACGATGCTCGTCGTGCCGCTGCCCTCGGCGCTGCTGGACTTGCTGATCACACTCAATATCTCGGCCGCGCTCACGGTCGTGGTCGCGACGATGTACCTCAACAAGGCCTTGGACTTCGCCTCGTTCCCAAGCTTGCTGCTGCTGACCACGATGTTTCGTCTGGCGATCAACGTGTCGGTGACGCGTCTGATCCTCACGACAGGTGACGCCGGCAGCGTGGTGAAGGCGTTTGGGTCGTTCGTCGTGGGCGGCAACGTGGTCGTCGGGCTGGTCATCTTCCTGATCCTCGTGGTGATTCAGTTCGTGGTGGTCACCAACGGCGCCGGGCGAGTCGCTGAGGTTGGGGCCCGTTTCACCCTGGACGCGATGCCGGGCAAGCAGATGTCGATCGACGCCGACTTGAACGCTGGGCTGATCAGTGACGACCAGGCCCGTGCGCGCCGCTCTGAGATCGCTCGCGAAGCGGATTTCTACGGCGCCATGGATGGCGCTTCCAAGTTCGTCAAGGGCGACGCTATGGCCGCGTTGATCATCACCGCGATCAACCTCGTCGGCGGGATCGTCGTGGGCATGCTCCAGCATCACCTCGGCTTCAGCGAAGCCACCCACCAGTATTCGCTGCTGACCGTCGGAGATGGCTTGGCGGCACAGATCCCAGCTCTGCTCATCTCGGTCGCCACCGGAATCATTGTCACCCGTGCCGCTTCCGACCGCGACCTGGGCAGCGATATCGCCAACCAGGTTCTCAGCCAGCGCAGGGCACCACTGGTGGCCGCCGGTGCGATCGGATTGTTCGCGCTGATTCCAGGCCTGCCAAAGCTGCCGTTCCTGCTGATCGCAGCGGTCTTCGGCGCGGTTGGATGGGCCGTGCGCAACGGGATGCCAGAGGCCAACGACGCCGCCGCGGCGATCGCGGCCAAGGCCGCCCAGACAGTCCCTCCGGCACTGAGCGGAGAGCCGATGTCGGAGGTGGGAGTCGACGCGCTCGAGCTCGCGATTGGGTTCGGCCTCGTGCCCCTTGTTGGATCCAGTCCCGATCACCCCGGCTCGCTGCTTCGCCGCGTGAGCATGATCCGCCGCCAGATCGCCGGAGATCTGGGGCTCGTGATTCCACCGGTGCGCATCCACGACGAGCTCGGCATGGAATCGCACGAGTACGTCCTGAAGGTTCGTGGCTCGGAGGTGACGCGTGGACGGATCATGCCCGGTCATCTGCTGGCAATGGATCCGGGCGACGCGACCGCCACCTTGCAGGGGATCCCAACCCGCGAGCCGGCGTTTGGGCTGGCCGCGATGTGGGTGCACGACTCCGGCCGGGCCGAGGCCGAGGCGCTCGGCTACACCGTTGTCGACGCGGAGTCGGTGATCGTCACTCATCTCACCGAGACGATCCGCTCACATGCCGCCGAGCTGCTCACGCGCCAGGACGTGCGGGCGCTGCTGGACAAGCTCAAGGAGACCAACGCGGCGGTGGTCGAGGAGGTCGTGCCCGAGTCGCTGTCGCTTGGTGAGATTCAGCGGGTGTTGCAGCTGCTGCTCTCCGAGGGCGTGTCGATCCGCGACCTGGGCACGATTGTGGAGGCGATCGGGGACAAGGCTCGGATCACACGTGACACAAACCTCCTTTCCGAGTACGCTCGCCAGGCGCTCGGCCGGGCGATCACGGCCCCCCACCTGGACGAGGAGCTGTGCCTGCGAGCGATCACCTTGGATCCCGCGATCGAGCAGGAGGTTGCGACCTCGATCACCCAGACGGCGGACGGTGAATACCTGGCGATGGACCCGCCCCAGCTCAGGCGATCGTAGGTGCGTTGCATACTCAGATCGAGCATGCGACCGGCCGCGGTGCGCGACCGGTGCTGCTGTGCTCAGCGCGCATACGTCGCCACCTGCGTAGGCTGATCGCGCAAGCCCAGCCACACCTCCCGGTCTGCTCCTACAACGAGATCGCCCCCGGAATCAACGTTGAGACAATTGGAGTCATCCACGCATGAATAGCGCCCCAGTTGTCGAATCACCGATTGTGCACGACACGATCCTCGGAAGGGAGGTGCACATCTTGTCTGAGAATGAAGCCGATGTCGCCTCGCCGATCGACGGATGGGCCGAGGCGGTGACTCGCACCTACCGTGGGCGCACCGTTGAGGAGCTCATACCCAGGATTCAGTCCGAGCTCGGCGCCGATGCGATCGTTCTTGGCAGACGCGAAGGCCTGACCGGCGGCTTCGCCGGCTTCTTCCAGCATTCGTTCGTCGAGATCGAAGCGATGGCGGGCGGTCCGCGAGTGGATGTCTACGACGAAGAGGATGTCGCTCCGGCGCCGCCGCTTGTCCCAGCGCCGCCTTTTGCTCCGTCGCCGTCCCCCGCTCGAGGGGGTGTGCCCGAGCTGCAACCAGCTCGCACCCCCTTTTATGTGCAGGAGCCCTCCCGATTGCGACCAAACGGCTCGTATGTGAGCGAGCATCTGGCGGCGTTGACGCGCGCTGGGCCATCGGAGCCAAAGCTGGCGCCCAGTCCCGATCGGGTAAGCAGCGTCCAGGGTTTTCGCGAGTACAGGGCGGAGGATCTCTCCGATCCATTTGCCGCGGCACTCCAGGAGGCCACCTCGGCGGCCTCCTTCGAGGGCATGGAGCCGGCGATTTCGCAAACCGGTGCCCGGGCAGCTGTATCCAAGGGTGCGCGCACGGGCCGAAGCAGGCCGACGCCATCCGCACGCGGTCGCGCGCAGACGAGCATTCAAAAACAACTGGTTGGCCTCGGGGTCGGCGAGCAGTTCGCCGCCGAGCTGATCGACGGAGCTGCCACCCACATACTCCCGCTGGCGCCTCAAGCCGGCTTGACCCAGGCGGTGCGCTCCGGGCTGATACAGCGAATACCGGTTGCCTCCCCCCTCCCCACACGGGGGGCAGCCATCGCCTTGGTCGGTCCAGGCGGCGCAGGCAAGACCAGTTGCGCGGCCGCCCTGCTGGGGGCCTACCGCAAGAGCTCGTCACTGCCGGCGAGCTGCGCGACGCTCGTCAGGGGGGGCAAGCCGGGGGAGCTCCGGATGCTGCTCAGCCCGTACATCATGAAGCTGGCCTCGATTGAAAGCTCCCGTGCGATCAGCGCCCTGCGCAAGACGCGCGGCGAGGGCCTGCTGATCATCGACACGCCCCCCCTGTCTCCCGGGGATCGCTCTGGCATACGCAAGCTGGCGGGACTGTTGGGCGAGCTAAAGCCCGAGCGGGTGGTGATCGTGCTGCCCGCGACGCTGGGTGCGGTTGCCGCCACACAGCTGCTGCAGGCGCTGCGTCCGCTGGGCGCGAACTCCCTAGCGGTGACCCACGCCGATGAGACCGACCAGATCGGGGTGGCGGTTGAGGTGGCCTGTAAGTTCGGCCTCGCCCCGGAGTACATGCTGGACCGCGGGCGATCCGGCGGATGGCGGGTAGGCCGGATGGATCCGACTGGGCTGGCCGCGAAACTGTTGCAGTGAGCCAACGACGAGAGTTCGTCCGCCTCAAGGGCAATCGACCGGTGCTCGTATATGTGGGCAAGGATCGCCGTCCAATCCGCAGCTACACGGTCGACCTCGCCGGCGGAGGGTTGCTGCTCGCCGGCCCCGACGTACTCGAGATCGGCGAGGATGTCGAGTTTCAGCTGATGCTCGCTCCTGAGAGCCCCCCGATCGTGGGGGTGGGCACCGTCGTGCGCAGCGATGTCAAGGGACATCGCGCGATCACGTTCAGCGAGATGAGCGAGGTGAACCGCAGACGCGTGGTTCGCTTCATCTTTGCCACCGAACGCGCCGAGCGGCGCCGTATGCTGGAAGCGAATGAGCCCGACGGCAGCTGATTCGACTCAAACCCAGGCCCAGCAGCCCGCGAGTCCCTCGACGGGCGCCCCGGTGACTCCGCCGCCGCAGGCCGCCGAGAAGCCCTCAGCGGAGAAGTCCGCCGCGGCAGCCAAGCCTGGCAAGGAGTCCAAGTCCAGCAAACAGTCCAAGAGCTCGCGCTCGAAGCCAGACAAGGTCGCGGCGAGCTCGGATACCCCGAGCGTGGCCGCCCACCCACGCGCGGCACGCAACGTCGCTCTTGCGAAGGGATGGGGTGGCTTGGGCGGCTTCTTGGTCGCCGGGTACCTGTCGCTGCCGACCGACACATTGGCGGAGGCTGCGCTGCGCGCGTTGGTGGCCGGCAGCGTCTGCTACGTGGTTGCCTGGGCGGGGGCCGTGTTCATCTGGCGACGCCTCGTGATGATCGAGATCAAGGGGCGCGAACAGCGGCTGCTGATCGCCACCCAGCCGCCCGGCGCACTGGGTGAGTCTCCCGCCTCCTCGATGGAGCGCACAGGCGCGAGGGCGAGACCCTAGAAGTCGACTGTGGATTCGATCCCTCCAATCGCGGCGGGTCCGCTCGCAATCACGCCAGCCGGCAGGACGCCCGTCGAGCGGCCGGAGCGCATCACCCGTGAGCGTGACGGGCGAGCAAAGGAAAGACAGGAGCGCAGACGCCGCCAGCAGGCCCAGGCCGCGCAACCAGAGCAGGGTTTCTCCGACGAGGATGATCGTCCTCACATCGACATACGGGTCTGAGGCGCGCTGTGGGCAAGGCTCGACTCGGTCCGTCGCTGCCGCGGTTGCGCCCCGATCGGGACCCCTTGTCTGTGCAGGAAATGTTGCGCACAGAGGGAATCGGCCAGACGGTAGGTAATCCACCTCAAGTTTTGCCCCCCATGGGCGATAACCAGAACCAGAAAGGGCCGACATGGAGTCGGCTCGGGACCAACAACAAATCGTCATCAAGGAGATGAACGCATGTCCCTAGCAATCAACACCAACCTCGAGGCGATGGATGCCAACAGGAACCTCAACGGCACCGAGAGCTCGCTTTCAACGGCGATGCAGCGTCTGTCCTCGGGTCTGCGCATCAACTCGGCTGCCGACGACGTCGCCGGCTATGCCATCAGCCAGAGGCTGCAGGGTCAGGTCAACGGCCTGAACCAGGCGACTCAGAACAGCCAGGATGCCGTCTCGCTCGCGCAGACGGCTCAGGGTTCGCTGAACGACGTCTCAACGATGCTTCAGCGCGTCCGCGAGCTCGCCGTGCAGTACGCCAACGGCACGACCTCGACAACGGACAAGGAAGCGATCACCTCCGAGGTCACGCAGCTGACTTCAGAGATCGAACGAGTCGGTGAAACTACCCAGTTCAACGGGGTGGATCTGCTGAGCGCCGCCGCGACGATCTCCTTCCAGGTCGGTGCCAACGACGGTGAAGTCATCGGTGTCAAAACCGTTGACCTCAACACGGAACTCAAAGGCCTGATCGAACTCACAGGCACAGCACCGATCTCGAAAATCGACGAAGCGATCGACAAGGTCTCCGCGGTCGCCGGCGAATTCGGCGCGGTGCAGGATCGAATCCAGTACACCGAGGCGAACCTGGAAGTTTACTCCCAGAACCTCTCCTCGGCGGTCAGTGGAATCGTCGATGTGAACATGGCAGCGGAAATGACGAACTTCACCAAGCTGCAGGTTCTCGAGCAGGCGGGTGTGTCGATTCTCTCGCAGGCCAACGCGGAGCCCCAGGCCGTCCTGAAGCTCCTGCAGTAGACAAACCCGTAGTAGAAGAAGCACTCACCGCTTCATCGAGGGAGCGGTGACGAGAACGGGCGGCTTCGGCCGCCCGTTCTCCATATCTCTGCTCAAAGGTCGCGCCTAGCTGCCGACTACTGAGGTGATGTCGATCGAGTCCACGCTCGAGCGGGTCGGCGCGATCAGACAGGCGCTCGCTGATCCCTCGACCATGATCGGCCCGAACGCCGGGCTCACGGGCGGCACTCAGGCGCCTTCTGTGGAAGGCGCCTCCACCAGCGGCGGCGAAACCAGCTTTGCCACCGCACTAGCGCAGGCAAACGATGGGCTTGCACAAGCAGCCGACGGTTCTCAGAGCTACGCGGCCGTCCCAACCGCCGCGTCCAGCGGCCTGGGAATGTATGGCGGCCTGAGTGCATACGGCGCGGCAAGCGGCGTCGACTCGTACGGCCCGGTGAGTGGTGTTGGTGCCTACACCCCATCGGGTATCGCCGGTGCAAGCGGCCTCGACTACCCCAGCCAGACTCAGGACGTCGATGGGGTCGTGGGCTCCTCGCTGACAGCCCCCATCGAAGGGCTTGGCGGACGGATCGTGGCGATCGCCGAAACACAGCTCGGCCAAACCGAGCAACCTCCCGGCTCCAACGAATCGCCCGCGATCGCCCAGTACCGAAGCGCTACAGAAGGAGCCAGTCCGGGCGCGCCCTGGTGCGCCTACTTCGCATCCTGGGTCGCGCGTCAGGCGGGCGAGCCGCTGGGTTCGCAGGGACAAGGGCTTGGCGCTGTGTCCGAGGTCTGGTCGTGGGCGCAGAACACCGGACGGGCTATCCCGAATGGGCCCGGTGTGGTGCCCAAGCCGGGCGACCTGATCGTGTTCGGTGACGAACACGTGGGCATCGTCAGGGGCGTGCTGCCGAGCGGTCAGATTGAGACGATTGAGGGTAACTACGAAAACAAGGTCGCCGCGAACGTGCGCAGCCCGACCGAAGCGACCGGTTACGTGAGCATGAGCTGAGCGCAGGCGACGATTCTCCTGTCAAACTCTGGGGCGTGAACGATCGCTCCCTAGCAGGAGGTTGTCTGTGCGGTGCGGTGCGCTTCGAGCTCACCGAGCCACCGCTTGGCGCCGGCTACTGTCACTGCACCCGTTGCCAGCGCCGCACCGGTGCGGCCGCCTCGCCACAGGCGCGGATCGACGGCCGCACGCTACGAATACTCCAGGGCGAGCAGCTGGTGAAGGGCTGGCTGCCTCCCGATGGCGGTGCCGAGAAGTGCTTCTGCGGCCAGTGCGGTGGACACCTGTTCAGCCGCTACCCCGATGATCCCACGCAGATGAGCGTGCGCATGGGTGCCTTTGACAAAGATCCCGAAGTACCCTTCAGCTGGCGAGCGTTCGTTGCCTACGCGGTCCCTTGGGAGCCGATCCCGGATGACGGGCTCGAACGCTTCGCCGAGGGCAAGCCGCGGGTTTTGAAGGTCACCAACCATTTCGTCAAAGGAGATCCCATGTCCAGTTTTTCCACCGTGAACCTGTTGGAGGTAGAGAACGCAATAGGCGAGCGGGCTCCTGGAATCGACGGTCGGTTCGCGCGCAAACACCTGGACTCGCGCGACCTGGGGGTTAGCCTCTTCCGCTACGCGCCCAACCTGCGCAGCCCGATGGCCCACAGCCATCGTGAGCAGGAGGAGGCATACGTCGTTGTGGGTGGCTCCGGACGAGTGCTACTCGACGGTGAGACCATGGACCTTCGTCAGTGGGATGTTGTGCGGGTCGCGCCGGAGGTCGTGCGGGCGTTCGAGGCTGGCCCCGCGGGCCTTGAGATTGTCGCGGTCGGCGGCCCCAAGCCCGAGGACGGCGACGGCGTTATGGGCGAGGCGGCCTGGCCCGACGCGGAATAGACGGGCGGGGTCTCGAGGCTCAGCCTGACGCTTCTTCAGCGAGCCCTCGCAACAGGCTCGCCATCGCCTGCAGGGTCGCTTGGTGCTCACCTACCTCGTAGCTGCCGGCAAGCTCACGAGGGTCGCGGTAGGCGATGGCTGTGCCACGATCGTCTTCCCACACGAGTATTCGCAGAGGCAGCTCGATGCCGATTCGCGGGTCCTTCCGCATCAGCGGGGTGCCTCCGCGTGGGTCGCCGAAGAGGAAGACCTGCTCGTTTGCCAGCTCCAGGCCGACGTCGTGGGCGGCCGCTGCGTGGTCGATTCGAGCAAAAATCCGCAATCCACGCTGCTCGATCGCCTCGACGAGACGGCTTGTCGTGGTGGCGTAGTCCGACGTGCTGCGCTCGATCGTTAGAGCAGTTTCCACGGCCCCCAATCGTAAGCCGTTGGAGGCTGGGATGCTAGCCGGGGAGGTAGGGTGCTGGCCGCTGTGAGGCTAGCCGCCGGCCTGCGCTGGTGAGGGCTCTCCGGCCAACTGCTGCTCGCTGTCCTGAGCCAATTCGACGCGTCCGCGTGGGAACCAGAGGACGGACAGCAGGAACGTGGTGGCCATCACGCCGGCCATGATGTAGAAGACGGTTTGGGTCGACTGGGCGGATGCGAAGCGCACGCTGTGCGCCAGTGGGGCGGCATGTTCGCCACCGCCACCTGATCCTGAGCCAAACGACCCGGCGATCCTGGCCGCTCGTGCGCTCGGTACCCCGAGCGCGGTGAGCGCATGGGTGACGTTGGTCTTGTTCTGGTCGATCAGGATCGCGCCCAGCACCGCGAGCCCGAGGCTTGCGCCGAAGTTGCGGGCTGTCTGCGTGATGCCAGTGACCTCGCTGTAGCTGCTGCTCGGCGCTCGGTTGACCGCGTCGGTGCTGGCTGGCCCCAACATCATTCCCATGCCGCCCCCGGCGATGATGATGTAGATCATCTGGGCGTGCAACGAGAGGTCGGTGAGCTTGCCGGCGAGCAGGTAGAAGCCGACGGCGGCGATTGCGCTGCCGATCACCACCGTCGGTCGCGCCCCGCGCCTGTCGAGTATCCGACCGCCGATCTGCGCCATGACGACGAAACCGATGAAGAAGTACAGGAGATAGAGCCCGGCGTTTGAGGCGCTCTCTCCAAGCGACACCTGCGCGTACACGCTCGCGAAGAAGAAGAACGGCACGAACGCAACCGACATCAGCCCGAGCACGGTGTTGTCGAGCGTGAAGCCGCGGTCGCGGAAGATGGAAAGCCGCAGCAATGGGTCGGGCGTACGCAGCTCCCACATCACGAACGCGCCCATCAGTAGCAAGCCCACCACCAGGCACCCCCACGTCCGTCCGCTGCCCCATCCCCACAGTGCCGACTGTTGCAACCCAAGCACGATCAACCCCATCGCACCCACGATCAGCAGCGTGCCGCGATAGTCGAGCTTCGTCGGATGGGTCTCGTTGTTGGGTTTGGACTTCCAGATCAGCAGTAGCGCGATGATCGCGACCGGGATGTTGACCCAAAAGATCGCGCGCCACGTCCACTGCGTGAGGTAGCCGCCGGCGATCGGCCCGATCGCGGTCAGCCCGCCGGTGATCCCGAAGAAGATCGCCATCGCCCGGCCGCGCTCGCGCAGCGGGAACGACGCGATCACGATGCCGACTGCCGGCGGGAACATCAGCGCCGCGGTCGCCCCCTGGATGACCCGGAAGGCAATGATCCACGGTTCGGCGATGCTGCCGCTCGGGGTCAGGCCGCAGCAGGCTGACGCGAGGGCGAAGCCGACCACGCCGATCACCACCATCCGCCGCCGTCCCAGCATGTCGCCGAGCTTGCCCCCGAAGGCAAACAGTGCCGACAACGACAGCAGGTAGCCGTTGATGATCCACTGCAGCCCCGTCGCGGATATGGACAGGTCTTTCTGCAGGTCTGGGATCGCGATCGCGACGATCGTCTGGTCGATGAAAGTCATCGCAACCGCGAACACCATCGCGATCAGCACGAGGTTCTTTTGAGAGATCCCCGCCATCGCGCGAGGATACAGCCCTTCTGGCCCCCGATCTAGGATGAGCGTCGGATGAACGCCAGATGAGCTTCGGGGAGATCCTCGCCATTGCCGCTGCCGGGTTCGCGGCGGGCACGATCAACACGGTGGTGGGCAGTGGCACGCTGATCACATTTCCGGTGCTGCTGGCTTTTGGCTACGCGCCAGTGACCGCCAACGTGTCCAACACGGTCGGCCTGGTCCCGGGGTCGGTGTCGGGTGCGATTGGCTACCGGCGTGAGCTCGCCGGTCAGCGCGCGCAGGCGATCCGACTGGGCACCGCGTCGGTGCTGGGCGGCATCACCGGGGCGGTGCTGCTGCTCGTGCTGCCGGCGTCCGCATTCAAGGCGATCGTGCCTGTGTTCATCGCCCTTGCGCTCGTGCTGATCGTGTTGCAACCGCGGTTGAACCGGCTGCTGGCCACACGGGCAGCCCACTCAGCCCACACTGGCCGCGTACTGCTGGTTGCGTTGTATGCGACCGGCGTCTACGGCGGCTACTTCGGGGCGGCCCAGGGGATCCTGCTGCTGGGGATCCTGGGCCTGGCTCTGACGCAGGACCTGCACCGCACCAATGCACTGAAGAACGTGCTCGCCGGCCTGGTCAACGGAGTCGCCGGTATCTACTTTGTCCTGGTTGCTCACATCGAGTGGGGACCGGCGGCGATCATCGCCGCCAGCTCGATTCTCGGCGCGCAGGTGGGCGCGCGCTATGGACGGCGCTTGCACCCGATGGCGCTACGCGCGGTGATCGTCGTGATTGGGGTGAGCGCGATAGTGCGACTGGTCGCCTGAGGCGCCCACGCGGCGAAGCAGCGCCGGCGTTCAGGCTGGCGGATGCTCCAGGTGCCGGGCCTCGCGGCGCTCGGCGCGGCGAAGCAGCACTGGCATCTCCTTGAGGAAGCCCTTGCCGATCACGCTGAGGCTCAGCAGCGAGCCAAACAGCACCACCGCGTCGATGCTCTCGCGGCCCTGCTTGGCCCAGTAGACATCTTCAAGGTTCAGCCACAGCGCGAACTCGTCGAGTGTGAGTGCGGCTCCCACCCCATATACGGCCGCCGTCGTGCGCGACGAGCGTCGCTGCTCGTTGATTCCGATCTCCAGCATCCACAGGTAGCCGACGCTCAGCAGACCCGCGATCCCGAAGGTCATGTGATGGATGTGGTGCCCGCCGGGGGTGATGTTCTTGAACGGCCCTCGTTCGGCGCGGATCGCGTGGGTGATGCCGCGCACGGACGCGAATGTCATGAAGAAGGCGCCCGTGGAGAACAGCTGGCGCTCCTTGCGGCGCTCGCAGAAGTGCTTGTTGTATAGCGCTCGCACGTCGCGCGAGAGCGCGCGGAAGTCACGCACTGGCGCCAGCCGAGAGCGTGGCGAGGAGGGTGCGGTATACGGTAGGTCCATGGGTGTCGGGTCCGCCATTTCCACACCCTAACCGGGTTGCCGTAGGATGGCGACGGTGATTCTCTACGTGTGCTCCGACGGTACGGCGTTTGGGGCATTGCCCGGGCCCGACGACGACGATGCGATTGGCGGCCGCGGCACGATCGTGTGCGGGACGGCGCAGAGCCAGCCGCAAGCCACCGCCCGGTGAGCGGCTCCTCCGAGCTCGCTGTGACGGCGCCCTTCGCGGGTGTGGTGGTGGCGGTTGAGCACCCGCCTGGTGCGCAGGTTCGTGCAGGTGCGCCGCTGGTGGTGCTGGAGGCGATGAAGATGGAGCACGAGGTTCTCGCGGAGCACGATGCGGTGGTGGGTCGAGTGGAGGTCGCGGTCGGCGACGCGGTTCAGGCGGGCGATCTGCTGCTAGTGCTCACTCCCGCTGAGCCGGCCGGCGGCGAGTCATCCCACCGGCCATCTGCCACAGCGCCTGAGGATCCCGAGGCCACGCGCGCCGACCTGACGGCGGTACGCGAACGTCACGAGCTTGGCCTCGACGCGGCCCGTCCGCGGGCGGTGGCGCGGCGGCGTGAGCGCGGACGGCGCACCGCCCGCGAGAACTTGGCAGACCTCCTCGATGAGAACACGTATGTGGAGTACCGTCCGCTGGTCTTCGCCGCCCAGGAGCGTCGCCGCTCGCGCGAGGAGCTGATCGCCGCCACCCCTGCCGACGGGGTGATCGCGGGGGTGGGGGATGTCGATGGCAACCCGTGCGTGGCGATGTCCTACGACTACACCGTGCTGGCCGGCACCCAGGGGATGCGCGGCCACCTCAAGAAGGACCGCCTGTTCGAGATCGCCGAGCGCCGTCGCCTACCGGTGGTGCTGTTTGCCGAGGGTGGTGGAGGGCGTCCCGGGGACGTCGACTTCCCGATCGTCGCTGCGCTGGACTGCCGCGCGTTTCACCTTTTCGGCCGCCTCAGTGGTCTGGTGCCGCTCGTGGGTATCGCTTCCGGCTACTGCTTCGCCGGCAACGCCGCGCTGTTGGGTTGCTGCGATGTGGTGATCGCCACCGAGGATTCGAGTATCGGGATGGGGGGCCCCGCGATGATCGAGGGTGGTGGCCTAGGGGTCTTTGAGCCCTCCGAGGTCGGCCCGATCGACGTGCAGCACGCAAACGGCGTGGTTGACCTGCGTGTCGCCGACGATGGTGCCGCGGTCGCGGCGGCGAAGCGATACCTCTCCTACTTCCACGGCCCCGTCGAGGAGTTTGTCGTCCCCGATCAGCGCCTGCTGCGCCAGATCGTGCCTGAGCAGCGCAAGCGCGCGTATGAGGTCAGGCGCGTACTTGACACGCTGTGCGACGAGGATTCGGTGCTCGAGCTGCGCGACGGTTTCGGGGCCGGAATGATCACCGCGCTGGCACGGATCGAAGGCAGGCCGCTTGGGATCCTTGCCAACGATCCCGCTCATCTCGGGGGAGCGATCGACGCCGACGCCGCCGACAAGGCGGCGCGCTTCATGCAGATGTGCGACACGTTCGGCCTGCCGGTGCTGTTTATGTGTGACACCCCGGGGTTCATGGTTGGGCCAAGTGCAGAGCAGACTGCCACCGTGCGCCATTTCGCACGACTGTTCGTTACCGGCGCCAACCTCGAGATCCCGTTTGGCACGATCGTGCTGCGCAAGGGCTACGGTCTCGGCGCGCAGGCGATGGCGGGTGGGTCATTCGCCGCGCCACTGTTCACCATCGGCTGGCCGACCTCCGAGTTCGGGGGGATGGGCCTGGAGGGAGCGGTGCGCCTCGGCATGCGCCGCGAGCTGGATGCGATCGAGGATCTCGAAGAGCGTGAGCGCGTGTTCAAGGCTACGGTCGCCGCCGCCTACGAGCACGGGCAGGGGCTGAACATGGCCGCCTACGGCGAGATCGACGACGTCATCGACCCGGCCGACTCGCGGCGCTGGATCGCGACCTTGTTCGACCACCCTGTCACCGCCTGGCGTGAGCGGGCGGCCAAGCGGCGCCCCAACGTGGATACCTGGTGATCAGTCGGTTTGTGGTGCCGCGGGCTCTGAGCCTGGCGGCGGCTCCGGGGGAGCCTTGACGCGCGCGCGGAATACGTGGAAGGACCAGCCCTGGTAGAGCAGCACGAGCGGGAGGAAGATCACGGTGACGATGCTCATCACCGTCAGCGCGTAGGAGCCCGACGCCGAGTTGGTCACCGTCAGGTTGAACGCGTCGCTGGTGCTCGAGATCATCACGTTTGGGTATAGGTCGATGAATATCGAGCCAACGGTTGCGGCGATTGCGGCGGCGGAGGCGACGAACGCCCAGCCCTCGTGAGCATCGTCGCGCGCCAGGCGGGCGGCGAACATCACCGCGACGATGGCCAGCACTTCGACGGGTCCCGGCACCTGTGTGTGACCCACCACCACGCGGGTCCAGATCACGAAGCCCACGACCAGCCCGACGGCGGCCCAACCCAGTGGGCGCGAGGCGGCGCGTGAGCGCTCGCGCACATCGTCGGTCGTCTTGAGCATCAGGAATGTGGCGCCGTGCAGCAGACACAGCCCCAGCAGCGTCAATCCCGTCCACAGACCGTAGGGGGTCAACAGGTTGAAGAAGTCGCCGGTGTATTCGTGCGCTGAGTCGATCGGCAGGCCATTCAGCAAATCGCCGAGCCCCACGCCGAGCAGCAGTGGCACGAGCAGGCTGCCCAGCGTCGTGCACCACGTCCAGGTCGCACGCCAGCGCGGATCGTCGCTCTTGCCGTTGAACTCAAATGCCACGCCGCGCCCGATCAGCGCGACGAGCACGAGTAGCAGTGCCAGATACAACGCCGAGAACATCGTCGCGTACCAGCCGGGGAAGGCGGCGAACGTGCCGGCCCCCGCAACGACCAACCACACCTCGTTGCCATCCCAGAAGGGTCCGATCGCGTTCAGCGCCACACGCCGCCCAGTCGCGGTCCGTCCCACGATCGTGTGCAGCACGCCGACCCCGAAGTCGAACCCCTCGAGCACGAAGAAACCGACCCACAGGATCGCGAGCACGATGAACCACACGGTGTGCAGCTGCATTAGGAGATTTGCCAGGGCCGGAGGGGCACGGTGGGGGGCGGTGTGTGAGGTATCGAATTCATGGGGTTGGTTGTCTAGTAGGTCAGTGCCGGAATTGCGCCGGCTGCGTCGTGGGCTCCGCTGGAATGCTCAGCCGATCCGTCCTCTTGCCCAAGGCCCTTGCGCGCGTAGCGCATCATCAGAACCACGTCGGCGGCGCCCAGCGCTAGGTACAGCAACACGAACACGACCAGGCTGATCCAGATGTCGGTGGCGCTGACCGACGGCGAGGATGCGTTGACGGTCTTCATCAACCCCTGCACGATCCACGGTTGGCGCCCACTCTCGGTGAGCAGCCAGCCGGCGCTGTTCATCAAGAACGGTGTCACCACAGCCCAGATCGAGCACCGCAGAAACCACCTTGAGCTTCTCCAGCTTGCCGCGATGCAGCAGCCACGCGCCCCACAGCGCGAGCATCATCACGAGCGCGGCAAGATAGGCCATGACGCGCATCGACCAGTACTGGATGAACACGTCGGGGACGTAGTTGCCGGGGCCGTACTTGGCGACAGATTCGGCTTGCAACTGGTTGAGCCCGACCACCTTGCCGTTCCACGAGTTGGTGGCAAGCAGCGAGAGCACGTGCGGGACTTCGATTATCTGCGAGGGGGTCATATCATCTTTGCCGCCCCCAATTTGAAACAGTGAGAACGAACAGGGCTGGCAGGTGTTCCACTGTCCCTCCGCGGCGGCGATCTTCATCGGCTGGTAGCGCGTCTCCACGACACCCAGCTCGCTGCCCACGAACAGCGTGAGCACGATCGAGGGGATCAGTACGGCCAGTGACAGTGACGCGGTGCGCTTGAACGCCTCCACTTCGCTCTCGTTGTCGGCATGGCCCCCTACTTGAGCGGTCAAGCCCCCAACATTGGTGGAGGTGTTCAGCTTGCCTGTGCCCTCTTGGGTGCGCAAATACCAGGCGGACACGGCGAGCATGATTAGCGCCCCGGTGATCAACCCCGCCAGCAGCACGTGCACGTAGCCCCACAGGAACGTGGGGTTGGTGAACAGCGCCCCGACGTTGTCGAGCTGCGGGTGGCCTTTGACCATCTTGTATCCCACCGGGTGCTGCATCCACGAGTTGGCGACCATGATGAACAGCGCCGAAAGCATCGTCGCGAAGGACACCAGCCAAATGCACGCGAGGTGGATGCGCTTGGGGAGGCGGTCCCAGCCGAACAGCCACAACCCGAGGAACGTGGACTCCAGGAAGAACGCCGCCAGCCCCTCCATCGCCAGCGGCCCCCCGAACACGTCACCGACGTAGCGCGAGTAGACCGACCAGTTCATTCCGAACTCGAACTCCTGCACCAGCCCTGTGACGACCCCGACGGCGACGTTGATCAGCAGCAGCGTCCCGAAGAAGCGGGTGAGGTGGCGGTACTCAGGCTTGCCGTTTCGGTACCAAGCGGTCTGCAGGATTGCCACGAGAAACGCCAGCCCGATCGTGACCGGCACGAACAGGAAGTGGTAGATGCTCGTCGTGGCGAACTGCCACCGCGCCAGGTCGTTGGTCATCCTCAAGCCGTCTTACCCAGATCGCGCTGCCACGATGCGGCGTACTGTCCGCCACTTGCGAGCAGCTGCTCGTGCGCTCCCCGTTCGAGCACCAGGCCGTGGTCGAGCACCAGCACTTCGTCGAAGAGCTCCAGCCCCGCGAGACGGTGGCAGATCAACAGCGTGGCGGCTTCCCGCGTGGCCGACAGCACCTCGGCGAGGATCGCGTCGGCGGTGGGGGTATCGAGATGCTCTGTGGGCTCGTCGAGGATCAGCACAGGGAAGTCGCCCAGTAGTGCGCGCGCGAGCGCAAGCCGCTGTCGCTGCCCACCGGACATGCGCGTGCCGCGCTCCCCCACCTTGGTCAGTAGGCCTTGTGGCAGTTGATGCACCCACTCCTCCAGCCGCACCTGACCCAGCACGGCGTACAGCTCCTCGCGGGTTGCCTCACGCTTGGCGATGCGCAGATTCTCCTCGATGGTGGTGTTGAACACGTGGGCGTTCTGGTCGACCATCCCGACCACGCGCCGGTAGGCGTCGCCGTCGAGCTCTGAGATCTCCACCCCGTCCAGCGTGACCGAGCCCTGCTGGTAGGAGAGGAACCGCAGCAGCACGGCGGCGAGCGTTGACTTGCCGGCGCCGCTGGGACCGATCACCGCGACGCGCCGTCCAGCGCTCAGGTCGAGATCCACGCCGGCGAGCACGATGTGCTCGTGCTCGTGGTCGGGGTAGGAGGCACCCAGCCCCCGCACGCGCACGGTGTGCTGTGTTGGCAGCGCGTGTGGGTGAGCCGGCTCGATCACCGGCGGGGGAGCGTCGATTGCCTCGAACACGCGCGAGGCCGAACGGCGCACCCGCTGCAGCGTTTGAGTGGCGCCCGGGAGGGCACTCACCAATTCGAAGGCCACCAGGGGGATCAGCGCGATCCCTGCCAACAGCACCCCGTCGAGCCGCCCGGCGTGAACGGCGCTGACACCCACGAGCAAAGCGCCCCACATCGCAAGTCCTGAGCACAGCCGGGTGAGGCCTTGGCCGACCCCGGCGGTGCGGGCGGTCGCGCGAGCGATCCGGGTCAGCTCGACGTCGTGGGCCAGCGTACGCCGCAGATACTCTTCGCCGGCGTCGTTTGCGATCAGCTCGGGGGCGCCCTCCAGCAGGTCCACCACCGAGGCGGTCAACTCGCCGCGGGCGGCCGCCTGGCGTGTCTCGGCGCGCGCGGCGAGGGTGCTCGTGAGCCACGGCACGATCGCCCCGGCGAGGATCAGCGCCACCAGTAGGATCGCTGCGGCCGCGGGGAGCATCAGCCACACCGCGGCGACCGTGGCGGCGCCCACGACCAACGCGATCGCGAACGCGGGCAGCACCCGCAGGATCAGATCCTGCAGCGACTCGACGTCGTCGATCAGGCGTGCCAGCAGCTCCCCGCCTCCAAACGCTGGCAGTCCGAGCGGGGCGAGCCGCTCCAGGCGCTCATACACGGTGACACGCAGGTTGGCGAGCACCCGAAAGGCCGCGTCGTGGCCCACCAGGCGTTCGGCGTAGCGGCACAGGCCGCGCGACAGCGCGAAGAACTGCACCCCAACGATCGCCACCGCCACAACCGACTCCGGGGGGCGCTGCGAGGAGCGCGAGATCAACCACGCGGAGGTGGCGATCAGGCCGATGGCCGCCGCGATCGCCCCGGCGCCGAGCAGCGTCGCGAGCGCCAGCCGCCCGGCGGCGGGACGGGCGAGCGCGAGCGTGCGGCGGAGTGGTGCCTCGGGCACCCCGCCTGTGGCGGCAGTCCCCGACGGGTCTGCGAAGGGCGATCGCTTCAGAGGGCGAGTGGTTGGGCCGTTGGGCGATCGGGTGCTCACGCGACTGCCTCCAGTGCCCCGAGCGTGAGCACCCGATCGGCGATCTCAAGCAGCGCGGGGCGGTGCGCGACGAGCACCACCGTGCGCCCCTGGGCGACGCGGCGGATCGCCTCCAGCACCTCGCGCTCGGTGTGGCCGTCGAGGTTGGCGGTGGGCTCGTCGAGCAGTAGCAGCGGGGCGTCACGCAGGAACGCGCGCGCCAGCGCCACCCGCTGGCGCTCCCCCGCGGAGAGACCTGCCCCGCGCTCGCCGAGCATCGTCTCGATGCCGTCAGGAAGGCAGGTCACGGCCTCTGAGAGTCCGGCCACCGAGATCGCCGCCCAGACCTCCTCGTTTGAGGCGTCCCGAGAACCGAGACGTACGTTCTCGGCGATCGAGGCGGCAAACAGGTGGGGGCGCTGGGGAACCCACGCGAGCTGTGCACGCCACGCGTCGGGGTCAAGCTCTGCCAGCTCGACCCCGTCGACGCCCACCGATCGGCGCTCGGGCTCTGCCAGCTCGACCCCGTCGACGCCCACCGATCGGCGCTCGGGCTCTGCCAGCTCGACCCCGTCGACGCCCACCGATCCGCGCTCAGGCTCTGCCAGCTCGACCCCGTCGACGCCCACCGATCGGCGCTCAGGCTCTGCCGGCTCGACCCCGTCGACGCGTACCGATCCGCGCTCAGGGGGGAGGAAGCCGAGCAGCACACTCAGCAGTGTCGACTTGCCGCACCCGCTGGGCCCGGCGATTGCGAGTGTCTCGCCCGGCGCGATCGATAGCGACACGTTCTCGAGCGCTGGATTGGGGCGGCCGGGATAGGAGAAACAGACGCCCTCCAGTGTGAGGCCGACGGCTGAGTGGTTGGCCGGGAGGCTGTGCCCACCGTGCTCGGTGGGGGGCTTCTCCAGCACCGCGAACACCTGCTCGGCGGCCGCCATCCCCTCTGCGCTTGCGTGATAGGAGGCGCCCAGGGCGCGCAGCGGCAGGTAGGCCTCCGGTGCCAGCACCAGCACGAACAGCGCGGTGCGCAGGTCGAGCTGGCCACTCATCAGGCGCAGCCCGATCGCCACCGCCACCAGCGCCACCGAGATCGTGGCAACCAGCTCGAGGATCAGCGAGGAGAGGAACGTGACCCGCAGCGTGGAGGAGGCGGCCGCGCGGTAGCGCTCGCTGACCTCGCGGATGCTCGCCGCCTGCGCCTTGGCCCGCCCGAAGATCTTCAGTGTCGGCAGTCCGGCGACGACGTCGAGGAAGTGGCCACCGAGTTGCTGCATGGTGCGCAGCTGGCGGTCCATGCGCTCGCGCGTGCTGGCGCCGACGAGCGCCATGAACAGCGGGATCAGCGGGATCGTGAAAGCGATGATCGCGCCGGAGATCCAGTCGCTCGGGAGCACGGCCGCCAGCACCACCACGGGCACGATCGCGGCGAGTAGAAGTTGGGGAAGGTATAGCGAGAAGTAGCCGTCGAGCGCGTCGATCCCGCGTGTGGCGATGATCGCGAGCTCGCCCGTGCGCTCGCGCCGGGAGCTGTCGAGGCCGAGCCGCGCGACGCGCTCCAGCAGGGCGGCCCGCAGCTGCGACTTGGACTCGGCTGAGCACCTGCCAGCGGCCAGCTCCGCCGCCCACGCGACCAGCGCGCGGGCGAGGACCACGCACAGCAGCGCAAGCAAAGGGTTGCGAAGCTGGTGCAGGCCCTTGTGGCTCGCGAAGGCTCGCGCCACCACGTCAGCCAGTAGCCACGCTTGGCATACGACCAGCAACGCGGCGAGGGCGCCGAGGGCGACGGAGACGCGCAGGAACGTACGAGTCGCTCGCGCGTATCGCGCCAATCTCGGATCGAGCGCCCTCATAAGGCAATCATGACCAAGTCAAGCGGGGCGGCCCGGTGAGCCTGCCACCGTTACCCTTCCTCGCGCGCACCCGCCGACAGACGCTCGATCGACTCGAGCTCGCCTTCGATCACCTGGTTCTGTGGCTCCCCGACGCGTGAGCTGATCCAGTCGAGCAGTACCTTCAGTCGTCTGCCGGGGCTGCCTCCTGTGAGGTAGTACATGTGCACCGTCAAATAGGTGAAGAAGGCGGGTCGTCCAGACAGTTGCAAGCCGCGAATTTCACACACGGCCTTGCCTCTGCCGACGACCGCGAGCGCGCCCTTGTCGAGGTAGCGAAAGGGAGTGTCGGCGCTTGGGGCTCCCTGGTGAATCGCGAGCGCGACGTGGTGGCCCTGCTGGATCGCGACGGTGGCAAGTCCGGGCAACGTTGCTCCCTTGGGCCCCGCCAACTTCGTCATGTCACCGATCGCGGAGATCTCGGGGTGGCCGGGCAATTTGAGATTTTGGTCGATCTCGATGTGCCCAGCACGGTCGGTGGTCGCGCCGATTGCGCGCGCCAGCGTCTCTGTGAAAGGTGCCGGGCGCACCCCAGCGGCCCAGATCACCGTTCGCGAGTCGATTCGGTGGCTGGCGCCCGCGACCTCGGCGCTCACGCCAAGCTCGTCGATTGAGGTGACGCGTGCTCCGCTGCGAACGCTCACGCCGAGTGAGCGCAGCTGCTTGGCGACCTTGCCTGAGAGCCTCTCGCTGAAGGAGGGCGCGACGCGGGCGCCGGCGTCGAGCAGGATCACCTGAGCCTCGCTGGCGCGGATGTGGGTGAACTGGTGGCGCATCGTGTACCTGGCGATGATCGCGAGCTCCCCGGCGAGCTCCACCCCGGTGGGTCCGCCGCCGATCACTACGAACGTCAGCCACCGCGCCCGCTCGGTGGGGTCCTCGCAACGCTCGGCCTCCTCGAAGGCGCGGTAGATCCGGTTGCGCAACGCGACCGCGTCGTCCAGCGTCTTCAGCCCGTAGGAGACCTCTCGCCACTCGTCGTTGCCGAAGTAGGCGCTCTGCGCGCCACACGCGACGATCAGGCTGTCGTAGTCGAGGTGCGCGCCGCGGTCGAGGATCAGTCGTCGGCGCTCCACGTTCAGGCCGGTGGCTTCGCCCATCAGCACGGTGGCGTTGGGACTGCGCCGCAACGCCCCGCGGATCGGGGCGGCGATCTCACCAACCGCCAGTCCGCCACACGCCACCTGGTAAAGCAGCGGTTGGAACAGGTGATGGTGGGTGCGGTCCACCAGTGTTACGTCAACGTCGGCGCCGCGAAGGTGCTTGGCGGCTGCGATCCCGCCGAACCCACCGCCCACGATCACCACTCGGCGGCGCTGTGGCCGGCCGTCCCTGTCACGTGTCGTTTGCGTCAGGGGTTCACCTGCTTCCGCTCGCCCCGGTCGCGCCGTGGTGGCTCATCAGCTGATCTCTTCGATGCGCTCGGCGAGGATGATGCGCGCGGCCGCCTCGATCAGCGCGAGGTGGGAGAACGCTTGCGGGAAGTTTCCGAGGTGCCGCCCCGTGGCGGTGTCGAACTCCTCCGCGTACAACCCCAGGGGGGAGGCGACTTTCAGCAGCTTTTCCATCAGGTCCCGCCCGCGCTGCTGCTCGTCGACGATCGCCAGCGCGGAGACCAGCCAGAACGAGCAGATCAGGAAGCTGCCCTCCTTGCCCGATAGGCCGTCGTCGGTCTCGTTGGTGCGATAGCGCAGCACGAAGCCGTCCTCCGTCAGATCCTCGGCGATGGTGAGCACGGTTGCTCTCATGCGCGCGTCCTCGCCCGGCAGGAAGCCGAACAGCGCCGCCAGCAGGGTGGAGGCGTCGAGCGCGTCGGTGTCGTAGTGCTGGCGCAGCACCCCATCCTTGGTGAGGCCGTGCGCGAGGATGTCCTCTCGGATCTCTTCAGCGGTCGCCAGCCACTGCGCCCGCAGCGTCTCGTCGCCGCGCATCGCCGCGAGTTTCGCCGCGCGGTCCATCGCCACCCAGCACATCAGCTTGGAGGACACGTAGTGCTGGGGTGCCCCGCGCGCCTCCCAGATGCCCTGGTCGGGTTCGCGCCACACTTTGCTCGCGCAGGTCGCCTGCGCTTGCACGATCGGCCACAGTCTTCGCGGGAGTCGTTCTGAGCGACGGGTGTGCAGCAGGATCGAGTCCAGCGCCGCGCCGTATACGTCGTTCTGGCGCTGATCGAACGCGCCGTTGCCCACCCGCACCGGTTTGGCGCCGGCGTAGCCCGACAGGTCGTCGCGCGTGGACTCGGTGAGGTCGCGGCGGCCGTCGATCCCGTACATGATCTGCAGCGCCCCATCCCCGTTTGGCTCCAGGTCGGCGATGAACTGCATGAACTCCTCCGCCTCGCCGTCGAGGTTGAGGAAGTGCAGCGCCTGCAGGGTGAACGTGGAGTCGCGCAGCCACGTGTAGCGGTAATCCCAATTGCGCTCCCCACCGGGTGTCTCCGGCAGCGAGGTCGTCAGCGCCGCGACAGTTGCGCCGGTGGGGATATAGGTGAGCCCCTTGATCGCGAGCGCCGAGCGCTGGATCGCTTCGCGCCAACGATGGTCGGGCAGGCGCGCACGGTCCAACCACGAGCGCCAGTAGTGGTTGGTGTTGGCCAATCGCGCGTTGGCCTCGTCGATGCTCATCGGGGACTCCAGCTGCTCGGCCCACGACAGCGAGCAGTACACCTGATCGCCCTTTTTCAGCACGTGTTTGGCTCTCACCCAATCCCCCTCCACGCCGACGGCCATGTCGGTCTGCAGGCGGATCGTCACGCCGGCGCCGCTCGCGTCCGCTCGGTGCCCCTCTTCGGAGACCTCCCATTCGGCCGGTACGCGCCCGTAGTCGAACACCGGTTCACACGTCAGCTCGATTTCGACTTCTCCCTCCAGGCATAGCGCCACGCGCACCAGCGCGTGCTCAGCGTCTTCGTCGGTTGGGGGGCGGGTGTGGGGCGTGACAAGGTCCTCGCGGGAGCGCGGCCCGAGCGTGAGCGCGTCGCGCACCATCAGCCAGCCGGTCGATGTCGTCCATGTGCTGGCGAGCGTGTTGGTCCCCGGCTCGTAGATGCGCGCGGTGGGCACGTTGATGCCGAATGGGGCGAAGCGAAAGGCGCCCGCCTGACGATCGAGCAGCGTGCCGAACACGCTCGGGGCGTCAAAGCGCGGCACACACAGCCAGTCCACCGCCCCGTCGGGGGCGATCAGCGCCCCGGTGTGACAGTTCGACAGGAACGCGTAGTCGGCGATCGGGGGGAATGGGGATGGCGCCGCCGCGCTCTGAGGCATCTTCGCCGCTGGGGGTGGTTGATCGCGTTTCGGGCCGGCTGGCGCGTTCATCTCTGCGTCCTCGTGAGGGTTTGATTGGTGTTGGGGATCATGGGCAGCTCGATTGTGGTCGCGGTTGGCTCGATTGTGGTCGCGGTTGGGAGTGCCGGCTCACGAGGCCACCCACGGGCCGTGCCATTTGCCGTAGCCCGCCACGAGCCGCTCGCCCTCCTGCGGTCCCCATGTGCCCTTCTCGTATGAGTGCACGGGAGGGGGAGAGTCCAGTAGCGGTGCCATCACGCGCCATGTCTCTTCCACGCAGTCCTGGCGGGTGAAGCGCTTGGCGTCGCCGATCATCGCGGCGTGCAGCAGCACCTCATACGGGGTGGGTCCCTCGCCGCCCTGCTTTGCGAACTCCATGTCGAGGGTGATCTGCTCGGTCTCGGCTTCGCGTGAGCCTTGCGCCTCGGCCAACAGGCGAATGCCGGTGCTGGGGTCGAGCTTCACCACCAGTTGGTCGGGCGCGGGTTGGCGGGCGGAGCTTGGGTGAAAGCCGAGCCGCGGGGGCTGGTGAAAGACGAGGCGCAGCTCGGTTTGGGTGACCGGTAGGTGCTTACCGGTGCGGATGAAGAAAGGTACCCCCGACCAGCGCCAGTTGTCGATCTCCAGGCGCAGCGCGGCGTAGGTCTCGGTGGTGGAGTTGGGTGCTACCCCGTTGGTCTCCAGATAGCTGTCGTACTGTCCGCGTACGTAGTGCTTGGGGTTGGCGGGGGGCATCGCGTGGAACACCGAGAAGATCGCGTTCTTGCGCGTGGTGGCGTCTGTGCCCGCGGGGGGCTCCATCGCGGCCGCGGCGAGCACTTGCATCAGATGGTTGACCACCACATCGCGTAGCGCGCCCACCGGGTCGTAGAAGTGCCCGCGATCCTCCACGCCGAAGCGCTCGGCCATCGTGATCTGCACACACGCCACGTGGTGGCGGTTCCACACGGGCTCGAACATCACGTTGGCGAAACGCAGGTAGAGGATCTCGTCGAGCCCCATCTTCCCGAGGAAGTGATCGATCCGGTAGAGCTGAGACTCGTCGATGTGCTCGTGGATTTCCGCTGCCAGCTCACGCGCTGACTGAAGGTCGTGGCCGAACGGCTTCTCCACCACCACACGCGCTTTCTTGGTCAACCCGGCGTTCGAGAGTCCCTTGATGACCATCCCGAACAGCGCGGGGGGGATCTCCAGGTAGAACACGGGACTGCGCGCGTCGCCGATCGCCTTCGCGAGCTTCTGGAAGGTGGCGGGGTCGGCGAAGTCGCCGCTGAGATAGGACATGCGCGCCGCGAGACGCTCGAACACCCCCTCCTCGATCGTCTCCCCGCAGGCTTCGATCGCTTTGCGCGCGTGATCGCGTAGATCCTCGACGCTCCAGTCGTCGGCCGCCACCCCGATGATTGGGCAGCTCAACAACTTGCGTGCCTCCAGCCGGTACAGCGAGCGGAATGTCATCACCTTCGCGAGATCCCCGCTGATCCCAAACGCGACGAACACGTCGGCGGGCTTGGTGGCGCTCTCCTGCGTGGCGGCGGCAGCCGCTCCGCGCGTGGCCGCTGGTGTGCGAGCTGTCGTCCCCGTGCTCATCTCTGCGGGTTCCTTCCGATCGCGGCCTCGGCGGCCTGGGTTGGTGGGTGTGGCTTGTGAGAGCCGAGGCTACATCACCCGGTCAGTGGAATACCCGCTATGCGCGACTGCTACACGGCGTGCGCGACACTGGGCGCGAGGCGCTCCAGCTCGCTACGCAGCTTCTCCGGGGAGCTTTTCTTGCTGGCCCTGACGCCGGCGTTAGGCTCTTCCCTGCTCATGGCAGTCAATATCGCCCTCCTGCGCGGCATCAACGTTGGGTCGCACAAACGCATCGCGATGGCGGAGCTGCGCGAGCTACTTACTGAGCTTGGCTACGACGGCGCACGCACGCTGCTGCAGAGCGGCAATGTGGTGATGAGCGCGGGGGCTCAACCAGACGAGCTGGGGCGCGAGCTGGAACGGGAGATCGCCGGCAGGCTCAGTGTGCAGACGCCGGTGGTGGTGCGCACGCGCGATGAGCTGGCGGCGGTGGTTGCCCTGAATCCCCTGCGCGACGTTGCCGACGACCCCAAGCGCTATCAGGTGAGCTTCCTCTCCGCGGAGCCCGCTCCCGAGGCCGTGCGGGCGATCGCCGCGGTTGATGTTGCGCCAGAGCGCTTGGTGCACGTGGGCCGTGAGATATACGCGTGGCACCCGCAGGGCATCCACACATCGCCGCTCGCCAAGCTGCTGACTGATAAGCGTCTTGGGGTGGTTGCGACCGCGCGCAACTGGAACACCACCACGAAGCTGCTCGAGATGGCAAGCGAGCACGAGGATCGGATGGAGTGAGATGTGGTTCCAGTCGGTGCATGCACCGACTGGCCTGCCCTTGCATGCAAGAGCAGGAGGAGGGGCGCATGCGCCCCTCCTCGACGCCGCACATGTGCGGCGTCGCCGGGTCGATCGGAGATCAATACCCCATTCGGGGCACATGGCGGGGTCTCCGATCGACCAGCATGCACGACCCGGAACAGCACACCCATTCTCTTTAATCGTCGCGCCCGCGGGCGCTGCGGATCTCCGCTAGGCGCGCGGCCAGTGCGGCCTCTGCCTCGTCGGGCGCGTAGAAGCGCTCGCCCACCGCATCATCGGGGGCGAGCTCCTGGTGTGAGAAATGGGTGGGGTGGGTGTGTGGGCTGTCGTAGCCCTGCCCGCGCCCCCCGGAGCGCAGCTGGACCGGGGGAGGCGCGGCGCCGTGCTCGCGCACGAACTCGCGCGCTGCCCCGATCGCGCGCTTGGCGGCGTCGGACTTCGGTGCCAGCGAGAGATAGATGGCGGCCTGGGCGAGCGCGAACTGGCACTCCGGTAGCCCCGCGTGCTCCACGGCGCTCGCGGCGCCGGTCGCGACTGTGAGCGCGTTTGGGTCGGCGTTCCCGATGTCCTCGCTCGCGAGGATCACCATTCTTCGCGCGATGAAGCGGGGGTCCTCCCCGCCCTCCAGCATCACCGCGAGGTAGTACAGCGACGCGTCGGGGTCCGACCCGCGGGTCGCCTTGATCCACGCGGAGATCGTGTCGTAGTGGCTGTCGGCGGCCTTGTCGTAGTGCACGATCCGTCGTTGCAGCGCGTCCTCGGCGTGGTCGAGTGTCACGCGACCCTCCGCCGTCTCGCACGCCAGCTCGAGGGCGCTGAGCGCCGTGCGAGCGTCGCCATTCGTGCGAGCCGCGAGCATCTCGATGGCCTCCTTTTCCACCCGCGCATCGCCGCACTCGCCGTGCTGTAGCGCGCGGCGCAGCAGCACCAGCACCTGCTCTTCTGTTAGCTCGGAGAGCTCATACAGCCGCGTGCGCGACAGCAGCGCGCGGTTGACCTCGAAGGAGGGGTTCTCGGTGGTGGCCCCAATCAACGTCACGAGCCCTTCCTCCACCGCCGGCAGCAGCGCGTCCTGCTGGCCCTTGTTGAAGCGGTGGATCTCATCGAGGAAGAAGATCGTGTTGCGTCCCGCGCGCCGGCGCTCCCGCGCGCGTGCCATCACCGCACGCACCTCCGCGCGACCGGCTTCCACCGCGCTGCACTCCTCAAACGCCGCATCCGCGCTCGCCGCAACGATTCGCGCGAGCGTCGTCTTGCCGCTGCCGGGGGGGCCGTGCAGGATCATCGAATGCGGGCGCCCCTGCTCGATCGCGGTGCGCAGCGCGGAGCCTTGACCCAGCAGGTGCTCCTGTCCAACGAACTCGTCGAGGGTTCTCGGTCGCACTCGCGCGGCGAGCGGAGCGTCGGGCGAGACGCTCGTGCCGGGCTCCGCCTCCGGGGGATCGAACAGCGAGTCCATCGCCCACAGTCTGGCGCACCTTCGCCAACACAACCGTTGACGCTCGCGAAATCTACGGGCAGGTGTTGGTGAGTGTGGTTGTGTGAGTGACGGTCCCTCACCCCGGACAGTCAATCCACCGCCATATCAGCCCGTCACGCCGCTCGTGATAGGACGGTGGTGCCGGTGGCGGGTCGCCCGCTAGGCACTCGATCACCGCCGCGGGACCATGAAGCTCGTCTTCGGCCGCGGTCGTCCAGTGGATGTCTGGATGCAGCAAGCGTGCGAGGCGGTCCCAGTTGCGAGCTTCGATCGTGGCGAGTACGTCGCACACCGCTGACACTTGCTCGGCCATACGCTCAGCTCCCTCGTTTGAGCGCTTGCCCCTGGATCTGCTCCACTGCCCGTCCGGACATCGAGAACACCTCAAACGCCGCCTGCACTCGGGCGCGTTCCCCGGTAGTCAGCAGGTCCATCAAAAGCCCTCGCAACACCGCCAACTCGAGCGTGGTGCGGACCGGGTCGTCGGTCACGAGCCAGTCTGCGACGACCCGGTCGAGGAACCCCGCAAACCGATCAGGGTGACGCAGAGCAAGGCCGTAGGCCTCGAAGAACGAGCGAAAGAACTCGAGATGCTCGGGGTCAGAGCCTCCATGCCCAGGCGCCTCGCAATAGGTCGCTGTCCGGGTCGCTCGCCAGCTGCCGGCGCACTGTATCTCGCAGGCGCTCACGCACGCCGTTGAGGATCGCCGTCAGCAGCGTGTCCTTGTTGCCGAAGTGATGTACGAGACTGTTCGGCATGACCCCTAGGGCGTCGGCCAGCGGACGCAAAGTCAGGTCGGAAAGCCCATGCTCGATCGCGTAGTCCACAGCAGCGGCCAGCAGTTGCTCGCGACGAACGAGATCGACGGTGCGTGGCATAACAACGTTCATTGTACAACTGTGCAAGTATATGCGTTGTGGCTACACCAGAACTCGATCCTGACGAGCTCACACTCGGCTACTTGATCCCAACCCGCGACGCGATCGTTGACGATCGTCCCCAGGCCGGACCTTTGCTTGCGCTCGGCGAGCGCGCGCAAGAGCTGGGGTTTGACGCGGTGTGGGTTGGCGATGGCCCGCTGGCGCGTCCCCGCCACGACGCGCTCACGCTGCTGGCCGCGCTGGCCGCCCGCACCGATCGCGTGCTGCTCGGCACCGGCGTGCTCCTAGCCGCGCTACGCCCCGCGCTGCTTTTGGCCCAAGCCGTGGCCACCGTCGATCAGATATCGCAGGGCCGCGTCATCCTGGGCGTCGGCGCGGGGTTCCCTATTCCCGAAACCGAACACCAGTTCCAAGCTGTGGGCGTGCCGTACGAGGGCCGGATGGGACGGATGCGCGAGACTATTGCCGCGCTGCGCGCACTGTGGCAACACCCGGGCAAGCCGATCGACTACCGGGGCAAGCACGTCAAGCTTCACGACGTCACGCTCGCGCCCGCGCCGCACCGTCATGGTGGACCACCTGTATGGCTTGCGGGAATCGGACAGAGCGCGGAGCAACGCGTCGGAGAGATCGCGGACGGTTGGCTGCCATACCCACCTACGCCCGAGTTGTATGCCGAAGGGTGGCAGCGCATACAAGACGCCAGTGCCCAAGCAGGGCGCGAGCGCCCACCGCACCCTGGACTGTACGCGACGATCTGCTTGCACGAGGACCCCGAGACCGCGCAGGAGCGCATGCGCCAGAAAATCGAGTGCTACTACGGTCAGCCACTCGAGCTGATCGCAATGATCCAAGCCATGTACGCGGGCGTCCCCGACGGCCTCGCGGACTGGCTCTCAGCCTACGTGCACGCCGGTGCTAGACACGTCGTGCTGCGCATCGCCGACGACGATCCCCAGCGCGGACTGGAGCTCGCCGGCGCGGTCCTAGCCAACCTCAAGACCACGCTCGCCCCAATCCGGGCCTGAGCGCAGATGAGCGACGACCAGCCAACATTCGACCAGGCAGCCCTTCAGCAGATCCGCGACGCGATGCCACTCGCCGCGCTCTTGGGTATCGAGTTGATCGAAGCGACCCCTCAACAAGTCAAGGCCCGCCTGGTCTACAAACCCGACCACACCACCACCGGCGGCATTGTGCACGGTGGTGCCCTCATGACCCTAGCCGACACCTGCGGTGGGGTGAGCGCGATCCTCAACCTCCCCGAGGGCGCGACCACTACCGCAACGATCGAGTCCAAAACCAACGTCCTGCGACCCACTCGCGACGGTATTTTGACCGCGATCACCAGACCAATCCACACAGGTCGCACGATCGCTGTGCTTGAGACCGAGATCGTTCAGGATGATGGCCGGCTCGCGGCCAAGACGACGCAGACCCAGGTGTATCGCTAACGACCCACACGTATCGCCTCGCTTCACGAGGCTGTCGGTCGGCCAGAGGCACTCAGCGGCCAGGGAACCTGTGCGTTCGGGCGCACGAGTTGTTTGCCTGCCTACAGTTAACCGGTTCTTAGTCGCGTGAGCGCAGCGCTTCGAGCAACCACGCCACGGAGTCGCCGACTTCCTTGCGAGTCTTGCCTTTGTCGTCGGCGCGTGCGACCAGCATCGCGCCCTCATCGAGCGCGCCGAACAGGAGGTGGGCCAGGGGGCGCACCGGCTGGGAGGCGATCAGATCAGCTTCCATGGCAGCCTTCAAAATTGCCTCCACGAGCCCCAGGCCGGATTGCGAGCCAATCGTGCGCAATTGATCCCAGCTGAGCAGCGAGGGGGCGTCCACAAGGACGATGCGCTGCACCGCAGGGTCTTCGGTGACGTCCAGGAACGCCTGTGCCCCGGCGTGCAACGCTTGCAGGGGGCTCTCGGCCGATGTCCTTACCGAAGTCGCTATCAGCTCGACGAGCCTGCGCTCGACCTCTTCGTAGACCGCGTGGAAGAGCCCGAGCTTGTTGGTGAAGTGGTGGTACAGCGCGCCGCGCGTCACCCCGGCAGCACGCACGATCTCTTCGGTGCTCACCGCCGCGTACCCACGTGTTCCAAACAGTTCCTGTGCCGTTGCGATCAGCGCTGCGCGGGTGGCCTCTGATTGCTCCGCCTTCAGTCCCACCGTCGCGACAGCTTGACAGACACGCTCCCCCCCGTTAGCATACATGCTGTATGTATGTGTATCGGGCGGGAAGAAATACCCTGTGAGCGCAGCGAGGTGCATGGCGTGTCTCGGCATGCTGGTGGCGAGCACGCTGCTCGTCGGCTCTGCGATTGCCACAGGGGCGTATGGGGCGGAAGCCCCCCTGTTCTCGATACTGCCAGACACGCTGGCGGCCGGCTCGCCTGCGGGCTATTCGCTCAGTTTGAGCACCCCTTCGAGCGGCGGTATGGTCGTCAAGCAAATGAGTGTGACGTTGCCGGCAGGGGTCGTTATCTCCCCCGCCGCCGGCAGTGGGCTGGGAACGTGCTCGAAGGAGCAGTTCGCGCTCGAATCCGGCGAAGCGGCCAAGTGCCCGCCCGACTCGCAGATTGGTATGGCGCTGCTCGAAGCGGCCACGCATTCCGAACCTTGGCAGGGGCAGGTATTCCTCGGTGAACCGTCCTGTGATCCCTGCACGCCGGCCGACGCTCAGTCCGGCCGGATGGTACGGCTACTCGTACAGGTGCAAGCCGCCAGCGAATCGACCGTCCCACTCAAGCTTGAAGGGATTGGGGAGATAAACCAGCAGACAGGCCAGCTTACCATCTCCTTTGAACAGCTCCCGCCGGTGCCGTTCGTCGCTTTGAAACTGTCGTTCAACGGCGGCCAGCACGCATTGCTGGCAAACCCAAGAACCTGTGGCCAAGCGAACAGCAACCTCACGTTGGCGTCGAGTGCGTCGTCCACGCCAGAACTACTCACAAACGAATTCACTGTCTCTGAAAAATGCATCGTCCCGCAGTTTCACCCGACTGTCACGGTGAACGCTCCGAGCAACCAAGCGGGGGGCTATGACCCACTCACGCTCTCTTTCGGCCGCACAGACGCCGATGAATACATATCTGCCATCCAGGCGACCTTGGTCGAAGGGCTACTGGGAATGATCTCTTCTGTGTCGCTGTGCGGCGAAGCCCAGGCTGGTACCGGCACGTGCCCTGCGGGCAGCCTGATCGGTCACGTCGCCGTTGAGCTGGGGCCAGGCACCGAACCGTCGTTGGTGGAAGGCGGTCAGGTGTTTCTCACAGGCCCCTATAAGGGCGCTCCCTTCGGCTTGTCGATCGTCATTCCGGCGAAAGTGGGCCCCTACACCCTCGCGGGCGTCAACGGTGTCGGCGAGCTGGTCTTGAAGGCGGCGTTGAACGTAGGCTCCAGGACCGCCGCGCTCACCATCACGAGCGACCCGTTCCCGAACGCGCTGGACGGCATCCCGCTCCAGCTGAGGCTGATCAAGCTGGCCCTCGACCGGCCCGATTTCATGCTGAATCCCACCAGCTGCAGCCCGCTGCAGATCACCAGCACGCTGGCGAGCGTGCAAAACACCACCGCGTCGATCGCCTCCCCCTTTCAGGCAGCCAATTGCGGCGCGCTCACATTCGCTCCCACACTCGCGGTCTCCACGCCCGCGAAGACATCGAGGGTTGACGGCACGAGCGTGTATGTAAAGACCACCGCCCCGCCCACCGATGCCGTCGCCGTGAAGGTGAAGAGCGCACTGCCCAAGCAGCTCGTCATCCGTCTGACAACGTTGCAGAAGTCATGCCGCGCGGCGACTTTCGAATCGAATCCAGCGGCGTGTCCGCTCAGCTCTGTGATCGGCGTTGTCCGCTCGGCCATGCCATCGGTCTCGGGCATCTTCTCCGGGCCGATCTACTTGGTCTCGCATGGTGGTGCGAAGTTCCCGGAAGTGGTGGTCATTCTACAGGACGACGGAATCAGGGTCGATCTGCACGGTGAAACATTCGTCAGCCCGAGTGGAATCACTAGCACGACTTTTACCGCGATCCCGGACGTGCCGGTTAACTACTTCGAAGCGGAGCTGCCCGCGGGACCGTATTCCGCGCTGGCGGCCAAGGGGAGCCTTTGCGATGGTCCGCTGGTGATCCCCAATGAATGGTACGGATACAACGGTGCGGTGATCAAACGCTCGACCCGGATAACCGTCACCGGTTGCCCGAAGGCAAAGCGTGCCCACCACACAAAGCCTCGACACGGGCGCAGGCGTTCACACCACCCCCACGGCAGGCGCAAGCGATGAGGGTCGCTGCGAGGATTCGGCGTCCCGTCGAGGGTGCGGCCCACGGGCTGTGGTCAAGCTCGCGGGTCATCCTCGGTGCGGTTGTCGCATGTGGGGTGCTCGCGGCGCCGGTGTCGGCACTTGAATCATCTGAATCCTCCACCCCATCGCTCGCCAGCACGGGTGCGGCTACGGAAGTGACGCCTACGAGCGCGACACTGACGGGCACCGTGCAGAGTATCGGCACGCAGACGATCTACGGCGTGCAGACCGGGGCGCAAGCGGGCGACTACGGTCCCGACATCATCGTCGGTCAGCAAAGCGGCACAAGCACCGAGACGATCGCCCTGCACCTGAGCGAACTGCAGCCCGGCACCACTTATCACTACCGCGTATACGCCACCAATCAGACGGGCGTGAGCTACGGCGCAGACGCCGTGTTTACGACCCCCGCCTTCCCGGATCCCCTCACCCAGCTGTCCGCTCCGCCGCCGCTGGCGACGCCACAGATCAAATTCCCCAGTGAAGTGCCCACCGTCACGACAGTCAAGGCGAAATCGAAGCCCCACAAAAAAGGCAAGTCGAAGAAGCCCCCCAAGCGCCGTCATGGCGAACTCCATCCGCGTCGAGCCCATCGAACCGGCCGGTAGCCTCGGAGAAGGCGAACCCGAAGACGGTCGTGCTTAGTAGACGCTCGAGCCTAGCGGCGAGACACCAGTTGACGATCACGCCGCGTATCGGCGGATAGGGGCGCGAACGAGCACGTGTTGCGATGACGCCCTCGCGCTTAACTGAGACACTGGGGGAGCCGATGCTGGGACTCAACTTCGCGATCTCACATCATTTTCTCGACAACCACGGACAGCGGGCGGGCTTCATCGCGTTGGGGTCGTTCCTGGCGGCGTTCCTCTTCATCCGCACGAGTGCCCGTCTGATACGCGACCCCAAAGTGACCTGGTGGCCGGGCAGTGTGACCACCAAAGGCGGACTGCATCTGCACCACCTCGTGTGGGGGATCGTGATGATCCTCGCCTCGGGGTTCCTCAACTTCGTCTTGCAACCTGGGAGCCCAGCACTCGAGATCCTTGCCGCCATCTTTGGGATCGGCGCCGGGCTGACTCTCGACGAGTTCGCTCTGTGGATACACCTCGAAGACGTCTACTGGTCGCAGGAGGGGCGCTCTTCAATCGATGCGGTCGTGGTGGCAACCCTGTTGGGGGGCCTCGTCGTGCTCGGTATCGCCCCGTTTGACATCTCCAACAGCTCTTCGCCGATCGGCTCGCTCGTGGGGGTGATCGTGATCGACCTGATCTTCTCCGCGCTGGCGATCCTCAAGGGCAAGCCGATGCTGGGGGTGATCGGCGTGTTCGTCCCGGCAACTTCGATCGTCGGCGCCATACGCCTCGCCACCCCGAGCTCACCGTGGGCTCGCTGGCGCTACCCGCCCGACGGTCATCGGATGGCACGCTCGCGGAGACGGTTCAAGCGCGTGCGCGAGCGCCGCCGGCGGATGATGAACGCGATCGGCGGCGCCCCAACTCAGTCGACCGAAGGCGACGCCTGAAATCGCCCTTCAAGGCAGCGGGGTGGAGTCCAGCGCCTGGTATTCATCCAGCAGCGTCTCCTCGCGGCGCTTGCCCGGGAACAGGAAGAACACGATCACCGTGCCGAGCGCGATTGCGATTATCCCCGCCGTGTAGGTCCACTGGTCGCCTTTCACAAATGACTGCTTGGCACCTTCGACGATCGCTTTCGCGTAGGTGGGGTAGCGCGAGGCGGTGGCGGCGGCGCTGGAGAACGACTTGGTCAGCTCGCTTTCGACGCTGCTCGTCACATGCGCTTGGTTCGGCGAGGCGGCGATCGCACTCGACACCGCCGCGGCATAGCCGGCCGTCAGCAGCGCCCCCATGATCGATTGCATGATCGCCCCGCCGAGGTCGCGCTGCAGGTCGGCGGTACCCGAGGCCATCCCCGCACGGTGCACCGGCACCGAGCTGGTCAGCGAGTGCGAGGCGGGGGTGCCCGCGAAACCGACACCCACCCCGATGAACGCGTAGGCGAGACCCACCTTCCAGTAGGGGATGCCCTGCTTCCACAGCGCCAGCATCGTCACGAAGCCGAGCAGGCAGAACACGTAGCCGCACAGCAGCGTCACACGTGAGCCGCGCGTCACGATCAGCTTGGCCGACAAAGGGGCGACTGCGATCATCACCAGCGCCGCCGGGAGGATCGACAGGCCAGCGTCGAGCGTCGAGTAGTCGAGCACGTTCTGCACGAACTGCTGGCCCACAAAGATCGCCCCCATCAACGATCCGAACACGACGATCCCCGCCAGCGCCGCCACCCAGAAGGTGCGCCGTCCGGCGATTTTCAAGTCGTACAGTGGCGAGCTCGTGTGCCGTTGGCGAATCACGAACGCCACCCCCGCGGCTACCGCCGCGAACGCCGTCACGAGCACGATCGTCGTCTCTTTGGGGACCGGCGCGAAGTTGATCGCAAGCACCAGGCCGGCGACGGCCAACACCGACAGCACGCCTCCCAGGTTGTCCACCCGGTCGCTTGTCTCGTTCACGTGCGCGGGCACGTAGCGCCAGGCCATCAACAGTGCCACGACCGCCAGCGGGAGCGTGATCAGGAACACCGAGCCCCAGTGAAAACCGGTCAGCAGCGCGCCTGCCACAAGTGGTCCGATCGCCGCCATGCTGCCGCCCAAACCCGACCACAGCGCGATCGAGCGGGTGCGCCCCGCCCCCGACCACAAGGCTGTGATCAACGCGAGCGTCGTCGGGTACGCCATACCGGCCGCCAAACCCCCCAACAGACGAGCCAGGAACAGCACGGCGATCGACGGGGCTAGCGCCGCCAGCAGCGATGCCGGGATCGCAAGCGCTGTCCCCAGCAGCAGCATCATGCGCCGTCCATGACGGTCGCCGAGCGCGCCGAGGTACAGCACCGAGGTGGCGAGCCCCAGCGAGTAGCCCACCGCCACCAGGTCCAGTCCCGTCTGGGATGCGTCGAACGCCTTGCCGATATCCGGCAGCGCCACGTTGGCCACCGACAGGTTCAGGTTGGCTACCGATGCCACCGCGATCAAAGTCGCGAGCACCACTCCCGCGCGTGCCGGCGAGCTCGATGCCTCCGCGACAGATGCCCTGCCGGATTGCGTGGGCGGTGAGCTCACCAGCGGCTCACCCGACCGACGCGAGGTGAGGGTGCGGTGCTCATCGGTCGGCGCGCTCGATCCGATCGCTCGATGCCGTCACGCTTGCTCATCGGGCGTCGCTGTCGCTCGATGCGCCATCAGTCGTCCGCTGCCGGCGGCCTCGCCGCCGGCATCCCTCCCGCCCGGTCCGCGCAGTATGTAGGCGATACCCACGGCGATCAGCGAGCCGGCGAGCGGCCCAACGATGTAGACCCAGTAGTGCTTGAAGTCGCCGAGCACGAGGTCCGGTCCAAACGATCGCGCCGGGTTCATCGACGCGCCACTGATCGGACTCGACCACAGGCCCGCCAGCACGATGTAGCCGCCCACCGCCAGCGCCGAGAACGTGCCCACGTTTTGTGCGCTTGAGGCTGTCCCGAGGATCGTGCTGACCAGACCGGCGGTGAGCACAAGCTCGATCAACATCGCCTGCCAGTTGGCGATACCTGGACCGGGCACGGTGGCGCCAAGCTGGCCAACCTTGCCGAACACAGCCCACAGAAACACGCATGCGAGCGTCGCGCCGATCAGCTGCACGATGATGTAGCCGAACGCGCGCTTCCACGGGAAGTCGCGGCGCAGCCCGAAGGCAATCGTCACGACCGGGTTCAGGTGGGCGCCTGAGATAGCACCCATGAACAGGATGATCGCCATCACTGTTAGCCCGGGAGCGGTCACCGCGGCCGTGCGGCTGATCTGCCCGTGGCTGACAGCGCCAACGACGCCCCCTCCCGCCCCAGCCATCACCAGCAGGAAAGTGCCGAGCAGCTCGGAGAACAGCCGCCGCCACTCGAGGCTCGGATCGTCCATGTCGGCGCGGTCGGGGCTCTCGAGCGTCAGCAGCGCGTCTCGCAGGCGGGCTATCTCAGTGCGCCTGAGTCGCTGCTCCCCAGGGGAGGGCGGCTGGGCGGCCCGCTCGTCCGAGGAATGCGGCTGGGCGGCCCGCTTCTCCGAGGAAGGCGGCTGGGCGGCCGGCTCGTGCGGCTCCGGCGGGGGGGAATCCACTATGAGGACCACTTCCCCTTGCCGTAGCGCGCCAGCTCCAGGCGCGCCACCACACCGCGATGCACCTCGTCGGGGCCGTCCGCCAAGCGCAACGCGCGCGCCGCCGTCCACGCGCCCGCGAGCGGCACGTCGTTAGACAGTCCTGCGCCCCCATGAAGCTGCATCGCCATGTCTATTACCCGCTGCGCCATATTCGGTACCGCCACCTTGATCTGCGACACCGCCCCGATCGCCTCGGGCGCCTTGCGGTCCACCAGCCACGCCGCGTGCAGCACGTGCAGGCGCGCCTGGTCGATCGCGATGCGCGCGTCGGCGATCCGTTCGCGATTGCCGCCGAGATTGGCCAGCGGCTTGCCGAACGCCACGCGCTCGGTGGCGCGCGTGCAGCCCAGCTCCAGCGCCAGCTCCGCCAACCCGATCAGCCGCATGCAGTGGTGGATGCGCCCCGGCCCCAGCCGTGCCTGGGCGATCGCAAACGCCTGGCCGGGACCACCGATTATCGCGCTCGCCAGCAGCCGCACGTCGTTGAACGACACTTCGCCGTGCCCACCTGGTGCGTCGAGGAAGCCCATCGCCTCGAGCATCCGCTCGACCTTCACTCCCGGCGTGCCCATCGGCACCAGCACCATCGAATGCTGGTGGTAGCGGTCGGCGCCTGGGTCGGTCAACCCCATGAAGATGATCGCCTCGCAGTTGGGGTGCCCCACGCCGGTGCTCCACCACTTGCGCCCGTTCACCACCACTTCATCGCCGTCCAGCGTCGCGGTGGCCTGCATGTTGGTGGCGTCCGAGGAGGCCACCTCCGGCTCGGTCATGCAGAAGGCCGAGCGGATCCTCCCGTCCAGCAGCGGCTCCAGCCAGCGCCGCTTCTGCTCATCGGAGCCGAAGTGCCACAGCACCTCCATGTTGCCGGTGTCGGGCGCGTTGCAGTTGCACACCTCCGCGGTGATCAGCGAGCGCCCCATGCGTTCCGCCAGCGGCGCGTACTCGACGTTCGAGAGCCCCGCCCCACGCTCGGAGTCAACCGCATGGGTGCCCCCCATGATGGGGGGCAGGCCGGCGGGCAGGAACAGGTTCCACAACCCTTCGCGCTTGGCGATCTCCTTCAGCTCCTCGATCGCCCCCAGCACAACCCACGGGTCCTCGCGCGAGAGCAGCTCGCGGTGGTAGGGCTCCTCGCGCGGGCGCACCTCGCGCTCCTGGAATGCGATCAGTCGCCCCAGCAGCTCACGGGTTCGCTCTGAGTGCTCGAAGTCCACGGCGTCTCTCCCCTCGGTGATGGCGGCAGCCCGTCTCGACGCGAGAACGTGCCAATATCCAAAAAAATACTCGCCCGCGCGCGTGTCGCCCGCAGCCTGACACACTGACAGCACGTCAAGCCACCCAAGGGGAGCCCGCCAAATGGACGCCGTCAACCATCAGTTTCGTCTCGCCGCCCGCCCAAAAGGGATGGTCACGCGCGAGGACTTCGACTATGTCGAGGAGCCCGTCCCGGCGCTCGCCGACGGTCAGGTGCTGGTCAAGAACCTCTACGTTTCGCTCGACCCCGCGATGCGCGGGTGGATGAACGAGGGTCGCTCCTACGTCCCCCCAGTGCAGATCGGCGAAGTGATGCGCGCCGGCACAGTCGGTGAGGTGGTGGAGTCCAAGGGCTCCAAGCTCGCGGTCGGCGACTACGTGTCGAGCTGGCTCGGCGTGCAGGAGTACGCCGTGTGCGACGAGAACGCCGCTTTCAAGGTCGACGTCGAAGCGGCTCCCCTCACAACTTATCTCGGGGCGCTTGGGATGCCCGGCATGACCGCCTACTTCGGGCTGCTCGACATCGGTGCCCCCAAAGAGGGCGAGACCGTCGTCGTCTCCGGCGCCGCCGGCGCGGTCGGCAGCGTGGTCGGGCAGATCGCGAAATTGAAGGGCTGTCGTGTCGTTGGGATCGCCGGGGGCCCCGAGAAGTGCGGGTGGCTCACGGGCGAGCTCGGCTTCAACGCCGCAATCGACTACAAGAGCGAGGATGTCGCCGCGGCGCTGCGCCAGCAGTGCCCTGAGGGGATCGACGTGTACTTCGACAACGTCGGCGGGGAGATCCTCGACGCGGCGCTCGCCCGACTGGCGCGCGGCGCGCGCATACCGCTCTGCGGGGCCATCTCTCAGTACAACAACCTCGACTCGGTGACCGGCCCGTCCAACTACATGTCGCTGCTCGTCAACCGCGCCCGCATGGAGGGGTTCGTGGTGATCGACTACATGTCCCGCTACCCCGACGCCACCCGCGAGATGGCCGGCTGGATCGCCGAGGGCAAGCTGATCGCGCGCGAGGACGTAGTCGAGGGGTTTGAGAACTTCCCCGACGCCCTGCGCAAGCTGTTCGCGGGGGAAAACGTGGGCAAGCTCGTGCTGAAGGTGGGCCGCAACAACTAAACACCCGGGCTCCGCGCGCGGGAGGTGTCGTGGTTGTTTGTTATTTCGATCCCCAACACTTCATTTTGTAAAGTATTTGGGGTTGGATTTTGAAGTGTTTAGGGTCGGATTCGATCCCCACCACTTCATTTTGTGAAGTATTTGGGGTTGGATTTTGAAGTGTTTAGGGTCGGATTCGATCCCCACCACTTCATTTTGTGAAGTATTTGGGGTCGGTTTTTTTAATTATTAAGTTGCACGCACCACCCGCGCACTGCCCCCATCGTCCCAACCGTCAAGCCAACCCCCGCTATTGGGAGCGTGCTTTACAGATATGCTATCTTTGTAAAGCAGGCGTCCACGAAGCCTTTCTCTGTCAAGGAGGTAGCGGGAAGATGAGCTCTGTTGAAGCACACGCACCCGAGCACACGCAGCTGGAGGTGCCAACCTGGCGAGACGAGAAGCGCTACGCGTGGCTGCTCGGCCTGATTGTCCCGCTGCTGCCCTTCATCTCCTGGGGCCTCGTCGAAGCGACCGGCCTCGGGGTGCTCTGGTTCTACGGGCCGGTGCTGATCTTCGGCGTCTTCCCGCTGCTCGACCTGCTGGTGGGCCTCGACGCCACCAACCCCCCCGACAGCGTCATCAAGTGGTTGGAGCAGGATCGCTACTACCGCTGGTGCACCTACGCGTTCCTGCCGCTGCAGTACGCCGGGCTGATCTTCGCCTGCTGGATGTGGTCGCACGGGGGGCTCACCACGTTCGACTCGATCGGCCTCGCCCTCACCGTCGCGATGGTGGCGGGTGTCGCGATCAACACCGCCCACGAGCTCGGCCACAAGCGCGCGAGCTCGGAGCGCTGGCTGTCCAAGGTGGCGCTCGCGCAAACCGGCTACGGGCACTTCTTCGTCGAGCACAACCGCGGCCATCACGTGCGCGTGGCCACCCCCGAAGATCCCGCCTCCGCGCGTCTTGGGGAGAGCTTCTACGAGTTCCTCCCGCGCACCGTGATCGGCAGCGTGCGCTCGGCGATCGAGATCGAACGCGAGCACCTCGCCCGCGACGGGCACCGCTTCTGGAGTCCCCACAACGACATCCTCAATGCGTGGGGGATGTCGCTCGTGCTGTTTGCCTGCCTCGCACTCGTGTTCGGGGCGGTGGTGCTGCCCTACCTGCTGATCCAGGCGGTGATCGGCTTCTGCCTGCTGGAGGTCGTCAACTACCTCGAGCACTACGGGTTGCTGCGCGCCAAGCGCGAGGACGGGCGCTACGAGCGCTGCGCTCCCGAGCACAGCTGGAACTCCAACAACGTGGCTTCAAACGTGCTGCTGTATCACCTCCAGCGCCACTCCGACCACCACGCCAACCCGTTGCGTCGCTACCAGTCGCTGCGCCATTTCGACGAAGCCCCCCAGCTCCCAACGGGCTACGCGGGGATGATCGTCGCCGCCGTCATCCCGCCGCTGTGGCGACGGACCATGGACCCCCGCCTGATGGATCACTACGAGGGGGATCTCTCGAAGATGAACATCCATCCGCGCGCTCGCACGCGAATGCTGGCGCGCTACGGCTCGCCGGCGCCCAGCTCTTGACGGAGACCGCAACCCCCTACCGCGTCGCCGCGCGGCGGCTGCTGCGCGGCTCGCTATTGGACGCCGCCCGCGGGCTGCTCGAGGACCGTCCATGGGCGCAGATCTCGATGGCCGAGGTGGCCCGCGCAGCGGGTGTCAGCCGTCAAACGCTCTACAAGGAGTTTGGCTCGCGCGATGAGTTCGCCCAACAGTTCGTGATCCGCGAGGGTGCGCGCCTGCTCGACGTGGTGGAGCGCGCGATCGCCGCGCACCTCGACGACCCCCGCGCCGCTGTCGCGGCGGGTTTGGAGGCTTTCCTGAGCGCCGCCTCCGAGGACCAGCTCGTGCGGTTGCTGCTGGAGGATGACGGCACCGGGGGGGCGCTGCCGCTGATCACCACCCAAAGCCGCCCGATCCTCGACTGGGCGGCGGCGCGGTTGTGCGAGGCGATGCGCGCCGGGTGGCCCGCGATTCGCGAGCGCGACGCCGAGTTGCTGGGGGACACGTTTGTGCGCCTGGCGCTCAGCTACCTCACGATGCCACGCCACTCCCCCCGTGAGGCCGCTGCCGACGCCGCGACGTTGCTGGCGCCCTACCTCGAGCTGGCGATGCTCGCCGCTTGAGCACCGCTGGGGTCAGTGGCGCTGGCGATTGGTGGTGCTACCCCTTGACGGGGGGCGAGGTGCCGAGCACTTCACCCGCGCCGCCCAGCGCCTGCACGGCCACGTAGGAGGGTTTGCCGGGCACGGAGATCGAAGTCTCAAAGCCGGACTTGCCCCCGCTTGTCGTAGGCGCGAGAGTCTTGGCGCTCGCTCCCGTCAGGACCTCCCAGCTGGCGACGGTGGTGGCGCCGTTCCAGCTTGCGTACACGGTTGTGGTGTTGTTGGCCCCCCCCGCTGCCGCCACCGCCGGCGGGTTGGTTGGGGTCGCGGCCCAGGGGAAGCGGTAGCTGCGGTAGGACTCGGCCCCTTTGGGCAGGTGGGCGTCGTACACCAGCGTGCCGCTGGCGCTGTATTCGGATACGTAGGGTTCCGCTCCCCAGCCGATCATGAGGTTGCCGTCTTCGAGCATCTGCACGCTGCCCTGGCTGCCGGCCGACAGCGGGGCGGTGTGCTCGTACTCGTCCACCAGCGTGTCGGTTTTCGCGGTTGGGTTGACCGAGATGACGATCCCACGCGACTGGGTGTGCACCTTCGGGACGCCGCCGTTGTCGAACACGCTGATCTCACCGTTGGGGAGTTCCTGCGCGTCGTGCTGGTAGGCGGTGGCGGTACCGGCGCCGAGCTTCACCGTGCTGTGCTTGCCGCCGATCTGGGTGCTCACCTGCCCGGTGCTCCCGCTCAATTCGTACAGCGCCGAGGTGTTGCGCGAGGAGATCAGGATGGAGCCGTTTGGGCGCAGCGCGATCGAGTTGAGGTGGAAGTAGTCAAACGGCCATTCGGTGGTGCTGCCTGTGGGGCTCGAGTAGGACTGGGACAGGGCAACGTGATCCAGCGGAGACCATTCGCGCCTGACGAGGTGCGTTTTCAGGTCGATTTCCTGGTACACGCTGTCGGTGACGGCCGCGTTCGGAGGCCCTCCGACGCTCGTCAGGTTGCAGCGGATCGGGTCGAACGAGGTCAGCATCGCGGTGTTGTTCGCGGCGATGTGGAATTCGTGCAGGTCCGCGGGTTGCCCATTGCCGGCGCGGAATTTCGTGATCTGCTGGTAGGAGGCGCTCTCGATCACCTCTTCGCCCTGACCGAAGCCCTGCGGTGGGATATAGCCCTGCCACCACGTCAGCACCGGCTTGCCTTCGTAGGTCTGCACCTGCAGGTTGGTGGCCTCGGTGCCCGCCGGCATCGGATCGAACCACACCAGGTTGCCGGAGCTTTCGAAGATCATCGGTCCGTCCTGGCCTGGCCCGGAGTAGGGAGCGACGAAGACGTCGCCGGGTGCCTGCGCGGGTGAGGAGGAGTCAACCGTCACGACCGGGGCGTGCAGTTCGGGGCGCGAGTGGAACACCGACAGTTCACCCGCCTTGCCCGCCGGATTGGGGGTGGAGGCGGGATGGGCAAGCGGGTCGGGGACCGCGGTTGTGAAGTGAAACGCGAACGGCTCGGTCTTCCCAGCATTCGTGAGCTTACCGTGCACGGTCACCACCTCACCCGGGTTCAGCGCCTTGGACAGCACGAAGCTGGCGCCGTCACCCTGCGAATAGCCCTCCAGTCGCCCCGTGTGCGCGCCGGTGCTGGATCCCTGAACCGAGATCCCCGACAGCGCGCTCGCGGGGTACCCGAGGAAGCTGATCTGCGTGTCGTCGGAGGCGTCGAGCGAATCGGGGAGCGGGGAGACGGTCATGTGGGTGCCCGGGAGCAGGTCTGAGCGATTCAGTTGCGAAGGCACGCACTGAGGGGCGTCGGGGCCTTTGTAGGCGGCGTCCTCCGCGGCGATCCGCTTGGCGGCGAACGCCAACGAGGTGACGGTGCCGAGCACGATGCTCACCGCGAGCAGCACGAGCACTCTGCGCAGCAGGTGCGCTTTGAGGATGTTGTTGGCGAGTGGGTCGCGTGGCATACGGTTGGGTTTGTGCTCCTCGGCGCGCTGGGTGTCTCGGCGCCCTGTCTTCCTACTCTGCACCCTGTCTCCCTACGTTTCCCGGCTCCCAGAACCCTAACGTCGCAAACCCCGGGAAAACCTAAGAAGTTGCGAAGCTCAGAAGACAGGCGACTCTGTGTAGCGTCCAAACACCTGCTGCAGCGACTCGATGATCTCCCCCTCGGTGGCGCGCGCGCGGGCGCAAGCGATCAGCGGGTCCATCAGGTTGCGCTCGCTGCCGGCGCCGGCGCGCAGCTCGGCCAGCGCGCGCTCCACCTCGGCGCCCGAGCGCGCGGCGCGCGATGAGCGCAGGCGGTCGATCTGCTTGCGTTCCAGTGCTGGGTCGATGCGCAGGATCTCGGGCTCGCCGTCGTCGCCCTCGGTGTAGCGGTTGACCCCCACCACCACGCGCTCCCCGGCGTCGATGTCCTGCTGCAGCGTGAACGCGGCGTCGGCGATCTCGCGCTGGGGGTAGTTGCGCTTGACCGCCTCCACCATCCCCCCGAGCTCGTCGATCTTGGCGAAGTACTCGTAACAGCGTGCCTCCATCTCGTCGGTGAGCGCCTCCACGAAGTAGGAGCCGCCGAGTGGGTCGGCGGTGTTGGCGACGCCGGACTCGTGGGCGATCACCTGCTGGGTGCGCAGCGCGATGCGGACCGCCTCCTCGGTGGGGAGCGCGAGTGCCTCGTCGTAGGAGTTGGTGTGCAGCGACTGGGTGCCCCCGAGCACGCCGGCGAGTGCCTCGATGGTGGTGCGCACGATGTTGTTGAGCGGCTGCTGGGCGGTGAGCGAGACGCCGGCGGTTTGCGTGTGGAAGCGCATCAGCCACGAGCGTTCGTTCTTGGCGTGAAAGGTCTCGCGCAGCTCGCGCGCCCAGATGCGCCGTGCGGCGCGGTACTTGGCGATCTCCTCGAAGAAGTCGATTTGGGCGTTGAAGAAGAACGACAGCCGCGGGGCGAAGTCGTCGACGTTGAGTCCGCGTGCGACCGCCTGCTCCACGTAGGTGAGCCCGTCCTTGAGCGTGAACGCGAGCTCCTGCTGGGCGGTGGAGCCGGCCTCGCGAATGTGGTAGCCGGAGATCGAGATGGGGTGCCAGCGCGGCATGTGGTGGGTGCACCACTCGATCATGTCCCCGCACAGGCGCATCGCGGGGTCGATTGGGAAGCACCACTCCTTCTGGGCGATGTACTCCTTGAGGATGTCTGCTTGGATCGTCCCCGACAGTTGCTCCGGTGCGATCGCGCCCCCCCTGCCGTCGCCGTCGAGCTCGGCGGCGACGACGAAGTAGGCGAGCATGATCGCGGCGGGGGCGTTGATGGTCATCGACACCGATACCTCGCCGAGGTCGATCCCGGCGAACAGCGTGCGCATGTCCTCGAGCGTGTCGATCGCCACCCCCTCGCGTCCCACCTCGCCGAGGGACTTTGAGTGGTCGGAGTCGTGGCCCATGAGGGAGGGCATGTCGAACGCGGTTGACAACCCGGTTTGACCGTGGGCGAGCAGGTAGTGGAAGCGCTCGTTGGTCTCCTCGCTGGTGCCGAACCCGGCGAACTGGCGCATCGTCCACAGCCGCCCGCGGTACATCGACTCGTACACCCCGCGCGTGAACGGGTAGGAGCCGGGCTCCCCAATTGGGTCGTGCTCGGGATCGCCGATCCCCGCGGGGAGGTCGGCGGGCGTGTAGAGCTCGCGAACCGGCTCGCCCGATAGCGTGCGGGCCTCTTTGCCGGCTATGTGCGTTGAGGAGGTTGTTTTCAAGTGATTGGACGATACCGGTCGCCCGCTTGCGCCCAGGTGCTGCCGGGGGTGTGCGCCCTGGCGCTCGCGGGGGCATGCATGCTCTCAGCGTGTGGCTCCTCGACGAGCACCTCGAGCACCGCCGCGCCGAGGACCGGGCACATCGCGGCCGCGCCGCTGGGGCATCCCACGCAGGCGACGTTGATCCTCGACTTCACCCCCAACGCGGTGCACGCGGGCATCTACCGTGCGCTGGCGGCGGGTTATTACAGAGACGAGAACATCGATTTGCGCGTGGTGGAACCGACCTCCACGCAGGAAACGCTGAAGCTGATCGACGCGGGGAGGGCGCAGTTCGGGTTGGCGGACGGGAGCGACGTGGGTGGGCTGATCGACGCGGGTGGGGACGCGCGGGCGGTGATGGCGCTGGTGCAGCGCCCGCTCGGGGGGCTGATCGCGCTGGCCTCCGAGCACCTGCGCTCCCCGGGGGGCTGGCGGGGAGGACGGTGGGGATCACGGGGGTGCCCTCCGACCTGGCGGTGCTCGACACCGAGCTGCGTGCCTCGGGGGTGAGCCCCAAGCGGGTGCACGTGGTGACGGTGGGGTTCAACGGCGCGCAGGCGCTGGTGGCGGGCCGGATCGCGGCGTTCACGGGGTTCATCCCCGACGAAGGGGTGACGCTGCAGGCGAGCGGGCACCCGATCGCCGCGTTTGCGCTCGACAGCTATGGCGGCCCGGCGTACCCGGGGCTGGTGGCGTTCACCACCAACAAGCTGATTGGCTCCGATCCGGCGCTGGTGCGCGACTTCGTAGCGGCGACCGTGCACGGCTATGAAGACACGTTGCGCGATCCAAAGCGCAGTCTCGACGAGCTGCTGGCGGGCAACCCGACGCTGCCGCGCAAGCTGACGGGGGCTTCGCTGAGTGTGTACCTGCCGCTCTTCGCCGACGATCACGCGGTGGCGTTTGGCACGCTGCAGAGCGCGAACGTGCGTGCGATGTCGAAGTGGATGGTGGGCGCGGGGCTGATCCACGCGCCGATCTCCCCGGGGCGCTACGGCACTAACGCGTTCCTGCCGTAGGTGCTTTCCCGCACGGTTGCTGAAGAAGGCTCGCATTCGCGCCACAGTGGTGCTACCTTTGCTTGACAGCAAGGAGACGGTGCGTATCAATGCGGGTGCTGGTGACAGGTGCAAGTGGCCTGATTGGGTCGAACGTGGCGGCTGCGGCGGTGCAGCAGAGCTGGGATGTGTTGGGGTGCTGGCGCGACGAGCCGGTTGAGATTGACGGGGCGCGGACGGTTGGGTTCGACATGGCCGACCGCAAAGCGTGCGTGGGGGTGGCGATGGAGTTTGAGCCCGACGTGGTGGTGCACGCCGCCGGGGGGGTGGCGCTGAGTCGCTTCGAGCGCGAGCCCTACATCGCTCAGCTCGACTACGTTGGCGCCGAGCACACCCTGGCGGCCGCCCGCGCGGTGCGGGCGCGCTACGTGCTGGTGTCGTGCGACTGGGTTCACTGCGGCTACCGCCCGCCGGGGCTGCGCTTCAGCGAGCGCGATCTGCCGGAGCCCGTGAACGCGTATGGGCGCTCGAAGCTGGCGTGTGAGGAAGCGACGATGCGCGCGAACGTGTCATGGCTGATCACGCGGCTGGGGGAGGCTTACGGGGTGAACATGTCGCGCCCGATGCAGGTGGAGCGCCATGCACACCACGTGTGGGGGCACTCGGGGATGCCGCTGCGGGCGCTGGGGCGGTTGCGTGAGCACACGCCGCTGCCGGCGCCGGCGGGGGTGTGGCGCTCGCCGACGTACGCTTGGGACTATGCGCAGCGTCTGTGCGAGCTGGTTGCGCAGGGGTGCGAAGGCGTTTACAACACAGCGGGTCCGGTGGCGCTGGGACGGCGCGACTGGATGGGGTTGCTGGCAGACACGTGGGGGTGCCCTCCCGGGCTGGTGCGGGAGAGCACGATTGGGGCGTTTCTGCAGGCGTGCGGGGAGGATCCGCGCGTGAAACTGCCCCCCAACACGGCCCTCTCCGATGAGAAGACACGCGCCGCGATCGGCGTCGCGGCGGTCGCTCCGCAGCGCGGGGTGGGGCTGATGCGCGAGCAGTTGCGTCACATGCTCGTGCCTGCCGGGGTGCAGGCGCGGTAGTCTCCGCCACTGCCTGTTACACAATCGAAAGGGAGCACTCCATGAACAAGAGCCAGCTTGTCGAGGCGCTTGCCGCCGACAGCGGTCTCTCCAAGGCGGATGCCGGGCGCGCGGTCGAGTCGTTTGTGACCCTCGTTGGGAAGACGCTGAAGAAGGGCGACGAGGTCGTGATCACCGGCTTCGGCAAGTTCTCCGTGGTCAAGCGCGCGGCCCGTCAGGGAGTCAACCCGCGCACGGGTGAGAAGGTTAAGATCAAGGCGTCGAAGGCCCCGAAGTTCACCCCCGGAGCGAGCCTCAAGCAGACGGTGCACCCGAAGAAGTAGTAGTCCCAGTCCCACCACCCACCCCCGCCGCCGTGGCGCTCGTCGGAGAGCTGGAGCTCGCGAGCTTCGACTACACCGACCCCGATTTGAAGGGGGAGCGCTTTCACACGGCCATGCGCGAGCTGGCAGCCCAGGGGTGGCTGGCGGCGGGGCCGTACGGGTATGTAGTGCTCGACCGCGAGGCGGGCGAGTTCTTCCTACGGACACGCTCGGCGATCTTCCCCGGTATGAAGATCGCCGAGCTGTTCGATGTGAAAGACGGGCCGTTGTGGGAGGAGATGCAGCGCAACATCCTGCACATCAACGGCGCCGATCACACGCGCCTGCGCAGCCTTGTGAACCCGGCGTTGACGGCGCGTGCCGTGGAGCGCTGGCGTCCCGCGATGCGCGGTTTTTTGGAGGAGCTGTTCGTTCCCGTGAGAGACACGGGGCGTTGCGAGTTCGTGGGGGCATTCGCCAAGCCGTATCCCTCGCGCACGATCGCGACGGTGATGGGGGCGCCGATCTCGGATGCCCCGCGGCTGCACCACTGGTCGAATTGGATTCAGCGCCAGTTCGACGCGGCGAGCATGATGAACGAGCGGGCGGGGATTGAGCAGGCGGTGGGGGAGTTCTACGAGTACGCGCGCGCGTTGCTGGGCGCCCGGCGGGAGGACCCGAGCGACGATTTGATCTCGACGCTGTTGGCTGCTGAGGAGCAAGGGGATCGGCTCAGCGAGGAGGAGTGCGTGAACCTCGTGCTGAACGTGCTGATCGGCGGCGTGGACACGACCCAGAGCCAGCTCGCGCACGCGGTGCGGTTGTTGGGTGAACACCCCGACCAGTGGGCGGCGCTCGTGGAGGATCCCACGCTTGCTGGGCGCGCGGTGGAGGAGGCGCTGCGCTACGAGCCAATCACTCCCTTCACGGCGCGCATCACCGTTGAGGAGCTTGCGTATCGCGACGTGACATTCCCCAAGGACACGATCGTGATGGTGTGTGCGTTCAGCGGCAACCGCGATGGTGTTGGGGCGGAGCCCGATCGCTTCGACATCACCGTGGAGCGCCCCAAGGCCCGGGCGCTCACCTTCGGGGCGGGGGTGCACTACTGCCTGGGTGCCAACCTCGCGCGGGCGGAGCTGGAGGAGGCGCTGGGGTTCCTCGCACGCGAAATGCCACGGTTGGAGCTCGACGGGGAGCCGGTGTATGAGAGCATCCTCGGCATCTACGGGTTGAGCGAGCTGCCAATCCGCTTCGGGGCGTAGTCCGCGGCTGGCCTCCCCCGCCGGCTCGACCACAGAGCACACGCCACCGCTGGCCTCCCCCGCCGGCTCGACCGCAGAGCACACGCCGCCGCTGGCCTCCCCCGCCGGCTCGACCGCTGAGCACACGCCGCGGCTGGCTCCCCCGCCGGCTCGACCGCAGAGCACACGCCGCGGCTGGCTCCCCCGCCGGCTCGACCGCAGAGCACACGCCGCACCCACCGCCCGGAGTGGCAACCCGCGCGCATTCCGCCCGCGGCGTCGGCGCCGGCTGGCTGAAATCGACCCGAACATTCGTTGATTTCGACCATCCGAAGATTCCGTTTCCCTAGCATGGTGGCCGCTAAGCAGACGCGATGGCGGCTAATTGACAGGGGGGTGGGGGGTGCCCCACAAGCGACATGGATGTCGAGGGCGTCCCCAGCGGCCGCCGCGACCCGGAAGGGAAAGGAATCTAGAAATGTTGAGGATGAGAAGTTGCGTTGGTTGGGTGTCCATCGCGATGGCGGCTCTGGCGACGATGGTGGCGCTGTGTGTGCTGGTGGCGGCCGCGAACGCGCGGGCGGGTGAGTATCATGTGTATAGCTGCCGGATGCCCAACGGCCAGGTCGCGCCTGTGGATGGGTGGAGCAGCTCCAAGACAGGGGCATCTGACTATGTCGAAGATGGGTGTGGCGAGGGCAACGCGCTTCTCGCGGGACTGGGTGACGGCAGTACTCATGCAGCGACGACCGATGCCGCAATATGGCAGTTCAATACACCAGCGGATGACTCACTCGTTGCGGCGACTTTGTGGCGCGCTGGTGATGCAGACGGGGGTGTCTCTACAAATGCCACGTATGAGTTTTCGCTTGCGGGTCCTGAAGAAATTGAAGTGTTTGACGAATGCGTATACGAGTTTGGATGTCAGCTAGGAAAGGGCGAACCGGCCGAACCACTGTCGATCTCAAATCGCGTAGTGGTGGCCGCAAAAAACCTAGGTTCCCATCTCTACGTGAGTGCGTTGTGCGGTGGCATAGCTACATACAAATGCCCCAGCGGCAAAGGCGATAGCAACGGTTACGCCGCCGTCGTCTACCTCTACGCCGCCGACCTCACCCTCGAACAGACCTCCCAGCCGAAGGTGTCGGACGTCGAAGGCGAACTTGCCACCGCGCCCACGCTGAGCGGTACCGCAGATCTATCCTTCCACGCCGAAGACCCCGGCTCTGGGGTCTACCAGGCGGTGTTCACCGTCGACGGAGCCGAAGACGGCCGGGTGCTGCTCGAAGAAAACGGGGGGCACTGCCGCGATGTCGGCCAAACGACCGATGGGTTGCCCGCGTTCCTCTACCTGCAGCCTTGCGTGGCGTCGCTCGATGCCGACATCCCGTTCGACACGACGACGCTAACCGACGGTACGCACCATCTCGTGGTGAGCGTGACCAACGCCGCGGGCAACTCCACGGTGGCGCTCGACCGCAAGGTGACGGTGTCCAATCATCCACCGGTTGCCAATCCCCAGCAGCCCACTGGGGGTGAGAGCGGCGGGGGTACCGGCGGCAATCCACCAGCCGAGTCCCCGCCGCCGTCCACCGCCGGCGGGGGAGCGGGTGGTGGGGGGACCAACTCGTCTCTCTCCTCTCCAAGCTCGGCTTCGCAGCTCGCCGCCGCCAATGGTACGAGCGCGTCGGCCGGTGCCACACTGCAGGTGCGCTGGAGCACGACCGCCAAGGCGGCCCTCGCGGGGGCCTACGGTCATGCGCAAACTGTCGTCGGGCAGCTGACGGCGCCCAATGGCGCGCCGATCGGCGGGGCGCTCGTGCAGGTACTCAGCACCCCCAGCTATGAGGGTGCGCGCACGACCGCACTGCCGGACGTGCGCACCGCGGCCGACGGGAGCTTCCGTCGGCGCCTACCCGCGGGGTTGCCGTCGGGTCGGCTCACGTTTGCCTACACCAGCCGCACCGGGCTGGCGGCTCCCGACATCACCGCTGGGCTGACGCTCACGGTCCCCGCGAGCCTGCGCCTCAAAGTCGCGCCGCGCACCTCCCAGGCTGGCGGCACGATCGTGTTCAGTGGCACGCTTCACGGCGCTCCGCTGCCGCGCGGGGGCAAGCAACTCGTGCTCGAGGCCCGCGCCGGGGGGGCGGGCTCCGATTCTCCGTGGCGTCAATTCCAGGTGCTGGCCACCCGTGCCCACGGTCGCTATCGGGCCACCTATCGCTTCCGGCTGCCAGGGCCGGTCACCTACGAGTTCCGAGCGGTGTCGCCGGCGGAGGCCGACTTCCCTTATGGGGTTGGGGTGTCGAACGTGGTGCGGGTGCGTGAGCGGTGAGGGGCTTACAGCCGTTGCCGCTCAGCGAAGTTGTGTAGAAGCTAGTTGGTGATCAATTGGCTGCGTCGAGGATCGCGCGCGCGGTGCGACGAACGTCATCTTCGGTTGTTGACCAGTTGGAGAACGACACCCGCAGAGCGTGTCGTCCGCGCCACGTTGTGCCGCCGAGCCAGCATTCGCCGCCGGCTTGCACGCGGGCGAGGTGCTCCGGCGTGCCCGCGACCAAGACCTGGTTCAGTACGACGTCATTTAGCACCTCCAGGCCGCCCTCCCGAAGTAGGGAGGCCATGAGCGTCGCGTGTCCGCAGCATCGCTCAACCAGTTCGGCGACGCCGCGCCGACCGAGATATCGCAGCGCCGCGTACACGGGGATCGCACGCCCCCGGCGGGAGGCCTCGGGCACGAATTCCGCCGGCTCTCGGTGATCGCTGCGCGCGAGATACGCCGCGCTCACCGCCATCGCACGCGGTAGCGCCTCTGGCGGCGCAACGATCGCGAACGCGCAGTCGTAGGGAACGTTGAGCCACTTGTGCGCATCTACGGCCCACGAGTCGGCCCGGTCCCTGCCGGCCACCAGGCTCTCGAAGCGCGGCGACGCGGCGGCCCACAAACCGAACGCTCCATCGACGTGAAGCCACGCGCCGTGCTCAGCCGCGAGGTCTCCGATCGCCCGGAGCGGATCGCACGCGCCAGTGTTGACGTTGCCCGCCTGGGCACAGAGGAGCACCGGACCCTTGGCAGCGAATAGCGCCCCCTCGAGCGCGAACGGGTCCATCGCACCGTTCGCGTCGACGCCCACCCGCGTCACGCGATCGTGGCCAAGACCGAGGTAGCCAAGCGCCCGTAACACGGTCACGTGTACCTCCTCGCCGACTAGCACCTCGATTGGCGGAGCCCCAAACAGTCCCTGCGCGTCAGCGTCCCAGCCCGCTCGCCGTAGCAGCTCGCCGCGCGCAGCCGCCAGGCAGCTGAAGTTGGCCATCTGCGCGCCAGTGACGAAGCCAACGCTCGCTCTCTGGGGGAGACCAAGCAACTCCAGGACCCACCCTGCCGCGACCTCCTCGGCGACCGCCACCGCTGGCGATGCGCTGTACATGCCGCACATTTGGTCCCACGCGGAGACAAGCCAATCAGCCCCGAGCGCGACCGGGAGCGACCCACCGACGACAAATCCGAAGTAGCGCGGCCCAGCGGACGCGACCAGCCCTGGATCGGCATCAACGGCCAACTGCTCAAGGACATCTACCGCACCCTCACCGGAATCGGTCAGCGGCCGGCGCAGCGCCACCGGATCGGAACCGCCCACATGCCGCTCGCTCACACCGTCGAGGTATGCGCGCGCCAGTCGGTGTGCATGAGCGAGCACGTCTTCGTCGGTCACCGCCGGAACAGCCTATCCCGACCGCAGCCATATTCCGCTTCGAGGACGAGGCGCAGACCGACGCTGACGGGCGCGCGTAGACTCTCCCGGCGTGTCGGCTACGGGAGACACTGGGTATGCGCTGAGCTCGTCCAGCAGGGAAGAGCATGAGCGGCTGGTTCGCCAGGCCGACATGTATGCGCCGTTCACGCGCCGTCTGCTGGCCCGCGCGGGGATCGAGCCAGGGATGCGGGTGCTCGATGTCGGCTGCGGGCCTGGCGATGTCAGTTTGCTTCTGTCAGAGCTAGTCGGCGTCGACGGTTCGGTGGTTGGGGTCGAGCGTGACGAGCAGGCACTTGAGAGGGCGCGTCAGCGCGCGGCCGAGTCTGGCATCGAGAACGTCGAGTTCGTGCTCGGTGACTTTCGCGAGGTCGAGCTCGCCGGTGGCCCGTTCGATGCACTGGTCGGGCGGCTCGTGCTGATGTACCAGGGTGACCCGCCCGCGGCGGTGCGGGCCGCGGCACGCCACGTACGCCCGGGTGGGGTGGTCGTGTTCGCGGAGATGTGCATGCGCACGGGGTCTGCGATACCGCAGAGGTTCTTGGTGTCCTGGCCGCATACCCCGGCGTCTGAGCAGCTCAGCGAATGGATTGATGGCGCTTTCGGCGGGCTGGGCACGCAGCCGGACATGGGAATGCGGTTGCCCGCGACGTTTGCCGAAGCCGGCCTGCAGCCCAGCCTGGACCTCGACAGCGAAGTCGTGACTGCTGTTGGCGAGCAGGCGGTCTCCGAGGCCGTGGACTACGCCCGCAGCTTGCTGCCCGGGATCGTGGCTGCCGGGGTGGCCACCGAAGAGGAAGTGGACATCGACACCCTCGCCGAGCGCCTGCGTGCCGACACCGGACCGGTCGGACGCATCTCGCTCTGGCCGACAATCATCGGCGCCTACGCGACAAAGCCGCCAACCCCGCCTACACAGTTAGAAGGACACCCTCCACCGCTACGCTGGGGCGCGTGGAGCGCGGGCGGTCGGCAGGCGAGGGGTTGAGCGATACGGCAGCCGTGCGGGGCGCCGTGGACCCTGCGTTCTGGCGGGACCGTGCGGTGCTCGTTACCGGTCACACCGGCTTCAAGGGTGCTTGGCTGTCGCTGTGGCTCCAATCTTTGGGCGCGCGCGTTCATGGGCTCTCGCTTGACGTGCCGCCCAGCGAGCCGTCGCTGTACGAGCTGGCGCGGGTGGCCGAGGGGATGGCCGGCAGCGTCAGCGGCGACGTCCGCGATTCGGCGGTGACGAGCCGCGCGCTTGACGCGGCGCAACTGGAGATCGTGATTCACATGGCCGCCCAGCCGCTGGTGCGTCGCTCGTTTGCCGAGCCGCGGGCCACGTATGAGACGAACGTGATCGGCACCGCCAACCTGCTCGACGCGATTCGCGCTTGCGAGTGCGTGCGCGCGGTGGTGATCGTCACCTCCGACAAGTGCTACGAGAACCGCGAGACCGACCACGCCTACCGTGAGGGCGACCCGCTCGGCGGGCGCGATCCCTACTCCAGCTCCAAGGCCGCCGCCGAGCTCCTCACCAGTGCCTACCGCAGCTCGTTCTTCTCCGATCCGGATGGGCCGCGTATCGCCTCCGCCCGTGCCGGCAACGTGATCGGCGGGGGCGACTGGGGAGAGGACCGGTTGATCCCAGACATCGCGCGAGCCGCTGTGACCGGAGAGCCACTGCGTTTGCGCAATCCGGGCGCCGTACGTCCCTGGCAGCACGTGCTCAACCCGCTGAGTGGCTATCTCCTACTGGCCCAGTCGCTGTGTGCTTCTCCCGAGCACGCCCGCGCGTGGAACTTCGGACCAGACGAACGCGACACTCGCACCGTGCAGTGGGTCGTCGAGCGCATCTCGGAGCTGTGGCCGGGCGTGGTTCGCTGGGAGCGCGACGGGGGTGAGCATCCGCACGAGGCGCACTACCTCAAGCTCGATTCCTCCCTCGCGCGTACGCAGCTTGCGTGGGTGTCACAGCTCGGGCTGGACGAGGGGCTTGCGGCAACCGTCGAGTGGTATCGGGGCTGGCGGGAAGGCGCCGATCCGCGCGAGCTCACGCTCGGGGATATCAAGAGTTGCTACGCGTCACCATTTCCGGGCGGCGATAACGTGGGTTGAGCGGGCACTGTGTGGTGCCTTGGGGGTTGACCCCGAAACTGGCGAGGTGACGGCGTGAAGGCGCTCGTTGATGCTGCAGAGCCCAGCCGCAAGGCTCTGAAGGTTCACAAGCAGCAGCCCAGGCAAGCGAGACGGGGCAAGCGACGGCCTCGGTATCTCGATGGCGTCCTCAGCGAGCAAATAGCCCAAATTTCGCGATAGTCCGGCTCGACGACGATGCCAGCAGCCAGGATCAAGAAGTCGATCCCGTAGGATTAGGTTCCACGACTCGGGGCCGCAAACATTAATGGGCGCGAGAGGCGGTTGGGCCGGCGTACCCGTCGAGCGTCCGTGGGACGAGGTGGAGTTATAGGTGTAGTTTGTGGTAGGTTTTGCGTGGAGCTTCTGTTGGATGTCCGTCTGAAAGGAGCGTTGAGATGTCGATATTGACTGTGCCGGAGGCCGAGCGGCTAGATCATGACGCAGCGACGCTCCCTATCGCGGAGATCGCCGCCTACCTACAGAGAAGCCTCGGCCAGCGGATGGCGGCTTTCCTTGCGGGATTGTCCGATGCGAAGCAGATCGGTCGCTACGCCCAGGAGGACGGGCCTGAGCCGCGGGCGGCTGTGGCTCATCGTTTGCGGCATGGCTACAAGATCGTACGGATGATCAGCGACGCTTATGACGCTGAGACAGCGAAGGCGTGGCTGTTCGGCACGAATACACGCCTGGATGACCAGGCGCCGATCGAGATGCTGCGCGCGGCGGAGTCGTCCGAGCAGTTCACGGTCGTCATTCGCGCCGCTCGCCAACTGGCGAGCTTTCAGACGTGAGCGACGCTCCGGCGGAGCGTGTGTATTGGCGGGTCGGTTACTGCGGGGATCCGCTCGGCTTCGTCCCGTCTGAGATCTGCGAATGGAGCCACCGGTTCGATGATCGTTGCCACCGCTTCCGCACCGTCTACGTCGCCGAGCTTGCCGAGACCTGTCTCCGGGAGGTGCTCGCCGACTTCCGTCCAAACCTCTCCGCAATTCGACGCTTCCAACAAGAGATGGGAGCCGACGCCGCGCAGGAGATTGCTGCCCCGCCGATCACGGCGGCCTGGCGTCGCGAAAATGTTCTCGCGCCGGTACGACTGCGGTTGGATGGCGGGATCTGTGATTTTACAGATGTGTCTCAGCGCCAAAAGATCGAGGAGCGACACGTCGATCTCCTGCTCCAGCATGACATGCGGCATCTGGATCTGCACGAGATCACCACGAGCCGTCGTGTCGTGCACAAACCGTTGCCGCAGACATCTACAGCGGCGGTGCGGCTGCGATTCGCTTCCCGTCCTGCCTGGATGGCAACCCGTGTGTCGCGATCTTTGAGGGGCGTGGCGAGCTTGACCTGATATGTCGTGTTGTTTGTCAAGTGGGTGTGTTTGTTCGCGTCCGCTGGGCGGGCGTTTGGGGGGGTGGTCGGGAGAGCGGGGCGCCGGGCTCGGTGTTGGCGTTGCCAGTCTGATGATGCGGGGGTTGGGTACCCCAGGGCCCAGTTTCGTGCTGCCAGCTTGCGCTGTCTAGGAACGGGTGTGGCACTTTTTTCGGGTGCTGCCCATAGTTCAATCGCGCGTGCTGGCCGCTGATGGCCCGGCGCCCTGCTCTCCCGGCCGGTAGAGCTGTTAGCGGGGTTTCAGTCGGCGGTCGCTGCCGCCCAGAGGAAGCACGCGAGCTCTCGTGCGCATGCGACGACGGTCACGTTGTGCGCCCTGCCGCGGCCGCGCATACGGTGATAGACCCGGTGCAGGCGGTGCTGGGCGCGGTTAGCGATCTGTAGGACATGCTCAGGCTGGCCAAGCTGGCGGTTTTGGAGGGTCACCCCGATCCGTGGCGGGCGTCCGTAGTGCCAGGCCGACTCGACGAGCAGCCGGCGAGCGAAGCCCGACCCCGTCTTCGTGATCGATCCCTGCTGGGATGACTCGCCGGACTGGTGAAGGGACGGGATCAGCCCGAGCCATGCGCTCAGGGCGCTCGCCCTTGCGAAGCGCTGCCAGTCGCCGCCGAGCTCGAGGTGCAATGCGAACGCGGTGCACCCTGCTTGACCGGCACCGCCGCAACCGGGCGCCGCGATGAACGCGCGGCCTTCCATCGGGTGCGCCAACAGTGGTGTGAGGGCTTCGACCCGGCCTACGATCGACGCGTTGGGGCAGTGTCCGGGGCAAGCTCAGCGGTGACGGGGTCCAGCGGATCATCTGCTCGTAGTTAAGGCTGGGGCGCTCGCCCGCCTCGATGGCACCAACAAGCGAGATGCCGCGTAGGGCGTCGGCGACTTCGAGCTCGCTGAGGCCGCTTTGTTCGCGTGCCTCGCGGAAAGCGCGTCCGATTTTCGCCAGCTCCTGTTTGTGCGTGCGGCGCTCCCTGTCGTCGTCCGTCACGGGCTCCTCGCTGTCGGGCAGGCGATCAGAGCAGAGCACAAGCTCGATGTCAAGCGGCGTCGGCGGCCACGTCGCCTGACCATCGATCACCAAGTTCACGCTACCGCGGTCAGATCAAGACAGGGGGAAGTCCAAGTCAATATCCGTAAGTGGAAAGAATCATGCGAGGGTTTAGTCCAACGTCGTCGAAAACGACTGGCCACCCTGTGTCCAGTACAGCTTGCTACCTACGACAGAGCGTGAGTTCATGCCGATGTTCCTGCCACCGACCGCCAGCGCCAGCGAAGATGGGTCGATATTAGGCCCGGACGCTACGAGTCTTGTCCCGGACTTGTCCAGCGCATACACGTCGAAATACGGAGAGCCAGTTCCATTGGGAGTTCCAGACCGCTCGTAGTCATCGGCGATCCAGGCCACTGAGCCGTCGTTCTTCAGGACAAGCGACACAACGTTACCGACACCGACGTATTCCGGCATAGGTGTCAAAGGCTGACCCGTAGGAATTCGATACTGTATATGCCCACTGCGCAAATTACGTACAACCACATGCCATTCCGACCGCGCACTCTCAGCCCCACCTATGGATACTTCTTCATAGGCGACCATCGAGTCAGCGAGAGTCTCGTACGCCACTCCTCCCGCGCCGCTAGAGGACGCATACGGTAGCGGGCCAAGAAAGACAGGTCGGTGTCCGTAGACACAGCCATAGACACCCAAATATTCGGGAAACGCGTGGGGTTCTGACGCCGCATACAGTTGCGCTTGTGAATCGGCAGAAATGGGGCGCGAGTGTCCCGGCCTGCACTTTGTGACCGCTACGTGTCGGGCAACAGCAGGATTCGCTCCCGCCACCGCCGGGAATAGGGTCAGTACAAAGATCGCAGCTATAGCGGGGCGTCTCATGCCTATAAGACTATCGAAGAAGAAGGAAGTTGCGGAAGAATGGACGTTTGTTCGGCTGAGGTCGTAAGATCACGCTCGAATATGGATGGCCATCGCATGGATGTCAATCTCGCTTTCGCGCTCAGCGTTGCCCGCGACGGGCAAGCCCGTCGAATTGTGGACTCCGATTCGTTTCTTCCTTCATTCAATACTGAGTGCGCGAGTCCGGTACCACTCACCCGAAACCCGGTACTCGAGTGGGCGAAAGGATAGTATTTGGTCCGGGCTGGCGTGCAGTGATTTGTCCGAAGGTGTTATCGCCCCAACACTCTACGCTTCCTTCCGTAAGCACCGCGCATACATCGTCAAGGCCGGCTACGACACTATTCACATTTGTGAGGCCGCTCACTTCGACCGCTTCTGCACTCTTGTTTTCGGTGCCATTGCCAAGCATACCCGCGCGGCCCCAGCACTTTACGTGGCCGGTGGATAGTCGTGCGCACGCGAATCCACCGCCAACCGCTACCTCTGTCGCACCACTGATACCAACAACCGCGACTGGCACGTCACTGCAGTAGCTCTCCGTGAGGATCTGGCATGTTTCGGGACCATTTTCTAAACCGTCTCCGAGTCTTGCTCCTTCTGCTACTTCTTCGTAGTGGTTCTCCCCCCAGCAGTCAACACCACCAGTTGTGAGCACCGCGCACGAATCACTTTCACGTGTACTGACGCTCGCAGCGTCTGATATACCGCTGACGGTCCGTGGAATATCATCCGCCACCGCCCGCCCGCTCGTAGTGTATTCGCCATCGCCGAGCTGTCCGAAACGGTTCTCCCCCCAGCACTCTACACTGCCTGACGACGCGCATACATGATCGCCACCGTCGCTCACGCTTGTCGCGCTGATTCCGGATACTTCCAGCGGGCTTCTACTGCACGCATAGCCGTGACATTCTTCGGGCGCTATTTCGGGGAACTCTGGATATTCCGTGCCGAGAACTCGATCTCTGTTACTTCCCCAGCAGTCAACGCTACTACCTGCCAGAGCACAGGCGCTACCGTCTTCACTCGTTATACTCGTCGCACTCGAAATACCGCTGACAGCGACAGGGATCGAGCTTTCTTTAGAGCTGTTATCGCCAAGTTGGCCTTCGTAGTTAGAGCCGACACAGTCTACGCCACCAGTGCTGAGTACCGCACATACACTTGAATTACCGTCAACGCTGACTGCGGTGACTTTGGAGAACCCTGGGAGTTCTTCGTCCAGTTCGAGGGGGGGGTTCCAGCCATCATCGAATGAACCCCAGCACTCTACGCCACCATTGGTCAGCGACGCGCAGACGCCTGAGGAACTAATGCTTACGGTTGCGGCCGCACAGTCTGTCTTGAATATCTCGTCTCCGCCGAGGCCCGGTTTGCCTTCTTTTTCGTTGACTTCGTTTTCTGCCTCGGCCTGATAATGATAGGTCGTACACGGTTCCAAACCGCTAAGGTTGGCGGTCTCGCCCTGTTCTCCGTTTTCGTTCGCGACAGTTGTAGCAGTCGTGGTTTTTCCATATGCTTCCGTCGTGCCATACTCGACAAGATATTTAGTGGCCAAACCCTCTGGATTGACAGCTAGCGAGACAGTGCCTGATGAGGACGTGATTGTGCTCACAACTGCTGCCCTAGTCGTCGATGCTGCCGGACAACCTTCAAGCCCAAGTACAAGCACGCAGTATGCTTGGCGAGGATTTTCCGCAGGATGACCATCTTCCTCTGTCACGCCTTCTCCCTGTAACAGTGCACTATCGAACGCGTGCGGTTTAGCATGGATAACAGTTGCACTGGGACCGTGGTAGAGGTAGTAGTAAGCCCATTCAATATGTTCCGCAGGCCTATTTAGGCGAAGGAAATCCTTGGCGGCAAGACGTTGAAGTTCGGGCTGTATAAACAAAGGTGTCGGCTTGACACTGTCCTGTAGTAGAACGCCTTGCTCTGTCGCCCATATGTGAGCGCTCCGAAATCGCTGCCGTGTGACCCGTACATAGTCTTTAGCTTCTGAGTTTATGTAATTCCCAAGTACCTCAGTGCCTTTTTCTTTAATGCCTTTGACATGTTCCAGGTCCTTGTAGTCATGGAAGCCCCATGTCGTCGGCTTCACCTCGACCGGGAATTTATGCTTGCGCTCCGCCGTGATAATGGCGTTTTGATAATTGGCGATGTATCCGTGGTGATGGCTGTATTCCTGGAATTCACCGGCAACTACTGTGCAATGGTGCTTACATCCTGCTTCTTCTACGGCGCGTTGTGTCTCTCCCCACAAATATGCCGCCTTTTGCGCCCCACTTGGATCGCTTTGGAGAGCTGTGCCTGCGCTATCGGGCTCGTTCCACGATCCCCAGAGTCTGACGGCCGGTCTTTCTGAATTACCCTTTATCAATGTTTTCATCAGTTTCTTCGCATCATTGCGGTATTCTTCCAAGCGCACTTCATGATTAGGGCATGGATTACTACCTGGGACTGGTTCGCACCGCTTCAACGTGATGAATGGTGTCAGGCCGGCCGCCTTGACGGCTTTGAGCCAGTCATTGAGGTGTGGGTCAGTAGGCGATGCATTATAGTTGAGGAACAGCCGTGCCCTTTCAACGTGCAGGGGTCCGCTCTTTAGCTTAGAGTCCAAGTTATTAACCCATGTGGTCTCTTCTTTCCCTTCCACAATTTTTTTCTGCTCGAGCCCAAATGTATTTTCGTTTGGGTCTGAGAATCCGTAGTGGCCGCTCGGGGCTTTTGCTGCGCTGACTTGATTAGTGGGTGCAGACACCGCGATTTCGGCGGTCGCAGGCCATTTTGTACTTTCGCTTGGCGTAATAGTCACGATGACGGCATTGCCTTCCACTTTGAGAGTGGACGGCACAGTGCTGCCAGTAGCGTCCAAGACGGTGGGGGTTTTAATAACCATTACCGTACTGTCGGCCGTGTGTTCTTGAGCATAGATCATTGCGTTTTTGGCGTCGTCGTATCTCGTTTCGGTTTCTTGTGGATGGAGTTCCCCCGCTTTAGGCGCGATTTCACGAGTCGAGGTTTTCGGCGCTGCGGGGAGTGATTCGAGCAGCCCTTCTTCTTCCAGCGACCTTTCGAGTTCGCTTTCGGCGGCTTCGCCTTTCACGCCTTCACTCCCTGGTTTTTCAGCCGATTCCGATTCCGACGATTCAAAAACTTCGCTCGGTAGTTCGGATTCCAGAGACGGCCCGGCCGACGGTTCGACTACAGCTACGCTGCCGTTAGGAAGTTCCTCTAGTTCCTCATTGGAGCCGACGCCGACTTCCCACGTAAATGACGTTGGCGCTTGCGCTGATCGCAGCTGCAAGAGCATTGTGGCACCGAGCGCGTCCGGGCGTACAAATGTGTCCGTTGCATGATAGGTTCCTGCGAAAGCGGCCGCTGTTCCATTGATGATGGTTGGCGTCGTGGTTGCATTTGTTGAGGCATCCACTGGCGCGAAGCTCAGTTCGCCATCGGCGGTGTTGATCGTGAATTCTCCAGGAGTTTCCTTGGATATGGTGGAGCTAGTCAGCCCAGCGGTGGAGGATATGTCTTCTCCGGTATCGCTGATTTCTGGTTTGACGATCTGTTCTTCGAGGGTCGCTGCCGTGGATGGTGCAAGTATCGACGGGTCGGTTGCTTCTGCTACTTCTAGGGCTTCTGTGACGTTTGCTGTTGTGCCGGCCGCCACGAGCGCCTGCGTCGAGATAGCGCTGACACTGGCGATCGAGTTGGTGGCCGTCACCTTGACGCGCAGTGTGGATCCGACGTCACCGCTCACGGCCGTATAGCTGGAATTCGTGGCACCTGCGATGACCGTACAGCCTTCCCCGCTAGAATTACAGCGCTCCCACTGGTAGTGATAACGAAGCGGCTGCGAACCTGACCAGTCGCCGTTACCGGCGAACAGCTTCGCGCCTTCCCTGGCGGCTCCATTGATCACGGGAGCTTCACTGTTTGCCGGAGGTTTAGATGCGCCTACGACTTCGCTCTGATATGAGGTCGCACTCACGACACCCAACGAGTTTTCGCCTGTGACGATTACTCGCAGGGTGTAGTTGATGTCGCCTTCGATCAGTTTGAAGGTGCTGCTAATAGCTCCCGCGATGTCCGTACATTCTTCGCCCTCTTCGTCGCACTTCTGCCACTGGTAGGTGTAGGAAATGGATTCGCTGCTCGCCCACGTGCCTATCTGAGCGGTCATTACTTCCCCGGGCGTAAGATTACCTTCGACCGTTGGTAGGAACAGGTTTTCGGGTTCGAGTGATTCAGACCCGATCGCCGGCGTCACCGCAGAGGTGGCGCTTTCTTTACCTGAGGTTCCTTCAGCCGTAACAACCAACTTCAAAGTATCGCCGACTTCGGTTGAGCTAGGCGTGTAGGATGCTTCTTTCGCACCCGTAATCGTACTGCAACTTTCCCCTTTTTCGTTACACCGTTCCCACTTGTAGGTGTAGGCTAGCGCCCCTTCGCCAGTCCATATCCCTCTTTCCGCGGTCAGTGCCTGGCCGATCTCGTCGGTACCGTTGATCGACGGTACTACAACGTTGACCAACGTGGTGCGGCTGATGACCGATGTCGCCTCCGACGGTGCTGTCGTGCTTCCGTTTTCATTGGTAGCGGTCACGAGCGCCCGCAGCGTCGACGCAACGTCCCCTTCAGTGATCGTGTAGGTCCTCGCCGTCGCGCCGCTGATAGCGCTGCAACCTTCGCCGCTTTCGTTGCAGCGCTCCCATTCATAGCTGTAGTTCGTCGCGCCCACGCCAGACCAGATTCCGGTAGTCGCGGTGAGCATGTCACCCTTGAGTCCGGTGCCGTAAACGGCTGGGGACCCTTCGCTTCCAGGCGTGTTTTCTGCTGCGATCGGCTGTGTCGCCGCTGAGGATTGTGAAACCGTTCCGTCCGCTTCATTTGCGCTCACGCGGACTCTCAGCGTGTCGTCAATGTTCCTGCTGCCCAGCACATAGGACGAAGCGGTTGCGCCTTCGATATTTGTGCAGTCACCGCCGTTGCTATTGCAGCTCTCCCATTGGTACGCATAGCCGATCGCTTCCAGACCCAACCAGCTACCAGCGTTAGCCGTAAGCGTTTGTCCACTGCGCAGCGTGCCTGTGATATTTGGCGCCCACGTATTTAGCAGGCTCACTATGCCACTTATCATTTCTGTCGTAGAAGAAACGGCAGTAACCGAGCCGAGCACATTGCTTGCGCCCACCCGAACTCGCAGCGTCGCTCCGACGTTGCTTTCGCTGAGCGTATATTCCGAGCCATCGGCGCCCCCAATGATCGCGCATTCGCCGCCTGTAGCATTACAGTGTTCCCATTGGTAGCGGATTTCCGTTTCTGTGCCGCCCCAATCGCCGGCATTCGCGTACAATGTCTGACCGGAATTAGGGTTACCGGAGACGGAGGGCGCTTCCAGCTCACTTGGGGCTCCAGGTCCGATCACCGTGCTAGCCCATGACGTCGCATGTGCCGAACCGAGCGAATTCGTTGCCGTAACAACGACCTTGAGCGTCGTTTCCAGATTCCCAGAGGTTAGCGTGTAGGTCTGGCCTGTCGCACCTTCAACGTTCTGGCATTCCTCACCATCAAGGTTACAGCTCTGCCACTGGTAGGTGTAAGAGATCGGCGTGGTCCCACTCCAGCTACCGGTGCTCGCACTGAACACCTGTCCATCTCGCGAAGTACCGGAGATAGCCGGTAGCGCAGTGTACGATGGAGGAGCAGGTACGATAACAACAGCACTCGCGGACGACGACACTTCGGATGAGCCGATCGAGTCTTTTGCAGTCACGGTAAGCCGTAGCGTTTTACCGACATAACTTGATGTTAGGTTGAACGTCGAGCTGGTAGCACCGGATATGTTCGAGCAGCTTTCTCCTGAGCTGCTGCAGCTCTTCCACTGGTATGCGTAGGTGAAAGGTTCACCACCACTCCAGACGCCCGTACTCCCACTAAGGGTCTGACCTTCTTCGGCTTTGCCTGAGATCACCGGTAGTTCAGTCTCTGTCGGCGGGCCAGTTGTTATCGTGACGGTAGCCGCAGACATCGCTTTTTCGCTCCCCACCGAGTTAGACGCGGTGACGATCGCGCGCAACGTATCACCAACCTGCGAGTTCAGTACACGATAGGTGGAGGCAGTCGCGCCGGAAATTGTTGAGCAACCTTCACCTTTACTATTGCAACTCTCCCACTGATACGCATAGGCGATCGTCGGTGTGCCTTCCCAGCTACCGTTGCTTACTGCCAATAGTTGGCCGCTCTCCTCGATGCCGGAAATCGTAGGAAGAGCAGTATTCGACGGAGGAGCCACGACGACAGCGCTCGCAGTCGATGTGGCTTCGGTGGAGCTCACAGAGTTTTTGGTGGTGAGGACAATCCGCAGAGTTTTGCCTACGTTACCTGAGGTTAGTTTATACGTCGAGCCGGTCGCACCTGAGATGTTCGAGCAGCTTTCCCCCGTAGTATTGCAACTCTTCCATTGATAGGTGTACGAAAAGGGTTCGCCGCCAACCCAGGTGCCGGTGCTTGCGCTGAACGTTTCGCCTTCCTTCGCTGTGCCGGAGATCGCTGGCAGTTCGGTATTTACGGGTGGGCCAGTTGTTATCGTCGCTGTTGCCGTAGAGGTCGCTTTTTCGCTTCCAGCCGAGTTATCTGCAGTGACTGTCGCGCGCAATGTATCGCCGACCTGCGAATTTAGGACACGATAACTTGACGCCGTTGCGCCGGAGATGCTCGAACAACTTTCGCCTTTACTATTACACGTCTCCCACTGGTAGGCGTAGGAAATCGTTGGCGTACCTTCCCAGCTTCCGTTACTCACCGTCATCAGCTGGCCGCTCTCTGCCATGCCTGAGACCGCCGGTAGAGCCGTATTGACCGGTGGGCTAGCGGCCACAACTGATGTTACGACCGAGAGAGCGCTGATCGAGTTCACCAGGTTTTTGGCGGTGACATCGACTCGCACAGTGCCACCAACGTTACTCGACGTTAGTTTGTAGGTCGAGCTTGTTGCACCAGATATGTTTGCGCAACTTTCGCCTTTGCTATTGCAGCTCTGCCACTGATAGGCATAGGCGATCGGTTCGGTTCCCGCCCACGTGCCTGTGCTCGCCGTAAGTGTCTGGCGTTCTTCGACTTTGCCTAAGATCGTGGGCAGCGCGGTGTTTGACGGCCCCGTGGCATACGCTGCGAAGCTGAAGTCCGCGCCGGACGCGATTCCGCCGGCCACGGCTTCGAGGCCTTTAACTTCCACCGGTTCCTTCTCGGTAGTGGTCGCGCCGTTGCCGAGCTGCCCGTCTTCGTTATCGCCCCAGGACATAACTTTACCGTTTTTTAGAAGCGCGAGACTATGGAATTGACCGCCAGCGACCGTGATAGCTTCAGTGATGATTTTGACTTCGACGGGTTCCTTCTCGGTAGTGGTCGTACCATTGCCGAGCTGCCCATCGTTATTATCACCCCACGCCTTGACTTTGCCGTTTTTCAGAACCGCGAGACTGTGGTTATGTCCAGCTGCGATCGCCACGACTTCGGTGAGTCCTTTGACTTCGACAGGTTCCTTCTCGGTGGTGGTCGTACCATTGCCGAGCTGGCCGTCGTTATTATCGCCCCACGCCTTGACCCTACCGCTCTGCAGCAGCGCTAGGCTGTGGAATTCCCCGCCCGCTACCGCAGTCGCTTCTGTGAGTCCTTTGACTTCGACGGGTTCCTTCTCGGTGGTGGTCGTACCATTGCCGAGCTGCCCATCGTTATTATCGCCCCACGCCTTGACCTTACCGTTTTTCAGAACCGCGAGACTATGATCCGCGCCAGCCGCGATCGCCACGACTTCTGTGAGTCCTTTGACTTCGACAGGTTCCTTCTCGGTGGTGGTCGTACCATTGCCGAGCTGCCCATCGTTATTATCGCCCCACGCCTTGACTTTACCGTTTTTCAGAACCGCGAGACTATGATCCGCGCCAGCCGCGATCGCCACGACTTCTGTGAGTCCTTTGACTTCGACGGGTTCCTTCTCGGTGGTGGTCGTACCATTGCCGAGCTGGCCATCCGGGTTATACCCCCAAGCCATAACTTTGCCGTCTTTCAGCAGCGCCAAGCTGTGCTGTTCACCCCCCGCGACCGCGATGGCTTCAGTAATGATCTTTACTTCCACCGGTTCCTTCTCATTGGTCGTCGTGTTGTTGCCGAGCTGTCCATCGTTATTATCGCCCCACGCAGCGACACCTACGGATTCTGACGCCGAGGCAGGCACGGCGCATGCCAGGACGAAGATGGCCAGCATAGCCAACCAGGGGAGTCGCACGCCCCACACAGAACTACCAGTCCATACCCGAACTCTCCCGCTAAGCATGCGCAGCCTCCCCTAGACTTTTCTAACCTTGCGGCACTTTGCACTAGATCGTATCGAAAAGGCCACGACGATGTTCTGTAAACACGAACTGTTCACAAGCTTCTGCGCAATTTGCGAGGAACTGCTTTGCCGGGTAAGTGGGCCCACTGGAAGCCCGCCCTGACGTTTCATCCACCCACCGCCACCCGACGAAATCGCCGCCTGGGAGCAGCCGACGCGTGAGCCGAGTTGGACGACCGACGTTTGCGCGAGCTACCGTTAGATCATCGTGTCGCAGAGCACCTTCCTAGCCCCCGACCACTTCCGTCAACAAGAGTGGCGTGGACACCTTGGGCGGGTCGGACGCTGGCATCAGCGAGCGACACGGGCTCTCGACCCACACAACCGCACCTCCGAAGAGGACGCCATCGACTTCTTGTACGCGTTCTTCCAGGCTGCATATCACATGCGGGATTGGAGTGACGGTCGCGGCGCGCTCATCGCTGTGCAACTCGACGTAGGCCAGTCTTGAGTGGTCATCAACGATCGCATGAGCAAAGTCGTAGCCCACCCTCGTGCCGGGCTCCATCCAGTTGCGGGCGCGTTGTGAGCGGTCTCCGGTGACTCGGTGCCCGGGTCGCTCAAACCGCGCGTAGCGGCAGTGTCCATGTGCAGCAAATCGTCAGGACACGGCCACTCGTAGCGACGTGCGGTGTCACGCGGCTGTCTGGGTCTCTGTGAGAGACCGTGACGACGCAGAACCTTCCAGATCGTCGAGTGCGCGAAACCGGTCTCGCCAGCGATCAGACGCGGTCCCCAGCCAGTGCGAAGACGTGCCTCGCAGATCCGTTCCTGCAAGATCACATCTAGCAGTCGCGGGGAACGGTGAGGACGACTCGAGCGGTCAGCCGCCCATGCCAATGAATGTCGCTCCTGTGCAGAAGCGTCGCGATATCGATGCCACCACCGATGCGCCGTCGCAGGGGAGACATGCAGCAGCTCCGCGGCCTGCCTGAACGTCATTCCGTCCTCGATCGCCTCGCACAGCCCCAAGCGTCCTGCCGGCCCGAGCTTCGCTCTACCGTGGATCTGCATCCGGGTCCTCCCAGTCTCGTGAGTTCTCGCAGACCCACAGCCTGGGACGAGGCCCGGATGCCCCCTCAAACGTTCACAACGTGTGTAGGCACGTCAACTAGCTACTACCGGCATCCCTGAAACGACACGCACCCAATGCAACCGCCCCAACAGCGCCACCAGTACCGAAACGAACGCCCCTGCGGGGCTAAAAGCAAGTCACGGCCCTGCGGGCTAGTAACCGGTGACTGCTGGTGAAGTCACCTCCAGAACGGCGCAGACTATACGCACCTTTGGAGCTATAGATAAAGATTATTACCGTAAGTTACCGCTAATCCCAGCGAGTCCAAAACGCGGTCGCCGTGTGAAACGACCGCGGCTACCGTCGCCAGGATGCAAACGACTCACAAGATCCCTAGGTCCTCTGCGACGACGTGGTCGAGGTACCTGGTCTCCCAGGCAGTTCGCGGCGACTACTACACCCACGACGCAGGCGACACCGAGTCCGCGATTGCGCAAGCAAACTGTCGCCGACGCCAAGTACGTCCTTTATCGCTGGCGTGAGCAGGGCCGAATTGACCCCGTCTACGCCGAGAGATGGGGGCGTGTCCTTGCCATGCCACTGACGAGCATCCGCGACGCGATCACGGCAGTCGGTGCCGATTCGGACGACCTGCGCCAGAACTCTCCATTCGCGGGAGCGCTCACCGAGCCTGAACGCCGGCGCGTTCTTGCTGAGGTCGGCTGAGTGCAGTCGCAGGAGTTCGAGCACGTACTTGCCGCAGCGGCCGAGGTCACCGGCGAGGAGGAGTTCGTGGTGATCGGAAGTCAGGCGATACTTGGAAGCATCGTGGCGCCGCCGTCAACGCTGCTTGTCTCGATGGAGGTCGATATGTACCCCAGGCATGCACCAGAGGCCGCCATCCAGATTGACGGCTCCTTGGGCGACGGCTCGCCGTTCCACAGCAGCTTCGGCTATTACGCTCACGGTGTGGGTCCAGTGACCGCGAAGGCCCGTTGGGCTGGCAAGCCCGGCTGGTTCGACGGGAGATCCACGGCGCGTAGCCGCTAAACACACGGCTGTCGCATGGTGCCTTGAGATTCACGATCTCGTGCTGTCAAAGTGCGCGGCCGGCCGCGAGCGCGATTGGGAGTATGCGAGGGAAGCAATCGATGCGGGTCTCATCGACATCGAGGTCCTATTCACGCGTATCGCCGACCTGCCCGTCGGTGTGCGAGAGCGCGATCATGTGGAGAAAATGCTGCGAGGCATTACCGGATAGCAGAGGACACTGGAAGGACCGATGGCAACCGTCGTAGCCCTAGATGCCTCACCCGCGACCTGCTGAGTTCGATGCGTGGGTTGATAGTCGACGCGCGTATTGCTTATCCGAGTGTGCTCCACGTTGAAGTTCGTGACTCGCGCGGCGATATCTAGCGTTTGGCCACGCAAGATGCTGAATGGTCGCCATCCGACCCAGCTCAGCTACTCGGGCGCTCTATCGATGATGTCGCCGTTGATGGGGAGACAGGAGAGCTGCGTTGCATGCTTTCGGATGGTTCAGCGTTCCACGCGGGGCCTTCAGTCATTGAAGCTGAGGACGATCCACCCAACTGGGAGTTGGTAAGTCCCGCTGGGATCGTCCTTGAGTTCGGTCCCGGATTCCGCTGGCAGATCAGTGGGGCTGACGTGCCAGCCTCGTCGCGTCGCTGAGGCCACATAGCTCCAGGACTTGTTCGCCTCCACATATCGGTCCGATACCTAATAGTTGGATTTGCTAGCCTCCCGAACCGGAGATAGATGGGGGAATGAAGCGGCTAGCGGTAATCCTGTTCGCACTGATCGCCCTTGTCGGCGTGCTCAGCTCGCACAGCAATAGTCACAAGGCTGACAGCGCCACCGGCTCAACGGCATTGGTCACAAAACCAACCAGGCCGGCGCCACATCACGTCGCGCACGTTCACTACACGTCATGCGATCAGAACATCAGCGCTGGTCAACATACGACCTGCGGGTTCGCGGACAACGTCTTCCGCGCGTTTGCGCACGAAGCGGCACAGGGTTCAGAAGAAGCAAGCGTCGCCGCGACAAGCCCTGCGACCGGCAAGGCCTACATGGTGCGCTGCGGAACCACCCATGGCGTAACGGTCTGCACAGGTGGGTCCGACGCGCGCGTCCGATTCCCGCTTTGGGCGGCCAAGGTCTACAACCAGCCAGCGAAGTCCGAAAATGAATCGAATGCTTCTGCACCCTCGACGGAACCGGAACAAGCAACACCGGAAAGCTCGTCGGGGTCCGAAGAATCCGGTGAATCCAGCTCGGAATGCACCAACGGAACTTACGAAAACTCCTCCGGCAACACCGTCTGTAAACCTGAGGAATCGCCGACCGCCCCCGCAGGCGCCACAGCTCGCTGTGCGGATGGGACCTACAGCTTCAGCGAACACCGGAGCGGCACCTGCTCCTACCACGGAGGGGTAGCTGAATGGTTAGACGAATAGCTGTCCTCTAAGTGCTCGATTTCGTAAGTAAGGCTACGTATTAGCGTCTGATCGCGGCCGTAGCGTGTCTGGCATCCTGTCTTCTCGTGAAGGGACGCTGATGCCGAGACATAGCCCGTATCGGATCGAGTTGTCTGGTGAGGAGCGCGCGGTGTTGGAGTCGCTGGCGCGTTCGTATACGTTGCCGTATTGGCAGGTGATGAGGGCGCAGATGGTGCTGATGGCCGCAGATGGGCTGCGTAACGATCAGATCGCCGTCCGTTTGCGTTGCGGACGCGACGTGGTTTCGCAGTGGCGCAAGCGATTCTTCGAGCAGCGCCTGGCCGGCCTGGAGGACCGGCCCCGGCGCGGCAGACCGCCGGCTTTTCCCCCCTCAGGTCCGCGCTGAGGTGATCCGCCTGGCGTGCGAGCGGCCCTCAGACAGCGAGGTGCCGCTGTCGCGCTGGTCATCCCCAGAGCTCGCGCGCGAGGCTGTCGCTCGCGGGATCTGCGAGCAGATCTCCGGCGTGACGGTCTGGCGCTGGCTATCAGAGGACGCGATCAAGCCGTGGCAGTACCGTTCCTGGATCTTCCCGCGTGACCCCGAGTTCACCGCCAAGGCCGGCCGCATCCTCGATCTCTACTCCGGCCGCTGGGAAGGCGAGCTGTTGCATCCCGGCGACTACGTCGTCTGCTGCGATGAGAAGCCATCGATCCAAGCGCGGCACCGCAAGCACGCCACGCTGCCCGCCGCGGCCCACATCAAGCGCGGCCAGCGCGTCGAGCACGAATACGAACGCGGCGGCGCCCTGTGCTACTTCGCTGCCTGGGACGCACGCCGCGCCAGACTGTTCGACCGCTGCGACAAGAAGGACGGGATCGTCCCGTTCGACAAGCTCGTCGCGCAGTTCATGACCGTTGAGCCCTACAGCAAGGCCCGACGCGTGTTCGTGATCGTCGACAACGGCTCAGCGCACCGCGGCCAGGCATCGATCAAACGCCTCCAAGGCAGATACAAGAACCTGATCCTCGTTCACACCCCCGTCCACGCTAGCTGGCTCAACCAAGCCGAGATCTACTTCTCGATCGTGCAACGCAAGGTTCTCACCCCCAACGACTTCCCCGACATCGACACGCTCGAAGCGCAGCTACTCGCGTTCGCTCGCCGCTACGAGGAGATCGCCGCCCCATTTCAGTGGAAGTTCACCCGCCAAGACCTCGACCGCGTCGCCAAGCGACTCGACCAGCCGACCCTCCAAGCCGCCTGACCCACAAATACGTCGGCGAACTTCCGAGCCAGAGCACTAAGCGCCACGTACCCTCGTCTTGTAAGCCTTGTGGGTAGCAGTTCCATGCACCGTGGGGACGCCGTGGCAGAGCTAGCCTTCAAGCAGTGCCCAGTCGGGCAGATCGTTGGGGTCGGTGCTGTCATAGACCATCACCTCCGAGCCCGCCGAGCGCGCGGCGATGCGATCGGCCTCGGCTTCTGCCTCGGCTAGTGTCTGGCTGCTTGCTCGGATGAACGCCAGCGAGGAACCGTCGGTGACGACGTAGGCTTGCTTGTGAGGAAATACGTGGATTTGAACGCGCGCCCCGCCGTTCTGGCGAACCCAGCGTCCGACGAGGGGATCGACGATTCGCAACCGCTCTTGATCCTCCTCGCGCTCAATGATCGACTTGCTCTCAAGTCCTTCGAGCGAGCGAGCAACGCTGCTGCTGCTGGCAAGTTCGGTATACAGCCTGGCGTTCTGCTGGTAGGGCGAGAGACCGGAGGCGAGGATCGATAGCACGCGACGTTCGTTAGCGCTCAGGGCATCCCAGAGGTAGCGGATCTCTGGGCCGACCGCCCGCATTGTGGCGTCGTATGCGGCACGCAGATCAGACATTGTCGCCGTTGCGTTGGGCTCCACGCGCTCCCACAGCATGTGGCCGACGAGCATCAGGCGCTGCGGGTGACCCTCGGTGATCAGCACCAGTTCAGAGGTCGCCGGTGGTGAGCAGTCCTTTGCGCTTTCTTCAAACAGCCGTGTGATGAATTCATAGCTGTCATCGCTCTCCAGACGCCCGAGCTGGATGCGCTCGGCTTGTCCGTACAGCGGTCGCGCGCGATCCTCAAACAGCGCGCGCAGCATCGAGGGCTCAGAGCCGGCGAAGATGTAGCTGACGTCCTGGTGGTGCTGGATGTGGCTGCGAAACACCCCATCCATGCCCTCCAGGCTGACGAGCGCCTGAAACTCGTCAAGCACGACGAGCACGCGCTGTCCGTGGCGCTCCGCGATTTGGGCCGGCAGCTCGAGCAGCGTGTGCACCTGAGTGATCGACTCAGGCGGAGGCGAGCGTCGCGCAAGACTGATCCCGCCGAGGGGTGTCGTAAAGCCGACTGAGGCGAGCTCCCTTCCGATCAGTCGGCGAACTTTGTTAGGCAGAGCCTGATAGGCCTGCTCCAGGCGCACGGCGACGTCGGCGATGCTCAGGACATCGCTGAGGTCGATCAGCACACCTGGCATGTCGCGCTCGCTCGCGTTCTGCAGCACCTGCTTGAGCAGCGTGGTCTTGCCAAACCGCCGTGGCGCATGCAGTGCTGCGTTGTGCCCGCCAGCGGCCAGCGCTATCAGGCGCTCGTTCTCGGGGCGCTGCATGCTTTCCTCGGGCGCGAGAGCGCGCGCGTGCACGAAGGGATTGGAGCGGCCTGGAAGCACAGATGACGCCATTGGCGACTATTATAGCTCGCAGAGTGCGACTATTTCTAGACGCAGTATGCGACAGATGATGTTGGCTCGTTACGGGCGCAACATGCAGACACACTCAATGACATATACGCTAAATCGGGACCGCAAAAGGACCGCAGAAGGGGCGTAAACCTCATAGGAAGGCCAAACCGACCCCGTCTCCCCGGCAGCTCGGCGAACGGCGAAGAGAGGTGGCTGCGCGGCAGACGTCGCGCGCGTGAGCGACTGGACCCCGTCTATATGGGGTGATCGCCGGGGTATAGTGCCGAGCCGGTGGAGGCAAACGTCATCGGTGCGGGCCGGACATCGCCGCGGGGAGCAAGTGGAGCGCGTCGCCTGCTTGGGCTCTGGCCCTGGCTCCCGTTGCCGTTTGGGGGCGCCTATCTGCTGTTGATCTTCGTCAAGTTCAACCAGGTCATTGGGACAACCTATTTGAACGCCGACGCGGCTTCGGCGCCGGTGATCGGGGAACTCTACGGCGGCTCGCCGGCCCACCGGCAGGTGTTCCTCGGTCAGATGGGCTGGTTCTCCACGCTCATGTTCGAGGTAGCAACGCGCTGGCTGCCATTGCACCGCCAGCTGTGGGAGGCCGCGCCCTACGCGATGGCGCTCGCGTCGGTGGCGCTGATCTCCTGGGCTGCGTGGAGAGTCGCCGGTCGCTGGGCTGGCGTGATCACCGGTGTGCTGCTGTTGTGCGCGGGCCCGCAATCGCTCATGCTGCTGTTCTCGCTCAACGATCACTCCACCACCTGGTTCTCCCTCGCGCTGCTTGCCGGCTTGCTGGTGTTCTTCCAACTGCCACCCGCGTGGTTGGGACGCTGGTCGGGGGCTCTGATCGTGCTCGTCGCGGGCGCCGTGATCGGTGTCAACGCGGCGTCTGACTTGGTGCTGCTAGTGGCAGGGATACTCCCGTTGCTGATTGCCGCCGGAGTGGCATGGATCCTGCGGCCGGCACGCGCGAGCGCACGTGCCTGGTGGTGGCTTGTGGCGGTAGTGGGGGTGGCTGCGGTGTTCGACGAGCTCACCCACAAGCTCGCGCGCCACGAGAACGTCCTGATCCCGGCGAACCAGGTCCACAACCAGCTTGCCGCCGCCGAAGCGATTCCAACTAATTTCAAGCTGTGGTGGCAGTCGGTGATGGTGCTGGGCAACGGCAACTTCTTCTCGCAGGTGCTGGGTTTCACTTCGACACTGCAGTTGATCTGCGCGGTGCTGGCGTTGCTCGCGGTCGTGCTCGTCGTGCGGTTCGCATGGCGTGAGCTGGCGGTTTCATTGCCGCGCCGCGCCGAGCTGCTGGGGGATGTGAGCGCTCCGCGGATCGCGTGGTGTGCCTTCTGTGGTTCCTCCGCGGTGTTGCTGTCGGCCAGCTTTGTGTTCAGCTCCAATCCGATCGACATCGATTCCGATCGTTACTTGCTGGGCGTCATCTACGCGGCGGCCGCGCTTGTGCCGCTACTGGCCCGGCGCGCGGTCGTCTCTCGCGCGCTGGTCACAGCGGGCGCCACGATCTTTGCGTTCACCGGGTTGGTGTCGCTGTTTGAGAACCAGGAGCTTGCGAGCGGCAATCCCAACTACGGTCTCTACAAACAGGTTGCGCAGATCGCGGCTCGCGAACATCTGAGCGTCGGCTACGCCGATTACTGGGATGCCGCGCCGATCATGTGGTCCACTCACTTCAAAGTACGTGCCTATCCCGTGCAGGACTGTGCCCCCAACATGTGCTGGTCCTACCTGCACATGATCACCAGCTGGTACACCACGCCCCGCCCGGGCCAGCGCTCCTTCCTGATCGCCGATCCCGCTCAGCCGGTGTCCGCCGCCCCCACGCCCAACCTCGGCAAGCCCAGTGCCGTACACCAGATCGGCACGCTCACGATGTACGTGTACCCCTACGACATCGCCAGTCGCATGATTCCCTGAGGCCGCCTGGTCTCACAATCTCGTCATCCTTACAAGCCCTTCATGAACCTGGTGCTCCCCCGCAAGATCGGGATCAACGCGCTGTTCCTCGAGCCACGTATGGGTGGCTTGGATACGTATGTGCGTGCTCTCGTGCCGGAGCTCGTGCGGCTCGCGCCGGAGGTCCAATTCAGCGTTTTCTGCAGTGCCGGGGGCCGGCACTACCTGGAGGAGGAGGGCTGGGGCGAGCAGGTCGAGCTGGTCTGCCATCCACTGCTTGGCCGGCGTGGGTTGAAGGCGATCGGGGAGCTGACCGTCCTCGGGGCGATCGCGGGACGACGCGTGGACCTCTTGCACAGCGTCGCCCTCACCGCCCCCTTGTGCACCTCCGCGGTCAACGTCGTCACGCTCGCGGATGTGACCTGGATCGTCTCTCCCGACCCGGGCGAGGCGGGGACGGTGAGGCTGTGGCGGATGGTCGTGCCCCCGGTGGCTCGCCGAGCCGATCGGATCCTCACGCTGTCACAGGCTGGCGCTGAGCACGTCGTTCGCTATCTGCGAGTCGCGGAGGACCGGATCGACGTCGTGGCTCTCGCGCCTGGCGCCGGCGGTCTGATCGAGCCGACCCCTGCTTCTGAGCTGCGTTTGCGACTGGGACTCGGCGATGGGCCCGTGATCCTCACGGTTTCGGCGAAGAAGGTTCACAAGAACCTCGAACGACTGGTTCGATCGATGGTTGAGGTGCGAAGCCGCGTTCCCGGCGCGACGCTTGTGATGCCCGGCAATCACACTTCCCACGAGGACGATTTGAAGGAGCTCGCGGCACAGCTCGGCGTGACGGCCAACGTCAACTTCCCGGCGTACGTCGATGCCCCCGATCTCGAAGGCCTCTACGCGCTCGCGAGCTGCTTTGTGTTCGCCTCGATCAACGAGGGGTTCGGGATCCCGATCCTCGAGGCGATGCGTCGGGGAGTTCCGGTGGCATGCTCGGACGCCTCCGCGCTCCCGGAGGTGGCGGGGGATGCGGCACGCTACTTCGACCCTTACGAGGTCGACAGCATCGCCGACGCGCTGAGCGCGTTGATGACCGATCGGAGCGAGGCCCAACGGCTCGTCGAGCTCGGGTACGCGCGAGTGGCGCGGTTCAGCTGGGAGACGACGGCCCGCGGCACCCTCGAGAGCTATGCGCGCGCGTGGGCGCAGTCGCGGTGAGCGCCGACGTGGACAGTGCTCAGGCGGGGGCGGGCGCCGAGACCGAGAGCCTCGATGTGGATGTCCTTGACACCACGGCCGCCGGCGGGCTGATCATCCGCGGCGGGGCCCTCCGCTTCGGGGGTTACGCCGTCTCGATCGCCCTCTCGGTCCTCTCGACGGCGTTGCTTACCCGCCACCTCGAACCAGCGGGCTTCAGCCGCTACACGACGATCTTGTCACTCGTTGGGGTGGTCGCGCTCGTCACCGACGCCGGGATGTCTAGCCTCGGAACTCGGGAGTTCGCTGTTCGCGACGGGCGCGATCGCGACGAGCTGATGCGCGATCTGCTCGGCCTGCGTGTGAGTCTCACGCTGCTCGGGGTGTTGCTCGCGCTGGCCTTTGCGCTTGCCGCCGGCTATGACACCGCCCTGCTGCTCGGGACCCTTGTCGCAAGCATCGCGACGGTCGCGCTGGTGTTCCAGCACACCCTCTCGATCCCGTTGATGGCGAGGTTGCGGCTCGGGACCCTCTCGGTGCTCGAAGTCGCCCGCCAGATGCTGACCGTGGGGGCGATCGTCGTCCTGGTTCTCGAGGGAGCCGGAGTCCTACCGCTGCTCGCCGTGACGCTCCTCGCGAATCTCGTGCTGATCCCGTTGACCGCGATCTTCGTGCGCGGGCAGATCTCGATGCGGATGGAGCTGCGTCCCCGCCGCTGGCTGGGGCTGCTGGGTCTTACCGTGACCTTCTCGCTCGCGACGGCGGTCGGGACGGTGTATGTCTACACCGCGCAGATCCTCACGAGCCTTGTCGCAAGCGAACATCAGAGTGGTCTGTTCGCCGCGCCGTTTCGGATCTTCATCGTCACCGTTGGCGTTCCCGGCCTGCTTGTCGGAAGCGCGCTGCCGATGCTCGCCCGTGCCGCTCGCGACGATCGCGAGCGTCTCGCCTATGCGCTCCAGCGCACTTTCGAGGTTTCGCTGATCCTCGGAGTCGCCGCCGTGCTCGCGACTGTCAGCGGAGCCGGGTTCATCATCAGCGTCGTGGCGGGTCCTCGCTTCGCGCTCTCAGCCGGTGTTCTGCAGATCCTCGGTGTGGCGATGCTCGCGTCGTTCCTTACCGCCGGCTGGGGTTTTGGTCTGATTTCGCTCAAGCGCTATCGCGGTCTGCTGCTGGCTAACGGGGCCGCTCTTTTGATGAGCACCGTGCTGACCCTCCTCCTCGCCTCCTCGGATGGTGCCCACGGTGCGGCGATCGCGACAGTGTGCGGCGAGGCAACCCTCTCGCTCGGGTCGCTGTTGGCACTCATACGCGGGCACCCGGAGTACCGCCCGCGTCTTGGCGTTGTGCCGAAGGTCGCGCTTGCCGCCGCTCCTGGATTTGCGGTCGTGATCGCGCTGGACCTCAGTTCGTTTGAGGCGATGCTCATCGCGCTCGCGGCCTACGGGCTGCTGATTCTGCTCACACAGGCGGTTCCCCGAGAGCTCCTCGAGCTGGTCCCGCGTCTGGGTCGGGATCGCTCCCGACCCACCCCCAACCGCTAGCCTGCGGGCTTCATGACGAGCACTTCGGCCCAACCCGCATACCAACCATTCTCGCGCTTCCTGCCCGCACCATTGCGCGCGCTGTTGCGCCATCCCCGGGTCGAGCCGCGAATCGTCGCGGTGCTACGCAGCCGGATGGTGCATGAGTCGCCAGGCTTTGCGCTGCGAGAGCTGTCCGGTCGGCCCGTCGAGCACGTCTATCGAGTTCGCGAGAGCGGTCTGCGAGCTCTGATCGTGCATGGGAGCTCTGATGCGGCTGCGCTTGACCAGGCCTACTACGAGCGTGCTCACGAGCCGCCGCCGGGAGCGCTCGAGGTACTGATGGGGTTGGGTCATTCGCCGCGAGCCCTCGACCTGGGTGCCAACATCGGGATGTGGGGGCTGTGGCTGCACGGTCGCTTCCCTGGGGCTCACGTCACTGCGCTCGAGCCCGATCTTGCCAACGTGACCCGTCACCGCCGCCAGATCGAGCTCAACGGCTTGCGGGATTCCTGGGAGGTGATCGAAGCGGCTGCGGTGACCGCGGATGGCCCGGTGTCGTTCACCGTCGGGCAGGCAACTACGGGGCGGGTCGTCGACAGCGAGGAGGCGGGGGGCACGGTTGTCGCTGGACGCGACGTGTTTGGTTTGCTCGAGGGGGTGGATCTCCTCAAGGTGGACATCGAGGGCAGTGAGTGGCCGATCCTCGCCGACCCGCGCCTGGCCGATCTGTCGGTGCCTGTGGTGATGGTCGAGTACCACGCCCACGGCGCCCCCTCGGCCACGCCTGAGCGCGATGCGCGACTGGCGCTCGAGCGTGTGGGCTATTCCACGGCGAGCACGGTCGACAGCGCCCCCGGCTTTGGCGTGGTGTGGGGATGGAAGGCGCCTTGCGAGTCGGCCTCAACCTGATCTTCCTGGGGGAGCGCGCCGGCGGGGCGGGACGTTACGCGCGTGAGCTTCCGGGGGCGCTGCTGAGAGCTGACCCGTCGCTCGAGCTGCACGTGTTCGTCTCGCGAGATCTCCCCGCCGAGCTTCGCCGGCAGCCGTGGGCGGGGGAGGTGCGGTGGGTGCACTGCCCCGTCGGACTGCGCGATCGACGCAGCCACCTGGTGTTCCAGTTCACCGTGCTGCCGATGCTCGCCGCGGCGCGCCGTCTGGACGTGCTGCACAGCCTCGCCAACCTGGGGCCCGCCGTCACACCGCGCGTCGCGAGCGTGATTTCGCTGTTGGACGTGATCTGGATGCGTCCTCCCCAGCAATGGGGTGGGACCCTGCGCGGGCAGCGCTCGCTGCGACGGTTCGTGGAGCACGACGTGCGTCACGCCGCGCGGATCTTCGCGATCTCAGAGGCCGCGGCCTCTGATCTCACCAGTCTGTTTGGGGTGTCTCGGGAGCGCATCAGCGTCACTCCCCTCGGTGTCGATCCCCCCAGCGTCAAGCCCGCGAGTGACTCCGCGGTGCGATCGGAGCTACAGCTTGGAGGCGGTCGGGTGCTCCTGTCGGTCGCCCAGAAGCACCCGTACAAGAACCTCCAGCGACTGATTCGCGCGTTGCCCGATCTGGACGAGGACGTCGTGCTCGTTCTCCCGGGCTCCCCGACGCCGCACGAGGATGAGCTGAAGGCGCTCGCGCAAGAGCTGGAGGTAGCCGACCGGGTGTACTTTCCAGGCTGGCTTTCAGACGAGCAGCTGGAGGGCCTCTACGCGATCGCCAGTGCTGTCGTGCTGCCCTCGCTGATCGAGGGTTTCGGGCTTCCGGCGATTGAGGCGATGCTACGTGGGGTGCCTCTTGCGAGCTCGAACGCCCCCGCGCTGGCGGAGGTCGCGGGGGACGCCGCGTTGATCTTCGACCCACAGAGTCAAGAGGATGCGACAGCGGCGATTCGTCGGTTGCTCGAGGATCCCGAGCTGGCGCGGGGACTTGCTCTGCGCGGACGCGAGCGTGCGGCGCGGTTCACCTGGGAGCAGACGGCGCGGAGCAGTCTCGAGGGCTACCGCCGCGCGATCGCCGCGCGCGCCACGCCTCGCCGTCCCCGAGCGGCGCGAGGCCAAGCGTCAAGCTAAGGTGCGCTGCCGTGCCCAACGTGCTGATCGTCCGTGGCCATCAGGTCACGCCATGGGAGTTGAGCCCGTGGCGGGAGCTACCGGGGCGTTTCGAGGTCTCCTTCCTGCTCACCGGCTCCAACCAATTTGCCGTCCCACAGGGCCTGCGATCCGTGCGAGCGCGCTCTCTGCGTGACCTGCTGCCCGGGGGGGTGGTGGGGGAGATCGGCGCAAAGGCCATCGGAGATCGCTACCTGTCGGCTGAGAAGGCGTTTGCGGTGGCCGACATAGTCCACGCCGAGGAGCTCTCCTACTGGTTTGCCGCGGAGGCGGCGAAGCGCAAGTCGCGCCATGGCTTCAAGCTGGTGCAGACGGTGTGGGAGACGCTCCCGATGATGGCGGCCTACCGTAACCGCCACGCCCGTCGCTACCGCGAGCTGGTGCTCGCCGAGACGGACCTGTTCCTGGCGGCCACCGAGCGTGCGGCGCTGGCGCTGCGGCTGGAGGGAGTGGTACCCGAGCGCACGCTGCTGTGCTCCCCGGGGATCGACACGGAGCGCTTCAGGGGCGCTTCGGTGGATCCGCCGCCCGCCGAGCACACGATCGTCTCGCCGGGGCGCCTGGTGTGGGAGAAGGGCCATCACGACGTGCTGCGCGCGCTGGCGCTGCTGCACCGCGGGATTGTCACCCCCCCGGATGGCAAGCCGGTGAAGCCGCGCCTTGCGATCGTCGGCGCCGGCCCGGAGGAGGACCGGCTGCGCGAGCACGCCAGCGAGCTGGGGCTGGCCGACGCGGTGGAGATCGGGGCGGTGTCATACGAGCAGATGCCGACAGTGTTCGCGGGCGCCTCGGCGATGGTGCTCGCCAGCCAGTCCTCGGCGAGCGCCGCCTACCACCCCTTCGACGTCCCCCACGCCTTCTGGGAGGAGCAGTTCGGGCTGGTGCTGGCGGAGGCGATGGCCGCGGGTCTTGCGATCGTGACGACCACCAGCGGGGCGATCCCCGAGGTGCTCGCGGGCGCGCCTGTCGACTTGCTCGCGCCGGGTGACTGGCCGGCGATCGCGCGGGCGCTGGCCGCCGGGCCCCTCAGCCGTCCGCCGGCGGAGCGGGTCGTCTATCCGCCGGGGCTGGTTGAGCGCTATTCCACGAGCGCGGCGGCTCGCCGCCTGGCCGATGCATACGATTCGATGGGGTAAGCACAGTGAGCCTGCTTGGACGCCTGACAGACCCCCATCGGTTCGACCTGATCCCCACCGGGCCCGGGACGATCCTCGATATCGGGTGTGGGGCGGCCAAGACGCCAGGCGCGATCGGTCTAGACATCTCCCCCGACACGGACGCCGACATCGTGCACAGCCTCGACGAGTTCCCCTATCCGATTGAGGACTCAAGTTTCGACCAGATCCTGCTACAGGACGTGATCGAGCACGTGCGTGAGCCGATTGGTGTGTTCGAGGAACTGCACCGCATCTCGCGGCCGGGGGCCCGCATACAGCTGCGTACACCGCACTTCTCGTCGGTGCTGGCTTACGGTGATCCCACCCACCGCCACTACTTCTCGACGCTCGCGATCAGCTCACTGGCGGAGCCTCGCTTCGCGCACTACACCGACGTGCGCTTCCGCGTCATCCACATCACCCTCGACCTGTGGTTGCCGTTTCGAGCGGTCGGGCTGGGGAGACTGGCCAACCGCGCGCCTGCTTTCTACGAGAAGTACCTGGCGTTCCGTTTCCCAGCGATGAACATGCGCGCGGAGTTCGAAGCGATCAAGTGAGACCGCACATAGCTGCGCAGCCTTAACTCTTGGCGCCGTCGAACAGCTCGTCCGCGGAGACGAGACGTACGCCATCGATATTGACGTGCTTGAGGAGGCTCTTGTGGAAGTCTCGAGCAAACACATACAGCGTGGCGTTGCCGGCGCCGCGGATCTTGCCACGGAGCTCGATAAGACGATCGAGATCGTGCGCGTCGGCCCGCGTCGACCACTTGCACGATCCGACGGCGATGATGCCCGTGCGCCCCCGGGCCACGAGGTCCACCTCGACGTCATGTGTGCGTGTCCAATAGGCGCCGATGTCCTGCGCGCCGAGCAGCTGAGGGTCGTCGCTGTGGCGCCCCGCCCAGTCGCGGCAGGCCTCCTCGAAGATCGTTCCCATGTGGTTGTCGAGATCGGCGAGGATCGAGTCGCACACCTCCTCGACCCGCCCGCGCTGCAGGCGCGAGCGGTTGGGGTACACGTATCGGAACCAGAAGCGGAAGAACGGGTCGCTGACTGACCAGCTGGGTGTACCGTTGCCGCCGAGTGGTCGACGCTCCTCGATGTAGCGCAGCGTCGCCAGCCTGTTGAGGCGGCCGGTCAGCAATTGGCCGGAAGATATCTTGGATTGCTGCAGGATCTCGTTGAACTTCGTCGCGCCGCGAGCTATGGAGCGGAGAATCTCGTAGTAGTTGCCCGGCTCGCGGATCGAGCTCTCGCCCCTGATGAGCTGTAGCGGCTCGTCAAACAGCGGCTCGTCCTTTCTCAATACCTTCCGCTTGAGGATGTCGCGAATCGAAGCGTGGCCTGCCCATACCTGGTATTGCGCCGTCCCCCCGAGGATTCCGTATCGCTGCAGCTTTTGTGTGGTGTTCAGGTTCGCCGAGGCGAACAGGGCTGCGTCGCGGTAGTCAAACGGCTGCAGGAACGGGCGGTAATCCGCTCGCCCGAACATCGGTCGTCCGCCCTCCAACAGCTGCTCCATCAACGTTAGCGCGCTGCCGCTGATCACGAGCGTGATTGGAATGCGCGCGCGCTGCCACCGGTCGAAGTGGCGCATAACGATTGAGTCCAGCAGCGGCTCAGCCATCAACATCCATTGGAACTCGTCGAGCACCACCACAAGCGGCTGTTGGCGGGCCTGATCGCCGAGCGAGGCCAGAGCCTCGTTCCAATCAGCGAAGGCGACCGGGGCGTCGATGAGTCGCCTGAACTCGGCTGCGAGCAGGTCAAGGTGCCCGCGTGTCTCTCCCTCGTCGGCCTGGAAATACACGAGACGATGCTCGGCGAAGCTGCGATCCAGTAGGTAGCTCTTGCCGACGCGCCGTCGCCCGCGCATCACAACGAGCTGGGGTGCTTCCGCGGCAGCCTCGTGCAGTCGCTCCAACTCTTCCCGTCGGTCAATCACATCCAAAGAGTAGCAAACTTATGAGTTGCAAACTTATAACTTTGCAAAACTTACCTTTGTAGAATTCGGCACTGGAGCCCCTTGTCACGGCTCGCCGTCGGGTCTCTCGTCTGAGTAGCTTGCGAGCACCACCCAGCGAGACTCGAGCGACAGGTGCTGCGCGACGTGGGCGAGCCAGGCGGTCTACGCGAGGGCGCCGTGGTCAAGGCAAGCCGGGCTGCGGGCGGCTCAGCCGGTATTGGCGACTTCGTCGAGCGTGTCGAGCACGATCCGCGCGAAGCGCTCCCACGAGAACTCCGCTGCCCGCGCACGTGCGCTGTGGCCGAGCCGACCGCGGAGCGGCTCATCGCCGAGAACCAGGCGCAGGCCCGCGGCGATTGAGTGAGTCTCGTGCGGGTCCACGTATTCCACGGCATCCCCTCCGACCTCCGGGAGGGAGGACACATTTGAGGTGAGCACAGCGGCACCCGCGGCCATCGCCTCCAGCACGGGCAGCCCAAAGCCCTCGCCGAGCGAGGGATAGCAGAACACCGCACAGCGTCGATACAGCTCCGCGAGCGCGGCATCGGAGACGTACCCCAGCATCGTGCAACGGCTCCCCAGGGAGCGCAGCGCGTCGAGTGTCTCCCCGGTCTCCCATCCAAGCGCGCCCACGACCACGATCGGATGAAGGTCTTGCAGCTGCTGATCCAATTCGCCGTACGCCGCGACCAGCCGCGGGAGGTTCTTACGGGGCTCCAGCGTGCCGACGGCGAGCACGAATCCTGGTGATGGCAACGTCGCGGCCTCGGTGTGGTTGAGCTCCTCTGAAGAGGTCTCTGTGACGCCCAACGGGGCCACCACGGTATGGCCGAGGGCTCGCGGGAAGCGAGCGCCCAGCGCGTCGGCGGTTGCTTGTGAGATCGCCAGCAGCGAGGAGCTGCGGCGTATCGCCGGGCCGAGCGTCAGGCGCTCTATGACAGTCGAGCGGCGGTTGGGGCGCATCGCGGGTTCGAAGGTGACCATGTCGTAGACGATCGGCACCGCCGGGATACGGGTGAACAGCGTCGTGAGGTAGGAGTTCGACGAGAGGAAAACGTCACATTCGCGACTGGCGGCGCCGGCGGCGCGCAGGTGCCACCACGGGTCGCGCGCGTCAATCAGCCGCCAGCGGAAGCGCTCGTCCAGGCTCGGCTCATCCCAGGCCTCGCGCGCATAGAGCACGTAGCGATGGCTGTCATGCGCGCGCGCGGCGAGCGCGCGCAGCAGCTCGCGCACGACGCGCCCACGCCCAGCCGGCACCTCGGTCGCGGCCCGGGCGTCGATCCCGATTGTGAGTGGAGAGCTCTGGCTCAAGCGAACGGGAGCCTTGCACATCCTCCGATAGCCTCCGCCCGCGATGCACGTTGGCTTGAACCTGATCTTCCTTGTGCCCGGCGAGACCGGTGGCATGGAGGTCGCGGCGCGGGAGTTGATACCGGCCCTGCTCGAGGCGGCGCCGAGCGATACGCGTTTCACCGCGTTCATAAACCGCGAGGCGGCGGCCGCCAAAGATGGGCCGTGGGGTGAGCTTCTGCCGGCGGTGACGGTGCCCGTGAACGCGCGCAACCGCGTGCAGTGGGTGCGCGGGGAGCAGACGTTGCTGCCGCGGTTGGCGGCGAGCGCGGGGGTGGATCTCGTGCACAGTCTCGCCAGCACCGCGCCCGCGTGGGGGCGCTTTCGGCGCGTTGTGACCGTTCACGATTTGATCTACGCGCGCTTTCCCGAGGCCCATTCGGGCATTCGCGATCGGGGGATGCGCGTGCTGGTGCCACTCGGGGTGGGTCGCTCCGACCGGGTGATCGTGGATTCCCACAGCACGCAGCGCGACTTGGTGGAGCTGCTCAAAGCCTCGCCGGAGCGAATCGATGTGGTGCCACTCGGGCTGGGCTCGGTGAGGCGCTGTGCTCCAATGGACCCGGCTGAGCTGCGGGCTGCGCTCGACCTGGGCGAGCGTCGGGTCGTGCTGAGCTTGTCGGCCAAGCGTCCCCACAAGAATCTGCTCGCGTTGATTGGTGCGCTCGCGGGCATCCCCACCCAGCGGCGCCCGCTGCTGGTGCTGCCCGGCTATTCCACTTGGCACGAGGCCGAGCTGCGCGCACGCGCGGCCGCGCTGGGTGTGGAGGCCGACGTCCGCTTCCTCGGCTGGCTCTCCGGTGAGCAGCTGGAGGGGCTGTGGGGGGTGGCGGAGCTGTTCGTGTACCCCTCGCTGTACGAGGGCTTTGGGTTGCCGGTGCTCGAGGCGATGGCGCGCGGGGTGCCGGTTGCGTGCGCGAATGCCTCCTCGTTGCCGGAGGTCGCCGGCGACGCGGCGCTGCTGTTCGATCCGCGCGAGGAGGGCGCCATCGCGGGGGCGATCGAGCGGTTGCTGTCCGATCCGGTGCACGCCGATCGGCTGCGTGCGCGTGGGGTGGAGCGCGCACGTGAGTTCACGTGGCAGCGAACCGCACGGTTGACGCTTGAGAGCTACGCGCGCGCGTCTGGCTAGGTTACGCCGGCTTGCGCGGCGCCAGGAACGCGGAGGTCCAGGGTGGTTACGCCGGCTTGCGCAACGCCAGGAACGCGGATGTCCAGGGCGCGCCGTGTCCCTTGAGCAGGATGTGCGGCCAGGGCTCGCCGCTGCGGGGGTGAAGCTCGCCGGCGCCGACCCAGCTGGTGAGATTGTCGAAGGTCTCGGGGGAGATGTGGGTGTCGAGCGGTTGTACCGGCTCGAGTCCGGTGGGGTTGACGATCAGGCGGGTGATCTCGGCTGGGGTGAACACGTCGATGACGCGCTTGCCGATCCTGGCTGTGCCACAGCGCCGGCCGAGCGTTGCGGCGCGGATCGCGAGCTGCAGGGGTATCCAGTCGAGCGGGTGCCGAGCGATCACGCACTCGGTGACGATCACCAGATGGCCACCGGGACGCAGCACGCGGCTCATCTCGCGTGCCGCGTGCTTGACCTCGCGCGCGCCGCCGAAATGCTCGATTGAGGAGAGCGAGAAAACGATGTCGAAGCTCGCGTCGGGGAACTGCAGGTTGAGCGCGTTCATGTTGCGCACCTCTAGGTGATCTTCGCGATAGGGGTACGGCGCGAACGCGCTGGGGTTGGTGAGCATCGAGCCGTCGGCCTCGCGGTAGGCGAAGCTGCCCTCTCCGTAGATGTCGGTTGCGACCATGCGCGCGATGCGGTTGGCAAGCCAGAACAGCGGCTCCTCGTGCCCGGCTGCCACCGCCAGCGCCTCGGCGTCCTCGCGCAGGGCGCCTACCTCCTGGAGATAGAGGCCGAGCATCGCGTACTCCCAGAACTTGCGTCGCAGCTCCTCCCGCGGGGTGTATCCCGGCGCGATCTCGCGCAACATCGCCCGCAGCTCGGGGTCCTCGAAGTCGGGGAGGTCGCATAGCTTCGAGTAGTGGCGCGAAAGCGCGGGTGGGGCGCTGGTGGGGGGCGGCATGCTGCGGGCAGTCTTCCAGATGGACCTGCGGGGCGTTCGTGGGTCGAGTGCGACAACGCGTTGACGGCGGGTTGAGTGGCGCGCGCTGACAGACCCCCCGGTTCAGCGGGAATAGCTCGCAAGCACCACCCGCAGCGAGGACTCAAGCGACAGGCGCTCGGCGTTCTCGGCGAACCAGCCGGCGGTGCTCTCGCGCAGCTCCATTCCGGCTTCGTGCACGCGCACGATCGCATCGGCGATCGTGTCGGGGTTGGGATCGCCGGCGATGGTGCCGTTGACGCCCTCCTCCACCAACTCCACGGCGGCGTTGTCGGGTGCGGCGAGGACCACGGCGGGGGTGGCGTGGGCGGAGGCCTCGACCACAACCATGCCGTAGCCCTCGCGCCGCGACGGGAGCAGCATGCACAGCGCGCCGGTGAGAGCGGCATCGAGATGCTCGGCGTCGACGAACCCCGGTGCGGCGATCGTCTCCTGGGCGCCGTGCGCGGCGATCGCGTCGAGCACGGCCTCGCGCTCGGGCCCGTCGCCGAAGAAGACTCCGCGCAGGCCGGGGATGCGCCGCGCGGCGGCGGCTACGCCCGCGACCCCAAGCGGGGCGCGCTTCTCGGGGATCATGCGTCCGGCGAACACGACCAGCGGCTCGGCGGGGACTGCCGTGGGGGTATCGAGCGAGCCTGCGTACTCGCCCTCGAGCACGGTGACCTCGCCGCGCAATCCCTCCTCGCGCAGGCGCCCGGCGTGTAGGCGCGAGAAGCAGAAGGCGCGCTGGGGGAGGCGCGCGCACAGCAATTGCACGGCATAGCCCACGCGCCCGCCGATACCTCCCAGGTACTCCAGCCAGTAGTCGCGGCTCCACACCTCGTGCCAGTCGACCACCAGGCTGAAGCGGGCCAGCGGGCGCGCCACGCCGGCGGCGAGCAGCGAGAAGTATGGAAACGACGCGGTGTGCACGACGTCGTAGCGGGGCCCGTGGCGCAGCAGGTGCCACAGCACGCCGGCGCCGAACACCAGTGGCGGGGCGATGCGCCGTCGGGGGCCTGTGTAGAGCGCCATCCGTGGTCCGACCGTCACGACGCGTACGCGCGGGTCGAGATCGAGACGTTCCCCCCGCTTCCACTGGCGCAGCGTCAGGTAGGTCACCTCGTGCCCCTCGGCGACCAGCCGCTCGGCGAGGTTGCGATACCAGCGCTCGGCGCCGCCGACTGTGTAGGGGAACAGGCAGTCGTAGATCAAGCAGACGCGCATCTTGGCGGAGAATAGACATGCTGAGGTGCGGGCCATGGTCGCGGCAGGGAGGCGCCTCCGCCCCGTCCGCTAGCATCTGGACTCGGAAAGCGCACCTTTTCGAGAGGTTGGTGCGCCACTTTTCGGTGTGCCAGGCGTTTGTGCCGGTGGAGGCCGAACCCGGAGAGAGATCGGGCCCGACAAAGCTATGAGCACCGCACAGAAGAGTAGGCCCGCTGTCATTGAGGCCAACGAGGAGACGACCACACTCGTGTCGGTCGTGATTCCCTGCTTGAACGAGGCGGAGAACATCGAGGAGTGCGTGCGCACAGCCTGTGAGGTGCTGCGCAGCCACGACATCGACGGGGAAGTGCTGGTGGTGGACAACGCCTCCGAAGACGACTCGGCGGCGCTCGCGGTGGCTGCGGGGGCGCGCGTGGTTTCAGAGCCTCGTCGCGGCTATGGGAGCGCCTACCTGGCGGGCTTCGCGGCCGCGCGGGGGCGCTACATCGTGATGGCGGACGCGGACCTGACCTACGACTTCAACGAGATCCCGCATTTCGTGGAGGAGCTCGACGGGGGGGCGGAGCTGGTGATGGGGGATCGCATGGACAACATCCAGCCGGGGGCGATGCCGTGGTTGCACCGCTACATCGGCAATCCGATCCTGACGGGGCTTTTGAACCTGTTCTTCCGCACTGGCGTGAAGGACGCCCATTGCGGGATGCGCGCGTTGCGCACTGACGTGCTGGGGCGTCTTGACCTGCGCACCACTGGGATGGAGTTTGCTTCTGAGATGGTGATCCGTGCGTCGAAGGAGAAACTGCGGATTGCGGAGTTTCCGATCGAATATCACCCGCGTGGTGGGGAGTCGAAGCTGTCGAGCTTCCGCGACGGGTGGCGCCACCTGCGCTTCCTGCTGGTGCACAGCCCGACGCATCTGTTCATCGTGCCGGGGATGACGCTGGCGGGACTCGGCACATTGATTGTTGCGCTCGTCGGCGGGGGCCTTGACTTCTTTGGTCGCTCATGGGGCATTCACGCTCTGATTGGGGGGGCGCTCTTGATGGTGGTTGGTACGCAGGTGTTGGCGCTGGGGTTGTGCGCGCACGCGTACGGGACCTATTTTATGGGGGAGCGCGACCCGTGGTTTGATCGCATGCGGGAGCGCTTCCGACTCGAGCATGGGCTGCTGCTGGGGGGCTTGTTCGTGCTGATGGGGCTCGTGCTTGGGGGGATCATCGTTGGGACGTGGATCTCACACGGCTTCGGCTCGTTGGCCGACGAACACCTGGCGGTGATCGCGGCGACGCTGATGATCGTCGGCATCCAGATCTTCTTCTCGGCGTTCTTGCTGAGCATTCTCGGGTTGCGGCGCAACTCCTAGAAGAGCGAGCACCCGCGCCGTGCGCTATCTGATGGCCGTGATCGGCGCGCCTGTCGTCCTGTGGGTGGTGTGCCTCGGCTGTGGCTTGGCCTTGGAGCGCTTGCTGCGTGTGCGTTTGAGCAACGCGCTGCTACTGCCGCTGGGGTTGTGCGTCGCGTTCGTGCTGATTTTCCCCGGCTACGCTGCCGGCGCCGGGGATGCGCTTGCGATCGTGCTGCTGGTGGGGGTGACGCTCGCGGGGGTGATATTCGCCAAGGACGGTTTGCGCGCGCGCCTGAGCCCCGGCTGGGCGGGGGCGGCGGGGCTGGGGGCCTACGTGCTGTACATGCTGCCGGTGATCGCCTATGGGCACTGGACGTGGTCGGGCTATGACTTCGTCAACGACTCTGCCTTTGAGATGCTGTTGGCGAGTCATATCCAGGGCTATGGGTTGACGCTCGGCAACATCCCTTTGACGAGCGCGCAGCAGTTCCTGATGTCGTACTTGAACAGCGGCTATCCGCTCGGGACGCAGTCGCTGCTGGGGACGCTCGCTGGTCTGACGCACACCGAAGTGCCGGTGCTCTACCAAGGCTTCATTTCGAGTCTGGCTGCGCTCGCGGCGGTGGCGCTCGCGACGATCCCGCGTGGGCTTCTGGGCCCGCGCCGCGCGGCGCTTGTCGGTTTTGGGGCGATCGCGGCGAACCTCACCTACCAGTACGCGCTGCAGGGCGACGTCAAGGAGATCGGCCTGATGGCGACGCTGTGCGCGGGCGTTGCGGTCGCCCGCGAGGCGATTGCGCTGGAGCGCCCGTATCCGGGGGCGGTGTTGATGGCGGTGGTTGCGGCGGCGGCGATGGCCACCTACAACGCGGTGGCGGTCCCGTTTCTCGGGGCGCTCGTGCTCTTTCTTGGTTTGGGTTTGCTGTTCGTGCGATCTGAATTGCCGAGCCGCCGGTGGATCGGGCCGCTGATCGTGGGATGCGGCGTTGCTGGATTGCTGGCGATCCCCTCGCTGGTGTCCTTTAAGACGTTCTTCAATGTCGCGCAGGCCGGGCAGGGGGCTACCGGTGTGGGCGCCTCGCAGCTCGGTCAGCTGCTGCGTCCGCTGCCGCTCAGTCAGCTGAGCGGGGTGTGGCTCTCGGGCGAATATCGCGTGGCGATCGCCTCCCATCACGCTGGGCTGCTGACAACGATCGCGACGGTTGTGGTGCTGCTGGCGATCGTGCCGGCGATTGTGTGGGGGCTGTGGCGGCGCAAGCTGGCGGTGCCGGTGGGGGTGGGGATGGTGGGGTTGGTGCTGCTGGTTGTGTTCCCGCGCGTGAGTACCTATTCACAGGGCAAGCTACTTGCGATGTCGAGCCCATTGGTGGTGTTGGCGGGCTTGGTGGGCTTGATGAGCTTCGCTGACGGGATACGTCTGAGAGATGTCAAACGCTTGGGGGGTGCCGTTCGCTCGCGGCGAGGGTTGCTGGGGGTGCTCGGGGGTGTGGCGACGCTTGGGGTTGTGCTTGGGATCCTCGCCTCAGACCTGTTGGCGTACAACCATGACCGGGTTGCTCCCACCTCCCAGATCGAAGCGATCCGTGAGACGGGCGATCACTTCGCGGGGCACGGGTTGGTGCTGTGGAATGAGTTCCAGGAGTACGCCAAGTACTTCGCTCGTGCTGCGAAGATCAGCGTGCCGTTTGAGGCGCTCACTCCGCTTCAGGTGCAGTTGCGCTCGCCGACCTACTTCTACGGGCACTACTTCGACCTCGACCAGGAGCTCCTGTCTTTCGTCGAGAAGTTCCCGATCGTCGTCACGCGCCGCTCGCCGTCGGCGAGTCGCCCGCCTGCCAACTACCGGCTGGTTTACGAGAATGCCTACTACCTCGGCTGGCGACGCGAGGCAAAGCCCGAAGTGCTTGAGCACCTGCCGTTGCAGCAGCTCTATAGCCCCTCTCTGCCCGTCCAGTGCAGCGAGCTTGCTCCGATCGTCGCGAAAGCGCCGCACGGGTCGAAGCTGGTGGTGGCGGTGGCGCCGGAAGAGAGCTGGTTTGAACCGCTGTCGGATCCAAAGCGCTCGGGGGGGTGGCCTCCTGACCCCAATCAGGCGGGCTCGGTTTACACAGCCACGGGAGGACACGCCGAAGGCGCGCTCATCGCCAAGCATGAAGGTGTTTACGCGGTGTGGGTGCAGGGTGACTTCCCACGCGCGGTGCAGGTGCAGGTGGATGGGCACACCGTTGGGTCGGTGTCGGGTTCCAACACGCCCGGGCAGTGGTTGCAGGCCGCGACGCTTCACCTGAAGCCGGGCAGGCACCTTGTGCGCGTCGTGAAGGCCGCCGGGCGCCGACACTTCGGTCCGGGGGAATGGGCGACTGGGATGATCGGGGCGGTTGCTCTTGCCGCCGAGCAGCCCGAGCGCATGCGCACGCTGGCGCTCTCGCGCTGGCGCACGCTGTGCGGGACCGAAGCCGACTGGGTTGAGGTGGTGCGCCGTGAGCGCTGCCGTCACCGTGGCGATCCCGGTGCGCGACGGCGAACCGCTGCTGGCGGGAACGCTGGCGGCGCTTGCCCGTCAGAGCGTCGAGCACGAGCTGCTGGTGTGCGATTCGGGGTCGGTTGACGGGTCGCTGCGGCTCGCGCGCTCCCACGGTGCGCGCGTGCTCGAGATCGCTCCGCGCGAGTTCAACCATGGCGCCACGCGCAACTTGCTGCTCAGCGAGGCCCGCGGCGCGCATGTGGCGCTGTTGACCCAGGATGCCGAGCCTGCGGATGAGCGCTGGTTGGAGCGGCTGTTGGGGGGGTTTGAGTTGGGGGGGGACGTTGGGATCGTCTATGGGCCTTACCGTCCGCGCCCGAGCGCCTCAGCCGCGGTGCGGATCGAACTGACACGCTGGTTTGCCTCGCTCTCACCCGATGGGTCCGCGCGCGTTGAGCGGCTTGGGGAGCCTGGGGGGCCCGAAGCGGGTGATGGCCGACACGAGGGGCGCGAGCCGGGGAGGTTTGGACCCGGGGAGCTGTCACCCGCGCGGGAGCTGATCGGCCGGCGCTGGTTCTTCACCGACGCCAATGCCTGTATCGCGCGAGCCGCCTGGGAGCGGGTGCCGTTTCGCTCGGTGCCCTATGCGGAGGATCGGGTGTTGGCGATCGACATGCTGCGCGCCGGCTACGCCAAGGCGTTCGTGCCTGACGCGGCGGTGTTGCACTCCCACGACTACAGCGCCTCAGAGCAGCTGCGCCGCTGCTTTGACGAGTGGCGTGGGCTGCGCGAGGTGTACGGCTGGCGCGAGCCGGCATCCCCGGCGCGTATAGCGCGCAACCTGCGCGGCGAGCTCGGCGCGGCCCGGCGCGAGCTGATGGGCGGCGGTGTGCGTCCGGCGCGACGGCGAGCGACGCTCGCGGCGCTGGGCGCTCATCATGTGACGCGCACCGCCGGGGCACTATTGGGGTCGCGTGCCGAGACGCTGCCACCATGGGCGCGGCGCCGGCTATCGCTTGAGCGACGCGCGAGCTTTGAGCCGCTGGACCTTGTTCGCTACGACATAATCACGTGAGCAAGTAGGCCTTATCTGCGCGCCAACGCAGAAAAAGTATGCTTTCTCTGCGTTTGGATGCCAAGAAAGTATGGTATTTCTGCGCTAATGCTATTCTGACCCTGTGAATGAAGGTCAGTTGATACGTGCTCTGGCGGCCGGCAACGCATGGTGGCGTGACCCTCAGTGGGAGCGCGATGACCGCGATCTGCGCCCGCTGGCGGCGACGGCCCTGGATTACGAGCCCGAACCGCTTGTTGATGTGGCGCCCAATGGTCTGTACGTGCTACGTGGTCCACGCCGGGTCGGCAAGAGCCTCGAGATCAAGCGTGCGATTTCGCGGCTGATCCGAGCTGGAGTGCCGCCTCGCGCCATCATCCACTTTGCCTGCGACGAGCTTGGCGTGGGAGACCTGCAGCGCCTGGTCAAGGCGGCGCGGGAGGTGCTTACGCAGGGGTTGGAAGGCCCGCGCTACTGGTTCTTGGATGAGATCACGAACGTGCCGAGATGGCCCGAGACGATCAAGTGGCTGCGGGACAACACGGCGTTTGGAGACGACTGCGTCGTTCTCACGGGATCCTCGGCGCGCGACCTCGCCGATGCTCAGAAGCAGCTGGCCGGTCGGCTTGGTGCTGCCGTTCAGCCGGACCGTCTCCTTTTGCCGATGGGCTTCCGCGCGTTTGCCCGTGCAATGGACCTGGAGGGGTTGCCTCAGCCAGATCCCGTGAGGGTCCGCGACTTTGTCTCGGTGGAGGTGGATGCCGCATTCGTAGAGCTGCTCCCGTGGCTCGACACGCTGCTGTCCACCTGGGAGCCTTGACCTGCGAATTGGGGGCTTTCCGCGCGCGGTCAGCGACCAGCTTGCCCACGGGGAAGTGCGGGAAGACTTCATTCGCACGCTGTGGGACGTGACAGCTGGTGAGGCCATCCGGGGCGCCGCGACCACTGCCACTCAAGTGCAGGCAATGCTCGGGCGGCTGACCCGGAGTCTTACAAGCCCACTGGCGGTTGAGTCGCTGCGTGAGGATATGGGCGTAGACAGCCCCCACACAGCTAAGGCTCGGCTTCAGGACCTGGTCTTCGCTTACCTGGCCTGGCCCTGCCATCAACGCGAAGGCAACAGCCCGAAGCTCTCGGCCCGGTCAAAGTATTACTTCATCGATCCTCTGATGGCGCGCTTGGCGCCGATACGCAGCTCGGGGCTGATCGCAGAGGCCGACGCGTCGGCGATCGGTGAGCAGCAGCTGGGGGTCGAGCTGCTCAGAAGCTTGGAGCGCGAGCAGCCTGGCAGCTACGTGCAATTCAGCGATGTCATGTACCAGCGGACCGCCACCAAGGAGGTGGACTTCAGCGGTCCGCGCTTTGGGCAATTGGGCTTTGAGGGCAAGTACGTCGATTCGGGCTGGAAGCGGGAGTCGCTGACCGTTCGCGCTGCCTTCGGTCGTGGAGTGCTGGCCACCAGGGGTCTGCTGGACACCAGTGGCGACGTGTGGGCCGTGCCGGCGCCGTTCATCTGTTGGATGCTCAACGCATAACCTGGGTCTCCTTGTCGACCGGCTTGAGGCGAGGCGTGCTGCCATCGCTCCGACCAGGCAAGATGCAGATCGCTACCCACAACAACACAGGACGAATCGCACGTGACCGACCAGCAAGACCCAAACAGAGCGCGAGCGCGAACAGGCGAGAGCGAGAAGTCTGACTCCCGCCAGCCACGACCGCCGATCGCCCGCTCGGAGTCGATTGCGGCCACAGCGCTCGACGGTGAGTTCAAAGGACCGCTGGCGGGTTTGCGCAGGCGCATCTATCTGACCTACCACTACCTGGGGTGGCGCACGCTGCTGTTCCGCGTGCTCACGTGGCCGTTGCGCTTCACGCCATTGCGCCACCGGCTGAGCCTGCGCTCGCGCACCGGCCACGACGCTTACCGCCGCGCGCTTGCGTGGTATCGCGAGCACGCCGAGCCCGTGTGCGTCGTGATCCCAAGCTACCGCGACGCCGAGCGTGTCGCGACGCTGGTGGCGAGCATTCAAAAGACGGTGCCGAACGGGATGGCGCGCATCATCGTGGCCGACGACGCCAGTGGGTCGGAGTACGTCGCAAAGCTGCGCGCGATCGAGGGCGTGGAGGTCATCGCGGGGGAGATCAACAGTGGCTTTGCGGCGAACGTCAACCGCGGCCTGCGCGCCGCCGACCAGCAGCGCGATGTGGTGGTGCTCAACTCCGACATGGAGGCACGCCCTGGGTGGTTGGCGTGCTTGCAGTACGCCGCCAGCCAGGAGGACGACGTGGCGATCGTGGGTGCGCGGCTGCTGTATCCCGACGGGCGCATCCAGTTCGCTGGCACCGTACGCAACCTCGGGGCGCCTGAGTGGTTTGACCATCGCTACCGCTTCAAGCCGGACAACTGGGGCCCCGCGGCCCTGCCGGGGCCGGTGCTGGCGGTGACAGGCGCGTGCATGTATGTGCGCCGCGAGGCGATCGAGCGGATTGGGTTGCTGGATGAGCGCTATCCGATGGCCTATGAGGATGTCGACTGGTGTTTGCGCGCCTGGGAGGCTGGGATGCGCGTCATGTACTTCCCCGGGGCAAGCCTCTACCACCACGAGTCGGTCACGCGCGGCACCGACGTGGGCGAGCGTGAGCGTGAGTCACAGCGCGTGTTCTGGGAGCGCTGGGGTGAGTTCTTCGACGCGCGCGAGGTGCGTACCGAGAGCGGCAAGCTGCGCATCGTCTACGTCACAGAGGGCACCGGCGTGGGCGGGGGGCACCGCGACATCTTCGAGCACCTGAACCGGTTGGCCGAGCGCGGGCACGAGGTGGCGCTCTACACGCTCGGGGAGCAGCCTGACTGGTTTGAGCTGCACGCGCCGGTGCACAGCTTCGAGTTCTACGACGAGCTGGTGGAGGCGCTCTCAGGCGTGGATGCGATCAAGGTCGCCACTTGGTGGAACACGGCGATGCCGACGTGGTATGCGAGCGTGCTGAAAGGCATCCCGGTGTACTTCGTGCAGGACATCGAGACCAGCTACTACCCCGACGACGAGTCGGTGCGTCATGCCGTGATCGACTCCTACCGTCCGGAGTTCCGCTACATGACGATCTCCAGCTGGAACCGCGAGCGCTTGCGCGAGCTCGGGCTCGACGCGGAGCTGATCCCGCCGGGGATCGACCTGGAGTGCTTCCGCCCGCGCGCGGAGGTGGCCCGCCGCGAGGACATGGTGCTGGCGCTGGGGCGCACCAACCCGCTGAAGAACCTGCCGCTCACGATCGACGCGTGGCGCGCGCTGCCGGAGCCGCGTCCGGAGCTGTGCATGTTCGGGATCGAGCCCGAGCTGGCCACCGAACCGGGGATGCGCTACGTCGAGTCCCCCAGCGATGAGGAGGTTGGGGAGCTGTTCAGCCAGGCCACAGTGTTCATCCAGACCTCCACGCACGAGGGCTTCTGCCTGCCGGCGCTTGAGTCGATGGCGACGGGTGGGGCGGTGGTGTGCACTGACGCGCACGGCAACCGCGACTTCTGCGAGGACGGGGATAACTGCCTGATGCCGGGGCAGGAGCGCGAGGCTGTCTCTGGGGCACTCGCACGGCTGCTGGGGGACGCACAGCTGCGCGAGCGCTTCGGGCAGGCGGGGATCGTGACGGCCGCCGAGTATGCGTGGGAGCGGCGCATCGACGCGCTGGAGGCGTTCCTGGAGGAGGTCGCGCGCCCGCGCGAGACGGTGGTCTCGAGTGAGGTCGTGCCGGGACAAAGCTAAATTGTCCTGATCGGGACATTATTTCTTGCGCCCCAAGTTTTGCGATATTTTTCTCCCAAACGGGATAATATTGCGACTTCCCGCTATAATGATTGAAAATTGTCCCAGTCAGGATAATAATGCGAACCAACATCACCAATACATTGACTTTTGGCGCCGCGCTGCGCGAGGCTCGCCACGCGCGCGGCCTGCGACTCGAAGATGTGGCGTTTGGCGCCGGCGTCGGGATGCGGTTCATCAGCGAGCTCGAGCGGGGGAAGCCGACGGCGAGACTCGGGGAGGCACTGCGGGTGGCCTCAGCACTGGGCGTTCACATCGTCGTCGAGGATCCCTGTGAGCAGTCGCAGACTTGAGGTCTTCTGCTTCGAGAAGCACGCTGGGGTGCTCCTCGACGAGGGGCACGAGCCGACATTCACCTACGACGAGACTTGGTTGGGCGGCGGCATGCCGCCGCTGTCGCAGTCGCTGCCGTTGGATGGGACATTTGACCGTGGTGCGGTAGCGGCGTTCTTTGCCGGCCTGTTGCCCGAGGGGACGCCACGCGAGCTTCTCGCGCGGCGTTTGGGCATCAGCTTCGATAACGACTTCGGGCTGCTGGCGGCGCTGGCCGGCGACACGGCTGGAGCGATCACACTACTGGCGCCGGGCAGCGAGCTGACGCGTAGTGGTGATGTCGAGTGGCTCCAGGAGGCACAGCTCGGAGCGTTGATCGAGGAGCTGCCCAACCGTCCGATGCACGCAGGGGAAGACGGCGAATATCGCCTGTCGCTCTCAGGCGTGCAGGACAAGTTGCCGGTGCTCCTCGGCGCGGACGGTCGCGTCGGGCTGACGAAGGGCGCTACGCCATCCACGCACATCGTCAAGACGCCGATCAGCCGTTTGGATGGCACAGTCGTCAACGAGGCAGCGTGCCTGCGGATTGGCAGGCGTCTGGGCGTAGAGGTCGCACGCGCACAACCACACCGTGCCGCCGGCCACGAGTTCCTGCTGGTGGAGCGCTACGACCGTGAGCTGACCGATGGTGGCACACGCCGTTTGCACCAGGAGGATTTCTGTCAGGCGCTCGGCCTGCCGGCGCGGCGCAAGTATGAGAGCGAGGGCGGTCCCAGTCTGCTTGACAGCTTCGCGCTGCTGAGACGGTCTGTGGCGGTGCCCGCTCGTGACACTCCGCGACTGCTCGAATACGTGGCGCTGAGCTTTCTTCTCGGCAACCACGATGCGCACGCAAAGAACTATTCGCTGCTCTACCTGCCGGGAAGCCCGTTGGCTACGCTGGCGCCTGCCTATGACCTGCTCAGCACGATCGCCTATCTCAAGACGCAGAACATGTCGCGCAAGATGGCGATGAAGATCGGCGGCGAGTACCGCCCGGATTATGTTCGAGCTCGCCACCTCCATAGGCTGTTGCTCGATGCCGAGCTCGGTGGGGTGCCTGCTCGGCGCCGACTGCGCGCGATGGCCTCAGGAGCTTCCCGCGGCAGCTAGAGACACGCGTTTGGATCTTGCGCGGGCTGGGTGGGACGCGCCGGTACTGGGGCGCATCGTCGAGATCGTCGAGGAGCGGGCGCAGTGGCTCGCAGACATCGCGGACCCGGTGAGCGCGCAATCGTGAAGCCCGGATTCGCCGAGATGCTGTGCTGTCCAGTGTGCCGGCGTGACGGTGTGCTGGAGCTGCAATCCCCGGAGAGTGACTCTCAGGAGGTGCGCGAGGGAGCTTTGCGCTGCAGTACTTGCGCCACCGAGTTCGAGCTGCACCGCGGGGTGCCCGAGTTGCTGCACAACCCTCCGGCGCACATCCTTGCTGAGGCTGCCGGGCTCGAGCGCTTCGCGGCCGACATGCGTGGTGACGGCTGGGATCGCGAGCTGGTGCGAAGGCTGCCGAATCTCGAGCACGGCTACTGGTATGTGCAGGCGCGCTCGATGCACCAGCTGCTCACGACGATCTCCTTCCAGCCGGGCCAGAGCATCCTCGATGTGGGCTCCAACACGTGCTGGGCGACCAACCATTTCGCCGAGCGCGGACTGCGCGCGATCGCGCTGGATATCGCCACCGTGGAGTTGCAGGGGTTGTATACCGCCGACTGGTTCATCGACGACGGCCACGTGTTCTTCGAGCGCGTGCTGGGATCGATGGATGCGATCCCACTGGCGTCCAGCAGCGTCGACTACGTGTACTGCTGCCAGGTGCTCCACCACAACGACCTCGACAGCCTGCGTCGCACGTTCGCGGAGATCTTCAGGGTGCTGCGACCCGGAGGGCGGCTGTTGATGGTGAATGAGACGCTCAAGACGCTGCGCGACCCTCACGGCGTGCACGACGAGGGGGTGCAGGAGTATGAGGGCTATGAGCACGCCCACTGGGCGGTGCGCTACCGCTGGGAGGCGATGCGTGCGGGTTTGCTCACCGAGACCGCCGAGCCGCACTACCGCTCGTTCTTCGGCGATGCCGAGCTGAGGATCCCGCCGGGGACGTCATGGCGCAGGGCGCAGGCACTGAAGCTGGGCTTTGCGTTGCGCTCGAGCGGGCTCGCGCGCCGCGCCTATCTGGCCTGGTTGAACCACGTGTGGGGGGGAGTGTCGATGAACATGATCGCCACCAAGCCGGTGCGTTACCTGGGAACGACGCGCAAGCGGATCGGCACGGTTCAGCGGCTGGCGCGCGTGGCGGCGGCGCGAGCCCGCTTGGAGCGCGATCGTCGCGAGGGCATCGCCCCAGAGCGGGCTCTGAGGACGCCTGAGGAGGCAGCGGACGCGACGCTGGATGAGGCTAGAGATTCTCCGCGACCGACGGTGCCGAGCGGTTGAAGACCCAGAGGAGGATCGTGTGATTATCGCCAACGGATCCGCCTGGGTATCTCATGCCCACAGCCCCGAGAAAGGAACCGCCCAAATCCGCTCGCCAAGGGGCAGGGTGTGTTCTCCGGAGTAGATGACGATGCCAATCTTGAAACGCGCACCGAGCCTGTCGCGTAGCAGGCGCAGTCCACGGGTGTCGGATGCTCTTGCGCTTGCCGCGGCCTTCGTCTCGATTCCGATGACGTCGCCGGATGTGGACTCGATGAGGAGATCGACCTCGCGCTTGTCGGTGTCGCGGTAGAAGAACAACTCGACGGGTGTGGCACTCCAGGTGGCCTGCTTGACCAGCTCCATCACTACAAAGGTCTCGAACAGAATGCCCGCGATAGAGCCTTGATCGTGCGCCGAATAGCGGGATGCGTCTACTCCGATCAGGGCAGCGGCCATGCCAGTGTCGCTTAGCAGCAGCTTGGGTGTCTTTACCTGCCGGGCGCCGAGATTTGTCGAGAATGGACGCAGCTGATACAGCAGGAATAGCTGTGTCAGAAGCTCCACGTGCGCCTTGACTGTCTTGTCGTCGAGCTCAAGCTCACGTCCCAGCGCGGCGAAGTTCACCAGCCCGCTTGTGCGGGCTGCGAGCAGCCGCAGCAGTTGTACGAGCTTGGATGAGTCGATCCGCACATCGCCGATATCAGGCAGGTCGCGACCGAGAATTCCCTGCACGTAGGATCGGAAATAGCGGGCCCGCTGGTGCTGGGTGCGAGTCCGTGCGTCGGGGAAGCCGCCAGTGAGGATGAAATCAGCACTCGCTGCCCGCCCCTTGGGCGCCCCGTCTATTTGCGGTGGGGAACCGTCCATCAGCACATCGACGATCGACGTGTGTGCCCCGGCGATCTCTGCCTGCGACAGGGGCCAGAGGTTTACATACTCCACCCGGCCGGGGAGTGTGTCGGCGATGACCTTAGCCGTGAGCAGGTCAGCCGAGCCGGTGATCAGGAACTGGCCGGGTGAGCGATCGCGATCGAGGATCTGCTTGATCGCGAGCATAAGCTCCGGTGCCCGTTGGACCTCGTCGATCACTGCGGGACGTGCGAGCGAGGATGCGAACCCGTCTGGGTCCCTGCGTGCGGCTGTGCGTGTTGCCTCGTCGTCAAGGGTGAAGTAATTGGGGAGGACACCTGCCGCCTGTAGCTGCTTGGCGAGCGTGCTCTTGCCGGCCTGGCGGGGGCCGGTGATTGCCGCCGCTCGGCTGACGTTGAGGATGTCGCGCAACTCACGCTCAATACCTCGAGCGACCATCGTCATGTGCTGCTCACACTTCCCAGAATGTCCGACCACATCGGAATAGTATATCCAACCAATCCGGAATAGGGAGCACGATCAAATCGGATCGGCAGGCTCTGGCAACCCGCGATGAAGAGCGGTTGAGACGATCGGTGAGGCTAGAGATTCTCCGCGACCGACGGTGCCGAGCGGTTGAAGACCCAGAAGCCGACCACAAAGGTGATCGCGACCATGCCGAACGGCTCAAGCAGGTAGATCCAGCCGCCGTACAGCTGGCCGGCGCTCAACGTCGCGTGGTTGATCATCGCGTGGCGGAATTGCTGGAAGACGGCCACCAGCGGGTTGAGCAGGTAGATGTGCCAGAGGATGTGGTAGGCCTCGCCGTTGGCGAGCTTTTCGTGCACTGTTTCGGCGGGAATGATCACCGGCGATCCGTAGAGCACGACCTGTGTGATGACTTCCCAGATCGGCTGGATGTCGCGAAATTTCACGAACATCGCCGATAGCAGCATCGCGATGCCGGTGCTGAACACGAGCAGCATCGTTAGGATCAGTGGAAGCTCGATCCAGCTGAGCATCGGTTGCACGTCGGAGATCAGCGCGAAGATCAGCACGACGATTAGGTTCATCGCCAGGTTGAAGACCGCGAGCAGAGTGAGTGACAGCGGTATGACCAGTCTCGGGAACTGGATCTTGCGAACGAGTGCCTCGCGGTCGACGACGCTGCGCACCGCGCCAGTGGTGGCTTCGCTGAAGAAGGTGAACAGGATGATCGAGCCGAGTAGCTGAACGCCGTAGAACGCTTCCCCTGGTTTACCGCCTTTGCCCGCACCGCTGATGACGACGAAGAAGACGTACATCACGCCGAATAGCAGCAGAGGCTTCATCACCTGCCACAGGTAGCCCAGCATCGAGCCGAAGAACTTCAGCTTGAATTCGTTGCGGGCGATGTTGTAGGTGAGGTGCCAGAAGCGTGTCCAGTCATCGGTCAGTGCGCGTGGCCCGTGGATCGGTTTGCCGAGCGACTCATACGGTGAGGCCTCAAAGGGGGGAGCTTCGGTGCTCACAGTGATATCTCCTGAGTTGCCACGGCGGAGGAGTGCTCCACGCTCACCTCGACCGGGAGATCGACCCATCCTCCCTGCGCTTCGGGTCCGGTCACGACAAACGAGAAAGCGCCCTCCACGCGGTCCATCAGATCGAGGCCGCTGCCGCGGTGGGCGAGCGTGAACAGCGGGTTGTAGCGTCGCGGGGCCAGCACGTTCTCAAAGGAGAACGAGAACATGGCGCTCTCACCCGCGCGGAAGCGCCCGCTGCGCTCGTGCTCGACCGAGCTCGACGCCACGAGGATGGCGACGTGGTCCTCGTTGAGCACATAGAGACCGGCGGCGGGGTCCTCGACGTCGACGAGGAAGTTGACGAGCGCCTTGATGGTGATACGCCGACCTTGCGCCAAGGAGGTGGCGCGCTCCCCGTGCTCGTCCTCGACCCATGCTTCGACTATGCGTGCCTCACCGTCGCCGCCGCGGCCTTCTTCGATCCGCTTGGCGGCTGCCTCAGGGTCGCGCCCGAAGTTGATCTCCAGGTAGCGATCGGCCACCTCGTAGGGCTCGCCGAGGTGGACTGTCTCGCCCTTCTCGAGCAGCAGCGCGCGGTGGCAGAAGCGGTTGAGAGCACCCATGTCGTGGGTTACGAACACGATCGTGCGCCCCTCGTCGCGCAGCCGGTTGAACACGTCGAAGCACTTCTGCTGGAAGGACGCGTCCCCGACGGCCAGCACCTCGTCGACGAGCAGGATGTCGGCATCCACTTGGATCGCGACCGAGAAGGCGAGTCGCACGTGCATGCCGGATGAGTAGTTCTTGAGCTTGAGCTCCTCGAACTCGCGCAATTCGGCGAAATCGATCACCGAGTCGTAGCGCTTGCGCGCCTCGCGCGGGGAGAGCCCCATCATGATGCCGTTGAGCACCACGTTGTCGCGCGCCGCCAGATCGGGGTTGAAGCCAACGCCGAGCTCGATGAACGTCGAGAGCCGTCCCTCCATCCAGATCTGGCCCTGATCGACGCCGTAGATGCCGGCGAGGCACTTCAGCAGCGTGCTCTTGCCGCTGCCGTTGCGCCCGGCGATACCAAAGAATTCGCCGCGGGCGACCTCGAAGGAGATGTCTTTGAGCACATCGAACGTGTCGTGCCGGGTCCGGCGCAACGGGTGCAGCGCGCGCTCCTTGAGCGTGTGCGTACGCTCCTCGGGGATGCGGAAGGTCTTGCTCAGGTCGTGAGCGACGATTGCGCGCTCGGAGGAGACGGCAAGAGACTGCGGGGAGGGCTCGGACGCCATGCGCGCAGGGTATCGGGTGTTCAGGGGGTATCTCGCGGCCTTGACGGCCAAATGAGGTTCTCCACACTGACGCTCACGGTCCGAGCGCTCCGATTGGGATGACGGCGGGACAGAACAGCAGCACCGAGGGGTGAGGGTCGTGACGTTCGTGGCGAGTCCTTGGGACTCGGGCTGGCCTCTGGCTTCAGTCGCATCTCGGCTGATGTTGACGCAAGCCGGGCTCACGCAAGCCAGTCTGTTTTCCGTTGTAGGACCTATAATCTCTACTCGGGCGAGGCATTACGAGCAGGGCGGCCTTCGCGGGCTATGTCCCAGCTACACGCCGGCTAGATACGGTGAGGCTGCCGGCTCGGCGTCTGGGTCTGCTGCCCAGTAGTTGCCGTGGGTCAACTGGACCGTCTCGATGGAGTCAGCACCGACCAGCACAATCTCCATGTGGCGCTCGTCGCGGTGCTTCTCCTCCATCTCCTCGTACGCCTGAAGCGCCTCGGCTGCATCCTTGTAGGCATGCTCAAAGACAAGCTTTTGAAGCTTGCGATCGTAGACGAGTAGGAAATGAACTAGTGGCATCTCTATTGCCTCCTGAAGTACGGTAGCGCGCGCTCGTGAGCGGCGTCGAATGCCTGGACGAAAGCGGGCTCTGCTTGTTCGCCCATGCGTTCCATGTACATACCCAGGCCGGCGAGGCGAAAGTACTCCTTCAGATCGTCTGGACCTTCGCCCTCCTTTAGTCCGATCCCAAGCCTGGCTCCGGTGCGCTCGACTGCGAGCGCCCATTCGTGCTCTTGTGGGTCACGTAGCTGTATCTCGATCATGCGACCGTCCCGGATCACAATCACATGGACAGCCCGGTAGCCGCTACCCGCTGGTTCATCGCGGCGAATCGACAAGCGCTGCGGCGGGGTGATGACGAGATGAAGGTGCTCCGCCACCTCGTCGAATCCGTCGACCATCCGAAGCCACCTCTATCTTGAACTGATGCGCCGTTGGGAACTCGCTGACGATCATGTCATAAGCTTTAGGACCAGCATGATTCATCGCCCTGACTGCCGTCATGCTGCGCTCGACATCAACGGTGCCCGCCATGAGGCAGGCTCGATCTTGGCATGCAGTCGCGCGCCGCGTATATGCAAGGTCTGTGAGCCGCGCTTGCGGTCCCTTCCGCAGGCGTAGAGAGAACACTTCACGCGTCTATTGATCGCCGGTTTGGGCGAATACGGGCGAATGAGCGGCCCTCCTGCCTCCGAAGTGGCTCGGCAATCGGACGCGTCACACAGGAATTCAGCATGGTTGCAAGGGATTCAAGGGATTCCTTAGTGGGCCCGATTGATTACGTAGGGCCGATGCGGCCAAGCATTGCGGGGCTGGGCCGTTGTGGTTGCCTCTGCGCTGCCTCCGAGCGCGCGGACCCGTTCGTGACGGATACCTCTGAGATGAGCTTGCCGACCGAGCCGCATGGCAGTATTCGCGTGGATGCCGACAATAAGCCGCTTCTTTGGGCTAACGATCACGATGTACTTCGATGACCACGGGCCTCCCCACTTCCACGCGCGAGCAGCGGGGCATGGCGCGAAGGTCCGGATCGACACATTGGAGGTGCTCGTGAGCGATCTGCCGCGCCGAGAGCTTCGGCTCGTGCTCGCATGGGCCGAGATGCACGCGGCCGAACTCGATGAGAACTGGCGCCGAGCGCGCGAAGGTGCGACACTGAACGAGATCGAACCACTGCAATGATCGGGCTTACCCCAGACATAACCCACGCCACCGTCCCGCAACACGGCGTCTTGCGACTCACGTTCGCCGACGGCGTCACCGGAGAGGTCTACGTGCTGGACCGTATGCGCGGCCCTGTGTTCGAGCGTTCCTTGACGCTCGAGGGTTTTGCCGAGGTCAACGTTGATCCCGAGACGGGCACCGTGTGCTGGCCCGGTGGCGCAGATCTCGCACCGGACACGCTCTACGAGCGCGTGCGCACCGGCGTGTGGCCGGGCCAGAGCCAAGCTGCATAGGCACTTGTCATTCGCGGTAAGACGCCGCGCCGGTCGAATGAAGATGTGTGCCGTCATCATGACCGCCGACGCTTTGAGTTCGGGAGCGGTACAACAATAGAAGGCTTGCCTGCGGTTGCTCGCTTGATGCGCTCTCGCGCCAGGCGCTCAGACGGGTGACCGTAGAGTCGCTGCACGAGTGCGCCGCCGCGCTTTCCACATCCGGCTGGCCATCCCTTCGGAACGCCAAACTCGGTGAAGAGGAAGGATTGAATTTTGCTACCCAGCTTGCCGTCTCACGCGGCCTTCTCGGACATGGTGTCGCGCCAGAGAATCTCCATCGCGATCCACATGAACATAAAACGGTCGACCTCGTAGGGGAAACGGATCCTCACCAAGGATCTGCCAGAACGAGCTCGAGAGCTTGCCAGCCAATGATGCTAAACCGCAGGCTGCGGGCTCGATTCCTCCGGGCGCATTTTTTGGAGACGGTGGACATGTGGGGGCGAGTGGCCTATTGTTCTCAGCAAACATGGGGGGTGCAAGAGACCTCTTGACAGCAGAGTTGTCTTGTGTGTAGGATGGGTCTAGCGGCAGCCATATGGTTTGTCGTGTATATAAGGTCGGGTAGGGGTCGGTCCTCGTGGTCGACACCAACCGGTTTTTGACGGGGACCTTGGGAGAGGGACCGGGTCGCAACAGAGTTGGAGATGTTTTTCGCGTGTTTTTCTTGGGGAATAGCGCAGTTGAGAGTCGTTGTGCTCGTGGCGGGTCCTTTATAGGACGCGTCAGCGTCGCTGACGCGCTCTGTCTTCTCTCTCTCTCTCTCTCTCTCTGGGACAGTTGCCTTCTAGGGCATAGCTCCCTTCGCCGTGCCCGTAGTGCGCGGCCTGCCGGACACTGGGCTCGGTTTGGCTTCTCGCGCTCTGAGGGGTGCGCGACCGTCCTCCACCGTGGAGGACGGTCATCTTGTTACGCGCGCTCGTCGCGCGTGTTCAATGGCTTGTCGTGTTCTCCCACACGCGGGACGCATGGTCTCCTGGAGACCGTGCTCCCGGCTTATGCGGGTACGCTCCTGGGGGCCTTCTCTCTCGGTGCCCAGGAGCCCGCCTGTGCGTTGAGGGAGGTGTGTTGAGGTGGCCAGTCGCGCCAGGCGCTCTCCCCAGTCCCAGCGGCCTGTGCAGTCGGCGCAGTCGTTGCGCTCTGGGAGTGCGCGGACGCGCCGCGATGGCAATGGGTTCGCTCACGTGCAGGTCGCGCAGATTCAGCGTGCGCGGATTCTCGGTGCGATGTTCGACGTCGCGGCCGAGCGGGGGGCGGCCAGCGTGAGCGTCGCGGACGTGGTCGAGCGCAGCGGGGTGTCGCGGCGTACGTTCTATGAGTCTTTCAGCGATCTCGAGGATTGCTTTCTCGCGGCGTTCCAGGACGCGCTCGCGTTCGCCAGCGAACGTGTGCTGCCCGCATATGAGTCACAGAGCAGGTGGCACGAGCAGATCAGGGCGGCACTGACAGCGTTGCTTGCGTTCATCGATGAGGAGCCCATGATCGGCAGACTGTTGATCGTGGAGTCGCTCTCGGGTGGCCCGCGCGTGTTGCAACGTCGCGGTGAGATCCTCGCGGCGGTCACGAGGGCGATTGATGAGGGTCGTGGCGAGTCGAGGGCCGCGGACCCGCCCATGTTGACCGCCGAGGGCATTCTCGGTGGTGTCTTCACAGTTATCCATTCGCGACTGCTCGCTCGTCCCCGTACGGGGGAAACCGGGCACGCACCGCTCACAGAGCTGATCGGAGCGCTGATGAGCATGATCGTCTTGCCGTACCTGGGAGCGGCGGCGGCCAAGCGTGCAGCTCGACCGTGTCGTGCCGCCTGTGGCGAGAGGTGAGCGGTCATCGAGCGTGCTGGCCGACCCGTTCAAAGAGGCGGGCATGCGCCTTACCTACAGGACGGTGCGTGTGCTGAGCGCCATCGACGTGCTGGGTGGGCGGGACGTCAATCCGTCGAACCGTCAGGTCGGTGAGACGGCCGGGATCGCAGACCAGGGTCAAATATCGAAGCTGCTCGGTCGCCTGCGAGCGGATCGGACTGATCTCAAATACTGGTCTTGAACCGGGACAGGGCGCGCCGAACAGCTGGATGCTCACCCCGAGCGGACAACGCGTCGTCTCGACGATCAGAGCACACACCGAAGGCCGTCGCGAGGCAGGACGCGAGCGATGAGCCACCACGCACGCATCCTTCCCCGGACGGTCGGTGAAACACGATGAATTCCCCGATTTCACTGAATCACATCTCAGAGCAAGGAGCCCATCCAGTCATGTCCACGCACTCCCGCCTGTCCCGCGCTCTTCACCACCTACGTGGTGTTCGCGCGCTGCTATTGGTGGTCTTCTCGTGCGGCGCGCTGCTGGGGGTTGGCGGCGGCGTCGCTTCGGCGAAGATCACCCGTCTCGTCCAAGGCAGCTTCAACGGCTCCGAAAGCTCCCGGGGGGGCCTCGCCTTCGGTCATCTTCGGGCTTGCGGTGGACAACTCCACTGGCGCCAGCGCCGGCGACCTCTATGTCGGTGCAAGAGGACTTTTCCACCGACTCAAGCCGGGTCGTCTCAAGGTCGAACGAGATGGCACCTACGCAGGCGTTGAATTCAATGGCTCCGAAACGCCCGCATGGGTCATTTGCCTTCATTAACTCCGAAGGGGGGTACCGCCGCAGCGGCCTCGCCGTCGACAGCTCGACGGCGCAAACAGCGGCGATGTCTACGTCGCCGATGACGTCCACGACGTGGTCGATCGCTTCAGCGAAACCGGCGCCTACGAGTGTCAGATCACCGGCGCAGCGACGGCCTCGGCGAGCGAGTGCGCGGGTGCGACCGGCAGCAAGACGCCGGCCGGCGGCTTGAGCCCCACCGGCGTCGCGGTCAACAAGGCGAACGGTGACATCTACGTCAGCGACCGCGAACACAACGTGATCGACGAGTTCAACCCAGGCGGCGAATATATCGGGCAGGTCACCGACCCGCACCTCACCTCCCCCGGCGCCCTGGCCTTCGACTCCAGCGGCGACCTCTACGTCGACAACGGTGGTCTCTCCTCGGGCGAAAGCGTTGTCAAGTTCGACTCGAGCGGCTCCTTCGTCTCGACGATTGACAGCAAGGCGCCGAACGCCCTCGCGGTGGATGCGGCTACCGGCCACGCCCTTGTATATGAGGTAGAAGGCGAACAGATCGCCGAGTACGACTCCACCGGAGCACTGGCCGGCGTTTTGGGCACCAGTACACCTACACCGCTCTCGCCGCCAACGAATCCGCCAACCTCGGTTTATGTCACCAATGTCAGCGTCGGCGGTTCGACGGTGGACATCTACGGCCCTCCGGTGATCATCCCCGATATCACCGCCACCGCGGCCACCGAAGTCGCACAGTTCACTGCGACGCTGAACGGCGAAGTCGACCCGGCCGGCGGCGGGAACGTCGAAAGCTGCCAGTTCGAATACGGCACGAGCACCTCCTATGGGCAGACCGCGCCCTGCTCGCCGGCCACCCCGTACGCCAGCGCGACGAATGTCAGCGCGAGCCTGTCCGCTCTTGCAGCCGGAAACCACCTACCACTTCCGGGTCGCGGCAAGCAACTCGAACGGGGTCGTCAGCTACAGCTCCGATGAGACCTTCACCACGCCTGCCCTGGCGGTGACCGGCCAGGCCACCAACGTGGCGGCGAACAGCGCGACGCTCGGCGGGACGGTCGACCCGGATGGCACGACGATCACCGAATGCCACTTCGAATACGGCACCGCGTGAAAGCCAGCCCTGCGCGACCGCACGCTGTCGGGATCGGACCCGGCGTTGCGGTGAGCGCCGACATCACCGGCCTTGCGGAAAACACGACCTATCACTTCCGGCTGGTGGCGGCCTACTCGGGCGGCTCAAACTCCGGCTCCAGCGCCGGCTTGTATGAAACGTTCACGACGCTGACCGCCCGCTCATCGACGCGGCCTACACCAGCAACTTGACCGAAAGCTCGGTCGATCTGAACGCGGAGATCAACCCGATGGGATTCGATACGACCTATCACTTCGAATGGGGCACCAGCACGAGCTATGGCAACAGTGTGCCCGTGCCGGACGCGGACATCGGCTCGGGCTCGAGCGATGTGCTCGTCAGCCAGCATCTCAGCGGCCTCGAGCGCGAACACGACCTATCACTGGCGGGTGGTGGCGACCAACTCGATCGGTACCACCGAAGGCCAGGATCACACGTTCATCTACCAGCCGCCCACGTCCTCCGGCGTGGGCTGCTCGAACGAACAGCTGCGGGTGCGAGAATGCCTTGTCGCTCTTGTTGCCCGACTGCCGCGCCTACGAGCAGGTCTCGCCGGTCGATAAGAATGAAAGCGACGTCAAGAACGCCTTCGAAGGCAAACTTGTTCAGCAGGCCTCGGTGGACGGGGAACGGGTCTTCTACGAATCCATTGGCGCCTTCCCCGGGTCGCCCGAAGGGAAACCGAGTGTCCAGTACCTCGCCTCGCGGGGCGCGAGCGGTTGGTCGACGCGGCCGGTCGATCTCCCGCGACGTCGACCCACAATCCTGGGGGAGCCATATGTGGAATATTCCAACTACCGCTCTCGCCCGATCTGTCGACTGGTGTCATCAAGGCCGAACAGGCGCTTGTCGCCGGCGCCCCGGGCCCCGAAATTTGGAACCTCTACGTGGGCCATCTCCTCACGGGCTCCTACGAACTGGTGACGGACGTCAACCCGCCGAAGAGACCGGCCCCGACTCCTAAGCAATCCCCCTAGGGGCCTCGACCGACTTCAGCCACGTCATCTTCTTGGCCAACGACGCCCTGACGCCAGAAGCGCCGTGGCCCAACAGCTTTGGCTACAACCTGTATGAGTGGGTGGAAGGCCAGCTGCATCTCGTCGGCCTGATCCCGACCTCGGGCACGAGCTGCACCGGGGCGGAATGCACCCCCGCGGACGGGGAGGAAGCCGGCGGGCGAAATGTGGTGGACCCCTTCCTTGTCGAACACGCGATCTCCGCCGACGGCTCGCGGATCGTCTTCTCGACCGGCGCGAAGAATCTGAAAAGCACATCTACGACCGCCTGAACGGCACCACGACGGTCGACGTCTCCGCCTCCCAACGCACCCCTTCCGCCGGCACCGCGGGCGCGGCATGTACCAGGATGCGAGCGTCGACGGCTCCCACGTCCTCTTCACCAGCGCAGGGGCGCTGACCAACGACGCCGTCCCCGGCAGCGGGGAAAACCTCTACGACTACGACGTCGAAACCGGCCAGCTGGCCGATCTCACCGCTGCCAACGACGCCCAGGTCCAGGACCTCGCCGGGATCAGCGAAGACGCCTCCCACGTCTACTTCGTCGCCGAAGGCGTCCTCGCCGCCAACTCGAACCACGAAAACGGCGAACACGGCGCGAAGCCGGCAAGCACAACCTCTACCTCTGGAACAGTGGTCAGACGACCTTCATCGCCACAGTGCCCCATCGACGACCCACACGTCATACACAGCCCGCCCGGGTGACTCCCGATGGCGCCGACCTCGCCTTCGACTCGGTGGCGAGCCCGACCGGCTACGACAACACGTTCAGCGGCCGACGGCAGCTGCAATGCCGGCTTGGTCAGCACGAACGCCACGCAGTGCATCGAGGTCTTCCTCTACGACGCCGCCGCGAACCGGCTGATCTGCGCGTCGTGCAACCCGAGCGGGGCAAGGCCGATCGGGCCCTCGGAACTGGCCAGCTGGGGGGGGACGAAGGTTTCACGTACCAGCCGCGCAACCTCAGTGCGGACGGCAGCCGCTGTTCTTCACCTCGCGCGACGCTCTGCTCCCGGGCGACACGAACGGCCTGTGGAACGTGTACGAGTGGGAGGCCGAGGGGTCCGGCAGCTGCCAGAGCTCCACTGATAACGGCGGCTGCCTGTACCTGATCTCGGACGGTAGCGGCGCCTCGAATTCCTACTTCGCCGATGCCAGCGCGAGCGGCAACGACGTCTTCTTCGAGACCGGCGACTTCGCTCGTGGGCCAGGACGAAGACAACTATGAACGACCTCTACGACGCGCGTGTCGGGGGTGGCTTCGCCTCGCAGGACAAGCCGGTCGTGCCGCCGGCCTGTACGTCGCTGGAAGGGTGCCTGTCGCCGCTGAGCGAACCGCCTGCGCAATTGAGCGTGGCCTCGGCGGAACTTCACGGCTCCGGGAACCTCGTCACCCCGCCTGAAGCGCCCGAAAAGAAGCGCTGAAACACGCTGAAAAGAACAGCAAAAGTACAAGAAGCAACATAAGAAGCAGCCAAAAGAAGCATCCAAAAGAAGCACCGAGCTGCCAATAACCACCGGAGGGCGGGGCGATGAGCAAGCAGAAGAGGCCATGGACGCGCTGGTTGGCTGGCGCTGAGCTGTGTGGTGGCGGGCGTGTGCCTGCTCACGGCCGGCCCCGCGGTTGCGTCCCCGCCGACGCCGGCCTGGGGTATCATCGCCACCTCGCAGCCCACCAACTTCGCGCCGGGCGAACCCGCTTCTTACCTGATCAAGATCACGAACGTCGGCAGCGGCCCGACCGATGGCAGCGCCGTGACGGTCACCGACACGCTCCCGAATCGGGCTGACGCCGACGGAATGTTCTACAGGTTTTGGTTAACCCCTGCGCGATCTCGGGCCAGACCGTCACCGTGACCAGTACGCCGCGTGCTCGAGCCCGGCCAGCTCGAACAGCGTCGTCATCCACGCTGAAGTCGTGCTGCCGACCGCCGAAGAAACCGTCCTGAACACGGTGTCGGTCAGCGGCGGCGGTGCGCCGACCGTGACGATCACCGAACCGACCACGATCGGCTCGGCGCTGCCATTCGGGTTTGCGAGCTTCAGCGCTCCGGTGATCTTCCCGGACGGCACGCCGGACACCCAGGCCGGCGGGCACCCATATTCGTTTACGACGAACATCTCCTACAACACCACCGGAAGCGAATACCGTGACACTTCGGGGACGCCAGCGCGGTCAGCGGCGAAGTCAAGGACCTCCATGTCACACTGCCGCTGGGGCTGGTCGGCAATCCCGCAGGCGCTCCCACGAGTGCACCCAGGATGAGTTCCGCGAACAGATCTGCCCGCCAAGCTCCCAGGTCGGGGTGAGCCACACCGACTTCTCTGGCGGCAAAGCTGTTCTTATTGCCTGTCCCTACCACCGATGTCGACGGCGGTCTACAACATGGTCCCGCCGCCCGGGGTCCCGGCCCAGTTCGCCTTCGCCTACGACGTCGGTGGTTTTCACGTGCGAACGCGCTTTGACGCCCGGGTCCACAGCGGCGGGGACTACGGCGTGACCGTCGTGGCCAGCGGCATCTCGCAGTCGTTTCCGCTGTTGGACACCCCGGTCACCCTCTGGGGGGTGCCGGCGGACCCGAGCCACGACGACCAACGGTGCGAAGGAACTCGGGAGACAGGACAGGAGGTTGTATGCATCGGCGCAATCCGGGACCGATTCGGGTGGCCCAACCCTTCGACCGCTCCCTTGAAGCCGTACCTCACCATGCCGACGGCCTGTCCGGGCACGCCGGTGCGGACGTCGATTGAAGCCGATTCCTGGGAGGAACCGGGCAATTTCGTCTCTGGGGGGGAAGCGACGCAGGCTGCCGTGGAGGGTTGTGGCAAGCTTCCTTTTGAACCGGGTTTGGAAGCGCGGCCGACGAGCACGCTCGCCGATTCGCCGAGTGGCTTGAATGTAGATCTGCACGTGCCCCAGCCGGAAGGCTGTAAGGAAGAAGGCGGGGGGGTGGAATGCGAACTTGCTGAGGCTGAGTTGAGGGATGCGACGGTGACGTTGCCGGCGGGGATGGTCGTTGATCCGTCTTCTGCGGATGGTCTGGAAGCGTGTTCGGAGGCGCAGGTTGGTTATTTGGCGCAGAAGAGTGTGGAAGTGGGCTATCAGCAGTTCACGCCTGAACAGGCGGAATGTCCGAACGGGGCGAAGGTCGGCACTGTTGAAGTGTTCACGCCGCTCGTGAATCATCCGTTGCTTGGTGGCGTGTTTGTAGCGGCGCAGGATGCCAACCCGTTCAAATCGTTGTTGGCGTTGTATGTAGCGGTGTACGATCCGGCTACGGGCGTGGTCATCAAGCTGGCGGGGAAGGTCAGTCTGGACCCGGTGACGGGCCGGTTGACGACGACGTTCGATGAAAACCCGCAGTTGCCGTTCAATGATTTCAAGCTTGATTTCTTCGGTGGGTCGCGTGCGGCGTTGACGACGCCGTTTACGTGCGGTTCGTATGCGGCGAGTAGTGTTTTGACGCCGTGGAGCGCGCCTGAAGGTAAGGATGCGGAACCGTCTAGCCTGCCGTTCGGTGTGACCGGGCCGGGTGGTGGGGCGTGTGTGGATAGTGAAGCGCAGGCGCCGAACGCTCCGGGGTTTGAAGCGGGCACGGCGAGCCCTGTCGCTGGTTCCTATTCGCCGTTCGTGTTGAAATTGAAGCGTGAAGACGCTTCGCAGCGTTTCAGTGGGTTGAACGTGATGTTGCCGCCGGGGTTGATCGGGAAGATCGCGGGGATCGAACAGTGCCCGCAAGCGAATATCGAAGCGGCTCAGGGGCGCGGTCATGAAGGCGAAGGCGCGTTGGAGCTCGCGAACCCGTCGTGTCCGGCTGGCTCTGAAGTCGGGGTGGTGCACGTCGGTACGGGCTCGGGCGCTCCGCTTTATGTGGCTGGTCATGCGTATTTCGCTGGTCCGTATGAGGGCGCGCCGTTTAGTTTGGTGATCGTGACGCCGGCGCTCGCGGGCCCGTTTGATTTCGGGAGCGTCGTTGTGCGCGCGGCGTTGAATATCAATCCGAGCACGGCACAGGTGACGGTCAAGAGCGATCCGTTCCCGAAGATCCTGGATGGCGTACCGCTCGATATTCGCGATGTGGACGTGGATATGAATCGCAGTCAGTTCACGTTGAACCCGACGAGTTGCGCGGCGATGGCCGTGACCGGTGAAGAGTCGAGCACGGCCGGGCAGACGGCGGTCCTCTCGGATGGTTTTCAGGCTGGTGGTTGCGCGACGTTGCCGTTCAAACCGGGTTTCACGGTCTCCACCTCAGCGAAAGCGACGCGTGCGGATGGTACGAGCGTCACGTTCAAAATCACTTATCCGGCGAGTGCTCTGGGCAAAGAAGCATGGTTGAGCGCGGCGAAGTTCGAATTCCCCAAGCAGCTACCGGCACGCCTCTCGACGATCCAAAAGTCCTGTCCCGCGGCGACGTTTGACGCGAACCCGGCGTCGTGTGGGGTGGGGTCGAAGATCGGTACCGCGGTCGTGCGCACGCAGTTGTTGGGAGTGCCGCTTGTGGGGCCTGTGTATTTCGTATCGAACGGCAACCAGAAGTTCCCTGAAGCGGTGATCGTGCTGCAGGGCGATGGCGTGACCGTTGATCTGCGCTCGGAAACGTTCATCAACGAAAAGACGGGGGTGACGAGCGCGACATTGCCGGCGATTCCCGGTGTCCCGTTTGAAGAAGCGGCGGTCACGCTGCCATCGGGCCCGTATTCGGAGTTCACCGCGAACGCGAACCTCTGCACGACCAACAAGACTGTCACGGTCAAGAAGAAGGCGATCCTCAAGAGCAAGGGGCATAAGAAGACCGTTACGCGCAAGGTCAAGGAGAATGTCACGAGCGCGTTGGCATTGAAGATGCCGACGGTCTTCACGGGTCAGAACGGGGCTCGGATCGCGCAGAAGACCCCTATCGGGGTCACGGAATGCCCGAAGGTCGTGAAGTCAAAGGCCAAGCCCAAAACGGTCAAGCACAAGAAGAAAAGCAAAGGGAAAGCGAAGAAGAAGAAATGAGGCAGCGACTGGTCCTCGCGGTCATATCTGTGGCCGCGACGGTCGGCTTCGCCTCACCGGCGCAGGCCGCCGCACCGTGGTGGCATGTTGATTCGGGTTCGCGTCCGGCGAGCATCCCTGTCGGTGGTAGTGGGGAGCTCGTCGTGACGGTCGAGAATGTGGGCGATGCGCAGGCGCTTGGCCCGGCCACGATCGCGGACGTATTGCCGGCCGGGCTGCGGGCGACGGGGATCGCCGGTGTGCAGCCGGCGCGCCAAGAGTGCGTAGCGGTGAAAGGCGAAGGAGGGAGGTACAAGAACTCCACGTGCGCCGAAGAAGTCAAAGAAGAACCGCCGCCCGGTTCGAAAAAGTTCGAAAAAGGGGGCTTCGAAAAGGTTCCCCCGCCGATCGGGGAAACCGTCCCGATTTCGTGTTCGCTTGAACAGTTGAGTTGCGAAGCGCCGGGGCCGCTAGCCCCGTATGACGCGATCGAAATACGGGTCGAGGTGCAGGCGCTTGCGGGCGCGGAGAGTGGTGAAGCGAGCACGGTTACGGTGTCTGGTGCGGGCGCGCATTCTGTTCAGATCACGCGGCCGGTCATGATCGGTTCGAGCGGTGGTGGGTTTGGTGTGGAAGGCTATGAGCTTGCGGCCGAAGCTGAAGGCGGTGGGCCTGTCACGCAGGCCGGTGCGCATCCGTTTCAGATAACCGGCTCGATCCTGCTGGACCAGGGTCCAGACGCCGCGTCGCTTACTGGCACGCCAAATGCGGGTCCAGCCATGCCTGCGCGGGAAGTGGTGGTTCGTTTGCCGCCGGGGTTGATCGCGAACCCGAGTGCTGTGTCGCGCTGTTTGGCCTACCAGTTCACCGAAAGCGTCGGCGGTGGCGAACAGGATCGGTGTCCCTACCAGTCGGCTGTGGGTGTCGCGTCTGTCACGTTCGACCTGGGTGGCGTGACGCGTACGGTCGCGACGCCCGTGTTCAATATCGAACCCGAAGCGGGGGAACCCGCTAGGTTCGGGTTCTATGTTCCCCTGGACGGTGTCCCGGTGTTCTTGACCACGAGTGTGCGCAGCGAAGAAGACTGGGGTGTGGACCTGTCCTCGAGTGAGATCCCGCAGAATAGTGGGATCTCGGGTGTGCGCGTAACGTTCTGGGGTGTCGCTGGCAGCGCTCTGCACGACGACGCGCGGGGGTGGGGTTGTCTTGCCGAAACGCGTGAACGCAACGATGTTTATGAAGAAACGGGATGCGATCATTTCGAAGAGAAGGAACCACCCGCGTTCGTGACGCTACCCACCTCCTGCACGTCCTCGCTTGCGTCGAGCGTCGAAGCGGATTCGTGGGATGCGCCCGGCGTGTTCCAGAGCTTCCCCGCGAGCGAACCTTTGCAGCCGCTGACTGGTTGCGCGAACGTGCCTTTCTCCCCGACGATCTCGACCGCGACAACGACCGCCTCTGCATCTTCGCCTTCGGGGTTCTCCTTCGATTTGAGCTATGACGAGCAGGGTTTGACTAGCGGCACGGCGATCGCACAATCGAACCTGAAGGACACGGTCGTGAGCCTGCCCGAAGGACTCACGATCGACCCGTCCGCGGGCGTCGGGTTGGGTGCTTGCAGCGAAGCGCAGTACGCGGAAGTGACGCTCAACTCGCCTGGAGCCGCGGGGTGTCCGGAAGACTCCAAGCTGGGGACGGTCGAAGTGGAAACACCGTTGTTGTTCACGACCGTGTACGGGTCCCTTTACGTGGCGCAACCGTACGCTAACCCGTTCAAATCGTTGATCGCGCTGTATGTGGTCGCCAAGAGCAGAGCGGAACGTGGGGTCCTCGTCAAGTTGGCGGGGAAGGTCACGGCGGACCCGAGCACGGGCCGGTTGACCGTTGCGTTCGAAAACGATCCGCCACTCCAGTTCGACCGGTTCGATTTTCATTTCCGTGAAGGTGCGCAAGCACCGTTGATCAGCCCCTCAACCTGCGGAACGTACACCACGAGCGCCAACCTGTTCCCCTACTCCGCACCGGAGGACCCTCTTACGGACACGGCATCGTTCCAGGTCACATCCGGCTCTGAAGGAACCGCGTGTCCGGGGGGTGTTCCCCCGTTCGCGCCGACGATCGGCGTGGGCACGCTCACAAACCATGCGGGGACGTTCAGTCCGTTGTACGTGGACCTCTCGAGGACGGATGCGATGCAGTACATCTCCTCCTACTCCACCGTCCTGCCACTCGGTTTGACCGCTGATCTGACGGGTGTGCCGCAGTGCCCGCAAGCGGATGTCGAAGCGGCGCGCGGGAAGACTGGGACCGAGGAGGAGCAGGAGCCGTCGTGTCCTGAAGCGAGCCTGATCGGGCATTCCCTGGTTGGGACGGGTGTCGGTGCGATCCTCGATTACGTGCCCGGGAAGCTGTATTTGTCCGGACCGTTCCGCGGGGATCCCCTATCGGTCGTGAGTATCACGAGCGCTGTGGTCGGCCCGTTCGACCTCGGTACCGTCGTCGTCCGTTTCGCGTTGCACATCGATCCCTACACCGCGCAGGTATCGATCGATCCCTCTGGCTCTGAACCGATTCCGACGATCATCGACGGGATCGTCACCCATGTCCGCGACATCAAGGTCAGCGTCGACCGGCCCAACTTCACGATCAACCCCACCAGCTGCGACGCGCGTCCGATATCAAGCACGCTGACCAGCAGTCTCGGACAGGTCGCGAGCACCTCGGCGCCACTAAAGGCCGAAGCGTGCAACGAACTCGCGTTCAAACCCACCTTCAAGGTCTCCACCAACGGTAAGACCAGCCGCGCGAGCGGCGCGAGCCTGAGCGTGAAGCTCACGATGCCCGTCAAGCTCGGTACCCAGTCGAACATCAAGACCGTCAAGGTCGAACTGCCAAAGCAGCTCCCCTCCCGTTTGGAAACACTGCAGCAGGCGTGCACCGAAAAACAGTTCAACGCGAACCCCGCGGGATGTCCGAAAGCGTCGTTCATCGGGCACGCCACGGTGACCACGCCGATCCTCCCCGAACCATTGACAGGACCGATGATCTTCGTAAGTCACGGCGGCGAAGCGTTCCCCAGCCTGATCCTCGTGCTACAGGGCTACGGATTCACGATCGACATCGTCGGCTCCACCTACATCAACAAGCAAGGAATCACCAGCAGCACGTTCAAGGCGATCCCCGACGAGCCCGTCGGGGACTTCCAGCTCACGATGCCCCAAGGCAAATACTCAGCGCTCGCGGCCACCGCAAACCTCTGCAAGCTCACACGCGTGGTCACGACCAAGAAGCGCATCATCGTCAAGGTCGGCGGTCATCGCAAGACAATCCTCCGCAAGACCCGCAACACGCTTCCCGCCAAGCTGCTCATGCCGACCACCTTCATCGCTCAAAACGGCACGAAGCTCAAACAGAGCACACCGATCAGCGTCACCGGTTGCGACCGCGCGAAGAAGGCGAGAAAAGTCAAGCGCAGCCAGGGCGCCAGTCCTCGCCACAAGAAGAAATAGGCCAGTCCGCACGGAGATTTGAGGGGGAACATATCCTTCGATAGCGTATTTATACACCTGACGTACACGTGTGGTGTATGATTAGTGTATGAGCGCGGTGCGGACGAATATCGAGATTGAGGACACCTACGTACAGGCGATCATGGATCGTTACGGCGTGCGAACGAAGACGGCGGCTGTCGATTTGGCCCTGCGCCACCTGGCTGGGCAGCCCATGACACGGGCGGAGGCGTTGGCGATGGAGGGAGCTTGCGCCATCGCCGAGTTGCCCGCGGATGTGCCACCACACTCGCCGGCGTGATCCTCGCTGACACCTCTGCCTGGGTCGAGTACGACCGGGCGACCGGCAGCCGTGCGCACTTGCGTCTCAAAAGACTGATCGAGACCGGTGGTCCGGTGGCGGTCACCGAGCCGGTCATCATGGAGGTGCTGGCGGGTGCGCGCGATGATCGTCGAGAGGCAGACCTACGTGGGCTGCTCGGGAGCTTCGAGTTGCTGGGCTTCGACGCGGTGAGCGACTTCGACGGCGCTGTGAGGATCTACCGCCGCTGCCGTGCGGCGGGCGTCACCCCGCGTGGGATGATCGATTGCATGATCGCCGCCGTCGCATGGCGTCGTGGAGCAACCCTGCTCTCTCACAACGCGGACATGGACCGCGTCGCCCGCGTGATCGAAGTGGAGCTCGACGATGCTTCGCTACGCGTGTAGGGGCGTTGCGCTGCTGCTATCTGCACCCGGACTATCCTTGCGGTGACTGTGATCGAGCATGCTCTGGCGCCGGATGGTGCTCTCTCTGGCCGGACCGATCATCCGGTCATCTGCATACCGTGGACTGACGAGCCTGAGGCGGCGAGCAGGACCCTGGCTGGCATAGTTGCCCATACAGCCCCGCAGGCTCCGATCGTTCTCGCGGGGTGGGCAAAGCGGGATCTGGAGCAGGCGGAGATCTCTGCGCCGGGTTCAGGTGAGCACCAGCGCTCGATCACGACGCTGGAGGTTGGCTCGCAGTGGGGTTTCGCCGCCGCTGTCAACGCGGCCATCGCCGCGACGAGCGGCGACCTGGTTGTCGTTGCCCCAGGCGTGCTTGTGGGCCCGCAATGGCTTGAGCGTCTGCGTGCGGCGGCCCACTGCGACAGCACGGTCGCAAGCGCCACCCCGCTGGGCGATCACGCCGGGATGCTCAGCATCGGCGATCACGGTGACGCGCTGAGCCAGCCGGAGGCGGCGTTGGCGCTGATCGCCGGCAGCTGCCGCTCCTACCCTCGGATCACCTCCGCGGGGGCACATTGTGTGTATCTGCGCAGGGCCTTGCTCGAGCGCGTGGGGGTGATCGACACCGCTATTGAGACCCCCGCCGACGCGATGGCTGATCTCTCGCTTGGAGCGCTTGCGCTCGGGATGACCCACGTGGCGGCCGATGACGTCTTCGTGCTCTGTCCGCCCGGAGGGGGGCAAGTGCAGTCGGCCTTGCTGGCGACCGATCTCGAAGAGGAGCGCACGGCGCTGCGCCGCTCGCTGGCGTGCGCGCACGTGGCGATGCGGGGCATGTCGGTGACCATCGACGCACGCGCGCTGGGTCCGGGCGTGGGCGGGACCCAGGACTACACCGTCAAACTGGTTCTCGCGCTGGCCGCAAGCGGCGCGATCCGCCTACGCGTGGTGGTGGCGCCCGATCTGCCTGCCGCGATCGCACGCCTGTTTGAGCGCGAGCCGGCGCTCGAGGTGATCACCTACGAGGAGGCGGTTGAGGGGGTGGCGCCAACCGACATCGTGCACCGCCCCCAGCAGGTGTTCAGCGCCGACGATCTCACGCTGCTGCACCTGTTGGGCGAGCGGATCGTGATCGGCCAGCAGGACCTGATCGCCTACCGCAATCCTGCCTATCACGCGACGGTGGAGAGGTGGCAGCGCTACCGTCGCGTCACCCGCCTCGCGCTGACCGTGGCCGATCGCGTCGTGTTCTTCTCAGAGCACGCCAAGCGCGATGTGCTCGCGGAGGATCTGATCTCCGAGGAGCGCGGCGACGTGGTTGGCATCGGCGCCGATGTGCCGGGTGGTGGAGGCTCGGTCTCGGGGGAGCCGGTCGCGGGGGTGCCGCTCGATAGGGATCTGCTGGTTTGCATCGGTGCCGACTACCAGCACAAGAATCGTCCGTTTGCGATCGAGCTGCTGGGGGCGTTGCGCCAATGGCACAGCTGGGAGGGATGCTTGGTGCTCGCGGGATCGCACGTGCCTAATGGCTCCTCACGCGAGGAGGAGCAGAGGCTGCTGGCCGATAGGCCCGATTTCGCCGGCGCTGTGATCGATGTGGGCGTCGTGGGGGAGGCGCAGAAGGCGTGGCTGTATGAGAGGGCCAGGGCGGTGGTGTACCCGACTACCTACGAGGGCTTTGGCTTGGTTCCGTTCGAGGCCGCCGGCGCTGGCACTCCCTGCCTGTTTGCGCCTCAGGCGTCGTTGGTCGAGCTGGCGGGCGCACAGGCCGCGACGCTCATCCCGTGGGATCCCCGGCTGAGCTCCGATGCGGTGATGCCCCTACTCGCCGATGGCCCAGAGCGGGAGCGCCATGTGCAGCTGCTTCGAAGCGCCGCGGAGCGGGCCGACTGGGCTCGCGTCGTTGAGGGTTTGCTGAGCAGCTATAGACAGGCGATCAACAGTCCTTATCGCGCGGCCGCGCCGCGTGCCTGGCAGGAGCTGGGGCGCGAGCAGATCATCCAAGACCTCGATAAGCTCGCTCAGGAGTACCAGACGGCCTACCACGACCTGCGAGCCAGTGTGGGCATTGGTTTGCCGCTTGTGGCTGAGGGCGGGTTGTTGAGTCGGGATGAGCAGCAGGGGCTGATGCGCGTTGCATCTCGTCCAGTGCTGCATAGAATAATGATTACGCCGGTAGGCGTCTTGGGGCGTTTGGGACATTCACGCTCCCTAGCTGGGGCTGAGTGCTCATCCAAACTAACCGGTACATCAGGCGACATAAATGACCCCAAAAACCGTTAACCAAACAGACTGGGTCGTTAACCCATGTAGTGGGGACTATATGTCTAGACTTTGTTCATAAAAGATGCCAAGTGCTCGTCTGGAACCGAATATAGATTGTCGACTCCCTCGACAGCGGTAGCCACCAGCGTATGGCGTGGATTCTGGACATGCCCCCAGCGATCATATTCCCTATTTATATCAAATCGTGAACAATCAACCCACTGCTGAAGGCACTCGACCGTAGGGACCCACCAGTTCGAGTGGTCTCCACAGTATGCCTCCCGATAATAAAACCGCGCGAAGCAGCCCGGCTCGTCATTGATCGCTCCCTCGATGAGGATCGTACCACCAGTACGCATCACACGGCGTAGTGCAGATAGGGAGAGCAACGGGTCCTTGAGATGATAATAAATACCGGCAAAAATGACCACATCGAAATCCTTGATTCCCAACGTCTCTGCATCGTAGACCGAGAGATTAGGATGGTATACAGCACATGACCGTCGTGCTGCCCGAGCAATCTCAAAGGTTGGGTGAGTGGAAAACGCCCGATGCGAAATCAGATCGGTAGCGTGAACCTCCTGCGCGCCACGTCGCTCTGCCTCAAACGAGTAGCGGCCATCCCAGCAGCCAATATCGAGCACTCGCTTGCCCACAAAGTCGATGTCGGCCATTGCACGCTCGATCTCGGGATTGCCATCACCCCAAGCACCTTTGGTCACATATCCTTCGCCTAGGTCGACATTGTGAACCCACGAAAGCTCGTCTGCGACCTGAAGAAGTTCGGCATGCGAAAGGCGCTCAATATCTGCGCGTGACATCGGGAAATCAGTCATAGGGAATGTGCCGACAACATATCATAAGGACCGCTTGGGATGTGCGACCGTTCGCTGCGGTCCAGCCAAAGATCTAGCTTGTCCAAAGACTCGTCACCCCTAGGTCAGCAATAGTCGCTCTAACGCTAAGGGCTCGTATTCGTCTGTAGTCTCTTGCGCAAGGACGTCCTAAACCTCCAAAGGAGCTTCGTGGAGAGTAGCTGATGACAAGCTGACCGATCCTCGCAACGTAAACCTTAGACATGGACCAGATTACGTGTCATCTAACCTGGTTAAGTGCTTAAAGCTTTAAAGCTCAGGAGCCTGATCATGGTTCCGCTCGGCTGGAGACAAACCCCGAACAGCAAGTAGCTCCATCTCTGGACAGAGCCCGTTTTGACGATCCAAAACGACCTGTTGAATATGATCAAACCCCGCATCTTCGAGAATTTTGGCAAGTGACTCTGGAGTATACATAGAGAAATGATCGTCTCCAGAGTAATCCTGTAGACCGAAGGTCAAGATCTTGAAGTCTCTCTGGCTCATGTCACCAGAAACGACCCTCGTCAACATGACGGCCCAATTTGGGCAAATAATTCGGAGCTGGCCACCAAGCCTGAGCAAGCTATGCCAGTGAGGTAGAATCACGGTGGTGAACTGATGCTGCCTAAAGTGCTCAACAAGGTGAGCCGACATTATCTCTGCAAGGGTGCCTTCCTCGAAGGGAAGATCGCGAGCATCTGCAACCAAATCTACATTTGGCAATTCACGAAAATCAATATTCAGATACCCATCAAGCGCCTTCTCCCCGCAGCCAACATTGATACGGATATCATCCTTCATCTTATCAAGATGCAGATGGTAGCTCCCTTCATCCACGACATGTCGTTCTACATGTCGTTCTTCCCTCGGAGCGAGAACTTGCTCTCGTAGATCGAGCGACAATGCCTCTGACTTGACATGTAGGACATCAATCCGCTGACCCATCTGTTCAAGTAGAAATCCTTGACGGGTTATGCGGGCATCAAGGTGCTCCGCGGATTGTTCTTGAGCTACCTGTGTGGCTGTCGTAGCATCACGCAATGCCATCGTTGCGGCTTGCGACTCGTTAGCAAGTTGCAAGGTTCCCTCGAAAGTCTCGGCAACCTCTCCCTCCAAGCGGTCCATGCGTTTATCGGTGGCAGAAATTGTCTTCCCCTGTGCAGAAATCTGATGCCCGATTTGTCGCACTGCATCTGTGAGTGTCTCCTGATTCTCCGCAAGTTTGTCGCTGAGCTCGCTGACGGAACGTGAAAAAGTACCAAATTCACCAAGCCCTCTTCTAAAACTGGCGAGGCGACGAAAAAGGTTACCTACGACTGGTACCCTACTAACCCTATGTCGCAACTTTACAGGCGTGGCAGTTATCCCCTGTCGCTGGGTTTCCCACTCAAACGTTTTACCTTCGAGTTCCTCTACCCATGCCAAATCAATTATTTGTAGGACACCCTCATCTGACCTTGTTAGCTCTTGGATAAACGCCAAGCGCGGGAAACCTGTGCCCATACGATCAAGCCACATAAGGCGTCCACTCTCCTCGACCTCTCTTTTCAGCAGGATCTCGTAGGCGCACGCAATAAATTCCTCGTCATCCATCTGCCATATAGTTCTCAATCGGCTCACATAATCGTCTCCCGCAAGCTGCATCAGATCTGGCAGCCATCTGGTGTCGACATTGCGGTCCTTTGCTATATGACTTCGTGCAAGGCCCCTTACGAAGAGGACGCGAGACATTCCATCCTGAAGGGCATTGCGTGCTAGTTCATAGCCGGGATCGTCAGGTGCCTGATCTAGGACAGCACAGTAAGCAGCCTGAATAAAATCATCGGTGGGCAGCTGCCACGCGATCTCAAGTTGATCAAGGGGATTGAGCTTGATGTCATCTCTGTCTAGTAGCCGCAACGCCGCAAGTCTGGCAATCACGGGATTCATATCGGTGGTGCAATCCAAGACTCTGGATAGTCGCTCAGTTACAGTTGGCAAGCTCTTCTCTACTGGTGATGGATCGCGTTGAACCCTATATCCCTTGGCGATTGAGGCATATGTCGTCTCAGTATTTGATACTGCAACATCGAGTGTAAAGAGTCTCTCGTATCTATCTCGCCCCTGTGCACCAAGTAGTGCGCGACTATCAGCATCATTAATGAGGGTTTGCAAACACTCCGTGAGCGAGTCGACGTCTCCCGGCTCTGCGAGCAGGCCCGTACGACCATCATCCACGATCTCTGGCATGCCTCCAGTGCGACACCCAATCACAGGTACCCCATACCGCATAGCCTCTAGTAGCACGAGACCAAATGACTCGTAACGCGAGGGTGCGCAAAATATATCGGCTGTAGCATACAGTCGGTCAAGATCCTCCTCAGATACAGGACCTGTGAATTCGACCCGCCCTCGAAGCTCTGGATTATTTTTTATAATGCGGCTAAAGGCGACTCTATAGCTCTCGCCGAGCTCTGTATTGATCGTATCCTTCCCAGCGAGCACAAAGTGGACATCGGGAAACTCAACGACCAGTCTGGTAATAGCCTCAAGTAGTATGTCTACCCCCTTACGAAACTCGAGACGTCCTACGAATAGGACTGTAAACTTTCTCCCCGTCTGAGTTGTTGGGTATTTGAACCTGTCAGATACATCTCGAGGCTCCGAGTGGAACGATATGTGCGTCCGCATCGCCTACATTGAAGTTCGCACGTACCTCGTTGAGTATTGCCTCGCTAATAGCGTGTATGTGCTGCGCTGACTCAAGCGTTACTTCCTCCAAGCGAAGTGACGCCTCGATGTGGGGCAAGTCAGTCCATGATTTATGAAGGCCAGCCACTGTACGCATTGTCGTCATTAGGGTAGTTACCGTCGGGAGTCTAGGATCGAGGGAACATATTAGTCCCTCGGCTGCCCATAGTGGTGCTGACACCAAGTCCAGAGGTCGACGCTCGTGCAGATCCGAAACCTCATTATATACGGAGGCTATATGATCGAAATTTCCACGTAGTGGCGACTGCGTCAGCTCTCCCAGTCCGTGGTCTCTGTCAGCAATCCGATGTAGCCACACGCCATCCTCGAAGTCAACGCTAGCGTTTAGTGACGATCTCGTGACAACATGAATCTCGTGTCCTCGTGAGGCGAGTCCCGAAGCTAGATCGGCAGTGAAACGCCCAATCCCGCCAAAGTCATTAGGAGGATACTCTTGAGATATAAAACAAATTCGAAGTCGTTCAATATCCGGCTGATGAGTCGGAAAGTTAAGAAATTCATCTGGCTCAGCGTCGGGGACTTCTATACTTTGACGACGACCGTCGATACCACGTTCCATTCCCGTATCAAGGCCGCGATCGACCTGTCTCTTAAATAAATTGAGTTGGTCGGCGCTAAGAAGACCCTCACTGTGCTGATGCTGGGCAGCCGCCTTTACCTCATCGATATATTTTATCAAAACGCCCAAAATTTGGGTTACGGAGTAGGTGGGCTGGCCGTGTCGGAGAGCAAAGTAGACCCGGTTCTTAATCGCAAAAAATGGATCGGTAAATAGTCTCTTTGAATTTCGAACGTGACTGGCAAGGTACTTGTGGTGAACACCTGCGCCAGTAAGCGGACGGAGCTTATATCCGAGGTCTATGAGTTTTAGGCAGACCTCCACCTCATCAAAGTTGTACTCAATCTCCTCATCGAATCCACCAATCTCGACTAGTTGCTCCCGTCGAAAACTCATATTAGTGCCTTGCAGATAAAGAAATGGCTCAGCACCGGCTACGTTATAGCGGCCAAAGGGTGGCTTAATGTCAAACCTTGTTCGTCCCACTCGATCTGATGCTGAATATTGGTATTGAAGTGTGCAGCCTGTATGATCGAATACGATTCCCCCGGCGCCACAAATCTCACCGTTTTGGCTGTATGCGCGATCGAGTTCTGTTAGCCAGTCTGGCTCAGGAATAGCATCGTCATCGATAAACGCCACTACATCCCCGCTGGCCATCTTAATGCCGATATTGCGTGACTTTGACAGATTCATGTCATCGCAACTCGCTGAGCGAATATCTTTGGCAAACTGCGAAAGTACCCAGTCTGTATCATCTGTTGATGGACCGTTAACAACGATCACCTCAAACGACCTGTGTGTTTGCCATCGCAGCGCCTCAAGTGTTCGCTGCAAGCTGGTCGCACGATTAACGGTATTGATTACAACGCTAAAATTCATGAACTTAGTCGCATATGTGGTGGTGTCCTACCCGAGTGGTTGAAGTCGAAGTGTCGTGAACCCGCCAGAAGGGGCTGGTCTTAAATGGATCGATTCAGTGAGTACTGCGTCACTTAGATGCGCCAACTCGGGCTCATCTGGTACTTCGAGTTCGTAGCCAAAGGCGCGAAACATGGCTAGAACTTCAAGCGGGTCGTCGCCCCTTTCCCGCAAACCTTGAGGCCAAAACTCGGATATGATGACTGGGCGATCTCTCTTAAGCAAAGTGGTGGCTCCAGCGAGAACCCGATGCTCTGTTGCTTGTGTATCTAGCTTGATGACTGCGATTTGAATATTTTTTGGTACGACATCATCTAGTCGTATTGCCGCTACTTGTAGGACGTTGCGTTCGTCTTGAAGTGTTTGAACCCTGTGGTCTCCCGTGTTGTCGGCGCACTCCGACAACTCGATGACACCTGCCTCGTCCCACGCGACTGCGTCGATTATGCGAACTCGGTCGGTGAGTCCGTTCCGGTCAATGTTAGCCCGCAATAGGGCGACGTTGTCGGGGTGCGGCTCTACTGCTATGACGGTCCCAGTTGGTCCTACGGCGCGCGCTGCCAGGAGTGTCATATAACCTATATTTGCCCCTACGTCGACGGCCACGCTGCCATGGGCGAGCTCTCTCTCCAGTAGGCGGCAATCATCGGGATCCCAGTGGCCATGAGTACGAATATAGGGAGTGATCACTTGGTCATGTGGGTGGGCCAATAGGGTTCCCACATCAGTCATTAGTGGTATGGCCGACGGTAGCCCGGTGGGTCTTCCTATTCGACTAACAAGTCGTGCTGGGTTACCTGCCACAATTGCGCCAGCGGGAACGTTAGCATTGACGATCGCTCCTGCGGCAACAACGGCGTTGGCGCCGATGCGACAAGGGCCCAGCACAGTCGCGCGGGATGCAATCCAGGCACCTTCCTCAATTACGATGTCGCGATCATCGCTTGGTATCGTAGTTTGACGCTCTTGTCCTATTCTATTAATATCATGAGTTCCAGTCAGAAGTGCGACACCATGACCAAGGAACGCATAAGGCTCAATCATGATGAGGCCCGAAATCGTGTTGAACAATGCGTCGTTGATCTTTGCGGTCTCGGCAATATGCAGTCGGTCTCGCGGTCCCCAGACGCTTGGCACTGAGAGCTGAGCTTCACGCTCGACCGCGAGCTCCTTTCGAGCCCGTTCGTGGGCTATAGCATCGATATAGCCGTGCAGCCAGCGACCGATACGGTCGCGCAGCGGACGTAGGAAGTATGAGCGGCCTAGGGTTGACATCGTCAATAGATTTCGTTGGGCTCGACGGATAGCTTGTGTGGAGTACGTAGGATCGGTAGGAATCAGCATGGATAGTGCGAGTGAGTACAATACCTTTTCTCGTGGACCTCTTGAAGATCAATCTATCAGCGCGCCATTGCCGGTTGACCTTGAGGCGAGGATCTGGGTTAGCAAGGGCGAGGAGGGACGTATCGGGCCGGTGGGCCGGGTGAGCTCGATGACGAGGAGAGTCGATGACGGGTATTGGATCATCGTCGCACGATCTAGAGACGGTGAGGATGAGCAAGGCAACGACCTCTTTTTGGTTGAGGACGCTAAGGACGGGCTACCTATGACCACCGTGGCGTCAAGGCGCCAGTGGAAGAAGCTCATCAGCGCATTTGCCAGCACCTCTTGGGCCTGTGTCCTGTCCGACCACGGTTAGGCTATCGTCGGATAGATTCTTTGGACCACAGGCTCCTGCTCATCAAAGATCGAGGTGGCCTTACGAGTTACTACCCCGGCCCAGTAAATAGCCGTCAGGCGGCTTTGGCGTAGGTGACGTGTTTCTCGTTGAAGTAGTTGGTGACTATGTCGGGGCGGCGTTGGGTTGAGCGTAGGTAGGAGCGGGTGTCGTCTATCAGCTCGTTCTGGGTGTGGGGTCGGCGGCGGCCGAGGGCGTTGGTCTTGACGTCCTGGTTGAGCAACTCGGTCGGGTTGAGCTCTGGTGCGTAGCCGGGCAGGAACTGAAGCTCGATCTGATCAGCGTGGGCTTCTACCCAGCGTTTCACCTTTTTGGCGCGGTGCACTGGGTGCCCGTCGAGGATCAGGATGATCTTCTGCCCCTTGCTCTGGCGGATCAGACGGTTTAGGAAGTCGATGAACACGCCGGCTACGAATTTCTCCTTGAAGACCCGGAAGGACAGGTGCCCCTTGTTGGAGATCACGGAGATCACGTTCGCGCCGAAGCGCTGGCCCGTGCCCTCGATCACCGGGGTCTTCCCGACCGGGCTCCACGAGCGCCCGGCTGTGTGGTCGGAGCGCAAACCCATCTCATCCGCCCACAAAATCAGCGCCTTTTCGCGATGGGCACGCTCTTTGATCGCGGGGTAGCGCTCCTCCAGTCACCGCTTGACGATCTCGGGGTTCTGCTCAAACGCGCGTCTGGCGGGCTTCTGCGGGCTGAACCCCCACGCCCGCAGGTACCGGCCCGCGGTCTTCTCCGCGACCCGGATCCCATACCGCCGGTCGATCAACTCGCACACCAGCGCCCTCGTCCACAGAAACCCCGGCAGCTTGAGCTGGTCAGGGTTCTTCTCCCGGATCGCTTTCGCGATCTGCGCCTGCTGAGACGGTGTGAGCGCCGTCTTCTCGCCAGGCCGCCGGCCACGCTTACCAGCCGCGAGCGCCTGATCCCCGCCAAGGCGCTGAGCGCGAGTCCACTCACTCACCGACTGACGTGAGACATCGAGCAACCCCGCGACCTCGGTCTGGGAGCGACCCTCGCCGACCAACGCCACGGCACGGCGACGAAGCTCCTCCTGAGCCTCTTGCCCCAACCGCCTCGCATCCCGAGTCCTCACACACCAAAACCTACCAGGACCGTCGGACGTTTACTGACCCGGAGTAGTAGCTCCAGTTTCGCCCCGAGTTCACGTATCCTGCGCGAGTTCTGGGGCTTGGATGTGCTCGCCGCTACGAACCCCGGGACGCTTACCCAGGGCGACTTCTTCTTGGGCGATCCAGCGATAGATGGTCGCTTCGGAGACCCCGCGATCCCGGGCAACTGACTCAGGCGACCTCCAGAACGGCATAGATCGACCAAATCACGACGGAACTCCAAAGGATAGGACTTCGGCATAAAGCTCCTTTGGCTCATGCCACCCATCCCCTCGCCTGCGCGGTCCACACCAAGGGGCCCAGACCCAGGTGACGGGGTCCCGATGAAGTAGGCCAGTGGTGATGCGTGTCTGTCATGTCCCTTTGGTGGGATGAGAGGATGGATACGATTATGAAGCGGCATAGGCATTCTCCGGAGCAGGCAGTGAGGAAGATCAGGGAGGGCGAACGCCTTCTGAACGAGGGGCAGGACCTCGTGGAGGTGCTGCGGCATCTCGAGATCACTGAGGCGACGTTCAATCGCTGGCGCAACCAGTACGGCGGGATGAAGGCTGACGAAGCGAAGCGCCTGAAGACTCTCGAGGGCGAGAATCAGCGGTTGAAGAAGCTGGTGGCTGAGCAGGCGTTGGATATCGACATGCTCAAGGAGTTGGCGGAGGGGAAATTTTGACCCCGGGACTCCGACGCAGAGCAGTGGTGCATCTGCAGGAGAGTTTCGGGGTTTCAGAGCGCCGAGCGTGCAGGGTCGTTGGGCAGAACCGCTCAACGCAACGCAAGCCGTCCCAGCCGGCCCGCCCGGAGAACGAGCGTCTTGCTGCCCGGCTACGAGAGATCGCGAGGGAGCAACCACGGTGGGGGTGGAAGACCGCGCATCAGATCCTGCTGCGGGAGGGCTGGATTATCAATCGCAAGCGGACACGCCGTATCTGGCGGCAAGAGGGCCTCAGACGCCCCGTGAGGACCCGCAAGCGCCGGCGGCTTGGGAACGGTCAAAGTCAGCGGTTGCGGGCAACGAGGCCCAACGAGGTATGGGCCCTGGACTTCATCTTCGATGAGACCGCCGACCGGCGCCGGTTGAAGCTGTGCAACATCGTCGATGAGTACACCCGAGAGGCACTCGCGATCCGTGTCGAGCGGACGTGCACCGCTGATCAGGTCGTTGGTGTCATCGAAGACCTCGTCCTCACCCGCGGCGCACCAGAGCATCTACGGGCGGACAACGGGCCTGAGATGATCGCCTGGGCACTCCGTGACTACTGCCGCCTGAAGGGCACCCAAACCGCGTACATCGATCCCGGGTCGCCGTGGCAGAATCCGTACGTTGAGTCGTTCAACGGCCGTATCCGTGACGAGCTGCTGAACATCGAGGAGTTCGGCTCGATCACAGAGGCCAAGGTCATCATCGAGGACTGGCGCATCCAGTACAACACCTACCGTCCCCACTCAGCACACGGGGGACTCACACCCAGCCAATACGCAGCAACCCAGACCGAAAACACACAAACCCAACCAGCACACGCATAAACCCTGGCACACCTACAGGGACCCCGTCAGTTCCATGTGGGATTGGCAACCTTGCGTTCAAACCCACGAATGGATGCGACGTCAAGATCCTGCCGCGTTGGCTAGCGCCTCCTGGATCACAAGCCCGACTTCTTCTCGACGTAGGTGAATCATCCGGCCAAGGGCGATCCGGGACTCGACTCATCCGCACACCTGAACCCTCTGGCGTGGAAGCCATAATGACCAAGGAACAAGCTCCCGCTAATGTTGCGAGTTGTGCGTCGCGGACTAGACCCAACGTTCCAAGTGAGTGGTCTATTCAACTATGCAGTAGCGTATCGCGTTTCTATGCCCAGCCAACATGGCCAGCAGCAGCTCCTTTGCTCTGCCGCCCGACTACACGCCACCCGCCGAGGTTGGCACTACCGACAAGGCCGGGTCTATCTTCCAGCAGGATCGTGACCTTGGGGGGTTTGTGGTAATGAGCGAGGACGGACGTGAGAACGCGAGTTTAGTCACCCAAATTCGCGCTGTCATTGTGCAGGGATTGCGCATGCGCCGCTTGGAGCTTGCCCAGGCGATCAATATCCACCTTCGAGAGTCTGCCCCAGAGTCCTTTGCCGATCACGATCCCGCCTATCAGTCCGGTGTACTGGCAACCATCACGGCAGTTCTGGACCACTGTCTTGACGATCTTGAAGATGGACTCGTTCGGCCCGCGCCAATCCCGTTAGAGGTAGCCACTCAGGTACGTCGTGCGGCACGCGTAGACGTAAGTTTGGGGACGGTCCTGCGTCGTTACGTCGCAGGGTATCGCCGGTTCGGTGAGTTTGTGGCGGAGGCTGTCAAGTATGCAGGCTATTCCGACAACAGTTCTTTGCTCCATCAGCTCCACAATACACAAGAGCTGCTGTTGGAGCGTCTTACAGCTGTAATCGAGCACGAGTACATGGCGGAGCGCGAGATAATGATCTCCCCGGTAGAGCAGCGTCAAAAGGAGATCGTCAAGAGGTTGCTAGCGAACCAGCCGGTCGACTTTACTGAACTGGCGGAGCTATCCTATGAGTTTCATTCATCCTGGCATCTTGGCTTGATTGCTATAGGGGCCGTGAACAGTACTCAGGGCCTCCTCTGGCGGATAAAGGCAAATCTCGATTGCGCGCTGTTGCGAACCTGGTGCAGCGACGAAATGGTGTGGGTTTGGTTCGGCGTCTCTAAGCCTCTCAAGATCACTGATGTCGAGCATCTTTTGCTTTCGCTTTGGACCGCCGATGGTTTAGCTGCGGTCGGGGGGCTGGGGAGAGGACTTGACGGGTGGCGGCAGACGCATCTTGAAGCAAGAGGGGCACTACTGCGATCGCGAGGCTCTCCACACAAAATTGTGCAGTATGCGGAACAGCCGCTCCTTGTAGCTGCGCTAGAGAGTGACACTTTGGCCACGTGGCTCAGGGGATTCTTGGCGCCCATTCGGGACCGTCCTGATGGTGGAGCCAGTCTGCTAGAAACACTACGAGCATATATCGACACCGAATGTAATCGCTCGTCGGCAGCAGCCTTATTGAAGGTCCGACGACAAACCGTGGGTACACGTCTACGCATGGCAGAAACCCTCATCGAACGTCCTCTAGCTACTTGCCTAGCCGAGATTGACGTTGCATTGCACCTGCTTGACCTACAGCCGGATGACGCGCATCGCACGCTTGACTCCAAGAAGTACCATTTACTTACGTAAGATCAACCGTCCGATGTGGTCGGTCACGCTGGCCACATCGGACGCACATAGGCTCGCTTTCCTCATGTAGAACATTGACCACGTGAGGCATTTGTAGGCAAAAGCCTCCGTAAACTTGCTACTACGTTTGCTTGGGGGGCCAATGGACACCGATCCATCGATGAGTCAGAGCACACGCACACGATCTGTGCGAGCGGCTACAGTCACGAGGCGGACGGACATAGTCAGTCGCGTGCTTATTATCACCGTTTGCCTCAGCCTCATATTCTTTACTCAAGGTGCACAAGCTTCGACAACTCACGTGGACGGCATCTCCGATCAAAGTATGCCTGACTGGGATAATGGTTTCTCGAATAATAGTTTTTTTGCAGGATATTTCCAAACAAACTGGGCCTCTAGTGGCCATATTCAGTATGCTCGGTATGTCGTACAGTGGAATGTAATGAGCGGATCGGGCGAAGAATATACTCATTACAGAGAACAGTTTATTAGATGGGTAGAAGACGCTGGGAAAATGGGTCTTGTACTGGATGTTTCACTGACGCGCTATGTCGGGGAAGGTCCGTTATCTTCGACAGAATACGAGACTAAGCTAAAGGAAATCCTCAAAGAGGCGAAGGTCCTCGGTCATCCCGCACGCTACGTGGAGGGCTGGAACGAGCCCAACGGTCAGGGTGCCGAGTCTGCCGTTGCTGCTGCTCACTTTACAAACTCAGCTTACTCTGCCTGTGAAGAAGAAGGTAATGGGTGTACGGTCATCGCAGGGAACCCTGTCGATCAACCATATATCAAAGGCAAGCAGCAGGGTGCAAAGGAATATGTAGAAGAATATCGGAAAAACCTAAACCCCGAACCCAAAATTTGGGGTGTTCATCCATACTACTCTGTCGAATATGAGAACCTCTCATACTACAACGAATTTCTCAATGGACTGCCAAGTAAAGGCTCGGGTGATCAAATTTGGTTTACAGAGATCGCAGCCCGCAATTGTACCGTATCTAGTAACAACGGAGAAATGGGACAAGCAGAACGTGCTCAGTGGCTAGCAGAAACTCTCATCGGGAAATCTGAACATAAACCCGAACATGTTTTCTACTATGAGTTTCTACTCGGCGGCAACAAACAGCCGGCGTGCGCTGAAACCGACGACGCGCTCTATGTGCACAGCAGTGATCCAAATGCCGAAGATGCGCCTCGACCGGCTGCAGGCTACATCTGGGACGGAAAAAGTATTGCATGGGGGTACACCGGCGCTCCGTCATCTGTTGCTACACCAAACGCGACATTGACTGGTAGCGTGTATCCGAGTGGTAAACTCGAAGCCAAATATCACTTTGAATACGGGACTACCACGAGTTATGGCATGGACTCGACCGAAGGGAGTTCTGTTTCTGGGAGCGGAGGCGTAAGAGTCAGTATCCCCATTAGTGACCTAGCACCTGGGACTACTTATCATTATCGTCTGGTTGCTTGGAACGCTGAAGGAGTTCCTACTTACGGTTACGACAGGACTTTCCACACGCAGCCGCCACCTGAAGCCACAACTGGTGAAGCGACGTCAATACTCGAAACGCAGGCTACCTTGCATGGATCGGTCAATCCTGAGGGTCTAAACACGACCTATAATTTTCAGTACGGTCTGACCTCTAGTTACGGCTCCGAAACAGCAATTGAAAATGCTGGCGGCGGTGAAGGATCAATAGCCGCAGGCGTAACCATAAGTCATCTAGCAAAAGCCTCTATATATCACTATCGAATCGTTGCAGTCAGTTCCGCTGGGGCTGTCCCTGGAGCAGAACAAACTTTTGAAACGGGCGGTGATGAGTTCGTTTTCTATAATGGCGGCGGCCTGTTGCAAGAGTCACTCTATGCCGACCAAAGCTGGACCCCGACAGCTCTTGGAGCGGGGGCAATATCAGGATCGGCGGCAGCGGTGACCACGGCAGCAGGAGAACATCTCAATTTCTATAATTACAACGGTACACTTCAAGAGTCGTGGGAGAGCAACGGTAATTGGAGCTATGCGTCGCTCGGTGTCTCCATAATTGGCAATCCTGCGGTAGTCTTGAGTACTGCTGGGGAACAGTTTGTGTTCTTCAACGATGGTGGTGCTCTAGAGGAGACTGCGTATCACGAAGGCAAATGGGGGGTTCCGGCTTCGGTGGGGCATGCTATTACGGGTGATCCTGTGGCGGTGATGAGTTCGACTGGGGAACAGTTTGTGTTCTTCAACGATGGTGGTTCTCTTGACGAGATGGCATGGAATGGGAAAGCGTGGAACCCTAGTGTGCTTGCGAGCTCAATCACGGGCGACCCGGCTGTCTTGATGAGTTCGATTGGGGAACAGTTTGTGTTCTTCAACGATGGTGGTGCTCTAGAGGAGACGTGGTATCACGAAGGTAAATGGCAGTCGTCGCCGGTGGGGCATGCTATTACGGGTGATCCTGTGGCGGTGATGAGTTCGACTGGGGAACAGTTTGTGTTCTTCAACGATGGTGGTTCTCTTGACGAGATGGCATGGAATGGGAAAGCGTGGAACCCTAGTGTGCTTGCGAGCTCAATCACGGGCGACCCGGCTGTCTTGATGAGTTCGATTGGGGAACAGTTTGTGTTCTTCAACGATGGTGGTGCTCTAGAGGAGACTGCGTATCACGAAGGCAAATGGTGGGGAATTCCGGCGTCGCTGGAACAGGCGATTACGGGCGATCCTGTGGCGGTGATGAGTTCGACAGGAGAACAGGTTATTTTTTATGACTATAATGGCCTGCTTCAGGAAGCGTCACATAAAACAGAATGGCACTACACGACGCTGGGTCATGGAGCGATAACGAGCAATCCTGCGGTTGTCTTGAGTGCTGCTGGCGAACCGGCGGTGTTTTACGAGTACAAAGAAGCGCTGCGGGAGACGTGGTATCACGAAGGCAAATGGGGGGTTCCGGCTTCGGTGGGGCATGCTATTACGGGTGATCCTGTGGCGGTGATGAGTTCGACTGGGGAACAGTTTGTGTTCTTCAACGATGGTGGTTCTCTTGACGAGATGGCATGGAATGGGAAAGCGTGGAACCCTAGTGTGCTTGCGAGCTCAATCACGGGCGACCCGGCTGTCTTGATGAGTTCGATTGGGGAACAGTTTGTGTTCTTCAACGATGGTGGTGCTCTAGAGGAGACTGCGTATCACGAAGGCAAATGGGGGGTTCCGGCTTCGGTGGGGCATGCTATTACGGGTGATCCTGTGGCGGTGATGAGTTCGACTGGGGAACAGTTTGTGTTCTTCAACGATGGTGGTTCTCTTGACGAGATGGCATGGAATGGGAAAGCGTGGAACCCTAGTGTGCTTGCGAGCTCAATCACGGGCGACCCGGCTGTCTTGATGAGTTCGATTGGGGAACAGTTTGTGTTCTTCAACGATGGTGGTGCTCTAGAGGAGGCTACGTATCACGAAGGCAAATGGCCGTCTGTATCGATTGAACATCCTATTACAAGTGATCCTGCGGCCATGATGAGTCCAGTGGGAGAACAGTTCGTCTTTTATAATGACGGTGGTGCGTTGCAGGAGTCGTGGTGGAACGGGAACCTCTGGAGCTACGATCCGACAGGACAGGCGATGACTGGAAGTCCGACTGTGGTTTTGAACCCGCTAGGGCACACTGGCTAAAGACGGCTACCGACAAAAGGTAGGATTATGGTGGGCAAATCAAAGTCCTGGCGTCATGTCTAATGTTTGCCTTCTGACAGGTGCGCTCGGGTCGAACTGGTGTTCTCTGCCCACGAGCTGCTCTTACTGGTCCACTTGCGTGAGCGCCGAATGCGAGGTTTATGTCCACGACGCTTAGTGCCACGCACCCGACACTTCTTCGCATGTATCACTCTCCTCTGTCCGCGACGCCCCCGGCCGACCGCACGTTCACACATTTTCTTCTTGTGGCCATGGTGGGCGCGTGGGGCCGCTGGAGGACGCCTCGGCGGGTTTGACCAGACCCCACCGCCGTTTGGCGGGGTCGAGACTATCGACCCTGGGGGTGAGCCAGGCCATTCGCTTGTCGTGTTCAGTAGAACGGTGACGGCTCCGAGAAACGGGTTTACGACCGTCAGATCGGGCTTGCCATCGCCATCGAAATCGCCAGTGACCATGCCTCTGGGGTTGCCGTTTGCGTTGAACGGGGAACCGGCGGCATTAGTGAATTGTCCGCTCCCGTCTCCTTGCAAGATGGCCACGTTGTCGCTGCAACCATTGAAGTTGGCAACCGCGAGGTCGGGCTTGCCGTCGCCGTTGAAATCGCCGATCGCGATCGATTCTGGTGTACCAAACTGGCAACTATTGTTCCCTTCCTGGTTGACGGGAACGGGGAAAGGCGAGCCCGTCGCAGGCGTGAAACCACCGGAGCCATTGCCTAGCAACACGGTGACGTTGTCGCTTTCGCTGTTGGCGGTAACCAGGTCGAGCTTGTCGTTGCCGGTGAGGTCGGCTGTTGCGATCGCGCGTGGACGGAGGCCAGTGATCGGCGACGATCCGGGCGCGGCTTGAAAACCACCCTCGCCGTTGCTCAAGTAGACCGTCACGTAGCCCGCCAGGTTAGCGATAGCAATATCGGATCGACCGTCTCCGTTGAAATCCCCGGTGACGACCGACGTGGGGTATCCGGATAGCGTCAACGGTGCCCCAGGTGCTGATGTAAAGCCACCGGCGCCATTCCCCAACAGCACGGTCACGTCATCGTTGACGACGACGATATCTTGTTTGCCGTCGCCGCTGAAGTCCCCTACCGCGATCGACGCTGCCCCGCTACCGGAGTAGGGAATCGGTGCACCGCTTGAATGGAAACGGCCGTTGCCATCCCCGAGCAGAATCGTGACCGTATTGTTTGTTTCGTCAACGACAGCAAGATCTAGCTTTCCGTCACCGTTGAAATCCCCAGCTGCGATGGCGCCGGGCGAACTAGAGATGCCTCCGGAGTAGACTTCAACAGGCGAGCCTGGAGCCATCGTTAGTTCCCCGGCACGGTTACCCAGCATCACTGTGACGCTCTCTCCGGCACTAAAGACGGGCAAGCCGGTCTCGTCGACGACGGCGATGTCGGAGATACCGTTGCCGGTGAAATCGCCGCTCACAGCGCCGCCCAGGAACCCGCCGCCTTCAGGATGAAATGGTGGGTTTGTCGTGGAGTAGGGCGATCCTGGGGACTGGACAAACGTAGTCGCGGTCGCCGAGGAAGGCAGCCACGCAAGCAGGAACGCCACCAATACAGCCCCCGTGCCAGTCATTCTTCTCATGCGAGCCTCCGGAATATTGGATATCACTGCAGACGGTGCAGGAAACCGCTTCGGTCTTCAGAGTTGCGTTTTGTCGTAAAGCTGGTTGCTTCTGCCGTCGGCTCGCTTGCGACGGATGGCGAGCAACGTGAACCCCTCGGATTCGCTAGTCGGCTAGGTAGAGCGCGTCAACGACATCCCCGCGTTGCCAGCGGTTATCAGGCGGCGGATCGCGCTCAGGGAGCGGTGGCGATCCAGGGGAGGTGTGCGTGACCCACGGCCCCTTGACGGTGACCGCCGCGACATCGAGTGTCACGTCAGCTTGCGCCCGGGTCCTCGATGCCTGAGATGAGGCGCGCGACTGTCCTGTAGTCGCCTGAGGCGATGCGGTCGATCGGCTTGTCGTCGTCCAGCGCCGGCAGGGGCTTGTTCAGCCATACCGGTATATAGGTCGGTCGGATTACTCGGGCGAGGCGTTCGACGAGCGATGAAAGCTCGGCGAGTCGCTCTGCGCGTATACCCGTCGGAGCACTACGTCTTGCGAGCCATTCACGCACGGTGCTTGGTGCCGCCCCGGTTGCGCGCGCGATCTCGCGGTCGGAGAGATGGCCTGTGTCGTGGATGTGGATCGCCTCTTCAGCGTATGCAAGCGTCATGGCGCAAGTTTAGCACTCCGGCGTGATACTGGCAACTTACTGACAGTATCCGGGCAAGACATTTGTCTGCTATTCTGAGCATCATGGTTATCACCTTGAGGTGCTACTCAGTGCGGAGATGGCCGCAGATCCCGAGTTCGCCGGATGGTGTTGGTTTTGGCGCAAGCGCAAGCCTCGCGAGTAGCACGGGCTCGTCTCAGCGGTGCACCCGCGCTGTTGATCACCGTCCCGCTCGGGTCCTGACGTACCCCGCGTGGTCTGCAGCCGCGTGGTATCGCAGCTCGTTAGGGGCGGTGTGTGGGCATGGTGTAGCAGGGGCATTCGGCTCGCCCAAACTCACTCACTTGAGTGGTGATTGGATCGGGCTCGATGCCCGCCGACACGCTCTGCGCCGAGTACCGTCGCAAGCGTGGCCTACCTTGGTCCGCGATGTCGAGTCCCACCCCGAACATTGCCGATCAATCAGCGCCATTGAGGCTCCTGTTGGACGATGCGCTATCGCTTGCCCAAGCGCAGCTCATCGCACAAGTCGCGGAGGAGACGAGCGTTGATGGTCGAACGATGGGCACGCTTGGGTTCAGTGGAGCGTTGCTGGCGGCCGATCTCGCCGCCAACGATGTGCTCGGGGTGTTCTGGTGGACACCGACGATCATTCTTGGCGTCGCGATGCTCTGCTGCCTTTCGCCCACGCTCATGGTCGGCATGCACTTCATGCGCGGCACAGATCTGGGTCCAAACGCGGACTCCTTCTATCTAACTTATGGGGAAACCCAGACACTGGTGGCTCGCGAGCAAATACTGTCCGATGTCGGTAGAGCGTTCTCCAGCAACGCACTTCGCTTGCGCGCGAAGGAGCGTGCTCTGCAGGCGGCCGTGCTGACCCTCGCCGGGGGTCTCCCGGTTTCAGCTGCTGTTATCGTTTTTTCTCTAGTCACTTCCCCCGGATAAATGGGTTGGGTTAGGCGGCGAGGTGGAGGCCGCTGGGGGTGGGCTCGGCACCGACTGAGACGGCGACAGCTTGCAGCAGGCTGGCGGCGATGGGTCGGGTGGATTGGCTGTGGAGGTCGATGAGTGCGTAGGCGGCTTGGCGGCGGTTGATCTGATGCTGGTCGCGGAGTCGGACGATCGCGTCCGCGAGTCGTGCTCGTTGTTGTGGGGTGTCGATCTGCTTGTGGACGGCGGTGAGTGCGTCCCATCCCCAGTCGGGATCGTCGTGTTCGATTGATTCGCGGAGGCGCTGGAGGTCGGGGCCGATCAGTTGCGGGAGCGTGACCAGCAGCGAGTAGTCCACGCCGGGTAGGTCCATGAGTCCCTCCCAGAGAGGGTCCAGGGCTCGCTCAGAGAGACCGGCGAGGTCTGCGGATGCTTCGCGCGCGAGCAGCGCGAGGTGGGCACCCGCGAGCTGGTCCTCGGAGGGTCCGCGTTCCACGCCGCAACAGCGCTTGGTCTTGCGGCCTGAGCCACAGTGGCAGGGCTCGTTGCGACCGGGTCTGGGCATCGCTCCTCCTATCTGTCGATTGTTGGGAGGGTCGCATCTGGGTCGGTCAGAACGAGCTGTGCCGTCCGGTGTGTTTAAGACAATTCCTCCTGCTCATGCATGGTTTTCCGGATGATTGGAGGGGTGATGCTGACGCTTGTGGGCGGGCAGGTGGAGTGTTTGTGGGACGAGGTGCTGCCGGTGCAGGCACGGGAGTTGCCGGAGGATCTGGCGAGGCTGGACCGCGTGCTCTGCGACCCGGCGTTGCTTGTGCCGATCGCTGCGGGGTGGGAGCAGACGGCGCGTGGTCATGGTCGCCCGTCGATCTCGATGAGCACGTTCGTGCGGTTGATGGTGGTCAAGCAGCGCACCGGCTGGGGGTACGAGACGCTGGTAAGGGAGGTCTCGGACTCGTTGCATCTGCGGCGGTTCTGCCAGGTCGCGATCGATCAGCGCGTGCCGGAGGAGTCGACGGTCAGAAAGCTTGCTCGCCGGCTGGGCCCAGTGGTCGTGGAGGAGATCACCCGTGTCGTGATCGAGAAGGCCAAGCGCGAGACGCGCTTCAGGCCACGGGCGGCACGGATCGACTCGACCGTGGTCGAGGCGGACATCCGCTATCCCTCCGACGCGATGCTTGCGCTTGCGGGTGGGCGGGCTCTGGCTCGGCAGGGACGCAAGGTGAGCGCGATGATCAAGGCCCAGACTGTGCGAGTCAGGAACCGTTCGCGGTCGATCGGCAAGACGGTTCGTGCGATCTCAAAGACGCTCGCTAGTCGCACCGGAGAAGCGAAGACGCAGGTGATGAAACTGAACGAGCGCGCCGGCGCTCTGATCACTGTTCAGGCCAGAGAAGCACAGCGTCTGGCCGCGGCGGCACGAGCCTGTGCTCGTGGTCGCGGCGCGCGCGCCAAGCTGCGCGCGGCTGCCAAGCTGGAGGTTCTCGCTGCCCGCTGCCAAAAGGTCGCAGAGCAGATCGACCGTCGCGCGCGGGGACTCGCGATCAAAGATCGTCTGGTGTCGATCACCGACCCCGACGCCCGGCCGATCCGCAAGGGCAAGCTCGGCAAACCGACCGAGTTCGGGTATGTCACGCAGATCTGCGAGGTGACCGAGAACACCCAAAAGGGCGCCCGCGGGTTCATACTGCCCGCAGGCCACGCGCAGGGCAACCCGTCCGAGAACAGGCTGCTCACGCAGACCGCCACCGAGATCGACCGTGCCGGGGTCAAACTCCGGGAGATCGTCGGCGACGGCGGCTTCATGCCCGGCCCGACCCGAGACGCGTTTCCCGACCTCACCAACGAGCAGATACAGCTATCCGGGCGTCACGAGCCCGGCTCCCGCAGAACCCGCAAGCGCAGGGCCCGCTACCGAACCGGCATCGAGGGCCGCATCAGCCACCTCAAGCGCGGCTACGGACTACGCCGCTCCCGGCTGAAGGGCCATGACGGGATGAGAACCTGGACCGGCTGGGCGATCCTCGCCTACGACCTCGACACCCTCGCCATCCGAGCCGGCTGAAACACTCCCACCAGCCCGCCTCCAACCGGGCAAACCATGAAAGAGCCTGACTCGGCCGCACCAACCCAGCGCGGCCGTTTCAGTCCCCAGGATTTATCCGGGGGAAGTAGTCAGCTAGGAGGATTGATGTCATGAGCGATTCAGACATACCAACGCCACGTTACCGTGAGACTGTGCCGCCCTCGCCCACGACGTTGCCCGCCCCTTCCTCGGTGCCCCACGTGAGCGCGTACGGGATCATCAAGGAGGAGGACGAATACGGATGGCGTTGGTTTTGGCGCAAACGCAAGCCTCGCGAGTAGCACGGGCTCGTCTCACCGGTGCACCCGCGCTGTTGATCGCCGTCCCGCGCGGGTCCTGACGTACTCCGCGTGGTGTGCAGCCGCGTGGTACCGCGGCTCGTTAGGGGCGGTGTGTAGGCGTGGTGTAACAGGGGCATTCGGCTCGCCCAAACCCACTCACTTGAGTGGTGATTGGATCGGGCTCGATGCCCGTCTGGCCACTCCGTGCCGAGTACCGTCCCAAGTGCCGCCTACCTTGGTCGGTCATGTCGAGTCCCACCAACACCGCCGGCGAACCGGCGTCCTCGGGGCAGCTGCTGAACGCCGCACTCTCGCTTGCCCAGACGCAGATTGTCGGGCAGCTGGCGGATGAGAGCAGTGTGGACGGTCGCACAATGGGCACGCTCGGGTTCAGCGGAGCGCTGCTCGCGGCCGATCTAGCGGCCAGAGGTGTGCTTGGTGTGCTCTGGTGGATTCTGATGCTTGTTCTTGGCGCGGCGACGCTTTGCTGTCTCGGCCCCACCCTGGGGGTTGGCGTTCACTTCGTCCGCACGACGGATATCGGTCCAAACGCAAATGCCTTCTATCTAGGCTACCGCGCAGACTCTTCGCAGGCAGCCCGCGAGCAGCTGTTGTCCGATCTCGATCGAGCGCTCTACAGTAACGCTCGGCGTTTGCGCGCCAAGGAGCGTGCTCTGCGGACTGCCGTGGTGATCCTTGCCGTGGGCCTCCCCTTCTCGATCATGTTGATAGGGTTGTCCGATCGGCTAGGATAGTGACGCAATGAGCGATCCTGATAGACCAACACCAGCTTACCGTGAGGCTTTGAAGCCTTCGTCTTCGCCCCTCCCGCCGCGCGCTCAGTCACCAATCCCTCATATGAGCCCAACCGGGCTCATCACGGAGGATGAGAGACGCGGATGGCATTGGTTTTGGCGCAAACGCAAGCCTCGAGACTGACACGGCTCGCGTCACCGGTGCACCCGCGCCGCGGTTCTACGCCCCGCGCGGGTCCTGACGTACTCCGCGTGGTGTGCAGCCGCGTGGTACCGCGGCTCGTTAGGGGCGGTGTGTAGGCGTGGTGTAACAGGGGCATTCGGCTCGCCCAAACCCACAAATCGAATGGTGATTGGATCGGGCTCGATGCCCGCCGAGACCCTCTGCGCCGAGTACCGTCGCAAGCGCGGCCTACCTTGGTCTGCGATGTCGAGTCCCACCCCCAACATTGCCGATCAATCAGCGCCATTGAGGCTCCTGTTGGACGGGGTGGAGTCCACCAGCAGCAGGTCGTCAAAGAACCCTGGCTCAAGGCGAGCGAAGTGCGCGATCAACGCCTCGATCTGCCGCGACAGCCGCAACCGGCGCTTGTGAAACGCATCCCGGACTCGAACCCGCGAATGTCACCCCACCCATTGAGATACGACTGTAGGGTTCCCGTCCTGGAGGGCGGTAGCGGCCTCCAGTCCAGGCCAGTCAAGATCTCGACCACCACGACAAGCATCTCAAGAGGGGCGGAACGCGTGCTTTGCAGACTAACGTCCGCACGAGCTGGCAGGATGCTAGGTCGATACCATGAGATCCGTGGCAAAGACGCAAACAAACGGCAGGCCAGCGCCGCTCAGTCCTGAGAGGTTGGAGGAACTGAGGCGCCCTGCGACGGCTAAGACCCTTGAGGAGAAGCGCGCGGCTGTTAGGCGCGCTACGGAGGGGCTCCGAGTTAACATTCGCGTCACGCCCGACATGTACGGCCGCCGGTAAACCATGACTCCCACAGGTGGGCGCCGGTCCGACACGCGAGGCGTCTTCGCGATCGAGGACACCGAGCTGCTCCTACCCAATCCGGTCGCACTCGACACCAGTTTCGTAGTCGAGGCACTGATCGCCACACAACCCGCACATTTCGTATGCCGTCCATTCTTCATGAGGATCGTCGAAAGCGGTGTCTCGATAACGACAAGTGACCTGCTCCCCGTAGAGTTGGCCGAGGCAGTGTTCGGAATCGCCCTCAAGGAACGCTGGGGAAGCCGGTGGCGGAGACACCGAACCGACGGACGCGCCCGCCGTCGCGCCGCACGCCTGCTGGATGACGCCATCTCCCGTTACGAAACGCTGTTTACGCCTGCAGACCACTTCTCGCTACCCCTTGCGGACACTGCCAGCGCTGCAAGAAGCCTTATGACTAGCTACGGACTCGCCTCCTACGACGCTATCCACGCGGCAAGCGCCGTCGCCGCCGATGCGGAGGCGATCGTTACCCTAGATACGGGCTTTGCGCTCCTACCACCTTCATTGCTCACTATCTATACGGATCGTTCGCGGGTGGCGTCCTGCAGGAGTAAGCGACCGCGCTGACCCACGCGACTGCCCCAAGCATCTGTCTCCTATGTACCGAGACAAACAAGCAACAACACGACTGGCATAAAGCTTTCCCCTAATTACCGTTAGCTACCGGGGATTGTCAGCGAGGTCGCACGCTACAGAGTTGCTGCGCCGTCTCGGCGGCACGCTTGGCAAACTCCTCGGACTGTTCGGCTTCGCGTAGTGGGAGCGACGGGGGTCGGACCCTCGATTGTTGCCTCAGAGATCGAGATACGGCTCTAGCCGGGTCGCGGGTTCGTAGCCGGGGAACGATCAATCCTATTTGCGACCTCGGGCCGCTGGAGCAAATCGTCCCCTCCTAGCCTGGACGGTAGCGTAGCGCGGCGCGCGGGAGGCTGTCGGCGGGAGACCTCGCATACCCGGCCTCGGATATCAGAGCAGTCCGGCGCGTGGCGCCCTACAAGCGCCAGCCCACCATGCCGACCTTCGGGTCCCCAGGTCGACCGAGGGACGCTGCCTTGCGACTACCCGCTCAGAAGGCCCACGCACGCTCCAGCCGCCGTGTGTGACGACGGGCGCGCCGCTCGGCGGATAAGTTTAAGAACCCTTGGGACAGGTCGGGACACCCGGGATCAAGGGAGTTGGGGCATGGGCGGCTATCCAGACACATCGTCGAATCGAGCGCTTCAGGCAGAACTCGCGCTTCAGGCAGAACTCGCGCTTCAGGCGGCACTCGCCGAGTTCACGGTGATCCGGTCGCTGATGTCGATGCGCTTCCAGGCACAGATCGCCGTGCTAAGCGCTGGCCTGACCGCGATCGGCGTAGTCGCAGGGCTGGCGCTACAGCACGGTGGCGACCGCAAGCTGTTGCTCCTCATACCGATCCTCGCCTCGGCCGTCGCGACGATAAACACCGAGCTCCGAATCCGGATCGACCTGCACGGCCGATACGTCAACGAGGAACTCTGGCCGTATGTAGCACGGCTGACTGAGGATGAGCTGCCGAGCTGGGAGGTCTACTGGGGCGATAAGGCACCACGCGCGCTGATGGCAGTCGCGGGCTCCCAGGCGTCGGGGTTCTTTGTGATTGCGAGCATCATTGCCCTCGCCGCGACCGCAGGGTGGTCGCTTGGTCACAATGCCGCCTATATGGCGATCTGGGCGACCGGAGCGGTGATGACCGGGGTCAGCGCCGTATACGCGGCGATCGACGTGGCGCGGCTTCTCGGCCGAATCGACAGACCGACGGCGCAAAAGGAAGCGGAAGCAAACGCGCAGGCTGCACTGCCCGCCGACGCCTCCTCCGCGCAGGACAACGAGGCCAAAGTCGAGTGCGCCACGACATCGCCAGGGGCGCTCCCGCCCTCGACGTAGCGTATCCCAGCTTGCACGGCTTCGTCTTTCGCTTTAGGGGTTCTGACCCCCGACGGCGCTATGCATTCGACTCCTGACCGAATGCCTGGTGCAACCGGCGACCTTCGGGTTCTTGGCCCACGATGGCGCCCTTCGCGCTCACCTCGCTGTCGAGCGCGGCGCGAGCCACGTCGGCCCCGAAACTGTGCGCCATGCCGCACGGCACCCTCGGTGTCGGGCCGGCCGGACTCCCGGCGACCCGGCGGATCACGCAGCCTCTCCTGTGCTCGGGACGAGCCTTGGAGGACAGCCAAAGTTTCCGCCGGGGGCTCTGCTCTGATCGCCAGCAACCCAAAAACCAAAGCGGTTGGGACGGGTGTTAGAGCACCCGCCCCAACCTTTAGCACCGAAGAACGCGCCTTCGATGCCGCACCTAACCGTAGCTCTACGGCTGGTTTCGCTGTGCGTAGCGTAGCGCGCGCCTCTTCGGTGTTTCGACCGAAAGGAAGCTCGCATGAGCCTGACTATCAATCGCAGGTATCGGGATGCGCTGTACGACGGTCTGATGACCGACTTCACGGCGATCGGCGACATCTTCTGCCACCTGCACAACGACGAACCAGCCCACGCCAAGCGCCTTCACGGTCGCTTCGCGGTCGAGCTGCGGCTGCTCGATGACCTGGGGTGGGAGCAGAAGCCGGACGCGGAGGAGTTCGAGCTGACGATGCCGGCACGGGAGCTGCAGCCGGTCATCGAGCGCATCTACTGGTCGGCGGTCAGCTCGCTCAACAACGACCCGCACGAGCTGGTGAACGAGGCCGTCGAGCACCTGAGTAACGCGACCGTCGTCTGTCCCGAGCTGCTTGCCAGGCTCGCGGATAACCTCCTCGACCCGGAGGCACGCAAAGGCGCGGGTGTCGCGGGCTCTGAGGCGACCTCGGAGTGAGCAGCACTACGGACCCGTGTCCAGAGTTCGGAGCAGCTTGATCGGGCGATTCGCGCCAGGCGACGTGACCTGCGCCTCACTCAGCAGCTCGTCGCTGACCTCGCAGGGGTTCATCGGGTCGTAGTCGGCCAACTGGAGCACGGCAAGAGCACGGTCCAGTTTCGGATCGTGCTCTTGGTCGTGCATGTGCCGCGTTCACTCCGCAGGAGCGCACACCCAGCGGATCGAGATTCGCGGCTGTGGCCGGCGATCCCGGTCGGATGCGCCTCACGGAGGCGGATGCAGGCAACCTCGATGGCGGGCCTTGTCGAGGAGGAGCTTGGCTTTGGCCTCGGTTTGGCCGCGCCCGAGTCCGCGAAAGTCGATGAAGCCGTGCGCTGGGCTGTCATCGAGGGGCTGCTCGTAGCTGTGTAGGCCGGCTTCGGTTGTCTCGGCGACCGTCACAGCCCAGGTCCCCACCGATTCGCGTTTGAGCACCTGGGTGTGGTGCGCGAAGGACGCCTCCGCAGTTGTCTTGCTTCCGAGGGCGATGGACAACATGCCCCCGTCCTTCTTGGTGGGCTTGAACGCCTGGCTGGATGGTATTCCGTCCGCGATCCAGGATGGGTGGACCTGCCGGTACAGAGCTTCGTCGGGGTCCGCCAGCGGCGGTTTCGCCGGCTCCGTCTCGCTCACGTCGGCTGAACCGTCGGTCACGACACCTGCAACAGTTGGGCAATCTGCGCCGGGTCATCCTCCGCCAGCTCCGGCTCCTCGGCATCCCCGGAAGCAAGGTTGACCGACACCGCATAGAGCTTGCCGTCCGGCTCGAAGGTGACGCTGATCTCATGCTCCTCGACCGTCCACTCTGCCTGCACGCCGCCCTCTGGCGTGGCAAAGACGCGCGGGCGTGGCACCTCGAAGGTCAGGAGGTCGGCCAGTATGCGGCGCGCACGTTCGAGCACGAGCGCATCGGGACGCACGCCTTCTCCGTCGAGCCATCCAGCGTTCAGCGAGGCTAGCTCGTCGAGGCGATCGTCGAGATTCACGAGGTCCTCGGGGTCATCGAGGACATTGACGTCGTGGATTGAGTCGAAGCGGATCAGCCGCCTCGACGAGTCGAATACGCCGACACCGGAGACCCGCACCGGCGGCCCCTCGCTATTCGGTTCGAGAACGTCCTTGACCGGACCGAAGCTGACCTCATCGAGTGGCGCAGGGACCGGCGTGCTTGGTCCCATCCTCAGGCGGATGCGGCAACTCATCCCATTGCCATCGACCTCCGAGATCCAGCCGATCCCTTGCAACTCCTCTGTGTAGGTGCGCCTCCTGCTGAGAAGCAGCTTGCGCCGTGTATCAGCCGTATAGCGCGGACCACTTGAAGCGGAGCCACGTCGCAGCTCAATCGCCTCATCGGGTCTGAGCGTCTGGCCGAAACGGTTGAACAGCACCAAAGCCTCTGGCGGGAAACCGTTTGGCGGTGGCTGGCCGTTCTCAGCCGCCGCCACGGCATCCTCGATGGCGTCGCGAGCGCGCGTAAAGTCGTCGTCAACGGCGATCAGCGTTCCCGGTGACGCTACGCGCTCCAGCACCGGCACAGCGCTCCCCTCCTCCACAGTTCGCAGCCTGAGCTGGAGGCGATCGAAGAAGCCGCGCGGCACACGCTGGCGCTCGGGATGCCCGAGCAGGAACTGCGCACGAGCCACGCCGATCACAAGCTCGCGGTACTGCGCAAGCTCGACAAGGGTCTCGACCGGCATCCCCTGGCCGTCGAATCGACCGCCAGTCAGACGCAGGCGAGCAAAGGGGGCTCGGTCGTCCATGACCCCATTATGCAGTTCGCCGGGGCTGGAAGCCGAACTGCATCGGTCCTTTCGCCGTGGTGCCGCGTGCCAGCCCTGCTCCACTGGCCGGACACAAACGTGTCTTGGGTCGCCGCGGTGCGAGGCGACATCGACCAATCGCGGCTGCGCCAGGACGTCAGGGCTCGGATGGCGCCGTCTAGCTCGAATCGTCGTGGGTGCTGATACTCGCTATGCCGTAGTGTGGCCGACGTGCCTTCGCACGACGTTGCAATGGATTGAGCGCGAAGCTCGCTACGCGCTCAAGGCATGTGTGCGTGTTCCTAGGCGCGGGCGCAGCACGGGCCTGTGGGCTACCAGACGTCTCGACGCTTCAGACGAAGGTGCTCGGATCGCTGAGTTCCGAGCAACGAACAGTTTTCGATAAGCAGCTGGACAGTCGGAACCTGGAGCAGGCGCTCAGTCGCTTGCGACGAATAGCTGCCCTTCTGGATGGAAGCGATGGGGAGGTCGACGGCCTGACGAGCGAGAAGGCCACGGAACTCGATCGCTCGGTATGTCGCTGCATAGTCTCGTCCCTCGACCTCAAGGATGTCGATATCGAGCCGATGCTCAAGCTCGCAGCATGGGCAGCGCGGGCCGACTACCTGCTTCCGCTTGAGTTGTTCAGCGTTAACTACGACCTCCTCTTGGAGACTGCGCTGGAGGCGCTGGGCGTCCCTTACTTCGACGGCTTCTCAGGAGCGCTCCGTGCCCGGTTTCGGACCGAGATTGGTCTGGGCCCTGAGTAATGGACCGTTGGTCTGGGCCCAGATCAAGTTGCTTGGCTGTCAATAGCTGAACGATAATTGTATCTAACGTCAGGTAGTTGGCTGTATTCTGCATAAACGGATTTGTGTAGTGTCCCGGGCGTGCAGCTCGTTCGCCGGCGTCTCACCCTCGCGAGGGCAGTCCCTACACGCGCATGGCCGCGGTGACACAGGGGCCCGTAACGCCGCGCCGCGGCTATCCCCGTTGGTTCTATACGCGCCACGGGACGTGGAACGCGGAGCGGATCCTCGCGGCGATGAAGGCGTGGGCAAGTGAGACCGGCTCGCCCCCCCGCTCGTGGGAGTGGTGTCCGGGCTCAGCGCGCAACGCCGGCCTTATGAGCGATCGGGAGAGCAAGTGGGAGCGCGAGCATCCACGCTGGCCCGGCAACACAACGGTGTACCGCTACTTTCGGTCCTGGGGCGAAGCTCTGGAAGCGGCCGACCTGAAGCCGTTCGTCCGCCACGAGCACGACCTTCCGCTCGACGAGCGCGTCGCGCGCGCCCAAGCGATGTCGGCGGCGGGCGCTTCGATCTCGGAGATCATGGCTGAGATCGGCGTGAGCCGCGTGACTGTCTACGGCTACCTCAAAGCACACCACTGCGCACAATGCACGGGATTCGTCGTCAGGGGCAGCGATCTCTGCCGCCGCTGCGCAACCAGGCGAGGTAACCCCAAGCGCTGGAGCGCCACGGAGCTGTTGGACGCCGTCGCGGCATGGGAGGAGGCTCGAGGGGCGACCGCCAACCAACGTTGCCTGGCGACCGGCCAATAATGGCAAGCCCAACCGCTGGCAGCGGGAATTTCCCCGTTGGCCACCCGCGAGCGCCGCGAGGATCGTCTTCGGTGACTGGACGAGCATGATGCTTGCCGCCGGCCATCCGCCATACAACCCCAAATGGGATCGTGAGCAGGTGATCGACGCGCTGCAGCGCATGGCGCGCGGGCTCGGTCGAGCCCCAACCAAGGAAGAGTGCGACGAATCCCCCGATGGCTATCCCTCCGCCTCCACGGTCAGGCGCAGATTCGGCTCGTTCACGGCCGGCGTCCGCGCTGCTGGCCTGGAACCGGTCGGCCCATACGGCACACGCCACTAGCGGATGTGCTCCCGGCGGCGGATGACGCCGGTGGGGCATCAACGCCCGCCAGGTTCGCTGAGCTTTGGCGCTCGGGCCGTACCCCTGCCGCTACCATTTGACGTATGACGGCGAAGGAGAAGCTGCGCGCACAAGTCGAGGATCTGACCGAGCAGGAAGCGGAGGCGACCCTTGAGTTCATCGCCTCGCGCGGCCAGGGCTTCGGCGACTGGCTGGACTCTTGTCCCGAGGATGATGAGCCGCTGAGCCCCGAGGAGCAGGCGGCGCTCGCGGCCAGCGAGGCGGACATCGCGGCTGGACGAATCATCTCCTACGCGGAGGTCAAGCAAGGCCTCGGAGCCGGGTGAGCGACGAGCGTGCGCTGCACTTCACGCGCACGGCAGAGAAGGAGCTGCGGCGTCTCGATCCGCCGATCCGCGCCCGGGTAATGGGTGCTCTGGATCGTCTCGGTGCCATGATCGCTCGCTCGATGTCAAGCGGCTCACGGGGCAGCGAGCACTTCCGGCTGCGTGTGGACGACTGGCGGGTGATCTTCGCGATGCAGTGCTATCAGCCGGTGTGGCGGGTAGAGGAAATCGTAGCTGTCCTGCGGGGCGCGGTGGATGAGATGGTGGGCCTCGCCGATAGCCACCTCGCTGAGAGCGACTTCACCTCTACTGAGCGCGATACGTTTATCGCCCGTGCGCAACGCGGGGTCGAGGACGGTCTCAAGGCGGGCAGTGACGCTCGTTCGATCGTGTCCTTCGAGCAGGCGACTCCCGCGCTGTTCCTGCCCTACCGCTAGGTCATGGTCTCGGTTACCTAGGCAAGGACGAGGTCTATGCAGCGTATGAGGCTGCGGCAAGCCGTTCTGAAGATGCCGGCGTGGACGTGTTCGGCGTGGTCCGGAATGCGTTCTTGGTCAACGACACCGCGTTGAAGGAGGTTCGCATACCCCACCGGCCACTGTTCCGTGCATTGTGCGAACCGCTGGCGGGACGCGGTAGGTGGGGATGATCGTGTGCTGGTCGTGGACGCGGATGTCCTTGATGAGGAGACGCAGCAGCTCCTTGGCTTGCTCGGGGTTGGCGGTGGCGATGAGCTGGTCGAGTTGGTCGGCGATCGCGGCCAGGCTTGCCGTGTCGGGCTGTGTGTCGGCGTGTGCGGCGAGTGTTTGGGCGAGGTCGGCTTCTTGGTCGCGTAGGGCTTGTAGGCGTGTGTGGTGGCGCTCGATGCGCTGCTGGCAGATGTCGGGGTCGAGCTTTGCGTCCTCGAACGCTTGTAGGTAGCGGTCGATCTTGCGTTCGAGGTTTTGGATGTCGGCGCGCACGCCGGCGAGTTGCTGCTCGTGCTGGGGACGGTCCGTGTTGGCCTGCTCGGCGGCTTGGGTGAGTGCGTCGTTGATGAGTTGCCCGTCGCGGTAGATGGTGGCGAGCTGGGTGAGCACGGCGTGCTCCAGGCGGTCCTGGGACAGCCGTTGTCCGTCGCAGCGGGCGCGGCCGTACTTGTAGCGGGTGGAGCAGGCGTAGTAGGTGTAGCGGGCGTTGCGGCCGTGGGCGGAGGTGCCGACGTAGGCGCGTCTGCAGTGCTGGCAGCGCACGAGCCCGGAGAGCAGGAACGGCGTGGGGTTGCCGCGCCTGAGCGTGGCGTCCTTGAAGCGTCGGGCGAGGATCTGCTGGGCCTGCTCGAAGGTGTCCTTCTCGATCAATGGCTCGTGTTGGCCGTCGTAGAGCTTGTCGTTCCAGCGGATCATGCCGAGGTAGGCGGGGTTTGCGAGGATCACCTGCAGAGCGTTTGGTGACCAGCCGTGCTGTCGTGGTGGTGGGGCGCCCTCGGCCTCCAGGGCGCGCGCGATCGAGGTCGTGCCCTGCCTTTCTTGCGTGTACAGGGCGAAGATGTGTCTGAGTACAGGCGCGCGGACAGGGCATGGCAGGAGCGCTTTGCTGTCGGGGTCGCGCGTGTAGCCGTAGGGGATGCGTCTGCCCATCCAGCGGCCCTCGCGCACGCGCCGCTCGAGCCCTGCGGTGACGCGGTCCACGATCGTGGCGTGCTCGAACTCGGCGAACACGCCGAGCATTTGCAGCATCATCCGTCCCGCGGGTGAGCCGGTGTCGAACGGCTCGGTCGCGGACTTCAGGACGACCCCGAGCTTGTCGAGCTCTTCGCAGAAGGCGGCGAGCTGGCGCACCTTGCGGGACAGGCGATCGACGCGGTAGACGAGCAGCAGCTCGATCCGGCCCTGCCGGGCAAGGTCGAGCGCGGCCTGCAGACCGGGGCGCTCCAGTGTCGTGCCGGTCGCCTGGTCCTCGAACGCGGCGGCGATATGCCAGTCCTCCATCGCCTGGCAGTAGCGCTCCAAGCGCTCGCGCTGGGTGCCGAGCGAGGTCGGCTGGTGATCTTCGTCTGTCGATATGCGGGTGTACAGGCAGACGCGTGTCATGACCACTGCGCGGAGTCGATCAGTACGAGGTAGCCGACGACCACGGTGACGAGCTCGTCACAGGCGCGTGTTATCTCACTCAGCGGTGCCTCCGCTGCGAGTCGGCGCAGCGTGCTCACCTTGGTTGCGCGTTGCATCGCCTTGAGCATCCTGACCTGCTCCGACATGGGCAGTTCGTTTGGAAGCCGCGACGAACCTGGCATCAGAGACTCCATCCGGGCCGCAAACGCGGTGAGCAGACCCTCCACGGCCTCGTCGGAGCCGAGGCTCCCGCGTACGAAGATCTTGCTCACGTTCTCCAGGTACTCCAGAGTCGCATCCGGCAGCGGCACGTCCTCGGACTCGTGGACGCTTGCGACCCTGCGCACCCACTCCATCCGAGGGCTATTGACCAGCGTCTCCAGCCACGCGACCGCTGCGTCCAACTCGGGCGACGCGCCGCGCTTCGCTTTTCGCAACACGTTGAAGATCGCATCCAGTGGCGTGAATGACTCCTGTTGCCGCGCGAGGAATCTGTCGTACGCCTCGCGCAGCCTGTCCTCCCGAGGCGTAAAGCCGAGCGCAAGCAGGCCGAGGGCGACGCGGTCAACATCGGGGTAGCGATTCATCAACTCAGCGACCGCCCTGACCCGCTCCACATCGCGTGGGGCGTACATGGCTATCCGGCGCTTGCCGACCCAGTAGCGTGTCGGTTCGGGGAGGAGCCCTTCTGTTTGCCAGCGCCGCAGCTTCCGCTCCGACGCGCCCGCGGCGACCACCAACTCCACTGCGGGCAGACTCTCCTCAGTTTCCAAGTCCTCTTCGCCGGGCGTGGTCTCCGCCCCGACTCCGGCCGTGCCGTCCGCTGCGACGCCGCGCGCGATCCCCAGCTCGGCGCGCAGCCGCGAGACCGTCTTGTTGCCCAGCCCGACCTGGCGCGCGACCTCGCGATCGGACAGCCACGGCGACTCCTCCAGGAGTGCCGCGGCTTGCGCGCGCTGCTCCGGCTTCGCGTTCACAAACTGAATGACACAGCACCGCCCGCGGGAAATCAAGGCCAGCCGGCGTGCCCAGCGTAGCTTCGGTGCCCCAAACCACGACGGCCCCGCGATGCGAGGCGTTAGGAGCAAACGATGACGAACAAAACCACACGCAACGGCCGCAACGGGAACGGCGCAACAACCACGAACAGTCCCGCCGCGAACGGCTCAGCGAGCAGCAAGGCCACGAACGGACACGCGGCGGCCCACGTCGTCCTCGGCGATGCCTACCTCGCTATCAACCAGCTCGCCGTCTACGGCGCCCCCGTGGACGCCGCGCGGGAGTGCGTGAAGCGTGGCGAGGACCTGGAGGTGTCGGTACGGAGGATGCTGGACATCGGTGCCGCGCTCGTCCAGCACGGCGGCAACCAGGCCACGCTTGATTCGGTGCGCAGCGAGGTGGACCGGCTCGTTGAGACCGTCTCGTTGACGGTCGCCGAGAACCTCCCGCGCTCCGTGAAGGAGCAGCTCGCCGGATTCCGCGAGGTCTTGGGCGCGTATATGGACGCGGGGCGCGCGAAGAGCGTGCAGCGGCAGTTGGAGAAGATCATGCAGGCCGGCGCACGCAGCCAACGCCAAGAGGTCACGAAGGCGCTGCTGGACGAGCACGGGCCGTTCGCGGTGTTCAAGGCCGACCTGGATGGTCGCTTGAAGGGGGTGGGCGAACTCTTGCCCCACGTCGTCGCGCTGAGGGAGCAGCTGAGCGCCGCCGAGCGCGTGGGCGCCGAGCACGAGCGCGGCACCGCGAAGGGCGCCGATTACGAGCAGACCGTCAGCGAGACGCTTGCGCAGTCCCTCGCACCGTTCCGCGACACTGTCGAACACGTCGGCACCGAGCTTGGATCGGACCGCAACCGCTGCGGCGACTATGTCGCCACTCTCAACCCAGCCACGACCGCCGGCGCGGACGTTCGGGTGGTCGTGGAGTGCAAGGCACGGCCCAGAATCGGCGTGCGCGCTGCCATGACGGAGCTTGAGAAGGCGATGGGGAACCGCGAGGCCACCGCCGGCCTCCTCGTGTTGGACAACTCCGACGGCACCGCCCTCGGCGGGTTGTCGCTGCGGACGTACCCCGGCAACCGCGTCGTCGTCCACCTGGACCGCGAGAAACCGGAGCCGCTGGCGCTGGAGATCGCTTGCCAGCTCGTGCGAGAGCTCGCGTCGGTCTCGGCGCGGTCAGAGGAGCGCAGCGTCGATCTCTCTGCATTGGAGTCGGACCTCGCGTCCCTCACCGACGCCGTGGAGAAGGCGAAGGCGATCGCGAGCGGCGTCAAGGTCGCGAGACGCGGCATCCAGAACATTGAGGATGCCTATATGCGACTCCGCAGCGACGCCACGGACGCGCTCGCGCAGATGACGCGTCGCCTGCACGAAACACCAACCGACGTTGCCGCGAGCTGAACTCGCACGGCTGACTGAGCGTCGTCGGCTGTATCCGCTCGCGCGCCGGGTCGTGAGGTCTTCCGTGGCTGACCTGTGGTAAACGCGCTGGGGCTGCCTGGGGAAACTTCCCAGCGCTCTCGCTACTGCCTTACGCGGCCAGGACTTCGATCGGGGCGTGTCGTGCCCGTTTGCCCTTTGGCTGCGGACGCACGCGCATCTCGATGTAGACGTCGAGCGCATCGGCGACGTCGGCGACGGTGTCCAGCTGCACGTTGCGGCCCTTGCCGTCCAGCAGCCGCGAGATCACAGAGGGCTTGACGCCGACTCGACGCGCCAACTCGGCCTTGGAGATCTTGCTGCCCGCACGAACCTCGTCCAGGGCGATCAGCAGCTCGGCGAACGCGACCAGCTTTGCGACCTCGCGCTCGTGAGCGGCGCGGGCCTCAGCGGTCGGGAAGCTCTCGGCGAGCAGTTCGGCGAAGGCGGCGCTTTCCTTGGACTTGTGCATAGTTCGGTCACCTCAGTTTGGGGAGAGCAGATCGTAGCATAGAAGCTATGACATGTCGGGACCGTCATCCGGCCACCACTCGGCGCCCCCGCGTCCGAGCGCGACGCGGTGAGTCGCCTGGTAGTCCTTGCGGTAGCGGTCGATCCGCCGGTACTCCGACTGCGGCGCCTCTGTTCGTGCGGGCTTGACCACGCCGCCGAGCAGCACCAAAGATGGAAGCGTCAGCCCATGTGCTGGTGCGTCTCGGTCGATCACGCAGAACAGCCGGTAGAGCTTGTTGGAGTGCTTGTCTCGCGCCTCACAGATGCCGCTGAGATCGACCTCCTTCTTGCTGGCCGGCTTGTGCATCAGACGCCAGCGCTGCGTCGAGGTGGGGAACCTCGGCGGCCCAACCTGAAGCACGGCCCTCACGGTCGTCAGCAGCTCGATCCGAACCTCGATCGGCGTCTTCTTGCCGGTGAGGAAATCCCATGCCGGACGCTCCCCGCGAGCCGTCTCGTAGAAGACGGGCTGCCAGCGATCCTCCTGCGTGCGCTTGGTCTTTGCCACCGACCAATCATCGCCCACGAAGCGGCAGGAACTTCACGGCGACAGCGCCCTACGCCCCGACATCCAGCGCCCAACCCTCAAACTCGGCGCCATCCGCCCGGTTCGCGCTATGCCCAGTATCGCCCAGGACAGTCGGCAACAACCAAGCACGAGGCGGGCTAGTGGAGTGTCAGGCAACGTTTGCCGTGTTGATGAGTCTGCGTAGGCGGGGGTTGTTGGTGTTGCGGTTGCGCCAGTGGATGTATCGGCGGATGAGGCGGGCCTGGGTCGCGTGGTCGGGGTGGTCGGTGCCGGCGAGGGTGAAGTACCGAAGCGCCCGGAATTGCGCCTCGATCCTGTTCAGCCAGGAGGCGTAGTGCGGCGTGTAGGCCAACTCCACGTTGTTCAGCGACGCCCATGCGCGCATTTCGCGGCCGTGGTGGGGACTGAAGTTGTCAAGGACGAAGTGCAGCTGGATCTCGGCTGGGTAGAGCGAGCGGATGTACCGGCAGAACTCCAGGAAGTGCGCGCGGTCCTTGCGCTTCTTGATGTGTCCGTAGAGCCGGTCGGAGCCGATGTCGTAGGCGGAGATCAGGTGCCTGACGCCGTGCGGGCGCTTATAGGTCGCGCGTATCCGCTTCGGCTTCGCGCGGGGCGCCCAGCCCTTGCCGCCAGGTTGAGGTTGCAGGTTCAGCGGCCCGAACTCGTCCAGGCAGATCACGATGCCTTCATTGGCCTCCGCCATCTCGTAGAGCTCGACGATCCGGTCGTGCTTGGCCTTGAAGTCCGGGTCGGTGGAGCGCTTCCATGTCCTCACGGCTTGAAACCGGACGTTCTCCTCGCGCAGGAGCTGACGCAGCCCCTCGTGGGAGATGTCCGTGACCACCCCCTCGGCGACCAGGTAGTCCGCGAGCTTGGACAGACTCCACGTCGCAAACGGCTGGTCGAGATCCTGTGGATCGGTCAGCGCGATCCGCTTGATTTCCTGACGCTTTGGCAGCGTGAACGTCTGCGGCCGCCCGCCACGGTAGCGCGGATAGAGCGCCTCGAACCCGTCGGCGTTGAAGTTGTGGATCACGTCCCGGACAGTGTCCGAGTCGGTGAACACGACCTCGCTGATCTTCGGCGGGGACATGCCCTGCGCGGAGAGCAACACGATTTGCGCCCTGCGCCACGTCACGACCGATCCGGACGTGCGCCGCACGATCCGCAACAGCCGGTTGCCCTCCTCACTGGTGATCTCCCGCAACAGCACCCTGGCAGCCATAGCCCCTCCCGGTCGAGTAGCGATCTCGACCAGGACTTCGCCACCAGCGCCATCAAACCTCGCTACCCAACCCGGCAAACGTTGCCGGGGAACCCACTAGTACCTCAAGAACGGGTTACGTCCTCCCTGGCAGCGTTCTGCGACCAGGGCATCCCAATCTAACTCAGTGAGGGGGCACTCGACGAGCCTCCAAAACTCCCTGAGGCGAAGGCAGAGTTGATTACCCATCAATTTCGCCAAGCCGTCATCTATGTCCTTGGCATTATGCGAGATGCGAGTTACGAGAGTCGTTACGCCGTCGATCTCCTTGCGAAACATATGGTGATGATTTTCATCACGCACCATGCCCTTTGCTTCGAGCGAACGCGCGACATCGGCGGCAGGTCGAGTCGGCATTTAAATGGAAGATTAATTAGAAAATTCTTGGAGGTACTTCAACTGTCTAGCCAAGTCGAGCGAAAGGGAACCCTGTCGTTCTAGGACGTCTCGATGCTCAACTAGCGCATGGGAAAGATCCTGGATCGCATCGTTCAAGTCAGCCCCGAAACCAAAAACGCCAGTTACACGATCACATACCGTAAAGCCAGCCTCGCTGCGATGCCATTCCCAGCGAACGGGCCGCGCCGGAACTTCATAGGCTGCTTCGCTGACAGTGGCCGATGGCACATGGATGGCCCACGCGCCACCGACCTGCTTAGATGTTGCAAGTGGAATGTGCACCTGAGACGGTGCAAATGGAGCTACGTCGGAGTCAAGTACGTGGGTCATGAGTCACCACCTTCGTCTAGGTCGGAGGCTTGATCAGTAGGACGCCTGATTCCGCCATATGCTGCCTCGAACTCACCCAGATCCTGATTGAGTGCGCGCAGCAACTCGAAAACAATCGTTGGAGGGATGCGCACCCTAGAGACTACCTGTGCTGCCACGGTATCCGGCCCATGTCCGGTAAAGGGTTGAATTATGCAGAAATCAATCGCGAACTCGTGGGGCGTGTGCCAGACACCGACCAAGTTCGCGTACTGTCCGGCCACCTGCTCAGGTGGTACATTGACTTGCAAGTTCTGTGGTTGATCGTCCATGGATGCGAAGGTCAAGGCTGCTCTGGCGGACAGGTGGCTACCAGTCGAGCGGTGCCGCAGCCATAGCCTAGCTCATCCCGTCTGATGCGTCGGCGATTTGCGCCGACTCGATGGCGATCCGGGCCTGTCACAGATCAACACTAGCTATGTGGAGTGCCAAAACCTTACGACGCGCATGGGAATGCGCCGGTTCACGTGTCTAACGTGGCCTTTCAGGCTCACCGGCACGACTGACTTGCCAGTAGTGGCGGAGTTCCGCAACAGGTAGTTCTCGCTGGGCCGCGACAGCGAGGGCACGGAAGCTCTCGCTGTTGTCGCCATAAAAACGGACCGTTGGCTATCTCACGAGCAATCGCGGGTCTCGGCCCAGTAGTCTGCGCGGCGCGCCCTCCGGCGCACTGTGAACTCAAAGTCAATGCAAATCCTCCCCGCGCGCATAACAGGCCCCGTGCTGATTGAGCCCTCAGTGCTCGGCGACGAGCGCGGCTTCTTCGCGGAGACCTACCGGCGCGAATGGCACGCCGAGGCCGGGATTCCCGACGCCGAGCAGTTCATCCAGGACAACCACTCCCGCTCCACCAGAGGGGTGGTGCGCGGGATGCACTTCCACGTCGGCGCCGGCGTCGCAAAGCTCGTGCGCTGCGCGCGCGGGCAGATCCTCGACGTGCTCGTGGACCTGCGTCGCGGCTCACCCAGCTATGGCGAATGGGAGGGGTTCGAGCTCGACGACGAGCTGATGCGCATCCTGTATGTCCCCGTAGGATTCGCCCACGGGTTCTGCGTGCTCTCAGACGTCGCCGACGTCATCTACAAGCAAACCGCCTACTACGACCCACAGGTCGAGCGAGGCATCGCCTGGAACGACCCCGAGGTGGGGGTGCGCTGGCCGCTGCCCACAGACGAGCTGATCCTCTCCGCGCGCGACAGCTCAGCGCCGTCGCTGAGCGAGATCGCACCCGAGCTGCCGTTCGAGTTCGTCGAGTCGCGCTAACCCAGCAGCGACTCGCTCCGATCTAGCGGCGAGCACCTCAGTGTGCGAGCGCGCTCCCCGGCGTCTCGCGGTTGGCTGGGTGCCTACAGCTCACAGACGAGCAGCCGGTAGCCGAGATCGAGCTCGGGGCGCCCCAGGATGTCGTGGTTGCGCTCCTGCCAGCGACCCGTGCGGAGGTCCTCGTCGAGCCCCTCGAGTCCACCCAGGGCGTGCTCGGCGCCGAGCAACTGAAAGCTCGAGATGCCCGCGCGAATCTGCTTGTCGAGGTAGGCGCTCGGACGGCGCCAGTAGGCGCCGAGGAACCCGTCGGCACAGTCGTGTGGGATCGGCACCGGCTCGACCCTGACCTCCTCGCCGAGGGCCGCGCGCTGCTCGGCGATCCCCGGGAAACGCCCGCAGTTGAGACGGCTCAGCTCGGGCAGATAATCGCGTAGCAGCCAGAAGTCCTTGGCGTAGGAGCGATCGTAAGTGAAGAGCACCACGCGCTTGCGCGCCACGCGGCGCAGCTCCTGCACGCCGATTCGCCAGTCGGTCCAGTGATGCAGCGTCAAGCAAGCCATCGCCGCATCCACGCTCCCCGAGGTCAGTGGCAGGCTCTCCGCGTGCCCCCTAATCGCCCTCGCGAGCTCCGGGGCGCGCCGGGCGATTGCCTGCCGGGAAGGCTCAATCGGCAGCACCGTGCGGTCGTAGGGCTCGTATGCCCCACTGCCGGCGCCAACATTTGCGACCGACTGGGCGTCGCCGAGCGCCTGGTGGATTTGCGTGGCGATCCTGGGGTCGGGGTGACGGGTGGCGGTGTAGCCGGCCCCGTTCTGGTCGTCGGGGTCACCCTGGAAGTCGTCTCTGAGGCTCATGAGTGGGTCGCCCATTGTTCCTGAACCGTCGCAGGGTTTTTAGCTCTATTACTATGCGGAAACATTCGGTTCGTTATAGGCGGCGGTTGATGTCCGCGAGCGCGCTAGATCCGCAGGCTGGAAGTCAAGCGCATCTAGCTGGAGCTTAGCCGACGCGCTCGCGGGCGTATGCTCGCTGGTGCTGCTCCCCAGGAGCGCCCATCGATGTAATGCTTAGACACCATGGGTCTGCGTCTGCAGCAGCTGCGCCGCCGCGCCAGCGAGTTCACGGTCACGCCCCCGCAATACGCGCTCGCGGCGTATGTCGCGGTGGGTGCGTTCACGTTGATCGTCATGACCGGCGCCGCCGTGCGGCTCACCGGCTCGGGGCTCGGCTGCCCCACATGGCCGCGCTGCTACGGCAAGGTCTACCCCCCGCTCAACACCCACGCGGTGATCGAGTTCTCCAACCGCATGGTCACCGTTCCCGTGTCGATCATCGCGTTCGTCGCGTGGGGGCTCGCGTTTCGCCGCCGCCCCTACCGCCGCGACTTGATGTGGCTCAGCTCGCTGCTCCCGCTCGGGGTGCTCGCTCAAGCGGTACTCGGGGGGCTCACCGTGCGAGGCCAGCTCGACTACGGCTGGGTGATGGCCCACTTCTCGCTCTCGATGCTCGTGCTGGCCGCGGCCGTTGCGCTCGCCTGGCGTGCCGGGGGATCGTCGATCGGGCGCACCGCCGACGCACGCTCGCGCCTGTCCGATCGCACGCTCGTGCTCGCCGCCCGCGCCACCGCTGTGCTCGGGGCCTTGACGATCGTCGCCGGCACGGCAGCCACCGCCGCCGGCCCCCACGCCGGGGGATCACCCGGACAGAAGATCAATCGGATGGACTTCGACGGCAGGGGGACGATGGACTTCGTGATCCACCGCCACGGCGAGATCGCGCTCCTGTTCGGACTCGTCGCGCTCGGGCTGTGGTGGCTTGCACGCCGGCGCGACGCCGATCCGCTCCTGCGACGCTGGAGCACCGTCACCTGCGTGCTGATCGCCCTACAAGGAGCCGTGGGTCTGGACCAGTACGAGACCCACCTCCCCACCGAGCTCGTCTGGGTGCATGTGAGCCTCGCCACGTTCACGTGGCTGGCGGTGCTGTGGACGGTGTGCGCCGCGGGACACATGCACCCACGCGTCCCACGCTCACAGGAGCCGGCGCCCACGCCACGAGCACGCGTGTCGGCCTAGAAGACCGCCCCACTCGGCCGTCGCGCGAGGCCCAAAACCTCGGGTTTTCGGGCGCAAAACGCCCTGAAACGGCTTGTTTTGAGCGTAATCTCCGCAAATTAGGGCCAGAAATGCGGGGAAACCCAGCAGTTGGACGCACGGACGTCCTTCCCAACCGTTAGCCTGCCCACAGCAACGACACTTGAGAAGGGAGTGCCATGACGAAGAACGAGCTGGCTGATGGGGTCGCAGGGCGCACAGGTCTCGCGGGAACGCAGGCTCGGCAGGCGCTGGAGGCGGCGATCGATTTGATCTCCGATGAGCTGGCGGCCGGTGGCGAGGTCGCTCTTGCCGGTTTCGGCAAGTTCAGCGTCAGCAGCCGCGCGGCCCGTCAGGGACGCAACCCCTCAACAGGGGAGACGATCAGCATCGCCGCCAGCAAGGCGGCCAAATTCTCCGCGGCGAGCGCGCTCAAGAAGCGTTTGAACTAAAACCCACCCCGAATGGACGCCGATCAGCGGCGAGCCCGCCGTGAGGCACGCAAGCGCGAGCTTGCGTGCCGACGGGCACGGGGGCTCGCCGCCGTAGCGGTGCTGGTAGTCGCGGCACTACTGGCGGTGGCGCTGATCGAGGGGCAGGGTTCCCCCAAATCGAAGAGCCCCAGCGGCTCGGCCAGCGTGCCCAGCGGAATTAGAGCTGGGAGCGGTGCTCAACATGGGGCTGGGACCAAGCGAGGGGCTGGGACCAAGCAGGGGGCCGGCGTCAAGCGGGGGGCCGGCGTCAAGCAGGGGGCCGGCGTCAAGCAGGGGGCCGGCACGGGCGAAGGCGCGAGCGCTGCCACTGGCCGCGATACGAGCACCGGCACCGCGGGCACCGCCCGCGGCACGCCCGGCACCGAGTCGGTGCCGATCCTGATGTATCACGTCATCAACGCGCCCCCCGCGGATGCGAAATTCCCCGGGCTGTACGTGCCCCCGGAAGAGTTCGCCGCGCAGATGCACGCGCTCGCGAAAGCAGGCTTTCGCGCGGTGACGATGGATCAGATGCTCGCCAACTGGACCCGTGGCACGCCGCTGCCGAACGGCAAGCCGATCGTGGTGAGCTTCGACAACGGCTACCAGTCGCAGTACACGCAAGCCCTCCCGGTGCTGCGCGGGCTCGGATGGGTGGGCGTCGAGAACATTCAGCTCACCGGCCTGCCGACATCTCAAGGCGGGCTCAGCCAAGCTCAGATCGCAGGGCTCGTGGCGGCCGGCTGGGAGCTCGACACCCAAGGCATCAGCCACGCCGAACTGACAGCGCTCAGCCCCGCCGCGCTACACGAACAGGTGGCGGTGGCGCGCAGGGAGGTGCAGCGCCGCTACCACGTCCCGGTCAACTGGTTTTGCTACCCCTCCGGCCACTACAACGCCACCGTCGTCGCCCAGGTGAAGGCCGCCGGCTATGTCGGCTCCACGACCGTCGTGCCCGGGTGGGCCTCACCCACCGATGATCCCTACCGCCTGCCACGCCTGCGTGTACTGGGTGCCACCAGCCCGACAGAGCTGCTCAGCGAGCTCGCCGCCATACGCTCCAACCCCGCTCCCCCAGCCTCCTATGAAGCTGGCGAATGAGCTCGATCGCCCCAGCCAGGTGGTTGGAGGGTGAGCAGCGGACATCCCCGCCCGGCGGATCGATAGGATGGCGCCGATGAATTCTGTGCCCGGCTGGGGCTCATGGAGCTTTGAACCCGTCGCGATCCTCGCGCTGCTCGCCGCATCGGTGGTGTACGCGCGCATGTACCGCCGCGCGGCTGCCCGCTCGGAGGCCGTCGGCGCCGGGCACTGGGTGCCCTACGCCGCCGGGATCCTGACGCTGGCGATAGCGCTGCTCTCACCGCTGGACGCGATCGGCGACCGTTGGCTGCTCTCAGCGCACATGCTCCAGCACACGCTGCTCTCCGACATCGCCCCCGCGCTGCTGGTGCTCGGCCTGCGCTCCCCGGTGCTCCCGCTCGGCCTCACGCGCCCCGCGCTACGCGCCGTGGCCCCCGGAGGGCGCTCGGGCAAAGTGCTCGCGCGGATCACCTCCCCGTGGGTGGCGATCCCGCTATGGGCCATCGCCACCTGGGTGTGGGCGATCCCCACGATCTTCGACTTCGCCGCGCAGCACCCAGTGGTGCACGCGTTCGAGCACGCCACGCTCTTCTACACAGGTCTCGCGCTGTGGTGGCTGATCGTCGATCCGCTGCCCCGCGCACGGTTGCGCCCCGGCGGACAGCGCCTTGCGCTGCTCGGCTTCAGCCGCCTGGCCTCAGCCGCGGTGTGCCTGCCGCTCACGTGGCTCACCCGCACCGAGTACCCGCTCTACGCCAACGCGCCCCGCGCATTCGGCCTCTCGGCGATCAACGATCAGCACGTCGCCGGTGCCGGCATGTGCTTCCTCGAGTTCCTCGTATTCGGCATCGCCTTCGCCGCCGTCTTCATCAGCATGCTCGGCCGCGACGAGTCCCGCGTGACGCTCGCCGAGCACGCCGCCGGTCACTGATCTAGCTCAGCTTCGTTGGGCTCTTGCGACGAAGAGCGTCCGGTTGATCCAGTCGACCGGAGATGGTCGAGTTTGCAGTTCGCGTTCAATCGCCGCGATGATCGCCCCAAACTCGCCGTGATCGATTCCAACGACGATGGCGCATCCCGCATGCTCTCGACCTGCTTCCGCCCATCGACGTGCAATGACTGAGAAGTCCTTGACGTCGAACGTGATGAATACCCGCTCTTCTCCCGCCGCCAACCCGAGCAACTGTTCGTCATTGCGACCGTCGAGGTCTCGCTCTTCGTCTGCGGCCCGGACATCGTGGCCACGCTCGCGGAGCTGGGCTGCGATGCGCCGTGCTGAGATGTGAGCGTCGAGAAAGAGCTTCACGAACCGTCTGAGGTCATGCTCAAACGTCTATCCGGCTGACTTCTATGAACGGGAATTCGCTTTCGAGTTGCTCGATCGTCCGTCGGTTTTCAGCGATGGCCGTGTCGATCTCCTCGGGAAATCGCTCGTAGTAATCAAGGGCCAGCCGGATTTGACGCTCATTGACCGAACCGCCTTCCACCATGCTCTGGACCGAGTCGATGTCGCGATGGGCATCGACGATCTGCCAGACGTCGAAAGCTGTGCCAATGACCCAAGCGCGTCGTTCCCAGTCCGTTCCCCGGAAAGAAACCCCCGGGAACAACCTCATCCGCATCGCCTCTTCGGCGAGACCTTCGACGATCGCTCCCTTGCTACGGCCTGTACGTAGTGCCTCCGACTCGACGAGTCTCTCCATTTGTTGGGAGAGGCGCATGCTGAAGGGAGCCGACTTTGTGGTCATCCTCCCCTGATCGTATCACAATAATTACCACGTAACCTCAGTTGTCCGGTTGGGCTGTTCCCTCAACCACTTCGGCATCGCCTTCGCCGCCGTCTTCATCAGCATGCTCGGTCGCGACGAGTCCCGCGTGACGCTCGCCGAGCACGCCGCCGGTCACTGACTCCAATTCAGATCAGTTGATGCGGCGCAGCTTGGCCAACGGAACAAAGATGATGCGATCGACGGCATCTAGGGGCAGCGAAGTGATCTCGACCATCGCTATGTTGTCGTCGCGCAACTCCAGTACTCCACCGCGGGCGCCGGCGGGTATGCCTTCGATCGGCTCGGTCAGCTCGACTAGATCAAGAGTAGTGATCTCGTGTACGACTGGCATAAAAATCATGTTAGAGGGTCGGGTATGCGGTAACCAAGCGGGGTGCGTCGTTCATGGTCGCGTAGTGCCACGATGTGGTCACCATGGCAGCGCGTTCGTTGAGCGTTAGCAAAAAGGTGACACCGCACACAATGCCGTGCTCGCCACGGCTGACGACTCTGAAGATGGGCGCCTCTAGTGCTGCTTGTGATATCGCACTCCAGAGGCACTCGACAAAACCCGTCAGCCGCAGCCGGTGTTGTTGCCGCAGCTGCTGCACGTGTAGCAAGAGCCGGTGCGCTGCATCATGCCTCCGCACTGGCTGCACGCCGGTCCGAGGTCGAGGCCCTGCATGCGGGCCGGGACGACTGGGGGGGAGTCGGTGAGCGCGGAGGCCGCCGGCACACCGGCGCTGCCGTCGACGCTTGCCTCAGGGCCGGCCGTATCCGATGAGGAGAGCGACTGGGCGGCCTCTTCGGCGAGCTTGCGGGCCCGCACCTCAGGTGTGAGGATGCCCAGTTCCTCCTGAGCGTCGGTGTCCAGGAAGCGCGAAGCCACCCAGCGCAGGATGTAGTCGGGCATCGACTTCGCAAACGGGATCTCCGGGTTGCCGGTGATCCCCTCAGGCTCGAAGCGCATGTAGCTGAACTTCTCCACCAGCGTCTCCAGCGGGACCCCATATTGGAGCGCGATCGAGATGGCGGTGGCGAACGAGTTCATCATGCCTTTGATCGTCGAGCCCTCCTTGCCGATGTCGGTCAGGAAGATCTCCCCGACTGTCCCATCCTCGTACATGCCGGCCGTGATGTAGCCCTCGTGACCGCCGATCGAGAACTTGTGCGTGATCGACTGACGCTCGCGCGGCATCCGCTTGCGTCGCGGACCCGCATCGGCGAGTGCCTTGGACACCGCCTGCTCCACGATTGCCTCGACGTCGGCGGGAGCCGCCTTCTCCTTTTGAGCATCGGTCCTCAGCGCCTGCGCGGTCTTCGAGCCGTCGCGGTAGATCGCAAGCGCCTTTATGCCGAGGCGCCATGCCTGCGTGTAGGCGTCGGCGATGTCCTCGACAGTGGCGCTCTGGGGCAGGTTGACGGTCTTTGAGATCGCCCCCGAGATGAACGGCTGCACTGCCCCCATCATCTTGATGTGCCCCATGTGGGAGATCGCGCGCTCGCCCACCGCCACGTCGAACACCGGCAGGTGCTCCGCGCTCAGCTCAGGCGCCCCGATGATCGTGCCGTGCTCAGCCAGGTGCGCCTCGATCTGCTCCACCTGCTGCTCGGTGTACCCGAGCGTTTGCAGCGCCAGCGGGACGGTGCGGTTGACGATCGTCATCTGCCCCCCGCCCACCAGCTCCTTGAACTTCACCAGCGAGAAGTCCGGCTCAACGCCGGTGGTGTCGCAGTCCATCAGGAAAGAGATCGTCCCGGTAGGCGCCAGCACCGTCGCCTGGGCGTTGCGGTAGCCGAAGCGCTCCCCGAGCTCCACCGCCTCCTCCCATGCGCGCCGTGCCGCGTCGAGCAGCTGCTCGTCCTGGCACGCCGAGTCGGGGATCGCGTGGGAGGCGTCGCGATGCATGCGCATCACGTTGTTGTGCTCCTCGCGGTTCTCCTCATAGTGCTCGTAGGGCCCGAGCGCCGCCGCCACGCGTGCCGACTCGCGGTAGGCGCGCCCGGTCATAAGCGCCGTGATCGCCGCCGCCGTGCCCCTCCCGGCATCCGAGTCATACGGCATGCCGTTGCTCATCAAGTACGCCCCGAGATTGGCGTACCCGAGCCCCAGCTGGCGAAACGCGCGCGCGTTGACCCCGATCTGCTCGGTGGGATAGCTGGAGGGCCCCACCACGATCTCCTGGGCCAGCAGCACGATGTCGCAGACGTGCTCGAAGGGCTCCACGTCCAGCGTGCCGTCGGGACGGCGAAACTTCATCAGGTTCAACGACGCGAGGTTGCAGGCGGAGTCGTCGACGTGCATATACTCGCTGCACGGATTCGACGCGTTGATACGCCCGCTTTTCGGGCTGGTGTGCCACTGGTTGATGGTGGTGTCGTACTGCACCCCCGGATCCGCGCAGCGCCACGCTGCCTCTGAGATCTCGCGCATCAACTCGCGCGCGGGGATCGGCTCGCCAACCGGCTTGCCGGTGGCGCGCGCCAGCAGCCGCCACTCCTCGTCGGCCTCCACGGCGCGCATGAACTCGTCGGTGATCCTCACCGAGTTGTTCGCGTTCTGGTACTGGATCGACTTGAACCCATCCCCGTCGATCGACATGTCAAAGCCAGCGTCGCGCAACGCTTCGGCCTTGTCCTCCTCCTTAGCCTTGCACCAGATGAACTCGCGGATGTCCGGGTGATCGACGTCGAGCACCACCATCTTCGCCGCACGACGTGTCTTGCCGCCCGACTTGATCGTCCCCGCCCACGAGTCGGCGCCGCGCATGAACGACACCGGCCCCGAGGCGGTGCCGCCCTTGGCCAGCGGCTCCATCGACCCGCGGATGTTCGACAGGTTGATGCCCGACCCCGAGCCCCCGCGGAAGATGTTGCCCTCCTTGGTGTTCCACTCGAGGATCGACTCCATCGTGTCGTCGACGGAGAGGATGAAGCAATTGTGGACGGCGATATTGTTCGAAAGGTACTCGCCGGACTCTGTCTGGATGTCGTAGACCTCCATCTCGCCGCGATCCTCGATTGCGACGATCTCCTCCTCGCGCAGGTCGGGGCAACGCTTGGGATTGCGTAGGTTCAGCGAATCGAGCAACTTGTCCGACTTCTCTTTACTGATAAAGCCGATCATCTCCGAGAAGCGCGCACGCTCCGAGCCGATCGAGATCGACAGCTCGTGCATGTCGTGACGATCCCCTCTCCTCTCGACCTTGCGGGCTCGTCGTGAGTAGATACCGAGCGTGCCGAGCAGTAGCTGCACGTCCTCGGTCCACTGCTCGCCGATTACTGCGAAGCCGATTCGCGCATTCTCGAGCGCATCGCTGCGCTGCACCGTGATGTATCCATCGGCCTGGAAGATGCTGCGTAGGTAGGCGACGATCTCGTCGTGCGAGGCGGTGAAGAGTCGAGAGGGGACGCGTATCTCGGTGCCGCGCGCACACAGCCCCCACGATTCGACGAACTCCCGCAATACCTCGCCGTAGAGACGAATCCGCCGCACACGAATGTACTGGGTATCAGCCTCGCGTACCTTGCGGTGGACGTCCGGGAAGGCGACATCGAGATGACCCATGACCCACTCATACTCCTCGTCGGTGGCCACCTGAAACTCGATCGTCAACGATCGATTTGTGCCTGTGTACTGGCCGACGAAGCCATCGGCTTGTAGCCAGCCGGCGAGTGCGGCCTCAGAGAGCGCGACGCGGTCCACCTCCTCGACGAGATCCTCAAGCAGCGATCCCTCATACGAGCCCATGCCGACCGCGACACGAATGGGATCGCTGACCTTCGCGCGATGCGGATGCAAGTGCATCCGCATGCCCACCTCAAGCTGGTCCATGCGCAGCCACACCGGCTGGGAACGTCGCTTGGATGCGGCCTTTACGACATGGTCGGGTGTAGCTTCGACGAAGCTGCCATTGCGCAAGCGGGCCCGGAGGACGCGCTTGAGACCGTTGGCCTTGGTGGCCACGATGCGTGTAACGCCGTGGGCGTCGTACACCTCGTGCCCGACGTGATCACCCTCGACAAGCTCACCGATCGGCACCATGCCATGCGGTGTCGAGATGAGTTTGTGATACGGCTGGCATGCCGAGCACTGCGGGGACTCCTCGAACCCCACGTTGAACCACACGGGGGAGTTGAACGCCGCCATCTGGTGCAGCAGGATGTGGGTGAGCTCCGCCTCGAACGCATCGGCGTCCTGTTCGGTGGCGAAGTACGCGCGCTCACGCCCCCACCCGGCGATCGTGCCGGCGACGCGCCCGATCATCTGGCGTACCGAGCGCTCGCGCTCAGGGTGGCCGATCTGCCCGCGGAAGTACTTCTGGGCGACGATGTTCGTCGCGTTCTGGCTCCAGCTCTTGGGAAACTCAACATCGGACTGCTCGAAGGCGACCCTGTCGCCGTGCCCAATGCGCGCGTCGCGCAGCTCCCACTCGACCGTGTCGAAGGGGTGGGTCTCAGCAGAGGTGAACAGGCGTTTGACGCCCAGCGCGGCACCGGCCGCGGTCTCCTGCTGGATGGTGGGGTGCGGTGTGAAATCCATCGGCCTTACCTCCTCTGCGCCGGCACTGCGCGACGCCCACTCGACTCTGTTCACTTGGGCCGAGCATCGTCTCGCCAGGTCCGGACAGATCACCAGAACCTCTTATTTTAGAGGGCTTTTGCTCAGTCGGCCCCTCAGTGGCCGAGGCGGACCCAGTCACTGAACTCGGCCCACGTGGCCGACGCGCGGTAGCCGGCCTCGCGCAGCGAATACATCATCGACACCGTCCAGCGCGGTTCGAGTGCCAGCCAGCGGCTAAGCCCCCACGTCAGGCATCCGAGCAGCAGCAGCCCCCCGAATATCACCAGCGCGAGCGCCCCCGTGGACAGGCGCGTGCTTTTCTGAGCGGTCTTGTGGACAGCCACCCCAACGACGGTGCTGGAGCCGGTGGTTGGCGTATGGGCCGGCGTTGCGGTTGTGGGGGTTGCAGTGGTGGGCGTCGCCGTCGCCGGTGTGGTTGTGGGCGGTGCAACCGTCCCCGGTTGGGCGCCGCTTGTGGGTGTGACGGTCGCCGGGGTGGTTGCGCCCGCCGTTGTGCTAGCCGGCGTTGTGGTCGCGGGCGTCGTCGCAGCCGGGGTGCTCGTCGCCGGCGTGGTGCTCGCCGGTGTCGTGGTCGTGCCATGAACACGCGCCGAGGGGGGCACCGGAATACCAAGCACATTGTCGGTGTGGGTCTTCGTCGTGGCCCCCGCCGTCGCCGCGGTCGGGATGGCAGTGGCGAGCGCCGCGAGAACGAGCGCCCCCAACGCCCAGAGCAAGGTGACACGCGTGGTGTGCTGGCTGCGGTTGGCTGCGCCCGTCATCGCAAGGTCATGCTAACGCTCGTGTTGCCCCATGGGGGAAGCCGGTGTCCGTCGCGGGAACGCCACGCGCGCGCCAGCGCGCCATCCCCCATCAACGCCACGGTGCACACACCACCACTCGGCTACGCACCAGGCGCGGTCAGCAGGTCGGCGATCGCCGCGAGCGCCTGCTCGAGCACGCGCTTAGGTGGCTGCTCGGCGTCGATCGTACGGATCCGCCGCGGCTCGGCCATCGCGAGTGCCTCATAGGCGGCGGCGATCGTTGCGAAGAAACGCTCGCTCTCGCGCTCCAGACGGTCGGGCTCGGTGTCGCGCCCGCCAAGGCGCGCGCGGCCGGTGTGCGTGGAGACCCGCAGCAGCAGCGTGCGGTCGGGCACCAGCTCGCCGGTGGCGAACAGGTTGATCGCACGCACCTGCTCAACCCCCAGCCCACGCCCCGCCCCCTGGTAGGCCAGCGAAGAGTCAACGAAACGGTCGAGCAGCACCCACGCGCCCTCCTCGAGCAGCGGCCTCACCCGCTCGTGCACCAGCTCCGCGCGCGCGGCCGCGTACAGCAGCGCCTCGGCGCGCGCCCCCACCGCCAGGCCAGGGTCCTTCACAAGCGTCCTAATCCGCTCTGAGAGCACCACCCCACCGGGCTCGCGCAACAGCTCCACCCGCACACCCCGCTCGCGCAGCACGGTAGCCAACGCGAAAGCCAGCGTCGACTTCCCCGCGCCGTCGAGCCCCTCGATCGTGATGAGTGTCCCCCCAGCCATTCGCCCGGCACGGTAGCGCCCTCTACGATGACCCGCGTGACGATCGCCGGCACAACCCCCCCCGATGCCGCTCAGATTCTCCCAGGCATCGAGTCCCACCCGCACGCCCGCGCGGTGCTGCTGGGGGCGCTCGCCCCCACGGGTGCCCCGTCGCACGCCTACCTGTTCCACGGCCCAGCGGGCGCCGGGAAGCGCACAGTGGCGCGCGCGTTCGCGGCGGCGCTGCTGGCCGACGGCGCCCGCGCCCCAGCCACCGTGCTCGAGCGGGTCGCGCGTGGAGCGCACCCCGACCTCACGTGGGTCACCCCCAGCGGCGCAAGCGAAGTGCTCGTCAGCGACATCGACGAGCCGGTGGTGGGCGCCGCGACGCGCACCCCGTTTGAGTCCACCCGCAGGGTGTTCGTGATCGAGGCCGCCGGCACGATGAACGACCAGGCCGCCAACCGTCTGCTGAAGACCTTGGAGGAGCCCCCGTCGTTCGCCCACCTGATCCTGCTGGCCGAGCACCGCGAGGACGTGCTCCCCACGATCGCCTCGCGCTGCCAGCAGGTGCGCTTCGACCCACCCCCGAGCGAGACCCTGCAGCAGCTACTGATCGACTCCGCCCCCGCCGGCGAGTCAATCGAGCCCGCGCGCGCGGGCGCGTGCGCACGGTTGGCCGGCGGGGACGCACGCCTGGCCGAGCTCCTGGCGAGCGAGCACGGCGTGGCGTTGCGGGAGTGGGCCGAGGGTTTCGCGCGCGACGCGCTTCACGCCCACCCCACCCAGCAGCAGCGCGCGGTGCTGCTGGACCTCGCCAAGGCCGCCGGGGCTGAGGCGGGCGCCGCCGCGGGCGAGCGGTTGCACGAGCAAGCCGAGCTGCTCCCGAGCAAGGAGCGGCGCCGGTTCGAGCGCGAAGGGATCGACGTGGTGCGTCGCGCCGAGCGTCGCGCGCGCACCACCACGCTCGACCTCGGGTTGCGCCTGGTGGAGCTGTGGCTGCGCGACGTGTGGTGCGTGGCCGGCGGGGCACCCGAGCTCGCCTACGCGTTGGACCGCCCCGAGGAGCTCGCCGCCGAGGCTGAGGGGCGCGACGTGGGTCCGCTGCTGCGCTCGGTGGAGCTCGTGCGCGACACGCGGCTGCGCCTCGCGCTCAACGTCTCCGAGGAGCTCGCGCTTGAAGCGCTGGCCTTTCGACTGGCGGATCTGCTCAGCGGATGAGCGCCGCGATAGGCCCGAGGTTGGGCTGCAACCCGTAGGTCTCAAACGCCAGGAAGCGCGAGAACAGACGGTTCTCGGGACCGTGGAAGTCGCTCGACCCGGTGCTCAGGATGTCGAGCTCGGCGCAGCGGCTCGCCAGCAGCTCGGTCTGCTCGCGGGTGTGGGTCACGTAGAAGGCCTCCACCCCGTCCACCCCGAGCGCGCGGAAGCGCTCAATCATCGACAGCACTTCATCGGGGTCCGACACATCCCAGAAGGGGTGCGCCCAGATCGCCACGCCCCCCGCCGCGTGGATCGCTTCGATCGCCTCCCCCACCGTGGGTGTCACACGCAGGCAAAACGCCGGGCGCCCCTCGATCAGGTAGGCCCTGATGAACGCCCCGATGTCGTCGATGTTCTCCTCGCGCAGCCGCCGCGCGTTGGCCGGGTGCCCGAGCGCCGCTTCAGCCAGATGCGGTCGCCCAATCGGCTCCCCGGCGCTCACGCGCGCGTCGATAGCCTCCTGGTCAAGCTGGATGCCGAGGTTGCGCAGCCTTTCCCCCATCCGCAGCGTGCGCCGCTCACGGTCGGCGAGGAACCCCGCGAGCGTCGCCGTGAATTCGGAGTCGGTGTGATCGACGAGATACCCCAGGATGTGCAGTTCGCGCGCCGGCTGGGCGGGCACCTCATCCCCGCCATCGTCGATCGCTGAGATCTCGATCGCCGGCACCACCGCCACCCCATGCTCGGCGCCGGCTCGCAGTGCCTCGGAGACCCCGGCGAGCGTGTCGTGGTCGCTGAGCGCCAGCAGCCGCACGCCGGCCCCAGCTGCTGCCGCCACCACCGCGGCCGGCTCGAGCGCCCCGTCGGAGCGCGTGGAGTGCGATTGCAGGTCAAAGCGCGGCACCCCCGCGGCGGTTGGCTCGGACACGCCGGGAAGAGTAGGGGATCGGTGTGCTCTACGCCGCGCGAGGGGTGCAGCCGCCGCCGCTCTGATGCAGCCCATTGACGCGCGCGTCCTTGACGCGCACCCTCCCGCTCCCCGCATCGAGCTGTTGGTCCTCGTCGAGTCCCAGCAGGGGCTCCACCAGCGGGGTGACGCGTTCGGCGATGATCCCGCGCAGCACCCGCACAGCCGCGTGATAGCGCCCCGCGGGGCCCGACAGAACCTCTGGCTCGCGCTCGGCAGCCCGCAGATGAGCGTGGGCGGCGTCGGTCGCCCGCGCGCGCGACATCGCCTCATCCCACATCGCCTCCAGGTACGCCAGTGCCGCGCCCACTTCCTCCTCCGGGAGCCGCTCGCGAGTCTCCAGATGCTGCAGCACCGGGATCACCTCACGGTGCAACCAACACTGCTCCGCGTCCGCCCGCAGCAGCAGTCGGATGTCCGATGGTATGGAGGAGTCGAAAGATTTGGGCATGGTCCCGAGGCTCGCTGAAAAGTCTGGCGGCCTGTTGATGGCTTCGGCTCGCCCCCCAGCGTGCTTTAGGCGATAGCCACACGTTCCACGCTTTTTCCTCAGGGCCGGTGCGGGAGGGTTGCGCGGATCGAACAGTCGGCCATCTCCCGCGGTGGCCGGTAAGGCTAAAGCCGAGACCGCTGGGAGGCCGATGCAAGATGTAGATGTCGATCGTCCACGGTCACAGCCTGCGCATACCCCGCCGCCGTGACCCCGCCGCCCGCATGCCAGGTCAGTACGCGCGCGCGAGGTTCCTGCGCCTAAGCCTGCGCACGCTGGTGACGCTCGGCGTGCTGGCGGTCGCCACGGCGGTACTCGGTCGCTTCTTCGGGTTGCGCAGCCCGCTATTCATCGGCTCGGAGCTGGCGCTGCTGATCACGATGTTCGTGGTCTCCCGCTATGTGCTCCCGCTGGTGGAACGCCACGACAGAGGCGCCACCGGGGAGGAGCACGTGGGGGGGGTGCTCGACGAGCTGCACCGGCGGTGGCTGGACAGTGATCCACGACGCGAGCTTCGGCCACGGCAACGTCGACCACATCGCGCTCGGCGCCGCCGGGGTGTTCAGCGTCGAGACCAAGAGCCACCCCGGCCCGGTGCGAGTGCGCGCCATCCACGTCGGGGTGCTCACCCAAGCTCAAAACCAGCGCGAGACACTCGAAGAGATCGCAGGCGTTCGCGTGGAGGCGCTCATCGTGTACAGCCGCGCATGGGTCGACAAGCCGCTCGCACGACGTCGCGGCGCGCGAGTGCTCCCGGCGCGCATGCTGCTGGGCTATCTGCGACGCCACCCCCACACGTTGAGCGCCGAGCAGGTCGAGCAGGTCCGCGAGCGCATCGTCCTCGCCGTCGCCGAGAACGAGCCCCCACCCGATAGGCTGATCGGGTGGCCACCGCCGTCGCGTCCCCGCGCATAAAGCAGCCGCCAGAGGTCCCCATCGCCGCGCTCCCTCGTGGCCCGCGAATGACCCCCACCGTGCAAACGCTGTTGTGGGCGCTCGCGCCGACGTGGGTGATGGATCAGTGCGTGCGCCGCTATGGCGACACGTTCACGCTCACCTTCGCCCCCAGCGGACGCAAGCTCGTCGTGGTGAGCGACCCCAACGCGGTCAAGAGCGTGTTCACTGCCCCGCCGGAGGTGGCCCCCTCGGCGGCCGACTCCTCCCCAATCGCCTCGGTGATGGGCCCCAGCTCGGTGATCACACTCATCGGCCCTGAGCACATGCGCCAGCGCAAGCTGCTGCTCCCCCCGTTCCACGGTGAGCGCATGCGCGAGTACGAGGACGTGATCGTAACCGCCACGCGCCGCAGCATGGCCGACTGGCCGCTCGGCGAGCCGATGAAGCTGGCCGAGCGTACACGCGCGATCACGCTCGAGGTGATCCTGCGTGCGGTGTTCGGCGTGGAGGCCGACCGCATGGACGCGTTGCGCAACGCGATCGGGGGGCTGCTCGGGCCGGTACAGCTGCCGGCGCTGCTGCTCTACGCGCTGCGCCGTCCCTCCACGGAGCGCCCCGGGGGCTCGATCGGTCGCGCGCTCGCGCACCTCGACACGGTGATCTACGCCGAGATCTCCCGCCGCCGCGCCCAGGCGGATCTGGAGGAGCGCCCCGACATCCTCTCGCTGTTGGCGCTCGCGCGCGACGAGGACGGCCGCGCGATGACCGACTCCGAGCTGCGCGACGAGCTGGTGACGCTGCTGCTGGCCGGCCACGAGACCACCGCCACGGCGGTGGCGTGGGCGATCGAGCGGCTCGTGCGCCACCCCCCCAAGCTCGAGCGACTGGTCGCGGAGATCGACGCCGGCGAGAGCGACGAGTACATGCAGGCCGTGATCTCAGAGACGCTGCGCGTGCGCCCGGTGGTCCCACTGGTGGTGAGGGTGCTGCACGAGCCGCTGCGCGTCGGCGGGCGGGAGCTCCGCCCGGCACGCGCGTGGTGCCGTCGATCTACCTCACCAATCGCAACCCGCGCGTATACGACGCCCCCGCCGAGTTCCGCCCGGAGCGCTTCCTGGAGAACGCCCCGGAGACGTTCTCGTGGATACCGTTTGGCGGGGGCATCCGCCGCTGCATCGGCGCGTCGTTCGCGACGCTCGAGATGAAGCTGATTTTGGGTACCGCGCTGCGCGAGCTTCTCCCCGAGCCTCCCCTCAAGTGGCTGGCGGCGCGGCGCACGCGGCGAGAGTATGCGCCGGCGCGCGATCACGCTGGTGCCCTCCGCCGGGGCGCGCGTGGTGTGGCGTAGGCGCTAGACCCTGAGTGTCGGGGCGTTTGCGCTCCGATGACGCGCGGTGGGGACGCGGTTTCGTGGTGGGCTGTTTGGGATGTCGCATTACCCTCTTGACATTGGGGTTGCGTTTGGTGTACGGTGGGTGCTCTGCTATCCAAGTGTGGGTGGTGGTTTGAACATAAGGCTCGTTTGGGTTGGCCCTGTGGTCGACACCAACTTGTTTTGACGGGGACCTTGGGAGAGGGACCGGGTCGCAACTGAGAGGGAGTTGTCGTTCGCGTGGTTTCTTTGGGGAATAGCGTGCTTGAGAGTCCGTGTCGTGTTGGCGAGTCCTTTATAGGACGCGTCAGCGTCGCTGACGCGTCTCTCTCTCTCTCTCTCTCTCTCTCTCTGGGCCGGCCGGCGTCTAGGCGCTAGGCCGCTTCGCCGCGGCGTTTGTCCGCAGCTTTCCCCCCTTTTTAGGGGAGAGGGTTTTTCTCGTCTGAGGACGGGTCTGTGATGGCGTTGGGCGAGCGGGTATCCAGCTCGGCTCGCGACGGGGTGGCGCCTGCGGCGCGTGCTGGGATGGCGCCCGCGACACATGTGTACGGCGATGTTCGTCGTGTGCAGCTCGCGGAGTTGCAGCGTGCGCGGATTGTTCGCGCGATGGTTGACGTGTCGTGCGAGTTGGGCGCGGCGAGTGTGACTGTGACGCATGTCGTGGAGCGCTCGGGTGTGTCGCGCCGCACGTTCTATGAGATGTTCGAGGACCGCGAAGCTTGTTTCTTGGCGGCGTTTGAGCATGCTCTCGCGCGTGCGCGGGAGTGTGTGGTTCCGGCGTATCGGACGGTGGGTGTTTGGCGTGAGCGCGTCAGGGCCGGGCTGGGTGCGTTGCTCGCGTTCTTTGATGAGCAGCCGCGGTTGGGTCGTGTGCTTGTCGTTGACTCGATGAGTGGCGGTCCACGAGTGTTGGCGCGGCGTGCTGAGGTTGTCGCGGGGTTGGTTGCTGTGATCGACGAGGGTCTCAGGGAGTCCAAGAGTCCCGGGGTGGTCGCGCCGTTGACTGGGGAGGGTTTGGTTGGTGGTGCGCTCGCGATCATCCACGCGCGCTTGCTGGCCGTTCAAGACCATGCTGTTCGGGAGCGGGATGGTGGGTTGGTTCAAGACCACGCTGCTCGTGCGCATGCGTCTGGTGGGTTGGTTGAGCTTGTGAATCCGTTGATGAGCGCGATCGTGATGCCGTATTTGGGTTCTGCGGCCGCGCGTCGTGAGCTTGATCGTCCGGTGAGTCTTCCTGATGTTTCGCGGTGTGAGCCGGTGTCGCTCGCTGATCCGTTTAAAGAGGCTGGTATGCGTCTTACGTATAGGACGGTGCGTGTGTTGTTTGCTGTTGCTGAGCATGGTGGTGGGTCTAATCGTGTGGTTGGTGATGCTGCTGGTGTTGGTGATCAGGGGCAGATTTCGAAGTTGCTTGGCCGTTTGGCGCGTGCTGGGTTGATCGAGAATTCTGATCTTCATCCTGGGTTGGGTGCGCCTAATTCGTGGGTGTTGAGCGTGACTGGGCGTCGTGTGCTCTCGACGTTGCGCTCAGAGGCTGGGGAGCGGGTTGGTCTTGTGGGTTCAAATACGAGTGGAGGGGTGCTTTGATGGGTTTTCGTAGACCGTCATCATCGTTGGTATTGACATTGTTGTTGGCGGTCTGCTGCGTATTGTCGCAGGGAGCACTTGCGCAGGCGAGGATTGTGCACGTTCCCGCCGGTTCGTTTGGGAGTGAAGGCCCCGGTCCGGGGCAGCTCACAGTCCCGTGGGGGATCGCTGTGAACGACGTTACTCATAATGTGTATGTGGTTGATCAGGGTAATAATCGTGTTGAGGAGTTCAGTGCCGCTGGCACGTTCATAACCGAATTCAATGGTTCGGCGTCACCGTCGGGGGCGTTTTCGAAGCCGACGAATATCGCGGTGGATAACTCGGATAATCCGTTGGATCCATCAGCGGGTGATGTGTATGTGGTGGATAGTGGTAAAGATCGCGGTTTCAAGGCTGTGATCGATAAGTTCACGGAAAGCGGCGTGTATGTCGGACAGATCACGGGCACGCCGCGTAATGAATTCAACGGTGGAGCAGGGGCCGAAATAGCGGTAGATTCGACCGGTAAGCTGTGGGTGCTTCAGGATGGTAATACTGAGGTCGATGTGTTCAGTGACGCACTTGAGAATGAGTATATCTCTGGCGAAGAAGTCCACGATAAAGAGTTCGAGGGAGGCACCCTTGGTAGTTATGGTGGAAAAGGCTTTGCTGTCGATTCGAAAGACGACTTTTACCTAGAAGCGGGAGTGCCTGGTGCGGTAGGACAAAATGCTGTGTATTCGGATAGTAGGTTCGACAGTATCGGTAAATTCGAATTCGTTAACGGTTTTGGGTCTTTTGAGGACTCGCGTGCAATGATCGTTGACAACGCCAACGACGAGCTTTTTGTTGACTACAATGAGATTGATAAACAAAAAACTGAGATAGCTGCATTTAGTTTGGGTGGTGAACCGCTCGAGAGTTTTAGTGGTCCAACCGATCTGACTTACAACAAAGGTATTTACGGTAGCTTCGGTATCGCTGTCGATGAAAGCGACGGCACCGTCTATGAGACCGATGAGGGTGGTGGACGGGTGTTGCGTTACGATGCGGTGACGCTGCCGAGCGTGAGTTTGGCCTCGTTGAGTGATCGGTCACCAAAGGCTGTGACCTTGAACGGGATGGTTAGTCCTGAAGGGTCGGCTGTGACGTCGTGTGAGTTTGAATATGTCGCCGCGGGTGAATATGAGCCGTCCCTGCCTGATCCTTATGCGAGGGGTGGGAAGCTTGCGTGTGAACCAGCGAGTCTTGGTACGGGCTCTGCCCCTGTTCCACCTGTTTCAGTCAGCGCAGCCCTTGCCGGTCTAGTCCCGGGTGCTAAATATGATTATCGGCTGGTTGCCGAAAACTCTGTACATGTTCCAAGCTCGACGGGTAATCAGGAATTCACGGCTGGCCCGGCGTTCAGCAGCGTGTCTGCTGGTGACGTGACGTCTGACAGTGTTAGATTGCAGGCCCAGGTCGATCCTGAAGGTGCCGGTACGCACTATTATTTTGAGTACGGTACCACGAGTGGGTATGGGGTTCAGGTCCCGCTCACGGCACCGGGAGTGGATCTGGGCTCTGGTGAAGTAGCCCAGAATGTGGCTGTGCGTTTGGAAGGTTTGACGCCCGGCACGACATACCATTACGACATCGTCGCCGAGCAGGACGGTGAATCTTTTATGGAACCTGATCGTGTGTTCACGACGCAGGGTGTTGGTGGAGGCGCTGTTTTGTCGGATGGTAGGCAGTGGGAATTGGCTTCGCCGACGAACAAAAAAGGCGCTTCGCTTGAACCGATCGAAAACGCCGATGAGATCCAGGCAGCTGTCGATGGCGATGGGGTTACTTATCTATCTGCGGGTCCGAATGTCGGCGAAGGCGCAATGGGTAAAATCACATGGGATCAGGTTCTCTCCAAGCGTGGTCTGTCGGGTTGGACGTCTGAAAGTATGACGTTGCCGAACCGTATCCCTGAAAACGGAGAATCCGCGGCGGAATTGACGATTGTTCATCCGGAGTTTGCTTTGTTCTCACCGGACTTGTCGCTCGCGTTGGTGGAACCGCAGGGGTTTGGTACGCCGCCGCTTGCCCCGGGTGTAAGTGAACGAACCGTGTATCTACGTGACGATACGAACCGAACGTTTGAACCGTTGGTGACGTCCGCGGACACGTCCGGCGGACTTATCGAAGAAGCAAGCTTTGAGGGCGTAAGTTTGACCGGTTGGCAGATGCATGTTGTGACTGCTACACCAGATTTGAAGCATGTTGTGCTTAGTTCGCCGCTGGCGTGGACCCCGGAAGCGAAAGCTGAAGAAACTGTGCAGCATCACAATACCGAGATCAATGAACCGGGTCGCAATTTGTATGAGTGGAGTGAAGGGATGCTGCAGCAGATCGATATTTTGCCGGAAAGTGAAGGTGGGCAGCCGGCTTCGTATTTGAAGATTCAACCGCAGCTTGCCGGGTCATCCACCGGGGAAGGCACTACTAAAACGGGTGCTCCGCGAGCGATCTCTAATGACGGTACACGAGTCGCGTGGGCGTGGGGTGAACCGGTGTATCCAAACGAATTCAAGGGGCTGTACATACGTGACACCGCGGAAGGCAGAACTGTCAGGATCGGTGGTGCCGACCCTCTTTTTCAGACGATGAACGCCAGCGGGTCGAAGGTCTTCTATCTAGAAAGTGGAGAACTGTACGTTTTCAACTATGAAACGGAAACGACGATCGATCTCACGGCTGGTCACGGTTCTCAGGAAGCTAGCGCTGGGGTCCAGCAAGCGGTGTCGGACGTCAGCGAAGACGGTTCGTACGTGTATTTCGTCGCACAGGGTGTGTTGGCTAATGGTGGTGTGAGCGGTGAAGACAATCTCTATTTGTTGCACGAAAGCGAAGGTCACTGGTCGACGAGCTATATCGCGACGCTGGCGCCACAGGATGAAAAAAGCTGGTTCGCGGGAGGTACGCCCGATGATATGGTGCGACTGTCTGGTGTGAGTTCGAGGGTGTCGCCTAACGGTGTTTATTTGGCGTTCATGTCGGAGCGACCGCTCACTGGTTATGACAACGTGGATCAAGTCAATGGGCAGCGCGACGAGGAGGTTTATCTGTACGACGCTGACACTCAGCATCTCGTATGCGCGTCGTGTAACCCGTCAGGTGAAAGGCCCGTGGCTGTGTCCGCGGAGGGTAGGGTGCTAGCCGATATCAGTGGGAGCTGGAGCACGGAACGAACATCATTGCCAATAAAGCCTGATCAGTGGTTGGCTGGCAGTCTCCCGGGATGGGATCTAGCGAGCGTTGAAGCGGCGCCGTATCAGCCGCGTTACTTGTCTGACAGTGGTCGGTTGTTCTTTGATAGTCCGGATGGTTTGGTGGCTCTCGCTACGAATGGTCTGGAGAACGTGTATGAGTTCGAGCCGTCTGGTGTCGGTGGTTGTTCCCCGTCGGTTACGTCTGGTCGCACTGTTTATGAGCAGGAATTGGAAGGTCGTGCGGTTGAAGGTTGTGTGGGATTGATCTCCGCGGGCACGTCGAGCGCGGAATCGGTGTTCTTTGACGCCAGTGAAAATGGTGATGACGTGTTCTTTGTCACGACGAGCAAACTCGTCGGGGAAGATTACGACACGGGATATGATGTTTATGACGCTCACGTATGCTCGTCGAGCGTGCCGTGTGTCGCGCAACCGGTGTCTCCACCGGCGTGTTCTTCGGGTGATTCGTGTAAGGCCGCTCCGTCACCGCAACCAGAGATCTTTGGTCCGACACCGAGCGCGACATTCTCCGGTGTGGGTAACGTCATCGAAGAAGCAAAACCCGCGAATACCGTAAAGAAGAAGACTCAAACGAAAGCAAAGCACAAGAAGGCGAGCTCGAAGAAGGCTAAGGGCAAGCGAAAAGGCTCGGGTAAAAAGAAGGGTAAAGGGGCGTCTAAGCGGTCGCTTGTTCGTGGCGCGAGAAATGGGGGTTCACGATGATCGCGGTTAAGCACAGTGGGAGGGTTGTGCTGGTCGCGCTTGTGTTTGCGTGCCTAGTTGGTGTTGTTGGTGTTGGTCAGGCTTGGGCTGCTGAGCCGTGGTGGCATGTGAACACGATCTCAGCGCCGTCTAGCGTGCCTGGTGGTGAAGGCAGACTCGTCCTCGAAGTCAGCAATCTCGGTGACAAGTATGTGAACGGGCCTGAATCCCCCGTCACGGTCGTTGACGAATTGCCTGCGGGTGTGACCGCGACACATGTTTATGGTGAAGAAGATTACAACGGGCATGCTGGTGAGGGTAACACGACGAAGGCTACGCACTGCACTATCACGGGACAGCTCGTGACGTGTGTGTACACGGGTGAGCTGTTGCCTTATGAACGTATGATGATCGCGATCACCGTCGAAGTCGCGCCGGGCACGGGTACTGGTCTGAGCGTGGTGAGTGTTACTGGTGGTGGCGCTCCGCCGGTGACGGTGCGTCGTGCGCTCGCGTTGAGCGACACGCCACCACTGTTCGGTGTCGAAAACTATGAACTGAACCCCGAAGAAGAAGGCGGTGCTCCCGACACGCAAGCCGGTTCGCACCCGTTCCAGTTGACGACAACACTGACATTCAACACTAAGTCTGTGCGCGTCAATAGACTCAACGAAAAAACCGACGGGAACGAAATTCTGTCGGAAGTGCAACCGATTGAAATGACCAAAGAATTGCGGTTTGTGTTGCCGCCAGGTCTTGTCGGTAATCCCAACCCGTTGCCGAAGTGCCCGACAGCGGTGTTCATTCACATCGCGACGGAGTGTCCTGAAGACTCGATTGTGGGTGTAGCGACACCGATCGTGACGAGTGTGAGCAGTGTTACGCATGTGCCGTTGGCTGACACGACACCGTTGTATGCGGTTGAACCGGCTGTTGGTGAGCCCGCACGGTTTGGTTTCGGGACTATCGCTGGTCCCGTGACGCTCGATACGTCTGTTCGTACCGGTGGTGATTACGGTGTCGTGGTGAGCGTACCGAACATTACCGATGCTCTTGGGTTCATCGGCACCCAGGTCACGTTCTGGGGTGTGCCTGCGGACTCACGGCACGATAACGCTCGTGGAGTGTGTTTGCAGGAGGCTGATGAAAAGGTTAGCCCGTCGCAATTTGAATTCTCCTGTCCGGTGCAGGGTAAACCGCAACCGTTCTTGATCATGCCGACGTCGTGCGCCGGCCCACAACAGACGACTGTGGAAGGGAACTCGTGGGCTAATCCAGGTACGGCTGTGTCCAAGCAGTACACGTTCGCGAGCTTGGAAAGCGAACTGTATGGGTTTGGTGGTTGTAATCGTCTCAGTTTCGAACCGTCGATCAAGGTCGCGCCGGACGGTACGCAGGCCAGCACGCCGAGTGGGTTGACAGTTGATGTGCATGTTCCCCAGGAAGCAAGCCTCGACGCGACCGGGGTCGCCCAGGCGTCTGTAAAGAACACGACGGTGACGTTGCCGGCCGGTGTCGCGCTGAACCCCGCCGGAGCGGACGGCCTATCGGCATGTGGTGCAAACGAAATAGGTTTGTCGAATCCGGCGGAACAGTCGTGTCCGGAATCCGCGAAGGTGGGCACGGTTGAAGTCCACACGCCATTGTTGCCTAACCCGCTGGTCGGTGCCGCATACCTGGCGCAGCAGGAAGCTAACCCGTTCGGGAGCTTGGTCGCACTGTACATCGCGGTCTACGACCCTGTTTCTGGTGTGCGTGTGAAGCTTGCTGGTGAGGTCGTCCCAGACCCGGTTACTGGTCAATTGGTCTCGACGTTTGAGGATACTCCGCAGCTACCGTTTGAAGATCTCGTGTTGCATTTCTTTGGTGGTTCGCGTGCACCGTTGGGTACCCCCGCGTTGTGCGGTTCTTATACGACCAGTGCGGCCATCGAACCATGGTCCGGTGGTGGTGCGGCTGATTCCACCTCAGAATTCCAGATCACGAGCGGTCCTGACGGTTCACCGTGCACGGACCCGTTGGGTTTCGCGCCATCGTTGACGACGGGTAGCCTAAATATTCAGGCTGGTGCGTTCACGCCATTCACGATGACGATGAGCCGCGAAGACGGAAACCAAAACCTCCAAGCGATACAGCTAAAGATGCCACCCGGCCTACTAGGAACGCTATCCAGCACCGAACTATGCCCAGAACAGCAGGCTAATGAAGGTACGTGCGGGTCGAGTAGCTTGATTGGCGAAACGACGGTCAGCGTCGGCCTCGGAGGTAACCCCTACACCGTCAAGGGCGGCAGGGTGTATATCACCGGCCCCTACGATGGCGCTCCATATGGCCTGTCGATAGTGAACCCTGCTAAGGCGGGACCGTTCGACCTGGAGGACACGGCGAGTCAGCGTCCTACGTGTGATTGTTTGGTGGTCCGTGCGAAGATCGAAGTGAACCCGACGACGTCGGCGTTGACGATCACGAGCGATAACAGTGGCCCGTACAAGATTCCCCAGATCATCGAAGGTATCCCATTGCAGATCAAGCACGTGAACGTCACGATCAACCGGCCAGATTTCACGTTCAACCCGACTAACTGTGAACCAATGAGCATCGGTGGGAGCCTCTCAAGCTCCCAAGGCTCATCGGCGGCCGTAAACGTTCCGTTCCAGGTGACTAATTGCGCGACGTTGAAGTTCAAACCGATCTTTACGGTGTCGACGTCTGGGCGAACGTCCAGGGCTGACGGTGCGAGCTTGCACGTCAAGCTGACCTATCCCAAAGCACCGTTCGGTAGCCAAGCGAACATCGGGAAGGTCAAGGTAGACCTACCAAAGCAACTACCCTCACGCCTAACGACACTGCAGAAAGCGTGTCCTAACAAGGTGTTTGAAGCTAACCCTGCGTCATGCCCAGTGGACTCTAGGGTTGGTAGTGCGACGGCTACGACACCGGTGCTACCGGTGGATTTGGCTGGTCCTGCGTATTTCGTTAGTCATGGTGGTGCGAAGTTCCCCGAACTGATCATCGCGCTCACGGGAGAGGGGGTCACCGTCTACCTGCATGGTGAAACGTTCATTAGCAAGGCTGGAATCACGAGCAGCACGTTCCGTGTGATACCTGATGTGCCGATCGGGACGTTCGAACTAACACTCCCGGAGGGTTCTGACAGTGCACTGGCGGCTAACGGAAACCTATGCGCGCTCACCAAGACTGTCCTGGTGAAGCGGAAGGTGACCGTCAAGGTCAAAGGTCGCAGTAAGAGGGTGACGCGTGATCTGCATAAGACCGTTGCGGGGACGCTTGAGATGCCTACGTCGTTTACGGCGCAGAACGGGATGCTCATTCATCAGGAAACACCGGTCACGGTGACCGAATGTGGTGCAAAGAAGGTCACCGCACGGAAAACAAAAAGGTAGAGAGGAACGAGTAAATGTATTTGAAGATACGTAAGCGAGTCACGTTCGCGAACATTGTAATGACGCTCGCGCTTGTGTTCGCGATGACCGGTGGAGCATACGCCGCGGGTAAATACCTCATCACTTCCACTAAACAGATCAGTCCAAAGGTACTCAAAGCCCTGGTCGGCAAGCGAGGACCAGCAGGACACATAGGAGCAGCAGGATCCGCGGGACCCGTGGGCTCTGCGGGACCGGCTGGGATCAAAGGTGAAGCCGGCGCTAAAGGTGCACCCGGCGGCAACGGTGAAAACGGAGCGGCGGGCAAGAGCGTGATCGTCGAAGAAGAGAAGGCAAAAACGGCTGTCTGCGAAGGCCGCGGCGGCACAAGTTTCCATGCCGAAGGGTCCACCAGCAAGACCTATGCCTGCACAGGCAAGGAAGGCTCGCCCTGGACGTCCGGCGGAACCCTACCCACAAACAAGAGCGAGAAGGGCACCTGGAGCATCTCCTACACAGCAACGGCCGCCAATCAGCCAGGCACCTCCGCGATCTCCTACGGTATCCCGCTGGCGAGCCAGCCAAAAGCGCATTTCATTGGCAGCGAAGCAAGCGACGGCGTCGGCACAGGCAACCTTACAAGTGGATCAAACACGATTGAAGGGGCAGCAGCATCGAGCGGTGGCTTCACGGTCGGTTCGACGGTTTCCGGCAAAGGAATCCCACCCGAAACTATCATCCTCGCGATTGAAGAAAGCGGCACAAAGCTCGAACTCAGCCAAGAAGCAACCGAAACAAGCACGGGTGTCGCGCTCACCACAGGAGTCCTCCCTCCAGGCTGCAAAGGAAACGCGAGCGAACCCGAAGCGGAAAGTGGCAATGCCTGTATCTTCCAGAGCATTACAGGTAACGCCGGACCAGTTCGCTATTTCCACGGTTTCCTCGGCGGCAGTACACCATACGGTGTAGGGGTATTCGTGTACTCACAAGGAGAAGGAACGGTATTGACCACTGGCACTTGGGCGGTCACCGGCTAACACGCCACACATCTCACCCCACGCCCCGCGCTAGACACGCATCCGGGTGCTGCCCAGTCCGGTGGCACCCGGATCGCGTACCGCCCGGAGCGGCAGGTAGCTTCTAGGGGAGGATGCATAACCCGAGCGCAACCCTCGTCGGGGACTCTCCAGCCCCCGCGAGCCTCACCGCCCCTCCAAAGCTCGCCGTCGTGGCGAGCCCCGCGGCTGCTGAGAACCCCGACGACCTATTGGCACGCTTCGGCCTGCGTGCGTTTCGCCCCGGTCAGCGCGAGGCGGTACAGGCGGCGCTGGAAGGACGCGACAGTCTCGTCGTGATGCCGACCGGCGGGGGCAAGTCGCTGTGCTATCAGCTGCCGGCGCTGGCCGACGACTGGGGACCCGCCCGGACTGATCAAGCTCCCCCGCTGGTGGTGGTCGTGAGCCCGCTGATCGCGCTGATGGCCGACCAGCACAAGCGCTTGCAGCAGGCGGGCGTGAACGCGGCGATGCTGGCGTCGGGGATGCAGGAGGGCCACAACGCGCAGGCGCTGCGATCGATTGCCCGCGGCGAGGCGCGGCTCGTGCTGGCGGCCCCAGAGCGGTTTGCCTCGCGCGCGTTCCGCGACGCACTGGCCACGCGCAGGGTGGGGCTGTTTGTCGTGGATGAGGCCCACTGCGTGGCGGAGTGGGGCCACGACTTCCGCCCCGACTATCTACGTCTGCGCGACGCGATCGAATCGCTTGGGGGGGACCTGTCCCGCCCGGCGGTGATGGCCGCCACCGCGACCGCCACGCCGCGCGTGGCCAAGGAGATCGCCGCGCGGCTGGGCTTGCGCGACTGGCTGGCGGTCCGCTCGGGCTTTGACCGTCCCAACCTCACGTTTGACGTCGTGGGCGTGGAAGGGAAGGGGGCGGTGGCGCGCAAGCGCGCCACGCTGCTGTACGCGCTGAGCCGCGAGGACGCGTTGCCCGCGATCGTGTACTGCGGCACCCGCAAGCACACCGAGGAGGTCGCGGAACTGTTGGCCGCGCGGCGCGTGAGCGTGGTTCGCTACCACGCGGGCATGGCGCCGGAGGCTCGGCGCGCGAGTCAAGCCGCGTTCATGGAGGGGCGCGCGGATGTGGTGGTGGCGACCAACGCGTTTGGCATGGGCGTCGACAAGGCCGACGTGCGCACGGTCGTGCACTGGGCGCTGCCGACGAGTCTGGAGGCCTACTACCAGGAGGCAGGCCGCGGCGGGCGTGACGGGCGCCCGGGACAGGCGCTGCTGCTGGCCTCCAGGATGGACCTCGGCCGGCTGATCAGGTTCATCAAGGAGCGCGAGACCAGCGTGGAGGACGTCAAGCGATACGTCGCGAGGCTCCGCGACCGCGCCGACGGTGGGACCGTGGCGATCGGCCACGGCGAGCTGGACACCCTCAGGGGCGCAGGCGAGCGCGAACGGGTGTTGCTGTCGATCGCCGAGCGGGCCGGCGCCGTAGAGCTGCAGCCGGGCGGCCCGGAAGGCCTGCTGGTGCGGCTCACCGGCGAAGGAAGCCCTCGGAGGGCGTATGACGCCATCAAGGCTGCGCGCGACCGGGGGTGGGAGTCCTACCGCTCGATCGAGCGATACATCTCGACCGGGCAGATCTGCCGCCGGCGCCAGATCCTCGACCATTTCGGCGACGAGGAGCCATGCGCGCCGCTGGGCCGCTGCTGCGACGTGTGCGAGCCCGACGCCGAGCTGGTGGAGGCGTCGCGCCGGGCTGCGCCGGCTGCTCGCAAGGCTCGCGGTGTGTCCGGGCGAGCGGGCGCCAACGGGGCTGGGGGCGCCAACGGGATCGTAGGCGTCAACGGGGCTGTGGGCGCGAGCATGCGCGGGCGGATGGTCGGTGTGGATGCCGGCGAGGAGATCGCGCTCGACCCGGTCGAGGAGGAGCAGTTCGAAAAGCTCAAGGTGTGGCGACTGGGACGCAGCGAAGGCAAGCCCGCGTACACGGTGGCGGCCAACACGGCGCTCGAAGGCGTGTTGCGAGCCAGGCCGGCGAGCTTGGCGGAGCTGATCGAGGTCAAGGGGATCGGGCCGACGTTCTGCGAGCGCCACGGCGAGTCGCTGTTGGCGGTGCTCGCCGGGCTATAGCCGACGCGCTGGTTCGGGTGGGTCCACCGAGCCTCGTCGTGGCAGGCCAGCGTCGGTACGATGCCCTCTGCGCCGACGTAGCTCAGCTGGTAGAGCACTTCACTCGTAATGAAGGGGTCCGGGGTTCGAGTCCCCGCGTCGGCTTCACACTGAGCGCCCCCAGAAGGCGCCTCCTTTTTAGGTATAGCGCCAAAACTGCCTCCTGAACAGGTGGTGTTCTATGGACGGCCGCCCGGACAAGCGCGGCCAACTACGGACAAGAAGGATAGCGATTCGCTGCACCGTGGCTGCAAAAAACAGGCCTCTCAAGGGTGAGCGTCGGGTGGCGCGGCGTCCGATATAGCTGCACGGTAGGTAGGCCGTCGTCGCCCCCCGAAGACGCGACGATGGCGCTAGCATTCGGAGCCGCGCCGACGTAGCTCAGATGGCCAGAGCACCCGCTTCGTAAGCGAAGGTCCTCTGTGGGGAGAAACCTCTCCTCCCCAGGCTAAACGTACTACCAGTCGGCGGTTAGTAGTACGTTTATGCGGTGAGCAGCTTCCCCGATCTGTCGCGCCACTTCGGTGGAATACCGCCCGCGACCGTCGCGTCGCTGACCACGATCGCAGAGGCCCGGGGACGGGCCGAGCTCTACCGCCAGCAGAACCCCTCTGGCCTTGAGACGTTGCGCCATGTCGCGTTGATCCAGAGCACCGAGGCATCGAACGCGATCGAGAACATCCATGCCCCACTAGCCCGTATTGAAGCGCTCGTCGCGGAGAAGACGAAGCCAAGGAATCGCTCCGAGCAAGAGATCGCCGGCTACCGAGACGTACTCGCGACGATCCACGCCAACGGCCCCAGCATCCCATTCGAGCCGCGCTACGTCGAGCAGCTTCACGGCTACCTCTACAAGTACGTTGGCAACCGCGACGCGGGCCACTGGAAGGGACTGGATAACGAGGTTGAAGAAAAGCTCGCGGACGGCACTAGAGTCGTGCGCTTCAAGCCTGTCTCAGCCGTCCTGACACCCCTAGCGATGCAGGGACTCCACGACGAGTTCCGCCGCGCGCTCGACGCTGGGGTCTACGAGCCGCTGCTTCTCTGCGCTGCGTACATCCTTGACTTCACTGTGATCCACCCTTTCCGCGATGGCAATGGGCGGATGTCGCGTCTAATCACTCTCTGGCTGCTGTACATCGTCGGGCACGATGTCGGGCGCTACATCAGTCTCGAGAAGATCATCGACGCGAGCAAGGAGACCTATTACGAGGCCCTTGGCCAGTCCACTGTGGGCTGGCACGACGGCGAGCACGACCTTCGGCCGTGGACGGACTACTTCCTGGGGATCCTGATCGCTGCGTACGGGGAGTTCGAGGGTCGTACCGGTGCGCTCGGCGGCCGCGGCTCGAAGAAGGCGCTGATCACGACCTTCATCGACTCGTTGATGGTCGCGGAGTTCACGATCGCCGATGTTCGGCAAGCAGCGCCTGGAGTCAGCGACGGCTACATCAACAAGCTGCTCGGTGAGCTCAAGAAGGCCGGCAGGATCGAACCGCTCGGCACTGGTCGCGGGGCCAGTTGGCGCCGGCTGGCTGGCGACTGACTGGGAGTCAACCCGCCCCGGCGAAACCCGCTCCTTGTCGCATAAACGTACTACTAAGGATGAGATAGAGCAGATTACTAACGGCTCTGTCTACGCACGAACGCTAACGATGTTCTCGTAAAGATCATCTGCCGCTTACGCGAGGCGATGGATCTCGCCGAGCTTTGAGCCATGCAGAGAGGATGCGCCGAGGACGTCGAGGTTCAGGGGCCGCACCAGCGCGGGACGCCTGCTCGGGCGAGCAAAGCTCCGCATGTGCGGCGCGTGCTGCGCGCCACTCGACGTCTGCGGGTCTTGGTCCTTGTCGGCGGAGGTCTTCGATGGCGTAGGCGTAGTGATCGCTGAGCATCCGCAGGCTGGTGCCGCACTCGCTGGCGACGGTTTGAGGATCCTCGGCGCGAAGCCGTAGGGAGATACCACCGCGGCGCAGCGCGTAGGGCGTCGCGCCGAGAATCGCGACGAGCTCAGGGCGCTGCGCAGCTTGTTTGACGGCAGGGGTGAAGAAGCTTGCGCCCCACGAGCGGGCCTGGCCGTTGCTGAGATGACAGGCGCCGGTAGAGGGCTCGCGAATGCCGTACTGGGGGCCGCCGAGGTCACCGGGGATGATGAAGTCGCAGTCGCGGACTGGATGTCCTGCGTGTCCGAGAGCTACCCGCCACCCGGATAGATCTTCCTGTAGGAGGCTCGGGATGGCGGTGCGTCGTTCCGTGCTGTGTTCGGTCTTGCCCCATTCCTCCAGATGTCCGCAGGAGAGGACCTCGCGCACCCATGCGAACTCGCCTGCAAGGGATGACCAGCGAAGCCCCCAGACCTCCTGGTTGCGCGCGCACAACCCGTACTGCAGGCTCACGACCATGGCGTCGCGCTGGGCGAGGATCTCCCCGCGCGACTGAACCCGGAGAAGCATCTGAGCACGGATCGCCTCCACGGCTTGCGGGGACAGCGCCCAACTGGCGACGCCCAGCCCCCGGCGGCGCCCGACCGGGGCATAGCCGGTGCCGCCGCGGCGCATCGAGCGGCGTCGGTTCACGCGCTGCTCGGTGGCCAGCCCACAGCCGTTGGTCTGGATCTCCGGCACCATCTGCGACGCGGCGGCCCAGCTCAGCGCCGCTGAGAGCACGCTCCACGCCTTGTCTCGGGTTGGCTTGGGTACGCCCGCGATCAACATGTCCTCGCGCCACGCCCTCGGCGCCAGTGGCTCGTTGAAGCGGGCCGCAGGCACAGACGAGACCTTCACCGCGTAGTCAGGTGCCCGGCGTGTCCCGCCCTGCGGTTGCCCGCGTGCCTTGCCGAGTAGGTGAAGGCTGATCACCTGCTCGTAGCGTTCATAGGTGGAGGGCGCGAGGCCACCCTCGTTGCGGGGGTGGGCGTTGACGGCGAGATAGAGCTCGAGCACAGCGGCGATCGTGCGTGCCTCCGCGACGTTGGCCTCCTTCGCGTCGAGGTCAAGCAGAAACCGTCGCAGGCTCTCCCGGCCTCGGCGCTCGGCCGTGATGTAGTCGTCCATCCATGCGCGGGCATGACGCACCGTCGGAAACGAGCGGCTGCGCTCGGTCTTGTCGTGATCGTAGAAGCCGACCGCGTAGGACTTGCGACCGCTCTTGGCGACATACGGCCACGCCGAGCCCTTCTGCCAGGGCCTAGCCATCCGCTGCTCCTCGCGGGCGCGTGCGGGCTCGAGTGTCAAGGGGGCGCATACCCAGATCTAGTGTCCTGAGTCGTTAGTTCGTAGGCGGTTATGGTATTGTTGGGGGATGAACGCATCTCGTGTTGGGCGGCGTGGGCCGCAGGCGGTGCAGGTGACGCTCAGTGAGGCTGAGCGTCGTGTGTTGGAGGGATGGACGCGACGGCGGTCTTCGGCTCAGGGGCTCGCTTTGCGGGCGAGGATTGTGCTCGGCGCTGCTGCGGGGCAGAGCAATACGGAGTTGGCTGAGCAGCTTGGTTTGACGCGGATGACGGTCGCCAAGTGGCGTGGACGGTTTGTGCATGATCGTGTCGATGGGCTGCTTGATGAGGCGAGGCCTGGTCGTCCTCGTAGGATCGGCGATGAGAAGGTCGAGGAAGTGGTAACCAGGACGTTGGAGAGCGCGCCGAAGGGCGCTACGCATTGGTCGACGCGGTCTATGGCGGCTGAGGTCGGACTCTCGCAGACGGCGATCTCTCGGATCTGGCGAGCGTTTGGTTTGCAGCCTCATCGTGTGGAGTCATTCAAGCTCTCAACGGACCCGCTGTTCGTGGATAAGGTCCGCGATGTCGTTGGGCTTTACCTCGATCCGCCGGAGCGAGCATTGGTGCTTTGCGTGGATGAGAAGTCACAAATACAGGCACTCGATCGCAGTCAACCGATCCTGCCGATGCTTCCCGGCGTACCTGAGCGTGCGACCCATGATTACAAGCGTTCTGGCACCTCAAGTTTGTTTGCCGCGTTGGATATCGCCTCTGGAAAGGTGATCGGTTCGCTGCATGCGCGCCACCGAACAATCGAGTTCAAGAAGTTCCTGAATCAAATCGACGCGGCGGTGCCTGCCGACTTGGACGTTCACCTGATTCTCGACAACTACACAACTCACAAGACAAAGGCCATCCAGCGGTGGCTTCTTGCGCATCCGCGGTTTCATTTGCATTTCACGCCAACCGGCGCGTCGTGGCTAAATCTCGTAGAGCGCTGGTTCGCGGAGCTGACCAACAAGAAGCTCCGCCGCGGAGCACACCGATCAGTCCGAGAGCTCAACAAGGACATCCGCGACTGGATCGCCCACTGGAACGAAAACCCCCGCCCCTACGTCTGGGCAAAGACCGCAGACCAGATTTTCGACAGCCTCACCCGATACTGCCAACGAATTACCGACTCAGGACACTAGAACAACATTCAGATCAGCTACATCAGTGGACCTCCGATCAAGACGGACGGCTAACTGCGGTATTGCTGCGGTGAGGGCACGCCACCACTGCCGCCGCCAAGTGCCGAAAAATGTAAGCGTTCAGTTGGTTGGGGCGTTTACGTGAGTGTTGGTGCTGGGTCGCCGCGGGCGTGTGCGGTGATGGCGTCGGTGAGGTAGGCGAATAGCGAGCGGCGCTGCAGCCGGCAGGTGGTGTGCGCTGAGAGCAGTCGCTCGATCCGTCGTTCGCCGCCTTCGGACTGGCTGCCGAGGCTGAGCTTGCGGTAGATGACCGCGCTTCGCAGGGAGCGCTCGGCGTGGTTGTTAGTCGGCTCGACACCGGCGTGAGCGGCGAACGTCCATAGCGCTGGCCAGATCTTCAGGAGGTTTTTCGCCATCCCGCGGCAATACTTGTTGCGCGCTCGCTTTGAGGCGTAGCGGCGAATGATCGGCTTGAACTCGCATTGACACCGGCGGATCGCGAGCTTCAGATCACGACGATCGCTTGTGTTCTGGAAGACCTCCCAGGCCCAGAAGACACGCTCACAGAGCGCGAGGCCGTGTTCCCCGAACTCCTTCTCGGCCGCCAGGCCTTCGGCGTGCGCGGCGAAATCGCGCTTCAGGTGCGCCCAACAGAGCTGTCGGCGCGCCAACGGCAGGTGCGCGTAGGCCCACCAGCGATCAGAGGTCACGATTGCGTTGGTGTCCGCGAGTAGTTCCTTGGCGTGATCCTCGTGACGGTCGCGCGCGACCTGCAGATAGGCGTGGCGCTGATCGAAGACTCCCCACAGTGCGCGGCGCTCGCCCGCGGTCCGCCAGCCGGTCTCGTCCATGTTCACCGCGCTCGATCCGCGAAGCGCTCCCAACAGGTCGGCGTGAGGCTCAGCCAGCGCCTGCGCGGTCCGGTCGAGGATCGCGTCTACCGTGCCCGTGCTGATCCTCGATGAGAACAGTTGCTCGCAACACTCAACGACATCGCGGCGGGAGATCCGGTTGCGCACCGACAGCGTCGCGACGGCCGCCTGAAGACGGGGACCAAACGCGCTCTGGGCAACCTCGCTCGGCAGCTCAGCTCTCCGGCGTTTGCCGCAGCCCGGACAGGACACTCGATGACACCGGTGCTCGGTGACCTTCACCGAGATCACGGGCAGCTCCTCGACCTGCCAGCGCACCGGTTCGCCCACAGCGACGTGCTCGTCCGCAGCGAAGACGTGACCGCAGCCACAGTGCTCAGGCCAATGCTCGATCACCCGATCCACCGCCCACGCCGGCAACAACGGCCGGCCCCTGCCCTCATGTCCAGACTGAGCTCCCTGCTTGCGACCCGATGGGTCCTTGCCACGCTTCGGCGTGCTGGCGGGCGGATCGGCGCTCGGGGGAACAGAGGAGTTGCGAGAGCTGCGATTCAGTCGCCGCTCGAGCTGAGCGATCCGCTCATCCTGGCGAGCGACCCGCGCGGTCAACGCCTGGATCTGAGCATCCATCCGCAACAAGACCTCCACGACCACATCACGCCCAGCGTCATAGATCGCCTCCGCCTCAACCCGATCCACACCCCAAGATTCGACGCGCCCGAGCTATCTCCCCCAACCAACTGAACGCTTACCGAAAAATCCTGATTTGCAGGCAAAAAGACCCCCTGAGGGCACCTCTCTCGTAACGACAAACGGCCCCTCCGCCGTCAAGCAAAGGGGCCGTCGTGAGCTAAGGTCGGGTGCTACTTGGCGAGCAGGTCAAGCGCCTCTTGGTTGCGCTCAACAGCTCGACGTAGGCGGTCCTGGAAGTCCTTGTCTGCGCGGCGCTTCTCGATACGCTCGGCGACATTGCCGTGGACGGCCGCGACGGGGCTCTGTTCACTTTGACTACTAGACTCCATCGCCAATGCCTCGGGGGGAATCGCGCGTAACACGAACCATCGTCTATGTCGATGGCTTCAACCTCTACTACGGCTGCCTGAAGGATACCCTAGAGAGATGGCTCGACATCGGCGCGCTATGCGAGCGCATGTTGAACAGTCGAGACAGCGAAATCGTTGGGATCAAGTACTTCACCGCTCGCGTGAAGTCTCGTGACGGCAACCCGCAGCAGGCGCAACGTCAGCAGATCTACCTCAGAGCGTTCGCGACCGTCCCAAACCTGACGATCCACTACGGCGCCTTCATCACCAAACCCGCAATCCGCAGACGCGTCAAGGATCACAAGGGCAAGCCAGCCTACGTCGAGGTCTGGAACACCGAGGAGAAGGGCTCCGACGTGAACCTCGCGAGCCATCTAATCATCGACGGCCACAAGGCCCGCTACGACCTAGCCGTCATCATCTCCAACGACAGCGATCTGAAGTTCCCGGTCCACTATGTTCGCACCGAGCTCAAAGCGCCCGTGGGTGTCCTGAACCCGCACAAAAACCGCAGCTGGGGCCTCTCGCCAAAGACACTCCCGCAAGGCAGCTTCTACAAGCCCATCAGACGAGCGGCGCTCAGGGCGAGCCAACTGCCTGCCCAGGTACCGGACGCCCAAGGGATCATCCACAAGCCGCCCGACTGGTAGGCGGCCCTTAAATCGCAAAGGCCGCCCGAAGGCGGCCTCGCATCCCTGCCGCCGAGGCGGACAGGGGGGGTACGTCGAGTGTATCTAATCCTTGTGCCCTGTCAAACCGGGGCAAGACGGCGCCAGCGCACCGGACACAAGTCGGGACATCGAAGCTCTGCCTTCAGCTGCGGGTTGACCATCATGTTTCCCCCCACGCCCACCAGGACCGAACTGCCCGAGACCAGAGCCGCCAGGTTCAAACCCATCCCTCCCAGCAGAAGCCCGTGCGGCCAATAGGACACCACGACTCGTCCCTTCTTGGCTTGTTGCGACCGAGTCATCCATCAGCACGCCAGCTAGATATCGCCATGTTTCGGTACCTCCGAATCGAGTGGGCACGACCAGCATGGAAGGCGTGACGCTGGCCACGGTGCGGTGCTGGACGGCGTATCTGCGTGACGCGGCCCTGCAGAATCAGCTTGACGATCGTGGGGTCCTCAATCACAGGGCACTCTCCACGCCGAGGATGAGGCAGTGGACCGTGCCGAGCGTCACTTTTGCGTCACTCGGGGATGCAACTGGCGCTATCGCTTGCGTACCAGCGGCACTGGCCCAATCCGCAAACCTCCTGCAAACGAGCGGATTTCGGTAAGCGTTCAGTGGGTGGGGGACATAACTCTGCTTTGTCGAATATCGGCGTGTGGAGCGTGTTGAGGCGAAGGCGATCTATGACCAGGGCCGTGGGGCCGTCGTCGAGGTCCTTCTGGCGATGGATCGCCGTATCGTGCAGCTCGAGGCCCATGTCGTTTGCCAGGATGAGCGGATCGCAAAGCAGGACGAGCGGATCGCTCAGCTCGAGCGTCGGCTGAACCGCTCCTCGAAGAACAGCTCCCAGCCGCCGAGCGCAGACGGACCGAGCGCTCCGAAGCGCAGCAAGGATCCCTCGGGACGTCCACGGGGCGGACAGCTCGGCCACGAGGGCAAGGGACGACCGTTCCTGCCGGCGTGGGCGGTGGATGAGGTGGTCGAGCATTGGCCCGGGCACTGCTCCTGCGGTCATGTGTTCGGCGAGGACGAGCGTGTGGCGGTCGGCGATCCGCTGCGCCATCAGGTCGAGGAGCTCCCGGTCATCACGGTCAAAGTCACAGAGCACCGCGCCCAGCGAGTCCGCTGTCCGGGTTGCGGAGAGCGCACGCGGGGAGAGCTTCCACGCGAGGTCTCTCAGAGCGCCTTCGGTCCCCGCCTTGAAGCCGCGATCGCGACGCTCTCGGTCCGCAACCGCATCTCCCGCCGCGACGCGGTCGAGCTGTGCGAGGAGCTGTTCGGGTCGAGGATCTCGACTGGCACGGTTGACACGATCCTCACGCGCACGAGCGAGGCCCTGTCAGATCCACACTCAGACCTGCTCGAGCAACTCCGTGAAAGCGCCGCCGTGAACATGGATGAGACCGGCTGGCGGACCGCCGGAGAGCGTCGCGCCCTGTGGGGCATCTTTGACGATCGCCGTGGCTATCTTCACGTCGCGAAGGACCGCCACGAAGACCATGCCAAGAAACTCTTGGCGGACACGAAGGCGATCGTGACCTCTGATCGCTGGTGGGCCTATTCGCATCTGCCACTCAAGCGTCGCCAGCTCTGCTGGGCCCATTTGAAGCGAGACTTCGCCGCCCACGCCGAGGGTCTCGGCGCAGAGAAGGAGTTCGGGCAACGGGGCCTTGAGCTGTGCGACCGCGTCTTCTGGGCCGCTGAGGTCTTCAAGCACACCGACGATCGAAGGGCTCTTGAGCTCACCGTCCGGCGGCTGCAGCGCGAATACAAGCCGCTCATCCGAGGCTACGCGGCGAAACGTGCACGCAACCGCCACTGCCGTGGCATGGCCCGCAATCTCCTGAAGGCATGGCCTGCGCTGTGGACGTTCGCCAAGCACCCCGGTGTCGAGCCCACCAACAACCATGCAGAGCGGGCCCTGCGCTCAGCGGTCATCTACCGGAAGATCTCCCTCGGCAGCCAGTCTGAAGCCGGGGAGCTGCGCACGGCCCGGCTGTTCTCGGCGCACACGACCTGCCGCCTTCAAGGGCGCTCGCTGTTCGTCTACCTCACCGATGTGATCGATGCCCACGCCCGTGGACACCCCGCTCCGCTGCTCAATTGAGCAGCCGGACGACTGAACGCTTACGGATTTCGTGCCCGTGCGTGGCCGCACGTTAGCGCGGGTTTACTGCAACTCCTTCGCTCGTAATGAAGGGGTCCGGGGTTCGAGTCCCCGCGTCGGCTCTCCTCAGAAATGATTCTTGCGCTGTTGTCTGAGCGTCACTTCTGTGGGCTAGAACGCTTCGCTATCGGCACGACTGAGCCACAGGGTCATGGCAGCGGGGCCTTCTTCAGTGAGCAACTGTTCGACCGCTTCCCAATGGGTGACGAGACATCTGAGCTTCTGCCATGTGTTGTACTCGGCTCTACCGAGCGCAATGACTCGCGCGCAGCTATCGATCACAGATTGGCGCTCGCCGCCAGTGTCAAGAATTGCACGGTCCTGGGTGAGGATCACCATGCCGCGTCGGGCGACATCCTTGATCCACCACTCATCGCCCTTCTGGGGGCGCTGCATGCCGGGGTGGATCTCGTGCTGAAAGATGGCGTGAACGTCGTGCTTAGGCGTGAAGAGATTGATCGCTTCTGCGATCGAACGGCCTACGCCGTTCTCGACGTAGATCTCGTGCTTCACGCGGCTAGGCGAAGAACGCTCTTGACCTCATTAGCTGTTGCTCCGGTGTCCTGCTCAATCTCAGAGACCGCGTAGCCCGACTGGGAGCGTGACGTGATCGCATCCACACGCACGCCCGTACCGGCCGTGATCGGGTGGCCACCAGCGACGCGAGTGTCGACAATGATGGGCTCATCCCGAGTGTGGTACCACCAGCGGTAAGCAGTCTCGTTCTCGTAGTCGAGGTCGTCCGTCATCGCCAAGCTTTCGATCAAGGTCGCAAGGGTTGTCTGGCCCTCGCGCGAGGCGTTGACGAGGAGTTGCTTACCATCCTTCGTTTCTGCGAACTTCGTGAAGAGCTCGCCGCCGAGCACATGAAAACGTCTGGAGAGTAGTGGCCGGGGTTCCTTGAGTTGCTTGCCCGCGAAAACGAGCGCACGCCGAATCGCCTGGAGGGCAGCCTCATCCCGATAGGACGAGAGCATCCTAAGCTCCAGCAGATTCAGAAACGAAAGCACCGTCCTACTCTTGTCGGGGTCCCCGTCAACAACGATCAGTGGGGCATCCTGCGCTGGCAGCCCGTTGTAGCGACGCCGATGACCGATACTCCAACGGCGCACAGTCTCGACAGGCCGCCCAACGAGCGGCCCAGCTTCCGCCATGGTGTAGCGCGGTGTTCGCGCGCGTTGAGCCAATCGCTCGTCCATTGCCAGTCCTCTTCAATATCGGCAGGTCGTCGATGATGATACAGCCCCCCAGAACGACGAAACGCCCCAACCCACGAAGTGGTCGGGGGCGCAAGGAAGGCTAGAGTCGTCGCCACCGCACAGAGCATCTGAGCAGGACAGTTCAGGCGTCAACTTCGGGCTCCGCGCGCAACTCGGCTACGTTGATCGCCTCGCCCCGCTGGTAGGCCGACCATCCCTCATCGGATGCCGCACGATCTTCCCCGGTATAGGGCTCGTCGTCAAAGGGGGCTGCCTCAAGTGTGGCGTGTCCTCGCGGTGTGCGTACACGAGCACATTCACATCGGGAAGGATCAGCGCAGGCCGTCCATCAGGTCGCGCAGCGCCGCCGAGTGCTCAAGGTCTACCCCGGGCAGTGTGCCGCCACTGCCGAACGGCCGGATCGAGAAGCGCTCCCTTGGCTCGGGCGCCCGCAGCGCGAGCGTCTGCCTGAGCGAGTCTTCGATCAACGATGTCAGCGTGGTGTGATCAGCCGCAGCCTTCTGCTTCGCCGCCGCGAGCAGATCGTCGGTGCGTGCCCTAATGCTTCGGGCAGGGCACAACCGGTTCGTCGGTGACCGTTTCTCCGCTCAAAAACGTGATTTCAACCTTCCCCCTGAACCCGCCCTTGGGGCACTTCTTCGGCACTGTGCCGTAGGAGATCAGCTTTTTGCCCTGCTTGTACGCCGCCCCGATCTTGCCTTTGATCGAGAGCACCGAAGCGTAGGGGGCTTCCGGCACGGTCACCACCAGCGGCACAGGGACCGTGAACTTCGGGCCGAATGGAGGTGGGGCGGTGGAGAGGCTGCCGATCGTGAGGATTTCGATCGAGGCCGGTGTCCTGCCTTCGGTGAAGAACGCCAGCTTGCCTTCCGGCGCGAAGAATCCCTGGATGGTGCCTTTCTCCTGCACGCGAGTGCCCCCGAAGCTGACGACTCCCAGCACTTCCCCCACAGGGCCCGCGGAGGACTTCTTTGGGCAGTGCTCCACTTCGTGGCTTTCCAGCACTGCGGTGGGGCAGGTGGTGAAGCCGGCCTGGTGAAGCTTTGTGCCCTGAGGCAGCTCAGCCACAACCTGTGTGATCGGCGACGGATATCCGCCGTATTCGGTGCCGCTGATGGTGAGTTCCGCTTCCAGCCCCGCTCCCGCTCCGAGGATGTTCCCGGTGCCGGGGTATGTAGGACTGTTGGGCGAGCTGGGGTTGATCGGGATCGGGACGATCTTCGCCTTGACGATCACCCGTGGCGCGGCGAGAGCGGCCGCCGGCAGCCCAAATGCGGCGAGAGCAAGACACAGGGACAGCAACGCCACGGCCAGTTTGCGCAGGCCCTGTCGGTGCCCCAGCGAGGCATAGCTCGGCAGTGCGTATCGGTTGGCGTCCTCACGTGTGTCCATCGCTCTCTCTCCCCCATAGTGGTCGACCCGTCACCAAAGGATAGACACACATTTATGGCGCGCTCACAGCAAAGCTACCGCTCGTGCGCGTTAGTTCGCGTCAGGTGAACTGCTGCCCCAACCGCCCGCCGTTACAGGGGATTCGCCCCCGATTTTGGTGGAGATTTCATACCGTCCCGGCGATGCGTGTGGGTCACACGGCCGTTGCGCTCTGCAGCGGGCGCAACTCCTCGCTGGAGGGCGGCCCCTCGAGCTCCAGGCGCTCCTCGCGCACCCGGCCGCTCACGCGCTGGTGCGGGCGAGGGACGTGGGTGAGCTTCGACCTCATACACCCACCCTCTCCAGCACGGCGACGCGCCTGAGCTTGGCGCGCGCGGGCTTGCCGATGCGCGATGGCACGCGCTCGACCCCACCGGTGAGCACACGCGCGGCGTTCTCGGAGAAGAGCCCCCAATCGAGCCGCTCAAGCACGTCTTGAGATCCCGGGTCAACCACAGGCCTGTCGGAGCCATACACGAGCTGGTCGCGCCCCACCACTTTTCCCATCGCACCCACCGCCTGCGGGCCGTAGGAGGAGGTGTCGTAGAACATCAGCGGGTCGGTCTTGCGCGTAACGGGACCGCCGCGCGAGCGCAGTCGCTCGGTGTGCAGCGGCGCGAGCCCGGCGAGCATCGCGAACACCACGCGCAGCTCCGGGAACAGGCGCCGGGCCGCGGTCGCCCACAGTAGCCACGCGGCCTGCATCTCGGCGAAGTAGCGCGTGGTCGCCGAGCGCGAGCGCGCCATCGAGGTAGGCGCCGATCAGCTCGCGTGCCTGCGCGCGTGGCAGCGGCTCGATGCCCAGCGGGCTGGACAGGCACACGAGCGCGCGGTCGAGCCCGTCGCGGTGCACCAGCTCGGCTCGGCGTTGCGGCGCTTCGCCGTCGAGGTCGATCACATACGGGCGCTCGCCAGCCCCGAACAGCACTGTCAGCCCATGTTCGTGGCGCACGAACGGCAGCTCCCGCCGCCGCACCAGCGCGTCCACGAGCGGCTGGGTCCAGATGTGTTGGTGGATGTCGGTCTTCATGAGTAATCTCCAGATTCTTGATCAGATTTATGAAGAATAGCACGTGAGAAAGAGTTTGGGATGCCAATTGACAAGATAGGTGGCGTTCTCGGACGCATTGGCATGCCCGGAACGACCGTTCCCTCCACGACCGAGGTGCCGCCGGGCAGGGCGATCGCGACACAACCCACGGACTCGCTCCCAACCCAACAGGCTCACCCAATACCGTTAGCCCGTGCCCGCCACCCTCAACACCCAGCTCATCGACGTGCACGGCCTGCGCACCCGCTATCTCCTGCGCGGGTCGGGACCCCCGGTGCTCGTGCTGCACGGCTGGGGCGCCTCAATCGAGGCGGTGTACCCAATCGTCGGCGGCCTAGCCCCCATAGCCACTGTCTACGCACTCGACCTCCCGGGCTTCGGTGAGAGCGCCCCCCGCCCGAGCCGTGGGGGGTGGAGGACTACCAGGCGTTCGTCGCGGCGTTCATGGACGCTCTGTCGATCGAGCGCCCCGCGATCGTGGCCCACTCCAACGGGGGGCGCATCGCGATCCGGATGGTCGCCACCGAACCCACACGCGCGTCGCGGCTGGTGCTTGTGGATTCCGCCGGGATCCGCCCGCGGCGCACGCTGCGCTGGTATCGCCGCGTGGGGATGGCGAAGGTGGGCAAGTACGCCGCCCGCTTCCTCGGCGCCCCCGGCGAGCGGCTGCGCGCGTTGCTGGTTGGGCGCTCCGGGTCAGCCGACTACCTGGCGGCCGGGGAGATGCGCCCCACGCTCGTGAAGCTGGTCAACGCCGACCTGCGCCCCTTCATGCCCGAGGTCAAAGTGCCCACGCTGCTGGTGTGGGGCTCTGAGGACACCGACACCCCGTTGTCCGACGCGCGCGAGATGGAGCGATTGATCCCCGACGCGGGACTGGTGCAGCTGGACGGCGCCGGTCACTACAGCTACCTCGACCAGCCCGCGCGTTTCGCACGGATCGTCTCGCACTTCCTCGCCCCCCCGGGACCCTCATGAGGACGTTCGAGGGCATCGCCACGGTGCTGGCGATGTTCGCGCTCACGATGCGCTTGCGGGGCCGCCAGCACCGGCTGCTGCACCTGCTCCAGTTGGAGCACTACGAGGGGGCGCGCCTGATGCTGTGGCTGCGCCGCCGCCGCGAGCTGTGGGACGCGCGCGAGCTGGCGGCGCTCGCGCTGCTGTTCGGGGCAGCGATCGCCGCGCACGCCTCAGGCTCCTCGGGATCGGGGTGGCTGTGCGGCGCGCTGTTGCTGGCGAGCACCCCGCTGGCGGCGCTCGGGGTGGGCGAATGGCGCCGCGCGGCGGTCAAGCCGCTGGTGTTCACCGGTCGCGCCAAGCGTCTATACGTCGCGGCGCTGTTGCCGCCCGCGCTGCTCGTGCCGGGCGCGATTGGCGTGGCCGTAGCGGGTCCCACCACCGCCGGCCTCGCGGTGCTGCTGGCGCTCGCCCTGCTGGCGCTCGCCGGCGCGCCGTGGACGCTGCTCGGCGCCAACCTCGCGCTGGGACCGCTGCAGAGCGCGATCAACCGCCGCTATGTCACGCGCGCGCGCCACTTGCTGCGCGACTACGCCCCGCTGGTGGTCGGCATCACCGGCAGCTACGGCAAGACCACCACCAAGTTCTGTGTGGGCGAGGTGCTCGCCGCCGACCGCCCCACGCTGGTAACCCCCGAGAGCTACAACAGCTTCCTCGGGGTGATCCGCACGATCAACGAGCACCTACAAGCCCGCCACCGCGCGCTCGTGGTGGAGATGGGCATGTTCCGCCGCGGCGACATCGCCGAGCTGTGCGAGCTAACCCACCCCACCATCGGGGTGATCACCGCGATCGGCCCCATGCACCTGGAGCGGCTGGGCTCAATCGAGGCGATCGCCGCCGCCAAGGGTGAGCTGCTGGCCGCGCTCCCGCCCAACGGGCACTTCGTCACCAACGGAGAGGACCCACGCTGCGTGGAGCTCGCCCGCGGCGCCCACGTGCCGGTGACGCTGTTCGGGATCCACCACCCCAACCCCACAGCCGTGGTCGCAGCGGCGTCACACGGCGAGGGAACATCGCCAAGCACGACCCCCTCCCCCCAAAAAAATCCCGAGGTGCAGGTCATCGCGCGGGACATCCAGCTGGTGGACGGTCGCACCACCTTCCAGCTGCAGCTCGACGGCCCCAACAGCCCTCGGCTAGCCGTCTCGGCGGGGTTGCTGGGGCGCCACAACGTGCTCAACCTGCTCGCCGCCGCCGCCGTGGGGCGGGTGCTCGAAATCTCCCCTGAGCGCATCGTCGCGGGGCTCGCGCAGGTCAAGGCCCCCGCGCACCGCCTACAGCCGATCCACAACCGCCGCGCCGGAGTGGTTGTGATCGACGACGCCTACAACTCCAACCCCAACGGCGCCGCCGCGGCGCTCGAGGTCCTGCGCGAGCACCCCGCCACGCGCCGCCTGCTGGTCACCCCCGGGATGGTCGAGCTGGGTGAGCTTGAAGCACAGCTCAACCGCGACTTCGGTGAGCACGCCGGCGCGGTGTGCGACCTGGCGATCCTCGTCGGCCCCGCCCGCACCGCCCCGATCCGCGAAGGGCTCGCTGCCGCCGGCATGGACCCCGCGAGCGTGCACGTCGCGCGCGACATCGCCGAGGCCACCACGCTGCTTGCCCGCCTCACGCGCGCGGGTGACGTGGTGCTGTTCGAGAACGACCTCCCCGACACCTACGCCGAGACCGACAGCCCCGTGGCGGTGTCCTCTTGAAGCGGATTTGGATGGGACCCTGACGGGTCCTGCACGTTCTCACGATGTCCGGTCGCTCCGGCACATAAGCTAACGCCCATGCCACCAAGCGGACTCAGGGTGGGCGTCGCCTTCGGCGGGCGCTCCGTCGAGCACGACGTGTCGATCATCACCGGGCTGCAGGCCCTGGGGGTGCTCGAGGAGCGCCACGCGCCCGTGCCGATCTACATCGCGCGCAGCGGCCGCTGGTACACCGGCGAGGCCCTGCGCGAGCTGTCGATCTACCAGCGCGACGGCGGCGACCCCGACGCCGAGGAGGTCAACTTCGACCTGCACAACGGACGGCTGCTGCGCGCCGCGGACGGCGGAGGCGGGGGACTGCTGCGCTCGCGCCGCTCCGCGGGTGGACGGGCAGGCCAAGCGATCGAGCTCGACGTGGTGGTGCTCGCCACGCACGGCACCCAGGGGGAGGACGGTTGCCTGCAGGGGGCGCTTGAGCTGGCGCGGCTGCCCTACGTGGGCCCCCCCGTCGGCGCCGCGGCCGCCGCGATGGACAAGCACGCCACCAAGGCGATCCTCGCGCAGGCCGGGTTGCCCGCGCTCGAGCACATCGCGCTGCGCCGCTCCCAGTGGGAGCACGACGCCGCCGCCACGGCCGCGAGCGTGCGCGAGCGCTTCCCGTTCCCGCTCTACGTCAAGCCCGCCTCGCTCGGCTCAAGCGTCGGCGTGAGCCGCTGCGCCGACGACGCCGAGCTCACCGAGGCGCTCACGCTCGGCTTCGAGCTCGACCGCGTGTGCGTGGTGGAACCCGCCGTGGAGGGCGGACGCGAGGTCAACTGCGCGGTGATCGGCCGCCCCGGCGTCGCCCCGCGCGCGTCCGTGTGCGAGCAACCCATCGCCGCCCAAAACTTCCTGTCATTCGAGGACAAGTACATGGGGGGTGGCAAGGATCAGCACAGTGCCAAGGGTGAGGCCTCCGCGCAGGGCATGAAGGGCGCGCAGCGGCTGATCCCCGCGCCGATCCCCGACGCGCTCACCGAGCGGGTGCGGGAGCTGGCCCGCGATGCGTTCACCGCGTTCGGCTGCGCGGGGGTCACGCGCGTCGACTTCCTCATCGACGCTGAGGAGCGCGTGTACGTCAACGAGCTCAACACCATCCCCGGGTCGTTCTCCTTCTACCTGTGGGACCCCGCTGGGATGCCGTTCGTCGATCTCATGGACGAGCTGATCCAGTTGGCGCTCGACGAGCACCGTGAGCAGTCGCGCACCACCACCGTGTTCCCCACCAACCTGCTCGCCGAGCGGGTGGGTGGGGCGAAGGCCGGGGAGAAGGCGTGAGCTCGCGGGGCCAGCGGTTGGTGTGGATGCGGGGAGGGGGCGTGAGCTCGCGAGGCCAGCGGCTGGTGTCGATGTGGAGAGGGGGCGTGAGCTCGCGGGGCCAGGTGTCGATGTCTTGTTTTTGGAGCCCAATTACTTTACAAAATGAAGTGTTGGGGGGGCGAAAGTTGCATCCACAGCCCTCCCCCCGGGGATGCGGATGAGCGAGGGAGCCGTCATTGTCGCGATGGGCGGGCGGTCGCTGGAGCGCGAGATCAGCCTGCGCAGCGGGCGGCGCGTGGAGCGTGCGCTGCGCGAGCTCGGCTACGACGTCCACGCGCTCGATGTCGACGGCGACTTCGTGGAGCGCGTACTCGCAGAGCAACCCAGCTTTGTGTTCGTCGCAATGCACGGGCGCGGCGGGGAGGACGGCACCCTGCAAGATCTGCTGGAGACGCTCGCGGTGCCCTACACCGGCTCGGACCCGCTCTCGAGCGCGTTGTGCATGGACAAGATGCTGTTCAAGCGCATGCTGCGCCTGCACGGCATCCCCACGCCCGCCTTCCACAGCTTCAATGAGACCGCCTTCCGCGAGCTCGGCGGCGCGCGCACGTTCCCCAAGCTGCTCGCCGAGCTGGGGCTCCCGGCGGTGGTGAAGCCCGTCGCGCAGGGCTCCGCGATCGGGATCAAGTTCGTCACCAGCGCCGAGCAGCTCCCGAGCGCGATTCTTGGCGCGTTCGGCTACGGCGATCGGGTACTGGTCGAGCGGCGCGTCGTGGGACGTGAGCTGGCCGTCACTATCGTCGGCCCCGCCGCGCAGCCTCGTGCGCTGCCGATCGTCGAGCTGTTCACGCCCGAGAGCTTCTACAGCTATGAAGCCCACTACACGATCGGCCAACTGCGTATGGAGGTGCCCGCCGAGCTCCCCGACGAGGTTCGCGCGCGGGTTGAGTCGATCGCGCTCGCCAGCTACACGCTGATGGGCTGCCGCGACTTCGCGCGGGTCGATTTGATCCTCGACGAGCACAACATCCCGCAGGTACTCGAGATAAACACGATCCCCGGTCTCACCGAGACCGGCATCACCACGGCCGCCGCAGAGGCCGCGGGGATGACGTTCGCCGAGCTACTCGCCGCGATCGTCGCGCGTGTCGCCGCACCGTGATGTAGCGTTTTCACCAACAGACGATTGTACTCTCCAATATGGGCCCCGCCGCTTGCCTGAGTGTGCTTTACGGGTACACAAGGAATAGTCGCTGCGGCTCGATCCACGAGGTGAAATCGCAATGCACGCTGACGACGAGCAGAGGCAGAGCGCCGGCAGAAGTCGTGCCGGCAAAGGTAAGCAAGCCGTACGCGGGGTCCCGCCTCCTGCTCGGGTCAGGCAGGCTCCCGATCCGCGACTGTCGCGTTCGCTGGAATATGGCATCGCGATCTTGGAGTGCTTCTCGCGCGAGCGCCAGGAGCTCGGCATCGCCGACCTGGCCGACATCGTTCAGGTCAGTCGCTCCACCACCCACCGCTACGCGATAACGCTTGTGGCGCTCGGCTATCTGGAGCAGGACTCCAAACGTAAGTATCGGCTCTCCACCCGGGTTACGGGTCCCAGCATGGTCGCGATCGGCGCGATCCGCCGCGAAGTTCACGCGCGCGCGGTGCTCGAGGAGCTGCGTGAGCAGACCGGCCACACGGTCAGCATGGGGGTGCTCGACGGGACGCGCGTCATCTACGTTCACCGGCTGCTCTCCCATCGACCCGGCCAGCACGCGATCGACGGTGATCTCAGGGTTGGCGCCAACGTCCCCGCTCACTGCACGGCGCTTGGGAAGGTCATGCTGGCGAGCCTCCCCGACGCCAATCGCCGTGAGCTGCTGGCAGGCATCGAGCTCACACGGCGCGCCCCCAAGACGATCGCCGACAAGCGGAAGCTCGCTGCCGAGCTGGAGCGCATCAGCCTGCGCGGGGCGCTTGTCAGCGACGAAGAGCTGGTTGAGGGCGCGCGCTCGATCGCGGCGCTGGTGGCACGCCCCAGCGGCGAGCACCCGCTCGCGATCGATGTGACGGTGCCGTCGGGCGCCTACACCGTCGAGCGGCTCGCCAAGGAGGTTGGCCCGCTCGTGGAGCGCGCCGCGCGGCTGATCTCAGGCAGCGAGTGATCCGCGGAATCTCAATCACGCGCCGCGGCAGGTCCAACGGGTCGTTTTTCACACACCGCTAAAGGTCCAGCAGGTCGTTTCGCAGGGCGTAGCCTACGAGTTCCGCGCGCGTCTCGAGCGCCAGCTTACGGTGGATACGCGCCCGGTGGGTCTCGATCGTGCGCGGTGAGAGCCCAAGCATCTGGGCGATCTCCACGCTGGTGTGCCCCAGCGCGATCAGTCTCAGCACCTCGCGCTCGCGTGGCGTCAGCTTGCCGATCTCCCCCGCGGTCTTGCTCCCGCCGAGCTTCGCGGCGAGCGTTGGGCTGACGTAGCGCGTGTCGCGCGAGGCGGCGCGCACCGCCGGAGGCAGATCGGAATCGGCCATCTCCTTCAGCACCAAACCCAGCGCCCCGGTGTCGAGCACCCGCCGGGCGAACGCTGGATCGTCGTTCATCGTGAGCACCACGATCGGCGTGTCGCGTGCCTCCGCGCTCAACTCGCTCAGCGCTTCGATCCCCGACCCCTGGGTGGACATGCCCAGGTCGAGCACCAGCACATCGGGGCGGCGTGCGTGTATGTGGCCCATCACCGACTCCAAACAGTCGGTTTCGGCGACCACGTCGATGTCGGCTTCACCGTCGAGCAGCAGCCGCAGGCTCCGGCGCATCACCGCGTGATCGTCGCCCAGCACGATCCTGATCGGCCCCTGGGCCGAGCTTTCCGATCCCGAGTCCGGCATGGGCGCAGGGCGGAGAAACGGGACCATCACGCAACGCTAGAACGCTGTTCGGGTTGCGCCCAGCGTGCAAATCCCTGTATCAGTCGTGGCAAAGCACTGACCCCCGCTTGCGGCGACCTGTCATCGTTCGATGCGGTGTTCGGCCTTCACCGCGGGAAACTCGCTCCGCTCGCTCGCGCCCCAATCGACGCACCCCGGGGGTCATAGCGCATGCGTGTAGGGATGCTCACAGGCGGCGGCGACTGCCCGGGCCTGAACGCGGTAATTCGCGCGGTGGTGCGCCGCGGAGTGGGCTTGGGTGAGCACAGCTTCGTCGGATTTCGCCACGGGTGGGCTGGTGTGCTCGAGGACGACCACACGCCGCTCACGCGCGCGGGTACGGCTGGGATCCTGCCGCGCGGGGGCACGATCCTCGGGACGTCGCGCACCAACCCGCTGTCCGGGCGGGAGGGCGGGTTGGAGCGAGTCAAGGACACCCTCCGGCTCGAGCGCCTCGACGCGCTGATCGCGATCGGCGGGGAGGACACGCTGGGGGTGGCTCTGCGCCTCTCAGAAGAGGGATTGCCGATCGTGGGGGTGCCGAAGACGATCGACAACGACATCGGGGGCACCGACTTCACGTTCGGCTTCCACACCGCCGTGCAAATCGCCACCGACGCGATCGATCGTTTGCACACCACCGCGGAGTCGCACGATCGCGTGATGGTGGTCGAGGTGATGGGTCGCCACGCCGGCTGGATCGCCACCTACGCCGGCATCGCCGGCGGGGCCGACGCGATCCTCGTGCCGGAGCGCCCGTTTGACGTCGAGGAGGTGTGCGCGCGCCTGCGACGCCGCCACGCAAGCGGCATCACCTTCTCGATCGTGGTTGTCGCGGAGGGCGCCACCCCACGCCAGGACAGCGATATGCCGGTCGGCGACGGGCGCGGCGCCGACGAGTTCGGGCACGCGCGGCTTGGGGGGATCGGCGTGGCGCTCGAGCGCCAGATCGAATCGCTCACCGGCTTCCAAGCGCGCGCGACGATCCTCGGGCACGTGCAGCGCGGGGGCACCCCCACCGCGTTTGACCGCGTGCTCGCCACTCGCTTTGGGGTGGCCGCGATGGACGTCGCCGCGGCTGCGCGCTTCGGGCAGATGGTGGCGCTGCGGGGTCCCAACATCGTCGAGGTAGGCCTCGCCGAGGCGCTCGCCCAGCCAAAGCTGCTCGATCCGCGGCTGTTCGAGACCGCGGAGGTCTTCTTCGGCTGAGAACCCTTCTCAAGGGCTCAGGAGGGGTTCCTCGCCGAGCGCGAGTCAGCCTCGTCGGGCAGTCGCTGCACCGGGAAGCTCGCGAAGATCGTCGTTCCCCCGCCGGGGGCAGAGTTGACTTGGAGAGTCCCCTCCAGCAGCTGCGCGCGCTCGTGCATCCCGAGCAGCCCGAAGCCCTCCGCTTGCATGGAGGGGTCGAAACCGGCGCCATCGTCGCGCACGCTCAAGCGGACGTTGGTCTCATCCTCGTACACCTCCACCACCGCCCGTTTGGCGTTACCGTGCTTGGCGGCGTTGGTGAGTGCCTCCTGCACAATTCTGTACAACGCGGTCTCGATCTCTGGGAGGTGGCGTTTGCGCTCATGGCCCTGCTCATATGCGAGCTCGATGCCGACGTCCACGTCGATGCCCTGGCGCTCTGCTCGTTCGCACAGCGCTTGGATCGCCGCTGCGGCCCCCAGTTCATCAAGCGATGCGGGGCGCAGGTCTGTGATCAGCGCGCGCAAGTTGGTGATCCCTTCCTCCAGGTGGTCGATCGCGCCGGCAACCGCCTGTTCGAGCACCTCGGGTCTGCCCGAGCGCTTGGCGGTCGAGAGCCCCACCCGCAGGGCGCTGAGGCTCTGGAGGGTATCGTCGTGCAGCTCGCGCGCCCAGCGCTGACGTTCGGCCTCGGCGGCGGCCAAACGTTGGCGTTGGCGCTCGGAGGCGACCGACTGGGCGGTTGCGACGGCGGTGGCAGCGGACGCGGCGAACGCCTCCAGCAGACGTTCGTCGTCGCGCGTGAACTCCGGCCCCCCGTGAGCGCGGTCGATCGCCACAAGCACCCCGTAGGCGTGGTTTTGGAAAACCAGCGGCACGATCAGCCCGCCACTCGCCTGCACCCCGAGCGTGCCGAGCCCGTGCTCGTCGAAGCGCGCGCGGGTCAGCGGTTCCTGCAAGCGCTGTGCGCGGCGCGTGCGCAGCGCCATGCTGGCGGCTGAGTCGCCGAGCGGAACCTGCTTGCTGAGCAGGCCGGGGGGCAGCTCCCCGGCCCCAGCCGACACCACGAGCTGCCCGCGCTGCATGCAGCTCGATCACCAGCAGGCGTGCATCGACGAGCGCTCGCCCGCGCTTGGCGACGAGCTCGAGGATCACCTCCAGATCGGTCTCCGCCCCCACGGCCCGCGCGATCTGAGTGGTGGCGTTGAGCGCAGCCACCGTCCGTTCGAGCTCGTCGCGGTGCTCGCGTGTGCCGGTGTAGCGGCGCGCGTGGTCGATTGCGAATCCAGCCAGCTCGGCGAGCATCGTGAGGGCCTCCTCGTCGGCCTCGGTGAACTGCTCCCCGCGCTGCTTCTCGGTGAGGTAAAGGTTCCCGTACGGGACCCCATCGATCATGATCGGCACCCCGAGGAAGCTCCGCATCGGCGGGTGGCCGTGGGGGAAGCCGTAGGAGCGCTGATGCCGACTGATGTCGGCGAGCCTCAACGCCCGCGGGTCGGCGATCAGCTCGCCCAGCACCCCGCGCCCTCGCGGGAGCGCCCCGATCGCCTCGCGCTGCACCTCGTCGATCCCAATCGTGATGAAGCGATCGAGCTCGGTGTGCGAGGAGCCCAGCACCCCCAGTGCGGCATAGCGCGCGCCAGTAAGCTCGCGCGCGGACTCCAGCACCCGGTTGAGCACCACCTCGACGTCCAGCGGGGCGAGCACACTGCGCGCGATGTCCAGTACACCGCGTGCGGCCTGATCCATCAGCGGGCCTCGGTTGAGTGGACGCGGCGCAATTTGGGGGCGCGTGTGGACTGCGGTGCTGCACTCCATCTCAAGCGGCCAACCACGGCTTGCCTTTCAGATGCGCTTCAGCTCTTCAGCAACTGCACAAATTCGAATCCCCGGCCTCCGTAGGCTACCGCAAGATACGAGTAATTGTGTGTAATTCTTTAGTGCAATATGGCCTAAAAATCGGGAAGAGTTTGGCCTAGTAGTCAGGGCAGATGACTGGGCGTCGAGCAAGCCTTGCTCCTACCCCGCCCCCGCCAGCCTACCCATCAATAGACGACGCAGCTCGAGCTGACGTTGGATGCCGGGAATGCGTGAGCTAGTGCCTGTGCGATCAGGCGACTGCGTGCGGCGTAGCCGGGTGAGTTGTAGTGGATTCCATCATCGATGAACCATGCTCTCTTGGCCACCGCGGCCCAGTCAAAGACGCGCATGTCGGGGTACTCGTTACAGGCCTGTAGCAGCGCTTCGTTCCACCGGCGCATGTTCTGCTCGGCGTACGGTCCCCCCGATAGCGTCGACTTGACGTTCACCCACATCACGGGCTGATTGCCGATGAGCGACATCATCCTTTGGATTCGCGCCAGCAGACCCACGTTGGAGCCTACGTAGACGTCGGCGGCATCGTTGGTGCCGAGCGCGAGCACCCAGCACCCGTGGTAGCCCGCCTGCTTCCAGCGCTGCGCGACTTCATAGCCATTGGGTTGGCCTTCGTAGGTTTCGACGATCGACCTCGCCCCCGAGATCTCGAAGTGCTGCACTGTCGCGCCGACGCGCGCGTATTGGGCGTCGATGCGTTGCTGAGGGTTGGGCAGGTATTCGGGGGAGATCAAACCCTCCGAGGTGGAGTCGCCGATGTGGATCACCTCATGACAGGCCGTGCGGTTGGAGGTGATGGCATTCGCTCGAATGGCGAACGATCGCGAGATCGACGAATCTTGGAGGCTTGTGGCGAACTGACCGCTGGCGGAGGCGGTGGATTCCCGGGCGGGGCTCCAAAGGGTCAAGGCGATGCCAGCTGCGATGAGCAGGCACAGCGCTCCGCTGACAGCCGCCCAATCCTGCCGACGCACACCCTGCGGCTGCCAGCCAGCCAACCTCAGGCGTCCCCAGAGTCGTCCCACTGCCCCATGACGAACGGGCTGCTCCAAAAACCGCCACGAGAGTGCGGCCACGCACCCGGTTGCAGCCACCTGAAGGAAGTCGCGCGTGAGGTTGACGCCGTGATCCGCGGCCGGTGTCGTCAGAGCGATGATGGGTGTGCTCCACAGGTAGATGCCATAGGAGCGCGTTCCAATCCAGCGCAACGGAGTGAAGCCGAGGATCCGCCCGAGCTGGCAGGCAGGATGCACCAGCACCGCGATCACGCACACGGTTGCGAGCGACAGCAGCACGAATCCCCCGCGGTAGAGAAACGACGAGTACTCATTCGTGTGCCAGATCAGCACCCCAACCCCAATCAGCCCGACGCCGCCGACGCAGTCGAGCGCGCGTCGCGCGCCGTCGGCGATGTCCGCGCGCAATCGTGTGCTCGGCCACAGCATCGCCAGCGCGGCTCCGGCGAGGAGCTCGAATGCGCGCGTGTCGGTGCCGAAATAGACCCGCGAGGGATCGAAGCTCAGGCGATAGAGCAGAGCCATCTCCGCGGCTGAGCCCACCGCGACGATCAGTGTGAGGGTGGCCAATCGAGGGCGCAAACCCGACGCCGAGGACTTCTCGCTCACCACATGCACGCCGAGCAGCAACAGGAGCGGCCAGATGACGTAGAACTGCTCCTCAACTCCAAGCGACCACAAATGGCCCAAGGGGGATAGCGGACCGAAGCGCGTGAAGTACGACACGTGCTGGAAGATCAGCTGCCAGTTGCCCACGTACAGCGCGGCGGCTGCGATGGCCTGACCGAACTGTGGTGGTTGGGCCGGCCCTGCGATGGCGACCCATGTCGCGACCACCGCGAGCATCAAGAACAGGGCGGGCAGCAGACGTCGGGCACGCGCCAGCCAGAAGCGCCCGAGTTGTGGGCTGCCGCGCCGCAACTGCGCGAGCAGTATGTCTGTGATCAGGTAGCCACTCAGAGTGAAAAAGACACCGACGCCGAGCAACCCACCCTTCGCCCACGCAAATTCGAGGTGGTATGCGACGACAGCCAACACCGCCACCGCGCGTAGCCCATCCAGACCTGGCATATAGCGCTGTCTGGACCCAAGCGGTTCCGGCATTGCGAACTTGATCGTAGACTAGGCGCACGAGGGACGGCGGTGGGGCCGGTATCGTGTGCACGTGCGCACCGCGTTCGTGATGCTGGTCGTGTTCGCTTCAGTGGGGGCGATCGGCGCGTCGCGGGGAGGTCACGAGCTACGCCCCGCTGGGCTATAGCGGCAAACCTTCAAGCAGTGACGCGATCGCATAGTCGGCACCGGCGGCGCGAAGCTGCTCGGCGCTGAAGTTATTGCTTCCAACACCAACGCACGCTATCCCGGCGGCATGGGCGCCCTCGACGTCGTGGGGTGTGTCGCCAACGACGATCGCCTCGCCGGGAGCCACCGACTCGCCGTAGACCAAGCTTGCGCGCTTGAGCGCAATACGGGTCACCTCACCGCGGTCGGCGGAGTCAGAGCCGTATCCGCCGAAGGAGAAGAAGCGGTTGAGGCGGGCGCGGTGGAGCTTGATGTGCGCCGCGGCCTCAACGTTCCCCGTCACGAGGCCCAGCAGGTAGCCAGTCTCGATCAGGTTGGGCAGTAGCTCCTCAACGCCCGCCAGGACCCGATAGTCCTTGGAGTCGGAGACTGTCTCGTGCAGGTAGTGCAGTCGACGCTCCAGCAGCCGCGCGAACTCCTTGCGCTTGGGCTCGCGGTGCAGCACCGCTTCGAAGGTCTTGCGCCCAACCTCGGGATCGGTCATGCCAGCATCGGTGAACTCACCGATGTCGGCTGGGATGTCGTAGAGCCGTTGAACGCCAGGCGCCAGGAGGCGGCTCCGGCGCCACCCGTGGTGAGCAGCGTCCCGTCGATATCGAACAGAACAGCTATCCGGTTATCCGACATCTATCGCTCCCTTGGTCTGAATTGCCCTGTCGGCTATCTCATCGCGCTCACACCAAGCACGACAACGAGACGGCACACAGACGACATCCTATGAGGCTGGTGCAAGCCAGCGGGCGGGCTATCGGCTGCCCGCTGCCCTTCTTGTGCTCTTGGGAAAACCAGCCGTTGCCGTCCGGATCGCTGAAGAGGCCCACGTGGAGTAGGAGCAACCTCCCGGGTCCGAGCCCAACACGCGTGCTTCAGGGCGACCTGAGGAGGACCGCTGCGATGGCGCCCGGACCCACCGGGATGCCCGAGCGATCAACTAGCCTTCATGCTTCGCGTCTGGAAGGGTGGCAGAGCGGTTGAATGCAGCGGTCTTGAAAACCTTAAGCGCCGAAAGTCGCGCTTCCCAAGCCGCCCCCAAATTTTGGCTTTCCTGAGCGGTTTTCCGCATGGTTGAGCGGATACGGCGGGATGTCCGTTTCGCGCGGGATGCGCCGTAGTACCGCTGGAAACCGCTTGAGACCGCTCGATCCGCACTTGGACTGGCGCGAGTTTGGCGCAAAAACGGGGAGTGGGTTGAGGGCTACCGATATCGCCCCCTGATCCGACGAGCCGTAAGATGATGTACAGATTACTTCTTTTTGCGGTATTCTATACAAGTAATGCCGGGGCGCGTCTACACCGAGCTGCTGGATCTAGCGCATGACCAGCATGGGTATCTGCGTGCCGAGGACGTGCGCGAGGCGGGCTTCGATCCCAAGCGCCTGGTCGACTATGAGCGTCGCGGCGTGGCCGAGCGCGTGGCTTACGGCGTCTACCGGATGACGGCGATCCCGCCAGATGAGCTGGAGGAGTACATGCGCGCAGCGCTCTGGCCGATGGGCGCCGGGGTTCTGTCCCACGAGACGGCGCTCGACCTGTATGAGCTGTGCGACGTGAACCCCGCGGTCATCGATGTGACCGTGCCGCGCCGCTATCGCACCCACCGCCCGTTACCCCCGCTGTACCGGCTGCATTCTCGCGACATGCCAGATGAGCAGACGGGGCGACTGCAGGGACTGCCGATCGTGACGCCACTGAGAGCGATCCTCGATGGGATCGAGACCTATGTGCGGGGCGAGCTGATCGAACAGGCCATCCAGACCGCCGAGCAGCAGAGCCTCATCACCCCCGCTGACGCCACTCGCGCACGGGACGCCCTCGCCGCGCGTCATCCGGGAGCGAGCAGTGAGCGATAGACGCTATGACACTCCGCCCCGGAACCGCCGCGCGCTTGAGCAGCGACTGCGTAACGTCATCGCGGACACGCAGCTTCAACAGCGCGCACGCCGGCAGCTCGGAAACGTCGCCCTCGCTGCCATGCTTATGCGCCACGTGCGCGATGAGCACGACGAGCCCGTGTTCCTGATCAAGGGAGGCGTGGCGGTCGAACTGCTGCTCGGACTCCGGGCGCGCGCCACGAAGGATCTCGACGCCACAGCGCGCCTGACCGGCGATGAGATCGGCCCGCGGCTGCGTGCCGCGCTGGCTCACGGCTGGGAGGGATTCACCTTCAGGCTGACCGGACTTGAGCAGGTTCGCGACACCACGGCCCTCCGAGGCGATGTCAAGGTCAGCTATCAGGGCGACCCGTGGAGCACCGTGCAGCTCGAGGTCTCGCCCGCCGAAGGGACTGCCGGCCACCAGATCCACTGGACAGACAACACGTTCATCAACCCGGAGCGTCTGGGTCTGCGCTCCCCCGGCGAACTGCCGCTCGTCACGATTGCGTACCTCATTGCGCAGAAGCTTCACGCCTGTACCGACCACACCGACCCAGAGCGCCCGAACGATCGCTACCGCGACCTCATCGACCTGATCCTCGTGGACCGACTCGTGCATACCGAGGACGACGCCAGCGACGGTGACGTTGGTCGGCCGAATCGCTCGCTCTTTCGCGCAGGCGCGCTGCCGCGCCCGCACGACAGGCGTAGTGTCCAAGGGTGCTGGCTCGCGCTACACAGAGGCGTCACTCGCGACGTCCGACGCGGCCGGCAGAGCGAAAGGGAGCGCGGATGGCTACTGATCTGGGCATCGACCCGTCGGGGAAGTCCTTCGCTACAGAAGGCCACTCGATGCTGATAGGGGGCGACTGGGTGCAGTCGCACTCGGGGCACACGTTCGAGACGGTGGACCCGGCGACGGGAGAGCCGCTGGCGACGGTGCCGCGGGGCGACTCCGAGGACATCGACAGGGCCGTGAAAACGGCGCGTGCGGCGTTCGAGGATGGCGACTGGCCGCGGATGACACCGGCAGCGCGCGGGCGCCTTCTACACCGCATCGGCGACCTCATCCTGGAGCACGGCGACGAGCTGGCGACGCTCGAGACGCTCGACAACGGCAAGCCGTTGACGGTGGCGCGCTTTGCGGACGTGCCGCTGTCAGCGGACAGCTTCCACTACATGTCGGGCTGGGCGACGAAGATCATGGGCTCGACGATCACGCCGTCGGTGGAGTTCATGCCGGGCGCGGATTGGCACGCGTACACCCTGCGCGAGCCCGTGGGCGTGGCGGGGCAGATCATCCCCTGGAACGCCCCGCTGCTGATGGCGGCGTGGAAGCTCGCGCCGGCGCTCGCGTGCGGCTGCACAGTGGTGCTGAAGCCCGCGGAGGAGACGCCGCTATCGGCGCTGCGCCTGGCCGAGCTGATGCTCGAGGCGGGCCTCCCGTCGGGCGTGCTGAACGTGGTGACGGGCTTCGGCGAGGAGGCGGGCGCGCCGCTGGCGGCGCATCCCGACGTGGACAAGATCGCGTTCACTGGCTCCACGGAGGTGGGGCGGCTGATCGTGGGCGCGGCGGCGAAGAACCTGAAGAAGGTCTCACTGGAGCTGGGCGGCAAGTCGCCGAACGTGGTGTTCATGGATGCGGACCTAGAGACGGCGATCCCCGGCGCGGCGAACGCCATCTTCTTCAACCAGGGCCAGATGTGCTGCGCAGGCTCGCGCCTGTTCGCTCAGGAGAAGGTCTACGACGATGTGGTGAGCGGTGTGGCGGAGGCGGCGCGCTCGATCAAGCTCGGGCCGGGCTCTGACCCGCAGACGCAAATGGGCCCGCTGGTCTCGCAGACGCAGCTCGAGCGCGTGTGCGGCTATCTGCAGGCAGGCGAGTCGGAGGGCGCGGAGACCGTGACGGGCGGGCGCCGCCACGGCGAGCGCGGCTACTTCGTGGAGCCGACGGTGCTGGCGAACACGAACCCGAGGATGCGCGTGGAGGCGGAGGAGATCTTCGGCCCGGTCGTGACGGTGAGGCCGTTCAAGAGCGAGGAGGAACTAATCGCAGACGCGAACGAGACCGAATACGGCCTTGCGGCGGGGGTGTGGACACGCGACATCTCCAAGGCTCACCGCACGGCCAAGCGCCTGCGGGCGGGGACGGTGTGGATCAACACCTACAACGTCCTCGACTCCGCGCTGCCGTTCGGCGGCTATAAGGCCTCGGGCTGGGGCCGCGAGCTGGGCGCGGAGGGGCTGGAGCTGTATACGGAGGTGAAGACGGTGCTGGCGCAGCTGTAGCGCGCCCACATACAAAGGTGGGAGCGTGCCGCCTTGAGGGTGGCCTCCCTCTGCCTGAGAGCAGCATCGGCGTCTACGCGACCTGCTCACGAGAACACTCGATGAAGTTCTGGGACATACCCAAAGTGTCTTAAATTAAGCCGCCCGGACGACACCCCATTATGCGACACCCTCCACCATGAGCGGAAGCCGGCTCCGGTCTTAAGTAAACGCCAGCGCCGCTAGCCGACACTCCCCGTTGCGGCCACAGCGCCGCGACGGGAAGTATGCGCTCCGTGCCGAGCGGCCCATAACCGCGCCCCGTCCGGGAGGCAACTACAGTTCCGGCCCGGCTCCGAGCGTTAGCCGACCAGGGCCTGATCAAGGAGTCCGCCGCCGCGCCCGACCGCTGGATGATCGTCCTCGCCAGCGACCCCAGCGACGACGACTGAGCCAGCCGCGAATCGACTAGCCTTCCTGCTTCCGCGCGTGGAAGGGTGGCAGAGCGGTTGAATGCACCGGTCTTGAAAACCGGCAGGCGGGCGAACCCCGTCTCGGGGGTTCGAATCCCCCCCCTTCCGTAATGTCATGAGTCGGGACATAGGTCTCGCTTGAGTCGGGACATAGGTCTCAGCTTGAAGAGTTGGGCCAGCGGCCTGGCTGGTTGTTTTGGTTGCGCCAGTAGGTTTTGTCGGGGTCGATGAGGTGGCGGCTGAGGACCTCGCCGGTGGTGAGGTCGGTGACGGTGACGTGGTGGTCGTCGGCGAGCGTGAGGACGCGTTTGCGGGCGTGTTTGGCGCCGACGCCGAGGTGGTGCATTCGGCCTGCTCGGCGGAGGCTCATCTTGCCTTTGTTATCGAGCCGGTCGTAGCGCAGCCGGTAGTGGCCCTGTGGGTGTCCGTTATTGGCTGGGAGCGCCTTGGGTGTGGCTCGGTAGGCGTTACCTGGCGTGCGTCGGTCAAGCGCGCGGTGCGGGCGCTTCTCGTTGTAGTGTGCTCGCAACTCGTCGAGCTGACGTTGCAGCTGTGCGATGCTTGCGGCGGGTGCTCTGGCCCTGAGCCAGCGCTGCTGGGTCTGGTGGAAGCGCTCGGTCTTGCCTTGGGTCTGTGGGTGTCCCGGGGACCCGTTCTTCTGCTGGACGCCGAGCAGCGGGAGTACGTACTCGAACGCGTTGCGCCCACCGGTGAAGCGGGAGGTGTAGACACTCCCGTTATCGGTGAGCGTGCTCGCCGGTGATCCGTGCTCGGCGACCGTGTCGAGGAACACGCTCACGACCGCGTCCCCAGTGACAGGTTGATGAGCGCTGCAGGACAGCAGGTAGCGGGAGTGATCGTCAAGCCAGTTGAGGATCTCGACGTCGGTTCCGTCTGCAAGGCGCCAGTGGATGAAGTCCGACTGCCACATCTCGTTCGGCTGCGCCGCCTGGAAGCGGATGTAGCTGCTTCTGGGGCGCTTGCGCGGCTCGGGGACGATCAGTCCAGCCTGGTGCAGGATCCGTCTGATCGTGGATGTCGACGGTGCCCTGAGTCCCTCTTGCTCGAGATACCACACGATCGTGACTGGTCCCCCATCCAGCCCGTCCGCGGTCAGACCTCGACGCAGCTCGATCACCCGCTCGCGGACATCCTCGGACGTCGCGATAGGCGTCGTCTTCGGGCGCCTGGACCGCGGCTCGAGCGCATCCAAGCCTCCCTCCCGATAGCGAGCCAAAAGGCGGTGAAGATGCCGGCGGGAAAACCCGTACTCGGCAGCGGCAGCAGTGACAGACATCTGGTCGGATACGACCTGGAGAACAGCAACACGGGCTCTAGACATGCCCGCCAATGTGGCGTAGCCCCGGACGCCGTGCTGGTCTAGTCGCTCCGGCCCAGCCCCCCAGGCCATGCCTCCACGGCTAACACCATGAAAACGCTCAGCCCCACATGGGACCTATGTCCCGACTCACCAGAGACCCATCACCTGGGACACATGTCCTGAAACCACACACCCCCCCTTCCGTAATCTGCAGCGCAAGGGTGGAGGAAAGATTGATGACGACTTCGTTTCCGACCACGTACCGAGCTATAGAACGAAAAGCAAGATGCTGATTCCATTCCTACTTTGAATCATGGTCGATGTAGGCATTAGTGCAGCGTTCCCGAAGTGGCTTGTCGATTCGTGGCGTTGGCTGTGAACGGGAGTTGAGGGGTAGCACTGGCTGCGCCGTGAAGCGGGTGTGGCCGGCAACCCGTCAGACTGCTGGGCATGGTCATCGATGTCTGGACGCAGCATCCAACGCTCCGGTTTCTCCGGCATGACATGTTCGATTCGCTGCGCCGCTGGACCGGCCAGGACGTCCCCGAGCGGGAGACACCGATCGAGGCCACGGTCGCGGCGCTCGACCATGCTGATGTGCGGTTCGGCTTGCTCAGCGCCTGGCATGCGCCACGGGAGGGCGCGCTGATCTCAAACGACGAGGTCGCCGGGTGGGTGGCGGCACACCCCGACCGCTTCGCCGGGCTCGCCGCCGTCGATCTCGACAAGCCGATGGATGCTGTCCGCGAGCTGCGCCGCTGCGTCATCGAGCATGACTTCAGGGGGCTGCGCGTCGTGCCGTGGCTGTGGGAAGCACCGCCCACCGATCGTCGCTACTACCCGCTGTATGCCGCTTGCGTCGAACTGGGCGTGCCGTTCTGCACTCAGGTCGGGCATACCGGGCCGCTGCGCCCGTCCGAGACCGGCCGCCCGATTCCCTACATCGATCAGGTCGCGCTGGATTTCCCCGAGCTGACGATCGTCGCCTGCCACACCGGCTACCCGTGGACGGAGGAGATGATCGCGGTCGCGCGCAAGCACGAGCGCGTCTACATCGACACCTCCGCCTACACCAGCCGGCGACTGCCACCTGAGCTGGTCTCATACATGAAGACCAAAGGCGGTCGCCACAAGGTGCTGTTCGGAACCAACTATCCGATGATCCCCCACAACAAGGCCCTCGAGGATCTCGACACGCTCGGCCTCGACGAGGAGACCCGCGAGCTGTACCTCAGCGCCAACGCCACACGGGTCTTCAACATCACCAACAGCGCCGCCGAATAACGGGCGCCGCCAAGCAGGAAACCAACGCCGCGAATCGACAAGCCACTTCGGGAACGCTGACTAGTCGACGTCGTCGGGTACCCAGCTGCCGCAGATGCGCGGTAGCTCATGTGCGGGTCTGCTCGTAGTAGGTGGCGTTGATCTCGATGTAGTGCTGCCACTCGTCCGGCACCTGGTCCTGGGCGAATATCGCATCGACCGGGCACGCCTCGACGCAGGCGTCGCAGTCGATGCACTCCGCCGGATCGATGTAGAGCAACTCCGCGGCGTCGTAGCCGGGCTCCTCGGGTGTCGGGTGGATGCAGTCGACTGGGCAGACCTCGACACAGGAGTTGTCCTTGGTGCCGATGCAGGGCTCGGTGATCACGTAGGTCATCGTCTGCGCCTTCCGTTATTCTTACATCCACATTGGGGAAAAGAATCTAGCAGGCCACCAAGCATTTTTACAGCGGCCCTGTAGGAAGTTAGATTTTCCTACCATGCTTGTGTAAAGTGGTTGACCGTGATCGACCTGCCGCTCGATATCGGCCCCGAGGACGCGCTCTCCCAGCCCACGCGAGCGCGTCTGTTCGCGCTGCTCGGAGAGCTTGGGCGGCCGGCCGGCACAGTCGAGCTCGCCGAGCGGTTCGGCCTGCACCCCAACGGTGTGCGCCTGCACTTGGAGCGCTTGGAGCGCGACGGGTTGCTGTTGCGCGCGAGCGAGCCCCAGCCACGTGGACGGCCGCGTGATAGCTGGAGGATTGCGCCCGACGCGCATCCCGGCGGGCGCGCGCCGCGCGCCAACGCAGACCTCGTTCGCTGGCTCGCCCGTGCGATGGGCTCGGGATCTCGCGGCCTGCGCGGCGTGGAGTCCACCGGACGGGAGATCGGACGCGAGCTCGCCTCGCGCCAGGGCAACACTGGCGCCGATGCGTTCCAGGCAGCTCTGACCGCGCTCGGTTTCCAGCCACAGATACAGGACCGCGGGGACAAGCAGATCACGGTCAGTCTTCGCAACTGTCCCTACCAGGACGCTGTTCGCGAGAACCAGCCGGTGATCTGCACGCTGCACAGAGGCATCACACGCGGGTTGCTCGACGTACAGGCGCCGGGCGCCAAGCTCGCCGGCTTTGAGCCGCGGGACCCCGATGCCGCCGGCTGCCTGATCAAGCTCACCGGGATCGCGGCTCGCCAGAGCGAGAAGTGAACCCAACCACCGGAGCGTCATGCTGACCGCGCTGGCGCTCGCGCCGGTCAAGCAGGCCTATCTGTTGCAGGCGCGCCAGATGCAGGCGCTGTCGTTCTCGGTGCACATTCCGCTCGTGTGCTTCGGGATCGCGCTGCCCGCGATCATCCTGTACGCCGAGTGGCGCTACCTGCGCACGGGCGATGAGCTGTATCGAGTCCTGGCCAAGCGCTGGACGCGGATCATGGCCGCGCTGTTCGCCGTCGGTGTGATCACCGGCACGATCCTCAGCTTCGAGATGGGCCTGCTGTGGCCGAACTTCACGGCGACGTTCGGCTCGGTCTTCGGCCTGGGCTTCGCCGTCGAGGGGTTCTCGTTCTTCATCGAGGCGATCTTCATCGGGATCTACGTCTACGGCTGGGACCGCCTCTCCCCGCGCGCGCACTTCGCCAGCGGCATCCCGATGGCGCTGGCCGGGATCACCGGCTCGCTGATGGTGATCGCGGTCAACGGCTGGATGAACCACCCCACGGGCTTTCGCCTGGCGGGTGGCAAGGCGGTCGACGTCCATCCGTTCAAGGCGCTGTTTGAGAACAGCTACTTCTGGCATGAGCTCGTGCACATGTACCTCGCCGGCTACATCGTCACCGGCTTTCTCCTTGCCGGCGCTTACGCGATCGGGCGGCTGCGCGGCAAATGGACGCGTTATGAGCGCACCGCGCTGGCGATCCCGCTGACGATCGCGGCGCTGGTCTCCCCCGTCCAGATCCTCGTCGGCGACTGGGCGGCGCGCGAAGTGGCGAAGACCCAGCCGCTCAAGCTCGCCGCGATCGAGGGGCTCGCGCACACGACCAAGGGCGCGCCCGAGCACCTGCTCGGCTGGTACTCGGGCGGCCAAGTTAAGTACGGGATCGAGATCCCGAAAATGCTGTCTCTGCTCGCGTTCCACAACCCGAACGCGACCGTTATCGGCCTGGACTCCGTGCCCGCCGCCGAACGTCCGCCGGACGTGAACGTGGTGCGCGTCGCGTTCCAGACGATGGTTGGGATCGGCACGCTGCTCGCGCTGCTCGCGGTTGTGTATCTGTTCGTCTTGTACCGGCGAAAACGGCTGCCCGAATCGGTGTGGTTCTACCGCGCGCTGGCGATCGCGGGGCCGTTGTCGGTAGTCGCGCTGATCGCCGGCTGGGTCACGACCGAGGTCGGCCGCCAACCGTGGGTCGTCTACCGCGTGATGCTCACCTCCCAGGCCGTCACCGGCGCCGGGGGCATCCCGATCGGCTACGGCGCGCTCGCACTGATCTACGTGGGTGTGGGCGTCGCGGTCGTGTGGATCCTGCGGCGCCTGGCCAAGATCCCGCTCGAGCTGCCCGAGGATTCGCCACCACCCCACTCTCGCGCCGCGGGGAGCGCCGCGGGAGGCGGCTGAGAAAAATGCATCTGTACGAGATTCCGTTGATCTTCGTGCTCGCCGGCCTGGTCTTGTACACGGTCCTGGCGGGCGCTGATTTCGGCGCGGGCTTCTGGCAGCTGGCCGCGGGCTCCGGCGAGCGCGGCGAGCGCATCCGCGACCACGCGCACCACTCGATGGCGACAGTGTGGGAGGCCAACCACGTGTGGCTGATCTTCGTCTTGACTGTCTTCTGGACGGCCTACCCGGTCGCGTTCGGCTCGATCGCCTCGACGCTGTGCGTCGCGCTGTTCATCGCCGCGGTGGGGATCATCTTTCGCGGCGCCGCCTACGCGCTGCGCGCGGGAACCAATACCGCGCGCGAGGTGCGGATGGTCGACACGGTCTCGGCGCTGTCCTCGATCCTCACCCCCTTCGCGCTCGGCGCCGCCGTCGGCGGGATCGCCTCACGGCGTGTGCCCGTCGGCAATGCGGCCGGCAACCTGATCACCAGCTGGCTCAACCCGACCTCGATCCTGATCGGCGTGCTCGCCGTCGCGACCTCCGCCTACCTCGCCGCCGTGTATCTCGCGGCCGACGCCGTGCGACTCGAGCAGCCCGAGCTCGCGCGGCAGTTCCGCGCACGCGCGCTCGGCGCAGAGCTCGCGGCCGGAGCGATCGCCGTGGGCGGCCTCGTGGTGTTGCGCTCCGACGCCCACCCGCTCTACCACCAGTTGCTCACCGGCGCCGGGCTGCCGGCGCTGATCGTGTCCGTTCTCGCCGGGCTCGCCACGCTCGGGTTGGTGTGGGCGCGACGCTTTGAGCCGGCGCGCTACACGGCCGCACTGGCCGTGACCGCGATCATCGCCGGCTGGGCGCTGGCCCAGCAACCGTCCCTGCTGCCCGGCCTGACGATCAGACAGGCGGCGGCGCCCCACGAAACACTCGTCGCGATCGTCATTGCCGTCCTCGCGGGCGGCGCGATCCTGTTCCCCTCCCTCGGCCTGCTGTTCAAGCTGACACTCTCGGGCCGACTCGATCATGACGAGCGACCTGTACCTCGTGTGAGCCCGGCGCGGGTGACGTTGCCCCCCGTGGCGGGTCCAGGATTGCTCGTCCGGCTCGCCGTCGCGTGCCTGATCTCGGGCGTCGGTTTCTTGACGTTCGCCGAAGCGGGCTGGGCGCACGCGATCGGCGTCGTGGCGCTGCTCGCCTTCATCGCGATCGGCTTCGTGGCCGCGACGCCGGGGGAGTTCGCAGAGGGTCCTCCCGGGACGCAGAATCCCCGGTCGTGATCTGCGTGCCTGCGACGATCGGTGTGCCAGTGCTTGCGGTCGCCCTTTCGGGCTTGTGGCCGGTCGCGGCGATCGACCGCGTTTTGGTAGCGGTGCACGTGTTGGCGGTCGCGGTCTGGATCGGAGGGCTCGTCGCGATCTTCGTGGTGGCACGGGTGGCCTCCCGCACGCTGGATTCCGCGGCGCGGGTCGCGTTCTTTCGAGGACTCGGGCGAACCTACGGCCCCCTCGGCGGTATCGCCCTGATCGTGGCGCTGGCCAGTGGCGCCCTGCTGGTGGACCGACGGCCCTGGGACGGACTGCTGAGCGCGACGGTGGCCGTCGCAACGGGACTCGTGCTCGTGACGGTGGCGGGTGTCCTGCAGGCAAGGGCGATGACGCGATTGCGCTATCGCGCGCTCCAGACGTCCGCCGGCGACGAGCTCCATGCTCGAGTAGCCCGTGGAGCTCTGCTGGCCGACGCTTTGCGTGGCGCAATCGTCCTTCTCACCCTCGCGCTCTTCGCTCTCGGCATGGTGCTTGTGCGTTGAGAGAGCATCGTCATTGCTCCGCGCGCCGAAGAGTGGCGCCATGCGCTTCTCAAGGCTGGCCTACGCGATCGCATGCAAACACCGATCGTGGTCGCGACAAACGTTGTGCGCCGGCGCGCAACTCGACGAGATCAGACTCCTGCCTCGAACCCGCCGGTTGGGTATCCAGTTCCTGTTGCGTGCTGCGCCAACTCGGTGGTTCAGGGAATCGACTGTTCGGGCGCCAGGGTCCACATCACAGAGTTGCTCGTCTCAGGAGCGCACGTTGCGCTGCTCGCGCGCTTTGACGACCACGCCAATGACCGACCGGCCAGGAGATATACCGCAACCGGACCATCCTGGTCGCACGCACCAGCTGGGGAGGCATCGTGCACCAAGAAGACTTCTACGAAGACACCCAGGCCATCGACACGCTCGAGACTCGGACTGCCGATATCGCGAGACTTCCGTAACCCGCATAGGCACGAGTGTCCCACGCTAACGGTGCGGCTAAGCGTGATCGCTACAACGCGCGCTCATAGACGCGGTAGCGGCGCTTGATCTCGCCGCCCTTCTGTGGGGTCCGCTCGGCGGCGTCGAAGTGCATTTGGTAGAAGCGGGCGGCGACGCCGGTGTGCTGGTAGGCGGGCTTGACGCCGAGCGCGAACACGCGCACCGCGTCGATCTTCGTTTTCTCACGCAGCGCGGTGAGCCAGCCGAAGGGCAATAGGCGCCCGTTGAGCTTCGCCAGTACCTGATTGAAGTCGGGGAGTGTCAGGGCGGCGCCGACGACCTCGCCGGTGTCCTTGTGTTCGGCGACCATCGCCCAGTTCTCGTCGAGGACGGGTTTGAGGTCTTTGGCGTAGTGGCGGACCTCATCCTCGGTGAGTGGCACGAAGCCCCAGTTGCGCTCCCAGGAGGCGTTGTAGACCTCGAGAAAGCGCGTGACCTCCTGTTGCAGGTCACGCTTGCGGAAGTTGCGGCACACGATTCCGTGCTCTGACTCGAGCCTCTCGGCCGACTGCCAAATTGCGGGATGGACTTTCTCGCGGCCGGTCACGTGCAGGCTCCACATGTACAGGTCCATCGCCTTTGCCATGCCGATGTCCTGCTCGAAAATACGCTGGTAGTAGGGGTGATGCCAGGGACAGAGGATGATCGGCCGGTACTCGTGGCCGGCGATCAGCACGCCGATCTCGTCGTTAGTCGTGAAGTCCATCGGGCCGACCATGCGATCCCGACCGCGCTCGCGCAGCCAGCCCGCAGCGGAGTCCAGCAGCGCGCGTGCCGCCTCGGGATCGTCCTCGCACTCAAACCACCCGAACATGCCCCACTCGTTGCCCTGAAACTCGTTGAAGTTCTGATCGATGTGCGCGCTGACGCGCCCCACCGGCTGCCCATCGCGATAGGCGAGGAAATACTGTGCCTGCGCGTGCTTGAAAAACGGGTTCTTGTCTTGATCGAGGCGCTTCTTCAAGTCCATAAGGAGCGGCGCGACCCACTTGGGCTCGTTGCGATAAATCCGCCAGGGGAGCTTGATAAACGTGTTCAGCTCGCGTCGGGTGCGGACTGGACGGACCTCGACGCTCGTTGTCATCCAGCGTCTCGAAGTTGGCTCATCGTGAATAGCGAGCGCAACTCAAGACCCTCGGCCGCGAGGTTCTCCCGGCCGCCGGCCTCGCGGTCGATCACGCACAACACCGCCGCTATATCGGCCTCTCGCGCTCGCAACTCTCGGCACGACTCGATGACCTGCCCGCCCGAGGTCACGACGTCCTCGATCACGGCGACCCGGCGAGCTGTGATCTCGCCGCCCTCGGCGAGGCGACAGGTCCCGTAGGTCTTGGCGGTCTTGCGGACGAATACGGTCGGCAGGCCGCACACCTGGGAGGCGACGACGGCGAGCGGCACGCCGCCCAGCTCGAGCCCGGCGAGCACCTCCACGTTGGCGGGCAACAGCCCGACCAACTCCTCGGCGATCTCGCGCAGCAGGTGGGGGTCTGACTCGAATAGATACTTGTCGAACTATGTTGCATCACGGGTTATGTCGCGTCGTGATTTTGCGTCCAGGATCCGAGCGCGGAGAGGGACTGTGATGCGCAACATAGTTCGCCGGTTCAGTCGGGTCTTCGCCATGCCAGCACCGAGCCACGTCCAGGCCGTTCGGGGGCGCACCCAGAAGCAATCTCGCGGGAGAGGCGCTGAAGGCCGGCGTCAAGCTCGTCGGGGTGGTCATGCTGTAGCCGCTCGAAGTAGCTGGTCTGCGAACGCCATCGCTCCTGTAGAGCCTTCTCTGGATGGGAGGCGAGGGCCGCGAGGGAAGCGTCCTTCAGGTCGTCGAAAACGATCTCTTGCCGCTCGGCGCCGGGCAACATCGCGAGGAGTTCTGACAACGGCGTGTGAGTCTCGCTCATCCATGTTTGCGAAGAAGGGAAGTAGTCGAGGAACCACAGGTCTTCGATGTCCTCCAGCGTGTAGACCATCACGGCGAGTCGGCCGTCCGGTCGCAGGATGCGTTGCGCCTCGCTGATCGCGGCGGCCGGGTCGGCGACGTGGTGGAGCATCGAGACGAGCATCGCGGCGTCAAAGCCCTGATCGGCGATTGGCAGACGCTGTGCGTCCGCGGACAATGTCTCGAGTCCCTTCTCGGCGGCGTGGTCGAGCATCTCGGGCGAGCGGTCGATCACGAGTGGCTGCCAGCCCTCCTGCTTGAGTGCGAGAGCGTAGTTCCCCGTCCCTCCGCCGATGTCCGCCAGGCGCGGCCCTGGCGCACCCGTGAGCGCCACGCGCAGGGCGGCGAGGATCGTCGGGCTCGCCGCGCGCGTGCGGTCATAGGTTCTTGCTTGCGAGGAGTAGTCGGGCAGCAGACTCATACGGTGGTCCCATGATGACGGTCGCGCGTCTATACGACGATCGGCGTTGCCGACTCCGCTCGCACGGGTGATCCCCTTCCGAATGGGGGAGTGTCAGATTAATGGTGGATCCGCTTGGTAGTTTTAGTTGATTCTTCCTTCGAACGCTATCGCGAATGCGTTGAGGGCTGGCTTCCATCTCATCGCCCAGCGTGCTCTGCCTCGGCCGGTGGGGTCCAGTGCTCTGGTTGCGAGATAGAGGCACTTCAGCGCGGCGGTGTCGTTGGGGAAGTGTCCTCGGGCTCTGACGGCGCGTCGGTAGCGGGCGTTGAGCGACTCGATCGCGTTGGTGGAGCAGATCACGCGCCGGATCTCGACGTCGTAGTCCAGGAACGGTATGAACTCGCTCCAGGCGTTCTCCCAGAGCTTGCTGATCGCCGGGTACCGTTTGCCCCACTTGGCTGTCGAACTCCGCGAAGCGCTCCATGGCAGCAGCCTCTGACGGTGCCGTATAGACAGGTCTGAGGTCGCGGCTCATCTCGTCCCAGTACTTGCGCGAGGCAAACCGGAATGTGTTGCGGATCAGATGGATCACGCACGCTTGGACGGTCGCGAGCTCCCACGTCGTCGTGATCGCCTCCGGCAAGCCCTTCAGGCCGTCACAGACAGCGATGCAGACATCGTCGACGCCACGGTTCTTGATCTCGGTGAACACGCTCAACCAGAACTTCGCGCCCTCGCCGCCATCACCGGCCCAGAGGCCGAGGATGTCCCGCTCGCCGTTGACGCTCACGCCGATCACGACATAGACAGGCTTGTTCATCACCTGTCCGTCACGGACCTTGACGACCATCGCGTCAATGAAGATCACGGGATAGACGCGATCGAGCGGACGGGTCAACCATTCGGTCATCTCGCCGACGACCTTCTCGGTGATCCGGCTGATCGTGTCCTTGGAGACCTTGGCGCCATAGACCTCCTGGAAGTGAGCGGCGATCTCCCCGGTCGTCAGCCCGCGGGCGGTCAGCGACAGGACGATCTCATCGACCCCGGTGAGCCGGCGCTGGCGCTTCTTGACGATCTGCGGCTCGAACGCAGGCGCGGTATCCCTCGGCACCTCGATCTCGACTGGGCCGATCTCCGTCAGCACTGTCTTAGCGCGTGTCCCGTTGCGGCTGTTCCCGCTGTTACGCCCTGCCGGGTCGTGCTTGTCAGTTGGGTCGGGTCAGGGCGCGGTGTCGGGCTTGCGCTCGGTCCGTTTCCCTGACCCGCCCGCCGAACCGGACGTGCGACTTTCATCGCATCCGGCTCTCCACGGGTTCATGCCGTTGATGATTCTGTTGCCTGTGACCATGGCGTCGGGATGTTGTAGCCGCGCCAGCGTTTGTGCACGGTGGCGACGCTGGCGGGGTTGAACAACTCGATCCCGTCCACGACGATTCGGTACCCGTCAGTGAATACCCTGCGTCGCAGTTGGTTCCACGACAAGCGGCTGTGCCGTTTGCGCAGCCATCGCGCTGCCCGCCACCAGAGATAGTGGTTGAGGTAGCCGAAGGTTGCGCTGGAGCTGCCGTACTTGAAGTAGTGACACCAGCCCTGCACCACCGGGTTGATCCGGATCAGCAGAGCTTTTAGGTCACGGTGGGCTTTCTGGTTCGTCAGCGCTCGAACCTTCGTCTTGATGCTCGCGAGAGCATTCTTCGACGGGTAGGTGTAAACGTGACGCTGGCTGGTTCCTCTCTTGCGCCGCCACTGGATGTGGTAGCCGAGAAAGTCGAACCCCTCCCCGAGGTGGACCACCTTCGTCTTGTGCGCCGAGAGACGAAGCCCCATCGGCGCTAGGACGGCCGCGATCTCCTGTTGGAGTTGCTCGGTATCGGCTCGGGTACCAGCGACCATGGCGACCCAATCATCCGCGTAGCGGATCAGCCGCCAGTTCGCCAGGCCCTTCTGACGTCGTCGATACCGGGCGTTGTGGTCCTTCATCGTTGCCTGCCACTGGGCGACGAAGTAGTCATCCAGCACAGACAGCGCAATGTTGGCCAACAACGGCGACAGGATGCCGCCTTGGGGAGTACCGGTCATGGTCTCCTGCTGTTCGCCGAGCTCGGTGATGATCCCGGCCTTGCAGAACGCCTTCACCAGCGCGAGTACGCGCCTATCTTCGACCCGACGGCGCACCCGGCCCATCAGGGCCGTGTGGTCGATCGTGTCGAAGCACGCTTCGATGTCCCCCTCCAGCACCCACTGGTACTTCCGGCTGCCGAAGTGATGAATCTCCGCAAGCGCGTCATGCGCACGCCGGTTCGGGCGGAACCCATACGAGCACGACTGAAAGTCCTGCTCAAAAATGGGCTCCAAGACCAGCTTTAGCGCCGCCTGAACGACCCGATCCGCCACGGTCGGTATACCGAGCCGCCGCGACTTGCCTCCCGACTTCGGGATCAGCCGCTCGCGGACCGGCACCGGGCGAAACGTGCGAGAACACAACTGCCCCCGCAGGTCTTCCAGGAACGCCGACACACCCGGATCGGCCTCGATACCTCGGGCGGTCTGCCCATCGATTCCTGCCGTGCGTGCCCCGGTATTGCCACGGACCCGTTCCCATGCCACCAACAGGAAGTCCGGGTCCGCAACCAGATTGAACAGATCATCGAACCGGCGATCATGATCCTCGCCGGCCCAACGGTGCAGCTTCGTCTGCATCTCCAGTACCCGCCGTGCAGCCCGCTTCCGGGTCTCCACGGTCGGCGCGTCGATATTCACCGGCGTCCTCCTGGCATTGCAGTCCTTCCGCTACGAACCTGCTGCCGCCCTTCCCCATGTGACCGGCTTTCCCGGCCTCGGAGTACTACGGCGGCTCCGCCCGACCCCGAGCCTTCGGCGGACGATGCGCCTATCCCGCGACACCCGCCTGGCTGGCGGGATCGCCGGAACGACTCGGACCCGTTCCCACGTTCACTGACAACCATTCGACGGAGGAGGCGCCCAGCTTTGCCCCTGCGGTATCGCCGACGGGTACGCCGTAGACATTCCCCGCGGCCTCCTTCCCGGATGGCTAAGACCGGTCCAGGAGTTCCCCACCAACATGCCAGTGGGTACGCACCGCAGCCCGGGCCATATCCGCCAGGTTGGACCCGGTGATCACATCGAGGAGCTTTATAACACTGGTTCCTCACGTACGCCTTTCCGTCTCGCTAACCGGACCCGCACCGTCTGGCAGTGCCAGCACGTCCCGGCCTCGTCGAGGCTGCTCCCACCCGTCTCCGGCATCCCCCGGAACAGGCTGCCTCCAGCTACAGCGGCCTGCCACGACAAGCCACCGGCGAAGGTCTCTCACCTCCGCATGGTTGTTCAGCGCCTCGTGGCGCACTAGCCCAGGTGCTCGCTCATCTCCGCGTCCAGCACGGTCTCGAGCACGTTCTTGGTCAACTGGCCCAACAGCCCGTCGGGGCCGACCAGCTCAATGTTCTGCCCCTTCGCCTGCTCCAAGAGCTGCTCAGCCAACTGCTTCTGATCAACGATATCTGTAGTCATAGACCCGATCATCTCCTCCCGATCGGTCGAATCGACTAGCTCCGTCATGGTCTATCCCTTCGGTCAGACCAAGCCAGATCCACCGTTTATCGGACAGACCATTGCTCGTCACATGACAATTGTATCGGGTGGCGATACTTCAGGAAATCAGCCACCCCCGAGGCGCTCTTGGGGCGGCGGGCTATTTCTTGCCCTTTTTCGTTTTCGTCGCCTTCTGCTGAGACAGATGGACGCCCTTGGTCTGCGTGCTGCTCGGGCGGGGGGAGGACTCAAGGATCGCCAGGGTAGCGCTGAGCTGCCCGTGAGCGGTCTTCAAGAGCGCCTTGCCCGCCGCGCCCAGCGTGAGCTTGACGGTCGCGGTCGTGCCCCACAGAACCGAGAAGCCGGCGGTCGCGATCGTCTCGGTCTTGGCCTTCTGCTTGCCCTTGCCCTTCGTCTTCGCCGTCAGGGTCAGCTTGCCGGCGCACGTAGCCGTGCCCGTGCAGGTCAGCTTGACCTGAGCCGCGCCGCCGCTCTGAACTGAGATCGCCGAGGAGACGAGCGAGACGCTGCCGGTGGCCGCTGTCGTTGCGGGTGGTGTTGTTGTGGCCGGCGTTGCGCTGCTCGCCGGTGGAGTGCTCGAGCCGCCGCCGCCACCCGTAGTGGACCCGCCGCCTCCGGTGGGCGTTTCCGACGTGGACGCCGGCGGGAGGGCGACTCCGAACACCGTTCCGGTCAGCTGTTCCAGGGTGGGTGTGGTGCCGCTGCGTTTGATGATGGCGGTGATGCACGGTGGGCTGCCCGGTTCGAATTTCTGGTCGGTGACGGCTTCCCATTCCCCTTTTCCATTGTTGGCCTGGGAGTTCCACCAATGCAAGATCGTGCCTGCGCCCAGTTCGCAGTCGCTGAAGCTGAGGAGTTCGAAGGTGTTCCCGGTGGAGAGGAAGACGTCGATGAACTTGCCGCTGCTTTCAAACTGCGGGGCGCCTACGGGGTTGGATGCGTACTGCCCCACCGTAACGGTACCGGTGCCGCCGCTGGCGGTAGCCGTCAGCGGACCATCGCTGGCTTCGGCTGGAATGGACGGGTTGGTTGACGTTGCGGATGCGCTGTCAGTCAACGATGCCGGGACTACGGTCCCCGTGACGGTCTGCGGTGAACCGCTCTCTTTGTAGTTGATGTCTAGTTCCTCTTCACATCCGGACAGAAGAGCGACGTCGGCGCCTTTGGGCGCGTTGCCGAAAGCACCGGAGAGGCTGCCCGCGGTGGAGATCAGCGTGAAGGTCTCGCCGAGTGGTGGGAGCGACGAACAGCTCGTCTGGAGATCAACCAGTCCGAGGCGCGAGCCACCCAGTTCGATCGTCCCGGTGGAGGTCAACTGCGAGATGCTCGTGTAGGCGGGCGCGGGCGCGGGCACTTCGTTCATGTAGAGGTCGATCTCGCTGCTTGAATCAAATGTTGCGCCGGGAGTTTCGAGCTTCCCCTCTGGTTCGTATGGGACACGCCTCACATCCCCCACCTCCACGTCTGCGCCCGTGCTCGTCAGCGGCCCGATCTTTCCTTCTCCACCGAATCCGGCGTCGATCACGTTGATCGGCTTGCCATCAACCGCATTGAGCTCGGGGTCAATAGCGGCCCCAAAGGGGGACTCTACGAGCTCAACATCGCCATTTTCAGATGCCGACTGGCCAGTCTTGGCGCCGGCGCCGGCGATGGTGAGGGGGCCGACCTCGTTGTCGACCCGATCCAGATTCAGTATGCCACCGTTCTTGACTTCGATCGCGAGCGGATCCCCCGCTGGTCCTGTCAAAGGTTTTTCGAGGTCGAGCTGGGCACTGCCAGAGGAATCAGCGCCACCGTTCCCAGTGATGCTCCAACTCTGTCCTGCGTCGAGCGTAATCGGGAGCCCAATTGCGGCCCGAGACGGTTCGGCCGAGGTGGACATCGAGAGGCCACCCGCGCCGAGCGCGATACCCTCACCGGCAAGGTAGTAGTCGCCTTCGGCCGCCAGCTTTTTGCCTTCGATTTCCAGCTTTTCGACGGTCAGGCCGGGGATGTTGTTGCTGCTGTCGCAAAATGGAGACATCGTTTGAGCCGGACATGACGCACTCGGAAAGTCGAGCGTGCCGACTGTGCCCGCAGGCACGCCTGCGTCCCAGTTGGCTTCATCCGACCAGCTTGTATTGCCGATCCCGCCCGCGCCGCTCCAGATGAAGGAAGGCGGAGTGACCGCGCTCGCGATCGCCGGAATGAGCAGCAGCGCCGCGACCGCGGCCAGGGAGACAGTCACTGCGTATGGGCGACGATGGCTTGGTCTTCTCACGGTTCTCTCCTGGTGGTCGGCGGGCTACTGCTTCTTGCCCTGTTTCGCTTTGGTCGCCGGCTGTTGGGTCAGATGGACGATCTCGGTCCGTGTCGCGGCGGGAGCCGGGGAGGACTCGAGAATCATCAGGGAGGCGCTGAGGCGTCCGTGAGCGGTCTTCAAGAGCGCCTTGCCCGCGCTGCCCAGCGTGAGCTTGACCGTTGCGGTGCTACCCGCCGGGATCGAGAAGGTCGCCGTCCCGATTGTCTGCGTCTTTGAATGCTTCTTTTTGCCCTTCTTCGTTGTGCTCTTGGCTGTGAGCGTCAGGTTGCCGGCGCACGTAGCCGTGCCCGTGCAGGTCAGCTTGACTCGAGCCGCACCGCCGCTCTCGACCGCGATCGTAGACCCGTCAAGCGAGACGCGACCAGTGGCCGCTGTCGTTGCGGGTGGTGTCGTTGTGATCGCCGTTGCACTGCTCGCTGGCGGAGTGCTCGAACCGCCACTGCCGGTGGTTGACGTCGGCAGGAGAGCGACGCCGAACACTGTTCCGGTCATCTGTTTCAGAGTGGGGTTCGTTGTTTCATTGATGGTGACAGTGATGCACGGCGGGTTGCCCGACGGCGCTGTCTCGTCAGAGACGGTTTCCCATCCACCATGGTTGCTGTTGGCCTGAGGGCTCCACCATTCCAAGCTGTTCCCGCCGCTCAGTTCGCAATCGGTGAAGGTGAGTTCCTTGAAGGTGTTATCCAAAGAGAGCAGGACATCGATGTACTTACCGCTGCTGTTGAACGCCGAAGCACCCTCGGGATCGGATCCGTACTGGCCCACGTTGACGGCGCCGACTCCGCCGCTGGCCGTGGCTTTGAGCGGGCCGTCGATTGCTTCGGCCGAGGTTGACGACCCGCTCGAGGCACCAGAGGAGGAGCTGGTCAGTGTGGCTTCGAAGAGGGCGGTATTGAAGCTGACCGAAGCCAATTTGCCGACCTCCAATTCCACGCGCTGCGGGTCGGTGCTGGTGACGTAGCCGTTACCGAATTCCGTGGTGATATCGGGACCAACAGATACCGCATAGGTGCCTGGTGGCAAGTTCTTTGTGCAGTGGGCCTGCGTGCCGCCGTCGAATTCTTTCGATTTTTCACCGCCCTCCACCTGGCATGTGACCGGCGAGCCCGGAGTCGTGTCTATCGGCGTGATCGTCGCCACCACGCCGTCGACAGCCTCGTTCAGCCAATTGAGGGACGAGAATTCCGGCCCGCCCACATTGACGGTCAGTTCGGGTTCGTAGTTGGTGTCGAAGGTGAGCGAGCTTTTGTCGCCGGGTTTGAGTGTGATCTGTTGCTCGTAGGCGCTGGTGAGGTAGGCGTGTTCTCCCCCTGTCAGGGCGACGGTCGGACCGACCGATACTTCGTAGGTGCCTGGCGGCAGCGCCTTGGTGCAGCTGGCCTGTTTGCCACCCAGGATGACTGTTTCTTCACCTCCCTGCACTTCGCAGGTGACCTGTGGGCCCGGGGTGGTGTCGATCGGTGTGATGGTGACCACCACGCCGTCCACCAATTCGTTTAGCCATTCGTTTGATGCTTCCCGGGTGACCCGTTCCGGTCCGCCTACATGCACGGTCAGTTCGGGTTCGTAGTTGGTGTCGAAGGTGAGCGAGCTTTTGTCGCCGGGTTTGAGTGTGATCTGTTGCTCGTAGGCGCTGGTGAGGTAGGCGTGTCCTCCCCCTGTCAGGGCGACGGTCGGACCGACCGATACTTCGTAGGTGCCTGGCGGCAGCGCCTTGGTGCAGCTGGCCTGTTTGCCACCCAGGATGTACGTCACTTCACCACCCTGCACTTCGCAGGTGACCTGTGGGCCCGGGGTGGTGTCGATCGGTGTGATGGTAGCCACCACGCCGTCCACCAATTCATTGCGCCATTCGCTTGATGCTTGCTGGGTATCCTGTTCCGGTCCGCCCACATTCACGGTCAGGAGCGGTTCATGGGCAGTGTTGAAGCTGACCGAGTCTTTGTCGCCGGGTTTGAGCGTGACCAACTGCGGGTCGGTGCTGGTGACGTCGGCGATCTTCCCGTAGCGTTCAGTGGTCAACGTGATTTCCGGGCTGACCGATACTTCGTAGGTGCCTGGCGGCAGCGGCTTCATGCAGCTGGCCTGTTTGCCGCCCAGGATGAATGTTTCTTCACCTCCCTGCACTTCGCAGGTGACCTGTGAGCCCAGGGTGCCGTCTATCGGAGTGATCGTCGCTAACGCGCCGTCGACTTCTTCGTTGTACCACCGGCCAGTTGGCCCTTCGCCAGGAGCTTCGGGCCCGCCGACTTCAACGGCCAGGGTCGGCCATGGCTGCAGATCGAAGGTGATCGTGCTGGGGTTGCTGAGTTCCTTGAGCAGGACGTGGCACACGGGCGCCTCAGACGGGCCGGTCACCGACTCACAACCGCTTACGCCAGTGAGGGTGTAGCCGGTCGGTGCGGTGAGCGTCACCGTGTCTTCGACTTCGGTGGACTCTCCGAGCGTCCCCTCCTCGGCGATCAGCTCGCAGGCGCCGGCGCTTTCCGTGGTGCAGGTATGAGCAGACGAGGCGGGTAGGTGTTCGTAGCCGGTGTCCGAGCAGCCCTTGACGCCGTTGACGGTCTCCGGGATGCACGGTGGAGGACCGGTTCTCCCCCCATTCGCTTCCTCCCCCTGGGTGACGTCGGCGATGGCACCGGCGACCGGTTTCGAGCTGAGACCTTCGGGAACGTGGGCCTGCATGTTGAGCAGGGCGCCATTGACCTCGAAGCAATCGTCGCACGGTTCGATCACGGCACTGAGGGGCAGCGAGGTGGCTTTGAAACCGTCGTATTCGACCTGCACGACCCCCGCGGAAGTCGTCACTTTGTTTGCGTTGGCGGTCAGGCCGATGTCATTCCCGGCGGCGTTGACGCCATTGAGGGCGATCGCCCCGGACGGCTGAGGTTCGCTGGACCAGCTCACTTCTGGCTCTGGTCCTCCGGCCGGCACTTTGAGCAGTTCGATCGTCCCGGTGCTCCAGACGCTCAGGATCGCCAGACCCGCGGTTTCGCCGAGGTAGAGCTCGTCGTGGACGCCGGTGGCGCAGGAGGGTCCGGCGGGGGGGCCGCCGGGACAGCCGGGATAATTATCGGAGATCTCGATCCCTGTGATTTTGGGCGGTTCGACGGTGAACGTGGCAGTGGCGGTGGCGTATTCGGTGAGGCTGTCGTACTCTTCGGCCAATATTTCGCCCGTGCCTTCGGGCGAGTCAGCGGGGATGGTGAGCTGGCAGCCGGCGCCCGTGGCTTCATCTTCGATGCCCCCGAGGCCGTCGGTCTGGCAGTTGGTGCCCGTGCTCGCCGCGCCACTTCCGTGAGGGGTGAAGCGGACGAGGACCCGAACACCTTTTTCCTGGGGGAAGCCGGTTCCACCGACGAGGACGGTGGACCCCGCGGGCCCACTTGTGGGTTTCAGCTGCAGCGCCGGCGCTGGTTGTAGCGGGAAGGTCACGTCGAAGGCCTGGGCGCCGACCGTGACCACCGCGGGAACGTTCGCCGGAGGGGACTCTCCGCTCGGCAGTTGGACCGCGGGCACGGTGAAGGTGCACGCGCCCACGTCGCCGGGGAGGGGAAGCGACCCGGTCGAGTCGGTGGCGCAGGTGCCGGAGAGCGCGACGAAGGAGCCGTCCAGGCTCAGGGTTACGGTCTTTTCCTTGGTTTCCGCTCCAGCGAGATCCTGGAGCTTGAGCGTGTCCGTCTGGCCGGTGTAGCTCCGGCCGGCGAACGCGATCTCGCTCACGTACTCGATGACCGGTCCCAGCGACAGGCCGCTCGGGTCGCTCGCGGTGACTTCGAGCGCGGCACCGGCGTAGCAGTAACCGGCGTTGCAGGTGAAGCTGAAGGTTGCCTTGCCTGCGCTGTCGGTGTCCTGCGGGTTCTCGGAGATGGACCCCAGCATGCCGCCGCTGAGGCCACCGTCGGTGACTGCGAGCGTGACCGGGTCGCCCGACACCGGTTCACCGTCTGCGTCCTTGACGGTGACCGTCGCTTCGAAGGAGGGCGAGCCGTCAGGTTCGGAAATGAGCATCGGGTTGGGTTTCACAGAGATCGTCGAGTTGGCCGACGACGGCGTGCCCGACGCCGCTGCCGGAGCCTGCCCGACCGCCATCAACGCGCCGACAGCGAGCACCGCCAGCAGGCACGCCAGCCGAGCGAGGGACCTCGTCTTTCCATGGCTGGCGGTGTCGTCCATCACGTGCCTCCTGATCCGCTGACCCCACATCCGCTCACCGCGCACCACGCCAGTGAGCGGGCAGCTGGCGGGTCGGCCCTGTGATGGGTCGTGCGCGGGAACGCTAGACCCCCACCGGCCCGTTAGCATCGGGCGAACGCCCTATCTTTAGGCGGGTGGGTGGGCGCGACGGATCAGCTCGCGGCGGGAGTGGATGTCGAGCTTTGAGTAGACGTGCTGGAGGTGATGGCCGACCGTCTTCGGTGAGAGGTGAAGCGCCGCGGCGATCTGCGCGTTGGTCATGCCGTCCGCTGCACACGCGGCGACGCGCTGCTCTTGGGCGGTCAGCTCGCGGGAGCCAGAGGCGCGGCGGCGTCTGCCGCCGGCCGCCGCGAGCTCCGCGCGCGCCAGACGCGCGACGCGCTCGGCACCAGCTGCTTCGGCGAGCTCCAGCGAGTGAGCGATCGGCTCGCGCGCCAAGCGCGGCCTACCGCTGCGGCGCAGGTAGGCGCCGTGGTCGAGCAGCGCTTCGGCGTGGAAGATCGGCATTCCCAGCTCGGCGAAGATCTCAAGCGCCGCGTGGAACCTCTGATCGGCCTCCTCGGTACGATCCTCAGCCGCGGCCAGTCGGGCGTGGCCGAGCTCGATAACAGCGCGCGGCCAGCGACAGGACAGCCGTTTGGTCAGCCCCTCGAGGTCCTCGACCAGCTCGCGGGCACGGTCGATCCGATCGGCGGCCAGATGCGCCTGGATCCCGACTGAGGCCCAGGGAACGACGCATGGCTCGCGCCAGCCGGTCAGCTGTGCGATCTCAGCGGCGTGCAGCATCCGCTGTGAGGCCTGCTCAGGCTCGCCGGCCTCCAGCAGGCTCCTTGCGTCAATCAAATCCAGCCACAGCGAGACCACCGCGTTGTACTGCGGCGGTATCCCGGCTTGCATCGTGCGGAGTGCCTGGATGTGAGGCAGGGCCTCGCCGTCGCGTCCGAGCTCGCTCAACAACACCGCCAGCGCAACATGCACCCACGGCAAGTTCGCCGGCAGGTCGCTGAGCGCCATCGCGCGCTGCATCAGCTCGAGCGCCTCGCGCGGGTGTCCCAGCCGGTGCACGGTGTCGGCGTGGGCGATCGCAAGCGCACCGATCAGCATCGGCGCGCCGCTCTGCACCGCCCGCGCGAACTCACGCTCGAACACCTCGGTCGCGTCAGCGAGGTTCTCGAGCAACTTGAACACGTTCAGCGCGTGAACCGCCATCGTGTATCCCCACCCGCCGCGGTCGCCGTCGCCGCGATCGGCCGAGATCTCGCGCGCGAGCAGCTCAGCCCCGACGGGGTCACCCCCGGTCAGCGACACGGACGCCTTGAGGAGCTCCAGCGGCCGGCGCGCCGGCGCAGCCTCGGGCAGAACCGCGAGCGCCCGCGAGATGATCTGAAGCGCCCATGGAATCGTCGAGGTGACGTGACAGGTCATCGCGGCGTCCATGAGCGTTGCGACCTCGCTCGCGCAGTCCAGCAGCGCCGCGGCCCTCGCCGCCTGCTCGTACAGTCGCTCGGCCTGTGCCGGGCGACCGGTCAGCATCGCAACGCGTCCCAGCAGCGCGAGCGTGTGCACCCGGACCGCGGGATCCAGATCGCCCCGCGCAAGCAGCCGCCCGCAAACACCCTCCACCGCCTCGACCTGGCCCCGAGCCGCAAGCGCCGATGCGTAGTCGAACAACAGCTCATCCGCCGGCTCCTCGCCGGCGAGCCCAAGCGCGTTCTGCAGATGCGCGACCGCCGCCGCGAGCGCTCCCTGCGCAAGCGCTGAGCGACCGGCGCGGGCCGCGACCTCGACCGCGAGCGGATCACCGACCAACCGCGCGAGCACCGCGTGCTCGGCGGCCACCGCGTCCGGCTCGCCTCTGTCGAGGAGCAGCCGGAAGGCCTCGGCGTGAGCGCGCTCGCGCTCAGAGGGCGCCTGGGCCTCCAGCAGCGCCTGCGCGAACAGCGGATGCATGAACGCCGCCCACCCCCCACCGAGATCGTCGAGCAAGCCCGCGCGCACCAGCTGCGCACGCGCCCCCTCAGCGCCCGCTTCGGCCAGCCCGGCGAGCGCACCGGCGAGCTCTGAGCGGAAACGCACACCGAGGATCGACGCCGCCTGCACATAGGCGAACGCGGCGCCACCCACGCCAACGAATCGCTCGAGCAGCAACGGCGCCCCAAGCCCATTCTCACCTGATGCCCTCGGCAGCAAGCCGCCGCTGCTCAGCGTCCACGCAGCAGCCTTCAACAGCAGCGGTGTGCCAGCGCATGCGCGCCACACGCCCTCGCCCTCAGCCGCATCCAGCACACGCGGCACGCCGCTCTGAAGCAGCGCCACGGACGCCTCGCGGCTGAGCGGCTGCAGCTCGAGCACACGCGCCTGGCCAGCACCAGCCAGCTCATATGCAAGCGCAGAAGCCTCATTTGGCTCAGCTCGCAACGAGCCGAGCACCATGATGCGACTGTCGCTGACGCGGCGAGCGAGGAAGCCAAGCAGCCCAAGCGAGTCCGGATCGGCCCAGTGCAGGTCATCGAGCACCAGCAGCAGCGGCGCATCGGCCGCCACATTCGCCAGCCACCGAAACATCCGGTACAGACGCGCCGAGGGATCCCCCAGGCGCTGCAACTCAAGAACATCATCCGCATCCGAGCCGCCGAGCTCCACCAGCGCCTGACCCACCAGCCCAAACGGCAGACCCGACTCCATCGGGCTCCCCACCGCCGAGCCCACCCTGAAGCCGGCCTGCAGCGCCGCGCGCCTGCCCGCTCGCATCAGCGACGTCTTGCCGATCCCTGCCGCCCCGGCCAACAACAGGACCGCGCCCCCGCCCTGCTCAACGGCCCCCAAAGTATCCATCATCACGCCGAGCGCGACATCACGCTCCAGCAACGACCCGCCCGCAGAATCGAGCGCGGGACCGTCAATCATGTAGCTCCACTCGACCACACAGCCATGGCTCGATCGCTCATCCTATGTGGATGAGCCTCCCTGAGCACAGTCGCGACGGCAGAAGAAGCCCAAGCCTTGATGACGGACGTAAAGCGACGCGGTCCCGGGCCACTTGAGGAACCTTCCCCGGCTCGCCCTTCGGCGTGTCGGTTTGGGTGGCGCGGCCTCACACCTCGATGGCCTCGCTCTTTGCGACTCGGTTCCGCGTCTAGGACAAAAGTAGGTTCGCGCGAGGTCGATTTCAAGCCCCTGGCCGTCGAAATTCCCGCACGTTGCAAAAGAAGCGCGTCGCCACGGTTCGTGCCACAGCCACACTCTACCGGCGTGCACTACGCCGCAAGATCGATCTCTCGGCGTGTAAAGACCGGACCCCGACTTCCGGTATCGCAGTTGTTGCCCCGATCGCGGGCGTCAGGGTAAGAAGTTGCGGGCCGCGGGACAGATCGCGCCGCTGGACAGCAAGCCAAAGCAGCCTTGACTCTCAAGTAGTGTTTGCCCGGACTGGCGCGAGTTGTGGCGCGAGCAGTCAGTTTTGGCTCAACCATGCGGAGTTGCGTTAGTCTTGAAAACCGCCAGACGGGCAACCCCCGTCTCGGGGGTTCGAATCCCCCCCCTTCCGTTTTGTTGTGATGCTCGAGAGGACCAAGCTAGCGCCGCCGCTCTCGGACAAATGGCTGAGCGGGGACGCTTGTCTGTCGAGCCCCACCGGGGTGCGGCCGATGAGTGTTGTGTGCGGACCCTTCGCCTAGCCATCGCCTCGATCGCTGTCCTGGTGCTCGTGATGTCGTTCGCGGGCGCCCCCGCCCAGGCCGCCGAATCGGGGGTTGTGGTCAACGGGCAAACGGGTCTCTCACCGCAGAGCGACGGTCTGCTCGCGGGTCTTGGGGTTGGCTGGGTCAGGGGCTTTGTGCCGTGGACCACGTTTGAACCAAATCCCGGACGCCTCAACGAATCGCAGATCGCCGCGCTCGAAAGCGGGATAGCGGCGTTGCCGAAGGGCACCAAGGTGCTGCTCGACGTCGTCAACACGCCCCAATGGGAGTCGGGCTCGCCCAACCCAGTGATGCCGCCGCACAACCCGGCCGACTACGCCCGTTTCGTGGGCCTCATGGCCAAGCACTTCAAGGGCCGCGTGGCCGCGTGGGAGATCTGGAACGAGGAGGACGACTCGTCCTGGTGGGCTAGTGGCCCTGATCCGGCTGCCTACACGGCCCTGTTGAAGGCGGCCTACCCGGCGATCAAGACGGCCGATCCGCGTGCAACGGTCGTGCTTGGTGGGTTGACCGGCAACGACTACGAATACCTCTCCCAGCTCTACGCCAACGGGGCAAAGGGCTCATTCGACGCCGTTGGGGTACACACCGACACGGCCTGCGACGTCGGCTCCCCATATGAAATCTTGCGCAACGGTCGCACCGATCCGCGCATCAGCCGCTGGTCGTTCCTGGGCTATCGCACGGTGCACGAAGTGGAGCAGGCCAACGGCGACGATAGCCCGATCTGGATGACAGAGCTCGGCTGGGACACCTCCTCGCAGGTCTGCAACATGGGCGTCTGGGCCGGCCAGAAGGCGGGTGGGGTCAGCCTCGAACAACAGGCCACCTACCTGTCGGAGGCCTACCACTGCCTTGCCCAGAGCCCCTACGTGCAGGTGGGTATCTGGTACGGGTTGCAGGAAACAGAACCGTTCGGCAGCCCGATCGGCAGCTATGGGCTGCTCACATCCAATCTCGCCCCCAAGCCGGCGTACGCCGCGCTGGCCGACTACTCCCGCGACGGGGATCGTCTGACCGGGCAGTGTGGGGCCAGCCAGGGGCCAACCGTCAAGCTGCTCAGCCCGAAGTCGGGCGCGCGCTATACGAACACACTGCCGATCACCGTGTCCGCGAGCGACAGCGCGCGGGTCTATGAGATCTCGCTCTTCGATGATGGCCACATCATCCGCAACTTCTACGTTCACGGTGGGATGCCCACACTCAGCGGCCACATGGTCTGGTACGGGGCACGCCTGCTGAAGCCAGGAAAGTACAAGCTGACGGCGAAGGCGATCGACGAGAAGAACAACACCTCCACCACGTCAATCGTGATCGTGCGCGTGGCAACGCATAAGAAGCACGCGCACTGAGGCGCATCCCCACGGCGAGATAGTTGCCGCTGGGAACCGACAATCTCTACACTGGCTCTCCCAAGGCGTGGGAGAGGTGGCCGAGTGGCTGAAGGCACTCGCCTGCTAAGCGAGTATGGGGGTCAAACTCCATCGAGGGTTCGAATCCCTCCCTCTCCGTTGCTGTAAGTTTCCGTCTGTTCTTGGCCCTATGAAGCCGAAAACGAGTGAGCGACCGGACATAGGTGTTTCGCTTTTGCGACCATGCGCTCCTCCTAAGTGCGGACGGGAATGCGCGGACACCTATCAGCGTGCGAGCAGCGCAGTTGCCCACACGATGGCATCGGACGCGGTAAGAAGGCCGCAATCCGACGACATCGTCGCGCATGTCCTCTGCGGCCATGAGTACGCGGCAGGCACCGAGGTCGCTCGACGCACGTTCGAGCAGCAGCTCTGCGTACTCGCGCTGCTCAGGGGTTGGAGCGGGCAACGATCCGACCCTCCCGGAGGGCGTGGTGAACCATCGTCCCGCGAACCTTCCCCCGCCGCTCCGCGAGATCCTCGTCCATCACGATCACATCGACCGGCCAACCGATCCTGCCGACGGCATCGCGCAGGCGGACGGCCCCGGCGACGCGGTTCTCGACGTCGCGCTCGATGACCAGGAAGTCCAGATCGCTGTCGCGTGTGAGCTCGCCGCGTGCTGCCGACCCGAATAGGATCACCCGGGCCGGAGACCCAGCAGCCTCGGCGATGCGTTGACCAGCCAGCTCGATCAACTCATGCGTAGTCATGACCAGGACAGCCTACCGGCGGGCGCGGCAAGCACCCGCTGACGCTCGCGAAACGCAAATGCCCTTCGACGGTCGCATCCTACGGTTTGCTGCATGGACATACATCACTCAGCGCGTAGACATTGCATTGTCGAGGCGGACATCGAACACGCGATGGAGAACGCAATGGCGTTCGAACATCAGGACGATGGGCGCTTGCTCTATCTCGGGCCAAGTCGCAGCGGGGCGACGATACTTGAGATAGTCAAAGTCATCGGCTTGGAACTCGTAATCTACGCGATGAAAGCCACGCGCGACCATGAACGGTTGCTATCAGGATGCCAAGCAGGGCGCTGAGCTAGTTGCTCGATGTCGCTTGACCGCCTCTGCTGCTCGCTGCCGCGCTCTGTGACCAGCCGGTTCCATGGGAAGCACGATCAAAGCCTCGAGTTTGGCTCTATAGTTCGCGAACTGTCCCGACGTCCCAGTTTTCGCTGGGCGCTCGCGTGGCTCGGGGCGCCGTGTCCCAAATGTGCGACCAGCGGGGGGCTGTCAGACTTTGTCTTGTGCAGCCTCCCTCGACTTGTTATGTGGAGCGCGACGGAGTCTCGATTGCCTACCAGGTGGTCGGCGAGGGTCCTGTTGACCTGCTGCTTGCCCATGGGTTTGTCACCCACCTCGATCTGCAGTGGACCGAGCCCCGCTTCGCCGGCTTCCTGACGAGGCTGGCATCCTTCGCGCGACTGATCCTGTACGACAAGCCCGGCACGGGACTGTCCGACCCGGTTCCCCACCTACCCACGCTGGAGGAGCGCTGTGCCGACATCGAGGCCGTGTTGGACGCCGCCGGCTCCGAGCGGGCTGTGCTGTTCGGGATCTCCGAAAGCGCTCCGTGTCTGGTCCTGCTGGCGGCGACCCACCCGGAGCGCATCTCCTCGCTGGTGCTGTACGGCGGGTTCGCCACCATCGCAGACATGCTTGCCCACCCGGACTCCTATTCCCCTACTACCTCCGTCCGCGCGCGAACCGAGTTGCACGAGTTCGAAGATCTGCTCGAGCACTGGGGTGACGGCAGCCGCCTCGCAGACCTCTTCGCCCCCAGCCTCGGTGAGCTCGAGCGGCGCTTCTACGGGATGTTCGCTCGAGCCGCCGCAAGTCCCCGTATGGCGAGGGCCCTAGTCGACATCGTCTTGGAGATCGACGTGCGGGAGATTCTCTCATCGGTGCACCTGCCTACGCTAGTGCTGCACGTCGAGGAAGATCGGGTGATCCCCATCGAGGCCGGCGAACTGCTCGCGGCCGGGATCCCTGACGCCCGCTTCCTCAGCTTTTCCAGTCGCGATCACGCCTTCCACGTAGGGGACCGAGAGGTCTGCGAGGCAATCCTTAACGAGGTCGAGCGATTCGTTACCGGAGCCGTCCAGCCTCGCCGGCACGACCGCGTACTCGCCACCGTCCTGTTCACGGACATAGTCGACTCCACCAGGTTCGCCGCGGAGCTGGGCGATCGCGCTTGGCGTGAGCTGCTCGAGCGCCACGACTCCCTCGTGGATCGCCTCGTCTCAGAGAACGGCGGGCGGATCGTCAAGCACATCGGAGACGGCTCCCTCTCCTCTTTCGATGGGCCCGCCAGGGCGATTCGCTGCGCTGAGGCTCTGCACGAGGTCGCCGGGGAACTGGGGATCGAGCTACGCATGGGCGTCCACACCGGCGAGTGTGAGGCGATCGGAGAGGACCTCGGCGGTCTCGCGGTCCACATCGGCTCCCGCGTTGGGGCGCTCGCCCTTGCCGGCGAAATCGTCGTGTCCTCGACCGTCAAGGAGCTCGTGATCGGCTCGGGTATGCAGTTCACCGATCGCGGCGAGCACGAACTCAAGGGGGTCCCAGGCACATGGCACCTCTACGCGCTAGGGCATGAGCGCACCCCACGAGCCCTGCTCGACGGGGCAGCCGGATACATGCGCCGCTCAGACAGGCTTGCGGTCTCATTCGCGCGCCGGATGCCGCGGGCGATGCGCGTCGGTGCGCACCTCGCTGGCCGCGCACAGCGCTCCGACTGACGTACACAGAAATACATCGGATGCCTGGCCGTCAAGTTCGCCTGACCGCCGCGGCTGCTTGCGAGCGCGCCTGGCGGCCTGCGGGTTCCATGAGCAGCTTGACCAAGGCGTCAAGCTTGGCTCGATGGTTTGCAAACCGTCCCGATCTCCCCGTTTTTGCCGGCGTTCCTGGGAGGCAGGTGTGCTTGGCGCGGCAGCGCGCGAAGCGCCGCGGTAGCGGTTATCAGCCGGACGCTGCTGAGATGTCTAACATCTTGATCTGTGATGTCTGAGGTCTCGATTAGGGATGCTAAACATGCGGAGCAACTCTTTGTTGCGCTTTCGGAGCAGCTCGTCTCATTCGCATGGGACGAGTGGGCACAGATGGGCGTATCCACGGCCCCTAACTGCGTCAGTCCGTGGGCACAGGATCCTGAGGCGTTGATCGTCTTCACGCTCGAGATCGGCCGTCGAGCCCCACGGTTGTTCGATGAGGTGCTCGACTGGATGCTCGCCAACGAGACGCTATTCAGCGTACGCCGACTACGTGCTATGTGCATCGACCAGGACGATCGGAAGCTCGTGGCAGGAACGATCGGTTGGCTTGCACGTCAAGGACCGCGAGCAAGGCTAAAACCTCGGCGCGAGGATCAGACACCAGGACCTATGGATCTCGAACCACTTTTCTTCGGAGGTGGACCATTCGGTGACGCTGACCCCGACTTTGCGGCTGCTGGGCTATTGCGATCCGTACTCCTCCCGTCTGGGAAGTCGACCGCCCCCGACCTTGAGACTTCGATCAACTTCGCATTTCGCCTGCGTGCAATCCTCGGTGTGGGCATCCGTGCCGAACTCGTACGTGTGATGTTGACCAGCCATCCGTCTCCAGCTACCTCACAGATGCTGGCGCGTGCCGTTGGCTACTCCAAGCGAAACGTGCACGACGCACTTGGCGGGCTGGTCTCGGCGCAGGTTCTCACGTCGTTTCCGATCGATGGAGAGCAGCGCTACGAAATCAATGACGAGATCTGGGCGGCCCTCCTCCAACGCGACCCTGCAGCGCTCCCCGTTCATCGCGACTGGCCGCAGCTACTGGGGGCTCTACGCTTGATTGTGCGCTGGCGCGCTGAGGAAGAGCAATTGAGAGTCTCGAAATACATGAGGCAAAGTGGCACCCGGCAGCTATTGGTTCGGATCAGCCGCGACCTGGCGTTCGCGGGTATAGAGGTCCGCCAGGGCATCAAGGCCGAGCAGGCACCAGCTGAGATCGACCGAGTTCTCGACTCGATCCTTCATCGCCTCAATCCGGACAACGTCGACCGCTAGTTGGTTCAGCTAGGACGGGGAGCCGGCAAGATTGGCCGATCCGGGTCGCGTCCAGCGGTTGCGCAGCTCATGGGAACCGCTGGTCGTGAAGCGCCCTGATGCGCTCCCCGCCAGGCCATGTTTCGAGAGTCGTCCCTCCAACCCCGTCCGCCTCTAGGCGATATCGTTTGGCCTGTGCCTGAGCAGCTTGATCTGACGATTGTCTATGAGCCCGGCGATGAAGGCTGGATCATCGCGTCGATCCCTGAGGTGGCTGGTGTTTTCAGCCAGGGGCGCACGCGGGATGAGGCGCGCATGAACGTCATCGATGCGCTGAGGTTGATGCTCTCGCCGGAGCCCAGCGACGCCGGTGATCGGCGAGAGCGTGAGGCGCTGCATCTGACGATCGCTGCATGAAGCGGCGTGATCTAGAGCGTCATCTCACGAACCACGGTTGTCGGCAGGTGGACGAGGGCGGCAATCATGCGCGGTGGCTTGGTCCTGAGGGAGCGCGCTCGGTCGTGCCGCGTCACAGAGAGATCGACTACGGACTGGCACGCAAGATATGCCGGCAACTGGCTGTGCCGCCGCCGGCAGGCTCACGCTGAGATCGCTTGTCTGGGGCGGTGGGACCACAAAGCTCAGCCAGGCATGTGAGGCTTAAGCACTGGTGATGTAGAGCCAGCGATTCGTGAGTGGGGTGGAGCGCAAACCTCGAAAACGCCGTTGCGCATGTTGAACTCGCCCTCGACTATTCGGGCTGCTCCGCCGCATCTAGGACACGATTCGATGTTGTTTTCGAGGACGAGGTTCTGCACGTCGCCCTCTATGGCGATGCCTCGACCCTCGAAGGTGTATCCGCACCGAGTGCAATGAGCTGGCAGTCCAACCATGAGAACCACACGGTAGTCACTGGGCGATCGTCATCCGAAGCGCTCGGCGTGCAGCTCTTGAATGCGCCGCCATGCGGGGTCATGCTTCGAGAGTTGTCCCCTCAGCCCCGTGCAGCTCACTCCGCGTCGACGGGGAGGATCGTGAAGGCCCCGCCTTGGAGTGGCTTGACGGTGCGGAAGTGTCGTTCGTCGAAGCTGACGATGCGTGTGGTGTCGTACCGGCGGGCGAGGATCACGAGTGCGCAGTCGGCCAGCCCCAGTTCGAGGTCGGCATAGCGTGAGCCCAGATCCTGAATGGCGGTGTAGTCCTCGCGCTCAAGGCAGGCGACGGCGTAGCGGCCTTCGGCCAGATCACCCAAGAACGCACTCCGCGCCGGGCGACCGTAGCGCTCGCCAAGCAGGTAGTCGACCTCTGCGGTCGTGGGCGCTGGCACGATCAAATCGCCGGGCTCGCCACGCAGGTTCTCCAGGACGTCCGACCGTCTGGGGTCGTCCCGATCGGCGAGTGCGACCAGCGGAGCGGCGTCTATGACGACGGTCACTCGCCGAAGCCCTTGAGTAGCTCCTCGTCCGGAATCTCCGAAATCGGGCGTGGGTCATCGTCGATGCGCTTGAAGCCGGCGGCCAGTGCGAAGTTGCGATCCGGGTGTCGCTTGGGTTGATATGAGGCCACGGCCTCACGCAGAACCTGAGCCTGCGAGGTGCCCTCTTCGCGTGCCAGCCGTACCAGCCGCTGAGCCAGCTCATCGTCCATATAGACGCTCGTCTTTCGCATCGCCATGGTATATGTAGGGTATCACGTAGGGCAATCAATGGTGGCATCGGAATCGGCTAGGGGCGGGCGCGCAAGACCTGTCGAGCGCCGGGATGGTGTCACGCTGTGATCGGCACGTGTCGTGGCTGCGCTGCGACCCGTGCCAGCCACGAGCGAATCGCGGGACGCTCGGAGAGGTCAAAGCCGCCCTCGTCGGCCACGTGCGTGTAGGCGTATAGGGCGATATCGGCGATTGTGTAACGATCGGCGACGAGGAACGGGCTCGACGCGAGGTGGTGCTCGATAGCGTCGAGCGCCGCGTAGCCGCTCTTGCGCTTGGCGTCTAGCTGCTCCCGCGCCGGCGGCGCCTTGGCGATGCTTACCCAGAACCTCACGACGGCTAGATACGGCTCGTGGCTGTACTGCTCGAAGAACAACCACTGCAACACCTTGGCGCGCTCAAAGTCGTCCTCGGGGACATATTGGGTGCCCCTGGCGAGGTACCAAAGGATGGCGTTGGACTCCGCCAGAGACCGGCCAGCATCGAGCAACAGCGTTGGCACGCGCAGGGCCGGGTTGAGATCTCCGAGGAGTTCGCCGCGGTTCGAGCGGTCGATGACGTCCACCTCCTGCCGCTGGTAGGCGAGGCCGAGCTGGGCGAGCAGTAGTCGCACCTTGTAGCAATTGCCTGAAACCTGGGAGTCGTAGAGCAGCATGCGGATCGAACCCACAGTCTACGGTCGTGTTCCGAGTTTGCCGCCAGCTTCAGGTGCCACCGCCAATAGGTGCCCGTTGGTGCTGCTCATCCAAAGCGCTGCGTATGCTGGGCTGTTCGGCAGTCTTCTAGAAGACTCCCCAGCTGTCGTTGCTAACCAGTGAGAGTTCGTTTTCGCCTGCGAACGTCGCCCGTGCTCCATTGCATTTGAGTCCGACGCTTTCCTTGCTGCCGTTCGATTTCTGGACTTCTGTGATTTCTTCGCTACCTGTCTTTGCGATTAGGTCCCCAACTGGCTGTTCCGCTTTTTCAGGACTATCCAGCATGACTATCGAACCTGTGATTTCACATTTGATTCCCCCACATATGACCGTCGCAAATACGCCCGACGGAGTGAACTTGGTCGCAAGCTCCCCGACCTTCGACGCGGGCAGAGCGACAGTGACTATTTCACCTGCGAGATGGCCACCTTCAACCGTGCATCACGCCTGCCGCTGGTGCGGGCGGGTACCTCTTGACGTCGTCGTCTCCGCCGTGGTTAGACGCTTGTGGCGACGTGCATAAGAGGCGACTGGATGCGATAAGGATTCAGCGAGACGCCCGCGGGCTCTTGGCGCAAGCCCCGATAGCGAGGGTATCGACCCAAATGGCCGGGGCTAGAGCATAAGTCCCGGCCAGGGTCCTGAGAATCGGGGGACTTTTGCTCGGGATCGCCCGGCAACTCGCTCTGAGCCAGGGTTGGGGTTCGCGCTTTGCCTGCACCTCTCCCTCCAGGCCGATTGGCTTGCGGAGGAGCGGATTGGGGGCGCCGGGGCGACCAATCGCGCAAGCGATGGTGTATCACCACGCACAAACTTAAAGGTGTTGAGCGCGACGGTCGATTCATATGTCGCAATGTCGGGTCAACATTCAGAAGATCCAGGGGGTGATGAGATGCGAGCTCCTTCGCCGCCGACCCCTGTCGCTGAACAGCTCGGGGAGGACCTATGTCGCCTGGGAGAGACGCTCAAGGTGCGAACAGAGGACGTGCTTAAGCTGACAGTGGAGCGCACGTCGGGCGCCGGCCACGAAGTTGACGCACTTGTTCAAGAGAGCTTTGAACGGATCAGTAGAAGCTCCACGATCGCGGTGGCGCGGTGGATCTCGGGGGAGGGCATGGCGGTGGCCATCGAGGCCGGCCGCGAGACGTGGGAGATCTTTGGTGAGCTGGCCGCCCACCGGGCTGCGTCCTTGAACGAGGTCACCTGGCGCTGCTTCTGGTGGCGCAACGTGATGGCGGAGGTCCTGGAGGAAAACGCAACCCAGTTGGGGCTCCCGCCCGAGGTGCTTGCGCAAGCATCGAGCATTCTGCAGCTCAGCCTAGAGTTCAGTCTTCTGCGGATGTGCGAGTGCTTTGAGGCGGAGCGTCGGCGAACCGACGAAGAGCTCGCCAGGCGCGAGGAGGAGCTCGGGTTCATGGCCACCCACGACGACTTGACGGGTTTGCCAAACCGGACGCTCATCCTGGACCGCGTTGAGCAGATGCTGGCTCGTTCCGCCCGCAACCAGACGCCTGTGGCGGCACTGTTCATCGATTTGGACAACTTCAAGAGCATCAACGACACGCTCGGTCACGCGGTTGGGGATGAACTGCTGCGAGCGGTTACCGCGAGACTCAACGGCGTGACACGCGACGCCGATGCCCTTGGGCGCCTTGGGGGGGACGAGTTTGTCGTGATCTCCGAAGAGCTCTCGCTGTCGGTTGGCCCAGAGCTGATCGCCGAACGTCTGCTTGACGCGCTCAAGCACCCGTTCAACCTCGGCGACGACAAAGCAACTCGCGTGACCGTGACCGCGAGCATTGGGATCGCGGCCGGCGAACGGATCTCCGCCGAGGATCTACTGCGCGACGCCGACATCGCGATGTACCGCGCGAAGTGGGATGGGAGGAACCGCTATGTGGTGTTCGAGACCGGCATGCAGGACTCCATCCAAAAGCGCATGGAACTGGAGATGGACCTGCGTGATGCTCTGGCGGGCGAGGAGTTCTTCCTGGCCTACCAGCCCACGATCGACCTCACCAATATGAGCCCCACCGGAGTGGAGGCTCTGATCCGCTGGAGGCACCCCGTGCGCGGGGTGGTGCAACCCGACGACTTCATCCCGTTGCTCGAGGAGACGGGGCTGATCACCGAGGTCGGGAGGTGGGTGCTCTATGAGGCTTGCGCTCAGGGCGCCGCGTGGCGCGCCGCTGGGCATCCGATTGGGATGGCCGTCAACGTGTCCGGACGCCAGCTCGATACCGATCAGCTCATCGTTGACATCGAAGGCGCTCTGAGCACAAGCGGTCTGGAGCCAACGGCGCTCACGATCGAGATCACCGAGACGACCCTCATGCGCAACGCCGAGGAGACCGCGCTGCGGCTCGCCGCCATCAAGGAGCTTGGGGTGCGGATCGCGGTCGACGATTTCGGCACCGGGTATTCCTCCCTTGCTCATCTCCAGAAGTTCCCGGTTGACGCGCTGAAGATCGACAGGTCGTTCATCGCTGGGCTGAAGCACAACCAGGAGGGCGAAACGCTGATTCGCACGCTGGTGCAGCTCGGGAAGGCCCTCTCGATCGAGACCTTCGCGGAGGGCATCGAACAGCAGCACGAGCTCTCGCTGCTTAGAGAGGAGAGCTGCGATACCGGGCAGGGCTTCCTCTTTGCCCGCCCGCTCGACACAGAGGCCACCGAGGCGTTCCTCAAAGGCTGGGTTGACAACTCCACCCTTGAGCCCGCGCCGGCGCCCAGCGTGATTGACTGAGCCCTTCGGGCGTTTTGCCGCTAGTTGGGTGACGATTCGTCTCCCGGCGCGTCCGCGCCGAAGCGCGAGTAGAGCTCCGGCAGCAGTGCGCCGAGGTTGGCGTACTCCTCGGCGCAGTGGCGCGCGAGTGCCCGCGGGGCGCCTCGAGGAAGCGCGCGGCGGCGCACGAAAGGCCTGTTGAGCACCAGCGCGAGTGGCGCGCCCAGGGCGCTGTAGGGTCCGAGCGCGGCCCCGAGCCAGAAGCGGCTGCGCAGCATCACGCCCTCGCCGTCGCGCAGGAACACGTGGAACATCGGGGTGTGGCGCACGTGTAGGCGGTCATCCCCCGCATAACCGCATACGATCGTGGCCACGCGAGGATCGTCGAGCGCGTCGCTCGACATACCCATCTCGGTGGGCGACTTGAGCTCGATGCGGGCGTGCACCATCCCGGTGCCCACGTCCTCGATGGGATGATGCACCGCGCCCCAGTGCCCCTTCGCGCGGGGCACCCCCGACTCTTGCAGCGAGTTGCCCAGGTGCGCGGTGGGGTGCCACGCGCGGTAGCGCAACGATTCGCGGGCGTGCCAATCAAACCACCAGTCCACCATCTCGGCGCTTACGCCCGGCATCGCGGTCCGCACAGCGACATAGCCGGTACCGTCATCCAGCGTGCACCAGCCGGTCTCAGATGGCAACGGTGCCGGGTCCAGCAGGCGATCCACTGCGCCCAGCGGGAGCGCGTCGTGCGGGTCGATGGGGCCACGCTCAATCGCCTCCATCACATCCTGCGTGGGGCACTCCACCGTGCGCACGAGGTAGTCGCTCAGCGGGTGGCGGCTCATTGCTCCGACGCGGGGGGGCGCCCCATCCAGGAATGAAAGCGCCCGTCGGGATCCCACTTGGCCCGCAGTTCGTCAAGCCGCGCGAAGCTCTCGTCGCTGAGGAAGCGTGCGGGTCTGTTGCAGAGGTTCTCGTCGGCCAGCTGGATGCCGCTGGCCTGCGGCTGCATCTCGCGCATGCGCTCGGTGGCCCACGCGACATTGGCGCCGTCTTCGGCGGGGTCGCTCCACACCCCGTACAGCGCGACGTAGGTGTCGTCCTCGACGCTGTAGGCCATGTCGGGACGCCTCGGCTCGGGGGTGGTGCCCGGACGCCAGTTCATCCACAGCATGTGCGACGGCGCGGGGGGCATCGTCTCCGCGATCCGCCGCAACCCTGGCAGCAGCTGCTCGGTGGGCGCGTGCGTCCACATGTTGTCGGCGGAATAACGATGCCCGTCGGGGTATGCGGCGTGCGCGCCCGCGTACAGGTCGGCCAGCTCGCCCGGGACATATGGCAGCGCGAGCTTCGCGCGGTCGAGCGCAGGGCAGCTCTCCAGGACCGCGATCGCCTCGCGCGCCTCCCGCTCGCTGTCGACGAGCACCGGCCCGGTCACCGCGATCTCCAGCTCACCGCCCTCGGTGCGGTGAATGAACACCATCAGCTCCATCGCACGCGCGACGCGCGGCCCGATCTCGCGCGCCCACCCGAACACCTCCTCCAGCAACTCGATTGGGTAGAGGAACACGCTGTTCACCACCAGCTTCGGCTTGCGCTGGAGGCGTAGGTGAAAGCGGGTCACCACACCGAAGAAGCCCGGTCCGGCCCCGCGCGCGGCCCACAGCAGCTCCGCGTTGTGCTGCTCGTCGGCGTGCACCAGCGAACCGTCGGCGAGCACCACGTCGATCGCCTCCACGCTCATGCACGCGGGACCGTGCACGCGCCCGTTCCATCCGTACCCGCCCTGCAGCAGGTACCCACCGAGCCCCACACCCGGGCAGTGCCCCGCCGGGAAGAAGAGATCATGCTGGGCGAGCACGCTCAGCAGCTCATCGCCGTGACACCCGGGTCCAACAGTGGCGCGCATCGCCGGGGCGTCGAGATCGACTTCACACAAACGCGAGAGGTCCAGCAGCATCCCCCCGTCGCGCACGTGGTTGCCTGCCCAGCTGTGCCCCCCGGAGCGCACCCCGATCTGCATACCCCGCTCACCCGCTTCGCGCGCCGCTCGCACCACATCGTGCTCGCTCTCGGCAAGCACGATCACCTCCGGGTATCGCTCCGGCGTGCGCGCGTTCCACACCGCCGCGCGGCGAGCCTGCTCGTAGCCCTCCTCCCCGCGCCTGGAGACCTTGCCGTCGTAGGCGTTTGACATAGTCGCCGCACAATACCCGCCGCCTCTGAGAACCCAACCCCCGGACCCGCGAGTGCACACACGCGCGCGCTGCACGCCGCGTCGCTGCGCGAGCTCCCATTCGAGGACCGCGAGGACTTCGAGGACGCCGCGCGCGGGCTGATCGCCACCTCCCCGAGCCTGCTGGTGCGCGACGAGCGTGGGCGCGTCGTGTGGGACATGGACAGCTACGCATTCATCGACCCGGAGGACGCCTCGCCCCCGACCGTCCACCCGAGCCTGTGGCGACTGGCGCAACTGAACGGGATGCACGGTCTCTTTGAGGTGGTGCCCGGCATCTACCAGGTGCGCGGTTATGACCTGTCCAACATGACCCTCGTGGAGGGGCGTCGTGGCGTCATAGTGATAGACCCGCTTATCTCTATGGAGTGCGCGGCGGCGGCGCTCGCGCTCTACCGATCCCACCGCGGGGAGCGCCCGGTGAGCGCGGTCATCTACACCCACAGCCACGTCGACCATTTCGGCGGGGTGAAGGGGGTGATAGGTGAGGACGCGGTGCACGCAGGTGAGGTGCCCGTGTGGGCGCCCGCCGGGTTTCTGGCGCACGCTGTTTCAGAGAACGTGCTGGCCGGCACGGCGATGGCGCGTCGCGCCGCCTACATGTTCGCCCCGGGCCTCGCGCGAGGGCCGCACGGGCAGCTGGACGCGGGCATCGGGAAGACCACCTCGAGCGGGAGCGTGACGTTGATTGCGCCAACCCACGAGGTTTCGCGCACTGGTCAAATGGAGGACATCGATGGCGTTCCCGTGGTGTTCCAGCTCGTCCCCGACAGCGAGGCCCCGGCGGAGATGAACTTCCACTTCCCGGAGCTTGAAGTTCTGTGTGTGGCGGAGAACGCGGTGCACTGCATGCACAACGTGCTCACCCCCCGCGGCGCGCTCGTGCGCGACGCGCTCAGCTGGTCGAAGTACCTGGGGGAGGCGATCGAGCTGTTCGGGGCGCGCACCGAGGTGATGTTCGCCCAGCACCATTGGCCGCGCTGGGGCAAACAGCGGATCGTGCGCTACCTGGGGCGCCACCGCGACATGTACCGCTACCTGCACGACCAAACGCTGCGGCTGGCCAACCGCGGTCTCACGCCCACCGAGATCGCCGCGGAGGTGACGCTGCCGCCGAGCCTCGAGCGCAGCTGGTCCTGCCGCGGGTACTACGGCACGGTGAGCCACAACGTGCGCGCGATCTACCAGCGCTACCTCGGTTTCTTCGACGGCAACCCCGCGCACCTCGACCCGCTCCCGAACGAGGCGCTGGCCCGTCGCTACGTGGAGCTCGCCGGCGGCGTCGACCAGCTGTTGGGGCGCGCTCGCGCGGCATTTGAGCAGGGCGACTACCGCTGGGTTGCCGAGCTCTGCTCGCACGCTGTGTTCGCCGCCCCCGAGTGCCCCCCCGCACTCGAGCTGCAAGCCGAGGCGCTCGAGCAGCTCGGCTACCAGTCGGAGAGCGCGGTGTGGCGCAACCTCTACCTGGTTGGCGCCCACGAGTCGCGCGAGGGTCCCCCGCGGGCGCCCGGGGGACGGCGCGTGGCTAGCGCCGACGTGGCGCGCGCGATGTCGATCGAGCAACTGTGGGACGCGATCGGCGCTCGCCTCGACGGCCCGCGCGCTTGGGAGACGAGCATCGCGATTGGGTGGCACTTCACCGACGTCGATGAGCGCTGGACGGTGAGTGTCGCCAACGGGGCACTCAGCGTTGTGTCGGGCCGGATCGCGCCCGACGCGCACGCCACTGTCACGCTCACCCGCGCCGCACTCAACGCGTTGATCCTCGGGGAAGACGCGGGCGAGCTTTTTGCCAGCGGGGCGTTCGTCGTCGAGGGGGACGGGGCCAAGCTCGGGGAGCTGTTTGGACTGCTCGACGACGGCGACCCGGTCTTCCCGATCGTCACGCCCTGAGCGTCACAGAGCACCCCGAGCCCACTCACACCTCCACAGGCCCTTTGCGAGCGCCCGCACACCAACCAGAACGCCCATGCTGGCAACCGCAGAGTCATGGCGACGCGGCATCCCCCAGCGCGGCGTGACTCAGACTGTCTTCAACACCACCTTGCCAACCGCCCGCCGCTCGTCGATGATGCGGAACGCGTCAGCAGCGTCCTGCAACGCAAAGCACGACCCAATTATCGGCCTGACAAACCCGTCTTCGATCATCTCCCCGATGGCCTCCCCGATCGCGCGGTTGCGGTCAGGGTTGCCCATCACATATGCCCCCCACCCGGCACCCACCACCGACACGTTGCGCAGCAGCAGACGGTTGACCTTCACCTCGGGGATCGACCCCTCGGTGAAGCCCACCACCAGCACGCGCCCGTCCTCGCGCAGGCAGCGCAGACTGTCGGTGAAGCGATCCCCGCCCACCGGGTCGAGCACCACGTCCACGCCACCCCCGGTGCAGCTCGAGCACCTGCTCGCGCCAGGGGCCGTTGGAGCGCACCACGTCATCCGCCCCTGCTTCGCGCGCGACGCGCTCCTTCTCCTCGCTCGACACCACCGCGACCGTGGACGCCCCGAGCGCCTTGGCCACCTGCAGCGCGGCTGTCCCCACGCCCCCGGCAGCCCCATGCACGAGCACCCGCTCGCCCTGCTGCAGGCGCCCGCGCAGCTTCAGCGCGAAGTAGACGGTGTGGTAGTTGAGGATCACCGACGCCCCCTGCGCGAAGTCGAGCTGCTCCGGCAACGCGAACGTTAGGTAGGCGGGGGCGACGGCTTGCTCAGCCATCCCCCCGAGCACCGTGAACGCCATCACCCGATCGCCGCTTTGAAAGCCGCTGCCCGCGGGGGCATGGGTGACGGTGCCCCCCACCTCCGCCCCGGGAGTGAACGGGGGGTCGGGTTTGAGCTGATAGAGCCCGCGCGTTTGCAGCACATCCGGGAACGACACCCCCGCGGCGGCGACGTCGATCAGCACCCCCTCCCCGGGAGTCAGCATGTGGCTGGGCTCAGGCACGGGCACGTCAACCACGCGCACCCCGCTGGGACCCAACAGCTCGCTGATTTGCACCGCACGCACGGGCCGGCTGTCCTGTCTAAGGGCGCTGCTGTGGCTGTTGATTGTGGTGGCGCTCCCCGCGCACCTGGACGGCGATGAACACCACGATCACGTTCACAACCACCCCGATCCCGAGGAATGTGGCGAGCAACCCAACATCCTTGCTGAAGGCTGCGCTGGCGGCGAGAAGCATCGATCGTCTCCGGGTCGAAGGGGGGTTCGCGAGGGCTCGCGAGTGGGTTCGCGGCAGAGCCTACCAACGGCGAGCGTCGGCGTGTCGTAGCCTTCAGGGACCGCTGGCCCATCGTCAGCCATGGAGAGGTGCCGGAGCGGTTGAACGGGCGCGACTGGAAATCGCGTAACGGGGGTGACCTCGTTCGGGGGTTCGAATCCCCCCCTCTCCGTTTTTGTCGGGTTTGTGGTGGTTGTTCGAAATTGGGCCTCTGCGTTAAAGGTGTCAGGGCGGTGGTGGCGCCCTGACACCTCGCAATCGCGACGCGCCAGGGGGCAACGTCTGAGGCGCTCTGGGCTCCTATCGTTCGGTCTTGGGACCGAATCGGTCCTCATGGAGCCTTCGTATCAGAGGCCACGGAGATTTCGAGGACTTTCCCTCGATCTCGTACAGGGTCGAGATGTCGTCTCGACCCTCCAACGTCGAACGACCGGCTGCGCTCTACTGGTTTCCCAGGGCTGCAGACCGGTCGCCATACGAAAAAGACAGGGCATAGCCGAAGTCCCAATCGCACCGAGAACTATAGACGATTAGCCCGTCGGCTACCACCGTATTAGATCCTCTCTTAATTCTGTAAATAATGAATACCTATATATTATGAACGTGATGTAGGAACTAATATGGAAGTAGCTGGAATCGATGGTTTTGAAAGCTGTACAGCTACGCTATCGTGGGTCGCGTGTCTGCAAGCCCCCTCCCAGCAGCAGTCGGTCGCCTCGCGCAGGACCACCCCACCTCCACGATCTTTCTCGATGAGACCGGCATGGTTCACGCCCGTGACCGGTTCTTCGGAATCGGCGTCCTGAAGCTCGTCGAGGCGGCGCATCTCATCCGCGATATCCAGCGGCTGCGCGATACGCACGACTTCCGCGATGAGCTGCACTGGGCGAGCTTCGACAAGGCGACATGCCGCGGGACGAACCGACAGCTGGAGTTTGCCAAGGCAGCGATGGACCTGTTCTTCTCTGCGCAGGATGCTCGATTCTGCTGCCACATAGCCGATCGCCAGAACGGGGATGTCACCGCCCAGTTCGGGGGTCATCCGCACGCGGGTGAGCGTGCCTACGAGCAGCTCGCCTCGCGCGTTCTGAGAGAGGTCATCGATGGGGAGGAGATTGTCTGCGTGCTTGCCGACGGCAGGAGTACGTCCCCCGCCGTCGCGTTCGAGCGCGATGTGGCGAACTCGATCAACACAGCGAGAGGCCGGCTTGTGATCGCAAGCGTCTGCCGGCTCGACTCTCGCTCGACCGATGCGCTACAGCTCGTCGACCTGCTGCTGGGTGCGGCCACACTCGACCTTCGACAGGGACGCACCGAGTCCGGCAGTCAGAAGCAGCTTCTGCTCGAGCATCTGCTCGAGCATTGTGGCTGTGCGAGCTTCCGCCCTTCGGGTAGGGGGGACCCAGCGGGACGCTGGCAGGTCAAGCTACTCGCGCGCTCACGCAAGACGAGACGTAAGAAGCGTGGTGGCTGAGGACGACGTAAACCGGGTCGCCGTGGCGCTGCTGACCCAACGAGGCGGCCGGCGCAACTTCGTTCCGCTCGCACGGGGCTTCTTGCAGGCGCGGGTGCCCGGCGGTGGCCCGGGCCCACTGTCTTGGTTCGTCGGTGCACACCGACATCGAGCGCTCCAGCTTTACCTACTCGCCCATGCTCTCGCAAGCGTGGAGCCGTTTGACGTCGCACTGACGGCGAGGACGTGGGGAGCCGCGCTCGGCCTCCCGGACACCCCGAGTTCTCGCGTTTCGATCTCGCAGTCGTGGTCGTGGCTTGAGCGTCACCGACTTCTGCGTACTGCCCGCGACGGTCGGATACGTCGTGTCTGGTTGCTCGACGACACCGGATCGGGAGCTGTCTATGCGCATGGCAAAGCGTCCGTGGGCAAGCAGGACTACTTCAAGTTGCCGCATGCTTTCTGGCTTGAGGGTTGGCATGAGCGCCTCGACCTCCCAGCAACGGCGGTGCTGTTGATTGCACTGTCGCTACGGCAAGCATTTAGCTTGCCATACGAGCGAGCTGGCGACTGGTATGGACTGTCCCGGGACACGGTGCGACGTGGTGTTGCCGAGCTGCGCCGCCATGCAGCTCCTCACGATGCGAATGACGTGGAGAGCAACCTTGCGCTCGCCTACAGGCGCTACCGAAGAACGTCGCTATACGCTCGCCGGTCCGTTCTCCTCGCAGAACCGCCGCGCAAGACCCCGGAGATTGCCTGCGTCGGACTCCGAGCACAGCTCCACGGTGTAGCGCATACTCCGCGCTAGGTATAGCGTTCGGCATGCAGTTCGGATGCGCCGCCAGAGGAGGTGGTGTTTCGAGAGTCGTCCCGCGCACCCCGTTTTTGGCTGGTTTGAGATCGTTGTTCGAACTCGCTCATCGGCAAGTTGCGGCTTGGTCAAGAGCCGGGTGACGATGAGACGGGCGGGTCTACATTGGCTGCTCCTCATCCGGGTCAGGGTGCCGGGCGGTCGGCAATCTCTATCTCGCTTTCGGTCCATGATCTGAGTTGTTCGACCAGGGCGAGGGTTGCAGATCGGTCCAGGGCGGGCGGTTCCTCCCCCTCGTAGCGGAACGCGACTGCCCAAGGCGACAGCACGTCGGCCTCGGAAAGCTCCTTTGGTGCCTCGATGTCAGTTTCCTCAACGACGCCGATGAGGTAGCTCAGTGCGTGGCTCTTCGCGAACGTTACGCCGCGAGCGGCCAGCACCGCCTTGATTAGCTTCTCGGTGGCCTGCTGAGCGTGAAAGCCGATGATCGCATCGGCCACGTGCCACGTCGGTATCCGAGCAGACCTTCCGCACCAGCGTTTCATCATCGATGGCCCTGGCTAGTAGCACCCGTGCGAGGTCAAGCCGGTCATGCGGCGCCATGCAGCACTCGACCCTCGGTCAGCGCGGCATGCACCATTGTTCCCTCCACGGCCCCCCAATCTTCTGCGTAGCGCTCGCTGACTACGACTACATCGAAGGGCATCCCGAGCGGTCGAAGCGCGCGACCGAGACGCACCATCTCCGCATGGCGGTCGCAAGGTTCGCGCTCTACTACTAGGAAATCGAAATCGCTGTCGGGGCCCGCATCGCCACTCGCATGTGAGCCAAAGAGAACGATCTTGACTGGATCGTCAGCGACAGCCGCCAGTGTCTGACCCGCAGCCTCGATGACCTCGTGGGTGACCATGGCGATACCGTAGCGAAGCACGCCGGTCAAGGCACATAGTCGTGATCAATCAACTGTGGCAGACGGTCCTCGCCGAGGTTGGGCCGAGCCACACACCTCCCCTCTCCGTTAAAGAGGTTGTCGCCCACGCGGGTGCGCAGCTGCCTGCAACGCACGTACCTGTGTGCAACTTTTACTGGTCACAGCAGTTGTGCAGATGCCATGACGAACTACCTGGAGGGAGCCACCATGAGAGCCATAGCTGCCGTCCTCACTTTCGTCGCGGCGCTGGCTACAGCCGACGCCGCCAGCGCCACGGAAGCGCGGCTGAGCGCCGCCCGTTCGATCACGCCCGCTCACACGAACATCTACGAGCCGGCGCTCGCCCTCAACGCCGGCGGGCGCACGCTCGCGGTCTGGTCGGCGCAGGGCCGCGCGAATCGAGGCCTTGAGGTGCGGTTGGGCCGCGTCGGCGGAGGCTGGAAACCGATTCAGCGGATCACCCCGGCGGGCCAATCGCCGGTCGCAGCCGTCGGTGCCGACGGCATCGCTGCCGTCGGCTGGTGTGGCAGCGGCGTGCGCCACCAAGTGCATGTCGCGATCACGAAGTCGGGCGGCCCCTTCGGTAAGCCGCTGACAGTACCGGCCAATCCGATCAGCACTTTGGGCGGCGTCGAGGTGCAGCCGAGCGGGCGCGTGGTAGCGATCTGGTACTACCCCCTGCCCGAAGAAAAAAATGTGCCGGTGCAAGAGTCGGTCGATTACAGCCTGTTGGAACCGGGCGCGCACAGCTGGCGGTCTGGCGTGATCGCGGCCGCCTCCTGGCCGGAGGGTGTCAGCGTCGCGCAGGGTGGCTCGGGCACCGTGCTCGTGGCTTTCAGGATCAAGTCGACGGCTGGCGAGGTCGCGGGGGTGTCGACATTGTCGGACGCGGCCACCTCTTTCTCGACCCCGCAGACGACACCCGCGGAGAAGCCTGAAGGCGAAGTCGGCGACGTCGTCGCGCTCGCCGGGCCGCATGCTGAAGGCCTCGTGGCAAGTTCCGCGTTTATCGCCGGTCCCCTCTTCCAGGCCGCCACGCTCGACGCTGACGGCACTCTCGGCGAACCGATTGCGATGCCCGAGACGGCTCCCGAATCAGCTCTCGGTGACCTTCTGTGGCACCGCGCGATCGCCGGCGCGCTGCCGGCCGACGGCGCCCAGGTCATTGCCTGGGAAAGCGTGCACATGAGCTCATTCGAAGGGCCGGTCGTCGAGAGCGACATCGTGGCGTCGACCGAGCCTTCTGGAGCGGCCGCTTTCGGGCCGATCGAAAAGATCGCCAACAACCCGGGCCAGACAGACGAGCTGAGGTTGACGGTGGCTGGTGCGACGACGATCGCCACCTGGATCAAGCGCAGCTCGTGCGGCGATCGGCCGTTTTACGCGATCCGTCCGGCCAACAGCTCGTTTGCGGCGGCGCGTCCACTCCCGGGCCTCGACTGCCAGCGGCGATCCGTCGCCACGCCCTTCGAGGAACTGACGACGGCGAGCGCCGGCAGTTACGCGATCGTCGGGCTGCTGCGGCACTCTTCGCTGCGGGTGACCACGATCGAGGACTAGGTGGAGACTAGGCGAACACCTTCGCGCAGGCCGCTGCGCTGCGTCGAACTGATCGAGGGGGGCGAGCCGATCGCGCTCACCGATATCGTATTCACCGAGATCCTCCAAGGCTTTCGCTCTGACAGAGAAGCACGCCTCGTCGAAGGCCACCTGAAGGCATTCCCAGTGTTGCGTCTCGATGGCCTGGAGGACTTTGCTCTGGCGGCAGAGCTATACAGGCGCACCCGGCGCGCGGGTGTGACGATCCGAAAGATGCTGGACTGCCTGATCGCCGCCCCCTGTGTGCGTACGGGAGCGCCCATCCTGCACGCCGATGCCGACTTCGACAGGCTCGCGGAGTGCACCCCGCTGCGACTCTATGCCTAGCGACCTTCCGCGAGACGCATCGTATGCAGCTCGCGGATGCGCTCCCACACAGGGGTGTGTTTCGAGAGTCGTCCCGTTAGCCCCGCCATATGCACGAAAGTGGTGATATCCCCAGGTAGCCGTTACCTGGCCGCCGCTCAGGCGCCCGCCAGCCTCCGCGCCACTGTGAGTGTCAGACGTGGCGGCCAGACAATAATCAGCCTGCATTCAAAAGGCCGAATTACCTCAGCGGTAGTGAGCGATCCCCGACACCGCTCGCGGCGGCTGCGACGGGTTCAGGCGGCAGATTTCAGGGAACACTGTTATTCGCGCCTGGCACACACATAGTGTTGGTCGTCAAGATAGACCGACGAACGTACGTCGGCGTCATACCATGACGCGCGACGCTTGGCCCTTAGTCACTTTGGATTGCCTACACACCAGTATTCGGCAATCGGGATAGAGGTCGACCCAGGGTCGTGCCCGCGATGCTAAAGAACTCGTTCAGCGAACTATCGCCGTCATACCGCTTAGCGCTCCTCTTGAGTTTAGCGAACGTATTGCCGCACCTGACGAGATCGGCAGCATTTTCGGAGTAGAGATATTCCACCGCGTTGCCCTGCTTATTTGGGAGGTCTTCATGCAAAAACGCCCCGTCCATTATCGTCATGTTTACCAGATACCGCCGGTCGAGATCGCAGTTACTTGCGTGGAGCATAAAAACTTTGATATGCGCCGCGTGCTGACGCCGGAGCGCCTCGCGCGTATCCTCGGTGAGCGGACGGTAGAAGATCCAAACGCGCTCGATGGTGAGTTTGCGTCCATCGATCAGCTTCTTGTTCAGCTCGAGGAACTGTACCCCGCTACCTTCCAACCACCACTGGACATCATTGTCGTCAGTGACTGCCTGAATCGAGCGCTCTGCTTCGCCGAAGCGCGCCATCATCGGTCGGCCGTCTCCATCGGTTGTGCGCAAGCGCCCCTGAGCCATCTCTTGGAGGCGGATCTCGGCGCGGGTCAGTGTGTTCCGCACCTCATCTCTGAAGAGGTCCGTTTTGGTCCGGTTGCACGTCAAGACACCAGCTTCCAGCACACTGGTCGCGAGCGTCAGGAGCTTTGGATAGTCTTCGACCATCTCGAGCAACCTGCTGTAGCGGTCTCGTGCACGCGCACGCTCGGCCACCCGGAAGAGCACCTCAATCTCAAGCGACACGACCAGACCCAAGACCCCGATGGCCGCAGTAACGAGTTCTCCTACTCCACCGAGTTTTTTGCCAATCGTCAATAGCACGACGGCCGTTGTGACAAGCGCGATCGCAGCGACGATCAATGCCAAATACCGCGACAAGCCGTCGTACCAACGCGCCTGGGACCGCCGGAAGCCGAGATCAACGCCCGCCATCAAGGCATGATACCCCCCGACCGCCGTGAGATGGAGGCCGCCCTCGCTGCGTCCTGGCCCGTGCCTTGGACGGAGGATTGCGGCGACTTCGAACTAAGGGCGTCGCCGGAGAACTCCAACCGCGGGAACTGCGTCCGGCTGATTTCCGAGCAGCAAGACGTCCGTGCCGTCATCGAGACCGCACGCCCATTCTTCGAGCGCCATCATCGGCCGCTGCAGATTGGAGTATCGGACCCATTACGGGGCGTTGACGAGCAGCTCGCTGCGCTCGGGCTAGGGGCTATCAATCCGTCGCTCATAATGAGCCGCAGGGCTCAGGAGCGCCCGGATGAGGCCATACCAGATAGGATTCGAGTCCAGGGAGAGATTGTGGCGTCCGAGGGGTGGCTGGCTGCCTGGGCCGATTGCGCTGAGCTCGGCACCGCACGAGACGAGCATTTCTCGATCGCAAGGAAGATGTGTGATCGCGCCTATTTCGTGTCGCTATACGACGATACGGGACTGGCATTGGCGGTCGGCAGCTATGTTTGCCACGGCCGCTGGCGATGTTTCGGCAACCTTGCCACACGAAAAGCTGTTCGAGGGCGGGGCATCGGTAGCCTCGTCCTCACCACGCTAAGCGCCCATCGACCACCGGGCGTCGATGCCGACCTACTTCAGGTAGATCGTCCCAACCCAGCCGTCAGGCTGTACCGAAATCATGAGTTTGGCGTTGCCTACTCGTATCACTACCGGAGAGCGGGACATGCTGCTCGATCTGCTAGCGAGGAGCGTGACGCTCCGCGAGGAGCATAGCTGCGGCGCTTGTGGCTGAGATCACGACGCGTGGGATGGGGAGTGAGGGGATACTCGGGACGGGGATGCTGGGGACGGGGATATTGGGGACTGGGATGCTCGGGAGTTTCACCGGCGCGCTGGTTGGCGGTTCAGGGAGTTTTGGGGCTTCATTGACTGGGGGTGACGCGGGAGGCTTAGTGGGAGGCGCGGTAGGGGGAGGCGCGGGCGCCGGTGAGCTCGTCGTTGGGGGTGTGGGGGGAGCTGTGGCTACAGGTTCGCTCACGCGTGTGGCGATGCCGGTTGGAGCGGGGTTGCTTGGCGTGCCTGTCGCTTTTTGGATGGATACAGGCGTCGCCAGAGGGACGTGCGCTACCGGTATGCGCACGGTCCCGTGGGTGTGGCGAGGTTTGGGCTGGGTCGGCTGAGTGCTCGCTGCCGGTCCGGTGGGCCGTTGTGTCCCGTACGTAGGCTGGACAACCGGAATGGCTCGTTGGTGAGACCCCGCCACCGTGGGTCGGCGGTAGGTGCCTCCTTCGATCGCCGTGTCATGCCCCAAAGCGGGGGACAGCGTGAGCAGGCTCGCTGCGCCCAGAGCGGGAAGTATCGAAGTGACCCCCCCGCTGCCGACGCCAATGCTGGGGGAGGCTGTTTGTAGCGCCGCGAATATTCGTTGGGGGACTGCCGCGGCGAACGCGAACCACGCGATCGAGCGCCGGGAGGAGTAGCGAGTGAGAAAGGCGGCGACCGCGGCGCTGTCGAGTTGGGAGCCCGCCTGCTGGGAGAGGGTCGCCAGTGCTCTCTTGTGAGAGCTTCCCGGGCCGGTAGGGGCGGTTGGAGGTTATGGCATCGAAAGTGTCGGCTACGGCGATGATTCGAGCACCGAGTGGGATGTTCGAGCCGAGTAGGCCATCGGGATAGCCGCGTCCGTCCACTCGCTCGTGGTGATGGCGAACTATGGCTGTGATCTCGGGGTCCCCGGCCGCTTCCAGCATGTCCGCGCCGTCGCCGGAGTGGAGCTTTACGATCGCGTATTCCCTGTCGTTGAGGGTCCCTGGATTGTTGAGGATCTCTCTTGGGGTGTATATCTTGCCCACGTCATGAACCGCCCCTGCCGTGCGGATCTTGGCGACCTCGGTGGGGGAGAGGTGCATAGCGCGCGCGATGCTCTCCGCGTGGCGCGCGACCCGCTGGTTGTGTCCGTGGGTGTAGGCGTCGCGTGCATGCAAACGCTCGCTCAGCTCTTCAAGCAACTCAATGCTCACCGTCGAGCCGGCCTTTGTGACCGAGTCATACAGGGCTCGGGCTTGGGCCAGACGTCGCTCTGTCCAACACCTGCGCGCCCAACCCCAGAGCATCAGCTCGGCGAATACGAGGTCGCGCGATCCGGGCCGCCGTGTCCACATGGCGGCCTCCACGCTCGCGATGGCAAGTGAGGCGCCTATGGTCAATGCCGCGGAGGTCGCCATCAACCACCAACTGCCTCTCGACACGACTGTTGCCACGAGCACCGCGGGCAGTACAACCACCGACACGGTTGCAAGCACCGCCAGCGGTAGATACCGCAGCAAGCGGATAGGTGCGTCATCGCACGAGGCTGATGTCTCATCGGCCGGCGGTCTCCACTCGGCCGGCGGTCTCCACTCGGCCGGCGGTCTCGACTCGGCCGGCGGTCTCGACTCGGCCAGCGGTCTCCTCTCAGCCGGCGCTCGGGATGGGACTCTGCGGCGATCTTGTGAGAACAGTTCGAAGGACGAGAACATTCTCAGTAATGATCCCGTCATATCACCGTGTATGGGGCGGGGGTGGACGGATGTCCTATTCGCACCCCGCGGCCTGTGAGGCGGTGTTACGAGGGGGCTCTCAGCGTCCCTGCTGCTCCTCCCCGGAGGCCACCACATACACGATGTGCGCCCGTGAGATGGCCATGAACGCATGTCGCTCGACCGGCCCTCCGTCGAGCGGTTGCAACGTGACGTCGGTGAGCGTGAGGAAGTCGCGCTCGGAGGCGTTGAGCATGTCCGAGACGCGGCTGCGGTAGCCGTCGCGGGCGAGCATCAGCAGCCCGTTGATGCGGTGGCGGGGCGTCTCCACGCGAATGCGCTCGCGGCGCTCATCGGTTCCGTGGGGCCCCTCGGTGAAGGCGTTCCCGCTGGGTGTTGGGGTCGTCATTGCTTCATTATCGGGCTTCGGAGGGCAAACCGGCGATTTGCGTCGCCTCACAGCGATTGGGGCGGTCGCTTTGAAGCCGACCGCCCCAGCTGGATCAAGGGACGACGATCGTGAACGCGTATCCGCTCGTTGGGGTGCTGGCACCCGGGGCGTAGGTGTCAACCTCGAAGTCGGTCGCCGGGCAGCCGCCGGTGCGCTGCGCGTTGACCGCGACGATGCCCGGCAATTTGCCTGAGCTGTAGCTGACCTCGGGTGAGACGGCAACCGTCTCGGTGGACGCGTTGATTGGGGCTGCCGGCGCCAGGCAGTAGACGCCTGCGCTCGGCTCGCTGACTCCGGTGATGTTGGAGCTGACACCGGCAACCAGGTTGGCTTGCGTGGGGAGGGTGGGCTGGACAACCGCGTAGGCACGCGCTGTGCCCGCGGGCCCAGGGGGCCCTGTGAGTCCAGTTTTCCCGGTGGCGCCGGTCTTCCCGGTTTTACCGGTGACGCCTGTGAGCCCACGCGGCCCGGCCGGTCCAGGCAGTCCTCGAAGTCCGCGAGGACCGCGTTCGATGCACTCGCGCACCCTGTGCCTGCCGACACGGACCGTGATGCATTTGGCTGAGGAGGTGTGGGCGGTGGGGATCGCATTGATCCCCGCCAGCGCGGGGACGGCGACGGTCATCGCGCCGAGCACGGCTGGGGTGGCTAGCAGTGTGAGGGTGCGATGGCGCATAGCTTGAGTGCCTCTCCTGGTGGTGGTTCGATTGGGCGTTGTGGAAGGCCCGTGTTGACCATAACCTGTGGGGCACCGCAAAGGAGCGGTGCGGACTGGCTCTTCTCAGCCCACTCGCTCGGGGGTGCGTGCCGGCAGCCCGGAGCGCACGGAGGTTATGGGCCCGTCGACTCCCCCGGGACGGTTGCGCTCCTCACGCACGATGTAGAGCGGGCGGTGCTTCACCTCGTCGTAGATGCGCCCCACGTACTCCCCAATCACCCCGAGCGCGATCAGCTGGATGCCGCCGAGCAGCAGAATCGCGATCGTGATGGTGCTGAAGCCCGGGAGGTAGGAGTTGGTGAAGTGCAGGACGATCACGACGGGGATTGCGATGAACGCGACGCTCGCCGACAGCAGTCCGGCGTAGGTGGCCAGCTGCAGTGGGAGGTGCGAGAAGGAGGCGATTGCGTCGAGTGAGAAGCGCAGCATCTTGCGCAGCGTGTACTTCGTCTCCCCGGCTGTGCGCGCGTCGCGCTCGTATGGGACGGCGGTTTGCGTGAAGCCCACCCACACCGTCATGCCGCGCAGGAAGCGCGAGCGCTCGGTCATCGACAGCAGCGCGTCGAGCGCGCGACGGTCGAGCAGGCGGAAGTCGCCGGAGTTGGGCTCCAGGTCGACCTGGGCGAGCTTGTCGAACAGCTTGTAGAACCAGGAGGCGGTGGTGAGCTTGAAGGCGGTCTCCCCCTCGCGTTGGCGGCGCACGGCGTAGACGACGTCGGAGCCGAGCGTCCACTGCTCGATCATGCGCGGGATCAGCTCGGGGGGGTCCTGCAGGTCGGCGTCGATCATCGCAACCACGTCGCCGGTGGCGTGCTCCAGCCCGGCCGTGAGAGCCGCCTGGTGGCCGAAGTTGCGTGACAGGTGGATCACGCGCACGCGGGGGTCGGCGGCGGCGATGCGGTCCAGCAGCTCAGGGGTGGAGTCGGAGGAGCCGTCGTTGACGAGCACCAGCTCGAAGGTGTAGTCGGCGACCGCCGCGCAGGCGCGTGCGACGAATGCCTCGACGAGCTCCTCCTCGTTGTAGACGGGGGCTACAACGCTGAGCAGCGCTGGGACGCGTGCGGTGGTTTGCGGCATGGTTCCTTCCGAAAATGGCGAAGCTGGTTAAGTACTGGGTATGAGAAGAGTAGGGGACAGCGCCGCGCGATTGGTGAGTATCCCCTTGGTTGCGCAGTTCGTGAAGTTTGGGATCGTGGGGGTGTCGAACACCGTGATCGCTTTTGCGGTGTACGCGCTGCTGTGGAAGGTGTTCGGCGTGTGGTACGTGGCGGCGTCGGGCGTCGGCTTCCTGATTGGGGCGGTCAACGGCTTCTTGTGGAACCGCGCGTGGACATTCCGCGGGCATGTCGGCGACGCGCTGACGCCGGTGCGCTGGTTTGTGGTGCAAACCGCCGGGTTGTGCGTAAACCTCGGTCTTGTGTATCTGTGTGTCGACGGCGCCGGGCTCGGCAAGCTGGAGGGCCAGGCTGTCACGACAGTGATCGTGACGGTGCTGACGTTCTTCGCCAATCGCGCGTGGACGTTTCGCGTGGGCGGCGCTGAGCCGGCGCTCATGGAGTTGGATCGCTGAACGCGGGCCGGTGGGCAATCGTCGTGCCCTTGGGAGAGGCGGCGTGTTTTTTGGGAGACAAGATTCGCCCGCTACCGCAGGGCGGCTTGCGTCGCCGGTCGCCTCGCCCGTGGGCCGAGCCCGAGCTTTTTTTACCGGAATACGGCCATCAGCGAGAGTCCGGCGGGGATCGAGCCACCCCGCCCGATTACGGCGGCCTCTAGATTCAGCGGCTGGCACAGCGCCCAGTTCAGCGGCGCGGGTGGGATCCACAGATCGAGGCTCGACTTGGTCGCCGAGGGCTTGAAGCGCTCGAGTGCGCGCAGCAGAATCGCGGCAGGGAGCAGCAGCGAGTTGAAGTGCGTTGCGCTCTCCTCTCGCCAGCCGGCGCTCTGCGCCGCGGCGAGCAGCACGCGGCGGCTGTAGCGGCGGTGGTGGTGGTTGATCTCGTCGTGGCCGCTCCACAGCCACTGGTAGGCGGGCACAGTCACCAGCAGCGCCCCACCGGGCTTGGTGACGCGGCGCAGCTCGCGCAGCGCGCCGATGTCGTCTTCCAGGTGCTCGATCACGTCCAGACTGACCGACAGCTCGAAAGTGGCGTCGTCGAAGGGCATGTCCATGACGGAGCCTTCGAGCACCTCCCCGGCGCCTCGCTCGCGGGCTAGCTCGACGCTGGTGTGGGACAGCTCAACGCCGGTGACGGTGCCGTGGTGGGCGAGATCGACCATGTTGCGCCCGCTGCCGCAGCCGGCGTCGAGGATGTGGGCGTGCGTGGGCAGCCCGAGGCGCGCGATCGCTCGCTCCAGTACGCGACGACGGCCCTGGTACCACCAGTGGCGGTCCTCCGCGCGGTGTGTTTGCAGCTCGTACTCCAGCTCCATCTGCACGAGCATCTTTCACGAACTCGCGGCGGCGCGCGGCGCGACCCCCTCTCCGAAGCTCAGGGGCTCATGCGCGTCAGCTCAGCGTTGGCGCGCTTGCTCTCGCGCTGCAGGGTTGTTAGGAACGCGTCGACGACCCGCCGATCGAACTGCGACCCGGCGCAGCGCAGCAGCTCGGCACGCGCACCGGAGTGGCCGATCGAGTCGCGGTAGGAGCGGTTGCTGGTCATCGCCTCATAGGCGTCGGCAACCGCCACGATGCGGGCCTCCAGCGGGAGCTCCTCGCCGGAGATGCCCATTGGGTAGCCGAGGCCGTCGGGGCGCTCGTGGTGGGCGCCAACCCATACGCGCACGTCGACGAGGCTGGGGTGTTCGAGCATCTGCGCACCGAGCTCGGGGTGGCGGCGGATCACCGCGAGCTCCTCGTCGGTGAGAGGGCCGGGCTTACGCAGGATGCTGTCGGGGACGCCCACCTTGCCGATGTCGTGCAGCATCCCGCCAAGCCGCACGCGGCTGACGCGTCGCTCGGGGAGGCCGAGCTCGCGGGCCATCATCTCGGCGTAGCGTCCAACGGTCTCGGAGTGGCGGGCGCTGCCGCTGAAGCGCAGGTCCACCGCCTCGGCGAGGTCGAGCATGACCGCGAGGAAGCGCTCGCCTTCGATGTCCTGCAGCTCCGCTGCCGGTGCGCGCCAGCTCGTGCAGCAGAGGGCTGTGGCGCACGGTGCGGTTGCGACCGCTGTCCTTGGCTGCGTAGAGCGCCTCGTCGGCGGCTCGCAGCAGCGAGGAGGCGGTCTCGCCGTGCATCGGGTAGGTGGCCAGGCCGAGGCTAATCGTGATCGGGATGGTGTCTTGGGCAAACTCGTCGCGAAGCGCACAGCGCAGGCGCTCGGCTACCACGAAGGCCCCGTCCTGGCTGGTGTCGGGGAGGATCAGCGCGAACTCCTCTCCGCCCACGCGAGCCGCCGAGTCGATCTGGCGCTTGCTCTTGTTCAGCACGCGCGCGACTCGCTGCAGAGCGACGTCACCGACCTGGTGGCCGGAGCGGTCGTTGACTTCCTTGAAGCGGTCGAGGTCTCCAATAAGCACCGTCATCTCGCCTTCGCCGCGCCGCGCTCGTTCGAGGTCGAGGTCGAGCAGCTCGCGAAAGCCGCGCCTGTTGGACAGCGCGGTGAGGGGGTCGGTACGGGCGGCGCCGTATAGCCTCGAGATCAGCAACTCGACCCGCACGCGCATGGCCGTGATGAGCGCCGCCGCCACCAGCAGCGCGCCCATCCCCACGAGCCACCACGCAACGGCTCCGCTTGTTGGTGGGTTTGCCAGCAGCAGCGCGCCGTAGAGGAGTCCGACATAACCGATCTGAAGCGCAGCGCCCCTCCTGGTGAGGAAATAGGAGGAGTACAGGAACACCCACAGATAGAAGAACACGAGTGGGCTGGGGCTCTCGCCGGAGAAGTGGGCAACACCGGTGATGAGCGTGCTGCCCCACGCGAGCGTCAGCGGCAGTGTCCAGGCGGGGAGCCGGCGGGCGCCCAACCGAAGGACGACGGCGATCGCGTAGGCGTTGGCGACGATCGCGAGCAGGCCGAGCTTGTCCTGGCCCGCGGGGTGGGGGAGCACGACGGTGAGCGCCGCGAGTGTGGCGCCCGCCGCGTAGAGGCCCGATAGCACCTTCGCCACGAGGCTTGTCTGGAAGTTCGCGCCCGCGACTGGACCGCCAAGCATGCCGTCAGGTCCGTCTTCTCCCGAAAACGCCGACATCTGGGTGTATCGACCGTGCGGGCATGCGGCATGAGTGCTCCCCGGCAATTTACGGTGGAGGGTGTTTGGGGGATCAGGGCCCTGCGCGGGATGGGCGAGCGGGCCGCGGGCGGAGTGGGGGAGGAGACGGGGGGTCTCACCGTGGCTCTACGCTTGGGGGGTGGGCATAGGGCTGGGCAGGGTCTCCCGTCGCGTCACCTGGGCGTTGCTGTGGCTGTGGGTGTGCTCGGCGTGGTGGGCCTGTGGGTCGGCGCGAGCGGAGGCGATCGCGCGGCGGTCCTCCTCGGAATCGCAGAGCTGGCTGCAGATCGCCGAAGCGGGGGTGACGCGCGCGGAGCGCCTGTGGCGCAACGCGAGGCTTGGTTGGTATGACAGTCGCCTTGACGACCACGACCCCTATCCGCTGGCGTCGATCTGGGACGCGACTCCTCTGTTCGAGGCGCTCGACGCGATCGACATCGCCGCGCCCACGCCCGCTCATCGTACGGCTGTGGTGGCGTTTGCGAGCGGAGCGGAGCGCTACTGGGACGCCACCTTGAAGCCAGTCCACGGCTTTGCGCCCTACCCCGGCGATCGCGGCCAGGTGGTTGCGTGGTTCGACGACGACGGCTGGTGGGGGTTGGCGTTCCTGGATGCGTATCGCGCCACTCACATCGCCGCCTACCTAGGGGAGGCGCAGCGCGCGTTCGCGTTCATCGCGCGCGCCGGCTGGAACAGCGCGGGGGGTGGGCTGTGGTGGAACACATCGCACCCCTACATCGCCGGCGAGCCGCTGGCGGCGGGCTCGCTGCTGGGCGCGGAGCTGTTGAAGCTGACCGGCAGGCCCTACTACCGCAACCAGGTGGCCAAGTTCCTGGACTGGGCGGAAATGAGCTTTTTGACCGAACGGGGGTTGTACAAGCGCACCGGCTCTGACCCGACCCCCACCCCCTACATAGAGGGCACGCTCGTGGAGGCCCATCAGGTGCTCTGCGAAACGGGGATGGGCGAAGCATGCGCGCGCGCCAGACAGCTGGCCGAAGCGTCGATGCAGCGCTTTCAGAACCGTCTCACGATGGGTCCCCAGTTCGACACGATCTATCTGCACTGGATGCTCGTATATGCAGCGCAGACCGGCGACACGCGCTGGCGGGCGCTCGCCGGCGAAATGGCCGCTCAGGCGCAGGCCGACGCGCGCGACTCGCGGGGTCTTTACCTGCGTGCGTGGGACGGCACGCCGATCGTCGAGCACCAGGCGGTCCCCAACATGCTTCAGACAGACGCGGCAACGCTCGAGCTGTTCGCCTGGCTGGCGGCTGAAGGCTGAGGGCCTGGCTGTCTGGGCGCGAGTAGGGAGCGCAACTACTTGGTCGCTCTTTGCTAGGCGCCCGCGGCGAATGTGACCCTGTGGTGCGAGGCCTCGCGCTCCAGCACGGCGATGAAGGCTTCGACGACGAACGCGTCGAACTGGGTGCCGGCGCAGTGGCGCAGTTCGGCGAGCGCACTCTCGTAGCCGATCGAGTCGCGGTAGGGTCGGTCGCTGGTCATCGCCTCATAGGCGTCGGCGACCGCCACGATGCGCGCCTCCAGTGGGATGGTGGTGCACGCGGGACCGAGCGGGTAGCCAAGCCCGTCGGGGCGCTCGTGATGGGCCGCCACCCATTCGCGCACGTCGGAGAGGCTGACGTGCTCGATGATCTGCGCGCCCAGCGTGGGGTGGAGCTTGATCACCTCGTACTCCTCGTCGGTGAGCGGACCTGGCTTGTGAAGGATGCTGTTGGGGACCCCCGCCTTGCCGATGTCGTGCAGGATCCCGGCGAGTCGTATGCGGCTGACACGTCGCTCGGGGAGACCCAGCTCGCGGGCAATCATCTCGGCGTAGCGCCCGACGGTCTCGGAGTGGCGGGCGCTGCCGCTGAAGCGCAGGTCGACCGCCTCGGCCATGTCGAGCACGGCTATCACGAAGCGCTCGCCCTCGATGTCGCGCTCGTCGCTTGCCAGGCGCAGTTTGCTCCGCAATGCGGGGGAGTGGCGCACCGTTTGGTTGCGCCCGCCCTCCTTGGCCGCATACAGCGCTTCATCGGCGGCGTGCAGCAGCGCGGCGGCGGTCTCGCCCTGCTCGGGGTAGGTGGCCAGGCCGAAGCTGATTGTAAGCGGGGTGAGGTCGCCCGCGAACTCATCGCGTAGCACGCGGCGCAGCTGCTCGGCCAACGCGAAGCCACCGTCGCGCTCGGTGTCGGGGAGGATCAGCGCGAACTCCTCGCCTCCCACACGCGCGACGGCGTCGATCTGACGCTTGCCATCGCACAGCCGTCTCGCTACGCGCTGAAGCGCGACATCGCCGACTCGATGGCCGGAGAGGTCGTTGACGTCCTTGAAGCAGTCGAGGTCGCCCATGAGCAAGCCCATCCCGGTGCCGCTGCGGCGGGCTCGTTCCAGCTCGAGGTCGAGCAGCTCGCGAAACCCACGCCGGTTCAAGAGCTTCGTCAAGGGGTCTGTGCGGGCGGCGTCGTAGAGGCGCGCGATCAAGAGCTCCACGCGGGCGCGCATCGCCATGATCACCATCGCGCCCACCAGCAGCGTGCCCATCCCCACGAGCCACCACGCGGGGATGCCCCCGGCGGGTGTCCTGGCGGTGAGGAGCGCGCCGTAGACGAGGCCGACATAGAGGATCTGCACCGCGGCTTGCTTTGGGGTGAAGAAATAGGAGGCGTAGAGGAACACCCACAGGTAGAAGAACATGAGTGGGCTGGGGCTCTCGCCGGAGAAATAGGCCACCCCTGTGATGAGGGTGCTCCCCCAGGCGAGCGTTGGGTGAAGCGTCCAGGCGGGGAGCTTGGCGGCTTGGGAGAACAGCGTTGCCGCAACCAGGTAGGCGTTGGCGACGATCAAAAGCAGCCCGAGATCGTTCGTGCCTGTGGGGTGGGGTAGCGCCACGGTGAGCGCGGACAGGCTTGCCCCAGCGGCAAACAATACGGCGAGCACCTTCGCGACGAGGCTTGTTTGGAGGCTCGCGCCGATAAATGACCCACCCCAGGTCTCGTCGTGGCCGTCCCCCTCCGAGAGCGCGGAGATAACCTGCGGGTATCGGCTGTTGGGAAGGTTCACTGGGAAACGGGAATTGTTCGCATTGTTGGTAGGGACCGTCGCGTAGATAGGGTATGGGGAAGCTCGCTTATTCGCAACCGGACGACAATTCTGGTGCTCGGCACCGCGCGGTTTGTGATGGTGCTCGACAGCACCGTCGTGAACGTGTCCATATCCCAGGTCGTGAGCGACCTGAAAACGACGGTGCCCGAAGTGCGGCTGGCGATAACCGCGTACACGCTGGCGATGGCCGATGTGCCGGCTGCGGAGATGGGCAAACTGGTGGGCTACTACAGCGAATCGCAGATCGACGCGCTCAAGCGCTCGCTGCTACTGGCGTCCGCGTTTGTGCTCGTGGGCCTGTGGTTTGCCCGAGCGCTTCCCGGCGAGGCACTGGTCGCGGGGGAGGATGAGGAGAAAGAGCACGTACCCGTGGTGGTACCGGCTGCTGGTGGCGTGGTCGCTTGAGGGCGTATATCAGTACGGGCGAGGCGCATCTGCTCGCGCTCACGCGGGCTGGTAGGTGAGGATTTGGATGCCCGAACCGACCTGCTTTGTGTCGACCAACTGCAGATCGGAGGATTTGCTCGTGTGAGCGAACAGGCGCTTGCCGTCTCCGAGGACGATTGGGTAGACCATCAATCGGTACTCGTCGATGAGGCCTTGCTCTACCAGCGACTGCACGAGCTGGGCGCTGCCGTTGATGAGGATGTCCCCGTTGATTTGCTGCTTGAGTCCCTCGATCTCCTCGGCGAGGTTGCCTTTGAGGATGGTTGAGTTATTCCACTGGGCATGCTCGAGAGTGGTTGACACGACGTACTTGGGCATGCCGTTCATCTTCTCGCCGAACTCGCCCGTGCCCTCCATGTTGGGCCAGGCCCGGGCGAACCCTTCATAGGTCACCCGGCCGAGCAACAGCGCGCCAGCGGCCCTCAGCTCCTCGAGCTTGAAGCGGTCGCCCTCGGGCCCGCGCTCGAACTGGAAGGCCCAGCCTCCACGCTCAAAGCTCTCTCCGCCGCCGGGTGCCTCGATCACCCCGTCGACCGTCACGAATTGTGATGCGACAACCTTGCTCATTCTCTGCCTCCGTGTTGACTTGGATGTGCACGGTATCTCGGTGATGCACAAGTGGTCGCACCCTTGCACCGTTGTAGCGTGATTGTCGCTCGGTAGGCGCTAACCGCATGCTCGCGTAGGCTGTGCGCTGTGCCGCTGCCGCCGTTTCCCGTGCCGAATGCCGCGCTGCGTGCCGGGTTGGCGGTGCGCAAGGGAGTGCAGGGGCTCGCCGACCGCATGCTGCCGGCCGAGGCGGCCCTGTGGGACTTCACCGCTGGTATGCAGCGCACCAAGCTCGCGGGGGTGCTGGTCACCTCAGGGCTCGCGGACGCGCTGGGCACGGGCGCGCGCGATGCACGTGATGTGGCTCGGGAGCTGGGGCTCTCGGAGGCTGTGACCCTGCGTGTGCTCGGGGCGGCGGCGGCGACGCGCCTGGTTCACATGGACCGCACGGGGCGGGCGCGCCTTGCGCGACTGGGGGCGCCGCTGCGTAGCGACCACCCGCACTCGCTGGCATCTTGGGTTGCCTATCAGGCGGGGTCTGCCAACGCCGCCGCCCACGGGGAGCTGGAGGCCCAGTTGCGTGAGGGGGCGGAGCCTTCCGGGCACCGACGGGCGTTCGGGAACTCGGTGTGGGAGTACTTCGGCGAGCACCCCGACGAGGGGGCTCGTTTCGGCAACGCGATGCGCGAGCTGACGGCGATCGATCTGGCGGCCCTCGCCCGCGCGTATCCTTGGCCGCGCGAAGGCGTGATTTGCGATGTCGCCGGGGGGATTGGAACCCTGCTCGCTGCGATCCTGCGGCGCCGCGAGCGCGCGCGAGGCATTCTGCTCGACGCTCCGGAGGTGTTGAGCGAGGCTGAGGGCTTCCTGCGATCGCGTGGGGTCGCCGACCGGGTGCAGCGGCAAGCTGGGGACCTCTTTGGAGAGCTCGACGCGCGTGCCGACGTGTACGTGCTCAAGTGGATCCTGCACGACTGGAGCGATGAGGCCTGCCGCGACATTCTGCGCCGTGTGCGCGCGACGATGCCCGCGGGCTCGCGGGTCGTGACGATCGATCAGCACCTCGAGCCTGGTCGCCCGAGTCCGATCAGCTCGCTGGCGGACCTGTTGATGCTCGTCGAGTGCGAGGGCGGACGCGAGCGCTCGCCTGAGCAGGTGCATGGCCTGATGCGCGACGCGGGGCTCGTTCTCGGCCGCGTCCGGCACGCGGGGGTGCACATGGTCGTCGAGGGCGTGGCGGAGTAGCTCAGGCTGCCTGGGGGAGTCATCGTGCCGGTCGAAAATGTGAATGAGCGAGGCGATGGCGAGCCTCGATAGACGCGAGCTGGGCGCGATCTTCCTGGGCGGCGCGGTTGGGGCGTTGCTGCGTGTGTGGCTCGGCGAGGAATTCACGGGCGCCGTCGCCAGCTGGCCGTGGGTGACGTTCTCGATCAACGTCACGGGCTCGTTCGCGCTCGGGTATTTCGCCACCCGCCTGCAGGAGCGCCTGCCGCAGTCGACCTACCGCCGCCCGCTGCTTGGGACGGGCTTCTGTGGCGCCTACACCACGTTCTCAACGATGCAGGTGGAGATCCTGAAGATGATCGAACACGACCACTACGGGCTGGCCGTCGGATACGCCGCGGCGAGCATCACCGCCGGCTATCTGGCGATCTGGGTGGCCACCGCGACCGTGCGTCGCACGAGGGTACTCGTATGAGGGGTCACTTCCAGGTCATGCGATCTAGGGGCCACTCCCATGTCACGCGACCTTTTGGAGCTTCTCCCATGAGCGTGCCTTCTAGAGCTTCTCCCATGAGCGTGCTGGGATGGGTCGCAGTCGCTGTGCTCGGTGGGATCGCGGCGATCGTTCGCTTCGCGGTGGATGGGGCGATCGGCTCGCGGTTCGCCACCAGCTTTCCGCTCGGGACTTTCGCGGTCAACATCAGTGGGGCGTTCGTCCTCGGACTGCTGGCCGGCCTGGCCGTGAGCGGCGACACGTTGGTGCTCGCCGGCACCGCGACGCTTGGCTCCTACACCACCTTCTCGACCTGGATGCTCGAGTCCCAGCGCCTCACAGAGGAGGGGGAGCTTCCACTTGCGCTGCTCAACATCCTGGGGAGCCTCGCCGCCGGCGTGGGGGCCGCGGCGCTCGGTCACGTGATTGGGGCGCACACATGAATACCCCCTCCTGGGTGGGTGAGGATTGCCTGAAGCTGACCACGTACTTCGGCGAGCGCGACCGCACCGAGCATGGGCTGCTGGGGGACGAGCTATTCGGCATCTACGCTTCGCACCAGCTACAGGCAAGCGTGTTGCTGAGGGGGGCGGAGGGTTTCGGACGCTTGCACCATCTGAGCACCGACCGGTTGCTGAGTCTCTCCGAAGACCTCCCCGTTGTGTCTGTCGCGGTCGACCGCCGCGAGCGCATCGAGGCGCTGCTGGAGCCGATCATGCAGATCAAGCGCCGAGGCTTGATCACATTGGAGCGCGCACGACTGCTCACCGGGGAGACCGCCCCCCCGCAGCTGCCGGGAGATCTCGAGGAGGCGGCCAAGCTAACCATCTATGTTGGCCGCCAGGAGCGTGTCCATCGTGCCCCGGCGTTTGTTGCGATCACCGATCTGTTGCACCGGCACGGGATCGCGGGTGCGACGGTGCTGCTCGGCGTAGATGGCACCAGAGGCGGCGAGCGCTTCCGCGCCAGGTTCCTTGCCCGCAATGCGGAGGTGCCGGTGATGATCATCGCCGTCGGCCCGGGTGGGCGGATCGCTGAGGTCCTCCCCGAGCTCGGCCGCCTGTTGGGGGACCCGCTGATCACACTCGAGCGGGTGCGAGTGTGCAAGCGCGATGGGCGGTTGCTGGCAACGCCACACGAGTTGCCCGGCACGGACGAGCACGGTCTCGCGCTGTGGCAGAAGCTGATGGTCTACACCTCTCAGGCTGCCACCCACGATGGGCACCCGCTCAACCTTCAGATCATCCGTCGCTTGCGGGAATCCGACGCGGCCGGCGCCACCAGCATCCGTGGTATCTGGGGGTTTCACGGCGATCACGCCCCGCACGGCGACCGTTTCTTCCAGCTACGCCGCCACGTCCCTGTCGTCACGATCGTGATCGACACGCCCGAGCGGATCGCCCGCTCATTTCAGATAATCGACGAGCTCACCTCAGAGCAGGGTCTCGTAACAAGCGAGATGGTGCCTGCCATGACAGCTATGAGCAAAGCCGAGAGCCGCGGCGGCCTGCGCCTGGCCAAACACGACTTCTGAGGAAGGGGTGCGAACACTCGCGCTGGCGCGGGCATCGTATTCATCAACTCTCTGTTGGCGGCAGACAGCGGCGCAGGAACTCATCGAATAGGGGCACAGTAAAGGCGGTGTCGCCGTGTGCTGGGCCGGGGCGATGCCGCTCCCGCTGTCCCAACTGGCCCCCGCGACAATCTGCTCAACACTGGAGGCTCAGTGGTGGGGATCATTTTTTCTTGTGTTTGTACGGGATGCAGGTGTGGAAGGTGCGGACGTCCTCATAGATCTTTCCAGTCGAGGACTTCGTGATCAGTCCCACCTTGAAGGTCCCCTTTGGCAGCCCGACAAGGCTGACGGTGGTCCCGCCTTTGGAGAGTTTGCCCTTCTTGACGGTTTTGCCGTTGATCTGGATTTCGACGCTCACCAGTTTGACGCCTTTCGGGGCGCTTGGGTGGACGACGAACTTGCGCCTGCTGAGACACACTTTGGTTGACGGCAGCCCGAGTTTGGTGTCCTGCGTGGCCACAATCAGAATCTCGCTGCCGCACACGCTCGTCGAGCCCGCATTGGCCGCGTCCCCGCTGTAGATGACCTTCCAGTAGTAGGTGCCCACGCCGGGTTTGACCGCTGCCGAGGATCCCCCTATGCCGCCCACAACTGACGCGGTACTGCCCGCGGTCGCCGCCACGGTGCATTTGTTGTCCTTGTAGAGGTTGTAGGTGACAGTGCCGGTGGCTTTTGCTGCCTGTGAGCCAGAGATGCGCGCCTGATCGCTGACAGACGTTCCGCTGGGCACCGTCAGCGAGGAGCCACTGACGCCGCCACCTGACTGAACCGTCGTGGTTGCGGTCGCCGTGAGGGCAGGGGGCGGTCGCGTGACTACGATGGAAATCGGCGTGGGCGCTACCGGGATGGGCAGTGGATTGAGGTCGGCGACCTCGAGTCCGTCTGCATCCTCGAAGGTGAGCCATCCCTGGCCGTTTTCGGCGACAGCCAACCGCGGTGGTCCTTCGTAGCTGAAGCCGATCGTGGCAATTTCGCGTTCGCCGTGGAAGGTCTGCCCACCGTCGGTCGATTCCCACAGCTTTATCACATAGTTTCCACCGCTATCTTCAGGCCAGCTGACATACAGCGCACCCGTGGGGCTCTCCGATATGTCGCCCGGCTCAAACAGACCAGCGCTGGTGTCCCGCGCGACCATCACAGGCGCTTCGAATTTGCCGGATGCTTCGTTGTACTTGCGCACCTCGAGCACTTCCGGCGAGGATTCCATGGATTCCCCAGGAAGGTAGTCCTCGGAGAGTAGGAATAGCCCGGCTGGACCGCTTGCCAACCGCGGCATGTAGCCATCGGTGACTTTGATCGGCCCTTCCCAGTCTTTTTCTTCGTCGGCTGGAGCTTTTGTGTTGCGGTAGTAGAGGACTTCCAACGGAGTGTCATCGGTCCAATAGGCCTCGACCGGCAGGCCTTTGCCGGTCAGTCCCAAAGTCGATGCGCCCGCGAATGCACCCGGGTCCGCGAAAGTCAGCTCCTGTGCTTTGGTGAGTGTGTTGCCGGCTTCGCTGAAGCCGATCCCTACATTCGACGATGCGACATCGAAGTAATCGATGGTTGGTTCTTTTTCGGTTGCTGGGTGCAGAGGGTCTAGCAATACGTCGTCTGTACCGGTCTTATCGGCAAAGCTGGGGACGATCTTCGCTACCGAGAAGCTCACGCCACCATTAGTCGATGTCCAGATCAATGTGTCGTCGCTCTCATAGCGCGGCGCAACGACATAGACAACACCAGGCCTGGACCCAAGCACGGGAAACGGCAGATTTGGTTCTTCGCCTCCCGGCAGTGGCAGCACGATTGGGTCGGTACAGGTCCCGCCGTGCGGGATCTTGCAGAAGATCGTTTCGTTCGGTTTGGCTGTGCGCTCCCAGGTGATGTAACCGTTACCGGCCGCGTCGGTCACGATCGGGCCGGTCGAGTCGGCGTTTGGGTCGATCGAGAACAGGTTGTTCGCCAGCGCCGTGGCAGGGAGCGCCATCGCGCAGCAGGCCACGACAAGCCCTGCCACAAATCGTCCCACTAGAGCCCCCGAGTTGATCCTGGTGCTACCTGGGCCGACGCTACCTGGGCTGCGACGCATCTGACGCTCCTTGTGTTTGGGTCATTTCCCTGATCGGCGAGACCGAGGATGGCACTGCGTGCGGCGAAACTATACGCGCCTGGATTAGGTCGCCGCGCACCAGTCGTCCGATTGTCCACTCGCCCGGTGCTCCGGGGTGCCATCCCCTAGTGTGTGCCGGCATGAGACGCATGGGGGGAGGATCGATCTTGCGTGTGCCGCTCGCGGTGGTGGTGGCGTTGATAGCGGTCGCGGTGTGCGCACCGTCGGCGCTGGCCAAATCGCCCAGTGAATATCTCGCCGCCGATCAGATCCTCCTCAACCACTACGCTGAAATCGAGAGCGGGAAGCTCGGTCTCACATTGCCTGGTGGCGTGGAAAAATTCATCACCCTCAGCGAGTCCCCTCAGCACACGTTGCCTGAGCGCGGACCGGACGGCACTGTCTTTCCCGGCGCGGCCGATACGACGTGTACCGACGCGCAAGGCAACGAAGTGGGGCCGGCCGTGCACTGCACCATCACGGTCTCCGTCTCTCCCCACGTCAGCAACAGCAAAGGGGAGCCCACGAAAAACCTGGCTGTGATCGACCCCGAGATCCGCTCGACGATCGCGCACGAGGTCTTCCACTGCTACCAGACGGTGATGGCGGGGACGCTTGCGAACTTCAACCGCCCGGAAGCAACCTGGCTGATCGAGGGCTCGGCGACCTGGGTGGAGTCGGACCTTGTGCCCGACGACAGCGGCGCCCGGGAAGAATGGGCCACCTACCTGAAAAGCCCTGAGGTGTCGCTGCTGAAACGCACCTACACCGCTGTCGGCTTCTTCGAGCATCTCGATTCGAGCGGGATCTCGCCTTGGAGCAGGTTCCAGGCGATGTTCGCCGCCACCAGCAACGCCGCTGCCTACAACGTCTCCGTCAGCCGCTCCGCGGCGTTCCTGAATACTGAGGCCTCGGCGTTCTTCCGCGAACCGTCGTTGGGCTCGGAGTGGGATACGCGGGGGCCGAGTGTCCCAACACGCGAGGAGGTGGGCTTCAAGCCGACCAAGGAGAAGATCTCGGGGCGACGGCGGCTGTCGGCCTCCGCCTACGCCGACGGCGCCTACGAGGTGTCGGTGAAACTACCGAAGTCTGCGCCGGTGCTCGAACTGCAGGTTCTCTCAGGCGATGTGCGACTACGCTCGACCGACGGCGGCGACGTCAACGAGGTGGACCCGGACACGTTGAAGCTGTGCTCGGACTCCAAAGGGTGCGACTGTCCGGGTAAGCAGCCCACAAACTACCCGCGGTTCAAAGAGGGCGACCTCGCCATAACAGGCGGCCAGACCGGGGGGGTGGTGGAACTGATCCCACGCAAGCGCTGCGAAGAACTGCGCCCGCAGCGATCCTGTGAGGGATTGCTGCCGGGGTTCTCCTCCGAAGTCAGCCATGCGGTCGAAAACGTGATCCACGAAAAATTCTCGGTCATCGAATCCATCAACGCCAGGGCTGGCTTCTACTCCTACACGTGCTTGTTCCAGTTCAAGGGCACCATCGAAATGGTTAGCGAAGACGAAGAAATCAAGGAAGTGTTTCGCGGCGTCGTCGCGGTCGCGTCCAACGTTTCGCGGTACTCCAGCGTTGCACAGGCTGTGACTCAGATGGAGGCTGTGAGCGTTCTGGAGGGAGCGGGCGCGCTCAGCATCTCGGGGATCGGAGAAGAAGCGAAGCTCCTGACAAAGACTGAAGCGAACAGCAAAGGCGAACAGGAATACCTTGGGTACGGCTTTGTGCGTGTGGACAATGTCGTGGCGTGGTTTGAGCTGGTCGGCGATGAAGAAGCCGACGAAGCGTCGACCCGTACGCTGCTCGCGCAGGTCGCGAGCGAGCTATAACCGGGGTTCAGGGGCCCGCAGGTTGGTGATGTGTGCCCTGTTGACCGTCAGGGTGCGACGTTGTAGGAGAATTCGAGCATCCCCTTCTGGCAGGAGAAGATCGCCGAGCCGAGGCTCTCCTGCCCCTTCTGTGCCGCAACGGAACCCGGACTGGGTGAAGCGCCCGCCTGTGGTGAGGTATTGCGCTACGGGCGCTTCGGCGATCAGCTGGCTCGCGGTTTCGCAAGACATCCCGCTCACGTTGATGAAGGTCGCTGTCCCAGAGCCGGCAGAGAGCCGGACATTTGGGCAGGAAATGACTTTGGGGACACCGACGTATGCTCCCGTGCAGGTGTTGGTGTACTCGTGCTGGTTGAAGGCCTGTTGGTACTTTGGGAAGTACCACTCGAGCGCGTTGTAGGAGCGATGTCCGTGGCAGCCACCGAGGTTGAAGGCGACGACCCGCGCTCCCGAAGTGAAGCCGTTGTTGGCGACTGCGGTCCCGGGCCAGTCGTACTCAGCGTCACCGTAGCCGACGGCACGAGTCCCGCCCCAACTGGTCCAGTGGATGTGTTGCACGAGCCCTGTGGGATCCCCGCCAAGGGAGATCGTCTTGGGGCGAACGCGCCCAAAGCCGATCTGCACGCGCGATGACGCCCTGCCGAGTTGTGGGGAAGCCACCGTGGCTGTGCGAGCACCAGTCGGCGAGGAATGAGCACCGAAGCCCAGCGAGCATGCAGGAACCGCAAGCAGTATGCACACCGTTGCGAGCCACGCCATGCGTGCATTGCTACGTCCTCTGCTCATCTCGATTCCCTTTGACCGTGTTCGTGTCGCTGATAGACCAGACGAAGCATGCCGGTTGCGCTCGCCCCAGCCCAAGTCGCCTCCGGGCCAGGCGCGGCGTCTGGACCATAGCTGCGCTTCGGGATCACGACAAGTGCAGTTGCGGCTAGGCGGGGTTCGCCGTGGCCCAGGCGACGATGTTCTCTGATTCGTCGATGACCGTGCCATCGTCGAGGAGGAGAGTTGGGACCTTGTAGTTACCGGTCAGACGCTTGATGGCACGCCGCCCATTGAAGAATCGGTCGGTGCCGTAGCACCCATAGGTCCGTATGACCCTCGGCTGGTGGCCGGCGGCAGTGAGCGCTCGATGGGCCTTTGCGCATGGGTGATGTCCAGCGGGGCCAAACGTGCCGTAGCAGACGTACAACTCGATCCTGCGCATGTTATCGGGGGTGGACCTGGCGATGCCCAAGATTCATTTCGGCGCGATCCGCTGCGTCTCCTCGCCGCTTATTCCTCGCCGCGCAGCAGCTCATCGAGCGTTCGGCCGCTGAGCACAGAGGTTGGTTGCTCGGCGAGGATGTCCGAGCCTAGGCGCGCGTGCTCGTCGCCTCGCTTGACCAGCAGCCATTGCGGCTCAGATCGAGAGCCACCCACCCGGGTGCGTTGTAGCGCGAAGCCTCCTTGGAGCTTGGTGCCGTGCAACACGAACACGGCGTGCCCGCGCTCGAGTGCCTCTGGCCATGGCACTCGTCCGCCTTGCTCATAGGTGCCTCGATCCCACACCACCACCGCCCCGTGATCGGTGGGGCCCTCGAAGGCGTTGTAGTTGATTTCGTGGTCGGGGACCTGCACCGCGAGGCGCTTGACGGATGGGTCAACCGAGGGACCCTTGGGCACCGCCCACGAGCGCATCGCGCCGACTACCTCCAAACGCAAGTCGAAGTGGCGCGTCGTAGCCGCGTGCTGCTGCACGACGAACACGCCCGCGCTCACACCACGGATGGCGAACTGCTCGTGGCCCTCGACTCGCACATCCTCCACGGTCATCTCGGCGACCGTTACGCAGGGTGAGCCCTCCCGCAGGAACGCGATAAGAGCTTCGATTGCGTGAGGCGGGCCCTCGGCGTGCACGGCGACGGTGCCGTCACCTTCATTGCGCACCCAACCCGAGATGCCGAGCTCGCTCGCCCGCCGGCGCGTGGCCTCTCGAAAGCCCACGCCTTGGACGGCGCCGGTGACGATCACACGGATCGCGTGGAGGCTGCGGGGCTTGTCAGTCAAGAAGATCCAGCCGTGGGCGCTGCGGGTTGGGAGCCAACGATCGAGGCGCTGCAGCTCCATCGCGGCGAACGACTCGTAAGCGCTCATATCGGATAATCCGGATTATAAGTCCGGAAAATACGGAATACCTGGACAATCCGGATTGTCGACCTTGCAGCGGGCCGGTCGGGTGAGGATGGGTCCGGAGTGCGCTCAACGCGCGGGTCTATTCGTAGGTGTATATGGACGAGCTCGTCTTCGAGCTTTTGAGCCCGCCGACGCTGGCAGTCACCGTCACCGCGCCACCTTTCTTCGCTTCAGGTGCGATGGCAACGCAATGAGTGGTCGAACTGCATTCGACTCCGGTTGCGGAGATTTTGCCGAACGAGATCTCCGTGCTCGCTCCGGTGGCGAAGCCTGTTCCGACCAACGTGACGTTGGTCCCGCCGGTCACGGGTCCGGACGGCGGCGCGACTTCGGTTATCGTCGGCGCCGAGTACTTGAACCGTGCTTTCGCGGCGGCCGGACTGCTGCCCCAAGGCGTGGCAACGCTTATAGGGACTGTTCCAGAAGTACCAGCTGGTGAGATGGCGGTGATTGATGTTGGTGAGTTCACGACGAAGCTCTCCGCTGGCTCGCCGCCGAAACTCACACTGTTCGCGTCTACAAAGTTTTCGCCCGTCACCGTGACCACCGTGCCTCCGGCGGCCAACCCACTCGTTGGCGATCTCTTCTTGATCGTGGGGGGTGGAAACGACGATGTCGAGTACGCCCACACAGTGCCCTGTTCGCTGTTATTAGGCGCTCCCACCAGCACGGTGTTGCCATCGGTTGACAACGCAACGCTGGTGCCGAATTGGTCGTTTGGCGCTGATTCACCCACGAACTTTGGGCCCGACTGGACCCAGTTTGATCCCGAGCGCTCAAAAGTCCAGACCGCACCTCGGTTCCCAGTGTCGCCAGGACCGCCGATCAGGGCGGTCTGACCATCGGCAGAGAGCGCTAGGCCAAATCCGAACTGAGATACGCCGGTCGCATCGTTGCCTGTGAGCTTTTCTCCCTGTGCGACCCAGCTCGAGCCTGAGCGCGCAAAGACCCATGCGGCCCCCGTATTGCCGTTCTCGCCACTGCTGCCGATGAGCGCTGTATTGCCGTCAGCCGAGAGCGCTACGCGTTCTCCAAAAAGCCCCTGGTCTGTCTCCCCAGAACCTATCAGCGTTTCGCTTTGCAGGGCCCAGGTGGAGCCGCTGCGCACGAAGATCCATGCGGCTCCCGTCCGAGAGTTGTTGAGAGGGGCGGAGATGATCGCGGTGTTGCCATCCGCTGACAATGCGACGGCGCGGCCGAACTGGCCTTCGCTGGTCTCCCCGGCGCCATAGATGCCGAACAGGTGTGCTTGCTCACTCCAAATCCCGCTGGACCTGGTGAACACGAACGCCGTACCTGCCCCACCGAATTCGCCGGGGCATCCCTCGAGCGCTGTGTTTCCGTCCGCGGACAAAGCTACGTCGAAACCGCATGATAGGCCCGCAGCGGGGAGTTCTCCGTCGTCGGTCCACGTGGATCCTTCGCGGGAGTAGACGAATGCCGTGTTGCCCACACTGCCGATGAGTGCGGTGTCGCCGTCTGCGGAGAGCGCAGAAGAAAAACCAAAGCTGCTGGGCGGATAGGGAGCTTGCAACCTCGGTCCCTGCTGGGTCCAGGTCGATCCGGAGCGGGTGAACACCCACGCGTCGTTTGCCGACACGCCACTCGGCGAGGTTACAAGAGCGGTGTTTCCGTCGGCGGATACGGCGACTCGCCAACCGAACCGGGCACCGGCTTCGTTTTTGCCGCTGAGCGCCACACCCGGTTCGATGAACGGGTTGCTACTCAGCGAGAAAGGCGCAACGGTCTGCTCCACGGGTGCTGCTGGGGCGGCACGCGCGCCGCCCGTGGCAAGGAGCAACGCTGCCCCACATGCGACAGCAGCCAGGGCTGGCGCAAAAGTCAATCTACGTGCGACATCTCGGCGATGAGCCAGCATCTTGATCCGTAAGCCTCCGTCGTCCGATTCCCGTTCGAAAAGATTAGCTTATTCGGCATGATTGATTTTTTAGCCGGTTCTGGCTCGCGGTCGTGTGCAGGGCGCTCCGGGTCGACAATGGTGGTCTGCTCGATCTCGACAATGGTGGTCTGCTCGACCAGAACGCTGGTGGACGTATCGTTGAGCGTGACCAAAGGTCTGAAGCTCGCGAGTCGAGCGACAGTAGAGGTAGGTGACACGAGTATGGTGCTCAGCCCCAGGAACTCGTCGGCCTGGACGATCTCTACTTCTATGCTGAGGACCCCCTGTGCGAATCGGGCCGGATGCGCGATGAGCGCGCCACCCATGGGCGCGTATTCGGGGATCGGCGAGACGGAAGACTTCTTCGAGCACATGCGGCGCCGTCATCATGGGCGCCTGGTTTGCGCGCCGATCAGTTTCGCCCATCGACGACTGTCTGCTGCTGTTTCATGCTGCCACTCATCTCTATCCCGCTCGGCCCCTACGGGTACGCGATACATGGGGCTGCTCGTAGCTGACGCCCTCTTGATGATCGGCCTGAATCTGATCATAGACCTCGGTTCGGTGCACCGGAACGGCCTTGGGTGCCTGGATGCCCAGGCGCACCTTCGTGCCATCGTTCGACAGCACCGTGATCTCGATGTCATCGCCGATCATGATGCTCTGCCCGTTCTTTCGCGTCAGAACAAGCACGAGTCTCGCCTTCCTCGGCCCTCCGACCAGCTTCGGCTGATTCGTACGCCAAGTCTGAGGCAAACGCATCGATTACACGATCGGTACACAGACACCCCTTACGCTGTCATCATGTCATAGGAGCTTAGCGCCGGAGTTCGGATCAGGAGCCGCTAAATCGTATGTGCCTGCAGTCAGCGAAGCCTTGACAGCGAACCATGATCACGCTGCTCAGGAACCTTCTCATGCTGTTGCCCTCCAAAGGGCGCCCTGTCTCTTTGGTTGGTGGTGTCGTTCGCGTTCGCCGTCTCGCTCGCGCTCGCCAGCGTCCTCTTCGCCGCCAGCGCTCAAGCACAGGGAGCAAACGCGCCCGAAAGCACCATGGAAGCGCCAGCTGCCAAAGCGGCGCCAGAAAGTGGTGTGCCTCCAGAGCCAACCACGCCGCCAGCCAGCGAACAGGTGTCGCCTACAGGCGAACAAACCACTCCGGCGATCGAACAAACGCCGCTCGCCTCCGAAGAAGCCGATGTTGTGGTTGAACAACCGCAACCTTCAGACGAACACGAACAATCATCGTCAGCCACCAAAGAATCTATTTCCACAGCCGAACAGACGCCACCAGCCGCCGAAGACCCTCCCTCCACGAGCGAACCAACACCACCAGCCGCCGAAAAGACCCCTCCCACAGGCGTGATAGCGCCGCCTACCGCCGAAGAAGCTCCTCCCGCTCACGAACAGGAGACCACCGAACAGACCAGCAAAGCCGGCGGGGAAGCGAGTTCGGAAGGGCAGCCAAGCGAAGGGACTGGTGACTCGCAGACGTCCGCCAACGCATCGGGGTCGGACCGCAAAGAACCTGTAGGCGAAGTCGCGCCCGCGGTCTCGATCGCCGCGACGGTTGCCGGGACCACCGCGCCAATACTTGTCGTCTCGACGCCCCCCGGGGAAAGTCAGGCGCCCGTCATGCTGGAACCGTCGACGAGCTCGGCACGCCGACAGGCCCGCCAGGTGAGAAGCGAGCTTGCTGCATTCGGGGCATCGATGTTCGCGACAGGCTCAGTCGGTCACTGGCTGAACACGCCGGCAACATCTTCGGTCTCCACTATCGCTTTCGCCGCCCTCGAGGCATCGTCGGTGGCGACGATCGCGAGAGTTGTGCCTGCCGGCAACGAGAGCAGTGGCTTGGCAGTCGCGAATCATACTTCCGCCCCCGGTACCGGGGGATCCGCACCGGGCGGAGCGGGCGGGGGGTCGGCCACGGGAGCGGGGTCAGGCGGCGCCTCCTCGGCATCGTCCATCTTCGTGGACACCCTGCTTCAATCGGTTCCCAATGTGATGCGGCGGTTGTGCATATCCCAGTCATCGTGGCACACGTCGTTCTTCGCACTGATCCCTGAGCGACCAGGCTAGCTCCTTACTCGGTCTCTCAGCGCCACGGTCCCGGATCGATCCGGGCCGGTTTGGCTATCGGTTTCGAAGATCTTTTGAAAGGAGCTGTACTCGTTATGAAACCTCATCTGCTGACACTGTCGTCGATGACGACCAGGCACGCACACAACCAAGACGAGACCGCGAAAGCGGTCGCGCTTTCGGCCAGCATCGGCGAGCACGATGCCAGCCGAGCACAGGCCCAGCCTGCGTGGCCGCATCTAACGCTCGCGGGCCCGCCCGTCTGGAGGCACAAGCTGGTCCTGACGGGCAGGTTGAACCACCGCACAGCAGTTGAGCTCGAAGACGAGATCGAGTGTTTGTGCGAAGAAGGCGTCACGATCCTCACCCTCGACCTGCGCCGGCTCGAGGCGATTGACTCGTTTGGGGCCAACACGATCGCACTCCATGGCGTGGCGTGCAAGAGGCGAGGACGCGATTTCGCGGTGGTCCCCGGCTCGCCTGTCATCCACCGTGTGCTGGCTGAGGCGGGCGCGGAGAGCCTGCTCGCGTGCGATCCGGGCGAGACAGGCGTTCTCCGTCTCGCAACTAGAACCTCGGACGGCTTGCCCCGCGACACCTCGACGGTGATGATCAAGAACCTGTGACCGCCACTGCGGGGCGGTGCATGCACCGCCCCGCACGGCAAAGGGCGGCAATTCGGAGCGGCGCTGTCACGCCGCCCGGCGAGCGTTCTCGATATCTTGAGCATATGGATACTTTGGATATCGCAATGGACCACGAGGTCGTTGTGATCGGTGCCGGCTTCTCGGGCATCGGGGCGGCGATCAAGCTCGACCAAGCGGGCTTCCACGACTTCGTCGTGCTCGAGGCCGGGGACGGTGTCGGGGGCGCCTGGCACTGGAACACCTACCCGGGGATAGCGGTCGACATCCCGTCCTTCAGCTACCAGTTCTCTTTGAGAAGCGCAGCAACTGGTCGCGCGTGTACGCGCCGGGGACGGAGCTCAAGGGCTACGCGGAGCACTGTGTGGACAAGTACGGGGTTCGCGATCGCATCCAGCTGAACACCAAGGTGGTTGGGGCGAGGTTCGACGAGGACGCTCACGTGTGGCACATCCAGACCGCGAACGGCAAGCAGATCGTCGCGCGATACGTGGTTGGCGCGACAGGCGTGTTCAGCCAGCCCAAACCGCCCGAGATCGATGGCCTTGACTCCTTCGCCGGCGCGACCATGCACACGGCGCGCTGGGATCACTCGGTCGACCTGCGCGGCAAGCGCGTCGGGGTGATCGGCACGGGCGCCTCGGCGATCCAGCTCATCCCCGCGATCGCCCCTGAAGTCGAGCTCCTCACCGTCTTTCAACGCACTCCCATTTGGTGTCTACCCAAGCTCGACGCGCCGATGAGCCCGCGCGTGCGCCGGGCATTGCGTTGGGTGCCCGGCGCCGAGCTCGCCACACGCTGGGCCAGTCAGGCCTTCGTGGAGGTCACCTTCGTGCTCGCCGCGCACTTCGCTGGCACGTTCCCGGGCCTCGCCGCTCGCGGCGAAGCCACCGCTCGCAAGATGCTCCGCGAGGTCAAGGATCCCGTCGTGCGCGAGAAGCTCACGCCCAAGTACTCCCTCGGGTGCAAGCGCCCGAGCTTCTCCAATGAGTACATCCCCGCCTTCAACCGGGAGAACGTGCTGCTCGAAACCACCTCCATTGAGGCGATCGCCGAGACGGGGGTTCGCACGAGCGACGGGGTCGAGCATCCTCTCGACGTGCTCGTCCTTGCAACTGGGTTCAAGGTGTTCGACTCCGGGAACCTGCCGGCATTCAAGATGCTGGGCGCGGGTGGTGTTGACCTCGAGGAGTGGTGGGATGCCAACCGGCTGCAAGCCTATGAGGGCGTGAGCGTCCCGGGCTTTCCGAACTCCTTTTCGATCCTCGGTCCCTACGGGTTCAATGGCCAGTCCTACTTCGGTCTGATCGAGACCCAGATGCGCCACATCGTGCGCTGTTTGAAGCGGGCGCGCAGCGAAGGCGCCACGCGCGTGGAGATCACGCCCGAGGCCAACCGTCGCTACTTCGAGTCGATGCTCGGGCGCCGCCACAACCAGGTCTTCTACCGGGGCGCCTGCTCGAACGCGAACAGCTACTACTTCGACAAGCACGGCGACGCGCCGTTCCGGGCAAGCCTTTCGCTCGAGGCGGCCTGGCGCAGCGCCCGCTTCGACCTCGAGGACTACGCGTTCGGACGATGACCCGTTTGACGCGTGCAGAGTCCCAGGCGCGAACCCGAGCGCTGATCGTCGACGCGGCCACTCGCCTGTTTCTGCGCGACGGCTTCCAGGTCACCTCCCTCGAGCAGATCGGCGAGGACGCGGGGTTCACCCGCGGCGCGGTCTACTCCAACTTCCCCAGCAAGACCGCGATGGGGATCGCCGTGATCGATGAGCTGTACGAGCGCATGGCGCGCGATCTCAGACATTCACTTGAGGAGACCGACAGCCTCGATGAGTGGTTTGACGTGCTCGGTGCGTGGGCGCAGGACACCATCGGCGAACCGCAGTGGACGCGCTTTGAGATAGAGCTCGCGGCATTCAGCGCTCACGACGACACCTACAAGGCCGCCACCGCCGCTCGCCACGCGCGCCTTCGCGCGGGCTGGGCCGAAGTCATCGCAGGGCGGCTTGGCGAGGACTTCCCGATCGACCCCGAGGCGCTGAGCACGATCATCCTCGCGCTCGGACTCGGCACCGGGGTGCAGCGTGCAGTGGAGCCCGACCTTCCCGGGTCGGGCTGGGTCGAGCTCTTGCGCGTGCTCGCCGGATCGACCCTCGCGGGTGCCCGATGAAGGCCGTGAACTGTAAAGAAGGCCAGTTGACGGTCGTCGATCTGCCGACGCCTGCCCCCGAAAGGGGGCAGGTACTAATCGATGTTCTTCGCTGTGGCATCTGCGGATCGGACCTTCATGCTCGCCATCACTGCAACGAGATGGCAGACGTGGCTCTGGAGACCGGCTATGCGGACTTCATGCGCTCCGACCAGGACGTTGTGATGGGGCACGAGTTCTGCGGTGAGATCGTCGAACATGGCCCCTCCTGTCGGCGGTCGGCGCCGACGGGGACGACAGTGGTCTCGTTGCCTCTGCTGCGTGTCGGGAAGGACATCCACGCCACCGGTCTGTCGGTGGCGGCTCCCGGTGCCTATGCGGAGCAGATGCTCGTGCAGGAGTCTCTTACCGTTCCCGTGCCCAATGGCCTCGCGCCCGGAGTCGCCGTGCTGACCGAGCCGATGGCTGTCGGCTGGCACGCTGTGCGCCGAGGTGAGGTCAAGAAGCGCACTGTCGCGGTCGTTATCGGCTGCGGGCCGATCGGCCTGTCGGTGATCTGCATGCTCAAGGCACACGGTGTGCGCACCGTCATCGCGAGCGACTTCTCCGCGGGGCGTCGCGCGTTGGCGAGGGCGTGTGGCGCTGACGTTGTCGTGGACCCAGCACACGAATCGCCCCACGCCTCAGCCGAGAAGCATGGGCACCTCACCGCGGTTCCCGCCGCCCTCGACCTCGCAATTGACGGTATGGGCAAGATGCAGCGGCTGCCGATTCCCTGGCATCACACCTGGCGCGCGGCCGAAGCGCTCGGCTTGGCCAAGCCCAAGAGCCCGGTGATCTTTGAATGCGTGGGCGTGCCTGGGGTGCTCGACCAGGTGATCGCGAGTGCGCCTCTGTTCTCCCGCGTGGTCGTCGTGGGCGTGTGTATGGGTACGGACAAGATCAGGCCGGCGATGGCGATCAACAAGGAAATCGAGCTGCGCTTCGTCCTCGGTTACACCCCACTCGAGTTCCGCGACACGCTTCACATGCTCGCCGAGGGAAAGGTGAACCCGGGTCCCCTTCTCACCGGCACCGTGGGACTCGACGGCGTCGACGGGGCCTTCGAGGCGCTCGGAGATCCCGAGACCCATGCGAAGATCCTGGTCGACCCGAAGAGCACCGCCGTCGTGCCTTAGCGCAAAAGCGAGCGCGTCAATCGATCGCTCCGACACTCGTGCACCGGACGAGCAGTCGCTGCAAGGCTCGCTCCGCGGACTAGCGCTTTCGCGTGAGGACCGGGCGGGAGACTACGTCCGCCCCGCCCGCAACCACTCAGCCTGCTTGTGGTACCAGCGTGAAGCCCGCGCGGCTCGCGGCGCGTCGCAACTCAGCGTCGAAGCATGCGAAGCCATCGCAGCGCGGATCGACCTCGCGAACCGCGAGCGCGCTCGCGAGCTGGACGGCGTCGTAGGCGCGCAGTGCGTGGCGTCCCGCTTCTTCCGCGGCGGCCACCAGCACCGACTCAGTGGGGGCGACGATCGTGAAGCGAGGGTCTGAGTCGCGATCGCCGTGGAAATCGAGCTCGAACGCGGTGACCAGGGTGCCTGCGGTTGCGTCTTCAAGCTCGCCGGTTCGTGCCTTGCGCCACAGCGCGGAGGGGACCTCAACGCGTGCGAGTGCTGAGATCACGAGCACGTCGAGCGCGCGGATCGCTCGGTGTCCAGCCTCGTCTGCGTAGAGCTTCACGAGCGCAGACGAATCGGCGAAGGTGCTCAGCGACGGTCCTCTGCGACGAAGTCCGACAGTGGCTTGCCACGTCCGGCGGCGGCGCGGGCTCGACTTAGCGCTCGCGTGGACGTGCGCCTGGCCGCGGGGAGGCGCTCAGGGCTCAGCAGCAGCCCAGCCCGCCCAAGACGCTCCCGCAATCCTGTGATCTCATCGCCCGCATAGTCCGGGTCGACGGCGGCTGAGAGAACCTTGACGGCGTAGCCGTTGACACTGTCCTCGTGATCGCGTGCCGCTCCCTTGAGTTGCTCGGCGAGCTCTTCGGGAACTCGCAGTGTCAACTGTCGCATGATGTCATGGTAGCAGACGTGAATACATGGAGTGTCGGACTGCCTCACGGTCGTCGCGCTGAGCGCATAGAGCAGCGGCACAGGATCGCCCGGTAGGGGCCAGCGGCTCTCGTCATCGCGGGGCCCTATCCACTCATCGGATCATCCTGCTCGGCGGTAGCGGATGTGTGTGGCTAGCGGCGAATGCAAGACCTCGACGGGCTCAAACTCGAACGACTCGACGCCGTCGAAGATCCGCTCGCCGGAGCTAAGCAGGACCGGCGCGACGTCGAGCGTGAGCTCGTCGATGACCCCGGCAATGAGGGCCTGGCGCACAGTGGAGGCGCCACCCGCGATGTCTACGCCGCCCTCGCCGGCTGTCTCACGCGCTTGTGCGTAAGCGGCGTCGAAGCCGCCGGTGATGAAGTGGAAGGTCGTCCCGCCTTCCATCTCGATCGGCTCGTGAGCGTGATGGGAGAGCACAAACACCGGCGCGTGGTAAGGCGGCTCGGGACCCCACCAGCCGCGCCAGTCCTCGTCCCACTCGCCGCGGATCGGCCCGAACATGTTCCGCCCCATGACGTACGCGCCGCGCGGGCGCATCAGCCAGCCGGTCGCCGTTACGTCGGCGTCGTTGGCGCGCTCGTCGCCGAGATGCCAGCTATGGAGCTCGCGCCCACGCTTGCCGAGTGGATCCTCGCGGCTCTGGTCGGGCCCAGCGACGAAACCGTCGAGCGAGATCGACATGTGGCAGGTCGTGTCCGGCATCAGCGTCCTCTCGGAGGTAGTTTGCGATTTGGAAGCGCAGCTACGATCAAGGTAGCGCTGAATGTCCGCAGCCTCGCGAGCGAGGGCTGCGGAGGGCGTGGGCTGGCCGAGCCACGTCGGTTCGGGGCCGCCCTTCTTGATCGACCAAGTACCCGTTGCTGCCCCGCGATTGAGCACGACGGGTTTGAGCATCCCGCCGCCCCTCAGGATGTGATGGTCGTGCTCGGCGACAACGAATGGCTCGCGGGTGCGGTGCCGAGCATGAGCGTGTCGAAGGCGGCGAGCAGCAGACAGGGCGGTATGTCATCGGTAGGCCACGCGTCAATTTCGCTTTGCGGCCCGGCAGCTTCGAGTGCTCTCACTTATCGCGCACCGGCGCTGCCGCGGTGGGCGACGAGCCGCGGGTGGCGCTTGCCGACGAAGCGGACGCCACAGAGCAGGAGCGTGCTGCCGCCGCCGAGGATCAGGACGGTTGTCGAGGCGCCGCAGGCGATTGCGATCGCGAGCGTGATCACGCCGCTGACGAAGCTGAGGATGTTGGCGAGGCGGGGGTAACGGTGACGGATGACAAGCAACATTTGATGTCCTTCCAGAGAGCGATGTAAGAGACAGTCTGCATCTAAGCAGGTCCGCTGATAAGATGCAAGGTGTATCCAGAAAACTTTTCATGAACGCTTCCCCACACACCTCCCCCGACCGCTCGCTCGCCACCCGGCGTCGCGGCCCAGTACTCGAAAAGGCGCTGCTCGACGCCGCCTGGACAGAGCTTCAGAGCGTCGGCTACGCGAAGCTCACGATGGAGCGCGTCGCCGACCGGGCCGAGACGAGCCGCCCCGTGATCTACCGCCGCTGGTCAAGCCGACACGAGCTCGTGATCGCAGCGCTACTCCACCAGCAGCCGACCGGCACCGGCCGGATCCCCGACACCGGCAGCCTGCGCGAGGACGTGCTCACAATCATGCGCCGGGCCTCACGGCGGATCTCCGATATCGGCCCGGCGACCGTCGTCGGACTCCTCAACGACCTGATGGACGACGACACGTCCGACACGATCATCGACCAGCTCGCCCGCGGTGGCAGCGAAGTGATGAACCAAGCGCTCGCCCGCGCGGCCACCCGCGGCGAAGCACGCCAACACGTACCCGACCGCGTCGCGCGCCTCCCCCTCGACCTGCTCCGCCACGAGCTGATCCTCACCCACCAGCCACCATCGAGCGAGACACTCCAAGAGATCGTCGATCAGATCTTTCTGCCGCTGGTTGAGGAGCGATGACCGACGCGTCGAGCGAACGAGCGGAGGAGGCTCTCAGCCACCGTCGTGTGCTGATCATCATTGGCGCGTTGCTGCTCGGGATGTTCCTGGCGGCTCTGGATCAGACGATCGTCTCGACCGCTCTGCCAACGATCGTCGCCGACCTGCATGGCGCGTCGCACCTGTCGTGGATCGTCGTGGCCTACCTGCTCGCCGCGACCGTCTCGACACCGCTGTGGGGCAAGCTCGGCGACCAGTACGGGCGCAAGTTCTTCTTCCAGGCGGCGATCGTCATCTTCTTGTGCGGCTCGGCGCTCTCCGGGCTCAGCCAGAGCCTGACCGAGTTGATCGCGTTCCGAGCCGTTCAGGGTCTCGGGGGCGGCGGTTTGATGGTCGGTGCCCAGGCGATCGTCGGAGACGTCGTCTCTCCTCGCGAACGCGGTCGCTACCAAGGCCTCTTCGGGGCGGTGTTCGGTGTGGCGAGCGTCATCGGCCCACTGCTCGGGGGCGTCTTCGTCGAACAGCTCTCCTGGCACTGGATCTTCTACATCAACATTCCGATCGGCGCCGTCGCGCTCGCGGTCATAGCGGTGCAGGTTCCGGGCGGCCTCGGGCGCGTCCACCACGTGATCGACTATCTGGGGACCGCCGTGCTGATGCTCTCCGTGACCTGCCTGGTGCTCTTCACGAGCCTCGGTGGCACGACGTATCCGTGGGGCTCGCCAACGATTGTCGCCTTCGGAGTCGCTGGGGCGGTGCTCCTCGGCATCTTTGCCGTCGTGGAGCGAGGCGCGATCGAGCCGGTGCTGCCGCTGCACCTGTTCTCCATCCGTGCTTTCTCGGCCACGAGCGTCGTCGGCTTCGTCGTCGGCTTGGCGCTGTTCGGTGGAGTCACCTATCTGCCGGTGTTCTTCCAGGTCGTGCACGGCGAGTCGCCCACGATCTCCGGCCTGCAGCTGTTGCCACTGCTCGTCGGCCTGATCGTCTGCTCCACCGGGTCGGGGATCGTCATCAGCAAGACCGGTCGCTACCGGGTTTTCCCGATTGCCGGGACGGCGCTCGTGACGGTCGGGCTCCTGCTCCTCTCGCGGGTGGGGATTGGGACGAGCCTGGTGATGGTGGCGCTGTACATGTTCGTCCTCGGCGTGGGACTCGGCTGCGTGATGCAGGTGCTCGTGCTCATCGTGCAGAACGCGGTTCCCTACTCAGAGCTCGGAGTCGCCACCTCCAGCGCGACCTTCTTTCGATCCATCGGGGGATCGTTCGGCGTCGCGATCTTCGGTGCCATCTTCTCGAACGTCCTCGTTGGCAACCTGGTGAGGCACCTCGGCACTGCGAAGCTGCCAAGCGGGTTGTCGAGCTCGAGCGTCACGCCGGCCATCTTGGACAAGCTTCCCCAAGCTGTCCATCACGGCATTGCCGCCGCCTACGCCGAGTCGATCCAAACGGTGTTCGTCATCGCCGCGCCGATCGCCGGCATCGCGTTCCTCGTGTCCTGGCTCATACCTCAGGTGGAGCTCCGGCAAGGAGTTGGCGCATCTCCGTCGCCCGTCAGCCGCCGATCGTCCTCTCCAGCAGCGCGAACAGCTCGGTGAAGTGTCGCTCGGCGGCCGCCTCATCGTAGGCGGCGGTGTCGCTCATCGTGTAGCCGTGGGCGGCCCCCTCGTAGAGCTCTGAGCGGTATCGCACCCCTGCCTCCTCGAGGGCTTGCTCGAGCGCCGCGGCGTGCTCGGGGGTCATGCTCTGGTCGTTGTCGGCGTGGCCGAGGTAGAGCTCGGCGGAGATCGCGCCCGCGCTCAGGTGCGGACTGTCCTCGTCGTCGCTCACGAGCCCCCCGGCATGGAAGGCGGCGAGCGCCGCGACGCGCTCCGGATAGGCGGCGGCGATCCGCCAGCCGACGCGCCCACCCAGGCAATAGCCGGTGATGGCGAACGGCGGGCTTGCGAGATCGCCGAGGTAGTCGAGGTAGGCCGCCCCGTCGCTGGCGATCCGCTCGGGGGTCAGCTCCGCCATGGCGGGCCTCAGCCGCGCGAAGAACGGATCCCGCTGCGCAGGGTCCTCCAGATCGGGCATCCCCATGTTCGACGCCGGGCCCGCGCGATAGAGGACGTTCGGGGCGAGCACTATGAACCCCCGTGCTGCGATGCGGTCGACCATCTCCTCGATCCGGGGCCGCAAGCCGAAAGCGTCCATGAGGAACAGCACACCCCGATGGCTCCCGTCCTGCCCGGCCGGCTGGGAGAGGTAGGCGTCCGCCACGCCGTCCCGGGTACTGATGTCGACCGTCTCTCCTTGCATCACTGTCCACTCCCAACATTCTCGAAGATTGCGGTCATTCCCTGACCACCCCCGATGCACATGCTCTCAAGCCCGTAGCGCCCACCGCGACGGCGCAACTCCCGCAGCAAAGTGGCCAGGATCCTCCCGCCAGTCGCTCCGACGGGATGACCGAGTGAGATGCCCGACCCGTGTACGTTGACACGCTCGAGGCCGTCGGGCAGATCCCACTCGTGCAGGACCGCGAGCACCTGTGCCGCAAACGCCTCGTTGAGCTCAATGAGGTCCATGTCCTCCATCCTCAACCCGGCTCGCTCAAGAGCCAGCCGAGTTGACGGGACGGGACCGATGCCCATGCTCGCCGGCGCCACCCCTGCGACTGCCCACGTCACGAGGCGGGCGAACGGCTGCAAGCCGAGCTCTGCCGCCTTGTCCGGGTGGGTGACGATGCACACCGCCGCGGCGTCGTTCTGAGAGCCGCGTTCCCTGCGGTGACCGTCGCCTCGGGATCGGCGCGCGCCATCAGTGCCCGCAGGTTGCCGAGCCGCTCGAGCGTTGTGTCCGAACGCGGGTGCTCGTCACGCTCGATCAGCCTCTCATCCTCCCGGGTCTTGACGGACACAGGAACAATCTCCTCAGCGAATACGCCACTCTCTTGAGCGGCAACCGCGAGGTGGTGCGAGCGCAGTGCGAGCTCGTCCTGCTCCGTGCGCGAGATCTCGTACTGGCGGCGCAGGTTCTCAGCCGTCTCGATCATGCCTCCAGGCACCGGAAAGTGGAGCCCGCCGGCGGTCACTCGCGGCCGCGCCAGCCGGTCCTCCAACGTCACGCTGCCGCCCTTGATGCCCCAGCGCAGACCCATCGCATAAAACTCAGCCTGACTCATACTCTCGGCGCCCCCCGCGAGAACGAGATCCGCAACACCGGTTTGGACCTCCATGCAGCCGAGCATGATCGCCTGCAGGCCAGAGCCGCAGCGCCGGTCAAGCTGAAGCCCCGGCACCTCGATCGGCAGACCCGCGTCGAGCGCGGCCACCCGACCGATCGCCGGCGCCTCGCCATTCGGATAGCACTGGCCGAGGAGCACGTCGTCGATCTCCAGGGGCGGCAGCGATGTCCGCCGGAGAAGCTCCCGGATGACCGTCGCGGCCAGCTCTGCGGGCGGCATGTCGCGGAAAACGCCGCCGAAACCACCGACGGCTGTTCTCAGCGGCTCGCAGATCACAGCCTCGCGCACGGTCGGAGAGCTTGCCACAAATCGCACGCCGGCATGTGGCACGGGTGGCGCCTTCGCGTGACCCTGACCCGATAGGTTACCGCAGACGCTTGCTTGGCGGGTGCGGACCATGGTCGCTGGAGCGGGTGCTCTGCAACACGAGACGAACGCTCTCGTGGTGCGTGCTTGTAAGGCCAACGGATGACTCTACGATCATAAGGCTGGCGTTAAGCGTCCCATGATCCGCCTTGAGCAGCGTGCGCCCGGCGGAGTCGAGCACGAGCCTGACCGTTGCGCTCTCACCTCCAGCGATGGAGAAGGCCGCCGTCCCGATCGTCGTCGTCTTGAAGCGTCTTTTCTCGGTCTTCTTGCTCGTCGCTGTTGCCGCATGTCCACTGCCCTCCCATACCGCGCTGGTAACGGTGAGGGTCAGCTTCCCGCTGCACATACCCGCGCCTGCGCAGGCGAGTTTGACGGTCGTGTCGCCGTCGCTCTGCGTCGCGATGCTTGTATCGGTAAGAAACACTTCGCCGGGCCTGGAGACCACAAGGTTCGTTCCAAGCGTCGGGCTGGTCGTGATCGTGTCTGTGGGCGTAGCAAGCACCGTCGCGGGGCCAGTTACCACCACCGACCGTGCCGAGGACGAGGAGCCTGTGAAATTGTCGTCGCCGGAGTAGATCGCGGTAATGCTGTGTGTGCCGGCGGCCGTGTAGGTCAAATGGCAGCTCGCGTCAAGCTCGCCCACGGAAAGCGGCTGGCTCTCGCACTCGCTGATGGGCGTCCCTTCCTCGAGAAACTCGACCGACCCCGATGGCCAGCTCGGTCCACCGCCACTCACTGGATGCACACCCGCAGTCAGAGTGACGCTCCCGTCAGTCGCGATCGTCCCTTCAGACGCGCTCAGGGTAGTGGTCGTCGAGCTCGCGCCCACCTGCAGATCCTCAGTTGGAGCTGCCGATCCCTGAAGATCCGCAGCCGGGTACGGGCTGTAGAGCGCCGAGAGGCGTACGGGGGATTCAGAGGCGGCGAACACGGTTCTGCATGTGGCGATGCCGGCCCCCGTCACCGGCGCGCGGGTGCAGTTTGGGATAGCGCCGGCACCGTCCGTGAATTCGACGGTCCCGGATGGTGTTTCCGAACTCGCGGTGACGGTAGCGGTCAACGTCATCATCTCGTTGGTGACGGGATCGCTCGGGAGCACCGAAAGTGCAGTCGAGGACTTCGGGCCGCCGATCACCGTTCCCGTTACCGTCTTCGTTTCGCCCGTGCGGTGGTACTCGATCCGCATCTTCTGCGCAATCTTCTTACACGCTTCAGCGAATTCGACCGGTATTTCGCTGCCTTCCGGAGCGTTGCCAAAGCTGCCTGAGAGCGTCCCCGACGCAGAGACCAGCACGTAGGTCTGGTTCGGCAGAAGCGTGGGGCACGGTTCGCCGGCCTTGGGCGGCGCCACATGCACCCCAAACGATGCGCCACCCAGTTCAACTGCGCCGGAGGAATACAGATCGGACCAGTCGATCCCGACGTTCGGCCCTGAACCGGTGATCTCGAGTTCGAGAGCGCTTTGCGCGTCGAGTTCTACGCCGTCTGCCGCAAGCGTGCCTCCTTCGTATCCATCCGTCGTCACATCCAATTCGCCGCCGACGCTGCGCAGCGGCCCTGTCGAACCGGCGCCGATGAGGAACACGTGATCGAGGTTTACTGGATTGTTGTTCTCGGAGTTCAGTCGCTTGTCGAGCAGGCCTACAACACCGTTGAAGATCCCGGGCTGCGCGGCGTTCGATCCGTCGAAGTTAACGGTCTCGAGCTCGTTGTTGGCGTCGAAATAGAGGGTACCGCCTTCTTGCATATCGACGGTCAGTTCACCACCGCCATTGCCGCTCAGTTCGCCACCGAGCAGAAGCGCATTCTCGCCAATGTGTTCCGGTCCCAGGCCGGCGATACTCCAACTCTGAGTGGAGCCGATATCGATCGGATTTGAGATCGTCGCGAGCGTCGCTTCACTTGTTGCGGCAGCTGGCAACGCGGACAGTTCTCCTTTGAGCGTGAACGGTTCTCCGGATATTTTGTAGTTCTTACCGTCGTCGATGCGCAGCGACTCGACCGTAAGTTCACTACGATTGTCTTCGCTCCTATAACATTCGCCAGAACATGCGCCGAGTGCCGGGAAACTGAGCTTGCTGATGGTTGATCCGTCACTGGCACCTGTTCCTCCTGCCCAGTTTTCAGGGGACGACCACGAAGCAGAGTGACTGTCACCAGTCCACGTCAGTTCTAGTGGTGGTTCGGGCTCCAGTTCGGCGTTTAGTCCGCTTATTTCATGTCCCTGTGTAATCGACACGGGAGTGGCTTCTGAAGCGTTTGTCTTTTCGTCGTAGACCTGGCTGATATAGCTCTGATTGAAGCTGTTGAATTCAACCCGATATTCTCCAGTTTCGAGCAGTTCGATCGCGTATTCGCCGTTTGGGTTGGTCCATACGCATTTATATTCTCCGCCAACCAGAGGGTGTGAGCAAACGTTGATGTTAGCGATCGGGCGCTTAGTTGCGGCATTAATCACCCTCCCGGAAATCTTGCCGCCTTCTTCGAGTTCCGCGTCTATCCCGGACGCGTCCCTACCCAGAGCTAGGTGTACCGGATCACCCCTTTCGCCAGTAGACCTGCCACCGTAGTGCTGACTGAAGTAGTTATTCCCGTAGTTGCTGAATTCCAGGTAGTATTCTTCGGCGCGATCGGCCAAGTGCGAGAGCGTGTATTCGCCGTTGGAATTGGTTTCACCTTCTTGGCCATCGCCAGATCCCGATTCGTCGTAGGCATGCACCCTGATCCCTGATACAGGAGCCTTTGTGATGGAGTTGGTAACTTTGCCGGTGATGCGACTGAATTCCTGCATTTCCTGATCGATGCCGGCGGCGACGCCGCCGGTCGGGACCCGCACTTTGGTGGGTTCGTTCTCGAAAGTGGGGAAGACATTGTTCCTGTAATACTCGGGGGCCACATATGTTTCGCCGAGGTTACCTCCGTAGCCAAAGCCATACGAGACCTGGTATTCGCCACCAGGCAGACCTGATATCGCGTATTCGCCCTGAGCGTTTGTCATGGCACATGCCGCGGGCCCCCCACACACTTCGACTTCGGCGATCGGGGCTTTTGTCTCGGCGTCGGTGACTGTGCCGATGATCTGTCCGCCTTCCGGCAGTTCCGCGTCGACGCCCGGTGTGGTGTAGCCCACGACCGCGATCACCGTTTCCTGTTCGGCTTCGGAGTACTTGTTGTTGTAATAGGAGCGTTCGACATATCCGCTCCCTGAAGACGTCGTGAAATGTACGTAATATGAGCCGTCTTCAAATATGGATGCGGTATATTCGCCTTTCGTGTCGGTGGTCGTACAGCCCCACGGACCCACGCCGTTGCGATTGATCGCGCAGACGTTGACGCCGGCGATCGGGGCGTCTGTCGCGGCGGCGGTCACCTTGCCTGTGATGTACCCGTGTTCTTCGGCTGCCAGGGCGCTCGAGGCAAAGCCAAGGGACAGGGCGACGGTAACAAGCTGGACGACGAAGAGCGTGACGAGGTGGATTCCTGGAACCTGGGCTGCTTTGAGAGTTCGTGCGGGGATCCGCAAGCGTCGCATGGAACCTCCTACCTCCTGTCCTGCTTGCTGGTTAGCTTGAGCACATCGGTGATCGACAGAGTACGAGAAACGGGGTCGCCGCCTAGCGAGGAGCGAAATGTCAGGGTCGCCGTGACGGGCAGGCCTCGGCCCCGCTGGAGCGCCTGCGCGAGCGCGGTCCTCGCGGATGCGCTCGGCCTAACCGAGACTCTGACGGCGCCCGCGGCGGTCACGACTGTGCTGCCGCTGCCGAACACGACCCTCGCTGGGAGGCACTCGCTGTCGAGCCGGACCTGATCGGTATGGCACTTCGCACTGATCGGCCGAGAGATGTCGAGCTGCCTGTTCTGAAAGGTCAACAGCCAGCTGAACGTCCCCGGGCCAGCGATCGACGCCGTGAATGTGATCGTGCCCGTCCTGACCTTGAGGCTTGGGTTGCCCAGCAGACTGAAGTCGCTGTTCGGCGCTGGCGTGAGCGGTGGCACAGATGCGAGCGTGGGCGAGGGAAGTGCTGGCATAGGCGCGGGCACAGGTGAGCGCGAGGGTGTGACGGGGGGTGTGGACACGGGGGCAGGCGGAGGCACGACAACCGGCGCGGGAGCGATGACAACAGACTGGCGTACCTGGGGCGCCGCTAGATATTCGCCGTTGCCCGCCTGGCCGGCTTCGATCGTGCACATCCCGGGAGCGATGAAGCTCACGGTCGAGCCTTCCAGCAAGCACACGGACGGCGTCGCTGAGGAGTACGACACGGGCAGCCCCGACGAAGCCAGCGCTGCGACGGCGTAGGTTGGACCTCCGACGCTTGCGGAGGCAGGCACGGCTGAGAGGAATTCGATCAGCTGGGGTTCCTTGACCACCACCGAACGTGTGAACCGCCCGGTCAAGCCGAGGTTGTCGGTGACGGTCAGCGTCACGGAGTAGGTGCCGGCCGCCGCGTAAGTGTGAGTCGGCGCATCGCCTTCGGCGTCGTCGCCGTCCCCGAAGCTCCAGTCGTAGCCGTTGATCGAGCCGTCGGGGGCGCTCGAGCTTTCACCGCTGAAGTGGACCGGCGTACCCGCGATGGCCGGTTCGTCGGGGGGCGCCATCGCGGCAGTCGGTGGCTGGAATCCGGTGCCACGGAGAGCCACGGCCGGGGCCATCGAGGCGCCGTTGTTCGCGCCGAAGCTCAGCGCCGCTGAGCGCCAGCCAACGGCGCCGGCGGTGAACTGCAAGCCGATCATGCAGGTCTGGCCGGGCTCAAGCGTTTCGCCTTCGCAGAAATCGTCACCTTCGGGAATCGCGAAGTCTGCCGCGTCGGGGCCGGTGATCTGGGCAGGCCCGCTGAAGATGAGCGGGCTGAAGGGCGCGCTGCCCGCGTTGCGCGCCTGCACCCACAGCATGGGTCCCGCTCGGCCGACCATCTGCGACCCAAAGCTCAGGTTCACGGAAGTGGATACCTGGGGAGAAACGACATATACCGACACCGAGTCATCGCCGCCGATCACGATGGTGCTGCCTTCGGCTGAGAACGCGAGGCTGGAGGCTCCCGGGAGCTTTTCGCCCTCCTGGGTCCAGTTCCCAGCCAAGCGCCTGAACACCAGCGCGAACTCATTGGCGCTGATTAGGATGGTTTCCCCATCCGCGGAGAGCACGATCCGAGAGCCGAACCCACCATCGCCGGTTTCCCCGTTGCCGGTGAGCTTCGATCCATCCTGTGCCCAGGTGGAGCCCGAGCGAGTGTAGGTCCACACCGCCCCTGCTCCCCCACTGTCGCCGGGAGCGCCGATCAGCGCGGTAACGCCGTTCGCGGAGAGCGCGACGCTGGAGCCGAACTCGCCTTGGCCGGTCTCCCCGCCGCCGGTGAGCTTTGCTCCTTGCTGCGTCCAGGTAGAGCCCGAGCGCGTGAACACCCACGCCCCGCCCTGACGACCGTTGTCTTCGGGACCGCCGATCAACGCGGTGTCGCCGTCAGCGGATAGCGCGACGCTGGAGCCGAACCGGCTTTCTTCTGTTTCGCTCTCGTCATTTGCGACGAGCTTTTCTCCCTCCTGGGTCCAGGTCGCGCCCGCCCGTGTGAACACCCACGCCGCGCCTGCGTACCCGTAATCGTCAGGGGCTCCGATCAGCGCGGTGTCACCATCGGCCGATAGAGCGACACTTATGCCGAACTCGCCTGTGCCGATCTCACCTTTACCAGTGAGCGCGGGGCCCTGCTGCGTCCAGGTGGTACCCGAGCGCGTGAACACCCATGCGGCTCCTATCCCTCCGGCGTTGCCGTAGCCGGCGAGGAGAGCGGTATCGCCGTCTGCGGAGAGCGCGACGCCGTAGCCCACGTAGGCGCCGCAGTAGAAGCCGCCGCAGCTCACTTCGCTTGGGTCGAGCTTCGCTTGCTCAGTCCACGTGGACCCGGAGCGTGTGTAGACCCATGCCGATCCGCCGTAGAGTTCATCGCTCGGACCACCCACCAGCATCGTGTCTCCGTCCGCGGAGAGCGCGACGCTTTGACCGAACTGCGTGCTGATGCCCTGCTCGCCAGCCGCTGCGGTTAGCGTTTCACCTTGCTGGAGAAATGTCGTAGGCGTTGCCGCGACGGAGGAGAGCGTGGTCGCCCCCGGTTCGCCGGTGCTTGCGGAGACAGGCACGATCGACAGGAATGCGCTGGGCTGTGAGCGCTTGCTCACCACAAAGCTCTGCTGTACTTCGGGCGCCGCTTCATATTCGGCGCTGCCAGCCTGGTTGGCGTCGATCGTACACGTCCCCGCGCCAATGAAGCTCACAGTCGATCCCGACACCGAACACACCGCACGCGTACCGGATGAGAACGACACATCGAGGCCCGAAGAGGCGCTGGCGGCTACAGCATACGTCGGGCCACCGACGGTGACCGCAGCGGGTGAGCTCGAAGTGAATTCGACCGCTTGTGAGCGCTCGCTCACCGCGAAGGATTGCCGGGCTTCGGGCGCCGCGGCGTAGTTGGAGTCACCTGTCTGTTTGGCGTCGATCGTGCACATGCCCGCACCGGTGAAGCTGACGGTTGTACCCGATACTGAACACACTGACGAAGCCGCGGAGGAGAACGACACCGGCAACCCCGAGCTGGCGCGCGCCGCCACGGCATATGTGGAGCCGCCGATAGTCGCCGCGGCCGGCGGCTCGGAGGTAAACGTCATGTGCTGTGAGCCCATGCCAACGACGAAGGACTGCCGTGCTTCGGGCGCCGCGTCGTAGTTGGAGTTGCCGGCTTGTTCGGCGTCGATTGTGCAGGTTCCCGCTCCGACGAAACGCACCGTCGACCATTCCAGCGAGCAGACGGAGGGCGTACCGGACGAGAACGCCACCTCGAGGCCCGACGAAGCCGTCGCTTGCACTGCGTAGCTGGGACCGCCGACGGTCGCTGTACCCGGCGCGATCGAGATGAACATGGTGCGCTGCGAGCCCTCGCCCACAATAAAGGACTGCTGCGCCTCGAGCGCCGCATTATATTCGGCGCTGCCCACCTGATTGGCGTTGACAGTGCACGTGCCCGCACCGACGAAGCTCACAGTCGCCCCCGCCACCGAGCACACCCAGGGCGTCCCCGAGGTCAATGACACCGGCAGGTCGGAGGACGTCGTGGCGGCCACGGCGTAGGTCGGCCCACCGAGGTCTGCGGAGGCGGGCGAAGTCGAGCTGAATTTGATCGTCTGTGTCTTCTTGACCGGTTCGACGAGGGGCTGGAATGCGCCGACTCCGTCCGGGGTGCCCACGCCGGAGGGGCCGTCGTAGCCGGGGCCGGCCAGGCAGATCGCCTCGCTCTTGCAGCTGCTTTCCGCCTCTTCGAACGCCGTGCAGCCGGACAGGCCGGTTTCGTAGTTGAAGGATTTCAAACATTCGCCGTTGGACCCGGACTCGATGTCGTGCAGCGAAGCCGGTGATTTTACCCGGTTTTCGTAGAGGGTCTTGGCTGGATATTCCACGCCGCCGGACCCCCCGGCGAGCGCAAACGTGGAGGCGATGAGCGGACTAGCGAGGCTGGTGCCGCCAACCGTTCCCCAATCGATCGGCCCATATCCACCACCCTTCTTTTCCACGATCGTGGCGGAGTCGTAAAAGGCCACGCCGGTGTACGGATCGGCATCGGCGGAAATGTCGGCCACGGCCCGTTTGGATTCGCAGCCGACGGCAGACCAATTGGATAGCTCCCGCTGCCAGAGTGGGGCTTCGTAATGTTCGCTACAGCCGCTGCCGGCGGCGCCATTGCCGTTCCACCCCGTCTCCCCCGCCCACGCGCCTTCGCTGGTCAGGCTCAAGCGGGTGCCACCCACCGCGACAACATCAGGGGACGAGGCCGGCCAACCCACGGTGCCCCTCGCGTCCAGGTTTTGGGACTGCCAGTTGAGATAGCCGTAGTCACCAGACGCAGCGGCGATTACGACGCCGGGGTGGTCAAAGGCTGTGCTTTCGCTGGCCGGCTCGCTTCCTGCCCACGAGTTTGAGATCTCGCTCGCCCCCATTTTTACAGCGGTGTCCTCGGCTGCCTCAAGGTCTGTGTAGGACGGTTCGTTGGACTCCACGAGCAGGATGTGGCAGTTCTGGCAGGTGGCGTGGGCGATCTCGATATCCAGCGAGATCTCGACCGACCATCCACCTTCCGATTCGGGAAGCGGGCCGGCCTGGCCTTTCTCGTTGACCTTCGTGAAGCAGCCGTTCGCGGTGGTACACGCGGGTAGATGAAACTCTTCGTCATAGACATTGAGATCCGCTTCGGCAGCGGGGTCGTCGTAGGCGTCAATGAGCGCGATCGTCTGATTTGAGGGGGCCGTCGTGGGCAACCCATACGCGCTGTGCAGGTCCTGCGGACGCAGGCCGTAACAGCCTTCCGCGGCGGTGGCGTGTTCGCAGACTTCTGTGGCCTTGCCCGTTTTGGGTGTGAGCGGGGCCCTGCGCGACATCCCCAGAGGGCGGGTATGAGTGCGCGCGGCGGACGTCTCGGGCACCAGTTCGAGCGCCATGCAGCTGGCGTGCCCGGGCGTGGGGGCAGGACACGCAGAGCGCACGGCGTAAGCTGACGCGGGAAGCGGCGCGACGGGTAGTCCGTGGCTGCCCAGAGCGATAGCGGGTTGCGGTGAGAACCAGAGAAGCACCGGCAGCGACGAGCAGGCCATCGCGATCCCGCATAGCGTACGAGCGAAGCGCACGCTCACCTCGCCAGCACTGTGCTGCTCGTCGTCTTTACGCCGTGTACTAATAGGACGAGACTCGCCATGACCGGATGGCGCTTGGCATGAGCGAGTCGCTGTCTCCCCGCAGACGTGAGGCGAAGCACGACGGCGGTGCCTTTGCCCCGCGTAAGCGAGAACGTCCCCTCAGCGAGAACAAGCGTTTCCTGGCGAGTGATTGTCTTAGCTCCCTTGTGGCGCTTACTCAGGACTCGCATGGTCAACTCGCAAGACCCCCTACATGCCGTGTTACTGCATGTCAGATGCACAGACACCGAACTCCCCGATACGACAATCCCCGACCCCATACTCGTGACGACGGGAAGGAGCGAAGGTGTGGGATGGGCTATGGTCGGCGCTGTGGAAGTGGCAGCCAGACTCGGCGTAGCGATGGGTGCGGTCGGGCTTGCCGGGATGGCGAGGCCGGTGCTTGTGGCGCTCATTTCTCCCGCGATGTTTTTCGCCGTCACCTGACAGGCGAGGCTTGATCCTTCGTCGGCATGCTGCACCCGATAGTTGCTGCCGGCTGCACCTGCGATCGGAACACCATCACGTAGCCACTGCACGGTGAATGTTGGCGTCGGAATGCCTGACCACAGACCAGTTGCACACGACAGCGTTTCCCCAACAGCCGGGGTCCCGACGATCAACGGGTCCTTGGTGTTGACCGGTGGCACCAAAGCACTCGTTCCTATCGCGGCATCGATGGGAGTCGTAGTACCGCCGGGTGTGACCGTCACGGCCTGCGCTTCGGGGAACGAGAACTTGTCGTCGTAGTACTGGATGACGTAGCCTTTCCCCGCGTCGAATCCGACCTCGTATTTTCCGCCCGGCAGTCCTGAGATCGTGTATTCACCGTTCGCGTCGGTCAGCGCACAGCCTACGCTTTCCGTGACCGTCTGCAGCGCGCAGACGAAAACGTCCTTCATGGACGCGTTTGTCGAGGCGTCCGTCACCTTCCCTTCGATCCGCCCTCCCTGCTCAAGCTGCGCATCGATGTTCGGCGTTGTGCTCCCCGCAGCCACCGGCACTGGGTTCGCCGCTGACGCCTTTCGCTCGCCGTCGTAGTACTGCGTGACGTAATCAAGGCTCGGCGGGGACAGAAACCCAACGTCATAGTCTCCGTCGCCAAGTGCTGAGATGGTGTATTCGCCCTGTGCGTCCGTCAAAGCGCACCGAAAGCTTTCGCTCCCGGTCGAGAACGCGCAGACTTCGACGTCTTTGATCGCGGTCGACGTCGAGGCATTCGCTACCTTGCCGGCAATTCGGCCGCCTTCCGCGAGTTGCGCATCTATTCCCGTGTCGATGCTGCTAGCGCTCACCGATACCGGCGTGGCGTTGGCGATCGTCACGGATTCCTTGTAGTACTGGGTCACATAGTTGAGGCTACTGTCGAACGGCGACAGGAATTCGACGATGTATTCCCCGCTCGGCAATTCCGAGATGGCATATTCGCCCAGCCCGTTGGTTTCGGCGCATTCGCCAAAGATCCCTTCCAGGCTTTCGCCGCCTACCTCATACGCGCAGACTTCGATGTCTTTAATCCCGCTTTTCGTTGAAGTGTTTGTCACTTGTCCCGCGATACCTTGGCTGATGAGATGAACCCGTTCTTCCAGTTTCGCATCGACTCCCAAAGTGACCTGTTCGGCCGTGACCGTTACTAGCGTCGTTTCGGAGATCGAGTATGCGTCCTTGTAGTATTGAGTGATGTAGTTGGATGTACTCTTGTTAGATGTTGAGAATTCAACGCTGTACTTGCCGCCCGCCAGCCCCGAGATGGTGTATTCGCCACTCGCGTTGGTGAGCGCGCAACGTTCGTCGAAACCGCCGCCGTCCGCCTCACTCGCGCAGACTTCGATTCCCGCTAGCTTTTTAGCTCCCTCGGCGCTCGTCACTTCACCGCTGATCTGGCCGCCCACTTCGAGCTTCGCATCGATTCCCAGCGTGGTGTTCCCTGCCGTGACCGTCACCGACGTCGCTTCGGAGGAGCGAGGACTTGCCTTCGTAGTACTGGGGCATGTAGTTGAGCGTGCTCTTGCTGGGAGGCGAGAATTCGATCGTGTATTCGCCGCCGGCGAGCCCCGAGATGGTGTATTCGCCATTGGCCTTGGTCTGTGCGCACCGCCCGTGAAAGGCTCCATTACGTGTATACGCGCAGACGCTGACGCCTTCAAGCGACGCTTCCCCGGGGGCGCTCGTCACCTTGCCGGCGATTTGGCCGGTTTCTCCATGGAGCTCCGCCATGCTGAAGACATCGCCGCCCGCTATCGAGGTGACTCCGCTCAGCCCGCCCACCGCTACCGGTACGTCGATGCCGGGTACGGCAGTGCCATTGCCGACCTGCCCACTGAAGTCTTCACCCCAGCCTATGACGGTTTCATTGGCGAGTAGTGCGAGGCTCTGGCCATAGCCAGTCGCGATGGCCGTTGCTTCGCTCAGTCCGCTCACCGGAACAGGGATTGTGCTGCAGGTCAAGGGCCCGCAGATTTCCGGGCCGTCGGTTTCGCCATCACTACTACCGAAGCCATCCCCGAGTTGTCCCCAGTCGCCTCTACCCCAGGCCATGACCATGCCGCTCTTCAGTAGGGCCAGGTTGTGTTCGGCGCCATCCGCGATGGCCACTACTTCCCGGAGTCCGTTCACCCGAACCGGCGTATCGCTGTAGTTGGTGGTGCCGTCGCCCAGTTGGCCATACTCGTTTTCACCCCAGGCCATGACCGTGCCATTTTTTAGCAGCGCCAGGCTGTGGCCGCCATCGGCCGCGATGGCCGTAACTTCGCTCAGTCCGCTCACCTGCACCGGAATGTAGCTGTTGTTTGCGCCCCCGCCGGCACCCCAGGCCATGACCGTTCCGTTCTTTAACAGAGCCATGCCATAACTTCCACCGGTTGCGATGGCGGTAACTTCGCTAAGTCTGAACACTTGGACCGGGGTGGGAGTGTCTTCGATTGCGGTGCCGTCGCCCAGTTGACCGTTGCCGTTTTCCCCCCAGTCCATGACAGTGCCGTTGCCCAACAGCGCCATACTGATCCCATATGACGCGGCGACGGCCGTGACCCCGCTCAGCCCGGGCACCGGCACCGGCACGTCGCTTCGTTCGCGACTGCTATTGCCCAACTGCCCGTCCGCGTTTCTACCCCAGGCCATGACTGTCCCGTTGCTCAGCAGCGCCAAGCCTTGGCTCCCGCCGGCCAAATCCGTGACCCCGCTCAACCCGCTCACAAGCACCGGTGTCCTACTGCAGTAGCCGCCACCTTCGGGACATGATTCCGGACCCGGGAAACTGCCGTTGCCGAGCTGCCCGTCGCCGTTTTCACCCCACGCCATAACGCTGGACGCCGCCGACGCACTCGCCGCTCCCGACAAGCTCACCGTCAACGCGACGAGCATGCACAATACACGAACAATCCGCGGATCGGCCCGCGCAGCATTGAACGGAGCATTGAACGGATTGCGGCTCGTCTGCCTCCAGGCTCTCATCTGGCGCCCCCCGGCCGAACGATCATGTCCGAAAGATACCGGATGCCAGACTTTGCTTAATCTGCGCCCGCTTGGTGGAGTAGGCGGTTCGGAATCGGGTGACGTCACGCCTGCCTCGCCGGCAAAGTAACCGAGTCGACGGTTAGCTCTGTCCGGTAAGTGGCTGAGGTAAGCGGCGTACTACCAGAGTTGTTCCTTAAGAATCCCAACGACCTCCGAAACAACCACGTACGCGGCGTTACGAGCCTGCTCGTACTCCTCGTCGTCCGGCCGAAGATCGGGGTACCTCTCCTGGGCGTAGCCGTCCGGTCCGGGGTAGTCGGGAGCGCGAAACGCGGCGTGTAGTTGCGCCACGCTCTCCTGAAAGAGTGCCTGCTTGAAGGCGGGTCGTTCGGTGACCAGGGTGGCCACCTCCGTGCTGGATGGCCTAGTGTTGAGGCACCACCAGGATACGTCGTAGCCGTCCTTGGGCTCGTCGCGACCTGCGAGCGCGTCGGCCTTGGCGGCGAGGAATCCGACCGGGCCGGCGTGACGGATTTGAACATCGGCTCGCGCTCCGGGTCGATACACGAGCGGTACGCCTTCGAGGGTGCTCGATATGGCGTCTTCGTCGATCAGCCCGCCGGCGCGGATCGGCAATGGGCGGAGGCGTGGACCGGCGTTTTGGGCTGCGGTCTCTTGATCAAGCGCGCGTGTACCGCTGGTGAGGATGGTGTCGTCCTCCGCGGGAGGCGCGAGGAAGTCGAGGATGAGAGGCAGACCGGGCGCGCCGCGCTTCTTGCGCCAGCGAAATCCGCTTGCGCGCTCTGGCTCGAAGTACCGCTCGAGGATCTCCTCTATCGAGCGGTAATACTCGCGCGTCGCGCCACCTGTGATGGCGAGCGACAGGCACAGATCGATGTCCGCGCTGCCGATGTGCGCATCCGCGGCTTCCGGGGCGAGCAGTGGAGGGACGAGGCCGCCGACGATGACCAGATGCTTGGCGGCCATGCCTCCGAGGAGATGGAAGAGGCTTGCCACCTCACCTATCAACGCGTTCGGTGGGTGTCTGAACTCGTCGGTCACGCGATGTCCTTCGATCCCCACAGATCGAGGAAAACTCCGACCGCAGCCTCTCCCCTGGACTCGAGGTATAGGTCCAGCATGACTCGGCTTGGTGGAGCCAGCATTCGTCCATCTGCATCGGTACGGGCGTCACTGCCGGCCAGGTGCTCTGGATCTGCGATCAGCGTGAGGTTGGCTCCCCGCTCCGTGCGAAATCCACCGAGCGCCCGAGGTATCTGCTCGAGATCCTCGCCGGAAGCCTGTACTCGGTACAGCGGGCGCTGCACCCCGGTCAGTACCGGAAGTCCCATACGCTCGGCCGCCACGGCGCCGGTAAGAACCATCTGATTGCCGGCGACCGCTTCTGGAATCGTGTCGGGATCTCGCACAAAGCACGTCAGTCGCTGCGGGGAGGGGGGACGGCCATGCTCGGCGAGCCAGCGCCTTACACCCTTGACATCGACCGCGCGTCGCTGCATCCCGCGCCCATGCCCATGGCGTTCGATCAGATGTGCCTCCTCCAGGGTTTTGAGCAGACGATGGGCGGTCACCTCGCTGCTAGCGCTTCGCTCGGCGAGCCGCCGGATCGTCCACGCCTCTTCGGGATGGTCGGCGATCAATTGTGCAGGTCGCAAACTTCCTGCGCGCAGCGCACGCCGGCGAGCTGGGAGGCGGTCGCGCACGCGTTTGGTCAGCGTCTGGCCGGGAAGCCAAGCCCTACCGGCGCCATCCACAAAGCCGATGCAAGCGTCCTCCAGACGCGCGGCCGTTGCGTCGTCCAGCACGGCCTTGATCATCACTAGGCGCCTACCGTCGGTCCCGTCACCCTCAAGCAGTCCAGCCAACTCGCGGTTCTCGACGATCCCGACCTCCACGGGGAAGGCTTGTCCGGCGACTATCACAGCGGACTCCGGCGCGTTACCGACCACATCCACATCGGGTAGGCGGGCAAACGCATCTGCTATCTGGGGGTCGATGTCAGGGCGGAGCGTGATCAGAGCAGTTTGCGCTATAGTATTATCTAACATTTCCTCTTAGTATAGCGAAAATTCCATGTACAGGCTTTTCTGGGAGTTTTGCAGTACTTAGCCGACGAATTATTGAACATCTGTATCGAGTCAGCGGCCTGCCGTTGTCAGGACGAGGACTCGTCCATTCGAAACCTGCCGGATCAAATCCGGGCACGCCCTGCCGTGAGCCATCAAAGCCCAGTGCTGAAGCCAATTCCTAGCGTTCCGGTAGCGGTTTGTGGCTGGCGTTGCCGACCTCATCGTGAGCCGCGACATCCCTGTACTTATTCGAAAGAAACGATTTTACGGCGATCCGGGCGGGACTTTAGCCCACCGTTTAGCCCACCGCCCGCAAATCTGAGCCAACCTTGCCGACATCCATCACGGGCAAGAACCAGTAAGCGTTCAGTTGGTTGGGGGAGATAGCTCGGGCGCGTCGAATCTTGGGGTGTGGATCGGGTTGAGGCGGAGGCGATCTATGACGCTGGGCGTGATGTGGTCGTGGAGGTCTTGTTGCGGATGGATGCTCAGATCCAGGCGTTGACCGCGCGGGTCGCTCGCCAGGATGAGCGGATCGCTCAGCTCGAGCGGCGACTGAATCGCAGCTCTCGCAACTCCTCTGTTCCCCCGAGCGCCGATCCGCCCGCCAGCACGCCGAAGCGTGGCAAGGACCCATCGGGTCGCAAGCAGGGAGCTCAGTCTGGACATGAGGGCAGGGGCCGGCCGTTGTTGCCGGCGTGGGCGGTGGATCGGGTGATCGAGCATTGGCCTGAGCACTGTGGCTGCGGTCACGTCTTCGCTGCGGACGAGCACGTCGCTGTGGGCGAACCGGTGCGCTGGCAGGTCGAGGAGCTGCCCGTGATCTCGGTGAAGGTCACCGAGCACCGGTGTCATCGAGTGTCCTGTCCGGGCTGCGGCAAACGCCGGAGAGCTGAGCTGCCGAGCGAGGTTGCCCAGAGCGCGTTTGGTCCCCGTCTTCAGGCGGCCGTCGCGACGCTGTCGGTGCGCAACCGGATCTCCCGCCGCGATGTCGTTGAGTGTTGCGAGCAACTGTTCTCATCGAGGATCAGCACGGGCACGGTAGACGCGATCCTCGACCGGACCGCGCAGGCGCTGGCTGAGCCTCACGCCGACCTGTTGGGAGCGCTTCGCGGATCGAGCGCGGTGAACATGGACGAGACCGGCTGGCGGACCGCGGGCGAGCGCCGCGCACTGTGGGGAGTCTTCGATCAGCGCCACGCCTATCTGCAGGTCGCGCGCGACCGTCACGAGGATCACGCCAAGGAACTACTCGCGGACACCAACGCAATCGTGACCTCTGATCGCTGGTGGGCCTACGCGCACCTGCCGTTGGCGCGCCGACAGCTCTGTTGGGCGCACCTGAAGCGCGATTTCGCCGCGCACGCCGAAGGCCTGGCGGCCGAGAAGGAGTTCGGGGAACACGGCCTCGCGCTCTGTGAGCGTGTCTTCTGGGCCTGGGAGGTCTTCCAGAACACAAGCGATCGTCGTGATCTGAAGCTCGCGATCCGCCGGTGTCAATGCGAGTTCAAGCCGATCATTCGCCGCTACGCCTCAAAGCGAGCGCGCAACAAGTATTGCCGCGGGATGGCGAAAAACCTCCTGAAGATCTGGCCAGCGCTATGGACGTTCGCCGCTCACGCCGGTGTCGAGCCGACTAACAACCACGCCGAGCGCTCCCTGCGAAGCGCGGTCATCTACCGCAAGCTCAGCCTCGGCAGCCAGTCCGAAGGCGGCGAACGACGGATCGAGCGACTGCTCTCAGCGCACACCACCTGCCGGCTGCAGCGCCGCTCGCTATTCGCCTACCTCACCGACGCCATCACCGCACACGCCCGCGGCGACCCAGCACCAACACTCACGTAAACGCCCCAACCAACTGAACGCTTACAAGAACCAGCCGATTTGCAGGGAAAAACAAGGCCATGGGCGCGGCGGGTTTCGAACCTGCGACCTCTCGCGTGTGAAGCGAGCGCTCTCCCACTGAGCTACGCGCCCTGGACGGCTGAGTCTATTGGGCTTCGCGCGTCACTGACCGGCTCGACGGCGGTCTTCCCGGACGTGCTGCTGCCCATTGCTGCCCAATCGCTAAGGAGATGAGGGCGCTTCCCACGCTACACCGACGGGTCTATCGTCCGGCGTGCCGCTCGCAAAGCCCGTCGCGCGGCATCCCCTGAGGGACGAGGTCTCAGCCTCGAGATGATGTCCTCACCCCCGCGCAGCTCCATGCCGGGAGCGAATCCGGACCCGGTCGCGATCTCCTCGTCGTGGGCGAGAGCCCTAACCCCGAACTCGTCGGCGAACGGAAGCAAGAAATCAGTCAGGTAGCTGTCGAGCCACGCCAGGTGTACGCAGTCGATCGCATGGAGACGCGCTCGCCGGTGATGCTCTGCGTGTAGGTCGACGTCGTGCCGGTAAACACGAACCCACGGGACTAGTGGAGTGTCAGGCAACGTTTGCCGTGTTGATGAGTCTGCGTAGGCGGGGGTTGTTGGTGTTGCGGTTGCGCCAGTGGATGTATCGGCGGATGAGGCGGGCCTGGGTCGCGTGGTCGGGGTGGTCGGTGCCGGCGAGGGTGAAGTACCGAAGCGCCCGGAATTGCGCCTCGATCCTGTTCAGCCAGGAGGCGTAGTGCGGCGTGTAGGCCAACTCCACGTTGTTCAGCGACGCCCATGCGCGCATTTCGCGGCCGTGGTGGGGACTGAAGTTGTCAAGGACGAAGTGCAGCTGGATCTCGGCTGGGTAGAGCGAGCGGATGTACCGGCAGAACTCCAGGAAGTGCGCGCGGTCCTTGCGCTTCTTGATGTGTCCGTAGAGCCGGTCGGAGCCGATGTCGTAGGCGGAGATCAGGTGCCTGACGCCGTGCGGGCGCTTATAGGTCGCGCGTATCCGCTTCGGCTTCGCGCGGGGCGCCCAGCCCTTGCCGCCAGGTTGAGGTTGCAGGTTCAGCGGCCCGAACTCGTCCAGGCAGATCACGATGCCTTCATTGGCCTCCGCCATCTCGTAGAGCTCGACGATCCGGTCGTGCTTGGCCTTGAAGTCCGGGTCGGTGGAGCGCTTCCATGTCCTCACGGCTTGAAACCGGACGTTCTCCTCGCGCAGGAGCTGACGCAGCCCCTCGTGGGAGATGTCCGTGACCACCCCCTCGGCGACCAGGTAGTCCGCGAGCTTGGACAGACTCCACGTCGCAAACGGCTGGTCGAGATCCTGTGGATCGGTCAGCGCGATCCGCTTGATTTCCTGACGCTTTGGCAGCGTGAACGTCTGCGGCCGCCCGCCACGGTAGCGCGGATAGAGCGCCTCGAACCCGTCGGCGTTGAAGTTGTGGATCACGTCCCGGACAGTGTCCGAGTCGGTGAACACGACCTCGCTGATCTTCGGCGGGGACATGCCCTGCGCGGAGAGCAACACGATTTGCGCCCTGCGCCACGTCACGACCGATCCGGACGTGCGCCGCACGATCCGCAACAGCCGGTTGCCCTCCTCACTGGTGATCTCCCGCAACAGCACCCTGGCAGCCATAGCCCCTCCCGGTCGAGTAGCGATCTCGACCAGGACTTCGCCACCAGCGCCATCAAACCTCGCTACCCAACCCGGCAAACGTTGCCGGGGAACCCACTAGCTCATGGTCCACCCCGTCTACCTGGACGGTTGCGAGCACCATCGGAGCGTCCAGGACGGCCACCGCCACTGGAAGACCGAGATCGTGATAGATCGCTGTCGAGACGGGAGCTTCCTGCTCTACCAGGTTGAGTCCTGCCTTGACCAAGGGCAAAACGAGCCCCTGGTATGCCTCAACGCCAGAGAGGACCAGATCCTTCCCCTTTCGCACCGCCTTGCTAAACGCAAGTGCTACGCGAGGGGGTTTCGCAACGAAGGGATGCATGTCTAGATCGAGCGCGCCGATGATCGAGTAGCTCCAAGTTGAGGACGAGTCGTCGGTAGTGAGCGTGATTTCATCCTTGTGGAGTCCGACGACGTACATGGCGGTTCCACCATGCGGGACGTTCTCGGACGAAAAGAAGACGTATGGCAACTCGGATCGCTTGCACTCAATAAGCAGCTCAAGTGCTGGGCGCACCCGAGGTTGCGGTTCAGTGTGTTTGTAAAGGCGACGGTGCGCGCGAAGGTCGAGGGCGCGGAGTTCGCCCGAGTCAGCGTCTACGTAGACCCACTCCTCGTGGACAAGATCAAATCCGGCCTTGCGGAGCGCGAGCGCAACCACAGTTTGAAGCGGGTAGCCAGACTGCTCGATTGCTGATTCGACCTGCTCCGCAGTTATGCTCGGTGGGAGTCGGTTGTCCGAGGGGTTGTCAGGCGACCTATCCATGTCGGGGGATTATCGCGCGCGGCGCAAACCCCGTCACGGCGGTGGCTGTGTGTCGCCGAAAGGATGGGTGACTAAAATTCTGCCTATCGAATTCCCTTTGCCACGGGCGATTCGGTCGAGGCGACTGGTCGCTTGTACGCTCCGCCTTCCACGAGAGCCCTCAAGAACTCCGGCTCGCCGTCGCGGCGGTCCATCTGCCGACTACGGAGACACACTCCGCCGTGAAGGCGGCAGCGTGACCGACGCCTGGAAGCCCGGCGCCCCACCAGACAGATGGATCTATTGATCTTCGCTGAAGCGAGCCGGCTACGCGTGTGCCAGCTCGCGCATCTGGCGCACGGGATGGCGACCAAGCCGGCTCGCCGTCGCGTAGGGCGCGACGTGCCCGTGGGTGCGGTGAGCGACGTTCACGGCGACGTGCCCACGCAACCGATCGACCAAGCTCCGGCGCAGCGGGAAGAGCAGCAACTCGGCATCCTCGCTGACGAGGACGGTCGGATGGCCTTCGGTGAGGTTGCGCCAGAGCACTTCGTCGGCCCACTCTTGATCCCCGGGAATGAACTCGACCTCATCGGGGTAGCCGAGGTCATCGTCGCTGAGCGACGCAGCCATAAAGAGATCCCAGGTCTTGTCATAGACGGCGCTCATCAGGTGTTCTCCCAGCTACGAACGATATCGGACCAGCCTCCCCTGATCTTGACTTCGGCGGCGTGCATCGCGTCGTTCACGGACCCATGCGTGATGATTGGCTCCTGCTTCTCGGAGCCGATGTAGCGGTGCTCGTGGTGCTCGGTCTGATCGTGGGCGTTGTCGAAGGTGCGCACTGTGTGCCACTCCCCCGTTGCACTCGACGAGCAGCATGATTGGGTACTCGACCGGATGAGCGCTTGAGCGCTGGATCACGACGCGCACGTCTGGGGCAAGTCGGTAGCGTCGAATCCGGTCCTTTGGCACGGCGGAAGATGTTAGGCCGCGCGCCAGAGGGACCGAAAGCCATCGACGCAACGTGCAAGTCGGCAGGCGCGTGCAAGCGAGACTTCCTTCTAAGCACCACCTCGGGGGAGAAGACTGGGCTGTGCGTTTCCCGAGGCTGGGCCCTACCCTTCCGCAACGGCCCGCGAGGGGTGCGGAAGGAGCCGCACCTCCGGGATTGAGTAGGCGGCGGCAAGCGCATTGACCTGCGCTTGCGTGAGCGCTGCTCCGAACCCGGGGGGACCCCCGAGCTTCGTGTACCCACTGACAATGCTCTTCCCAAGCAGCGACAGGTTGAAGTGCCCGTCGTAGATCGCGTCGATGTAGAGCGCGGAGTTGGCGCGCGCGAAACGCGACACGGCGGGGGTGTTGCCGGCGATTGCGGCGACCCCCGCGGCGGTGAGCCGCCAGCCTCGTTCGGCGAGGCGTTCGTAGCTTTCGTACAGTCCGGCAATCCCGGCGGCGGGGCCGGTGAGCCGGCTGGCGTTCGTCATGAAGCGCGGTTCGCGGATCGCCTTGGCGCTCGCGGTGACACGTGCGACCCCACTGCGGAGGCTGGGGGAGAAGGTTGGGGGGAGCCCGCTTGCGATTAGCGGCCACACGCGGCGCGAGGCGGAGACCTCCTGTTGTACGGCTCCCTCGACGGTTTGCAGTTCGCCGGCGATCCGCGCGAACTGTGCGCGCTGCAACGCCAGTTCGCGGGTGCTCGGGGCATCGTGCGACGCGGGGGAGCCGCAGCCGGCGAGCAGGCCGGCCGCGGCGACCGCGACGATTGCGATGCGGGCGCTCAGCGTCAGGTGCCGAGCAGGTCCACCACGAACACCAGCGGGGCGTTCGCCGGGATGGTGGGAGGCGATCCGGTCTTGCCGTAGGCGAGTTCGGAGGGGATGAGCAGTTCGCGTCGCCCACCGACCTTCATGCCGGCCACGCCCTGGTCCCAGCCCTTGATGACCTGGCCCTTCCCGAGCGTGAAGCTGAACGGTTCGTTGCGCTTCCATGAAGCGTCGAACTCCTTGCCGCCGTTGTAGAGCACTCCGACGTAGTTGACGGTGACGGAGTCACCCGCTTTTGCTTCGGCGCCGGTGCCTTTGATGATTTCTTTGATCACCAGTGTGCTTGGGGCGGGGCCGCTGGGTGGGGTGACCTTGGGTTCGGTGGCCAGCGGTCCGCTGGTGGGCGTCTTGACGGTGCTCGTAGGCGTCGTAGGCGTGCTGGCGGTCGTGGGCGTGGTTTCGCCCTTGACGTGCGGCACCGAGCTGACATCCGACTCGTTGCCGACTCCGATTGAGCTCGAGCTGCTTGAGCCGCAGCCAGCGATCAGGGCTACTGTGCAGAGTGCTGGGAGGGCGAGGCCGAAGCGCGCCCGTGAATGCTGGGGTGAGTGCGAATGATTGAAGTTCATAACGGCGGGCAGCCTAACGCATCGGGGGTTGTCCGCGTCACGGTAAGCGCGTGGGGGGCTGGTGCGGGTGCGTTCTGGTGCGGGTGCGTTCGGTTCGCGCTAGGTGCGGGTGCGTTCGGTTCGCGCTAGGTGCAGGTGCGTTCGGTTCGCGCTAGGTGCGGGTGCGTTCGGTTCGCGCTACGATCGCTCGCGGACCGTGCTAGGCGGGGATGTAGCGGCGCCCTGAATCCGCAATCCGCTCTAGCGGGGCTGAATTCCCTTTTGAGGGGTTTCGCTCCACTCGCCCCGCCGCTGGGGGCATCGATGGGTTGGGTCCCGCGCGGTGTCGGCTTGTGAACCAGGTCAGGTCCGGAAGGAAGCAGCCTTAAGCGATCCCCGGCAGGCGCAGCGGGAGCACCCGATCCGGAGTCCCGGGCGGCGACCAGGAGAGCGGAGGCGGAGACAACGACGGAGGGTGCACGGTCCATTTTTTTGGATGCGGGGCTGCGCCCCGGTTCGTTGTGGTTGGTGCCAGAGCGCTGGCCCCCCTGGTGGACGTCAGCCGCAGTGCTCAAAGATGAGCCATGAGCGGTTGGTGTGGGCCTCTGTGAAGCCGGGGGGGATCGACACCGTCGCGTGTGGGTCGTGGGGGTCGAGGATGTAGTCGTTTTCGACTTCGCTGCTGGCGGGGTCGACGTAGGTGCCTGCTTCGATTGGCTTGGCTTCCGCGCTCACGACCAGCGACGGGCGCGCTTTCAAGTACAGCGCCAGCAGGGGGATGGGGGCGTGGTTGGGGACACCCACAGGCCCGCACTTCAGCGTGATCTCTTTGCTGTTCACGAACGCCAGCAGGTCGTTCTGGATGCTCTGCTGGTGGGCGAGGTTGTTGAGTTGTTTGTGCGCCGAGCGCACCTGCCCGGGGAGCGAGAGAAGCAGCGCCACGAGCAGCACCGTGCCGGCCGCCATCCACGGGACACGCCGACGGTCCCCGCGCGGGAGCCGTGTCCAGCCGAACGCCCCCGCGCCGCAGAATACGCACAGGATCGCGGAGGCGAGGAACGCGTAGCGTTCGTCGATCGGCAACCCGAACGACGCCATCGCGGCGAACACGACCACGGCGAGCACCCCGGCCGCCGCGCCGAGACGCGCGCGCGGGCCGAGCCAGCACAGCGACAGCACTCCGCCGAGCGCCGCGCCGGCGAGCACGGCGGGGCGCAGGACCGCGCCGATGCGCCGCGGGATGTACTCGGGCACCTTCCCAATCCCCGTCTCGCGGTGCAATGTTTCAGCGGTGTGTTTGGTGTTGGTGAGCGACCACATCGCGTTGCCGGTGACGAGCAGGTCGCTGAGGACCCACAGCGCCGGGGCCGCCGCCGCGAGCAGCGCGAGGCGGGCGAGCTGCGTGTGCGTGCGTGCGTGATCGGGAGAACGAGTGGAGGAGATGACCAAATAGCCCCAATAAACCCCAGAGAAGGCCCAGGCTTCGGGACGTAGGAGTCCGGCGAGACCGAGCAGCACGAGCACCGGCGCTCCCGCGCAGCGCCGACGGGTCTCCACGAGTAGCGCACCGAGCACGAACAGCAGGTAGGGGACGTCAACGTACGCGCGCACCCCGTAGGACAGCACCGGGACGCGCGTCAGCAGGATCAAGGCCGCCACCGCGCCGGCAGCCCACCCGAACCACTCGCGGGCGAGCCGGTAGATCACCCACCCGCACGCCGACAGCGCTATGAACGCGAGCGCCACTGCGATCGTCGCGGTGGCGCTCGCGCCGAGTGGCGCCAGCACGAGTCCCACGATCTCCACCAGCGGGTGTGGGGTGGGGGCGATGGGGAGTGTGTACTGCGGGGTTTCCCCGCGCGCGAGCTGCTGGCCCCACACCAGTCCGTAGAGGGTGTCGTAGTTGACGAACCCCACCCCCACGATCACCCACAGCAGCAACGCCCCGGCGGGGATCGCGAGTGCCCCGGGCGCCCACCTGCGCACTCGCCCGGGCGCCCACCTGCGCACTCGCCCGGGCGCCCACCTGCGCACTCGCCCGGGCGCCCACCTGCGCACTCGCCCGGGCGCCCACCTGCGCACTCGCCCGGGCGCCCACCTGCGCACTCGCCCGGGCGCCCACGCGGGCATACGTTTGATCGTGGCTGCCACGCAGTGCAAGCTATCCGCTCTGGCCGCGTGGTGACCCTGGGTAGACTCAGCTTTAAGTGGCCGGCGGCGCGCAATCCCTTTATCGCAAACACCGTCCGCGCTCGTTCGCGGACGTGGTGGGGCAGGACCCCGTGGTGCGCACCCTGCGCCACGCCGTTGAACGCGGGAAGGTGCACCACGCGTATCTGTTCGTGGGGTCGCGCGGCACCGGGAAGACCTCGATGGCGAAGATCCTCGCGTCGTGCCTCAACTGTGATGGGGGGCCCCACCCCCCAACTCACCTCGATGGAGGGGGCACTCACCCCGATGATGGGGGGCCCCACCTCGATGGGGGGGCCACGGATCGTGGGGCCACTCACACGGGCGGCCCCACGATCGACCCGTGCGGGGTGTGCGACTCGTGCCGCTCGATCGCCTCCGCCACATCGCTTGACGTGATTGAGATGGACGCGGCCTCCAACAACTCGGTGGATGACATCCGCGAGCTGCGCGACAGCGTGGCGTTCGCGCCGGTGTCGGGGCGCCACAAGGTGTACATCCTCGACGAGGCCCACATGCTCTCCCAGGCGGCGTGGAACGCGTTTCTCAAGACGCTCGAGGAGCCCCCGCCGAACACGGTGTTCGTGCTGGCCACCACTGAGGCCGTGAAGGTGCCCGCCACCGTCGTCGACCGCTGTCACCGCTTCGACTTTCACCGCCCCACCGTTGAGCAGATCGCAAGCGTCGTGATGCGCGCCGCGCAGGCGGAGTCGATTGAGATCCCCCCCGAGGCGGTGGCTGCGATCGCGCGCTCAGCCACCGGGAGCTTCCGCGACGCGCTGGGGACGTTGGAGCAGCTGGTCACCTACAGCGGCACGCGCGTGGAGCTGGGGGATGTGCTCGCGGTGCTGGGGGTTGCCGACGAGCAGTTGCTCGCCGATGCGTTCGACGCGGTTGCGGGGGGGGACGCGCGTGGGGCGCTGCTCGCGGTGGCCCGCTGCGCGGAGGGGGGTCGCGACGCGGGCTCGTTCACGCGCGACCTGGAGGGGCGTGCGCGCGAGCTTTTGATCGTGCAAACGCTCGGGGAGGTTCCCTCAGAGTTGTCGCTAACGCCCGAGATCGACGGGCGCTTGCGCGCCCAAGCAGAGCGTGTGGGGCGCGCGGAGGTGGTGCGCATGCTCGATCTGCTGGGGGCCGCGCTCGAGGCGGTGCGCGCCGGCGCCGATCCCCGCACGCAACTGGAGCTCGCACTCGTGAAGGCCGCGACACCGCAAGCCGACGGCTCCACCCGCGCACTGCTCGCGCGCATCGAGCGGCTCGAGCAGGCGCTGACGGGGAGTCCCACATCCACATCATCGGCGGCCACCCAAACGGCTCCTGCTCCCCCCGCGTCTCCGGTCCCAACCCCCACCGCGATGCCTCCGATTGCGCCGGCTATCCCTACAACCGCATCCGCGTCTCCGGCCCCAACCCCCACCGCGAAGCCTCCGATTGCGCCGGCTATCCCTACAACCGCATCCGCGTTTGCGGCCCCAACCCCCACCGCGATGCCTCCGGTTGCGCCGGCTACCACCACGACTGCAACCGAGACGTCTGAAGCGCCTGAGCAAGAGCCCGTCGTTGCCCCCGTCGCGGTGGTGGGGCTGCCGGCGGGGGGCGACCTCGACGCGCTGTGGGCGGCGGTGCACGAGTCGGTGCGCGCCGAGCACGAACTGCTGGGGGCGGTGCTGAGCGAGGCGGTGCCGGCGACGCTCACCGACGAGGAGTTGGTGCTCGCGTTTCCCCCCACAGCGGCTTTTCACAAGCGCAAGGCCGAGGACCCCGACAATCGCGCGATGCTGGCGGACACGCTGCGTCGCATCAGCGGGCGGCGCTATCGCGTCTCCTTCGAGCTGCGCGAGGATCTCCCCTCCGAGGGTGGCCCGGGCGGGGGGGCGCCGACCGAGGAGGAGGTCATGGCACGCTTGATGGCGGAGCTCGACGCGGTGGAGCTCCCCGATGACTGGCTCCAACAGCAGAAAGGCGGCAACTAGGTGCCCCAGCAACGACGACAGCAACCAGGCCGGCAGGGGCCGGGCGGGCAGCAACCAAACATGCAGCAGATGCTCAAGCAGGTGCAGAAGATGCAGCACGACATGGAGGCCGCCCAGGAGCAGCTCCTGCACGAGACCGTTGAGGCGTCGGCGGGAGGGGGGACGGTGACGGTCACCGTCACCGGGGGGTTGGAGGTGCGCTCGGTGAAGATCGACCCCGCGGCGGTGGACCCCGAGGACGTGGAGATGCTGTGCGACCTGGTGCTCGCCGCCACCAACGAGGCGCTGCGCTCCGCCCAGGAGCTGGCGTCGAAGCGGATGGGGGCGGTCACCGGGGGCCTCGACCCCAGCGCGCTCGGTGGGCTGGGGCTTCCGGGGCTATAGGCAGTTTGAGCTCGTTCGCCCCCCCTGTCCAGCGGCTGGTCACCGAGCTCTCGAAGCTCCCCGGCATCGGCAACCGCACCGCGCAGCGGCTCGCTTTTCACATCCTGCGTGCCTCGGGCGAGGATGCGCTGGGGCTCGCCGAGGCGATCCGCGAGGTGAAGGAGAAGGTGGGGTTGTGCGAGGAGTGCTTCAACCTCGCCGACGAAGCACGCTGCCGGATTTGCCAAGACACGCGCCGCGATCGCAGCGTGATCTGTGTGGTGGAGGAGCCCAGCGACGTGATCCCAATGGAGCGCACCCACGAATTTCATGGCGTCTACCACGTGCTGGGGGGCGCGTTGTCTCCGATTGACGGGATCGAGCCCGAGGACCTCAAGATCGAGCAGCTCTACGCGCGCATCCCCGCGCCCGCCCCAACCGATGCTCCCGCTGTGCGCGAGGTGGTGCTCGCCACCAACCCCACCACCACCGGCGAAGCCACCGCGCTGCACATCGCCGAGGAGCTGCGCCGCCGCGCCCCCGAGCTGACGGTCACTCGCCTGGCCTCGGGCCTCCCGGTGGGCTCCGACCTGGAGTACGCCGACGAGGTGACGCTCGGCAAGGCGCTCGCCGGGCGCCGGTCCTTGTAGCTCGGACCCGTACATGCACGGGTCCGAGACACGCCGCATGCGGCGTGTCTCCCGGCAGGCGCATGCGCCTGCCGGCTACCCGGTACATGTACCGGGTAGGTCAGGGTCGCATGCGACCCTGACGCCCATCTATTCTCCGGGCATGTCTGAGATCGTGGTGATGAAGTTCGGCGGGACCTCCGTCGCCGACGCGCAGCGCATCAAGCGCGCCGCTGCGCGCATCGTGGAGAAGCGCGAGTCCGGGTTGGGCGTCGTGGCGGTGCTCTCCGCGCGCGGGAAGACCACCGATGAGCTGATCGCGATGGCCGAGGAGGTGTCGGCGGTCCCCGACCCACGCGAGATGGACATGCTGCTGTCCACCGGCGAGCGCATCTCCTGTGCGCTGTGCGCGATGGCGATCAACGATCTCGGCCATCGTGCGATCTCGCTGACCGGATCCCAAGCGGGGATCGTCACCGACACCTCCCACACCAAGGCCCGCATCCTCGACGTGCGCGCCGACCGCGTGCGCGGCGCCTTGGAGCAGGACCACATCGTGCTGGTGGCGGGCTTTCAGGGGGTGTCCACCGCCGACGACGTCACCACACTCGGGCGCGGCGGCTCCGACACCACCGCCGTCGCCGTCGCCGCCGCGCTCGGGGCGCGTGAATGTGAGATCTACACCGACGTCGACGGCGTGTTCAGCGCCGACCCACGGATCGTCCCCGACGCGCGCAAGCTCCCCACCGTGTCCTTCGAGGAGATGCTCGAGATGGCCGCCTCCGGTGCCGGGGTGCTGCAACTGCGCTCCGTGGAGTACGCGCGCAACCACTCCGTGCGCATCCACTGCCGCTCATCGTTCAACGACAGCCCCGGTACCGTGGTGGTGCCGGAAGGAGAGAACATGGACCACCCCGAGAGGCCCCTCATCACCGCCGTCACCCACTCGACATCGGACTCGATGATCACGCTGATCGGGGTCCGCCACGAACCGGGCGTCGCCGCGCGCATCTTCGAGGCGATGGCCGACGCCAACGTCAACGTCGACATGATCGACCAGAACGTCCCCACCTCGGCGGGGGGGAAGGCGGAGATCTCCTTCACCGTCCCCCACGAGGACCTGCAAGTGGCCACCGCGGCACTGCACCCGATGACAAACGAGGTCTTCGCCGGCGTGCGCACCCAGCAGGAGATGGGCAAGGTGTCGATCGTTGGTGCCGGCATGCGCTCCCACCCCGGGGTGGCGGCGAAGGTCTTTCGCGTGCTCAACGACGAGGGGGTCAACATCGAGATGATCTCCACCTCCCCAATCAAGATCTCCTGCGTGATCGCCCGCGCCCAGGTGGAGCGTGCGGTGCAGGCGCTGCACAGCTCGTTCGAGCTCTCCGGGCCGGGCACGGTGAGCGTGGAGGAGTCGTTCGGGACACACCCCGCTTGAGCACCCCGGGGTAAGTGGGGGTTGCTCGGGCACCCACCGCTTCGAGGCCCTCCGCGGGTCGCGCGCGGTGGGCTCTGGCGAGTCGCGCAAGGTGCCCTCTTGGCGAGTCGCGCAAGGGTGGGTAGATATAGGTAGGTATTACCTGCTCATCCGATTTGTGCGCGGTTTTTGAGTTGTAAGCCCGCTCATCCGAATAGTGACGTCAATGCTTGACATTCAGTGTGGGTGCGGCTAGCCTGCGCCGCCCCACGTTAAATCAAGGAGGAAACTGGGGAGACTCGCCAACGTACGCAGGACGCAGACGAAGGCGTTAGCACGAACAGGTGACCGGGCTGGATGCCCGGTGGGGGTGCCGGCGCTATTTCAACGCAAGTCAGGGAGACAAGGTTGGAGGCGACAAGCAGTCAGGTAGAGAAGGAGTTTGCCACTCCCGCCGACGTCGGCGCTCATCCGGCAGCGGGGGCACGCGGCGCTGTGGGGGCACGCGGTCAGTGGGGTATTGGCAGGCGCTTTGGGGGGAGCACCCCGATTCTCGAGACGCGCGGTCCCGCGGCGAGCATGCTGCGCGACGCGGTGTTCCGGCGCATGCTGCTGATGGCGGACGTGCTCGCGGTCGTGGGCGCGTTCGCGCTCGCGATCGGGCTGTCGGGGGGAAGGCTGCACCTGCTGGAGGTCTGCCTCGCGGGACTCCCGCTGGTCGTGATCGGAGCGAAGGTGTTCGGGCTCTACGACCGCGACGAAGTGGTCATCCGCAAGACCACGCTCGACGAGGTCCCAAAGCTCTTCCAGGTGGCCACCCTGTGCGCGCTCGTGGCGTGGCTGGCGGAGTCCCCGCTCGGCTACGGTCACCTCACACGCGAGGACGTGCTGTTCCTGTGGGTTACGCTCGCCGTTCTGTTGGTCGTGGGGCGCTGCGTGGCGCGCGCCGTCGCGTTGCGCTCCGCCCCCGTCGAGCGCTGCCTGTTCATCGGTAGCGCCGCCTCCGAGCAAACGATTCGCTCGAGGATGGTCAACCACGGCGGGGTCAGGGCGGAGATCGTCGCGCACGTGGATCTCCATGAGATAGCTCCCTGGTCCACCGACGCGTTCTCGCACGACAAGCTCCAGGAGATAGGAGATCTGGCGAAGGGCCTCGACGTGCACCGTGCGATCGTCGCCCCCAGCAGCATCGAAGGGGGGAGACGCTCGACTTGGTGCGCACGCTCAAAGCGGTGGGCATCCGCGTCAGCGTTGTCCCGCACCTGCTGCAGGTGATCGGGTCCTCGGTGGAGTTCGACGACCTGCACGGGGTCACGCTGATGGGGGTGCGCCGTTTCGACCTAACGCGCTCCTCGGCGCTGATCAAGCGCGCGTTCGACTTCACCGGTGCGGCGCTGGGGCTGCTGGCGGTCTCCCCACTGATGATCGCGATCGCGATCGCGATCAAGCTCGACAGCAAAGGGCCCGTGTTCTTCCGCCAGCAGAGGGTCGGCCGTGGCGAGTGGCACTTCGGGCTGTTCAAGTTCCGCACGATGGTCCCCAACGCCGAGGAGCTCGAAGTCCTCGCTGGCCGACCTCAACGAAGCGCAGGAGGGACTGTTCAAGATCGTCGAGGACCCGCGCGTCACGCGTGTGGGGAGATTCCTGCGCAAGACCGCCCTCGACGAGCTCCCGCAGCTGTTCAACGTGCTGCGCGGGGAGATGAGCCTTGTTGGTCCGCGCCCGCTGATCCTCGACGAGGACAAGCGGATAGAGGGCTGGCATCGCCGCCGTTTGGCGCTGCACCCAGGTATGACCGGTCACTGGCAGATTCTCGGGCCGGCCACCGTATCGTTGCGCGAGATGGTGGCGATCGACTACTTGTACGTCGCCAACTGGTCGCTATGGGCGGACGTAAAGATCCTGCTGCGCACCGTCCCCTACGTGCTCTGCCGCCGCGGTCTTTGATCTGACGGCCTCGGATCTGACGGCCTCGGGGGTGGCGCGCAGCATCTGGCCGATCGCCTCCTCGAATGACACGTCCCTGTCCGCGACCCTGTCGGCGAATGACACGTCCCTGTCCGCGAGCAGGCGGGGAGAGCGCTCCCAGCCGGTGGGGACCCGCTTAGGTCGAGCGGCGAGCAGATAAACCAACCCCACCAGTGCGGTGGTCCAGGCAAGTGAGATCAGGAGGATGGTCATTTGTCTGTGAGTCTTATTCGTTTGCTTTGCGTCGATTCCTTGCGCCCTGCGAGTGCGACTACCGCGTGCCCTCTGAGGACGACATGCTGTAGTCCTTTAAGTCGGACATTGCGGTCAGTTACGTAATAGCCGATGGGTCAGACCGAACAGATGTCCAACCCTGTTTCCCACCGATCCACTTGTTTCCCACCGATCCAACTTGTAATAACCGTTTCAGCCTCTTCTAACCCCGAAACGACGCGATTTGACCGGATTGTGGGCTTTTTTGTTGCCTCAACCCTGGATGACGCCGAACTCCTGTGTGTACACCGCCCCGGGCTGTCCTTCGGCGAGTGAGGGGGGTGCGGCGGGGTCGACCCCCATCGCGGTGTCGCGGTATTCGGCGTTGAGGATGTTCGCGAGATGCTCCGGCGAGGCAACCCACGCGGCGACGATCGCGTTCGGGGTCGCCAGGTAGAGCGTCCCCCACGCGATGTTCTCACCGATCGTGTACCCCACTTCGCCGTTGGGTATATACCCGGTCGCTTGCACGCGCTGCAGCGGGGTTTCCCCATCGGGGGCCACGTGCGCGAAATAGTCTTCGGCCACCATGTCTTCGCTGTGGCGCTGTGAGGACTGCTCCAGCTGCGCGTTGGGTTGCAACGGGAGCTCGTTGTTGCGGGCGCGCTCCTGATTGACCAGGCACAGCGTGGCGGCGCGGATCTCTTCGAGGTCACCCGCTTGGGGCGTCAGTTCGGTGTCTTCGCACGGTGTCGCGAGCACGCTCGCGATCGTCGCGGTGGTGGGTGGGGCTGTGGTGGCCGCGTTGATCGTCACGACCGCCTCGGGTCTGTCGGTGCGCTTGGTGTGAGCGTGGGCCCCCGCGAGTGAGGAACGCCCCCCCGCCTGCGAATGCGGATGTGCACGGAAGCGCCCATGCCGTCGGGCGGTGCCCCCGGCTGGAGTGCAGTGGCGCTGGTGCCCGCGACGATGTCCGGCTGTGCGCTTGCAGGTCACGCGAGCATGTGGGTGGTGGGGCTCCCCGGCGGCTATAGCCCCTGCCGGAGCATACGCGCAGGCGATCCCCGCGACGATCGGTGCGAGCAGTGCGATGAGACGGTTCACGCTCCTGCTATCGGCAGTGAGCGGCGCTCGTCTTAGCGCTCACATGGGGGGTGGACCAGGAACGTATGCCTCGGCGCGGTGCGGCTTTATGCTTGATTGGCGATGGTGGGGCCCCACAGATGAGACACCCCGGTCTGCTCGTGGCGCTCATCCTGGCGGTGGGGATCGCCGGGACGGCGGTGGCGCTGCGCAGCCGCGAAGGCAACACCCAGTTCGTCTCCCAGCAGCAGGCGCTCACCCCGGTGGGCGCCACCCAGCTGGAGACACTGATCCTCACCACCAGCGATCCTCGCCCCGGGTATGGCGGTCGGTCCTCGCGCGCGCGCGATGCGCGCTGCCTCGCTGGGTCACGCACCGTTCTGGGTAACCCGTGGAACTGTGTGGTGCGCTATCCGCGGCTTCCGCGTGTGCGCTACCGGGTGACCGTCTACGCCGACCGGTCGATCTTCGGGTCAGGACAGCCCGAAGGTGCCCCGTTGAGGGGCGTGCTGAGCGTCAAGGGCTGTTGCGTGGCCGCCGGGGTGGCGCCGTAGCTCCCCCGACACAGGCTCCCAGCCCATCGGCCGCTAGCTCATCTCCTGGCGCAGCTTGCCCAATGCGCGGTAGATCCGGCCCTCGACGGCGCTCTCGCCCTCGCCGAGCACCCCCGCCACATCGCGTAGCTTGAGGTCGGCGCCGAAGCGCAGCGCGAGCGCCTCGCGCTCGTCCTCGTTTAGCAGCGTCAGCGCTCGCTGCAGCTCGTCGCGGCTCTCCACCGCGTTCAACCCGGGGTCTGTCTGCTCCTGAGTGGTCCCGGCGCCCACGTGCTGCAGGGCGCGCTCTTCGTGGGTGCGGCGGCGCGCGTTATCGCGCAGCAGGTTCAGCGCGATCGTGTAGAGCCAGCGTCGCTCGCTCCCCTTCCTCGGATCGAAGCGCTGGCGCGAGCGCAGCACTCGCTCGAAGGTCTCCGACAGCAGGTCCTCTGCCAGCGCCTTGTTGCCGGTGTGGTAGGCCAGGAAGGAGTAGAGCCGCTGTGAGTGCTCCTCGAACAGCCGCTCGAAGGTGTCAGTCCGCATGTGCAACGACATTCTGGCGGGTCCCACCGAGGCGCGACGAGCCGGTGTGGTGGGGGTGGTGAGTTCGTGAGCCATCGGTTCCTTCCCTGTGCGCTGGCCGGCGATGAGATGGGCGATCCTGCCCGGGTTGGGATGAGTGGGCACTCCCGCTCGAGCGTCTGACGAGGAACGCTCTGGGCAGAAGGGCCCCGGAGAGAGATCTCCGGGGCCCTTGCCCGTGGGTCATGCGAGCTGTGTGCTCACCACTGTTGTGCTTCTCCTGCGTTGGCCCCTAGCAGAGTTTGTAGACGTGGGTCTGCGTGACGGTTTTGCCGCTGCTCGTGACCGCTGTGACCGTAACGGTGGCCGAGCAGGGCAGGTTGGCGATCTTGACGTTCGCCTTGGCCGCTTTGCCCTTGAGCACGGACACGATTTTGCCGTTGACCCTAAGTGTCACCTTGCGGAGTTTCGATTTCTTCGGGACGTTGATGTGGATGTTGACGTCGCGGCTGATTTTCTTGGTCGTGGTCGAGCCCTGGACTCCGCTGGCCGCGGGAGTTACGGGCGCGGCAACCGTGACGGTCGAGCCGCCGCTGTAGTTGTTGGTGATGTAGTAGGTGTTTTCGTTCGTGATGGTGGTTTTGTTGAAGCTGTTTTCGTTGCAGTTGTAGATTTCGTTGTTGCTGCCGTTGTCGATGACGTTGCATTCCCCGCCGTACTGAGCGTTGGCTGCATTGCCACCGTTGTTTTGGCCGTGGTTCCCGCCGGCGAGCACCCCGCCGGTGGTGGCAGCCAGTAGGCCAACAGTCAGGCCGGCCACCGCGAGGCGGCGGGCACCTGCGCGTCCGCCTCGGCCCCCGGCCTTGGCGCGCGACATGGCGGTTGTCTTGATGCGGTCGAGCTCGAGGGGGCTGGCCTCGGGACGCTCGTCGCGCAAGCGCTGAGCGACGCCCTCCAATTCATCCTTGTGTGCGTCGTACTTGCGCGGCATATGGGTCTCCTGGCCTACTGAGTGGATTTGCGGATGCTCTCTGACCGCCTTATACGAGTGGGCGGGGAGTTTTCCGACATTCCCGTCCAAAAGATCTTCATGCGCGTCACAGATCTTCATGCGCGTCACAGGTCTTTATGCGCGTCACGGTTGCGTGGCCCCTGGGCCGGCGGGCGCGAGCGAGGTGTGTGCTGCCCGAGCGCCGCTCGCTCACCCCGCGCCCGTCAGAGGTTGGTGATCGAGAACTTCCCGGAGCTCAGCGCTTCGATGCGCAGCCGCGGCGCTGCGCGTTCCCATACGCGTGGGTCGTCCGGGCGCAGCTTGCGGGCGGCGTTGCGCAGACCCTCCTCGCGCGGGTTGAGCGCGAGCGCCCGGTCGATTGCCGCGTGAGGGTCGATGCCGGCGGCGGCGCGGGCGACGGCCAGCCAGTACTGCTCTTCCCAGCTCTCCGGTTCCAGGGCGACCGCCTGGGTCATCGCCGGCACGGCGGCCTGGGCGAAGCCCTGCTGGAGGTCGCACAAGCCCACGACCACATACGCCTGGGGGCGCTTGGCCGACAGCGACAGCGACGACAGCCCCTCCTGCTTGGCGCTCGCGCATTCGCCACGCTTGAGCTCCGCGGCGCTGCGTTGCAGACGGGCGTAGGAGGTGGCCACCAGCAGTGGCGCGACGGCCAGCAGCAGCCACCCGAGTGCGATCAGGGTGCGGTCCACGGGCAGCCCGGAGAGCCCCACTTTGCCATCGCGGGGGCGGGCGAGGCCGATACCGGCAAGCATGAGCACCCCGAGCGTGACCGCCGGCATCTGCCAATCCCAGTCGAAGGCCTGATGCATCGCCCACGCCAGCGACACCGCGAACAGTGCCGCGTACAGCGTCCGGTCGGGGCCACGGATTCGCGTTGCCAGGCCGCCGAGGATGCCGAGCACGACAATCAGGATCAGCACGAAGCCCACGATGCCGAGCTCGGCCAGGCTCTGCAGATACAGCGAGTGGGCGTCTACGACATAGCCGCTTTCGCTGCGGTAGCGGGGGAAGTACTGCTGGTAGGTGCCCGCCCCGGTGCCGCGCAGCTCCTGCGTTTCATAGATACGCAGCGCCGCTCGCCACAGCGGGAAGCGCCCGTCGTTGGCGGGGTCGGTGAGCCGTTCGCGGGTTTGGCTGTTGTGCTGTTCGCGAGTGCCGTGCACGAATTTGTCGTACTGGCGGTGCACGAAGCCCACGCCGCCCGCCGCGATCGCGATCGTGAGGATGACCACGGCAAAGCCCACCCCAAGGCCTGCGCGCACTGCCGGGCGCGGGGGAGAGCGCACCAGCTCGAGCCTCGCTACTCGGCTGTCGGCGAACAGCAGTAGCCCCCGCAGCGCCCCCGCGCCGATCATGCACGCACCCACCACGAGCGCCACGTGATGGCCCTGAGAGACAGCTGCCGGGCTTGTCGGGTGGGTGCTCGCCAGCGCCGTTGCGTCCCACGCCGAGCGCACCGCGATCGCCACGGGCACGGCGGTCGCCAGCAGCGCCGTGGGAAGCAGGCTGAAGCGGGTCAGCAGGCAGTAGGCGATCAGGCCGATCGCCACCACGCCGATCGCCCCGCGCGAGAAGGTCAGCAGCAGTGTCGCGGCGAGGGCCGGCAGCACGGCGGCGCTAAGCACGCGCACGCTCCAGTGCTCAGCCCGCTCGGCGGTCAGGTGAAAGCCCAGGATCAGCGCGATCGCGGCGATCATGCCCTCCGCGTTCCAGTAGGTGAGCGGGTAGTTGAGCCGGTCGGCGAAGAAGCTGGTGGCGGTGGGCCAGGTGTGAGGCAGCACACGCGAAATCAACCCAATCAGGCACACCGCCGCGAGGCCCGCCGCCACCGCGCGCACCAGCCAGTCGGCGCGCTGGCGCGTGTAGCGCACGGAGCCGAACAGCACGAACGCAAGCACGTACAGCAGCGTGAGGGCGTAGCTGTCGAGCGTATTGGAGGTGGCGTGCGACCACGCGACCGAGGCCAGCTGGAAGGCGGCGTACAGGACCAGGGCGAGGAGCGGGATCGCAAGCGCCCGGTTGAATCCCTCGAACGGCCGCTTGGCGAGCGTCGTGCGCAGCACGAGCGCCTGGGCGAAGACGACCGTGACGAACCCGGGTGCGCTGGGGAAGAAGCCGCCGGCGTTGAACGACAGGTAGATGAGTGCGGCGGGAGCCAGCGCGACCAGCGCAACCCACCCGATCGATTCGAGCGGCGCTTGACGTACCCCTGTGTAGGCGGACCTTGTGGGTCCTTCGTCCGGCGCCGAGCCGACCTGCACCGCCTCAGCAGACACCTCGCAAGCCTATCGTGGGCCGCGAGCGGATCGTGTCTTTCACCGATTTTGCGGGTTTATCAGCTCTCCGGTCTTGCGCCACGGCAAGCACGGTGCATAGGATCGGTGGGCTACACGGGGGCGGCGCCCGACACGGGCGCCGGTAGTTCAGTCTGGTTGATGGTCGATCCTTTGGGGGACCGCCCCCCGGTGCTCGGGACCAGGGCGGTGCGCCAGAACGCCAAGCGTGATTTGGAGGGTTGATGGTTCACATTTCCACAGACACGACCACCACGCCTCACGTCGTCGGGTTGTTCGTCCACGGCCAGCTCGACCTGACGGCCGTTGGCGCTTTCCGCGACGGTCTGACCCGGGCGGCACGTATCAGCCACGCGGTTGAGATTCACCTCGATGAGGTTGACTTCATCGACGGCTGCGGCTTGAGCATGCTGATGGATGCGGTGGCCCATGCGCGGCACGCGGGTTACGAGCTGTCGATCGCCGACGCCTCCGGGTGCGTGCGCCGCCTGATCGAGATGACCGACACCGCCGACCGGCTCCCGATGCTCCTGCCCGCACAGGAGGCCCGACGAGCTCAGGGAAACAGTGCACTGGCTCCCAAGGCTCTGGAAACCGTGGGTACTCCCGCGTTCAGAATCTGAACGCCGCGAGCGACACGTGCCCTATTGACGGCGTGCGCACACTTGCCCACACTTGCCCAGACTGACGCACAAGCCTGACACGACGGGCTGAGCGACGCGCCGGGGCTGGGCTGGGCAAAGCGCCTGACTGGCCTGGGTGGCGCGCCGACACCAAAGCTTGAAAGGAGACGGTAAGAATGCGAGCCAAGCGTTCTGGGATATCACTGACCTTGTTCGGCGCCACAGCGCTGGCGGCTATCAGCCTTCTAACGACTCCCGCTTTCGCGCGCGTCCCGCACACACGCGGTCAAAATCAGCTGATCCCGCTTTATGACAACGGCAACCCGGCGGATTGGACCCAGGCGTGCTCACAGGTCAACGGGGCCGGTGACGGCTCGTGGATCATCGCCGATGTAGCCGAAGGCCAAGGCCCGGGCAGCGTCAGCGTGCCCGCGTGGGCAAAAGTCATCGACAATTGCTACGTCTATAACCGTGCTTCGGTGATCGGCTATGTCTGGACCGACTACGGCCAAGCCTCGATCGCGTCTGTTGAGAGCCAGATCAAAGCTTGGTACTCGTTCTATCCCGGCTACATAGCGGGGATCTTCTTCGACGGCGTCTCCGACGACATCCCCGGGACGACCACCAGCAACCAGAGCTTCTATCGGACGCTGGCCGCCTATGTGCACAAGCACGGAGGTGACAACGGCGAGGTCGTGTTCAACTTCGGCGCCAACCCAGGCTCTGACTGGATGCTCGACAGCACCGAAGCCAACAACGCCAACATCGTGGTCACCTTCGAGGGCTCCTACAACACCCCCACCGAAGGCCCTTACACGTCCTGGACGCAAGCCGGCTGGGAGCGGCGCTACCCAGCCAACAATTTCGCCGCTCTCGTCTACAACGCCCCCGAAGGTCCAGCAACGCCGCAGCCGGCTTCGGTGTGTGCCTCGCTGGCCCAGCAGAACATCGGCTATGTCTATGTGGGCACCTGGTATGACGTACTGCCGTCCTACTTCAGCACGCTCCTGAGCGACTCGGCTGAAGGCAACTGCTGATCGCGCTCGCGATGCCCCCTGTGCAGAGGAGATGCATCTGGGCAATTGGGATTAGACCAGTAGCTCAGCCGGCCGATCGGCGTTCACGGCTTGAACGTGAAAAGGGCCAGCCGGTCGATTGACCCGGGGGAGCCCTGAAATCAGTGTTACCAGGCCGGGCTCCATTTACACATCTCACGTTTAGTTGCCAGCGATTTCCGCCACCCATCAATGCCAAGCCCAAAGTGGGCCAGATCATCTCCGCGAGCGCGCGGAGGCGCTGATCGCGATCCTCTCCCAGGAGAGCCTGGTCGCTACGCATACGGGAACAGACTTGCTGGAGCTGATCGTCGACGGCTATGCGCACGTGCTGGCGCTGAACGTCGACCGCAGGAGGCTCGAGCGGGAGATCGTTTTGCTGGCGCAGTCCGGCGATCCGCGAACGGCAGTGGAGCTCGGCAGAATCTCGGCGCTGCTCAGGGATGTGACCTCTACCAGCGAAGCGCTACGCCAGCTGCTGGACGCGGTGCGCTCAGACGAAGAGCATCACGGCTAGATCCGAGCGATCGGACGCGACATGACCGCGGTCCGCGCGGGTGCCCCGGCTGGTGGCCGACCACGTGGCCGGCTCTCAGATCAAGGAATCGCGAACCGCGCAGACGGCGGCTTGCAGGCGGTTTTCCACCTGCAGCTTCAACAGGATGTTGGAGATGTGGTTCTTGACCGTGTAGGGACTGATGAACAGCTCCCGCGCGATCGCCGCGTTGTCCTTGCCCTCGACCACCAGTCGCAGGACCTCCTTCTCCCGGACCGACAGGCTCTCGATTTTCGGGCGTCTGTCGTTCTGCTCATGGCGGCGCAATTGCGCCAAGAGGGTGCTCGCCATTCTTGGTGAGACCATCGACTCGCCGAGGGCTGCTGCCCGCACGCCGGCAATGATGTCCTCGACCGAGGCGTCCTTGAGCAGATAGCCGCACGCGCCTGCGAGCACCGCCTCGGTCACGTCGGTCTCGTTCACTGAGATCGTCAGGACCAGTACCTGGGTCTTGGGCGAGATCGTCACTATCCGGCGGATCGCCTCGTGGCCGGACATTCGCGGAAGGCTGAGGTCCATGACTGCCACGTCCGGCGTAAGGCGCTCGACGACCTCCAGGCCCGCCTCGGCGCTCGAGGCTTCGCCGACAACCTTGATCTCCTCCTGCTGGAGCAGCTCACGCAGCCCGGAGCGGAACAGCACGTGGTCGTCGATGACGACTACTGTGATCGGCGTGAGCATTGCAGAGGGAGTCTAGAGCGAGCGTTACTCGACCGACCTTCGCGTTCACGCACTGAACGCCGGGATGAGTCGGTGGAGCCATTGACTGGGACGGCCTCCAACCCTCTAATTCAGTTCCAGTCAATAAGCCTAGTTATTTGGATTCGGACCCTTGGGGAAGCTGGGGGCTGAAGCGCCCGGATCCGGCCGAGTCCATGGAAGGAGCAAGCCACCGTGTGCGGGATCATCGGATATGTCGGTCGCCGGCCGTGCGAGGAGATCCTGCTGCAAGGCCTGGAGCGGCTTGAGTATCGCGGCTATGACTCCGCCGGCTTGTCCTTGCAGCACGACGGTCGGATCGAGTCGGTTCGCGCCGTTGGGAACCTGGCTTCGCTCAGAAGTGCGCTGGCGACACGTATGCCTCAGCCGGCGAGCGTCGGCGGTGGCGGCACGGCGACGCTCGATGCCGATCCGACGACCGGCATCGGTCATACCAGGTGGGCGACGCATGGGGGGGTCACGTGGGAGAACGCCCATCCCCATGCCGACACCGACGGGCGCATCCATATCGTGCTCAACGGCATCGTTGAGAATCACATCGTGCTGCGCGACGAGCTGACCGAGCTCGGCGCCGAGTTCACCTCAGAGACCGATGCCGAGGTGCTCGCTCACCTGCTCGCCCACCTCTACCGGGGCGATCTGTTCGCCGCGGTGCGCGAATCGCTGGAGCGGCTGCGCGGCCATTTCGCCTTCGTGGCGATGAGCACCGAGCATCCCGATCTGCTGGTCGCCACACGGCGGGAGTGCCCGCTGGTGGTGGGCGTCGGTGAGGACGAGCACTTCGTGGCCTCGGCGATCCCCGCGTTTCTGAGGGACACCCGCCGGGTGCACGTTCTGAGAGAGGGGGAGATCGCCGTGCTCGAGCCGCACCGGGCACGCTTCTTCGACGCCTCAGGCGTGAGCCTGCCGGTGTCTCCGGTCAGCGTCGACTGGGATGACGACGTGGTCGAGAAGGGCGGCTTTGAGACGTTCATGCTCAAGGAGATCCACGAACAGAGCGCGGCGGTTGCCTCCACTTTGGAGGGCTGGCTCGATCGCGACCTCGCCTCGCCGGACATCGGCATCGACCAGCGGCGACTGCGGCGGATTCGCCGTGTGGTGATCCTCGGCTGCGGCACCTCCTACCACGCCGGGCTCGCAGGGCGCATAGCGCTCGAACGCTGGGCGGGCGTCCCGGTGGAGGTCGACCTCGCCTCGGAGTTTCGCTACCGCGCCCCACTGCTCGAAGAGGACTCGCTGATCATCGGCATCACACAGTCGGGTGAGACCGCCGACACGCTTGCGGCGATGCGCCTCGCACGCGAGCTTGGCGCAACGGTCCTGGCGCTGACCAACGTGCCCGGCAGCCAGGCCACGCAGGAGGCCGACGGTGTGCTGCTGACTCGCGCCGGCATCGAGATCGGGGTCGCCGCGACCAAGACGTTCGTCGCGCAGGTGGCGGCGCTGTACGGGTTCGCCCTGCGGATGGCCCAGCTGCGTGGCACGCTCCCCGAGGCTCAGCTGGAGGGGCTCCGCGGCGAGTTTGAGCTGCTGCCCGAAAGGTTGGACACGGTGCTCGCGGCGGTGCAGGGTCCAGTGCGGAAACTGGCCGAGCGGCTGGCGGGCTGCGAGTTCTTCCTGTTCCTCGGGCGGCTCGCCGGCCTACCGGTGGCGCTCGAGGGGGCGCTGAAGCTGAAGGAGATCTCCTACATCCCGACCGACGCGTACGCCGCGGGCGAGATGAAGCACGGCCCGATTGCCCTGCTTGGGGCGCAGACGCCGGTAGTGTGCGTGGCGACCGACCTGAGCGTGCTGGACAAGATGCTCTCCAACGTCTCAGAGGTTAGAGCGCGCGGCGCGCGCGTGTTCGTGATCGCGACCGAGGGCAGCAAGGAGGTCGCCGAGCACGCCGAGCAGGTGGTGTACATCCCCAAGACCGACGTGCTCCTGCAGACGATCCTCGCGGTCGTGCCGCTGCAGCTGCTGGCCTACTACATCGCCCGGGAGCGCGCGCTGAACGTGGACCAGCCGCGCAACCTCGCCAAGACCGTCACCGTGGAGTAGGCGGCCGCGCGCCGCGGCGCCTGTTGGCGCACGCATCGCCGGGGGACTGGGACGCGCCCATCGCCTGTGTCGGCGACTGAGCAGCATCTTTCGTGATCGAATTGTGACGCAACTTGACAGTTTGGTTGCATCCATGCGACGATCATGCTCCCTATGTCCGTGTGCGTGGACGACACACTCGTTGAAGAACGGTGTCTTCCTGGCTATTGAAATAATGGTCCCGGATAAATCCACCCACTAAAGCGCCTAGCGTCAAGGAAAGGAATCCTGTGCCGGAACTGGTTGGTCCCAGTGCGCTGAGCGCGCATGCGGCTCGGACGTTGCGCTACGCCACCGAGGCGAACGAGACCTCCGCGGTGCACTACCTCAACGCGGGCGTGACCGTGTGGGATGCCGCCGGCCCGCTGACGCCCGTGGTACTGAGCGAGACCGAGCGCAGGTTCAGGTTCCGCGGCCTGCCACAGGCGGTCGGGGCAGCCCGTCGCGCGCTGCGAGAGTGGGAGAGCCTGTTCGAGCCGGACCTCTTCTACGACCTCTCGCTTTGCGTCAGCGAGCTGGTCACCAACAACGTGCTGCACGCCGAGTCGCCGGGAGGCGACGAGATCGAACTGGCCGTCTCGCGCGATGAGAGCCTCGTGCGAGCCGAGGTCATGGAGTCTCGCCGCGACGTGGCGGTGGCCCATCCCCCGGGCATGGATTGCGAGGACTGGGGGATGTTCATCGTCGATCGTGTTGCCGATCGGTGGGGTGTCGATCGCAGCGTGGGGACACTGCTGTGGTGTGAGATCGACCTCGCTGGGCAGGCCCGCTCGCGCGTGCGCTAAGAGGGCTCTCCAGTCAAACGCAGCGCCGCGTCGCGGTCGGAGACTCGTAGCTTCTTCAATGCCTCAGACACGTGCCGGCGTACGGTCACCGGGGAGATGCCGAGTCGGTCGGCGATCTGCTTGGTGGTCAAGTCGCCGCGCAGCAGCTCCAGCACCTCTGACTCCCGCTCGGACAGGGTGATCAGGCTGCCATCGGCGTCGGCTATGCGGCGCTCTTTGCCGTGTCTGCGAAACTCGGTGATGAGCCTTGCCGTGAGCACTCGCGGCAGCGGCGCCTCGCCTTTGAGCACGGCACTGAGCGCATACGGCAGACGCTGCGGGTCGGTGTCCTTGAGCAAGTATCCGCAAGCGCCCGCGCGCAGCGCGTCGAACAGGTCGTCGTTGGTGTCGGAGACGCTGAGCATTACGATTGGCATCCCCGGCAGGGCGTCGATGATCTCGGCGGCGGCGGCGATGCCGCCTCCGGGCATGTAGACGTCGAGCAGGCACAGGTCCGGACGGTGCTCGAGCGCCGCCGCGACCGCGCTGGGGGCGTCGGTCGCCTCGGCGACCACCTCGAAGTCGCCTTCCTCCAGCGCGAGACGAACGCCGAGACGCGCGGTGGCGTGATCGTCGGCGAGCACAATGCGAAGCCGCTCCGCTATGGCAGTCCGACCTCCACGACGGTGCCCGCTCCAGGCGCGGAGGCGATCCGCAAGGCGCCGTCGAGCAACTCGGCGCGTTCCCGCATGCTGGTCAGGCCGAGCCCCGCGCCGTCGCTCACCGCCGCCTGCACGTCAAATCCACAGCCGTCGTCGGCGACCCGCAGCGTCGGGCCTTGTGAGTTGCCCCCCAAGCTCACGAGGATCCGCTTCGCTGAGCCGTGACGGACGGCATTGATCAGCGCCTCGTGCAGGATCCGCAGCAGCGCATTGCGACGCTCGGCATCGATGACCATGTCCGGGTCGAGGTCGAGCTCCACCTCGACGCCGAAGCGTGAGCGGAATGTGTCGACCGTGCGCTCCACCAGCAGGTCGAGCGGCGCGTCCTCGGTGGCCGTCAGTACGGCGATCGTCGTTCGCGAATCGTGCAGTGCGCGCTCGGCGGCCGATCGCAGGTGGGCGACCGTGGCGGCGTCCTCGCCGGTGTTGCTCAGACGCTGCGAGTGGCTTGCGATGAAGGCGAGCTCCTGCGCCAGCCCGTCGTGCATGTCGCGCGCCATCCGTCTGCGCTCATCGACCGCTACGCGCTGAGCGAGCTTGCGCTGCAGGGTGCGGAACTCGAGCACGCACCCATAGAGAACGAGTAGCGAGGCACCCAGCCTCAGCATGTCGCCCGCATACAGCTGGTTGCTTCTCAAAGATGGTTCGAACAGATCGCAGAAGTAGCCGAGCGCCAGCACCGCGGCGCCGGCCGCCAGCCACCGCTCCAGGCCGTCGCTGGTGCGCGCCGAGTGTCTGGCCAGCGCGACGGAGGCGCCTGCCGCGAACAGCGCGACCGTGACTTGCAGATAGCTCGGCAGCCGGTGGTCGTCGATCGAGGTTGGGGCGGCCGCCAGCAGTAGGTTGATCGCGCTGAAGATCCCCAGCGAGATTGCGACCAGCAGGTCCTGCTGTTGACGTGTGGCACGCCAACGCTCGAGGAACACGAAGGCGGTCAGCCCGCTGATCAGGCTTGCGACCGTGTCGACGATGGCGATCCCGGTGCGGCTGCTCAATGTGACCGAGAAGCCGCGTGAGACGATTGCGAAAGCCCCGGCGAGAAACAGCACCAGCAGGAGCTGGCGCTGAGCCGCGATGGCGCCCCAGCTTGGGTGCAGAGAGCGTTTCTTGGGGCCGTTGCCCCCGAAGCGGCGCGTGGACGCCGTAAACGCGTTATCGACTAGGTCGGTCATGGGCTTGATGGCTTGTCCTTGCCGATGAAGCACTCATGCGAACGTGAAGCATAACCGGCATTTGCGCATTCGGCGTTCAACGGTTGAACGCAAGATGAGGCGCGTGGGCCATTGGGGGTTGGACAGCGACCAAGGACACTGAAGACGCTAAGCGCAGCGCTTGCCGGGCTGAGACGTGCGGCCTGGCTTCTCCGGGGCAGTCTCGGAGTGCGCAACGGTTAGAACTCGACAAGGACGACGGGGATTGAGAAGGCGGGCGTAATCGGATGACCACACCACGTGTAGCTCTACATGTAGCCGCGGAGCCCGGGGGGGAATCGGGCAAGTCCCTTGATGGAGCGCCCGATCAGGATCCTCTGCGGCGGCTGGAGGCGGAACTGCAGGGCGCCGGTGGCGAGCGCGCTGAGGTCGAGCGCATGTATGAGCAGGCTTGGAGTCTGCTCGAGGAGGCATGGAGCCTTATCACCGAGTGCCTGGTGATGCGAGATGGCCTACTGGACGCCTGTCGGGAGATCGAGCAGACCATGGAAGCCGTTCATCACCGGCTTGGAGCGTTGCCGGTCACGGTTCAAGCTGGTGCTGGAGAGCGTTCGGCGCCCGATGGGCTGGACGCGGCGAATGGCTCCAACGGCGCTGTAGCTCCCTGATGTCCACGCCACAAGCGGTCATTGGGGTGGACGCCGCGCCTGCGATGCGCGCGCCGGTGGCTATGCCCGAACCGGAGACGCTCGCCCCGGCAACCCTGCGCGCCGTATCGGGCAAGTCGTCTGTGGCCGTGCGCCGGCCACGCATTCTGATGACGACCGAGGGCACCTACCCGTATGCCGTCGGGGGGGTCAGCTCGTGGTGCGATCTGGTGATCGGCGGCCTGCACGAGTTTGACTGGCAGATCCTTCCGATCATGGCCGGTGACCGCCGGTTGAGCGCGATCTTCGAGTTGCCTCCCCACGCCGAGCTCGTGGGCCAGATCGAACTTTGGTCAGAGCGGCTGCCTCGCCGCCGCCGCGTGGCGCGACCGGAACGCGGCGCCCAGGAGAGCCTCCCCGCCAACCTGATGCGGGCGCTGATCGGGTGGGAGGGAAGCTACGAGGATCTGCTTGCCTCGCTCCTGTGGTGCAGGCGCAGGCCAGAGGTCGTGCGCGCGGCCTTTCGCCGGGCACGCGGGTGGGAGATCTTCGTCGGGGCGCTCGAGGAGGTGCTGGCCGAGCACCACCCGGATGCCGGGGTGGCGCCCAAGCTCGATGCGGTCGAGGCGGCGCGGCTCTATCAAACTATCTACTGGATCGCGCGTGCCGCTGGGATCCCCACGCCCCAGACCGATCTGCTACATGTCACCGCGGCCGGGTGGGCAGTGATACCGGCGCTGGTGCACAAGCAATTGCATGGCACCGACATGCTGTTGACCGAGCACGGGGTGTATGTGCGCGAGGCCTATCTGGCGGCCGCGCGCAGCCCTTCCTCGCAGGGCGAGCGGTTTCTGTCGAGTCGCCTGGCGCGGGGCTTGAGCCGCGCGGCGTACGCGGCGGCGGACTGGGTGTCGCCGGTTACCGAGGCCAACGCCACCTGGGAGCGCGGGCTAGGCGTGGATCCGAAGAAGATCCGCGTGATCCAGAACGGGATCGAGGCGCCGGACACCTACACCGATCCGCCGGGGAACATGAAGGTGGTGTCGGTTGGGCGGATCGATCCGCTCAAGGACGTGCAGACGATGCTGCGCGTGGCGGTGGAGGTGGGCCGGCGGGTCCCCGAGGCGCGCTTCGAGTACTGGGGCCCGCCCACCAAGGGTCAGGAGACCTACGCTGCCGCCTGCGAGGAGTTGGCGCGTCGGCTTGGCGCAGAGAAGTATTTCCGCTTCATGGGGAGCACGAAAGACCCGCATGGTGTCGTGCGGGACGCCGACGTGGTGTTGATGACGAGCATCTCCGAGGGACTGCCGATGTCGATCCTCGAGGCGATGGCCCAAGCGCGTCCGGTGGTCGCCACCGCCGTCGGCGGGGTTCCGGAGGTGTTGCGCGGCTGTGGCATCGTGCCTCCCCCCGGCGATGTGCACGGGCTGGCCACCGGAGTGGTGACGCTGCTGCGCAATCCGCAGTTGGCCGCGCACCTGGGGCAGCGCGGCTTTGAGCGTGTGCACCGCTTCTACACGCGCACCGCTTGCCTGGATGGCTACCGCGACCTGCTCGGCGAGCTCACTAGCGCGGCGATGGGCGCATGAGGCGAGCTGTGCACGACTGCCTTCGCGCACCCACGACCGAGCGGGCCTGATCCCCATGGAGCACGAGCGATCCAAATACGCCACGGGCGTGATCGAGGCGCGGCTTGGGCGCAGCGCGCAGGACGTGCTGGAGGCGGCGGTCGTGCTCGAGGCGTGGGGCGGGATGCGCGCCAACGCGGCGTTGAGCTTGGGCTCGAGGGTCGTGCCCCCAAAACCGCCGCGCTGGATACCGGGACGGTTCACAACCGAGGAGTCCGGCCGGCGCGACAGCGTCCTGACTGAGGCGATCGCTCTGATCCTGGCGATCCTTGCCGTCGCCTCGTGGGCGGGACCATTGAGCCGCCAGGTTGGCACATCGGTGCTCGAGCAGGCGATCGTGATCGCCCTGCCGCTGACCCTCGCGTTGCAATGGGCTGTGCGCAGCCGCTATCTCAGCCGCCGCTCGGGCCTGGCGTGCCTGGCTCACGATCGGGTGGTGGTTGTAGCGATTGCGCTGCTCTGTGTAGAGGTGCCGTTGATGTTGCTGCGTCCTTACGGTCCGCTGGCGGGCCTGTTCGTGGCGATCTGGGTCGGGGGTACGGTGCTGGCCCGGCGAGGCTGGGCGCTGGCCTACGGGGCGCTGCTGGTCGGCGCGGTGATCGGCTTGCAGGCCGACGCTCCCGCCTATCCACTGCTCGAGGGCCTCGCGGCGGTGATCGTGGTGGGAGCTGTGATCGGCGTGGCGACGGGCGGCGGGCGCTCTGACGAACCGGCTGGGCGGGTGGGGCGGGCGTTGTGGGCGGGCGCGATCGGCCTTGCGCTGGGTGGCCTGCTCGTCGGCGATTCGAGCCTTGGCTGGGGAGTGCACGGCGCGTTCCCGGCTTTGGCTCTGCTGCCATCGGTGCTGGGCAGCTTCTGGGGTGGCTACTACCTGTGGAAGTTCTACGACGCGGTCCCGCGCGGGCTGCAGGGCGTGGGGTTGGAGCGGGCCAACGAGCGCAACGTGCGCGGCCCGGCGATGGCCATCTTCCTCGGCGCGCTCGTGCGCTTGCTCGGCACGACGGTGGTGCTATCTGGTGTGGTGATCGCGATCGGGCAGTGGACTTCAGGTACCAACAGGCTGAGCCTGTTCGTCGGCTTTGGTTGCGTGGCGCTGGTGACGATGCTCGTCAATCTGCTGGAGTCGCTGGCGTTCGCAAGGTGGGCGTTCCTCGCGGCCTTGATGAGCGTGGCCACGGGAGCTCGCGTTGAGCAAGCTGGTGCTGGATCACGGGGCTGTACCCGGCACGGCGCTGATAGCCGGGGCGGCTGTGGGCATCCTCGTGGCGCTCCCGCCACTGCTCAGGGTGCTGCTGCGACCCGGGCGTGTGCTCGCTACGAGCCTGTGGATTCAATAAGCTCGCCGCTGGGCGGGTTCTCGATGAGCACATTTCACAACAGGCATCTCAACGTAGTCGGCATGGTCGTGCTACTCGCGCTGTCGATGGTTGCCTCGCTGGCGGGTTGTGGCGAAAGCGGCGGCGGTACGGCCGGCTCGACCGCGGCCTCTGTGCCCGCGACGACTCACAGCGGCGGGTCGAGCGCCACCTCGACGAGCGCCGCGGCGAGGAGCTCGACAAAGTCCGATGCCAGCTCCACCCCGCATGCGCCAAGCGCCAAGAAAGCGGCAGGAGCCTCGGCGCCCACATCGACCAGTGCCGCCCTACCACCGGTTGGCGGGCGGGTGCTGCGGCAATTCACAGGTTCGGGGAACACAGGACTTGGAACGATCGTCATGAGTTCGCCTGGGGTGTTGGTGTGGAGCGCACAGCACCCCTCGATCCAGATCTTCACATCAAGCGGGTTCATCCTGGTGAGCAGCAAGGCACCCACGGGCAGCATCCAGCTATCGCGTGGAACCTACACAGGCATGCGTGTGGCAACTCACGCGGGTTGGTCGATTCAGCTACGCGCTCGATCCTGATCCCCTGAGAGGGGCTCGGGGATCCATTTGAGGGAGTAGGGGGTTTCTACCGAACCACCCGTGATGCTCCGCGGGATCGACCGCCTGCTCCCCGAGGGCCGGTCGGGGATTTACACGGTAGAAGCGGGGCGCATGTCAATAATGCGTCCAGTAATCGCTTGAACGCGAGCGTCAGCAACGTGTCTGCCCGATGCGTTGGGGGCCGCACGAACGTTTTCTGTAAGTGCGGCACTCTCGCTCACTCAACAAGGCGCGACAAACACGCTTACGACCGCGCCGACACGGAGGTCACCCAAATGCTTAACAGTTCTTCGCGAACCGCGAAGCATGCCGTCATTGTGATTGCGTTGCTTGCGGCGATATTTGCGCTCTCTGCGAGCGTCGCCTCTGCGCGTCGCCAGCGCCACGGTACCCACCCACGCGTCGTCGTGCGCCATCGAAAGGGTAGGCGGCATTCTCACGCCGCCCGCTCCCGCCATGCGGCGAAAAGCTCCGCTAAGCGTGGGGACCCTTCTAAGAGTGGCTCACGCAAAGTTATCTCGACCGGCGGCTTCCAAAATTCGAGCGGTGGCTCCAAAGTTGCAACGGGCGGTTCCAGCGGCTCAACTAGTGGCTCAACTAGTGGATCCACAGGTGCAACCGGCGGCTCGCCCAGTGAAGGATCAACTGGCGGCTCGGCCGGCTCCACTGGCGGTTCAACCAGTGGCTCTAGTGGCTCCACTGGCTCCACTGGCGGTTCCACTAATGGTTCGACTGAAGGCTCTGGTGGTTCGACTGGTGGCTCCTCTGGCGGTTCGACCGAAGGCTCTGGCGGTTCGACTGAAGGCTCTGGTGGTTCGACTGGTGGCTCCTCTGGCGGTTCGACCGAAGGCTCTGGCGGTTCGACTGAAGGCTCTGGTGGTTCGACTGAAGGCTCGGGTGGTTCGACTGAAGGCTTGGGTGGCGCGAGCCCAACGCGTCTGATCGTGCCCGCGTACTGGGAACCAGAAGGTTCGCCAAACCCGTGGGACACTTTGTGCTCAGAGGCCCCAGCGGGCTCGATCGACATCGCCAATCCCGACAATGGGCCGGGGCAGGCCAAGCTGACCGGCTACGCCGAAGCGGTCACATACTGCAATGCGCATGCCCAAAAAGTAATCGGCTACGTCTATACCGAATATGGCAAGCGGAGTCTCAGCACGGTTGAGACGCAGATCGCCGACTACTACTCGCGGTACCCGGGCATCGCCGGCATCTTCCTCGATGAAATGGCCGAACAGCCCGACGAAGCCTATTACGCCGCGCTGGATAGCTACGTACACGCTAGGGGTGGGATCGTGGTTGGTAACCCCGGTGAGACGGTATCCACCACCTGGCAGCTCAAGGATGTCGACATTGTGGTCACGTTCGAGGGCGCCGCCAACGAATACGCGTCCTACCGTCCAGCATCGTGGGTCTCCTCGACAGCGCCCGAACGGATCGCAAACATCGTGTTCGGTTCATCGAGCCTGTCGTGCCCACTGACGGGGAAGGCGGGCTATGTATACGACACGAACCTCAAGGAACCGAATCCGTATGGGTCGCTTCCGTCTTATTGGGCGACAGAGTTCGAGCTCTGTTAGTCGGCTCAGACCCGCTGAGAGCAGTAGGACCGTAGGACTGAGGGCGCGCTCCAAGCGCGCCCTCAGTCTGTGACATCCAGAATGGCCGTGAGCTTGTTCGATGGCCGGACAGGCGCCGGGTGGAGCGCTGGCTTTGCGATTGCCGGCTATGGCGTCTTGAGGATCTGGCATGCTGACGCGATGCGTGCTCGCTCCCCATGGGTCGCGGGGCTTGTCGTATGGCTGATGGTGGTGGTGGTCAGCTTGACGCTCAGCGGAGTCGCTGATGCGCGACCCCTGCCCAGATTGACTATCGCCCCTCAGGTTGGCCACGATGGCCGGTTGGTGGTGGTTCGCGGCTATGGCTTTCGTCCTCTGTTGAGAGGATTCGTGATGCTTGGCACGCAGCGTGTCGCTGCCTTCAAAGTGACGAGGAAAGGGACGTTCTCGGTCAAGTTCGCGGTGCCGGGAGGTCGCAGTGGCCGGCTACGCATCGTGGCCAGGCAGACCATTCGCGGTCTCCACGGCTCGGGGCCTGCTTTGAGGCTGAGGGACCTGCGCTACCGGGTCGTGGCGCCTGGTGGCGCGGGTGGCAAAACGACCAATGGACCGGCAAGCCCTACCGGATCGGGTGGATCAGGCGGTATTACAAGTGCTCCTACCGGTGTGGCCGGTTCTGGTGGTTCTGGTAGTGGCTCGGGTGGCTCGGGTGGCTCCACCGGTGGTCTCTCGGCCGGCACGGGAAGCTCGAGCGGAGGGGCTGGCGCCCCAGTTCACTCGGGCGGAGGCTCCACCACCGGTTCCTGGTGGATTCCGCCGCAGCACCTGACCTGGTACCTGCAGCTGCAAGGGACCATCGACAACGGTGAGCCGGTGGATGCCTATGACGTCGATGGATTCGAAACCTCAGTCGCCGAGGTTTGGACGCTGCATGCGCTGAATCTGCGTACGATTTGCTACGTCGACGTTGGGACCTATGAGCCGTATCGCCCCGACGCGAACAAGTTTCCAGGGGAGGTCCTGGGGAGCGAACTCGAAGGCTGGCCGGGAGAGAGGTGGCTGAACATCGGCGATCTCAGCGCGCTCGAGCCGATCATGACCGCACGCCTTCAGATGTGCAAGGAAAAGGGCTTCGATGCGGTCGATCCCGACAACATGGATGGCTTTGAAAACAAGACGGGCTTTCCGTTGACAGCCGCCGAGCAGCTGACCTATGACGAGTGGGTCGCGAGCGAGGCTCATTCTTTGGGGATGGCGGTCTTCCAGAAGAACGACGGCGAACAGACTCCACAGCTCGCGTCCCACTTCGACGGGGAGATCAACGAGGAATGCAACGTATACAAGGAATGCTCGGACTTCCGGCCCTATCTAGCGGCCGGCAAGCCCGTGCTCGATGCCGAATATGGCCTGCGCACGAGCCAGTTCTGCGCGGCTGACGACGCGGCCGGGATCATGGGCGCCCGCTATGACGTCGCTCTTGATGGTTCGCTGTTCGAACCCTGCTGGTAGATCGCGGCGTCGACATGCGTTCAGGCGCCTGAACGCAAGATGGGGCACCTGGGCCATTGGGTATCGGGCCCTGAAGGAAGACACTCACTGAGCACAGCACCGCGCTCATCGGCTTGCCGCGAGCTCCTGCGCACGCCGTAGGTTGCTGGTCAGTCGAGGGGCTATCCCAAAAGAGTTCTAACGAGCAAGACGGGCACGAGATTTAGCATGGAGGCGAACGGACTTGATGAGGCAGGATGCCGACCGTCAGGCGCACAAGCGTCGGCGGTCGTCAGCGATGCCGTGAAGGCGGAGACCTCGCCTTCGTCCACTGGGCAGCGAGTGGTTGCGCAGCGGCGCCGCACGGCTCTGATTCGACTTCTGCGCATGGGGGTCTCAGACGGAGCGAGGTCATCCTCCGGCGAGACGGGTGCGATGAGCGAGCTCGAGACTGAGCTGGCGCTTCTGCGCGAGGAAAACGCGCGACTGAAGGTCGAGCGTCATCGGCCGGCGGACACGGGACATGTGATCGAGCGGATGCGCTCGATCAGGCCGGGGGCTCCGGTAGGGGCTGAGGAAGCCGCGACCCCGTCCGTGGTGGGATCTGCACAGGCGATGACAGAGTGCCTGGTTGTGCGCGAAGGTTTGATGGATGCTTGCCAGGAGGTTCAGCAGGCGATGCAGGTGATACGTGGCAGGCTCGAGGTGCTCACGGATGATCTCCAGGCTCGAGCAGACGATCGGGTGACACTCGACCAGTCTCCTACATCTGTCGTGGAGACGGTGGATGTAGCGCCCGATGCCACTGAGGAAAGCCAATCCGAGCTGGCTGAGAGCGTTGCTTGAGCGATGAGCCCCAGTGATCTTCAACCAGATGTGCCGTCCAAGGAGAGAGGTTTGACGTGCTGAGAAAACTGAACGTAGGATCGCTTGCGAGGCTTATCGCCGTCGCCTCGGCCGCCGTCGCGTTGGCCTCGATGGCTCCGGCTTCGGCTGGAGCCGCTCAGCGCATCGACATGAAGGTGCTGGTGCTCGGAACATCCTCTTCAGATCCGAACCTCGTCTCCTGGCAGGCGGCGCTGCAACGCGAGGGCGTTCCGTTCGAAACGATCATCACGTCGGCTGGGCACACTCCGATCACTGCCTCGACGCTCTCGGACACGATGGCAAACGGCACTCAGGAGGCCAAGTACCAGGCGATCATCGTCTCTGTCGGGCAGTTGCCGGTCTGTGAAGTGAGCTGCGTATCGTCGCTCTCGCAGACCGAATGGAGCGCGATCGAAGAGTATGAGCAGACGTTCAACGTGCGTCAGCTGACCGGCGAGATCTTCCCCAGCTCGACCTATGGCATGAACAGCCCGACTGTCTCGGGGCCGTTGGACGGTGTTCAGGGCAATCTGACGAGCGAAGGCAAAACGATCTTCCCCTATCTGAATGGGCCCGTGACGATGGACACCTCCACGTACGGGTACGAGGCGACTCCGCTCGCCACGCAGGCGGCTGGGGCCAGCTTCACGCCGCTTGTCTCGGGCCCGGAAGGCTCCGCGCTCGTCGGCATCTACACACACCCAAATGGCGTCCAGGAAATGGTGGAGAGCTTCAACGAGAACCAGTATCAGCTGCAGGCAGAGCTGTTGCGCCACGGTGCGCATTGACTGGGTCACTCGTGGTGTGTACTTCGGGGATCAGCGCAACTACTACGAGGCTGGACATCGACGACAACGTTCCTCTCTGACGACACGTGGAATACAGCGACCCACGACAATGAATACACCTCCGTTGCCGCTGCGACCGTGCGCATCGCGCCGAAGGATGTCGAATACGCGGCGAAGTGGTCAAAAGAAAACAATTTCCGAATGGACATGCTGTTCAACGGCGGTGGCAGTAAAGAGTATGTGGAAGAACATGGCGGCTTCCAGACCCGCTCCTGCCGGCGTTTCAGAAGAGATTAAGGCAAGAACTCGGATTTTTGGTTGGATCAGCCATACGTAGGATCACGGGGCATCGACTGACCTGCGCAACGCAGAACTACATCGAAGCCGAGTTGAACGAGAACAACACTGTGGCGCCGCGAATACGCTTGGGTTGACAGCGAGCACCGAACCGACCGCGGCGTACGGCAACAACAACCCACAGGTGATCGTCACCGGCGAGCACTCTGGGCTGGCGAACCTGGTCCCGGGTAGTCCCGGGACCATCAATCCGCCCTTCCTCAACTCGGCCGAAGGGTTGGAAACCGGTGGGGCACTGGCCCCGAACACCTATGTCTACGCGGTGACTGACGATTTCGTTGAAGGCGGCGGCGAATCAACTCCCTCCGAGACGACCCCGATCGTCGTGAGCGGCTCCAAAGCTCAGTCAAGTTGTCAGCTCCCACCGGTCTGCCACGCGGCCCAGTTCAAGATCTACCGCGAGGTCTCGGGCACCAACAAATGGTTCCTGATCGGGACGATGGACGCACCGACCAGCCAACCTCCGAACAGTTGGTATAGCACGAGATCGACCACGGAAGTCACGGGCGGGCAGATCGAACTGTCGTTCACCGATACGGGTATCACAGGCACGCCGGCGTCGGCTCCGCCGACCAGCAACATGGCGGTCGAGAGCCCCTACCCGCAGAACCCGAACCTGGTGCCGGCGTTCGAAGGGGTCGGGATCAAGGACTTCGGCTGGGATGCGTCTAAGCCCTATCCGAACCCCACCATCCCCGGCAGCGTCACCCCTGTGTATCCGGCGGGTTCGACGTTTGTTGACGCGCACGCTCAAGCGATCCCGCGCTACCCCACGAACATCTATTACAACGTCTCGACGAGAAGCAGGAGGTTGACGAGTTCAACAACCTCTATACGCCGGAATCGGAAGGCGGCAAATGCAAACCGTCGCCAGTCACGACATGTGAGACCAAACCGGCGAACTTCGCCGAAGTGGTCGAGCGACGTTGACATGGACATGCTCCAGCACGTGATGGGCAACGATCCGCGTCCGCACTACTTCCATCAGCCCAACCTGATGGGCTAGCCCGCCACCCGGCCCCGCCACTACTGGGACTCCGCCGGAAACCTCACCGACAGTGGGCAACGGCCTGTTCTACTCGGTGCTGAACCCAATGCTTGAAGAATACAGTCGTTACTTCAACGTCTCGCTTGAACAGCTCACGATGGAGCAGATCGGGACGGTGCTCGCCGAGCAGAAGGCTTGGGGTGAAGCGAACACCGGGCAGGTCAGTGGGTATATCGAAGGCAACAAAGTCACGGTCCAGAACTCCGGGACTGAAGCCGTTAGCATGCCGCTCACGGGTATCACAGGCGTTGGGTCGGTGTACGGTGGGACTCAATCGGGGTGGACCAGCGCTCCGGCTTCGACGAGCACCTATACGGCCGCGACGAGCTGGCCGACCGCTCCCGAAACGGTTCAGCAGGAACCTCAGGGCAGCTGGGTTGGGAAGGTTGGCTCGGCTGGGTATCTGCTGGCTGATTGGGATGGCACGCAGGACGTCTCCAACATGCCGGGTGTAACCGCAACGCTGGCACAGGGCAGTCGTTATCAATGGACCGCGAACACCAGCGACGTACGGGCGTTGAGGGTCCGGAAGGCACGACTCGCAACGCCGCCATCTATACCTCACCAACCCAGATTCAGGTCAAACTGAGCTTTAGTGCCGCCTATAGTGGGAACCTGCACTTGTACGCCGTTGACTGGGACAAACAGGGTCGACGCGAGTCGATCACAGTCAATGATGGTTCGGGCCCACGCGAAGTGCTTCTTGGCTCTGATTTTAGTCAGGGCGCATGGGTGTCGTTCCCGGTCAATGTCGGCTGCTGGCGGAACGGTGACGGTCGCTGTCAGTCGAACCGCGGGCATAAACGCGGTGTTGTCGGGCCTCTTCCTGGGAGATGCGGGCACTCCGCCTGCGACCACCGGGCTAGAACTCTCAAAAGGTGGCTGGGTTGGGAGCGTCGGATCGGCGGGCTACGCTCTGGCTGGCTGGGATGGAGCCAACGGTGACGTTTCCTATATCGCCGAACGTTTCGCTGAACCTCGTGCAGGGCAGTCGTTATCAGTGGGCGACAAACACTACTGAAACACGTGCTCTCTCAGATCCGGGGACAGCTGACACGTAACGCTGCTGCATACACATCGTCCACCCAGATCCATGTCAGTTGGCCTTCTACTGCCTATAGCGGAACTCTGCACTTTATGCGCTGGACTGGGATAAACAGGGTCGACGAGAGATGATCACCGTAAACGGCCAGACGGCCGTGTTGTCAAGCGATTTCAGTCAAGGTGCATGGGTGTCGTACCCAATCAGCGTGGCTGCTGGCAGTACGGTCACGATCACGGTCGATAGAATGGCTGGCGTCAACGCAGTGCTGTCAGGGATCTTCCTCGGCGAAGGGGGTTCGCTTCCTGCGGCCCCAGTCTCCAAGGAACCCCAGGGAGGCTGGGTTGGCCAGGTGGGCTCGCAGGGATATCTGCTGGCTGATTGGGATGGCACGCAGGATGTGTCCAACATGCCAGGTGTAACAGCGACGCTGGCGCAGGGCAGTCGCTATCAGTGGACCGCCAACACGAGCGACGTTCGCGCGCTAGAGGGCCCGGAAGGCACGACTCGTAACGCGGCCATATACACGTCGCCTACCGAGATCAGGATGCTGCTGAAATTCAGCTCCGCATATAGCGGGAATATGCACCTCTATGCGGTTGATTGGGATCACCAAACACGACGTGAGATGATCACCGTGAACGGTCAGACAGCCGTCTTGTCGAGCGACTTTGGCGAAGGCGCGTGGGTATCGCTGCCAGTCAGCGTCGCTGCTGGAGGTACGGTGACGATCACAGTCGATAAGACGGCTGGCGTCAACGCAGTCCTGTCGGGGATCTTCCTGGGTGGCGCTGGTGCACCGCCAGCTGCGACAGTCTCCAATGCGCCGCAGGGCAATTGGGTTGGCACCTATGGATCGGCGGGCTACGATCTCGCCGGCTGGGAAGGATCGACGGCGGACTTGTCGAGTTTGCCGAATGCGTCCGTGAGCTTGGTTCAGGGCAGCCGCTATCGGTGGGTGGCAAACACCAAAGAAGTCCAGGCGCTGGAGGCACCAAACGGCTTGACCCGTAACGCAGCTATATACACATATCCCACCCAGATACGAGTGTCTCTGAGCTTCACCACGGCATACAGCGGGAATGTTGAGTTGTATGCGCTGGATTGGGATAAACAGGCTCGGCGTGAGATGATCACCGTGAACGGTCAGACAGCTGTCTTGTCGAGCGATTTCAGCCAGGGTGCCTGGGTGTCCTTCCCAGTTAGTGTCGCCGCCGGTGGCACGGTGACGATCACGGTCGATAAGACGGCTGGCGTCAACGCGGTGTTGTCCGGGATCTTCTTGGGATACAGGACATAATGTCGGGGCGTTGGGTGACGTCCCGACATTATGGACGTAGCAGAGAGGTTCCCAGAGGGTTGACCTTCAGCAAAATGCGATGAGTGACTTTGTGAGTCCGATGACGCGCTCGCGAGCAATTTTCGATTCAGGGAAGTAATGACGCATCTGGGTCATGCCGACCAACTCAATATCGAGTACGTGCGGCAATGTTTCGCTGCGGTCTGTGACCGAGCTATAGTTGCCTAGCGGCCATATTCGAGACACAGAGGTCTGCGCCGCCGGGGGCAGGTGTTGAAACCACGGGAATACCCAGTGAGGCTCATCGGAAAATACCTATATGGAGTTTGTACCCAATGGCGATCGGCAGCTTTGTGGACCACCTCGGCAAACTGCTCTCTCCGCGAGTGACCGCCGATATGCTCCAGCACTGAGTTGGAGTACACCGAGTCGAAGTGCTCGCTGGCCAATGACGAAGGCGGATCGCATGGATCTCCCACGATGCTGGTCGCCCACTCAAGCCCGGTGTCTTGAGGCGCTGGGTTGAGAAGGATCAACTGCTTAGGTTGGGCCGGCGCTAGTCGCCAAGAGTTGACCGTGCCACCCAGGTCCAACACCCGCATTTCAGACAGCTCTGGGAATGTGCGTCCCAGTAGCGCCCACCGACGTGTACGCATCCGTGTGCTGATGGAGCGAGCGTCCGATACGTCCCAAATCCAGTCTAGATGTTTCATGGAATCCGATCTATGTTCACCCGACGCGCGCCAGTTTTGCTGGCCTGCGAACGGTCATTGAGTTGCTTGTAGCGCTTCACATCAGTTGTGCGTCTTTCGCTTGACCAAAAGTCGAGGACACGTTCTATGGGATCCGGCAGTCACCGCTTCCGACACTGCTGCGCGCAGTCTGCTGCTCCCAGCTCCTATTTGCTGATCATGGTTTCCTCGAGACTTGAGCAGCCCAGCAAGATCGGCCCCAGGGGCCAAGGCAATGGATCAATCCCCGCTCCGCGAAACGAGTCGATATATCCATCTGATGGTCGTCGACATGCTCACCCTTATCGGCCCGGCGAGGAATTACAACCGGAGTATGGCCGGCTTGCAAGGAAGTCATTATTGTGCCGACACCGGCATGGCAAACGAGGCTGTCGGCTTTGGCCATCGTCTCAACCACGTCGTCGAAGGGCATGTACTCGACCCACGTCGTATTTGGCATCTCCGGTCTTGGCATGGTGCTGCCGTGCTGTATGACGAGAGACTCGCCGTTCAAGGCCAAGGGTTGGACTAGGTCCAAGGCTCTTGAGAAGGGTTGCTCGTGGGTTCCAAGGCTAAGAAAGATCAAAGACGGTTCCAAACCATTGTGCACGTTTATAGAAGCGCTGGAGTTCAGGCCACTGGACGATAAAAGTATTAGCAAATGGATAGATTAGACGCCCGGTCAGTGACGGAGAAGTGATCCGCGCCATCGATTCTATATATATGATGTTTATGCCAAGAAGGCGCCCGACGACTGCAAATGGCACAGCTACACCGGCGCCAGTGGTGATGATGGCTTGAAACTTATTGTGACGCAATACGCGAAATGCCAAGGCAAAATTACGTATAAGATTCGGGAAGTTGCGGTTGGTTGGAGAGTGAGCCCAAATCTTCCTCTCCTCCGAGAGTAGCGATATTGCGTCGCTCTTTTCAAAGCTGATCCATTCACGTTGCTCCGCTGGCCAGAGATCGGCAAGCTGTCGCAGTTGAAGCAAGTGCCCGCCGTTGGATGCCACAAGCAGAATTTTATTGTGTGGCATTCTCTTTTTCTCGGCTGATGTCATGGAAAACATGCTTTGGAAAATAAAGCTAGGCATCAAGATCGAGCACCTAATGGGATCTGCTCTTTATTAAAAGGAAACACATAGGAAAGCCATAGGGCGATGGCGGTAAATAGAGGAACGATGAACTCGAGTTGTATATCAAGCAGCCCGGTATGGATGCCTGCGATGGTAACTGCTAGAAAGTAAGAGTAGGCCAGTGTCGAGACAATTGCGCCGGATCGACGTGAGCGTTGGTATAGGTAAGTGAGGGACATGCCGATTAGCCCCATCTCGACTATTACACCAATCAACCCAAAATCCACGTATGGTCCTCCAAGTATGCTGGGCGTAAGGGTAGTCGGCACGGTGCTTGTCCCGTAAACTAGCTGGGTTACGAGTCCTCTTGAGTCTATTCTTTTTCCAGAGTGGGGAATTGCGGTTTCGTAAGTTGCCGCCTGGAGTCGCCCTCGCATATATGGATGATCGTCTGGCACGAGCGTGACAAGACTATTGAGAACGGCTACTCCTTCTCGTGGTATTTGGTAATACAACGCAGTCAACGATGGGACCTGGGCAAGGACATGTGTGGGCACGATTTCACTTCCATAGACACTAGCCTCGCCGCTGCGATCAAGTCTGTAGGTACTGACGGCAAATGCAAGCAGCAAAATCAGGCCTATTCCGATAAGGACCCCTCGCAGTCGCATAAGCCCCTGCATCGACAAGAACACAAGATATGACAAAACAAGTATTACAACGGTCACTCGGAAACCAACAGTTGTGAGCAGAAGAACGGCGGTGCCAGCAATAAGACCAATGCTGTAGGCACGCCTCTCTGCTGTGGCTGCTAGGAGAACAGCTGCAGGAATGAGAGCGTATGCAAAAACGCCGACGTGACCCAATCCCCCTGATCTCGCTTCAGGATTAGTCACCAAAACCCCATGCCGGGCGACCGCTGCAGCGGCTCCGACCAATCCAACTAGGCCGAGCAGAATACCGGCGTGACGCAGGAGATTGTGTAGATCGATTCCCGTAATCAACGACTTGGCTTTGGCTGGTGAATGTACTTTTGATCTTAGGAATGATTGATAATTCACGATGAATGCGCCAAACATGTAGGCAGCTAGTCCAACGACGGGTAGCCGCAAAAACTGATTTGTGTCGATGAAAGTGCGGAAGCTAGTATGACCGGATCGTTCAACCCAATTTTGGGAGCCTACAATAAAATACCCCAAATACAGCAATGGAAAGAGAACGAGTGGATGAGTGAGGCTGGTTCGCCAAAGGAATGCAACGGGAGGTATAAAGAGACAGACTGCGAGTAGCTCCCACTCCGATATTTGACCGATCTGGGCTATCGCATATCCTAGTCCGATAGCGGTCAGGATGCTCGCGGTGAGTGGAATCAATTGAGCTGATTCAATGCGCGGTCTGCGAGGCAATTGCGCGGAGATGATTTTGTTTAGAGGAGAAAGACGAGGCGCATCCAGATATGGGGATTGATCATGTGTGACATTTGCTAGTTGATCGGAAATACTCAGATGTGGACTAACTGCTCGTGACAAGCCAACGAGCACGGCGGTGGCAACTGCTGTGCCAAGGCAGATGGCCATGCCTGCGCCTCTGGCACCAAGATCAGGGACCAGCAAGAGATTAGAAGCTATGGCAATAATTGCTCCAATACTCAAACTTATCAAGGGTGGGGTATATCGATCTCTTCCCCAGCACCATACCTGCAGAAGCGTGTGAAGGCCCAAGAATGTAACTCCTGTGCCGAGCCAGCTTAGGGTTATGGCAGCTTCTGGATAGTGTGTCCCGTATACGATACGGACAACGATCCCTGACAGCGTCCAACACGCGAGGACGGCTATCGCGCCTATTCCGGCCCCATAGAGAAGCATGTGGCGACGGAGCACATGGGCCCGCTCGGTACTCGCGCGGGCTGTCTCGGGCTGAACTATGGTCATTACTGCCAGCGAGACGAGGAGCAAGGGTGACGCAAGGGTCTTGGCCGCACCGTACTCGGCGACTAGGCTAGGGCGCTGGAGGCGCACGAGATATGTATCTAGTCCGACTATGCCGGAATAGGCCATGCCCGTCATGAGAGTTGGAGTTGCTGTTATCGCTAGCTTGTGTATGTGACGGCGCGTGGCCGATACAGAATGTTTAGAAGATCGATCAAGGCCCGCTGGCGGGGCTCTACGGCGGCGAAACCAAAGATGTACGATAGTGCGAATATGCCCACGACCAACGTAACCGAACGGAAGCCGAGTGTCAAGACGAACAGCAGCGCAGCGAGTTGTGCGATATTAGCGATCAGACGGTAGGTCGCGGCTGCGGTATAGCGACTACGTGCTGTCAGAAGTTGGAAATACATAGTGTCGGCCGAAAGGCCGACAACCATCAAAAGCATAGGTAGCACGGGGGCATTGCTGGTCAAGCAAACAATAAGTGCCACTGTGGTGGCAAAAATGATGCCGGGCAACAGTACTGTCGTTGCTGCGCGCAGCCACTGCGCTTGCTCGCGATCGCCTGAAGCAGCCGCAATCGGACGGACCATAGCCATCGCGGGCCCGCCACTCACAGGTTGGACGACAAAATAGCCTGTGTTGATGAAGAAGAAGGCAAGGCCAGCGGCGTGACTGTCCAGCCGGCGCAGGACGATCACAGGATAGAGAAAGCCAATGAGCCTGCCGAGGAATGTGATTGAGACGACGGCGCTGATGCGCTTGACCCACACGGCCTTTGGGTGCTGCAGGGTCGCTCTCGTCATGGAGACTCCGCCATTTTCAGAGCATCTTGTAGCAGGCACAGCTCCATCTGCGCCCGACTGAGAGCTACCTGTTGCCCTTCGGTTGCGCGTCTGCGCCAGCCTTCCCGGTCGCCGGCGATCGTTGTGATCGTAGCGGCCAGCTCGTTAGGAGTGTGATCGATAGTGACTATGCCTGGGACATCTTTAGCCCACTCGCGTAGAGCGCGAGTGTTAGAGGTGATCACGGGACGGCGATGCTCTAGGGCCTCGACAAGCCCGTTCTGCATTGTGGCCTCGCGCGTGGTGAGACAGATAATTGCGGATGCCTTCGCGATAGCGTCGTTGTAGTCCTGCTCGCTGAGCCAACCTGTGAACTGAACGTTCGAAGGGGCCTTCAATGAGAGTCCCGCCGGAGGGCGTCCCGTCATCACGACATCGATCTGTGGAACTAGCGCGGAGGCTTCCAAGATGAGGTCGATCGGCTCGTCGAACCCATAGCTACAGACGGCGACGACCAGCGGGCGGGATTGGTCGGATGCACAGCTATCGTCCTCGGTCGCTGCGCGGTTGGTCATGGCATGGATGGTCAATACCACCGAATTGCGAGACTCGCCGCCTTGCTCGGAGGCAAGCACTGCGTTGTGAAACACGGCTCCACTGCATCTCCGCATGACCGCTGAGTTAGCGCGTGCGAAGCGTGTCCATCTGGGATCGTTGTACGCGCCTGAATGACAGTCAACCCAACATTGGGCGTTGATGAGTCGCGTGCCCGCGAGGCACACAGCACCGGCGAGGAAAGGCGGATTCGTGAATAGGACGATAGCCGGGCGACGACGAAGGATCGCCTCGATCGTGATGACGGCTTGGATGACATATCGCGCTGGCCACCACCATGTATTGGCCCAGGGCGCGGGAACGAGATACTCGGCCTCCAGACGCGTAGCAAGGTAGCGCGGACGTATATGGGGCGTCCACGAGACGAACAAGATGCGCTTGCGGCTCACGCTCTGCATCACGTGGTCATTCGTATGCGACTGTCGAACTCAAGCTGAGACGGCCAAGCCAGGGATCTACCACTGGATGGCTCGGTGGGGGGCGCGATATCCTTGGGATTGACGAAGGGATCCCAAGTGGCTGGGTTGAGCTTGTACCTTGTGCAACGATCTTTGCCGTATCCTTGGCGAGCGGATGTCATGCCGATGCTGCTTGAGAAACGGTATCTTAGCTGTTGCCGACGCTGAACGTGGCCTTTGTTGCAGTGATCGTGCAGTGTGGTTGTGCTTGTGTGCCGTAGGATGCGACAAGGAAGATCGACTGAGTGGACACTGAGCAGACAAACCTAAGCTTGGAGCAGGTCGTGGGCGTTCTACGTCGCCGAGCGCCTTGGATTCTGCTCTGCCTCGTCGTCGTTGTGGGTGCGGCTTACGGATTCTCCAAGAGCCAGACCAAGCAATACACCGCTACCGCGTCGCTGGTCTTCAACAACAATCAGCTCAGCCAGCAGGTAGCTGGACTTCCCGCCGTTACGAGTAGCGATCCGACTGCTCAGGAGGCCACCAACGTCGAGCTCGTGCAATTGGGCGACATGGCGGCGAAGACTGCCCGCCTACTTGGTCAGGATTTGACCCGGGAAAAGGTACTTGAATCCATAAGCGTGAGTGCACAGGGAGCAACGAATATCGTAGAGGTCTCGGCCGTCTCGACCTCTCCAGTACTGGCAGCTCGAATCGCAAACGCCTATACGAGCGTGTTTGTGTCAGAGCAGCAGAACAGCAACCATGTTTACTACGCCTCGGCACTCGCGCTTGTCAACAAGCAGCTCGCAGCGCTTTCGTCGAAGGAAAAGGCTGGCACGGCGGGACTAGCTCTACAGGATCGAGCTCAGTCGCTAGGGGTTCTTGCCGAACTGCGCAACGGAAGCGTTCAGGTTGCACAGCCTGCAACCGTTCCAACCTCGCCATCATCACCGAAGACGACAAGGAACATGTTTCTCGGTGTCGTTCTGGGCTTGTTGCTCGGTCTGGGTGTCGCTTTCCTGCTCGAGCGCTTTGACAGACGGATCAGGGAGCCGAAGGATCTCGAAGTCGTCTACGGCCTGCCGCTGCTAGGTGTTGTGCCAGAGAGCTCTGCACTGTCGCGCCCCGCTCGGCGTAGGAGCGAGGCACGAGCGTCGCTTCCGGCCGCCGAGGCAGAGGCTTTCCATTTGATTCGGGCGCATCTACGCTACTTCAATGTCGATAAGCAGCTTCGCACTCTACTGGTCGCGTCCGCAGCCCCAGGTGATGGCAAGACGACCGTGGCTCGCCACCTGGCCGGCGCAGCAGCACGGGTGGGAGCGCATGTGCTGCTCGTGGAGGCGGATCTTCGTCGTCCGACTATCGCTCAGCAGCTGGATGTGTCCTCTGGGCCAGGTCTCTCAGACGTATTGATCGGCGCGGCGATGCTGAATGACGCCGTCCAGTCAGTCGCGATAGATCAATCATCCGGTGACGGCTCCCCAGAGCGCACGCTCGACGTGCTCGTCGCCGGCGCCGCGCTGCCTCCCAATCCGGGTGAGCTGATCGAGAGCCATGCGATGGAAGCGCTGCTGGATGGTACGAAGTCTGCGTACGACCTGGTCGTGATCGACACGCCTCCGCTTACCGTGGTATCCGATGCGTTCCCGCTGCTAGGTAAGGTCGATGGCGTCGTCATCGTCGGTCGTGTGGGCCGCAATCGCCGAGATGTGGCGGAGCGACTGCATCAGACGCTTGCGGGCGCGGGTGCTCCACTGCTTGGAGTGATCGCAAACGGTTTCAAGGCGACCCGTGGCTCTTACGGCTACTCCTACGAGTACTCCTACATGTCCGACAAGCCGTCTTCGAGCAAATCCGTTTCGGATGCCACGACGTCGAACGGCAGTTCATCGTCCACTGCGGAGGGACGCGTTCCTACGGCCAAGAGTTGATGTTGGTTTGTCCCCTTGACGTTCCCTAGTGCCGAATCCTCGCGCTTCAAGTGTTGTTGAGTACCGATGGGGATGGAAGCAGGTCCTGAAGCAGGATCTAACTGTGTAGACCCAAAGCGAGCCAAGCCTTGGCGATTCTTAGCTGGGGCTGCTGAACAAGTGACGGGGTCCCTTTGAGGTGAGCCGGGCTGGGTGCGTGGTCGTGTTTCCCGTGATGGGATGGAAGGATAGGCACGATCATGAAGCGACGCAGGCATACCCCGGAGAGGCTGTTAGGAAGATCAGGGAGGGCGAGCGCCTCCTGAATGAAGGTCACGATCTTGTCGAGGTCCTGCGCCATCTCGAAGTCTCTGAGGCGACGTTCAACAGGTGGCGAGCGGTCTATGGCGGGATGAAGGCTGATGAGGCCAAGCGCCTGAAGACGCTCGAGGCGGAGAACCAGCGGCTCAAGAAGCTCGTCGCTGAGCAGGCATTGGATATCGACATGCTCAAGGAGTTGGCTGAGGGGAAATTCTGACCCCGGAGCGCCGTCGCAGGGCCGTTGTGGTTCTGCAGGAGCGTTTCGGGGTTTCGCAGCGCCGTGCGTGCCGTGTGGTCGGCCAAAATCGCTCCACGCAACGCAAGCCCAGGCGGCTGCCAAGCACCGAGGAGCAGCGTTTGGCTGCTCGCTTGCGCGAGATCGCCGGGGATCACCCGCGGTGGGGTTGGAAGACAGCGCATCAGATCCTGCTGCGCGAAGGTTGGAGGATCAACCGCAAGCGTACCCGCCGTATTTGGCGCCAGGAGGGCCTGAGGCGGCCCGTTAGGACCCGTAAGCGCCGCAGGGTGGTCCGGCTCAGAAAGCAACGGTTGCGTGCCACCCATGCCGGTCACGTGTGGGCGATCGACTTCATGTTTGATGAGACCTCTGACCAGCGCAGGCTCAAGCTCGCCAACATCGTCGATGGGTACACCCGCGAGGCACTGGCGATCAGGGTCGACCGGACCTGCACCGCCGAGGACCTCGTCGCCGTAATCGAGGACCTGGTGCTCACTCGCGGCGCACCGGAATATCTCCGGGCTGATAACGGTCCCGAGATGATCGCCTGGGCGCTACGCGACTACTGTCGCCTCGCCGGCACAAACACCGCCTACATCGAGCCCGGCAGCCCATGGGAGAATCCGTTCGTCGAGTCCTTCAACGGCCGGTTGCGAGACGAGCTGCTGAACATCGAGGAGTTCGGATCGCTCACCGAGGCGAAGCTCATCATCGAGGACTGGCGAATCGAGTACAACACCTATCGGCCACACTCAGCGCTGGACGGACTCACACCCACCGAATACGCAGACACCGTTACCGACAATCAACAACCAGACCACGCATAGACCCTGGACCACCTACAGGGACCCCGTCAGTCTGTGCGGGGCGCCGGTCGGAGTCATCGCTAGCGTACGGTAGGTCGTCGGCACCGCGACTCTGGAGCGATTGAGGGTTGCTGCTATGCAGGTGACCTAGGGGTTAGCACTGATGGCGAAGGGGAAGGTACCCGGCATGAGGATGAGCGCAATGAGCGAGAAACTGGGCCAGATGGGGCGAGCGTCGTCAGTTCGAGCCGCGCGCAGGGCCATGGCTGCCTTGATATCGCTGGCCGTGACGGCCGTACTCTCTGCATCGGCTTCGGCAGCCACGCTGCCTGCTCCGGGCGTCTCCACGGGAAGTATCTCCAGCCTGACCTCCACCTCGGCGGTACTCCACGGGGCAGTCAACCCGAAAGGGGAGACCACCGGTTATGTGTTCCAGTACGGCGCGACGAGCGGGTACAGCGCTCAGACGACGTTGGCGTTTGTGGCCAGCGGTGCGGCGACAATCCATGTGACCCAGGCTGTGGGGAATCTGCTGCCGGCGACCACCTACCACTACCGGATCCTGGCGAGCAGCAAAGGAGGCGTGACCACCGGCGCGGAGCGCACGTTCAAGACCACCAAGGTCCCGCTGGCGCTGCAGATCGCAGGTGCCCCCAATCCCGTGCTCTATAGCGATCCGTTTGCAGTGCAGGGCACGCTGTCGGGCACCGGTTCGGCTGGTCGTGCGGTTGCGCTGCAGATCAACCCGTTCCCCTATCTCGCCGGCTTCAAGACGGTTGGCAACCCGGAGGTCACGAGCTCGACGGGCAGCTTCTCCTTCCCGGTGCTGGGCCTGCTCGAAAACGCCCAGCTGCGCGTCGTGACGACTGCCGCCCCGCTGATCTCGAGCGCCGTGCTGGTGGAGGGCGTCGCGGTGCGGGTCACGCTGCACGCACGTCGTGTGCATCGTCGCCGCCGCGGCCAATTCTTCAGCCTGTACGGCACCGTCGCGCCCGCCGAGGTTGGCGCGAGCGTGGGCTTCCAGTGGATACGCTCAGGCGCGCCATCGGTCAACCAGGGCGGCACCTACGTTATCCCCGGTACCCCAACGGTCTCGCGCTTCAGCACCGTCGTGCGTATCCGCCACCGCGGCCTCTACCAGGCGCTGGTCCTGGTGAGGGACGGCTCGCACGTGTCCTCCTACAGCGCCGCTGTACGCATTCGCTGAGTTTTCGACCCGCCATCGCCGAGGAGCGGGGGCGGCTACAGTGGGTGCTTCGCCATTAGGCGCTTCGGTGGCAGCTCTGTCGCTTTGGGCGTTTAGGGAGGTCTCGGCGCGGGCAGTGGAGAGAGTTGACCCTCGTGTTCATTGTTGAGGCGGATACACAAGCACCTTGAGGCTTGACCGCTTTGCCTGGGGTCCGTTGGAACCACTACATCGAGAGGTAACTTATGCTCGCTCGTCTATGGCTGATCGCCGTGATGATCGCTGCGATCGCTCTACCCGCAGGGGTCGCGATCGCCAGGCCGTCCCATACCGGTAACTCTTACAGGCACTGGAATCCATCCTGGCAAGGCACGGAACACACGGGCCCTGGAGAACCTACCGCGCCAGAATTGCCTCTGGAAACGCTGCCCGTCTCGCCTATGCCCTCGACGCCGTTGCTGGTGCCGGCATATTTCGAGCCAGAAGGCTCACCGAACCCTTGGCAGACCATGTGCGCAAGCATGCCCGCCTTGTCGACCGTGATCGCCAACCCCGACAATGGGCCATCCGCCGGAAAGCTGGCGGACTATGCCGAAGCGATCTCTTATTGCCAAGCGCGTGGACAGAAGGTCATCGGCTACGTCTACACCGAATACGGCGCGAGAAGTCTAGCCGCCGTTGAGGCGCAGATCACCGACTACTACGAATGGTATCCATCGATTGACGGCATCTTCCTCGACGAAATGGCCGAACAGCCAGATGAAGCCTACTATGCGGCGTTGGAGAGCTTTGTCCACGCCAGAGGGGGCACGGTCGTAGGGAACCCCGGGGACACGGCATCGATAGCCTGGCAGCTGAACGTGGTGGATCAGGTCGTCACATTCGAGGGCACCGCCTCCGCGTTCGCCAACTACACGCCACCCGCCTGGGTGGCTCAGGCGGAAGAATCGCGCATCGCGAACATCATCTTCAGCGCACCAGACCCAGAAGCTGATTGCGCAAAGGCCGAACAAGACGGTGCGGGCTCTATCTATGTCACGAACCTTGAAGAACCCAACCCGTATGGGGGCCTACCTCTGTACTGGCTGTCAGAGATTGCGGACTGTTGAGCTAGCACCGAGGGTCTTGCTGTGGGTGGGTTCCCCGCGCTTGGGAACCCACCCGTACCTCGTCTCAGGTGAGCCATCGTGGCTGTAGGCACATCTTGGAGGCTGCCCAACTTAGACTCTCGAATCCGAGCGTGTATCCCAGCGCAACGCTGATCTAATCGTGCGGTGCAAGGCCGCCCAGCCATTACGTTTTGCCCACGGTTTTGAATCTCGGCATACTCGTCTTCGGGCTGGGATACTCTTGGCATATGGGACGACGCAGCGCTCAAATCGAGGAGGAAATATGACCGAAGTCACTAGCGTTAATGGTCAAACCGGTGCGGTTGTTCTAACTGCGGTCGACGTGGAAGCGGTCTCCGAGTCCGAAGCTGGACAACCCGACGGCATAGCCACACTCGATCATGATGGAGAATTGACCGCAAGTCAGCTGCCGCTTTCGGTGGAAAGTAGCAGTGCCCTCGCGACCGAGCCGACCGTCTACGTGTCGAAGAACGGGCTTGATACCAACTCGGGCCTCGGACCAGGCCAAGCCTTCCTGACGGTTCACAAGGCCATCGAACATCTGAAAGCGCTGCCTGGCAAAACGGGCCATATACGCGTGGGGCCCGGCTTGTACATCGAACCGCCACTGAAACTTCCCCCAGGCTCAACGATAATCGGCGCTGGATATGTCCTGACGGAAATCAGGATGGAAGCGGGCGCCAACGGCAACGTATTGCAGTCCGAAGCATGGGGCACGCCCACCGCACTCGATTTGGGGGGCTTCATTGATCGTCTCACGCTCAACGGCAACGCCTCCGAACAAACAGCCACAATCGCCCCCGAATCGATCGTCACGGCCGTCACGGCGATCAGCGAAGCATCGGAAACGCTCCCCGTCGTCTCCACTACAGGTTTCGCGGCCTCAGGCAAGCTGTGGGTCGGCGAAAGTCTTTGCACCTATACTGGCAAGACGAGCACCAGCTTCACGGGCGTCACGACCACATATGGCAGCTTTAGCGCCACAGTGGAGATGCTGGTCGTCCCATATGGCGGCGTGGGGCATGGTCTGGCGATCCAGGGCGCCCGGATCGTTGTTGGCGCCGACACGGTAGCGATGAATTGCGTCGGGTCGGGCATCGTCACTCAAGGAGCGAGTCCTACGCTCGCCGGGTACGAGATCCTGATTCAAGGCAAGCGCAGCGAACTCAACGGCCGTTATGACATGGAGATATTGCCCCATGCGGCCGACGGGCAGGTTTCGGCGTTCGTGGGCTTCGCCAGTGGCCTTGGATCGATCTTCGTGGGAGCCGGCGATTGGAGTTGGGGAGAGCTTCATCCCACGGGCAATCTCGTGTACGGGAAGGGCCAGCTCGCCAAGCAACTCATCCGCATATGCGCGAGCTACCAGCGGTTCTCGAAAGTGATCTTGGACAGCGCTCCATATGACGCCGTGCGGATCGATGCGCTGTCCTACAACCAGCCGATCACCGATATCACGATCCATGGGGAAACCTACAAGTCCTCCTCAGCCTCCGGGGGTGCCGGTCTGGGGATCAGCGGCTACGGGAACGGTGCGTCAAAGGTCGAACGCCTCAATATCAATATGGGCGTCGCTGACCGTGTGTACACAGCCTTTAGTCCGTATCCGCGCACACAGTTGGTTGGCGTCCAGAACCTCGAAGCGCCTCCAGGTGGCAAGGTGCAGGTACTCTCAGCATTGGGATTCAGTCCTCTCGGGTCTGCGGCAGGAGGAACGATCTCCGTATCGGGAAGTGGAACGTTGGCCTATACGGGTTCTACTTCTGTCGGTACTTACTTGACTGAAGCGGCCGAAATCGGAGCCACGACCCTCAAGCTGTTCAGCACTGCGGGATTGGCAGCGTCGGGGATAGTGACGGCGTATCCGGCCCCATCGGGAGGTGCTACTACGGCAAAGCGCATTGCTTATACGGGGATATCGGGCAACGAACTCACCGGAGTGAGCGGGGTCACAGAAGCGTTGCCCCTACGGACAGGTGCCGCGCAACACTTCCTCACGGGTGTCACAGGGGGCACCGGCACTGCTGTGGCAGACGCCACTCAGATGATCCAGTCTGCTGAAATGGTCGGTAAAGCGCGGCAGATCGTCACAAGCGGCTTCGCGCACTTCCGCGTCGAAAAGAACGTCCAGTCTCCTACTACAGCATCCCCCAAATTGCGTGTGACATGGGTGGAAAGCGGGACGACCCCTAGCTACAACCCGTTTCTGGGAACGATCAAAATCGCGGTCGGTGCCACTGAAGGCTCTGTGGCACATAACCTTCACGGGACACCTAACTTTTACGAGGGGACGCCCACAACCGATCCCCAGCAGCGATGGTGGCTCACAGTAACATCGACCACTGTGGTCGCGCACCTCTCGGCCGCTGCCGCCACGTCCGAAGTCACCTTCAACGTCGTAGCGCGATCCACGGCCGTGTAGTCGGCTCTGCCGCTATGCGTGACAAGTGGCTGCGTACGCGAAGTGTTGCTGTAATGCGCGTATTACGTGCAGTCAAACGTTCGTCTAGTGACTCGAGCGCCCCGACTAGCATGCGCTCGTGGCTGTTAGCGTCGCAATAGAAGCGAATGCGCCCGATGTGGCAGACGATGCGTCTGCCACATCGCTGAGCGCGCTCGGGCTGATCGCCCTGATGCTCCTGCCCGGGGCGCTGATCGTCTTCTTGGGGTTCAACGCCGGTGGGTACTTCCCCGGGACGCCGGCTGTCGCCGCGATCGTGCTCTCACAGGTCCTGCTCGTGAGAATCCTGCAGGCGCGCCACCCGTTCGAGGGACTGGGACGCGCGACGCTCGTGGTGATCGTCGCGCTTGGGCTGTACGCGGCGCTGACGCTCGCATCGGCGCTGTGGTCTCATTCGACCAGCAGGGCGGTGATCGAGTTCGACCGCGTGTGGCTCTATCTGTTGGTGCTGGTCCTGTTCGGCACCGTTCGGGCGACCCCCGCCAACATCCGCTGGCTCATCAGGGGCGTGGTCATTGGAGCGTCCGTCGTATGCGTGGCCGGTCTCATCACCCGCGTGCTCCCCAACGTGTGGCACACGGCACCCGCCGTAGCCAACGAGCGGTTGAGCTACCCCGTCACCTACTGGAACACGCTCGGGCTGCTCGCGACGCTCGGGATCGTGCTGGCATTCCACCTCACCTGCAGCCTTGCCGAGCGGCGCTTCGTGTGCGTGATCGCCGCGATGGTGCTTCCGCTGCTGGCGGCCACGCTGTTCTTCACCTTCTCGCGTGGCGCCATTCTCGCGGGGGCGATTGGGCTACTGGTGTACGTGCTGGTGGCTCGTCCCCGCGCGCTGCTCAGTGGGGCGCTGGCGGTGGTCGGTCCAACCGCGGTGCTGGTCGTGGTGGCCTACCACGCGAACCTGCTCGACACGATCGATCCCACCACGCCCGCGGCGGTCACCCAGGGACATCGCGTGGCACTGGTTGCTGGCATCTGCGTGCTGGTGTGCGGGGCCCTTCGTTTGTTGCTGGCGCACGTGCTGGATCCTCGGCTGCGACGCTCGAAGGGTAGGAATTGGATAGCTGCACGTTCTGGGCGTGGTGCGATCGCCGCCGCCATCATGGTGGCGCTGGTGGTGTTCCTTGCACTCGGCGGCCCCCACGCGCTCACCCACGACTGGAGCCGGTTCATCAGCGGCGCCCCCACCAAGGGCTCGAGCGGGGACCTGCGCGCGCGCCTGACCGACCCCTCCAACGACGGGCGCACCGAACTGTGGCGGGTGGCGCTGCACGAGTTCAGTGTCTCCCCAGTTCACGGCGCTGGGGCCGCGATGTACCAGACGGTTTGGGACCTGAAACGTCCCCGCTTTGCTTATGTGATCAACGCCCACAGCCTCTACCTCCAGGCGATGGCCGAGTTCGGGCTGCCGGGGCTCCTGTTGTTGCTGATCGTGGTGGGCACGGCGATCGTCGCGCTGGCGACCGGCGTGCGGGGGGCGCGGCGCTCACTCTACGGCGCGCTGCTGGCGGTGGCGGTCGTGTGGGCGCTGCACGCCGGGGTGGACTGGGATTGGGAGATGCCGGTGGTGACGGTGGGGTTCTTTGCCGCCGCCGGCTTGGCGCTTGGCTCGCGCGCGCGCGCCGGGGGTGGGTGGGTGCCAAATCACAATCACCGTTTGGCGCTCGCATTGCTGTGTCTCGTGACGGTGGTGCTGCCGGTGTCGATCATCGGGTCCCAAAGCCGGCTCGGGGACGCCGAGAACGCGCTGTACGCATCCAACTGCACGACGGCGACGTCCGATGCGCTGTCCTCGATTGGGTGGCTCGACTTTCGCCCCGAACCGTATGAGATCGTCGGCTTCTGCGACATGCAACGCGGGCTCCCACGGCAGGCGATCGCGGCGATGAACCAGGCGGTGCGTGAGGACCCGGGGAGCTGGGAGACCTACTATGCGCTCGCGATCGCGCAAGCCTCGGCGGGCATCGACCCACGGGGGAACGCCGAGCGAGCACTGCGGATGAATCCGCTTGAGCCGCTCACCCGTGAGGCAGTCAAGGAGCTTCGGAGCTCAAGCCCCACCGAATGGGTTAAGCGCGCCGCCGTCGTGCGCGCCGCCGCCATGAAGAGCAACGATCTTTCGATCGTCCCTTCGTCGTTCTAGCTTTACGCGAGGGGGTCCTCAGGCCAACGCCCGGCACATCCTCAGGCCAACGCCCGGCGCAGCTTCTCGAGCGCGCGGTACACGCGGCTTTCGATCGTCGTGAGCGGCTCGCCGGTCAGCTTGGCGATCTCCGGCACGGTCAAGTCGGCCCCGTAGCGCAGCGAGATCGCCTCGCGCTCCTCGCCGCTCAGCGCCGCGAGGCTCCTGTTGAGCTCGTCGCGATCGGCGATGTCATCGTATTCGCGGTCGGCGAGCTCGTCGATCTCCTCCTGCTCGCTCACCCCATCGAAGCCGGGACCCGCGGCGACGCGTTCAAGCGCTCTGCCCTCGCCCGCGCGTCGGCGGGCATGGTCGTTGAGGCAGTTGAGCGCGATCGCATACAGCCAGGTCTTGGCGCTGCCCTTGCGAGGATCGAAGCGTTTGCCGGCGCGTAGCGCCCGCTCGCAAGTGTCGGCAAGCAGTTCCTCGGCCAACACGGTGCTGCCCGTGCGGTACCTGAGAAATGCGAACAGGTCCTGGGCGTGCTCGGCGTAGAGCCGCTCGAATCCGTCGTCGCGAATACCCCGCACAGTCGTTCCTATCGTCCTTTCGTCCAGGCCGGCAAGCTTCTGCCAGGTTTCTGGCCGCTCGTTCGTATGAGGCCCCATGAGCCATTCACCTGAAGACGAACGTTTCTCCGATGACCTCCAGCATGTCGCCGACGTGCTGCGCAAAGAGCGCCCTACGCTCGACCCGCTTGCGGCCGATCGAGTGAAGCTTCGGGCGATGAGCGCGGCTCGTCGGTCCACCTCCTCACGACGACCCAAGGGATCTTTTATGAAGTCACGCCTCACGACACTTATGACCGTGGGATTTCTGGTGCTCGGCACCGGAGGCACGCTGGCACTGGCCGGCGGGGGCGACGGCGGCGGCGGTGGGGGCAGTGCGGCCTTCCACCAGTACCGCCCCGAATGCCCATCTGGGTATGTGCTCCAAGGGCGTCACTGCATTCCGATTCCGCCCCCACATTGCCCGAAGGGCTACGAATTCAGTGGCGGGCAGTGCATTCCGACACCCCCTCCCACGTGCCCGACCGGGTATGAACTGAAGGGTCGTAACTGCATCCCGATCCCGGTCCCACGTTGCCCGCATGGCTTCGTCTTTGAAGACGGCAGCTGTCACCAGCAGAGTGGTGGCGGTGGCGACAAAGGCGGCGGCGGCCAAGGTGGCGGCGGTAACAAAGGCGGCCAAGGCGGCGGTGGCGATAAAGGCGGCCAAGGCGGCGGCCAGGGCGGCGGCGGGAAAGGTGGCCAAGGCTTCGGCGGCGGTCAGGGCTTCGGCGGCGGTCAGGGCTTCGGCGGCGGTCAGGGCGGAGGCGGCGATAAAGGCGGCCAGGGCGGTGGCCAGGGCTTTGGCGGAGGCCAAGGCTCTGGTGGCGGCGGCGACAAAGGCGGCGGTAACAAAGGTGGCCAAGGCGGCGGCGACAAAGGTGGCCGCGGGCACCACTAGCCTGAGCTGATGCGCAGATCGACGGCGGCTGTCGTGTGGATGGCGATCCTCGTGGGGATCGCCGCGACAGCCGTCGTCGTGTTTAACCAGGGCGGGGAGAACCTGTTTCGCATCGAACAGTCACGCTCGCTGGTCCAGAAGACCGCGACCGTGCTGAGCGCCGCCCGCGTCGAGGCTGTCGTGGCGACGGCGCCCGAGCCTGTGGAAGCGGCCCGGCGCACGCCCGCAGCGCAGGTTCGCTGTCGAGCAGAAGGACCTGGGCCGCTGCGCAACCCGTGGTCGTGCACGATCCGCTACCGCTCCGGCACCCGCGCCCACTACCGGGTGCAGGTGCAGCCCAATGGCTACTACAGCGGCACCGGCACCGGGGTCATCGACGGGTGCTGCGTGAAGACCCCCACGCTCAATTGACCGGACTCGCCGCCTGCGAGCCAGATTGAGCATTAAAAATGTGTAAACGTGTAGGAACTTCGCCCGCTCGAGCGTATTGAATAACAGAGGGGTCAATGGGCCAAGGTAGGCGCCAGGGACCGAATGAGGTCTTGTTCAGACCCCAGGACGCAGGGAGAAGCACAACCAATGCGCACCCAGCAACGCCGCCGTCGCTATGTAGCACCGCACTTGCTCATGATGCTCAAGCCGGTGCTTCGCTACAGCGCCTCCCGCGACGCATTCGTGCTGCGCGCGATCGGCAGCTCCACCGGCCCAGTCCTACGCACAGACCGACGTAGACGCAAACGCTCCTCCTACGAAGGCGTCGAGCGCCGTCACATGAGCGCCGCATAAGCGCTCCCGCGCCAAGTTCAGCGTTTTGCGCGCTTGGATCGGACTAACCATCTTCGTCGCGTACCATGCGTGATCCCTCACAACAGTGCGGTATGCCCCTCTTGCGAGCCACACAGAGGCATGGTCCGTGACCGTCGTCGCAGGCAAAAAGCGTCGCATGCAACGTGTAGCTTGACCCGGATGCAGATGCTCGAACAGATCGCCTACGATGCCGGATGCCGCGCCTTGGCCGATCAAGAGTCGCTGGTGGGAGGAATCCAACAGCGCACCGGCACACTATTGGCAGCCCACGCGTTGGTTGCTTCCTTCCTGGGTGCTACCACGCTACGAGAGCACGGGCTCTCATTGTTCGGCTGGATTGCCATGGTTGCGCTTGGACTAGGCCTAATCGTGGCTGCGGTACTACTTGCACCCTGGCGGTTGCGGTTCGCCCTGGATGCGCGTGAGATCTACGACCAGTTGCGGAAAGCGATTGCGTCACGCGAGCCGACTGCAAGTTCAGGGGTGCTGGCTGCCGCCGGCTTCATCCATCAACAGTTGCATGAGGAAAATGCGATGCGGGTCCGTCGCATGTCATGGTTGCTAGGCGTGCTAACGACCCTGTTGGTCTGTCAGACACTTGCGTGGCTAACAGCCTTGGTGGAAATTTAACCACATGCATTCTCATCCTCGCCCATCCGAGATGATCAACACGCCCCCGGCGTGGAAGATCGGTATCGAGCAGACACGTGGAGCGCCTAGGCCTTGGCTCTTTAACCGCGAGGAGGCCCAACGCCGCCGCCAGGAGCACCCAAGCCGCATCCGTAGGCTCCTTGCGAAGGTCACGCTCTCAAACCTAGCGTGATAGGTAGACCGGAGGCTGACGCAGCACAAGCCCGTCAGCCGTCGAGCGAGCGCTGCAGGGCCTCGAGCACACGCACCACCCGTAGTCCACTGTGCCCATCCGAGCGCGGGGTATGACCGTCGCGCACGCACTGCACGAAGTGCTCGCACTCCAACCGCAACGGCTCGGCATTGGCGATGCGTGGAGAGAAGCTCTCCCCGGCACGGGTTATGTACTCGCCCCAAGAGCTTGCATCCTCGTCAAAGCCCTTGTCGTACACGGTGAGCTTGCCCTCGGTGCGCATGTCATCGAAGGTGGCCATCCGCTTGGAGCCGACAACGGTGATACGCCGCTCCTTGTGGGGGTCGAGCCAGGAGAGGTGCAAGTGGGCCACACGTCCGGAAGGGAAGCGCAGGTAGCAGAACACGACGTCCTGCACCCCATCGCGCACGTATGACTCACCGTGGGCCACGCACTCCACGGGCTCCTCGCCGATCAGGTGCAACACCACAGAGACGTCGTGGGCGCCGAGGCTCCACAACGCGTTCTCCTCAGCGCGCAGCTTGCCGAGGTTGACACGGTTGCCGTAGATGTAGAACAGCGACCCCAACTCGTCCTCATCGACGAGTTGCTTCAAGCGCGTCACCGCCGGGTGGTACTCCAGCAGGTGCCCCACCATCAGCAGGCGCCCGGAGCGCTCCGCCGCATCCACCGCCAGCCGTGCATCGGCGACCGTCGTCGCGAGCGGCTTCTCAACAAAGCAGTGCTTGCCGGCGTCGAGCACACGCGCGGCCAGCTCCGCGTGAGTGGGCACAGGGGTAGCCAACACCACCGCGTCAAGCGTGGGGTCGCTCAGCAGATCGTCGAGATCAGCGGTGGTGCGCACCCCCGGGAACGCCCCAGCGAGCTTCTCGCGGACCTGCTCAGAGGCATCGCACAGCCAGCTCAGCTCGCACCCGTCGATCCCCGCGAAGTTGCGCGCGAGGTTCGGGCCCCAGTAGCCGAGGCCGGCCACTCCTATCCTGACGGGCGGCTCGCTCAATCGTCCAGTGGTGGGTCGGTTTGAGGTGCGCTCGTCGCTCACTGGGACTCGTCTCCCGTAGGGCTGCCCGCGCTCTGCGCCAGCGCCCCGATTGCGGCCACGCAGCGCTCAGCGGCTTTCCCGTCGCCATACAGCTGCGGGTGACTCTTGGGAGGCGGTCGTTCAAGCGAGGCGAGAACCCGGTCCACGTCGAGATCCACGAGCGTGTTCCAACCGGCGTCAACCGTCTCGACCCACTCGGTGGTGGACCTCAGCGTCACACATGGCACCCCCGCAAGGTACGCCTCCTTCTGGACGCCCCCCGAGTCGGTCAGCACTGCGCGCGCGTCACGCACGAGCGCGCCGAACTCGACATAGCCGAGCGGGTCGCACAGCTGTACCCCGTCGAGCAGCTCGAGCTCCGAGAGCAGGCCGGTGTCGTGCAGGCGCTGGCGGGTGCGAGGGTGCACCGGGAACAGCACCGGCTTCGGGCAGCGCCTCGATCAGCGCCACCAGCGCTCGCAGTCGCTCGGGGTCATCGACGTTGCCGGCGCGGTGGGCGGTCAACAGCAGGTAGTCGCCGGGCGGCAGGTCATACGTGGCGAGCACCTCGCTGACGGTGGGGGCGGCGGGGCGCCACTGCAGCGCAACGTCAATCATCACATCCCCCACCACCTCGATCTTGCCCCGTGCGCCGACTCTGCTCTCAAGTTCTCGGCGGACGGTCTCAGACGCGCACAGCAGCAGATCGCTCATGTGGTCGGTGAGCACCCGGTTGAGCTCCTCGGGCATCGAGCGGTCCCACGAGCGCATCCCCGCCTCCACGTGCACGACCGGCACCCCACGCTGTGCGCCCGCGAGCGCGCCGGCGAGCGTCGAGTTGGTGTCGCCGTACACCAGCACCGCATCCGGCTGTATCTCGATCAGCAGTGGCTCGAGCGCCGCGAGCATGCGCGCGGTTTGTGAGGTGTTCGATCCCCCCCCGATCCCCAATTCGTGCTCGGGTGCCGCCAGCCCGAGCTCAGAGAAGAACACCCCCGAGAGCGCGTCGTCGTAGTGCTGGCCGGTGTGCACCAGGATCTCCTCGTACTCGGCGCGCAGCGGCCCCGACACGGCCGCCGCCTTGATGAATTGGGGGCGGTTGCCTACGACTGTGAGGATCTTCATGGCTTAAAAGCTTGGAACCGAGGCTGAGGAGGAGCCTTCCGGCGGACGTCCTCAGGCAAACAGCTCGGCCACCGCAACACTGAAATCCGGTACGGCGTCGCTCAAGTTGAGCGTGTCCTGCGCGCCGTGGACATGCGCGTCGCCCTGCCCGCGATAGACCGTCGCGGTGCACTCGTCGGGATCCAGCACGAGTACCGCGATGGTGCCGGCGGCAAGCCATTCGAGCGCCTTCTCCTGTACCCCGTGGAAGCTGTCGTTGGGGGAGACGACCTCCACAGCGAGGTCCGGCGCTCCCGGCCAGTACTTCGTTGTCCTGCCTACCTTCTCCACGCGCTCCTTGGCCACGAACGCGGCGTCGGGCGCACGCACGGTGTCGGGGTTGCTCGCCAGCAGGAAGCCGGTCTCGGCGGCCACCACCACCCCACTCCCAGCTTGGCGTACGTGCGCAAACAGCAATCCGCCCACGACCAGAGCGACACGACCATGCTCGAAGCCAGGCGGAGGAATCACCCGCAGCTCCCCACGCACGAGCTCCTGCCGCTGCCCGTCGTCGTGCATGCGCAGAAGCTCTTCGGCGGTGGCTGGCGCTGCACTGACGGCCATGCCGATGAGGCTACCACGGCGGTCTTACGCCGCGGCACCCACTACTGATGTGGTCCAGTCGATCACCGAGGTCGGTCGCACCACGTGGCGGGAGAGGCCTAGCTCCTTCGGCTCCAGCCCAAGCGCCAGGCCAACGAGCTGTGGGAGATGCAACACCGGCATCTTCAGCTCGCGTCCCACCTCCGTTTCGGCCAGCGGCTGCTGCATGTCGAGGTTCAGGTGGCACAGCGGGCACGGGGTCACCAGGCAATCGGCCTCGGCGTCCACCGCGTCGCCGAGGTGGCGTCCGGCCTGCTTGAGCGACGCTTCCTTGTTCATCGTGATGATCGGAAAGCCGCAGCACTTGCGCATCCCGGCGTACTCGATCACGGTACCGCCCAGCGCCTCGATCAGCTGCTCCAGATAGTGGTCGCGCGGATGCTCGGCGTCGATCCCAAGGCGATCGCGCGGGCGCACGATGTAGCAGCCGTAGAAGGGGCCCACTTTCAGGTTCGTCAGCGGGCGCTTCACGAGCGTACGCAGCTTCTCGAGGCCGATCTCCTCGACCAGCAGCCACAGGAAGTTCTTGTTTGTCAGGCCCTTCTCATACGTCAGGCCCTCGTCGGCCAACGTGCTGTTGACGATCGCACGGTACTCCGCGCTCGCGTCCAGCCGCTCCTGGCACTCGCCCTGCGCGCCCTGGCAGGTCGAGCAGATGTTCATCATCAGCTCCGCCCCGTCCACCTGCTGGGCCAGCGCGAACGTGCGCGCGTTCAGCGTGTCAGCCAACTCCTGGTTGTGCTCGGCGATCACACCCGCCCCGCAGCAGTTGGCGCGGTCGAGCTGCACCAGCTCGATGTCCAGCAGCGGTGCCACCTTCGCCATCGAGCCGTGCAGCTCGGGGGTGAAGCCGCGGCTCACGCAGCCGGGCCAGTAAGCGACCTTCATCTGATGCTCCCTTCGGATGCTCGGGTCGTTCGGGCGTATGCGCTCATGCGCTTTCCTGCGGCGTGGCCTCGCTCGCCCCGACGGCGGCTGGCTCTTGAGCCTCTTCGTCCTCGCCGCTCACATACAAGTTCAGCTCGTAGCGCAGCGGGCGGCTCTCCACCTTCTCGTAGATTTTCCGCACCGCATTCAGGTCCTGTTTCCCGATCTTGTGGCCGAAGATCGCGATCTTCGGGCTCATCTTGCCTTTTAGCACCGCGCGGATCGCGACCGGCAGCGAGCTGCAACAGCTCCTTGCCGGCGGCGGGGTGAAACTTGCCAAACCACGAGTTCCCGCCATAGGAGCGCGGCAGTATCTCGGCCTCATGGAGCAAGCCATAGTCCTTGATGAGCGTCACGACGGCTTGCTCGTGACGGTGGCCGTTGTTCTGGTCTGAGATGTGCTGGTCCGATCCAGCGATGCGCCGCAGCCGCATGATCTGACCCATCGGGTTGACGCCCTTCGGGCACGCCTCCACGCACTTGAAGCAGTGGGTGCAGTCATAGATCCCCTGCGGATCCTGGGCAAGGTCGAGCAGACGCCCGCGCTGCTCGTCGTCGCGCGGGTCGCCCACGAAACGGTATGCCTTCGCCAGCGCCGCCGGGCCGATGAAGCCCGGATCGACCTCCATCGCCAAGCAGTCCGACACGCATGCCCCGCACTGGATGCACGCCATCGACTGGGTGACGTCCACCATGCTCTCGCGATCCACGATGTACTCGCGCTCAGGCACCGGCTGCTTGTTGATCAGCCACGGGGTGACGCGCTGCACCTTCTTCCAGTGCACGGCGTCCATGTCCACGATCATGTCCTTGATGACGGGCATGTTGCCCATCGGTTCCACCTCGATCACCCCGTCCTTCGAGGAGGCACGCGCATGGTCGAGGTGGGTGTGGCAGGCAAGCCCCGGTTCCCCGTTGATGCGCACCCCGCAAGACCCGCAGATCGCCGCACGGCAGGAGCAGCGAATCCCGATCGAGCCGTCGAACTTGGCCTTCGCCTGCAGGATGCCCTCTAGCACCGAGCGGTGGGGCTCCAGCTCGATCGTGTGCTCGTCCCAGTAGGGAGCCTCGCCCGACTCAGGGTCATAGCGACGCATGCGCAGGGTGAACTTCTCCGGCGGCTTGTGCGTTTCGGCCATCAGGGACGCTCCTCTTCGGTGAGACAGCACGGATTGGCACGCGGCTGGCGCCACAGGTCGCAGACCGGTTGGGGTCGATCGACCATCAGTATTTCCTCTCCTCCGGCTGCCACTGGGTGATTGTGACCGGCGAGTAGCTTATTTTGGGGTCCCCACCCACCCCGTCTCCGTTGAGACTGATGTCGATGTGCTTGAGCCACTCATCGTCGTTGCGCTCCGGGAAGTCGGTGCGGAACTGCGCCCCGCGCGACTCCTTGCGCTCAATCGCCGCCACCACGGTGGCCTCAGCGCAGTCGATCATGTAGCCCAGCTCGATCGCTCCGAGCACGTCCTGGTTGAAGACAGTCCCACGATCGTCGATGTAGGCGCTCTGCGCCTCCTCTTTCAGGCGCTTGACGATCTCGTTGGCCTTCTCCAGGCCCTCCTGGTCGCGATACACCGCCACGTACTGGTTCATCGTCTCGCCGAGCTCCTGCTTGATCTCAGAGACGCGCCGTTTTGATCCAGTCCCGCCCACCCCACCATTCCTATCCCGCGCGATGATCTCATCGATCATCGCCACGTCCTCGCGCAGCTTCGCGTCGGTGGTGTCGGGCATCGCCATCGACGCCGAGCGCTCAGCGGCGTGCTCCCCGGCGCGCCGCCCGAAGATCAGCGTGTCAAGCAGCGAGTTGGCGCCAAGGCGGTTGCCGCCGTGCACCGATACGCACGCCACCTCGCCGGCGGCGTACAACCCCTCGATCGAGGTCGCCCCGTTGATGTCGGTCTTCACCCCACCCATGATGTAGTGCTGGCCGGGGCGGATCATGATCGGCTCGCGCGTAATGTCAACGCCCGCGAAGTCCTTGCCGATGTTGACGATCTCGCGCAGCGCCTCGAGCGTGCGCTTGCGCGGCACCTTGGTGATGTCGAGGTAAATCCCGTCTTTGCCCGCGCCCACGCCGCGCCCCTCGAGGATCTCGGTCTGCTCGGCGCGCGAGACCACATCGCGCGAGGCCAGCTCCATCTTGTTGGGGGCGTACTTCTCCATGAAGCGCTCCCCCTCGGAGTTCAGCAGCACCGCCCCCTCGCCGCGAGCGCCCTCTGTAATCAAGAGACCGTTCTCCACCAGTGTGGTGGGGTGGTATTGCACCATCTCCATGTCCATCAGCGGCGCGCCCACGCGGTAGGCCTGGGCGATCCCGTCGCCGGTGACGATCAGCGCGTTGGTGGTCGGGCTATACACCTGCCCGGCGCCCCCATTGGCGAGGATCACGTTCTTGGCTTTCAGCGTCTCCATGCGCCCCGAGCGCACGTCGCGCGCCACCACCCCGCAGCAGTGCCCGTGCTCGTCCTGCAGCAACGACGTCACAAACCACTCCTCGTAGCGATCCACCTGTTCGTGGTGCTTCATCAACTGCTCGTAGAGCACGTGCAAAATCGCCTGGCCGGTGATGTCGGCCACGTACGCGGTGCGCTTCATCGAGGCGCCCCCAAACGCGCGCAGGTCAAGCTCCCCGTCGTCGTTGCGGTGGAAGGTCACGCCGATGTGCTCCAGATGCATCACCTCATGAGGCGCCTCCGAGCACATGATCTCGATCGCGTCCTGGTCGCCGAGGAAGTCCGAGCCCTTGACGGTGTCATACGCGTGAGAGCGCCAATCGTCAGCGACGCTGATCGCCGCGTTGATGCCCCCGGCGGCCGCCACCGAGTGGGAGCGCACGGGGTGGACCTTGCTGATGATCGCAACGCTCGCGCCCGACTCCGCGGCGGCAAGCGCCGCGCGCTGGCCCGCGAGACCTGCGCCGATGATCAAGACGTCGTGTGCTGGCATGGCTTCCTGGCTGCTCGGAGGGGAGGACGGGGGCGGGGTGTGTCGATTGAGACTCTATAACGAGCGTCGCCGGTTACGCGGACCCACCCCGCTACGACGGGTGTCTGAGAGACGGTCGTCTTGGCTAGGACCCGCCGGCGGGGTTCAGCGCCTGGCGGATCTGCGCGATCGTCACCACTCCACGCAGCACCCCGTCGGCGTCCACGGCGACCATCCCCCCGAGCCGCCCGAGACCTTCGCTCTTGAGCAGCGACTCCAGCGGCTCGGCCTCGTCGATGCGCACCGGCAGATCCTGCTCGAGCACTTCACTCACCTCGAGCGCCGGGCGCCCCGCGGCGATCTCCTCGTCGATCCGCTCCGAGCGCACCACCCCCAGGAAGTGGCGGGCGTGATCGACGACCGCAAACCACGGCCGGCGGTAGCGCGTGAAGAACTGCTCCTGGGCGTCGAGCACCTTCACCTCGGCTGGGATCGCCACGGGCTCGCGCTCCATGATGTCGCCCACCGTCACGGTTTGGATGCGCTGGCCGATCGCCCCCTGCATCACCGCCCCACCGGAGGCTTGGTAGAGGATCAGGCCGAGCAGCAGCGTAAAGATGCCGAAGCTGTCGCCGTCGAGCAACCCAAGCAGGCCAAGCAGACCAAGCACCATCGCGAAACCCTGCCCCGCGCGGCCGGTGATGCGCGTGCCGCGGTTGCGATCGCCCGTGCGCCACCAAATCGCCGCGCGCGCTATCCGACCGCCGTCAAGCGGGAACGCCGGCACGATGTTGAACACGAGCAGCAGCGCGTTGATGAACGCCAGCCACGCCAGCAGCGCCTCCAGCGGGGTGACCGTGATCCCTTCAGTGGTGAGCAGCGTGTTGGTGAAGTCATGGGGCGCGATCAGATACACCGCCGCCACGCACACCACCAGGATCGCGAGCGTCGCGGCCGGCCCCGCCGCGGAGATCTTGAATTCCTCACCGGCGGTCTCAGGTTCGCGCGCGGGGCGCGCCATGCCGCCGAAGAACCACAGGTCGATCCCCAGGATTGGGATCCCCAGCCGCCGCGAGACGAGCGCGTGCCCCAGCTCGTGCAGCACCAGCGAGGCGAAATAGCCGAGCGCCCCAATCACCGCGACCGCATAAGACGTGCTCGTGGATCCACCCAGCACTTTGTGGAAATACTGCGACAGGAAGAAGATCAAGAACAGCAATACGAGAAACCAGCTCGCGCTAACCCCCACGCGGATGCCGAAGATACGCGCCAGCTGAATGCTCCCACCGCCGCGTGGGCCGATCGTTCGTCTTGTGGCCATGTATTTGATCTTAGGCTCTGCGTTGGCTCGGGTCGCGGCCAAGCGCGCGCGAACGGCCCACGCGAAGGACGCGGACGCGGGTAAGCCGCTGCGCGCCGGTGAGCGGGAGCTCACCCACAAGCGCTGTCAAAAAGCCGCCCGCAGCCAAAATAATCAGACGGCCGGGCGGTGGCGCTCGATGATCGCCTCGAAGTCAACGCCGGGTGGGAGGGTGCCGTACTCGAGGCCCCCGTCGCCGCCGAGTCGCGAGGCACAGAAGGCGTCGGCCACCGCCGCCGGCGCGTGACGCACCAGCAGCGACCCCTGCAGCGCAAGGGCCATGCTCTCAACGATCCGTCGCGCGCGCGTCTCGAGCGTCGCGGGGTCGGAGAACTGGCGCTCGAGCTTCCGCACGTGGGAGTCCAGGCGCGCGTCGGCGCCCTGGGCCTCGCGCAGCTCGTGCATGAACACCTCGAGCGCCCGCGGCGTGCGCACCAGCGCGCGCAGCACGTCGAGGCTCATCACGTTGCCTGAGCCCTCCCAGATCGACGCCAGCGGGGCCTCGCGGTAGAGACGGGGCATCCCCGACTCCTCAACGTACCCGTTGCCGCCGAGGCACTCCAGCGACTCGAACGCGTGGTTGGGGGCACGCTTGCACACCCAGTACTTACCCACTGCTGTCGCCAGGCGCTTGAACAGGTGCGCGTCACCCAGATCCTCCGCGCGGGCGGGGTCCGAATCCGGCGTCTCAGCGCCGGCTTCGTCGTAAGCGCGCGCGAGGCGCATCGCAAGCACGGTGGCGGCCTCCGACTCGATGCACAAATCCGCCAGCACGTTGCGCATCAGCGGCTGATCGATCAAACGCTTGCCAAAAGCCGAGCGATACGCGGCGTGGTGGGTGGCGTTCACAACCCCCGCGCGCATCCCCGCGGCCCCGCCAAACACACAATCGAGACGCGTGTGCCCAACCATCTCGATGATCGTCGGCACCCCGCGACCCGGCTCGCCCACCATGCGCGCCCACGCGCCGTGGAATTCCACCTCGCTGGAAGCGTTGGAGTGGTTGCCGAGCTTGTCCTTCAGGCGCTGGATGTGAAACGCGTTGCGCGACCCATCAGGGAAGATGCGCGGCATCAGAAAGCAAGAGAGGCCCTCCGGATCGCCGGAGGGCGACTCCGCTTGGGCGAGCACCAGAAACAGGTCAGACATCGGCGCCGAGCAGAACCACTTGTGGCCTGTGATCTCATACTCCGCGCCCGCCCCCCCGCCGTTCATGGGACGTGCCACGGTGGTGTTGGCTTTCACATCCGAGCCCCCCTGCTTCTCGGTCATCGCCATACCCGCGATCGCCGAGCCCTTCTCGCTTGCGGGGACCAAACGCGGGTCATAAGTGGTGGCGGTGACGAGCGGCCCCCACTCGCTCAGCAGCTCCGGTTGGGCGCGCAGCGCCGGGAGCACCGCGAAAGTCATCGTGATCGGACAGCAGAAGCCCGCCTCCGCCTGCATCGCGGTCATATACAGCGCCGCCCGCGCGGCGTGCGCCGCGGGCTGCTCTGTGCGCCACGGGAGCGCGTGCAGCTCGTGCTCGACGCCGAGCTTCATCAGCTTGTGCCACGCCGGGTGGAACTCCACCTCGTCGATGCGGTTGCCGTAGCGATCGTGCGTCTTCAACACCGGCTTGTTCTCGTTCGCCAAGCGCCCCCACGATTGCTGGGGCTCCCCGCCGACGAGCACCCCGAGCTCAAACGCGCGCTGTCTCACCCACGAGGCCCCCTCGCGCTCGGTGGCCTCCACCAGCGCCGTGTTGCTCGCGAACACGTTCACGCCTTGTAGCGGTGGCGCCTGGTTGGCGACGGTGTGAGTCCCCCATCGCGCGTCGGGGTGCGCTGGATTGGATACGCCCATCACCCGGAAGATTACCCCTCCGCGATAGCATCGCCCGCCAGCGGGTCTGTCTCCGCCACGTGACGGCTATCCCCGGCCGTCCGGCTTCCCAACGTCCCAGATACCCGAGGACCGACACATGCCCAAGATCAAGGTGCAGAACCCCGTCGTCGAGCTCGACGGCGATGAGATGACGCGAATCATCTGGTCGTTCATCAAGGAGCAGTTGATCCTCCCCTACCTGGATGTAGACCTGAAGTACTACGACCTGTCGATCCAATCCCGCGACGCCACCGAAGACGCGATCACTGTGGAAGCCGCCAACGCGATCAAGCAATATGGGGTTGGCGTCAAGTGCGCCACGATCACCCCCGATGAGGCGCGCGTGGAGGAGTTCGGGCTGAAGGACATGTACCGCTCGCCCAACGGCACGGTGCGCAACATCCTCGGCGGTGTGATCTTCCGCGAGCCAATCGTCATCTCCAACATCCCACGTCTGGTACCTGGTTGGACCAAGCCGATCGTGATCGGCCGTCACGCGTTCGCCGACCAATACCGCGCCACCGACATGGTGGTACCAGGCGAGGGCAAGCTCGTGCTCAGCTTCACCCCAAAGGACGGAAGCGACCCGATCGAGCTCGACGTGTACGACTTCCCCGGCGGAGGCATCGCGATGGCGATGTACAACCTCGACGAGTCGATCCGCGACTTCGCGCGCGCATCGATGCGCTACGGACTCGACCGTCACTACCCGGTGTACCTGTCCACCAAGAACACGATCCTCAAGCGCTACGACGGCCGTTTCAAGGATCTCTTCCAGGAGATCTACGAGAACGAGTTCAAGAGCGAGTTCGACGCCGCCGGGATCACCTACGAACACCGCCTGATCGACGACATGGTGGCCGCCTGCCTGAAGTGGGAAGGCGGGTATGTGTGGGCGTGCAAGAACTACGACGGGGACGTGCAGTCCGACACCGTCGCGCAGGGCTTCGGCTCACTCGGGTTGATGACCAGCGTGCTGATGAGCGCCGACGGGAAAACCGTCGAGGCCGAGGCGGCGCACGGCACCGTCACTCGCCACTATCGCCAGCATCAGCAGGGCAAGCCCACCTCCACCAACCCAATCGCCTCGATCTTCGCCTGGACGCGCGGACTGGCGGCGCGCGGGCGAATGGACGACACCCCGGCTGTCAGCGAGTTCGCGCAGACGCTCGAGCGCGTTTGCATAGAGACGGTAGAAGCGGGCAATATGACCAAGGACCTCGCGCTGCTCGTGGGCCCCGACCAGCAATGGCAGACAACAGAGGAGTTCCTTGCCTCAATCGATGAGAGCCTGAAGCTGGCGATGGCGTGAGAATCGGCGCCGTAACCCCCAGAGCAGGGGATCATCCCCCCACTTGGGGATCATCTCCCCACTTGTGATTTTCAACACACACATCGTGCAGAATATAAAAATCGACCCCCTATTCAGGAGCTGAACCCGTGAGCAAACCAGTACGAGTCACCGTCACAGGCGCCGCCGGCCAGATCGGCTACAGCCTCGTGTTCCGCATCGCCAGCGGCCAGCTGCTGGGCCCCAACCAGCCGGTGGATCTGCGACTGCTCGAGATACCCCCGGCGATGGGGGCGCTAGAGGGGGTGGCGATGGAGCTGATCGACTGCGCCTTCCCATTGCTCGCCGGGCTCGACCTGCACGACAACCCGAGCGAAGGCTTCGACGGTGTGAACATCGCCCTGCTCGTCGGCTCGCGCCCGCGCACCAAGGGCATGGAGCGGGCGGAGCTGCTGAGTGAGAACGGCAAGATCTTCACGACGCAGGGCAAAGCGCTGAACGAGCGCGCCGCCTCCGATGTAAAGGTGCTGGTGGTGGGCAACCCCGCCAACACCAACTGCCTGATCGCGATGAACAACGCCCAGGACGTCCCACGTGAGCGGTTCACGTCGATGATGCGCCTCGACCACAATCGCGCGGTGGCACAACTGGCCAACAAGGCGGGCGCATCGGTGAGTGACATCAGCAACATGGGTGTGTGGGGCAATCACTCCCCAACGATGTACCCCGATCTGTTTCACGCGGAGGTCAAGGGCGTGCAGGCCGCCGCGGTCGTCGACGATCAAGCGTGGATCGAGAACGACTTCCTCCCCAATGTCGGCAAGCGCGGCGCCGCGATCATCGAGGCGCGTGGTGCCTCCAGTGCGGCCTCCGCGGCAAGTGCCGCGATCGACCATGTTCACGACTGGGTCGCCGGCACCAGCGAGTGGGTATCCATGGGTGTCGTCTCCGACGGCTCCTACGACGTCCCCGAGGGACTCATCAGCGGGTTCCCCTGCACCTGCTCAAACGGTGAGTGGTCGATCGTCCAAGGTCTCGACCTCGACGCGTTCTCCCGCGCGAAAATCGACGCCTCCGTGGCAGAGCTGAACGACGAGCGTGCGACGGTCTCAAGCCAGGGGCTCATTTAGAGCCGTCGCCGATGCCGACTGTCGCCGCGATGCGAAGGCGTCGCCGGTGCGGACTGTCGCCGCGATGCGAAGGCGTCGCCGGTGCGGACTGTTGCCGCGATGCGAAGGCGTCGCCGGTGCGGACTGTTGCCGCGATGCGAAGGCGTCGCCGGTGCGGACTGTCGCCACGATGCGAAGGCGTCGCCGATGGGTGATGTTGACCCGCAAATGGGGAATCGTTACATGATGGAACAATCTCCCATTCTTTAAAGAACAACGGCCGGGTCGCAAGCGCGAACCCGGCCGTTGCGTGAATCAGAAGTCAGCTCAGCCGGCGGGGTGCCAACCACGCCCTTGCTTCTTGATCTTCTTTTCCTGCTCCAAGCCAGGCAGGACGCGGTACAGGTAGTTCTGCTTGATATCCATCTTGGCGGCCAGCTCGGGGATTGTGATACCGGGCTGCCCCGTCACGAATGACAGTGCCTGTGCCGCACGAGTTCCACTGCCCTTGCGGCGTCCCGCGCGACGGCGAGGCGTCGAGACTGCTGTGCTCGTGGTGCTGGCGGCGGCGGTCTCCGTCTTGGGGGGACGCCCACGCCGTGCGGTGCCGGTGCTCTTGCGAGTCTTGGAACCACGCGGGCGACCGGGTCCACGACGGACCGGTGCGGCGACGGCCGTCGTGGCAGCGGGGGTGCTGCGTGTGGAGGATCCACCGACACCAGCCAGCGCCTTCGCGGCGGCCTCCAGCTGGGTGTACTCGTCGATCAGCGGCTTGAGCTCCGCCAGTCGCTCGTTGATCTCCTGGCGCTTCTCGGCAAGAAAGTCAGTCACGATTGTGTCCTGTTCACTGGAGTAAATGCAACCCGACGATTCGAGTTGCACGATCTTTGTACTTCACTTTACAAAGTCACTCTACACAATTCGCCGCATCGTCCGTGCGCCAGTGGTCGAACTGCAAGAGAATTACCACTCAATGCTCGATCACAGAGCGCAGCCGATCGAGTGTGCGTGTGGCCTCCCGCTCAGGCATCCCCCCCACAAGCGCGCGGCCGGCGAGTGCCCCAAGCGGTCCGAGGGGGGCGTGGAAATCGTTGCGGTAGTCGAAGTGGGTGTGCCCACCATTGACGGGGCGCAGCCGGTACTCAGTGCGAGCGCGCGAGCGCGCGGGACCGCGTCCCTCCCAAACGGCGTGCTCGCGGGGGACGCACTCGACCAGTCTCCAATGGACGTCGACGCTCACTCCCCTCAGGTGGATTTGCTGATCCATGTGGTAACCCACCCGTGGGGGCCCGTCGTCGGCGGCGCGCAGCTTGCGGTGAACCGTGACCCAGTCGCCGAGCCGGGTGGGGTCCATGACAAGGTCCCACACCCGCTCTGGTGATGCGGCGATCTCGATGGAGGCTGTGACGACGCTCATCGCGCGGCAAGCTCCTCAACCTTTTCCCACTCATACAGGGCGTGTTCAACGGCTGAGTCGAATGAGTGGAGATGCACGTTCAGCATTTCGGCGACATCCTCCCCGTTCACGAGCAGGTCGCCGGTGAGCCCCTCCATCAGCGGGAGTACCAGCTCGGGGCTCTCCTGCGCAACGACGGCCGCCAGACGGGCGGCTATCGGTGTGACCGTCACCCCCACCCCAACGCTGGGCCGGCCGAGCATCATCAGCTCGGCGATGCGCTGCACGATTTGCCCATAGCTGAGTACGTCGGGACCGCCTACCTGCAGTGAGCGCCCCGAGATGGAGGGGCGCGTAGCGCAGAAGAGGAGCATCTCCACGATGTCGCGCTCGTCGATTGGCTGGGTGCGAAAACGTCGCCAGGGTGGGAGCGTGAGCACCGGGAGGCGCTCGACGAGTCGCACGAGAAAGCGAAACGAGCGGGAGCGCGCGCCGATCACTATCGAGGCACGCAGCGCAACCGAATCGGGAATCGCGCTCAGCAGCACTCGCTCGACTGCATACCTGCTGGAGAGGTGGGTTGACACGCTGTCGGTTTTGCTGGGAAGGGGGCCCCCGAGATACACAATTCGGCGCACCCCCGCCGCGCGCGCCGCCTCCGCGAACGTCTCCGCGGAAGCTCGCTCGCGCGCGAGAAGAGATGTGCTCCCAGCGGGCTCCATCGAGTGGATCAGGTAATAGGCAACCTCCACGTCGCGCATCGCGCGGTGCACTCCAGCCCCGCTGAGCGTGTCGCCGATCACCAGATCGAAGTCGGAGAGGCGCACCTCTGCAAAGCCCCCGCCCGTGCCGCGTGCGAGCGACCGCTCGACGCGAGCGCGGTCGCGCGCCAGCGCGCGCACGTCGTGGCCCTGCTCGAGCAGTCGGGGAAGCAGCGCCGCGCCCGCGAAGCCGCTGACGCCGGTGAGGAGGATGCGCATCGCCACCGATGATGACGCCTTTGCGGTTAACGGATGATTTTCCCGCGGTTTGCGGAGAAGGCTTCATGCGCGCCCTTGAGAGGGTGCGCAGGGAGTGCTTTGATGCGCGTTCGATCCAGTTCAGCCGCAAGCGTAAGGGGAGTCAGTGTCGAGGAAGCCGAGCAAGCGAGCCACCCGCAAGGTCACATGTGACGATTGCTACTTCAGGTGCAACCTGCTCTGTGCGCTAGAGGTCGAGGAGCCCTGCGCTACCTTCCGCCCCAACGAGGCCCAACTGGCCCCCCCGCAGCAGATGCGGTTCGTATTTCGCCAAGAGCGCCGCTCGCGCGCGGCATGGGCGTTCCCCTCAGCGCAGGAACAAGCCGCACTGCACGCCTAATCTTTGGTGCGCTCGGCGTGCCGCGCGATCCAGTTGGCGCCGGGAGTGTCGGTGAGGCCGTGGAGGATGATCGAGCAGAACACCACCAGCGCGGTGAGATCGAAGATCTGCTGCCCATGGGCGATGTGCTGGTCGAGTACAAGCAGCGAGAAGGTCACCGTCGCGATTCCCTTCGGGCCGAACCAGCCCATGAACAATCGTGTCTGCTTGTCGGTGTCGGTGCCGGTGAGCGCGATCCACACCGCCACCGGGCGCGCGATCAGGAATGTGGCGGCGACCAGCCCAAGCGCCGCCCAGCCGTTGCTCGAGAGCGCGTGCAGCGTGAGCAGCGAGCCGAACACCACGAAGATCCCGAGCTTCACGATCTCGACGACGTCATCGGCGCGCTGCTCGAAGTGCCGGCGCAGGTCGGGGCGGCGCACGCCGAGCACGATCGCCGCGACGAACACCGCGATGAACCCGTTCCCGCGCGGTTCAAGGACGGTGAACCCGTAGGTGGCGAACGCGACACCGAGCGCGTACAGCGACTTCTGGTGGGAGGGGATCGGGTGCTCCAGCGGGCGGTTGCGCTCGCGAGGCATCAGCATCGAGGCGAGATACCCGAGCACCAGCCCGTATACGAAGCCGAGCCCCACGTCCTGCAGCACGAACCGCCACCACACGAAATGCCCGGCTTCTGAGTCGAGCGCCGCGAGGAAGGTGAGCACGGCGGGCAGCGCGAGGCCGTCGTTCAGTCCCGACTCCAGATTCAGCGAGTGGCGGATCAGCCGCGGGACGCGCGGGTTGGTGACGATGCTGGAGGTCAGCACCGGGTCGGTGGGGGAGAGCAGCGCCCCGAGCAGCAGCGACTCTGTCCACGACAGCCCGATCAGCAGGTGCGCCGCGACGGCGATGATCCCCGCCGTGATCGGCATCGCGACGGCGAGCTTGCGCAGCGGGAGATGCCACGCGCTCTGCAGCATCTCCCCCTCCACCTCCAACCCGTCGCGAAACAGGATCACGATCAGCGCCACGAACGCGAGATCCTCGACAAAGCCCGACTGCGCGTGGAAGCTCACCCACCCAAAGCCCCCGTCGCCCACCACGAATCCCGCCAGCACGAACAGGGCGGCGAGCGACAGAAACGAGCGCTGCGCCAGCCCCGAGGCGAGCGCGCCCACGATCAGGAGCACGCCGAGGAAGGCGGCCGTGGCCTGGAATGTGGGCACGCGCCTAGCTTCTCATGCGCCCGAGACGGGGCGCATCAAGGGGATGGCTCCGAGCATCGAGGGTATATTGAACGTGATCTTCAAAGCTCTCCCAGAGGCGGTGGCGAAATGGCAGCGAAAGACAGAATCGGCAAAGCAAGCGAGGCGGTGCGCAGCAGCGACTACCTCAAACGTTTGATCGAAGACGAGCAGTTGCGCAACAACCTGCTCGCGGCCTACGCGGCCGGGCGCAGCGCATACGGGCGCCTCAGCAACGGCACGCCCGCCGGCAAGGCGTTGCTGGAGGACAGCAAGCTGCACAAGGAGCTCTCCGAAGCCGCCACCGCGCTGCGCGACGCGTCGTATGCGATCAAGCAGCCCGCGGCGAAGCCCAAGCGCAAACGCGGCCTCGGTCGTGTGCTGCTGCTGGCGGTAGTTGGCGCGGCGCTCGCGCTCGCGCTCAGCGAGGACCTGCGCTCGAAGGTGCTCGACATGCTGTTCGGCGCCGAGGAGGAGTTCGACTACAGCTCCACCACGATGCCCGCCCAGGATGCCCCCGCCCCGATGGAGGCGCCGGCCGGGTGAGCGCCACAGCAACGAGGCAGCTCTCCGGGGAGAAGGCGCAGCGGATCGTCGAGGCGATGCGCCACAGCGTGGCGCGCCGCGGCGCCGCGGGCTCCACGTTCGACCACGTCTCGCGCGAGGCCGGCGTCTCGCGCGGGTTGCTGCACTATTACTTCGGCACCAAGGAGCAGCTGCTGGTCGAGGCCGCCCGTCGCGACTGCGAGCTTCGCATCGAGGCGCTCGAGCGGCAGTTGATCGACGCGCAGACCGCCGACGATTTCATCGCGCTGCTGGCTCAGAACCTGCAGGAGACCGTCCACGAGGACCCCGACTTCGTGACGCTGATGTTCGAGCTGTTCACACTCTCGCAGCGCAACGCCGACATCGCGGTCGAGTTCACGAGGCTCCTCAGCCTCACCCGCGAGCGGCTGGCCGGAATGCTGGCCGTCGCCCAGGAGGACGGAGTGCTGCGTCTGCACACCGAGCCTGAGGCGGTCGCCGACATCCTCTTCTCGATCGGCGACGGGCTCGCGCTGCGCCTGATCTCAGAGCCCGAGCGCGACTTCACGGCGACGATCCGCGCGGGCATCGAGTGCGTACGCTCGCTCGTCGCCGACTGACGCTCTCGCGGCGCTCTCCGGCTGACGGGGTCGCGACGCTCTTATAATCAAGCGCCATGCCCACCTACGAGTACAGACGGCCCGACGGCACCACCTTCGAAGTACAGCAGTCCTTCAGCGAGGATTCTCTCACCGAGGACCCCGAGACAGGGGTGCCGGTGCAGCGCGTGCTGCACGCCCCGGCGGTGCACTTCAAGGGGAAAGGCTTCTACAACACCGACTACGGCACGCGCAAGCGCCAGCGCGAGACAGCCGCCTCGGGCGAGGGATCCTCAACGGGCGACTCGTCCTCCAAGGACGCTTCGGGGGACTCCTCCGGGAGCGACTCCGCCAAGAACGGGGGCCCCGACTCCACCTCAAAGGGCGACTCCACGTCGAAGTCGGGGGAGAAGAAAGGCGAGTCGAGCTCCAAGCCGCCCGCCAAGAGCGACGCCAAGCCCGTCGGCGCCGCGAAGTAGAAAGGCCTACCCGGCCATGAACCGCGCCACGTCGGCGCGGCGGGCTTCTTCTGAAATGGTGAGCCCTTCTTCGCCGCTGGGCAGCGTGACCTGTCCGGTGGGCTTCAGCACGCGCGTGGGCGGCGTCCCGCCGACCGCCAGCGCGGCGAACATCCCGAGCAGTTCCGAGCCGCTCATGTCGGAGATGATCGCCGGGGGGGCGTTCCACGCGATCAACGGCAGCCGCACGAAGCTCGAGAACGACGCCAAGCGCGACTTCATGTCGTTGAACAGCGCCTGCTGGTGCTCCTCGCGCTGGATGTCGGTCTCGTTCGGCGCGCACAGGTTCTCACGCGTGCGCGCCAGCGCAAGCGCCTGCTTGCCGTCGATGTGGTGGGTGCCCGGGGGCAGGCGCAGCGTGAAGCCGCCGCGCGCCCCGCCGCCGTCGAGGTTGGAGACGATGCACCCCCCGGTGTAGTTGACCCCGCCCATCGCATCGATCAGCTGCGGGAAGTTTTCGAAGTTGACTTCCACCACGTGGTTGATGGGGATGTGCAGCCAGTGCTCGATCACCGACACCGACTCCGCCGGGCCGCCGAGCTCGTGGGCGGCGTTGATCTTCTGCAACCCGTGCCCGGGGATTTCGATGACCGTGTCGCGTGGGATCGACAGGCGCGCCGCGTGCCCGCCGCCGGTACGGATCAGCATGATCGTGTCCGAGCGTCCGTATCCGGTTGTTTCCGCCCCCGGTTCCTTACTGTCCTTCTGGCGGCGGTCGGAGCCGAGCACGAGGATGTTGTTGGCGGAGGTGAGCGGGAACCCGGCCGGGGTGAGCACGCTCGAAACGTCCCCCGGCAGCGAGGTGCGCTCGAACTCGGCGCTCGCCAGGAACAGCACCGCCGAGAGCACCAGCCAGCCGATGATCAGGGCGAGCAGGGACAGCACGACGCGCTTGGGGGTGACACGCTCCCTCCAGCTCCTGGGCGCGCTCTCGCCGGGGCGACGAGGCAGGCGCTGAGGCTTCGGCGCCAGGTCGCGCTCCCATGCGGCATCGCTCTTGCTTGTGCCCTTGAGGATATGCCGCCCCGGCAGCCGCGCTCCGGCGCGGTAGCGCGTGTACTGGGGGGTGTCGTCTGGGTCGCGAGGCATTAGAGGACCCTATATTCGTCGGGTGGGCACCCCAGGGGACGCAATAGAACCACCAGCGCGTGGGCGGCTCGTGGTGTGCCCCACGCCGATCGGGAACTTGGGGGACGTCACGTTGCGTGTGCTGGAGACGCTACGCGCTGCTGACGCGATCGCGTGTGAGGACACTCGCCGCACGCGTGTACTGCTTCAGCGCTATGAGATCGTGGGGACGCTCGTGAGCTATCACGAGCACAATGAGCGTGAGCGTGCTCAGCAGTTGCTCGCGCGCATCGAGGCGGGGGAGCTTGTCGCGCTGGTCTCCGACGCGGGGATGCCGCTTGTGTCGGACCCCGGGTACACGCTTGTGCAAGCGTGCATCGCGGCAGAGCTGGCGATGGAGGTGCTGCCGGGGCCCAGCAGCGTGGTTACCGCGATCGTCGCTTCCGGGCTGCCCGCCGAGCGCTGGCGGTTTGTGGGCTTCCTGCCAAGCCGAGGCGGTGGCAAGCGCGTGGAGCTGGCGCGGGTGCTGGGCGACACTCCGGAGACGCTTGTGGCGTTCGAGTCGCCCGGGCGGCTTGCCGCGACGCTTGCGCTGCTTGCCGAGATCGACGGTGAGCGTCCTGTTGCGGTTTGTCGCGAGCTCACCAAGTTGCACGAGGAAGTCCGCCGCGGGTGCGCCGCGGAGCTTGCCGGGTATTACCGCGAGCATTCTCCGCGCGGGGAGATCGTGCTTGTGGTGGGTGCCTCCGCGCCGGACCACGCCTGTCGTGATGAGGCGCTTGCGGCTCTGCGTGCGCTGGTAGAGGCAGGGGCGCGCACGCGCCCCGCGGCGAGTGTCGTGGCCAAGCTCACGGGGGCCAGCGCAAACGAGCTGTACCGTGCGCTCACCGACGGACCCAAGTAGCCTGGGATCACCGTGTCCTTCTACGTAACCACCCCGATCTACTACGTCAACGCGGCCCCGCACCTGGGCCACGCGTACACGACGATCGCCGCCGACGTGCTTGCGCGCCATCATCGCCAGCGCGGGGAGGATGTGTTCTTCCTCACCGGCACCGACGAGCACGGCGAGCCGGTGGCTGATGCGGCGCATGCGCTCGGGGTGACACCCCAGGAGCTGGCCGACCGCAATTCCGAGCGCTTCCGGGCGCTGGCGCCCCGTATCGAGGCGAGCAACGACTTCTTCATCCGCACCACCGACCCCGAGCACATGAAGGTGGTGCAGGAGATCCTCACGCGTGTGCGCGAGGCCGGGCACGTGTACATGGGCAAGTACGAGGGGTGGTACTGCCCGAAGTGCGCCGACTTCAAGGCGGAGAACGAAGTGGAGGAGGGCGAGCGCTGCCCGATCCACCACGTGGCGCTGACTCGCGAGCAGGAGGACAACTACTTCTTCGCGCTGTCGGCGTTCCAGGAGCCGCTGGAACGCCTGTATGCGGAGCGGGAGGACTGGGTGGTCCCGCGCACCCGCTACAACGAGGCGCTGTCGTTCATCCGCTCGGGGCTGCGCGACGTGCCACTCTCGCGCCACAAGCTGACGTGGGGGGTGCCGGTGCCGTGGGACCCCGAGCACGTTTTCTACGTGTGGTTCGACGCGCTGCTGAACTACTACTCGGCACTGTCCTACGCCCCGGCGCCTCCCGTGGGCAGCGATCGGCCTAGAGGAGACCGAGCAGCGGCGCCCGTCGGTGGGCGGGAGGGCGCGGCGGGGGGTGGCAGTTCGGTTGGGCTCAAGGACGATCTGACCGACACGTTCTGGCCGGCGGACGTGCACCTGATCGCGAAGGACATCCTGCGCTTTCACACCGTGTACTGGCCGGCGCTGCTGATGGCCGCCGGAATCGAGCTGCCGCGGAAGGTGTTCGTGCACGGGTACCTGCTGATGGACGGGGAGAAGATGAGCAAGTCGCTGGGCAACGTGCTCGACCCGTTCGAGGTGATCGAGCGCTTCGGGGCCGACGCGCTGCGCTTCTACCTGTTGCGCGACGTGTCGTTCGGTCAGGACGGGTCGGTGTCGACGGCATCTTTCGAGCAACGCTACGAGAGCGAGCTGGCCAACGACTATGGCAACCTCGCGAGCCGCACGATCGCGATGATCGTGCGCTACCGCGACGGGGCGCTCCCGGAGGGGCCGCTCGATGGTGCGCTCGCGGGCGACTTCGACGGTTTTGGCGAGCGCGTGGGGGCGCTGCTGGACGAGGTGGAGCTGACTGGGGCACTCGAGGAGATCTGGACACGCGTGCGCCGCTTGAACCGCTACGTGGAGGAGCAGGCGCCGTGGAAGCTCGCCAAGGACCCCGAGCGCGCGGGGGATCTCGACCTTGTGCTGCGCACGCTCGCGGAGGGGTTGCGGGTGGTGTCGGTGCTGTTGCACGCCTATCTCCCCGACAGCACCGAGCGGCTGCTGGCGGCGCTGGGGGCGCCCGGCACGGCGCTGGCCCACGCGGGCTTCGGCGCGGGCGAGAGCGGGGTGCGTCGCGTGCGGGCGTTGGAGCCGCTGTTTCCCAAGCAGGAGGGTGGCTCCCGTCTGATGACTCCCGAAACCGACGGCGGGTGGCTGGCGAGGGAGAGACCCCAGGCGCAGCCGTGATCGACAGCCACACCCACCTGTACCTATGTGAGCAGCCCGACGCTGAGCTGGTGGCCGCGGCGGACGCCGCGGGGGTGACGCGGATGCTGACGATTGGCACCGAAAGCGTGTCGTGCCGTGCGGCGCTGGGGGCCGCCGAGGCATTCCCGCAGGTGTGGGCGGCGGTGGGGCGCCACCCCAACGAAGCGCACGGCTTCGACGACGCCGACCTGGCGGAGCTGCGTGCACTTGCCGAACACGAGCGCTGCGCGGCGATTGGGGAGACGGGCCTGGACTATTACCGGGAGGGAGCCCCCAAGGACGACCAGAAGCGAGCGTTCTCCGCACAGATGGGTCTCGCGCGGGAGACGGGCAAGCCACTGTCGATCCACACGCGCGCGGCCGAGGAGGACACGCTCGCGATGCTGGCTGCCGAGGCCGACGGCTTGAGCGTGGTGATCCACTGCTTCTCGATGCCCGACCGCTTGCGGGAGTGCGTGGAGCGTGGGTACATGATCTCCTTCGCCGGCAACGTGACGTACAAAAGCGCGACCGACCTGGCTGAGGCAGCACGTCGCGTGCCTGACGAGCGGTTGCTAGTGGAGACCGACGCGCCGTACCTGACCCCACAGGTGGTGCGCAAGCAACGCAACCAGCCGGCGTACGTTGCGCACACGGCGGAGTTCATCGCCGAGCTGCGCGGGGTGAGCGTGGGGGAGCTGAGCGCCACAGTGGAGCGCAACGCGGCGCGCGTGTTCGGGTGGTGAGCGCGGCGGCCAGACGGAACGCCACGAGAGGTGCAGGCGCCGAGGGCCGGATAAGCCCCGGCGGAAAGGGTGCTGCGAGCCGGGGGGGCGCGGCGAGCCGCAGAGTCCGAGATCTGGGCCAGAACTTCTTGCGCGACCCCAACATCCTCGAGGTGATCGGGCGCGAGAGCGAGCTGTGTGCGGACGACGTGGTGCTCGAGGTTGGTGGGGGCGAGGGGGTGCTGTCGGCGTATCTGGCCTTGCGCGTGGGGTGGGTGCACGTGATGGAGATCGACGAGCGGTTGCGCGACCCGCTGGAGACGAGCGTGGGTGACCGTGAGAACGTGTCGCTGTGGTGGGGGGATGCGATGCGAGTGGACCTGGCGAGGCTCGATCCGGCGCCCACCAAGATGGTGGCGAACCTGCCGTATGGGATCGCCGCGGGGGTGGTGTTGCGCACGATGGAGGAGCTGGAGTCGATTGGGGTATGGGTGGTGATGGTGCAGCGTGAGGTGGGCGAACGGCTGGCCGCGGGCCCGGGGGGCGGCACGTATGGGATCAGCTCGGTGCTGGGGCAGCTGGCGGGGGAGGTGCGGGTCGTGCGGGCGATCCCCCGCACCGTGTTTCGCCCTGTGCCGAACGTGGACTCGGTGCTGGTGAGGATCGTGCGCACAGGCCCACCGGCGTCCCCGCGGGTGCGCAGGCTGGTGGGGGCGGCGTTCGCGCATCGACGCAAGGCGCTGGCGCGTTCGCTGGTGCTGTCGGGGTCGCAGTACACGCGCGAGCAGATACGCGCGGCGCTGGTGGAGCTGGGGCATCCCGCGGACGTGCGCGCCGAGCGCCTGTCCCCGCACGAGTTCGTGGCGCTGGGGGAGGCACTCGATCGATGACCACGCGTCGCCCACAAGCGTTGACGGCTCCACGACAAGCGATGACCACGCGTGGCCCACAAGCGATGACGGCCCCACGACAAGCGATGACCACGCGTGGCCCACAAGCGATGACGGCCCCACGAGAGGCACGCGAGCGATGACTGCCCCAGCCAACCGGATGGCGCTCCCCCTGGGCGCGCTGGCCCCGGCGAAGATCAATCTGGGCCTGTTCGTGGGCCCCACGCGGCCCGACGGGCGCCACGAGCTGGTGAGCGTGATGCAATCGATCTCGCTTGCCGATGAGCTGACGCTGGAGCACGCGCCCGTGGGGGCCGAGCGCGACGAGGTGGTGTGCCCGGGGGTGGAGGGCGAGAACCTGGCGGGGCGTGCGCTCGAGCTGTTTCGCGCAGCGACCGGCTGGGAGGGGGGGCCGCTGCGGCTGAGCATCGACAAGCGCGTCCCCGTGGCGGCAGGGCTCGGTGGGGGGTCTGGGGATGCGGCGGCGGCGCTGCGGTTGGCGCACGCCGCGTCGGGGTTAGGGGATGAGGATTTGCTGTTCGTGCTCGCGGGGGAGCTGGGCGCCGACGTGCCCGCGCAGGTGGCCCCCGGGCGCTGGCTTGCGACGGGCGCCGGGGAGCTGCTGGAGCACATCCCGGATCCCGTGTCGCCGTTTGGCGTGCTGGTGTTGGCGAACGCCGGGGGCCTCTCCACCGCCGAGGTGTATGCCGCCGCGGATCGGCTGGGGCTCGCCCACGATGCGTTCTTTCTGGGGGAACGTCTGCGGGAGTTGCGCGGCGCGCTCGAGCTCGGAGCGGCGCTGCCCAGTAGTGGCGATCTGCTGCACAACGACCTCCAGGCGGCGGCCATCGCGCTGTGCCCGGAGATCAAGCAGGCGTTGGGGCAGGCGAGCGACGTGGGGGCTGAGGTGGCATTCGTGAGTGGGTCGGGCCCAACTGTGGTGGGGTTGTTCGCGCGTGCCAATGGCCTCGCGCGCGCGCAGCGCGCGGCGGCGGGATTGGTGGGGCGCGAGCCGGCGCCGGTGGCCGCCGTGTCGGTTGACGCGAACTTTGCGCGGGTGTACAGCGCCCCCGTACGCAACAATGCTGGTTCTTGAAGCTCTGGATGCGATGAGCGAGACCTCACACCGACAAATTCGATGAGCAACACCGACATCACCGATCTGGTGGCAGTGTGCGCGGGCGTGTTTGGGCTGGCGCTGTACATCGGCCTGATCCTCGTGCCGGCGTGGGGTTCCTATTCGCGCGTGTGGCAGCGCTTGGCGGCGACCGTGCTGTCGCTGTACGTGCTCGGGGTGTTCGTCGGCGCCGGCATTCTGGCTGCGCTCGCCGCCGTATATTTCTGGGGCTAGGTGAGATGTCCGAGCTAGTTGGGCTGGACGCCGTCACCGAGGCGGTGGAGTCGGGCGCTGGACTACCGGAGGTCGTGCGCGCCGCTTCGCGCGCGCTGGACGCGAGCCTCGCGGTGACCGACGCCGCGGGCGCCACGATCGCAGTGGCCGCGCGATCGAGCGCGGATGAGCGCTCGCTGCTGTCGGGCGCTGACGGGGTGACCAGTGTGCCGCTGCGGGTGGCGGACTCGATCGTGGGGTCGCTGCACATGCGCACCCGCACCGAGCCGAGCCCGCTGGTGCGACGGCTGCTGGTGACGATGATCGCCTCTGAGGTGGAGCGCGTGCGAGCGCCGGACGTGGCTTCTGAGACGGCGGCCGCCGACTTTTTGAGTGAGGCGCTGGGGCGCGAGCCGATGTCCCGCGAGGAGCTGCTGGCGCGCGGCCGCGAGCTGTCGCTGGAGCTGGCCGACGGGGCGAGCGTGATCGTCGCGCGCGCCCATCCGCAGGCGCCCACCGAGGAGGGTTGGCGTGCTCGCGCGCGCGCGGTGGCTGAGCGGGGCGCGCGCGCCGTCGTAGGGCGCTCGATCGCCGCGCTCTCAGAACGAGACGGGGCGGCGGGGGTGGAGATCCTGCTGCTGCTGCCGGGCGGCGAGGAGCCACTCGCGGCCCGTGCAGCCGAGGCGGTGCTGCGCGAGATGGAAAGTGCGCTGTCGGGCTACACGTTCGCACTGGGGCGCAGCCGCATCGCGGAGGACCCAACCGATCTTCCCCGCGCCGCGGGCGAGGCGCTGCTGGCAGCGAACGTCGCGGAGGGGAGCACCCCCGAGAGTGCGCTGCTGGCGTTTGAGGAGACGGGTGCCTACCGCCTGCTGCTGAGCGCGATGAGCGAGAACCCGAGCGAGTTGCAGCGTTTCTACGCCGAGACGGTGGAGCCACTGGTGGCCTACGACGAGCAGTATGAGACCGAGTTGCTGCAGACGCTGGGGACCTTCCTGGAGGCCGACGGGAATGTGGCGGGTACCGCTCAGCGTTTGTTCACCCACAGGCACACGATCTACTACCGGCTGGAGCGCGTGCGCGAGCTGACGGGGCTCGACGTGCAGCTCCAGCGACGGTCGCGAGAAGCTGAGCCTGGGCTTGAAGGCGATGCGGGTGCTGGGGATCTCCTCCGCGCGCGGCCCCGCCTCAGAGGAAGGTGCCCGCGCGGGGCGCGTTCCACGCCGCCCCTGAGCCTCTCCATCCTGCAGCCGCGAAGGTTGGCGGCGCAGCGATGGGAAGAGCCGCCTGCGGGGCGCGCGCCGGCGGTCGACGGCTCCGGTCGCCGGGGCGGCGCCGCGCCGCTCAGCCGCGCGCGGCGAAATCGACGGTGTAGGTCGCCCCGGGCTTTTCGTCGGTCAAGGTGGACGGGGCGATCGGGGCCACCCCGGCGCCGATGTTGCGATAGCTGCCCGTGAGGATGATGTGGCGGTGGGGGGCGGAGTGCATCCACTCGTTCACCACCCCCGTTGGGGTTGCGAGCCCATCGGTGCCCCAGCCGATGTTCTGGGCGGCGTACAGCGTCCGTGCGCCCCACGCGTAGGGAGAGGAGCTGATGCGCTCCCACGGGGTTTCGCCGGTTGTGCTGTTGTCGGCAAAATCGCCGCTTGCCGCCATTTCCCTCGACAGGCTCGACGCGATGCCTTGAAGGTCCCCATTGGGACTCAGCGCGGGCAGTTGATAGTGGGCTCGTTCGCGGTTGATCAGGCACACGATCGCGGTGCCCATCAACGTAAGGTTGGCCTGGGTGGGCAGCGTCAGCGCGCCACGGCACGATGCTGGATGGGGTGGTGCGGTGGTCGGAGCCGACCCCGCCGCGCCAGCGTCGCTTGCGGCGGGCAACCCCACCGACAGCGCTAGTGCGAAGGCGATGACGGCATGCGTCTTACGCCTCCCTAAGAGTCCCCACCCGGCCCGCACGGCAGGCATTGTTGCAGGCGGGAGGAATTTTGTGCGCGGCGTCGAGTTGGTGTGAAGATCGGTAACAGCCCTGCGTCGCGATCACATCCCTTTAGGCGCAGCGCGTGGTGGGACGGGGCGTGTCGCTCGCTGAGGTCAGCTGCGCGTCTTTGCGGCGAGGAGGACTGGATCACCCCCGCGCTGGCGGGCGAGCCCACCCCGCGCTGGCGGGCGATAGAGTTCTGGCATAGCTGGTGCCCCGTTTGGGGGGTCGTCCAATGGCAGGACATCAGGTTTTGGTCCTGAGAATCGGGGTTCGAGTCCCTGCCCCCCAGTGTCACCGTCCACCGTGTCACACGTTCGGGCGTGGTGCAACGTTCGGGCGTGGCGCAAACCAGCCGGCTCTCCACGGTTCGATGTGCACGGACATTTAGCGTTCGCAGGCCGTTGGTGTGGGCTCGCCAACTAAAGTCTGCCTATGGTCGCTCCCCCAACCGTCCTGATCCTCGCCGCGGGCCAGGGCACGCGCATGCGCTCCGCGACGCCCAAGGTGCTGCACGAGCTGTGCGGTATCCCAATGGTGTTGTGGCCTGTGCGCGCCGCGCTCGCGGCTGGCGCCGTGCGTGTCGTCGTGGTCGATTCGCCGGCGCGTGCGCTCGAGGCCGTCCTGCCAGAGGGGGTTGAGCTGGTCGTCCAACCGCAATCCGATGGCACCGGTGGGGCTGTGCGTGCCGCGGCCGATCTGATCGACCCCGCCGCACCCGTGGTGGTTCTCAGTGGCGACGTTCCGCTGGTCTCCTCCACCGCGATCGAAGAGCTCGTGGACGCACACACCGCTGGTGGGGCGGCCGCGACGATGGCCACCACTATGCTCGATGACCCAAGCGGCTATGGCCGGGTCGTGCGCGACGCGGGTGGAGCGTTGGCGCGAGTTGTGGAGACCAAGAAGCCCGGCGACGCCACCGACGTCGAGCTGGAGATCCACGAGGTCAACACCGGCATCTACGCATTCACCGGCTCCGCGCTCCTCGGTGCCCTTCCGCGGCTCACCGCTGAGAACGCCCAGGGCGAGCTCTACCTGCCACAAACACTCGATCTGCTACGCGCCGACGGCGAGCTCGTCGCCGCTCACCTGGTCAGCGATGAGCGACTCGTGCTCGGCGTCAACGATCGGGTTGCGCTGGCTCGCGTGCGTGCGCTGGCCCAGCTCGCGATCGCTGAGCGCCACATGCGCGCTGGAGTCACGATCGTGGATCCCAGCGCCACGCTGATCGACGTGGAGGTTGAGATCGGCCAGGACACCGTGATCGAGCCATTCACGACGATTCGCGGTGCCACCAGGATCGGCAGCGGCTGCACGGTCCGCCACTCCTACCTCGTGGATTGCGTGCTCGAGGACGGGGTGAGCGTTGGGCCATTCGCCTATCTGCGCCCCGATGCCGTGCTGCGCAACGGCGCCAAGGCTGGGACGTTCGTGGAGATCAAGAACTCCGACGTCGGCGCCGGCGCGAAGATCCCGCACCTGTCCTACATCGGCGACGCCGACGTTGGAGGAGACACCAACCTCGGCGCTGGCACCATCACCGCCAACTACGATGGTCGCTCCAAGCACCGCACTACGATCGGCAGCGGCGTCCGCGGGGGAGTCGACACCTCCTTCGTCGCCCCCGTGTCGGTTGGCGATAACGCCGTCACCGCCGCCGGGTCGATCATCACCGAAGATGTCCCCCCGGGCGCACTCGCGGTTGCACGGGCGCGCCAGCAGAACCTCGAGGGCTACGCTGAGCGCCGTGAGCAGGACTCTCGATAGCGCCCCATCCCATGCTGCGTCTACACTCCCCGGTGAGATGAGCAGCGCGATGCCCACGCGCACGCAGCCGTCCCCGACGAGCCTGCCGATCGATTACAACAAGCGGCTGATGCTGTTCTCGGGGCGTGCCAACCCGCAGCTCGCCTTCGACATCGCCGAGAAGCTCGATGTCGACATTGGCCCGGTGAGGCTCAACACGTTCTCCAACGGAGAGGTGTACTGCCGCTACGACGAGTCGATTCGCGGCGCCGATGTGTTCATCGTGCAATCCACCTGCGGCAACCCCGCCACCGGCGTCACCGCGAACGACTCGCTGATGGAGCTGTTGTTCATGATCGACGCGGCCGTCGGTGCCTCCGCGCACCGCGTGATCGCCGTCACGCCCTGGTTCGGGTATTCCCGCCAGGACAAGAAGTCCGCGCCTCGCGAGCCGATCTCCGCGCGTCTGGTGGCCCGCATGATCGAGGCGGCCGGCGCCGACCGCGTGCTCACGATGGACCTCCACGCCGGCCAGATCCAGGGCTTCTTCCAGAAGCCTGTCGACCACATGACCGCGCTGTTCATGCTCACGCAGTACTTCTCCGACCTGGGGCTCTCCGACCTGGTGGTCGTCGCCCCCGACGCCGGGCGCGTGAAGCTCAACAAGAAGTTCGCCTCCATCATCGGCGCCGAGCTGGCGATTCTCGACAAGGAGCGCCCCGCCCAGCAGGTCGCCGAGATCGGTTATGTCATCGGTGACGTGCGCGGGAAGACCGCGGTGATCGTCGACGACATGATCGACACCGCCGGCACTCTGAAGGCCGCCGCGCGCACCGTGCTCGACGCCGGCGCCACCAGCGTCTACGCGGCCGCCACCCACGCAGTGTTCTCGGGCGCCGCGTTTGAGAACCTCACAACCTCCGGGCTCAAGGAGATCGTGGTCACCGACACGATCCCCCCGCGTCCGGGCGGCCCGGAGAACATCCGTGTGCTCCCCTGCGCCGAGCTGCTCACCGACTCGATTCGCCGTATCTTCACCGACGACTCGGTCAGCGAAGTCTTCGGCGGCGAGAACCAGCTGTTCTAGATTGCTAAAGTCCCCGACCTTCTCATGGCTACCACGACCACCAAGCTCGATGTCGCAAGTCGCGACGCCGAAGGCTCACGCTCCGCGCGCCGTCTGCGCCGCACCGGGCGCGTCCCCGGCGTGCTCTACGGCGGCGACTCAGACCCTGTCAGTTTCAGCGTCGACGCTCGCGAATTGCGTGTCGCACTTGCAGGTTCGGGCGCCGTGGTTGATCTCAGTATCGACGGCTCCAAGCCCACCCCGGTGGTGCTCAAGGAGGCCCAGCGCGATCCCGTGCGTGGGCAAACCACTCACGTGGACCTCCTGCGGGTGCGCCTCGACAGGCCGATCCACGCGGTCGTGCCGTTGGAGCTCAGCGGCGTTGATGAGACACCAGGCGTCAAGGAAGGCGGGACGCTCGAGCAGCTGACCCGCGAGCTCAACATCGAAGCGTTGCCCACGGCGATCCCCGAGTCGATCGCCTACGAGCTCGGCGAGATGCAGATCGGCGACACGTTGGCCCTTGAGGCAATCGTCGCCCCTGAGGGCGTCACGCTGCTGGACGATCCCGATACGGTGATCGCCACGATTTCCGCCCCCCGCTTGCAGTCTGAGGAAGAGTCCGAGATCGAATCCGAGACCGAGCTGGTTGGCGAGGCTGGAGCCGGCGAGGCGTCCTCAGACGACAGCGGCTCCTCCTCCGAGGAGTAGCTCCTGCGCCCCTTTGGAGGCGGCGCGCCCTGCGACTGGCTGATCGTTGGGCTCGGCAACCCCGGGCCCGAGCACGCTGCAACCCGCCACAACGTCGGCTTCATGGTCGCCGACGATCTAGCTGAGCGCTGGTCGCTGGGACGCCCCAAAGAGCGCTTTCGGGGGCGCATAGTTGAAGGCCGCGAGCAGGGCGCACGTGTCGCGGTGCTGTGGCCGCAGACCTACATGAACGACGCCGGACGCTCGGTCGGTCCCGCTCGTGGCTCCTTCAAGCTGCCGCTGGAGCGCGTGCTGGTCGTGCACGACGAGATCGACCTCCCATTCGGGGAGGTGCGCACGCGACTCGGCGGTGGCCTCGCCGGCCACAACGGCCTGAAGTCGATCAAGCGCGAGCTCGGCAGCGCCGACTTCATGCGGGTGCGCGTCGGTGTCGGCAGGCCCGCCTCCACCGACCCGGAGATCGTCTCGGCATACGTGTTGGGGCGCTTTCGCGAGCCCCCCACGGAGGTTGGCGAGCTGATCGACCGCGCCCGCGAGGCGGTTGAGCGTGTCGTGCTCGGCGAGGGGGAGTAGCGGTGACGGCGAGGTTTTCAACGATTGGTGCGGTCGGGCTGGTCGGCGCCACCCGGCTGGGCACGCAGCGAGAGGTGGGTTGAGCGGATGGCACTGCGATCGTTGCTCGGCGCCATCGATGGGGACGCCGCTGCCGTCAAGCTCGCGAGCGAGGGCGGTCACGCGTTCGTGTCCGCCTCGCTGCGCCCATATGTGATCGCGGCGCTCGCCGACCGCGGCACCGAGCGCCCCACCCTCGTGGTCGTCGGTGACGATCGTGCCGCCCGCGATCTCGCCGGCGATCTACGTGCGTGGCTGGCCCCGCGACGCGTGCGCCTCTACCCATCGCGGGGCGTCGCCTACGAGTCGCATCTCACGCCACCCCCACATCTCGTCGGTCTGCGCGTCGCCGCGCTCGACTCGCTGCTCGCCCCGCCCGACAGCGACATCGAGGCCCCGGTTGTTGTGGTCTCCGCCGTGGCGCTGTCGGAGAAGGTGCCCGACCCTCAGCTGCGTCCCAGCTCCTTCACATTGCGAGTTGGTGAGCTACTCGATCTCGACGAGTGCGCCGCCGAGCTGGTCGGGGCGGGCTACGAGCACGTCGACCAGGTCTCCGAGCGCGGCCAGTTCGCGTTGCGCGGGGGCCTGCTCGACGTATTCCCGGCCACCGAGGAGCATGCGGTGCGCGTTGACATGTTCGACATCGAGATCGAATCGCTGCGCTGGTTCTCCACGTTCACCCAACGCTCGCTCGGGGACGTGCAGGAAGTCGAGATCGCCCCGGCGGCGGAGTTGGCGCCAGAGCACCGTGAGCTGGCCGAGATCGCGGCAGTCACCGGCGCCTTCACAACGCCCGAAGGAGAGGGCCCGGAGGGCAGGCCCGACATCGCCGAGCTGCTCCCGGTCGATCGCTTCGGCGCCCTGCTGGACCTGGTTGGCGAGCAGACAGGGGGGGCGGGCACTCAAATCATCGTGGCAGCTGAGGAGGAGCTCGCGCCGGCGCTTGCCGATCACTGGAGCGACGTGTGTGCGGCGTTTGCCGACGAGGATGCCCATCACCTGTACGTGAGCCCCGAGCAGGTGCACGCCAGCGTGTCGGCACGCGCCCGCGTGTGGCTGTCCTCGATGTCGAGCGGCCAGGAGATCGAGCTGCGCGCCTCCACCGCCGACACCGCCGCTCGCTCGCTCGCCGAAGCCGAGCCGGAGCTCGAGAAGCTCGTGCGCTCGGGCTATCGCACCGTGGTGACCTTCCCCCGGCGCGGCGAAGGCGAGCGCGCCGCGTACAACCTCGGCCGTCTGAAGGCCGACTGGCTGGACGGGGTGCTCGACGTCGCTCGTACTCCGCTTGAGCCCTCGCTGCGCTTCGCCGCCGCCTCCCTGCGCGAGGGCTTCGTCGCGCCGTCGCTGAAGCTCGCGGTGTTCCCCGAGCACCGGTTGCTGCGTCGCCGCCGCGCCGCGCGTGGCGGCGACGCGGGCGCGGGAGGGAAGGGCGGCCCGGCGCGACGGGGCGCGTTGCGCTCGTTCACCGAGCTGCGCACCGGCGACATCGTCGTGCACGAGGATCACGGGATCGCGCGCTTCGCGGGCTTCCAAACGCGCACGGTGGCAGACATAACCCGCGACTACCTCTACCTCGAATACCAGGGCGACGACAAGGTGTTCGTCCCCACCGACCAGCTCGCGAAGATCTCACGCTACGTCGGCGCGGGCGGCGAGGACGGGCCACCTCTGTCGAAGCTCGGGGGCTCGCGCTGGGAGGCGATGAAGGCGCGGGCTCGCCGTGCGGCACAGGAGCTGGCGGGGGAGCTGCTCAGCCTCTACGCGGAGCGCCGGCGTCGCGCCGGGCATGCGTTCGAGCCCGACACCGACTGGCAGCGCGAGTTCGAGGAGCGCTTCCCCTACAACGAGACCGCCGACCAGCTCGAAGCGATCGAGCTCGTGAAGACCGACATGGAAGCGCCCCGCCCGATGGATCGGCTGGTGTGCGGCGACGTCGGCTACGGCAAGACCGAGGTGGCGCTGCGTGCCGCGTTCAAGGCCGCCGGCGACGGCAAGCAGGTGCTGATGCTTGTCCCCACGACGATCCTCGCCCAGCAGCACTACGGCACTTTCTCCGAGCGCCTGGCCGACTACCCGCTCACGGTCGAGCACGTCTCGCGCTTTCGCAGCGCCGCCGAGCAGAAGGCGGCTCTCGCCGGCTTTGCCGCCGGGTCGGTGGACATCCTGATTGGCACCCACCGTGTCCTCTCACGCGACGTGCGCGCGAAGGACCTGGGCCTGTTGATCGTCGATGAGGAGCAGCGCTTCGGGGTGAAGCAGAAGGAGCTGTTGCGCCAGCTCAAGCTGAAGGTCGACGTGATCGCGATGTCCGCCACCCCGATCCCCCGCACCCTGCAGATGTCGCTTGCGGGGCTGCGCGAGATCTCCGTGATCGAGACTCCACCGGAGGGTCGCCGACCGGTGAAGACATACGTAGGTGAGTACGAGGAGGAGCTCGTCAAGCGCGCGATCATGCGCGAGCACGCCCGCGGGGGGCAGGCGTTCTTCATGCACAACCGCGTCCAGTCGATCGACGAGACCGCCGAGCGCCTGCGCGCGATGTGCCCCGGCGTGCGTTTCGCGGTCGCCCACGGTCAGATGGGCGAGGGTGAGCTCGAGACGATCATGATGGACTACCTGCAGGGTGGCGCAGACGTGCTCGTGTGCACCTCCATCATCGAGTCCGGCATCGACATCCCGCAGGCCAACACGCTGATCGTCGAGCACGCCGACGCGTTTGGGTTGGCTCAGCTCTACCAGATCCGCGGGCGTGTCGGGCGCAGCCGCGAGCGCGCCTACGCATACTTGCTGTACGACTCGGCCGCCGCGCTCACCCCCGACGCCGCGCAGCGGCTCTCGGCGCTGTCGGACTACACAGAGCTCGGGGCCGGCTTCAAGGTCGCGATGCGCGACCTTGAGATTCGCGGCGCCGGGAATCTACTGGGCGACGAGCAGTCCGGCCACGTGGCTGCGCTCGGTTTCGAGCTCTACATGCAGATGCTCGACGAAGCCGTTCGTCATGCCGGCCCTGCCGACGGCGAGCAGGAAGCCGACTTGCCTGAGCCGGTGCGCCTCGACGTGAACGTCAACGCCTACATACCCACCGACTACGTCCCCTACGAGCAGGCCAAGATCGAGGTCCACCGCCGTGTGGCGAGCGCGGTGGAGGTCGCCGAAGTCGAACGTCTGCGCGAGGAGCTCGAGGACCGCTTTGGTCCCATCCCGGAGCCGCTTAGTAACTTGCTGGCGCTGCAGCGCGCGCGCATCAAGTTCGGTCAAGCCGGCGCACAGACGGTGAGCTTCCGCGGCGACCGGCTCGCGGTGACCCCGATAGAGCTCGACTCCGTGCGCGCCAAGCGACTGCGCGAACAGCTCCCCGAGGCGATGTATGAGGCGGGTCGCTCGCAGGTCTCCGTACGCGTCCCACGCGAGGGCGAGGAGCGCTTCCCGACCGTCGTGCGCGCCGCCGACGTGCTGCTGGCGTTGATGCGGGAGGCCGCATAGCTCGTTGGACAGAGGGCATGCTCGTCAGCGCTCACAAGGCGGTCGCGGGCTATACCGCGGACCGTACGACGGTAGTGTCAAGTGAGTTTGTGCGTCATACATGGCGCACAGGGGGAGTGGCGTGCATGACTTAGCGGGCCTTAAGCAAGTCGGTTAAGCACGGCTTGGGGTGTATCCGCTAGAGTGCCCGCGTCTTGTTCAAGGTAAGGGGTCAAATGTTTAAAGCAAAGGGTCAAATAGCGGCGTTCGGCGCCGTTGTGCTCACAGGTCTGACGCTCACCGCGTGCGGGGGAGGTATCCCTGGTGACGCTGTCGTCAGTGTCAACGGCACCCCTGTCACGACCGCCACGTTCAACCATTGGATGATGGTCGCCGCCAACGCCAGCTCTGCTTCAACCACCAGCGGCGCGGCAGCACCCAAGGCGGTAGTCCCCGACCCCCCAACCTACAAAGCTTGCATCGCGCATCTGGAAGCCACCGCGCCAAAGCCGGCCAAGGGCCAGTCCAAGCCGACTCCCGCGGCACTGAAGACGCAGTGCGAACAGCAGTACACGGCGCTCAAGCAGCAGGTGTTGAGCTTCCTGATCTCCGCCAACTGGCTACTCGGCGAAGCAGCGAGCCAGGGCGTCAAAGTGTCCGACGCTGAAGTCAAGAAGCAGTTCGGGCAGATCAAGAGCCAGCAGTTCCCCACTGAAGCCGCTTTCCAGAAGTTCCTCAAGAGCACGGGCTACACCGTTTCCGACTTGCTGCTTCGCGTGAAGCTCGACTCGCTGTCGACGAAGATCCAGCAGAAGGTCACCAAGGACGCCGGCAAGAAGCCCAGCCAGAAGGAAATCAGCTCCTATTACGAACAGCACAAATCGCAGTACGGGCAGCCTGAAAAGCGCAACATCTTGATCGTCCTCACAAAGACTCAGGCTCAGGCTGAAAAAGCCAAGAAAGAAATCGAATCCGGCAAGAGCTTCGCGAGTGTCGCCAAGAGCGTCTCGATCGACCCGGTGAGCAAGGCCGCCGGCGGATCGCTCCCCGGTGTGGTCAAGGGCCAGGAGGAGAAGGCGCTCAGCGAAGCTGTCTTCGGCGCCAAGGTGAGCGTGCTGGGTGGTCCAATCAAGACCCCGTTTGGCTACTACATCTACGAAGTCAAGAAGGTGATCCCCGGTAGCCAGCAGGCGCTCTCAAAGGTGCAATCGACCATCTCCCAGCAGTTGATGGCGCAGGGCCAGCAGAAGGCGCTCAGCGAATTCGTCAAGAACTTCCGCAAGAAGTGGACTTCTCGCACCGAATGCCGCGCCGGATACTCGGTGCAGGACTGCAAGTCCTACAAAGCGCCCAAGACGTCGTCCACCAGCAGCACAACGGCCCCGTAGACGGACGGACGCGCGGCGACGGTCTCCCGTCGCCGCGGGCAGTCCTCGGGTGATCGTTGTGGCAATGATGGGCAACGTGCATCCAAATAGCTTCCCCACGGGTCCACCGTCCTGGTTGATGGGCGATGTCCACGCCTGAACCCGCACGCGCGCTGCTGGCGCTCGACGCGCTCACCCACCGTCTGCGGCGCGAGTGTCCGTGGGATCGCGAACAAGACGAGCGCACGATCGTCCCGCACACCGTTGAGGAGGCCTATGAGCTGGCCGACGCTGCCCACCGCGGCGACGATGCGAAGCTGCTCGACGAGCTCGGCGACGTGCTCTTCCAAGTGCTGTTCCTCGCGCTGCTGCTCGAGGAGCGCGGCTCCGGCAACCTCGCGCAGGTTGCCGAGCACTGCCGTCAAAAGCTGATCCGCCGCCACCCACACGTGTTCGCCGACACCGAGGTCTCAAGCGCATCTGAGGTGCTACGCAACTGGGACGCGATCAAGGCCACCGAGCCCGGCCGCGAGCGCGGCGTGTTCGGTGAGGTGCCCGAGAACCTCCCGGCGCTGCTCTACGCGCGCAAGGTGCAGCGCAGAGCAGCCTCGGCCGGCCTGCACACTTCGCCTGAGGGTTGGAGGCGCGGTGAGTCACCCCAGGAAGCCCCACGGGCCGAGGTGGGGCACGGAAGCGAGTCACCCCCGGAAGCCCCACGGGCCGAGGTGGGGCACGGAAGCGAGTCACCCCCGGAAGCCCCACGGGCCGAGGTGGGGCACGGAAGCGAGTCACCCCCGGAAGCCCCACGGGCCGAGGTGGGGCACGGAAGCGATGGTCGGGAGCAGCCCCCGCAGTACACCGAGCGTGAAGATCAGGAATCCTTTCGCACGATAGGCGAGCGCCTTTTCGCGCTCGTGGATGAGGCGCGCCTTGCGCACGTCGATCCCGAGCTGGCCCTGCGCGCGGCGGCACAGCGGTTTCGCGAGACGATCGAAGGACCCTAAGGAGAGCAATGAGTCAGATCGAGAGAGTCCATGCCCGGCAGATCCTCGACAGCCGGGGCAACCCCACCGTCGAGGTCGAGGTCGCACTGCGCTCAGGCGCACACGGCCACGCGGCGGTGCCCTCAGGCGCCTCCACCGGTGAGTTCGAGGCCACCGAGCTGCGCGACGGCGGCGAGCGGTGGCTCGGGAAGGGCGTCACTCGCGCGGTGGCCAACGTGGACGGGGAGATCGCCGGGGCGGTCGCTGGTATGGACGCCTCCGATCAAGCCGGGCTCGACGAGGCGTTGATCGCGCTCGACGGCACCCCCAACAAGTCGCGCCTCGGCGCCAACGCGATCCTCGGTGTGTCGCTTGCGGTGGCCCACGCGCAGGCCGCCGAGGAGGGGCTGGCGCTGTGGCGCTACCTGGGTGGAGAGGCGGCGCGTGTGCTGCCGGTGCCAATGATGAACGTGCTCAATGGGGGGGCTCACGCCGACAACAAGGTCGACTTCCAGGAGTTCATGATCGTCCCCTGTGGCGCCCCCACGTTCTCGGAGTGCCTGCGGATGGGGGTGGAGGTCTACCACGCTCTGAAGCGCACGCTCCACGATTGCGGCCTGTCGACCGCGGTGGGCGACGAGGGGGGCTTCGCGCCGGATCTCGCATCCAACGAGGAGGCTCTGAAGATGCTCGTCGCTGGGATCGAGGCAGCCGGTTACGAGCCCGGCGGGGACATCGCGATCGCGCTCGACCCCGCCACCAGTGAGCTCTTCAAGGACGGCACCTACGTGCTGGAGCACGAGGGCCGCACCCTCAGCCCCGGCGAGTTGACCGACTATTGGGCCACGCTCGCCGCGCGCTACCCAATCGTGTCAATCGAGGACGGCATGGACGAGCAGGACTGGGATGGCTGGAAGACGCTCACCGAGCGCGTGGGAGCACACCTACAGCTGGTGGGCGACGACGTGTTCGTCACCAACACCGAGCGCCTGGGGCGCGGGATCGAGCTGGGCGTAGCCAACTCGATCCTCATCAAGGTCAACCAGATCGGCACGCTCTCAGAGACCTTCGCGGCAATCGCGATGGCGCGCAATGCGGGCTACACAGCCGTGATGAGCCATCGCTCCGGCGAGACCGAGGACGTGACGATCGCCGATCTCGCGGTGGCCACCGGTTGCGGGCAGATCAAGACGGGCGCCCCATCGCGCTCCGACAGGGTCGCCAAGTACAACCAGCTGTTGCGTATCGAGGAGCAGCTGGGCGCCGACGCGGAGTTCCCGGGGCGCTCGGTGTTCCGAAGCTAAAACCCAAGTTGCAGGAGGTTGGCTTGAAAGGGCGAATGCGACCGTATGCCCGCCACGTCAGCGCCAACAGCCAGAGCCACAGGCTCGCGTCGATCGGCCACCGCACATCCCGTTCCACGGGTGCGCTGGGACCGGGTGGGGCGCATCGCGATGCTCGGGGTGATGGCGGCGCTCGTCTACCTCTATCTGAGCGCCGGCGTCCGTCTGCTCTCCTCATGGAGTGAGTCCAAGCGCGACAGTGCGCAGGTCCGTGTGCTCGAACGCCAGAACCGCACACTGCGCCAACAGCACGCCACGCTCGCGAATCCCACAACCGTTCAGGAGGAGGCGCGCCGCCTCGGCATGATTCACGCCGGCGAGCAGGCCTACATTGTGAACGGCCTCCCCCCGAACTGAGAGGCACTGCTAGCCTCGCCCTCGTGTCGGGGTTCGATTACGCGATCCAACAGTGGCAGCAGGGCGAAAGGCGCCTCTCGCAGGCATCACCCGAGCACGCACGGCTACTGCAGCGAATCACAGACACACTGGTGGTGGAGCTGCGTAAGCGCCTCGGGGGCCGCTTCTCGGCCGGGGAGCTAGCGGCACTCTACGATCGCGGCACCTCGTGGTGTCTGCAGCTCGCGATGGACGTTGCCCCTGACGACCCATGGGCGTGGGACTCACGCACAGTCGTGGACGCCGCCTTCGCGCGCTACCTACGCGAGGCCTCCGACTACGCGGGCGGGCGGCTGATCGCCGCGGAGCAATAGCGCTAGCTAATCGTCTGAGCCCGCTCGGCGGATCACTATCTGATCCTCCTCAACGGTGACCTGCACAGGCCTGTGGCCCGCCCAGTGCTCGGCGTAGATCGGGTTGTCCTGGATGGCTGGGTCGAGCCACAGCCCGTAGCCCTCCTCGCCGTGGTCGAAAGTGCCCTCGAGCGGCCCCGCGTCGCGGGATGAGGAACGACGTCCACGGCGTCCCCGCCGCCGGCGTGAGCTTGATGGCGCACTCTCCTCCTCACCATCCCCGTCACTCTCGGCTTCGGCCTCAGCCTTCGCGCGCTCGGCCTCCATCGCGGCCTCCAGTTCGGTGGCGATCAGCTCGTCGTCCTCTGCCCGCAGGTCGATCTCCTCGGGGTAGGCCACCGTCGTACCGGCGCTCTCGCTCGGACCGTCGTCGCCGAGGAGATCGTTTTGGCGCTTGAACTGCTCGATCTCCTGAACGGTGACTTCGAGCTGATGAGCCACCCAAGCGTCGGTACGGCCTTGGCGTACCCAGCTACGGATCTGGTTTAGGTGCGGGCGCAGGGATCGTCGAGCCATGAACGGCCCGGGAGACTAGCGCATGCTCTGCCGGCTCGCTGAGGCGAGCCTCTTGGTGGCGCTCCGCACAATCGGGAAGAAGCTGGAATCGCGCTCGTGGAGGACGCATTCGCGTTCGGTGGGACGGGAGACTATGCTTGCCGTAGGGCGGGACCGGGGGCGATCTCGCCCTAAGCCCATGGCCAACTAGAAGGGTGCAACCGATGCTGGTTCTGACGCGCAAGCCCAACCAGAGCATCATGATCGGCGACGACATCGAGGTGTCGGTGCTTTCCGTGGTGGGCGAGAAGGTGCGTATCGGCATCCACGCCCCCCACGACATCCCGGTGTTTCGAACCGAGATCTACGTGGAGATACAGCGTGAGGAGGGCGAGCAGCCGAGCCCTCCCAGCGAGACAGCTCGCGTTGAGGTGGACAAAGCGCTGGACAAGCTCGGCGAGGCTTCCTGAGTCGCGCACAGCCTGCTCAGCGGCCTGTTTGTGGCCGGCGCTCTCCGCCTCCCCACGTATCAGCGCTGTTTGTGGGCGGCGTCCCCCAGCCTCCCCACGTATCCGGCCTCCCCACGTATCAGCGGGGAGGGGTGTCAGCCGAGCAGCAGGTACAGCGTGCGAAACATCACGACCGTGACGATCACGGCGGTGAGCATCAACGTGAGCACAAGCAACACGAAGCGGACCGAGCCGCGCTTGTGGCGGCGGTCCACCTCCCGCCTGATCGCGCGTTGCTCGGTTGTGCGCCGCAGCGACGCCCGCCGATGGCGCTCCATCGATATCTCACGGGCGAACGCCCGCTCAAGATCGGTGAGGCTCTGGCGCATCTTCATCGCAGCGGCACAACGGATGGCTGGCGTCTACGCAACAGGGGCTTTGCCCTCGGCGCGCTCGTAGACCTTTACGAAGCGCAGGTAGTTCTCGGCAATCTGACGGGCGCCGGCTGAGCGTTCGATCTTGCCGTCCACGTATTCCTTCAGCGGGTTCCACCAGATCGAGCGGCCGATCGCGAAGCCGATGAAGCCGTCCACAGGGGCGGCCTGTGCCAGCCAGTGGTCGACCTTCGCATCATCCGCGCCGCGACCCAGCACGACACACACGACACCATCACGGCCGCCGGTGCGGGCCTGGGCGGCGAGCATTTCGCAGTCGGCCCGCTCGTCAACACCCTCGATCTTCCAGATGTCAACCTCAATACCCGCGTCCTGGATCTCCGCGATCGTCCGGCGCATCAGCTCGGGACGCAGCTCGACGTCGTAGCGCTCTGTGCTCCCACCCACTGCCTGCAGCTGAGCCTCCTCGGCCGGCACCAGCAGCTCGAACAGGAACTTGCGGTCCTTCGAGTGCAACCAGTCCGACAGGCGCTTCAGCTTTTGCAGCTGCTCCCCGTTCTCCTCGGCGTCGCCCTCAGGGTTGTAGCGGACCAGCACCTTTGTGAAGTCCGGGTTGAAACGCTCGATGTGCTCGCCGAACTGCTCCCCGTACTGAAAGTCGAACATGTTCTGACCCGAGCGCTCGGCGGGCATCGCGAGCTTGAGCCCCTGCGCGCGCGCTTCCTCCGGCACCGACCCCCCGAACTGCTCGTCGACGAGCACCCCCGTCACCGAAGCGTCAGCGCCATCCGCCACCGCGCGTTGCAGCCCCTCGAAGATCAGATGCTTGGCGTCGGCGATCATGCCCGTCTGTTCGGGGTCCGGGTCACCCTCGATTCCAAAGAACTTCTTCTGGAATGAGCCGCGGTGGTCAAACGCGAGGATGTACAGCTTGTTCTCGTAGCCGAGTTGCATCGATCGGTTTCCTTTGGGAGTCGCTGGTAGCGCCTCGCCGGGGCCCCGCGGGGCCTGCGCGGGTCGCGGGCAAAGACAAATCGAACTCTATCGACGCACAGTCTTCGGCACATGGCCGGAAGCTGGGTGGCTGGTCACGTACGTGTGAGCCTACGAGGATATGCCCTTGGGGGCCCCACCGGGATACGCCCTTAGAATGACATGATGCCCTCAGGCGCTGATCTGTTCGTGGTCTGCAAGAAGTGTGGATCGGAGGTCAGTCCGTACATAACGGAGTGCCCCTACTGCGGCCATCGGCTGCGTCGCCGCGCACCGAAGCTGCCGCGCGACCGTCTGCGTCCACCCAGCACGGGATTGATGCGGCGCACGTCGCTCGGCCGTCTGCGCCATGGGGAGATCGAAGGGGTGCGTGTGGACACGCAGCCCTATGCGACCGCGGCCATCGTGGCGGCCAGCTGCGGCATTTGGATCGCCGCTCAGGGTGCCTACGTGGATCTCGGCAAACTCGTGATCGCCGGTCCCCTGAATGGCGAATGGTGGCGGCTGCTCAGCAGCCAGTTCGTCTACGGGAGTGGGTTCTCCAGTGGCCTGTTCATGTTCTCCGCGCTGCTTGCGGTCGCGATCTTCGGGAGCCTGCTCGAGCGCTGCTACGGCCCGGTTGTAGTGCTCGCACTGTTCTTCGGCGCGGGAGTCGCCGGCGCACTGGCAGCCGAGGGGGTCTACTCGCTGGCGGTGGTGAGCGGTGCCAACGCCGGCGCGCTTGCGCTGCTGGGCGCCTGGGCGGCTCCCAATCTGATGGCCGCTCGCGCAAGCGACCACTACGAGGCCGACCTGCTCGGCACCGGGGCGATTGCGGCGGTGCTGCTGGCGATGCCATATGCGCGACCGGAAGTCAGCTGGCTGGCGGGGGTTGTCGGCGGGGTGCTCGGTCTAACAGTCGGGCTCGGTTTGAGCCGCGTGAGGTCCGTCTGAGCTCACATGACCTCCCGGGCGCGGTAACCGGGGTGCAACGAGCGCAGCTTTGCGGGGCCTATGATGGACGGCTGTGCCGGACCGTTCCTACACCGCCGCCGAGGTGGACGCAGCGATCGCGACCCTGGTCGAGCCCGGACGGTTGGCCCATGCCCAGGAAGTCGTGGTGCACGCCGCCCCAACGTTGCAGCGGGTGCTCGCTGAGGCGCTTGCCGAAGGGGGTTGGTTTGGGGGAGCCTACGACGCTGAGGTCACCCGCGTCTCTGCTCAGCAGAACGAGGACGAGCGGGCTCGCGCGGTGAGCACCCTCGTGGCCGAGCAGACGCGGCTAGGGATGTTCGTGGGGGTCGCGGTTGGCTTCGAGCTCGCTCACGAGCTCGAGCACCTGCATGAGTCCCCCAGCGGCGAGCGGGGCGGTGGTGAGCGGGGCGATGGTGAGCCAGACGGTGGTGAACCGGGCGGTGGTGAGCCAGACGGTGGTGAATCGGGCGGTGGTGAACCGGGCGGTGGTGAACCAGACGGCGATGAACCAGACGGTGGTGAACCAGACGGCGATGAACCAGACGGCCGTGGGAGAAGGCCGTCGGTGAGCAGGGCAGACGTGAGTCCCAAGCAAGTTCAACACCAACAGAGGAGCATTGACCATGCAGATTCGCTTTCTCGGCCATGCGGCTTTCGAGCTCACCGACGGCGACACCTCGGTGCTGATCGATCCATTTCTGACCGGCAACCCCAAGGCTGCCGTGTCCGCCGAAGAACTCAGCCCCGACGCGATCCTGCTCACCCACGGCCACGCCGACCACATCGGCGACACCGTTGCGATCGCCAAGCGCACCAGCGCGCACGTGGTGGCGATCGTGGAGATCGCCAACGAGCTCGGCGAAGAAGGTCTCGAAAACGTGCACGACCCCAACATCGGGGGCACCGTCGAGCTGGGGTGGGGCTCGGTCAAGTTGGTGTCGGCATGGCACACCTCCACAACCCCCAAAGGCACTGTCAACACCCCCGCAGGGCTGATCGTAAAGTTTGGCGGCAAGACGATCTACCACCTCGGCGACACCGGGTTGTTCTCCGACCTCTCGCTGGCCTCCCAGCTGGGCGGGGAGATCGACGTCGCGCTGATGTGCATCGGGGGGCACTACACGATGGACCGCCACGACGCGGTGGCGGCAGCCGCGATGATCGGCGCCAAGCAAGTGATTCCCTGCCACTACAACACGTTCCCCCCGATCGAGACCGACGCGCAGGCATTCAAGGCTGAGGTCGAGGGACAGGGATCCTCGGAGGTCGTTGTGCTCGCGCCCGGCGACACCCACTCACCATGACGATGACGCACGCGGTTGTCCTGATCGAAGCCGAGCGCGACGCTCTCTCCACGCTCGGCGGTGATCTGGCGGACGTCGTGGGTGTCGCGGAGGCCTACTCGGTGACCGGCCAGTGGGACTTCATAGCGATCGTGCGCGTCCCCGACCACGAGCAGCTCGCGGAAGTCGTCACCGAGGGCATCGGCAAACTCTCTGGCGTAGGGCGCACCCAAACGATGGTGGCATTCGCCGCGTTCTCCAGGCACGACCTGGAGGCGCTGTTCTCGATCGGCGAGTGAGAGCCCGCGCTGCGATGGCCTCCGTACCGCTTAAGCCACAGTACGGCCCCACGCTCGGTCGCTTGCTGGAGCCGCGCTGGCGCTCAGCCGCCCCCGCCGTGCGCGGGCTCGTGGTCGCAGCTCTTCTCGGTCTGCTCGCGCTTGCCATAGGCGTCGTGCTTACGCTGCTCAACGCCAGCTACTCCCACGATGGGCCGGTGCCGTTCAGCTTCCAGTACAAAGGCCTCTATCGCACCGCCCCCAACCCCGGGGGATACGTAAAGATCGTGCGCCACTCAGGGGGGCTGCTGGAGGACTCCTACGCTGTGGCACCGCTGGTCGTGGCCCCCTACCGGGGGAGCGTCACGGGCGAGCTTCCGTTGACCGCCGCCGCCTACACGCACACGCTCGCCACGCGCTTTGCCGGCTTCCGCGTGGAAGGCGAGGGCAAGACGCGCATCAGCTCCACGCTGCAGGGCTATGAGGTGCTCTACACCGCGCTCGTCGCTCACCGCAAGATGTATGGGCGCGACGTGATGCTGCTGCCCAGCCGTGCCGGTGTGCGCGAAGGGGTGGTGATCGAGATGCTCAGTCGCGAACCGGCAACCATCTCGCTGCCCGTGGCGAGCTCCGGAGTGCTCGAAACGCCGCTGAAGAGCTTCTCGTTTGGGTAGTTGACGCTCGGCGGCTACCCAGCCGGGGTGCCACCGGTTTCGGTTGCCCCGTCGCCCGGTGGCGGTGTCGTCGGCTGGGGAGACCCATTCACGGGGATCACCGGTGAGGGGCCTTCTGTGCCCTGCGGTGTCGGCATGATTGTCGTTTGTGGCGGTGTCGCAGTGGGCGGCAGGGGGGTGGTTTCAACTTCGGTAGTCCCCGTCGTCGTGGGCGGCGGTGTTTCGGTCGTGCTCGTCGTAGCTGGCGTTGTGCCCGTCGCAGCTTCGGGGGTAGCCGGCGGTTCCACGGGAGCGGCCGGCGTGGTTGGGGTTTGTGCGCTGGGCAGCTCAGTGGAGTCTGTTGTCACCTCGGTCACCGGCGGCGTCGCAGGCTTGGCGACGGTTGGTTGCGGCACGGTGGTTGTGGCGCTCGGTTCGGTGAGAGTTGTGGTTGTGTTGCTGGTGGGGCCATTCTTCGGGACGGCGATCTTGGCCTTCTTGGGAAGATGGCGCCCCCCGTGTCCGCTCTCATGCGCTGCCACGGGGACGCCGGAGGACAACGTCACCGGCTGGGCGCTGGAGTGCGTCACCACCGGCTCGCTCACGGGTGCCACGCCGGCAACTGAGGCACCGGCCAGCGCCCGGTGATGATGGTGTGGGTATCCGGCGGAGTGGTCAACCTCCACGGTGCCCGCGGTGACGATCGCGGCGACCGCCAGCCCGGCGACAGCCTTGGTGGCCAGCGCGCCGGCGCCCGCGGTCAGCAGACCGCCGCCGGCGCTCGCGCCGCCGGCTGCCCCCGCGCTCGCCGCCGCACCAGCTCCGCCGCCGGCCGCCACATGGGCGCCCCCTGCGCCGGCGGTTGACCCCAGCTTTGTGAGTACAAGCTTCTTGATCAACAGCAGTGGCCCCACCGGGAAGATCGCGGCGAGCGCCACATTGTTGTCCTTCAGCTGCTTGCGAAAAGCCCGGCAACGTTCGCAGTCGCGCACGTGGCGGCGCACCGCGGGGCTCATCTTCAGTAGTCCCTCCGCGACTTCCCCGAGCTCCTCGCGGGCCTCCTCGCAGGTCAGCTTGCGCGCCTCCGCGGCCTCCGCCAGGGAGATGCGGGCGCGCACCAACAGCGACTTCACAGCCGGCACCGTGGTCTCCATTGCGTCCGAGATCTGCTCGTAGGACAGTGCGTCGATCTCGCGCAGCAGCAGCGCTGTGCGCTGAGTCTCCGGAAGCTCCTGCACATCCCCAATCAGCTGGCGGAAGCTCTCGCGGCGCATCACCTTCTCAGCGGTCGACACCCCACCCTCGGCGAAGTGCGTGTCCATTGAATCCACCCCGATCGCGCTTGCCTTACGCAGGTGGTTGAGCGAGCGGTTGCGCGCGATCCGATACAGCCATGGACGCACGTTGATCTCGCGCTCATCGGCGAGGATTGCGTTGAAGGCAGCCGCGAACACCTCCTGCAGCACGTCTTCAGCGTCCTCCTTTGAGCCCAGCATGTGCCGGCAGAAGGACAGCAGTCGCGACTGGTAGCGTGAGAACAGCGTTTCAAACGCCGCGTGCTGCCCGCGCCGGATGAGCGCGATCAAACGCTCGTCCGATTGCAGGCGCAGCAGGGCCGAGGGAGTCCTGAGGCCGGGTGCTGCTGGGGCTTTTAGTGCGGAGACCTCCACGGCGGTCCTTTCGCTGTTCTTATCCCTAAAGACACCGTACCAACAGGGAAGTTGCGGTCTTTATGAAGTATCGCTGCCCCCTAGAAAGCGCAGATAAACGCCTGCACGTTTTCAAGCGGTCTCCATAGCCGTCTCGTGCCGTCCACTCTGGACATACCCGGCAGCGACTGGACTAGAGTGACAAGGCTCGCCCGGGTGGCGGAATTGGGAGACGCCGTCGACTTTAAAATCGATAGTCCGCAAGGGCGTGTGGGTTCGAATCCCACCCCGGGCATACCGCGAGCGAGGCCACCTCGGTCATGGTGGGGGCGTTGGGTGGTGGCGGGAACGACCCCAATCCCCAATCCCATCGACCAGTGGAGGGAGCTTCGCGCAGATCCACGCGGGAGCGTGTGTGGGTCGCCTCAAGTAGAGTCGCCCCCGCGATGTCCACCCCGAGCACGCAGGAGAGCCCCGATCAGGCCCAGGAGCTGCACGGCGGGCGCCTGATCGCGCGCCGGCTGAAGGCACACGGCGTGAGCAAGCTGTTTACGCTGTCGGGCGGTCACCTGTTCTCGATCTACGACGGCTGCCGCGAGGAGGGGATCGAGATCGTGGACGTGCGCCACGAGCAAACCGCCGCATTCGCCGCGGAGGGCTGGGCGAAGGTGACGCGTGAGCCCGGGGTGTGCGCGCTCACGGCCGGCCCCGGTGTCACCAACGGGATGAGCGCGATCGCAAGCGCGCAAGCCAACCACACCCCGATGCTGGTGCTCGGCGGGCGGGCCCCCGCGATGCGCTGGGGACAGGGCTCGCTGCAGGAGATCGACCACGTGCCGTTCGTGCGCCCGTTGTGCAAGCTCGCGGCAACCGCCCAGAGCACCGCCGAGATCCCCGGCCTGGTGGATGAGGCGCTGGCAAGCGCGATCGCCCCGCACGGCGGGCCAACCTTCCTCGACTTCCCGCTCGACTACGTGTTCATGACCGCCCCCGACTCCCCGCCGGAGTCGACGCCGGGGCTTGGCGGGTCTGGTACTCCCAGGGCAGCCAACACGGAGGCGATCGAGCGCGCCGCGCAACTGTTGAGCGAGGCCGAGCGCCCGGTGGTGATGGCCGGCACCGACCTCTACTGGGGCCACAGCGAGCACGCGCTGCTGGAGCTGGCGGAGTCGCTGCGGATACCCGTGTTCCTCAACGGGCTCGCGCGCGGCTGCGTGCCGGCCGATCACGAGCTGTTCTTCTCGCGCACCCGCTCCCAAGCCTTGAAAGGCGCCGACGTGGCGCTTGTGATCGGCGTCCCGATGGACTTCCGGCTGGGCTTCGGCGGCTCGTTTGGCGCCGACACCGCAATCGTCGCGATCGATACGGTCGAACCACAGCGCCGCCATCCGCGCGAGCCTGCGGTGGAGCTCTACGGAGACCTCACACTCACGCTCGCCGATCTGCGAGTGGCCGCCGGCCCCAAGGCGCTCAGCAGCGCCCCCTGGATAGCGGAGCTTCGCGCCGAGGAGATGCAGCGGCGCGAGGCCGAGCGGGTGGAGCTCGAGGACGAGCGCGCCCCGCTGCACCCGATGCGGCTCTACGCAGAGCTCGCGCGCGTGCTCGACCGCGACGCCATCGTGATCGGCGACGGGGGCGACTTCGTGTCCTACGCCGGACGCGTCATCGACAGCTTTGCCCCCGGCTGCTGGCTGGACCCCGGCCCATTCGGGTGCCTCGGCACCGGACCCGGATACGCGCTCGCGGCCAAGCTCGCGCACCCCCAACGCCAGGTGGTGCTGCTGCTCGGCGACGGTGCGTTTGGGTTCTCCGGGATGGAGTTCGACACCCTCGCCCGCCACGGGGTGAACGTCGTGGGGGTGATGGGCAACAACGGCATCTGGGCGCTTGAGAAGCACCCCATGGAGTTTCTCTACGGATACTCCGTAGCAGCCGATCTGCGCCCCGCCACTCGCTACGACCAGGTGGTTGCCGCGCTCGGCGGGCACGGGGAGATGGTGCAGCGCCCGCAAGACCTCCCCGCGGCGCTCGAGCGAGCATTTCAGGCGGGTGTCCCCGCGCTCGTCAACGTACTCACCGACCCCACCATCGCCTACCCGCGCAAGTCGAACCTCGCCTAACTTGAGAAGACCGCCCGGGTGGACGGCCTTCTCAGGGGGCTTGGCCTTAAGACAGAGGCAGGGGTGCAAGTCTCAAAGCCGGTTAGGTTGGCCCGATAGATGACCGCCGATCGCTCGGCGGTCATCCGGGCCTATGGACCGATCGTGGGGGTACGCGGCATAACCGGATGCCCCCACTGCCGATACCCCTTCTTCGGGGACACCCCCCGCTTGGATCAAATTAGAGCCAACACGATCGAACGGATGTCCAGTTGCTTCCCCCCGGGAGGTGGGAGGGGGCGAGGTGCGGCGACACCTCGGTGGTGCGGCTGGGGTGGCGCGGCGTCAGCCGAGTCCCGCGAGCAGCAGCGTCCCGCCGCGCAGGATGTCGTGCTCTGAAACCTCCACCTCGTCGAGGTCGAACACGCGCATCGCCTCCCCCAGCAGAACCATCCCCGCCACGATCGTGGGGGCGCGGTCGGGGTGCAACCCCACCACCTCACGGCGCCGCGCTTCGGTCATGTCCGCCAAACGCGCAATCAGCAGTTCCACAGTGGCCAGCAGCAGCGGATAGCCGTGCACGCGCTCGGGGTCATAAGGGTCCAGCTCCTGGTCGATCGCCGCAGCCGAGGTTGCCGTGCCCGCCACCGCGATCCCACGCATCACCGCCACGCACTGCTCGGGGGGCACGCCGTCGCGGAAGATCGCGCGTGTGTCGGCCGCCAGGTCCTGGAGCTCGCTCGGCGCTGGCGGGTCGGTGTGGATGTGGCGCTCGGTCATGCGCAGCACCCCTGCCTGCACCGACACGTTGAACGATGCCTTGTGGTTGGTCCCCATGATGAACTCGGTGGAGCCCCCCCCGATGTCAATCACCACCGTCGGCTCCGTCGAGGAGCCGTCGCGGTCGCTCATCGCCCCGAGAAAGGTCAACTGGGCCTCTTCATCGCCCGACAGCACCCGCGCGTCGAGGTTAAACTCGTGGCGCACCCGCTTGGTGAACTCCCCCCCGTTGGCGGCATCGCGCACCGCGGAGGTCAGCACCGCGAGGTTCGCCTCGCACTCGAAGCGCGCGATCGTGGCGCAGTAGCTGGTCAATGTCGCGCACACGCGCGACATTGCCTCCTCGGAGAGGCTCCCCCCGGCGTCCACCCGGTCGCCCAAGCGCGTCACCTGCGATTCGCGGTGCAGTTCGGTGACCGCCCCCGATGCCCGATCCACATCCGCGACCAGCAGGCGGGTCGAGTTGGTGCCTATGTCCACCACAGCCGTGCGCACGGGACGGGATCGTAGAGGCAACCGGGGTGGGGTGGGGCTGAGGGAGCCGTTCACGCCAGCGGGCGCCCAGGGGTTCCCGCGGGGGGCGATGTTTGCTAGAACATGAGATGCGACGCGGGGTGGAGCAGTCTGGTAGCTCGTCGGGCTCATAACCCGAAGGTCGCGGGTTCGAATCCCGCCCCCGCTATGTAACGAAACCCGCTCTACGGAGCGGGTTTCGTGCTTTCTGGAGTGTGCCTAGGCGCACGAGGAGGGCTGGGTGTGAACAGAAGTGCAAACACCAGTCTGAGTCTGCCTAGTGGGCCGGAGGTATCTGAGGGGCCGGCCTGGGAGTACCGGACCGCAGGCCTGGGCTCGCAGCCCAGGCTATGCGGAACCTTGGCCATCGATTTGGTAGTCACCCACCGCGATGGTGCCGGCGCCGCGAGGGTTGCTAGCCTGATGGACGGTCAATCCACAAGGGTGGCCCTGCCTTCACGTCCCCGGACGGCTGGCAGTCAAAAGATGCTTGAGCCCATTGAGGGTCAGGCTTACCTATCGGGCTTGTCCCGGAGGAGAGAACATGAGTCAGAAGATTGAGGTCACCTTCACGGGCGTCGAGTCAGCTAGGCGTCTTCAGAACGCAGCAGACGCAAAGCGCAAGATCGTCCGTCACACGTTCGACGTTCAAGCTGGCAGCATCGCGCCCGATCTGCTCCTCGAACTCGACGGGCCGAATCCGCGAACGCCAAATATTCGTAAGAAGGCAGCGAAGCAGCTAAAGGACAGCCTGATCGGGGCTGACCCGAGCACTGTCGGTGCCTTCCATCTCGCTCACGCTGGAGTCCGTGGCGTTGTCAAGTCCTTCAAGCGAGTCGATGACACAACCTACAAGGCCGTTTTCGAGACTGGATCTGGGACGAAGTCAGAGGACCACGGGATCGCTAACGGGCTCCACACCGTCGCCGTCATCGGCGAGGCGCTTAAGGGTGGCGAAATCCCGCCCGAGCAGTACGTAACGTTTACTCTGATCGAGAACGTTCCCCGCACGTTGGTCCCCTATGTCGGTGAGGGGCTCAACACGAACATTCAGGTCGCCGAGGAGTCGATTATCAACCTAGGGGGTGCCTTCGAGCCCTTTAAGGATGCCATCAGGGGCACGACGTATTTCGACGAGATCGGCTGGCACGAGAACGAGCCTGGTGAGTACGACGCTCGAGATGTTTTCGCGATCCTCAATGCGCTAAATGTCGTGCTGTATCCGAACGAAGACAAGGATCGTCATCCCGTGGAGAGCTATGAGAAGCAGTCGCGCTGCATCGCTGCCTTTCACGAAGAGGTTCGAGACAAAGACAACAACGACGAGGACGGCAGCTTCGAAGCGATGATCCCGATCCTTCGTGATGCCCTGTTCCTGTACGACACGATCCGCTCGGATGCGCGTAATCGCTACTTGAAGGCAGTCCCCGGCGGAAAGCCAGGCCGTTTGGCAATTATGGAGGCGCGCTACGGCAAAGATGGCAACGCGATGCCGGACGTTTGGTCCTTCCCGTTTATCTCGGATGCGAAAGATAACTACGAGCGAGGCACCTATCGTCTCACGAAGGGTGTGACATTTGCAATGCTCGCCGCGTTTCGCAACTTCGTTCAGTACGACGCGAAGCGTAACCGCATGTCGTGGATCGGAGGATTCAAGGCAGTTCGTACAGCTTGGGAGATCAACGGCGGCGACATGATGATGGCGGCGAACGACGTTTCGCAGGCGGTCAACTACAACCCCAACGCTGTGGGCAAGAATCGTCCACTCTGGCGTCAGCTTCATCAGATGATCTCCAGCTACCAGCTACAGATAGAAGCCGAGAACCTGCGAAATGAACTCGCGGCGATGAAGGCTGAAGCGAACGCCTAGCTCGTCCGCGTCGGGTAGGTGGCCGCCGGTGGATGGCCACCTACCGCGCGACGCGTCTTCGACGGTCGTAGCGATGTCGTTGATGCGTTAGCGTCCACGCCCGAGATCCCGGTCGGTGGTTCTGTGCGCTGGCGTCCGGAGGAGCCGGTCGATGCGCGGGACGAAGCGGTAAAGGCGTAGCGGGTCACGCGTAGGGTTCCACCCAAGGTCGGAGGACTCCTCATATGCGGTTGATGGCGTATGGACGCGGCTGTTGGTCATGCGCTGGGCAAGGCGTGTGATCCGATCGGGGTCTTGTCCTTCTTCGCCAAGCTGGTCGCGGCCGAGGTGCCAGTCGGTGCCGTGGCGGGCACGAGTGGCTTGGACGTAGGCGGTCTCCTTGCTGGTCTGCCAGCCGCCGGTGAGCACGACGGCGCGATCGACGGTTGCGCCCTGCTGGCGATAGACGTGTTGGGCGTAGGCGAGCCGCAGGGACTCGACGTCCTCGCCGACGAGCCGGAGTGTGCGGCCTGAGCCATCCAGTGCGAGCGTGACGGTTCGATCGCGGCTGATGTCCGTGACCTCGCCGCGGGTGCCGTTCTCGACGCGGGCTTGTCCGGGCGGCCGGTGCTGTGCGATGAACGCGACGTGATCGCCCTGGCGTAGTCCGTAGTTGACGCTCGATAGCGGGAGTTCGTCGGGGGCGAGTTCGCCGCGTTGGGCACGGAGGTGTTGTGCTCGGGCGTTGAGCCGGTCGATCTCTTTGTTGGAGGCGTCTGCGATCAAGGCGACTTGGCGGATGTCGTGATGTTCGGTGAGCTGCGCCCAGGTTTGGACTGCGTTCTCGGTTGCCTGGTCGCGTGTGTCTGCGAGGTGGAGTCGTCCGCGGGCCTGGTAGTGGGCCATCGCGCGCTCGGGTTCGCCGGCCCGAAGGGCCTGCCACGCTCTCTGCTCCTTGGGGTCCTTGGTGCGGTGGATGGTCTCCAGCTCGACCACGGGCGTGTGCTGCGTGAGCCGGTCGAACATGCCTCCGGGTCCGATCGAGGGGAGCTGCTTGCCGTCGCCGATGGCGATCAGCTTCGCGCCTGTGTGCTCCACCAGCTCCGTGAGCGCGTCGAGGCGTTTGTGGTCGACCATGCCGGCCTCATCGAAGATCACGGTCGTGTCGAGACCGACATGGATACTGCCCGTGTTCGCTCGCGCGATGAGCGCGTCGAGCGTGAGGGTCTGTCCTTGGAGAGCTGGGCTGTCGGCACCCAATCGCTCGGCGGTCGACCCGGAGACGGCGATCCCGATAGTTGCCCGTCCGGCCAACTGCTCGGCGCGTGCGGTCGCGTCGAGCACGACGCCCTTCCCTGTGCCGGCGGGGCCGACGAGCGCCGCGGCGCGCTCCGGTCCTGTCAGGACGAGCAACGCTCTTGCCTGCTCGGCGGTGAGCGGGCTGCCGATGCGCTCTGCGACCTCGCGCGCGGCGTTGGTCCTCGCCCGGTGCCCGACGTCCCGTCCAGCGGGTCGGGCTAGGCTGGTGGTGCGTCGTTCGATCGCCTGCTCTTGGGCGCGGATCGCGAGCGTCGTCATCCGGCCGCCTTCGAGGGTGAGGATTCGCCGGTCGCGGATCATGCCGTCCGCGATCTGGAGCGCGTGCTGGGGTGTCAGCTCCCCGGCGGTCTGCTCCAGCGCGACCGTGCGCAGCTCGCGTGCCTCGAAGACGGCGTGACGTTCGGTCAGCCGCTTCTCGATCCGGTCCTCAATTGGTTGGAGAGTGCGGGGAGGACGATCGCCGGCGAGGAGCCGCAGCACCTCGTCGGGACCGAAGTCGTATCGGCTGGCGGTCTCTCGCCAGGTGTTCTCGAGGTCCGAGCGTGTGGCGAGCCGCTTGGCGCGGCGGTTCTCGAGCGCGAGGTTTCGCAGCTCGCCGCGCTCAGGTGCTCTGCCGTAGCGGGCGCGGAACCTGTCAGCGGCTCGCGCGACCTCCCGTGAGCGGCCGGAGAACGCCTCCCGCAGCTTCTCCGGTACGCCCGCGATCTCGAAATATTTGCCGTCCCGGCCGGTGCCATGATCGATCCGGTAGCCCTCCCGGGCGAGTTCTTCTGCAAGCACGGAGCGGTAGAACGCGCCGAGCTCCCCGCGGCGCGGAACACGGGACGGGATGCGACGGCGACGATCCGGTCGTCCTCGCGGATCGCGCTCGTGATGACGACGTGGCTGTGCAGTTGCGGGTCGGGCGCGCTGGCGCCCGAGACACCGCGCGCGGTCGTGTGACGGTACTCCACCGCGATCAGATCCTTTGCGGGCTCCTCGACCACCTCGCCGCCGTAGCGGCGGCGGACGACCGGGACGTGCTCGCGCATGTATTCGACTGTCTGCTCGACGGCGCTGGCGTGAGCGTTCTCGATCTGCTCGCGCTGCCACGGATCAGCCAGCGCCCAAGCGACCGACACGGACTTCGGGGCGCTGAACACGCTGTCGATCCCGCCGCCGCGACCGCCGTCCGCGCCGGCGCGCCGCAACCATCCTCTGGTCTGTGGATGGCGGCCTTCCATCAGCGAGACGAAGTTCTCGCCATCCGCCGGGCCGTCGGTCTGGACGCCGAGCCGTTCGAGGGTCTGCGGGTCCGCGAGCCATCGTCCGGCGGCCTGCGTTATCTCCCCATCGGGGGTGAGGTAGTAGTCCCCGCGCTCCGGTGCGATGGTCTTGCCCTCCAGGTAGCGGGCGTAGTCGCCACCCCGGGCCGCGGGGATGCTCGCTGCGGTCATCACATGAAGTGATGACCGTGAGAAGGCCGAAACGGCCACCGACTTCGTCACACAGCGATCACACAGTGCTCGCACCCTTGATGCTTCTATGTTTGTCAAGTTTCGCTATTTGCGAGATTTGGGAGTGTGTTGTTGAGGAGTCTGTAGAGGTGTCTGGCGGTGTAGCGCTTGAGGCAGCGCTTGATTTCTCGGGTGCTGCGTCCTTCGGCTTGGCGGCGGGCTGTGTAGGCGCGGGTTTGGGGGTCGTCGCGCATGCGGCAGAGGACGATCGTGTGGAGCGCTCGGTTGAGTTGTCGGTCGCCGCTTCGGTTGAGGCGGTGACGGACGGTTTGTCCTGATGACGCTGGGATGGGTGCGACGCCGGCGAGTGCCGCGAAGGCGGCCTCGGAGCGGATCCTGCCGGTGTGGGAGTACGCGCAGAGGATTTGTGCCGCGACAATCGGTCCGACGCCCATCTCGGTCAGGAGGCTGGGCGCGACATGCTCGACGATCGGTTCGATCTCTCGTTCTAGCTGGAGGGCTTCTTTGCGGAGGGCGGTGGCTCGTCGGGCGCTGGCGCGGATGGCGATGATCGTGGCGCGCTGTTCGCTTGTTTGTGTGGGGCTTATCCGCAGACGAGCGCAGCGGTCGAGCTGCTCGCGGGTCGCGAGTCCGCGCAGTCCTTCGCGAAGTGACGGTGCGGCTGACACGAGTAGGCCCTTCATCAGCGTGATCGCTGCTCGCTTGGATTTCACGGCGCTCTCACGGGTCGCGAGCAGCACGCGTAGTGCCTCTCGCTCGCCGCGCTGGCGCGGTCGCGCGAGGTGCTCGCGTGTGAGGGCTTCCTTGGCTGCTCGGATCGCGTCCAGCTCGTCGGACTTCGCGCGGTCACGACGCGCGGGTCGGCGGGGACGGTCGACCTCGAGCACCAGCTCGCCTTCGCGGTGCAGGAACACGGTCAGTCCCGCGCCGTAGCTGCCCGTTCCCTCGACCGCCCACGCACGACGGCCCGGAGCATTCTCACGCGCGAAGTGCAACAACCGCCGGTATCCCCGCTCGTTAGCGGCGGTCGTGGTCTGTCCTTGCACGATCGCGGTGTCAGCGGCGAGTATCGCCGCTGAGTGCGAGTCGCGGTGTGTATCGACGCCGAGCACATGGTCGGCTTGGTCTGCCAGCATGAATACGACCTCCTTCTCGGGGGTTTGACTGTCGGTGCTCGGTCTGGGCTACGAAACCGCGAAGGGCAGGACTGTGATGAGTCACGCTCCGCAATCACCGCGGAGCGGACAGGCTTCTGATCAGGCCACAAGCGGGGACCAGGCCGGGACCGGCAGCAACGGACGGACAGATCAGAGCCGAGGGCACCCGTGCAAGACACGGGGCCAGTGCATGTGAGGGTCACGTCCATCGCCACCGGGGCCAGCCTGAACACCAGACCCGACGTTTCCCCACGCGGGGAACGTCGACTACAACGCAGCCGCTGAACGCACATTCACGACACAGCAATTGCTGTGCACACACTCACAGTGCATCTGGTCTGCAACGGTGGCCTTTGGGCGGCGCGGTGCCCGGGAACGCGACGACGGCGAAGACGACGGATGTGCGTTCTGTGGTTGGGCGCGATCTCTGATGTGTTGCCGCGGGACGCCGCGGACGGCTCGGGGACGGACGCCGCTGGACGGTCTTTCGAAAGTCGGTGGCCGTTTTCGCGTGCTCACGGTCATAGACACATAGGGGCAACGCCGCCCACAGCAAATCGCGAGTCGGGAAAGGAGGGTCGTAGCGATGATCGAGCTGACTGTCAGACTCACGGACGAGCAACTCGTCGAGATAGCCGAGCGCGCCGCTGCTCTCATCCAGACCGGCGCTCCGGCCGTCTCGCCGTGGCTGAACGTCGCCGAGGCCGCCGAGCGGCTGCGCTGTCGCAAGGACCGGATCTACGACCTCATATCCCTTGGCAAGCTCCACCCTCGCCGCGACGGCCGCCGCGTCCTACTGCACCGCGACGATCTCGACAGCTACGTCGAAGGACGGACTACATGACCTGCCCGTCGTGGGCGTCACTCGTTGGCTTGGCGTTCTTGCTCGGCGATCGCTTTGGCGAGCTGCTGAAGGTCGGAGTCGAGCGCTCGCAGGAATCTTTGGACGGTGAGCCATTGGACGCCACGCCTGCCTCGCTCGATCCGAGAGATGTATGTGGGGTCCATCTGGAGGCGCTCGGCGAGTTCCTCCTGGGTGATTCCGGCTGCGTCGCGCAGGCGACGAAGCGCCCCGCCGAGAAGGCGCAGCTCGTCATCGCGGTTGGGCTCGCTCATGGCTGTCTTGGTATTCCGGGTCAGGTTGCTGTAAGCTCTGCGATACAGAAAATAGTTGGCGCCCGCGCGGGTAGGACCGCCGGGCGCCGCGGCACCGAGAGCGCAAACTCCCGGCGCGCGAGCCAAGCTAGCAGTCTGCCTGCTGGGCTTCCTCGCCCAGAGCAGTCCTCCCGGGGCCTCCAATCAAAGGAGGAGCCCATGAGCACCACCAATCCACAAGGAGTCCTGTCCTCGCTGATGGCCGAGGATCGGCCGTGGACCGTCGAGGAGATGATTCGCGAGAAGGGCAACCGCCTGGAGGTCGTGGACGCCATCGCCGAGCTGCACGCCGCAGGGCTCGTTACCCGGATCAACAAGCACGTGATTTGCGCCTCGCGTGCTGCCATCCGAGCGGACGAGTTGAGCCTGTGATGTCCGCCCGGCTTGCAGTCCAGCGTCGCCCCCACGGGGGCGACGCACGGCCGGGGCCGAGGCCGAGTGTTTGCCGGAAGGACGCCTGATGGCAGCAAGGATGGAGAAGACCCGCACGCCCGGCATCTACAAGCGCGGAAGTCGGTATGTGTTCGCCTATCGCGTGGACGGCAGGCAGCGCTGGGAGTCATGCCGCACGCTCGACGAGGCGCGCAGGGCGAAGGCCGCGCGAGCGACCGACATCGGTCGCGGCGAGTTCGAGGAGCGCTCTCGGATCACGCTGCACGAGTATGCCCGTGAGTGGGTAGAGCGCTACCAGGGCACGGGTCGCAGGGGCTTTCGCGAGGAGACGCGCTCGGAGTACCGTGCGCTGCTCGACAAGTACGCGCTGAGCCACTTCCCCGCGCAGGCAAAGTTGACCGAGATCACGCCAAGGCACATCGCGTCCTTCGTGGGCTGGTTGTGCGAACAGACGAGGTCGGCGGCGACGAAGGAGGACCCGGATAGGCGGGTGCCGTTGTCGGACAAGACCGTGCGTAACGCGCTCGGGCCGCTCAAGGCGTGCTTGGCGACGGCCCGTCGGGAGGGGCTGATCCGCCACAACCCGGCGACCGATGTCGCGTTGCCTCACCGAGCGCGGATGGACGACGACGATGATCGGCCACGGCCTTTTCCCCGCATCGAGGGCGATGACGGCGAGCTGATTGAGACAATGGAGCTGGTTGTCGAGCACATCCACGAGTCGCATCGGCTCATGTTCGAGCTGCTTGCGGCTACGGGTCTGCGGCGATCGGAGCTGCTCGTGCTCGAAGGTCGCCATCTCGCGCTTGACTGCGACCGGCCGCACGTCAAGGTGCGCCAGCGCGTGCGCCGCCGCCGCAGCGAGGGTCTTGTGATCGGGCCGCTCAAGTCCCGCTACTCCAAGCGCGACGTGCCCATTCCGCGTGCGCTGGCTGATCGCCTACACGCCCTCGATACTGCGGCCGGCGACTTCGTGTTCTACACGGCCACCGGCACGGTCCTCGACCCGGACAACCTGGCCATGAGAGTGCTCGCGCCTGCGTGTAAGGCGGCTGGCGTCGAGTGGGCTGGCTTCCACACGTTCCGCCATACCGTCGCGTCGCGGTTGTTCGCGGAGGGGCGCAATGTCGTGCAGGTGCAGCGCTGGCTTGGCCACCATTCGGCGAGCTTCACGCTCGACACATACGTACACCTGCTCGACAACGAACTCGGCGAGCCGTTGCATACCGCTTCATGAGCGAAGGCTGGTGCCTGTGTATCTCGTTACGCTTCGTCTATGGCGGCTCCTCGCCAGCGCGTCAATGTCGATCTCGACACAGAGGTCGCCTCGATCTTGCGCTCGCACGCCGCCGAGGCACACGTAAGCGAGGGTGAGATCGTCGATCGCGCGATCCGCGCCTATGACCTGCGCTCGCTGGTTGCCCGCATCCGCGCGCGCAGCGATCTCACCGAAGATGCCGCAATAGCGCTGGTACGTGAGGAGTTGCGGACTGCTCGCGCGCTGCGCGATGCTGTTTGATGAGGACGGTCGTCGCAGGCGCGAACGCGCTCGACTCTGCTGCACTCGCCCGTTCTCCGAAGCGCCATATGTGCTCGCGACTTGGCGGAACACGCGGACGCACGGGCGCGCCGAGTCGCTTACGGCCGGGCCGGTCGTAAGCGTGCTCTGGCTGCCGTCTTGTCGGGTGATTGAAAGCATAGAGTCACGTAGGCTTGGGAGGAGTTTGCACTCAAGGTTCCATACTTGAGCACAACCTTGCTATTCTGCGACGCAAGCATGGATGACTTGCAGATCAACTTCGGCGACCAGGAAAGCATGCGCGCAGCCGTGCCGCGTGTGGCCGTAGCCCTTCAAGCAGCCGAACAGCAGCTGCGGGACGCGGACGACGAGATAGTGATCGCCGCCGAGAAGCGCCGCCGTGCGGAAAGGGCCATACGGCAGTGCAAGGAACTCACGAGCGTGCTCGCGGGGATGCTCGAAGGTCCGAGCGATACCGCCGCCGACGTGTTCGCCCCTGTTCCCGAGCTTGGCTTGGAGGAAATGTCGGACGATCCGACCTCAAAGGAGCTTGCACTGAGGGTCATCACGCTCATCAACGGCGAAGCGACGGTCGGCGAGGTGGCCGAGCATATGCCGGAATGCACCCGCAAGACCGTCAGTTGGGCACTTTGGAAGCTCGCCTCGGAGGGATCGATTCAGAAGCTCAAGCACGGCACCTATGCGCCCAACGGGTACGTGCCCGGGCAGCCGACGACGAACTATTTCGAGGCGGCGAGGCTAGGAATGCCGACGCCTAGTTCCTGGCCGCCTGCAGACCCCGAAAAGGTGTTGTCTCCTGACATCGAGCGTCGGCTGGCGCAAGTCACAAGCGAGCCGACTGCAACAAGGAAGCCTCAGGTACAAGCTGCGCACACGCATCGGAGCCAAGGCCATGACTGAGCACGTACCGAAAGACGGCGGCTTGATGACGAACCAGGACCTCGGAGAGGCCGTCGTCGCCGAATCGATCGACGCGGCCCTCACGGACCCCAAGCCTACGTGGATCACGCTCCCTTCGAGAGACGAGGAACTGCCCACCGAGTTGCGGCTCGCACTCGACGACTTCGATGCGGGGGAACGCGCAGCGGCCCAAGCCGCAGGCGCCTGGCTACAGGCCCAGGCGGTCGCTGCCCATCAAACCTCGCGCACCCGTCTGCTCATCGCTGGCCGTCGAGTAGCGGGCTTCTACTCGCTAGCGTCGGCTCAGGTCGAACTCAGCCAGCGTGATCGCCGCCGCGTCGGTGTCGTCCCTGTACGAGTGCCCGGAGCCCTCATCACTTGGATCGCCAAGGACAAGCGAGCCAAGATTGACGGCAAGCTGCTGCTCCTCCACGCGGCCGCTACTGCGCGCCTTGCGGCCGAGCTTCAAGCCACCGCCGTGCTTGTCGTCGATCCCTTCGATGAGGAGACTGCGGCAATGTGGCGCAAGCGCTACGGATTTCGAGGGTCGGCCGAAGCTAGGACGCCCAAGCGGCTCTGGCTACCGCTACAACCACTGGACTAGCGGTTACGGCCCTGCTGCTCAAGCTCGGCGAGGTAGGCGTCGGCCTCCGTGAGGAACGAGCAGACGCGCGGATCCCGTCGAGCTGCCTCGAACTCTGCCGCGTCTATCACCGCGACGATCTCATCGGGCGGATCAAGCCGCTGGCTCATCGTGTGGGTGTCGAGTGTTGAAGCCATCATCAATCTTGTCGGCATCATGCCATCAATGGTTTACGTAGTAGACGATAGCCGCTGCGCCTGTCCCAATCAACCCAGGGCGACCGCTCGCATGTCTAGTCGACCGGGCCTTGCACTCAATCGACCTCGTTCCGTCTGGCTGTCGATCGAGTGCAGGCAGTAGTCCCGTTGCTCACGTAAGCGCGCCAGATCGTCTCGGCCTTGTTCGCTCAGCGAGGCGGCAACGCAGCACGTAGCTCGGTGAGAAACTCGTCGGCAGGTGTAGCCGCCGGAGCGGGGGAGCTCGGCGAAGAAAGCATCGATCTCAGTGGCGGTCTGCTCCACTGCGTCTGGATGGTTCTGCTCCGTCCACTCCAGGATGCTGCCGGCGACCTCCTCCAGCGACGCGCGCTGCGCGAACCTGGCGATCTGCAGCACCTGGGCGACCTCAAGGTGCTTGTCCCGGCGGCCCCACCGCTGCGGTTCGATGCTGAGTTCCCGGACCATGCAAGACGAACTATCGGACGGTGCTCGCAGCCAGACGCTGGCGCACGAGCTCGAAACCGAGTCGCTCAAGCTCCTCGTCGTCGATCTCGCCAGCCACCCAACGGGCCGAAAGTGCCTGATGTTCTGGACTGATCTCAAGCCCCTCGGCACGCAAGAGGCCATCCGCATCCACGGCCGCCTGTGCGCGGCTTACATGGACCATGCGCGGGTGGGCGCCATCGCCTGCGGCAGTAGGCTGGCTCATGCACTCATTGTAAAGCAACAATGTGCTGAAAAGGCGACAATGGCTTTCTGCGGCTGGTCGCTCAAAGGTGCAAACAAAAGTGCAAACATGCCCCACGCCATTCCACGACATCGGCAAACCGGACCAAAGTCGAATCGTCAGCAATAGAGCCAAATCGCCGCACCCGGCGACACCCCACGACACCCCACAAATGGGCTCATAACCCGAAGGTCGCGGGTTCGAATCCCGCCCCCGCTACTCGTGAAAGCCCTGCAAATGCGGGGTTTTTTGTAAGCGTTCAGTGGGTGGGGGACATAACTCTGCTTTGTCGAATATCGGCGTGTGGAGCGTGTTGAGGCGAAGGCGATCTATGACCAGGGCCGTGGGGCCGTCGTCGAGGTCCTTCTGGCGATGGATCGCCGTATCGTGCAGCTCGAGGCCCATGTCGTTTGCCAGGATGAGCGGATCGCAAAGCAGGACGAGCGGATCGCTCAGCTCGAGCGTCGGCTGAACCGCTCCTCGAAGAACAGCTCCCAGCCGCCGAGCGCAGACGGACCGAGCGCTCCGAAGCGCAGCAAGGATCCCTCGGGACGTCCACGGGGCGGACAGCTCGGCCACGAGGGCAAGGGACGACCGTTCCTGCCGGCGTGGGCGGTGGATGAGGTGGTCGAGCATTGGCCCGAGCACTGCTCCTGCGGTCATGTGTTCGGCGAGGACGAGCGTGTGGCGGTCGGCGATCCGCTGCGCCATCAGGTCGAGGAGCTGCCCGGTCATCACGGTCAAAGTCACAGAGCACCGCGCCCAGCGAGTCCGCTGTCCGGGTTGCGGAGAGCGCACGCGGGGAGAGCTTCCACGCGAGGTCTCTCAGAGCGCCTTCGGTCCCCGCCTTGAAGCCGCGATCGCGACGCTCTCGGTCCGCAACCGCATCTCCCGCCGCGACGCGGTCGAGCTGTGCGAGGAGCTGTTCGGGTCGAGGATCTCGACTGGCACGGTTGACACGATCCTCACGCGCACGAGCGAGGCCCTGTCAGATCCACACTCAGACCTGCTCGAGCAACTCCGTGAAAGCGCCGCCGTGAACATGGATGAGACCGGCTGGCGGACCGCCGGAGAGCGTCGCGCCCTGTGGGGCGTCTTTGACGATCGCCGTGGCTATCTTCACGTCGCGAAGGACCGCCACGAAGACCATGCCAAGAAACTCTTGGCGGACACGAAGGCGATCGTGACCTCTGATCGCTGGTGGGCCTATTCGCATCTGCCACTCAAGCGTCGCCAGCTCTGCTGGGCCCATTTGAAGCGAGACTTCGCCGCCCACGCCGAGGGTCTCGGCGCAGAGAAGGAGTTCGGGCAACGGGGCCTTGAGCTGTGCGACCGCGTCTTCTGGGCCGCTGAGGTCTTCAAGCACACCGACGATCGAAGGGCTCTTGAGCTCACCGTCCGGCGGCTGCAGCGCGAATACAAGCCGCTCATCCGAGGCTACGCGGCGAAACGTGCACGCAACCGCCACTGCCGTGGCATGGCCCGCAATCTCCTGAAGGCATGGCCTGCGCTGTGGACGTTCGCCAAGCACCCCGGTGTCGAGCCCACCAACAACCATGCAGAGCGGGCCCTGCGCTCAGCGGTCATCTACCGGAAGATCTCCCTCGGCAGCCAGTCTGAAGCCGGGGAGCTGCGCACGGCCCGGCTGTTCTCGGCGCACACGACCTGCCGCCTTCAAGGGCGCTCGCTGTTCGTCTACCTCACCGATGTGATCGATGCCCACGCCCGTGGACACCCCGCTCCGCTGCTCAATTGAGCAGCCGGACGACTGAACGCTTACGGTTTTTTGTGGGGTGAGGCATCTTCGCAAATTGGGCCGTCGTTCCAATTTTGTTCCAATTCTGAGAGCAGGCCCCCCGCGAGACCCGCAAAAGGCCCGCTTTTCGGCGCGAGCCACGACCCAAATCCAACGTTGCTGAGGGTCCTTCGGGGTCAAGAACCCGAAGGTCGGCCAGGCCGTGTACGCCGCCGTAGCCAGGACTCACGAGCCCCTGCTGTCGGCCGCCATTCTGGAGCGACGTTAGCTCGTAGATTTGCCGGCGCAGTTCGGGGTCGGCTTCGGCGAGTCGTCGACCTCGAGATGCTGGTTGCCGAACTCGACCTCGAAGAGTACGTGGGCATAACGTGGGCTTCTGTGCTCTAACCATCACAGCTGACCTCGAGGACCGCCTCAAAGCTAAAGTAGCCGCACTGGAGGACCGAGGGTAATGAGGCTATGCGTGCTACCGGCGTGACGGGATCGCGCCTACCTTTGATGTGTGCGTCGATTGCGATGCTCGTCTTGCTGTCCGGGTGCGGCAGCGCGCAGCAGCGGCGACTCGCTCGCGAGGCCAGGCAGCTGCGCGCGCAGGTGCCTGGCCTGCTGCACTCCGATCAGCGGCAAGCGCTGCTCTTTGCCGTGGCTGCCCAGAAGATCGACCCGACGGTCGAAGGCAAATGGCTGCTTACCTCGGCCGACCAGGACTTCGAAGGGGTGCAGCGGGTGCTCGAACCTGTCGATCCTGCGACGCTCACCGCGATCCGGACGGCTACGGCGGTGATCAGCTCGAGCCGCGGTGGGACGGTCAGGATCTGGGATGCGAAGTCCGGCGAACTGCTGGCGTCGAAGCATGTCAAGAGCACGATCGTGAAGTTCGCTACCTCCTACAGCACTGACATGTTGGCCTCGCTGAACGCTGCCGGCAAGCTGGAACTGTGGGACCTCAGCGAACCGCGAAGCCCACTGCAGAGCACGCTGGGGCAGATCCCCGACTACGGCGGCGACCCGGTTGTGACGATCGCGTTTGCCTGGCATGACACGCGCCTGCTGGCGCTGACGCAGAGCGGGCTGGTCTATGTCTATGACGTAACGGCCGGCCGGCGGGTCGGCGTTCTCGATTTGCGTCACGCAAGCGGTAGCCTGCCGTGGAGCGCTGCGGGTGGCGCGCTGAGCGTGACGGCGGGGCAAGTCAAGGAAGAACCGCTGACCGACTCGGCCAGTCTGGTGGTGGCGACAGGACAAAAAGCCGTTGCAAAGATCGATCTGGGAACGCTTCGCGGAGTCACGCTGGTGTCGCAGGGGCAGTTCGTGGGGACAGCGAGCGTGGTGGCAGGCGGCGGTCCCGGCGAAACGGTGACGCTCTGCACCAGCCGCGGTGTCGCGTTCTGGGTATCAAGGTCCCATAGCATCGAGCAGATGTGGGGGGCACCGTGTACGGGTCTCGAAGCGGAAGCGGACACCTTGACCGCGGCAAGCGCGGAAGGTACCGATGCGGTGCGGATGGGCCCCGAAGGCGTCGAAGAACCGCTCGATCACTATATGGGTCGGCTCGCGCGTGCGCTGATCAGCGGCTCCGGCGGCCCGCTGGAGATCAGCGAAGACGGCAGCATCAGCCTGCTTGAACGAGAAGAAACCGGCGTCAACCTGCGTATCAACGAAGCGGAAACCAGCTCGATCGCGCAATTCGACGCCGAAGGCGATCTGCTGGAGACCTACGGTTTTGGCGAAGGTGCCGAAGGTCTGATGATGGTGGCGCCGCAGTCGCCGGGCACCATCGAAGGATCGCCGCTGCCGAATCGGGTGATCCGCCGGTACCGGCCGAGCACGCTGTGGTGGCCACAGGGCGCTTCGGCTCGATGGATGATCGACAGCGCCGAGCTGGACGCCGAATACGTCGTGGCCGGTGGAGAGGACCCGAGAGGCGCGGCCTCGGTTCTGATCTGGGACGCAAAGACGGGCAAGCCGCTGCAGCGGCTCACCACGACGCAAAGCGGACCTGCGAGCCGCGCCGCGGTGGAAGCCGAGGTTCGCCCGGGCGTTACGCATGTCGCGTTGCTACCCGGCCGCCATCTGCTGGCCGCATATAGCGCCCGGCAGGAGCTGATCGTGCTCTGGTCGACCGAAACCTGGCAGCAGGTTGGTGCGGTATTTGTTGGCCCGATCGCCGGTTTCAGCGTCAGCCCGGATGAATCGCAGCTGCTGGCCATATCGCTCTCCTATGAACAGAGCTATGTGGAATCTGCCAACCGCGTCGCGCGGTTGCTGTTCATAAACACCGAAAGCGCTCAGATCGAACGGCAGGTCCGCAGCCCGAACACCGAGCTTGCCAGCTACATCCCGGAAGAAGGCGCCGGCATCGTCGCGATCCGGCAAGGTGGGCAGGTGCACGTGCTCGATAGCGAAGGCAAGGCGACCAGGACGCTTTCCTCGATGTTCGAAGGCGGAACCCCGCAGTCACTTGCGTGGAAGCCGCACTCGCAGATCATGGCGGTGGGAATGCACGGCGGCGGTGTGCGGCTCGTCGATCTTGCGAGCGGGCACATCTCGCAACCGCTGCGCTCGCCGCCGCAGGCGGAACCAGTGAATCTCAGCTTCAGCCCCAATGGGGCGCTGTTGGCGGCGGGCAACAGCGAGACCTACCCGCCCCAGTCGGTGCAGCCGGCGGTCCCGAGCGTCTGGACGATCGAAGACCGCCATCTCGAGCAGCGCGCCTGCCGCATCTCTGGCGGCGCGCCGACGGCGGCACAGTGGCGCGCCTGGACCGGCGGGTTGCGGTACGTGCGCGCGTGCTCGTCCCCACCTGGCCACGGTGGCCAGCTGAGTGGGAAAGCGTTGATCGCAGGGCCACAGCTCGCGCTCCAGCACGGAGAAGCGATCGAAGCGGTCTCCGCGAGTGGTGCGCGGGCAAAGATCGGCAGTGCCGAACCGGACTCCGCTCCGATCACGTTCGCCTGGTCGAAGGAGGGCACGCTTGCGTGGCTGAACGGCGACATCCTGCACCTGCTGGAAGCGAGCGGCAAATCGCACGAGGTCGTCTGTGCCTGCTCGAGCGTCGCTTTCGCCGACAACCGAGTCGTGGCGGTCCTGGGCCGCGGCCAGGCTCTCATGGACTTCGGTCACCCACTTGCACGCCGCGGCGAGGTGCAAACTGTCGGCCTGCCGCCATACGGGCTGGTGATCGTGGGCGTGACAAAGCAAGGGGTCGTTGTGGCCGGTTCTGAAGAGGATGGTGGAGCAACCGGACCCTCGCCGAGTTCGCTTTATCTGGTCGGAGGGTCCGGACGGGCGAGGCGGCTCGCAAGCCTTCGGGGGCTGGTTTATGAGCCAGGTGTGCTCGGCCCGTCAGGCGACGATCTGGCGATGAGTGAGGTTGAAAGCTCAGGCACGTGCTTCGCGCCGGAACGGCTGGCGATTCTCGACCTTCAGAGCGACAAGGTGAGCTTCCCCGCGATGCCTGCGGGGGTGTTCGGGTCGCGGGTGCGCGATCTCGGCTGGTCGAGTAGCGGCCACCTGACGGCGCAGATCGCCCCGACCGACTGCGACGGTAGTGGGCAGCCACTCAAAGACGAGCCCGAAGCCAGGCTCTACGAAGAACAGCACGGTCGACTGCTAGCCCGTGAACCGGTGGGATATGAGACTCAGCGCGGCTCGGGTGTGCGTGCCGAGGTCCGAGGCGCCGTGTCCAGCGTGGCAGAAGGAGGAACGCTCACCATTATGGGTGAGCGTGGCAACCTCCTGGCCAGGATCGCCAAGGTCTCCAGTTTCTCGGTGATGCCATGAGCCGGCTTCGACTCAAAGGCAGAACACAAAAGAGAAGGATTGCTAAACGCAAGATCTCGGGCAAGACGGTCACCTTGTGGTGCGCTGTGGTGGGCACGGTCACAAGCGTGCTGGCGTTTGGACTAACCGACGGCAAGCAGTTGATCGAATCCGCGACGGCTCACGGCAAAGGCTCCGAAGGCACTGTCGTTGTCACCCAGGAGTATGCGATCAACGCCGCCGAACCGGCCGAAACGATCAACGAAGGGACCGGCCCGCAGACGCTGACCTCCTCGCCGACCGTCGAAGCGACCGTATTCAACAAGGCCGCTCATCGCGTGCTGATCGAGCAGGCGCGTGTGAGCATCGAAGCCTACGCGACGCTGCGCCTGTGCTTCAGCCAGGGCGGCGGTCCGATGCCGCAACCGAATCCCTACGTGATCGATTTGGCCACAAATCCGCTGCCATCGGAGCGGTTGGTGGAAGCACCGATGCACGAGCAAATCGGTCCCGAAGAAGTCGACCGGATCGCACTGCGCTTCGGCGCGGACCTTTCTGGCAATGGCGGCTACGCGCTCTATCTGCTGCACATCCAGCTGTACGTCTACGGTGAGAAGAAGGATCTCGATCTGGGGCGCTTCGTGCTCTCCGCGCCCGGGCGCATACCCACATTCAGCGGATACCTGCCAGATGAGAACTCGTTCCTTCAGGAGTTTACGACCGGCTCCTTCAAGGCGGCTCATCTGCAGACCACGTGGTGTCTGAAGCACAACCTGGCCTCGCTGCATCAGATCCTCGACAACTCGGCAAGGCGCGCGCCGGAGCTCGCGCTTTTCGATCAGCCGGTTCTCGCCAGCCAGTGGGGGCAGCTGCAGGACCACTTGCCGCCGCGGCACGCGGCAATCCGCCTGCTCGAGGAAGACGGCGGCCCGGAAGATGCTGGGGATGCCGTCTATGCGGCCGAACAGACCAAAGATCCAGGATTCGAAGCGCGCATCCGCAAGCAGGCATCCCAGCAGCTGCTGGGATGGGCGAGCAAAGACCTCGGAACCGTGGAACCAGCGATCGTCGAACAGCTAGTGCGCGAAGCGCTTGCGATGTGGTCTTCAGAACGCGGTCGCTTGCTGCTCAGGGAGGTTCAGCAGAGCCTCGCGCACTCGTCGCCCCTGCGCTGATACGGATCGATGATGCCGATCGGCTCAGACCACCCGACGAGCGTTACTTCCACTCCGCGGTTGCCGGCACGCCTTACGGATTGATGCGGCGCTGCTGTACGTATCGTCTCGTGGATCTATACGCCGAATGCGTTGGCGATGCTCTGTAGCCGGTCCAGCCCCACGCCGCTGTAGTCGTTGGCCTCCAGCGCTGAATCTGCTGTTCGGCGACACCGACGCGTTCGGCGAGCTGGCGCTGCGTAAGCCTGACAGCTATGCGGGCTTCGATCAGCGCGATCGGCAGCTCGTTCATGGACGTGATCTCGCGGCTGGTGATGTGTCCGTCGCGCAGCCTCTCATAGTGGTCGATCTCGTGACAGAACGTCTCGGTCTGGCTGGCAATAGCCTCATGCATCAGCTGCTTCATGCCCGGATCGATGTTCGAGGGAACTCCCGCTCGTCGTTGGCGATCAGGCCGCCCTCGAAACCAGCTAGTGGAGTGTCAGGCAACGTTTGCCGTGTTGATGAGTCTGCGTAGGCGGGGGTTGTTGGTGTTGCGGTTGCGCCAGTGGATGTATCGGCGGATGAGGCGGGCCTGGGTCGCGTGGTCGGGGTGGTCGGTGCCGGCGAGGGTGAAGTACCGAAGCGCCCGGAATTGCGCCTCGATCCTGTTCAGCCAGGAGGCGTAGTGCGGCGTGTAGGCCAACTCCACGTTGTTCAGCGACGCCCATGCGCGCATTTCGCGGCCGTGGTGGGGACTGAAGTTGTCAAGGACGAAGTGCAGCTGGATCTCGGCTGGGTAGAGCGAGCGGATGTACCGGCAGAACTCCAGGAAGTGCGCGCGGTCCTTGCGCTTCTTGATGTGTCCGTAGAGCCGGTCGGAGCCGATGTCGTAGGCGGAGATCAGGTGCCTGACGCCGTGCGGGCGCTTATAGGTCGCGCGTATCCGCTTCGGCTTCGCGCGGGGCGCCCAGCCCTTGCCGCCAGGTTGAGGTTGCAGGTTCAGCGGCCCGAACTCGTCCAGGCAGATCACGATGCCTTCATTGGCCTCCGCCATCTCGTAGAGCTCGACGATCCGGTCGTGCTTGGCCTTGAAGTCCGGGTCGGTGGAGCGCTTCCATGTCCTCACGGCTTGAAACCGGACGTTCTCCTCGCGCAGGAGCTGACGCAGCCCCTCGTGGGAGATGTCCGTGACCACCCCCTCGGCGACCAGGTAGTCCGCGAGCTTGGACAGACTCCACGTCGCAAACGGCTGGTCGAGATCCTGTGGATCGGTCAGCGCGATCCGCTTGATTTCCTGACGCTTTGGCAGCGTGAACGTCTGCGGCCGCCCGCCACGGTAGCGCGGATAGAGCGCCTCGAACCCGTCGGCGTTGAAGTTGTGGATCACGTCCCGGACAGTGTCCGAGTCGGTGAACACGACCTCGCTGATCTTCGGCGGGGACATGCCCTGCGCGGAGAGCAACACGATTTGCGCCCTGCGCCACGTCACGACCGATCCGGACGTGCGCCGCACGATCCGCAACAGCCGGTTGCCCTCCTCACTGGTGATCTCCCGCAACAGCACCCTGGCAGCCATAGCCCCTCCCGGTCGAGTAGCGATCTCGACCAGGACTTCGCCACCAGCGCCATCAAACCTCGCTACCCAACCCGGCAAACGTTGCCGGGGAACCCACTAGGTGGGCCTTGGTAATGCGGTATTCGCGCTCGTTCTTAATCACGGTAGTCACACCAGGTCGAGGCGATGATGCCCTTCTGCTGCTTCAAGTGATCGTGCTGGAAGAAGTCGAGGTAGGTCGTGCCGCTGCATCTGCGGGCCACTCGGCGGGGTAGAGCTCGCCTCCGTAGCGCGTCTTCTGCGCAGCGCGACCTTCGCTGAAGGTCAGAAGTTTTTAGGGTTGATCTCCTGGCAGACTTCCTCCCGAGATTTCCTCGCGAGAATCGACTTGGGGAACGCTTGGGGATGCTGCGGCGAGCCGCGATGCCGCCCAGCTCACAGCGCTCTCGGCCACTGCCAGCGCGGCAGCACGGTCCAGCGCGGTCGGCTCGCCGTAGCGCAGGTCCACGGCCCAGGGTGTGAGCCACTCGGGGCTCGTGAGGTCCGCTGGCAACTCGGTCCCGGACCCTTTGACCAGATCGACGAGAAGTTCAAGATCATGGCTATACGGCAGTTCTACACCTGCAAGCACGAGCGCCACCTTCAGGGCCTTCTCGACCGATTGTTGTGCATGGAACCCGATGGCATGGTCCTCGACCTCAGTGTCGTGGACGAGCTTGCGACAGACAACGAGGTCTCCTGCTGCGAGGCGCTTGAGCAGCCCGGCGTACTCGACCTGCTCAGGACTCGGCGAGGACACGTCCCTCACGGAGCGCTCGGTGGACCATCGTGCCCGGCACCTTCGCTCGTCGGCCGGCTAGCGCTGCGTCGAGGACGATCACGTCTACCGGGGCGCCGAAGCCTCGCAGGACACGACGAAGCCTGACCTCCTCCGCGAGGCGATTCTCAACCTCGTTCTCAATGACCAGAAAGTCGAAGTCGCTGCGCTCGTTGGCGTCGCCACGGGCGCGCGAGCCGAACAGGATCACCTTGGCAGGCGCCGGCGCTGCGTCGATCAGGGCACGACCGGCGCGCTCGATCATCTCCGTAGCGACGACCGCGTTCATGTCCGCCGCTCCTCGACGACGATGGCCCCCAGCTCGTAGCGTGTCAGCGTACGCATCGCGCGCTCGATTGTATCCCGGCTCAGGGCGCCCACCGCTGCCCTGACGACGAAGCCCCAGGGATTGTCGCCGAAACGGGAGAGCCTTCCCTGGGGCATACACCAGCAAACTTAACGCGCACCCGTTCATCGACCCCGCCGCGCAGGCCTGAATCATCGGGGTCTCACTGGGTCCGCGCCGTCCTCGATGACCGCCCATAGAGTCCCACCGGGCCGTCGCCGACGCCTATGCCCGGCGCACGATGGCCAGCCGACCATCGTTCCAATCGTCGTTCCAATATGAGCGGATCGGGGCCGCAACAGGAGCACCGAAACCCAGCAAAACCGGGCCTCCAGGACCCAGTTAGCCTGGTCTAGGCGACCTCATAACCCGAAGGTCGCAGGTTCGAATCCTGCCCCCGCTACTCGTCGGAACCCGCTTGTTTAGGCGGGTTCCGACGTCTCTGGGTCGTGGTGGCAGGGTGCTGGTGCTGGAGGTGTGAACAGAAGTGCAACATCCTCCCCAGTTTCGCTGTGGCCCCGTGTTGCTTGCCGGTCCTCGACTGCTGCCGATGATCACGCTTGGCTCCGGTCTAGTGGTGACGCGTTTATTGCGAGGGAGGAGGGGTCGAAGCGGCCCCAGCCGAGGCGCTTGCGAAGCTTGCCGGCCGCCTTGCGGTAGGCGGGCAGATGAAGATAGGACGCGTGGCGGTCCGAAGAGACGTGCCTGACACCGCCGCTTACGTCCGGCGACTGCTCGCGACGCAGCTTCTCGAGTCGAGCGTGGCTGGCGCCATGCGTGTCACTTGTCTGAATCGCGCAGGCGATCAGGTCCGCCATCTCGTCAAACAGCGCGTAGATGCCGCCGTCGGCCTCGGCGAAGCCGATCCCGTAGAGGTCGTCGCGGTGTGGGCTGAATAGGTGCATATAGAGCTGAGGGCGCTCGCCCTTCCAGTCGAACAGCTCCCGATCGACGTAGGGGATGGCAAAGCGAAAGCCCGTGGCCAACACCACCAGGTCGACCGACTCGCGACTACCGTCGACGAACACGACCTCATCGCCGTCGAGCCGCTCCACGTCGGGCTTGACGGCGATGTCGCCATGAGTGAGATGGTGGAGGATCTGGTCGTTGACGATCGGGTGACTCTCGAACAGCTTGTGATCGGGCTTGGGCAGTCCGTAGCGCTCCTGGCGACCAACCTGCAGGCGGATCAGCAGCGGCATCATCCACTGGGCGACTCTCATCGGCGGCTGGGGTCCCGTCTCAGCAAGGACGTCGACGGGCTTGCCGAACATGTGCTTGGGGATGAAGTGATACCCACGCCTCATGCTGATCCAGGCGGCGTCGGCGGCTTGCGCGGCGTCGCACGCGATGTCTACCCCGGAGTTGCCCGCGCCGACCACCAGTACCCGTCTGCCAGAAAACCTGTCCGTGGAGCGGTATTCGCTGGAGTGGATTAGCTCGCCTGAGAACTCCCCCTCCAGCTCGGGGCGGTTCGGCAACCAGGTGGTCCCGTTGGCGCAGATTAGGTTGTCGTAGTGGCGTGTGTCGCCCCCCTTCAGTGTCACCCTCCAGCCGTCGCGGGGGTCTGGCTGCGCCCGCTCGACCTCCATTGAGGTGGTAATCCGCTCACACAGGCGGTAGGTCGCCGCGAAGTCCCGGAGGTAGGCCAGTACCTGAGAGTGGCGGGGATAGGCAGGCATCTCCTCGGGCATCGGGTAACCGTGGAACCCCGACAATGTGCGCGAGGAGATGAAGTGCGCCGAGTCGTACATCGGCGAGCCGGGGTTGGTCTGGTCCCAAATGCCGCCCACGTCGTGGTGGCGCTCGAAGCAGTCGAAGTCCAGCCCGTGTCGCATCAGCGCCCGCGTCATCGCCAGGCCGGCGGGCCCGGCTCCCACGACACAGGTGCGGCTCGCGGCGGCGCCATTTCGCGCCATCTCATCCTCCGATCGGCGCCGCGGGTTGGTCGGTCCGCATCATCGTCACGCTCATGCCAATGATCCAGACGAACAGCGTGGCGGGAATCGTGATTATCACGCCTCCCTCGAGCGAGAAGAAACCGCTCCTGATCACGAGCGAGGCCAGTAGCGTGAGGTTTGCCAACGCGGCCGCGACGGCAACCCACGCCGTCCAGCCGGGCAGACGGCCGTCCCGGAAGACCTGTGCCGCGTACGCACAGAGCGCCAGTGCGGTGGGCACTCCGGACATCGCGAGCAGGCCGAACGCGAGGTCGTAGAGCAGCCGAGGGTCGGATGCCGCTGGTGCGCGATAGACGAGCACCAAGCAGGACGTAAAGCCAGCGAACAGCAGCGTGACGAAGCTGATGAACCCAGCGAGAAAGCACGCCGCGAAAAAGCTCTCATCGCGGGCCGTCACTCGCATTGACAGCCAGACGCCGACACCGAAGACCAGCCAGAGCGACACCCCGATCGTAGTGAGGACGAGGGCGACGAGCAGCGCCGATCGATGCGTATCGATGAAGCCCGCGATCTCGCCCGCCGTCGCGCCGGTCCCTGGAAGCGTCCACATTTCATCGACGATTACTCCGGCGACCCCGAGCGCGGTGCTCAAGATACCGGCGAGGCCGGCAAGCTTGATGGTGTCGTGCGTAGCGCTCCCGGTTTGCTCACTTGCCGTGGTGGCCATGCGCCCTACCTCCGTTTCGATTGGGCGGCCATCGTTCCAGGGAAAGGTCGTGCTGTCGATTACCTGTGAGGTAGGTTTCGCAAGATCTCGGCGGTAGCGGTGTCTGCGGGGAACGCCAACTCGATCGCAAGCTCGGAGGTCGTCACCTCGACCGCGGTGCCGAATGTGGCGACCGTGGCAAAGAGCGACAGCTCGTCACCGTCGGGGGAGCGCATCCGCATCAGCGGCGTGATGATGTCTTGCGCGGCCGCCTCGGAGACGGAATCGTGCTCGTGCTCGGGTGCCGGATAGCCCGTCACCTCCTCTAGTAGCGCGGCGAGACCCGCGTCCCCGGTAATCGCCACCTGACGCGCCAGCCGCCCGATGAAGTACGCGCGCACCTCGCCCAGATTGACGGTCCAGCGGGCCAGTCCCAGAGGGTGCAGTCCGACCCGCATCACGTTGACCGGAGGTTCCAGCAGCGCCGGGTCGACCCACGTTGCCAGCTTGCCCATCCCCGAGTTGGCGGCGACCAGGTTCCAGGCGCGGTCGACAACGACCGCTGGATAGGGATCGTGGCCGGTGAGAATGAGATCGAGTGCCTCGCGGATTGGCGCCAGCTCTGGGTCTTTCAGCGAGTGCTCAGGGATCGCCGGGGCATGGCCGGCGGCGAGCAGCAGCCGGTTGCGCTCCCGGACCGGGACTTCGAGCTGCTCGGCGAGCAGTAGCACCATCTCAGGACTCGGCTTCGAGCGGCCCGTCTCGACGAAGCTCAGATGCCGCGCGGAGATCCCCGCGTCGAGCGCCAAGTCGAGCTGGGTGCGCCGCCGCCGCTTGCGCCACTCCTGCAACAGCGGCCCGACCCGTGGCTGGGAGCTTGTGGTCGCCATCTCTATGTAACGACTCTAGTCTTCACATGCTCGCCCCGCGATTACCTCCGGGGTAGTAGGCCAGACACGCCTCCGGGTAGGTGGTGGCTTGGACGTACGCGACCTCCTGCTGGTCTGCTGTCCTAGCGTGGCACTTCCAGCCCGGCACCCGAGGCGGCGCGCATCGCGCTGGGCGAGGGGTTGACCTCTGTGAGGGTTACAAGCGCGAGACGAGTTCGGCCACGATTTCCGCAGCTGACTGTGACTCTTTGGCGAGCGCAACGCTCTGTCCGGCCCATAGCGACAGCGCCTCGATTTCACCGGTTGTTCCAACCATCGGGGGCGCGGGGGAATACCGAAGGATCGGTTCGCCCGAAGCGAAGTGCGCTATAGCCTCACCTTCTCCCGGTCGAGCGCCCAGCGCCGGCCGGCCCGCGGCCTCCCACCTTTCGGCCGTTGAGTTGTGGAGGGCGCGGTGAGGAGCGTCCGGCCATCCCACCTCATAGAGGTCGGCGTACCACTCCGCATCGGTCTCGGTCGCGGCTATCAGACGGTTCCGGTATTCCTCGTGGATCGGCATCTCGTTAGCCAAGAGGAACCGAGTGCCGAGCCAAGCGGCCTGCGCGCCGAGGGCGAGCACGGCCGCGACTCCTCGAGCGTCGCCAATCCCACCGGCCGCAATGACCGGTGTGGGCGCCACCGCGTCAACCACCGCTGGCACCAGCGGAAGCGTCGCCACGCCACCCCAGACGTGACCGCCGGCCTCCCAACCCTGTGCGACGACGATGTCCACGCCACATCCGACCGCGCGCCGCGCCTCCTCGGCGCTACCGACCGTATGCATGACGAGCGCCCCAGCGTCGTGCACCGTGTCGACGTAGCCGCTGGGGTCGCCGAAGATGAACGACACGCTGCGCAGCCCAGCAGAAAGGGCCTGATCGACTCGCCGGTGCTGATCGGAGGTGAGAACGAAATTGCCGGAGAACGGCCGGTCGGTGAGCGCTGCCGTTTCACAGACCACGTCTCCCGCATCCTCGGCCCATGACAGCCCCAGGCTGCCGAGGCCGCCAGCATTTGAGACCGCGGCCGGCAGGCGGGGATCCGCGGCCACCGGTGCCTCGACGATTGGGTGGTCGATCCCCAGCAACTCGCACACCTGCGTGTGGGTACTCATTGGGATGGCTCCGTTTCTGGCGCGCGCGGCGCCGATTGACTAGGCTCATTGTGGACCCAGAAGACTCCGGACGGATGGATAGGAGCAGATCATGCGCAGCGACATCGCCCCCGGCGGCACCTTCCCCGACTACGAGTTGCCCGATCACGAGAACCTTCCTCGAAAGCTCAGCGAGATCCAAGGCGAGGACCCCCTAATCCTCACACTCGCACGTGGGAACTATTGCCCCAAGGAGCACCAGCAGCACCTCGAGCTTGCCGCCAACTACCCCAAGATCGCGGTGGCTTACACGAAGGTCGCCACGATCTCGACCGACACTCATCACTCAAGCCAGGAGTTCCGCGCGTCGACTGGCGCCCAGTGGCCCTTCCTCTCCGACCCGGAGCGGACCGTCCAGAAGGACCTCGAAATCCAGGAGTACACCGACCCCGAGCACGACCCGATGATCCCCCACACCTTTGTGTTGAAGCCCGGGCTCCTCATCCACAGCATCTACAACGGCTACTGGTTCTGGGGACGCCCCTCCTTTGTGGATCTCTGGAACGACCTACGGACCGTGACCCGCGAGATCCGCCCCGATTGGGACCTCAGTAAGCCCGGGCTGCGCGAAGCGTGGGATGCGGAGGACTACTCGTCATTTCACGGATGGAACAAGCGTTCCCCTCAGTCGACGCCATCGTCTTACAATTCTTGACACCGCGGCGCCCCGTTTCCAGGCTGAGGTGACGATCGCAGTGTCGATCGGTCGGGCGGGACCTGATTTGAGCAAGCCGCGGATTCGTGCGCGGGTGGAGGGCGCTGTGCCCAAGCTGCTCGATGCGGTCAATTGACAGGCCGGGCGACCGCGCTTGGGGGGAAGCCGCGATCTGCTCGGCGCGTGACAGTGAGGCGCCGCTCTTGCGCTCGCTGTTCGGCCTAGCGGCGAACGATCTCTCGACTGATCTGCCAGTACATCCCGATCAGCTCCGCGCTTATCGCTCTTGCAGCTTGCGGAGGGTTCTGACGATCCCAAGTTGTAGAAAGCGCGGTGAGCGCATTCTCGATAAGTTTCGCCTATGGCAACTGCCGGAGATGGGGGACTCCCTGCGTCAGCAGCGGATACGTGGTCGCATGCTCGCCTAATCCCGACCTACGGCATCCGGAGCCAGGATGAGCAGGAGAAGCGCGCGACCGCTTGTCTCCTCGCAGTGATGCATGGTGTCCCTGAGTTCGGGCACTCGCTCCTGCGAGAAATGGGAGCGCCGAAGTCGCCAAGTATCGACACGTTTGCCGAGGTTCGCTTCAAGAAAGCGGACGGCAAACTTGACATACCTGATGGAGCGATCGTTTGCGAGCGGGGCAGCAAACGCTGGACCTGTCTGGTCGAGGTCAAGACGGGTACCGCTGCCCTGAAGGACGAGCAGGTCGGGAGATACGTCGAGATCGCACGGGAGCAGGAATTTGACGGGGTCCTTACGATCTCTAACCAGATCACCCACAGCGCATCGGAGTCACCGGTTTCGATCAATGGCCAAAAGCTCCGTAAGGCAAAGCTCTGGCACTTGTCGTGGTGGCGCATCCTGACCGAGGCTGTCGTGCAGAGTCGCTATAGAGGTGTTTCAGATCCCGACCAAGCTTGGGTTCTACGTGAGCTGATCCACTACCTCAGCGGCGACTCCTCCGGGGTCGCGGGCTTTGAGGACATGGGGAAAGATTGGGTCTCCGTAAGAACCGCTGCTCACGACGGGATTCTGCGCCAAGGCGACCCCCGTGCTCGTCAGGTCGCCGAACGATGGGAGCAGTTCACCGAGTACTTGTGCCTCAGCTTGTCTCAGGAATTGGGGCGCAATGTAATCTCGCTTCGGGCACGCAAGCAGACGGCAACTGCAAGGCTCGACGAGTTGGAGAAGTCGCTGACCACTGCCGGCGCCCTGCAAACGGAGATCCATGTTCCGGATGCCATCGGAGATTTGCGGATACGAGCAGATCTTAAGTCCCGTCAGACATCGATAAGCGTTGACATTATGGCTCCCACGGAAGGTCGTCCCAAGTCTCGCATCGGCTGGTTGCTGCGCCAGCTCCCAGAGACATGGCCCGACTTGCGCATCGAGGTTTGGTATCCCTACGTCCGGGAGAGCACCCCCTCGACGCTAGAGCAGGCGCGCGCAAAACCAGAGAATTTGCTCTGCCAAGCAGACGTCAGGCGTGATCCACGATCCTTCACGGTGACGCTAAGCCGCCCAATGGGTCAAAAGCGAGGACGGGCCGAGGGCTCGTTTGTACGCGAGACGCGCGAACAGACGGTGACGTTCTATCGCGATCTTGTCCAAAACATGAAGGCATGGCAAGCTCGTCCTCCACAGATCCGTACTGAGGTCCCAGACGTTGACGACAGCGATCCCCCCTCGCCTCCGGATCTCCTGCCTCTCACTCCTGCTGACAGGATGCTGCCTCGTCTTACAGGCGGCGACGCGTCCGATGGCGATACCGCCGACCGGTTCGCCACCAGACCATCAGAAGAGACCCCGCTCCAAGGTTCCATTCAAGGTTCCGTTTTGAGCAAAACCGACCCCGCCGAGCCCGACCCAATCCCAGCAACCACGGGCAATCCCACTGTACCCGACCCCCCTTGGGCGACCTCATAACCCGAAGGTCGTGTGCCTGAGGGTCTACCTTGCATCTGATCCTCCGCTGGGAACGTATGTATCTCGCTCGGCGCACGCCGGGCAGAGTGTCTTGTACCAATGGCCACTCGCGGGTGTACGGTGCAGCATGCCGGTCGCTCCGCAAAGCTCGCAAGTGACACTTGCTCGCCGCTCGGCGGCCTCGATGAGCTTTTCCCCGAACTTGATACGGCTCTGCAGATCGGCGATGCGCGCCTTTGCCTCCGGCGTCTGCCGGTATGTATCCAGGCGCTCGGACCATGCGTCGTGCTGTTGACTCCATTGGCCCCGTTCAGCCTCGTTGCCGTCTCGTCCTGGTGTCGGCGGCTCGGGGTCCTTGGGGTCATGTACATCTTCGCCTGATTCCCAGTAGTACCTCAGGCCGCCAAACTTCTCCTTTACCTGGTGGAGCACATAGTTGGGCAGCAGCATGCGCAGTTGCTCGTCGAGCTCGACCAGCAGCGGATACCAGCCGCGATCGCAGGAAATCCAGCGTCCCCAACCGTAGGGAATGCGCAGGAGTATTCCCCGCAGTGCTTCGGCGTGCTCACCGGCGTCCTCTGGTACATGGACCGTATTAAGCAACTGCTGGTAATCAACGTCGAGCACGACCTTGCCTTGTCTTATTTCTTTCACACTCCGCAACCGCATTGTCGATGCATCGCGTAGTCGCTCGTTCGTCACCGGTGCTGCCATTCACCGCACAGTCCCCTTACCCACCCTCACCGGCAAGTCAGCGTCAGGTGGTGCTCGATCCGCGATACCTGGTGTGAATTGCGGGTTGCTGGGCTGACGGTGCTCTGGGTTCGGGCTTTCCGTTTGCGCCTGCCCCGGCGCTCCTGCCAAGGATCTAGGGTTGTACGACCTTTGGCCGGTCGCGGGCCTTGACGCTCGCTCTTGTCGGCTACCGACTGTTTCAACTCATTAGCGTTGCCTGCCAGTTGTGCTCTTGCAAGCGGTTGTCCAGCTCGCGTCGTTCTTGGGCGAGTGCGTCGAGTCTGTTCTGAAGTTCGGCAACCTTGACGTGGCGCACCATCCTGATCTCAGAGCGGCTGTAGCGCGTCAGTCCCAAGCCCGAGCCACCCGTGGCCGCTTTGATCGCGGCGCGCAACGCGCCTTGGCGTAGAGCGATGACGTCGCGGCGTGCGATCCCTTCTGTGACGGTCTCACCGGTTGCGAGTTGCGCGCGCGCGTTGGTGTGGTTGATCTGAGCGATCAGCCCCTGCAGTTCGTCGCAGCGCCGATCGAGCTCGGTCAGCAGTTCGGCTGGGCTCTCGGGCGGCTCCTCGTCCTCCTGGGCCAGCACGCACCTCGACAGGCGGTCCTGGAGCTGCGCGACCCGCTTCTGCAGGTCGGCCCGGCGGTTCAGTGCTTCTCCAACGATTAGCGGCACACCCATAGTATTGCATACTATTGTCTGAGGTACGTGCTGGGTACCCTCGCACCTTTCTTTCCGGGAAGACAGGGTCGCATGCTGGCCGATTGACGATCCCACCGTGTGCCCCGAAGGGGTATCGATCGGGATTGGTCTGTCCCGGACGGTGCATGCACCGTCCGGCCGGGCCTTGCATGCAAGGCCCGGAGGGGGCCGCACATGTGCGGCCCCCCATACGGCGCATGCGCCGGATGCACAGCAGCGACTGCCAATCTGGTCAGCCTGTCCCGAACGGTCCACCTCGACGGTTAAGGTCCTAACGTGGAGTTCGCTTCTTTCAGACCGTTCGCTCACCTCGCAACGCCCAACGTGGCCTTGTACAGGCGCATCATGCGCGAGTTCGTGGCGGCCAAGCGGCGTTTCGTGGTGCACTTGCGCGGCGAGGATCTCAAAGAGGCGCTGGCACGGGACGCGGCGAGCGGCCACATCTCCGACGAGACCCTCGCGGAGGCCCTCGGCCAGCTTGTCGAATGGGGCAACCTGCGCGCTGACCCAGACACGAGCAGGGTCACGACGGTCGAGGACTTTCATCGCGCGCGCTTTCTCTATCAGCTGACCCACGCGGGCGAGGCGGCCGAGCGCGCGCTCGGTGTGTATGAGGAGCAGCTCGGCAAGCACGGCGCCCTGCAGGCTGTCGCACTGGCGGATATCGCCACCCAGCTGCGTGCTCTGCGCGAGCTGGCCGGCGAGGCCGATCCCGATCCCCCGCGCTTGGGCCTGCTGTTGCGCGGTCTTGTCGATCGTTCCGAAGATCTCGCCAACAACGCGCAGGCGTTCATGGGGTCGCTGCGGCGCACGATCGAGCTCCACGACGCCGACGTGGACGCCTTCCGTGCCTACAAGGACCAGCTGGTCAACTACCTGGAGCGCTTCATCAAGGATCTCGTCACCGTTGGCGCGGAGATATCGGGACTGCTACTTGGCTTTGAGGATGCCGAGGTGACACGTCTGCTCAGCATCGTCGCGCGCCGCGACGCCGAAGACGCCGCCCCGGGTGGAGGCGACCCCCGCGAGGCTGCCTATCGCGCCGGCATGGCAATGTGGCAGGAGCGCTGGCAGGGCCTGCGCCAGTGGTTTGTCTCCGAGCCCGGCCATCCAAGCCAAGCAAAGCTATTGCGCAGCCGCGCGCGCCAGGCGATCCCCGACCTGCTGGCGGTGGTCGCCACGCTCAACGAACGTCGCTCGGGACGGTCCGATCGCTCGGCCGATTTCCGTGCTCTGGCCCTGTGGTTCGCCGAGGCGCCCGACGACGGCGCTCGGCACCGATTGTGGCGCGGCACGTTCGGCCTGTACGGCTCACGCCATCTGGTACTCGACAGCGACACGCGCACCGCCCGCGAGGAGCAGCCGGTGCCGCCGTCCACATCCTGGCGCGAGGCCCCGCCCTTGCATATCAGTCCGCGCTTGCGGCGCACAGGCAGCTATGAGCGCCGCGGCCCCGCCCACCGGATAACCGACCGCGAGGAGGGTCGTCGCCTGCTTGCGCGGCTCGCCGCCAAGCAGAGCGAGCAGACGGCGGCCGCACGGGCGCGGCTTGCGACCGGGCGGCCCACCAAGCTGGGCGAATTGGGCGAGCTGGACCCCGGCGCCTTCGGGCTATTCCTCTCACTGTTGGGCGATGCGCTTGCCTCGCGCCGCCCCGACCGCCGCGAGGTCGCCACCACCACCGTCGACGGCACGCTCGGGGTGCGCCTGCTTGCGCTCGCGGATGCCGCCCCCGTCGAGATTCGCACTCCCGCGGGCATATTCCGAGGCCCCGACCACGTGATCGAGATAACCGACCTCAGCCTGCCGGCCAGCGGATCTAGGCCCGTCATGCCCGACGCACCTTCGACCGGCACAAGCGAGGACTCCTCGGCGCGGCCCGAGGCACCTTCGACCGGCACAAGCGAGGACTCCTCGGCGGTGGCATTGACATGACCCACGCGCTCGACAGTGCGCTGGAGGGCGCCAGAGAGGCGAACGTGAGGCGGGCCGTGCGCTCGCTGCTGCGCCGACCTTTGCTGCGAGCCGGTGGCGCCCAGGCCGAGGAGTTCCGGCTCGTGCGCCGCTATGGCGCCGAGCTGCGCTCATGGTTTGACGCGAACACGGGTTGGCGCTTGATCGTCGACAGCGAGGTAGCGCGACTGGTCAAGTTGGCCCCCACGACCGATGACCCCACGCATCCGGCCCGCGATACACGCTCGCGAGCGCCGTTCAACCGCCGGCGCTACGTGCTCACCTGCCTGGCCTTGTTGGTGCTGGAGCGCTCAGACGCCCAGATCACGCTCGGACGGTTGGCCGAAGGGGTGAGGGTGGCCGCCGCCGATGAGCAGCTGGCGAGCGCGGGCGTGACGTTCACGTTGAGCGGGCGCGAGGAGCGGGGGGACCTGGTCGCGGTCGTGCGCCTACTACTGGAGCTGGGTGTGCTGGGGAGGGTGGCGGGCGACGAGGACGCCTACGTACGCGATGCCGGCGATGCCCTCTATGACGTGCAGCGACGAGTGCTCGCCGGCGTGCTCGCGCCCTCGCGAGGGCCGTCGACGATCACCGCCCGCGAGTTGGACGAGCGACTCTCACAGCTTGCGACCGATCCGCTGCCCGAAGCGGAGGACTTGCGCAACCGCGCGCTGCGCCACCACCTCACGAGACGTCTTCTTGACGACCCGGTGCTCTACTACGAGGAGCTCGACGCCGAGCAGCTTGCATACCTCACGGGCCAGCGCGCCGCCCTCACCAGGCGCGTCTCAGAGCTGACCGGGCTCGTCGCGGAGATTCGCGCGGAGGGGATCGCAATGGTCGACCCAGACGACGACCTCACCGACGTGCGCATGCCAGACACAGGCACCGACGGGCACGTGACTTTGCTCCTGGCCGAGTTTTTGGCAGGCCGGCTGGGGGAGGGACCGAAACCCGTCCCCGAAGAGGAGCTGTGCCGGCTCGTGCGAGGTTTGGCCGACGAGCACAAGTCCTACTGGCGTCGCGCCGCGCAGGAGCCGGGTGCCGAGACGCTCCTGGTTGAAACCGCTCTCGAGCGGCTGGCGGCGCTGCGGCTCGTGCGGTACGGCTCTGAGGGCATAACGCCATTGCCCGCGCTCGCTCGCTACGCGCTCGCGGCCCCGACGATCGCCGAGAGCCCGGCGCAGCTGGAGCTGTCGGCTTGACTGCGCAATCCCTGCCGCCACCCGAGCGCGAGCGTTGGCAGCCGTTGCGCGCTGGCCTCGTTGACATCTTCTATTACGACCAGGAGGAGTTTCGCTTTCGCGACGGGCGGCTTTTGCTGCGCGGCAACAACGGCACCGGCAAGTCCAAGGTACTCGCCATGACCCTCCCTTTCCTGCTCGACGGCGAGCTGTCTCCTCACCGTGTGGAGCCCGACGCCGACCCGAAGAAGCGCATGGACTGGAATCTGCTGCTCGGCGGCGAGCACCCCAATCCTGAGCGTCTCGGCTACACGTGGCTCGAGCTCGGCCGGCTCGACGCCGAGCAGGGCGCCCAGTACTGCACACTCGGCTGTGGCCTGAAGGCGGTCAGCGGTCGCGGCATCTCCGACCATTGGTTCTTCATCAGCGACCAGCGCGTCGGCGAGGATCTGATCCTGGTTGACGGCACCGGGCGCGCCCTCAAGCGAGATAGCCTGGAGGACGCGATTGGCACGCGTGGCGCTGTGCATCGAACCGCGCGCGCCCACCGCAGAGCGGTGGACGAGGCGCTGTTCGCCCTCGGTCAGCGCTACAGCGCCCTGATCGACCTGCTCATCGAAATCCGTGCTCCTCAGCTCTCCAAGCGCCCGAATGAGGCGACGCTATCCAGGGCACTCACAAGAGCCCTGCCGCCGCTCGACCAAGCCCTGATCGCCGACGTCGCCGAAGCATTCCGCGGCCTGGAGGAGGATCGGGACGCGCTCGCCGCGATGATGCAGGCACGCGACGCCGCCACAGCCTATCTGGACACCTACCGCCACTACGCGCGCATCGCCTGCCGTCGCCGCGCTGCCCCGCCCCGCCACTCGCAGACCCGCTTCGATCGCGTCAGCCGCCAGCTGGCCGAAGCCCAAGCGGCTTACGAGAAGGCTCGTGCCGAGCTGGCGCAGGCGCAAGAGGCGCTCGCGGCGCTGCGCACGGAGCAGGAACGCCTACGCGCACGCGAACGTACCCTGCACGAGAGCCCGGAGGCGCGCAGCGCGCGCGAACTGCAGCGCGCCGCTGAGGATGCCCGTCGTGCGGCCGAGCTGGCGGCCGGGGCCAAGTCGGCGCACGAGCAGACACTGGCCAGGGTGCGCCAACAGCAGCAGCGGCTTGCCCAGGCCGACGCGCGCAAGGCACAGGCGGGTGAGGAGCTGGCCCGAGCGCGAGCCGCCGCCTCCGAGCATGCTTTGGCAGCCGGGATCGCCGCCGAGTTCGTCGAAGCGGTCGATAGCGCGCTCGACCCGTCTCCCGCGCGCGTCACGGATGTGCCCGAGCTGCGCCGCCGCGCCGAGCAGCTCCTCGAGCGCCAGCAGCGGGCGATCGACCATCTGACCGCATTGCTGGCCGTGTCCGCGGAGCGTCGCCGCGAACTGCTCGCCGCCCGCGAGCGCCAGGAGGAGCGCTCGAGCGAAGCCACCGCGCTGGCCGAGCGGCGCGAACGGGCCGGCAAGGTCGTGGCCGAGGCCGGTCGCGAGCTGGCAGGGGCGGCGCGCCTATATCTAGATACAGCCACAGCCTTCGCTGCCCAGGACGCGCCGGAGCTGCTCGCCGCTCTGGAGCTGTGGGTGGAGACGCTCAGCGGTCCCAACCCGCTGGCGCAGGTCGTCGGCGCGGCGGGTCGCCAGGCGAGCGCGGCGCTCGCGCGAGAGCAAACCCAGCTCGAAGCTGGGGAGCGCGAGGCGGCTCAGCAGGCGAGTGAACTGGAAGCCTCGATCGAGAGCACGCGTGCCGGCGAGCACGAGCTGCCGCCGGTCCCGCACACACGCGATCCCGCCGCACGCGAGGGACGGGCAGGCGCGCCCCTCTGGTTGCTGGTCGATTTTCGCTCGGATGTGCCCGCGCAGCGGCGCGCCGACATCGAGGCGGCGTTGGAGGCGTCGGGCATACTCGACGCCTGGGTCAGCCCCGACGGCGAGTTGCGCGCGCCAGGCACCGCGGACGTGCTGCTCGCGCCCGAGACCGACGAGGGCTCACTTGCGTCGGATGCCCGGGAAGGCGCGGGGGTGCGCGATGCCGCAGACCTCGGTGCGCGCCTGCAGGACGTGCTCGAACCGGCGCTCGATCCGGATGACCCCCACGCACGGGCGGTGGGCGAGGACGCGGTGCGCCGCGTGCTCGCGGCGGTTTCGCTCGTGCAGGACGATGGCCCGGTCTGGGTGACCCCCGAGGGCGAGTTTCGCAACGGCGTGCTGCGTGGCGCTTGGAGCAAGCCGGCGGCGGCGTTCATCGGTTGCGGCGCCCGCGACGCGGCGCGCCGTGCCAGGCTCGTCGAGTTGGAGCGGCTCCTCGCCGAGGCGAAGCGACGGTTGTGGGAGCTTGCCGCCGATCGTGAGCGCCTGCGCGAGCGTGGGGAGGAGTTGGAGCGCCAGCTGCACGCGATGCCAAGCGACGAGCCGTTGCGTGACGCGCACAGCAAGCTCGCCGCCGTGGACGGCGAGCGACTGCGCCTCGCCGAGCACATCGCGAAGGCGGCCGAGCAGTACGAGCAGGCGCAGGCGGCCATGACCCGGGCGGAGAGCGACGTGCGCGAGAGCGCCGCCGAGCTGGGCTTGCCCGAGGAGCGCGCGGCGCTCGAAGGCGTGCGGGTTGGGTTGCAGTCCCTCGGGGTTGCCCTCGCCGGATTGTGGCCGGCAATCGCTGCACTCGATCGTGCCCGTGAGGCGGCAGTCGATGCGGGCAGGGATGTCGAGAGCGCAACGCGAGAGTCGCTCGAGCAGGACGAGCGTCGGGGGGCGGCTGAGCGTGAGGCGACCGAGCGCAAGGAGCGCCACGACACGCTCGCGCAAACGGTCGGAGCGGCGGTGGCCGAGCTGCAGCGCCACCTTGCCGCTGTCGCGAGCGACTTGCGCGCAAACGGACGCGGGCAGGCCGAGGTGGATGAGCGGCGCTCGCGCGCCCAGCGCGAGGAGGGCAAGGAGGACGGCCGCCGCCAGCAGCTCGCGATCCAGCTTGAGCAGGCGACCGAGCAGCGCTTGGCCGACATGGATGCGCTGCGGCGCTTCGCGAGCACCGGCTTGATCGCGGTCGCGCTCGGCGAGGTCGAGCTGCCCGAGGACGGCGAGGAGTGGAGCGTCACGGCCGGGCTGCGCGTGGCGCGCCTGATCGAGCAGGAGCTGGCCGACGCCCCCGACGACGAGTCCGCCTCCCAGCGCGCTGCTCGCCGGGTGACCGACGAGCTGAACACTCTCGGCGATGCACTGCGCCGCCACGGCAACAACGCATCGGCAACGATGCCGGACGAAGTGATCGTCGTCGAGGTCGTCTTCCGCGGGCGCTTGACCACAGTGCCCGAGCTTGCAAGCGCCCTGACCGAGGAGGTCGGCGACCGCGAACGCCTGCTCGATGAGCGCGAGCGCGAGATCCTCGAGAACCATCTAGTGGGGGAGGTCGCGGGTACCCTGCAGGAACTGATCTCCGACGCCGAGCATCGCGTCGGCGAAGTCAACGGCGAGCTCGCCGGCCGTCCGACGAGCACCGGCATGCGCTTGCGCCTGCGTTGGCGTGTCGTCGAGGACGGCCCGCCGGGTCTCACCGAGGCACGCGAGCGCCTGCTGCGCCAGTCCGCCGATGCATGGTCGGAGGAGGATCGTGCCGCGGTCGGCGCATTCCTACAAGCACAGATCCAGGAGGTGCGCTCACGCGACGTCGCCGGCACCTGGATTGAGCAGCTCACCGAGGCGCTCGACTACCGCACCTGGCACCGCTTCGCGATCGAGCGCCACCAGGGCGGCGCGTGGCGCAGTGCCACGGGTCCCGCCTCCGGCGGCGAGCGCGTGTTGACGGCGAGTGTGCCCCTGTTCGCGGCGGCGTCCTCCTACTACAGCTCGGCGGGCAATCCTCATGCGCCGCGGCTGGTGATGCTCGACGAGGCGTTCGCCGGCGTTGACGACGACTCGCGCGCCAAGTGCTTTGGGCTGCTCACCTCCTTCGATCTGGACGTTGTGATGACAAGCGAGCGCGAGTGGGGCTGCTACCGCGAGGTGCCAGGCCTGGCGATCGCCCAGCTCGCGCGCATGGACGGCATCCCGGCCGTGCTCGTCAGCCACTGGGAGTGGGATGGCGCGACGTGCACGCAGGTCAAACGTCCGGTGGCGGGCGTCGGCGCTGTTGGGGCGGCCGCGGCGGCGGGGGACGCGATGGATGAGACCGGTGAGCGCAGCGTCCCCGGCAACGGTCAGCTGCTTTGACCGCCGAGCACGAGCGGCTGGCGCGGCTGCTCGGCGACCCCGACCTTGCGTGGCTGCTCGCGCGCATGCGTCGCCGGCTCGAACTGGGCCAGCCACTCGATGGTGGTGTCACGCTCTCGGATGCCTCGCCCGCTCAGCGCCGTGCGGTTCAGCGCCTGCTCGGGCGCGCCCCGCGCGCCGGGCGTGCTTTGAGCGTGTCGTTGCGGGAAGTGGACGAGCTGCTGCGTCGCTCGGGCGCTTGTGCCGACGGTCTGGAGGCGGCGGTGGTCGCGCTCACCGGGCCGGTTGTCGTGCGCGCGGATGTACTCGCGGCTGAGCACGCCAACTGGGAGCGGGCGTTTGCGCCACTGGACGAGCTTCTCAAGCGGCGGTTGGCGGCCGGTGCGCCCGGAGGCGAGCAGCTGACAGTGTGGCTTGCACGATTGCGCGGCTCGGGCGCGGTCAAGCGCACAGAGCCAAACCAAGATGCAGCGCTGACGTTGCTTCAGCGGCTCGCCACGGTGCTCGAAGCGCTCCCGGTCGACGGCGAGCCCCTGGCTCGTTTTGCCGCGCGCGTCGCCGGAGGCGCGCACGCACTCGATGAGGGCCGGCCGCTGGCCACGCTCGCGCTCGGAGCGGCCAGGGCACTCGCGGGACTCAACGGCCCGGGGCCGGACGAGTCGCACGCCGAGGCGCGTCGCGAAGCGTGGGCCAGCGTCGGCTTGCTGTGCGACGAGTTGTCGAGCGTCGTGCTCGCGCTGGGCTTGCCGGGCGAGAGCGAGAGTGCCTCAGGTCGGATCCTGGGTGTCGCGCAGGAGAGCGGGCAGCCGGTGTGGTTGACGCTGCGTCAACTCGTGCGCGACATGCCACGCTGGGAGAGCACCTCGCGCCGAGGCATCTCGGGGCAAACGGTGTACATCTGTGAGAACCCCGTGGTCGTTGCGCTTGCCGCCGATCGCCTTGGGTCAGAGTGCGCTCCGCTGGTGTGCACTGGTGGCCAGCCCGGCGCCGCGGCGATGCACCTGCTGCGCGCGCTTGCAGGTGCCGGTGCACGCCTCGTCCACCACGGCGACTTCGACTGGGGTGGAGTGAGGATCGGCAACGTCCTGCGCAGTCGCCTGGCGGTGGCGCCGTGGCGCTTCGACGCCGAGCAATATACGCAAGCGGCAGTATCCGCTCCGTCGTCTCAGACGCTTAGCGGCGCGCCGGTGGAGGCGAGCTGGGATCCGGACCTCGGTGCGGCGATGCGCCGGGTCGGGCGACGGATCGAGGAGGAGCTTGTGGTCGAGGGACTGTTGGGCGACCTCGCGGGGATAGCCGCCTGAGAGCCTGTCTCAACATCAGAATGGTCCCGGCTCCGCCTCGGCGAGGTTGTTGAGCTCCGAGCGATCGACGTCGACGTGGTAGAGCTCCCAGTCGTCCGAGTTGAAATGGCTCCAGCCCGCCATCGTCGGATGCGTCGCTACCGCCTTCCAGCCTTCGTGCCAGATCGATCGGGAGCCGAGCATCGAATAGAACTGCGTCCGGCGGTTCGACGGAGCAGAGGGATCGTCGAGACTGTCGCGCATGCTGACGCCGTCAAACGGTGTCTGCACGTGACCCTTGACGGTCTCGGGAGCGCTCACGCCGAGCGCGTCGAGGATCGTGGGCACGAGATCGATCGCGTGGTAGTACTGCTCGCGCACCTCGCCGCGCGCCTTCGTGCCCGCCGGCCAGGAGATGATGCATGGGTCAGACGTTCCCCCGTTGAACTCGTAGCGCTTCCACATCTTAAACGGCGTGTTGAACGCCATTGCCCAGCCGGTCGGGTAGTGGTTGTAGGTCTCGGTGCCACGAGTTTGCATCGATTTCGTGTCCCGAATATGTCTCGCACTCTCGGCCTCACAAAACTTTTGCGTCCCCTCTTGACAAGTGTGACGCTAGTGGTATACAGTGTGATCGTCTTGCCATCCGGGTTGGGTGGTGGGGGTACATAGGACTGGTTTGGGTCGATCTTTGTGGTCGATTGCAAGCGCTTTGGACGGGACCGTGGAGAGGGACCGGGTCATTACAGAGTTGGGAGATGTTGTTCGCGTGGTTTCTTTGGGGAATAGCGCAGTTGAGAGTCGTTGTGCGGTTGGCGGGTCCGTAATAGGACGCGTCAGCGTCGCTGACGCGTCTCTCTCTCTCTCTCTCTCTCTGGCGTCGTTGTCTTTCTTGGGCTGACGCTTCTCGCCCGCGGCTAGCGCCGCGGGCGGCTTCCCCGTGTAGGGGAGGGGACACTCCCTGCCAGGGGTCCACCCGTCCATCGGGGAGTGGGTGGTGAGATGGTCCCTTCAGGGCGGGCTCACTCTGTTGTGCACTCTGGTGAGGGTGGCGTTCGTGGTCATGCCTCTAATGGTGTGGCGCGTGCTCAGCTCGCTGAGTTGCAGCGCGCTCGGATCGTTGGTGCGATGCTCGACGTGTGTGGTGAGCGGGGGGCTTCCAACGTGAGCGTCGCGCACGTTGTCGAGCGTTCCGGTGTTTCCCGGCGCACGTTTTATGAGCTGTTCACCGATCGCGAGGATTGTTTTCTCGCGGCGTTCGAGCAAGCCCTGGCATATGCGTCTGAACGGGTGATTCCCGCTTATAGGGCTGGGGGGACGTGGCGGGAGCGGATAAGGGCCGCATTGGTGGCGTTCTTGTGTTTCCTTGATGATGAGCCGGTCGTCGGTCGTGTTCTCATTACGGAGTCTTTGGCGAGTGATCCGTTGACGCTCGCTCGCCGCAGACGGGTGATCGCAGAGCTCACGAGCATCGTTGAAGAGGGCACCGCGCAGGGCAAGAGCTCTTTTATTGCACCGCCGTTGATGGGTGAGGGTGTGGTGGGGGGAGTGCTTGCGGTGATTCAGGATCGTCTCACCGATAGGTCACACCGTCCTTTGGTTGAGCTGGCGAATCCTTTGATGAGCATGATCGTCCTGCCTTATATGGGCTCAGGCGCTGCTCGTCGTGAGCTTGAGCGTGCCGTTCCAGAATCATCGTCGGTAGTGGTCGAGGTGAGGTCTTTCGCGGATCCTTTCAAAGAGGCCGGGATACGTCTCACTTACAGGACGGTAAGGGTGCTGATGGCGATAGTCGAGCATCCGGGTGCTTCTAACCGTGTGATCGCTGATACCGCGGAGATCAAAGATCAGGGTCAGGTGTCGAAGCTGCTCGCGCGTTTGCAGCGCGCCGGCATGGTCGCCAACACCGGGCTCGGTCCCGGCCAGGGCGCACCGAACGAGTGGGCGCTCACCGCCAGTGGACGACAGGTCGCCAACAGTATCCGTGCACGCACAGAAGGTCAAAGCCACGGAGCGCTCGAGCGATGAGCGACCCCACACACATCGCGTCCGGGCTGGGCGGGTCGCACTACAAGCTCGTTTTCAATCGCAAAAAGGCTCTCGCTGCTCATGGGAGTCCGTGTCCGTGTCTGTGTTGGTGTTGGTGTCGGTGTTGGTGTCGTGATGGTTCTCTTCAGAAGGGGTTGGTGTGATGGGTGCTCGCCGGTTCGCGTCGTTGATCTTGGGCTTGTTGTGCGTGATGGCTGGTTGCGTCTCGGTGTTCGCCACATCGGCGTGGGCGGGTGAGGTTCACGTGTTCGAACGGACGTTTGGCAGCGAAGGCACGGGCAGCGGCCAGTTCCAAAGCCCGACGGGGGTCGCGGTGAATGACACGACGCACGATGTGTACGTGTTGGACAAAGGCAACGATCGTGTGGAGGAGTTCAACTCGACGGGTTCGACATTGATCGGTGAATTCAACGGGTCCGCGGCCCCCACGGGAGCGTTTAGTGAGCCGAGCTCTATCGCGGTCGATAACTCCAATAACCCTCTGGATCCTTCGGCGGGTGATGTGTATGTGGTGGATGCGGGTCATGGGGCGATCGACAAGTTCAGCGTCAGTGGAGCCTATGAAGGACAGATCACGGGGACACCGAGCGGTGCATTCCCAAAGCGGAACGAAGCTGCTACGGGGATCGGTAGTGTTACTGTTGCCCCGACTGGTGTTTTGTGGGTCGTCGAAGAAAAGGGTAACTTCGATAGCTTCAGCGATGCCTCGACAAATCAATATCTCTCAACGCACAGCACGGTCTTTGGGCCTGTATCAAGTTCAGCGCTGGCGGTCGACTCCGAAGACAACATTTATTTCACAACCCCCTCGCCCGCGAAGACAAATGGTTCGGGTGAAACGCTGTTCAACCCGTTTGGTAGCGCAGAAGCCTCGTTTGGTATAGCGGTCGATCCCACGGAGCGGGAGGTTTATATCGATAACGAGTCGTCGATCGCGGCGTACACGTTTGACGGTGCCTTGATCGAGCGTTTCGGCTCGGGGAATTTGAGTCTTAGTACTGGTGTAGCGGTCGATTCGAGCGATGGGACTGTGTATGCCACCGACCGGGAAGCAAACCAGGTGGCTGTTTTCAACGCGATCCATCTGCCTACAGCCAGTACTGGGGGGCTCAGCGAACAGCAGCCCAGGAGCGTGACGTTGAACGGCACGGTCAACCCGGAAGGCTTGCCCGTCACTTCGTGCGTATTCGAATACGGGACGACGAGCGCGTATGGGCAGAGCGTGCCGTGCTCGCCTGCCCCGGGGTCGGGCACGAGTCCTGTGGCTGTAAGCGCGCATCTGACCGGCCTCACCCCGGAGGCTTCCTATCACTACCGACTGGTCGCGTCCAACGGCGCCGGGAGCAGCCCGACCGTAGATGGAGAATTCATTACGGGGCCGATCTTGGGTGGCGAGTTCGTGATGAACGTTGCGTCGAGCAGCGCTACATTGCAGGCTACTGTCGACCCCAACGGCGGTGACACGCACTACTACTTCCAGTACGGGACCACCACCGCGTATGGGGCCGAAGTCCCGTTGAGTGCGCCCGGCGTGGACATCGGTGTTGTCGCTGGTGTCAAGAACGTCAGTGTGCATCTCCAGAGCCTGGAAGCAAGCACGGAGTATCACTACCGTCTCGTCGTCGTGCAGGGCGGTGAAACGTTTGAGGAACCCGATCGTGTGTTCACGACGCAGCGTGCGGGTGGAGAAGAGCTCGGACTCCCTGACGGTAGGGCGTGGGAACTGGTGTCGCCTCCCAACAAAAAAGCCGCGTTGATCGGACCGACATCGGGTTTTGGTTACTGGTTGACGCAGGCGGCGAGCGACGGTAGCGGGATTACATACACGGTGGACGAACCGTTGGGGGAAGATACGGTCGGGCACATTTATGAGGCCCAAGTGCTATCGGCCCGTATGGAGGGTGGCTGGCAGACCCAGAATGTCTCTGGACGGGGAGGTCTGCCGCCGGAAGGCGAGTCGACAGCTAGGCTCTTCGGGGCTGGCGAACTGTGGCATCTCTTCTCGCCGAATCTTTCGTTGGGTCTGCTGGAACCGGGTGACGGTGCCGTGCCGCCGCAGTCACCGGAAGCAACCGAACGAACCCTGTACTTGCGTCATAGCGCGACCGGTGCGTTTCAGCCGCTGGAGAGCGAGGCGGACGTGCCCGCCGGTGTAAAGTTCGGGGACGAAGGAATGGAGTATTTCACCGCAACTCCGGATCTCAGCCATGTGGTCTTCGGTAGTCAGAGGGCATTGGTGCCACCAGCGGTTAGCGAAGAAACGTGTGAAAATTGTCAGAAGCCCTTGAACCTGTACGAGTGGCACGATGGTCAATTGGAATTGGTGAACGTGCTCCCAAATGGTACGTCGCGGCCAGGCGCGACGGTCGGCAACGGTGTAGCGGTCAAAGTGGGTGGTAGCGAAATGCTCGCCCGGGCCGTCTCGACTGACGGCCGTTGGGTCGTATGGAAATACGGTGAACTGTCTCAGGGCGATACGGTGAGCTTGTATGTGCGTGATATGGTGGAAAAACAGACGTTCAAGATCGGCGGCTTGTATCCACGCTTTGAAACAATGAGTGATGATGGTTCAAAGATATTCTATGTGGAAACCGAACACGGTACCAACAGTGACCCACACGGTATCAATGGTGACCTGCATGTCTTTGATACTGAAACCGGTACGCAAACAGACTTGACGGCGAATCACGGTTATGGTGAACCGAGCGCCGGTGTGCAGAATGCGGTGTTGGGCTCGAGCCAGGACGGTTCGTACGTGTATTTCGTCGCGACTGGAGTGCTCGCGAGCGGTGGCGTGAGCGGCGCGTACAACCTGTACCTGCTGCACGAAGAAGCGGGCGCATGGACAACAACGCATATCGCCACTCTCACAAAGGAAGACGAACACACGTGGGGTGGAACCAACGCAGGCCTGGTAGGCCCGAATCCCAGCGACGAGCCGTGGCTTGTGAGCTCTGAGGTCTCTCCGAGCGGACAGTTCGTGGCGTTCATGTCTAACAGTCCGCTCACGGGCTATGACAATCGTGATGCTGTCAGTGGTCAGCGTGACGAGGAGGTCTACCTGTATGACGCGGTCTCGAACCGGTTGGTATGCGCGTCTTGCAATCCAACGGGAGCTCGTCCAGTCGGAGTGTTCGACGAATGGGAAGGATCGAAAAAGTTGCTGGTCGATCCCCAGCAGATGTGGACCAAAATGAATGGTTTTGGTGCTAATCACTGGCTTGCCGGGAGTCTGGTTGGCTGGAACAACCAGCTGAACGTGGCGTCGTATGAGCCGCGGTATGTGATGGATGATGGACGATTGTTCTTCAATAGTCCTGACGCATTGGTGCCGCAGGATACGAATGGGCTCGAGGATGTGTATGAGTATGAGCCTGCTGGTATCGGTAGCTGTGTGCGTGAAAATGCCGAGTTCAGTGAAGTGTCGGATGGGTGTGTCGGTTTGATCTCTGCGGGGCAGTCATCGCAGGAATCGGCGTTCATGGACGCAAGCGAAGGAGGCGACGATGTTTTCTTCGCTACGTCCAGCAAACTCGTGTCTGAAGATTATGACAATGCGTATGACGTGTATGACGCGCATGTGTGCAGTTCCGCCGTTCCGTGTCGTTCAGAACCGGTGTCGCCGCCTGAATGCACTAGCGGGGATTCGTGCAAGGCAGCACCGTCTCCGCAACCGACGATCTTTGGTGCTACTCCCAGTGCGACGTTCAATGGCGTTGGGAACGTGATCTCCTCGTCGTCCGGTTCTGGTGTCGCGTCGAAGTCGTTGACGCGGTCGCAGAAGCTCGCGCGTGCGTTGAAGGCGTGTCAGCGAAGGAAGGCCAAGCGTAAGCGGGCCGTGTGTGAGCGCCAGGCACGCGCGCAATATCGGGCAAAACAGTCAAAGTCGGTTAGGGCGACTGGGAAGGGTCAGGGGTGATCGTTGTGAACAGGATCAACAAGTATGCGCCGATCGCGATCGCGCTGGCTCTCGCGTTGCTGTTGGGTGTGAGCGTGAGTGTGGCTGGGGCGACGGAGCCGTGGTGGCACTTGACGAGCGTTTCCGCGCCCGCGAGCAAGACGGGCACTGAAGCGCGGATCGACGTGATCGCCGCGAACATGGGCGATGAATCGACGGATGGCAGCGCTTATGGCAACGCGAGCGAAGCGATGCTGTTCGGCGAACACAAGAATTTTGTGACGATCGAAGACACGCTGCCGGCCGGTGTGACGCCTACGGTGGCCGTAGTGGAAGGCGGCGGCACCGTGTTCGGTCAGGAAGAGGGGCGGTTGGGCAGGTTGGCTATCGCACCGTATTTGGCGCCGTCGTGCGCGATCTCGGGACAGAAGGTCACGTGCTTGTACGGAGTCCCGGTGCGCGCGTATGAACAGATGATCCTTGCGATCGGCGCGAGGGTCGCTCCTGGGTCTGGTAGGGGTGTGAACGCGGTTAGCGTGTCTGGTGGTGGTGCTGCCGGTGTTTCCAAGCAGGAATCGCTCGCGATTGGAGCGCCCGGCGGGTATGGCGTGCAAGCATATGAATTGATACCTGAAGAAGAGGGTGGTGGTGTCGATACGCAGGCTGGGTCGCACCCGTTCCAGTTGACCACGACGCTTATCTTCAACAGTCAGGCCGTTCCTCTCTCGGAAACAGATACAAAGAACAATCCTGAAGTCCAGCCGGATGCGATGACGAAGGATTTGCGGTTCAACCTGCCCCCGGGGTTGATCGGTAATCCCACGCCTATACCAAAGTGCAGCTTGAACCAGTTTGTGCAGTCCTCAAATGGCGGTCCGCGGTGTCCCGTGAATACCGATGTGGGTGTGGCGACACCGATCGTGACCGGGTACGACGGCGACGCGCGCGTCCCATATTTGCCGTCTGAACCGCTGGTCAGCCTTGAACCGGGGGTGGGCGAGCCGGCGAGATTCGGCTTCATCACGCTGGTCGGTCCTGTGATCTTGGATACCTCGGTGCGTACCGGTGGCGATTATGGTGTGGTTGTCACGGTCCCGAACATTACCGAGGGCACGGCGTTCATTGGGAATATTGTCACGTTCTGGGGTGTGCCTGCGGACGCGCGTCATGACAATTCGCGTGGTGTCACGTGCATCCAGGATTACGAAACGCGTAACGGTGAAGGCGAATCGTTGAGCGCTGGTCCTGAACCGTCGTGTCCGGCGAACGAAAAGGCCCAGCCGTTGCTGATCATGCCGACGTCCTGTTATGGTCCGATGCACACGACGATCGAAGCGGACTCCTGGCTTGACCCAGGCCATTTCACCGAACCGTTCGGATACACGTTCGCGAACGGTGCCGGTGAACCATATGGGCAGGATGGGTGCAACCGTTTGAATTTTGAACCGTCGATCAGTGTTGCGCCCGACGGACAGGAGGCAAGCACACCGACGGGGTTGACGGTGGGAGTGCATGTCCCCCAGGAAGCGAGCCTAAACCCGACTGGTTTGGCCGAGTCCACGGTGAAGGACACGACCGTGACGTTGCCGGCGGGTGTGGCATTGGACCCCGCGGGTGCCGATGGCTTGTCGTCGTGTAGCTTGGCGCAGGTCGGGCTGGAAGAAGCCGCTGAACAGTCGTGTCCGGAATCCTCGAAGGTGGGGACGGTCGAAATCCATACTCCGTTGCTGCCGCACCCGTTGGTTGGGGCGGCGTACTTGGCGCAGCAAGATGCGAACCCGTTCGGGAGCCTCGTCGCACTGTATCTGGTGGTCCACGACCCGTTCTCGGGTGTGATTGTCAAGCTCGCTGGGGAAGTCAAACCACAGGAAGGCACGGGGCAGCTCGTCTCGACGTTCAAGGGCACCCCGCAGCTACCGTTCGAAGACCTGGCACTGCATTTCTTCGGAGGGTCGAGGGCACCGTTGGGTACCCCCGCGTTGTGCGGGAGCTACACGACCACAGCCTCGGTAGCTCCGTGGTCTGGTAACGCTCCGGTTGATTCCTCCTCGGAATTCTTGATCACTAGTGGTCCGAATCACACGCCGTGCAGCGACCCGTTGCCGTTCAAACCGGAACTAACGACGGGGAGCCTGAATATTCAGGCTGGTGCGTTCACGCCGTTTACGATGACGATGAGTCGCGAAGACGGCAACCAGAACCTCGACTCGATCCAGCTCAAGATGCCATCAGGCTTGCTGGGGACCTTGTCGAACGTGAAGTTGTGCGGCGAAGCTGAAGGCAACGCCGGGACGTGCGGTCCTGAAAGCTTGATTGGTCACACGACTGTGAGCGTCGGCTTGGGTGGCAACCCGTACACGGTGAATGGCGGCGAAGTGTTCATCACCGGGCCTTATAAGGGTGCGCCGTATGGCCTGTCGATCGTGAACCCCGCGAAGGCTGGACCGTTCGATCTCGGGAAGGTCATCGTTCGTGCAAAGATCGAAGTGAACCCCGAAAACGCTGCTTTGACGATCACGAGCGACACAACTGGTCCGTATGCGATCCCGCAGCTGATTGACGGGATCCCTCTGCAGATCAAGCACGTGAACGTATCGGTCGACAGGCCTGACTTTACGTTCAACCCAACGGACTGTGCTCCCCAGGAAATTGGGGGTAGCTTGACAAGCAGCCAAGGCACGGTTTCACAGTTGCATGTGCCTTTCCAGGTCACTAACTGTGCGGTCCTTGGCTTCAAACCGATCTTCAAGGTTTCAACGGCCGGGAAGACCAGCCGGGCCAAGGGTGCGAGCCTGAACGTCATGCTGACCTATCCCAAAGCCCCATTCGGATCCCAGGCGAACATTGGGAAGGTCAAGGTCGACCTGCCAAAGCAGCTCCCATCCAGGTTGACAACACTGCAGAAGGCGTGTCCGGATAGCGTGTTCAATCAGAACCCGGCGGCCTGTCCGCCCGATTCACGGATCGGGAGTGCCACAGCAACAACACCGGTATTGCCGGTGCATTTGGAAGGCCCTGCGTATTTCGTCTCGCATGGTGGTGCGAAGTTCCCTGAACTGATCATCGCGCTCACGGGCGAGGGCGTGACCGTCTACTTGCACGGCGAAACGTTCATCAGCCCTAAAGGGATCACGAGCAGCACGTTCAGGACGATCCCGGATGTCCCGATCGGTGTGTTTGAACTGAAGCTGCCTCAAGGTCCGGATAGTGCATTGGCTGCTAACGGGAACCTGTGCACGAGCACGCTGAAGATGCCGACAGCGTTCGTTGGTGCTAACGGGCTCAGTCTCAAACAGTCCACGCCGATCACTGTCACCGGTTGCGCAAAGAAGAAGCCTAAGAAAGCCAAAAAGGCCGGGAAGGCCGTACGTAAATCTGTCGGGCACGGCAAACACTAAAAGCTGTTCCAGAAGAGGGGAAGAAACACGTGACGTTCTCAAGACTACGCAAACGCTTTACTTACGCGAACGTGATATTGACGCTCGCGCTTGTGTTCGCCATGACCGGTGGCGCTTACGCCGCAGGCAAATACCTGATCACCTCGACGAAGCAGATCAAGCCGAGCGTGCTCAAGCAGCTGCAGGGCAAAACAGGGGCGAGAGGACCCGCGGGGCCCGCGGGAGTCGCAGGAGCGGTGGGAGCCGCGGGGCCCCAGGGTCCCGCGGGCGGCAAGGGCGAAAACGGCGCGCCGGGAGCAAACGGCAGTAACGGCGTCAGCGTCACGAGCAAGGAACTCACGAAAAGCAGTTCCGCGTGCAAAAAAGAAGGCGGCTCTGAATTCACTTCCGCTGAAGGCACGAAGACGACGGCCTGCAACGGCTCGCCATGGACCGCGGGGGGAACGCTACCGAAAGGATCCTCCGAGCGCGGCCAATGGGTTATCGCGGGCTACGAAAACCCCGTGAGGGAGACGAGCCTGTCGTTCCCGATTCCCTTGGCAGCAGGGTTGAGCGAAGAAAAAACTCACGTCATCGGGGTGGAAGAAGGCGCCAAAGAAGCCAAAGAAGCCACGGCAATCACAAACGGTGAATGCACGGGCAACTGGGAAGACCCGGGTGCGAAGAGCGAAAACCTCTGCGTCTTTCTCAATCCTGAGGTCATCGGCGAACCCAAACTGGGCCTGATCGACGCCGAAAGCCAAACGATGAGCGCAGGCGTCTCAGGGGCCATCCTGGCCGAAACGGCAGGAGGATCAGGATACTTCCTATACAGAGGAAGCTGGGTCGTAACCGGGTAAGCCCCGCTATCTCGACGTACGCTCCGCCCGCCCGGCAAACCCGCGGGCGGGCGCTGAGAAGTCGAGCGGCGCATCGTGGACATCCGCGAGGCGCGGGATCATGGGCTGCCCAACCTAGGCTGATGCTTCTCCAGCACGACGCATCGTGTTATCTGTTTGTAACGATATTGGATCGATGTGGTCTGGCTCGATGGCCTGCGCCGATCCTTTCTCCGGAATTACCATCCCTGGGCGCGATAGGACCACCAGCCTCCGGTCCGCCGCGTGCCGATCCAGTCGCCCCAGGAGCATCGAGTAGCCTCCAGTCTCGCGCAGCCAGGCGCTCCAGAGCGCAGGGTCCATCTTGTTGGCTGGGGTGACGCGAACGCTCCAGTGAAGCGGCGAGCGCTGGGAGCTTCACCGCCGGGGGAGTTGGGAAGCTGGGAGTCAAAGCGCGACACTGATGAGAGCTTGGGGACAACGTCACCCCGGTGGAGCGCTGCACTGACTGGACGTTTATTCGGTCCTTGACTTCGGAAGTAAGGCTCGATCGTCCGCTTCCGAAGCACTTAAAAAGACGCGCAGGCGACTCCTCCCACAGGACAGCTTCCTCGTAGGCACATAGACGTTGGGAGCCGCAGGTCGTGGTGGATGTTGCTCGGTCGATGCCGAGCGCGCGAAACGAGGATGACAATGCTCAGACCGGCGGATAGATCCAGCGCCTGGAAGCCTGATGCCACTGCTTTCGCGATCCTCAGGCGCGAGTCCGGAGTGCGTACGAGTGTGATCTCAGTGGAAGGAGACCTCGATCTCTCGACAGCCCCTCACTTGAAGTGGACGCTGATCGACTCGCTGGAGGCTGGCAGCAGCCGTCTCGTGGTCGATCTTTCGCTCACCACCTTCAGAGATTCAACCGCCTTGGGCGTGCTCGTCAACGTCAACAGGACCTCCGATCTGCGCGCGCCGCTGGCGATCGTTTGCCAGCGAGAAAATGTGCTGAAGGTCATCGAGTTCGCGGGGGTGGATGGGGTGTTTGCGATCTATCCCACGCTCGATGAGGCGCGGCACGGCTCTGCTTCGCCAGGGTACAACCGCCACGAACGGAGCCCCGAAAACAACGACGAACATGCTGATCGCAGCACACCGGGAGGTTCCGACGAAGCTGGTTCAGGGCACGACCATCAAGGCAAGCGGACGACCCCCGGTCACGGGCGGGCTGCTCCGACAAGCACCATTTCACCGTCGAGCGCCGTTTCATCGGGCGCTGCTTCATCGAAAACCACTTCATCGCCAAGTGCTGCTTCACCGTCGGCGACTGTCGCCGCTCCGGCGCCACCGAACATCGCCTCCGCACCGTCGACGCCGATCACGACGACGCCCTCGAACACTGTGCCCGCTCCGCTGGCGGGCACCCCGCAGAGGGTCTCTCGTGGTCGCTTGCACGGTGCTACGCATGGTCGGCGAGACCGGCATCGCGCAGCCAGGCGTAAGGGCACCCCGACCGCATCATTGCCGGCAGGCATCATGTTCGCCTCCAGCTTCGCCGCGACACCGGCGCGCGCCACTCGGACCCGGCACGTGCACCGTTCACCTCAGGATCGGTCCAGCGATGGTCGTGCGCCACTCTTCGTAAGAACGATAACCAGGATCGTCGGCGTCATTCCGAAGGCGATGTGGATCTTCATCGGCGGGCTGCTCGCGCTCGCGTTGGCGTTGGCGGCGCGCTCGGGCCTGGTCGCGCTGCGTACGCGGCGGCTCGAGCGCCAGCGCAGACAGCTGCTCGAGGACGTGGGTCTGCTGCAGACCACGCTACTTCCCGTCCCGCCCGTCCGGCTCGGTCCGGTTGGCACCTCCGCGGCCTACCAGCCGGCGGATGGCCCCGCGGCCGGCGGGGATTTCTATGACGTGTTCGCGGCCGCCGCTCGTATTGCTGTGCTCGTGCCGATCGTCATGGCGGGCGCAATCTTGGGCGATTTTCCTGCTTCGCGGCGGGCGGCCGGCAGAGGGAACTTATGCCGCGTACTTGAGCCTCACCGGCGGTACCGGCTCGGCCGGCTGACTGTCGGGGCACTCCGGGACAAACCGTATGAACATGTGGTGGATCGCAAGACCGCTTGGCGGAACTCTGCACTGTTCGCCTGCGCCGGCATCCGTGAGGGTTTCGGTGACAGTCAGGCGGCGCTGCTGTACGTGATCGTCTCGTGGATCTGCACGCCGAGTGCATCCGCGATGCTCTGAAGGCGGTCGAGGTTGACACCGCTGTAGCCGTTGGCCTCCCAGCGCTGGATCTGCTGTTCGGCGATCCCAATTCGCTCGGCGAGCTGGCGCTGGGTGAGCCGGGCGGCGATGCGGGCTTCGATCAGTGCAGTGGGCAGTTCGTGCAGGGACGTGATCTCGCGGCTGGTTATCTGTCCGTCGCGCAGCTTCTCGTAGTGCTCGATCTGCTCGCGAAGTGTCTCGATCCAGCTGGCTATTGCGTCGTGCATCAACTCGGGCATACCCGGATCGACGTTTGGTGGGAGGTCGCGTGGATCTCGCGTGTCGTGGACGATCAGACCCTCTTCGAAGCGCGCAAGATCAGCCTTGGTGCTGCGGTACTGGCGCTGGTTTTGAATGATCACGGGAGTCCTGTCAGGTTGATGGCGATGATGCCCTTGGGCCGTCTGTTAATCGCGTCGCGTTGGAAGTAGTCGCGAAAACACATGCCACCGGGCTCGGCCGCCCAGTCAGCGGGATAGAACTCGCCGCCGTAGCGTGCCTTCTGTGCGGCGCATCGGTCGCTGAAGTCCTGCAGCTCTGGGTCCAAGCGATCAAGAACTACTCTGGCAGGCTCCCAGCATACGTCGAAGTCACCAGGGTGCTCCTTGGCCGTGACGAAGCTGCCGTCGAGGTATGCGACGCCGCACCCCGCAGCCTTCAGCGAGCGCAGCGCATCCAGGAGCCCGTCGAGAAGCTCTCGACGTCGAACGCTGGTTGCGTAACGAGTCACGATCTCGCTCCAGGTGGCGTGGTGGATTCCCGGCGGGAGGTTCCCATACTCATCGAACTCCGTGATCATAACACAATGATATCGTTTGGTTGGGACGGAACGGCGCTAGCTCTTGCAGGCCACGGAAAGGACCGTTCCACCGACACCGGTAGGTCGCCGATAAGGACGAAGCGATTTCCCGCTATAAATCTGCGGCCGCTCTAGGGGTGCCTGCAAACGATGTCAGTCACCCGGCAGCGACTCATCGGCAACCATGCCGCAGACCGGCATGCCGCCGGCGCGGCTGCAGCGGTGGCTGAACGCCATGATCGTGGCCAGCACGTCGCCGACAAGCAGGTCCATCGTGTAGGCGCTCGCCTCCGCCGGCTTGTCCGAGCGGCCGTAGCCGCGCATATCGGGGACAATCACCTTGAATCCCGCCTCCACCAGCGCTGGAACCTGGTTGCGCCACAGTCGCCCCGAGTCGGGGAATCCGTGCAACAACACCACCGGGCTTTTCAAATGGCAGGTATCGACATTCAGATCGCGCGACGCGTCGGACTTGTGGCTGTGGTGCTCGCGTTGCTGCTTGCGCTCACAGGCGCCATCGGTCGGGCAGCCGGGTATTCGCCCGGCTGTGGCCAGATCCCGATCGTCTACGGAATTCCGCCCTGGGGGTTTCACACCGGTGCGTCGATCGCGGGGCCAGCCTCGCTTTCTCATCCGCTGGACGTCCCATCGCCTATCGCCGACGCGGGCCGCGTCTGCCGAACACAGACGCGCCAAGCGCGAGGCTGCACGGATGCCCGACCGTCTCGGTCTCACAAACTTTTGCGTCCCCTCTTGACAAGTGTGACGCTAGTGGTATACAGTGTGACCGTCTTGCCATCCGAGATGGTGGTGGGGCGCATACATAGGACTGGTTTGGGTCGATCTTTGTGGTCGATTACAAGCGCTTTGGACGGGACCGTGGAGAGGGACCGGGTCATTACAGAGTTGGGAGATGTTGTTCGCGTGGTTTCTTTGGGGAATAGCGCAGTTGAGAGTCGTTGTGCGGTTGGCGGGTCCTTTATAGGACGCGTCAGCGTCGCTGACGCGTCTCTCTCTCTCTCTCTCTCTCTGGGATTGCCGGCGCCTAGGCGCTAGGCTTCTTCGCCGCTGGCTAGCGCCGCGGCTAGCCTTCCCGTGTAGGGCAGGGGGTAGCGTCTGTCTTTTGACCGCTCGTCGTGGTCTTGAGGACCGGTTTCTTGCGGTTTTTTTGATCTCTTTCGCGCCGGTGCGCATCGGTTTTGTGCGGCGTGCGCTCTCAGTGTTGTACCCGCGTGTGACGGTCGCCAACGACCCGGCTTCCGTAACACCGTTTGCGGGTGGGTTGCCTCTGGGTGCCATCTCCCCAATGGGCACCCAGAGGCCCACCTGTCTATCGGGGAGCGGGTGCTGAGATGGTTGCCGCTAGACGGGTTCGCTCTGCTGATGATGGTGGGGTACGCGCTTCTCATGCGTCTGGGTCCGGTGGTGTGGCTCGTGCTCAGCTGGCTGAGTTGCAGCGTGCTCGGATCGTTGGTGCGATGCTCGATGTGTGTAGCGAGCGTGGGGCTTCCAACGTGAGCATCGCGCACGTGGTCGAGCGCTCTGGTGTTTCCCGCCGCACGTTTTACGAGCTGTTCAACGATCGCGAGGATTGTTTTATAGCGGCGTTTGAGCAAGCCCTGGCATACGCATCTGAACGGGTGATTCCCGCCTACACGGCTGAGAAGTCTTGGCGGGAGCGGATCAGAGGCGCGTTGGTAGCGCTCTTGTGTTTCCTTGACGAGGAGCCTGTCATCGGTCGTGCTCTCATCACGGAGTCTTTGGCGGGCGATGGGTTGACGCTCGCGCGTCGCAGGGATGTAATCGCGCAGCTGACGAGCATCGTCGAAGAGGGCGCCGCACAGGGCAACGGCTCTTTTGTGCCGCCGCCGTTGACTGGTGAGGGTGTGGTTGGGGGAGTGCTCGCGGTGATCCAGGACCGCCTCGGCGGTAAGCCGGACCGTCCGTTGGTTGAGTTGACGAATCCCTTGATGAGCATGATCGTGCTGCCTTATCTGGGTGCGGGTGCCGCTCGCCGGGAGATGGAGCGTGCGATTCCAAAATCATCGTCGGTCGCGGTCGAGGCGATGCCGTTTGCCGATCCTTTCAAAGAGGCCGGTATCCGTCTCACTTATAGGACGGTACGTGTGCTCATGGCGATAGCCGAGCATCCGGGTGCCTCCAACCGTGCGATCGGTGAGACCGCGGAGATCAAAGATCAGGGGCAGGTGTCAAAGCTGCTCGCGCGTTTGCAGCGCGCCGCGATGGTCGCCAACACCGGTCTTGGTCCCGGTCAGGGCGCACCAAACGAGTGGGCGCTCACCGCCAGTGGACGGCAGTTCGTCGAGGGGATCCGTGCACGCACAGAAGGTCAAAGCCATGGAGCCCGCGAGCGATGAGCGACCGTATACGCATCCTCGCATTCAGCTTGAGCGGGCTGCACTGCAAGCTTGTTTTCGATCGTAAAACAGTGGCTCTCTCTTCTTGTGAGGGTCTGTGTTCGTGTTGGTGTTGTGACGGTTCTCTTCAGAAGGGGTTGGTATGATGGCTGCTCGCCGGTTCGCGTCGTTTAGCTTGGGTTTGTTGTGCGTCGTGGCTTGCGGCGTCTCGGTGCTCGCCACGTCGGCCTGGGCGGGTGAGGTCCACGTCTTCGAACGAACGTTCGGCAGTGAAGGCACGGGCAGCGGCCAGTTCAGACGCCCTAGCGGGGTCGCGGTGAATGACACGACGCACGACGTGTATGTCCTCGATAGCGCCAATAATCGTGTGCAGGAGTTCAACAGCACCGGTGCAACGGTCCTCGGCGAATTCAACGGGTCCGCCGCGCCGACGGGAGCTTTTTCAGAACCGACTCAGATCGCGGTCGATAATTCAAGTGATCCGCTGGATCCATCCGCGGGCGATGTGTACGTGATCGATCGTGGCCACGGTGTGATCGACAAGTTCAGCTCCAGTGGAACGTATGAAGGGCAGTTGACCGGAACGCCGGCCGGTGCGTTCGAACCGGGCGAAGTTCCTCCTCGTGCACTGGAGGGTGTCGCGGTCGATCCGAGTGGTGCGGTGTGGGTCACCACATACAAAGGCCCGATCTACAGTTTCAGCAACGCGCTCGCGAACAAGTATGTCTCCGAAAGAGGAACTATCTTTGGGGGTTCTTACCCAGGTCTTGCGGTGGACTCCGAAGATAATCTTTATTTCAACGTTGGGTGGTTCGCAAAGACAAATAGTGCTGGTGAAGTGCTGTTCAACCCGTTCGGTAGCAAAGAATCCGTGGGTGGTGTAGCCATCGATCCCACGGAGCAGGAGGTTTATGTCGATAACAGAACGTCGATCGCGGCGTACACTTTGGATGGCGCCCCGATCGAGCGTTTCGGCTCGGGGCATTTGAGTCTTGGTACGGGTGTAGCGGTCGATTCGAGCGATGGGACAGTGTATGCCGCCGACCTGGAAGCAAACCAGGTGGCCATATTCAACGCGATTCATCTGCCTAGTGTCGGTACTGGGGTGCTCAGTGAACAGCAGCCCAGGAGTGTGACGTTGAATGGCACGGTCAACCCTGAAGGTTTGCTGGTCACTTCGTGCATATTCGAATATGGGACGACGAGTGGGTATGGGCAGAGCGTGCCGTGCTCGCCTGCTCCGGGGTCTGGGACGAGCCCTGTGGCCGTGAGCGCGCATCTGGTCGGTCTTACCCCGGGGGCTTCCTATCACTATCGGCTGGTGGCGTCCAACAGTGCTGGGAGCAGCCCGACTGTGGATGGAGAATTCTTTACGGGGCCGATCTTGGGCGGTGAGTTTGTGACTGATGTCGCGTCGAGCAGCGCGACGTTGCAGGCGCAAGTCGATCCTAATGGGGATGACACGCATTATTACTTCGAGTATGGCACGAGCTCCTCCTATGGGACCGAGGTGCCTGTGAGTGCTCCTGGCGTGGATATCGGCGCGGGACGGGGCACGGAGACTCGTGAGTGTGCATGTGCAGGGTCTTGAAGCGGGCACGGTCTATCACTATCGCCTCGTGGCGGTGCAGGGCAGTGAAGCGTTTGAAGAACCTGATCGGACGCTCACGACGCAGTCTGCTGGTGGTGGGGAGCTGGTGTTGCCGGATGGGCGTGCTTGGGAACTGGTGTCTCCGCCAGATAAACACGGCACGATTATCACTCCGTCGACGGGGTACAGCGTGACACAGGCCGCGGCTGACGGCAGCGGGATTGTTTACGCGTCGCTTGAAGCTATCGGAGAAGACGTGCAGGGTAAGGCTGCAACGCGTCCTCAGATCCTTTCGACCCGCATGCCGGGCGGTTGGCGCTCGCAGGACATCTCGCTGCCACACGGTCTCGCCTCTGAAAGCGAATCGGCCGCCAATATGGCAACAGGAAACCGGGAGTACCATCTCTTCTCGCCGGATCTTTCGCTGGCGATGGTCGAACCGACCGGTGTGGTGGCGCCTCTGTCGCCTGAAGCGAGCGAAAGAACTATTTATCTGCGAAATAACGAAAACGGGACTTATCGTCCCCTTGTGACGCCAGCGGACGTGTCTACCCAGGTGAAATTCGGGGGCGAGAAAGAAGGTGAAGAGGGGTCTTCAGAAGTGGAATTCGTTGTGGGCACTCCAGATCTGGCTCATGTGATCTTCGCCTCGGCTTTTGCGCTGACACCGGAAGCGAGAGTGGAAGATTGTGCGCCAAGTGAAGTCCAGCCGGACGGCGTCTGCGGCAGTCACGTCGAACCGGGCTCGACAAACCAGAACCTGTATGAGTGGAGCGCGGGGCGGTTGCAGCTCGTCGACGTGCTGCCTAACGGCGAACCGGTGAACCTCGCTCAGTCGGGCTCTGTGCAGATAGGGGCGCCAAACTCGAACAGTCTGGACAGTATGGTTGCGCATGCTTTCTCCGATGACGGCCGCTGGGTGGTGTGGCATGTGTCTGCCATTGGTCCTGTATCGAGTGCGCCCCTGTATGTGCGTGACATGGTTGAAGGCGAAACGTTCGAGCTGGGTGGTGCGCATGCGCGGTTTGAGACTATGAGCAGCGATGGCTCGCGCGTGTTCTTCCTTGAAAATGGTGAATTGTACGAGTTCGAAACGGCGAGCAGAACAACGACCGATCTCACGGCAGCGCACGGTTCGGGTGAAAGCAGCGCAGGTGTGCAGGATGCGGTGCTGGGTCGCAGCGACGATGGCTCGTACGTGTATTTCGTGGCGAAGGGCGTGCTCGCCAATGGTGCGATCAGTGGTAGCGATAACCTGTATGTCCTGCATTATGAGGAAGGGGCATGGAGCACGAAGCATGTCGCGACGCTCTCAAGCCAAGACGAACACGATTGGTATGCAGAAGGCGGTAAAAGTGAAAATACGTTGGGAAATTTTGCCGCCCATACAGTCGATTTGACAAAAGTGGTGTCGCGTGTCTCGTCTGACGGGCGGTTTCTAGCGTTCATGTCTGAGATGCCGTTGACTGGCTATGACAATCTGGATGCTGTCAGCGGGCAGCGGGATGAGGAGGTCTTCCTGTATGACGCGGTGAAGGATCGGCTCGTGTGCGCCTCGTGCAATCCGACGGGTGCGCGGCCGGTCGGATTCTTCGAGTCAAACGAAAATTCGATCGTGGGACCTTTGATGGACGCTAACACTGTATGGGCAAATCATTGGATCGCGGCCAGCATCCCGCCATGGAATGGGGGCGCCAACCAGCGAGGGGAACATCAGCCGCGGTTCTTGTCTGACAGTGGTCGCTTGTTCTTCAATAGCACCGATGGGCTTGTGCCGCAGGACACCAATGGGCTGGCGGACGTGTATGAGTATGAGCAACCCGGGATAGGCTCGTGTGAGGGCTCCAGCGCGACCTTCAGTGAAGGCTCGGATGGCTGTGTGAGTCTGGTCTCCTCGGGTACGTCCTCTGGTGAATCGGCGTTTATGGACGCGAGTGAAAACGGTGATGACGCGTTCTTTATCACTAATGCACGGTTGACCGCGGCTGACTATGACACGAACCTTGATGTGTACGATGCGCATGTCTGCTCGGCTGGAGCACCGTGTCTGACTGTGCCTGTGGCTCCACCGGCGTGCTCCTCAGGTGACTCGTGCAAGGCCGCTCCCTCGCCACAACCTGAGATTTTCGGCCCCACACCCAGCGCGACTTTCTCCGGTGTAGGGAACGTTGTCGAAGAACCCAAGAAGAGCACGGTGAAGCACAAGGCCAAGCCCAAGAAGGGTGTGAAGCACAAGAAGCGCAAGCGCAGGAAGGCAAGGAAGGCGAGGAAGGTCAGGAGATCTACCGGTAACGCGAGCGGGAAGGGTGGCGGGCGATGATCGTGCAGAGACTGGAGAGAAGGCTGGTCTGCTTCGCTGTGATGGTGTGTCTGCTGGTGCTCGCGTGCGAGGGGCAGGCCTCCGCTGCTGAGCCTTGGTGGCATGTAACGACCGTGTCCGCGGCGCCCAGTCAGCCTGGCGATGAAGGCAAGATCTATGTTGAAGTAAGTAACCTCGGCGATGGGATCGCCAACGGCATCGAAGATCCTGAGATGATCGTTGACCGGTTGCCCGTCGGCGTGGAGGTTACTCATGTCTATGGGTTGGGGGCGGGAGGGAGTCAGGCTCCGACGCTGGGGAGCAGGTCGTCGAGCTGCTCGGTTGTGGGAGATCCGCTCTCGGGAGATGTCGTGACGTGCACCTACCATATGCCGTTGTGGCCTTATGAACGAATGATCGTTGTGCTCCAAGTGAAACTCTCGCCGGGTGGTGGCGATGGAGAGAATGAAGTGAGCGTCTCCGGCGGCGGTGCGCCGGGGATCACGTCGCGGCGCGCGTTGACCTTGGGTCAGGCACCGTCACCGTTTGGCGTGGACACGTATGAAATGACACCCGAAGAAGAGGGTGGTGTGCCAGATACTCAGGCCGGCTCGCATCCTTTTCAATTGACTACGACGTTCGTCATGAGCACACAGGCTGTCCCGGCGCCCAATCAGGAAGGTGAACCGGAAGTGCGTCCAGTGGCGCTGGCGAAGGATCTGCGCTTCAATCTACCGGCGGGGCTGGTCGGCAACCCGACGCCGTTGCCGAAGTGCAGCCTGCACGAATTCTCACTGATGCTGGACGGGAAAGGGAAGTGCCCGAACGATACGGTGGTCGGTGTCGCTACGACGGTCTCTACGACGATTCCCTTTGGCGGGTTGTTGCATGGCTCGTTTGTGGAGTCCTGGCCGTTGTACAGTCTGGAACCGGATGCGGGGGAGCCGGCGAAGTTCGCGTTCGACGCGAGCATCGTTGGTCCTGTGGTCCTTGATACCTCGGTTCGTACTGGCGGGGACTATGGCGTGGTAGTGAGCGTCCCGAACATCACCGAGCTGACTGGGTTCTTCGATAGCGAGGTGACGTTCTGGGGTGTGCCCGCGGATGCCCGTCACGACACTACGCGGGGGACCTGCCTTGACTTGCCTGCCGTGCAGTCGAATACGGCGCCTTCTGGCGAAGTGGCGTGTCCCGTCGCGGGTAAACCCCAACCGTTTCTGATCCTGCCAACGTCCTGCGCGGGCCCTTTGCAGACGAGCCTGGAATCGGATCCTTGGGTGGAGCCGGGACACTTCACCAGTCCTAAGGAATACACGTTTGCAAACAGTGTAGGCGAACCGTACGGTCAGGATGGGTGCAACCGACTCAGCTTTGAACCGTCGGTGAGCGTCACTCCCGACGGGCAGGAAGGCAGCACCCCGACGGGGTTGACCGTGGGCGTGCACGTTCCCCAGGAAGCGAGCTTGAACCCGACCGGCATCACGCAGTCCACGGTAAAGGACACGACCGTTACGCTACCCGAAGGCGTGGGGTTGAATCCCGCGGGAGCGGACGGGCTGCAGGCCTGCGGTCTCAGCGAAATCGCTCTGGAAAGCCCATCTGAACAGACCTGTCCCGAATCGGCGAAGGTGGGGACTGTGGAAATCAGCACACCGTTGCTTCCGAACCCGCTGGTGGGCGCTGCTTATTTGGCGACACAGAACGCGAATCCTTTTGGGAGCCTAGTCGCACTGTATATCGTGGCGCGCGATCCGGTCTCAGGTGTCCTTGTCAAGCTCGCAGGTCAAGTCACACCTAACCCTGTGACGGGCCAGTTGGTCTCGACGTTCGACAACACGCCACAGTTGCCTTTCGAAGATTTGAAGCTGCATTTCTTTGGCGGGTCGCGCGCGCCGTTGGGCACGCCGGCGTTGTGCGGGTCCTACACGACTACAGCGTCGATCGTGCCGTGGTCTGGGAACGCGCCGGTGCAATCTTCCTCCGAATTCCAGATTACGAGTGGACCGAACCACACTCCGTGTTCTGATCCGTTGCCGTTCGCTCCGGAATTGACGACCGGCAGTCTGAATATTCAGGCTGGTGCGTTCACGCCGTTTACGATGACGATGTCGCGTGAAGACGGTAATCAGAACCTCGACGCGATCCAGTTGAAGATGCCTTCGGGATTGCTGGGGACACTCTCGAACGTCAAGTTGTGCGGCGAAGCGGAAGGCAATGCTGGTACGTGTGGTCCTGAAAGCCTGATCGGACATACCACCGTGAGCGTGGGACTGGGTGGTAACCCTTACACGGTGACTGGTGGGGAAGTGTTCATCACCGGACCGTATGAGGACGCCCCGTATGGGTTGAGTATCGTGAATCCCGCGAAGGCCGGCCCGTTCGATCTCGGGAAGGTGATCGTGCGGGCGAAGATCGAAGTGAACCCCGAAAACGCGGCGCTAACGATCACCTCTGACGCTACGGGCCCGTATGCGATCCCGCAGATCATCGACGGGATCCCATTGCAGATCAAGCACGTGAACGTATCGATAGACCGGCAGGATTTCACGTTCAACCCGACCAATTGCGCTCCGCAGGAAATCGGAGGCAGCTTGACCAGCAGTCAAGGTGCCGTCCGGATTCTTCATGTTCCGTTCCAGGTCACTAACTGCGCGACGCTGGGGTTCAAACCGATCTTCACGGTCTCAACCAACGGTAAAACCTCAAGGGCTAACGGTGCGAGCCTGAACGTGAAGCTCACCTACCCCAAAGCCGCATTTGGTTCTCAAGCGAACATCGGGAAGGTCAAGGTAGATCTGCCGAAGCAGCTACCCTCTCGCCTAACCACGTTGCAAAAGGCCTGTCCAGCCGGCGTGTTTGACGCGAACCCCGCCGCGTGCCCGCCAGACTCACGCATCGGATCCGCGACGGCGACAACGCCTGTGCTACCGGTGCATTTGGAAGGCCCTGCGTATTTCGTCTCTCACGGGGGCGCGAAGTTCCCCGAACTGATCATCGCGCTAACCGGAGAGGGAGTCACGATATACCTCCACGGCGAAACATTCATCAGCAAAGCCGGGATCACAAGCAGCACTTTCCGCACGATCCCGGACGTCCCGATCGGCGTCTTCGAATTGAAGCTTCCTCAGGGCTCGGACTCTGCTCTGGCGGCGAACGGGAACCTTTGCGCGAGCAAGCTGGTGATGCCTACCACCTTTGTTGGCGCCAACGGCATGAGCATCAAACAGTCCACACAGATCAAAGTCACCGGATGCTCAAAACAAAAGAAGAAGAAGGCTAAGAAGGCAAAGAAAGTCAGTGGGCGGTCAAGCACTAGTCACCGATAGGGAGGAGCGAGAATGCTCTCGCATGTACGTAAACATTTGAATTACACCAACATTGCTCTGACGATCGGGCTGGTGTTCATGATGAGCGGCGGGGCTTACGCCGCGAGTAAATACCTGATTACGTCGACCAAGCAGATCAAGCCGAGCGTGCTAAAGCAGCTACAAGGCAAAACAGGAGCCAGGGGACCCGCCGGAGCCGCGGGAGTTGCCGGACCGGCGGGAGCCGCGGGACCCCAGGGTCCCGCGGGCGGCAAGGGCGAAAATGGTGCGCCGGGAGCAAACGGCAGCAACGGCGTCAGCGTCACTAGTAAGGAACTCACGAAAAGCAGCTCCGCGTGCAAAAAAGAAGGCGGCTCCGAATTCACTTCCGCGGAAGGCACGAAGACGACGGCCTGCAACGGCTCGCCATGGGCAGCGGGAGGCACGCTGCCGAAAGGATCCTCCGAGCGCGGCCAATGGACTCTCGCGGGCTACGAAAACCAGTTGAGGTACACGAGCCTGTCGTTCCCGGTCCCCCTGGCAGCGCCGTTGAGCACAGAAAAAGCCCACGTCATCGGACTGGAAGAAGGCGCCAAAGAAGCCAAAGAAGCCACAGCGATCACAAACGGTGAATGCACAGGCAACTGGGAAGACCCAGGCGCAAAGAGCGAAAACCTCTGCGTCTTCATCAACCCTGAGGTCGCCGGCGAACCCAAACTTGCCCTGAACGACGCCGAAAGCCAAAGCGTGGGCACGAGCGCAGGCGTCTCGGGAGCCATCCTAGGCGAAGAGGCAGTAGTAGAAGCAGGATACTTCCTATACAGAGGAAGCTGGATCGTGACCGGATAAGCCCCGCCATCTCGACGCACGACTCCGCCCGCCCGCAAACCCGCGGGCGGGCGTGTCCCCAGCACAAGACCACGGAGCACGGATGAGACAACCCGGCTGCCCCGTGTTTGCACGACCTGCCGTTGACCCCCGAAGGCGCTCCTCCGCCCTGTGCTACTCGAACTCTGGCGTGCTCCACCCGGGCATGATGTCGGGAAGCCCGTCGCTGACGCGGTCGGGAAAATTAGCGGGGCGCTTCTCCAGGAATGCGGTGATGCCCTCGACGGCGTCCGCTGATTGGCCGCGCGCGACCATCCCGCGCGAGTCGGCGCGGTGGGCGATCATGGGGTGCTCGGCGCCGAGCATTCTCCACATCAGCTGACGCGCGAGCGCGACGGACACGGGAGCGGTGTTCTCGGCGATCTCGCGCGCGAGCGCGCGTGCGGCGTCGAGCAACTCGTCTTTGGGGTGCACGCTGCGCACGAGCCCGCCCTCGAGCGCCTCTTGCGCGGAGAACACGCGGCCGGTCGCGACCCATTCCATCGCGCGGCTGATGCCCACGATGCGTGGCAAAAACCAGCTCGAGCACGCCTCCGGGATGATGCCGCGTCGCGCGAACACGAAGCCGATGCGGGCGTCCTCGGCGGCGAGGCGCACGTCCATCGGCAGCGTCATCGTCGCGCCCACGCCCACGGCGGGCCCGTTGATCGCGGCGATTGTTGGCTTGGTCGATTCGAACACCCGCAGCGTGAGCTCGCCGCCGTTGTCGCGCGCCGGGCCCTCGCTCGAGTGCTTGCGGAAGTCGAACGTGTCGCCGCCGCTCGCGAGGTCGGCGCCGGCGCAGAAGCCACGACCGGCGCCGGTGACGACGATCGCGCGCACCTCGTCGTCGTCGTCGGCGCGATCGAAGGCCGTCCGCAACTCGTTGCCCATCCGCGCCGTCCAAGCGTTCAGCCGCTCGGGGCGGTTGAGCGTGATCGTAAGCACGCCATCCTTCGTCTCGGTGAGGATCTGCTCGTAGTCCATCGCGATAGGCGGGCATTCTAGGTCTTACGTCTGATTATCGGGCTTTGCTTGGTATGGCAGCTCCGCGTGCGGAGCTGCCCCGACCGGTACATGTACCGCTGCGGCGAGGATGTTTCCTTTACCGGCCACAGCGGCACAAACGACGCGAGCTTCGCGGGCCGGCTGTCGCGCACCAGCAAGCTGAAGCCGGGGCAGTCTCTGGCTCCAGCTGAAGCCGGGGCAGTCTCTGGCTCCGGCTCACACCGTCCGCAGTGCCTCGGTCGGCGACAACCGGGCAGCGCGCAGCGCGGGCACCAGTCCGGCGATGGCGCCGATCAAAAGCGCCGCTCCGAACCCACCCGCCCAGGCGACGGTGGGCACGACGATCGTCCAGCCCTTGGTTGCGGCGTACACGGCGGTTGCGAGCGCGCCGGCGGCGATGCCAACGGCGCCGCCGCCGAGCGCGAGCAGGATCGCCTCGGACAGGAACTGTGTGCGGATCTGCCCTCGGGTGGCGCCGAGCGCGCGGCGCAGCCCGATCTCCGAGCGGCGTTCCAACACGGAGATCACCATGATGTTCGCCACGCCCACCGCGCCGACTAGTAGCGCAACAGCGCCCAGCCCAAGGAACAGGCCGTTCAGCGCGCTCTGGGCGTCAGCACGAGCGGTGAGCGTGGCGGAGGGCTGGCTGACGTTCACTTCGTTGGGTGCCTCCGGGTCGGCGGTGGCCGCCAGCACCGACTGCACGGCGGCGACCTGGCTGCTCTGGGCGCGCAGGTAGACCGTGTTGGGGTGCCCGTCAAAGTGCAAGTAGCGCTCGGCCGCCCCAAACCCGACGAGCACCGAGCTTTCGATTTCGGGCGTCAGCACCGAGGGGCCAAGGATGCCCACGAGGTAGAGCCATTGGTTGGCGACCCAGATGCGCTCTCCCGGGTAAATGTGATCGACGCCCAGCCGCTGCGCGGCGGCCGCGCCAAGCACTGCCACCGGCTCCTGCGCGGTGGCTGCGTTCAGATAGCGCCCACGCACCACACTCACGCCCAGCGTGTGCAACAGGTCGAGGCTTGCCGCCTCCACGCTGAGTGCGTTCGTGTCGACTTCCGGGATCAGCGGGCTGCGGTACACCTTGCCTTCGACCTTTCCGGTCTCGGCCACGGTTTCCACTGGCTCGATTCGCGCGATCATCGCCGGCGCTACCAGCGGCAGCTCCGCGGTCTTGCCGGTGAAGCTCTGGCCGTTGGTAACCGTCAGCAGATTCGTTCCCAGCTTGTCGATCTCTTCCAGCAGCCCCGCCTGGCTTGAGGCAGACAGGCCGAGCACCGCCACGATCGCGGCGACCCCGATCGCTATCCCCAGCGCCGACAGTCCGGCCCGCATCCGCCTGGTGCGCAGTCCCACACTTGCGACGCGCGCCAGGTCGGAGGCCCGCAGTCGTCGCGGGGTGAGATTCGCGGCGCCGGCGCTGTTGCCGGCGGGGGCGGCGACGGCGCTCACGGTGCCCTCACAGGGCCTGGCCGGGGGCTTCGTTGACGAGCGCGAACGCTGCCGGCCGCGCGGACTCGGCGCTGGCCTGCACGACGTAGCCACCCGGCTGACCGGAGGCGGTGAAGGAGGGCGCCACGGCGATCCCGCAGGCGCCGGTCTTGACTTTCACGATGCGTGGATGCGAGGTGTGGGCGTGAGCGTGGCCGTCTCGGGACCGAAGCGTGAAGTGGCCGCTGGCTCCGGTGGCGGGGGCTGAGAAGGTGACGAGCGCGCCCCTCACCGGGTTCTTGTAGACGTCGGTGACGGTGACCGCGAGGCGGATCGGGAACACGCTCTCAATCGGGGCGGACTGGGTGGAGCCAACACCGGGGGCGATCTTGGCGGGCTTGCCCGCGAGGTTCACCAGCGAGAAGCCGACCGGCGCGACGCCGGGTGACTCGGTGTCGCCGGCGCTTTCCGCCCCGCCCGCGCCAGTGTCGGCGCTGCCGCTCGAGATCGAGGCGGTGGCGGTGAACGAACCGGCCGCGGTGCTAGCTGTGAGCGCCGGGGAGCTGGCGAGCCCGTCCGCGCCGGTGATGGCTGTCGCCTGGGCATCCCCGCCGGTGAAGGTGGCGCTTGCGCCGGCGCCCGCATTGCAGCGGCCGGCGATGCCGGAACCGAGTGTGAATGCGACGGTAACCCCGACCACAGGGTTGCCCCCAGCGTCCAAAGCTCGGACCTGCAGCGGCTGCGGGAAGCGGCTGCTGACCTTGGTATACCTGCGCTCCAGAGGGATCGCGGCAAGCCGCGCAGGAATGCCGCCGGCCGTATTGGCGAGCGAGAATGAGACCGAGCCGTACGGCGAGCTCACGGTGACGGTGTAGCTGCCCGCCGTGCCGTCGGCGGTGAACGTCGGCGCGGCGACGGCGCCGGAAGCGTCGGCCCCGACCGTAGCGGTGTCGGAGTTGCTGGTCGAGAAGCGCCCGCTCGCGCCGCTGCCGGGCGCGCTGAAGGTCACGGGGATTCCGGCGGCGCCGGTGACGGTGCAGCCGTCGCTGTTGGAGAGCGCGACCTGCAGGCCGGCGAACGCCGTGTCGAGCGTGGTGGTCTGGGGGGTGCCAGCCACGAGCGTGAGTTGGTTGGGCGGGTTGGGCGAAGGGCAGCTCGAGGTGCTCGCGGTCGAAGATTGCGTGCCGCCGGGTGCGCCGCCGCCTTCCGGGCTCGTTTCGCCCGAAGCAAACGCCGAAGCGCCACCGATCGCGCCCGCCCAGGCACCCAGGCCGGCCAGGAGGATCAGTCCTAGCGCCGCGAGGCCCCCTAGCCGCCGCCATCGGCCTACTCCGTCGCGGCCGGTTGGCAGATCGATTTCTGGCGCGATCATCGCTCACGCGCTCCGTCTGTGACGGCGTCGGGCGCGAGCCGCGCGTTGTGCGCCCCCGCTTCTGGGCGGACCCCAGTGTCGGCGACGATCTGGCCGTCGAGCACCTGCACCTGGCGGGGCAAGCGGGCGGCGAGATCGTGGTCGTGGGTGATCACGAGGATCGTGGCGCCCTGCTCGTTCAACTCTTCCAGCAGCTCCAGCACGCTTGTCCCTGAGCCGCTGTCGAGGTTGCCCGTTGGCTCGTCCGCGAGCACGATCGCAGGACGTCCCACCAGCGCTCGCGCGATCGCCACGCGCTGGCGCTCGCCGCCGGAGAGCTTGCTCGGACGGAACTCGGCGCGCTCGGCGAGTCCAACCCGCGCGAGCGCCGCGCCCGCCCGCTCACGGCGCTCGGCGACGGCGACGCCGGCGTAGAGCAGACCGTCGGCCACGTTCTCAAGTGCCGTGGAGTGCTCGGCCAGGAAGAACTGTTGGAAGACAAAGCCGATGCGGGTGGCGCGCAATGCCGCGAGCTCGCGATCGGACAATCGCGCGGCGTCGAGCCCCGTGATCGACACCGCACCCGCGCTGGGGCGCTCGAGCGTGCCCATCACGTGCAGCAGCGTGGTCTTGCCCGAGCCCGACGGACCGACGATTGCGACCAGCTCGCCCTCGCGCACTGCGAAACTGACGTCTCGCAGTGCATATACGGGTGGCTCAGCTCCGTAGACCTTGCTGACGCCGCGCAGCTCCAGCACCGCCGGTGCCTCGCCGTCGTTCGGATACGCGACGCGTGTTGGCTGCTCGCTCATGAAGCCCCCGGCACTACCACGCGCTGACCGGCGTGCAGACCCTGGCCGCTGACCTGTACGAGGCCTTCGGCGTCGTCGAATAGGCCTACGGTGACGGCCACGAGACGGCGCACGCGGCCGTTGGCGATCTCCACGGCGTAGCCGCCGCCCGCGAGCGCGAGCAGCGCATCGACAGGCACCGCGAGCACGCTCTGGGCGCTTTCGGTCGTGATCTCCACGTTCACCGGCGCCTGGTCCAGATGCCCGGTCGCCGCCGGGTCGGTCGGGGTGGCGTGCACTTCGACAGTGGGTGAGCTTTCTTCTTCCCCTCCTCCTTTGCCGCTGGAGGACGGCGAGGTGGCGACGCTCGAAACGTAGGTGATCCGGCCCTGCGTGGTCTGGTTGTCGGGCAGCGTGATCGCAACCGTGTCGCCGACCTTGACGCTGCTCTGCTCGGAGGCGTCGAGCGCGAGCGTCACCTGGCGAGCGGTCGAGGTGATCGCGAGCACCGGCCCCGGCATGACCGCCACGCCGACGGTGGGGGTCACGCTGGTGACACGCACCGGCCCGGACTCGAACACGACCGATCCAACCAGCAGTTCGCCGGTCACGGTGGCACCGTGCGCGGACTGCAGCGCGCGAATCGCCGCCGCGGTGCCACTCGTGAATTCACTGCCCGCGAGCGCCTGCTCGTAACCGAGCGCGTCGAGGTTCGCGTTCAGCTCGGCCACGTCGGGCCCCGGGGACATGCCCGCGATGAACGCCCGCGTCGCCGGCGTCGCGCCGTACAGCAACAGCACCGGCTCCCCGCCGATCCCATACAGGCTTTGCCCGCGCGCAACGATCTGGCCGACCGACGGCAGCGCCGTGAACGTCGAACTCTGTTCGTAAAGCGCCGCCGAGGAGCGCGCCTTGGAGAGATTGGATCGCGCGCTTGCGAGCTGCTTTTCCGCGGAGGAGACCTGCGAGCGGTCCGCCGCGAGCTTGCCGGCGGCCCCGATGGCGTTCTGTTGGGCCGAGGACACGGCCTGCACGTCTCCCGAGCACGAGCTTCCACCCGCGCCCGGCGAGCTGTTTTCGCTAGCGGGCGACGCGTTGGCGGAGGCGGTTTCCGCGGCGCCCGTCCCCGCGCAGTCGACCGCCTCCTTCGCCCGCACCGCAGCCAGCGTCGCCTGGTGGCCGGCCAGCGTCTGCGTATCGGCGGCCAGCGTTGAGGATGCCGTGGCCAGCATCGCTTCGGCGCTCGCGACCTGCCCGCTTGCCTGTTGGACGGCGGAAGGCGCCGTCCCTGAGGGCACGCGGATGCTGGAGGAGCCGGCATAGCCGAGCGTGCCGCTCACCTGTGTCTGTTGCGAGAGCGACTGCCGTTTCACCGTTGCCAGAGAGGTGGCGCTGGCGTTGTCAAGCACGCCGGCCCCGGATTTGCCCCCGCCGGCGAACGGGTCGGTGGCGATCAGCACGACGACCGCCACAACCAATGCCAATCCCACCGCCGCCAGCACCCTGCGGCGGACGCGAGCGGCCGGCAGGCCGATCTGCGTGGGCGTAGTTTCACTGGACATGTGCTGCGCTGCTTCTACGACATCGACGGTTTCGGGAAGGTAACGCCGGCCTCACGCGCGAGCCCACGCGCGAAACCCACTCACCCCGGCGATCAAAGGCCAACTGCCACGTTCCCGCGGCCGCCCTTGGGCCCGGGCATGATCGACTGGCACGCCTTCTGGGCGGCCTGGAATTGGGGCGAGGAGGGAGCGATCCGGCTCGGGCCGCCTTGCTTGCCCCCGATCCGTATGCCGACGCCGCCGCCGCGGGGGAATTCTGGGTCGGGGAAGTTCGGGACCCCATGGGTGCGCATGCACTGTGAGAACTTCAGCGCTTGTTCCTGCAACTTTGCCTGTTCGGCGGGGCTCGGCGGCTTGCCTCCCTTGGGCGACAGCTTTGCGCAGGCCTTGCTGGCGGCCTGGAACTGCGCCGACTGCGGGTTGACGCCGGTCACGTGGCCGTTGTGGTCGCTGCGACGGATCAGCACGTGGCCTTCGCTCGGTTCGGGAAATTCCGGCACTCCGTGCGTGCGCATGCAATGCGAGAACGCGATGATCTTCTGCTGGGCGCTAGCGCTGCTTTCGCTTTCCGGCGAGGACGAGCCGCCGCCGACAGGGTTCGCGCCGCTGGAGGTGCCGGAGCCGAGATGCGCGACGCCGGGACTCGAGGATGAGCCGCCGCAGCCGGCAATCAGCGGGACGGCGGTGGCGAGCACGGCCAGGGTGAGCGTGGTTCTCGTCATTTCTCCTTCACCTTCACTTAGCGGGCGTTCGTCGTTGGGGCGACAACGTGAGGACATCATGCGAGATGGACCTGAGAATCGGCTGAGAAGAAGCGAGGAACTTGCTAAGTGGCGCATCAGTGGTTGTGCAGCGGAAACGCGCACTCGGCTGCTGCTCGTGTGAACGCCGGCGACTGGTGGTCGATCCTGCCGGGGAATATGAAGATCACGCCTTCGATATCGCTGATCACGCCGCTGCCACTGCCCAGGGCGGCCCGTGGATCGGATGGGGCGGTGGTGCGAGGGTCGGGGAATTCAGGGACACCGTGCCGGCGCATGCACTGTGCGACCGTCAGGTAATGCGCCAATGTCTTTGCCGAGGGAGGCGCACCGGAGCCGGGCCCCGGGGGCAGGAACTTCTTGCACTTCGTCTGCGCCGTCTTGAACGCGGGCGATGAGGGATCGGCGCCGGCGCCCGTGTGAAAGAGGAAGCCGCCGCCGGCCTTTGGATCTGGGAAGTGGGGTACGCCGTTGGCGCGCATGCAGCCGGCAAACGCGAGCGCCGCGGCTTCCGGCGAGTCCACGCCGGCGCCGGTCGTGGCGTTTGAGGTCGCGGCCCTCGAGTTGCCTGAGGGTAGGCGCGCGACGCCCGGTTTAGAGGAGCCTCCGCCACAGCCGGCGATGAGCAGCGCGACGCATACGAGCAAGATCGCCCTGAGGTTGATTCTCCTCGACGTCATTGCCGAGAATCATGGGCGAGCAACCTGAGAGTCGGCTGAGAGAAAGCGATGGATCTCATGAGAGATAGCGAGGGATCCCCTGAGAGAAAGTAAAGGGAATATCTGAAAGTAAAAGTGAGGGATTCCTCAGGCAACGCCTGACGCGCTCAGAGTGTCCAGCTTCGATGCGGCGATCTCGGCGTCGGTCATCTGAAGCGGCGGAAGCTCGAGCGTCAGGCGGGCGCCACCGCCGGGATCGTTGGCGGCATGCACTGACCCACCGTGAGTCTCGGCCATCTGGCGCACGATCGCCAGCCCAAGCCCCGATCCGGGTCGTCCCCTGGCGCTGGGCGCACGGTAGAAGCGGTCGAACACACGGGGTAGATCCTCCTCGGAGATTCCCGGACCGTGATCGCGGACTTCGATCGCGCCGTCGCGCACGCGCACTTCGACCGGGTCGCCCACCGTTTCACCCTTTTGGTCAGGAGTGGGCGGGTTCCATTCGCAGGCGTTGTCGAGCAGGTTCGCGATCGCCCGATCCAAGCGCGCCGGCGCGGCCCGTACGAGGCAGGGCTCGGCATTCAGCACGATCGGGCATTGCGGCGCATGCAGCCGCGCACGCCGCAACGCGGCGGCGGCGGCCAGGTCCAGGCGCACGTCCTCGACCTCGACCTCCTCGACCTCGGTCTTGGACAGGTCGACCAGGTCGCCCACCAGCACCGTCAGCTCGCGCAGTTGCGCCTGGGCGGCGGCAAGGATACGAGCACGCTCGTGTGCGGGTAGTTCCTCGCCCATCGCAAGCGCGTCGAGATTCGCCTGCACGCTCGTCAACGGCGTGCGCAGCTCGTGCGAGGCGTCGGAGACCAGCTGTCGCTGGGCCAGGCGCGAGCGCTCGAGCGTTGCGAGCATCGTGTTGAAGCTCTGCGCCAGCCGCCCCAGCTCGTCGTCCTCGCCGGCCTGTATGCGGTGGGCGAGATCCTGGGTGCGAGCCACGCGTTCGGCGGCCCCCGTCAGGCGGCGCACAGGGATCAGCGCCGTGCGCGAGACGAGCAGCCCGAGCGCCGCCGCGAGCGCGATCCCGCCCAGGCACACGAGCGCGAGCACCAGCTTCAGGTGCGTGAGTGTGCTGTCCACGTCGGTCAGCGGCAGCGCCACCTGCCATACCCCTCCTTCGGGCGCGCGCTTGGTCAAGATCCGCATGGGTGTGCCGGCGACGGTTGTTTCGCTGAAGAAAGCGTCGCGCCGGCCGGCCGCCACGGCCCGGGTGGCGGCGGTGACCGGAAGCTGCAATCCCTTGACTTCCGGGCGCAGGACCTGCCCGTTGGCTTGGAAGAGCTGTACGTACCCGGCCGCGCTACCGGGCGTCGGAGCGGGCAGCACGAGCCGGTTGACAGGAGCGACACAGTGCGGTGAGCGAGCGGGATGCGCAGGAGAGGTGCCCCCGGATGAGAGCGAACCTGACGACTGACCGGAGTAGTCGGTTTCGATCGAGCGCAGCACCGCTTTCGCGCAGGACGACCCCGCTGCTACCGTGGCCCCGCGGGGCAGGGCTACGCGTGTCACCGACTGGCCCAAGCCGATCGGCCCCGACGCTTCGGGTGGCAGCTTGCCTTCCCGGATCAGCTTGGCGAGTTGGGCTGCGCCCACGTTCACGGTCTTGATCTGAACCGCCTGCGAGTGGCCGGGAGTGAGCTTTTGACGTAGGCTGGCGTCGATCCGCGCGTTCAACTGGTTGCCGGTCACAACGTAAACCACGACCGATGAGATCACGATTGCCGCCGCCACCGCACCGGCCGCCAGCAGCACCACGCGCCGGCGAAAACTCATTGCGGTGAGCACCTCAACACGTAGCCGACTCCCCGCACCGTCTGCACCAGACGCGGCTTCCCACCGGCCTCGGTCTTGCGGCGCAGATAGCCGACGTACACCTCCAACGAGTTGGAGGCCGGCCCGAAGTCATAGCCCCACACGCACTCGAAGATTCTCGTGCGCGAGAGCACCCGTCGAGGGTGGCGCATGAGCAGTTCAAGCAGCAGAAACTCCGTGCGGGTCAACTCGAGTGGACGTCCCGCCCGGCGCGCCTCGTGCGCGTGTGGATCGAGCTCCAGATCTTCGAAGCGCAGGGTCTCCTCGTTGCCCTCCCAGCCGGTACGGCGCAGCAGGGCACGCAGCCTGGCGATGAGCTCCTCGCTGGCGAATGGCTTGACCAGGTAGTCATCGGCCCCAGCCTCAAGCCCTGCGACCCGCTCTGACACCTCCGCGCGGGCCGTCAGCATCAGCACCGGTGTGCGATCGCCGATCGCGCGCATCCGCCGGCAGACCTCCAGGCCGTCCAGGCCGGGCATGAGCACGTCGAGGATCACCGCGTCGGGTCGGTCAACCGCGAGTGCACGGATCGCCTCGCCGCCGTCGGCGGCGCTCGCCACACCGAATCCGTTGAGGTCCAGCACGAGCTCGAGCGCCTCGCGTACAGAGGGGTCGTCGTCAACGACCAGCAGCCGCATGCGCAGATGCTGACAGGCGAACCTGAAAGAAAGCTGAGGAGCCGGCCCCTCTCAATGGCCCGGCGCGGCCTGCTGGGTGTGGCCGGATTCGCCGTGCACGCCGCCTGGGATCAACGATTCACAGTCGTGCACCGCAGCCTTGAACGAGGGCGAGCTCTCGTTGAGCTTCTGGTGTTCGATGTGCACGCCGCCGCCGGAGAACGTCGGGTCGGGGAAGTTCGGCACGCCGTGGGAGCGGATGCAGGCCGCCGCCCTCAAGTACTGCTCCTGCTGTGCCGGTGTCAACGGGGCTTGATTGCCCGGCCCACCGCCGGGTAGGAGCTTGCGGCAGGCTTCCGAGGCGGTCTTGAACCTGGGGTTCTTTCCAACGCCGACGGGAACGGCCATCTTGATGCTGGTTGCACCGCCGTGTTCGCTGACCTGGGGCTCGGGGAAGTTGGGAACGCCGTGCGCATGCATGCAGGCGGTATAGGCGATTGCCAGACTGGCGGGTGATGCTTCGTGGCCTTCGCTTGTGCCTACAGCTCCGGAGGTCGAGGAGTGGGGCGCAGAGGTGTGCGTCCCCAGGCTCGCCACGCCCCCGTTCGGGGACCCGCCGCCGCAGCCCGCAACGAGGGCGCCGGTGAGCAGGAGCGCCGCTGTGGCGCAGGCCGCGTGTCGCGATCGGGTCGTGCCTGTGCTCCGATCATCGGGTGGTGTCGGATCGTCGAGTGGTGCGGCTTCGTCCAACGGTGCGAGTTCGTCCAACGGTGAGAGTTCGTCAAGCGGTGCGTCTTGGCGCATGTCGTCTCCTTCGCGGCTCGTACGGCGGTCCTGGCTGCTTGTACGCCATGCGCGGTTTCGGGAACGTATCGATGCGGCGCCGCGTGGCGATACCGCGCCGAAACCGCCGGGGGCTAGCCTCATGGCGTGCGAGTACTCGTGATCGAGGACGACGAGGAGATGGCCGAGGCGATCGCCTTCGGCCTGCGCCAGGGGGCCATGGCGGTGGACGTCGCGCTGGACGGTCCGGCCGGGCTTGCCCGCGCACGCGTGAACGACTACGACGTGATCGTGCTCGACCGCGACCTTCCGGGGATGCACGGGGACGAGCTCTGCGCGACGCTCGTGGAGGAGGAGTGTCGCAGCCGCGTACTGATGCTGACCGCCGCAGGGATGGCGGAGGACGTGGTCGGTGGCCTCGCGCTCGGCGCCGACGACTATCTGCCCAAGCCATTTGACTTCTCCGTGTTGGTTGCCCGCATCGGCGCCTTGGTCAGGCGTGCCCAGCCGGCGATCCCGCCGCTGCTGCGCCGCGGGGATCTCGTGCTCGACTCGGCGCAGCATCGGGTCACGCGTGGGGGGCAGGAGATCGAGCTGACGCCCAAGGAGTTCGGCGTGCTGGAGCTACTGCTTGCCTCGCAGGGCCGCTGCGTGTCGGCCGAGGAGCTGCTGGCGCGAGTGTGGGACGAGGCCGCCGATCCGTTCACCAACGCCGTCAAGATCACCGTGAGCCGCCTGCGCGGCAAGCTCGGGGAGCCGCCCCTGATCGAGACGGTCGCCAAGGCCGGCTACCGGATCTGAGCTCGTGAGTCTCGGCGACCGACTGACACTGCTCGTGCGGCGTCTGCCCCTGCCGCGGCGCACTATCCGTTTGCGCCTGGCGGTGCTCTACGGCAGTCTGTTCTTCCTCTCCGGTGCGGCCCTGTTGGGGATCACCTACGCCGCCGTTTCGCGCACCCACGGCGCCTATTCGCAGGCGTTCCCCGCACCGATCATCCACACCGAAGTGCGCGGGGCGCCCTCCGGCGCCTCGCCGAGCGGAGTCGCGGGGCTTCGCGAAAAGATGGAAGGAGCACCGCCGGCCCCACTCCCAGGTGGAGCCGCGGTGCGGGTGTTCGACGCGGGCCAGCACGGCGCGGATGTGCGCGTGCTCGCCTTCGTGTCGCTGATCGCGCTGGTGGCGATGGCGGCGCTCTCGATGGGCCTTGGCTGGCTGGTCGCGGGACGAGTGCTGCGCCCACTGCGCACGATCACCGGCGCTGCGCGCGAGATCTCAGCCACCGACCTGCACCGGCGACTGGCGCTTGCCGGTCCCGACGACGAGTTCAAGGAGCTCGGCGACACCTTCGACGGGCTGCTAGGACGGCTCGAGGCGTCCTTCGCGGCGCAGCGCCAGTTCATCGCCAACGCCTCCCACGAGCTGCGTACCCCGCTCGCCAGGTTGAAGACGCTGGCGCAAGTGGCGCTGGCCGACCCCAACGCGAGCGTGGAGTCGCTGCGCGCCGCGCACGATCGCGTGCTCGCCTCTGAGCAGCAGTTGGAGCAGCTGATAGACGCGCTGCTCAGCTTGGCCCGCGGCGAGCGCGGCCTTGACCGTCGCCAGCCAGTCGACTTGGCGGCGCTGGTCGGGGATGTGCTCGAGGAACGCTTTGGGGAGATCGAGCGTGGCGGATTGCAACTGCACACTGCCCTAAACCCAGCCCGTATCCAAGGCGATTGGCAGCTCCTGGAGCGCTTGGTGGCGAACCTGATCGACAATGCGATCCGTCACAACGTCGCCGGCGGAGGCATCGACGTGAGCACGACCACCGCCGCCGGGGACGCGGTTCTATCGGTGGCTAACGACGGCCTAGCGGTCCCGGACGAGGAGCTGGAGCGCCTGCAAGCACCATTCGAGCGCCTCGGCGCAGCCCGCACCGCCTCCGGGGATGGTCACGGCCTTGGGCTCTCGATTGTGCAGGCGATCGTCGCTGCCCACGAGGCCCAGCTCACCATCAGTGCGCGGCCCAAGGGAGGGCTGGCCGTGGAGGCGCGTTTCCCGCCGAGCGGCTAGGACTATCGACGTGTGATCGCGACCAGCCAGGCCTGTACCTCGACGGGGTCGATGGTGATGTCGAGGACGGTCGCTTCGATGGAATCGACCGTCCAGCCCTCGGCAAAGGACGCTCGAATCTCGCCTTCGGTGACACGACGTGGCCCCCAGTCCCCAGGCTGGCGGTCGCTGAAGCAGAGCATGTGGTAACGACCGCCCGGGCGTACCACTTGCGCCAGGCTGTCGATGAACCGCCGCCGCTGATGGTCATCGAAGCCGTGGAAGAGTCCGCAGTCGAGCACGGTGTCGAACCGTGTGTGCAGCTCGGGCAGACGCAGCGCGTCGAAGACGAGGAACGTCGCCTCGACGCTCCGGGCGGCCGCCTTCTGTTTCGCCAGATCTATTGCCCGGGGCGCAAAGTCAATGCCGAGTGTCTCATGGCCGAGAGAGGCTGCGAGTAGGACATGCTCGCCGGTGCCGCAGCCCACATCGAGTACCCGGCCAACGAGACCGCCGGCCTGGGCGAGCCGTGCGAAGGCGGCCTGTGGACGTCCGATGTCCCAAGGGGCAGGCGTGGAACTCGCGTAACTGGTGTCGAAAGTGTCGGCCGTGTGCGGTGGCCGTGGCCCGGAGATCGGCGTCGAACGGTCAAGTCGCAATCGGTCGCTATTCATCATTGAGCGGGATGCCGCGCGGTCAGCTTGCGATCAACCCGAGCGACATCTCCCACAGTCGCTCGGCATTCTCAGAGTACAGGGTGGTGGCGCTAAAGGGTCGGAGCTAGCCGAGCGCGGCTTTGAGCAGTGTCTCGGCAGCCGTCCTCTGCGCCGCTGCAGTCCCCGGCTGGCGGTCGAGCTTCGCGCTTTCGCCGCCGCCGCTGTAGAGCATATGCAGCTGCCAGGCGAGCTGGGCGGGATCGCCAGCGCCCGCCTCGACGCACAGCTCTCTGAAGAGCTCACGGATCTCCCCGCGGTAGGCATGAGTAGCCTCGTCGATCAGACCACCGGCCGGCTCCTCCGCGCGCGCGCCGGCGAAGGCGCAACCGTTGTAATCGGGGCGCTCGAAGTCATGCCCAAGGGAGTCGAAGATCGCCAGAATCGCAGACGCCGGATCCGCCGCGCGATCGGCCGCGGCGCGGCGACGGCCAAGGATGTGGTCGTGGCGCTCGTCCAGGTAGGCACGGACCAACCCCTCCTTGGAGCCGAAATTCGAGTACAGCGACGCCCTGGCCACCCCTGCGCGCTCTATTACTCGGTCAATTCCGACCGACTGGATACCCTCGGCGTAAAATAGCTCCTCAGCGGCTGCCAACAGCCGCTCGCGCGGTGAGCGCCTGGCTTCGCCGTTCATCGCCGTGCCCACTCCAGTTCGACTCATCGCAGCACCGGGGCTGCGCAGTTAGGGGAGCGGGCCTCCCGCCGCAGCGACCAGAGAAGCCCAGCGGCTGTCAGGGTCGCCAGCACGATCACCCCGCCCCCGATCTCCTCCGCCGTCTGGGTCAAGCTCGAATCCACCACAAGCGCCCCGGCCAAGATTGCCGGCAGGCCCAGTGAAAGGTAGGAGATCACATAGACGATCGACATCACTCCGGCACGCTGGTGGGGCTCGGCGCCCGCAACGATCGTTCTCAAGCCCCCTTGGAAGCCGGCGCCGAAGCCGGCGCCCGCCGGAAAGATGCCGAGCGCGAAAATCGGTAGCGACCGCTCTGCCACTCCCCACAGCAGCAGCGCTGAGCCGACGATCATCGCGAGCGCCCCAAACAACGCAAAACGCTGTGCCTCGGTGCGGTGGAAGCCAAGGACCGTTGCTGCGCCGCTGCCCGCGAGCAGGAACAGGGCCGCCCCGCCAAGGATCATCGAGTGGTCCCCCGCGATCAGCTGTGCCAGTGACGGCCCAAGCGAGGCGTAGAAGCCACCGAGCGTCCACGCGGCTATCAGCGACGGGGTCGCGATCACAAGGGCCCCACGCACCCGCGGCGGCAGCTCCAGCGTCGGCACGAGCGCGCGTCGGGCACCGGGAACCCGTGCCGAGGTCTCGGCGATCAGTGCGACGCCCAACGCCTGGATGGCGAACACGACGGACAGGAACAGATAGACCAGCTCGGTCGGCGACGGCAGTAGTTGCACGAACAACGCTGTCAGCAGCGAGCCGGTGGCCGTCCCAGCCATCAGCGCCGAGGAGTTCGCGACGGGTCCGTGCTCGGGATGAATATCAATCAGTCCGGCACCGATTGCGCCGAGCGACGCACCGGTGGCGAGCCCCTGCAGGACGCGCGCCGCGAGCAGCACGTTCACGTCTCCCGCGAACGCGAAGACGAGCATCACCAGTGCCTGAGCGCCGAGCCCCGCGAACAGCAGTGGCCGGCGGCCGATGTGATCAGAGAGGGAGCCAAACACGAGCAGCGAGGCCAGTACCGCCACCGCGTAGACGCCGAAGATCACCGTCACCATCAGGTCCGAGAAGTCCCACTTTGCCTGGTAAGTCGAGTAGAGCGGCGTTGGCGCACTCGAGGACGCGAGCAGCGACAGGGCAGCCGAGGCGAGCAGAGCGAAGGCAGCGCGCCGCCCCAACAAGGGATGTTTGAGTGATCGGACGGTGTTCACCATTGGCATCAGCCCCAAGCAGAGATCGGTCTATCCGTGGACTCAGAGGAGTATAGCAATAGACAGATCGGTCTGTCTAGTCCTGTCCGCCGAAGGTCGCGCCCGTGATCGATTCCTCAGGCGCCAAGCGTCTGGCCGCGATATTGCTTGCCAGAACAACGGCCGTCATCGGGGCGAACAGGAATCGCATCGAGTAATGCTTGCCTGGTCTGTCCTATGACGTGGTTCTTGGTCGCGACGACGAGACCGTGTGGTCTTGGCGGCGAACTCGAAGGCGACTTCTCATCCGCTGTAATCCTGACGCCGTCGTGGACATAGTGATGGTGTGAGCGATCTGCGGCGCCGTGAGCACCTCGAGGACCTGTTCCTCAAGCACGCCTCGGCGGTGCGGGGTTATGCGCTTCGGCGGATAGACCCAGCCACGGCGGATGAGACAGTCAGCGAGGTCTTCATGATTGCCTGGCGGCGCCTTGATGATCTCCCGTCCGACCCCCTGCCGTGGTTGTTGGGTTGCGCACGGCGTGTGCTTGCCAATCAGCGCCGTGCGCGACGGCGCAGGGTGTCGCTCGTGGAGCGGCTGAGCCAGACTGGGGAGACCCACAGTGCTGCCGAGTGCGATGGCGTGACCGATCGCCCACTGGGGCAGGCTCTCAGCGAGCTGAACGAAGCGGATCGTGAGCTTCCTGCTGCTCATAGCCTGGGAGGAGCTCGAACCCGAGCAGGCGGCGCGGGCGCTCGGATGCTCGCGGCGCACCCTCTCCGTACGGCTGCATCGCGCGCGTCGCCGCCTCGCTGAGAAGTTGCAGCAGATAGAGCAGGAAGAGCAATCAGCCAACACAACCATGGAGTCTCTGCGATGAGCGACGTCCTCGAGCGGCTGCGTGCCGCAAATCCCGTATCCGACTCCCCGCAGCCCGACCTGGTGGGCTTCCGCCGGACATTTGACGAGCGATGCGCTCCGGGGTCATCGCCTGTCCGCACGCGCACACCAGGTGCCCCACGTTGGTGGGGCGTACTCCGTCCGGGGCGATCGCGGTGGATAGCAGTCACGGGTGCGCTTGCTGTCGTGCTGACGATCGTCGCCGTGCTCAGCCGCACCGGCGGGGGTATCTCGCTCGTGCAGCGAGCATACGCCGCAACCGATCCAGCCGGCGGGATCGTGTATTACGCAACGAGCACTCGATTGAGGATTGGGTCGGGGGCGAGATCCTCCACCATTGAATCTCGCGCGCAGGTGTGGCGGTCTGGATCGCGCAGTCGCCGCGTGGAAACAACTGAGATCCACACGCGCGGAGGGCGACCCGCGCAAGGAGGGAGCTACGAACAGACGTCTGAACGCATAGCCGGCGGGGAAACGGGCAGCTCATACAGCTCGATCAGGAACACGGTCTTCAAGGGCTTCCTCGCGTTCAGGGGGAGCATCTCTCCAGAAAGCGTCAACTGCAGGCTGGCCCCCACATGTTCGCTTACGAGGGAAGACCCCGTCCTAGCGCTTCACGAGCTCTACGCCGCGGGACGCGTGCACGAAGCCGGACATGCGCAGCTGAACGGCGCGACCCTCACAGTGCTGGAAACAGGCAGTCTCCGACGAACCCAACCCGAGCCTCTCCGGTTCACCCGACTAAACCCGTCAACCCGGATCCTCCTCGACCCCAAGACCGGCGCCCCGGTTGAGCTCACGACACGCTACGGGCGGCAACCCGGAGCGCTCACGACCACGACGATCTTCCACAAATACCAGCATCTCGAGCTGACCCCACAAACCGAACGACTGCTCAGGTTCAAACCCCACCCCCACGCACGCGTCGAATGCGTCCCAGCGTTGCACTGCCCTCTCAAGCAAACGGTCAAGTGACCCGTGTAGGGCCAGTTGTAGTTGTTGGCCTCCCAGGGCTGGATCTGCTGCTAGGCCCATCACTCCGTGCCCACCAGCTGCGCTGTCTCGCGCATCGCGATCGTTCCCGCGCGCACCGAGACCTGCCGCGCGAGCGCGCGCCCTGCGGCCTTGCCTCGAAATCCGTTGGAGCTGAGCTGGGCGACCGTCATTCCGTCTTGGTCGCCGTAGACGCTCAAGACGAGCGATTCGCGCTTGCCGGCGAGTACCACGTAGACGATTCCTGGAACAACAAACAACAACAGCAGCACGAGCGCGAGCAGCGCGTTGGGTCTGCGGTGATAGCGAAAGCCGGCTCCGTCGTCGCTTTGGGCCACAACCTGCCAGTGGCGTTTGGTGGCGACGATCGCAACGGCGGCCATAACCACGCGACGCCGGTCGCTGGAGGTCTCGAAGCGCAAGTTCTCGCCTGATCGCAACATGAAGAACGCAACGATGCCGGCGATGAGGAGGAGAAGGATGGAGACAGTGTGTGCAGACATGAGCTTCCTTTCGTCGATTGCTCTTGTCTGATCCGACGGTCAGGGCTATAGGGGACGCTCACCCCGATTGGGTTCGCCAGCTTTACCGGGGGATGGGAGGAGAGCGGGGAGAGGAGGATCTAGACGGGTATGGCGCGCTCTTCCGCGCGCACCCGCGACTCCGCCAGCCAGTCGCGCAGCGTCTCGTGCATCGCCTCCACCCCGACGATCGCGCTCGCGGGCACACTCCACTCGGCGGGCACAACCGCGAACGGCTTGGTTTGCGGTCCCCCGAGCCCCCCGTGGGAGCCCATGAACTCCTCGAACGGGGCCACCTCGTTCGCGTCCGGGTCATACATGCTGTTCACGAGTATGTCTGGGCAGTGGGGAAAGCGATCGTGGCGGCGCAGGTGATCGGCTGTCGTAGCGTCGAAATGGGCCAGCGGGTCCTCGCCCTCCACGGCGTCGTCGCTCAGGCGCCGTCGTCCGGCCGCGCCCATCACTACGGCTCCCTGTGTCTGCGATCGCACCATCACGAACCCAATCCCAGGATGGGCGGTCAGGGCATCCAGCAGCCGCGGATGTGCCTCGGCTATCTGCTCGAGCGTGAGGCGCTCGGGGCTGAGCGGCAGGTAGATCAGCCCGAGACCCCCCGAGGCCATCACAATCGCTTCGTCTTTCGCGTCCCTACCCAACCCGTCGCGCTGTGCGAGCGCCTCCCGGTTGGGGCCAAGCGCGACTGTGCCGTCAACCGATCTCCCACGTGTGGCGCGCGCCAGCATACGCCCACCCACACTTGGCTCCCGACTCGCGTCGGCCAGCACCGCGCCGACATCGCCCCAGGCCTCGTCGACCGCGACGGGGGCGTACACATCCCCCTGCGCGAGCGCCCCGCGCACCACCTGATCGAGTGTCTCGTCGTAGCGCTGACGGAAGGGCGCCCCCTGCGTCTGGCCGTGGTCGGAGAGCACCACCAGGTGATAGGGGCGAGGCGACTGCGCGGTCGCACGCTCGAGGCGTGCCAATTGGCGATCGTGGCGCTTCAGCACCGCCAGCGCGTCGGGCGCACGAATCCCCGAGTGGTGCGCCACCTCGTCATAGCCCACGAAAGTGGCGTAGCTCACCGGTACCCCCTCGACGATGTCGGCCATCAGCAGCGCTGTCACAAGATCGCGCATCACCACCGTGATCGTGGCCCGGATCAGCGGGTACAAACCTTTCCTATCCACATGCTCCGCGCCGCCGCGGCGCTGGCGAAAGGCGGCACGGCGCTCGTACGCGATGTCGGCGAGCGACAGCACAATCGTGCGCATGAACCCGTAGGGATCGGAGAAGTACGCGAACAGGTCCCCAGCCTTCGAGCGCGAGCGGTCGCGGATCATGCTCATCGTCGCCGTGCAGCGCGGGGCGTCGCCCGAGAACATGTTCCCTCGACTGGTCCCAGCCACGGCCAGCAGACCCCCGCCCGTCGATCGCCGCCGCTCGATCTCAGCCGCATCGGAGGGATGGTTGGAGACCATCGTGCGCCCCGACTCCTTCTCATACCAGCGAAACGCTGGCATGTCCCAGTTGCTGCCGAGCAGCAGCCCCGCCTGGCTGGCCCCTGTCTGGGAGGAGAGGTCGCACTCCCAACCGAGCAGTCGGTGTGTGCCGTCTGAGAGCCAACGCGCGATTGTGGGCGTGTGCCCTTCGCGGATCGCCTCGCGTAGCACCCCCTCGCCCAGCCCGTCGATCTCAAACAGGATCACCCCCGGCACGTCGGTGTGGTTGTCCCGGCGCGTGCTTCGCACCCTGCGCCTCACCACGCGCAGATGGCGCGCATCCCCATCCACGTCGAGCAGCGGCGCCGCGAGCATCGACACGAGTGCCAGGCCGAACGCGATCGCCACGTCCGCCCAGAACGACGGCGTCTTTCCGTCCACCACGTAGAACGCGAGCGCAACCATCCCAGCGCTGAGCGCGAGCGAGCCAATCCCAAACGTGACGATCGTGAGCGGCAGCGCCACACGTATCACGAGCGGCCACAGGATCGCGTTGATGACCGCCATCGCGATCGCGACCAGTATCGCGGCCTTGAAGGAGAGCGATTCGTGGCTGGGCAGGAGCGCTGTCAAAGCCACCAGCGCCAACCCATTGACTCCGAGCATCACAACGCTTCGGAGTGCAACCCCCAGGAGTTGCCGCCAGCTGCCCAGGCGCCGTTGGGCGTTGCGCTCCTCGATCGCTGAGCTCATCTCGTTGCTACCTTCACACCCATGGTCGATGGCGCGGGTACCGCCTGCCAAGCAGGCACAGCCTCAGACCGTATCGTTTTCCTGGGGCACGCCACCGTCCTGATCGAAGTGAACGGCGTGCGTCTGCTGACCGACCCGCTGCTGCGCCGTGGCGTCGCCCACCTGCGCCGACAGGTCCCGCAGGTTGAGGAGGAGATGCTCGCCGCTATCGACGCGGTGCTGATTTCACACACCCACCACGATCACCTCGACCTGGCCTCGCTGCGGATGCTGGGTCACCACACGCCACTGATCGCGCCGGCTGGTGCCGGAGCGTGGCTGGGACGGCGGGGATTCACCACAGTGACCGAGCTGAGCGTCGGCGACGCCGTGAAAGTCGGTGCGCTTGCGGTAACCGCGGTTGAGGCACGCCACGATGGCCGGCGCCCAGGTGGACCGCGCGCCGAGGCGCTGGGCTATCTCGTGAGCGGTCGGCGCACCGTCTATTTCGCTGGCGACACAGAGCTCTTCGCGGAGATGTCCAACCTGTCGCCCTCGCCCGACGTGGCACTCCTGCCGGTCGCCGGATGGGGGCCAAAGCTTGGCCCGGGTCATATGGGTCCACTCGACGCCGCCCGTGCGGCCGGTCTTATACAGCCGCGACTGGCGATCCCGGTGCACTGGGGAACCCTGCTGCCGATCGGCCTCACCCATCGCTCCCGCGCGCGACTCGGGGACCCCCCGCGCCTATTCGCCGAGCACGTCGCGCGTTTGGCCCCGAGCGTTGAGGTGAGAATCGTGCCCCCCGGCGGTGAGACGGTGCTTTAGGGGACTGGCAACCCTTTGATCTGGGTATCTTCGATGTGGATCGCAAGATCGCGCTCGATTCAGGACCAACGTCGCGCTCGATTCAGGACCAACGCGAAGGCAACATAGAGGAGGAGCCGTGAGCAACGAGGAGCTGGAGCTCGGTCCTGTTGACGTCGTCGTGATCGGCTACCCGCCGGATGCCCCACGAACCGGCGAGGCGATTCCACTGTTTGTCGATCTCGTCGACCGTGGGATCATCCGCGTGCTCGACGTGCTGATGGTTGAGAAGGACGCCGAGGGCAACATATCCGGGCTCGAGATCGCCGATCTCGACGGCGACGGGGTTGACGATCTGCTGGTGTTCGCGGGAGCGCGCACCGGCATGCTCGGCGATGAGGACGCAACCACCGCCGCGGAGGCACTCCAGCCCGGCGAAGCGGCGCTCTTGATCTGCTTCGAGAACGCGTGGGCCGCGCCCTTCGCCACTGCTGTGCGTCGCAACGGCGGCCAGGTACTTGCCTTCCAGCGGGTCGCCGCACAGGACATCCTCGACACGCTCGACACGCTCGACACCGCATCGTGAGCTGAAAGGGGTATCAACATGCCACTACTTCGCACCATGGCCCGCACGGCCGTCGTCGCCGGTACCGCGACGAAGGTCTCCAATCGTGTGAGTCGACGCCAGGAAGGGCGCTGGGCCGCTAAGGAACAGCAGCAGCAGACGCCGCCACCACAATCCGCGCCGGTCGCTGCCCCCGCGCAGGAACCCGACCCGATCGAGCGGCTGAAGGAGCTAGGGCAGTTGCACGAATCGGGCGTTCTCACCGACGAGGAGTTCGCCGCGGCAAAGGCCAAGGTTCTCGGCTGATCCTGGGCGTCGCGCGGGTGATACCGCCGCGGGCGTGATCGTGATTTACCCCCGTGCGGCGAGCGTCGACCGCCGCGGGCGTGATCGTGATTCAGTCGCGTGCGGGAGCGTCGTGGCCTTCACGGTCGAGCTTGACCCGCCGGAAAACGGTATTCCCGGTCGACTGACCCATAAGATCCGACGCATGGCCACTCAGCCTTCGATGGCTCCGGTGCGCGAGCGGGTTCATCTGAGACGGATCCTGATCGGTGCGCTGGTCATCGTCGTGATCGGTGCCGCGGCGACGCTCGCCGGCTGGGATATCACAGCATGGCTCAAACACATCTGGGACACGATCACAAGCGTCTCACTCGGCTACCTGCTCGCTGGTGTTGCGCTCATGACCGTGCAGACAACCGCCACGGCGTTTGCCTGGTACTCGATCCTGCGCTACGGATACCCCGACTCCGACGTTCGCTGGATACAGGTCCTTGCCTGCTATGCCGCCGCCGTCGCGCTCAACTCGGTTCTGCCGGCGAATATCGGCACTCTGGCGATGCTGCTGATGTTCACCACGATCATCGCCGCCGCCAGCTTCGCCGGTGTGCTCGCCGGGATGGCGGTGCAGAAGATCTTCTTCACGCTGATCGGGGCGTTCTGTTACCTGTATCTGTTCCTCACCGTCGATGGCTCGTTCTCCCTCCAGCTCGGCTTCATCGCCGATCACCCGTGGGCCACGGCGATCCTGCTCGTTGGAGGCGCGGCGCTCCTGTACCTCGTGGGCCGGGTGCTGCGTCAACGCGTCAAGCAATGGTGGGAGGAGGCGAAGGTGGGCGCGCAGATCCTCGTTCACCCTCGAGCCTTCCTGGGGCGCGTCGTGCTCCCTGAGGCGGTCAGCTGGATCGCGATGCTCGGAGTGATCGCCGTGTTCCTGGCCGCCTACAACATTCCTGTCAGCTTTCACACACTGATGAGGGTGGTCGCCGGTAACTCGATCGCGAATGTGAGCTCGGTCACCCCCGGCGGCGCGGGCGTCGTGCAGGGCTTCAACGTGCTCTCGCTGAAGGGCCTCACAAGCACGGCCAACGCAACCGCCTACTCGGTGTCCCAACAGCTTGTCACCACGGCGTGGGGCATCCTGTTCGCGATAGCGCTGCTGGTCCGCGCCTTCGGTTGGACCGACGGTAAGACGCTCGTCGCACAGTCCTACAGTCAGGCGCGCGAGAAGAACGCGGAGCAGTCAGCAGCGCGCAAGGCCAGGCGCCAGGCTAAGCGCCATGCTGAGACGCCCGGTTAGGTCAGCGCCACCCGCACGCTTGCTCCTTGGGCTGGGCACGCGCGATCTCGCTCCCCGCTGTCGCGGCGGGCATCGCGTTGCCTCACGCCGGGATCCACGACACGCTGCTCGGGTTCGGCATCGCGGTGGCCGTGCTTGGGCTGCTCGTCGCTCGCGGAGCGATGCGTATCGAAGGGGAGACCGCGGTCGCCGTAGCCACCCCCGTCCCGCCGCCGGCAGTCGTGCCTTGTGTCTCGGCCGATGTCGCCCACGGCTGCTGAAGTGCGAGGAGACCGAGCAGTTCAGGCAAGCTGCTCCGCGGTCTGGGCGGTGGCCGCCGCACGGGCGAAGTCGCGCTCGAGCTCCTCGACCTCCTGCGCCACCGTGTTCGCCGGCGGGCGCAGGACCAGCAGGGCCGCGAGGATGCCGAGCGCCACGAAGCCCGCGGCGACGACGTACGCGAGTTGGTAGCCACCTGTCAGTGCGTCGTTGAGCGCGTGCCCGCTGGCCGTCAGAGCCTTCGTATGGTCGGTTGCGATCGCGCCGAGCGCCGCAAGGCCGATCGCGCCGAACAGCTGCACCGACACGTTGATGATGCCTGAGGCGAGCCCCGCGTCACGCTTGGGGGCATCGGCCATCCCGATCGTCAGCAGCGGCAGGAACGAGCTGCCGGCTCCCAGGCCCAGGAACAGGAAGGCGAAGAACAGCCCCGGGAAATAGCTCGCGTGGACACCGGCGCTGGCGAGCAGCAGCAGCCCCACGATTATTCCCGCAAGTCCCACCACGAGCGTGTTGATGGCGCCGAAGCGCTCGGTGACCTTGGCGGCCACTCCCAGCGACATCACGGCGATCGCGCCTGTGAGCGGTAGGAACGCAAGCCCGGTGTCAATCGCGTCGTAGCCGAGCACCCGCTCGAGGTACAGCGCGCCGAGGAAGAACGCCGAGAACATACCTGTGATGAGCAGACCACGCACGAGGCTCGAGCCCATCAGCATGCGCAGGCGCAGGATACGCAGCGGCATGATCGGGTTCTCCAGGCGCGCCTCCAGCGCGAAGAACGCCCCAAGCAGCATCAGCGAGACGGCGCCGACCCCGAGCGTCTTCGCCGACAGGAGGCCATATTCGGTCGACTTCACGATTGCGAACGCCCCGAACATCGTCGCGAGCGTAATCAAGGCCGACCCGGCCACGTCCACGCCACCGGCGAGCCCGATGCCCTCGTTCTCCTCGATCAAAGCTGAGCCCATCACGAGCGCGAACACCCCAATCGGCACGTTCACGAAGAAGATCCAGTGCCAGTCAAGCGACTGCGTGAGGACCCCACCCGCGAGCAGCCCGATCGAGCCGCCGCCGGCGGACACGAACGCGTACATACCCATCGCCTTCGCCTGCTCCCTGGCCTCGGGGAACTCGGTGACGATGATCGCGAGGATCACGCTCGAGGCAATGGCGCCGCCGACTCCCTGCAGCAGGCGCGCGCCGATCAAAAGACCCTGGCTGTCGGCCACCCCGCACAGGATCGAGGCGCTGGTGAACAGGACGAGGCCCGCCAAGAACACGCGCTTGCGCCCGATCAGGTCGCCGACGCGCCCTGCGAGCAACAGGAAGCCGCCAAACGTGATCAGGTAGCCATCGATCACCCATGTGAGGTTGCCCTGTGAGAAGTGCAGGTCGCGCTGGATAGAGGGCAGTGCGACGTTCACGATTGTGGCGTCGAGCACCATCATCAGCTGGCCGAGGCACAGGACCGCGAGTGCGATCCAGCGACGGCGCTCGCTGCGCCGCGAGCTTGCGGCCGCGGACGAGGCAGCTACGGAGGTGGATGTGGACATGGACTGCGCGATGTCTGGCTGCTCGACCGTGGTGCTCATGGGGCTCCCTTCAGGTTGCGAAGGGAACACCGTAGCAAAGATCATCACTGTAAAAGGGATGATCGATGAAATATTTATTATGGCTGGTAAAGTGATGACCGATGCAAGATGCTGTAAAATCACGCGACATGGGTGCCGAGAGGGCATGCGCTCCGGGCTCTATGGCCCTGCTTACACGCCTGGCCAAGCAGGTCTACCGGCGCAGCACCGAAGAGCTGTTGGGAATGCACATGCGCCACCTGATGGCGCTCAGCTACGTGCGCGACCACGACGGTGGCCCTCAGCAGGAGCTCGCGGAGGCGCTCTGCATGGACGCCAACAACGTCGTGCTGCTGCTCAACGAGCTGGAGGACCTCGGGTTCGTGGCGCGTCGTCGCGACACGGCCGACCGGCGACGCCACGTCGTCCAGCTGACGCCAGAGGGTCGCAAGGCACTCGAGGACGCCGAGCACGCTCAGGAGCAGATCGAGGACGAGGTGCTGCAAGCACTCGACGCGGAGGAGCGGGCAACGCTGTGGCGCCTGCTCGGCCGCGCTCTGTATGCAGCCGAGCCCGCCCAATTTCTCACGCCCACCTGTTGAATAACCTGCTCATATGAGCCTCGAGATGCCAAGGGCGAAGACCCTCGACACACCAAGGGCCAAGAGCCTCGCCCTGATGCTGCTGGCGATGACGCAGTTCGTGATCGTGATCGACGCTTCGATCGTCAACGTCGCGCTGCCATCGATCGGGGCCCACCTGCACTTCTCGCGCGACAATCTCTCGTGGGTGGTCAACGCCTACACGCTCACCTTCGGCGGCTTCCTGCTGCTCGGGGGGCGGCTCGCCGATCTGCTCGGACGCAGGCGCATGTTCATGGTGGGACTCGTCCTGTTCTCGCTTGCATCGCTGGGCGGGGGACTGGCCCAGTCGGAGGCATGGTTGATCATCGCGCGTGCGATTCAGGGTCTCGGCGCGGCGATCGTCTCACCGGCGGCGCTCTCGATCATCACCACCACTTTCGCCGAAGGTGCTGAGCGTAACCGCGCGCTCGGCATATGGGGCGCGGTTGCGGGTGCCGGCGGGGCGGCGGGCGTTCTTCTTGGCGGCATCCTGACGAGTGGCTTGAGCTGGCGCTGGGTGCTTTTCGTAAACGTCCCAATCGGCATCGTCGCGGCGGCGCTCGCCCCTCGACTGCTACTCGAGAGCCGCGCCGATGACGGAACCAAGGGCTTTGACCTGCCCGGCGCGGTGACCGTCACGGCAGGGCTTGCGCTGCTCGTCTATGCGGTGGTCGATGCGGTCAACGTCGGCTGGGGAGCCACCAGCACGCTGTTGCGGCTGGCCGGGGCGGCCGTCCTGATCGCCGCGTTCGTCGCAATCGAGCTTCGCCAGCGTCATCCGCTCCTGCCGTTCTCGATCTTCCGTCTGCGGACGCTCAGGGGAGCGGACATCGTGGGCCTGCTGATCGGCATGTCGCTGTTCTCGATGTTCTTCTTCATCTCGCTCTATCTCCAGGACGTCCTACACTTCTCGCCGATCAAGGCGGGGCTGTCCTACCTGCCGCTGTCGGTCGGGATCATCCTGTCCGCGGGCGCCGCCTCGCAACTGGTGACGCGCGTGGGCTTCAAGCCGGTGTTGATCACCGGGATGCTGTTGATCGCGGTCGGGTTGCTGTGGTTCTCGCGGGTGCGGGCGCCGGGCGGCTCCTTCGTCGCTGATGTGCTCGGGCCCTCGATCTTTGCGGCGCTCGGGCTGGGGTTCTCCTTCGTTCCCGTGACGATCGCCGCGGTGACCGGCACAAAGCCCCAGGAGGCGGGCCTGGCCTCGGGGCTCATCAACACCTCTCAGCAGGTCGGTGGCGCGCTCGGTCTCGCGATCCTCGCCACCGTCGCCAACAGCCGCACGCAGAGTCTCCTGCACGCCGGCACCCACAGCTCCGTGGTGGCTCTTACGAAGGGCTTCGATCGCGCCTTCCTGGTGGGTGCCGGGTTCGCGATCGCGGGGGCGATTCTCACAGCGCTCCTGATCTCCTCGCGCGACAGTCGCGAGCAGGCCGAAGCCGCGCGTCGCGGTCAGCCCGCGGTGTCACCGGCCGCGGGCTGACCGCCGAGCTCGAAGAGCACTCTTCACTCACACGCTGTGAGCCTCGGCCCGCTTGAGCAGTAGCCAGTACAGGTGTTCCTGAGCCTTCGCCGGGAATGGCCTCAAGGCACCTGTACTGAGCAGCGACACTTCGGCGCGCCCGTAGGTAAAGCCGAGCATGTCCATGTAAAAAGGAAGTTTGATACCGCGCACCGTGATTGTGGCGGTGATACGCCAGCCGAAGCTTCCCGTTGCACCGGGCGAGGGGGGAGTGCCTTGTGAGATGGAGGTGGACACTGGGCCGATGGCTCCCGGAGAGCTCTTTTCCTTGATGAGCCGGTCTCTCAGAAGCACACTCAGGTAGTGAGACAGGCATCCCAGTACGTGATTGCCGCGGCTTGATTTGAGTCTCCTTAGTGGCCTGAATCGGCGTTTGCTCGACACTGACTTTCGAGTTGACACCGAAGCTGAGCACACTGCGCTGGAGCTTGAAATGCGGCGAGCTCACTTCGGCGAGCCCGCTATGCGACCTCAAAGTTCCTCCTGTGCATTGCAGCAGTTCGCGTTCGAGCCGCTTTTCCGTCGCCGTTTCGTGTTCGTGCGTGTGCTCTGAGGTTGCCGTGAAACCCGGCACGTCCTCGGCGGTCAAGTTGACCGCGTGAGCGAACGCGATCGCCTGCGCCTTGGTGGGAGATTTGGCTGCGCCGGCAGGCGCTTGCGCAGTAGGTGGAGTGCGTGCGCCTGCCGTGGTGCCGCTTGTCGCGGCGTCGGTGCGATGATCATTGCTTCCGCACGCGGCGAGGAGGAGTCCGGCCGACGCGACAAGCACGAGGATCGTGGCCAATCGACGTACCACCTGCAGCATTGTGGCAGGATGGGGGTCGTGTGCTGTGATGCCTGTGAGGTCATGTGATGTCCGTCCCGGCTGAGGGCTACCAGCTGAAGGGGATCTCCCCCAAGGCGTATGAACATCCAGCCGACCGCGCGGCGACGGCCGCGCTGAAGTCGATCCCCTATCTGGACACGGTCGTGCGCAAGCTCATCGAGCTCGGGTATGAGCGCGCGCTGCGCCAAGCCTATCTCGGCTCCTCGGTGCGACTCGGAGACGATCAGCTTGCCGACGTGTGGTTGGCGCACAAGCGTGCCTACATCACATTGGATCTGGAGCCCGTCCCCGACCTGTACCTGACGCAGGTTCCAATCGCCAACGCCGTCACAATCGGTGCCGGGCGCCCGATCGTGGTCATCCAGTCTGGGCTCGTTCAGCTGCTCGACGTCGAGCAGCTGCGTGCGGTGTTCGGTCACGAGGCCGGGCACGTACTGTCCGATCACGTGCTCTACCGCACCGCGCTCATCATCCTGATGCGCCTCAGTTCGATCCCAGGTATTCCACTGCCGTTGCTGCCGCTGCGCGCGGCGCTGATGGAGTGGTTCCGAGCCGCCGAGCTGACCTGCGACCGGGCCGCCGCGCTGGTGACTCGCGATCCGCTGACAGTGTGCCGTACGTTGATGGTCATCGCCGCAGGTGCGGAGGCAGAGCGCCTCGATCTCGACGTGTTCATGAGCCAGGGCATCGACTACCGTGAGAAGGGGTCGGGCTTGGAACGTCTCTCGAGACTGCTGCTCGACCTCAACATCACCCACCCGATGCCGGTCCGCCGCGTACATGAGTTGATGGAGTGGGTGAAGGGCGGCGACTACGATCGGATCGTCGGCGGCTCCTACATCACGCGCGACCAGCCGCTCAAACCGCGTGAGGAGGCCGGCGACGCTGTCGCTCACTACACCGAGCGCTTCCGCGAGATGTTCCGTGAGGCGGGCGAGTCGGTGGGTGATGTCGGCCAACAGCTGAGCGACTGGTTGCGCCGCACCCGCGACGACGTAGGGGACGCTGATGGCGGGGCCGTTTAGTCCAGTGTGAATTCGCCGCTGCGGTAGATCACGCGCTCCCCGCCACCTCTCAGCTGTGCGGTGACGAGCCGGTCGGCGGTCGACACGATGTCTGTGTGCACGCTCGAATCGTTGAACCCCAGCCGCTCCCAATCCTCGGGCTTGACCTCGATGGGGTCCCCCGCGAAGGCGTCCTGGTAGGAGCGCCCGAGCGCGATGTGGGTGTTGCCGAACGGTCCCCCCACGTTCTCGTCGTACAGCGTGTGCGCCATGAAGCGCGTGATTCGCGAGAAACGGCGGTCTGTGAGCGAGAACTCGCCGACGCGGTCGGCGCCCTCGGTGGCGATCATCTCAGTCAGGATGCGCTCGTTCTCCTGCGCGCTTGCCTCGCTCACACGCCCGTCAACAAACGCCAACCGGATCCCCTTGACGAGGTTGCCGTAGCGGTACAGCGGCTGATTGAAGCGGATCCAGCCCTCGGTCCCGCGCCAGTCGGGGCTCGTGAAGATCTCAAAGCTCGGGATGTTGCGCCCGCGCCCGCCCAGCCAGCGCCGCCGCTCGCCGAGGCTCACCCACAGGTCTACGTCCTCCCCTTGCACGTGCACGCGCTCGATGTCGAGCGCGTCGAGGCGCTCGCGCGTCTCGTCGAGCTGGCGCCCGATCTCACGCCAGCGCGCGATCGGATCCTCGACGTCCAGGAAGCACGCGTGCACGATCTGCTCCCAGTACTCCTCCAGCTCGATCCCGGCCTCCGCCGCCATCGCCGGGGTTCCGTACAGGCCGAGCGTCCAGCTGAAGCGCCCCGCGTTCTCCTTCTCCCCGCGCCAGTCCAGCAACTGTCGCATCGCCTCGCCGCGGCGCATGATCTTCGCGGGTTCAACCGACTCGAGCGCGTGCGGGTCGCTGTCGGAGAGCACCGACACCTGATGGTCGATTTCGTCAATCAACCCTCGCATGTAGCGTGCGGGGAAATAGTCGAGCTGGGCGTCGGCCGCCGCCTCAAAGAAGTCGCGCGAAAGATTTCGGTGCGGGTCGTCGTCGGGCTCGTACGCCCCAATCACATGTCCCCCCGCTCGCCACACAGCCTTGCGCAGCTCTGCGTACAGCGGCTTCGCGCTTTCAGGCGCCGCCACCCGCACCACCTCACCCGGCTTGACGCCCTGCCCTCCGCCGAGTGCGAAATCGACGAGCACCGACGCGTAGCGCTCGAGGATCTCCTGGGGTGGAGTGTAGGTCACGCTCTAATCTTAACTTCCGAGTAACTCGGACGCCTCCAACCACGAGCTCTCGAGTTGCTCGCGCTCCACCGCGAGTCGCTCCAGCTCGCTCTGCAGCTCCGCGAGGCGCTCGTAGTCGGTGGCGCTCGCCGCCATCTGCTCGTGCAATGTGTGCTCCTGCTCTGCCCGCCGCTCGATCTCGCGCTCCAACCGCCCGAGCTCCCGCTCGGTGCGTTGGGCTTGCTTGCGCGTCGCGCGCGCCGCGGCTCCGGGGGACATGGGCTCGGGGCCCCCGCCCGCGTCGTCTCCAACCGAGATCTCCCGCCCCAATACGCGGGCGGCGTCGGCGGGCGAGTTGCGCTCCCCGTGTGAGCCCGCGCGAGCCGCTGCGGAGCGCTCGCTGCGCTCCGCGAGATACTGCTCGATTCCCCCCGGCACATGTCGGATTCCCCCGCGCGCGGTAAGCGCGTACACGTCGTCGCACACGCGCTCCACGAAGTAGCGATCGTGGCTGACCACCACGAGCGTGCCGGGCCAGCCGTCGAGCAGGTCCTCGAAGGCTGTGAGCGTGTCGGTGTCGAGGTCATTGGTGGGCTCGTCGAGCAACAGCACGTTGGGCCCTTCCATCAGCAGGCGCATGAGTCCTAGTCGCCGGCGCTCACCACCGGAGAGATCGTCCACCAGCGTGCGTGCCTTCTCGCCACGAAAGCCAAAGCGGTCGCACAGCAGCGTCGCGGTGATTTCACGCCCGTCGCTGAGCACGGCATTGCTGCGTACCTCCTCCAGCGACTCCAGCACGCGCAGGTGCCCGGGGATCTCGACCGTGTCCTGGGACAGGTGCGCCAGGCGCACCGTGGCACCTCGCTGGACATGTCCCGTTGACGGCTCGATCTCGGCGGCGAGCAGTCTCAGCAGCGAGGTCTTGCCCGAGCCATTGACCCCCACGAGCGCCACGCGGTCACCTGGGCCCAAACGCCATGTCGCACCATGCAGCACCTCCCGCTCGCCGAGCACAAGTGAGACCTCGATGGCATCCAGCACCTTGTTGCCCAGGCGCGCGCTTGCGAAGCGCAGTAGCTCGGCGCGGTCGCGCACCTGTGGCTCGTCGGCGATCAGAGCGTTGGCGGCCTCGATGCGAAACTTCGGCTTGGTGGTGCGCGCCGGTGGCCCCCGTCGCAGCCACGCCAGCTCCTTGCGCACGAGCTGTTGGCGCCGGTCCTCTCGCGCCGCCTGCTGACGGTAGCGCTCGGCACGCGCGAGAACGTACGCGGCGTAGCCGCCCTCGTATTGATGGACCGCCCCCTCGGAGACCTCCCAAGTCGCGGTGCACACCGCATCGAGAAACCAGCGGTCGTGAGTCACCACGAGCATCGAGCCCCGGCGCGCCGCCAGATGGTGGGCGAGCCAGTCGACCCCCTCCACGTCCAGATGGTTGGTGGGCTCGTCCAGCAGCAACAATTCCGGCGCGTCGAGCAGCAGACGCCCCAGCGCGATACGCCGCCGCTCGCCTCCCGAGAGACCGTCGATCGGTGTGTCGAAGCCGGCGGGAAAGCGATCGAGCGACACCCCGCCCAACAGCCCGTCCAGCACACTGCGAAAGGTCCTGTCGGCCGCCCATTCATGATCGACGCGATCGCCGACGAGCGCAGCGCGGATCGTTTGATGCTCGTCGAGCTCGTCGCGTTGATCCAGCAGTGCCACACCCACATCGCCGGCCCGCGTGAGCGCGCCTGCGTCGGGCTCCTCCACGCCGGCAATCAAGCGCAGCAGCGTCGACTTGCCCCCGCCGTTCTGCCCGACGACGCCGATGCGCTCGCCCGCGGACACCCCGAGCGTGATGTCGTTCAGCACCGAGCGGCTGCCGTAGCCCTTCTCGACTGCCTTCAGGTTCAGGAGGTTGCGAGGTGCGGGCATGTCGAGATGGCCTTCAGGTTCAGGAGGTTGCGAGGTGCGGGCATGTCGAGATGGCCTTCAGGTTCAGGAGGTTGCGAGGTGTGTCATGTCGAGAGAGCATCCTCGCGGATCGCGGCTCGTCGAGGTTGGTGGATCAGGCGCCGGGTCTCGCGCGCCTTTGACCGCGGCACGGACCGCGGCAGCGGCTCGATCACGACGGGAGGTCCACTCACGCGGACGCGTGGCCGAAGATCCACGCGTCGGTGAGCGGGAGCTCTCCCGCTTGCGTGGCCGAAGAGTCGCGCGCGGGCAATAGAAAAGGCCCAGGTGCTACGGCGCGGCCGGCACAACGACGAGTGGGCCCTCGCTGGCTGGTAGCTCGCGGGTGTCGAAGCTCGCCGCGTCGAGCCGCTGCACGTAGTCCATCAGCCCGAGGAACTCCTCCTCGGTCTCCAAGAACCCGATGCGGGGGGTGCGGTAGTGCATCGGCACCACCCACTTCGGTGACAGACGTTCGACGATCGCCTTTGCCCCAGTGGCGCCGATCGTGGGGCCGCCGCCAACCGGCAGGATGAGCAGATCGATCTCGCCGATCGCCTCCGCCTGCTCGGGGCGCAGCTTGCTCTGGCCGAAGTCGCCGAAGTGCGCCACGCGCACGCCGTCCAGCGTGAACACGAAGATCGTGTTGGGCCCGCGCTGTGTGCCCGCCTGCTCGTCGTGCTCGGAGGCAACCCCCACGACCTCCCCAATCGGGGACTCGTGTTTGCCCGCGGTGGAGCGCAGGGTCGCCGGCTCACCGGAGATCGCCTCCACGCCGTTGTGGTCGAGGTGCTCGTGGGTGACCAGCAGCAGATCCACGCCGTCGCGGGAGATCTCCGGATAGTCGAACTGGATCCCGCGCTCGGCCATCGGTGAGAGGTCGCCGAAAGGGTCGATGAACACCGACGCGTCCGACGCGGTCAGGGCGAAGGCGGACTGTCCAAACCACTCAACGTGCATGCTGTTCCTCCAATTGTGGAATTTGACGGGGGGCGTCCGAAGGGCGGGAGGGCTCCTCAACGTGTTGATAGCGCCCGCCGCGCAGCATCGAGGCGGCCGCGGCGATCAGGCAGGCGAGGATCGCGAAGATGAACGCGGTGTGAAGTCCGTCGCGGAACGGGGCGGAGATCAGGTGGGGGAAGAACGTCGGTCCCGTCAACACAGCCTGAGCTTGAGTGCTCAGCGCGCTCAGCGCGTGCGATCCGACGAGCTGTTGGATCGGGTTGTAGCCGAGGAACGCCGCGAACAGGATCGAGATCGGGGGCGCGTGGGCGACCCGCTGCGCCACGCTCGCCGACAGGCCGTGCGCCTGCAGTCCCGCGCTGGTCGCCGCCGGCAGGCTGGAGGCCAGTCCGATAATGAGCAGCGTGAAGAAGATCCCAATCGAGAGCACCTGCGCGGAGTTCTGAAAAGTCTGGTTCATCCCGCCCCCAGCCCCGCGGTCGCCGGGTGGCAGGCTGTTCATCACCGCCGCGCGGTTGGGCGAGGCGAACATACCCATGAACACCCCGTTGAGCGCCAGCACGAGCGCGAACTCCCAGTAGGTGAAGTCGGTGGGCAGCAAGATCAACAGGCCGAAGCTGAACGCCGCGCCGAGCATCCCACCGGTCGCGAACGGGCGTGCACCCCAGCGGTCGGAGAGAAAGCCGGAGGTTGGTCCCGCGATCAGCATCCCCACCGTCAGCGGCAGCATGTAGATGCCCGCCCACAGCGGGGTGTCGGTGAAGCTGTACCCGTGCTCGGGCAGCCAGATGCCTTGCAACCAGATGATCAGCATGAACATCAGACCCCCGCGCGCAACCGCGGCGAGGAACGTCGAAAGCGTGCCGAACGTGAACGCGCGGATGCGAAACAGCGCGAGGCGGAACATCGGCTCGGCGACACACCGCTCGATCGCCGCGAACAGTCCCAACGAGAGCAGCGCGCAAGCCAGCAGCGCGATCACCTTCGGGCTGCCCCACCCGGTGGGGTGCCCGCCATAGGGGCGAATTCCGTAGGTCACCGACACCATCACGAGAATCAACCCAAGCGCGAACGTCACATTGCCCCACCAGTCGATGCTCGAGCGTTTGGGCTCACTGCGCTCCTCGAGCTTCAGGTACGCCCACACGGTCGCGAACAACCCGACGGGGACGGAGATCAGGAACACCAGACGCCAGTCGATTGGCGCCAACAGGCCGCCGAGGATCAGCCCGATGAACAACCCGCTGACACCCACGATGTTGTTGATGCCGAGCGCCATCCCGCGCTGGTTGACCGGGAACGCGTCGGTGATGATCGCGGCGGCGTTCGCCAGCAGGCACGCGCCACCCACCCCCTGGAAGATGCGGAACACGATCAGGTATGTCGCGCCCGCGCGACCGGTCATCCAGTCGACCGCCAGCACCAACGACGCGACCGTGTAGATCACGAATCCGAGGTTGTAGATCCGCACCCGCCCGTACATGTCGCCCAAGCGCCCGAGACTGACGATTAGAACGCTTGAGACCACCAGATAGCCGAGGATCATCCACAGCAGGTAGAAGCTGTTCGCGGGCACCAGCGGGTCGAGTTTGATCCCGCGGAAGATGTCGGGCATCGCGATCAGAGTGATCGACGCGTCGAGCGTCGCCAGCAGCACCGCCAGCGTCGTGTTCGACAGTGCGATCCACTTGTAGCGATCCGCATGAGTAGATCCAGGTGCGGGTCGTGCCGGGATTGAGAAGCGCACGGCCATGACTGTAGCCGCGGCGCCGATCGGCGCTCGGCAATCGGCTTCGGTGCTAGGTTCCGGGGGTCATGGCAGTGCAGCCGCCACCCCCGGCCGAGCCCCCCGAGCCGCCCGCGAGCGGCGGGCTGAGCCCGCGCACAGTGCTGGCGCTGGTCGTGATCCTCGTGATTGCCGGGGGCGTGGCGGTGCTCACGATGGGCAACAGCAGCAAGCACCCCACCATCGGCAACATCCACACCGCCAAGTCGGCAAGCTACGACGGCTCGGTGCTCGCGCCCATCGGCGCCGCCCCACCGTTGTCGCTGCGCAACTACAAGGGTGAAATGGTCAACATCAACCAATACCGCGGCAAGGCGGTGCTGGTGACGTTCCTCTACACACATTGCCCCGACGTGTGCCCTTTGATCGCCTCGAACCTGCGCGTCGCACAGAACCTCATGGGGCAGGCGGTGTCCTCCAAGGCACAGGTGATCGCCGTGTCGGTGGACCCCCGTGGCGATAACCCCAAGACGGTCGCCGCGTTCCTGGCCGCCCACGGGATGACCGGGCGGATGAAGTACCTGATCGGCTCCGCACACGAATTGGCGACGGCATGGAAGGCGTGGGGGGTGGGCTCCGAACAAGACGCCTCCCAGCCACAGTTCGTCAACCACACCGGGATCGTCTACGGAGTAAGCGCGAGCGGCAAGCGCACCACGGTGTACACGGCCGAATTCGCACCCAAGGAAATCGTCCACGACGTGCCGCTGCTGGCCTCCAGCTGAGCACCATTCTCAGGCTGCGCCCCGGTCAAGATGGGGCAGCCTCAGCCGGCACGACCGCGCGAGGTGAGCGGTTCTCGGCGTGCCTTTCCCTGTCGCGCGGTGCTCAGGAACAGCCAGCAGAACAGGCCCAGGGTGAGAACGCTCTCCTCGATCGTCATCGCCGCGCCGGCGATGTTCTGATCGGCAACCGGGGAGATGTGCCGCGATACATCACCGGGGATGTAGTAGGGGTAGAACACCCTCCCCGACCACAGGAAGATGTTGCCGAGCAGCGCGCCCGTCACCCACGCCGCGACGATGTAGCCGAGCTTCGCGGAGTTGCCGAACCAGCTCGGTACTGGGAGTGGCCCGAACAGGCACATCCACATGTTGACGCCGAACCCGAGCAGCATTGCGTGCTCGACCACCTGCACGCCTGTATGGCGCAGGGCCGCTTCATAGAAGATCGGCAGGTGCCAAGCGTAGAGGTTGATCGCCCACAACGGGAACGCGATCAGCGGGTGGGCGAGCACGCGCAGACGGCCGAGCCCCCCCACGCGCAGGACCGGTTCGATCAGCGGGCCGGTCAGGCCGAGCACGATCAGCAGCGCCGCGACGTTGCCCAGCAGCAGGTGCTCGACCATGTGCCCGATCAGCAGCTCCTGGCTGACGCCGCCCAGCGAGATCAGCGCGGCGGCGATCGTGACCAATCCTCCGTAGAAGCACGCCTGTCGCCAACCGAGCACGGGCTGGCCTCGGCGCCCGAGCGTGCGCGTCCGCTTCGCGTATGCGAGACCCAGCAGAGCCAGCGCCCCGAGCTGCGCGATCACCCCGAAGGTGGCGGTCGATGTGGCAAGCGTCGCCATAGCCCGGAAGCCTGGCATACACTGGCGCGCGCATGATCCCCACGCGTCGTCTGCCGTCCGCGCTCGGCGCCCTTGGCATCGCCGCGCTGCTGTTCCCGCAAGCAGCCTCCGCGCACGGCATCGTCGGCAAGGCCGATCTGCCGATCCCAGTGTGGCTGTTCAGCTGGACCGCGGCGATCGTGCTGGTCGTCTCCTTCGTGGCGCTCTCGACGATGTGGAGGAGCCCGCAGCTGCAAAGCGAGCATCGCAAGCGACTGTTTCGGATGCCCGCGGTGCTCGCGCGGTTGGCGAGTCTTTTTGGGATAGGGCTGTTCGTTCTCGTGGTCTACGCCGGCTTTGCGGGAACCCAGGTGTGGAGCGCCAACTTCACGCCAACCTTCATCTACGTGGTGTTCTGGGTCGGCGCCCCGCTGGCAAGCGCGGTGTGCGGCGATGTGTTCCGTGCGCTCAGCCCGTGGCGCTCGTGTGCGCGCACGATCAGGTGGGTCGGCCGTCGCGTGGCCCCGCGAACGTTCGCGCGCCCCCCGCTGCTGCGCTACCCGGAGAGGCTCGGCATGTGGCCGGCGGTGGCGGCCTTGATCGGATTCGCGTGGTGTGAGCTGGTGTATGTGACCCCCGATCGCGATCAACCCTCCACGCTGGCAGCGCTGGCGCTCGGGTACTTCGTGGTGATGCTGGTGGGAATGGGGTTGTTCGGCGTGGAGGAGTGGGGGCAGCGCGCCGATGGGTTTGGCGCCTACTTCAACCTGTTCTCGCGCATCGCCCCGCTCTGTGAGGACGACGACGGTGTCGTGTACGCGCGCCGGCCGCTGAGCGGGCTGGCCGACATGCCGGTGATCGCCGGCACGGTGGGGCTGGTGTGCGCCGTGATCGGCACCACCACCTTCGACGGGTTCTCAAACGGCGGGGTGTGGCGCAACATCGAGCCCAGCCTGCAGAGTCTCGTGGCCGATCTCGGCTTCAACCAGATACCGGCGCTCGAGCTCACCTACTCGATTGGCTTGGTGGCGTGTGTGGCACTCGTCGCGGGCATCTACCGGCTCGGGATCGTCGGGGTGCACAGCGTGAGCCCTCGCTACGACAAGGATCAGCTGACGCGCGTGTTTGCCCACACGCTCGTCCCAATCGGGTTCGCCTACGTGCTCGCCCACTACTTCTCGCTGCTGATCTGGCAGGGGCAGGCGATCGGCTACCTGGCCTCCGATCCACTCGGCAACGGCGCCAACCTGTTCGGCTCCAGCACCTATCGGATCGACTACACGATCATCTCCTATGCGCTGATCTGGTACGTGCAAGTTGTCGCGCTCGTCAGCGGCCACGTGGGCGGGCTCGCACTCGCGCACGACCGCGCGCTCAGCATCTATCGCAATGGGGAGGAGGCGATCCGCTCGCAGTACTGGATGCTCGCGGTGATGGTCGCGTTCACCAGTTTCGGACTATGGTTGCTGTCGGCTGTTGGAACCTAGGTCAAAAATGGGACGTTGGGGAGTAGCGGTCGGCTGTTGACACGTGACGTCGGCGACGTTCGCTGGGGCGTCGAGGAGTAAGGTTTAGTCTGGCGTGTCGACTTGGATGAACCTGAGGAACTGCAACCCCGTGCATGGCAAGGGTCGCACACTGGTGCTCCTCGCGATTGGTGCGCTCGCGCTCGCGATGGTTGGATTGGTGACACGCGATGCGAACGCGCTGTGCCTGTTGCCGGCGCTAGTGCTGGCGGTGCCGTTGCTGCTGCGCCGCTACCCGGGTGAGCGGATCCTTGCGAGTCTTTCCTCGACACCACGCTCACGCTGGCCGCGTCCTCGTTTGAACGTTCCCCGCGGTGCCCGTCGTTTTGCGGTGGCGCCACACGGCGGGCTGCTGATTGCCTGCGCGCTGGCGGTTCGCCCGCCGCCCGCCCTCTCGGCGACGCGTTAGAGCACCGCGCCCCAAAGGGTGCGGTGAATCGCCGTGCTCGATCGGTCGCAAGCCCCCGTCTGCAGTGGGTGGCGTGTGACCGCTCGTCTTCACCCAACCCTTCGAAATCCGGGGAGCGTCAATGTCACGCCGTCCGATTCTCGCCCTGCTCGGTGCGCTCGCACTGGTGGCGGCGAGTAGCCCGCTTGCCGATGCGGCAGGCACGACAACACAGTCAAGTTCAACGTTTGAGAGCGGCAACCCGATCAACGATCAGGGCAGCAGCTACGACTACCGCTCCTACATAACGTCGGTCAACCCCAAAGTGCCGGGCTTGAGTCTCGAAGTGCTCGAGTTCGCCGACCGCATCCTGCTGCGCAACAACACCGGCAAGACGGTCACGGTTTACGGCTACTCCGGCGAGCCCTACGCGCGCGTGCAACCCAACGGCACCACCGAACAGAACGTGCGCTCACCGGCCGTATACCTCAACACGAGCTTCTACGCCAACGTGACAGTGCCGGCGTCGGCCGGCGCAAGCGATCCCCCGAAGTGGGTGGTGGTGGATCGCACCGGTCAATTTGAATGGCACGACCATCGGATCCATTGGATGAGCCCGGTGACCCCACCGCAGGTCACCGACAAGAGCAAGCGCACGAAGATCTTCGATTGGAGCGTCCCGATCGCGGTGGGCGCGCAGCGGGGCGCGATCGACGGGGAACTGTATTGGGTGCCCGAGAAGCTCGAAAGCGCCGACGTTGGCGATCGTTGTGTTCATCCTGATAATCGCGCTCGCGCTCGCGTTCGTCGTGTGGGTGCGCCGGCGGCGCGGGCGTGACGCCGGCTCCGGCTCTGGTGACGGCGGGGGCGAGATTCACTCAGGCGGTGAGGCATGGTGAGCTGGCTAATCGCGCGCTCCAGACACGCTATTGGCGTCGGTGCAGGCACCATTCGTCGCGATTGTGGCGGGTCGCACGCTGTCCGCCTTGCACACCCGATCCGCGCTACGCAACCCGTGCTCGTGTTTGCGCTGGTCGTCGTGGTGGCACTTGTGAGCGCACCGGCCGCGCTCGCGCACGCACAACTGCTCGGCACCTCCCCCCAAACGGGCTCGACCGTCGCCGAGCAGCCAAAGGAGGTGATCTTCGAGTTCAACCAAGCCGTCGGTGGCACGCTGGGGGCGGTGCGTGTGTACAACGCGCAGGGCGAAGAGGTCGACAACCTCGATGTCACTCACCCCAACGGCGACGAGCACTGGATGGGAGTCGGACTGAAGCCCGGGTTGCCCGACGGCACCTACACCGGCACCTACCGCGTGATCTCCGCCGACACGCACATCGTCTACGGCGGCCTGGTGTTCAACATCGGCCACGCCGGCACCCCCCCGAAGTTCACAGTCGCGGGGCTGATCGGACGCAACTCCAGCGGAGAGGTGACAAAGCTCGCGTTTGGGGTCGTGCGCGCGCTCGACTACCTATCGCTCGCGCTGGGCATCGGTGGACTGGCGTTCCTCGCGCTCGCGTGGCTCCCCGCGCTTGAGGCCAGCGCCGGTGCGGAGCCCGGCTGGCGAGAGGCCTCTCACGCTTTTGCAAAGCGCATCGAGCTGCTGCTGCTCGCCGCCGTGGTGCTCGGAGTGCTCGTGAGCGTGCTCGGCATCCTGCTACAGGGCGCCAGCGCAGCCGGAGTGTCGCTGTGGGCGTCGTTGAAGGGCACGATCCTCAGCGACACGCTCAAAAGCCGCTTCGGGGAGGTGTGGGGAGCGCGCGGGCTCGTGTGGCTGGCGTTTGGAGCGCTGCTTGCAGGCGCTCGGCTATCCAGACGCGAAGCGATCCCCGCGTTGCGGGCGGTCACGCTCGGCGCCGACGGCGCCGCTGTCGGCCCCCGCCCGCCGCGTGCGGTGATTGCCCTCACGGCAATTGGGGTGGGCTACCTCGCGATAACCCCCGCGCTCAGCGGCCATGCAAGCATCCAGGGACCCAGGGGCGTGTTCTTTCCCTCCGACGTCGTGCACGTGCTGGCGGCGAGCATCTGGGTTGGTGGGATCGCGTGCCTGCTGCTTGCGCTGCCCGCCGCAACCCGGCGCCTGGAGGGGCCTCAGCGCACCCGCCTCCTGCTGGCCACGCTCGCGCGCTTCTCCCCGATGGCGCTCACGTGCGTGATCGCGATCGCGATCACCGGGGCCATCCAGGCCTACATCGACGTGCGCAGCATCGACGGATTGCTGCACACCACCTACGGCGCGCTGGTGCTCGTCAAGGTCGCGCTGTTCCTGGTGCTGCTCGGTTTCGGTTGGGTCAACCGTGAACGTGTCATCCCCGCATTGAGGCGGCTCGTGGGCGCCGGCGGCCCACCCGCGCGCAGCGGCGTGATGGCGCGACGCTCGATGCGCGGCGAGCTCACGCTGATGGTCGCCGTTTTCGGGGTAACCGCGGCACTGATCAGCTACGCACCGCCGATCGACGCGGCGAGCGGGCCGTTCTCGACGACCACCTCGCTTGGACCCGCGGAGCTGGAGATGACAGTGGAACCGGCACGGGTTGGGCTGAACACGGCTCACCTCTACCTGATCGACGCGAAGACCGGGTCGCAGTTCACGGCAACCAAGGAACTGAAGGTCACCGCCAAGCTGCCCGCCAAGGGGATCGGTCCGCTGCCGCTGCAGGCCAACCTCGCCGGGCCTGGTCACTACGTACTGAACTCAGCGGAGTTGAGTCCCGGTGGCACATGGCAGCTGCTCATCACCGATCGGGTGTCTGAATTTGAAGAGTACGAAAAGACGATCGCGGTGCCCGTCAAATGACCGTCACCAAGGACCAATCGAGACGGAACCCCAAAGGAGGACACATGAGACCGAAGATCATTCCCGCGCTCGTTGCAGTAGCGGCGCTTGGCATCCCTGGGGTGGCGCAGGCGCACATCAGCCTGCACCCCAACACGATCCCGGCGGGCGCGTTTGTGACACTCGATGTACGGGTCCCCGGCGAGCAGGCTGGGGCGTACGCGTATGAGATCGACATGCAAGTGCCGCCCGGCTTCACCGAAATCGACACGCAGAACGTGCCCGGATGGAGCGTGAAAGAGATAATGGTGAAGCTCCCCAAGCCGATTCAAACCGACGAAGGGTCAATCAGCGAAGAGGTCTCGCAGATCATCTGGACGGGCGACCGCTCCGCGCTGGGGCGCCTCGAAGACAACTCGTTCATCCAGTTTCCGCTGTCGATCGCGATGCCGAGCGACCTCGCCGGGCAGTCGCTGGCGTTCAAGACCGTGCAGTACTACAGCAACGGCAAGGTCATTCACTGGATCGGCCCGCCGAGCGCCGAATATCCCGCGCCAACCGTCAACATCACCGCCAAGGGCGGACTGGTCGAGGAAGTGGCCGGCAACGAGGCCGGGCCGACGCCCGGGCAAACGCCGGCAGGACAGGCCACGGCTCCCGCGCCAGTCAGCGCCGGATCCTCGAGTGGCGCCAGCAAGGGCCTTGCGATCACCGCGCTGGTGGTGGGCATCCTCGGTCTGATCGCAGGTGTAGGCGGGCTGCTCACGGCTCGCCGTGCGCGGAGCGTGGCATGAGCGTGCACGCGCGGGTGGAGGGAGGGCGGGCATGGTAGCTTTCGACGCACCGATGACCGTGCTCGCCTGCATGATGCACTGGTACGCCTCCGCGATGTTCGTGGTGCCGGTCGTCGCCGTCGGTGGGTGGAGCTGGTGGAGCACTCGCCACTCGCAAAGCGGCGAGGACCAACAGGGTCCCACCGCGCAGGCCTAAGACTCCGAAGCCCTTCGTCGCGCTCAAAGCTCTATGCCGGGCCCCAAAGCCCCGCATCGCACGTGTAGCGGACTTGAAATAATTTCTTGGCATGCCATACTATTTTTCATGGCAAGCAACTCTCTGATGCGCTCACCGGCCGTAGAGGACTACTCGAAGGCCATCTACTCGCTGCAAACGCGTAGTGACGAGCCGGTATCCACCACCGCGTTGGCTGAGCGGCTGGGCATTACGCCGGGCTCGGTCTCGGCGATGCTCAAAAAGCTCGACGAACTGGGTCTGATCACACACGTGCCCTACCGGGGAGTGCGACTCACAGACGACGGTCAGCGACTAGCGCTCGAGGTGATCCGTCACCACCGTCTGATCGAGAGCTTCCTGGCGGATTCGCTGGGAATGCCCTGGGATCGGGTTCACGCCGAGGCAGAGATCCTCGAGCATGTGCTCTCCGAGGACCTCGAGCGGTTGATCGCCGCCAAGCTGGGGCACCCCACGGTGGACCCTCACGGCGATCCGATCCCCAACGCGAACCTCGAGCTCGAAGAGCGCCCGACGCGCAGCATGGAGAGCCTTCAGGTCGGCGAGCAGGGCGTGTTCGTGCGCGTGTCGGACTCTGACCCGCAAATGCTGCGCTACCTGACCGACTGCGGTATCTCCCCCGGAGATCGCTTTCTGGTGCGCGAGCGCCAGCCGTTCGGCGGGCCGCTGTTCGTCCGTTTCGGAGAGAGCGAGCACGCGATTGGTGGTCAGCTCGCAGGCGCGATGCGCGTTGAGGTCGATGTCCGCGATTGAAGCCACAGCCCCAGGCCTCGCCCTACCGCCACTGACCGGCGAGGACGCGGCACGCTCACACGACCGCTCCCGCGTCCATCAGGCTCGCAGATATAGCAAGCGCTGGCGTCTCATGTGGCTGCTCGTTGGGCCCGGGATCCTCGCGATGCTCGGTGAGAACGACGGCCCCAGCATGATCGCCTACGCCTCCGACGGCGCGCAGTACGGGCTGGGTCTCTTCGTCCCGCTCATCCCGGTGCTGTTCGCGATGGCGTTCGTCTGCCAGGAGATGTGCATGCGCGTCGGTGCAGTCACCCACCGCGGCTACGGCGAGCTGGTGCTGCAGCGCTACGGCCGCGTATGGGGGTGGTTCGGCGCCGGCGACCTCACCCTCACAAACCTCGTGACGCTCGTCGCCGAGTTCGTAGCGATCCGCGTTGGGCTCTCCTACTTCCACCTCGGCTCCGGGGTGGCCGTCGCGCTCGGGCTGGCGCTGGTGCTGTTCACCCTCAGCGGCGGGCGCTACTGGCGCTGGGAGCGGATCGTGCTTGGATTGGCGCTCTTCAACGGCCTGTTCCTGGTGGCGGCGATCCTGGTCAAACCACACGTCGGCGCAATCGTGGGGGCGTTCGACTTCAAGCCGTTCCCCGGTGGCAGCTTCAACACGCTGCTGCTGTTGCTGGCGTCCACGATTGGCGCGACCGTGACGCCGTGGATGATCTTCTTCCAGCAGAGCGCCTCCGCCGACAAGGGAATGACTCCCGCCGACATCGGACACGGCCGCTATGACACCGCGCTGGGCGGGGTGCTGGCCTCGATCTTCGGGATCGGGGCGCTGATCGCCGGAGCGGCACTGCTTGATCACGACGGGTCGGGTATCCAAGGGTTCGCCGGCGCTGGGTTCCCCGAGGCGCTCAAGCACGTCGCCGGCGGGGCCGCGGGAACCGTGTTCGCGTTGGGACTGATCGAGGCGGGAGCGGTGGCGATCCTTACGATCTCGGCCAGCACCGCCTACGCCGCCGGGGAATGCGTGGGAGTCTCCCACAGCTTCAACGTCTCACCTCGCAACGCCGCCGTCTTCTACGTGGCCAACGTCGGCATCGCGCTGCTTGCGGCGGCGGTGATCCTGATCCCCGGCGCCCCACTGCTCTCGATCGCGCTCAATGCCAACGTGCTTGCGACAGTGCTGCTCCCCGTCAGCCTGGTGTTCATGGTCATGCTTGCCAACGACAAGGGTCTGATGGGACCGTGGGTGAACAAGCGTTCCACCAACACGCTCGGGATCGCGGTGATCGCGTTCGTTGGCATCTGCGGAGCCGCCTACGGCATCGACTCCTTCCTGCAAAGCGTCCATCTGATCGGCTCATGAACACGCAAGCGCCTCCCGTGGACGACTTCGATCACGGTCCTGTCATCGACGAGCGCGATCTTCAACACCAGGAGCGCTACGAGGACGAGCTGATCATGCACCTCGAGCGCGACCAGTTCGTGGATGAAACCTCACGCCCGGTGGCTCGCGCGATGCTCGGACCACGTGCCACGGCCGGACTGTGGGCGCTACGAGTATTCGTCGTCCTCGTCAGCCTGATGGTGATCTACACCTTCATCGACCAGTTGCATTAGTCGACCGGCGGCGCTTGCTCGCCGTCGTGGTCAGATCGGTTCTTGGGTCTGGGGAAGAGATAATCCCGCGGTGGGCAATCTGCAACTGGTCATCTTCGACTGCGATGGGGTGCTGGTCGACAGCGAGGTGATCTCAAACGGCGTGCTTGCAGAGATGCTGACAGCGGACGGTTTGCCGACCACCGTCACCCAGGCTCGCCGCGACTTTCAGGGGCTGTTGCTGTCGGAGGTCGGCGAGCGGGTGCAGGAAAAGCTCGGCCGCCCGCTTGCGCAGGACTGGATCGCTCAGTTCGAGCGCCTGCGTGGCGAGCGATTCCGGCGTGAGCTGCAACCGGTGCCGGGCGCGGCCGAGGTCGTCGAGTGTGTCAGCGCGGGCGGGCTGGGTGTGTGCGTCGCCTCGCAGGGGAAGCTCGAGAAGACCCGGCTGTCACTGGAGCTCACGGGCCTTCGGCCGCTGTTCGCCGATCGTGCGCTGTTCTCCGCCTACACAGTCGCGCGTGGCAAGCCTCACCCCGACCTCTTCCTGCACGCCGCCGCCGAGATGGGAGCTGAGCCATCCCGCTGCGTGGTCGTGGAGGACACACCCTCCGGCGTGATTGGCGCCGTGGCGGCTGGGATGCGCGTGTTCGGCTACGCCGCCGACAGTGATGAGCAGGCATTGCGAGAGGCGGGCGCGGAGGTGCTGCAGGCACTTGAGGAGCTCCCACGGCTACTGAACTTGTAAACGACACACCACGCCGTCAATCACCCCGCTCGCATCAAACGCGATACGCCGCGCCGGCGGAATGCTCCGCATCGCCGGAGACCACGGTTAGGGCCGTCGTGAGTGCAGCACCGCCTGAGTCCCGCGGGCGGGGATCATCGTGACGTTGCGGTGTTGCGCGCGCTCCGCCTCGGGCCGGTCGGCCTGCAGGTTCAGCCGCTTTGCCATTGCCTTGAGCACTACGCGTTGCTCCGCCATCGCGAGCGCGGCGCCGAGACAGCGGCGGGTACCCCCGCCGAAGGGGATCCACTCGTACGTCCCGGGCTTGTGCCCAAGCCAGCGCTCGGGGCGGAACGAGAATGGCTCGGGGTAGAGATCCTCGCGGTGGTGCAACAGCAGGATGCTCATCATCACCGGGGTGCCGGCCGGTACGCCGTAGTCGCCTAGACGCCACGGCACCGCCACCCTGCGACCGATAGTTGGGATAACCGGCCTGCAGCGCATTCCCTCGAGGATCGCGGCCTCGACGTGCTCGTCCGCCTGCTCGTCGGAGCGCACGGCCTCGCGCAGGCGCTCGTACGCGGCGGGCGTACGTAGTAGACGCTCCCAGGTCCACGCGAGTGAGTTCGCGGTTGTCTCAAAGCCCGCAAGCACTAGCGTCAGTAGCTCATCGCGTAGCTCCCGATCGCTCAGCGGCTCACCGTCCTCGGTCTGTGCGCGCATGATCAACGAGAGGATGTCGGTGCGCTGCTCCAGGTTCTCCTCCTTACGCCGAGCCGCGATCACGGGGTAGGTGCAGCGGTCCAGTATCGACACGCCCTGCCGGGTCAAGCCGACTGGCTCCTTGTGCCCCACGTTCATCAGCTCCCCGAGCTTCGCCACCCGCCAAGTTGAGACCTGCGCGAGATACTTCACCGCTGCTCGCAGTCGTCGCTCCGGGGTGCCGCGCAGGGGCTTCCCTTCGATCCCGAAGATGCCCCCCATGATCACGTCGAGGGTGATCGCCTGCATCCGTTGTGCCAGCGCGAACGGCTTGCCCATTGGCCAACGGTCGATGTCGCGCTCGGTGGCGTCGGCGATCATCTGCATGTAGCGCTCGATCGCCTCACCGTGGAAGGGCGGCAACAGCAGCTTTCGTTGGCGCAGGTGGCGTGGGCCGTTGGCTGTGAGCACCGAGTTCGCCCCGACGATCGGTAGCAGTGGCGACTCCGCCGTCAGCGATGGCGCCAGCTCGGGCTTCGCGGTGAACAGTGAGCGCACGTGATCGGGGTGAGAGGTGATAACCGGTCCGCCGGGGATCACCCCACGAACCCTGAAGACTTCCCCCAGCTCTCGCCGCCAACGGAACATGAACTCGATCTGGCGCTCGCTGATGCGCAGCACTTGCAGTGTCCGCGGCAGCGGCACCACGGGTGGCCCCGCCAGTGCCGTGTCGGGCCGATCGAGGGGTCCCGCTGGCGAGGGGAGCGCCTCCCCGATGTACGAGTTCCAGTGCTCGCCGTCGACTGCCTGCTGCCGCGGCGGCGGTTGCAGGAGCGTCTGCGGTGTCACCTTGGCCGAGCCGACGGCGGGGGGTGTGCTCACCGCGACCTCATCTCGACGCCTCATGGGGGCGGTAGGTGGTGCCCATCTAAAATACGGTAGCGCACTTTCAAGGTATGTCAACCTTGTGGCGATGGCCGCAATCTCGACTCGCCGCTACTCACCCCGCCGTCCACGCGCGGAGCGTCGCACCCAACTGCTCGACTCCGCCCTCCGCCTCGTCGATGCGGGCGGCTTCGATGCGTTTTCGATCGAGGCCGTGGCTCGCCAAGCCAACATCACCAAGTCCGTTGTCTACGCCACATTTGGCACGCGTGAGGATCTCTTGCGCGCGCTCATGGACCGTGAGATCGACCGTGCGGTGCTCGACATCACGGCCGCCATCCCAAAGCCACCCTACGGTGACCCCGACTCGATGCTGAGAGCTGGGTTGACCCGCATCCTCAAACGTGTCCGCGCCCAACCCGCGACTTGGCGCCTGTTCGTCCTGCCCGTCGACGGTATGCCGCTTGCGGCGCGCGAGAACGTCAACCTCCACCGCCGTCGGCTACTCGAAGGCGTGCAGCCCCCAGTGCTCTGGGGGCTGCAGCGGCTAGGGGTCGAACACGCCGACCATGAGATCGCAACCCACATGGTGCTCGCCTGCTTCGAGCAAGCCATCAGATTGACCCTCACCGACCCCGATCGCTTCACCCCCGAACGCCTCATACGCTTCACCGAAGACCTCATCACCGCCCGCGTACTCAAGCCATAGCACGGTGAGGGCTGGTGAGTGTGATGTGCGAGCAAGTGATCTCAAACAGGCAGGCGCGAGCCGATTCCCACGGGCGCGCCAAAGCTGACCCGCACGATGGCGCCCCCACCGGGCGCGTTCTCAGCCTTGACATAGCCGCGATGGGCCTCCGCCGCCTGGCGCACGATCGCGAGGCCCAGGCCTGAGCCGGGGAGCTTGCGAGCACGGTCGGCGCGGTAGAAACGCTCGAACACGTGGGGGAGGTCGGCATCCTCGAAGCCGGGCCCGTGGTCGCGCACCGTCAGTACCCCACCGTGCAGATCGACCTCAACCCGCTCTCCCGCAGGGCTCCACTTGCGAGCATTGTCGAGCAGGTTCATGACAGCGCGTGCCACACGGTCGGGCTCCCCGCGGATCGTCGTAGGCTCGAGCTGGACCTCAAAGCGTAGGTCTGCGCGCCGCTCAGTGCGCTCGACCGCATCTCGCACGATCTCATCCAGGCGCACGTCCTGCGCCATTCCTTTCGTGCCCGCCCCCCGCGCGAGCTCCACCACGTCATCCACCAGCCGGGTCAGCTCGTCGAGCTCACTGAGGATGTCCGCCCGCAAGCTCACCTGATCCTCGAGCGGAAGCCGGTCTGCCTCTGCCAGCACCTGGATGTTCGCCCGCAGGCTGGCGATCGGGGTACGCAGCTCGTGACTTGCATCGGCAATCAGGTTGCGTTGCGCCTCGACGGAGCGCTCGAGCGCATCGAGGGTCGCGTTGAAGCTGCCCGCGAGCCGCGCCAGCTCGTCGCGACCGCTGCTCGGCAGGCGCTGAGAGAGATCGAGGCCGCCGGCGAGCGACTCAGTGCGCCGGGTAAAGCGTGCGATCGGCGCCAGTGCCGCGCGGGCGACCAGAGCTCCCAGAGCCGCCGCGATCGCGATCCCGCAGGCACCTACGATCGCAAGGATCAGCAGCACTCGGTTCAACTCTTTGTCCACCTCCGTCAGCGGCCGTGCGATCAGCATGGCGCCGCGTGCGCCGATGCCGAGTGTCAGCACCCGCAGGTGGGTCCCCTTGACGGTTCTGTCGCTCAGCGCGCGCCCTCTTCCACGCCGGGCAATCGCGCGGTCAGCCGCGCTGACCGGGATGGTCGTGCTCGAACCTTGTCCGCCTGGGACCCGCACGGCGCCGCTGGGAGAGATGAACTCCACGTAGCCCGACGGTTCTCCGAGTGGCGCCGGTTGAACACTGCTCGGGAATCCACCCGGGCCGCCTGCCGGGGCTGCTTCGCCACCGTGCGTTGGCGAGCCTTGGGGGGGCATCGGGCCGATGCCGGGTTGGAGTGGCGGCCCAGCGAACGCCGCGGCGCGCTGGGTCAGAGACCTGTCGATTTCCCCGCGCAACTCAGAGCGCACGGCCACGTACAGGCTGACGGCGACAATCATCACAGCCACGGCGACCGCGAGCCCAGCCACGGCCGCGATGCGTGCACGCAGCGTCATGGCTCGCGCAACACGTAGCCGACGCCCCTGACGGTATGTATCAGAGGGCGCGCGCCGGCCTGCTCCAGCTTGCGGCGCAGATAACCCACGTACACGCGCAGCGCGTTGGAGGTGGGTCCGAAGTCATAGCCCCACACTCGGTCATAAATGAGACTGTGCGGAAGTACACGCCGCGGGTTCAGCATCAACAGCTCCAGCAACTGGTACTCGGTGCGTGTCAGCTCGGCGAAGTTCTCTTCCACCTCCGCGCCGTGGCGGGCGCTGTCGAGTCGGATCTCGGCAAACGCCAGCGAGTCGGGATCTCCCTGGGAGCCTGAGCGGCGTAGCAACGCGCGTAGACGCGCCTTCAGCTCCCCGACATCAAACGGCTTGACGAGATAATCGTCGGCGCCCGCGTCCAGGCCGTCGATGCGGTCACTCACCTGCTCGCGTGCGGTGAGGATCAGAATCGCCACGCGATTGCCGAGCAGCCGCAGGCGGCGACATACCTCCAGACCGTCGATTCCCGGCAGCCCGATATCCAGTACCACCGCGTCGGGGATGTCTTGCACGACTTTCTCGATCGCCTGCTCGCCATCCTCGGCGATCTGCACCTCGAAGCCGCCGAGGGTCAGTGCGCGACGCACGGCTTCACGCACCGCGCGGTCGTCCTCTACCACCAGAATTCTCACGAGCCCGATTCTGACGTGCCGCGCAGTGGTTCACAGGAAATTCCTACTTTCGACTTATACAGCTCATAGTTTGCGTTAGCACGGCCACGGGACCCTGACGGCAAGAGCACAAGCCAGCGCCGTAGTTGCTTGAAGTGAAAGCGACACCGCGCAACACATCGCCTGTACCTGAAAGGGAGACCCGCATGTCAACCCCATCGATCAGCGCCCCCACCCGAGCGCCTCGCGATCTCGGTCGCTGGAATGCCGGAGCCGGTTCGAGAGTGCGTCGCATGGTTCGAGGTCGCGAGGCCGACCCCGCATGGGCGCGACCGCTGCTGTGGCTCGTGGCGCTACTCGCCGGCGTGCTCACCTTCTGGGGGCTCACACGCAGCGGGTACGCCAACACCTACTACGCCGAGGCCGCGCAGACGGCCAGCCGCAGCTGGAGGGCGTGGCTCACCAACGCGATCGACTCAAGCGGGGCCGACAGCCTCGACAAGGGGCCGCTGTCGAACATGCTGATGGGGCTCTCCGGGCGCGTGTTCGGGTTCTCCAGCTTCAGCATGCTGGCGCCCGAGGCGCTATGCGGCGTGGGGTCGGTGCTGGTACTCCACAACACCGTCAAGCGCACGCTCGGGCACCGCCCGGCAATCCTCGCGGCGCTGATGCTCGCGCTGACACCGATCTACGTCACGATGAGTCGCTACAACAATCCCGACTCGCTGCTCGTGCTGCTCGAGGTGGCCGCCGCGTGGGCGATCGTTCGAGCGCTGCAGTCCGGACGCACTCGCCACGTGCTGCTGTGCGGTGCATTCGTCGGGCTTGCGTTCAACGTGAAGATGCTGCAGGCCTACCTGATCGTGCCTGGCCTGGCGGCGGCCTTCCTGGTCGCAGGGCAGGGCGGTCTGCGCCGGCGCGCCGCCCAGTTGCTGGCGGGCGGCGCCTCGATGCTCGCCGTGAGCTTCGCGTGGTACGGCACGATGATGCTCATACCCGCAGCCAACCGACCATGGGTCGGGGACACCACCGACGATTCGTGGTTCTCGCTGATCTTCGGTGCCAATGGACTCAGCCGTGTCTCAGGGGGTGGCACAGGCCCCGGAGGAGGTGCCAACTTCGGCGGGGCCGCGGGGCCGTTGCGGCTGTTCAACTCGATCGTCGGCGGTCAGATCGCGTGGCTTTTGCCGCTCGCGGTAGTGGGCCTAGCGCTTGGGTTGTGGAACAGCCGCCGTGCCGCGCGCACCGACTTGGGTCGCTCGGCCTACGTGCTGTGGGGTGGATGGGCGCTCGTCTCCTGGGCAGTCTTCAGCTTCTCGACGGGTATCTTCCATCCCTACTACACAACGGCGCTCGCCCCAGCGGTTGCTGCGCTCGCCGCAGGCGGACTGGTGGCCATGTGGGATCGATCGCGTGGCTCCACGGTCTGGGCGGCGGCGCTTGCCGCGAGCTTGCTCGGCACGTCCGCACTTGCCGTCACGCTGCTCGATCGCGCCTCCGGGTTCGTCCCTTTCCTGGCGCCGGCTGTGATGGCCCTTGCGGTGTTGGCGAGCTGTGCTCTATTGCTGGCACGAGTGGCGCCGGCGGTGGGATCGGAGTCGACGCGCCAGAAGTTCGCTTTGGCCGCTGGGATAGTGGGCCTAGTGGCTCTACTGGCCGGGCCAACCGCGTATTCGATGGCGACGGTTGGAAAGTCGTTGAACGGTGGCGACCCGCTGGCTGGTCCGGTGAGTGCTGAATTGGGGCTTGGCGGCGGTGCTGGGGGAGGCTTTCCCGGGGGGGCAGCTCAAGCTCAAAGAGGTGGCGCTCCAAAAGGCGGCGCTCCCGAAGGTGGGGTCACTGGGCACGGGCCCCTGCCGCTGCCGGGTGGACTCTTTGCCGGACGCCCATCTGGTCGAACGGGCTCAGGGCCCGCGGGCGCCGGCGGTGGATCGGTAAGTTCCACCCTGGTCAAGTATCTGGAGAGACACCAGGGCAACGCCAACTATCTCGTGGCGGCGGTCGGCTCCAGCACCTCCGGTTCGATCGCGCTGCAGAGTGGTCGCAACGTGATCGATATGGGCGGCTTCATGGGCGCCGATCCAGCGCCCGGCCTTGCCGAGTTGCAGCACTACATCGCCACCGATCAGTTGCACTACATCCTGCTCAGCGGCGGCCGGCAGGGAGGTGGGCTCGGTGGCCTGCGGGGAGGTGGCTCAGGAGTCGGTTCGAGAGGTCGGTCAGGCGATGATGGCCCGGGAGGAAGCGACGCCGCCACTAGCACGCGTGAAACATGGATCAAGGCGCACGGCAAAGTTGTCCGTGTGGCGGGTCAGGGCTCCTCCGGCGCAGGAGGGATGACTCTCTACTACTTCTCTTGAAACAGCTGGCTTTTGGCGCAGGGCAGGCGCGGTGCTTTTTGCTTACCGGCGCGGCGACTAGCATTGCCAGGTGTGAGTAGAAACCTCAAGTGGATCGTGGTGGTCGTTGCGGTTGGTTTCGCGGGCATCCTGCCCGCGGTAGCTCAAGCGACGCTCGTCTTCGACCGCAACCCCTCGAAACCGTCGGTGTGGGTCGCGCAGAACAACGGCTCCGGAGCACGGCTGGTGGCGCCAGGATCGCTGCCGAGGATCTCTCCGGATGGGAGTACGATCGCCTACGTGTCGGCGAGCTCCGGCTCGACCTACAACCCCAGCCTGATGATCGCCCCGGCCAACGGTAGCGCTCCGCCGCGTCTGCTCGCGGCGAACTGGCGCAGCCCGTACGACTTCGCGTGGTCACCCGACTCGCACACGATCCTCACCGTTGTCGGCCCCGAACTCGGAGCGCAAAGCCTCGTCTCGATCGAAGTCGCGACCGGTGCACAGCGCACGATCGCAAGGGGGTATTTCAACGGCCTGAGCTTCGCGCCCAACGGCAACCAGTTCGTGTATGGGAGATCCACGACAGAAACGTTGCAGTCCAGCGACGTCTACCGCGCTTCGCTCTCTGGTGGTAAGCCGCTGCGCATCACCAAAGACCGACGCTCGCTCAGCCCGCTGTGGGGTCCCACGGGTCAGATCGTGTTCGTCAAGCGCCTTGAAGCCAAACGTCGGCTCTATGGCCCCAAGAACGAGCTCTACCTGATGCGCCCCAACGGCGCAGGCGTCCGACGCCTCACGCACACGGCAGTCCCGCAGTTGCTGCAGGGGCTCACGCCGACCGCGTGGTCGGCGAATGGAGGCGGTCTGCTGGCGGAGTTCACCGGGGAGGACACCATCTACGCCGAGACGGTCAATCCGCTCACGGGTGCTCACAGGCCCGTTGGAAAAGCGGTCGAGAACGGGTTCGTCGGGACGTGTCTCTCTGCCAACGGCAGGACTATCCTTGGGAGCACCGGCGGCTTTGATCCCTCACCACCTCACAACGTCGTGGCGATCCCATACGGCGGCGGGCCAATCCGGGTCCTGGCGCGAAATGCGTCCGATCCCGATTGGAACGAATAGCGCGAGTTGCCGAACGACTAGAGCGAGCAAGCTTTCGGTCACCTCAACGTTGGCAGAAAGGACGGACTAGCTGGAGCGGTTGGAGACCCACTGAAGCGCGGCTCGCGAGGGACCGATTCCGTCGGCCAGCCGTGCGTCGTTCACGGGCACTCCAGCAAGCGTTTGCAGCGGGATCACCCCGGCCCACGTGTCCAGCGCATAGTCCTCCTCGTCATCCAGGGGCGGTCCCGAGCGTAGCTTGGCGGAGGCCTCGGTGAGCGGCAGCTCCAGCACCTGGATCGCCTTCAGCTCTTTTGCCGTGGGTTGACGGACCTCGCTCCAGCGCCCAGGGACCAGCCGCTCGGTGAATGCCTCCATGGCGGTCATCCGTTCGCTCATATCCTCGACCGCCGTCGCTTGCCCGAACACCACAACAGAGCGGTAGTTGACCGAATGGTGCACCGCGGAGCGCGCCAGCACGAGCCCGTCGAGCAGTGTCACGGTCAGGCACACCGGGGCGCCCGCCGCCAGCGCGCGAACCGTGCGGCTGGCACTGGAGCCGTGGAAGTACACGCTGTCGCTCACGCGAGCGTGCAGCGTGGGTATCACGTACGGCTGCCCCTCCACCGCGAAACCGACATGTGCCACGAGCGCCTCGTCGAGAATCGCGTCGATCGTCGCGCGGTCGTAGCGCGCACGAGCCGGCATTCGTTGCGCGTGGGTACGTGGAGACGGGGCCTTGACTGTGGATGGGGCCTCGGGTGGGGATGGGGTCTCGGGTGGGGATGGGGTCTCGGGTGGGGATGGGGTCTCGGGTGGGGATGATGTCTTGGGCATTGGTGACCGGGATGAGGACATGCACACGATCCTATTTCCTACTTGGCCCATTGAAAAGGGCCAAGTCAATATGAGAATCTAGGGCCAACCATTGCACCAGCTTGCGCTCGCCGATCTGATCGAGCGGGGAGCTCGATCGCCACCTACAACAGACTGCTTACTCAGGCGGCCCCGACGGTGACGTTCTCAATGGTTCCGGCTGCGGAGGTTCCGGCTGCATAGCTTCAGGCGTGCGCGGCGATTGCCGCGAGCGCCCGGCGAAATTGCCGACTAGCACCCCAATCACAGTCACGAGGTAGAGCTGGCCGAGCAGCATCTCGACGACCGCAAGCGCCCGGCCGACGTGTGTCGCGGCACTCAGGTCGCCGAAGCCGGTGGTCGTGAGTGTCGTAAAGCTGAAGTAGACGATCTGGCTCGTGGACGCGCTGGCCTGCTGGGCGAAGTAGTGGGTGTCTCCGACCTTGGCGACGAACCCTATGATCCATGCGAACACGAGTCCTAGCAGCAGGTAGAGCGTCAGCGCTCCCGCAACCGCCTGAAGAGTCACACCGCGCGAGCCCACAAGCTTCACCAGACCGCCAATCAGCACCAGCGGGATGGCTGCCGAGAGAGCGCCGCTGATCGCGAACAGCGCGGGGTCAGAAAGCGCGCCGGCGGCCTCACTAGTCACCGTGAAGGCGGTGAGGCCCACGATCACGACCACAACCGGCCTGCGCACTCCGCGGCGTGCGCGTGAGGTAGCCACGATGGTAAGCAGTGCCAACCACTGGAGCGTGCACGTGACCGCTCGCGACCAATCGGCGTTGGGCGCCACGATCACGAACACCAGCAAAGTCAGCGTCAGCAGGAAGACGACGCCAAACCTGAAACTCGCGTCGCCGTTGTCAGATGACGCCGTCACACGCTGATTGTGGCCTACTCCGGGCTTCCTGTGCTGTTCGTCGGGGCGCGACTCATCAACGCGACCGGTATCGCAAGACCCGCGGAGCGCCGCAGCGTCGCGATCCGCCGACCCGGCTGCACCGCCGGACGGGCCTCACTCACGTGCTCGGCCAATCGCGTGACCGTATGGTCGAGATCGTCGGTGAGCAGCGCCAGACCCCAGAAGCGGGCGGGACCGTCCACGCCGTCGGAGCGCTGCACGAGGACCTGCTCGGGCTCTTGGACGACCTCGAGAATGACCTCCCCAAGACGGAAAAATGCCTGGCGTGGTGCACCGGCGGGCGTGGGCTGCTCGCGAATGCGGCGCAGGTCGAGTCCCGCGGCCTGCAACGCCTGGACGCTGCGGTTGAGCGCCGGCGACATCACCACCACATGGTCGATCGCGAGCACTCCGTTTGGGTGCTCGGGCGCGGCGGGAGGTGCGGGGAGACTGGATTGGGTTGTGGGGAGGCCGTCGAGCTCCCTACTCGTGATTCCACCGAGCGACCATTCGAAGATTCCCCGGCGTGCGCTCCGACCTGCCTCATCGCCGGCGAGTCTCACCCGCACCCCTCCGAGTTGCACAACCCCGTTCGAGGCGATGAAGCCAAGCGCCTCCCAGCGCGCGGGACTGTCGGCGAGCGCGATCTCGGCGATCCTCGTCGCCGGCGCGGCCTTCTCGCGATCCGTGGAGATGTCGATCATGGCGCCCTCGGGCAATGTCGCGGTTCGCAGGCTTACGGGCTCAGCTTCACCGGCAGCGTCTTGAGCTGGTTGATGAAGGCCGACTCCACCACCAACGGCTTGCCGGCGACCTCCATGTTCGGGAAGCGCGCCAGCGTCTCCTCGAACAGGATGCGCAGCTCCAGCCTCGCCAGTGCTGTACCTAGGCAGAAGTGGCGCCCGCCCGCTCCAAATGCCTGATGCTCGGTCGTACGGCGCACATCGAAGCTGTCGGGGTTCTCATAGCGAGACTGGTCGCGGTTGGAGGAGGCGTACCACATCACGACCCGCTCACCAACTTTGATCTGCTGCCCGCCCAGCTCGGTGTCGCACGTGGCGGTGCGCCTGAAGTGGGCGAACGCGGGGAACATGCGCAGCGACTCCTCGACTGCGGCGCCGGCGAGCGATGGGTCGTCGAGTAGCAGCTGACGCTGCGTCGGATTTTCCATCAGCGCGCGCATACCGCTGCAGTAAGTCGCCTTCGTGCTGTCGTTGCCGGCGGCGACGAGCAGGAAGAAGCCCATCACGATCTCGTGTTCGGCAAGCTTTTGCCCGTCGACTTCGGCGTGCACGAGCACGCTTGTGAGGTCCTCGGTGGGGTTCTCTCGGCGTTCGGAGATCATCTGCCCGCAGCGCGCGAATATCTCCGGCAGCTCTTTTTCCATAACGCCCTCCGGTCCCTCGGGATTGAGGTCCGGGTCACCCGCGCCGAGCGTCGAGTTCATCAGTCGCGCCCAGCTCGCGTCGTCCTCGGGTGCTATGCCCATGAAGCTGCCAATCACTCGCGAGACGACCGGTTGGGCAACGTCGTTTACGAGGTCGCATGTCTCCCGCCCCGCGAGAGCATCGAGGGTCTTCACCACGATCTCGCGGATCGAGTCCTCATGCGCGGCAATTCGCTTCGGCGTGAACCCTGCCTGGAACAGTGCCTTCACGCGATCGTGCTTGGGAGGGTCCATCCCGATGAACATTGCCTGCGTCAGCTCGAGCGGGAAGATTGTGGAGAGCACGGTCACGCCGCCGAGTTCGGATGAGTAGGTCTGCCAATCACGGCTGACCGTGTGTACGTCCTCGGCTGTGGTCACCGACCAGAAGCCGCCCTCATCTGGATATTCATCGATTTCCTTGGTCCAGTGCACTGGACAGCCCTGGCGCAACTCCTTGAATAGGGCGTGGGGAGGCCCGTCCTCCCACAGCTCGCGATCGAGCAGAAGCTTGTCCTCGAGGTTCTTGCCGGTGGCAGTCATCTGAGCCTTTCATGGTTGCCGCGCAGGGGAGCCTGCGATGTTACTCCGCATCTCATCCAATTTGGCCAGGCAGCCAGTCTAGTGGTGCGCTAGCGTTGTGAGTGGTGGAGCAAGTGGGGAGTGACCTTCAAGATCACGACCACCACCACGACGGGTCTCGCGAGGGTTGCCACGATGAGTCTCATGGTCATTCCCACGGGCTGATCGATGATTCGATCAAGCGCTCGCGCCAGGGCATTCGGGCGGTGTCGCTGTCGCTGGCGGTACTCATTGTCGCCGCGCTCGCGCAGACGTTCGTGTTCCTCGCGAGCGGGTCGATCGCGCTATTGGCGGACTTGATCCACAACTTTGGCGACGCCTCTACGGCGATACCGCTCGGCATCGCATTTGCGTTGCGCTCACAGAGGGCTGAGCGGGGGGCGGGCCTCGCGGTTGTGGCGGCGATTTTCATCAGTGCGTGCGTCGCCGGGTATGAGGCGATCAACCGCCTGATCAACCCGTCCGCGCCCACCCATCTCGGGCTGCTGGCGCTGGCCGGGGCGATTGGGTTCGCGGGCAACTTCATCGCGGCTCGCATCCGGCTCGACGCGGGGACGCGTCTTCACAGTGCCGCTCTGATAGCCGATGGACATCATGCGCGCGCGGATGCGTATGTGAGCCTCGCGGTGATCGCCTCCGCGCTTGTGGTGACGATCGGTGTGCCGATCGCCGATCCGCTGATCGGTCTGGCGATCACAGGAGTGATCCTGCGAATCACCTGGCACTCATGGAAGACCGTTCGCGGCTCGAGTTGAGTACGCCCGCCGTTCCTCCTGAATTCGACCCTGCTCAGCTGCCTGGTCGGACCCCGCTCAGCCGTCTGTGAACGGCGCCAGCGGAACGCCGTGGTTGCGCTCGCGCATCCCCAACTCATAGGCAGCACCGTGGGCGGTGTGAAGCGTCCGGCCCGCCCCTTCGCGTGGGCGTACGCTCAACGTGAGTGCAGCCACCGAGCAGTTGACGACATCGTGCTCGCCAGCCGAGTCCTTCGACTCGTGCGTCATGGGGTCGGCGTAGCGCCACCCGGCGGCCGCCTCGGGCGGCACGTCGGCGTGGGCTTCGACGGTCAGCCCGCCCTCTCCGGGCAGTGAAAGCGAGCAACGTGCAGGACTCTCCGCGACCTTCAACCTGCGTGCGCCCAGTCCCCCGAGGCGCACACGCCGGCCGCCCATTGAGATCGCGCCGCTTGCCAGCCACGGTGTGAGTCGCCCGGCGATGAGCACCCGGCCGACCGCCACGTCGATCCATGCCGAGCGGTCCTGCTCGAAGTCGACGCCGTGCAGCCAGATCCAGCGCTCGGCGTGCTGGGAGCCCCAATTGTGTCCCACCATGCCACGCCACCCATCCAACCGCAGCGTGCGGTTGGGCAGCTCGATCGTGCCGTCGAAGCGTGCCGAGGGGGCGGGGCTCGTGAGCTTGGTGCGCGGCAGGGGCGCCCTGTAGAGCCACGGGTGCTTGAGGTGACGAAGCTCAGGCTCTGTGCTTGAGAAGCGCAGAGACCAGCGCGCTGGGCCACATGTGCCCTTCGCCTCCGCGGGACCAAGATGGGAGCCCTGGCCGATCTCGATCCAGCGTCCAGTTGGGACGGAGAGCTCAGACGTGGTGAGCTTGTGCATGAGCGGTCGTCCGGCGGCCGCGTCGAACACCGTGCACCACAGCGAGCCGCGTGGGGGTTGTCCCGCCGGCTTGTGGACCGTGTAGCGGATCCAAGCCCCAACGGGTTCGCTCGGTGAGACCGTGCGCAGGTAGAAGGACTCGTACATCCCAGCGTTGACACCGGCGCTCGCGAAGACAGGGTCGACTGCCACGCCCACGATCCTAACTCCTGCAAGGATCACGCGATGGAGCGCGATCCACTCGTGACACTGCCGCCGGCCTTGGCTGTCCCAGGCGCCGACACGGGTGCGCGCTACGCGATGGGTGTCGACGGCGGCGCCACCAAGACGCTCGCGGCTGTGTTCGACATGCGCGAGCGCACATTGCATCTCGGGGACGGCGGATCGAGCAACCCCGACGCGGTTGGCGCGCAGACAGCCACCGAATCGCTGCTGAAGGCGACAGATGAGGCGATCGCACGCGCCGGCATCGTGCGTGAGCAGCTCGACACGGCTGTGCTGGCGATCGCCGGCACCGACACAGACGCGGTGGCCGCTCATGTGCGCGAGCTCCGTCCGAGCAGCTGGTTGGTGGTTAATGACGTCGTGGGAGCGTGGGCTGCGGCGACCGGCGCGCAACCCGGCGTTGGGGTGATCTCCGGGACGGGAAGCAACGTGTTCGGGGTGGGCGCCAAGGGGCGCGCATGGCGTGCAGGGGGGTGGGGTCATGTGCTCGGCGACGAGGGCAGCGGCTATGGGCTTGCCGTCGAGTCGATCAAGGCCGCGCTCGCCGACCGCGACCGTTCGGGCCCCGAGACAGCGCTGAGCGACGCGGCCGTGGGCTTCTTTGGGGTGGACAGGGTTGAGGCGCTCGCGACGCTCGTCTACTCCGAGCCGCTCACGAAGGGAGAGATCGCGGCGTTTGCCGTCGAGGTGGCGCGCGTCGCCCACATGGGAGACACGGTGGCGCGCGAGCTGTATCGGAGCGCAGCCGCTGAACTGGGCAAGCAGGTGGCTGCCGTCGTCGAGCAGACGGGCCTTGCCGATGACTTTCCAGTCGGTTTGATCGGCAGCGCGTTCAAGGCCGGTGCGCTGTTCGTCGAGCCGCTGACCGCGGCCGTCCATGGCGTCGCGCCCCGAGCGCGTGTGGCGGTTGTGGATATGGCGCCAGTCGGTGGCTGTGTGCTGCTCGCCGCCCGAGTTGCGGGGTGTGAGCAGGCGGTGAAACCGGCCGATTTGAAGCGATTGCTCGACGAAGTGCTGGCCCGCGAGGGCGTCTTTCGCGAGTAATCGGCGGCGCGGTCGCTCTTGTGCGATCGATCGACGCCGAGAGCTCCGGCTCCTACGTCTGCTCACCTGTCTCGTTTGCGTGCATGATCGTCTCGCGCGTCCCGATCGCATTGGGTCCCACGCCCGCGATGCGCACCGTTGCCGCGGCGTTGCCGAACATCGCTGCGTCCAGCGCAGAGCGCCCGGCCGCCAGCGCGATGAAGAACGCCGCTGCGAACACGTCTCCGGCGCCGAGGTCATCGCGCACGGCGCTCACCCGAGGGATCGTGGTTTGCACCACCTGCGGGCTCGCGCTGGGGTCGCACAGATGGACAGTTGTAGGGCGCGAGCCGGCGGTTACGGCGACGTGCGCGCCTTGCCGCCGCGCCGTGGCGAACAGCGCATGAGCGCTGTGGCACTCCTGCTCGGAGATAACCGCTGCGTCGAAATCGTCGGGCAGCGACGCCGGATCGAGATCCACCGAGGAGAGCTCGCCCAAGAGTGGGTCGCGGTCAAACGACACTGTTGGCGTATCGCCCAGCAGCGAGGCGGCGTCGAGCTGTACGAGCGGGACACTGTGGTGCATCTTCCAGCAGCGGATTAGCCCCTGCGGCGTGATTCCGACGAAGTCCGCTCCACCCCGCCACGAGACGGGTGTCTCGCGTGCGATTGGAGCGAGGTGCAGGATCGCGGCGTTGACTTCGATCGGCTGGAGGATTGCTCCGGCCCAGGCGAGCACCCGCTGCGAGCGGGTCGCGCCGAAGCCACGAGTGCTCAAGGTGGTCGTGCGATCAGCGGGGATCACGTGGACATCGAGCTCGTCTCGATACGACGCCAGCAGCTCTTCGATCTCGCCGGGGACTCCCTGCGTGACGATCAGCGTGCGCAGCCCGAGTCGCGCGGCTTGCAGGGCGCTGTAGAAAGCGCCCCCACCCGGCTGCACGACTGTGCCGCGGGGTGAGCGCTCGATCTCATCGCGTGTGACGTGGCCGATGGTGACGTACTCGAAGCGGGCATCCGCCAGGTCGACGATGGGGCTTGACGGCTGGGTCATCGATGGTCGGGAGCGCTCGCGTTGAGGCCCCGCGTGTCAGTCGACGCGCGGTGGAATGCGTAGCGGCAGCTCGGCTCCAGCGATCGTGGACGCGGCGAGTCGGCCCGTGAAGACGCAGCCGCCGAGGAAGGTGCCCTCCAGCGAGCGCTTGCCGTGTACCCCACCGCCACCGAAGCCGGCTGCCTCGCCCACCGCGTAGAGCCCCGGGATCGGCGCGCCGTCCTTGGCTTGCAGGACGCGGCAGCCGAGGTCGGTTTGGATGCCGCCGAGGCTCTTGCGAGCCATCACCTGCATACGGATCGCGATCAGCGGCATCGCGCTCGGATCGACGATGCGCTGGAAGCGCGAGGTGCGCAGCCGGTCGCCACGCCAGTTGCGCAACTGGGCGATACGGCGCAGCTGATCGTCGTTGAACAGGCCCTTGCCGCGCGCGATCGTTGCGTCGTAGCGGCCGATTTCCCGCTCCAACACATGCGCGTCGATCGCCACTTCGCCCGTCACCTCGTTCATCTTGCCGGCCAGCTCGCGCAGCGAGCCGGCTGACACGAAGTCGGGGGAGCCCTCGAGGAAGTGCCGTACGAGACCGGGCTTGCCGAGCAGCACGCTCAGCAGGAACGGCACGATTCGCTTCTCGCGCAGGTGGGGGTTGTGCTGGGAACCCGACACGTCCAGCTCGCGCTTGGCGATCTTGAAGTTGCAGATCAGCCACGAATACTTGCGCTCGTCCTCGCACATGCGCTCAAGGGCGGCGTAGGCGTCGAAGGTGGGCATCACCGGCACCGGGCCGTAGCGGTGGCCGTCGGGGTCGAGCATAATCCCCGAGCGCGGTGGGATCAGCTTCAGCCCGTGGAGCTCGCGCTGGGGTTTGGGGTGGCGCACCGCGTCGGCGTAGTTCCACATGCGTGAGAGGTGCGTGACGTTGCCGCCAAGCCGCGTTACCTCTTCGTGGAGCGCGCCGTCGGCGTAGTAGTGGGAGCCCATCAGTAGTTTCTCCGGCGGGGAGCCAAATGTGGAGGTGGGCCATTCGCGGCGCACGATCTCCAGGTTGCCCCCGATCCCCCCGGCGGCGATCACCACCGCCTTGGTGGCCCGTATCTCATAGCCGTCACCGGCGAGGTTGTCGGGTCTTGAGAGGCTGTCATTAGTCTTGGCGCCGCCGGTTGGCTTGTCGTGCTCGGGGCTCACCCGACAGCCGACGATTCGTCCGTTCTCCGATAGGAGTCCCGTGACGCGCGAGCGCAGGCGCACATCCAGCCCAGAGCGGCGTGGGTGAGATTCGATCGCGCCCCACACAGCAGTTACGAGTGCCTTGCCGGTGCCCCATGTGAGGTGAAAGCGCGGTACGGAATTGCCGTCGCCGAAGTTGCCGCGCTCAGCCCAGTTGACGACGGGGAAGAAACGCACGCCGATCTCGCGTAGCCACGCGCCAACGTCATCGCGCGCGCGTGTGACGTACTGCTCGGCCCAGCGTCTGGGCCACACGTCCTCGGCGTCGAAGTCGGCGATTCGCAGCCAGTCTTCGAGCGCCAGCTGCTCGCTGTCGGGAATGCGCGAACGTCGCTGCTCGGGCGAGTCGACCATGAACATCCCACCAAACGCCTCACGGGCCAAGCCGCCGATTTGCTCCGGGTGGCAGCGGTCGAGCAGTAGCACGGTGTTGCCGGCGCGCAGCAGCTCGAGCGTGCTCACCAGACCGGCGAGCCCAGCTCCGATGACAATCACGTCGGGCTGCGCGTCGACCTGAGCGGGCTGTGCCCAGGTTCCATCCGGAGTTGGTGCGCTCACGCGAGCGCCATCCCGGGCGCGACCCTCACTTCGACCAGCTCGGGCTTGGTGGACGCGAGCGCGCTGCTCAGTGCGCTGCCGAGCTGCTCCGCGCCGTTGACCACGTGTGAGCGAACGCCGTAGCCGCTCGCCACGGCAGCGCAGTCGAGCGCGGGTAGGTCGAGGCCCGGTGCGCCGACGATGTCCTCGAGCATCCCGAACCACTTGAGGATCGCGTACTCGTCGTTGCGCAGCACCAGGAATGTGACGGGTACCTCATAGGCGGCGGCGGTCCACAGGCTCTGGATCGCGTACTGGGCGGAGCCCTCGCCGATCACGCATAGGACCGGGCGGCTCGGTTGCGCCAGCGCGACACCGATCGCGGCGGGCATCCCGAAGCCGAGCCCTCCGCCGGAGGAGAAGTAGTAGCTGCCGGGCGCCGACAGTCGCAGCTGATTGCGCAGCGCAAGCGTGGCCGATGGGGACTCCAGCACCACGATGCCATCCTCGGGGAACACCTCGGCGAGCGTGCGCATTGCGGTGGAGGGGCTCATCGGGTCTGTGACGGGCACGGCCTCAGGTGCGGGGCGCACTGGCGGCGCCGCGCGATCGGACTCGCCGGCCGCGTCGGCGAGCGCGATGAGCGTCAGTGCAGGGTCAGCCACGATCGCGTCGCCCATCGGCGCTCGTGCGGCCTCGTCGGGGTCGCTTGTGATCGCCACGAGCGCGGTACCCTCGGCCAGCAGCGGACCGGGTACGTTGGGGTAGTAGGGGAACACAGAGGTGCCCACCGTCAGGACGAGGTCGTGCGCGGCGAGGGCTTCTCCGAGGGGCCCCACGGCCGGTGCAAGGATGCCCTGGAACAGGGGGTGATTCTCGGGGAATCCGATCCGTCCACCACCGGTGGCAGGTGTGGCGTAGACCGCCAGGCGCTGGAGCTCGGCGAGCCCGATCGCCGCCTCCCAGCCACCGCAGGCGTCGATCTCAGGTCCGGCGACGAGTGCGGGACGCTCGGCACGACGCAACCGCTCGGCCAGTGCTGCCACGACCTCGGGGGCCGGCTGTGTGGCGCCTGAGACCGTGCGGGTGCTCTGGTGGGTGACGTTGCCGTCATCGACCTGGGCGCTCCAGTCGTCCATTGGAACCGACAGGAACGACGGTCCGCGCGGCGGCAGCGACGCCATGTGGATCGCGCGCGCCAGCGCGTGGGGGACGTCCTCGGCGCGTGGGGGCTCGTAGCTCCACTTCACCAGCGGCGCCGGCACACGGGTGGCGTCGCGGTTGGTGAGGTTTGCCTGCAGCGTCATCAACGAGCGATATTGCTGACCGGCGGTGATCACGAGTGGGCTCTTGTTGGCCTGCGCGTTGAAGATCGCTCCCATCGCGTTGCCGACGCCAGGTGCGGTGTGGAGGTTGACGAGCGTTGGGCGCCCGGAGGCTTGCGCGTAGCCGTCGGCGAGACCGACGACGGTGGCCTCCTGCAGGCCGAGCACGTAACGGAAGTCGGCGGGGAACTCGGTGAGCATCGGAAGCTCGGTGGAGCCTGGATTGCCGAACACGGTCGTCATCGACCGTTCGCGGAGCATCTCGAACACGGCCTCTCTAACTGTCCTCACGTGTGCCCCGTCTCTCTCATTTGAAGGAGGTTCTTAGGTTGGGCACAATACCCTCAGCGCATCGTTTGCGGCGGTGGTCGGTTGTGGAGGTCGGCACACCAGTGGTTGCGGTTGCCTTGTTGCATGGGTGGAGTGCGCCGCGCGGTGTAAGTAGTTTGTCGCGGAGGTTCGATCTCGATGAAATGGAGCGCATGCATATCCCCGGCCAACAACAGGCCCCTGCTCGCCCTCGCGGCGACGGCGGGCTTGCTCGCGCTCTCCGGCGCGCCTGCCCAGGCAGCGACACACGGACGCGGGGCCGAGGGAGCCGGCTCGCGCTATCCCGCCGGCGCCGAATACCCGCGCAAGCTCGCCCACTCCGACGAATTCGCGCGTAGCTCATCGAGCACGGGCGGCGTGCCCGCGGGCTCCAGCGCGCCCGCCACGACTCCGGCGACGACCACCCCCGCCAAGACGGCGAAGCCGACCACGAAGACCACGAAGACATCAGCCACCAAGAAGAAGCCCAAGCCCGGCCTGCACGGGAACCCGGCACGGGCGCTGGTGGCGTATGAGGCGATGCAACAGAACTACTACATCCCCGGCACCGGGCTGTACGAGGGAGAACCCTATTCCTATCTGTGGCCTTTCTCCCAAGCACTCGCGGCAACCGTCAGCGTGTCCAACATCCCCGGTCAGGTGGCGACCACGGCGAGCACTTACTCGCGCGAATTGAACACTCGGATATACGGTCTGCAGAAATACTGGGGGACGGGCGGTGAAGCGATCGCCGGCGAGCAGCCCGAAGAGGAAGAAGCGGGCGAAGGCTCCGAACCGTCCGAAGCCGCGGGCGTCGCTGCGCCCATGCTGCCGTCGTTCAACGGCGAAGTGGTGCCTCCGGGCGGGGCCAGCTACTACGACGACAACGAGTGGGTGGGGATCGAGTTGGCGCGGCTCTACAGACAGCGCCATGAAGCGTCGCTGCTGGAAAAGGCCGAGCAGATCATGCAGTTCGTGATGTCCGGCTGGTCGACCAATCCCAAGCTGGCGTGCCCAGGGGGGGTGCCGTTCTCAGATGCGCCGAGCAACACCGACCGCAACACTGTCACCGACGGTCCCGCAGCCGAGCTGGGCGTGCAGCTGTACCGCCTGACCGGCAACGCCACGTATCTGCAGTTCGCCGCGATGGCCTATGAATGGGTGCGCCAATGTCTGATGGCGCCGAACAACTTGTACTACGACCACATTCGCTTGCACGGCGTGATCGATCCGACGCTGTGGAGCTACAACCAGGGCTCGATGATTGGCGCCGGGGTGCTGCTCTACCAGGCGACCGGCAACAGTGGCTATCTCTTCCAGGCTCGTCAGACCGCCAAGTCGGCGCTGTCCTACTTCACGATTCAGCGGCTGCTGAGCGAAAACCCGTTCTTCCCGTCGGTGTACTTCAGGAACCTGATGTATCTCGACTCGGTCACGCACGACCCTCCGGGCGCCACGCTCACGCAGACCTACGTCAACAGCATGTGGGTCCACCAGCGCCTGACCAGTGGCCTGTTCGTGTTCGGCTCACCGCCCTCCTCGCAGCTGCTGACGCAGGCGGCGATCGTGCAGGACTACGCGCTGCTGTCGACCTCTCCCACCACGTACTTCTGATCGCGCTCCCCACATCTCCCCGCCCACGCGCTAGCCCATCAGGGGACAACTGCCCCGGCGGCCCCCGAAGGGTAGGCTTTGTGCTGGATGACCGTTGACACCGCCAGCATGATCACCTCAGAGGGACTCAAGGAGCTCGAAGCTCAGCTCGCGGCCCTGGAGGGCGACGGCCGCCGCGAGATCGCCGAGCGCATCAAGACCGCGCGTGAGTGGGGCGATCTGAAAGAGAACAGCGAGTATCACGACGCCAAGAACGATCAGGCGCACCTGGAGACCAAGATCGCGAAACTGCGCGAACGGATATCGACTGCTGAGGTAGTGAAGGAGACCGAGGCGCCCGACGGTGCCGTTGGGTTCGGCTCGACGGTCGTGGTTCGAGACGAGGCCGGTGTGGAGCGCGGCTGGCGGATCGTCAGCTCGCACGACGCGTCTCCCTCAGAGGGGCGGCTTTCGGCGGACTCGCCGGTCGCGCGCGCCCTGCTCGGGCGTCGCGCCGGCGAGCGGGCCTCGGTCGTGCTCCCTAAGGGGGAGAGCCTGCTCACCATCGTGAGCGTCTCCTGAGGGTGGGCGTCCGTTGGCGCCCCGCTCATCTGTGGAGACCGGCGTGTCGTGGGTCTCATCTAGGAGCTGTGCCTCCGTATCGAGAATGTCGGCGCTCGACAGCAATGCGTCTACTGGGTTCACGTTGAGATAGGCGCTTGCGCGCCGTGCCGCGACTTCCTCCTTGCGCCGGTACAGGCGCTGGTCGGCGAGCTGCATGATCGAGTCGTGATCCGCCGCTTCAGCTGGGATTCGCACAACCCCGTGAGATGCGGTGATCGAGAAGCTGGGGCTGTGCTCACAGAGAGCTTCCACGCTCGATTGAGCGAAGCTCTGGCTCTCGATGTTAGAGCAGTCGAAAAGCACGCAAAACTCGTCCCCGCCCATACGGTAGGCGGTTCCGTGCGGCTCGACGGCGCTCCTGAGTCGCTCGCCCAAGCGCACGAGCAGCGTGTCGCCCGCGGGATGGCCGAAGGTGTCGTTGTAGAGCTTGAAGCCGTCGAGGTCGTACAGCACGAGCTCCCACGGCTCGCGCGGTAGCGCTGTCCGGCATGCGAGCCGCAGGTCGCCCATCAACAGTCGTCTGTTGCCGAGGCCGGTGAGCGGATCTGTCAACGACAGGCGCCGGGAGTGGGCGAGCAGCATGAGATTTTGACGCAGTGTGAGGATCAGATGCACCCCGACAGCCAGTACGGTCGCGGTGGCCAGGATCAACGCCGGAACGTCGAGCCGCGGGCCGACGTTGCCGTAGACGAGAATCCCGAGTGCGCTGAGCAGTGCGAGCGTTGGCACCAGCACCATCTGCCAGCTCTTCATCTGGCGTGGTTGCACACGTGTCGCGGGCATCCACGCGGCGATCGCCAAGAGGATCGCCGCGAGCGGCCACAGGCATTCGATCCAGGCGCCGCTCTTATAAGAGTTGGTGGCCGTCAGGTACAGATAGGTGGAGTCGGCGATCGCGGATGCGAGCATGCTGGCGGCGATCGGCAGCCAGATGTTGCCGGCCCGCCAGCCGGTGATGCCGAGCGCGCCGACCGCGAACATCATCAACAGCAGGTCACCGATCGGATAGGCCAGCGACACGATGATCGAGCTGTGCGCGCCGGTGGCGCTTGCGAAGATCGGCGGCAGGATCAGCGCCGCTGCGACGCTTGCCGCGCCAAGTGCCGCGATCAGCCCGTCCAGCCACATGCCGATGCGCAGATTGCGCAGGCGCCGTCTGGCAAGCAATCCGAGCGCGACATAGAAACAGGGGTACATCGCCAGGTAGAGCGCGTCGGCTGGCGAGACCCTCCCACCGGCTTGCCCGCTTGTGCCTTCGACCGCCAGCGAGTAATACAGTTCGCCAGCGCACCACAACGACAGGCCTGCGCCCATCGTCAGCCAGGCGGCGCGCTCCTCGCGTACGAGCGCCCCTCGCGCCAGCACGGCCAGCGCCGAACCGAACATCAAGACGTTGTAGATGCCGTCCTCGAACAGCTCCTGGCTCCCGGGGCCGCCGAAGCCGATTGTCGTGTGCAGGACGAGCACACCTAGTCCTCCCATCAAAGAGGCCAGGAACAGGATCGAGGTGTGGGGTCGCAGTTGCACGCGCATCGGTATGCGGGTCGTCAACTACATCGGCTGCCCACGGCAAAACCCTGAACGGCGAATTGCCCTGTGGATTAGCCGTTCAGCGAGTCGCTGACGCGCCGCGTGAAAGCGTCGGGCTTGCGCTTGTAGAGGCGCCCCCCGACCTGCAGGGCCCGCTTGCGCAGGCGCTTGCGTTGCTGATGGATTAGCTTCAACAGAGCCTTGTGAGTGTCCTCATCGCCGCTGAGGGCCGGGGGAGGCCCTTCTAGGTAGGTGAGGAGCATCCACAGGTCGTGCTCTTCTCCGAGCAGGTCCCCAAGGCGGTTGGCGCGGCGGGTGGCGCCGCGCGCACCCTTGGCCTCGGCGCCGCCGAGCATGTCGAGCGCGTAGTAGAGGGACTTGACGCGCTTGCGCCAGTTGTGGAGATCTTCGGGGCTACGTCCGTGCTCGCCGCGCACGTGCCGATAGCGGCGGCGTCCCTGACGGTAGATCTCTCGCAGTCCCGGTGCAAGCACGTCGAAGTTGGGATCGACCAGGTTCCAGCGGGCCAGATGGTTACGCATGTTGGCGATGTCGCTCAGTGCCCCCTGGATGTCGGGGGGCTCGCCCGCCTGCTCTCGCTCGTGCTCCAGCTGCTCTTGCAGTCGCTCGATCCCATCGTTTGCGAGCGCTTTGGGATGCTTGGATCTCAAGCTTGCCAGTGTCGCGAGCCGCACCTCCGCATCGCGTACTCCCGACAGCCGCTGCCCGGCAGTACGCAGCGAGTCGTTGAGGCGCTCAAACTCGGACTCGCTCAGCTCGTAGCGCAGCAGCCGCGCGAGAGCTCGCATGCGCTTGATCGCCTTGCGCGCCTCGTGCACTAGCTCAGCGCTCGACTTCGCGCGCTTCGGCACGCCGTTGGGTCCCAGCGGCTGCGTGCCCGTGTGGGTCACTCGGTTGGGATCGTTGCCGGTAGTCATCGTGCACCTGCGCCCACCATCAGCCTACCGGCGTGACAATGTGCACATGTCGAAGTTGCCGGTGGCTCGATGGTGGACGGTGCGCGGTGCGCACAACCGCAAGCCCGCCACATATCGCTGCCCGTTCTGTGGACGGCACCTGCCGGCGCTCAGCGAGCACATGCTGATCTTCCCCGAAGACGACAAAAGCCGCCGCCGCCATGCTCACACGAAGTGCGTGATCGCAGCGCGCAAGCGCGGGGAGCTACCGGCCCGCGACGAGTGGTTGCGCACCCAGCCGCGCTCGCCGTCACCATGGCGGCGACTGCTGGACCGCGTCAAACGGGATTAGAACCTGTCTGAGACAGGTTCTACGCTCAAGAGCCGTATACGTGCACGTAGTCGGGCTCGAATCGCAAGATCACACGCTGTTCGCCGGGCTGGCGGTAGGGGTAGGCCTCCTGGCCCAGGTACTTCATCGCGAGCGCATCGATGTGCTTGTCAGCGCCGTCGTGGGTACGCTCGGCCACGCGTCCGCGGATCGTCACGTACTCGTAGGGGTTCTGCATGTTCTGCACCGTCAGCGTCACGCGCGGATCGCGCTCGAGGTTGCGCGGCCACGCGCGGCCCTCGGCGGTGTTGACCACTGGGCGGCCGTCCTGCACGTCGACCCACACGGGCGCCGCGTGCACGGTGCCGTCCTCTCGGATGGTCGACACGACACAAAAGTTCTTGTCCTTCAGCAGCTCCTCGGCACGGCCTTCGATCGCTGGGCTCATCGGATCCCTTTCGTGGTTGGAGGTCTCGCAGTCAATCTACCCGCCCAGGGCGTTCCAGTCGCGGAATATTCCGAGGTAGAGCGGGCACTGAGTGGATGACCCGCCGCGCAGCTGGCGGGCGGTCCCGTGCTCCTACTGTTCGCTTGAGCTTGTTCGCGAGCTGGCGGACGGGATCGGGTTGAGTGCGACGAGGCGGCCGTTGTTCAGTTGGAAGTGCACGATCGTTTGACCTCCACTCGGATGGTTCGGCGGATCGCCTGGTTTGTAGAGGGGGTACACAAGCGCCACTTCGGTGTCGCTCTGGCTCACCACGTTGACCGCTGCGCTGGGTTCACTGGCGTCGGTCCCGATGTAGCGGCCATCCACGAAGAAGAACGCCTGCTGCCCGTGACCTTCGCGTGTGCCCACAAGCACCCGCAGCGTTTGTTCGGGGTGGTAGACGGAGGTGTCGCCGGCCGTATAGCCGTGCGCTTTGACCACCGCCATCGCCTGGCCCAGACCTTCGGCGGTGGCGGCTTGCTTGGTGAAGGCCGGCGCGGTTGTCGTGCGTGTCGTTTCGTCGGCTGGAGGTGTGGTCGTTGTGGCGGGGGTGGGTGTTGTGGTCGTTGAGGAGGAGGGGGTCGTTCTCGTGGTGGCCGTGCGCTGTGTGGTCGTTCCCGGGGTGACGGCGCTCGATACCGACACGGTCTTCGTGCCACCAGAGCCGCACCCGCTCAACAAGAGCGCACCGGCCGCCACGGCGGCGAGCGGCATTCCTCGGCTCCGGTACCCATAGCTCCGGTCCCCGCCTGTCGTTGCAGTTTTGCTCGTGGCGTTTCTCATCGTGGTGCCCCCGTCTTGGCGACCGTCGTGCTGGCAACCCTATTCGCCATTGCGCGCTCCCATCCTCGCATTGGTTTCTCCGTTGCGCGCCATTACCCCGGTTCGGGACGGCCTGTCGGGGCGCATAGCCCGTTGCCTTCCGGGGGGAGCCATTCGTCGCGTGAGAACGACCCCCTTTCCCAAATTATTAGCGACTGCTAAGCTATCGAAAAATGAGCTACACACGAGCATGGGAGACCACGCCATGGCCAACCGGGAAACCGCCCCAACAAGCACCCCAACAACAGCCGCAATGACCCCCGCGCGCCGTAACTGGACGCTTGGGATCGTCTCTGTGGCGCTGTTCATGACGGTGCTCGATAACCTCGTCGTGTCGGTTGCGCTGCCGAGCATCCGGCGCGACTTCGGCGCCTCGATCCAGTCGCTTGAGTGGACTGTCAACGCGTACGTGCTGTCCTACGCCGTGCTGCTACTCACCGGCGCCGCGCTCGGGGACCGCTTCGGGCGCAAGCGCATGTTCGTGCTCGGGCTATCGTTGTTCACGGCCGCCTCGGCCGCGGCCGCGCTGTCGCCCACCAGTGAGCTCTTGATCGCCGCCCGTGCCGTTCAGGGCGCCGGCGCCGCGATCGTCACACCACTCACGCTCACACTGCTGGCTGACGCGTTCCCAGCTGAGCGTCGCGGGATCGCGCTCGGGGTATGGTCCGGCATCTCCGGCATCGCCGTGGCGATCGGCCCGCTCGTGGGCGGCGCGGTAGTGCAGGGCATCTCCTGGCACTGGATCTTCTGGCTCAACGTGCCGATCGGCCTTATGCTGCTGCCCATCGCGATGCGCCGACTGGCCGAGAGCCGTGGCCCCTACGGCAGGCTCGACCTGCCCGGCCTGGTGCTCGGTGGCATCGGTGCGTTCGGGATCGTGTTCGGGCTGGTGCGCTCGCAATCGCTGGGGTGGACCAGTCCCTCGATCCTCGGCTCGCTGATCGGCGGTGGGCTGGCGCTCGCGGCGTTCGTTATGTGGGAGCGGGGCGCGCCCGAGCCGATGCTGCCGATGAGCTTCTTCGCCAAGCGCTCGTTCGTCGTCACCAATGTCGTGTCGCTCAGCATGTACTTCGGCATGTTCGGCTCGATCTTCTTCCTCTCCCAGTACATGCAGGACGTGCTTGGCAACACACCTCTGCAGGCCGGGCTGAAGCTGCTGGTGTGGACCGGCGCCACGATGGTCGTTGCGCCGCTCGCCGGCATCTTCTCCGAGCGCTACGGTTCAAGGCCATTCATGATCGCCGGTCTCACACTGCAGGCGCTCGCGCTCGGGTGGCTTGCCTCGATCACCGCGACGAGCGTGCCTTACACGCACATGATCGTTCCCTTCATCATGGCCGGTGCCGGCATGTCGCTCGTGTTCGCCCCCTCCGCCAACGCGGTGCTGTCCTCGGTGCGCGTTGACCAGGCCGGACAGGCATCCGGCGCCAACAACGCGATCCGCGAGGTGGGCGGGGTGCTCGGCGTGGCGGTGCTCGCGTCGGTGTTCACCGGCGCCGGCGGCTATGGCTCGCCGCATGCGTTCGTCAGTGGACTGATCCCCGCCATGTGGGTTGGGGTGGCGGTGCTTGGCGGTGGCGCGCTGGTGGCCCTGCTGTTGCCGTTTCGCACGCCCCGCGCGGCCGACGTCGCCGCGGCTGAGACGGTCGCCCCCGAGGTGGGACGGGTCGCTGCTGAGCCGCGGGCGCCGGTGCTTGCTGGAGAGGTGGCGTGAGCGAGGAGCCACCAAGCTCGCGACGGCGCGTGCCTGCCGCGGAGCGTCGTGAGGCACTGATCGCCGCCGCTGTGCACGAGTTCGCGAGCGGCGGCCTGCACGGTACGCCTGTCGACCGCATCGCGCGTCGAGTAGGTGTTGCACAGCCATACGTCTTCTCGCTGTTCGCCGGCAAGCGCGAGTTGTTCCTGGCCGCCGTCGACCACTGCTGGGATCGCCTCACCGACACGTTCACCCACGCGGCCGCCGAGTTTCGCGCAGGCCGCGGCCCGGAGGGCTGCGAGGACGTGCTGATGGCGATGGGTCGCGCCTACAAGGAGCTGCTGTCCACCGACCGCGACTACCTGATGCTTCAGCACCAAGCATACGCGGCCTGCGACGACGAGCTGGTGCGCGCCCGGGTGCGCAGGCGCCACGCCGAGCTTGTCGCGTCCCTAGAGGAGCTCTCAGGCGCTGAGCCAGAGCGCCTCGATGACTTCTTTCGTCACGGGATGGCCCTCAACGTTGCCGCCGCGCTGGGTGTCGCCGAGCTATCCGCCGGCTGCGAGTGGGTGCGGGCCGAGCTGACTGCACACGCACTCGCAAGCGAGCCTGGGGTGGGGGCTGAAGAGTAGGTCCCATCGGATGTCAGCCTTGCCGCGGAGATTGCGTGGGACGGCCTCAGGAATGAGTGGTGCTACCCCAGGGTTGTGTGGGGGGGCCCAGCGGGTAGCATCAGGTTGCGATGTCGAACGCCACTCAAACGCCGGGGCGCCGACGTAGCCGACGCGAGACGGCTCGTACGGTGGCATTCGTGTCGCTGGCTGTGCTGATGACGCTGTTTGCCGTGCTCAACGTCAAACAGGTCGAGGTCAATTGGATCTTCGTCAAAAGCAAAACGCCGCTGATCATCGTGATCGTGGGCTCGCTGCTGGTCGGCATCCTGCTAACGCACTTCGCCGAGATGCGCCAGCGGCGCAAGCGTTGAGCAGCTTTCTGAAAACCAGCCTTTAGGCGATCGCTGGGGGTCGTTCCGCGGTCACGATGCTTATCGCCTCCTCGGCGCCGAGGAACGGCGCCAGCACCACGTAGGCCAGGTAATCGGAGAGCTCGAGCAGTGTGCCGACGCCGGCACTGGTCGTCTGCAGGTAGATCGTGTGCCAGATCGCCCCTTCGATCCCTTCTTGCGCGAGGTCCGTCAAGGGCGGTCCTGGGGCGCCGGCGGTCAACCTGGCGGCCACCTCGCGCGCCAGCTCGGCGCCCAGGTCGACCGCGCGCTGGCCCATCGTGAAGACGCCGGTGGCGATCGTCTGGGTGTAGGCCGGCCGGGCCACGAAGTAGCGCATCAGCGCGTCGAGGGCACTGCGAACGGCCGCGGGCCATTCGTCGGTGCGATCAAGCCCAGGATCGGACACCGTCTCGCGGACCTCCCCGCCGAGCTTCTCAAGCGCCGCCAGGAAACAGGCCTCCATGTTGTCGAACAAGTTGAAGAATGAGTCGATCGACACGCCCGCCTCGTCGACGATTCGCATTGGTGTGAGGTTTCCGTAGCCTTCGAGCGCCGCAAGCTCCAGCGCGCTGCGCAGCACCCGCGCGCGGTCGTCTTCATCGTCCAACCCAACCTCGGTGGGCGCCTCGCGTGTGCGCCCCGCGAGCCGGCTCAGATCGTCGGCTCTGAACACGAGTGTCCAGCCCAACATGTTTCTCACTAGCTCCGGCATTTCGTCTGTGCGGTTCTCCATCAGGCGTACAAATGTCGCGCGTCGCAATCCCCCGATGATCGCTCTGGCGACCGGTCCGGGCAGCGGCGTGGGGTCGGGGGCGTGCGCGAAGCTGGTCTTCAGCCGCTCCTCGAACACGGTCAGCGTCTCGGTCAGCCGCTCCCACCCCGCGGGACCCGCGGAGGGCGCGTCCACCAGCATCAGCCGCGCGCCCTTGGGATTGTTCCGCACCACCTCGGCGAAAGTGCTCAATGCGGCGTGCAGGCGTTGTTCGAGTGTGCCATCAGTCGTGCGATACGTAGAGGCAATGTGGTCCATCGCCTCTTCGGCAATCAGGTCGAGCGTCGCCAGGAAGCATTCCTGCTTGTTGGCGAACTGCTCGTAGAACGCGCGTCGGGACACTCCCGCGAGAGTCACCACCTGCTTGACGCTGGTGCGCCCGTAGCCGTTGGTGGCAACGGCCTCGATCATCGCTCCGTACATGCGACGGCGTTGGTTCTCGGCGACCTCGCCGCGATCGAGCCGATGGGGACCTCTCGGCAGGCGCTCGTACAGCGGCGTGGTAGCGCCGGTGTCAACGGCGTTGATGGCGCCCTGCGTGGTGCGCTCGGGCTGGGACGATCTGCTCCTCACAACGTTGGCGGGCGGCGTGTTCGGAGATCGTCGAGGCGCCAGAGCACCGCCTCCGAGGTTTTTACCGCCATCCGTCAACGTGTTCGATCTCCTCGAATGCTTAGAACTCCTCGACTATCAAGGAGTCTTGAAAACAATATCATTTCATGTCAGAGATTTATTGTCTACGGACATGTGGCGATTAGGCTACGGCAATTTGGGAGTGTTCGCACAATGTCGAGGCTAGTCGAGATCCGATCGTTAGTGAAGGAGAGCCCTCAGCGCCAGGATCGCAAGTCCCATGCTCGCGCCAACCAACACCTCCAAAGCCATCTCGATCGGCTTCGCGTGTGAGCGGACACTGGCGATCAACTCGAACCCGATCAGGCTTGCGATAGCCGTCCAAACCCCGGCCGTCACGGCAGCTTCCTGGCTCGCCCCAACCGCCCACGCCACAAGCAGCGCCAGCAGCGGCATACCTGCGCCCCTCACGATCGCCCAGTCCTGGATGAACGCCTGCCACAGCTCTTTCCCGCTGAGGCGCCGCTGCTCGGACAGCCGCACGCCGAGCACGTTGGCGTAGGAGTGCGCGAACCAGTACAGCACCGCCGCTATCGCCACCGACCCGATCGTCTCGGGGTAGGTGTCGCGCAGCCCGCTCTCGGCGGCCAGCAGCGCGCCGATCGTGACCAGCCCGTACACGGCGGCCGCGGGGTTTCGCTCGGGCACGACCCATCTGAGCATGCTCTCGCCGGCGCTTCGTGGCTCCGGCGTGCCCGTATGCACCAGATCGTCGTCCTGATGCTTGTCCTCGCCTGCCGGCGGCTCCTTGCCGCTGCCCTTGGCGGCGCCGACGCCAACCGGCGTCTCCCGCTCCTGCGGAGCTTTTGGTTCGTGTGACTGTGCTGGCCGCATCGCGTGACTCGACTCCCGCCAAGTCCACGCGATGGTAACCGGCAGGTCTCACTTCGTTCACAAATCGCCCTATCGCCGCGACTTAGGTTTAGCGCTCTGCACCAATCGCATGCCCTGCGTCCCTGTGCGAAGCACGTGGCGCGCGGCAGCCGCCAACTCAGGCGGCGCTTGATTTCGATGCTCTGACCCGCTGACCGGAAGGGGACGTTTACATGCACAAACACCTGTTCTCGGCGATGGCCGTGCTGTTCGCGGCGATCGCGCTCATCCTGGCGCTCGGAGCGGCCGTCTCCGCGGCCGCCACCGGGCCCGCGTATGTAGCGGGCACTCCGCTGCTGGACACGGTCACGGCCCCGGCGAGCAACACTGCTCCCTGGACGCTCTCTCAAGGGGACCCCTCTGCGGCGCCATATGGGGCCTCGCTACCCACCTTCTCCTTCGGGGGCGCTCCCACCGTCGAATTCAGCTCGATCTCGACGCCCAATCTGTCGGTGTACCCGGGCTCGGCGACCACCGCCAACGCCTCCGGCACGCTGCCCTATGCGACCGGCTTTGCCGGCACGCCCGGCCCGCTCGCGGGCTACTGCGCAAGCGGCGGCCCCAATCCTGAGACAGGCGCTGTACTGCGCCAGCCGGTCGGCAGCATCCTGCCGATGTCGCCCTACTACTTCCCGTTCGTGATGCGTAACCCGAACGATCCGAAAGTGCTCACCGGCTTCTTCGACTACCGCCCGAAGGACTCCGATGAGGCGATCGTGGTGGCCAACTCGTTCGACGGCGGCAACACCTGGCACTACGTCGACGAGAAGCTCGAGCTCAACACCAACCTGTGCCCCGACGGCATCCAGAACGACAACGGTCAGGGCCACCCATATGTGAACCAGATCGACGGCAGTTACTACCTCTACACGCTCAACCGCGTCAGCGGCGATGCGCTCGGCCAGGGGCTGCTCGTGCACAAGCTCAACTGGGCGACCTCCAGCAAGTACCCGTTCGGCGATCCGGTCGCGGCGCTGCCCGCGCAGGAGCCGGTGGACGCGGGCCCCAACCCCGACAACACCCAAACGGGCGGGACACCCCCCAGCTATGACAACCAGGTGACCGAAGCGGGCGCCACCACCGCGACCAAGGCGGTCACGGTGCCCAACTACCAGGAAAACCAGGCTGGCGTGTCGATCGAAGTGGGATCCACCGCCAATTTCGCCAACCTCAAGGGTGGCCCCGGCGGTCAGTTTATCGACGTGGGCGCGGGCGAAAGCTACAGCGGTCTAAACAACTCGGCGCTGCCCATCATCCACTGCACCGAAAAAACGAAGGCCACCGAATTCGAGGGTTGCGTGGCGGTTGACGCCGCCGGGCAAACCGGCGATCAGACAGTGACCGTCGCCGCCGGCGACAAACTCGTGGCTCCCCCCGAGGTGCCCGACACCGCGATGGTGACCGACCCCACCTCGGAGGGCACCACCACCGGTGGCGGCCTGCAGGCCCCAGACGGGATCATCGGCACCGTGCCGGCCGCGAGCCTGCCGGCGACGCTGCCCAACGGCACCGCACGCAGCTCGATCCCGAGCGGGGCGACGGTCGTCGTCTATGGGGAGAAGTTGCTCAACTACTACTACTCGGCGATCGTGGGTGGAACCAAAAGCGTCTCGGTCCCCACATCCGGGGGTGGAGTGGCGATCCCGGTGTCGAGCTTCGGCTACACCGGCTCGGGCGCGCAGACCAAGACAAGTCTCACCAACGACACCCAGCCCACGACGATGCCCACCGCGCTGAGCCCGGCGGTGACGATCAGCCTCGGCTACAACTCCGCCAGCCCCACCACCGCGGAAGGGATCGCAACGGTGACCTGCATAGGCGCAGACACCGACTTCGGCGGGACAGGCAAGGGGGATGGCCACCGGGTGCACTGCATCCCCCAGTGGACTTGCGAGTGGGACCACCAGTGTAAGCGTGAAAGCTGAATACGAAGTTGGTGGCCCAGGCGCCTGCGCATCGTCTTCCGCCGAACTGGCGGCCACGGGCGAGGGCAGCGCAAAGCCCAAAACGCTGTTCAAAAACAACGAGGACTACACGGTCGTGCGGGCCGCATATACGACCGATGGGGTCACGTTCCGCGACCTGGGGATCGTGAGCGGTCTCAACAACCCGGTCTACACCGGCAATGCCGGTGACACCACCCCTGTCGGCCAGGCAGGCACCGACCAGATGCGGTGGGTGGCCTCGCGCGGCACGATCGTGCCAACCGCCGAAGGCGAGACGATGTTCATGTCCGGCGCCGACTGCGCCGATGGCGACAGCGACGCGTTCGAGCAGGTGTTCTACTCGAACTCCACCAACGGGATCGAATGGAGCCAGCCGGTGCCGCTGGTCAAGACGGACCCCACGTTCGCGGTCTCAGCCGAGCAGGATGCGGCGCTTGGCGAAGGGGTGGACCTGCCGCTTGGCGTCTCCGCCTACTACTCCGGGCGGGCGTATGACCCGAACGTGATCGTCAACCCCGAAGGTGGCCTCACGATGCTGTTCTCCGGCTACCGCACCGCCAAGCCGCTGCCGACGGCCGGTGCGGAAGCTGAAACCCTCGGCACCAACCCGGGCTTCCGGTACAAGCCCGGGACGAGCGACCCGGCGCTGTACCGGAACATCCTCACGGTGCCGCTGAGCATCAAGGAAAGCGGCCCGGAAGGCAAAGAAGGCAAAACCGGTCCCGTTGGTCCTGAAGGCAAAGAAGGCAAGACAGGCGCCGAAGGCAAGGAAGGCAAAGAAGGTGCTCCGGGAGCCGAAGGCAAAGAAGGGCCCGCGGGCTCGACTGGTCCCGAAGGCAAAACGGGCCCAGCTGGTCCTGAAGGTAAAACCGGCGTTGCCGGCCCCGAAGGCAAGCAGGGCCCGCAGGGGCTGACAGGGCCCATTGGTCCCGTGGGTCCGGCTGGCCCGGCTGGCCCGAAGGGCGCCACAGGCCCGCAGGGTCCTGCCGGTCCTCAGGGGCCCGCAGGGGCAGTGGGCAAGATCACCTGTACCGTGGGCATCAAAGGCACCCAGATCGTGATCACCTGCGAAGAGCAGGATGTCTCGGCACACGCCTCCAGGGTGGGAGTTCGTGTGGCGCGCCACGGCAAGACGATCGCGAAGGGCGTTGGATCGCTGCGAAAAGGAATCGTGATCGCGAGGCTGTTCGCCAAGCACGATCTCGGTCGCGGAGGCCTGTCCGTGACCCTCGACGTGCCGGGCTCCGGCCACAGCGCAACCACCGTCCACATCAAGTAGACGGCGGGACAGCGCACGTAGCGTCGTGGGGCGCCCGGCTGGGGCGCCCCACGCGCTTAATCGCTACTTGCGCGGGAGCTCGAGCACGCTGTTGGCGCCTTCCAGCGGGGATGCGCGTGACGCTCGTTATCGACGGGCGGGGGCACGGAGGGACCGCTAGGATTGGCGGTCGCGCCGACGTAGCTCAGTTGGTAGAGCACCTCCATGGTAAGGAAGGGGGCACAGGGAGAGATCCCAACTTGTGCTCTCGAAAAAAAGTCAAGTACCGGTGCTCTCTCTGCGACTGGCTGGCCCTCCGGCGGAAGGTGCCGAAGGATCTCGCGGGGGCGTCTTGGGGGCGTCAGGCGTTTCGGTGCGGCCTGAACAGGTCGCCGCCCCCGCATTGTGGTTCGGTGCAGGCGAACGTCGGTTCTAGCCTTCTATAGACATAGACGTGCACCCGAAGTCAATCCGTGGAGTTGAGATTCGCAAGCGCGGAGGAGGAGGCCGTGAGGTCTATTACGTCTACCGGGTCCGGTTTCAGAACGCGCGGGGCGAGCGTGCCCAGCGGACGTTCGACACCGCGCAGGACGCCCTGGACTTCCGTGCTCGCCTGCGGCTGCTCAAGCGCACCGGAGACCTCGCCGTGCTCGAAGCCGGCAACGAGACGCTCGCGCAGTTCATGGGCGACTTCTGGCGTCTGTATGCCGAGACCCGTCTGGAGAGGAGCACACGCAGGAAGTATCGCTGCCTGTGGAACGCCCACATCGAGCGGCGGCTCGGCGCGATGCAGCTGCGCCAGATCACTCCGCTTGCGCTCAGCGAGTTCATCCTCGAACTCCAACAGGCCGGGGCGGGCGCGGCGACGATCCGGAGCTGCCTGGGTCTGCTGCAGAGCATGTTCGCGCGAGCGGTGGAATGGGATAGGGCAAGCGTCAACGTGGTCAAGCTGATCACCAAGCCGCGTGCTCCACGCATACGTGCGATCAAGCCGCTGCGCCCCATCGAAGTCGAGGCGCTGCGCCGTCAGATGCTGCTCAATCCCGACCACGGGTTGCGGGACGCCACGCTCGTGAGCGTCCTCGCGTATGCCGGTCTGCGCCCCGAGGAGGCCCTCGCGCTGGAATACCGGCATGTGCGCAAGACGACGGTTCTGGTCGAGCAGAAGTGGATCGACGGAGAGATCGTGCTTGGTCAGAAGACGACTCGCCCTCCGCGGTGTCCGCCGTTGCTCGATGTGCTGCGCGCTGATTTGCGTGAGTACCGGCTGGCGTGCGGCGATCCGGATGGCCTGGTCTTCGCACGCCCGGGCGGTGAACCCTGGCGCGATCACGATTGGCGCGATTGGCGATCGCGCGTCTGGCAGCCGGCGTGCGTGGCTATCGGCATCGCCACCATCACCAAAACCCCCGTCGTGTACGCCGGCAAACGCAGAATCAGCCGGACCTACGATGGTCCGGTGCCCTACGACCTGCGCCACAGCTTCGCGAGCCTGCTGATTCACGAAGGCAAGCACTCGATCATGCAGATCGCCGAGTGGATGGGCCATAGCGCCGTGACCCTGCTCACCCACTACGCACACCTCATCGCCGACGGCGCCGACAGGTGGACTCTGCCGAGCGAGCAAGCAATCAGGGCAGCCCGCGAAGGCCAGCCGTCCTACACAGCCAGCAACTCGACAGCCGGCAACGCCCATTGCCTCGTAACGCGGTGGAGTGTCTCGTAGGCACGACTGCCGCGAACCCGCAGTTATACGTTTTTATCCGCGAGTATCCGGCTTTCAAGATAGAACCAGACGCCTTCCGTTCGCGCGCATCGCGCGTAGACGTGGCGATAGAGGAGTTCCACGGCACGCGTATGCTGGTGGACGCGATCGAGACGGCGCGCGGTATCGTGGTATCCAAAGCAGTCAGATAGTACTCAGAGGTAATAACGTCATTACCCGTTGGTACTATTCTTAGCGTGATGGATGACCGTATAGGACGCCTGTTTCCCGCCGGTGGCCCCGTGCCCGCCAATCTGGTGATCGGGCGCACAGGGGACATCGATGAGATCGTACGTCGATCGCGCGAGGCGATCCACACAATGCTGACCGGGCCGCGTCGGATCGGCAAGACGACCGTCTGCGCGGCCGTGTGCGAGCAGCTTCGCCAGGACGGCACGGTGGTCGTCGACATCGAGGTTCCCGAGCGCGCGGATGCGAAGGATCTGCTGCAGCTCGTGGTGGACCGCTGCAACCGGATCTCGCGCTCGGCGGCGACTCGCGGACTCCTACGGGTGGCCCTGCCGCTGATCGAGCATACGCTCGCCGATCAGGGGATACCCCTCGATCTCGGCCAGCTCGCTGCTCGGCCGGGCCCGCTGCCGACACGGAAGATCCTTGCCCTGCCGCTGGCGCTGGCCAAGGAGAGAGACAGACCGGTCGTCCTCTTCCTCGACGAGCTGCAACGCGCTGCCGACTACGCCGACGGCGGGCAGCTGCTCGGAGATATCGTTGACCTCTACAGCGGCAACACCAAGGTCGTGGTGCTTGTCGACGGCAGCGATGAGCGAGCGCTCGACGGGATGCTCGGCGATCCGGCGCAGTTCGGCAAGCTCGTCGATCGGCTGACCCTCGATCCAAGGATCTCCGCCGACATCTGGCGCGTGGGCCTTGCGGAGCGTTTCACCCAAGCTGCCCTCGAGTTGGTACCCGAAGCGCTCGAGAAGCTGATCGAGTTCGGGGAAGGACGCCCGTACCCGACTATGACGGCAGCCCGATATGCAGCCCTCGGCGCTCGCAAGCTCGGGAGCGCCACGGTCGAAGCATTCGATGCACAGATGGCCATCGACGAGGCGCGACGACATCTCGCAGAGGATGACCATGCTTGAAACCGAACAGAAGGCAGGGAGCGCCGAAGTGCTGACCGGCCGCATCGCCGAGTACCAGGAGCTGCTCGACGTACTCGAACAGAGGCCAGGGCTCACGGTCATCGTCGGCGATCCGTGGAGCGGCACGAGCGCCCTGCTGGCCGCCGCAATCGACGAGCTCCACGGCACGCGTGTGCTGGTAGATGCGCGCAGCTGCTCGGACGGCCGCGACCTCGCTATGATGATCGCCGACACGGCCATCGCTCAGCTCGCTCCCGACGCCGCGGCGTGGTGGGCGCAGGCAGCGCCACCTGCGAGCGCCGCCGGCTTGCGACTGTCCCACACGCTGCACCAGAGCGGCATCGACTTCGAAGACCTTCGTCTCAATACGGGCGCCGACAAGTGCCACCTGCCTGACGCGATCGAGTTGCTGCTCGCACTCGCTGACGGCGACGCGCTGCTGGCGATCGACCACCTCGGACTGATGCTCTCGTCTCTCCCCGACCACGAGACCCGTCGAGCTCCTTGGAGACCTCCGCGCCTCACGCCAGCGTCATCAGCATCTGGACCTTGTCCTGGTCGAACATCCCGACGGTCCCAGCAGCAAGGCCCTGGAGGACCGTGGGCATCCCCTCTTTCACGCCGGTCAGCTTGTACGCATAAGGCGAGCAAAGCCCTCGCGCTTCGTTGATGATCTCGTAATCACGCGCCCGTGGACGAAGGCACGTGTCGAGTTGATCGGCGCGGCGTCTGAGCTAGCGGCCGGCGTGCCAGCCCTCACCTGGCGCATCATCGACCTCGCACCGTCCCGTGGGGAGGACGACCAGACCCGCGCGCTTGCCGGCTGGCGACATCTGCGGGAGACGACCGCCAGCCTGACCGCTCGCGAGTGGGATCTACTCAGGCGTGCCCATTCCAGCGCACAACCGGTCGTAGCCGCGATCAGCGTCGGGCTCAGGCCACACGCCGTCGCGGCCAATCCCAAGAGCGTCAACGACGCCCTCGCCCGCCTGCGCGAACTCGGCCTTGCCTGGCAGCCGCAGGCGCGCACATGGACACTGGCAGACCCATTGCTCGCTGCATGGGCACGCGACCATGCACCCCCTTGGGCACGGCGCCGGGGAGGGTAGGTCAAACACAAGTGCGCATCGTCTGTCGCTGGAGCGGATGGCGGAATCTGGACGGCCGCTTCGGCCCAAAGCGAGAGTCCGTCGACTGCCATCGGGTGCGCATGCTCACGTCCGTTGGGAGCGTTCGAGAACTGTCGGCCGAGGCGACCGCTTGCGTGGTGGTGCGAAAGCGCGCGGCCCGCCGCGCTTGAGCCTAGGGCGTTGGAACACGAGTGTACGGCACGCTGTCTGGCCAGACATCTTATGCGGATTGCGTCTCAAGCGGCTCGCGTTCGCCGGTGATCGCAGCGTCCTCGCCTGGCGTCCCCGCTTACGGATGTGAGCATCGCGACGAATCAGCGGTGTCACCCACGATTCGTGACATTGCCAGGCGGCCGCACGACCAGCCCCATTGCCAGTCCGACGCGCATAATGACAGCGACCACGAGGAAAGCGCTCTGCGGAGGGATGTTTTGATCGACCGGCTCACCTGGCTGCACGTCTCGGACTTTCATTTCAGGAGCAGCGGGGACTGCTTCTCCCAGGACGTGGCCTGCCGCGCTCTGCTGGAGGACGCCGCTGTCCGGGCCGAGGAGCACGGACCGTTCCGCTTCGTGCTGGTGAGCGGTGACGTCGCATTCTCCGGCCAGCAGGCGGAGTACGAGCGGGCAGCCGAATTCATGGGCACCCTGTCCGAGCGCCTTTCGATCGAGCCGCAGCGGTTCTTCTTTATCCCAGGGAATCATGACGTCGACCGCGAGCTTCACGCCTACTCGCCGATCGGCGCGCGGCAGGTTCTCAGGTCGCAGCAGGCGGTCGACCAGGCTCTCAGTGACCCGGCGGGGATGGCGGATCTTGCCGACCGCCAGCGTGCCTACCGGGCGTTCGTGCACGGCTTTACCCACGGGCAGGAGCGCATCGAGACCCCGGACGGCCTGGGGTGGGTGGCAGCGGTCGAGCTCGAGCCGCTGACGGTGGCGGTCGTCGGGCTCAACTCGGCGTGGATGTGCGGCACCGACGGGGAGGAGAAATCACTGCTCATCGGTGAGCGCCAGGTGATCTCGGCGCTAGAGATCGTTCGAGGCGTCGACCCTCAACTCGTGATCGCGATGGCACATCATCCACTGGAGTGGCTGACCGAATGGGACCAGACGAGTTGCCGCAACCGGCTGCTCGGCGCCGCGCACTTCCTGCACCGCGGGCATCTGCATACGGCGGACGTATCGACAGCGCCGCAACGAAAGTGTGTTCTCGTCGCCGCGGGCTCGGCGCACGCCAGCCGGTTTCACCCGAACTCCTACAACGTGGTCAGCGTAGACCTTGCTGCAGGCGCGTCGTCCGTCCGCGAGTACACCTACCGCGTGCAGGACGGTGTGTTCGAGGAGGCGCTCGCCATTGTGACGCCGTGCGAGTTGGGCGGGGAGATCCCGGGCACCGGCGAGGAGCTGCTTAGGCGCAATCGCTACGGTCGTCCCTCAAGCCGTGCAGTATGCGGGCTATATGACGGCGCTGCTCCTGGGCCAGAAGGAGGAGATCCCGATGGTGATAGACAGCACGGTCACGTTCGTCACACCGGCGATGGCGCGCGACAGCGACCCGGATCAGGCCGCGCCCGCGACCGCGTTCCTAGCGCTGCGCAACCTCCTGCGGATCCACCGAGCGGACGTGTCGCTCGGGGAGCGCGTGGTCGAACGCGCCGAGGCGATGCAGCAGTTCGCCGCCTGGCTGGAGGAGAGAGCCCAGCTCGACGAGGCATGCCGTACTCGCGTAAGCGAGGTGTCCACAGAGCCGGCCGGCGACGACGGCGCCAGCGCCTCGGCACCGCACACCGTCGCCCTACTTCGCGAGCTCGCCGCCCGCGAGGACTGGCAGCTCCTCGAGCCGCAGGCACGCCGGGCGCTCGGAAGCTCGAACGCTGGGCTCGCCCAGCTCTCCACGCGAATGCTCGCCCAAGCGCTGATGCACAGCGACGAAGGGCCGAAGCGCCAGCAGGCGGCGGCGCTGGCCGAGCAGCTCGTCACGGACCAGGCTGCGGGCGAGGAGGACTATCTGCTTGCCGCCGCAGCCTTCGAGGTCAACGGCGAACCTGACCGTTCGGTAGCGCTCACCAGCGAGGCGATCACACGGTGGCCCGGGAGCACCCGGCTAATCTCCCACGCGCGCGATCTGATGACCAGGACCGGAGATGACTCGCTACGCGGCGCGATTGAGATGCGGCAACAGGCGTGACCCATGAGTGAGGACGACGGCTTCCAGGTGGGGATCGAGTTCGACTCGGTCCTGGCAGCGATCTCAAAGCAGATCTATGAGACGCCACTGGCGTTCATCCGCGAGAACGTACAGAACGCGATCGACGCGCTACGGATGCAGGCTTCCCGTCAGGGGATTCCCTCCTCGGACTCAAGCCTCAGCGTGCGGATCCTCGTCGACGGCAACGTGTGCGAGATCACCGACAACGGGATCGGCATGAGCCTTGAGGACCTGCGCAACCTCTTCTGGACGATCGGCGCGAGCGGCAAGCGAACAGAGGAGGCACGCGCCGCCGGATGCGTCGGCATGTTCGGTATCGGCGGCTTCGCGAACTTCGGAGTCTGCGATGAGCTGCGGGTCGTCTCACAGGCAGCCGGAGAGCCCGACGGACACTGGACGCAGCTGGCACGAGGCGACATCGAGCAAGCCAGCGAGGCGATCCCGCGGGTATCGCACGGTACCTCAGCGGACGCGGCCCCGCGCGGCACGGTCGTCCGGGGAACACTGAAGGAGGCGGCGGACACCGACGCACTGCTCAGCTTCGTGCGTGACTTCGTCCAGTACGCCGAAGAGAACGTATTCTTCAATGACGAGCCTGTCTCGCGGCGTGCTTTTCAGCTTCCCAGCGAGAGCACCAGGGACCTGATCGCGATTACCGAGCCCGAGACCCGCTGGAACCACGGCAGCGTCGAGTTCAGCGGGCAGCTCTACGAAACACCCGGTCACCAGCTGCAGGCCGAGGTGCGGGAGATGACGATCGACGGCGAGCCGGTTAGGGTCCGAGGCTGGCTGCGGTTCGAGAACGGGCCGATCGCGGTCCTCAAGCGCGGCTTTAAGATCTGCAGCACCACTGTCGGCACCGACATTGGCGTCTCGGGCGTCATCGACTGCGACCGCCTTTCCCCGACTGCGGGACGCGACTCGCTTGACCCCGCCTCCGGCGCCCTGCTGTCCTCGATCGTGACGAGCATGGAGCACGCGGCGACGCTCGCGGTACTCGAGTCGCCGGAGCGAATCAGCCAGCATTCAAGGATCTTCCAATACGTCCGCCGCCAGGGCATGATCGACCAGATCGGGAGCGTCATGGTCGAGCTCGCAGACGGCAGCGAAACATCTCTAACGGACGTTAGACGGAAGGCCGAAGGCGCCATCAAGGTGTATTTCGCGACGAGCAAGAACAAGGCGCTTAGCCAGCTCCTGCAGACCCGCGGGCACCTCGTCGTGCAGCTCCCGAGCGATCATGCCAAGCAGGCAGCGATCCGCGAATATCTCAGAAGCTACTGTGCGGCGGAGCCGTTCGACGGGAGGATCGAGTGCGCCGAGCGTTACGAGAAGCTGAACGTCTTCGAGCGGGCGTTTCTCGGCGAGCTCGAACTGACGATCAGCGGCTCCTACGACGTCAGCGACCTATCGCTCATAGCCGGGCGACTCACCGAGGACGTGCCCGTGTACGCGGCGGAGACCACGTCAAACCGCCTGACCGTGTATGTGGACGTGCGCCACTCCGAGATCAAGAAGCTCGAGCAGCTCGGCATCGGCGGCGTCTTCTACTCCCTCGTCGCCGCCTTCGCCCGCGAGTATCTCGGCACTGTCCTTCGAGGCAGGAGCCCAAAGTTCTTCGGCAGTGGCGCGGTGAACCTCGACTTCCTGGCAAAGCGCAAGTCAGAGCTGTGGATCCTCGCGACTGGCGACGTGGAGGTCGTTCAACGCGGCACGCAGCGAGAGGTGGTGACGCAGTCCGACATACACGTCATCCGCATAGGCGGCGGGAGCGCAGGCGGACCTGGCGCACAGGCCACTGAGGGCGTCCCCGATGACCAGCAGCCACAAGAGGGCAGGATCCCCAAGCTGGTGCGCATCGACGGCGTCGAGGAGTTCACGGCACTGAGCGGCTACTACCTGCGGATCCCGAAGACTGCGGCGAGCGTGTACGGCGACGTCATCCAGCAATGCGAGGGGCGCGGCGCGGTGTGGGCCGGCAACAAGATCATGCTGATCGCCTCGGACCTGATCTCCACCGCATTCCAGTTCGAGGTTCGCCTGGACGAGCTGATCACCACCGAGGGCTCCGACGGCCTGGTGGCCGGTGGAGCGGTCGAGCTGGAGCAGTCGCTTCAGGGCCTCTTCGACGGCCTGTACTTCCCGATACCCGCAGAACTTGAGCCGTTCCTAGTGCCCTCCGACAGCCGCGAGGTTCGCATTGAGGTGCGCTGCGACTGGATCGACTTCACCTCGGCACGCTCGTGGGAAGCAGCGGAGGACACTGGCCACGGATGAACGCTGTGGGGGGTCCTCGCTACCGAGTGTACGAATAGTTCTGGTGAGAGCGCACGCTTGCAGATGGTTGGGTACGATCTTTCAATGCGACGGTCTGGGGGGCGGGGATTGGTCACGGCTAGGCATCGCCCTCACATTGGTCGTAGCTGCGCAGCCATAACGACCTGGCTCGCGTGCGGCGTGCGGCGGATTCGTCTTGCTGGTGCGATCGTTGGTGCGCTAGTGCTGGTCTGTTCATCCACGGCGTTTGCGGCGCCGACGTGGTCGGCTCCTGACCCGATCGATCCTTCGATCGGAGCGAGCTCGGTTTCGTGCTCGTCGGCCTCGTTTTGCATGGCTGTGGGTTCTGCATCGGCGTTTGGTTCGGCCGCCGTCTATCGCGATGGGAGTTGGAGCGAAGCGAGCCTGATAGTCCCTCGAGAACAGCTCTTTTCTGTCTCCTGCACGTCGTCTTCGTTTTGCATGGCGTTGGACGGCTCAGGTGGCGCACTTGTCTACAACGGGAGCGGGTGGAGCGCGCCAACGCCTATCGGGACAGATCTGACTTCGGTGTCGTGTGTGTCGTCTTCCTTTTGCGTCGCTGTCGGTAGTTCCGAAGATGCCTCGGTTTACAACGGAAGTACGTGGAGCGCACCGAACGGGATAGGTCTCCAAGGCGTGAGAGCCGTGTCGTGCGCGTCTGAATCGTTTTGTATGGCTGTGGGCTCCTTTAACGGCGAGGCCGGATATGCATCTGTTTTCAACGGCAGCTCTTGGAGCACTCCCATCGAAATGGACAGCGATTTCGAGTCGGCATTGTCCTCGGTGTCGTGCGGCTCCCCCTCGTTCTGTGTGACGGTAGGGAACTTTGGTGACGAGGAGACCTACAGCAACGGTACGTGGGGCAAACCCACCGTAGTTGGCAAGGAAGGTTATATCCAATCCGTGTCGTGCCACTCGGAATCATTCTGCATCGCTATTTCCCCCGGCGGAGAAGCGGTGACCTACAATGACGGCACATGGAGTTCGACGGGTAAGATAAGTGAACAGGCGGTTGGTTCCGTGTCGTGTCCGACAGGCTCCTTCTGCATGGCGATCGGAGGATACTCCTCAACATATAACGGGAGCAGCTGGACCAGTCCAGTCCCGGTTGGTGGTGGCGGTCTCAGTTCTGTGTCGTGCTCGAGCCCCTCGCTCTGCACGGCTGTGGACTCTCATGGCAGGGTCCTCAATTACAACGGGGCGACGTGGAGCGCCCCGAGCCTCATAGACCCGGAAGGCGGGCTTGATTCGGTGTCGTGTCCCTCGACAGCATTTTGCTTGGCGGCTGGTAGTCGTCGACAGCACAGCTACGCGCTCACCTATGACGGCTCCGCATGGAGTGCGGCTAGCGAGATAGACCCCGAAGGCGGGTTTGATTCCGTGTCTTGCGTTTCTGCATCCTTCTGTATCGCGGTGACAGAACGTAGAGGTGAAGGCTATGAACACGGATACGCTCTGACCTATAGCGGCGGTGCGTGGAGAGCGCCCAGCGAGATAGATGACGAAACCGCGCTCGATTCGGTTTCGTGCGCCTCCGAATCATTCTGCATAGCCGTCGGTGGTCACGATGCCGTAATCTACAGCGGTGGCTCCTGGGGTCCCCCAAGTCAGATAGACGCTGAAGGCAACCTGAGAGGAGTGTCATGTCCCTCTGCTTCATTCTGTGTCGCGACAGTCGAACACTACACTCCAGCATGGGCGATCGGGGAAACGCTGATCTACAACGGCTCGACGTGGAGCGCACCAAGCGAAATACCGCGCACGCCGGACCGCGGACCATTTGATATCGGCTCCATATCGTGCGTAACATCCTCCTTCTGCCTGGCCGCAGGCCGGTTCGAAGGCGCTGCAACGACCTTTGAAAACGGCGCCTGGAGCCCGTGGATGGAACTGGAGACCAATGGGTACTTCTCCTCAGTGTCATGTCCCGCCGTCGCGTTCTGTGTGGTGGTCAACGACACCGGACAGGCATTTACATATGGGACTCCTCCTCCGAGTCAGCCTGGTGGCAGCAGTATGGCGATAGGCATTCATGGCTCCACTGCCCCAAACCCACCCATAGAGAAGGGAAAGCCCCATGTAGACAACAAGACAGGTGAAATAACACTCGGATACGACTTTCCCGAGCCGGGCGACGCTGAAGCCTCCGGAGAAGTGATCAACAAGACAGCGACTGAGGCCGAGCACGAGCAGGCCAAGAAATGCAAGAGCGGGTACGTCCGGGAAGGCAAGAAGTGCGTCAAGAGTTCGCCAGCTCGTTACGGGCGGACGAGGCTAGCGATCATTACCGCCGGAACCTATAAGCTTCGCATCAAGCCATCCGCTGTAGTGCTTACCGCGCTAAGGCGGGGCAAGACGCTAGCGGTCCGCGTAACTGTTGTCTTTACACCGACAGGCACCACCGACCATATCTCTAAGATGACCACGGTCGTTGTGCATATAAATAGAACTCACAAAGCCACGCACCGCGCCAAGAGGTAGCGCGAGGAAGCATGCGCTTGTTTGCGTTAATCGGCGAGTGCCGTCGTGAAGGCTGACGAGAGCCGCACCAAAGCCATTGTTTGCCAACACAGATAACTGCGATCTGACTGTGACCACATCGACATCGCCGTTTACCGCCGAAGTTGTCGAGCGCAACCCAGAAGCTGGCAGCCGCTACTACCCATATGGCGAGCGGGCGCCACTCAGAATGTCTGATGGCCAGGCGGGGTGGCGTAAGCGCGGCGACGCTGAGTAGTCCCGCTCACTCGGCGCAAGCAGGCATGTCCCGATCCTCGGTCCGCGTGCTCGGAATTCGTGCGGAGCGGCAGCCAGGGCGCGGCGCCGCCGTGCGCCCGCTCACTTAGCGAAGCAGTAGCTTAGGCGAGCCGACTTCAATGGCCAGCGTGATTTGACCCGGCCTTCGTGGGGCTGCCGCCCGCGAAAACGGGTCCACGGGTCCACTCCACGTTGACCTGCCCAAAGCGATTTAGAGCCGATAAGCCCGGCCCTTCGCGTAGATGTTCACTCGGAACCACTCGCTTGTGGCCAGCAGTCGGCGGTCGCGAACCAGCATCGCGCGGATCACGTGGCTTCCCGTGTAGGCAGTTGACTCCCAGTTCTCCATCTGATTGGACAGAGTGTTGCCGTTGACGTCGTGGCCGCGGAAGATCTCACCGCGCAGTCCGCCGACCGACCGCGCGTGCCCACCGGTGTTCGCGACCTGCCACCACACCTCGACGTGGTTGGGTGCGACGACGTTCGCGATGAAGTGCAGACGATGGCCCTCGAAGATCACGCCGCCATCGGATCGATACGCCCGGCGCGTCTGTCCGCGCTTGCCGCGCTGGACATTCGCGCGAATCGAGACTGCGTAGCCGTCGTCGGGGAGCTCGAGCCAACCGCAGGCGGCCGGGGTTTCGGCGTGGCTGATGTCGCCCAGCGTGAGGCCAAGCTCATCCGGAGTTCTCGTAGGGAAGTCGTCGCCGAACAGCTCGCGCCAGATGTCGCTCGCCTCGATAGGGTCCTCGCTGCGCTGCGCTTCAGCCACCCATTGCGCAGCCTCCGTGCAGCTCTGCCTTGAAGGATTCGAAGCTTTCCTGACTCCAGCTCGCCGCGAGGTTCTCGGATCCGAGGACCGGGTTCCACACCGCCGGCGGCGCCTCGAGGAGCCTGAACTGGCTGTGCAGGGCTTCGAGCGTCGCAGCAATGCGTGCCGCGTCGTCCCTGAGCTGGGGCATCGCGCCCGCGATCAGCACCTGCAGGACGATCGACTTGATCGCGTTGCGGACCGACTGCTGCTCTGCGCGCCAGCGCTTGAGCATCTTAACCGTGCGCATATACAGCTCCCCCTGTGCCTGACACCAGGCGGTGTAGTCGACCGGGGCACTGCCTTTCCAGCCGGCGCCGCGGCGGGGTACTTCCAGCGGCGCCGGCAGCGAGCGCGAGCGGCGGCAGGAAACGACGTCGACGTGGAAGTCGCCGACGTCGTCGCCCGCATACTCGAGGCGCACGCACGGGTTCTTGCGCTTTACCCGGGCGCGGAAGCGACCATCGGATCGGAACCGTCGTTCGAGCTCGTTCAGGGCCTCGCCCGCCTCATCGTCGGCTCCACAGCAGACGACGACGAGATCGACGTCGTACTCGCCTCCGGCGATCGGCTCGATCGCAGTGCCGTTCGAATAGGAGCCCTGCAGGAAGACCTCGCCGCTCTGCAGCCCGTAACTGCGCATCAGGAAATCCGACACTGTCCGCGCGGCGCTGTTCATACGCGGCACTTGCGGATCCCCGAGCGAGATGTTCTGCAGGAACTCGGCAAAGTTGGCTTGCAGATCGACGGCCATCAGCGCGAGCTCCGGTTGCGGGCGCCCACGGCCAGTTTCCGCCACGGCATCGGGGAGAGGTGAGAGCGCACGTCGGCGAGGAAGCGATCAAGCTGGGCATTGACGGCGGGAAAAGTGTCGCTCGCCAGGGCGTTGCCCGGAAGTGGGCGGACGCCGTCGGCCCAAGCCTGTTTGATCGGATCGGCGGTCGCGGCCTTGACCGCGCGCGTGAGGGTGTCGTAGCTGCGCTTCATGTACATCGAGTCCGTTCCGACCCAGGCCCTGTGGTAGGTCAGGTTGTCCTGGAGGTCGTGGAAGCGTTCGATGAGCTCCTGCTCCTGGCCCTCGCGTCGGCGGCGCACGCGGTAGAGCATCTCCTCCCAACCGACGGCGACCTTGATCGCCTCGCTGTAGAGGGCGCGGCGCTGTTCGCGCTTGGCGGCCATGTAGGCCGCGAGCGCCGCGAGAACGGCGACGATCACCGCCGTGGAGGCGGGGACAGCGATGGCGAGGGCCGTTTCGCTCACCGGATCAGCCTCTCCCTCGCCTCGGCACGCACAGAAGCGGATTCCGTTACACCGAGAAGTTGCGCCACGGCAGCTGCCCCGGGTGGACATTGCGCAACCAGTTGACGATGTCCGGCGGCCCCCACGTGCGGCCATCCTCGGCCAGCAGCGCGGTGCGGACCCCGAACCACTGAAGTCCGGACCGCAGTAGCGCCTCACGCTGCCCCGGGTCGCGCACAGCTTGAGGCTTGACGGCGAGCACTGCGAATGTCTGGCCTTGCTCCTTGACCAATGCGACCTCTCCGTTCATGGTGTCTCCTTGAGTTTGGGCGGCCGGAGCCATAGCCTTCGCCTTCAGCCTGGAGCGTGGAACGCTACCAAAGACTTCAGATCGCCGCATCCGATTGCCACATGACCCACAGAAATTGACCGCATAACGCGTGTTTTAATTTAGATCACGACATTGATTGCGCGCCCATGATCTATTTCCGGCTACAATCTGTCCCGACGCGGTGCAAGACTTTTTGCAACGTGCTGAAGGAGGCGAAGCTCGTAGCTCGAATACTCGAAGGGAGGAGTTGGCAGGCCGAGGCGCCGTGCCACCCGCGCGAGGCCGCCAACGTTAGGCTCCCGATCGCCATGTCCGCCACATTTGCCATCGCCGTCGAGTTCGGGCTGAGATACCAGTACTGCGAGTGGCGGACGTGAGCCCTTCCGACGCGCGCTCGGTCGCGAGCATCTTCGATCCGCAGCGGCTTCAAGTCGCCCGCCAGCTGCGGAAGATCACGCGGACGGCGCTCGCCCAAGAACTCGACGTCAGCGCGGCCGCAGTCGGCCAATGGGAGGCTGGCGCCACGCGCCCGAAGCCACAGACGCTCGTGCAGATCGCGAGGACACTGAGATTCCCTATCGAGTACTTCGCTGCGAGCGGCCGTCCGCTTCCGGACTTCGATACCGAATCAAGTTTCTTCCGGAGTCTGCGTAAGTCGAGCCAGATCGATCGTGAGTCCGCGATGGCACACGCGGCTCTCCTTGCCGAGCTCGCCGAGGTCATCGAGCGGCGCGTCCGGCTGCCTGTGCTCGATATCCCGGAACACCTTGCCGACGAGTCCTGCTCAGAACCGCAGATCGATGAGATCGCCGGCCGCGTTCGCGCGAGCTGGGACCTCGAGGACAAGCCGATCGGGAACATGGTGCGCCTGCTCGAGATGCACGGCGCGATTGTCGTTCGCCTCGAGCTCGCCGATCAGGGGATCGACGCGTTCTCATGGCTCGGCCCGGATCGGCCCTTCGTGATTCTCGACACGGGCAAGGACGACCGAGCCCGCTCGCGTTTCGACGCCGCGCACGAGCTGGGACATCTCGTGATGCATCGTGAGCGCGCGAGGGCAGCGGATCGCGACCTGGAGAAGCAGGCCCACCGTTTCGCCAGTGCGTTCCTGCTTCCCGCCCGACAACTTGAGGCTGAGTGGCCGACGGGGCGGCTGAACTGGCGCGAGCTTCTCGAACTCAAGCAGCGCTGGCAGGTCTCGTTGGCGGCGTTGCTCTACCGCGCGCGAGACATTGGGCTCATCAGCCCGGCGAACTACGAATCCTCCGTGAAGTACATGTCGCGTGCAGGTTGGCGCAAACTCGAGCCGGGCGACCTTGGTCCTCCCGAGCGCCCACGACTACTCAAACGTGCCGTTCAGGCACTGGAAGCCAACGGCATCAGCGTGGATTCGCTGGCAGACCTCGCACACATCCCAGTGCAGGAAGTGCGCACGTATCTCACGGTGCCGGGCTCCTCGGCGAGGGTGTCCGTCGAGTTCTAAGAGCTGCCCCGCTTGCGAAACAGGCGGTGCCTGCGGAACCGCGTTCGGTTGAATGCACGCGAGCCTAGGGTAAGCAACCGGTCGTGATCAGCTTCGCCGAGCTACGCCTGCCAGGGGGACGACCCTGCCGACGCTCGAGTCCCTAGATTCTCGCTCATGACGCCGCCACTTCGTGCTCGGTTTCTTCCAGCGAGCCAGCGGATCTCAATCCCACGTTCAAGAGACTTTTCGTTGTTGCTCGGCGAAGACGGCAACCTGCACGCACTCGTGGCCGACCTAGCGGACGTGTCGTTGCTTTCGCTCGCAGGTGCCGTCAACGCAGGCCGGGAGGCCATCGGGGAAACGCACTTGTGGATGTACTTCTACGCACAGGAACCCGCGAGTTTCGAGCCGGCGGTGTCGCCGCGCGAGCCATTCAACTTCGAGTTCTTCGGCGATCGCCTCCGTGTTCGGGCAGAGTACGTATCGACCGGGCAGGAGCCGAGCTATCCAGCGCTACATCAAGTGCTTGCCCGACTCCTGCGCCGGCACGGCGCGCACATGATGTGTACGACACACCAGAACGAGTTCGGACGAGTGCGCAGTTTCATCGAGTTCGACTATGGCTCGCTTCGAGGGCGTCGGGTAAGCGATGCCCGCGCGCTGGCCGAAGAAGTAGGCACCCTCGCCTCGGCTGTATCCAGCCGTGGCGCGCTCGACGCCGGCGCGATCGAAGAACTCGTTCTAGCTGGTCGCGCAGACCTGCTCATAGGACAGCATGAGCATCAGACATTCGAGGCAAAGGGTGCCCTCTATAACCGTTCCGCACCAGATGGTCGATACGAGCTTGCGAAGGATGTTGCTGCCTTTGCGAACAGCGTAAACGGAGGACTCATCGTCTGCGGACTTCGTACCCGGAAGGTGAAAGGGAGCGACGTAGTCAAGGCAGCCGAACCGCTTAAGTTGGCGGGCGTCCAGGTCCGCGACTGGATCAAAGCGGTCCTACGCCTTGTTGTCCCGGCGCCAGAGGGGTTTGCTGTACGGACTTATCCTCGGAGCGCCGCAGCGGGCTACGTGCTGATCGTTGTACCGAGCCAACCTGAGCACGTCAAGCCGTTCCTGGTCCAGGCAGGGCGTCGTTCCGACGGTCGGATCGTGGAAACGGACGTCACCGTGCCGATCCGTATCGGTGAGGACACCGAGTACTCCGATGCGGCCGCGCTGCACGGTATGCTCACGGCAGGTCGGGTCGCGTTGAGGCGCGCTGAAGAGCCGCGCAGTCCGTGAGTAGGCCACCTATCGTCGTGTCGCGCTCGGTAGACGCGAGCTAGCATTGCGGTGATGTTTCCTGATGTGCGGGAACGGCTGGTAGAAGCTGGCGTAAGTGTCCCTCAACAGGGAACCATCACGCTGTTCCATGCAGGGCCGGCGTCGAAGCTCGACGTGATCGAAGCGGTACTCGCAATTCCCGCCTCGGTAGACGCGGACCGCAAGCTACGGGTGTACCTCGCCAGCGCTCCCGAGATCGCCGAGGTCATCCCCCACGCAGATGGTGCCGTCGCAGTTGAGGTCGACGTGGAGCTCGACCTCGAGTTGGGGATGGGCGTCTCGCAGGATTGGGTCGAGCTCGTCTACGAGGTCCCAGGAGACCAGACTGGTATGCCTGTCGATTCTGCGACCCGTGTGCGCTGAGCCTACGCCGACTTCGGCGAGTGGCTATCAAGAAAAGGCGTGGCGCCTGCCGCCCGATTGGGCAGCGGCGTTGGCGCACGGCATTCGGGATGAACCAAAGGAGGGGAGAATGCTCCTCTTGCAGGCAAGCAGCCACGCTCATGTTGAGATCAGCGCTCCCGGATAGGACGACGAGGATATCTGATCGTCGACGAGGCTGGCGCTTGCGCATTGCATTAGATGTTCGGGCGTGATCGTCAGCGCGGCGGCCGCCTTCGCGATCGGGTTGGCTTGAGGGAATTGGTGCGGCGCGTTGGGGGTATGGGTGGCGCGGTGTTCGGGCCGGGGGCGCGAGGATTGCACGGTGGCGGGTAGCGGCCGCCGGCCTTACGCCCCCGGTGCTCAAGCAGGCCCACCGAGCGGCCGAAGCCGCCAGCCAAAGCAAATGGTTCGCGACCCAGGTCGCGGATCTTCGCGAGCATCACCGCCGCCGCCCGACAAACATCGCGATGCTCGACAAGGCCGGCCTCAGATGACGCGCCAAGCGATGCGCACTCCAGCGGGAACGCCCGCGACCACTCAAAAGTGTTTACTGGAGCGGATTCTACCCAAGCCGACGCCCGGTCTCGAACCGGGGACCTCCTGCTTACCATGAGAGGCCCCCAGGGACGCCCTATTGCTAGGTAGAGCGCCATTTTTGACTCCTGTACTGGGGATTTGCCGTCCTCGCCTTGCAGACAAGAGAGGACAACCGCGAACAAAAATGGTATCGAACTCCGGGCGAAGTTGCGGTAAAAACGAGAGCCGACGAAGGGACTCGAACCCTTGACCCCCTCCTTACCATGGAGGTGCTCTACCAGCTGAGCTACGTCGGCCTGACGGGGTCAATGCTACCGGCGCCGGACCGGAGAAGGAGGCCGGCTCAGCACTCCTGGATGACCGATCAAGATGTCGTCCACACGGGTCCGTACTTTAACGGCGTGGCCGTCGAACGCCATGCAAAGCTAGTGCTCCGCCCCGAGCACGATGAGTGGGATCTGATCGAACAGCATCCCCAGCTTCTTGACGCCGTGCTGCTCCCCGAGTCCTACGTAGCACCCTACCCGCCCGGGCATATGCTCGAGGGCCGTGAGCCGACGCGCCTGCTCGACGCGGCTCGTGCAAGCGACAGTGACCTGTGGCGCGACCCGGAGACCTCGGGTCTGTGCTCGCGCACGATCCTGCGGCTCTCGGCTACCAGGCGCCTGCGCGAAACCCCACTTGCACGCGAGTTTCAGATGCCGCTCGACCTGTCGATTCTTGCCGACCCCGAGGCGCGCCGCCACGCGGTCGAACTCGTGCTCGCCACGCAGGCAGGTGGCGAGATGCTCGTCGGCCCCTACTTCGACTTCGATCGTCGCGACAGCCCAACACACCGTCTGAACCTGCAAATGGCGCGGGAAACGGTGCTCGTCGCCGAGGAACAGGTGCCGGGCACGTTCTTGCAAGTCACTCATCACCGGCTCCTGCGGGGACTGCTCGCCGAGGTTGCCGCAGACTACGAGGCTGTCGGCGTGCGGCGGGTCGTGATCCGTGTCCGAGGGCTCAAAAGTGAGTTGGCCGACGCGCAGGAGCTTACCGCGTACCTGAATGCGATCGACGCGTTTACAAGTCGCGGCATACAGGCGTTTGCGGACTGTGCCGGGAAGCTCGGTCCGGTGCTCGTCGCTGCGGGCGCAGAAGGCTTTAGTACTGGCACGAGATTCTTCAGGTGCGTCCCAGGGGCGATTCTTAGTGCCGGTGGCGGCGGAGGCGGAGCATCGATCGCTTCCCAGCCGGCAGGAACGTGGAGTGAGGTTCCGCGCGAGCCAGAGCAGACAGCCCGCGAGACACGGGTCTCGAATCTGCTGACCCTACGCGAGCACACCGAACTTGCCGTCCGCGATCCGAACGCACTGATTGCCTCGCTGCGCGCCGACGGTGGGGCTCAGCCGGCGATCTGGGCGAGCGTCCTCGCCGAGCGCAGACGCCGCGCGGTCTGAACTAGCGTCCACTCTGCGAGCGTCTGCCCCGCCAGTGCGGCGCTCGCCTCCCAGCGCACTGGCTCACCCACCGGGTCTTCCAACAACAGCCTGCTTGCCCAAGCCTTCAGCGCCACCCCAGCCTCCCCGGACGCCAGCGACCAGGCGGTGAGCATTCTCAGAGAAGGGCGCAGCAGCACGCGGCCCAGCGTGTGCTTGGGGGAGAGAGCGCTGGCTCGCCCAAGTGCCTGTCCGTAGTCGCTCAGCCGTGACCTCGACGCCGCGTCCGGCTCGCCAGGATACGTCTGCTCCTCGACGGCGGCATCGAGTGTGGCAGCGACCATTGCGTCGGTCACCGCGAACAGCGCGGATGTCAGGGCGACGCAGCGCCGGCTCTCGACCGCCACGGTCGCCCACAGCGAGACCGGCACACCCGCCGCAGCTGCGCGAGCCACGACAACGGCCTTGTGACCGCCGGCGTCGAGATGAACCTCACGGCACAGCTCGCCAGGACGCTGCGGCTGACGCTCAAGGTCAAACGGCATGGGGGTCCAGCGAGGCGGTCGCAGACCGCCTCGCTGGACCCCGGATCCCACCAGATAGAGCCGCTTCATATTATGGTTTAATCATAATTACTGTGGCGGACAGATGACACGGGACGCAGTGCCCGAGCGAGTTCCGGACTGGCTTCTTGGCGGCCACGTCCGGCGACGCGTGTTCGAACAGCTGCGCTCCAGCGACGGCTGGAACGCACCCGAGCTGGCCAAGGAGATCAACGCCGGGCAGGCAACCGTCTACGACGTGTTCCGGGCGCTGAAACCGCTCGGTGCTCTTGAGCCCACAGGCCCTCGTGGCTGCTACAGGCTCACCCGCACAGGTGTCGGCAAGGCGATCCGTCTGCTGCTGGAAGCCAGCTCACAGTTCAGTGAGCAGCAGGTCAGCAGGCCCCCGGGCCGCATCAAGAATCAGGGATCCTGAACATCGCTGCGAGTTGGTCGATCAGGCCGCCACGAGTTGCCCGGAGGCGACGCCGGCTCAGACAACTCATGCTGAGCTACGTCGGCGCTGGCGGCAAATCGTAGCCGTTCTCGAGATCAGCGGATGGGCTAAGGCCCACAAGACACCCACTCTGCTGAGGCGTCAGACCCAGCGCGTCCGCTACGGCCTCACAGAATCCCCGAACTCTGGGTAGCTGGGGGGCGGCTATTCGCCGAGGCGGTGCAGCGTCTCGCGATGCTCGTCCATGAGCGCATGACGGCGTTTGGTGCGCTCGTCCGCATCCCCAGGCAGCCCAAAGACCAGCCGCAGCGGCTTGCCCTGTGCTCGTACGGGGAGCTGACGGGGCGGATTTAAGCGCTTGGGCTGGCTGGCGAAGGACTTTGGTTTCACAGTACCCATCAGTGTGAGTCTAACTCCCGCCGTGGTGGTTGAACGGGTGCTAGACGATTGGCGTATTTATGCTGGCCGTCGGCGGAGGCACATAGACCTTGGCCTCGGACAGACCCTGTTAGCGGCCTCTCGGTCGATCGTTCGTCGCGGTAGAAGCGTCCGAGGATGGCGTAGCAGTGTCTAGTGCAGCGTTCCCGAAGTGGCTTATCGATTCGCGGCGCTGACGATAGGTCGCTGGAACGCTTTTCGTCTTGCGAGCGTGAGCGTGGCCTTTGCGTAAACGCTTGCTCCTCCGCGTGAGCAGTAGCGCGGGCAACAGCGTTCTAACAGCCTCGAGGCCTCGTGGGACCAGTCCAGCTCGTAGGTTGGTGATCTGGATCAACAGCTCGCGTCATGCACGCCGCGCAGGTCCTCTGCGTGGTGGTAACGAGCAGTCGAGGACGACCGCGTCGATCTCGACTTTGTGCTCTGCCGAGACCTCTCGGGCCTGTTGGATGAAGAACGTGCGTGATTCTTGGAGCCCTCGCCTCCGGCACCGCGTGCATCTCCGGTCGTTGGTGTCCCAGTTGTCGGCGTCAAACCAGCTGACTAGGTATATGCCTTGCCGTTGGCCCTCTGGTAGTAGGTAGCGCTCGGCGAGCTGCGATTTCATCGCCGTGTCGACATCCGAGTGCCAGCACCCCTTGACCTCGATCGTGACGCTCACGATGTCTGAGCCTTCGACGCGCTCTCCGGCTGAGGCTTCGACCACGAGGTCCCCGGACTCACCCATCTTGCCGCGGGGCCCTGGGTGAATCTGTACCTCGCGGCCGACGATGATTCCGCGGCCTCGCAGATCGTTGTCTAGCCAGCGCTTCAGCCAGTCGGAAATCTCGTTCTCCTGCTTGGGCCGCCGTACGCTCGTGTCCCACAGATCGGCGGCGGCTGGAGTGGCCGATTGCAACGCTTCGTTAGCGCGTAAGAGAGATGCCACAAGCACTTCGCGCAGCTCCGCATCGGTAGTTACCCAGCGCCGGGAGGCATCGGCTGCCAAGGAGACCACGTCAACTGGCTGTGGCGGAATCCAGCGTGAACGTCGCACCTGCTCCTGTGCTTGACGGCGTAGACGGCTCAGCCACTCCAGATGGGGAAAGCATTGCTGCAAACGATCGAGCTGCACGATCGACTCTTGGGTGCCGGCGTTGACGAGATTCATCAACACTTGGTCGCGCCAGTGACCGACCTGCTGGCGTGGGCCGACGAACCCGTCTTTCAGGGGCGGGTCCTCCGCATGCGGGTAATGCCGCTCCAGCCAGGCGAACAGGGCTGCGAGTTGGGCCTCTTCGAGCCGTGAAACGACGCCGCGACCGCGTTCGCTGGCGAGGGTCTCGAACACTGCCTGGCCGAACTCGGTGTCGGCTTGGACGAGCCCCCACAGGACCGGCCAGCCCACGTCGGGCGCGTATTCGGCCAGGAGTGGCGCTACGTCGATGGCTAGCGCACGATGCTCGCAGTCGCTTTGCAAGCGTGAGGGATCGAGGAGATGCTCGGCCTGCTGTTGGGCAGGCTCAGAGTCGTTCTGGAGCAGCACCGTGAGCATGTCCACTCGGGCTGCGCGGGGCAAATCATCATCCCCGATGCGCTGAAGCATCTGCTCTTGGACGTTACCAAGGACAGCACTATCAAGGCGTCTCACCGGGAAGGCGTGCCCGCTGTGCATGATTTCGGCGTCGAGGCTTCGTAGAAACCAATCACATGTCTCGATTGGGACGAGCGAGAAGCAGATCGCGATCAGGCGTTTATTGATCTCTGAGTCCTCAAGGGCGTCTGATGGCCAGCTGACAATGATCGGCGCCCAGCGCGACCACACCTCAGGGCCTAGCGCCGCGAGCCTGTCGGGCAAGTGTTCAGCGAGCAGCCGCAGTGCTCGATATCCCGCCGCCGCTGGTCGGTTAAACTTGCTTTGGCCGAACCATTGGTTGGGTACTGGGTCGCCATCGACGAGGTAGCGCTCGGCTGCGTTCATGACACGCTCGCGCACGGTCTCGTCTGCGGCTTCCCAGCCTGGGAACTTTGTCAGGTCGGATTGGAAGTCTCGCGTGTACCGGTTTTGGCCGGGCTCGACTGAGAGATTGAGATTGAGGTGCCAAAACGCGTAGATCTCTCCCTCTTCGATGCGCTTGAGGTCCTCCTGAATGCGCGCTGTCATATCTGGAGCATCAACAGGGTCCTCTGAGCGTTTCTGTTCCCAGGATTGGCGGCGCCAGAAGTTTTTCCGTTCGGTATCGGCCTCGGGTGAGTCAATGAGCACCGGATCGAACTGATAGGCGGTGAGGTCTCGCAACACCGAGCTGAATTCGCGAGCTTCCATAACCAGGCCGAGGGAGACGTCGAAGCCCAGCATCGCCTCGAGGAGCCGCGCCCACCCGATCTCTAGCGGACCCGCCTCCGCCATACGAAGCTCGTTGACAAGCCAGTCAATGTCGTCTCGATCCAGTAGCCGCGGTGTGGAGAACACCACGAGCCTGGTCGACAGCGAGCCGTCTGCGATGAAGGGAATCAAGGCAGCGACCAACGCGTGACGCCCGTCGCGATCGATCAGCACGAGCCCTCGTTGGGCCTCTTGAGGATCGAGTAGGTCAAAGCCGCCCGCAAGGAAGCTCCTGACAAGGCCGACGAACTCTACGAACACGGCCGGGTCCTCTCGACGCTCCCAAGCCCGAACCAGTATCTGTTGCACCAGCTCGGAGAGAGCATCCGCTGAGAAGTACTCACGCGGTAGCGTTGTTGCCCAGCGCAGAGCGACAGGTAGGTCTGTATCGGCGAAACCCGTCATCAATTCGGTGCGGAGGAACATCCGGTAGAAGCCCAACAGCGTTGGATTCTGCGGCGGTCTCAGAGAGTGGAGGAGCTGCTCTGCGCTCAGAACCTCCGGCCACAGTGCCTTAAGGGCGGTTCCTCTGAGTTCATCGGAGTTGTCTGAAGAGTGAGGATCGAGCGCGAGAGGGATCAACCGTTCGAGGACCCCAGACGGCGGGCTCCCGTCCTGCAGCGCTCTGACCACCGTCTGTCGTAGTGGCAATGGCGTGTCTTCCTCGAGTGCCAGGGTTGCCATCCGATCCGCGAGTCCAAGTAGTCCACACGCGCCCGCAAGCTCGGCCGCGAGTTCGCGGCCTGCCGGTGCAGCAGTTGGGTCAAAGAGAACAGCCACCACCTGGTTGGCAAGGTCTGGATGGGCCAGCACCCGTAGGTTGCCTCGGATGCGACGGTCCCACCTATCCAAGGTTTCCGTTTCAGCAGCGAGAAGCAGAGCCTCTACGAGCGCCATCCGCCGCTCGTCACTCACCAGAGCCAAATCGCCGCGCAACAACACGTCGGGGTCGGCTGGGAGCAGCTCATCGAACAGTTCGGGCGAAAGCGTCGCCAGCCAGGTTGCGATCTCCCGCAACTGAGGAATCACACGCCTGGCACCAGACTCGTGCAACGTGAGGAGCTCGAGCACCTGCTCTTTGCTCATGCGGGCGGCCAAGTACCGGGCGGCCAGGAACTCCGCAAAGGTCTGATGCGCGAAGCCCATACGCCCGTTGCCGCGAACGGAGAAGAGCCCCGTACCGAGTGTCTCCCTGACGGCCTGCTCGTTGGCAGCGAATGTGTCGGTGGCTGCCGTGTCGGTGGTCTCGCGTCCGCCCACGAGTGCGTCCAGCGCCACGTCGTCCGCTGACGGTAGCGTCGCGGCGTCAACGAGAACCCCTGAGCAGCCCGAGAACATCACAGCCCCGGCGATACGACCGGCTATCGCGACGCGCTGGGAGACACTGAGGGTCCCCGCTACCGAGCCGCTACGGCGATCCTCATCAGGCTCTTCGAGGAGCAGCTTGCAGCCACCGAAGTAGAGGTGGGTGATGCTGTCAGGCAGTCCGCCGCCGCTTTTGGCCGCTGCCAGCAGAAACCGCAAGGTCAGTGGTCGCGAGGCGAGGGACGCGAGGTTCCGTGCCATTACCTCGGCAATGAACGAGTCGGCGTCGACCCCAACATCCTGCGCGAACGCAGTCACATCGGCGACGCGCAGCGGAAGCAACTCGTATATCGCGAAGGCCTCATCACCGAATAGCTCAGCCAGATCTCCCTCCAGTCGACGATGACGATCGGCGCTGCGACACGCAATCTGCAGCCGCAACCGTGCCACATCGGCTCCCTGGAGACCTTCGACCAGAAGATCTGCGATCACTTCGATCCTCAGCCGAGCCTCATCGAGACTGTCGAGCTGAAGATGCAGCGTCCCCTCCCCATGCGACCAGCTCTCGAAAACCTCGCTCCCGAAGATTTTCGAGCGGAGTACCTCCTCATCGCGAGTCGCTCCGAGATCCACAGCGAGAGTAAGCAGGTCTCCGTCCCCAACTCCGGTGGCTACGTCGCCGCGCTCTCTGCGCAGAGCGGTGCTCTTTCCAAACCCAGGCTCACCGAGCAGCATCAGACAGCTGATGTCTTTTAGTGCTGCAAGGGATCTGGCCTGCGGGTTTGCCGCCTGGCCATATTGATCCTGTGGGTCGGGCAGAAAGCCCGTCTGTTCAAGTCGCAGCAGCTGCGCGTGTGGAAGCCAGAAGCGTGGCGCGAAATAGCTCATGGGCCGGCCGCTCCTACTCCCGGCCAGCTTGCCGGACCGAACGGACGGCATGTTCCGATCTCTGCCATCCTGCTCGGCGTCATGGGGGAACGATACGACGCCTACTTCAGGCAGCGGCTGGCGAGCTTTTCGACCGAACGGGTCGCATCACGGGTGCCGTTCGCTGACGAAGCTGAGCGCATCGTCGTTGAGGGGATGCGACAGCTCGATTTGCCCTCCCCGTACACGATCAGGCCAGAGGCCGTGTATTTCCTCGTCGTCTCACTACACGAGATGATCCTGGGCCCAGTCGCCGCCGTGGATGAGCCGGAGCTCGTGCGAATCCGCGACGTGCTGCCCGAGGACGTAGTGACGATTCTGAGTGAGGCACTCCGCCATGTGGCTGCTCGCAGCGACACCGACATCACAGGACACGACGTGGCCGATGCCATCAGTGCCACCTGGCCGCGTCTCGCGTCGACCTCCTCGATCAATTGGGAGGAGTAAACGACGCATCGAACGACGCCGAGGATCGGCGTCAGGCCGCGACCCTAGCCGTCGGGATCGCGTCGTCAGTCACGACCGCAGCCTTGGCAGCACTGGCGGCGATCGGCGTGGTCGTCACCTTCGTAGCGGGCAAGTACCACGAGCTCGGCGCCTTCTACGCGCTGATCGGCGTCAGTGCCGTGCTGTTCGTGATCGCAATTGTAGTTGGCGCGCAGGGAACGGCCGAGGTCACTAAGCAGGGCTACAAAGGGTCGTGGTCGCCCTTCACCGAGAAGAAGCTGTTCAACTGGCAGGCAAACATCACGATGGCGGGCTTCGCTTTCTTCGTCTCGGCGATCGTGGTCGGCCTGCTATCCCCGGCGATCCCCGCGCAGGCACCCCCGAGTTCTGCGACCCGTAGCGAAGTCGCTGTGCTGCGAGAACACCTCGCGCGAGATGAAATGCTGCTGGAGCGGATCGCCCGAAGGGTCCGTGATCACACCCCGTAGAGCCCGCCGTCCGCCTCCTCGATCTCGAGCAGGTCAAGCTGATACTCGGCCGCGAGGGCCAGCACGCCTTCGCGCTTGTACGGGAGTTGGCGGTTTAGCTGCTCGTGGATGAGCTGCTCGAGCCCCGTTCGGGGATAGCCACCGTCGCGGACGTACTCCCCCCGGTAGGTCTTGGTGAACGGGCTCTCCAAGAACTGGTCTCGCGTCGGATCGAGCAGGACGTCGTCTAGCTCTACCCAAGCGTGTAGGCAATCGTGTTTGCCGGCGGGCCCGAGATAGTGCCCGAGGACGAATACCGCTGGCAGTCCGACTGCCTGCAACTCGCGCACGAGGAGTGCGGACGCCAGTTCACAACCCGAGCGGGCGATTACGCGCCTCACGGCAGCGTGGACACGCTCGACCTGTGGCAGCAACTCGTCGAAACTCGGCACGCAGATAGCTTCAGAGCAGGTTGTCGAGCAGCGGGACGAGCTCATCGAGCGTCGCGATGACCTTCGTGCCGAGACGACTCGGGAGGCGGGCGGCGTTCGCGAGGCGGCACGCATGTCTGTCGGTCACTACCACGTCGCAGTAGGGAATCGCCACGCTCAGCGCATCGAAGTCGAAGATGTCGTTCGGCTGCCACCGACTCTGCGGGTTGCGGTGAGCCGCGGTAAGCAGCGAGATCCACGCATCGCCGCTCGGCATCGAATCGGTGAGCCGACGCGCCGCGTCGATGTCATCGACGAGCTCGGCGAGATCCAGCCCGTGAGCGCCGACGGCTTCATTGAGCATGTCGATGAGCTCGAGCGCCATGTATCGAGCTGAGACGACATCGCGCGCGCGATCCCGGTACTCCGGCTCGGCGACGAGCCGCTGTGCCAGTTCCCGCTCGCTTTGGGCGCGATCCTCGGCGATCCGACGCGCGGCGGTGTGGTCCCATCCGCGCGCACGCATGTCCGCCACGTCCTCCCCGGTCGGCCCTCGCAGCACAGCGCGCGTGAGCTGGAGGTCTCCATCGTGCGACCATGCGTCAAACGCAGCCGGCCCGCCAGGCCACTCCTGCCGCACCCGTGCCGTGACGTCGCCCTTGTCCTCGGAATGGACCGTCAGACCACCGCGCCTGCCAAGGGCCTGCATGACGCCCCAGCCGAGGAGCGGCGCGATCGAGAAACGGGAGGGCGTGCCGAGGAGCTGCGCGAGGGCGGCGTCGAGCTCGACCTGCGCGATGCTCGACCGTGGAAGGACGCACGCGAAGCCGCTCAACTCCTCCATCAGCCTTGCCAGGTCCGACCGCTGTCTCGCGTCGCGATTGCCCTCGATCTCCATGTAGTGAACCGAGGCGAGCGGGATCACCACACGTCCGGCGGCCTGCCGCAGTGCATCGAGCGCCTGTTGGTAGCGCCCGCCGTTGGCGTGGCCCGTCGCGGCTTGTGCCAGGAAGATCCAGTGGTTCATGTCGAGGTACACCAACGGCTTATCGCCCTTGGACTTCAGTAGCGACTTCGGCCAGGCGTACTGCGTCTGCAGCCGGTCGAGACCCGGCCGCAAAGATCGACGAGAGGCGAGTGCAGACATCGGCTTATCGTAGAGACGGGGTAGGTCAAGTCGGGCGTCAAACGAAACTCGTCGGACGTTTTGGAGCGGACCCGGTCCGACGGATAGCTGATCTGTCCCTGATTTCTCGGGTCGGCAGGGGTACTGCTCCCAGACTCCTGCTTGCGCATGTGATTGCAGGAGAACCGAGTGACCATCACGGGTTTCCGACTCGATGACACCGATGTCCGAGGTGGTAGCTAGTGAGATAATCTGCTGGTGCCAAGGTCGATCACATGACCTCATCGCGGATGTCCTTGGGCATCGAGTCGATGACATCCGGCTCGGTATTAAGAACTCGTCCTCCGATGGCGGTGGTGTTGCAGTTCACGCTTGGTGTTGCCTCTCGCACGTCGTGTGTCGAGATCCGGTTGGCTACTCAGAGGTTGCGAATATCTCAGAGACTATGGGCAAATCGAACTTCGTGAGCGTGTGATCGAGCCAGTTTGGCTCGGAGGCGTACAGGTCACGCCACACACGCGCATAGCCTCTCGTCTTTGGGTCTGGGTTGAGCGGGATGATCAAAGTCTCCCGCGCCATCATCGGCGGAATAGCGCAGCGGAGCGCGAACCCGCCGAACTCGTCCTTGTGCTCATCGGGAATGATCGTCCTTTGGGGCCACGCGGACGCTGAGCTGATCACCACACCGTCGACGTGGGGATGATCGGATAGCTGGCTCAGAATGTTCTGCCGCATCGAGGCGAGCTTGTCAGCCAGGGACAGTAGGGCCCAATGGGTAAAAAGCCAGAGGCCTTGAAGGGCGCAGATCCGAAGCCAGACGTTCTGTGCTCCTTCTGTCTGGCGTGCCTTCTGGTCAAGCCGGTCAGCGATACGTGGCCAAAGATCACCTGTGAGAGCGGGACCATGCAACCCTTTGTCTGGAGCGGTCCCTCGTTGGCTAACTTGCAGCGTGGCTCCGTGGAGAAGAAGGCGTGGCGTGACACCACCGACCTTCGCCAGCTGCGCATGTGTCTCAACATTATCGAGCAGCTCAGTAAGCTTGAGATCATCCAGTACCTCTGTGAGGTCTCCGCTGCACTCCACTTCGTACTGCGCACAAATGTCCTGGATATCGGTAAATGCCTGGTCGGTAAAGCGATTGATCGCTACTGAACGATCATCTCGGAGTATCACCTTTGCCTCAACTAGTAGTGACTCCTCCTTATTAAGATCGATTGTGATGTCAGAGGTCTTCGTGCTGCCGGCAATCGGGCGCTCAAACCGTACGCCATATCCTGCGGCCTCTGCCAACGCTCCGACCTCGAGCTCCAATCGCAAATGTGGAACCACGTCCTCCCTTGGGTCCCGCTTGAGGGACCGAAGTAGATCAGCAAAGCCTTCACGGTCGCAAAGAACCTCAAGCCAGAGGGCGAGCTCGATCAGCTCAAAGTAAGCGGCCGGATGCCCTACCGCCAACGCCATCCCACCTGGCAGCTGACCGTTCTTTACCCATGTCCGATGCGGCCAGTCATCGCCGAGGCGCCTGCTGAGACGATCAACAGCCCACACCCCAACCCGCCGCCAAGCCGGCGAGCGGACCGTAGAGGCATTCTCAAAGCCGTTGCGGAAGTAGGACCACGAAGGCGGCGGGATAGTTGAGACGGGATCATGCTGAGCCTCCGAAGGCATCTATCAAGTTGACCACCGCCGTCGGACGAAAGGTCAGCGGATGCAAAGTAGGCGTAGTCGATTACTAGTCGCTTGAGGTATCAAATCTAGACGCCCAGCCAACCGATGAACATAAAGGTTCGCAGGCCGGTAGTGTCAGTTCCCGAGACCACCCTGGCAACTAGGCCGCGTCCTCATCAGCCACTTCTACCTGTTCAGCGGCTGTTCGTAGCTGGCGGCTCGCACGGTCGCACACCTCCAACATAGTCGAGAGCACGTATGCGGTCGAGACGTAGTCCGCTGACACCATGACTGCGCCCGTAACCGCCACGAGTGCAGTCGCCACGCCGATGGCTGGACTCTCTATCGCGGCGAGCGACGGGCCAGTCACGAGCGTCGAGTTGAGATGGTCTGCGTCGGGCGGTTCAAGCACCCAACTTGCTGTCGCGTGGGCCGAAGCCGATGCCTGCCGGTAGTCAGGTCGAACGTGTTCGAAGTCGGTCGCGTCCGCAAGCGCCCGAAACCCTTGGTGCACAGCCGCGGGAAGCGCCAGAGCAGCCCAACCGTAGTCGTGTGTAAACGCCTTACCGTGCACCTCAACGAGCCTGTCAACCTCGCACTTGGCCTCGTCAAGCGCTTGCTGACCATCCTGGTCGAGCGTTCCGGTGTCGGCTGCATCTCTTAGTGCTCGATTTCGTAAGTAAGGCTACGTATTAGCGTCTGATCGCGGCCGTAGCGTGTCTGGCATCCTGTCTTCTCGTGAAGGGACGCTGATGCCGAGACATAGCCCGTATCGGATCGAGTTGTCTGGTGAGGAGCGCGCGGTGTTGGAGTCGCTGGCGCGTTCGTATACGTTGCCGTATTGGCAGGTGATGAGGGCGCAGATGGTGCTGATGGCCGCAGATGGGCTGCGTAACGATCAGATCGCCGTCCGTTTGCGTTGCGGACGCGACGTGGTTTCGCAGTGGCGCAAGCGATTCTTCGAGCAGCGCCTGGCCGGCCTGGAGGACCGGCCCCGGCGCGGCAGACCGCCGGCTTTTCCCCCCTCAGGTCCGCGCTGAGGTGATCCGCCTGGCGTGCGAGCGGCCCTCAGACAGCGAGGTGCCGCTGTCGCGCTGGTCATCCCCAGAGCTCGCGCGCGAGGCTGTCGCTCGCGGGATCTGCGAGCAGATCTCCGGCGTGACGGTCTGGCGCTGGCTATCAGAGGACGCGATCAAGCCGTGGCAGTACCGTTCCTGGATCTTCCCGCGTGACCCCGAGTTCACCGCCAAGGCCGGCCGCATCCTCGATCTCTACTCCGGCCGCTGGGAAGGCGAGCTGTTGCATCCCGGCGACTACGTCGTCTGCTGCGATGAGAAGCCATCGATCCAAGCGCGGCACCGCAAGCACGCCACGCTGCCCGCCGCGGCCCACATCAAGCGCGGCCAGCGCGTCGAGCACGAATACGAACGCGGCGGCGCCCTGTGCTACTTCGCTGCCTGGGACGCACGCCGCGCCAGACTGTTCGACCGCTGCGACAAGAAGGACGGGATCGTCCCGTTCGACAAGCTCGTCGCGCAGTTCATGACCGTTGAGCCCTACAGCAAGGCCCGACGCGTGTTCGTGATCGTCGACAACGGCTCAGCGCACCGCGGCCAGGCATCGATCAAACGCCTCCAAGGCAGATACAAGAACCTGATCCTCGTTCACACCCCCGTCCACGCTAGCTGGCTCAACCAAGCCGAGATCTACTTCTCGATCGTGCAACGCAAGGTTCTCACCCCCAACGACTTCCCCGACATCGACACGCTCGAAGCGCAGCTACTCGCGTTCGCTCGCCGCTACGAGGAGATCGCCGCCCCATTTCAGTGGAAGTTCACCCGCCAAGACCTCGACCGCGTCGCCAAGCGACTCGACCAGCCGACCCTCCAAGCCGCCTGACCCACAAATACGTCGGCGAACTTCCGAGCCAGAGCACTTAGCAGCTTCCATCGTTGCACCCACAGGTGATCGACGTACCGTGCGGCTGTCCCATCTCCGTGCTTCCCGACGAACGTAGCTACCACGGCGATCTCGTACAGCGCCCGCCACCGCGATGACGCGCCTGGTCCGAACCCGGCCTTCAGGAGCGTTAGCGCCTCCTCCGCGATCCGGCAGGCACGGGCCTGCAGGTGGGCGAGCACCCACGGTGCGGCCGGACCGCCGTCGATCTGCAAATAGCGCTCCGCGTACTCCGCCCCCGTCTCGCTCGCTATCCGGAGCACGATCTCGAACAGATCAAGCCCCGGCCCGTACGTGCGCCGGACTTCCTCCGCAGTGACGGCGAGGGCGCCGGCCCTTTCCGCGAGCATCTGTGGTGCGGTCGCAACGAGCTTGTCCGCGAGTTGTTTAGAAACCTCCGGGATCGTCTCCTGCACTGCCTTGCCCAACCGTCCCGAGGCGACGACGCGTTCAATCTCGTCCTCTGTGTGTCCCTCGAACGAGCGGGCAGCAACGTCATGAAGGATCGACTCGAACAGCTCCTCGGTCGATGCATGCTCGTGCTCACTCTCGCCTGCCATCTTGAAGGCCAGCCTACCCGGGACGATTGATGCACGAGCAGTTCAGTGGCGTTCCGCCTAGTGAGGCGAAGTGACATCTCGTAGGCATCTCCCTCGACGCTTGCTCACGTTGCGCTCGGCCTATGGGACGATGAGCGTGGCGCCGGGGATGTGGGTGGCTATGCGGCGAGGGTCGCGTGTGAGTAGCGGACGCCCGGTCACGGCGGCGTGAGCGCCGATCAGGAAGTCGGGCAGGACGGCCTCACGAGTTCCACCTGCGCGCCGGTAGGCGGCGTGGGCGTGGCCGGCGAGGAATGAGGCGGCAAGCGGGATCTCCTCAACGAGCGCCATTGATGGAAGGGAAGTATGTAGTTCCTCGACAAGGGGGAACCGCGGGGCGATCTCGGCAAGGACTACGGCGTTGAGGATGAGCGCTCCTCGCTGAGCGGCGCTTGTGAGCTGCTCCTGCGACCACGCAAGCCAGCGAGGGTCTTCCGTGAAGAGGTCGAGCAGGACGCTGCTGTCGACAAAAGTCTCCAAGTGCCTGCCGCTCAACGGCGGGTCAGAGCGAGGATCTCCTCGGTGGTCATCTCACCTTGACCGGCACCACGTACCCGGCCGATCTCCTCGGCCGCGCGATCGCGGTCAACTAGCAGGCGAGCACCGTGCTCATCCAGCTGAAAATCCACGCTGCTGCCAGGATGAATGCCAAGTACCTGGCGGACCTGCAGCGGGATCGTGACCTGTCCCTTCTGGGTGACCCTCATTGTGGTAATACTAGCAAGTAATACCTGGCGTCAGATCGCTCGGCGTGTGGCGCTCCAATGGCGAAAGTTCCACCAGTGCGGCTTCCTTGTCGGGTCCGTATCCATTGAGGAAGCATTCGCCTGCTTCTGCTCTTTGCTAAGTGTCTGAACTGAGGCGCGTGCGACTCGCCACTCGACATCTACCGGTCGTGGCTCCTGTTGGCGTAGGTCCTCGATCGGGAATGAGTAGTGATCGCTGAGCATCTTAAGGCTGGTCCCGCACTCGCTGGCGACGACTTGTGGGTCTTCGGTGCGTAGACGCAGCGAGATACCGCCACGACGCAGCGCATACGGGGTGGCGCCGAGTATGCGGGCGAACTCCGGGCGTTGCGCGACGGCTTGTACTGCTGGCGTGAAGCAGTCTGGGCCCCAGGTCTTTGCCTGGGACTTGCTGAGGTGACAGGCACCCGTTTCGGCCTCGCGTACCCCGTGACGGGCGTGGGCGAGGTCTCCTGGGATGATGAAGTCGCTGGCGCGGGCTGGGTGTCCGGATTGTATGAGGATCTCTCGCCATTGTTTGAGGTCTTCTTGCAGGATTCCGGGTATGACGGTGCGGCGTTGGGTGCTGTGCTCTGTCTTGCCCCATTGTTGGAGCCGTCCATCGCTGAGGACTTCTGTCACCCATGCGAACTCTCCGTCGAGGGATGACCAGCGGAGCCCCCAGATCTCTTGGTTGCGGCTCGCCATGCCGTATTGCAAGCTCACGATCATCGCGTTGCGGTGCGCCAGGATCGCCTGCGGTGATGCGGGGTGGAGAAGCATCTGGGCGCGGATCGCCTCGACGGCCTGCGGCGAGAGTGCCCAGCTGGGCAGCGGACGCGTTCGTGTGGCGGGGGTGTAGCCAGTACCGCCGGTGCGTGCGGATCGCCGGCGGCTGATGACGGGTTCTCTGGCAAGCTTGCATCCGTTGGTGTGGATCTCGGGTACTGACGGTGATCTCGCGGCCCAACTCAGCGCGGATGAGAGGACGCGCCACGCGTGCAAGCGAGTCTGTGCGGGCACGCCGGCTTCGCGCATCTGCTCGCGCCAGGCGCGCGGCGTTTGCGGCTCGTTAAAGCGGCTGGCTTGTGTCTTGGCGATCGCTACGGCGTAGTCCGCTGGAGGCAGCTTGCCTCTGTTGCCGGGTTGGCGCCTGGGCTTACCTAGGAGGTGGCAGTTCAGCACCGATTTGTAAAGGGCGTATGTCGAGGGCGCAAGGCCTTCCTCGTTACGTGGGTGCGCATCGATCTCCAGGAAGAGCTCGAGGACCTGTGCGATCGTGCGGCCTTCAGCTTCGTTGGCCTCCTTTGCGTCGAGGTCCAGCAGGAACCTCCGCAGGCTGTCGCGGCCTCTGCGCTCGGCTGTTATGTAGTCGTTCATCCACGCGCGGGCGTGGCGCACCGACGGAAAGGTCCGACTGCGCTCGCGCTTGTCATGGTCGTAGAAGCCAACGACGTAGGAGCGCCGGCCGCTCTGGGTGACGTACGGCCACGCTGAGCGCTTTGGCCACGGCCTAGCCACTGCTCAGCCTCGAGAAGAAACGCATCGACTCGCCCATGTCCTCATGCTCGAGGACCGGCAGGATCACCGCATCCGCGAATCTCCGACCAGCGTTGGACGAAACCCGCGGTGTGGTTGCGGTAACGGCCGAAAAGCTGAGCGCCCCTGGGCCTCTCATTTGCAGGGAAAACGTCCCGGGGGGACCCCTGTCATGCAGGTGCTCTACCTACTGAGCTACGTCGGCGCGGACCGCCAATCCTAGCGTTCCTGGAGCCGAGAGGCTAGGATCGAACCCGAACTTGACCACCCGAGACTCCCCGTCTTGCTGGGGGTGTTTTTGGAGGCTTCCTGGGGGGATGCTGGGGGTGTTTTGCTCCCGCCAAACAGTCCCCCGGAGTCCTTCCAAGCCCCGAAAACCGGACAGGACGGGACCTCACGAGACCAGGAGGCTCCCTTGCGGAATCATGGTAAGGAGGGGGTCCGGGGTTCGAGTCCCCGCGTCGGCTTGACTCGTGCGCGAAATGATCTGGCTCAGCCCTGTACAACTTGAGCTCGAGCGGCGACCTGCGCGGGGTTGCCCGCAGCAGGCTTGGCTCCGCTTAGCGGAGCGAACACCAGTTCGTATTTCCCGTCCGCATAGCTGAGTAGCTTCCACGGCGTCTACGAAAGGGCGATCTCGGCGGCCGCTGGAATTGGTGGCTGGGGTCTCGGCGTAAAGGAGGGCCGAACAAATGGACGGATGTGGAGGTTGCGCGATCGCAGGGCAGGAGAGGCAGGCGGAGGGAGCGATTCTCGGGCTGCTGCTGAACTTCGAAGCGGGGAGCATCTGGTCGGTGGAGGAGGTTGTGGGCCAGCTCAGCGCCTCGCGCCTGGAGGTGATGGACAGCTTGGCGAGCCTGCAGGCGGTTGGCCTGATTCACCGCCTTGGGGAGTTCGTATTTGCGACGCGGGCAGCTTCCCACTTTGACCGGCTCGAGCTGTAGGTGCGAGATGCCTTCGCGAGGCTTTGTCCTCGGGCTCAACGTGGGCCCACCACGTTTTCGCCCTTGCGTCCGCGCCTCGCTCGACAGTCAACCACCCCAACCGCACATCCCCACTGGGATAGGCCCTTAACTGATCCCCTCGAGCAACTCGGCAGGGGAAGAGAGATCGAGTCCTCTAGAGAGGATCACGATCGTCTCCAGCCGCGGTGAGCGCTTGCAGCGCTCCAGCAGGCTGATCTCCGTGCGGTGCAGATCGCACACGTCCGCGAGCGCCTCTTGGGAAAGCCCTACCCGTGTTCGATGACGGCGAAGATTCGCAGCGAACTGCTCACGGACGAGCTTCATGACCAACACTGTCACTCGCCGCAGACGGAAAGTCTACAGACAATCGTCGGCGTCGATGGTGGGGGCAGGATTCGAACCTGCGTAGGCTGAGCCAATCGGTTTACAGCCGATCTCCTTTAACCACTCGGACACCCCACCTGGCATCCCCGGGATGAGCCGTGGACGAGAGCCATTGTAGTGGTCGTTCGCGCGGGGAGGCTGCTTCCAGCAAGGCTCCGGGCCAGCAGCCGGACACGCTCAGGAATCGCTCAGCTGGCCTCGCGCAGCTGCTGGGCCTCGGGCGCCGACTGGAGCTTCTTGAGTGTGCGGCTCTCGATCTGGCGGACGCGCTCGCGCGTGATGTTGAACGCGCGGCCGACCTCATCGAGCGTGCGGACACGATCACCGGTGATGCCGTAACGCATCTCCAAAACCTCGCGCTCGCGCGCCGGCAGCGAGGCGAGCACTCGTTCAACGCTTTGACGTTGCAGCGCCTCGGAGGCCAGCTCGAACGGCGACTGGGCGGCGGAGTCCTCGACAAAGTCGGCCAGCTCCGAGTCTTCTTCGTCGCCGACGGGCTTCTCCAGCGAGACGGGTTGCTGGGCCATGCGCTGCACCTCACGCACCTCCTGGGCGGTGCACTGCAGCTCGACTGCTATCTCGGCTGGGGTGGGCTCGCGACCGAGCTGTTGAATCAGCGCGCGCTCGGCGTAGATGACCTTGTTGAGTCGCTCCACCATGTGCACCGGGATGCGGATCGTGCGGCCCTTGTCGGCGATGGCACGAGTGACGGCTTGGCGAATCCACCAGGTGGCGTACGTGGAGAACTTGTAGCCGCGACGGTGGTCGAACTTCTCCACGGCGCGGATCAATCCGAGCGAGCCCTCCTGGATGAGATCGAGGAAGTTCATGCCGCGCCCGATGTAGCCCTTAGCAATCGACACAACCAGGCGCAGATTGGCCTCGATCATGTGCTGCTTGGCGGCTACGTCCCCGCGCTCGATGCGCTTGGCCAGAGCCACCTCCTCCTCGGCCGTGAGCAGTGGCACGTGACCGATCGAGTGCAGGTACAGGCGCAACGAGTCGAGGCTCGGCTCAACACTGAGGTCGACCTCAGCCTTGTGGAGCTCCTCCAAGCGAGACCGGAGCGCCAGCTGATCGATCTCCTCCTCGCCCTTGTCCTGCGCGGCGTCGAGCGAGTCGTTCTCGACCGCTGCGACGTCCTCGTCTACGGGCTCGAAAACCTCGCTGAGCCTGCTGTTGTCCTTTGATGTGCCCTCCGGGGCGCCCAGCTCAATGCCGTGCTCCTCTAGATAGCTCAGCAGGTCGTGTGCCTGCTCACTGCTGAGGTCGGCTTCCTCCACGATCGACGCGAACGCCGCTGCGGTGAGGAACCCACGTTCCTTGCCCACCGCGATCGCTGCCTGAACCTCCTCCAGCTCGGTCACGGAAGTCTCCGTGACCGCCAACAACCCCTCCGCCGTATTACTCAACTTCGGACCCCCAGGATCCAACATCTCCCCATCGGAACAAAGGTCGTCCCGACCTCCCACTGCTGACTACACCCCTCCTGCACGATTCCTTTTGCTATTGGCCTCCAGTGCGGCTCTGGCGCCGATCCCAATCGCACCAGCGTGTTGAGCTGCGTTTGGAGTCATACCAGATGTTGGCTGTCGATAGCGCCGGTTGGGGGAGCGGCGAGCTGGACCGCTAGTCTTGCCGCGAGGTGCCAACGACGATGCGCTCCACTCCATCGCTCTCGCAAAGCGTCGACGACGAGGACGTCCAGGCTCGTGCGCCATCGGTCCCCGTGGGCCTCTCACGCGTTGGGGTCACTGGAGTGGAGAAGGTCATTCGCATTCGCGAGGAGCTGTTCTTGGCTCGCCTGGAGTGCTTCGTTGACCTGGGGTCCGACCAGAAGGGCGCGCACATGTCGCGCTTCGAGGAGGTTGTCAACGAGGCGATTGGCGAGGTAGTCCTCAAAGAGTCGCTCTTCCGCGCGGAGACGCTCGCGAAGCAGATCGCCGAGCTGGTGCGTGAGCGTCAGGGGGCGGAGCGCGCTGAGGTGACGATCGCCGCACGCTACCCCGAGCACAAGCCGGCGCCCGTGTCGGGGATCGTCACCCAGGAGATCTACACGCTCTACGGTCGTGCAGTGGCGCTACAGGGGGGCACCCGTCGGATGGTGGGGGTGTCGGCGACGGGGATGACAGTGTGTCCATGCGCGCAGGAACTCGTTGCCGCGCGAGCGCGGAAGCGGCTGCGAGCGGACGACTTCAGCGAGGAGCAGATCGAGCGGGTGTTCGAGCACGTGCCGGTCGCCACCCACAACCAGCGCGGGCTCGGCACGCTGCACATCGGGTGCCTGGAGGACTGCGACGCGGAGATCGACGCTTCGACACTGCTTGAGATCGTGGAGGGCTCGATGTCCTCTGAGATCTATGAGCTGATGAAGCGCGCGGATGAGGTGGAGGTGGTGGAGAAGGCCCACCGCCGGCCGCGCTTTGTGGAGGACTGCGTGCGTGAGATGGTGGCGGGCGTGGTGCGTCGCTTCCCCGAGCTCGACGACGGGAGCTTTGTGCTGGCTCGTCAGGAGAACCTGGAGACGATCCACCAGCACAACGTGGTGGCCGAACGCAACGGGCTCACGGGTGAGTTGCGCTCTGAGATTCAGACGGGACGGCCGGTGTTGCGTCAGACGACGCTGGACGAGTGGCTCGACGGAAGTAGTCGAGGCCGGACAGCACCGTGATCGCAACCGCGAGGTAGACCAGCAACGACACCCACAGCGGCGATCCGTGCACGGCGATCACGGCGAGGATCGCGGCGATTTGCACGCACGTCTTGACCTTGCCGAACATCGACGCTTCGATCACCACGCCCGACTGCCCGGCGTTGGCGCGCAGCACCGTCACCGCCAGCTCACGCGCGATGATCACCATCGCCACCCACCCTTCCAGGCGGTGCAGTGACACGAGCGACAGCAGCGCACCGACGATCAGCAGCTTGTCGGCGAGTGGGTCCATCAGCTTGCCGAAGGTGGTGATCGAGTCGCGTGCGCGAGCCAGGTAGCCGTCGATGAAGTCGGTGAGCGAGGCGAGCGCGAACACGACCGCCGCGAGCACGTCGCCGGAGGGGGTGTTGCCGAGCAGCGCAACCACCAGCACCGGCACCAGCATGATGCGCAGCACAGTAAGCACGTTGGGGAGATTCAGGGGCACCATCGCACTCTCCATTATGTCCACCGCGAACGCTGTTGTCCTCCGGGCGTGGGAGCGCGCCGCGCAACGCCCAGCTCATACTGTCGCGTCGCGCCGCGCAACACCCGGCGCGAGCCTTGGCCTCGCGCTCGATAGGGTGTGCCGCATGCCTTTGGTTCCGATGGTCATAGAGCGCACCGCACGCGGCGAGCGCGAGTTCGACATCTTCTCGCGACTGCTCAACGAGCGGATCATCTTCCTGGGCACCCCGATCGAAGATCAGGTAGCCAACCTGGTGGTGGCGCAGCTGCTGCACCTGGAGTCCCAGGACCCCGAAAAGGACATCTCGATCTACATCAACTCGCCGGGCGGCAGTGTGTACTCGGGCCTTGCGATCTACGACACGATGCGGTTCGTGAAGCCCGACATCCACACGATGTGCGTGGGCGTGGCGATGTCGATGGGCTCGCTGCTGCTGGCGGGGGGCACGAAGGGCAAGCGCGCGGCGCTGCCGAACTCGCGCATCCTGATCCACCAGCCCTCGGCGGGCTTTGAAGGCCAGTCGACCGACATCGAGATCCACGCTCGCGAGATCCTCAACGTGAGATCCCGTCTCGACGACATCTACGCCGAGCATACGGGTAGGACGTCAGAGGAAGTGCGCAAGGACATGGAGCGCGACCGCTTCTTCACCGCCGAGCAGGCATGCGAGTACGGTCTGATCGACCGCGTACTCGACAGCCACTGAGCGCCACACAACCTCGCGTCTTGAGGGACGCTCTTTTCTTGGATGGGCCGGCAGGGCCGGCCTGCACGTTCTCGCGGCCCTGAGGGTTGCCGCGCAAGCGACTATTCTCGCCCGGGTTCATGGCTCGTCTGACTGCACTAGAGCGCTCCATGCTGTTGTTGATCGCCGTCTTGACGGTGTTGGCGGGGGTGGCCAACTATCAAGCGTGGGCGACGGTGCCGCGTTTTGCGATCGCCACGCTGGCGCTGGCTGGGTTGGCGTGGGTGGTGTCGTTTGCCACCGAGCAGCTCGGAGAGCGCTTTGGGCCCGCGATCACGGGGATGCTGCAGTCCACGCTCGGCAACCTACCGGAGCTGTTCGTGGTGATATTCGCGCTGCAGAAGGGCGAGCTGGTGGTGGCCCAGACCGCGATCGTGGGGTCGATCTTCGCGAATGCGATGCTGGTGCTGGGGCTCGTGATCGTCGTCGGCGCGCGGCGGGCGCCCGACGGGGTGATGCGCTTCTCCCATCGCCTCCCGCGTGACACCGCCACGCTGCTGCTGGTGTGTGTGTTCATCATCGTGCTCCTGGGGCTGTCGCTGGCCTCGCACGATCCCGCCAGCCACCACGTGAAGACGATCTCGGCGGTGGGGGCGGTGAGCCTGCTGGTTGTGTACGTCGCGTGGGTGGTGCCGTACTTGCGTGCCGATACCCTTCCAGACGCTGAGGGACCTGAGAGCGCCGACGGCGGTGCTCCGCCCACCTTGGACGGTCCACGGCTCTCGCTGCCGTTCACGCTTGCGCTGCTGTTCGCCGCTGGTGTCGCCTCGGCGTTTGTCTCGGACTGGTTCGTCAACGGGCTCTCGCCCGCGATCGTCCAGCTGCACCTGTCCCAAGCGTTCGCGGGCCTGGTGATCGTGGCGATCGCCGGCAACGCGGTCGAGAACACGGCTGGCCTGGTGCTCGCATGGAAGGGGCGCTCAGATCTCGCGATCTCGGTTGTGAAGAACTCCGTCGCGCAGATTGCCGCGTTCCTGTTCCCGCTGCTGGTGCTGATCTCGTTCCTGCTGGCCACCACGCTCACGTTCGCGCTTGCCCCAGTTTATATTGGCGCGCTGCTGGTGATGGCGCTGGCGATGTGGCAGGTCACAGGCGATGGGGAAGCGGCCGAGTTCGAGGGTTGGGCGCTGGTGGCGCTATACGTGATCCTCGCCACGCTCGCGCTGTACGAGTAGTCTGCGCCGCCATGCGCCTAGCCACGTTTCTCACGCCCTCGAGCTCTGAGCCACGCGCAGGCGAGGTGCACGACGATCACGTTGTGGCGTACGCCGACGAGTGCGTCACGGTGCTCGAGCGCCTGCGAGAACCCGGTGCCCCGGCGGCCGACGGCCCTTCTTTCGCGCTGGCCGACGTAACGCTGCTCGCGCCGGTCCCCCAACCGCGGGCGATCTTTGGGATCGGTCTCAACTACGCCGACCACATCGCCGAGACCGGCGCCACCAGGCCGGAGGCGCCGCTGGTGTTCATGAAGCTTCCGTCCTCCGCCGCCCCTCCCGGCGCGCGGGTGCAATGCCCAAAGGTGGTGAAACGCCTCGACTACGAGGGCGAGCTGGCGGTCGTCATGGGCGCCGGCGGTCAGGTGGCCGGGTACGCGGTCGCCAACGACCTCACCGCCCGCGATCTACAGGGCCGCGAGCTGCAGTGGACGCGCGCCAAGGGGGCCGACGCGTTCTGTCCCTACGGCCCGTGGATCACGACCGCAGATGAGATCGCCGACCCGCACGCGCTGTGGCTGCGCACATGGGTCAACGGTGAGCTGCGCCAGGACTCCTCTACGTCGAATCTGATCTTCGGGATCGCCAAGCTCGTGGAGTTCATCTCCGAGACCTGCACGCTGGCGCCCGGCGACCTGATCCTCACCGGCACATCGAGCGGGGTGGGTCAGGGTCTCGACCCACCCCGCTTCCTCGCATCCGGCGACGTCGTACGGATCGAGATCGAGCAGCTCGGAGCGATCGAGCACTCGATCCTCTGAGCAACGGTCAACCTTTCAACAGGCCGCCGACAAGCGCTCCGGCCACGCCACCGGTGGCGGCCGCGCCCGCGTTGCTCTCCTCGCCCTCGGCGGGGTCGATGAACATGGTCTGGATCGCCAGCCGCCCCGGGCCGGTGAAGCGGTTCCAAGTGAGCTTGCCCCCGCCACCGAACATGCCCGACTTCAAGCCCATTGTGACCGCCTCGAGCTTCACCGTTGGGTCCTTGAACAGCCATGCCCCGGCCTCCACGTCGATCTGCTCGCCGGCGTCGAGCGCCACCACGAACACGTTGCCGTGCCCGTGCAACCACACCAGTGCGTCGCCGTCGGTGGCGCGGAACTTGTCCATGAAGAACCCCGACCCGCCCATGAGCATGTTCTGCACGCCCTTCACCCGCTCGAAGCTGTAGTCGAGGTTGTCGGTGGCCGCCACGAACTGGTGCTCGCGCACATCCAGACCCTCTCCCTGGCGCAGGTGCAACGGCACGCACTGCCCCGGTGAGTCGCGCGAGAACGCGATCCTCCCCGACCCGGACGTGCGCGTGACAAAGAATTCGAGCCCCGCGATCTTGCGTTTGACCGCTCCCGGGAGCTTCCTCAGCTCGACGTTCACGTCGGTCTGCTTCCACAGCAGCACGTGGTGCTCGAACATCACGCTCGCGTCGCCCACCTCGACCTGGAGCTCGGGCACCAGCTCTCCGCGTATGTGGTAGGTCACGCCGGCAAACGTCTCGTCGTGGGCGGTTGCCTGGATCGGCTCTGGCAGATGCATGGCTGGGATCTCCTGTCGGTGTGGGTGCTTGATCGATACACGCCGCGACGGACGGACCCCAACCGCCGCCGCGCCAACACGCGAGGCGCGCTAGACTTCGGATACCTCGCGCCTGGGCGGGGTTTTTCTTTCGTCCGGGTGCTGCTGTCGACGACCACGCAGGGAACTTCACTATGGCTCGCGGAGACGTACGCATCGCTATCACCCTCGCCTGCGAGGAGTGCAAGCATCGCAATTATCAAACCAACAAGAGCAAGCGCAACAACCCCGACCGGGTGAGTTTGCGCAAGTACTGTCGCTGGTGCCGTCGTCACACCAGTCATCGGGAGACTCGCTAGCGCGGGAGCGCAGCTGTGGCCCGTGACCGCAAGCGCACCCGACAGCGTCGTTCGAGGCCTCTACGAGAGGCCGCGCGCACCCCATCCACAAATGGCCCCGCGCGCGCCGATCTGCCGGGGGCGCTGTCGCACACCGGAGACGTCGACGAGTTCGACGCCGCGCTCATTCGCGGTGCCAGCGGTGTCCCTGTCGAGCAGGAGGTTGATCCGCTTGAGCAGGATGCCCGCGCAGAGCAGAACGGTGATGTCTCTCACGAGGCTGAGTCGGCCGAGCTGGTCCCCGCCGGCGGCGGGGGCGCAGGGCGTGGTGGAGGCGGTCGCGGGGCGATCGAGGACCCGTTCGACACGGGAGCCTCTCCGGAGGCCGCGCCTCCGGCCCATCGACCTACTCAGCCGATCTACATTCGTGCGATCGCTTTCCTGCGGGCCAGCTGGGCGGAGCTGCAACGAGTACAGTGGCCCGATCGCCGCCATGTCACGCAAGCCACGGCGGTGGTGCTGGGCTTCGTCGCAGTCATGGGCGCCTACCTTGGCGTCGCCGACTGGGCCGCCCAAAAGATCGTCAATTTCATCCTCTGACGTCCGATGACCTGCGCATTTCCGCGTCCTACCGATTTGAGGTCGGTGGGACCTCAAATCGGCCAGCACGTGTGCGATGCACACTTCGCTCACTGCGTCCTTGACCTGCTTGGTCATCGAACGTCGGAACGCTGAGCGCGATACCGTCTCGCCCCTCCCGTCCACCAAAGTGTTTCTCTGTCTTATCCACCAATTCAAGCTGTCAGGAACTGAATGTTTCGTTGGTATGTAGTCAACACCTACTCCGGTCACGAGAACAAGGTCAAGCACAACCTGGAGCATCGCGTGGTGTCTCTGGGGCAGCAGCGTGCGGTGCGCCAGGTGGTCGTCCCCACTGAGTCGGTCTCAGAGATGAAGGACAACCAGAAGATCACCGTGGAGAAGCGCACGATGCCCGGCTACGTGCTCGTCAACATGGAGCTCAACGAGGATTCCTGGGGCGTCGTGAAGGGCACGCCCGGTATCACCGGCTTCGTTGGCTCCTCCCAGGAGCCCGTGGCGCTGACCCAGGTTGAGGTTGACCGGCTGCTGCACAAGGAGGTCGCCACCGCGCCTCGCACTCGTGCGCAGTTCACGATCGGGGAGACGGTCAAGGTGGTCTCCGGGCCGCTGTCGGACTTCTCCGGGGAGATCTCCGAGATCAACGACGACGCCGCCAAGCTCAAGGTCCTGGTATCAATCTTTGGTCGAGAGACACCTGTAGAGGTAGGCTTCGACCAAGTCAAGAAGCTCTAGGACGCCCGCTGGCCGGCGCGCTACGGCGTCCTACCGATCGAAGATCGACGGGATCTTCGATCGACCAGCACATGTGCGAAGCACATTTCGCTCCTTGCGTCCTTGTATCGCTTGACCAGCGAACGTCCTAGACGCCCAACCGGAACGCTCAGAAAAACGACCCGAGATAAGCTGGATATTCAATGGCTAAGAAGGTATTGACAACAATCAAGTTGCAGGCGCGTGGCGGGCAAGCCAGCCCGGCGCCGCCGGTTGGCCCCGCGCTGGGCCAGCACGGGATCAACATCATGGAGTTCTGCAAGGCGTTCAACGCGCAGACGCTCGCGGAGACGGGCACGATCATCCCGGTTGTCATCACGGTCTATGAGGATCGTTCGTTCACGTTTGTGACGAAGACTCCGCCGGCTGCCGTGCTGATCCGTCAGGCGCTCAAACTGGAGAAGGGCTCCGGCGAGCCCAACCGCGTCAAGGTCGGCAAGATCACAGACGCCCAGTTGCGCGAGATCGCCGAGCGCAAGCTCCCCGACCTGAACGCGCACGACGTGGACGAGGCCGTGAAGATCATCGCGGGGACTGCTCGCTCGATGGGTGTGGACGTGGCCTCATGAGCGCGCACGGACGTCGCTACAACCAGGGCCTCGAGAAGGTTGATCGCGAGCGCGAGCACGAGCCCGCCGAGGCGGTTGCGCTTGTGAAGAGCCTCGCCAACGCCAAGTTCGACGAGTCGATCGAGATCCATGTGCGCACCGGCCTCAACGTCCGTCACGCCGACGAGCAGCTGCGCGGGACGATCGCGCTGCCCAACGGGCTCGGCAAGGACGTCAAGGTCGCTGTGTTCGCGCAAGGCGATAAGGCCCGCGAAGCCGAAGAGGCGGGAGCGGACGTGGTCGGCGCTCAGGACCTGGCCAAGCGCATCCAGGAGGACGGTTTCGACGATTTCGACGTGGCGATCGCCACGCCCGACCTGATGTCGGTGGTAGGACAGTTGGGGCGCATCCTCGGTCCCTCCGGCAAGATGCCCAATCCCAAGATCGGCACCGTCACGATGGACGTGGCCAAAGCAGTTGAAGATTCCAAGTCCGGCAAGGTCGAGTACCGCACCGATCGCACCGCGATCGTGCACATGGTGATCGGCAAGGCCAGCTTCGACGAGCAGCGACTGCTGGAGAACTACGCCGCGGTCATCGAAGAGCTTGTGCGCGCCAAGCCCTCCGCGGCAAAGGGTCGCTACCTGTGCACGGTCACCATGACCTCAACGATGGGGCCCGGCATCAAAGTGGACCCCACCCGCACCCGCGAAATCATCGGAGAGCCGTCAGCAGCCTGATTCAATCGACAGCTCACGCCCGAGACCCCCGGCGCCGCCGAGAAGCGGAGAAGACCGGGACAGGTGGAGCAGCGAAGCGGACTCACCCCCGCTCTCGACGCCCGCCTGTGTGCGGGCGTTGTGCGTCCTACGAGAGCAAGGGATGAGATGAACCGAGAGCAGAAGGCAGCGACCATAGAGGCGCTTGCGGAGGAGATAAACGCTTCCGAGGCCGTCTTCGCCGTGGACTACCGCGGTATCTCCGTGCCTCAAGCAGCCGAGCTGCGCGCCAAACTGCGCGAGGCCGACGCCACTTTCCGGGTGGTCAAGAACTCGCTCACCGAGCGCGCCGCCGATCAAGTTGGGGCGGAGTCGCTCAAGCCACTACTGTCGGGTCCCACGGCGCTGACGTTCGTTCGCGGTGACGCCGCTCTAGCGGCGAAGGCGATCGCCGATCAGGCGCGTGCCACCCAGCTGCTGCCATTCAAGGGCGGGCTGATGAACGGGGACGTGCTCGACGCCGATCAGATCCGCGCGATCTCGCGCTTGCCCTCACGCGAAATGCTCTACGGGCAGCTGGTTGGAGTCGTCGCCTCACCCATCACTGGGCTTGTGCGGACGCTCGGCGCCCTGGTGGGAGGTCTCGCGGTTGCGCTCGGCCAGGTACGCGAGAAGAAGGAGTCCGGCGAGATCCCCGCCGGGGAGTCCCCCGCGGCTGAATCCGCGCCCCCTGAGGAGCCGCCTGCCGCCGGGGCCCCGGCTGAGGAGGCCTCCAAGGCCGAGGAGGAGGCTCCCACCGAGGAGGACTCCACCGACAACCAAGCTGAGCCGACATTCGAGTCGGCGCAAGACGACAACAAGACGGACGCTTCGGCCGAAGAGCAGCCCGAAAGCGCCGAAGCGACCAAGGAGGACTGACCGATGGCATCAAGCACACAGGAGTGGATCGACGAGCTCAAGGGCATCTCGGTGCTGGAGCTCGCTGAGCGCATCAAGGCGCTGGAGGAGGAGTTCGGCGTCTCGGCCGCGGCGGTTGCCGCGCCGGTGGCGGCGGCAGGTGGCGGTGGTGGTGGGGACACGGCCGCCGAGGACGAAGGTCCCACCACGGTCGACGTGATCCTCACGGCGGCGGGCGATAAGAAGATTCAGGTGATCAAGGTCGTGCGCTCCGCCACCGGGCTTGGTCTCAAGGAGGCCAAGGCACTGGTCGACGAGGCCCCCAAGCCGGTCAAGGAGGGCATCGAGCGCGAGGAGGCCGACAAGCTCAAGGCCGAGCTCGAGGAGGCCGGGGGCAGCGTCGAGTTGAAGTAGCAGCAGCCGTCTCGTCGGCGGGAGCGCTTCCCGCCGACGAGCCAGCGCGGGTTGCCTTGCGATTTTCACAAAAGCGCCGCACATCCGGTAGAATCCGCCCGCTGGCCGATAGTCGTAGCCACCCAAGCAGCAGGACGCCGCGCCACATACGCGGGTCGTCATAGGGTGGGGTCCGTGAGCGCTGGCTGCCCCACTTGAGGGCGCCGATGATCTGTGCTATCTTTGCTGGTCGCGCGCTTGCGCCCGCCTCTGCCCGTTTCTCGCCCTCGAAGGAGTCATTCCTTGGCTGCTGTTGATGCTCTCCGGACGCGCCGGACCTTTGCGCGTCTGAACAAGTCGGTCGACGTACCCAACCTCATCGATATCCAGCGCCGCTCGTTCTTGTGGCTCACTGACCCCCAAAAGGGCGGTTTGCGCGAGACGATCGACGACATCTCGCCGATCGAGGACTACACGGGCAACCTTGCCGTGCAGTTCGGTGAGTTCGTCTTCGACGAACCCGTCGCTTCGCTTGAGCAGTGTCGCGAGAAGGACCTCACCTACGCGCGCCCGCTGACGGTCACGGTCGCGTTCATCAATCGCGAGACCGGTGAGATCCGCGAGCAGTCCGTCTTCATGGGCGACTTCCCATGGATGACCGAGCGCGGGACGTTCGTCATCAACGGCACCGAGCGCGTGGTTGTCACACAGCTCGTGCGCTCCCCTGGTGCCTATCTGATGGAGCCCAAGGACCGCGAGAAGCAGGTGTTCATTGCCAACCTGATGCCCGCCCGCGGGTCGTGGTTGGAGCTTGAGATCGACAAGAAGGGCAAGGTGTTCGTCCGTATCGACCGCAAGCGCAAGCTGCCCGTCACAGTGCTGCTGCGCGCGATGGGCTACGCCAGCGATGAGGAGATCCTGCGGCTGTTCGAGAACTCGCACTACATCCGCAACACGATCGAAGCCGACACCGAGCCCACGCGCACCGAAGAGGGTGCGTTGATCGAGCTGTTCAAGAAGCAGCGTCCTGGTGAGCCGCCGAGCGTCGAGAACGCGAAGGCGCTGCTCAACCAGCTGTTCTTCGACCCCAAGCGCTACGACCTCACACGCGTGGGTCGCTACAAGCTCAACTCGCGTCTCGGGCTCGACATCGACATCGACACCCGCACGCTCACCCACGACGACATTCTCGCCTTGGTCAAGGAGCTTGTGTCGCTGCCCAAGACATTGGGGATGCCCGAGGAGCCGGAGTTCGAGATCAAGGACTACGCGGCCGAGGCGATGAGCATGCCGCGCGAGCCCGTCGACGAGCATCTCGACGAGTACGAGCACTTCGGCAACCGTCGCCTGCGTACCGTCGGGGAGCTGATCCAGGAGGCGTTTCGCATCGGCCTCTATCGCATGGAGCGCGTCGTGCGCGAGCGCCTCACCACCGAGGATGCCGACACGATCACCCCACAGACGATCATCAACATCCGCCCGGTTGTGGCGGCGCTTAAGGAGTTCTTCGGCTCCTCACAGCTGTCGCAGTTCATGGATCAGACCAACTCGCTGGCGGGCCTCACGCACCGCCGGCGCCTGTCGGCGCTCGGTGCCGGCGGTCTGACGCGTGAGCGCGCCCCGATCGAGGTGCGCGACGTGCACCCCACCCACTACGGGCGCATGTGCCCGATCGAGACGCCTGAGGGTCCGAACATCGGGTTGATCGGCTCGCTGTCCTCCTTTGCGGAGGTCTCCGAGTACGGGTTCGTCACCACCCCCTACCGGGTCGTCAAGGACGGCATCGCGACCGAGGAGGTCGTGCGTTTGGACGCCAACCAGGAGGAGGAGCAGCTGATCGCTCAGGCCAACACGCCGGTCGATCCGAAGACCGGCAAGCTGCTCGACAAAGAGATCCTGTGCCGCACCCAGGCCGGCCAATACGTGACGGTTGGGCCCAAGGATGTAGACCTTGTCGACGTGTCGCCAGAACAGATCTGGTCGGTTGCCACGGCGATGATCCCGTTCCTCGAGCACGACGACGCCAACCGGGCGCTGATGGGCTCAAACATGCAGCGCCAGGCTGTGCCGCTGCTGAAGACCGACGCGCCGCTGGTGGGCACGGGCATGGAGCGTCGTGCCGCGCTCGACACAGGCGACGTGCTGCTAGCGCGGAGCACCGGCACGATCGACTTCGTCGACGCCAACCGCATCGTCATCGAGACGTCTGGGAACCCACCCACCCGCGACGAGTACGAGCTGCAGAAGTTCATGCGCTCCAATCAGGGCACGCTGATACACCACAAGCCGCGCGTGAGCGCCGGCCAGAAGGTGAAGGCGGGTGATGTGCTCGCCGACGGGTCCTCCACCGACAAGGGTGAGATGGCGCTCGGCAAGAACCTGATGGTGGCGTTCATGTCCTGGGAGGGCTACAACTTCGAGGACGCGATCATTCTCTCCAAGCGCCTCGTGCAGGACGACGAGCTCACCTCGATTCACATCGAGGAGTACGAGATCGACGCTCGCACGACCAAGCTCGGCGACGAGGAGATCACGCGCGATATCCCCAACCGCTCGGAGGAGTCGCTCAGGAACCTCGACGACCGCGGCATCGTGCGCGTCGGCGCCGAGGTGGCCTCCGGCGACCTGCTGGTCGGCAAGGTTACGCCCAAGGGCGAGACCGAGCTCACCGCCGAGGAGAAGCTGATCCGCGCGATCTTCAAGGAGAAGGCGCGCGAGGTGCGCGACACCTCGCTGAAGGTGCCCCACGGCGAGGGTGGCGTCGTCATCGACGTGATGACCTTCTCCCGCGACGAGGGCGACGACCTGCCGCCCGGAGTCAACGACCTGGTGCGCGTGTTCGTGGCCAAGAAGCGCAAGATCTCCGAGGGCGACAAGCTCGCGGGACGTCACGGCAACAAGGGTGTCATCTCAAAGATCGTCGACCAGCAGGACATGCCGTTCCTGGAGGACGGCACCCCGGTCGACGTGATCCTCAACCCGCTGGGCGTCCCGAGCCGCATGAACGTCGGGCAGATCCTCGAGACACATCTCGGCTGGGCTGCCGCGCAGGGCTGGTATGACGACGGCACCGAGGCCTACAAGGAAGCCGACGCGAATGGCGGCAAGCGCCGTGTGTATGTGTCCACGCCGGTCTTCGACGGGGCGACCGTCGAAGACGTGGACACCGCTTTGGTGAAGTGGCAGGACGCGCACGAGGGTCGCATCCGCATGGACATCGACAAGTCCCGTCGTGTCGGCGAGCAGGCGTCGGGGAAGATGACCTTGTTCAACGGCCGCAGCGGCGAGCCTTTCGCCGAGCAGGTCACCGTCGGGTACATGTACATCCTGAAGCTCCTGCACTTGGTGGACGACAAGATCCACGCACGCTCCACCGGGCCCTACTCGCTGGTCACCCAGCAGCCGCTGGGAGGCAAGGCGCAGTTCGGCGGTCAGCGCTTCGGCGAGATGGAGGTTTGGGCGCTGGAGGCATTCGGGGCCGCCTACACGCTGCAGGAGATGCTCACGATCAAGTCCGACGACACAGTCGGTCGCGTGAAGGCATACGAGGCGATCGTCAAGGGCGAGAACATCGCCGAGCCGAGCATCCCGGAGTCGTTCAAGGTGCTGCTCAAGGAGATGCAGTCGCTGGCGCTCGACGTCGGGGTTGTCTCCGAGGAGGGCCAGCACACCGAGCTGCGCGACGAAGACGACGACCTGCTGCGCGCCGCCGAGGAGCTCGGCATCGATCTCTCCGGCGTTCGTGCTCCCACCGGCGAGTTGGCTGGCGAGGAGATCATCGAGCCCGAGCCGGATGCCGCGGCCGCATCGGGTGGCGAGGACTCAGAGGCCAGCGACGGCGACGACAGCGACAGCGATGGAGCGCTTGACGTTGGCGATTTGCTCGAGGTCGAGGATGGGATCAGCATCGAGCTGGACGGCGCCGAGGAGGCGCTAATCGAGGAGCCGGCAGAGGGGACCGAGACATAGTCCGCGCGCACACCTCCCGCCCGCATGAGCGGGAGGTGCAACCGGGCCGCGCCACCGGACGGGCGGTGGCGAGATGGCCCCGGGTCCCACCCCAAAGTGAGACTCGATCACACCCCGTTTCACCCGCGAGCGAAAGCGCCACCAGATGATCGACATCAATAACTTCGACGCCATCGAGATCAGCCTCGCCTCCTCCAAGCAGATCCGTTCCTGGAGGCTCCGGCGAGGTCACCAAGCCTGAGACAATCAACTACCGCACGCTCAAGCCCGAGAAGGATGGGCTGTTTTGCGAGCGCATCTTCGGTCCCACCAAGGACTGGGAGTGCTACTGCGGCAAGTACAAGCGCGTGCGCTACAAGGGCATCGTGTGCGAGCGCTGCGGTGTCGAGGTCACCCGCTCGAAGGTCCGCCGCGAGCGCATGGGCCACGTCGATCTCGCCGCTCCCGTCAGCCACATCTGGTTCTTCAAGGGTGTTCCGAGTCGTATCGGCTACCTGCTCGACATGGCTCCCAAGGAGCTCGAGAAGGTGCTGTATTTCGCGGCGTCGATCGTCACCTGGGTTGACGACGAGGCGCGCTCCAAGGACCTCGACTCCTTGGAGAAGGAGGTCAACAAGGTTCTCGACTCCTACGCCGCCGAGCTACAGGAGCGCGTGCTTGAACTGCGTGAGTCGCTGGGGCGTCGCGAGAAGTACCTGCAGAGCGGCAAGCAGACGTCGTTCAACGACGAAGACCACCTGTGGGCCGACTCACTGGACCTCAACCTGTCGAAGATCACCGATGAGGAACGCGAGAAGCTGATCAAGGAGCTCAACAAGACCTTCGAGGCCGACATCGCGGACACCGAAGCCTACATCGAGGATGGGGCCGAGCGGATGCGCAATGTGTGGGAAGCTCTTCAAGACGATGGACTCCAAGCAGATCGAGCACGACGAGACCACTTTTCGCGAGCTCAAGGAGCGCTTCGGCTCTTCCTACGGGTTCGGCGAATATTTCCGTGGGGGTATGGGCGCCGAAGCGATCCGCGACCTGCTCCAGCAGGTGGATCTCGAGGCCGAACGCACAGAACTGGAGGAGCAGGTCAAGACCGGCAAGGGCCAGAAGCAGGCGCGCGCGGTCAAGCGCCTGAAGGTCGTGAGCGCGTTCATCCAGTCGGGCAACAAGCCCGAGATGATGGTGCTCGACGCCGTCCCGGTGATCCCGCCGGAGCTGCGCCCGATGGTGCAGCTCGACGGGGGGCGCTTTGCCACCTCCGACCTCAACGACCTCTACCGCCGCGTGATCAACCGCAACAACCGCCTCAAGCGGCTGCTGGATCTCGGCGCGCCCGAGATCATCGTCAACAACGAGAAGCGCATGCTGCAGGAGGCCGTCGACGCGCTGTTCGACAACGGCCGTCGCGGCCGTCCCGTCACCGGCCCTGGCAACCGCCCGCTGAAGAGCCTCTCGGACATGCTGAAGGGCAAGCAGGGGCGCTTCCGTCAGAACCTGCTGGGCAAGCGCGTGGACTACTCCGGTCGCTCGGTGATCGTGGCCGGTCCGTACCTGAAACTGCACCAGTGCGGTCTCCCGAAGATCATGGCGCTGGAGCTGTTCAAGCCGTTCATCATGGCGCGCCTGGTGGAGCGCAAGTCCGCGCAGAACATCAAGGCGGCCAAGAAGATGGTCGACTCGATGATCGGCGAGGTGTGGGACGTGCTCGAGGAGGTCATCCACGAGCACCCGGTGCTGCTCAACCGTGCGCCGACGCTTCACCGTCTCGGCATCCAGGCGTTCGAACCGCTGCTCGTCGAGGGCAAGGCGATCCAGGTGCACCCACTGGTGTGCCACGCCTTCAATGCCGACTTCGACGGCGATCAGATGGCGGTTCATCTACCGCTGTCGGCCGAGGCCCAAGCGGAGGCGCGCATCCTGATGCTGTCCTCCAACAACATCCTCAGCCCGGCTCACGGCGCGCCGCTGGCGACCCCCACCCAGGACATGATCCTGGGCGCGTACTACCTCACCTATGGCCTGGAAGCCGATGAGCTGGCCAAGATCGACCGGGCCACCTACGAGCCGCGTCCGCACGTGTTCCGCACCGCCCAGGAGGCGGAGCTGTCCTACGAGGCGGGCGTGGTGAAGCTGCACGACATCGCCGAGTTCCGCCCGTTCGGGCGTGATTTCGGGCATCTGCTCACGACGGTTGGCAGGATCATCTACAACGACCGCATCGAGCGTGCGCTCGCCGAGGCACTCGGAGACGAGTTCGACGCATCCAAGTTCGTGTTCGTGAACCAGTCGATGAAGAAGCGCGACACGACACGTCTGATCGACGCGCTGGTGCAGACCTATGGCGCGACCACCATCTCGCTGGTGCTCGACGCTTTCAAGGACCTCGGCTTCAAGTACGCCACGCAGGCTGGGATCACGATCTCGAAGAACGACGTGGTGGTGCCGCCCGAGAAGCAGTCGATCCTCGACAAGTACGACAAGCTCGTGGGCGACATCACCGACCAGTACGACATGGGTCTGATCACCCAGGAGGAGCGCCACGAGGCGGTTGTGGAGAAGTGGAACGCCGCCACCGACGAGGTGGCCGACGCGATGGTTGCCAACCTCGACACGCTCAACCCGATCTTCATGATGGCCAACTCGGGTGCGCGTGGCTCCTTCAAGCAGATCCGCCAGCTGGCGGGGATGCGCGGGCTGATGGCCAACCCGAAGGGTGAGATCATCGAGCGGCCGATCAAGTCCAACTTCATGGAGGGACTGTCGGTGCTGGAGTACTTCATCTCCACCCACGGCGCCCGAAAGGGTCTCGCCGACACGGCTCTGCGTACGGCCGACTCGGGCTATCTAACCCGTCGTCTGGTGGACGTCGCCCAGGATGTGATCATCCGCGAGGTCGACTGCGGCACCGATGAATACATCGAGATGACCGTCTGGAACGAGGGCGGGGATCCCAACGAAAACCTCGTGGGGCGCACCGCCGCGCAACAGATCTCCACCAAGCGTGGGCGTCTGCTGGTCGAGCAGGGCGTTGAAATCGGCCGGGAGCACCTGGCCGACATGGTGCAGGCGTTCGTCGAGGACCATGAGAAGGGGACCAAGGTCACCGTCCCGGTTCGCTCGGTGCTCAAGTGCAAGGCGCCCTCAGGGGTGTGCCAGGCCTGCTACGCCCGTGCGATGGCCACCGGCCAGACGGCTCAGATCGGCGACGCGGTGGGCATCGTGGCCGCCCAGTCGATCGGGGAGCCCGGCACGCAGCTGACGATGCGCACCTTCCACACCGGCGGTGTCGCCGGCGCCGACATCACGCACGGTCTCCCGCGCGTGGTGGAGCTCTTCGAGGCGCGCAAGCCGAAGGGGCTTGCGAAGATCGCCGAGCAGGATGGCGTCGTGTCGATCGAAGAGTCCGAGAAGGCGCTCACGGTGGTCATCACCGATGAGGCCGGCGAGGAGCACCGTCACGCATTCCCGCGTCGCACACGGCTGTACGTGACAAGCGGTGAGAAGATCTCCGCCGGAAAGCAGCTCAACGAGGGCTCGCTGTACCCGCACGAGCTCCTGGCGATCCAGGGACGCACCGAGACCGAGCAGTACCTGGTCAAGGAGGTGCAGGAGGTCTACAAGTCCCAGGGCGTGGACATCAACGACAAGCACATCGAGTTGATCGTGCGTCAGATGCTCAAGAAGGTGCGCGTCGACCAGAAGGGCGACACCGACTACCTGCCCGGGCAGTTCGTGGACCGCTACGAATTCGCCACCGCCAACAACGCGGTGATCGCCAAGGGCGGCGAGACCGCACAATACGAGGACATCATCCTCGGGATCACCAAGGCATCGCTGAACACCGACTCATTCCTGTCGGCCGCGTCCTTCCAGGAGACCACCAAGGTGCTCACCGACGCGTCGCTGGAGGGCAAGATCGATCGCCTCAATGGTCTCAAGGAGAACGTGATCATCGGCAAGCTGATCCCCGCCGCGACGGGCTTGAAGCGCTACCGGCGGATCGAGATCGAACCGTCTGAGCCGCTGCCGCGCGCGATCGACGATGTCGGTCTGCTCGACCAGGAGGAGATCGCCGCGGAAGCTCGGTCTCGCCGACGGCGAGGCGCTGTCCCCCGGCTACGGGAGCGAGTTCGACGCCGATCTCGCCTCGCTTGAGAAGATCGGAGCTGGCAGCTCAGATCCCGGTTTCGTGGAGGGCCTCGGCGAGCTCGAGGTGCCCGAGGAGTCGGGGGAGTAGCCCTTCTCCGGTCCTGCTGTTGACAGCGGCGCATGCGCCGCTGTCCCGCCCGGCACATGTGCCGGGCGGCTGGGGCGCACATGTGCGCCCCAGCTCCATTAATGAATGAGGATTGACACCGGTTGAGGACGTTCTCGCTGAGAACATTCTCACGGCGCCCCCTAACCTGCGCGGCAATTCGCGTTGGTGGGTATACATGGGGAGGGTGGACACGGGCGGAATCACTCGGCGGTCTTTGATCGCCGGGATGGCTGGGGCCGTGGCCGGTGGGGCACGGCGTCCCGCCGGCGCGCTTGCGCAACTGGCCGCTGGGGAGTCCCCCTCAGCCCTCGCGGGCTTGCCGCTCGTGAGCTGCGGGCTGCAAGCCGGCCCGGGCCAGCCACCGATCGTGGCGCGTCGTGCGTGGGCGCACGACAGCGCCCACCCAAAGGTCGCCCCCGAATACGGGACGGTGCGGTTGGCGTTCGTGCATCACACCGAGAACCCCGACGGCTACAGCGCCGCGGAGGTACCCGCGATGCTGCGCTCGATCTATGTTTTCCACCGTTACGGTCGCGGCTGGAACGACATTGGCTACAACTTCGCGATCGACCGTTTCGGGCGCATCTTCGAGGCGCGCGCCGGCGGGATCGACGAGCCGGTGACCGGGGCGCAGGCCGGTGGCTACAACGCCTACTCGACCGGCATCGCGATATTGGGTACCTACAGCGCGCAAGACATCTCCCCTGCAGCCCGCGCCGCCCTGCAGCATCTGCTCGCGTGGAAGCTGTCGCTGCACGGCACGCCGGTGCAAGGGCACGTAACTGTGCGCGTCACCGCCGACGGCGCCGTTTACAGCCGCTACCCCGCCAACACACACGTGACGCTCCCGCGCGTGGCTGGGCACCGTGACGCCGACTCAACCGAATGCCCCGGCAACGCCCTCTACGGGGAGCTGCCCGGAGTGCGCCACGCCGCCGCCCAGCTCGCCGGAGCGCCGGCGCGGACGACCCTGCAACTGCTGTCCGCCCACGCAGCCGGCGCGGCCTCCCCGCTGCTGGTTGGGAGCCTGCGCCTGCTCAACGGAGCGCCGCTCGCAAGCGCCCCCATCGAGATTCAAGCGCGCGCGGTCAGTCGCAAGGGCGAAGCGGTGACCGAGCGCACCCTCGCGCAAGCCGTCACCGACGCTGAAGGCGGATGGTCACTGCCGGTCTCCATCTCACCTGAACCACCCCCCGCGATGGCTCTGCGCGCGGTGAGCCCGGGGGGTGGTGCACAGCCGGCGTCGGTGTCAGACACGCTGACTCTCCCCGGCGCCGTGTCGTTTGGCGGGCCTACCCCCGCACAATCCCCTGCGCCCAACGCCGCAGAATCTCAGCCTCCAGCGGCGTGAGGCCGCTTGCCGGCCTCGTCTCCACGAGCAGGGTGGGGGAGGAGCGAGCGCTCGCCCACTCGTGACACGCGTCGTTGAACGCGTCGTCGATCCACGCCAGCGGCCTGCCCCCGGCGTACATTTCGATCGCGTCGAGCTTCCAGTGGGCGTTCGTGCGTCCCACCGACCGCTCGAAGCTTAGGTGCGGCAGTTCCGGCAGGCCCAGCAGGTGGGGGAGGTATTCGTTGGCCTTCTCCTCCCACCCGCTGGCCCACACCAGCTCGAAGCTCGGCGCGAGCGCGAGCAGGTTCTCGGCCGCGGTGAACGAAAGGAAGTGGGGTATGCCGTCGATCGAATGGAACGCCCCACCCATCTGTGCCCCCCACCCAGCACGCCCGGGGTGGATGGTGTCCCCCCCAAACAGCGAGATCACCCCGTCGATGTCCACCATCAGCAGCGGAGGGCGCGCGGTGGCGACTGCGCGGTTGGGCGCCGGGAAAAGCTCCCCGCCGGCCGCGCGGTCTTGTGGCGGAGACTGCGACACGCACACTTCTGATGTCGGTAGTTTGTCTTTAGCTGGCACAGAGGTTGCGCCCGCTAATCTGCGCAGGCCGCGTCGGCGCAGTAAAGCATCCATTGGCCGCTGCCGATGGATCACTCCGTCCAACTCTCCACTATGACCATCGATCTCGGCATATTCCTTGCACTCGCGTGTGCGTTCGTGGCCAACCTCGGCTTCTTCTACAAGTACCGAGGCGCCAACTCGGTGGCCAGAGTGGATGTGCGTCATCCGTTGCGCTCCGGGCGCGCTCTGTTCTCCTCCAAGTGGTTCGCAATCGGGATGGTCGTCGCGACCGCCTCATGGGCCCTGCACGTGGCGGCGCTCGCGCTCGCGCCGATGTCGGTCGTGCAGGTGGCGCTCGCCGCCGGTGTCGTGCTAATCGCTGTGATGGCCGATCGCATGTTCGGCTTCAAGGTCGGTCCGCGCCAGTGGCTCGGGCTGTGGTTGACGGCCGCCGGGCTGGTGATGCTCGGCTTGACGCTCCCCGCCATGCACGGGGCGCACTCGCACTTCTCCGACCCGGTCATGATCTCCTTTGAGGCCGGTCTGTTCGGGATCGGCGGACTGCTGATCATGGGGCCGCGCATGGGCAGCCCGGTCCACCATCACGGGATGATGCTCGGGGCCGCCTCAGGAATCCTGTTCGGGGTCTCCGACATCTCCATCAAGGCGCTCACCGGCATAGTGGGCGCCCACGGTCCGCTTGCGCTGCTCATCAGCCCATGGCTCGTGGTTGCGGCGCTCGCGTCGATACTCGCCTTCTACGCTTCGGCTCGCGGGCTGCAGGACGGCGAAGCCGTCCCTGTCATCGCCGTCACCGGCACCGCCGCCAACATCGCGGGCGTCGCCGGGGGGATCATCGTGTTCGGCGATCCCATGCCCGGGAGCGCCGTCGGAGTGGTGCTGCAGTCGCTCGCGTTCGTGCTGGTGCTCGTCGCGGCAGCCCTGATGCCTGCTCCGGTACGTGCCGCCGGCGTCGGCGCCGACGCGTGAGCACACCTACACAAACCGCCCCGCGGGTCCCCCACCACGAGCTGGGGCACACACCCGTCAGTTCGCCTCGGCGCCGACGCTGCTAGGATTTCCGACCGAATGCCAACCACCTCGCAACTAGTGCGCAAGGGCCGCGTCGCCCCGAAGAAAAAGCTTGCCACCCCCGGCTTGAAGTCGGGCAAGGGCCGTAAGAAGAAGGTTGCCGCTCCGCAGCGGCGCGGGGTGTGCACGCGCGTGTACACCACCACCCCGAAGAAGCCCAACTCCGCCCTGCGCAAGGTCGCGCGTGTGCGTATCGCCGGTTCGATCGAGGTAACCGCCTACATCCCCGGCGAGGGTCACAACCTGCAGGAGCACTCCGTGGTGCTCGTACGCGGCGGCCGCGTCAAGGATCTTCCGGGTGTGCGCTACAAGGTTGTGCGCGGCACGCTCGACGCCGCCGGCGTGAGCGATCGCAAGCAGGGTCGCTCGCAATACGGCGTGAAGAAGAAGTAGTAGCGGGCGCGCGGGAACTCCAAACAATGCCACGTCGCGCAGCCGCCCAGGTGCGTCCGCTTGAAGCGGACTCCATACATCGCTCGAAGCTCGTTCAGCAGATCATCAACAAGGTGATGCTCGACGGCAAGAAGTCAACCGCCGAGCGGATCGTCTACGACGCCCTGGCCCTACTGGCCGAGCGCAGCGACAAGGACCCCATCGAGCAGCTGGAGATCTCCATCAAGGCGCTCACCCCCGCGCTCGAGGTTCGCTCACGTCGCGTGGGCGGTGCCACCTACCAGGTGCCCGTGGAGGTTCCATCCGCCCGCGCCCGCACACTCGCGGTGCGCTGGCTGGTCGAGTTCGCCCGCAACCGTCGCGAGAAGACGATGGCCCAGCGGCTCGCCAATGAGCTCACTGATGCCCAGTCCCAGCAGGGCGGCGCCTACAAGCGCAAGGACGACATCTACCGCATGGCGCAGGCCAACAAGGCCTTCGCCCACTATCGTTGGTAGAGCGCTCGCGCTGCTCGGCGCCTGTGTGACGCACAACACAGTCCAGGCACTTGAAGGAAGAAGGTTTGGTACCTAACCTTTCGGTACCAAATGTCTTCGCGCGATCGAGTAATAGAGCAGACCGACCACCACTCTGAGGCGCCGATCGAGCGCCACGTGTGGGTTGTGTGCGGTGTGGTGATCCTCGGGATGATCATGTCGATCCTCGACACAACGATCGTCAACGTCGCGCTGCACACTCTCTCGCACGACCTGCACAGCCCGCTCGCACAAGTCCAGTGGGTGATCACCGGCTATCTGCTGTCGCTCGCCGCGGTGATCCCGGTGACGGGCTGGGCGGCGCGGCGCTTCGGCGCCAAGCAGGTCTACATGACCTCATTGGTTCTGTTCACCGCCGGCTCGGCGCTGTGCGGTCTCGCCAACTCGGTCACCTCGCTCGTCGTCTTCCGCATCCTGCAGGGCGCCGGCGGCGGGATGATCATGCCGGTTGCGATGATGATCATGGCCCAGGTCTCCGGCCCTCAACGGATGGGCAGGGTGATGGGCTACGTTTCGATGCCCGCCATGATCGCCCCAATCCTCGGACCCGTCGTGGGCGGCTTGATCCTCGAGCACCTGCATTGGTCCTGGATCTTCTTCGTCAACGTCCCCATCGGGATGATCGCGTTCGTGCTCGGTTGGCGCATGCTCCCCCACACCGACTCCGGCGAGGCGGGGCGCTTGGACATATTGGGTCTCGCGCTTCTCCCTACCGGCTTCGCGGCGGCCATCTACGGCGTGAGTGAACTCGGGTCGGGCGCGGCGCTCGGATCGGGCCAGGTGGTTCTGCCGATGGTCGCCGGTGTCGCGCTGATCGTGCTCTTCTGCTTGCACGCCCTGCGCATCGAGCGGCCCCTGCTCGACATCCGCATGTACGCCAACCGTGTGTTCGCCGGCGCCGCATTCGTGAACTTTGGCCTCGGCGCGGCACTGTTCGGAGCGATGATTCTGGTGCCTCTCTACTACCAGGAGGTGCGGGGACAAAGCGTCATCAATACAGGGCTGCTCACCGGTCCCCAGGGAATCGGAGCGTTGATAGCGATGCCGCTGGCGAGCCGTCTCACCCAACGTTTCGGCGGAGGTCGCATCGCCTTCGGTGGCGTGTCATTGCTGTGCGTCAGCACGATCCCCTTCACGCTCATTGGAGCCCACACTTCGATCGTGGCGATCTCGCTGGTGCTGGTCGTGCGGGGCCTGTCGATCGGGCTGTGCTTCATGCCCGCGATGAGCGCCGCCTTCTCGGCCATGCGCCCCGATCAGATCTCCGACGCCACCCCGCAGATCAACGCCCTGCAGCGCACCGGCGGGGCGATCGGCACGGCGGTGCTAGCCGTGGTCCTGCAGCGTGCCGGCGCGCACGCGCACTCTCCCGAGCAGCTTGCGAGCGCGTTCGACAGCGCCTACTGGTGGGCGCTCGGGATCGCCGCCCTGTCGCTGATCCCGTGTGTGATGCTGTTGCGTGCCGAGCGGCCCCAGAGCGAGGTCCAGCCGCGCACCGCTCCCGCCGACGCGATGGCCGACGCGGTCGGGGTCTGAGCCACCCGGTCTGGGTCTGAGCTATCCCCAGCCACGATGTCTCAAAGCGCCACCAAGCTACCCACGAAGGACTCCCCCCAGGAGTGGGAGGCTGAGCTGCTCGACCTCGGGAAGGCCTTCCGGCGAGTGTTTCGCAGCCTGCGCCGGCTGCGCGGGCGCGACACCCACCTGATCGGCTCAGAGGTCTCCCATGCTCAGATGGAACTGCTGATCGAGCTTAGCGAGCAGGGCCCATTGTCGGCCGGGGACCTGGCCGTCGCGGCACAGCTCACGCCCGCCACCGTCACGCAGATGCTCGACCATCTCGCGGCCTCCGGACACGTCGAGCGCACCCGCTCGGAGTCCGACCGGCGCGTCGTCGTCTCGTGCCTGACCGCCGAGGGGGAGCGCAAGGTGCGCGCCAAGCGCGCCATCTGGCAGGAGCGTTGGGAGAGCATCTTGGCTGACGTCAACGCGGAGGACCTGAGGGTCACGACGAACGTGCTGGAGCGGCTGAACGCCGTGTTCGAGGACGCCCCGGACGCGCGCGATTGCGGTACCGCGCAGTAGGCACGGCGGGCATGTTGGGACCCGGCTGCAAGCATCTTAGGACCCGGCGCATGAGGCTGGGTTGGGGGCGAATGGCTCTGCTATAGTCGGGCCTCGCCTGCGCTGAAGACCAGGTTTTCCGCGAGGCGGCGTCTAAACATGGAGACCACGATCAGATAGTCAAGCGTTCCGCCCGACGACCGGCAGTGCGTGGGCCCGAGGGGCCCATTTTTTTGCCCTGAGTCGCCATGGCACCGCTGTTGCGGATCTGAGACCGCGCTTGGTCGCTCACCAAAACCTTCACCCAATCACCTGAACATGCCCAGAAAGTTTCCACTAGAGAAGACCCGCAACATCGGGATCATGGCCCACATCGACGCGGGCAAGACCACGACGACCGAGCGCATCCTCTACTACACGGGGCGCACCTACAAGATCGGCGAGGTCCACGAGGGCGCCGCGGTGATGGACTGGATGGAACAGGAGCAGGAGCGCGGCATCACGATCACCTCCGCCGCCACCACCGCCCAGTGGAAGGACCATCGGATCAACATCATCGACACCCCCGGGCACGTCGACTTCACGGTCGAGGTCGAGCGTTCGCTGCGGGTGCTCGACGGAGCGATCGCGCTGTTTGACTCGGTCGCTGGCGTGGAGCCGCAGTCCGAGACCGTGTGGCGCCAGGCCGACAAGTACCACGTGCCGCGCATCGCCTACATCAACAAGATGGACCGCATCGGCGCCGACTTCGAGAAAGGCGTGCAGACGATGATCGACCGGCTCGGTGCCCACCCGGTGCCGATCCAGCTGCCGATCGGAGCGGAGAGCGAGTTCGAGGGGGTCGTCGACCTGGTGACGATGAAGGCGATCGTCTACAAGGACGAGCTGGGCACCGAAGAAGAGATCGTCGAGATCCCCGAGCGGCTCGTGGTGGAAGCGGAGACGGCGCGCGAACATCTGCTCGAGGAGGTCTCCCACTACGACGACGGTCTGCTCGAGCTGATTCTCGAGGAAGGCGAGGTCTCCAATGACCGTCTCAAGCAGGCGATCCGCAAGGCGACGCTCTCCACCAAGCTGACCCCGGTGCTGTGCGGGTCGTCCTTCAAGAACAAGGGCGTGCAGCCGCTGCTCGACGCCGTCATCGCCTATCTGCCCTCTCCGCTTGATGTGCCCGCGGTCACCGGCTTCGAACCGGTCCGCGGCGACGGCGAGGAGCCCGTGATCGAACGTCACGCCGACGACTCCGAGCCGTTCGCGGCGCTCGCGTTCAAGATCATGTCCGACCCATATGTCGGCAAGCTCACCTACTTCCGCGTCTACTCGGGCACACTGGAGGCAGGCGCGCGCGTGCTCAACGTCAACAGTGGGCGCACCGAGCGGATTGGGCGAATCCTGATGATGCACGCCAACGAGCGCGAGGAGGTCTCCAAGGTCTACGCCGGCGACATCGCGGCCGCGGTGGGCATCAAGCAGGTCATCACCGGCGACACGCTCGCCGCCCCTGACGCACCGATCAAGCTCGAGAACATCACCTTCCCCGAGCCCGTGATTAAGGTGGCGGTGGAGCCCAAGACGAAGATCGACCAGGAGAAGATGTCGGTCGCGCTCGGCCGTCTGGCGGAGGAGGACCCGACCTTCCAGGTGCGCAGCAACGAGGAAACCGGCCAGACGGAGATCTCGGGCATGGGCGAGCTGCACCTCGAAGTGCTGGTCGACCGCATGAAGCGCGAGTTCGGCGTTGAGGCCAACGTCGGCCGCCCCCAGGTCTCCTACCGCGAGACGATTCGTGGCACCGTCGAGAAGATCGAGGGCAAGTTCGTGCGTCAGACCGGCGGCTCGGGACAGTTCGGCGTCGTCTACATCAACATGGAGCCCGCGCCCGGCGAAGGTTTTGACTTCGTCAACAAGATCAAGGGTGGCGCGATCCCCTCGGAATACATTCCAGCCGTCGAGAAGGGCGTCGAGGAGGCGCTCGAGAACGGCGTCAAGGCCGGCTATCCGATGGTGGATGTGCGCGTCACGCTGGTCGACGGCAAGTACCACGACGTCGACTCCTCGGAGATCGCCTTCAAGGTGGCCGGCTCGATCGCCTGCAAGGAGGCCGCAAAGCGCGCAAAGCCCGTACTGCTGGAGCCAGTGTTCGTGGTCGAGGTCGTCACCCCCGAGGATTTCATGGGTGAGGTGATGGGCGACCTTTCACGCCGTCGCGGGCAGCTACAGGGCTCCGAGCAGCGCGGCAACGCGCTCGCCATCCACGCGCGTGTACCGCTCTCGGAGATGTTCGGGTACGTCAACGACCTGCGCTCCAACACCCAGGGCAGGGCCAACTACACGATGCAGTTCGAGGGGTACGAGGAGGTACCCCCCAACATCGCGGAGAAGATCATCGAGCAACGCACAGGGGAGCCTGTACCTGCCTGAGATGACCGTGAGCCTGCGCCATACTGCGTCCTCGGTCGCTCGCGTGCAATGCACGCCACGCTCCCTGCGTCCTTGTCTGGCTTGACTCACGGTCATCTCAGGGAGCAAGTCGTATACAGAAGTAAGTAGCGAGATTCATAGGCAGCAGTCAAGAAAGTTTCCGTTTAGATAGATTTCCCAGGTTCGCCCTACTAGCGGCGAACATCCAAGTCGATTTAGGAGCGAACACAAGTGGCGAAGGAGAAGTTCGAGCGCGACAAGCCGCACGTCAACGTCGGCACCATCGGTCACATCGACCACGGCAAGACGACGCTGACCGCTGCCATCACAACAGTGCTGGCGGAGAAGATGGGCGGCGAAGCCCGTAGCTTCGAGGAGATCGACAACGCTCCTGAGGAGAAGGAGCGCGGGATCACCATCGCCACATCGCACGTCGAGTACCAGACAGAGAACCGTCATTACGCACACGTCGACTGCCCCGGGCACGCCGACTACGTGAAGAACATGATCACCGGCGCCGCCCAGATGGACGGTGCGATCCTGGTGGTCTCCGCGGCCGACGGCCCAATGCCCCAGACACGTGAGCACATCCTGCTTGCCCGTCAGGTCGGCGTCCCTTACATCGTGGTGTTCCTCAACAAGGCCGACATGGTCGACGACGAGGAGCTGATGGAACTGGTCGAGGTCGAGGTGCGCGAGCTGCTCTCCGAGTACGACTTCCCCGGCGACGACATTCCTTTCATCACCGGCTCCGCTTTGAAGGCGCTCGAGGGTGACGAGGAGTACAAGAGCAAGATCATTGAGCTTGCGGCGGCGCTCGACAGCTATATCCCGCAGCCAGTACGCGAGCTCGACAAGCCATTCCTGATGCCGGTCGAGGATGTATTCACGATCACCGGGCGCGGCACCGTCGCCACCGGACGTGTGGAGCAGGGCATCGTCAACACCGGTGACACTGTTGAGATCGTGGGAGTCCACGCCACCACCACCACGGTGGTCACAGGTGTGGAGATGTTTCGCAAGATCCTCGACCAGGGCCAGGCGGGCGACAACGTCGGCTGCCTGCTGCGTGGCACCAAGCGTGAGGAGATCGAGCGTGGTCAGGTGTTGTGCAAGCCCGGCTCGATCACCCCTCACACCAAGTTCAAAGCTGAGGTCTACATCCTCAAGAAGGAGGAGGGTGGTCGCCACACTCCGTTCTTCACGGGCTACCGGCCGCAGTTCTACTTCCGCACCACCGATGTCACCGGCGTGGCGAAGCTGCCCGATGGCGTCGAGATGGTCATGCCCGGCGACAACGTCCAGATGGAGATCGAGCTGATCCAGCCGATCGCCATGGACCAGGGCCTGCGCTTCGCCATCCGAGAGGGTGGACGCACGGTCGGCTCGGGCGTGGTCACCGAGATCATCGAGTAGTACCAAGGGCGCCTCGGATCTCCGGGGCGCCCGTTCATTGGCAGTCCGATACGACGAATACAGCTCCGCCGGAGACGCGGTGGGGGCAGATTTCCCTGAATTGGGGATCAATGTTCCCCCGCCCTGGCATGGTGAGCGAGATGGGCACTGCCCAGCACAGCTCCCCAACACAAGCAAACGAAAGAACAGACAGAGACGACTCAGATGGCAGCTGCAACCCAAAACAAGATCCGTATTCGATTGAAGGCGTACGACACGTCCGCGATCGAGTCGGCCGCGAAGGAGATCGTGGAGACCGCCGCGCGTACCGGCGCCACGGTGTCCGGACCAGTGCCGCTACCCACCGAGAAGAACGTCTACTGCGTGATCAAGTCCCCGTTCAAGGACAAGGATTCGCGCGAGCACTTCGAGATTCGCACGCACAAGCGGCTGATCGACATCCACCAGCCGAGTCCGAAGACGGTCGACTCGCTTCAGCGCCTGGATAACCTTCCGGCCGGCGTTGACATCGAGATCCGTCTCGCAACCTGAGACTGCCGTGTCAGCGATCCTCGCAAAGAAGCTAGGCATGACCCAGGTCTTCCAGGACGACGGCAGCGTCGCGCGCGTAACCGTGCTGGAGGCCGGTCCATGCCCGGTGACCGCTGTGCGCACCACTGAGCGCGACGGCTACGACGCTGTGCAGCTCGCCTTCGGGGCCTCCAAGGAGAAGCACCTCACGAAGGCCGAGCTCGGCCATCTGAGGAAGGCCGACGCTCCCCCGATGCGCCATCTCGTTGAGTTCCGCGGAGAGGCCGGCGACCTACAGCTCGGCCAGTCGGTCACGGTTGAGTCCTTCAATGTCGGTGCGCGCGTGAAGATCGCGGGCGTCTCCAAGGGCAAGGGCTTCCAGGGCACGATCAAGCGCCACAACTTCAAAAGCGGCCCCAAATCACACGGCTCGCACAACGTGCGCGCGCCCGGTTCGATCGGCGCCTCCGCCGACCCCGCGCGTGTGCGCCCCGGAATACGTGGACCGGGCCAGATGGGCAACAAACGCGCTACGCAACCCGGTCTCCAGGTCGTGGCGGTTGATCCCGAGAAGAACCTTCTGCTGGTACGCGGATCGGTCCCGGGCCCGCGCGGCGGTGTGGTGGAGGTGCGCGGCGATGCCTGACGCGCCCCTGCTCAGTCCCTCCGGCGCTGCCGGAGCCTCCAAGAAGGTGAAGCTCGAGGAGTCAGCTTTCGGAGCTGGTTTCCACGGACCGCTAGTGCACCAGAGTGTGCGCGCCGAGCAAGCCGCTCGCCGGCGCGGAACCGCCGCTACCAAGACACGCGCAATGGTCTCGGGGGGTGGCGCCAAGCCATGGCGCCAGAAGGGCACGGGACGCGCACGCGCGGGCTCCAGTCGCTCACCGCTGTGGACCGGCGGTGGAGTCGTGTTCGGCCCACACCCCCGCTCCTACACGTTCAAGGTCAATCGCAAGGAGCAGCGCGCGGCGCTACGCAGCGCCCTGTCCCTGCACGCGCAGCGCGGCTCGCTCGCGGTGCTCGACGCCGCCGCGTTCAAGGCTCCCAAGACCCGCCAGGCTCAGGACCTGCTCGAAGACTGGGAGCAGCCGCGTTCGACGCTTGTCCTGCTCAGCGTCGAGGAGTCGGCGGCGGCGTTGTCGTTTCGCAACCTCGCCCGCGTGGCTGTGCTGACCCCCGAGAGCGTCGGCGTTGCCGATCTGCTTGGCGCCGCTTCGCTGTTGATCTCAGAGGCGGCACTGGGGGAGATCACCGCACGCGCGGCTGCCCCCACGAGGGAGAAGGCCTGATGGAGCACTCGCAGGTAATCATCAAGCCGGTGCTCTCAGAGAAGAGCTATGTGCTCTCCGCGGCGGGCAAGTACACCTTCCGGGTCCACCCCGATGCCCATCGCACTCAGATTCGCCAGGCCGTTGAGTCACTGTTTGACGTACACGTGGTTGAGGTGCGCACACTCAGTGTCAAATCCAAGCCCAAGCGTCGCGGCATCACGCGCGGTCGCTCACGTGCTTGGAAGAAGGCGATCGTCCAGGTTCGCACGGGCGAGAGCATCCCGATCTTCCAGGGCCTCGAGGGCCTGCAGGACTCCTAGGGAGCGCATCCATGCCAATTCGCAAGCCCAAGCCAACAAGTCCCGGTCGACGTTTCTCCACCTATCCCGACTTCGCGGAGGTCACCAAGACAGAGCCAGAGCGCACGCTCGTCGAAGGCCTGAAGAAGAGCGGTGGGCGCAACGCTCACGGCCGCAAGACCGCGCGTCATCGCGGCGGAGGCGCCAAGCGTCTGTACCGCCGGATCGACTTCAAGCGTCGCAAGGATGGGGTCCCCGCAAAGGTCGCCGCGATCGAGTACGACCCCAATCGCTCCTCCTACATCGCGCTGTTGCACTACGCGGATGGTGAGAAGCGCTACATACTTGCCCCGCAACGCCTAACCGTGGGGATGACGGTCTCCTCGGGCGACGAAGCAGAGATCTCGGTGGGCAATTGCATCGCGCTCTCGCGCATGCCTGTCGGCACCGTGATCCACAACGTCGAGTTGCAACCCGGTCGTGGCGGACAGATGGCGCGCTCCGCCGGCGCCTCGGTCCAGCTGATGGCCAAGGATGGCGACATGGCCACGCTGCGCCTGCCCTCCGGCGAGATGCGCCTGGTGCGCGCCGAGTGCCGCGCGACGGTTGGTGTGATTGGCAACGCCGAGCACCAGAACGTGAAGGTGGGCAAGGCGGGGCGCAAGCGCCACATGGGCGTGCGCCCGCAAACACGCGGCGTGGCGATGAACCCGGTCGACCACCCGCACGGCGGTGGCGAGGGCTCGACAACTGCCGGGCGCCACCCGGTGACGCCGTGGGGCGTGCCGACGCTCGGTTACCGCACGCGCAAGAAGAACAAGGCCTCCGACAAGTACATCGTGCGTGGGCGCCGGCGAGGAAAGGGCAAGCAGCGATGAGCAGGTCTAGCAAGAAGGGACCGTGGGTCGAAGAGCGCCTGATGGCGCGTATCGAGGCCATGAACACCGCCAACACCAAGAAGATGCTCAGGACCTGGTCGCGGGCGTCGACGATCTTCCCCGACATGGTTGGCCACACGCTCGCCGTGCACGACGGCAAGAAGCATGTGCCCGTGTTCATCAGCGAGTCGATGGTGGGACACAAGCTCGGCGAGTTCGCGCCCACCCGCATGTTTCGTGGGCATGCCGGCTCCGGGAAGGTTCGATGAGCCTGAACCTGCATGGCGGCGCTGGATCTGCGTCCTCGGCCCCTCGCGTGCGTAGCACGCCACGGGACCTGCGTCCTTGCCCAGCTTGCCCTGCAGGCCCAGGATGGCTTGGGCGGTATACGGAGGAGCTGAGATGAGCCCCGAGAAGCCCACCGACCAGCAGCAGCCCGAGGACGCGCAGGCGTCCGAGAGCGAGGCTCAGGCCAAGCCCGCCGCCAAGGCCAAGCCAGACGCCAAGGCCAAGCCAGACGCCAAGGCCAAGCCAGACACCGCGATGAAGCCCGCGCAGAAGGAGCCCGTAGCCGAGAAGGCTGATGGTGCGAAGGCTGAGAAGGCTGTGACTGCAAAGGCCGAGAAGGCTGATGGTGCGAAGGCTGTGACTGCGAAGGCCGAGAAGGCTGAGGAGGCCAAGGCTGAGAAGCCTGCGACCACCAAGGCCGAGAAGGCTGAGGAGGCCAAGGCTGAGAAGCCTGCGACCACCAAGGCTGAGAAGGCTGAGGAGGCCAAGGCTGAGAAGCCTGCGACCACCAAGGCTGAGAAGCCGGCTGCGGCCAAGGACGATGAGCCGGTCGCCGCCGCTGGTCGCGAGCCCAAGTCCGCGGCGGCGACGCCGCGCCACAAGGTTGTACGCGCCCAGGCACGCTATGTGCGCACCTCGGCGCGCAAGGCGCGCATGGTGTGTGGACACCTGCGAGGCAAGTCCGTGCCGGAGGCACGCGCTATCCTCGCGTTTACCTCTCGTGAGGTGGCCCGCGACTGGAGCAAGCTGCTGGAGTCGGCTGTGGCCAACGCCGAGAACAACCACGAGCTGGTTGAGGACGATCTGCTCGTTCGCGAGGCGTATGCCGATGAGGGGCCAACAATCAAGCGCTTTCGGCCGCGCGCGCAGGGACGGGCAACGCCGATTCGCAAGCGCACCAGCCATTTGACGATCACACTGACGCCCAAGCCGTAGGCACGGGCCGGGACACCAAGACAGGACTTCGAGAAAAGACATGGGTCAAAAGGTTCATCCAGAGGCAATGCGCGTGGGTTATATCCACGACTGGAAGTCCAACTGGTTTAACGAGCGTCACTTCGCCGAGTATCTCCACGAGGACATCAAGATCCGCGAGCACATCGTGGGCAAGCTCGCCCACGCCGGCCTGTCGGACATCACGATCCGCAAGGACTCCAACGACCTCGAGGTTAACATTCACACCGCCCGACCCGGCATCGTGATCGGCAAGTCGGGCGCCGAAGTGGATGCCCTGCGGCGCGATCTGCACAAGATGACCCAGAAGCAGATCAAGGTCAACATCCTCGAGATCAAGCGTCCCGAGCTCGACGCAAAGCTCGTCGCTCAGTCGATCGCCGAGCAGCTGCAGAACCGTGTGGCTTTCCGTCGTGCCATGAAGCGCGCGCTCACAAGCGCGATGCGCTCCGGCGCCAAGGGAGTGAAGGTTCAGGTCTCCGGACGGCTGGGCGGTGCGGAGATGGCGCGCACCGAGAGCTACTCCGACGGGCGAGTGCCGCTGCACACGATGCGCGCCGACATCGACTACGGCTTCTACGAGGCGCGCACGACTTTTGGACGGATCGGCGTGAAGTGCTGGGTGAACAAGGGCGAGATCATGCCCGAGGGCTACACGGGCGCCGACCTCACCGACATGAGCGCCCCACCGCCCCCCGGCGGGGATCGCGATGGCCGCGGCGGCGGTCGTGACGGACGAGACGGGCGTGGACGTGGCGGTGGCCGTGGCGGTCCGGGTGGCGGTGGACGTGGCCCCGGTGGTCCGGGTGGTGGTGGACGTGGTGGCTCCGGTGGTGGTGGACGTGGCCCAGGTGGTGGACGTGGCCCTGGTGGCGGTGGCCGTGGCGGTCCGGGTGGCGGTGGACGTGGCCCCGGTGGCCCGGGTGGTGGCGGACGTGGTGGCTCCGGACCGAGCGTGACGCGCTGATGCTGTCCCCCAAGCGTGTAAAGCACCGCAAGCAGCACCGTGGTCGGCGCCGGGGGCTCTCGCGTGGTCAGGTGAAGGTCCAGTTCGGCGAGTACGGGCTGAAGTCGCTCGAGCAGGGTTGGCTCACCAACCGCCAGATCGAGGCCGCCCGTATCGCGATGACCCGCAAGATCAAGCGTGGTGGCAAGGTTTGGATCAACGTGTTCCCCGACAAGCCTGTGACGAAGAAGCCGGCCGAGACCCGCATGGGATCGGGCAAGGGAAACCCCGAAGGATGGGTCGCCGTGGTCAAGCCCGGACGTGTCATGTTCGAGCTCGCCGGTGTCCCCGAGCCGCTTGCACGCGAAGCCATCCGGCTGGCGGCGCACAAGCTGCCCGTTAAATCCAAGTTCGTGTTGCGCGAGGACTGAGCAGCTATGAAGGCCAAGGAAATCAGGGATATGCCCGATGAGGAACTCGCTGAGCAGATATCCACTCTGCGCAAGGATCTGTTCGGGAAGCGCTTCGCAAACGCGACCGGTGGGCTCGAGGACACCTCCGGGGTCGCTCGTACGCGGCGCGATCTAGCGCGGGCACTCACCATTGCCCACGAGCGCACCCTGGTCGCCGAGCGCGGCAGTGAGAACTGACAAGCTGAACTAGAAGGTTGAAACGGATACACATGGCTGACGAGACAGACAACGACACACCCCAAGACCCCGAGGTTGACGCTCAGGCGACCGAGCAGGCTGCCCCTGAGGCGCCTGCGGCCGCTGCGCCTGCGGCTCCCCCCGCTGAGCCGGCTGAGCAGATCTCCCCCAAGGAGCGTCGCCGCCGTGCGCGCTCCACGCATACTGGGGACACGCGTACGTCGCGCACCCACGAGGAGCGTCACGCCGAGCGTGTTGCCGAGCGCCGCGTCAAGGCTCTCAAGCGTCGTACACGCCGCGCCCAGGAACGCGCGAAGGCAGTCGAGCGTCGCGCCGCCGGCGGGGCTCCCGTGCAGGAGCCGCTGCCGCCGGTGCACCCGGCGATCGAGGGCGCCCGCAAGGTCCGTCAGGGCGTGGTGGTCTCAGACAAGGCCGACAAGACGATCACGGTGCGCATCGACGTGGCCCGCCGTCACCGCCGCTATGAGAAGATCGTGCGCAGCTCGAGCACCCTGCACGCTCATGACGAGAACAACGAGGCCCACCAGGGCGACGTGGTGCGGGTCATCGAGAGTCGTCCACTGTCGCGTCTGAAGCGCTGGAAGCTGGTGGACGTGTTGGAGAAGGCGCGATGATCCAGAACGAGACACGACTTCGTGTAGCCGACAACACCGGTGCTCGCGAGATCCTCTGCATTCGCGTCAAGGGCGGCTCGCGCCGGCGCTACGCGTTTGTCGGCGACGTCATCACGGCCACGGTCAAGCAGGCAAATCCGCATGGTGCTGTGAAAAAGGGCGACGTGGTTACCGCTGTGGTGGTGCGCACCAAGAAGCCGTTTGGGCGCGACGACGGTACCTACATCTCCTTCGACGACAACGCGGCCGTGATCATCGACGATCAGAACAACCCGCGCGGTACGCGCGTGTTCGGGCCGGTGGCGCGCGAATTGCGCGACCGCAACTTCATGAAGATCGTCTCGTTGGCGCCGGAGGTGCTCTGAGATGGCGCATACCGTCACGGCCCCCGCGCGGCGCGCGCTGCGGGTGCGCTCGGGAGACCAGGTCCAGGTGATGGCCGGCAAGGATCGTGGCAAGCGTGGACGCGTGTTGCGTGTCGAGCCCGGAAACGAGCGCGTGTACGTCGAGGGACTGAACATGGTCAAGCGCCACATGCGCCCCCAGCAGGTCGCCGACACTCAGCGCGGGCAGACCGTTGGCGGGGTGATCGAGCGCGAGGGACCGATTCACGTCTCCAACGTGATGCTGATCGACCCGAAGGACGAAAAGCCTACGCGAGTTGGCGTGGAGCGCGAGAATGGCAAGCGCTACCGGGTCGCAAAGCGTTCCGGGACAAGACTCGACTGACAGGTATCGCGACGATGACCACCGCACCCACAGCACGCTTGAAGACTCGCTATATCGAGGAGATTCGCCCTGCGCTGATCGAGCGCTTCGGCTACTCCTCGGTCATGCAGGCGCCAAAGCTTGAGAAGGTCACGCTCAACATGGGTGTGGGCGACGCCAAGCAGGACTCCAAAGTGCTGAAGGCCGCCCAGGAGCAGCTTGCGACGATCGCCGGCCAGCAGCCGAGCGTGCGCCGTGCGCGCAAGTCGATCGCGGCGTTCAAGCTGCGCGAGGGAATGCCGGTTGGCGTGGCGGTCACCCTGAGGGCAGAGCGTGGCTACGAGTTCCTCGATCGCCTCACCTCGATCGCGATCCCCCGTATCCGCGACTTCCGCGGTCTGAACCCACGCTCCTTCGACGGTCACGGCAACTATTCGATGGGTGTTCGCGAGCAGATCATCTTTCCCGAGATCGATTACGACTCGGTGGATCAGATGCGCGGCATCGACATCACGATCACCACCACCGCGGCAAGCGACACCGAGGCCTTTGCCCTTCTGCAGGCGCTCGGAATGCCCTTTGCCGCTCAGGGGCGCCCCGCCGGCTTCGACCAGGACTCAGGCGCCGGGAACACGGACGCTGACACCTCCGAGAACGGGAGCACCGACTGATGGCCAAGACTTCGCTGCGCGTCAAGCAGGCTCGCCCGCCCAAGTTCAAGACGCGCGCATATACTCGCTGCAACCGCTGTGGTCGCCCGCACTCGGTGTACCGCAAGTTCGGGCTCTGTCGCATCTGCTTGCGCGAGCTTGCCCACAACGGCCAGATACCAGGGATGACGAAGTCCTCCTGGTAGACGGCGTCCTTTCGAGAACCACTTCAGATCAGAGCACACCATGTCTATGACAGATCCAATAGCCGACTTCCTCACGCGCATTCGCAACGCGATCCATGCAGCGCACGAGACCGTCGACATCCCCGCCTCCAAACTCAAGGCTGAGATCGCGCGCATCCTCGTCGAGCAGGGGTACATCGACTCGTGGGCAGTGCTGCCCGCACGCGACGGCGCCGCCGGCCAGCTGATCGAGATTCGCTTGAAGTACACCGACGACCGCCGCTCGGCGATCTCCGGTCTGCGGCGCGTGTCGCGACCGGGTCGGCGCACTTATGTAGAGGCTACGCGCATCCCCAAGGTGCTCGGTGGGATGGGAACTTCGATCGTGTCGACCTCGCGCGGCGTGATGACAGGCCACGACGCGCGTGCCGCGGGTGTCGGCGGCGAGGTCCTCGCGCAGGTCTGGTAGGCCTTCAGTTATGTCGAGAATCGGTAGACAGCCAATCCCTGTGCCCGCGGGCGTGACCATTGCGATCGAGCCCGAGTCGGTGCACGTGAAGGGACCCAAGGGCGAGCTCTCAGAGCGCGTCCCGCGAGACATCGAAGTGGTGCAGGACGGCGAGCGACTGCTTGTCAGCCGTCCCACCGACCGTGGCGAGCACCGCGCGCTGCATGGCCTCACGCGCTCGCTGGTGGCCAACATGGTGCAGGGTGTCACCGCCGGCTATGAGAAGCGCCTGGAGATCCAAGGGGTGGGGTATCGCGCCCAGATGAAGGGCAAGAACATCGAGTTGGCCGTCGGCTACTCCCATCCCGTCCCGATCGAGGCGCCGCAGGGCATCGAATTTGAAGTCCCCCAGCCCACGAGGATCGTCGTGAAGGGGATCTCCAAGCAGCAGGTTGGCGAGACGGCCGCGATCATCCGCAAGCAGCGTCCGCCGGAGCCGTACAAGGGCAAGGGCATCCGCTACGAGGGCGAGTATGTGGCCCGCAAGGTGGGCAAGAGGGCATGAGTACCCTCACCAAGGAGACCCGGCGTCTCAAACGTCGTCGTCGTGTGCGCGCGAAGGTGTCGGGGACGGCCGCACGTCCGCGTATCTCTGTATTCCGCTCCAACCGCGGCCTGTCGGCGCAGCTCATCGACGATGCCTCAGGTCGTACACTTGCCGCCGTCCACTGGTATGAGCCCGAGTTGCGTGGCATCGCCAGGGCCGATCGCGCTAAGCGTTCCGGTGAGTTGCTCGCCGAGCGTGCGAAGGCCGCAGGTGTGTCGGAGGCCGTGTTCGATCGCGGCGGCTACCAGTACCACGGCCACGTGCAAACGTTCGCCGAGGCGATCCGCGAGTCCGGCATAACCGTCTAGGCTCGCTCCCCCCGCTACCCTCTCTCACTCCTATATGTATTCAGCAGATAGATCAGTCAACGCAGGCAGCCTCGACCTCCAGGAGCGCGTGGTGGAGATCAACCGCGTCGCCAAGGTGGTCAAGGGCGGGCGGCGGTTCTCCTTCACCGCGCTCGTCGTCGTGGGCGACGAACGCGAAGTGGTGGGGGTCGGCTACGGCAAGGCCAACGAGGTCCCGCTCGCGATCCAGAAGGGTGTGGAGCGCGCAAAGAAGGATCTGTTCCGCGTGCCCAAGCACGGCAGCACGATCACCCATCAGACGACTGGCATCTTCGGCTCAGGGCGCGTGCTGCTGAAGCCGGCGTCTCCCGGTACCGGGGTGATCGCCGGCGGAGGCGTGCGCGCGGTGCTCGAGCTCGCCGGGATCCACGACATCCTCTCCAAGAGCCTCGGGACCCAGAATCCGATCAACCTCGTCAAGGCCACGGTTGCGGGGCTGCGCGGTCTGCGCACTCCGGCGGAGGTCGCCGAGCTGCGCGGCCTGTCGATCGCCAAGGTGCTCGGATTGACCGAGCAGCCAACGAATGGTGCCGCTGAGTTGGCCGAAGGCGATGAGACCGCGACCGTCGCGGCGGGCGAGGAGGAGTCGGGGACAGCCGCCGCGAAGGCCCAGACACCGAGCACCGACGCCGGCGATGAGAGCGCCGCGAGTGCCGCTGCGACAGACGCCGGCGACACAGTTGCCACGAAGGCTGGCGACGCAACCGAGGCGCGGGCCTGATGGCGATCCTGCATGTCACCCAGACACGTTCGCGCAGTGGTTCGAACAAGCGTCAGCTCGACACGCTGCGCTCGCTAGGACTACGCCGCATTGGCCACACGGTTGAGGTCAAGGACTGCGAGCAGGCCCGCGGGATGGTGCACGCGGTTCGCCATTTGGTTGAGGTCAAGGAGCAAAGCTCATGAGCCCCGCGGGGAAGAGCGCAGCGGCCAAGCCTGCCGCCGGCGCCGTGGGTGAGCAGGAGGTCGAGCAGCGTGTGGGTCTGCATTCGTTGAAACCGTCCCCCGGGAGCCGCCGTCCGCGCAAGCGCGTTGGGCGCGGCGAAGGATCGGGCACCGGCAAGACTTCAGGCAGGGGCCAGAAGGGTGCGGGCTCGCGCTCAGGTTCCAAGAGCCGTGCGCGCTTCGAGGGTGGTCAGATGCCGATCCACATGCGCATGCGCAAGCTTCGTGGTCCGCACATGAAGAAGTCGATGCCGTTTGAGATGTTCCGCACCCACACTCAGCCTGTGAATGTCTCCGACCTGGAGAGCCGGTTCGACGCCGGCACAGAGGTGACGGTCGAGCTGATGCGCGCCAACGGCCTGGCCACGCGCAAGGGCATACCGGTCAAGGTGCTCGCCAAGGGGGATTTGAGCAAGGCGCTCACCGTCCACGCTCATGGCTTCAGCAAGACGGCGCGCGAGCGTATTGAGGCTGTCGGCGGCACCTGCAACACAATCGAGAGCTAGAATCGAGCGATCCGTGAGGGTGGGCGTGTCCCGCACGATCGGCTAAACCAATGCTCTCGACAATCCTCAGCGCATTCCAGGTTGCGGACATCCGCAAGAAGCTCCTGTTCACAGCGGGCATGCTTCTGATCTACAGGTTGGGCTCCCACATCCCTGTCCCGGGCGTCAACCTCACCGCGATCAACAACATTCAAAAGCAGTTCGGCGGCTCGGGAATTCTCAGCTACCTGAACCTGTTCTCGGGCGGCAGCCTATCCCGGATCGCGCTGTTCGCGCTGGGGATCATGCCCTACATCACCTCCTCGATCATCCTGCAGCTGATGCAGGTCGTGGTGCCGTCGCTTGAGAAGCTCTCCAAGGAAGGCGAAGTGGGCCAGCAGCGGATCACCCAGTACACCCGCTACCTCACCGTCGGCCTCGCGTTCGCCCAGTCGATCGGCTATGTGTTCCTGTTCCACTCGCTGCAGGCGAGCGCCAACGAATCGGTGATCAAGCACTTCGACGTGGCGCACGTCTTTCTGATCGTGGTCTGCCTCACCGCTGGTTGTGTGTTGCTGATGTGGATCGGGGAGCTGATCACCCAGCGGGGGATCGGCAACGGTATCTCGCTGCTGATCTTCACCTCGATCCTCTCGCGTCTGCCCGCCGGCATCGAAGCGTGGTGGACCACTCAGAACCAGGTCTTCAAGGTGATGATGCCCTTCCTGGTGCTCGCCGTGGTCGCCGGGATCGTGTTCGTGCAGGAGGGTCAACGGCGCATACCCGTGCAGTACGCCAAGCGCGTGATCGGCCGCCGCATGAGCGAGGGCGGCCAAACATATCTGCCGCTGCGCGTGAACATGGCCGGGGTGATCCCGGTGATCTTTGCGGCCAGCATCATGGCGTTCCCCCCGACCGTGGGCGAGCTGATCAAAACACCTTGGGCGAAAAGCATCTCGGACTTCTTCACGCCCAACGGCTGGCACTACGTGCTGGGCGAGTCGATCTTCATCGTGATCTTCGCCTACTTCTACACGGCGGTCACCTTCAATCCGGTCGACCAGGCCGACAACTTGAAGAAGTACGGCGGGTTCATCCCGGGGGTGCGACCGGGGCGCCCGACCGCGGAATTCCTCGACCGCATCCTCGCGAGACTCACATTCCCGGGAGCTCTTTTCCTGGCTGCTGTGGCGGCTCTGCCGGCGATCCTGATCGCTCGCACACATCAGAACTTCGAGTTCGGCGGGACATCGATCCTGATCGTGATCGGAGTGGCCCTGGAAACGATGAAGCAGCTGGAGGCGCAGCTGATGATGCGCAGCTACGAGGGCTTCTTGAAGTAGGTGCGGTGCGGGTGTGCGCGCTGTGTTGCGTGTGCGAGTGGGGCCAGCGGGACTCTGCGAACAAGCCCCTTGAACTTCACATCAGCGGGTAGGCTCTCTCAGGCAATGGTCGAAACCAATCTCATCTTGTTGGGTCCCCCGGGCGCCGGCAAGGGTACGCAGGCGGAGCGTCTACAGGCCGACTTCGGGCTGGCCCACATCTCGACTGGGGACATGCTGCGCGCCCAGGTGGTGCAGGGAACCGAGCTGGGCGTGGAGGCTCAGAAGTACATGAACGCCGGTGAGCTGGTTCCCGACGAGGTGATCCTCGGGATGATTGGGCAGCGCATCGCCGAACAGGATGCCCGCGAAGGATTCCTGCTCGACGGCTTCCCGCGCAACGCTAGCCAAGCGGACGCCCTGGGTGCCACGCTGGCCGCATCTGAGAGGGGATTGACAGCTGCCCTGCTGATCGAAGTGTCCGACGAGGAGGTGGTGCGGCGTCTCGCGGGCAGGCGTGTGTGCCTGAAGGCCGGTCACGTCTATCACATGGAGTTCGACCCCCCCAAGCGCGAGGACGTGTGTGATCAGGATGGTTCGCGACTGATCCAGCGCGACGACGACAAGGAGGACACGATCCGCCGGCGTCTGGAGGTGTACGCGCGCCAGACGGCGCCGCTGATCGAGTACTACGAGCTCGCTGGTGTGCTCCACCGCTTTGACGGGCAGTGTGGGCCCCACGAGGTACACAACCACATTCGCGCAACGGTCGCCAAGCTGCGCCTGGGGGACGAACTGTAGGGAGCACGTATTGCAGCGGTGATCGCGCGGTGGCCTGCTGTTCGAGGCGGGAAAGATAAGCTCCTAGGGTGATCATCAAGAAGTCGCCGCAGGAGATTGAGAAGATGGCTGCGGCCGGCATGATCCAGGCGGCTGCTCTGGATGTCGTTGCGGGCAAGATCCGTCCGGGCGTGAGCACCGAGGAGCTCGACGCCGCCGTCGAGCGCTTCATCCGCTCGCAGGGAGCCACGCCGACATTCAAGGGCTTTCGCGGGTTCCCCGGCTCGATCTGCGCGTCGCCGAACTCGATGATCGTGCACGGCATCCCCGGCCGCTACCGCCTAGAGCGCGGCGACATCCTGTCGGTTGACATCGGCGTGACACTCGACGGGTGGGTGGCTGACGCGGCGCGCACGTTTGCGATCGGCGAGGTGTCCCCGCTGGCTGAGAACCTGCTGGGCGCCACCGAACAGGCGTTGCACGCCGGGGTGGAGCAATGCAGGGTGGGCAATCGGATTGGCGACGTCTCGCACGTGGTCCAGCGGGTGGCTGAGAAGGCGGGCTTGTCGGTTGTGCGATCGCTCGTTGGGCACGGCGTCGGGAAAGACATGCACGAGGACCCGCAGGTGCCCAACTACGGGAGTCCCGGCAAGGGCCCTCTGTTGGAGGAGGGGATGGTGCTCGCGATCGAGCCGATGACCACCGCCGGGCGTCCCGCGGTTCGCGTGGCTGGCGATGGGTGGGCGATCTTCTCCCAGGACGACTCGCTGGCGGCGCACTTCGAGTTCACGGTGGCGATCACCGGCGCGGGGCCGCGCGTGCTCACGCCATGGCACATCGCCCCGGAGGAGCGGGGTTCTGGGGCCGCGCGCGGTCAGACCGTGGCGTCGGCATAGAATTGATAACATCCGCTGTCCTGCTCGAACGCACCAAAAAGCTTGGTGGGTGAGGGCAAAACCACGACGCGGTAGCGGCAGCCGTCCCGGCGGCCAGAGCCGGGTCGCAGGGACCAGCCGAAAGGGATCATGAAGGTACGACCGTCGGTCAAGCCGATGTGCGAGAAGTGCAGGATCATCCGCCGCCACAAAGCGGTGCTGGTGATCTGCCAGAACAAGCGCCACAAGCAGAGGCAGGGCTAACCCGTATATGGCACGTATCGCCGGGGTCAACCTCCCCTTGAACAAGCGCTCTGAGATCGGCCTGACGTACATCTACGGCATCGGCCGCTCCACCTCCAACAAGATCTTGGCTGAGGTCAAAGTGAGCCCCGAGACCTACATTCGCGATCTCACCGAGGACGAGGTCTCGCGTTTGCGTGACGCGATCGATCAGTCGTTGACCGTCGAGGGCGATCTGCGCCGCGAGCGCTCGCAGGACATCAAGCGCCTACAGGAGATCGGTTGCTACCGCGGCTTGCGCCATCGCCGCGGGTTGCCGGTGCGCGGGCAGAAGACGAAGACCAACGCACGTACCCGCAAGGGCCCCAAGCGGATGCAGGTCGCCGGCAAGAAGAAGGTGCGCTGATGGCGGCTCCCAAGCGCCCCGCCCGTGGGCGGCGCAAGCAGAAGAAGAACGTGCCGATCGGCCAGGCGCACATCAAGACGTCGTTCAACAACACGATCGTGTCGCTCACCGACACCCAGGGCAACGTGCTCGCGTGGGAGTCGGCCGGCGGGGCGGGCTTCAAGGGCTCGCGCAAGTCGACTCCGTTCGCGGCGCAGGTCACGGCCGACGCGGCCGCTCGTAAGGGCATGGAGCAGGGGCTGCAGAAGGTTGAGGTCTACGTGAAGGGCCCAGGCTCGGGGCGTGAGACGGCGATTCGCTCGCTGCAGGCCGCTGGTCTCGAGGTGACCGGCGTGAAGGACGTGACTCCGCAGGCTCACAACGGATGCCGCCCGCGCAAGCGGCGCCGCGTCTGAGATGACCGTGAGTGCTTCGCCATACTGCGTCCTCGCCGGCTCGCGTACCGAGTACGCCACGCCGGCTGCGTCCTGCCGCGCCGACCGGGTCGTGTCTGGCTCGACTCACGGCCATCTCAGAGGAGATACAAAGTAAATGGCAAGAGATACAAGCCCACAGTGCAAGCAGTGTCGCCGCGAGGGACAGAAGCTGTTCCTCAAGGGGGAGCGCTGCCTGACCGACAAGTGCGGCGTCGAGCGTCGTTCCTATCCGCCGGGCGAGCACGGCCGCGGCCGCCAGAAGCAGAGCGAGTACCGCCTGCAGCTGCGCGAGAAGCAGAAGGCCCGCCGCTATTACGGGGTGCTCGAGAAGCAGTTCCACGGTTACTACGAGAAGGCTTCGCGCCAGCCGGGCATCACGGGCGAGAACCTGCTGGCGCTGCTCGAGTGCCGTCTCGACAACGTCATGGTGCGGCTCGGTTTTGCGGCCTCGCGCAGGCAGGCGCGCCAGCTCATCCGTCACGGTCATTGGACCGTCAACGGACGCCGGGTGGACATACCCAGCTACCAGGTGCGTCCCGGCGATGTGATCGCGATCAAGGCGGACACCCCGGCTACGCAGGTGGTTAGGGACGCCACCGAGCTCACCGGACAGATTCCCGCGTGGCTCCAGGCCGACCATGAGTCGCTCACGGCCAAGGTGCTACGCAAGCCGGAGCGGCGAGAGGTGGCCGCACCGGTGCAGGAGCAGCTCATCGTCGAGCTGTACTCGAAGTAGGCGCATTCCCCGCGCCGGCGCCTCCTGTGGGTGGCGGCGCGCCAGAGCCGGTGCTCTCAGCAGGCGCCGGTAGGACACCAAACGACGTTAGGACCCCGATGCTCGACTTCCAAATCCCCCGGATCACCAGCGAGTCCGTGGAGCAGAACCGTGGCACGTTCACCATCGAGCCGCTCGACCGCGGCTTCGGCTACACGTTCGGCAATTCGCTGCGGCGTGTGCTGCTGTCTTCCCTGGCCGGCGCGGCCGTTACCAGCGTGCGCATTGAGGGTGTGGCGCACGAGTTCTCCACCGTGCAGGGCGTCAAGGAGGACGTGACCGACATAGTGCTCAACCTGAAGGGCATCGTGTGCCGGATGCATTCCGACGCCAGCGAGGTGGAGGCGCCGCTTGTGGTGACCGGTCCCGGGGAGATCACGGCCAAGGACATCGACCTGCCGGCGGGCGTGGAGATCCTCAACCCGAACGTGCACATCGCGACGCTCGAGAAGAAGACGAAGCTCGAGCTCTACATGACGATCGGTCGCGGCCGTGGATACCGACCGGCGGAGGAGAACAAGTCCCCCGACCAGCCGATCGGGGTGATCCCGATCGACTCGATCTTCTCGCCCGTGCGCCGCGTCGCGTACGCGGTGGAGCAGGCGCGCGTGGGTCAGAAGACCGACTTCGACAAGCTCACGCTCGACATCGAGACCGACGGCTCGATTGAGCCGCAGGCGGCATTGCGCGAGGCGGCCGAGCTGCTGATCTCACAACTTGCGATCTTCACCGACGCGGACCGCATCCAGGAGCTGCGCGCGGCACCGGGCGGCCAGCTTGACGGCCACGGCCTGGCGGTTGGCGGCGGGGCTCCCGCGGCACTGCAAGGCGAGGAGTGGAGCATCCTGATCGAGGAGCTGGAGCTGGGAGTGCGCTCCTACAACTGTCTCAAGCGCGCCGGAATCCAGACGGTGGGCGATCTGATTTCGAAGTCCGAGGGAGAAGCTCAACGCGATCCCGAACTTCGGCAAGAAGTCGATCGACGAGGTCATCGAAACGCTGGAGGCGCGAGGACTTCACCTGCGTCAGGACTGACTAGGAGGACCGCTGGGCGGCGCGGGGCGGCGTCCTACCGATCGGAGATTGATGAGATCTCCGATCGTCCAGCACGCGTGCTTAGCACGCCACGCGGGGCGGGCGGGTCTCTTCGATCTTGCCCCGCTTGCCCATCGACCCTCCTAGAGGCTAGACTCCAACACCTGCCATGAGACACCAAAAGACCAGAAACAAGCTCAGCCGCGACTCGGCGCATCGCAAGTCGCTGCTCATGAACCTCACCAAGGAGGTGCTTGAGCATGAGCGCATCAAGACCAGCGAAGCGAAGGCCAAGGCCGTGAAGCCCGAGATCGAGAAGCTGATCACGCTCGCCAAGCGTGGGGATCTGCACGCTCGCCGCCAAGCGCTCTCGGCGCTGGCGCAGGACAAGTTCGCCGTGCACAAGCTGTTCGAGGAGGTGGCTCCCCGCTATGCCGAGCGCCCTGGGGGGTACACGCGCATCCTCAAGCTCGGTCCGCGTCGCTCAGACGCGACCGAGATGGTTTACCTCGAGCTGGTGTAGCGGGCCGCCGCACGAAGCGTGGTCAGTCGACTGACCCTGCAGTACGACGGGACCGAGTTCTTCGGCTGGGCGTGCCAGCCGGATCAGCGCACCGTGCAAGGAGAGCTCGAGCGGGCACTGCACAGAATCCTTGGTGTCAGCGACTCGCTGGGCGAGCCACTGACGGTGACCGTCGCTGGGCGGACCGACCGGGGCGTGCACGCGTGGGGGCAGGTGGTGAGCTATCGCCACGAGGCGGTGGACCCCCAGCGACTCAACTCGATGCTCCCGAAGGACATGGCGGTGCTCTCCTGTGAGCCGGCGGGGGAGACGTTCGACGCCCGGCACGACGCCATCAGCAGGGCGTATTGCTATCGCGTGCTGGCAAGGCGCACGCGCGACGTGTTCGAGCGCGGTCGCGCGCTGTGGTGGCCGCGCCCGCTCGACACCGCAATGCTGGAGGAGTGCGCCAGGCTGCTGCCGGGGTGCCACGACTTCACCGCGTTCACGCCAACTGAGACCGAGCACACCCGTTTTGAGCGCACCGTGATTGAGGCGCACTGGCGGAGGGTTGGCGACGTGCTGGAGCTGTGGATCGAGGCCGATAAGTTCCTGCGTCACATGAACAGGGTGCTGGTGGGCACGATGCTCGAGGTGGCCACCGGACGGCGCGAGCTCGCGGAGTTCGCCGAGTTGCTGGAGGGCAGGCCTCGCTCCTACGCCGGCGCGACCGCGCCCGCCCACGGCCTCGCGCTCGTCTCTGTCGCGTATGGGTCGACATAGCGAGCGTCGGCGACAGAGACACCATCTGGGTCTCTACCAGAGCCCTGCGTCGATGCTCCCGCCCTCAGGTCGACCCCCTACTCAGCGTCGGTGCATCACAACCGTCACAGCACGGACCGGGCGGGCGCCTATGCTGAAGGGCCATGCTGAATGTGCTCTTGACCAACGACGACGGCATCGAGGCCGACGGCCTGCAGGCGCTACGACGCGCGCTGTGCGAGCTGGAGGGCGTGCGACTGGTGGTGATCGCCCCGGACGGCAACCGCTCGGCGATGGCGCGCTCGATCACCACACGCCGTCCGCTGTGGGTGGAGGAGGTGTCGTTCGCCGACGGCACGGTGGGCTACGCGACCGACGGCACGCCTGTCGACTGCGTGCGTCTCGCGCGTCTCGGGCTGGTCGAGAGCTTCGACGCGGAGTTGGTGGTGGCGGGCATCAACCATGGCGCGAACCTCGGCGATGACATCACCTACTCCGGCACCGTGGCCGCGGCGCTCGAGGGTGTTGTGCTGGGGCTGCCGGCGATCGCGGTCTCCCAGCAGTCGCGCGGACGGTCGCTTGACTTCCGCTACGACGGTGGCTTCGACTTCGCGGTGGCCGCCGCGTTCGTGGCGCGGCTGGTGGAGCGCATCGAGGAGTTGCCGATGCCGGTGGGTACGCTGCTCAACGTGAACGTGCCCGCCGGTGACCCCGACGGGATCGAGGTGGCGAGCCTCGGCAAGCGCATCTACCGCGACGAGCTGAAGGTGGTGCCGGGCGACGATGGCACCCCGACCCGTCAGCGCTACTGGATTTACGGCTCCGATCCCGGCTTCCACGACGAGCCCGGCACCGATCTGGCGGCCGTGGCGGAGGGGCGCATCGCGGTGACACCGATCCACTTCGACCTCACCGACCGTCGGGGCTTGGAGGCACTGCGTGGCTTCGACCTGCACGGGCTGCTCACGCCCGCCCTCGATGGCGGGAGCGCGTGAGCGGGTCTTCGAAGAAAAGATCGCCCGAGCCGGAGCCGTCCACGCGTGAGGCCTCCGGCAAGCGGCCCTCCCGGCGGGAGACCCCCGTCGATGCGCCACCGGGCGGGGAGCGCGCTGAGGGAAAGCTTTCGCGGGACACACTGGCCCGGGTGGGGGAGCTGCGCAAGCTGCTGGAGCATCACGCGCACCGCTACTACGTGCTCGACGACCCAGAGATCGCCGACGACGTCTACGACGCGCTGCTGGACGAGCTGCGCGGCCTGGAGGCGGAGTTCCCGCGGCTGCTCACCCCGGACTCGCCCACCCAGCGCGTCGGTGGGGAGCCGGTGGGGCGTTTGGAGAAGGTGGAGCATCTCGAGCCGATGCTGTCGCTGGGGAACGTGCGTAGCGAGGAGGAGCTGCGGGGGTGGGTGGAGCGCATGAAGACGCACCTGGGACGCGAAGGGATCGTGCGCACCCGTTTCGACTACGTGGTGGAGCCGAAGGTGGACGGGCTGGCGGTGAGCCTGCTGTATCGCGATGGGGTGCTGGAGCGCGGCGCCACACGCGGCAACGGGGAGGTGGGGGAGGACGTTACGCACAATCTGCGGACGATCGGCGCGATCCCCCTGCACATCGAGGACGCGCCGCCGCTGCTGGAGGTGCGCGGCGAGGTGTACATGTCGCTCAAGGATTTCGCCGCGGTCAACGAGCGGCGTGCCGAAGAGGGACTCTCGACGTTCATGAACCCGCGTAACTCGGCGGCCGGGGGGGTGCGCCAGCTCGATCCCGCGCTGATGGCGGAGCGTCCCCTGTCGATGTGGGCCTACCAGGTGGGGGTGGCCCCGGATCTCAAATTCGACACCCACTGGGAGGCGCTCAAATGGCTGCGCGAGCGTGGATTCCGCGTGAACCGCGACATCCAGCGCCTGCGCAGTGAGGACGAGGTGGTCGCGCAGTGCCTGCGCTGGCAGGAGCGCCGCGGGGAGCTCGACTTCGAGATCGACGGGGTGGTGATCAAGGTGTCCGACCTGCAGCTGCAGCGCCGGTTGGGCTCGGTGGGTCGCGACCCGCGCTGGGCGGTGGCGTGGAAGTTCCCCCCAACCACCGCGCTGACGCGGCTGAACGCGGTCATGTGGAACATCGGCAAGACCGGCGACCTGCGTCCCTACGCGGTGCTGGAGCCGGTGGTGGTGGGGGGGGTGACGATCAAGCTCGCCACGCTGCACAACGAGGAGGACATCGTGCGCAAGGATATCCGCGCGGGGGAGGACGTGATCGTGTTGCGCGCCGGCGACGTGATCCCCCAGGTGGTCTCCCCCGCGCCACACGTGGTGGAGCACTCCGATCGCCCCCCCGTGACTCGCCCGCCCGACCGCTGCCCGAGTTGTGGGACTGTGACAGTGAAGCCGAAGGACTCGGTGTTCACCAAGTGCCCCAACCGCGACTGCCCCGATCGAGCGTGGCATCTGCTCAAGCACTTCGTGGGGCGCCCCGCGATGGACATCGATGGACTCGGGGAGAAGCAGGTGGGGCTACTGCAACAGCAGGGCCTGGTGAAGACCGCGGCTGACTTCTATCGCTTGCGTGAGCACCGTGAGCAGCTGCTGGAGTTGGAGGGCTTTGGAGAGCTTTCGGTGAGCGCTCTGCTGGACGCGATCGAGGCCTCCAAGCAGCGCCCGTTTGCGCGCGTGCTGTTCGCGCTGGGGATCGAGGAGGTCGGTGAGGTCACCGCGCGCAATCTGGCGATGCGCTTCCGCAGCATCGTCGCGCTACGGGACGCAAGCGTGGAGGAGATCGCCGAGACGCCAGGCATCGGCGAGAAGATGGGCTCGGCGATCCGTGCGCAATTGCATGACGCGCGGATGCAGACCCTGATCGACGATCTGCGCGAGATCGGGCTGCGCTTCGCCGAAGCCGGCCCCGCGCCGACCACCGGTGTGTTGGCGGGCAAGACCGTGGTGCTGACCGGCACGCTGCCGACGCTCTCACGCGAGCAGGCCACCGAACGCATTCAGGCGGCGGGGGGGCGCGTAACGAGCGCGGTGTCGAAGAAGACCCACTATCTGGTCGCGGGCGAGGCGTCGGGCTCGAAGCTGGAGAAGGCCCGGCGGCTGCTGGTGCCCGTGCTCGACGAGGCTGGGCTGCTGGACCTGTTGGGGGACGGGTAGAGCCGGCCACCGTTTTGGGGATTGCGGCTGACGCCGCCGGGTCGTTCTATTGATCTGCCGCGCTGAGCGCCATCAGCGGATTCGCGTTGCCGTCTGACCGTGCGTGGGTCAGTAGCGCGCGAGCGTGATCGTCATGTTGTCCTGGATCGTGTGCGCCACGCTGGTTTCGATGCCGTCGTTGAAGAACGCGAACGCGAGGATGTCGCCGTTCGCCGCCTGGCAGTAGCCCGCCAGGTTTGATACCCCGTTCAGCGTGCCGGTCTTCGCCTGGCATTGTCCATCTGCTGGGGTGTCGCGCATTCGTTCTGAGAGCGTCCCGGTTTGCCCGGCTACGGCGAGGTCGTCGCGCAGGGTCGTGCCGAGTGGGCTGTGAGCAAGCGCAATCAGCAGCGACACCACTTGTTGGGGGGTGGTGTGATCGGAGTGCGACAGTCCCGAGCCATCGATCAGGTATGGATGCAGGTTGAATACGCGCGCGATTGTGGAGCGCACCACGGTCGCACCTGCCGCTGTGGTGCCCGCGCCGCCGTAGCGGGCGCCGAGATCCTTCAGCAGCGACTCTGCGAAGTAGTTGTCCGATGGGGGCAGCGTCAGCCCGAGCAGCGTCGCGAGCGTGGGGGAGTTGGCGGTGGCAATCGTCGTCGCTCCAGGTGGGGCGGCGGTTGCGGTTCCGCCGTGAACGCTCACCCCCTCCGCTCGCAGCGCCCCGCGAAGCTCGAGCGCGGCGTAGGCCGCGGGGGCCCGCGGGCCCGACTGGGAGCCGGTCTCGCCGCGATTGAACTCAAGCGCGCTGAGGTTGCCTTCGAGTTCAGGATCGGGTGCGTAGTCGCTGTAGGGGTCGCCACGCAGCGAGTCCCAATAGGACTCGTCGCCGTCGACGCTGCCGGTGACGCTGCGGATACCAGCAGCCTTCACAAGCGCCGCGAGCGAGGAGACGCTCGTGCCTTCTCCGTCGTAGCGGCTATCGATGAACGCTGTGCTGCCGAATGTGGGGTCGCCGCCCCCACGCAGATACAGGTTGCCTTCCCAGCGACCGTTGGGGCCGAGGTGGCCAGTGCCGAGCACTGTGGTGGAGAGCGTTGCGGTGGGGCCCATCAGATCGAGCGCGGTGGCGGCGGTGTAGAGCTTCTCCACCGACGCCGGCGGATGGGGCACTTCCGCGTGCTCGGCAAACAGCGGCGCTGCTGTTGTCATGTCGTACACGTAGGCTCCCGAGTGTGGACCCGCGATTCTCATCTCGTGACTCAGCTGTCCCTGCAGGGCGCTCTGAGCACTGGCGCCAGGGACCGCGACGCACACCGCCACGCAGACGCAGAGCGTCATGAGCGGCGCAGCAAGGACGCGCGGGAGGCTCAAGGAGTTCATGGGATCTCCTAACCCTACGTACAATCAGTGGTCATGGGCGAGGTTGTCAACTTGAAAGCGGCCGCCAAGGGCGGCTCGGGCTCTAGAACACGGGCCACCGCCAAGCGGAGCGGTCCCACGAGAACGACCCGGCGGCGTCAGCCGCAATCCAAGAAGACCGCACTGGTGCTCGGCGGAGGGGGTTTCACCGGGGGGGTGTACGAGATCGGGGCCCTGCGTGCGCTCGATCTGCTGTCGGCCAACCGCACGATCAACCAGTTCGATGTTTACGTGGGCACCTCGGCGGGTGCGTTCGTGGCGTCGCTGTGCGCCAACGGGGTCACGCCCGAGGAGATGATGCGGGTCGTTACCCATCAGGGGCCGCAGGCCTTCAGAGACATCGATCTGGGCGACCTGCTGCGGTTGAACCTGCCGGAGATCGCCCGCACCGGGGTACGGCTGCCTCTGAAGGTGGTGTCGCTCGCGCGTCAGGTTCTCACCCACCGAGGGCAGGTGTCGATGATCGACATCCTGTTGGGACTTGCCGAGGCGCTGCCAACGGGCGCCTACACCGGGGAGGGTATCGAGCGCTATCTCGGCAGGGTGCTCGCCGAGGATGGCCGTACGAATGACTTTCGCGAGCTGAGGAACGAGCTGTATCTCGCGGCCACCGATCTCGACACCTGCGAGCGTGTCGTGTTTGGCGCCCCTGGCTTCGACGACGTCCCGATCTCAACCGCGGTGCGCGCGTCGGGGGCGCTGCCGATGGTCTATGCCCCGGTGAAGGTGGGCGAGCGAGAAGCTCATCGACGGGGGCATCGTGTCGACCACCAACCTCGACATCGCGGTGCGCGCGGGGGCGAGCTTGGTGATCGTGATCAACCCGATCGTGCCGTATGTAAACGATCCGCTTGCGAGCTCCGACTCGGCAGCGGAGGGATCGAGCGCCGATTCGACAGCGAAGGGAGCGTCGCGGCGGATCTCCGACATGGGCTTCTCGAAGATCGGCTACCAGGCGTTCAAGCTGCTCGGCTACCGGCGACTGCACGAGCTTGCCAACAAGTGGGAGGACCGCTACCCGGGCGTCGACATCGTGCTGATCGAGCCCGAGTTGACGGATGCGCTGATGTTCGAGACCTCCATCATGAGCTTCTCCTCGCGCATCGAGATAGCCCGCCACGGCTTCCAGTCGGTCACCCGTCACCTGCTCGACGAGTACGAGCGCTACAGCGAGATCTGGGAGCGTCACGGCATCCACATCTCCGAGCGGCGCGTGCGCAAGGTGGTGGACCACTTCGAGGCCGAAGAGGAGCAGGTCGGCGCGTGGCGCAAAATCCTCGAAGGCACCACCGGCGCGCTGCTGCGCCAGTCGGGGTCGGCCGGCTAGACGAGCGCCCGCTCGAGCGCGCTGAGCAGACGCGTGGAGGCTGCCTCATTGTGGATCGCGATCCGCACGTGGCGCGGCTCGCCGAGCGCGTCGCCAGCTGCCACCAGCACGCCCGTGCGTGCCAGGCGCGTGGCGAGCTCGCCGCCGTCGAGGGTGGGGTGGGCGACCCACAGGAAATTGGCCTGACTGTCGGACACCTCGAAGTGGCGCTGGCGCAGGGCGGTGATCAGACGCGCGCGCTCCCGCGTGACCGTTTGCACGCGTTTGGCAAGCGTCTCCATGCAGCTGCGTAGCGCCTCGAGCGCTCCCGCCTGGGAGATCTCGCTGACGCCGAGGTCGGGTTCGAGCTCGGCCAGTAGATCCTCCGCGCCGGGTCCCCCGATTGCGTAGCCGCAGCGCAGACCCGCCAGGCCCCACGCCTTGGAGAAGCTGCGAAACACCAAAAGTCGTGAGTGGTTCTCCAGCAGCGCGATCGAAGAGTTGGTGGGCTGAGCATCGGAGAACTCAACCAGCGACTCGTCCAGCAGCACGGCGACTCCCTCCGGGAGACCCGCCAGCAGCCGTTCGAGCTCTCCCGTGGCCAGCAGCTCCCCGGTGGGATCGTTGGGGCTCGCAAGCGCCACCACTCGTGTGTCTGTCCCCACCGCCTCCAGCAGCGCATCCACGCCGCCGCTGACCGGCACGGCACGGCCGTGGGCGCGGCGCGCCATGATCGGGAACAGCGGGTATGACGGCCACGAGGTGACCAGCTCTTGACCGGGCGCGATCAGGGCGCGTGTGGCGGCGCTCAACAGCTCGGCCGACCCGTTGCCGACGATCAGTCGCCCCGAGTCCACGCCGTGCATCTCGGCGAGCTTGCGACGCAGCTGCGATCCGCGCATGTGCGGGTAGCGCTGCATGCCGCGACGCGCCACGAACGTGATCGCGCTGACGATGTCGGGGTGAGGGAGGTCGGGCCAGGTGGTTTGGGAGAGGTCGAGCGTGACCACCCGCGTGAGCGCCTTGCGTTTGCGCTCGGCGGCCTCCTCGCGTAGACCGCTGTTGACCTCCTCCTCGCTGAGTCCCTCGAACTGCTTGTAGTAGTCGAGTAGGCCCACGAGTCAGTCCCTGTGCCTAGTTCGATCAGGCCCCGCGCCCATCGGCGATCGGTTGCCTTGGTGCGATGGGTGGGCTTGGCTCACGGTTGACCGCCCGGAGTGACGCTCGACCCCGGTCCGTGGATCACAACGAACCACAGCGTGAACATCAGCGCGCAGGCGGCGGCGGTGGCTCCAAACACCCGTCCGAGCGCGCCCACGCGCTGATCGTAGCCAGCGGCCCTACGCACGAGGATCCACGCGTTGTCGAGGCGCCTCAGGATCATCAGCATGCCGAACAGCAGCACGAAAAGTGACACCAGCGCCATCAGGATCGCAAAGCTGATGCTGCCCGTCAGGTAGTTGAGCTGCGCGCTGATCCACAGGCACGCGATCGGGATCGGCCCCCAGCACAGCAGGCTGCCCACAACCATTGCGACGAACAGTAGGTTGGCAAAACGGCGATCGATCCGCTGCCTTGCATTGCTCCCACGCTTGGGCAGCGCACGGAAGCGAATCGGCGCTGTGCCGGGTCTGCGGCCTACAAAGAGCCCGCCGTTGTCGCTGGGGTCAGAGCGCATCGAACTCTATGTTCGCAGCTAAACGCCGGTCCCTGTACCAAGGCGCACTGCCTTGCATGTCCAGGCGATGCCGCCGGGCCCGGTGTGCCCAATCGGATGGTCTCTTGGTGGCGCGTTGCATCCCGATACGGTAAGAAGCTACCGTAGTAGGAAGATGTCTGCAAGTTCCCCCCCAACCAGACACGCTCGTCGGCCTCGCGCCGCCTATCTCGGCCCCGAGCGGCGCAGACCGCAGATTCTGGGCGTCGCGCTGGAGCTGTTTCTCGAACGCGGTTACAAGGGAACCTCGATGGACGCGGTGGCACGCGCCGCGGGCGTAACCAAGCCGGTCGTGTACGACTGCTTCAAGAGCAAGGCTGAGCTCTTCGGCGCCTTGCTGGACCAAGAGGAGCAGCGGATGCTGGCCCAGTTCAGCACGGCACTTGCTTCGGGCGCCCGATCGGGAGACGCGCAAACGATGCTGGTTGCGGGATTCACCTCGATGTTGCGTGCCGTGATGGACACTCCTGGGGCCTACCGGATTGCGCTGCTCGGCGAAAGCGATGTCGACGCCGCCATCGACGCGCGGGTGCGGTATGGGAGAAATCAGCAGATCGCCGCCACAGCCGAGGTGGCGCGTTCCTGGCTGCGGGGACGTATCTCCCCCGACAGGCTCGACGCGGTTGCGCAATTCGTCGGTCAAACGCTCATCGGCATCGGAGAGGCCGGCGTGCGCACGATGCTCGCCGCGCCCGATGACTGGACCCCTGAGAGGCTCGGCAGCGCGCTCGGGGAGCTTGCCATCGGTGGGTACTCGGCTCTCTTGCAAATCACCCCCGACTCGGCGGACACGAATCCGCCGGTGGCATCTCTGCGTAAGAACGTCTCTGCGGATGGGGTGACAAAGCGAGCTAGCTTGCGTACAGCGCCTCGAGTACGTCGGCGTACTTCTCCGCCACCACATTCCGCTTGACCTTCAGGGTGGGTGTGAGCTCGCCGGTCTCCTGCGTGAGGTCGTGCGGGAGGATCACGAACTTCTTGACCTGCTCCACCGGCGCGTAGCGACGGTTGGCGCGCTCCACCCGCTCGCCGATCATCTCTCGTACCGTCGACTCCTCACACAACTGTGCGGTGTCCTCAGGGAGGTTGTGCTCGCGCGCGTACCCCGCGATCTCTTCCTCGTCCAGGGTGATCAGCACGACCGGGTAGGGACGCTGGTCGCCGTGCATCACCGCTTGAGAGATCCAGCGGCACTGCTTGAGATCGTTCTCGAGGTTGGCGGGCGTGATGTTCTTCCCACCGGCAGTGATGATGATGTCCTTCTTACGCCCGGTGATCGACAGGAAGCCGTCCTCGTCGATCGAGCCGAGATCGCCGGTGTGCAGCCAGCCATCCTCAACCGACCCAAAGGAGGCGTCGGCGTTGTTGTGGTAGCCCTGGAATATGTTGGGCCCCTTGATCAGTACCTCGCCGTCCTGCGCGATCTTGAGCTCAACGCCGGGAAACGGTTTGCCGACAGTGCCGAACTTGTGGTCCTCGACGGTGCACACGGTGGCGGCAGTGGCGGTCTCGGTCATGCCGTAGCCCTCCAGCACCGGCACCCCGGCGGCCCAGAAGAATTCAAGGATCTCCTTGGCGATCGGCGCGGCGCCGGTGACGGCATGACGGACATTGCCACCGAAGATTGCGCGCACGTTCTTGAACAGCTTCTCGTCGGCCTCGTCAAAGGGCACCTGCAGCTCTGGTGGGACCGCTTCGCCGGCTGCCTGCATGTTACGCACCTTCTTGCCGAGTTCGATCGCCTTCTGTGAGCGCTCCTGCTCCTCGGGCGGCTGGGCTTCCAGGGTGGCGTTGGCGAGCGTGTAGATCTTCTCGAAGATGCGCGGCACCGACGGCAGGTAGGTTGGTTTCACCTCCATCAACTCACCCACGATCTGCTTGGTGTCGCCACCGAAGTACGCGATCGTGGCACCGAGGTCGAACGCGCCCAGCTGAATCAGCAGTGCGAACGCGTGGGCGAGGGGCAGGAAGAGGTAGATCACCTCGTCGTCCTCGATCTGACCCACACTACGCAGCATCTCCATCATCGAGGCGTAGTTGCCGTGGCTCAGTACGCACCCCTTTGGCGGGCCGGTGGTGCCGGAGGTGTAGATGAACGTAAATGGGTCCTGCGGGCGCACCGCTTCGCGCCGCGCCTGTAGCTCGGATGCGTCGCGTGCGCGTCCTCGTTCGCGGACCTCATCGAGCGTGATGGGGTCGAGTGGCGACTCGCCACTTACAGGAGCCATCACGATCACGGTCCGTAGGTTCGGCACCTGATCGCGGATCTCCTCGATCTTCGCGAGCTGTGCGTCGTCCTCGCACACGATCGCGGTGGCACCGGAGTCGGAGATCACCCACAGGCACTCCTCGGGGGAGTTGGTCTGATAGATCGGCACCACCACCGCGCCGGCGGAGGTGATTGCCATGTCCGCGTAGGACCACTCGGGGCGGGTGTTGGCGAGAATGCACACGCGCTCGCCCGCTTCGACGCCCAGGTCGATCAGGCCGAGCCCCATCTCCTCGACGATGTCCGCCAGCTGCTTGTAGCTGACGTCGTGCCACGCCCCGTCTTGCTTGTAGCGCACGGCTGGATGGTCGGCGTACTGGGCTGTTGCCCGTATAAAGAGGTCGGCGATCGTGTGCGACCCGGTGGTGGACTCTGCGGCGCTGGCCTCCATGGACGACTCTCCTCCTCGATGACCCCGATGGACCCTTGGATCTTACGCCTTTGCGTGCGAGAGGCCGTCATGTTGAGAGAGTCGGTCCGTGTCACGCCCTGGTGGAAATCGCGTGCTGCGTATGCGATGAGTTGTGGATGCCGGCCATGAACAGGCTCTTGTCGATGCGGCCCTTGAAGATCGGCGCACCGTTCTCCAGACACTTCAACAGCACTTCTCTACGCTCCAGGCCGGCTTCGCGGGCGAGCTCGGTGAGCGTCAGGTGGTTGGCCATCGGGGAATCCTCCAGTCGATTGGGTCGCCCGCGCCTACATATACCCCGTGCCCGGATGCAACAAGAGAAATTGCCGCGATGTGGAGAGAGCGGTCGGACCTTGCTGGACGGCCTTCTTCCGCATCTTGGAGATGCCTCTCGGTGTCTTCGCCCGGGACGCTAGCTAGACTGGGTTGGGCACGTCGATGAAAACGTGCCGCACTTCGAAGCGCTCGCTGAGGTGCTCGCCGATACGTCGCACACCGCACGTCTCGGTGGCGTAGTGGCCGGCCGCGATGAAATGGATGTGGGCCTCGCTCGCCTGAGTCATCACTCGCTCGGCGGGCTCCCCGGTGAGGAAGGCATCCGCGCCGGCCGCAACGGCCGCGTCTAGGTAGCCGGCACCGGCGCCAGACACGATCGCCACGCTATGCACTCGTGCGGGACCCGCATCGAAGATGAGCGGCTCACGTGCCGTGAGGGTGGTTACACGCGCGAACAGAGTGGCTGCCTCCACTCCCTCGTCGGGGAAACAAGCGATGAACCCGATTGGTTGGCCCTCGTGAGGGGCGAACGGCTGCAACGCCTCGGCGCCGAGAGCGCGCGCTATCAGCGCGTTGTTGCCGAGAGTTGGGTGGGCGTCGAGTGGGAGGTGGTAGGCGGCGAGGCTGAGGTCGGCATCGAACAGCAGCTTCAGCCGGCGCTTCATGTGTGCGTCGATTGGCGTGGGCTGGGCCCCCCAGAAAATGCCGTGGTGGACGACCAGCAGGTCGGCTTGGGCGGCTGTGGCTCGCTCGAACAGCTCGACGCTCGCGCTCACCCCGGTGGCGACGGTGGCGATCTCCGCACGCCCCGGCACCTGCAGGCCGTTGGGGCAGTAGTCATGAAAGCGCTGGGGCTCCAGCAGACGGTCGAGCTCGGTGATGGCTTCGGGGAGCGTGCAGGGCATGGTCGCGAGCCTACAGGGAGCGGGTCTGCCTGATGAACGGTGGATCTGGCTTGGTCTGATCGAAGGGATGGACCATGATCGAGTCGCTCAACGCCCGCTACCGACGCGCCGTCAGAGCCCGAGGAGACTTCCCCAACGACACAGCCGCCCAGAAGTGCCTCTACCTCGCCACCAGAGCCCCCAACCCCAACGGGCGAGGCAGCGCACACTAGACAATGAGATGGAAGCCCGCACAAAACGCATTCGCGATAACGCTCGAAAGAAGAACCAACTAAAACCCCCAAGCGGACCCACCGTTAATCTGACACTCCCTGGCTCAAAGGGAGCTGGTTGGAGGTAACCATTGGGCGGGGTGTGCAGGGAGGATGGGGTAGCCCGAGGTACGTCATGGGGTCGGCGGGCGCAGTATGGGATACTTCGGTCTGCGTCGGGGCGTGGCGCAGCCTGGTAGCGCGCGCCGTTCGGGTCGGCGAGGTCCCCGGTTCGAATCCGGGCGCCCCGATATCGAGAACCCCCGCTGGTACGGGGGTTTTCGGCGTTCTGGTGGTGGCCAAGGTTCCAATGAGGTTCCGTTTTGGGGCGCGACGTGGTGATGGCCGGGATTTAGCGATGTAGGATCGGGGCAGCAGGCTGAGGTCTGGTTACCTGACCCACTCGTCCGGTGCTGGGCCAGGTATCCAAGCGCGTGTGACGCCGCCGCCTTCTTGGCGGAGTAGGTGGCTGTAGTCGCCGAGCTGGGTTTGGAATGCCAGCTCGTGTCGCGGATCGTCGGCGGCTTGGTCAATCCAGTCGCGCCAGACAACGAGCGCGCACAGAGTCTCGACGTGAGCGGCGTCTTCCCACCAGCCCTCCTTTAGATGCTCCAGAGCCTTCGGGTAGCGGCCATGTAGGGCCACGATCGACCCCCACATCACGGCTCGCCAGTCCTGCCGGTCGTAGTATGGCTCGATCCACGGGGCACGCCGATCCGGGTCTGTCTCCTCCTTTGGCGCCGCCGCCGACAACGTGACGTGGGTCCGTTTTGGGTCTGTTCCGTCCATGGTCGCGGCACAGATCAACTGCGCCGCGATTCGCGATGCAGGTTCTCCGCGTTGCTCGGCTAGGGCTTCGAGCTGGTCCATTGTTGGGTCCGGCAGGGTGATCTTGATGCGGTAGCTCATTTTGGGCTCGTCTCCGTCGTGTTCGCATGTCGCGCTATTCGCGCCTTCTTGTTAAATTGACCGTGAGCACGCGAAAACGGCCAACGAGTTTTGGTCCACTTGTGGGTCAGAATCGCACCCCGTGCATCTAGTCTGTTTAGGCTTCTGGGGCGCAGCGAGCTGGACAGAGCCGAAGGCCGTTTTCTTGTCGGCTGGCGGGCATTGATGCCTGGCGCTCGGCTCAGATAAGTGGGTCGAGGGGGACGCGGGCGACGATTGAAAAGCGTCTTGACGAATTGCGTGGCCGTTTTAGGCCGCTCACGGTCATTAACCGTGATGGCCGCAAACTCACAGCTACACCAAACAGCTACCGCCGCCCCGCTCCTCGATGCATCGGCGGCTGGGCGGCTCTTGTCGGTACCAGCGTCATGGGTCCTTGCCGAGGCGCGTGCGGATCGGATTCCGCATGTGCGTCTCGGGCGTTATGTGCGATTCAGTGCCGATGAACTAGAAGAGTGGTGGCGGTCGCGAGCAAGAGGTCCGCGTCGCGCGCGCGGCGCCACGTCGCGCACTGCTCGGCCGCTTCACGCAGAGCTGCGAGGGGAGCAAGGTCGTCGTGGTACTTGATTCGTACTGCTCCGGCCCGGCGGCCTCGTCAGGCGGCTGCGTCGTCGTCCTCTGCGATTGCCGCTACGAGATCGTGGAGGGTTGCATCGAGCGCGCGCAAGAGTCTCATGGTCGTCTGCCAGCGGACATCGATGTGCCCTTTCTCAACCTGGGAGATGTAGGTGTCGTCGGTGCTGGCGCGCGTTGCCAACTCCAATTGTGTGATCCCGGCTCGCTGTCGAAGCTTGCGCAGCGCTCTACCAAGGACGCGTTGGTCTGCTGTTGCGTCAGGGCTGTCAGGGGTATTGGGGGTCATCGGTACGCCGCCGCTCACCAGACTTTGCAGATCTACAAAGTTACGCTATGGTGGGCGCATCACAAAATAGTGCGGGCGCGCTGTTGTAGCAGCCGCCCGCGTGGCTCCGAGAGTTCAAGCCTCCCGGCGCGCTGGTCACGCTACCAACCTTGGGGCGGGGCTTCCTCGTCAAGAGCGGATCTCACGGCGCCTCCGACCAAGGAGGAACCGAAGATGACCACTATCACCATCCCGGCCCGGATCGTCAGGGTCCTGCGCGAGTCCCTACATAGCCAACTCGGCATGGCCGCAGAAGACATTGGACAGGCAAGCCACGAGGGCGGTCGCCGTTGTCCCCACCTGTACGCTGAGCCGGTCGAACGCTTCGACCGGACGCGGGCTTTGCTCGACCTGATGGGTTGGAAGGAAACGGAGGGCGACGGCCCGGCCACGATCAACCTCGCCACCCATCGGCTCGCGGTCCTGATTGCACTCGAAGGTCAGTTGCAGGCCGAGCGCAGCATGATGGAGGAGGACCCCACGCTCAAGGGTGGCGCCAAGCAAATCAGAAGCGCGCGGCGGCGCGCTCAAGAGATCGAGCTGTTTCTCACGGTGGCGGGCGCCACGCTCTCGGGAAGGGTTTGATGTCGGCTCGTCGCTCATACGGCAGCGGGCGCGTGTACGTGCGCAAGGACAGCGCGGGACGCGAGACGTTCTACGGCTCATGGTGGGCAAACGGTCGGCGGGTCAACCGTCGGCTGGGTGTCAAGCGCGCTCGCGGCAGTCGCGAAGGACTGACTACCGCTCAAGCCGAGGCCGAGCTTCGGCGGCTCATAGGGCAGCTCAAGACATCGAGGGCGCCGAGCGAACGGCTTACAGTGGATGAGGTCGCTCGGCGCTATGTGGCGCACGCGGAACGTCGGGGGCGCAAGCCCTCGACGTGCGCCAACATCGAAAGCGAGACACGGGTTCACATCGTGCCGTTTTTCCGCGAGAAGTCGATCGACGCCATCCAACAGGCCGACGTGACCGATCTCGTGACCGTCCTTGAAGGCAAGGGCCTCGCGCCGAAGACGATTCGCAACGTGATCGCGTCCTTGTCGGCGCTTTGCAACTTTGCGCGCTCGCCTCAGCGACGCTGGGCGTCCTCGAATCCGTGCGAGGGGGTGGAGCTACCGGCTGTGCCCCCGACGACTGAGGTTCGCTTCCTTTCGCTTGAGCAGGTAGACGCCCTGATCGCGCACCTGCCGCAGAGCCCGTTTATCGAGATCGACCGCGTTCTGTTCCTTGTGGCCGCCCTCACGGGACTGCGCAAGGGCGAGCTGGTGGCGCTGCGCTGGCGTGACGTGGACCTGTCTGCACGGCGTGTCCGCGTGAGGCGCAACTACACGCGCGGCGCGTTCGGCGTACCGAAGTCGCGCCGATCCGCGCGGGCGGTGCCCCTCGCCGACGAAGCCGCCAAGGCGTTCGAAGCTCTCCATGGCCGGTCGAAGTGGAAGGCCGACGACGACCTTGTGTTCGCGCATCCCGTGACGGGTGGCGTCCTGGCCAAGCCCAACATCAGCCGCCGGATGCGCGTGGCGTTGAAGGCCGCCGAGCTGGATGAGATGCACCGCTTCCACGACCTACGGCACACGTTCGGCACGCGCGCAGCGGCAGCCGGGGTGCCGATGCGGACCTTGCAGGAGTGGATGGGTCATGCCGACCACACCACGACCTTGATCTATGCCGACTACAGCCCTGGAGGCCATGAGGCGGAGCTGATCGAGCGCGCGTTCAGGCGAGGTTCGTCACGCCGCCGATGACGTGGACGGGAAGCTCGTGCGGGGTCTCACCGGCGGCGATCAGATCGCCGATCCTCGCCAGCGTTTCGGCGCGTTGCTCGTCGGGGAGGGCGGCAATCCAGCTCATCGAGGCGATGTAGTCGAGTATCCCCTCCGGGTGGGCCGGCTGCGACATTGTGAGGCGAAGCTCGCGCGGTGTGGTCCAGCAGCCTTCCGCGATGGCGGTGTCCTGCCAGCGCGGACCGTGGAACTGCGGGTGCTCGCGCCCCAACTCGCCGATCAGGCTGCCGACCTCGTGCGCCCAGGACGCGCCGCTCCAGTCGGGCACGATCCTCAGCACCGCCAGGCCCCCACCCGACACAAGCACGCGCCGGATCTCACGCAGCGCGGCAGTCTGATCGAACCAGTGGAAGGCGTCGGCGACGGTGACCGCGGCAACCGACGCGTCTGGGAGCGGGATCTGTTCAGCGGTCCCGTCGAGCACTCGCTCGGCGCCGATGCTGCTGATGTGGATTTCGCGCAGCCGCGCCTGTGGCTCGACCGCTGTCACGTCGAGCCCGGCCTCGATCAGTGCGCGGGTGAGCTTGCCGGTTCCGGCCGCGAGGTCGAGGATGCGGGCGCCGGTTGTGGCGTGCAGCTCCGTCGCGATGGTTTGGGCGACATCGGGCGTGTACTCCGGGCGGCCGCGCTCGTAGGCGTCGGCGACGTCGGCAAAGCTCTCGGCGAGAGGATGCAGCGTCATTCGCGAAACCCTACATGCTGGAGCTGGTATGCGAGCATTGTTTCGTGGAGCCAGACCCAGCGAGAACGGCCGACTTCGACGCGATTGTCGCGTGCCTGTCGATGTTCTGGGGCGAGCGGATCCCGTCGAGTTGCATCATCCGATGTTTGTCCAAGAGTTCGGCGATTGCGCGCTCGTGATCGCGCGAGATAGTCCTGCGGACTACTCAGGGCCTGTGATGGCATACCTAACGCGCGGTCGGACTATCGTAGAAGACATGCGCATTGAGCAAACGACGATCAGTGGTGCTCGCATCGCGCCGGAGGCTTTGCGATGATGCCAGCGTGAGCGTGAGGTCTGGGCCGGAGATGCTTCCGCAGTTCAAGAAGCCCCCCGTCATGGAGATTGTTGGCGCGGCACAATTCCGTGCGCTCCCAGCCGTCGGATTGCCGGAGATGGTGGATGTCGGTCAGAATTTGCACGGCTATACGCTGCGCGAACTGCAGCCTCAGCTGGATCCTGTCCAAGAGCTACCTCCCCGTCAGCCCGACGCCCCGCAGTTGCCGCAGATCATCTTTGGTCAGCCGCCTCTGCGCGCCCTGTACTTCAGCTCGGACGACCGCTTCGTCGCTCAGCTCCAAAGGGACCGCATTGCGATCAATGAGCGACGTACTCCATCCGAAAGCGGCGCCGATCCCTCGTCGGAGCATGTTTGGCCCGAGCTGTCGAAGCTATGCGACTGCGTGCAGACGACACTGGCGGGACCCGATGCCGATTATGGACCTCATCGCCCGACGTTCGTGGAGCTCACCTACGTCAATACCATTCCGCCTGTGGCGGGGGTGTGGGAAACGCACGATGAGTTGTACCGCGTCCTGCGCATTGTCTCTGGGACCGCTGGCGAGTCACCGTGGGGGAAGGTTGAGCGCGTGGCGGTCCGATTTAGCTTTCCAATAGTCGAAGCCGATAGATTCCTTGGACGCCTACACGTTGCGGCCGAACCGACCTACGCGGAAGGGGTACCGATGGTGAACTTGAATCTCATAATCCGTCGCACCGTTGACGAGACACAATCGCTCGAAGGGGTCTTCCACGCCTGTCATCGCGATGCGGTGGAGGCGTTTGTCGCGATCACCACCACGAGGATGCACGACCACTGGGAGAGGATAAAATGACGCTTGGCGCAACGGCAACTACAACGAGCAGGCGGAGCGCCCACGTAGAGGAGTACGTGTACGAATCGCGCACGCCTGCCACGACCACGACCACGATAAGCGGTCGCTCGGCATCGCTGCCGCCGTCTCTGCGTAACGTTCCGTCGCTAGTGCCTCTCGGGGAAGCCCTTAGGGCGCTTGTTGGCCTACAAGCTAACTGGGACAGCTATGGGGCAGAGCCACCGTCACGCCTTGTCCTCGATTATACGTGGGCAGTAGGTAGCGCTCTCGTCGAGTGCGGCGTACCGATTCCGCAGGTATTCCCGACGGCTACTGGCGGGGTGCAGCTAGAGTGGCATGGGTCGCATGTCAGTCTGGAGTGGGAGATCGACGCCTGCGCGACGAGTGGTGTGTTCACGTTCGATGATCGCGAGACAGGCGAGCGGCTTGACGGAGAGCTTCCGTACGACACCGATCAGCTCGTGGAGGCGCTAGGCCGGACGATGGGCGGGTGAGTACACCCGAGGAGGCATTCGCGGATGATCCATTGATCGCGGACGGGGACAATCTTCTTCGTCGTATTCCAAGTGTGCCGCGAATGGTGGCGAGAGAGGGCGATGGAACACTGCGCGTCACGTCTGCTGCTCTCATCAGGAAAGGCGAGCGAGGCTGTTCCGTATCGGTCCAATCCCGACTAGCCAATTCTACAGATCCATTGGCGGTGCTCATTGGATTTTCGGAGACGTGGGGGCTGGCTGGTTGCTCAGCTGGCTCAGCGCGCAATCACGGCGAACACAACGTCGTCGGCAGGCCCGAACAGGACAACCCCGCTCACGCCGAAGTGATTCCAACGGCACCGTCGCGTAAGGCCCAGAAGCGGAGCCTTAAAGCTCTTGCCATGCGAATGGACGTGATTCGGGAGCCGACCTTCCGCGGGCAAAACGCTGGTCGCTGCGAATAGGGACTCTTAACATCGCGCCGACGTACGGGAGCGATAACACGGCCATTGCGAACCTCACTGCCTGAGGCCGCTCGCCGATAGGCGACTCATATGAGTCCCTCACGGAACTCACCGCTACTGAGCGGCGACGACATGGGGACGGCGCGGAGCGGATGGGGCCGCAGTCCCTCGCGCATCCGTTTCACGGTTGAGTCTCGCCAGCCTGCGTCCCTTGTGGGCCTACTAGATGCCGTTAAGGAGGGTGAGGTTATAGTGCTCGTCGTCACACAAACTAGCTACAATTATGCTACATTTGCGTTGTGACGTCTTCTGCGTTTGCACCGCACCCGCTGGTCCGAGAGGCCGTCTACCTACACGAGATAGCCCAACTCACGGATGCCGATATCGCGCGTGCGACGGGCGTGGCTCGCAGTACGGCCCGAGCGTGGCTTGCACATACGCGCTCTCCGACGGGGGAGAGGGCGGAGCGGCTGATTGAGCTATCGGCGCTCGTGGAGCGTTTGGCGCGCGTGATGGAGCCTTCCTATATCGCGGTCTGGCTGCGTAAGCCTGTTCCAGCTCTTGCCGAGAGCAAGCCGATAGACGTGATCGCGAGCGGCGATTACATGCGTGTGGCGGAGTTGGTCTCCGCGCTCGAAGAGGCTTCTTTCTCGTAGGCCTTGCCGTCATGGCGTCCGGTGTCCAGCGTGTGTCGGTGGCGGGTTCGTGGTGGCGGCAAGCGCCTCACGGCGGGGATCCGTTGTGGCTGGCATCCCCGCCGTCAAGTGGTCGTTGGCAGGTGGGCAGCAAGTGTGCGGCGATCTACCTCGCCGACGAGGAGCAGACTGCTTGGGCGGAGTGGTATCGGATGCTCGCTGAGATTGGGCTCCCGCCTACCCATCAAATGCCACGCGACCTGTGGCGCTGGACGGTCGCCGTGAGCGAAATTGCGGATCTCTCCACCCCCGCCAAGCTGGCGAAGCTCGGCCTTCCGGTTCCCCGCCCTGGTCGGCGGAGCTGGCCGCAGTTCCAAGCCGCCGGAGAAGAACTGCATAGAGAGGGGTATCGCGGCGTGCTCTATCCGAGCGCCGCCCGCCCAGGCCATCAGGCGCTCTGCCTGTTCCGCGAGGACATCGTCGTTCCGGGCGTCGAGCCCGTTCGCCCGCCGACGACCTATCGCGACCCTCCCCCGCCTCCGACCGGAATGCACACCTAAAGCAACGGAGGAGCGGCGTAGACTCACCTTGTGTTCACCGCGCATACCATCTCGGAACACGATGTCGTCCTGCTCCGAGAAGCTGTTCAAGGCTGGTCAGCAGGGACGACGGGCACAGTCGTTAGCGATTACGGCGACGTGGTACTCGTGGAGGTCTCCAGCAAGACCGGGGCCGCCACGGGATTCGTCCAGGTGCCGGTGGCCAAGCTCGAACTCAAGCGCTGATCGAGGGCGCGTCCAAGGTTCCATTCACGGTTCCAATTTGAGCAAATCTCACCTGATCTGAGATCACCCAAGCCCAGTAAAGACGGGCGATTGCGCCCCACAGAATCCCCCAGATTCGGTTCGAATCCGGGCGCCCCGATTGCCTTCAAGAACCGCGAATATCCGCGAATTGCAGCGAAAGGTCCCGAAAACGCTGGGGGTGGCGCAGGCGGTATTCGTGGGGTTTCGGGGATGTTCGTGGGGATTGGGACCGCAGAGGGGCCGCAGAGACTGGCCAAACGGACCGCAGAAGGACCGCAGCGAGGTCGCACAATCAGGGGCCGTCGAGTATCGAGGCTGGACGCAGGTTGCTGTCCGGCTGCGACGACTCAGCCGCGCTCGGCGTCGTCCGGGCGCTCGGGCGACGGTCGCGGGTTGAGGCCGATGACGCGCCACCCTGGCGATACCAGATTTCCGCCGTTATCATCGGAGGTTCGATCGGGACTGGTGTGTCGTCCGGCGGTCGTGACATTAACCATTCGGAATGCGAGTCAACCGAGGAGAGCCGGCGTACCAGCGCGGGGAGTACGACACCGAGAAGCGCGTTGACGAGCAGGTTCACGGCGTTTGGTGGATCCTCGGCCACGAGGATCACAAGGCCGAAGGTACGGCCCGTATGTTTGCCGAAGGTTTGGTCTGGCTGGACCTGAACGCCGATCCTTGGCAGGACATCGCCGGAGATGAGGCGTCGCATGAGCCCCGGACCGTGTACGGCGAGACGGCGACCGGACTGCTGATGAGCCTTCACGCGGTGCGCTTCATTGGCGGCCAGGAAGAACGGTTCGCGGGTCGCGCGCACGCCCGGTACGTCGCCGATCGGCTCATCTGCGGCGCGCACGCCAACAACGAGGAGCAAGTCGAGACCAGCGCGCTTAGCTTGTCCTACCGCGGGCTCAGGGAGTGGCTGAGCACCGCTGTACAAGTGCCGACGCCTGTGCCGCAGGTCTATCCGGTCCCGTCGACCGGGCCTGAGGACGACTCTTCGGTGCGCGTGGAGGAGTGGGAGCGGCGTCTCAAGGTCGAGGCGGATGGTGTCGTTGTGGAAGCGGATGTCGCCAAGCGGCTAAGCACTAGCAATCGGTTCCGATCCGTCTACGACACAAGCGCAGTGTTGCGTCTGCGCTCGGCCCGGCCGATGACCCTCGCCGAGTGGCGTCGAAGCTGGATCGTGCCGCTTCGGGACCTTGTGCTTTTCGCGACTCGCGAGCAAACGGTTGTCCTCTATACTCGGTGGCACGGACCCGCCTATCAGCATTCCAACCTTGGTGTATACAGCCCGCCAGACACGCAGATCGGACCCCCGAATCACAGCGAGTACTACCAGCGCGATCTATTGCCGCCGAGTATCTGGGGTGAGCAAGGTTTCGTTGAGCTGCTCGAAGGCTGGCGTGGCCTCTACCTGAGCCTCGGCTCGGTCGCGACTTCCCTGTTTGAGGTGCTCAACACGGTCGACATACCGCCGTTGACCCGGCTGCTGCGTCTGACCGCGTGTGCTGAGGGCTACCACCGCGTCTTGCACAACGAGCGCCCGTTTGCGCCTGACGAGCATGACGAGATGGTCGATGCCATGCTCAACGCACTGCCCGAGGATCAAAGGATCCGAGACCAGTACCGTGCTCCGCTCCAGTACGCCAACGAGCAGTCTCAGCGCAAGCGGCTGCGCTGGCTGATCGAGCGCGCCGCAGAGGCCGACACTCGACTCGTCGGCCAGGCGAATGTGATCACCGGGCATCTCGTCGACTGGCGGAACGATCAGACCCATCTCGATAAGGCCCGCGAGGCCCCGCCTTTGGACGAGTTGCTGCTGCGTTAACGCAGTGCTCACCTACCTGCTCGAGGCGAACATCTTGCTGGACCTCGGCATCGGCGATGACACGTACTTCTGCTTGAGTCACGGCCATGTCTGGGATGACCCCATCCCGACATGGCTAGAGGCTCACTCGGCGTTCGGCAGCAGGTCGCGGCCGAGCGCCTGAGAGCGCCCGCCGCCGCTTCCCGGTCGCCACCTGCAACTAGAGGCTCGGTCAGATCGGCGGCGTAGGCTGGGAGGATCATGCTCGTCGGCTCTGTGAAGGCAGCGTAGGTGCGGCACTGCGTCTTCTGCGGCTATGACGGCAAGCTGCACGCAGAGCACGCCTGGCCTGCCTGGATACGGGACGTGCTCCCCGACGGCGCCGTTAAGGGCTACTCCCAACAGCACCGGGTCGCAGTCGGGACGGGTGAGGTCACCGAGATCACCCCGCTGATGCGCCACAAAGCTGCTGATCGCAAGGTCAAAGTCGTCTGCCAGGATTGCAACGGCGGCTGGATGAGCGACCTTGAGGTCGCCGCCAAGCCGGTGCTGGTACCAATGATCCGCGGCGAGCAAACCGAGCCGGTAGACCAGACGCTGTTGTCGTTCTGGGCTGCCAAGACAGCGATGATGCTCCAGTTCATGCACCCGGAGGAACTGCGTGGCATCCCCGTCGCCCATTATCAGCATGTTTATGAGCAGCACGAAGCTCCACAAGACATGCGGGTTTGGCTCACCGCTGCGACCGAGCGCTTCTACCGCACGGCCCACTACATGCGCGCTTATCGGCTACCCGGCGCCGCCCCGCCGTGGACTCTGGTGCCTGGGGTTCAGCGCCCGCCCGACGCATATACCTCGGTAATGGTCATCGGCCGGCTCGTGATCTCCCTGGTTGGATGGATGGTTCCGGGCTGGGAGTTCACGACGGCCCCCGACGATCCCTGGCGTCCAGCGCGGCGGTGCATCTGGCCGCCTCAGTCAGACGGCTGGACCTGGCCGCCAGAAGCGGCGCTCACGAGTCTCGTTGAGGTCGAGCAGTTCGCTGCCGCGGCGACAACCTAGAGATGTCCTCGACTCATGCCTGACGGCCAGGAGTTGCAGGACGCCGCGCGAGTCCTCGCGGCTTTCATCGGTGACGGTGAGTTGACGAGCACGATCGCCGATCTCGAGCACGCTTTGGATGGTCGTCGAGGCGGGGAGCTTCGGGAGCTGCTGAGCAGCCGCCGTGTTTCGCTAGAGCTGCTGCGAAGCGCTCTGCTGATGCGCGGCCAACTCGGCAGGATCAACGATGTGATCCACGCTGTCGGGATCGGCCTCGCGCTTGAGGGGCTGATCGAGCCGGGTGAGGTGCTGTCGCGTCCCTCGCTCGCAGCCGGGAACGACCCCTCGCGACCGTATAACCTCGAAACCGACCGAAGGGTCGCCGAGTTCAAGTTCGGACGCTGGGACGCCGGCAGCAACGCGGCGCGTAAGCGCGAAGCGTTCAAGGACCTCGTGGGCCTGGCCGCCGATGATTCAGAGCGACGTGCTGAGCTTTACGTGCTCGGCCCGCGGCCGATCCGGTTCCTTCGCGAGACGCGTTCAACGGCACGCTGGGCGCTCAACAAATCCATACGGATGACGGAGCTATACGAACGCCGCTTCGGCAGCTTGGATACGCCGATCTCGGCATTCGTGAGCGGCCCCGCGCAGGCCGTCGCGATCATGGACCTCGAACAGCGTCTCCCCCACCTCTTCGACCCGGCGCTCGACGGAACCGCGGACTAGGTTCTGATGAGGCCGCGTTCGATTGCGTAGCCGCGCCCACCGCATAGCTCGACCACGGCCGGGCACCATTGGGCAGTGCAGCCGATGGTGCCCGCCCAGCGCCGTGCCGGCCACGTACCGCGACGACGGCCAAACCGACCTTCGTTGGTCGTGAAGGGACTTCTCCTCGACCACCCGGCAGCGCGCCTCTTGAGATCGCGCTCGGGCTCTGCTCTGATCGCCCGCCCCCAGAGCAAGGAGCCCACGATGAGCGACAACGACGCGCAGCGTGCGCACAAGCAGGAGCTGGCGAACCTCGGACGTGCTTTCCGCGAGGCACGCGAACGGAGCGGCCTCAGCGAGCGCGAGGTCGCCGACGCCGTGCGCGGCATATCCCTCGATGGCATACGCAAGACCGAGGCCGGCGAGCGCCCCAGCTTCAACTACGCGCAGATAATCCGCCTGGCCCACGCGCTCGGCGTCGAACCAACGGCGATCATTGTCCGCGCAGAAAGCCTCGACGCGGAGTGACCGCGCCAACGGCAACAGCATCCGTGCTGGGGAGCAACATGCTCAGGATGCAAGCCGCTGGCTCAGAGGCGTTCCGACAGGCACTCGCGCTGACGATCGGTGCGGTGCATGACCTGGCGGATGCCGTCGGTGAGCGCGCCGAGCGGCACGGGCACCAGCCAAGCGCCAGCTCACGAGCAATGGAGGAGATCGCCGTCGAAGCGCAGTTCGCCGCGCGGTCGGATGGCTGGCAGGAGCCGATCAGAGACACGCACACCTTCGGCGGCATGACGCTCACGGCCGCCGCTGACTTCGCACGGAGCTTCGCCGTCCTGCTCGACGCCGACTCCACGCCCGTCTACGGGCACCTAGTCGTGGCGCGCAGCGTGTTCGACGCCTGCGTTGTCGCGGCCTGGCTGAACGATCCGAAGGCCGACGCGACCGAGCGAGTCAAGCGCGGGCTCTGCGAGCAGCTATACAGCGCGATGGAGCTTGTGCGGCTTCGCCTTGAGGACGACGCCGCCGAGCGCCGCGACTTCTGGAAGGCGCGCGCGGCGGCTCTCGGCTGGACCGCCAACGTATCGAGCAACAAGCCGGTGGTCGACGGCACGAGCCGGCCATCGGTCCCGAAGGGTCTATCCGAGCTTCTTGTTGACGACGGCGAAGCCCGGATCGGCCGGGCGCAGTGGAGCTATCTCTCGTCCGTCTCGCACGTCACTTGGTACGGCTTGCGGCAGGCCATCACGAGCGCAGCGCCGTCGCCAGCTCCGAGCCCCGGCCTCGCCTCCTACGGGACAACATCGTCGTCTGTGCGAGCGCAGGCCGTGTGCGTGCTCAGGGCGCTTCGCAAAGCTGCCGATGCTCGGTTCGTCCTCATGGGGTGGGCCGACGACGACTGGCGCGCCGCGAGCGCGCGAGCCGAGCAGCACGAGATCACGCTGATGCAGGCCCACCAGCAAGGCAGCGCGTGATGCCCGCTGCGGCCATCTGTGGTCCCAACGCCGAGGACCGCAAGCCAGCCGGCGCCGGGCGCCGGGACGACCCTTGATTTGGGACCGCACAGAGACCGCAAGAGCCTCAAAAACCGCATAACCAAGACGATCTGAACCGTTCGCCCCGATTGCCATTCAGAACCGCGAATACCAGCGAACAGGGGCGAAGAGCCCCGAAAACGCTGGGTCTCGCGGGACGGTATTCGTTCGTGTTCGCGAGTATTCGTGGGGCTCAGGACCGCAACCGGACCGCAGAGGTCGTCGAAGCGGACCGCAAATGGACCGCAGGGTGGCGACTCTGTGGGGGGTGCAGGTCGCCGAAGGCGTATCTGGGCCGGCCGAGATAAGTGTGCGCCGTTTGCTGCACGCAGAGATTTGATCCTCAACTTGAGGTGCCAGGCGGAACCACCGGCCCGACGTATAATCTAAGGCCGGTTCGCTTTAGGTTCCGCTCATGGTGCCGATGTAGAACTACTAGTCAATGACCACGGAGATCTACCCTCGCGCCCCGGTCCAGTTCGTAGCGTTTCACGCTGGCTTCCCGCTGTCCCCGCTACTCCAATCACCAGGCGGAAAGGAGCAGGTTTACGAGCGTCTCTCGGATGCCTTCCCAATCCTCGACACCGTTGAGGGCACGATCCGCTTTCAATTGCCTATTGGTGGCGGTCAAGCCGTACCACAGTCACCGATGACTCCCGGTCCGCCTCAGCAGCTCCGCATGAGTAATCGCGAGCGCACTCGCGCCGTCACGCTCGGGCCACGCATGGTTCTGCTGGAATGCACCGACCACGAGTCCTTCGAGCATCTCCGGCAGCTTTTGCACGAGATCCTTACTGCTGTTGCAACAGTCGGCAGTCCGAGTGGCTTGCGTGAGGTCAGCCTCCAATATGTCGATGAGATACGCCATCCGTCCGCTAGTACGCCCGCGGAATGGAACGGCCTGATTCTTCCCTCTGCGATCGGTGCGATCGACCTACTGGCAATCCCTGCGCAGCAGACTGCCGGGCTGGCCGTCTACCAGCTCTCTGAGCAGCAGCAGCTCCGTGTTAGCTACAACGCAGCGCAGGAGGGATTCGCCGTGGATCCAAATGGCCCGCTTCGAGTGGCGCATACCGGTAGCGGGCCTCACTTTCGCATCGACTTGGAAAGTCAGTGGAACGCACCGGCCGACTCGGTGCCACCATTCGACGTCCAGGGGCTGCTCACGATCGCGAACGACCTACACGCACCAATCCGCGATGCGTTTGAGAAGCTGATCGAAGATCCGTTGCGCGAATATTTCCGAGGCGGCGATGAACAGCCCGTCTGAGGATCTCTGCCGATCGTCCGCGCTCGTTAAGCACCGGGCCGGAATTCAAAGCGTTACACCGCATGTAGGTCGTGTTTTCACTAACGAGGTGGGCGCACCGCTGTATGGAGACTATTTCCGCGCGGACCAGGCATTCGCCCTGTCTCCGCTCCCCGATCCCTATAAGGAAGAGGCCTTTAGTCCGTACGTGACTGAGTTCTTGGAACCCAACGTCGTGGTGATAGGCGAAGACCATAGAGCGATTTGGCCCAAGTGTGCCCCAAGTTATGAGCATGATGTGTCTTATGGGCTCATCCAGGGCCCGGAGCACTTCCCTACTGCCTCTGTTGTGGTGAACCGGTCACCGGACGCTCCGTTCGACTCAGACCTTAAGCAGGTACTCCAACGCGGCGCCATCCAGCTCGCGCTTCGGCGGATCGTCGCCTCAATCGTGAATAGCTCAAGCGGTGTCAAGGAGGGCGAAGTCGGGATGCGCATGGATGTCCCGGCCGTCCTCGATGAGGTCGCGTCAATTGGGATGCTCCGCGACCAGATCGCGGCCCAAGCCAAGGGCTATGAGGCGCTTGACCGTGAGGCCCGCCTTGAGCGGCTACGTGAGTCGGCCGCCGCACTTGGACGTAGCGAGCCTGTCCAACTACTCGCGTCGCTCGCAGACGAGCGCGGCCTGTCCTGGCAAACAATCAGCACCATGCTCGACGTCAGTTCGAGCGCCATTCGCAAGTGGCGGCGCGGGGGAAGCGTCGCACCTGAAAACCGGGAGCAGATTGCCGGTCTTGTAGCGTTCTTCGAACAGCTTGAGGATGTCGGCGAGCCGATTGCGGATATCGGCAGCTGGATGGAGATGCGTGTGCGGGAAGACACCACCCTCACGCCTGCCGTCATATACCGGTCCGGTAGTGAACATCGCTGGCTGCTCCTAGAGTGGATGCGTGGTTACCTTGACGCGGCCGTAATGCTCGACCGTTTCGATGGGGCCTGGCGTGAGCGCTACGCACGCGACCCGAATTTCCGCGTGGTAGAAGGTGCCGGAGGCGAGCGTGCGATCGTTCCGCGATGAGTCGTCGAGCCAAGAACAGTCGTGAGCCGCCCTGGAGAGCAGGCTGAGAGGCAGCGCGGGCCGACGGATCTTGACGAGCCGGAGAGTGACGAGCATCTCTACGAGATCCCTGAGGGCGAGCCTGATGATGATCTGCGACCGGTCTGCCAAGGTGACGTCTATGCCGGCATCTGCCTCGCGGGTTACGAGGGTGAGCACGACAATGTCATTCTCGCCACTCACCCTTGCTCTATGCGTGAAGGTCCTGTTTTGCGCTCACGCATTCAGGCGTTTGCGGTAACGCCATATCAGCACGTAGCGCCAGCTAAGTGCTCTGGCTCGGAAGTTCGCCGACGTATTTGTGGGTCAGGCGGCTTGGAGGGTCGGCTGGTCGAGTCGCTTGGCGACGCGGTCGAGGTCTTGGCGGGTGAACTTCCACTGAAATGGGGCGGCGATCTCCTCGTAGCGGCGAGCGAACGCGAGTAGCTGCGCTTCGAGCGTGTCGATGTCGGGGAAGTCGTTGGGGGTGAGAACCTTGCGTTGCACGATCGAGAAGTAGATCTCGGCTTGGTTGAGCCAGCTAGCGTGGACGGGGGTGTGAACGAGGATCAGGTTCTTGTATCTGCCTTGGAGGCGTTTGATCGATGCCTGGCCGCGGTGCGCTGAGCCGTTGTCGACGATCACGAACACGCGTCGGGCCTTGCTGTAGGGCTCAACGGTCATGAACTGCGCGACGAGCTTGTCGAACGGGACGATCCCGTCCTTCTTGTCGCAGCGGTCGAACAGTCTGGCGCGGCGTGCGTCCCAGGCAGCGAAGTAGCACAGGGCGCCGCCGCGTTCGTATTCGTGCTCGACGCGCTGGCCGCGCTTGATGTGGGCCGCGGCGGGCAGCGTGGCGTGCTTGCGGTGCCGCGCTTGGATCGATGGCTTCTCATCGCAGCAGACGACGTAGTCGCCGGGATGCAACAGCTCGCCTTCCCAGCGGCCGGAGTAGAGATCGAGGATGCGGCCGGCCTTGGCGGTGAACTCGGGGTCACGCGGGAAGATCCAGGAACGGTACTGCCACGGCTTGATCGCGTCCTCTGATAGCCAGCGCCAGACCGTCACGCCGGAGATCTGCTCGCAGATCCCGCGAGCGACAGCCTCGCGCGCGAGCTCTGGGGATGACCAGCGCGACAGCGGCACCTCGCTGTCTGAGGGCCGCTCGCACGCCAGGCGGATCACCTCAGCGCGGACCTGAGGGGGGAAAAGCCGGCGGTCTGCCGCGCCGGGGCCGGTCCTCCAGGCCGGCCAGGCGCTGCTCGAAGAATCGCTTGCGCCACTGCGAAACCACGTCGCGTCCGCAACGCAAACGGACGGCGATCTGATCGTTACGCAGCCCATCTGCGGCCATCAGCACCATCTGCGCCCTCATCACCTGCCAATACGGCAACGTATACGAACGCGCCAGCGACTCCAACACCGCGCGCTCCTCACCAGACAACTCGATCCGATACGGGCTATGTCTCGGCATCAGCGTCCCTTCACGAGAAGACAGGATGCCAGACACGCTACGGCCGCGATCAGACGCTAATACGTAGCCTTACTTACGAAATCGAGCACTAAGTGGGTGAGCGGTTTCAAGAAAATTATGCCGCTCCCGGCGCTGGAAGGAAAGAACCATCGTGCCGGGCAACTCACTGACACTGGCGTGGTGTCGCCGGTGCAGCTCGCAATGGCGACGCGCGTTGCCACACTCAGCCCGCAGGGGATTCTGCTCCTACAGCAGCGGATTGTATGGACAGTTGCACATGCTGTTGTGCGCCTCGACACACTCGCCGAGCACACCGCGCCGGCCCTTACGGAGCTCGAGCTGCTGGAGGCCTGGAATGAGGAGATGTGCGGGCACCTTGATGGCGAGGAGCGCGCTAGCGCTCTAGCCCAGACGGCTCACGAGTTCGACCGGTTCGTTAACGGAGATCTGCGAAAGGCGCTGGTGGTGCCCGAGCAGATCGGAGACGCGAGGATCGCTATACGCGCTGAGGGGCGCCGGAGAGGCGACGCGCTACGTGGCGCGTGAGACTGAATCACGTAGCCCACGGACACTTCTGCATGAGGACCGTAGTTATCGAGTACCGAGTGAGAACGCGCTTAAGGAAAGCACCAGTATTGCTCTCCATTACCGGAAGCTCCTGAAAGCGATTTGTAGTGCGTGGATGATTGCGCGCAGCACCGGCACCTATTGTCCGGAAGTCTCCAGGGCAGCATACGTGTGTGCGGGATGGCATACATTGGGTCTCGGCGGGTACGAAGCCCGGTATGGACGCGGTATAGGGACCGCAAAGGGGACCGCAGGAGGCTGAAATCTCCCGTGGTTATTGGTTCTCTAACCGTTCGCCCCGATTGTCTTAGAGAAGCGCGAACAGCAGCGAACACACGCGAAAATCGCCGCAAGCGCTGGGTCTGGCGGGAGCGTGTTCGCTCGTGTTCGCGGCTGTTCGTTGGTCTGGAGACCGCAAACGGACCGCAACGGGCACGAAAAGGGACCGCAAAAGGACCGCAGCCTTCCGCGCGTGGATGCGCGAGAATCGTGGCTGTGGGCGAGAGTCCTGAGATTGAGCTGGTGCGTCGGGCGTGGGATGCGGCGGAGGACGGCCCGGAGGTCTTGGGCGAAGTGCTGGCGCCGGATGCGCAGTGGTACGGCGTGGAGGACGGGCAGCTCTGCGATGGCCGCGAGGCGATCATCGAGGTGATGAGCCGCTCGCTGGCCGCTTGCGAGGCCGGGCGAGGAGACAATCCAAGACGGGCCGCGTGTGATCGTGGCGCTCCGCCCCGGGCAGTCGGCGCAGCTTGACCGTCCGGTGGACGAGGGGATCGCTTACATGGTCGTGACCGATCCGCGACGTTTTGTACGAGCTGCCGCGGAACGAAGTTGATGTCCGTGTTCTCCGGTTCTAGCCGTCCGTTGGCGTGCAGGGGAGGAGGAATTGGGTCGGGTGGGTGGTCCCGGATGCTGATAGCGTTCAGGTTCGGTCGCCATTCTATTCGGTTCGCGGGGTGCGACTATGGGTTATATCGGGGTCGATATGAGTGACATCGAGATTCGCATCGTGGGCACTGACTCTGATGTTCGTGCTTTCCAGAAGGTCATCGAGGCCGATCCACAGATAGACCGCTTGGTGGTGTCGAGCCCGAGATCCGCTCGCGCCGCCGACGAGCGCCTAGGACACGTTGAACTCGTAGAAGTGGTCGTCAAGATCGGTGAGACCGTCGCGGGACGCGCTGCCTACGAGGGGCTCAAGGCCGCGTTCCAAGTCTTCAGGCATCGCCGGCGGATGCGGTTGGAGTGCATCGGCCAAGACGATGTCGATAGGCGCGCTGAGTTGCGCTGAGCAGGACGCGAAACAGATGGACTTCGCCTCAGCGGGAGAGTTCTGGTTCGCGCCCGCAGCACTCATGCAGATGAGGCCACCGTCGGAGACCTTGGATCCGCTGATGCGGGGTATGGAGCTGGAACACGAGCGGGCGCATTGGTTCCAGTTTGCGGGCTCGACGATTGGCAGCCTGATCCTCACGCTGCATCGGGCAGAACACGTCCTACTGCTTGCTAATGCCGGTCCTGGGCGAAGTGCGCATCACGCGTTCCGGCGAGCGATCGCTGAGCGGGAGAAGGTCGATCGACACATCAGCACGGATCCGCAGCTGGCCAGACTCGGGGCGCTACTCGACTTCGCGCGTCTGGCGAGGACACATCTGCTGCACTCGGGGTACACCGGAAGCGAACCGAGTTGGCCGCTGTTCTGGGAGACGGTGCAGATGTTGGCTACGGCGACCTACCGAGTGCACACAGGATCGAGAGCAGGAGCAACGGAGTTGCTGGAGTTCCTTCCTGTGGAGGACGCTCTCAGGGCGCTGAAGCCCGATGTCGCCTCCGATGGTCTTGCGACGGTGCATCTGTTCGAGGCGGGCGCACGTCTCTCCGAGTGGGCGATGTCCCTGACAGCTGGATGGCGGAGCGATGGCGAGTCCGCGGGCATCTCCGCGTTGGCGCATCCTTACATTGCGGATAGGCTGCAGTACGGCGGGGAGCTTTACCGGCGAGCGTTCGACGTTGCGCTCAAGAAGTGGGGAGAGCCCTCCTCTCTTGAGGACCCAAGAGCGGCGGCGGATGCCATCTGCCGGTGGTTGCCCACGCTCGCTGCCTGTATCGATATCGGACTGAATCCATGCGTAGCCCCTATCGCTCGATTTGAAGAACACGAGCGGCAGACAGTGCTCCCGGGTCGGCGCTTCGAACTTGCGGTGGCAGTCGCCGCCCATCTCGGCAGACCCGAGGTGTGGCCATCGGAATCCGAGTACTGCCACCACAGGGACATGATCGCCTCGACCGCCGGTCTTGGCATCGGCGAGCTGGAGGAGCGTAGTTTCCAGCACGAGCGGTTCGACGCCGAGTTCTGGACAGAGGCAAGGCCAGACGACGAGTTGCTTACGGCTATGAGCTACTTCGACTACCTCGTGTGGGCGATGGAGCGCATGCACGAGTTCCGCCGGGATCGGCCGCGCGACTGGGCAATTCCAGGGCTGCTCTCCTTTGCATCAGACTCCCGCGGCGCCGACATCCGGATCGTGCTCGATCCCGAGAATGTCTGGTCACATGCTCCGCTCTACTGGATGGGTGACGAGTGGGGCAGCGAGGCAAGGCTTTCCGAGTCGGTGGGCTTTGCGCTTGCGCTCGATATCGCCGCATGTTCTTTCGCTGGGCAGGCGACGCGTGGCACAGGAGCGCTTACGCTCGAGGACGTGCTGCCGCCGGAGCTGGCGTGCGATGAGGCAATCGTCCAGACGGCATTCCGCGGGTTGCTTGCCGGCACGGATTGGAACGAGCTTCGCACCTGGACGCTCGCGATACCTGCTCGACCACAAGATGACGACAGGAGCGACGCGGCGATGGAAGCGCTCGAAGCCGAATGGCCGGCGCCGCCGCTTGCCGATCCAGAGATCCGCCTGGAAATGGATCGGAGTGGTGTGGAGCAGGGAGACCTTGCGCCTCTGCTCGACTGCCTCGCTGATCTCCGTCGTTCTCCGATGTCCAACCGCTGGACTCTCGACGTCGTCTTCCACAGTTATGACGGGGACCCTCGAGGGCTATGGGACATCCCCGAGGTAGTGGAGTTCTGTAGGCTGATATCGGCCGCTGTGCCTGACTGGCCTTGGTACTTCCGTGCTCCTGACTTGTCCCTAGATGGCAGCACGGGGTTTCTTTTCACATCTCTGGCCCACTTCCAGGATCCGCGCAATCCGAGCCAAGCTGAGTGGCAGCAGCTCGTGCATCGCGTGATCGGGGGGTTCAACTGCGGCATACCAGACGATCCTGGCTTCGATGCCGAGGGCGACTGGCGCGACGTATCGGGCGCTGTGATAGGCCGGGCCTTGGCTGTGATTCGCGCCCTGCGAATGGATTAGCTGCCTTCGTCGCGGCGCGAGCCATGTGAGAGATGGCACACCGCGGGTCTCGTCCGCACGAAAGCAGCGGTCAGCGTCGTGGTGGCTGGCCGTGTATTCGTTGATGAGCGATCTGATAGACGCTGAGCGCTTCGGGGCTGGTGGGGTGACGCGTGCCGAAGGCGAGGCAGGCAAGGAAGGGCCGCCGGTCGCTGGCGATGCGCAGTTGGAAGACCATTCCCCACGTCCCGTCTGGTCTGGGGATGTAGATCTTGACGCAGCCAGGCAGGCTGGTGCCGTCTCGGGCCTCGGTGTCGCAGCGCTTGAGCTGGTCGGGCGGTAGCCCCTCGGCGGTGAGCTTGTCGCGTTCTCTCTGGGCGAGTTCCCGTCCGGTGTCCGACGAGGTGTGCTCGAGATCCTCGGCGAACGTGGCGTCGTCGAAGTCGACGCGGAAGTGCGCGCCGGGCCGGGATGCGCCGGGCATCTACCCCTCGCCGTCAGCCGGCAGGAACGGGCCGTACTCGGCCTCGAAGGCCGCAAACTCCTCTGCCGTTGCGGGACGTCCGTCGTACTCAGGCACGACCACCGGATAGGTGTCGGGCACTAGGGTCAGCTCGCCGTTGGGCCGCCTGTCCTTGACGATGTACTCGCCGACGATGTCCCCTGACAGAGTCACATGGGGTTCAGATGCCATGTCGCCATGATCGCAGGTGATCCGGCCTATCCGCAAGGCTGCGAGCCGTTGGCTCGCAGCGGCTTGCGCCTACTTCATGCGCTCTCCAGGATCAGGCTCCCGCGACCTTGGGGCGCCTGATGCAGATAGTTCGCCATACGGTCGTTCACGATGGCATACGGCGGGTCTCCACTGGCGAGACGGCCGGTACGGGCGCGGTATAAGGACCGCAATTTGGGACCGCAGGCGCCCCGAAAACCGCATAGGAAAGCCAACTCTAACCGTTCGCCCCGATGTTCGAGAGCCCCCGTTCTGCGGGGGTTTTCGGGGTTCTGGGGGTGGTCAAGGTTCCAATGAGGTTCCGTTTGTGTAGTGGCGTCACAGATCGGGAGTTGGGCAGGTAGCGGCGTCACAGCGCGATCTCTGAGACAAGCTGATCGCTGGCAAGAGAGGCGCCGTCTTTTTTGCCTCGGCGAAACAAGCGCTGTCGAGCGTCTCGGCAAGACGGTTGATCGCAAGTATTTGATCGCACAACTGCGCTGCCGAAACCGGAAGCGGCTCACCTGTCTGCTCCTGACGTAGCCAAAGGAGCGTCCGAACGATCTGACGGTGGAGGTCTGAAAGCTGGCTGAGGTGCTCGGCCAAGGGGCTTCGCGAGACCATCACCGGCGCCCATCTGATGATGAGATCGCGCGTCCGCTCGGCAGTCTCATACAGTCTCTTGTGGAGGTCGGCCCTTTGCTTCCGATCTTCCGCGATGGCGGTCATACCTGCGCGCTGTTGGCTAGCTCCGTCGGCAGACTTGATCTGGTAGCGGAATTGTTCGATGTGCATGGTGCGAAAGGCGGGATGGATAAATGACGCATTTCGAACCCACACCGCCCGAGTGATTGCGCCTATATCTTCGAGGGCGAAGGCGGCGACAGGTGCCCATGCCTGTGCCGCTCGGTAGTCGATCCACGTATCAACCAGCACGACCGTCAAGCCGAGCAGCACAACTCCGGCGACAAAATGAGTCGTCATAGGATTGTCAACCCAGAACGGGGTGAGCGCATCGATCACAACGGACATGACGAGTGCTGCGGTCAAGATGCCGAGCGCAATCCATCGTGATGTCGTGAAGGTCGCCAGGAACCTACCGACGTTTTGTTGCTGGGTCTTCATGCCTTAAGCCTTGCAGAAGGGTTGTTGCTCACGACTATGCCAGTGGCTATCGCGGCCGGTCAGCGTCCGCGTCCCACGTCGCGATCGGGTGCGTCTCGCGCTGCTGTTCGCATGAGTCGGTCCACATACGGCATCACGCGGCTGAGGCTTAGCGGATCGCGGCTGGGTTTCCATGACGGTCCGGGAGTCTGTCGGTGGATGACAGATGGAGTGTGCGCTCGGCTCTGGCTCATCCGTCCGACGAGGCGCGTGATCCGGTCGGGGTCTTGACCTTCGATGCCGAGTTGGTCGCGGGCGAGGTACCAGTCGGTGCCGTTGCGGGCTCGGGTGGCTTGTACGTAGGCGGTCTCCTTGCTTGTTTGCCAGCCGCCGGTGAGCACGATCGCGCGATCGACAGTCGCACCTTGTTGGCGGTAGACGTGTTGGGCGTAGGCGAGTCGCAGCGACTCGGCGTCTTGGCGTGCGAGCTGTAGCCGGCGGTCTGACCCGTCGAGGGCGAGCGTGAGCGTCCCGTCCTGGTCGATGTTCGTGACTTGGCCGCGCGTGCCGTTCTCCACTCGTGGTTGGCCTTGCGGGCGGTGTTGGCCGATGAATGCGACATGATCGCCTTGCCGTAGCCCGTAATGGACGCTTGAGAGGGGAAGTTCGTTTGGGCCGAGTTCGCCGCGTTGGGCGCGTAGGTGTTGTGCGCGGGCGTTGAGCCTGTCGATCTCCCTGTTCGAGGAGTCCACGATCAACGCGATTGCCGACACCGACTTCTCTGGTGAGTTGTGCCCAGGCTTGAACGGCGCTCTCGGCGGCCTGATCGCGGGTGTCAACAAGATGGAGCCGTCCTCGGGCTTGGTAGTGGGCCATCGCGCGCTCGGGTTCACCGGCCCGTAGCGCTTGCCAGGCTTTCTGCTCGTAGGGATCGGTGGTGCGGTGGATCGTCTCCAGTTCCACTTTCGGCGCGTGGCCTGTGAGCCGGTCGAACATGCCTCCGGGACCTATCGAAGGGAGTTGCTTCCCATCACCGACTGCGATGAGCTTTGCGCCTGAGTGCTCGATCAGCTCGGTGAGCGCGTCGAGGCGCTTGTGATCGACCATCCCAGCCTCATCGAGAATGACCGTCATGTCGGGACCGACGTCGTCGGTGCTTGGTCGGCAAGCGAAGATGATGGACTCGGTGTTCGGTGCGGGGTCGGCGCTCGGCCAGCAGGCGAAGATGATGGACTCGGTGCTGGGCGCGTCGTCGGAATCGAACAGTCGTGACCTGCTTGTCCTCGATGACTATGAGTCTTTCCGGTTCCTGGAGTGGCTCAAGTCACGCTCTCCGTCGTCGCATGAAGTCAAGCTGGTGTGTGAGAGGCTTGCGTGGATACACGCATTGGCTCTTGTGCTCATGTATTACGCGACGAGTCATGTTGACGGACTCGAGTTGGTGTCTGGGCTAGCTGTAGAACCTGAGGACGTTGTTCATCCGGTCCTCCTTGGAGGCTGGTGGTGTCAAAGCCCCAGTACCAAGGAGAGACCGGATGAAGCTGCACGGTAATGCTGCGTTGTCATTTAGGCAGCGCGAGCGGATGGTCCGTCGTGTTGTTGATCATGATTGGTCTGTGAGGGAGGCCGCCCTTGTGGCGGAGGTCAGTGCCCGGACGGCGGGGAAGTGGGTCGCGCGTTACCGCGCTGAAGGGTCTGCTGGCTTGTTGGATCGATCTTCGGCGCCTCTGTTTGTGGCGAACCGCAGCAGCGAGAGCACGATCGAGGCGATCGCTGCGCTGAGACGGTTGCGGTTCACGGGCCCTGAGATCAGTGAGGTGCTCGAGCTGCCGTTCTCGACTGTGTCTGGGATCCTCAAGCGGATCGGGATGGGACGGTTGGGCCGGCTCGGGATGGAGCCCGCGGAGCGCTACGAACGGACAGTCGCTGGCGAGTTGATCCATATCGACGTGAAGAAGCTCGGACGGATCCAGGGCGGCGCGGGGAAGCGGATCACCGGGGTGCAACGCAATCGCGTGAAGACCCGAACCGACCGCGATGGGATCAGACGCCAGATAGCCGGCTGGGAGTGCGTGCACATCGCGATCGACGACGCGACCCGCCTGGCCTACGCCGAGGTGCTGAGCGACGAGAAGGCCACGACGGCGATCGGTTTCCTGCGCCGGGCGATCGCGTTCTATGAGCGTCACGGGATGCAGGTCCAGGAGGCTCTTGACCGATAACGGCTCCCCTTACCGCTCGGCAGTTCACGCGATCGCCTGCCGCGCGTTGGGGATCCGTCATCTACGCACCAGGCCTTACCGGCCCCAGACGAATGGGAAGGCGGAGAGATTCATCCGCACGATGCTCAGCGGCTGGGCATACGGAGCGATCTACCGCGACAGCGCAGAGCGCACCGCAGCCCTTGACGGATGGCTATGGACCTACAACCATCAACGACGACATCAAGCCATCGGGCGCGAGACACCCATCAGTCGCGTGAACAACCTGCTCGGGTCTTACAGCTAGCCCTCGCGTCATTGATCGTGCTTCTGTCACTCGTCAATCGACAGGGCTGAAGAACCAACTCCAGCTTTATGTTGTGATGGATGTGTCACAATATCGGTATGCGGTCGGCTGAGCTTGTCAGAGTGCTTCGCGGGCAGGGGCTAGCTCAAGAGGAGCTTGCGCGGCGGGCAGGGATCGCGCGTGAGACGCTCTCTCGCTGGGGGTCAGGAGCGCAGCATCCGAGCCTTGAGTCTCTTGATCGGGTAGCCGCAGCGGCCGGGATGCGATTGGAGGTGCAGCTCGTCCCGGCCGAGCCCAAGCTCGTGGAGCTGGCTTGCGAGCAGCTCGACCTCGCTCCAACAAAACGGCTCCAAGCGTTGCTGGGCAGTTCCTGGCCTATTTGTCGCGACGGGTTGCAAGCAGCGGCCGCAGTCGGAGAGCTGGGCGTCCTGGTTGGTCCGGTGGCTGCCGCTCTTGTAGGGGCGCCGCAGCGTCCGGGGAAGGGTCGCGTCGATCTGCTGGTCGCACAGGATGATTTGGAGATAGTCGCCGAGCGGCTCTTTCAGGCTGATGTTTACCCGGACGGCTTCGAACTAGCGCCGGGCGGTGAGGAGCGCCGCGAGCGCTGGAGCGCCGGTCGTGGTCAGCTAACCGTGCGATCTGCGGCGGTGGGCGTCGAGGATGTCGTTCTGCTTCGTAATCGGGCTCGCCCGTTCATGCTGAACCGGACGGAGGATCACGTTGGGCTCGTGCGTGTCCCACTCGTGGAGGATCTCGCGGACATGATGGCGTGCTCGCCTTGGAGCGAAGACGCGATCTACGGCGCCGGGTTGCGTGCGGTGCTGGCGTCTGGGCGCTATTCCTCGCGCAAGCAAGACGAGCAGCTTCTTCAGCTCGCGTGAACGCGGCCGTTGATACTCGCCACGTTGCGTTGCTTGACGCCTTGGTGCGCCACGATGTTCGCTTCGTGCTTGTGGGCGGCGTTGCATTGCAGGTTCGTGGGTTCTCCGGCGCGACGCGCGATGTCGATGTGACGATCGCGGCGGATGTCGCCAACGGGCAACGGCTGGATGCGGCGCTCAATGCGCTGCACGCCGATCCTTTCCTCGCGGGTGAGCGCGGTACGGCATACCGCACCGATCACGGCCAGCTTGAGGTTATGCGCTGGACAGATGGGGTGGGCAATTATGAGGCGTGGATGCATAACGCCTCGCGGATTGAGCTTGCCCCAGGATTGACTGTCCTGGTTGGCAGCGCGTCAGACCTGCTCTTGTCGAAGGAGGAGGCAGGACGAGAGAAGGACTCCGATGCGTTGCCGCAGATTCGCGCCGAGCTGCTGGCTGGCGGAGAGTTGACCTCCGAGGATGTGCGTGGACCAGTGGCCGAGCCCCCAGTGGAGGTGATCCCGGATGCACGTATCGAGGAACTGCTCGGTCCTAGGCCGACCGACCGGCGGTTGCGCGGCCTCTGGGATCACGGGGCGCAGCTCATAGCCGACTATCGCGAGAGGTGGTCGATCCCCGACGATGGATCCCTCCTGGGCACGGCGCCTCCGGTGGCAAGCGATCAGGCGTCAGACCGCGAAGCACTCGACCGTCAGCTCGACCGCCTTCGTCGCTTGGCGAACCGGGGCCAAGGTTCCATTCAAGGTTCCAATTTGGGCAAATCTCACCTGATCTGAGATCACCTAAGCCCAGCAAAGACGGGCGATTGCGCTCCACAGAAGCCCCCAGATTCGGTTCGAATCCGGGCGCCCCGATATTTATTTGGGTCTTCTCTTAAGGAAGGTCGTTACGGGAGGGTTGCGGTACAGCCCCGTCGGAACTGGCTTTTTGGAGGGTGTGGCCTCGTCTTATCTGGATGCTTGGTCCACCCGGTGGATTATGTGGCGCTGCGCTTGAAAAGCCCGAATTTACTGGGCTTATCGATGGTTGCTCGGACTAGCAGGTGGTCGAACGTTTGCAGATCTATTGCAGGCGCCCGGCGGTTCTTTTGTAGAGCTATTGCAGCGGGACGGCGAGCGCGATGTCCCGTTTGAAGTATCTGAGAGACGCTGGTAAGCGTTCATTGCTCGTTGCGTACGGGCGAGAGCGCGTCGTTCGGCGAGCTTGGTATAGACGGTGGCGATGAGGTAGCCGCCGTCGTCGTGGCCGACCATTTGCGCGACAGTCTGGAAGTCTCGTCCCGGATCGAAACTCTGCGTCACCTTGTTGGGAGCCTCTGATCGCGGCCGAGGCAGCGTCGGCATGAGATCTGAGACGCTCGGTCTCGGTGGACCACGCGGCTATCCTCGTATATACTGGGTGCCATGAAGGTCGTCAAGGTCCGTCGTGTAGGCAACAGCAACGTCATCTCGATCCCGCGAGAGTTCGAGGCCCATGGCTATGCCCCAGGTTCCTCTGTGCTCGTCGAGGAGCTTCCGGATGGCGATCTGCGGATCATGTCCACGGAGAAGGTCCGCGAGCGCATCCGCGATATCGGAGTACGTCTGGTGGCAGAGCACGGCGAGGCGCTTGAGATCCTCGCCAACCACGATCCCGACGCTCCCCAGCGATAGGCGGCGTCATGGTTGAGGGGCAGTCCGGCGAGTTCGAGCCGGTCTATCTCACGCTGGCAGACGTCCTTGAGCTGCACGCGCTGATCATCGGGGCGACCGCAGAGGACCGCAGCGTGCCAGTCCAAGTCGCGCCGAGCCGCGAACCCTTGGGAAGGCCTTTGATTGCAGGCCGCGGGACGACCGCAGAACGCCGAAAAACCGCATAACAAAGCCGATCTGAACCGTTCGCCCCGATTAGAATTTAGCCTTGCAGTCTCTGGAACCCCGTGTTTGCTGGGTTTTTGTTGGTTTAGGATGTCGGTGAGACTGAGCACAGCGGGCCGAACTCGCCGTGAAACCCACTCCAGGGTCGTGCTGGGTGTTGGACCGGGCGCGATCGGCTAAGCCACGATCGTCCTGGTTCGCGTGAGTCGCGGCGACTCACGCTGGATGGCGCGTCCGAGCAGCATTCGACGCGGCTCTTGTGCAGGCGAGACATCGCGCGTTGCGTGGCTGCTAGCGGAGGCCACAACCGCTGGCGACACGTCGTAGTGCACAGGCGCTTGGTTACGCTTCGCGCGTGGAGCTGCAGCGGCGCATTGCGGAGGGGACGGGTGAGTTCTTGCTCTTCGCGCTGACGCCACCGCGTCTGACGACCGAACCGGAGCACGCCCGTCAGATCGCCGCGAAGACGCTCGAGCGCCTGCGCCCCGTGGGCATCGACGGCCTCGTGCTCTACGACATTGATGACGAGAGCGACCGCAATCCCGAGGAACGGCCCTTTCCGTTCCTGCCCACGATGGACCCCGCCGACTACCTCGCTCGCGATCTCGTCGGCTTGGAGGTACCCGCAATCGTGTACCGCGCTGTCAGCAAGTACCCAGAGCAACAGCTTCGGTCGTGGCTCAGCGAACAGGCCCCAACCCAGGCGCTGTCGGTGTTCGTCGGTGCGTCGTCCCGTGAAAAGCCGGTCGCGACCTCTCTGCCGCGGGCCTACGAGCTACGGAGTGAGGTGCGCCCGGATCTCCTGCTCGGAGGTGTGGCGATCCCAGAGCGCCACGCGCGCGGAGGCACGGAGCACCTCCGTCTGCTTGCGAAGCAGGCTGCAGGTTGCTCGTTCTTTGTCACCCAGATCGTCTATGAGGTCGCGTCTCATGAGCCGGGGGATTTGAAGTTGCGGGCGTAGCCTCCGCTTTGTCCTGGAAGACGAAGCTAATGGAGGTACGCCCGCATGGAGAAGGTAGCCCCGAGCGAGAGGTTTCGCTCAGAACTAGATGAGGTGTTGGCCGGTGTCGGTGAGGAGCACGACCCGATCGAGACGGTTGGCCGGCTGGGAGCGCGGCTGATCTTGCAGCAGGCGCTGGAGGACGAGGTCACCGAGTTCCTCGGGCGGCAGCGGTATGAGCGCGCTGGGGAGACAGTCAGTCATCGCAATGGGCATGAACCCAGGACGGTGAAGACGACGAGTGGCTCGATGGTGCTGGAGCGTCCGCGGGTGCGCAACGCGAGCAAGCTGGGATTCGAGAGCCGGGTACTCGGGAAGGGCGTGACCCGCACGCATGCCCTGGAGTCACTGGTGATCAGCGGCTTCCTGAGAGGCTTGTCCACGAGGGATGTGGAGGCTGCTTTGGAGGAAGTCTTCGAGGAGCCGATCGCGTCCAAGTCGACGGTGTCCCGGATCTGTGAGGACACCCGCGAGCGATACCGCCAGTGGTGCCGGCGGCGCCTTGAGGCGCACGACATCGTCTATCTGTTCCTCGACGCGATCTATCTGAAGCTGCGCCCTGATGATCAGCCCGCGGAGGGTGTGCTGGTGTGCTGGGGCGTGAGCATGGAGGGCCGCAAGGTCCTGCTCGGACTCGCTTTGGGGAGCCGTGAGAGCTATGAGAGCTGGCTCGCTTTTGGCCGGGACATGATCGGTCGCGGGTTGCGAGCGCCGGCACTCGTGATCGCCGACGGTGCGCCCGGGATCTGGAAGGCGACACGAGAGCTCTGGCCGACGGCATTGGAGCAGCGCTGCACCGTTCACGCCTTGCCGAACGTCACCGGCAAGCTCCCCGAACGCCACCACCAAGAGGTCAAGGCGCGCTGGTGGAAAGCATTCGACGACGCTCGCTCACGGGCCGAGGCGAGCCGCGAGCTGCAGGGCATCATCGCTGACTACAAGACGGCTTACCCCTCGGCGATGGCCGTCATCGAAACGGACTTGCCCGCGCTCGTCACACACCTGCAGTTTCCCTCCGCACACCGCAAGCGAATCAGAACCACAAATCTCCTCGAGAGGACGTTCGTGGAGGTCCGTCGGCGAACCAAGGTCATCGGCCGGTTCCCCGGCGAGACCTCCGCGCTCTCACTGATCTGGGCCGTGCTGGAGCTCTCTTCACGCGGCTGGCGCGGCGTCAAGATGAACCCCCAAACCGTCGCCGAGATCGAACGCCTACGCCGCCAGCTGCGCGACACCAAGGCCCCACCAGCCACGACGAACACCGAGGAGGTGATCGCCGCATAACATCCCCCTCAAGCGGAGCTACCCCACAACGAATTCACCCGGGGAATGAGACGCGACCGTCTATGACGTCAACGCCGCGAAGGACATGGTCTCCGACTATCGCTACGAGTGCGTCGCTCGTGGTCTGGAGCCGGCGCCGATCGTCTTTACGTTCTCGGTCTGCGGGTCGGTGAAGACACTGGAGTTCGTTCAGTGGCTCGGTGTCGATGTGCCGCGCTGGATCGAGAACGAGCTGCGCCACGCGGAGGACACCCTAGAAGCGTCCTACGACCAAGCCGTCGCTACGGCCGTCGAGCTGATCGCATTCTGCCGGCGCGTCGGCGTCCCATTCGGGGTCAGCGTGGAGAGCGTGTCAATCCGCCAAGTCGAGATCGACGCCTCCGTCCGCCTCGCAACCCGGCTACAGGCAGAGCTACGTCGCTAATCCGCAGCACCCGCATCGCAGGTGGGGCAAGCCACCCGGCCACACCGCGGTGTTCCGCGGCAACGAGGCGCGACACAGTTCGCAAACCCGCTGCCGCCTCGGACGACTTTCGAGAGCGCAAACTGATCATCGGCTCACGCTCGCTCCTGTTGGGCATGGTGGAAGCCATTGTCCCGTCGATCGCCGTCACGGTCTTCATCTATTCAGGTGCCTCGTCGCGGACTCGCGCGAACTTCGCTTGGGGCGAGGCGTCAGTGAGTGGTCCGGTCGAGAGCCGACATCCGATACAGGACGTGTCGGGACAAACGATCCCCTACTTCCAAGTCGGGGTGGTCGAAGTCGTCCGCTGGATCGTGGGTCATTCCAATCCGCTCCATGACTGCCCGTGACCGCAAGTTCACGATGCTAGTAAAGGACACGATCTCCTCTAGGCCTGCTTCCTCGAACCCAAAAGCGAGCGATGCTCGGGCTGCCTCGGTTGCATAGCCGTTGTGCCAGGCGGATCGCGCTAGGCGCCAGCCAACCTCGACGGCCGGGGTGAAATGCGCCTCGAACGATGGTGTGTCGAGACCGGTGAAACCGATGAGCTCGTCTGTGGCTCGCAGTTCCAGTGCCCACAACCCATAGCCACGCTGATCAAATCCGGCCTCGATCCTTGAGATCAGCTGATCGCTCTGGGCTCGGGTTAGGCGGGAGGGAAAGTAATCCATGACATCAGGATCAGCATTTAGCGCGGCGAAGGGCTCGCGATCGGCCTCACGCCAACGACGCAGTATCAGTCGCTCGGTACTGAGTCCGTTCCCGGTGGGCCTCATGCGATGTCTATAGCGCGTCATGGAAAGGCTTGTCGATAGGGTCGGGGAGACCATAAGGGCGGTGGACGCGCCTGTCGGTCAGTCGAGTCCACGACCACGTCGGGGGGTCTGCCGGCATTGTGCCTGGCGGATCGCCGAGCTTGGCTACCACGCGCCCGGCGTGAGCGTTTCGGCGGCCTCGAGCACCCGTGCGACGCCACCGCGGCGGGTCAAGACCTGCGCTGGCGTGGCGCCGTCGAGGTCCTGCGAGGGCGAGGTGGCCCACACCGTCAGCGACAGCGCGCGCCGGGGTAGGCGGCGATCAGCTGCTTCAGGCTGGGCAGCTCCCGATCTTCGTAGAACTGCCAGGCCGGCAGGCGGTTGACGCGTCCACGCCGTCGTGCGCGCTACATCCCTCAGAACACGCTCCTGCCTTGCAGGGCCTCCTGGTCTAGCCAGAGGGAGCAACGGTCTCCGGGTATTCGTCCTTGCGGAAGCTGCGTGGCTCCTCGGGCTGCGGCTTGGGCGTGCGGTCGAGCAGGAAGTTGAAGTATGGCGCGACGAATGGATCGGGCGCCCTCACCGTGTAGGTGTGGTAGACGCTTCCGTTCTCGCGCGCGAAGGCGATCCAGGCGGGGGTCTCGCGCAGTCCGTCCTTCAGCTCGCCCCCGATCTGGTGGGACCACTCCACCAGCCAATCGGGCGGATCCTCGACCATCTTTTTGATCTCGGGGATTTGTTGCGCCTGCTCCTCTCTCAGCGCGAGCCCGAAGTCGAATGGGAACTCGGTGTTGTAGGTGGACACGTAGGGAAACTCCCAGCCCATCCGCTGCTTGTAGGCCGTGAGCCGCTCAATCGGCGCCCGCGAGAAGCACATCAGGGTCACGTCGCGGTGGTTCAGGTGGATGAGCGACCCGTCGAGGCCGTCGCCGAGGCTTGTGCACCCGGGACACGCGCCGCCCGAGTAGTCGGGGCCGAACATGATGTTGTAGGCCAGCAGCTGGGAGCGGCCGTCGAAGAGCTCGGCCAGCGTCTTCTTTCCGTCTTCGGTGTCGAACTCGTATTCCTTCTCCACCCTGACCCAGGGCAGCGCCCGCCGCTTCTCCTTGATCGTCTTGTTTCGCTCTGCCTGCTCGGCCTCGAGCTTCGCGAGCTCGTCCCGGGCCGCCTGCCACTCCTCGCGCGTTCCGATCGTGTGCTCAGTCATTTGTTCTCTTATCTATTTTGTTCTAGTACTCGTCGTGTCGGCGGATCCACAACGGCTCCGAGGCGCTCTCGTCGCGACCCGTCGGCGTCCGGTCGAGCAGGCCGTAGTAGGCCATCGCGGGCTCCAGTCCGCGGCCGGTGCTCACATAGGTTCGGTAGACGATCCCGTCCGAGAGCGCGTACACGCTCAGGCCTGGGCCCTCGGACACGTACCCCAGCGCGTCTGTCCCGCACATGCGGGCGTTCTGCTCGACGGTGGGTGGAATCGTGCCCTCCAGGAACGGCTTCAGCTCCTCCTCGGTGTGCTGGAAGCCGAGGTCGCGGTTGAAGTCGCTGCCGGCGCTCGAGACCCAGTCGATGCGCCAGCCCATCCGCTTCCGAAAGGCGAGAAGCTTTTGTAGCGGCGCGCGCGAGACGAGCAGCAGCGTGGCGTCCCGCGCCTTCAGGTGAACTACCTGCGGATCGAGCGTATCCGCGATCGAACAGCAGACCGGGCAGCCAGTCTCGTACGGCGGCCCGAACATGAAGTGATAGACGAGCAGTTGGGAGCGGCCGTCGAAGAGATCGGCGAGGGTCTTCGTGCCGTCCTGGGTCTCGAAGCTGTACTCATGCTCGACCGGAACCCACGGCAGCTCGCGCCTCTTCCTGGCCAGCTCGTCGCTGCGCCGCGTCAGCTCCTTCTCATCCCTCAGCAGCTCGTCCCGCGCGGCGTCGTACTGCTCGCGCGTTCCGATCCTGTGTTCGGCCATGACTCCCATGATGTCTCGTTTCTTCCTGAGAAAGCTATACCCGGCCCGACCATACCTCAGACGCGCAGCTCGTCACAAACGGCTTCACTTCCCCTTCATCGGCGCCATTCCACGGCTCGGCATGGCTCCGCCGCCGGGGTGCATCCCCGACATCGTGTGCATTGCCGCTTTGGCTTGCGAGGAGTCGGGCAGCGTAAGGCCCGGGACGTGCTGTGGCACGAGCGACACCCCCAACGCGAGCGCGAGGAGCGTAACGGCCACCAAGTGGTTGGCGAGCTCTCTCGAGGGCAGCAGCTTCTCGATTGCAATCAAGCCGGCAATCGCGAGCATCCACGTCAGGCTCATTACCCCGAGGGCGAACAGCGCAGCCATCAACCCCCAGCAGCAGCCGACGCACCACGCTCCGTACACGACACCCAGGCGCAGCGCTCTCACGGGCCCGTCACGCCAATGGGCGAGCACGAAGTCAAGCGGCGAACGGCAACGGCGCAGGCAGGCATCCTTTGTCGGCGTGAGCTGGTAGATCGCGGCCGCGAGCAGCACCCCGCCCGCGAGATAGGGCCCGCCGCGATGCCACGACAGCGCTGGGATCGAGAGCGAGCGCACGCCCACGTAGAGGCCGTATGCCAGGAGCCCGAATGCTGTCCATGTCAGGAGATATCCGCCGAGGAACATCCACGAGGAGACGGCGCGATTCACCGAGCCGCGATCTTCCCTGCGACGCTGGACCATCTCGAACGCCACCGCCAGCGGCACGATCGAGGGAAACATCATCGCGCCCATCATCACGATCCACGACACCACGTAGAAGCCGAGACCCCCGAGGTCGGTCCCGGGACCGGCATCCATGCCGACCATCCGTTCGCGCGTCAACAGCCAGGCGAGCGCGGCAAGCCCCAGCAACGACGCGAAGACCCCAGCCCCAGACCGCACGGGCCGTATCGGACGCTGTTGCGCACTAGACGCCATTGCGCCTCGACCGTAACGCAACAGCGCCGGACGGGCAACCCAAAACCAGGAGCTGGCCGTCATCCTCGCGGATGACGCGGACGCCGATCGCTCGCCTGGATGACCTCCGGCGAAGTCAATGTCTACGGGCTGGGTCAGCTGGAGGAGGCCAAGAACTGGATCGCGGCCTGAACGACGATTGGCCCTGCGTATACCGTCACGCGGCTAGCTCGACCACGCCGACGATGACGAGGTAGATGCCGAGACCGCCGCTCGCGAATACGAGCAGCTTGTGCCCGTGGGCGGCAAACCAAGCGTTGACCCGCTCCAGAGCGCCCACCGAGTGCTCCGGGAAGGCGATCAACATCAGCATCGGCAACTCGATCAGCCAGAGCATGAGCAACAGCATCTGCGCTAGGTAGACGAGCCCCTGACCCGCCGAGACGTTCGTGTCAGCTATGGCCCTCACCCCACCCGCGAAGATCGGCGACGGGACGACGTACAGGACCAAGCCGAGCACGGCCACCAGCCGACGACTCTGAAGGTATCGATCGATCCGCGACCGGCCCATACCCTGCGGCGATGAGCCTCGGGGAGCGCGTCGAAGACGAGCCGCCACGAACAGCAGCACCAAACCCCCGGCGACATACAGCCCAGAGGTTGGAGTGATCACCTGTTCGCGCGTAATGTCTAGTTCGTCGAACAAGAGCAGCATGAGCGCGCCGGTCACGAGCACCGTGCAGTAGGCCGCGATTACAAACAGCGCCACCCGCAGTCGCACCTCGACACCTCGGCCGAGCGCAATCACGGCAGCGAGCGCGGGCGGGTAGATCGATGCGGCGAGCGCGAGCGAGACCGCTTCGGGAGGCATCTCAGCGCGGTCTCCTTTGATGGCTTGCCCAGGCTTAGCAGCGCATCTGTTTGATGCGGCTGCGCGTGAACCCAAGCCATGCTCGGGGACGTCGCACCAGGGCCAACACCAGTGGCAAGGAATCGAAGTAGGTGAACCGCTCGGTGGCGAGCCCGTCCTCGTCGAGGACGAAACGGTCGACCGACTGCCAAGAAATGGGGGCTCCGCTTGCTGTACCACGAACCGTGAACTCGATAAGAACGCCATCGGAGGTGGCGCCCCAGCGGTGGACTTCGGCGGTCATGTCAGGGATCAACTCGAAGAGGTCGGCGAAGGTGCGCTTGCCCTCCTGTAGCCCGTACGTGGTCGAGACCATTGGTGCGGAGAGTCGGGCGTCGAGTGCCAGCACCGTGTCGAGGCGCTCGACCACAGGTGCCTGCCAGAACTCCGCGAAACGCCTGACGAAGTCCGCCGCCCGATCCTGGTCCATCCCCCCAGCTTACCCCGGAGGTCAGCGCCGCGAGTCTACGATCGCCAGCCTTTCCGAGCGGCGTTGTCGTTGGCTGCGTTCATCGGGGGGCGTCTCGCTCATGCTCGCTTCAGGAACCTCAAATAGAACGCCGCGAACACCAGGACAATCCCGACGTTTACCATCAAGCGCTCCCAGAACCGATCCCTGAAGAACAAGACATCCACGCCGACCACGACGGCTACCAGCGCGAGCACGTAAAGCACGACGCCTGTGTGCTTTCCCATTGTTCCACCCTACTGCTCGAGGATCGCGTCGCGGCCGCGGATGACGCCGCCGGTCGGCGGCGTGCTAGGCGCTTCCCTAGCCGTTTACGACATAGCTACACGATCGCCACAGCTCGGCACCCCAGGACCCGGATTCCCTGGTGAAAATCAAGGACGGGCCGATCATCGAAGCGATCAACGCCGCCTGGGAAGCAGCTCACCCCGGGTCCGGCGCCTTGATCGTCGCTGGCACCGACGACGACGCCTGGCAGAGCTAGCTGTCCAACACATCTCAGGAAGCTGCCAATTTCGTCAAGGAATACCTGTGGAACCACACGGCGACCGGTGTCGCCTACGACGGCTCCACGCGCACCTTGGCGCACTCGGGCCTGTCCGAAATCTTCGCCGGCAACGAAGCGGCGAAATACTTCGGCGTGCCGGTGAGCGATCCGCGCCACCCCGACGTGTGGGGTGTGGTGCAGGTTGGCGTGGTGTACACCGGCGGCACCAAGATCGCCGAGCACGGCGGCGCCAACCCGGCCGACCGTGACGTGCCGATCGTCGTGTACGCACCGGGAGCGGTGCAGCCCTGCGTCGGGGCGCGCATGCGCGCCCCGCTCGACGACGCACATGTGCGCCGTCGCCGGTTGGCGCATGCGCCAACCGGGAATACATCACTTCAGCGCGTCGATCTGCGACGATCGTGTTTGCCCCCTCCGTGAAAGGAAAACCATGCCCGAGTACGCACCAGGCACCCCGTCGTGGGTGGAACTATCCTCGCCAGATACCGACGCCGCCGCGCAGTTCTACGGCGAGCTGATGGGCTGGAGCGCGACCGAGCCGGGTGGTGAGGAGACCGGCGGGTATCGCATGTTCCAGCTGCGGGACAAGAGCATCGCGGGCCTAATGGGCCACATGAATGAGGGCCCGCCCACCCAGCCCACCGTGTGGGTCACCTATATAAGCGTCGCCGATGCCGAGCAGACGGCCGGGAAGGTCAAGGCCGCCGGTGGCAGCGTCGTGCTTGAGCCGATGGATGTGATGGATATCGGGCGGATGGCGCTGTTCGCCGATCCCACCGGTGCCGTGTTCGGCGTCTGGCAGCCGAAGAGCTTCACCGGCGCCGACCTCGCAGGCGAGCCGGGCTCACTCTGCTGGAACGAGGTGCTCACCCGTGACGCCGACGCGGACAAGGCGTTCTACTCGGCCGTCTTCGGCTGGCAGGGGCGTCCCCCCGCGTTCGAGGGAGCACCGACGACTTACACGGTTTGGGAGCTAGATGGCAAACAGGTTGGCGGCATGATGCAAATGAGCGACGAGTACTTCCCGGCTGAGATTCCACCGCACTGGGGTGTGGTCTTCGCGGTAGCCGACTGCGACGCCACCGTCGCCAAGGCGCGTGAGCTTGGAGCCACCGTCACGAACGGGCCGATGGACATGCCCATCGGACGCTTCGCCGGCTTGATCGATCTCCAGGGAGCCTCCTTCACGGTGATGCAACCGGCGCCTGCTGCTTGATCGCTCTATGGCGCCGGCGACCCGCTTCATTTCACGCTCCAGCTCATCCGCGCTGATCCGGCGGGTAGTGTTGCCTAGAGCGGTATAGAAGCAGACTTCGCGATCCCGATGGACATCTTTGGGAGATCGTCTACAACCCACGGCTCACCCGGTCGCAGGGGTAGTCGTATCGTCAAGAATCAACGACAAGGTTTAGGAGGTAGGTCTTCGTGGCGAGATTCGTGACCATCGGGTATGGAGATCGCGCCGGTTACGACCGGATTGACCCCGCGATCCGCGACGCGGCTCATCAACACGACGCGCGCCTGCACGCGGACGGAGCATTGATGGGTAGGGCCGGCCAGCCTGTCCAAGTGCGCAACCACGACGGAGCGGGCGTGGAAACTAGCGAGGGGTCGTTCCTGCGCTCCGACCTTCCGATCGCGGGATTCATGGTCATCGAGGCCGCCAATCTCGAAGAGGCAGTCAGCCTCGTCTCCAAGACCCCTTGCGCGGTCGCACACGGTGTCGTCGAAGTATGGCCACTGGACTCGACGCCGTAGGAGTTGGTGCTCGAAAGCCTTTGTCCGAGCGCACTTGGAGACCGTCCAACGCGGTCATGCGCCACCGACGATCTTGGCACCTCCGCTATGCCGAAGCGGGCGCCTCTGGGGAGTTATACCGAAGCTCGAGAAGACTGCACCGTCGCTCATGGCCGGACTCGGAGCCCGGCGCGGCGCGAGGGCCAATGGGTCTATGGCACGCGCCATAGACGTTGCCTCTGCCTTTGAGGCTATCTAGTGTCCTGAGTTGTTAGTTCGTGTGCTGTTATTGGTATTCTTTGTGGATGAATTCTTCTCGTGTTGGGCGGCGTGGGCCGAGGCCGGTTGAGGTTGTTCTTTCTGATGATGAGCGCCGGATGTTGGAGGGGTGGGCGCGCAGGCGTTCTTCAGCGCAGGGCCTGGCGGTGCGGGCGCGGATAGTGCTTGGTGCGGCTGAGGGTGAAAACAACACTGAGCTTGCGGGTCGGCTCGGGTTGACGCGGATGACGGTCGCGAAGTGGCGCGCGCGTTTCGTTAGTGATCGTGCGGATGGTTTGCTTGACGAGCCCCGGCCAGGCAAACCGCGTACGATTTCTGATGAGAAGGTGCAGGAGGTAATCGTTCGGACGTTGGAGAGCAAGCCCAGGGATGCGACACACTGGTCGACGCGCTCGATGGCGGCCCAGGTAGGACTGTCCCAGACGGCGGTCTCACGGATCTGGCGGGCGTTTGGCTTGCAGCCCCATCGCGTGGAGTCCTTCAAGCTCTCAACCGACCCGTTGTTTGTGGATAAGGTCCGTGATGTTGTCGGTCTCTATTTGGACCCGCCGGAGCGCGCGCTGGTGCTGTGTGTTGATGAGAAGTCTCAGATCCAGGCGCTGGATCGCTCCCAGCCGATCCTTCCGATGCTTCCCGGTGTTCCCGAGCGAGCTACCCACGATTACAAGCGCTCGGGTACCAGCAGCCTGTTCGCTGCGCTGGATATCGCCTCGGGGAAGGTAATCGGGTCGCTGCACGCCCGTCATCGCACCGTCGAGTTCAAGAAATTCCTGGCACAGATCGACACAGCCGTGCCGGTCGAGCTGGACGTTCATTTGATTCTCGATAACTACACGACGCATAAGACCAAGGCTGTGCAGCGCTGGCTCCTGGCTCACCCACGGTTTCATCTCCACTTCACCCCGACCGGCGCATCGTGGCTAAACCTGATCGAGCGGTGGTTCGCTCGAGCTCACCAACAAAAAGCTCAAGCGCGCAGCCCACAAGTCAGTCCGTGAACTCAACACAGACATCCGTGACTGGATCGCCAGCTGGAACGAGAACCCCCGTCCCTACGTCTGGACCAAGACCGCCGATCAAATCCTCGACAGCCTCTCCCGCTATTGCCAACGAATCAACGACTCAGGACACTAGGATTTGGGCCTCGCTTCGTCCCATCAAGCCTACGCAACCGTGTTATTGGCAGCGCGAACCACAACACCGCGAACGGAACCGCCCCCAGCACCGTTGTCACCACGCCCGCCGTCACACTAAACAGCTTGGTTGTGACTAGCAGCAGGCAGCCGCACATCGCCAGCGCCAAGAACGCCAGGCCCGCGATTACCACCCGGTTTGAGCTGAATACGAGGTACTGCTTGTCGTCGTGGCGGAATAGGAAGCGGTGCTCTGCGGAGGGCGCGATCGTGCACACAGCTGCCAGTGCCGCGAGTATCAGCGTGATGAAGTACACGGTGCGCTCGAAGTTCCCGACGTGCGCGAAGCCGGTGTCGAACGGCACGATCAACAGGAACGCAAACAGAACCTGTACGCCGGTGACGATGACGCGCAGCTCGCCCGTCATCTCCTCCAGGTTGCGGTCAAGGCGCTCGAGCTGAGTCTCGTGGCGGGTCTCGCCGTTCTCGCTCTGCGGATCCGGCATACCAATCAACGGTACTTAGCTTTGGCGTACCAGCGAGCGGACTCGCGTGCTGTCAGTCGCGGCGTGGGATGCAGCTGATCTTGCCATCGTTCTCGAGGATCGCCTACTGGATGTCGGCAATCGATGTGATCTGAGCCTGACGGGCCTCCTCCTGGATGTCGCCTAGAGTGATCCGCTCCCGGCGCAGGTTGCGCTCGATCGGCTGTCCATCTTGGAGGAGCACGATCGGCTCGCCCTCGGTGATAAGTCGTGCGCGTGGAGAACGGAATGAGACCCAGCTCATCGCCACCGAGAGCAGCGCGATCGTGGAGATCACCGTCAGCGTGCCCGTCACCGACTGATCGCTCTGCGTGATGCCTTGCTGGACGAGATCGCCCAAGACTACGAGCAGGATGAAGTCGAACGGCTCGAGCTGTGCGACAACGACCGCGAACATTGCCTATGCCAAGAACAAGCTCCACGAAATCCTCAAAGCCGCCGAAGCGCAGGATATCCTTGAGATCGATCGCCACGCCCACCTCGTCGGCGGCTGCGCCATGTCGATCACCCCTGAGACAGGCGTGATCGACTCCGACCACCGCGCCTGGGGCATACGCAACCTATTCGTCTGCGACGGCAGCGTCATGCCTACCCAAGGCTCAGCCAACCCGGCGCTCACGATCATGGCGCTCGCCAGCCGCCTCGGCGAACGGTTGGGGGAGAAGCGCATCGATCCAGCCGCCAGCAACGTGTGAGCATCGTAGCTATCAGAGTGTTGGGCCCCGCCGCGAGTGGGTAGGTGTAGTCCATGGCCGATCCCGAGCCGCGACATATCGACTGGGCCTCTGCGCAGATAGACGACGGGACGCTCACCCTCGAGCTCATAGGCAACGGCTCGAAGGCTTGGAAGGCGCGGTTCGAGAATGTGCTCGCTCTACTCGACACCCCACACACCACGTGGGGCGAGGTTCGCCTCCACAAAAGCACCGTCAAGGTCGCCGGTGTGCAGCCAGGCGGTGAGCCAGAGTTGCGTCACTTTCTTGAGAGCGTTGTCCTGCAGGCCAATTCAGATACTCAGCCCGAGACGCCACAAGACAATGCTGAAGATGATGACGCAAACGGGGAGCCCGACGTCGACGAACAGATGACCGCGACGTTCAAGACGTTCGCACAACAACAGGAGGATTGACAATGGCCAAAGATCACGGGCCCAGTGTCAAGGATGACAAACAGTATGAGGGGTTGCGCGAAAAGGGTATGAGTAAGGAACGCGCCGCGAAGATCGCCAATAGCCCAGGGTCCTCCAAGCGAGGAGGCAAGAGCTCGGGCTCGGGCACCAAACGAAACGCTACGTCCCAGGGGGGCACCAAGGCGCAGAAGGCCGCCGCCGGACGCAAGGGCGGCAAAAAGAGCAGCTAGCCACTTACCTTCCGCCAGACGTACTCGCCGATAAGTACCTGCTACTCGCCCTGTGACATCACGCCCCATACCTCCGCTGCTAACCCGCCTCCCCGCCGGGCTCCAACATCGAGATCCCCACCGGCGGTTGATGGCAAGGTTGAGGAGGTATGTGTTCGTGGCGAGGTTCGTGACCATCGGATATGGAGACCGCGCAGGGTACGACCGGACTGCCCCCGCTACCAGCTCCATTGGGCCGGGCTTGTCTGTCCTCCGGGCCTGAGATTGACGAATGCCTCACGATGCTCGGGCTCGGTGCACTGTTCGCCTGACATGCACTGTCGCGCGGCGTCCCGCGGACGATTGACAGCGCCTCGCTATGTTGGCTCTACGACGACTGAGACAACAACTCGCGTAGGAGGCACCGAGCCTTGAGCCGATCAAGGGCACTGCTGTCGATCGTCACGCTTGGAGTGCTGCTGGCCTTGGCGTGCGTTGCCACGGCCGCCACGTCAACGTCTTCGAGCGCCACGGCGCGCTCCGGTGGCCTGACGATCACCCTGACGGCTGCGCCGGCCCGCGTCACGCGCGGTTCGACGGTGCGGCTGCGGCTCACCGCCCGTGAGCGCAGCGCGCGGGGAGCGTTCGGCGACCGACTCTCCTATGGAGACGGGACGGCTAGCTGTAGAACCTGAGGACGTTGTTCATCCGGTCCTCCTTGGAGGCTGGTGGTGTCAAAGCCCCAGTACCAAGGAGAGACCGGATGAAGCTGCACGGTAATGCTGCGTTGTCATTTAGGCAGCGCGAGCGGATGGTCCGTCGTGTTGTTGATCATGATTGGTCTGTGAGGGAGGCCGCCCTTGTGGCGGAGGTCAGTGCCCGGACGGCGGGGAAGTGGGTCGCGCGTTACCGCGCTGAAGGGTCTGCTGGCTTGTTGGATCGATCTTCGGCGCCTCTGTTTGTGGCGAACCGCAGCAGCGAGAGCACGATCGAGGCGATCGCTGCGCTGAGACGGTTGCGGTTCACGGGCCCTGAGATCAGTGAGGTGCTCGAGCTGCCGTTCTCGACTGTGTCTGGGATCCTCAAGCGGATCGGGATGGGACGGTTGGGCCGGCTCGGGATGGAGCCCGCGGAGCGCTACGAACGGACAGTCGCTGGCGAGTTGATCCATATCGACGTGAAGAAGCTCGGACGGATCCAGGGCGGCGCGGGGAAGCGGATCACCGGGGTGCAACGCAATCGCGTGAAGACCCGAACCGACCGCGATGGGATCAGACGCCAGATAGCCGGCTGGGAGTGCGTGCACATCGCGATCGACGACGCGACCCGCCTGGCCTACGCCGAGGTGCTGAGCGACGAGAAGGCCACGACGGCGATCGGTTTCCTGCGCCGGGCGATCGCGTTCTATGAGCGTCACGGGATGCAGGTCCAGGAGCTCTTGACCGATAACGGCTCCCCTTACCGCTCGGCAGTTCACGCGATCGCCTGCCGCGCGTTGGGGATCCGTCATCTACGCACCAGGCCTTACCGGCCCCAGACGAATGGGAAGGCGGAGAGATTCATCCGCACGATGCTCAGCGGCTGGGCATACGGAGCGATCTACCGCGACAGCGCAGAGCGCACCGCAGCCCTTGACGGATGGCTATGGACCTACAACCATCAACGACGACATCAAGCCATCGGGCGCGAGACACCCATCAGTCGCGTGAACAACCTGCTCGGGTCTTACACCTAGCCCGCCGACGGCCGTGCCGCAGTTCTGTATCGCGGGCACCCCGCCGCCGGCAAGCCGGACGTGGCACTTCTCCCACCGTTACCACACAGCGGGCACCTACCACGTCACAGCGACGGTCTTCGTCAACTGCACCGGCGACCACGCAACAACCCTCGTCACAATGCGCGTGAAGTAGAGGGCGGCACCGTCACTCCAAGCGATCCGGCGTGGATCGAGGCAAGACGGGTGCCCGCGTAGCTCCGCGCCCGGTCTGCCGATCAAGCCGGATCGGTCCCTAACCCTTCCTCTCGTCAGCGCGGAAAGAGCCTCTACTACACTTGAGTATCTATTCAACAACACCGAACTCTCCCGATGAGCGCCGATACGACATTAGCCGCAGAGAGCGCCGACGGGGGCGCATCGTTGGCCCGCGCAGACAACGACGCGAGACCTGTCCGCTTCATCGGAGCCCAACGGACAGTGTTGTTGATTGCGACGACCTTCCTCGCAATCAACATCTGGACCGGCGCTCCGCTCGCGGCGTTGTGGGTCGGCTCACGAGTGGTCGGCCAGCGCCTGTTGAGCATGACGGCCGTGTTCGCTGTCATCGTCACGCTCGCGGTGCTCGTCAGCGCGATGACGTTTGTGCTCATCCGGCTCAGCGCCCGCTATGACAAGCTCGTCGGCCGGCCGACCGGCAAACCCACCCCTGTGCCGTGGCTACGCAGTATGAGAGCAGAGGACACCGATCTCCTCCGCGCTGAACGGGGAAATACCGCCGTGGAGATGATCGTGGTCGCGAGCGCCGTCATCGCGATCGTCTCGTTCGAGGTCTGGTTCCTCTTCTTCGCCGGATCGCCACTCCCCGGCGCTTAGAGAAACACCCATGCACGCAAGCGCACGCCGCGGCTAAGCTTCGAGCGAGCCGGAGCACCGGTCGATAGAGGCTGGCCTCCGACAGCGCGCCTCGCCTCATTCAACCTGAGCCGACAGCTGTCATCCGTCTCCCTCCCTCCCTCCCTCCCATCCAACACGACCACCAGGAGATCATGCAATGAAGCGACTGACCCTGCTCCTCACCGTGACCGCAAGCGCTCTGCTCGCGGCCGGCACGATCGCCGTGGGTTCCGCCGCGGCGGCGTCCTCGACCCTTCCCACCCTTTCGCTCACGATCACCAATTCCTCGATCACGGTCACGGGTGCCGCGCAGTCCGGTGCGGTCAACGTCGTCTCGACCGCCACGGGTGTCAAGGAAGCAGGCGCGATCCTGTTCCTGTTGAAGCCCGGCGCCACCTTCGAAGAGGTCGAAGCCGCCATACAGAAGGCCCACGGCGAAATCAACGTGACGAGTAAGTACGGCTCGCTCGTGTTCGACGCCGAAGTGACTCCCGGTCACTCAAGCGAAGCCCAGACGTACCTGCAACCTGGTCAGTACGTTGCGGTGGTCCCAGGAGAAGAAGGCAAGGGGTCCAAGGCGCACGCGCTGTTCACGGTGACCGCCGCCGCGTCCCCTGTCGCGCTGCCGGCGCCCGAAGCCACGATCCGCTCGATCGAGTTCGGCTTCCGCGGGCCGAGCACGCTGCACGACGGCGAGCTGGTGCGCTTTGAAAACGAAGGCTTCCTCGTGCACATGGACGTTGCGGCGCCCGTCAAGAACATGCAGGCCGCCAAGCAGGCCGTCAAGGACCTGCTCGCCGGCAAGGAAAAGGCGTTTGGAAAGCTGATCTCAGGGCCTCCGGCGGGTTTTGCCGGGCCGGTTTCACACGAAGCTTTTCAGCAGGAGACGATCACGGCCAAGCCCGGCATCTACGTCGAGGTGTGCTTCATGGACACCCAGGACGGGCGCGGCCACAATCTGCTTGGCATGGAGCGGATCATTCACATCGTGAAGTAGCGCGCGAGCAGCAAGAGCGGGTTGGTCCGGTCGAGGTCAAGCGCGGCCAGGCCAACCCACTCTATGTACCGGCAGGTCGTAGCCGCGGCGGTGGCGGCTTGCGACTACGAGCTCACGGAGGACATAGCGCTGGGCCTGGCGGCGCAGTCGCGGAGGGTGCGCAACACCATCGTCAGCCTGGTGATGTTCTTCGTGATCGTGGTGGGCCTGCTGCTGGGGGTGCCGGAGCTGCGAGCGGTGGGGGAGCGGATCACGCATGCGGACCGGCGCCTGGTGGGGGTGGTGGCGAGCTACTCTCGTGCGCCTTCTATGTGGTGCTGTTCGGGCTGGTCTTCGGGCTGGGTCGTCGGCTGAGCCCACGCCTGTCGCTGGCGATGCAGGCGGTCAATTCTGTGGTCGCGGCGGGCGGACTCGGGGGGGATCACGCTGGGAGCGTGGGCGATGCGCAGCAAGGGGATCTCGGTGGAGTGGATCGCCAAGCGCTCGGTGCTGTTCTTCGTGCTGACGAGCGCGGTGACCGCGCCCGCGATTCTCGTGGTCGGGCTGGGGATGTGGCTGGGCCTCTTGCCGGGCTCGCAAAAGACTCCAATCACCCGTCTGCCGGCACTGGTGGCGCTGGCGGCGATCCTCGGCACGCTCGCGGTCGCCGGATGGGCACGACGTGCGGCGAGGCGTAGAAGTTCCGAGGGGAGCCGCACGGTTGTTGTTCTTTCTGTGATCGGGGGTGTGATGGAGGATCTGGTGGCGCTGATCCGTCGTCACGATTGGCGGCTGGTGGGCCAAGAAGCATGGGCGGAGGATGCCTGATGGCGTACTCGCGGGAGCGGCTCTGGCTACAGCGCGCGGTGCAGCCGCTCGATAGTCTCGGCCGTCTCGTGGTTCAAATACCGTCCGGTTAGGGCGATTGGTTAGAGGACCGCGAAAGCCAGCGAATACGGGCGAAAACCCCCCGAAAACGCTGCGGTTCGCGGAGCAGTATTCGCGGCATTTCGTGGATGCTCGGAGGACCCTGGGACGCAGAGGGACGGCAGAGAGCGCCTTGCGGTCCGTTTGCGGTCCGTTCAAACCCGATCAGGCTCGAGCGTGTTGCTTGTTGGCTTTGTCCCCAGTAGCTGTAAGGCTGGGTGTTGTGAACGGTTCGACTGTGACGAAGACCACCGTCGCCGGTGCTCAGGTAATCCTGATGACATTGGCTGCCGGCCAGTTCCTGATGGCGCTCGACAGCTCGGTGATGAACGTCTCGATCGCGACCGTCGCGGAGGACGTCGGCACCACGGTCACCGGGATCCAGGGGGCGATCACTGCCTACACGCTCGTGATGGCGATGCTGATGATCCCCGGAGCGAAGGTCGGCGCGATGATCGGCCGCAAGCGGGCGTTCATGATCGGCTGTGTGATCTACGGCTGTGGCTCGTTCACGACCGCGCTCTCTCAGAGCCTGCCGGTGCTGCTGTTCGGCTGGTCCTTTCTGGAGGGCGTCGGCGCCGCGCTGATCCTGCCGTCGATCGTGGCGCTCGTCGCCGGCAACTTCCCGGCGGCTCGCCGTCCCGCAGCCTACGGGCTCGTGGCCGCCGCCGGGGCGATCGCGATCGCTGTCGGCCCACTGATCGGCGGGCTCGCCACAACCTATGCGTCCTGGCGCTGGGTCTTCGCCGGCGAGGTCATGCTCGTATTGGTCATCCTCGTGCTCGCGCGTCGCGCCGAGGACGCTCCTCCCGACCGTCGGGTGGAACTTGACCTGATCGGCGCGGTCCTGTGCGCCGCGGGCCTTGGCGTGTTCGTCTTTGGTGTGCTGAAGTCCGGCTCCTGGGGCTGGGTGGTACCGAAGGCAGGCGCGCCCCAGTGGTTCGGGATGTCTCCCGTGCCGTGGCTGATGGTCGCCGGGCTCGTGTTGGTCTGGTCGTTTCTGCATTGGGAGGCACGCATGGTCACGCGCGAGAAGGAGCCGCTCGTCGATCCCGCGCTGCTGCGCAATGGACAGCTCGCGGGCGGCCTGACCATGTTCTTCTTTCAATACCTCCTGATGATGGGCATCTTCTTTCTGCTCCCGCTGTACCTATCAGTGGCACTGGGCCTCTCGGCGATCGCGACGGGCGTGCGGATCATGCCGCTGTCCCTGACCCTGTTGGCGGCGGCACTTGGAGTGCCGCGGCTGCTCCCGGACATCTCACCGCGACTGGTCGTGCGCGTCGGAATCCTCTTGATACTGCTCGGGATGCTGGTGCTCCTGGCCGCGATCGATGTCGATGCTGGGGCGGAGATCGTGACCGTCCCGTTGCTGCTCGTCGGGCTCGGCCTTGGCGCGCTCGCCTCGCAGCTCGGCGCAGTGACGGTCTCGGCCGTGCCTGACGAGAAGAGCTCGGAGGTGGGCGGCGTGCAGAACACGGTGACCAACCTCGGCGCGTCGCTGGGCACAGCGCTCGCAGGCTCGATCATGATCGCCGTACTGACCGCATCGTTTCTGACAAACATCGAGATGAACAAGGCGGTTCCGCAGAGCGTCAAGGACAAGGCGAACACAGAGTTGTCCGCCGGCATCCCATTCCTGTCCGACAAGCAGATCCAGGCTGTCACCGAGGAAGCCGGCGCGAGCAACGAGGTGACGCAGGCAGCGCTCGACGCCAATGCCCACGCTCGCCTCGATGGCCTCCGCGCTGGCCTCACGGTCCTAATCCTGATCGCCGCCGTCGCGCTTTTCTTCGTCGGACGAATACCAACGCGACAACCCGGCTCTGGGCCGGTACGGGCAGCAGAGATCGCGCTCGCGCCGCAACCGCGTCCCAAATGACCTTTCGTTGGTCGTGAAGGGACGATCCTCGATAGTTCAGTTCCGCGGGGCCTAGAGTGCGGTGCGCGGCTTTGGGTTGGTCCCTATGGGCTTTGGGTGCCGATGGGATCGCGTGATGTACCCGATCGCAGGCACGTCGATCTGTCGTGGCTTGGGGGACGTCGGATGCTATTCGCTCGTGTTCGCGGCTGTTCGTTGGTCTGGAGACCGCAAATGGACCGCAGGGAGAGCAAAAACGAACCGCAAATGGACCGCAGCCTCCCGCGAGTGGATGAGCGACAATCACGGCTATGGGCGAGAGTCCCGAGATTGAGCTGGTGCGCCGGGCGTGGATGCCTTGATCGAGGGTGGCCCGGAGGCCTTGGGCGAAGTGCTGGCAGAGTGGTACGGAGTCGAGGACGGGCAGCTCTGCGAGGGCCGCAAAGCAATCATCGACGTGATGAGTCGCATCCTCGCTGGCAGCTTGCGAGGCGAATCGAGGAGAAGGGAGCTGGGCATTCGTTCAACGATCGGCGCTTCCCCCAAACGCTGCCGACATACTCTAACTACTTCCCCCGGATAAATGGGTTGGGTTAGGCGGCGAGGTGGAGGCCGCTGGGGGTGGGCTCGGCACCGACTGAGACGGCGACAGCTTGCAGCAGGCTGGCGGCGATGAGTCGGGTGGATTGGCTGTGGAGGTCGATGAGTGCGTAGGCGGCTTGGCGGCGGTTGATCTGATGCTGGTCGCGGAGTCGGACGATCGCGTCCGCGAGTCGTGCTCGTTGTTGTGGGGTGTCGATCTGCTTGTGGACGGCGGTGAGTGCGTCCCATCCCCAGTCGGGATCGTCGTGTTCGATTGATTCGCGGAGGCGCTGGAGGTCGGGGCCGATCAGTTGCGGGAGCGTGACCAGCAGCGAGTAGTCCACGCCGGGTAGGTCCATGAGTCCCTCCCAGAGAGGGTCCAGGGCTCGCTCAGAGAGACCGGCGAGGTCTGCGGATGCTTCGCGCGCGAGCAGCGCGAGGTGGGCACCCGCGAGCTGGTCCTCGGAGGGTCCGCGTTCCACGCCGCAACAGCGCTTGGTCTTGCGGCCTGAGCCACAGTGGCAGGGCTCGTTGCGACCGGGTCTGGGCATCGCTCCTCCTATCTGTCGATTGTTGGGAGGGTCGCATCTGGGTCGGTCAGAACGAGCTGTGCCGTCCGGTGTGTTTAAGACAATTCCTCCTGCTCATGCATGGTTTTCCGGATGATTGGAGGGGTGATGCTGACGCTTGTGGGCGGGCAGGTGGAGTGTTTGTGGGACGAGGTGCTGCCGGTGCAGGCACGGGAGTTGCCGGAGGATCTGGCGAGGCTGGACCGCGTGCTCTGCGACCCGGCGTTGCTTGTGCCGATCGCTGCGGGGTGGGAGCAGACGGCGCGTGGTCATGGTCGCCCGTCGATCTCGATGAGCACGTTCGTGCGGTTGATGGTGGTCAAGCAGCGCACCGGCTGGGGGTACGAGACGCTGGTAAGGGAGGTCTCGGACTCGTTGCATCTGCGGCGGTTCTGCCAGGTCGCGATCGATCAGCGCGTGCCGGAGGAGTCGACGGTCAGAAAGCTTGCTCGCCGGCTGGGCCCAGTGGTCGTGGAGGAGATCACCCGTGTCGTGATCGAGAAGGCCAAGCGCGAGACGCGCTTCAGGCCACGGGCGGCACGGATCGACTCGACCGTGGTCGAGGCGGACATCCGCTATCCCTCCGACGCGATGCTTGCGCTTGCGGGTGGGCGGGCTCTGGCTCGGCAGGGACGCAAGGTGAGCGCGATGATCAAGGCCCAGACTGCGCGAGTCAGGAACCGTTCGCGGTCGATCGGCAAGACGGTTCGTGCGATCTCAAAGACGCTCGCTAGTCGCACCGGAGAAGCGAAGACGCAGGTGATGAAACTGAACGAGCGCGCCGGCGCTCTGATCACTGTTCAGGCCAGAGAAGCACAGCGTCTGGCCGCGGCGGCACGAGCCTGTGCTCGTGGTCGCGGCGCGCGCGCCAAGCTGCGCGCGGCTGCCAAGCTGGAGGTTCTCGCTGCCCGCTGCCAAAAGGTCGCAGAGCAGATCGACCGTCGCGCGCGGGGACTCGCGATCAAAGATCGTCTGGTGTCGATCACCGACCCCGACGCCCGGCCGATCCGCAAGGGCAAGCTCGGCAAACCGACCGAGTTCGGGTATGTCACGCAGATCTGCGAGGTGACCGAGAACACCCAAAAGGGCGCCCGCGGGTTCATACTGCCCGCAGGCCACGCGCAGGGCAACCCGTCCGAGAACAGGCTGCTCACGCAGACCGCCACCGAGATCGACCGTGCCGGGGTCAAACTCCGGGAGATCGTCGGCGACGGCGGCTTCATGCCCGGCCCGACCCGAGACGCGTTTCCCGACCTCACCAACGAGCAGATACAGCTATCCGGGCGTCACGAGCCCGGCTCCCGCAGAACCCGCAAGCGCAGGGCCCGCTACCGAACCGGCATCGAGGGCCGCATCAGCCACCTCAAGCGCGGCTACGGACTACGCCGCTCCCGGCTGAAGGGCCATGACGGGATGAGAACCTGGACCGGCTGGGCGATCCTCGCCTACGACCTCGACACCCTCGCCATCCGAGCCGGCTGAAACACTCCCACCAGCCCGCCTCCAACCGGGCAAACCATGAAAGAGCCTGACTCGGCCGCGCCAACCCAGCGCGGCCGTTTCAGTCCCCAGGATTTATCCGGGGGAAGTAACTAGCATGAGGCCAGTGCTCCTATTCGTCATCGCAGGCGCGCTCGTGTTGGTGTCTCCGGGGGCGGTGCTGGCCGAGAAATCGGTGAGGTCGCGTGCGCGGCCCGCTGCGTCGAGCTATAAGTTCGAGGACCTCACGATCACACGACAGGTGGCGGCGGATGGCAAGCCGATTTCCGGATTCGTCTCTTACTTCCGGCTCAATAGAGCGTTGCCCTTTGCTCCGCGGGGAAAGTTCGAAGGGGAAGAAGAAGGCAGCCAGCGTCTGTTCGCGGCGTATCTCTCGGTAGATCACGTCCATGACGAAGGCAGCACGGAAACAATGGGCGACGATGCGAGCAGACACTGCTACACAGAAGCGATCGAAGTCGGCGCGCACGAACATCAGCCTCGCATTGGGGAACTTGTGAATGTGTCCCTCGTCGTACAGGGTCAGAGCAGGATTATGGCTCGCACTCGTGTCCGTACTCGTAAACTGGGACCGATAGTGCGAAAGCCTGACGGTACGAGCCTCAATCTCATAGCTCGTCCTTACGAAAAGGCTTTTGGCTGTTTAAAGATGTCGCCCTAGTGACTGGCGAGCGCGTCGTGGCGACGGTTGCCTGCCCAAGTTGTCGTGGCGATGAGCACCGCGATGCCGATTCCGACCGCTAGGCAGTCGCCCGCGACGAGCAGGTAGCCGCCGCTGCGGTGTGGGTTCACGAAGAAGTAGGGGTACCAGTCCACGATCGCGCCGCGCGCCAGCGTGTAGAGCACGTACAGCAGCGGGAAGGCCATCCACAGTACGAGCGTCCGCGCGGGGTCGAGGCGCACGCTAGGCGGGTCGGACAGCCAGTCGAGTGTCACTGCTATAGGCATCAGGTAGTGAAGGATCGCGTTCACCCACGGGTATGCTGGAGCGTGCCCGGAGAGCAGCAACAGGTACACGATCCCTGTCGTAAGTATGTAGACGACCGCGGCGCCTCTGAGCAACTCGACTGTGCGAGAGCGTGTGTGTGCGGGATGGAGCGCTCCGTGCAGGAGCATCGCCGCCGCAAAGAGGTTGCTGAGGACGGTGAAATAGCTGAAGTAGTCGCCGTCGCTGACACCCGGTCCTGCCGCCACGTCGTAGCCGATCGCCGTGAGCGCCATCAGAGCCAGCAGCGCACGGCAGACGCGCAGCGCCGGCTCGCTCAGCGTGCCGCGTTGCGGGCGGCGCTCGACGCCTGCAGCTGAAGAAGAATGAGAGGACACGACACGACCCTAGTGCTCGAGCTTCTGTCGTGTCAAGCGTTCGTGTGGGTGGTGGCGCGAGCGCGGTGAGCTAGCTTTGGAGGATGAGCATAGTTGGCCTCGATCATGTGCAGGTGGCGGCGCCGCGAGGTTGCGAGGCTGAGGCGCGGCGGTTCTACGGGACTCTTCTTGGGCTGGTGGAGGTCGAGAAGCCTGAGTCGCTTCGTGGGCGCGGCGGAGTCTGGTTTCGCTGTGGGGCACAGCAGTTGCACGTTGGTGTCGAGGATGGCTTCGCGCCGGCGCGCAAGGCGCACCCAGCGATGCGCGTAGCCGCAGGTGAGCTTGACGTGCTTGCCGATCGTCTGCGAGATGTCGGCGAGCAGGTGGTCTGGGATGAGGCATTGGCCGGCGTCCGGCGGTTCTACTCGCAAGACCCGTGGGGCAACCGCATCGAGCTGCTCTCGGCCTGATTCGATGCCTTGGCGATGGATGTAACCGAGAGATTGATCGACCGTAACGGCATCGACGGCCTTGAAGTCGTTGCCGTTCCAGCCCCCGGACGCTTCATCAGCGCCGAGCGTACGTGAGCAGAGCGCTCACGAAGCCGCTCACGACCCCGAGAATCCCGAGCACCAGAGCAAGATTCGAGCGAAGCGAGGCACCTCTCTTATATGTTAGGTCGGGTGCTCTCGCGGTCGCGCTCTTGTAGATACGGCGCTAGGTACTTGGCGGCGATCTTGCCCGGAGGCGACCATGTCGGTGTGTCGGTGATCTCGGAGCTGAACCCGTGTCCTCCGGTGATGTGAGCGGTGAGGTATTGGGGCTTCTCGTTCGTCAACAGCATGCCGTGGATCATGGGGTTGAAGCGCTGGGGCCTCACCGAAGCCCCGGCCAGCACCGCGATCGACTGCGCAGCAATGTCGGCCTGCTGTGAGCCGACGCCGCCGTGCTTGATGGGAAAGTCAGTCGCATCGCCGGCCGCGTAGACGCGCTCTACGCCCGGAACCCGGCAGTACGGGTCCACCTGGATGAAGCCGTGATCGCCCAGCGGGATGCCGCGCACCTCCGGTCCGAAGAGTTCGGGTAGCGCGATCACGCGATCCACCTCGAGGTGTCGCTCACCCGGGTTGACCACAACCTCGCGGGCGCTGGGGACCTCTGCGTATGCGGAGGTGATCGTCTCAATGCGCGCGCGGGCAAGGAGCTCGGCTATGGAGCTGCTCGCCGACGCGCCAAAGATCGCGAGCGGACTGTCCTCTGGAGTGACAATCGTCGTCTCCAGGTCGATACCCATGTCATACGCGCGTCCGGCTGTCATCAGCGCGAGCTCGTACAACGGCAGCGGCCAGGCGATACGGCCGGGCGCGACAAACGCCAGCCTGTGGATGAAACCGCCCTCGACATCCTGGATCAGCCCGTGCATGGTCTCGTCCAGATCGCGGTCGTCGATCGTCAAGGCGTGCTTGTAGCGCTTGCTGATGATCGCGCCAAGCGCGAGCACAAGCGCGTCGTACTCGATCGTCTCGTCGGCCTTCGTGTGAATTGTCCGCCCGACCGGGTCGATCCAGCCAAGTTCGCCGTGCAGGAGCGTCGCGCCGGCATCGCGCACGATCGGAGCGAGGGGATAACGGCGGGCCGCACCGTGGGCGAACGGCTCGCGGACGACCATCGGCCGGTACACGAACTCGGTGTTGGGAGCGATCACCGTCACATTAGTTACTTCGTGCGGAAAAAGTGACCTTCTGAGGCCGGTGTTCTGTCCGGCGTGTGGGCGAGAATGTCCTGCGTATGAGTGGGTTTCTGGTCGATTGGAGGGTTCATGTTGACGCTTGTGGCGGAGCAGCCGGAGTCGTTGTGGGATGTGGTGTTGCCGGTCGGGGTGCGCGAGCTGTCGGAGGATCTGGCGAGGCTCGACGTGCTGTTGGCGCAGGAGGAGTTGTTGCGGCCGATCGTGGAGCAGTGGCGCTCAGAGTTCCAGCTGACGGGCCGGCTGGTTTTGAGCGACGGGCGCCCGACGATCGCGATGGAGACGTTCGTGCGGTTGATGGTGCTCAAGGCGCGCTATGGGTGGGGGTATCGGACGCTGGTGAGCGAGGTTTCAGACTCCCTGCATTTGCGGCGGTTCTGCCGGATTGGTCTGTCGGGCCGGGTACCGGACGAGTCTACGGTTCGCAAGCTCACGCGGCGGGTCGGGCCGGAGATGGTGAACGAGATCACGCGTGCTTTGATCGCGAGGGCATGCCGGGAGAAGCGTTTCCACGCGCGGGCGGCGAGGATCGACTCGACAGTCATCGAGGCCGACGTGCGCTATCCGACCGACGCGAGCCTCGCGGGACATGGAGTGCGTGCGCTGGCCAGGCAGGCTCGCAAGACGATGCTCCTGGTCAAGGAGAAGATGGGGGTGCGCGACCGCTCACGGGCGATGGGTCGAACGTTGCGCGCGATCTCGCGAACGATCCGCAGACGCAGCGGGGAAGCCAAGAGCGAGGTGCTCGAGCTGACCGCCAAGACTGGCCGACTGCTGGAAGCGTCGATCAAAGAAGCCAGACGCCTAGCGGCACGCGGACGCGACCGGTCACGCGGACGCGGCGCGAAAAGGAAGCTGGTCACGATCCGGACGCTCGAAGAGTTGGCGGATCGTTGCGAGAAGGTTGCTCGCCAGATCAAACAGCGTGTCGCGGGCGAGCCGATCACAGACCGGCTCATCTCCCTCTCGGACCCCGACGCCAGACCGATCCGCAAGGGCAAGCTCGGCAAACCCAACGAGTTCGGATATGTCGCGCAGATTTGCGAGGTGACCGAGAACACCAAGCGCGGAGCGCGCGGGCTCATCCTGCCGGCAGCGAGCGCTCCGGGGAACCCGGGCGAGAACACGCTATTGCCCATGACCGTCGCAGAGTTCACCCGACTAGGGATCTCCCCGCGCGAGGTCGCGCTCGACGGCGGGTTTCAGCCCGGCTCGACCCGCGAGGCCCTGGCGGGGATCGCGCCAGAACGGGTATTCATCTCCGGGCGCCAACAGCCCGGTTCCAAACGCACACAGCGCCGCCTACAGCGATATCGGACCGGCGCCGAGGGCCGAATCAGCCACCTCAAGCGCCGCTACGGACTACGCCGAAGCCGCCTCAGAGGCCAGCAGGGACAACGCACCTGGACAGGCTGGAGCATCCTCGCCTACAACCTTGACACGCTCGCCATCCGGACCGGCTGAAACACTCCAATCGCTCTCTCGACCAGAGCAAACCACTCAGCCAAACGGCCGCGCCGAATCCACTCCGGCGCGGCCGTTTGCGTCCTCCCACCAAGACTTTTTCCGCACGAAGTAGTTAGGTCGTGCCCAATATCGGCCAGGGCCAGCGCGGTCTCGAGCGCGGCCACTCCGCCCCCTACGATGACCACGCGAAGCTGGTCGGAATGTGAGCCCTTCGCGGTCTCGGCGTGTGAAGCTCCGGCCACGACTACTTACCGGCGTTGCCGTTTTTGGCGCTGGCGCTTTTGTTGGCCTTGCTGCTTTTGGATGGCGTCCGGACCGGCGTATTCGGCATCTCTTCGCCCGTGCCGATGAGGATCGTGAGCAGGTCGCTGATCCGCTGCACGCGGCCAAGGCGGTCGGGAAGTGGGAGGCCGGATTGGATCGTGTAGTGGTTGCGACGTCCGTTGCGCTCTCGCGTGATGTAGCCGCCGTTGGTGAGCCTCCGTGACGATCCGGTGAGCAGCCCGTTCGGTGATTCCGACGCGTTCGCTGATCTCACGTAGGAGTACGCCCGGATCGTGGGCAATACAGGCGAGCACCTGGGCGTGGTTCGTCAGGAACTTCCAGCGGTGAGTGGTGTCCTCGCTCATGGATACAGACTAGCGTATCTAGATTATGATTTCCTAGAAATCTATTTCCTTGATCTAAATTTCATGCTATGTTGTTCAAGTCCGCGGTGCTCTTCAGTCGCTGGCGCTCATGCCCACATCAAACGAATGAGGTCCACCGTGCCCCGCTCAGTAATGCTCCCTCCGTCCGCCGCGACCGTCGGCAACGGCGTCCCGTCTCTCGAAACTGCCGATCCTGTTGCCAATGGACAACTCCAGCCCTCACCTCGCTCTCAGTCACCGCGAAGCCCAGTCCTCGCGAAACTCACCGGCCTGACCTCGATCGCGATGGTCGCCGCGTTGGGCATCGCGATCGTTGGAATCATTGCCGTCGTGGGAGGCAGCTATGACAAGAAGGTCGTCCACGACCAACTCGTCCCACAGAAGATCTTCTTCCCTGCCGCCGGCAGCCCCGCGCTGCTACCCGGCGTGAAGCAATACGCAGGTCAGCAACTAACAACGGGTAGCCAGGCCAAGGCGTATGCGAACAACTTCATCAACGTGCACCTCTCAAAGATCGCCGGCGGACAGACCTATGCACAGGTCAGCACAGCAGCCCTCGCCGCGCCAACCAACGCAAAGCTGGCTGAAGAGAAGGCCACCCTCTTCCAGGGCGAGACCCTGCGTGGCCTGCTCCTGAACGCCTGGGGATGGTCACTGGTCGGCACCATCGCCGCCCTCGCCGGATGGATACTCATAGCGTTGGGAGCGATCCTGTTCCTGCTCCCGCTGGCCAACTGGCAGGTGAACCTCAGAGGCCGAGGTGCCGCGACAGCCGGTGCATGATGAAGGCTCTCGTTTACCACGGTCCCGGCCAGCGCGGCTGGGACACCGTGGATGACCCCACGATCATCGATCAGACCGACATCGTCGTGCGAATCGACACCTCGACGATCTGTGGCAGCGACCTGCACATCCTCAAGGGCGACGTGCCCGAGACGACTCCAGGCACGGTGCTCGGACACGAGGCCGTCGGCACCGTGCAGGAGATCGGCTCCAGCGTGAGCACTCTGGCGGTCGGCGATCGCGTGCTCATGTCCTGCATAAGCTCCTGCGGGCGCTGCCGCTTCTGTAGGGAAGCCCGCTACGGACAATGCCTCGGCGGCGGCGGTTGGATCTTCGGGCATCTGATCGACGGGTTGCAGGCCGAGTACGCACGGGTGCCATTTGCTGAGAACTCCGTCTACAAGGTCCCCGAGCAGCTCAGCGACGAGCAGGTTCTGTTCCTCGCCGACATCCTGCCGACGGCCTACGAGGTGGGCGTCCTGAACGGCAAAGTCTCACCCGGCGACGTTGTGGCGGTGGTGGGCGCCGGCCCGATCGGTCTCGCGGCGATGCTCACCGCAAGTCTGTACACGCCCGGGCGGATCGTTGCGATCGATCTCGCTGACGGCCGACTTGACAGCGCGCGGAGCTTTGGAGCCGACGTCACTATCAACAACGGACGCGAGGACGCTGTGGCCCGTACCATGGAGCTCACCGACGGCATGGGCGCGGATGTCGCGTTCGAGGCCGTGGGCGTACCCGCCACGTTCGAGCTGGCGACAGACCTGATCCGACCCGGAGGACGGGTGGCGAATATCGGTGTGCACGGCCATTCCGCGACACTTCACCTCGAGCGACTTTGGACCCGCGATGTCACGATCACCACAGGTCTCGTGGACACCCGAACGATTCCACAGCTGATGAGCCTTGTGGCAAGTGGCCGTCTCGACCCCACAGTGTTCGCAACACATCGAGTTGCACTCGAGGAGGCGATGAGCGCCTATGACACGTTCGCCGACGCCACTAACACCGGTGCGCTCAAGGTCGTACTCAATGGCACCGAGAGTGCCCGTAGCTCCGAGGCGCTCGTCGGTGCTACTTCAGCCGGATGACGCTACTGCAAGACAACTCCTCGGTCACAACCCGGATGCCGCCAGGTCAGAAAAGCGCGTCCGGAGAGGTGACGCACAAGTTTCGTCATACCCCTCCGCCAAGTCTGGCCGACCACGACCATTTCATCGCAGACGACGCCAAAAGTCCGCCCGCTCGATAGTGAGCGGGAGCCCTACACCCAAATGCGAGCGGTTCAGAAGTGGCCGCGACGCCGAAACTCGACAACAGTCACTGCACTCATATTCGCAGGCCGACGGCCGGTAGTCGGTTGGAGATGCTCTTGGCGTTGGCGGAGGGTTGGCACTCTGGACTTCCCCCGGTTTGGGTTGTCGCGAGCAGCGTGCAGTGGACAAGGAGTTGCTAGCGGACCATATGCTCTTGATGCTTGGAGTCCTTGCCGTGCGGCTCAGCCTCTCCTGACCCGATCGAAGGCGTCGCGCATATGCTTGATCGTCATGCGAATCCGGTTGCTCATATTGATCATACTGTGAGTGGGTATCGGGGTCATTGATGGACCGCACAGGCGGCCGAAAGTGGTCGCGGAAGGGATCGCGCAAGATGAGCGATGTTTGGATCGCATGGCGACGATGACGGCGTTCGACGGAGTTGACATCGGGGCGGTGGACGCCGAGTTGGAGAGGTTCATTGCACAAACAACGCCGCAGAAGATGTCGGGCGGGGGGCTAATCAATGCGCACAATGAGCCGGCGTGTGGTCGTGCCCAAGCGATTGAGCTGGGCGAGCGGGTACGACTTATCCTCGACCGGCTATATCCGGGATGGCGCGACGAGAATCCGCCTGACATGAATTTCAAGTTCGCCCAGGAACGCGATGCTAGTGCGCGTCTTCGTGCTCGCATTGCATCCCGTGCCGAGATTGACGCGATGCTCGGCGACGGCGACCCATCACCAAAGCTCGCCGGGAGTGCTCTGCATGATCTTGTGTGGCGTGCGGCCTCTGCCCAGTGGTCTACAGGGCATCACCACGAGGCGGTTCTAGCGGCGGCCAAGGCGGTCAACTCTAGATTGCAAACAAAGATCAGGCGGCGAGATATTTCCGATACGCAGCTTGTTCGCGAGGCATTTTCGGAGAAGGATCCGGAGCCTGGGCGGCCAAGGCTCCGATTCCCAACGATCGAGGACAACCAGACTCGCGACTCGATGACCCAAGGTGTCTCACACTTCGGCGCAGGATGTTTTCAAGCGATACGTAATCCGGTGGGCCACCTACCAAACGAGGAGCATGAATTGACCGAGCAAGACGCTCTTGAGCGCCTCGCCGCGCTGTCACTCTTTGCTCGCTGGATTGATCAGGCTTTTCTAGCCGGGGAGTCACCACCAGTTGGTCTGACACCGCGGCAATGGGAGGTGCTAAGGCTACGCACGCTCGGTCACACCATCAAGCAGATAGCTCCGCAACTGGGCGTTTCTGAACGCACCGTAAAATCAGATGCTGCGCGAGCTGCCGCTATTCTCGGTGTTTCATCGCGCGAGGAGCTCATCCGCTGGGCTCTAAGCAACGGGCTGTTCACCGGAGAACGTGGTTAGGCAACGGATTCTGCCGATCGCTTAACGACTTCTACGTACCGCCTCGGCCACTAGGCGTGCTTCCGGGCTGCGTCTGCCCGACGTCCACGGGTGACAAGGCGATCGGTCCGCGGCCAAGAGTTCGGCGGGGCGCGACTTCGGCGTCCGCGAGGCGGAGCAGCGTCCCGGCGTACTCGACGTGCTCAGGACTCGGCGACAATGGGTCCCTCGCGCAGCGCGCGCGACCATCGTGCCCCGCGCCTTGGAGCGTCGTTTGCGCAAGCGCCTCGTCCATCACGATCACATCGACCGGGGCGCCGCAGCCTCGCGGCGCGCTTCGCAGCCAGACGGCCTCAACGAGACGGTCCTCGTCCTCGTGCTCGATCACGAGGAAGTCAAGATCGCTGCTCGCCCGATATAAGCGAACACAGGCGAACAGCCGGAACGGGAGCGAACAGGTGCGAATACAGCCCGGCTTTCCTGGGTGGCGGCCCCTTCCGTCGCGCACGGTGGCGTGGGCTACCATAATTCGGCGAGTGGAAGGGATCGACGCTTGGTGGTCGGCGGGGAAACGCGTGGACATAGACCTCGGCGGGATAGCCCGGCAGATCTTTCTGCGTCGGGTCGGCACGGGCCCGACGATGACTCTGCTGCACGGGTTCCCAAGTTCCTCGCACGATTGGGCCGCGGTGCTTCCGGCGCTGGCCGAGCACAATTCGCTGGTGCTGTTCGACTTTCTCGGATTTGGTGCCTCGCAGAAGCCGGCTGACCACGACTACTCGATCCATGAGCAGGCCGATCTCGTCGAAGCAGTGTGGGCGCGCGAGCGGGTCGCCGCGACGGTCGTCGTGGCCCACGACTACGCCGTGTCGGTCGCGCAGGAGTTGCTCGCAAGGCGCGCCGAAGGCGCGCTGGGTGTCGAGTTGATCGAGGTGGACCTGCTCAACGGCGGGCTCTACCCGGACGTCTATCGTCCCCAGCCCGGTCAGCTGGCGCTGCTGGACCCGCAGCTCGGTCCGCAGATCGGCGAGCAGATCACCAAGGAGTTGTGGATCGAAGGGCTGAGGCCCACCTTTGTCGAGGGCTTCGACGTGGCTGCCGCCGGGGCAGACATCTGGCGGGCGATGGCTCGGGAAGACGGTCAGCTGGTCATCCACCGCGTAATCCGCTACATGAACGACCGCGCTCTCCACGCCAACCGCTGGGTGGCCGCGCTCGAGCAGACCGATGTGCCGCTTGCCTTCGTGTGGGGGATGCTCGACCCGATTTCCGGCGCCCATATGGCCGAGCGCATCCGCGCACGGCTGCCCGCGGCGCCGTTCACCTCGCTGCCGGACGTCGGACACTGGCCCGCTCTGGAAGCGCCCGCCCGCGTGGTCGCGGCGCTACGCGACAGCACAAGCGCCAGCAATCTATAAGTTGCTAATCGTCAAGGTGTTAATACCAAGAACGTCGAGGGCCGGACGTTCGACTATTTCAGCGGCTCTCTTGAGCACACGCGTCAGCGGCGCGAAGTTGAAACCGAGCTGGAGTGTGGCGGTATATGCGAGCATGCATGCGACATTCTTGACGGTGGAGAAGAGGCTTTTCGAAAGCGAAAGCGTGAGTACGAGATCTAGCCTCAGTTTTCGGCTTCGCGCGTATGTTCCTAGTCCCTTCCTAGTCGCGAAAGAGATGCGCGTCGGGCCAGTCGGTGTGGTTGTCGCGGCGATGTATTGCGGTGCCCTCCGACAAAGTTGCTGCAATCGTGCTACATTTGTGTTATGTCGTCTCCTGTTCTAGCTCCACATCCACTCATCCGTGAGGCCGTCTATCTGCACGAGATAGCTCAGCTCACCGACGCTGACATCGCGCGTGCGACCGGCGTGGCGCGTAGCACGGCCCGGGCATGGCTCGCTCATACGCGCTCCCCGACAGGGGAGAGGGCCGAGCGGCTGATCGAGTTGTCCGCCCTCGTGGAGCGTTTGGCCCGCGTCATGGAGCCCTCCTACATCGCGGTCTGGTTGCGAAAGCCTGTCCCAGCGCTCGCTGAGAACAAGCCAATCGACGTAATCGCGAGCGGGGAATACATGCGTGTAGCGGAGTTGGTCTCCGCTCTCGAAGAGGCTTCTTTCACGTAGACCTGCCGTAGTGGCGTCAGGTGTCCAGCGTGTGTCGGTGGCGGGTTCGTGGCTCCGGGCGCGGCGCTCGCTTCGACGTCTGCTCGGCTACATCGCCTGGCTTGTCGCCGTGCGCTACTTCCAGACGGCCATAATCGAACGCTCGGCACCCAGCCGACGCCGCACCGCGCCCCCGCACACAGAGCTCTGGAACGGGGATGGTCTGGTGATCGCAAAATGGCCGCAGAAGTGAGTGGTGCTCGTGACGTGCCAATCTGCGCATGTGCCAGATACCCGGCCAGTGGCCACATCGCGCGAGAAGCAGCTGACACTGCTCGCAGCGGTACTGGGTACGAGCGTCGTGTTTCTCGACGCGACCGTGACCAGTGTCGCGCTGCCGGCGATTCGAGGCGACCTCGGTGGCGGCCTCACGGGCCAGCAATGGGTGACGAACGCGTACCTGCTGACGCTCGCGTCGCTGTTGTTGATCGGGGGCTCGCTTGGAGATGTATTTGGTCAGAAGCGCGTGTTCTTGGTTGGAGTTGCTGGTTTCGGACTCACTTCAACTCTCTGCGCGGTCGCGTCCTCGATCCCGGAGCTATGCGTGTTTCGTTCGATGCAGGGGGTATGCGCGGCGCTGGTGACGCCCACCGCATTGGCGGTGATCATCCACGTGTTTCCCGAAGACGAGCGTGCCAGGGCGATCGGGACATGGACCGCGCTCAGCTCGATCGTCGGGGTCATCGGGCCGTTCATCGGGGGAGTGTTGATCGCTGCCGGCTCGTGGCGCCTGATCTTCCTGCTCAACGCGCCGCTCGTACTCGTGACCGTGACGCTGATTGCTCGTGGCATGCCTCAGAGCGCGAGCGCTCACACCGCCGGGCGCCTGGACTTCCCCGGGGCCCTCTTGGCGGCACTTGCGCTCTCGGGTTCGGTGTTCGCTGTGACCGAGGGGCCTGCGCGCGGATGGAGCACCGTGGTGGCGGGCTCGCTCGCGGCAGGGATTCTGGGAGCCATCGCGTTTGTGGCGCGCGAGGCGCGAGCCCGGGCCCCGATGCTCCCATTGAGCCTGTTTCGCGAGCGCAACTTCACGATGGGGAACCTCGCGACATTGACCACCTACCTTGGACTGGGGGGCGTGATCTTTCTGCTGCCGGTGTTTCTGCAGGAGGTCAGCGGCTACAGCCCCGTTCAGGCGGGGCTTGCGCTTCTGCCGGTCACCTTGCTGACGATCGTGCTCTCCCGCCGCTTCGGTGCGCTCGCTGACCGCATCGGGTCGCGGGTGCTGATAAGCCTCGGAGCACTGGTTGCCGCCTGCGGCCTCTTGCTCTTGGCGCGTGTCGATCAGCGCGCTGATTACCTCAGCGAGGTCCTGCCGGCGCTGCTCGTGTTCGGGTTCGGACTCGCGATGCTTGTCGCGCCGTTGACCGCCACGATCCTTGGGGCGGTGGAGGAGAATCACGCAGGTGTCGCCGCCGCGGTGAATACGACGCTCTCGCGTGTCGCGCAGCTTTTCGCGGTCGCTGTGCTGGGAGCCGTCGTCTCTCTGGCTTTTGCCAGTCAAGTTGACGCGACGCTAAGACGGTCCGCGATCGATCCCGCTGGTCGCTCGGCGATCAACAGCGCCAAGCGACAGCCTCTCAGCGCGGCGAGCTTGGTGGGAGTACGCCCCGGCGAGCGCCTTCTTCTGAGTGCGGCCTTCGACGATGCGGCGGTGCACGCCTTCCGCGTCGCGGACGTAATCGCAGCCATACTCGTGGCGAGCGGAGGTCTCGTTGCGTTCGCCGGGATCCGCAATCCTCGCCGCACGGTGGCCGCCGAGCTGTGCCCAGCTGGAGCGCTCTGCGGAGCCAGCCAAGAACTCGTCCATGCTCGCCAGGACCGACACTTGGATCAGGGTTTCGTGGAGCACTCGGTCGAAATCCCATCACCGGAGGGGGCCCCGTGAGCGAGACACCCTCGGTGTCACTCACATCCGCTTGATTCGGCCCGGCGAGGACAGCGCTAGCAAATACACCTATCGAAACCTCCGTCTGGCGCGGCGGCGGTCCTCGCTGGAAGTGCGTTCGAGCAACAAGGCAGGACGGGGTCGAGGTCCTGCGGGCAACGCCTGTGCGCCCAGTAGCAGAGCCAGCAGCGTGGCGCCGCCGACGGCTACATAGAACCAGTCTGCACCGCTCGCGCCAGACGGCCGTGTCGAAAATGCCGACTGGCTCGCCTGCTTGCGCGCCTTCTCCTTGCGCTCGGCCGCCGAGGGGCTCTGGGCATAGCCGCTGGCGCCCGGTGGTATCGGCTCGACCGGAGGAGTGGCCGCCGGCAGGATCGTCAGCGGTGGGACCACGCTTTCGATCGGCGCCTGCAGGGGCGGTTCTACCGGTATCGGTTTGATCGCCGGCGGCGCGAGCGGCTTGGTGGCCGGTGGCGCTGGTGGTGGCGCCGGCACAGGCGCAGGCGGAATCGTAGTAAGCGCCGTCGGGAACGTACCTGCTGGGGCGGGGGAAGGTGGAGGCGGCGCCGCCGCCCCACCCACTCTGCCCTGCGACTGGGCGGTGTGGACTCTGATCACTTCGCCGACACCGGGCCGGTAGACCGTGCCGCATGGCGACCCGAAGCCGCCCGACCTGACCGTGACCGGCAGCGAGTAGCTCAAAAGACCGGTGGTGATCGAGACGACGGTCGTGCCCGCGTTGTAGGCGCAGAAGAGGTTCGAAGTGGAGGAGGCAATCGGGTGCCCATCGGCACCCAACTTGGGGAGCGGCGAGCCCGGGCCACTGGGTTCCACGAAGGCGCCAATCGTCGGGTCTGAGCTCGTAAATGTGTAGCTAGGCTCCACGCACGGTCTCGTGCCGCAACTCGGCGCCGGGATTTCAACGTAGTTGTCGTATCCGGGAAATGGTTCGCCCGGTTCACTTGATTCTTCTGGGCGCCCCGCGATCGTGGCCAGCGTGCCTGGGGGGCGGCGGGCGATCGCTTCGAACTGCAGCGTCAGGCTCCTAGCGACACTCAACCCATCCAACGGCTTGAGCGCAAGCGACTCGATCACGGGCACGGCGGCGACGTGAACTTCGCGCGCGTGCGTGTCGGCCGACACGAAGTACCACTTCACTCCATTGTTCTGGGGCTTCTGGTAGCCGAGCGAGGCGCCCTCGTACTCAGGGATCTGGGGCGCCCCTGCACTTGGGTTTTCAGGAACGAGGCGGCGTTCGTCAAGTCGCCGTTCGCTGGTCGTGAACACTGCCAGCACGCCCGAGCTCGCAAGCAGCGCGGCGATGGATTCGCCTTCCTTGAGGTTTTGCAGCGGCGTGGCGGCGATCACCACCACCGGGAGCCCCCGCCCATGGGCGGCGGCGAGTTGTTCTTCAAGCCATCCCTGCTGCCCCGTTGTCGGTGCACCCGCTTCGAGCTGGCCTTCGGCGTCGTCGAGCACGATCACGCGCAGCGTCGCGCCATTCTGGTTGGCGTCGAAGGCGTAGTAGCGATGGACGTCTCCGTTCGGAGTCGGTGATCCTGAGGAGACCGGCGCGATTGCGCTGGCCGGTGCTCCTGTGCCGAACGGCTCCGGGGCTTCCGCGAATGCTTCCGAGAAGGCTGTTTCATACGGGTGGTCGGAGCGGCCGATGGCCGCGAATGTCGGCAGGCCGCCGAGCGGCGCGAGCAGTTCGGGCAGGCGGGCGAAGTCATCTGCCGGTTCCGCGCCTTTTTCGTGTTCCAACGGTCCCACGGCGTTGCCGCCGAGCATGGCGAACGCCGGGCCCCCCGGCTGCGTGGCGTAAGTCGCGATCTGCTTGGCTGCCGCGCTCAGGTTCACATCGGGCTGGGCGTCGGGCACCGCCGAGCACTGCACCTTGCACTCGGGGCTTGTGAAGAAGGCGAAGGAGACCACACCCGGCTTGGCCGGAAGGCTCGGGACCGCGGAGGTCAGGCCGGAGGGCTGTGCGTTGCCTGTCGTGTCATAGCGCCAGATCGACGCGGTCCTCCAGCCGGCGGGACGGGCTGAGAGGACTTCGGTGGTTCCTTGGTGGGCGGCGTCTTCGGTGCCGTCGTAGCCGCCGACAGCCCACGCGTGCTCGCCGGTCGGGTCGGTGGCGACCGCCAGCACGGGGTCGCTCTTGACGGCCCCGTCCCCGCTGATAGCGTTCCCTGCGTATTGCGAGCGGCTCAGATCCTGCCAGCCGCTTTCGCTCTGGCGCAGCAGCTCGCCGTCGCCGGGGGGAAAGCCGGCGACTTCGTCGCTCAGCAGGTTGACCGGCGGCGCGACCGAAACATAGGCTCGCAGCTTGCCGGAGGCTTCGCGGAACGGCGCAAGCGCGACGGCGATGCCCGACAGCGACTGTTCGGCGTATTCGAAGCCGCGGCCGGCCGCTTCGCGAACGAGCATGATCGAGCGTCCGGCCGCGATCACGCCCCCGTCCGGCAGGCCGGCGACCAGGCGCAACTGGCCCGGTGCGGGCTTTGGATTGTTCGGTAGCAGCGATTCCTCGAGCGCTTCCCAACCGCCGCCGGGCCGGCGATCGATCAGGTTGCCGCCCGCGACCGCGAAGGCTTCCGAGCCGGCTACCGCGACCGAGCTGATGTCCTCCCCAGACTCGGCTGGCGGAGGATCTTCGATGCTCCAGCTCTGCCCGTCATAGTGAAGGATCGTCCCATTGGCTCCCACGGCCCAACCTTCGCCGTTGGCGGCGAACGCCACGGCGTTGAGCTGTGACAGTGTGAGCGAGATCGACTGCGGATCTTCAGACCAGGACGTGCCGTCCCAGCGCAGAATGACGCCGAACTGCCCGACGGCGAAAGCGCTGGAGGGCCCATTGAAGGCGACGCCGAGCAGGTTGAGGTGGTGGGCGCGTGGGGCGGCGGCCTCGACCTGCCAGCCGGTTGACGCGTCGTAGCGCAGCGTCGCGCCGTCCAGGCCGACCGCCAGCGCACCCGATTCGTCGACCCCCGCGCCGCTGCCCGGTGCCAGCGCGACGCTTGTCAGCGGCGAGCCGTCGGGCAGCGGCCACGGTGTGAGCAGGCTCGAGCCCTGTTCCGGCGACCACTGCCCGAGTGCCTTGGTGCCGCCAAGCCAGCCGGCGTTTGGCCCGGTAAACGCATCTCCATTTTCCGGTCCATGGCCGGGTGCCAGGACGCTGCTCCAGCGACCACGGGCGTAGACGTCGACGGCTGCTTCTTGCAGCGAGAGCGCCACTGGTCCGCTTTCGGTCGCAAAGAAGGCGTCGGGCACCGCCGCCGAGCCGAGCGGTTCTTCGCAGGAGTTGGCCACCGGGAGCGTGCACCACGAGTTGGTGACGTCGCCGCTGTTGCCGTCGTAGCGCGCCACCACGTGGCCAGCCTCGTGGTTGTTGATGGAGACTTTCGCTCCTATCCAGATGGCCGCGCCGCCCGGTTCCACCTTCAGCGCTTCCGGTTCGATCTGGTTGCTTTGACTTGCCAGGGCGCCGCTGAGATCGAGCGCATCGAGGCCGACCCCGCTTGGGGGGAAGTGCCATTCGTGGTTGTAGAGGTGGCCCAGGATGAGCCCGTGCCCTTGAGGATTGGCAAGCGAGAACGCGCCCCAGGCTTCGCCCGGGCCCTCGACGTCGCCGACTCGGAGGGTCATCGGTTCGCTGCCGGGGACGTCAGGGGGTCGCTGCAAAGCTGTTTCGCGCGTCCATGCACCTTCCTTCAGGAGCGCGTATTCCGATGTTCTCGCCGTCAGCATGCCGTACACGTGATCTTCGGGATCCTGGCCGAGGCGCAGTTGCGCGGATCCCGATACCAACAAGGGCGCCGCGGTTTCCGTGGCGCCCTTGTCGTATTCGAATCGACCGCCGGGACTTCTGTGGAAGAAGCCGATCGTCTTGGCGCCTTCGCGCGGGGTCTCGACCAGACCCAACCACGCTTCGCCGGAGGGCGCCATCGCGCCGGCTACTTTGATCCCGCCACCGGCGTTGATGTCGAGCTCGTTGGCGGGCAGCAACTGGAACGACTTTGCGCCTCCAGCCTCGCGCAGCACGTCGGCGATCTGCCAACCGCCCTTTTGCGCATAGCGCAGAAGCACGAGCTGGTGGCCTTCAGCCGTGTATTCGAGCTGTTCTCCATCCGCGGCGGCGGGCGGCGCGCTCGTGACGCCGTAGGCCCAGGTTTCCGCTTCGTGCCGCGGGCTGGCGGCGGCGGCGACGGTGCCGAGGATCGTGATGTCTTCGGCGGGCGCGACCACGCCGGTGATCGACGCTGAGACCGCGGGCGCCGACACGGTGTTGGCGACTTCGACTTCGGTTTCTTGCGAGCTTGCCTGGTTGCCGGCGTCGTCGAGGGCACGCGCGCGGAACCTGTAGCGGCCATTTTCCAGGATTTCGGTGTGCAGGCGGTGGGTGTATGTATCGGCGCTCGGGGAGGATGGGACCGTCACTTCGCCTCCTGGGAGCAGCGTCCAGGCCGAGCTGCCGGCACGGGCCCGTTCGAAAATCACAGACGCTATGCCCGAGCCCGGTTCTCCGTTGGGGAGGTTGGGGTCGACGGTTGTTGCCTCGAGCGTGACATCGCCGCTCAAGGTCCTATCGGGCGGTTCCAGTTCCACTTTGCCGACTTCCGGCGGGGCGTTGTCCACCAGTCGGCCACGCACCGGGAGCGAGACGAAGCTGAGGCCTTCCCCGCCGGCCGGCACAACGCGGAAGTCGTCGCGACCGTTCGGCGCTTCGCTCGTCGCGGTGTCGAAGCAGGCCGTGGTCGCCGTGGCGGCGCAGCTTGTGGGTTCGCTTCCGCTGGGCACCGTTGGCACCGGCCTCCAAGCGTTCGTGCCCGATGGGGCCCATTCGAAGCGGATCGGCTGGATTTCGGCACCATGAGGGACTTCGGCCTGGAGCTTGATCACGCCGCGGAGCGGCAATTCGGGAACGGCGAGCTTCACGACAGGCGATTCGCCTGCGACGATCAGCCGTTCGATCGTCGGCGATTCATATCGTGTGTGCGTCGCCTTTTCGGTGACGACGACACGTAGTTCATACGCCCCGTCCTGCGCGATTTCTTCTTCTGGGCTCAGGAACGCGTACGGCTGGGTCGGGCTCTTCGTGCTTTCGATTTCCCGCCAGGTTGTGCTCTCCTCCGGTCGAATCTCGAACACGATCGATTCGATCGATCCGGAGGCCAGCGTCGTGTTGAGCTTGAGGGTGACGAGGGATTCATTGATGAAGTCGGGCCCCGCCGGTCCGGTTTCTAGGGTGACGCTCGGTTGGGATTGCAGGGATGCCGGGGCAAGCAGCGCCGCCGCCGGCACGATCGGGCCGGTAATGGGGGAAGTGAGATTCGGCTGGTCACCGCTGGAGTTTGGCTGCATGCCTTGGCCCGCAGGTGCACCCGCCTGCCCTGCGGGCGTAGGGCCGCTGGGCGCGGGCGGCGTCAGCCAGGCGGGCAGTGAGGCAGCCGGCGCGGGCGAGCCGGGGTGTCGGCCAGCGCTGCGTCGGTCGGTCGCCGCGGCACGTGCGGTTGGGGCAGCCGCGATATGCGAGCGATCAGCCTTGGCCACTGCGCGCTGCCCAGCACCGGGCCGGGCCGCGCGGCGCTCGGGGAGAGCGTGGCGGCCGCCAGCTTGGCGAGCAAGCCTGGAGGGTGGTTGCCACGGATCGGAACACCCTCCAACGCGAAGATCGTCCTGCGCAACGTTGGGTCGGACAGCAGGCGGGCCTCCAGCTGGCGCTTGCTCATCAACCGGATCTCCTCGATGAGCTCGTCGCGGGCGTCCGGGCCGAAGAGTGGCTGAGTGCCCCGCTGGGGATGGCCCTGCGCTTGGCCCAGCAGACGCCAAGCCTCGAGCAGCGGGCGCGGATCGATCGCCTCGGCGCCCGCCGGTTGAACCTCGAAGAGGAAGCGTGCTCGCCCGCCACGCGAGCGGCCCGCAACGTTGCCGAGCACGGTCCCGGGCGCGACCCATATGCCCCTGCGCAGTGGCGCCAGTCGCATCCCAGTGGGCCGGGCCGCACGCCCGCCCGACGCCGTTGCTGAGCCGGTGGGTCGCGGTTGCACCGCAACCTTGTAGCGCTTGAGGACCCGGCCAAGCCTGGCGTAGGTGTAGACGTCGCCGTAGCCGTCGCGAAGCTCGATGAAGCGACTCAGCTTCGCACTGCGCCCGATGCGGATGACCTCGGTGCTCTGAACGGCGAGAACGGGCGCGCCTGAAGCGGTAGCGATGTTCGCTCCTACGATGGTGGGCTTCAAAGCGGGGGCGCCAGGGGCGGTGGACACCTTGGCCCACGCGGGTGTCGCGGCGAGTTCGCCCGCGCTCTGAACCGGAATGCGTCCATCTGCGATCGCGGCCAGCGCGCCGATCATCGACCGCGGGGTCTTCCCGAGCAGTTGGGCGCGCAGCAGCACCGATTCGACGTAGCCTGAGGAGTGGTTGTAAGCGTAGATCGCCGCGCGCAAATCGTGAGCGGCGCCGGCTGCGTGAAGGTAGCGGGCAGCCGCGAAGATCGCGTCGGCTGGGTTGTAGGGATCGCGCACGCCGGCGCCGTTGGCATCCACGCCGTAGGCGGACCACTCTTCCGGCATGAATTGCATCCACCCCTCCGCGCCGGCGCTCGAGACGCCGAGGTCATAGCCGTAGTTGCTCTCGACTTCGTTGATGGCGGCTAGTACCTGCCAGGGGACCGCGTTGCGCTCGGCGGCGGCCAGGTAGATAGGCAGCAAGAACGGCGGTGTGCGGTAGGTGTCGATGAAGAAGTTCAGCACCGGGCTCGGGCCCGGGAGCATCAGAGCCGACGAGGGTATGAGCGGTTCAAACGCGCTTGGGTAGGGCGCGATGAGCGGCGCTCCAGCCGGGCGTGACGGTGTGGGCGCTGAGATCGCGCCGCCGGTTTCTTTGACAGCCGGTTGCCTCTTGGCATGCGTACGCGTCAAGCGGCGCTTGGGGGTGGCCTCGGTCGGCTGCTGGCCGTTTGAAACCACGACGGGGGGCAGGGCTGTTGGGGTCGTGGCAGGTACCGGCGTGGTTTCCGGGGCTTCGGGTGTCGAGGGCGGCGGGGGAGGTGAAGCTGAGGCGGGGGCTTCGGAAGATTGCTGTGGGGAGGGCGCGGCAGAGGCAGTCACACTGCTATCGGACGTCGAGTCTTCTTCTCCTCCCGACGTGGAAGCAATCTGTCCAGGCTGCGTTTCGGTGACCGTCGATGCGCCGCTGTTGGGTGCGGGGGCGGCGATGGTGCCTGCGAAGACGAGCGCAAGAAGGAAGAACCTCCTCACGCCAGCACCGTCGTCATTTGATATCTCACAAGTGTCTCGTTCATGGCCGTTGACGTAACGAACCGTTCGCGGATCACGCCGCGCAGAAGCGGGCATCTTGAAGTCCTCGCACGGCTGTGCGGTGAAGAAGCCGTTACTTGCGGGAGTTGCTCATGCGATAAAACGCACTTTTGTCGGCCAGTGCTTGCGGTCGAGTTTGAGGATCAGCAGCCCTCGGTGGCCGGTGAAGTGCCGCGGAGGGGCCTCGCTAACGACGTGTCCGTGCCGAAGTCCCTGTGCGCCGATCGTGATTGGGCGACGTATCCTAAAATTCAGGTAGAGGCTGAGACTGCGCTTGCCGTGGAGCTTGACTTTGACGTCGTATATAGCTGGCGGCAGCTCGACTTTGTGCGTCTTGGTGACGGTTTCCGGAGAAGGCGGTGGCGGTGGCGGTGGTGGTGGTTCGAGCACGAGGATCGGTGGATCGAGGGTGAGTTCCAGCGGACGTTCTTCGAGGTCGTCGCCTTCCGGCGCGTCCGGCTTGGACCCATCGGTCAGTCGGTAGAGGCGGGGCGGTTGTGGTTCGGAGCTCGCGACCACGCCGGAGTCCACGGTCAGCCGACCGGGAGTGGTGGCGGCCCAGGCATCATTGGCGGCGTTGGCGGCGACGGCGCTCACGTAGCCTTCGCGGTCGGCGGGCACGAGCGGCGGCTTAGGCAGGGAACCTTTGTAGGTAGGGTCTTCGACGCGAAAGCGCGTCACCGTCGTTTCCCCGTCGCAGGCCGCCTGGGCGATGACGGGTTCACCTTCGACCGGTCTGGAATTTGGGTCCTGTACCGTTCCTTCCCTAGGGGGGAGTAGGCTGCCGCCCGCTAGCGCTTCGCTCGAGCCCGGGATGACCGCGATCGAAGACCACAGGAAGGAATTGGGAGGTTCGGCGGCGTTGAAGGCGGGGGGCGTGAAGGTGAAGCGGCCCCGCGGCGGGCCCGAGCAGGTCGTGCTCGCCCCCGACGTGGACACCGGCACGAGCGGGGAGAGCGGTGCGAGGGGGGGCGAGGCGGGCGGGAATTCGTGTCCAGAAAAAGGGCCGACGCGCTTCCCGGGGGGGTTGCCGGCCACCCAACCCTGGCCCGCGGAGTCGAAGTCGACCGCGACCAGGTCGGTCCGGTAGGGGTCGCCCGCCTGCGGGTTTGTGGGCGGCGTGAACGCAACCGGCGTAAAGGCCCCGCCGCTTGAGGCCTGCATCTCGGGCGGGGCCTCCTCTTCGTGTTCGGGCAGGATTTCACTCGTCGATTCGCCGCTGTGGAATTCAGCCGTGGCGCCGACCGCCACGGCGAACGGGTCGCCCAGCGGATCCTGACGGACGACCGCGGCCGTGTATTCGCCCTGGAGCCACTTCAACGATGGGTCCGGAGAGGCGTCGCTGAGCTGCGTCCCGTCCCAGTGCACGACCGTGCCATAGGTGCCGAAGAACCAGCAATCGTTCCAGGTCAGGCAGGCGGCCGAGGTGATCCCGCCGGGCCTGCGCCTTTCTTCTTTGCCCGTGATCACGGTCACGCGCTGCTTCGTCGCCGCCGGAAGTTCCAGCGACTCCCATTCGAGCGTGGCGCCGTCGAAACGGCAGAGGCGGCTCCAACCCAGGTCGGTGGGTCCCCCGATCAGCCAGTAGTCGAGCTTGCCCGCCCACACGACCGTGTGGCCCGGGCAGACGTTGTAGCCCGGGAAGCCCGGGCTCGGGAACCACGTGACGCCGTTGAAGAGCCAGACTCCGTAGGGATTGCTCGCCGGCGTTTCGCTGGTGGTGGTCGCCGCAAGCCCGCGGTTCCAGGCTCTGAAGGCCATCGAGGTCACCGTGAGGGCGCACTGGCTCGCCGGTGGGGCTTCTCCTTTAAAGACGAGCGCGCACGACTGGGCGGGGGTCTCGACAGGGATGCCTTCGCTGCCGAAGGGGTACGGATCGACTTCGACCCAGCATGGGCTGCCGGGCGCTGGGCCGGCGGGAGGGGAGGCGGGTGGGCCTTCGACCCCCGCCGGCGTGGTCGTCGTCGTGGTCGCGCTCTGTGTGCAGGCCGCCCCGGCCGAGCCGCCTTCGGCGGCGTCGGCCGGGGCGGCCCCGACAAGGGCGAGGACGAGGATGCATGGCGGCAGGGCTAGCAGGCCGAAGCGGCGGCGCATGGCGCGAGATGTTAGCCGGATGGCAGATCCCGGACGGCGAGCGTTCACAGGAAGTTTACGATCAGCCGAACCAAGATTTATTTACAACACACAGTGGGACTCTGGGTTCACGTTCACGCCGTGGTGACACGCGCTTCACTGTGACGTAACGACATTCACCAAGAAGACACAAGGATCTTCACCGGGGGGCAACAACGGCCTCTGCTCCAACTGAATAGGTTGGCGTCATGCCTGGGAAGCTTCGCAGTCAGGACGGGTGTCACTCACTCGTTCTTGGTGTCGTGCCACCGAGAGGTGGACGGCCATCTGCCAGTTCGGAGCGACTAGGCCAGTGACCATCGTTATCCTCGACCCAAGCAAGGGGAAGAAACATATGGACATCGCAGTTCGGAAACGATTCAACTTGGCCCCACTCGTCGCATTGCTGATCGGACTCAGCGCGGTCTTCTGCATGGTCTTTGCGGAGACAAGCTCCGCGGCGGTGCCGGCAGGCGTCGGTTGCCAGCCCACCGACGGCAAGATCAACGGGCGCGGCTCGACCTATCAGACTGTCCTGCTGAAAGAATACGCCAAGGCCTTCGGTGAAGACGTCTGTGGAAACGTGGCGGAACAGTACTCCGGAGACCCGGCAGGCAGCGCCATGGTCGTCTACAACTACGCGAAGGCGGCCGAAGCGAGCGCCACCGGCTCGGGCAACGGCGTCAAGGCCGCGAACTGCCGTACGGATGCGTTCGCGGGCACGGACATTCCCTACAGCCAGGCTCAGCTCGTGGAACTCGATGGAACCCCGGGTGCGGCGGGTATCGGCGGATGTGGCATCACCTTCGAACCGCCCTTCACGCCCAACTCCGCGCCATTCCCCAACGCCAACGACATCCAGGCCAACGTCATGGCACTGCCGGTCGGCGGCTCAGCCGTGACGGTCGCGGTGCACCTCGGGACTACCAGCTGCACTGGTGCTGCGCCGACGAGCCTGCAGTTCACCCCCAAGGAGGTCTCGCGTCTCTACGGTGGCGATGTCGCGACCTGGAATGACGCCGAACTGGTGGTGACCAACCCGTCGCTAAAAGAATGCACAGGCCCAGTCACGCGGGTCGTGCGTCAGGACTCATCCGGGACGACGAACATCCTGAAGCAGTACCTGATCCGCGTTGACAACGAACGGACCGGTGCTACATGTAAAGGCGAAGGGAACCCAACTACGCCCATTACCTGGGAAGCCGGCTACTTTACGAACAACGTACTATGGCCGGGTAAGCAGCATGAAGGCGCGGAAGGCACCTGCAGCAAAATCACGACGGGGGCCCTGAGCGGTGGGGCTGAACTAATCGCGAAGCTCAAGACGGTCGAAGGTGGCATCGGCTACATCGATCTCGCTGAAGCGGTGGGCCAGGCGGGCATAGTCCTGGCGAGTGTCCAGAACGCCACCGGGACCAAAAACGAAGCGCCCAGCATCGGTGGCGGAGCGGCCAACTGCCTCTACAGTGCGCTCAGTCTTCCGGGCAGCAGCAAGAACGACGCTGTCGGGCTGAATACGGAAGACAACTGGAGCAACAACAACGAACTAAGCGGAAACCCTAACCACGAGAACGCCACGGATCTGGGCAGCAAGTACCCGATCTGTGGACTCACGTTCGACCTGGTCTACACGGGCCTGCATAGCAACAACGGAGAAGGGAAAAGCGCCATTAGCCGGCTCACGCCCGACCAGCGGAGGACGCTGTACGCGTTCTTCACGTTCATCCTCTCCTCGACCGGGCAGGAAGTTCCTGGAAAGATCCACTACGCACCATTGCCGGCGAGCTGGCTGCCACTGCTCGAGCAGGGATTCCAGGCAAACTTCTAGACAAGGACGTCTAGAGGCATAGGGTCGATCCGCGGCAACGGATCTGCTGAAAACGGGGGAGCCGGTTGAGCCGGCTTCCCCGTCCCTATGTTCTCCACCTTTATGTATCTAAAATGTGAATATCCCCCACGATTGCTTCCCCTATGGCGAACGCTCTGGTAGAAGAGGAGACGGTGAAGATGAGCATCAACCTATTGCGCCGGTGTAGGCACGCCGTGAGCCTCACGGTGGCGGTCGCGTGTCTCGGCCTACTCGCGGCAAGCCCCGCGAGCGCCACAACCTTTGTCGTTAAAAACACCTTGGAACTCGAAAAAGCAATCGCCTCCTCCAACCAGAACACCGAAGCGAACACAATCGAACTCGCGGCCGGCACTTACCAACCAACCAAGACTTTGATTATCACCAACACGGGTGGCACGCAGACGATTGCCGGACCCGTCGGGTCGATCGGCGTCTTCACGCCTGGAGCGAAGATCTCAGGCAGCAATGTCGTACCGATAGGGGCTTCCGAACACGAACTGATTACTGTCCCAATAGGTGTTTCGCTGGCGGTCAAGCACGTTGTTGTCACGGGTGGCGGCAGTGCATCGAACAGCGCGATCGAAGATTACGGGAGCCTAGATGTCGAAAACTCGACGATCGATGGCAACGTTGGTACCCAGATTAAACGTTCATGGAGGCGCGGCGGCCAGTCTCACCAACTCGACGCTGGCCGACGGCCTCGAATTGGGGATGGCCGATGAAGGCGAAGCCAGCTTCGTGAACATGACGGTCGTGCACAATGGCACCGGCGGCATCGGTGGCACCGGCAGCGGCAAGTTGAGCCTGACGAACACGATCGTCGCTCTCAACGAAGGCTCCGCGCAATGTGGAAGCTTCAGCACTCTCACGAACGATCACAGCCTTGCCTCCGATACCAGTTGCGGTGGCGAAGCGGCGTTCCAGAGCAAGACCCCGCTGCTGCAGACGTCGTTGAGCAATGATGGCGGTTCCACGACGCTCTATTCGGAGAAGGCTGGCAGCCCGACGATCGATGCCGGCGATCCGGCTAAGTGTCCGGCGACCGACCAGCGTGGTTATCCGCGTCCTGATGTCGGCGGCACGGCGTGCGACATCGGCGCTGACGAGTACAGCCCGGCGCCGCCTCACATAACGGTGCCCGCGGAAATAGTGACTCCGGCTACGAGTGCGTCGGGAGCGGTGGTCACCTATAGCGTCGAAGCGACCGACTCCGACGCGCTGGTCAAGTCCTTGAACTGCGTACCCGCATCGGGCGCGACCTTCGCGGTCGGTACGACCAAAGTCGAATGCACCGCCGTCGATGGCCACGAAAACAAAGCCACCGCCTCGTTCAACGTGACGGTGACTGCCGCCGCCTCGCCGCCGGTTGTTACGAGCGTCGTTCCTAACGAAGGTCCTGAAGCGGGTGGGACGACGGTCACGGTCAAGGGTGAACATTTGGAAGGCGCGACCGAAGCGAAGTTTGGGACGACGTCCGCGACAGAACTCAAAGTCGTGAGTGGCACCGAAATGACGGTCAAGGATCCTGCGCACGCGCCGGGCACGATCGACGTGACGGTCAAGACGCCTGCTGGGACCAGCACGACCGGCAGCACAGACCACTTCACCTACCAAGCCCCGCCACCCCCGCCACCAGCCGCACCGGTTGTTACCAGTGTTACGCCTAACGAAGGTCCTGAAGCGGGTGGGACGACGGTCACGGTCAAGGGTGAACATTTGGAAGGAGCGACCGAAGTGAAGTTTGGGACGACGTCCGCGACAGAACTCAAAGTCGTGAGTGGCACCGAAATGACGGTCAAGGATCCTGCGCACGCGCCGGGCACGATCGACGTGACGGTCAAGACGCCTGCTGGGACCAGCACGACCGGCAGCACAGACCACTTCACCTACCAAGCCCCGCCACCCCCGCCACCAGCCGCACCGGTTGTTACCAGTGTTCTTCCTAACGAAGGTCCTGAAGCGGGTGGGACGATGGTCACGGTCAAGGGTGAACATTTGGAAGGCGCGACCGAAGCGAAGTTCGGGACGACGTCCGCGACAGAACTCAAAGTCGTGAGTGGCACCGAAATGACGGTCAAGGATCCCGCGCACGCGCCGGGCACGATCGACGTGACGGTCAAGACGCCTGCTGGGACCAGCACGACCGGCAGCACAGACCACTTCACCTACCAAGCCCCGCCACCCCCGCCACCAGCCGCACCGGTTGTTACCAGTGTTACGCCTAACGAAGGTCCTGAAGCGGGTGGGACGACGGTCACGATCAAGGGTGAACATTTGGAAGGAGCGACCGAAGTGAAGTTCGGGACGACGTCCGCGACAGAACTCAAAGTCGTGAGTGGCACCGAAATGACGGTCAAGGATCCCGCGCACACGCCGGGCACGATCGACGTGACGGTCAAGACGCCTGCTGGGACCAGCACGACCGGCAGCACAGACCACTTCACCTACCAAGCCCCGCCACCCCCGCCACCAGCCGCACCGGTTGTTACCAGTGTTCTTCCTAACGAAGGTCCTGAAGCGGGTGGGACGATGGTCACGGTCAAGGGTGAACATTTGGAAGGCGCGACCGAAGCGAAGTTTGGGACGACGTCCGCGACAGAACTCAAAGTCGTGAGTGGCACCGAAGTCACGGTCAAGGATCCTGCGCACGCGCCGGGCACGATCGACGTGACGGTCAAGACGCCTGCTGGGACCAGCACGACCGGCAGCACAGACCACTTCACCTACCAAGCCCCGCAAGTCACTCCGCCTGAAACCGCGCCTGAAGCCAAACTACGCGATCTTCTTCAAGAAGTCAGGTCGTCAAACATTCAGCACCAGATTCACAATGAGCTTCTCCTGTCTATTGAGTGATGCGTTGCACAGCCTCGGTGGGCTGAGCGGCTATAGGAATTCGAAATGTGACACAGGGCATATTTCGTCGCGAGCGGCGACGGAGAAGGCCGATCGGCGAAAAAGCACGCAGCTTGTCTGTGAGGACCTTGAACAGTTCGTCGAGGTGATCAGAGACGACCAGCGCAGGAACAGGCCAAAGATTCCCGCGAAGCTCGCTACGGCTTGGAGTCGGGCGGCTTACGAAATCGAGGCTTCGCTAGGCTGTATGCGCCATGGACGTCAGTCTTCTCGCCACCCCAGCCGGCCTGCCCATGGACACCGTTCCGGCGGCCGGTGAGTAGCAATCGGATAGGTTCGCGGCTGGGCCGACTACGGCATTTTGCGTAAATGTTGAGTCTGCGCATGCGGGGTCGCTCTGGGCTCTTGCGCTTGGCCTTGGCGGCACTGGCCGTCGGCGCCGTGGTGCTTGGGGTGGTCTTGATAGTGGGCGGCGACGGGTCGCACGGCCGGGTGAGGCCGGTCTCCGGCGACCAACCGGTCGTCCAACAACGTGCCCCCTCGCCGAAGGGGGATGCAGCCGCGGCGCGCTCATTGGGGCACGGAGTCATGGTCGTGGCGATCGACCAGTCGCCATCCGGTTTGTTCTCCGAACAGAACGCCTCCATCGCGCGGGGGGCCACGGTCGCGGTCGACGAACTCGACGCCACGGGCGGACTTGCCCGGCATACTCGGATCAAGCTCGTGTCCCAGGACCTGGAAGGCCTTTCCCCCGCTGTCGTGGAGGGCCGGCTGCACTCCGAGGCCGCCGCCGCACTGATCCTGCCGTGCGACACGGACTCGCAACTGAGCCTCGCCGCGGGGGCGGCTCGGTACGGGACGCTAATGCTCGCGCCGTGCAACCTGGACCCGACGGCTGGAGAACGCTACCCGACGTATTGGCCGATCGGGATGTCCACGAGCGAAGAAATGGCCGGGTTGACGAGCTTCATGCACACGATCGGTTACGGAAGCGCCTTCATCGTCACCGCCCCGGGCAGCCGTTATGTCCAGCTCGTTACAGATGAGTTCCGCACCGCCGCGCGACGCAGGCACATACGGATAGTCGGCAGCGCATCGATCGCCATGACAACGAGCGATTTCTCGGACTTGGCGCACATCATCGAAGCTGCCAGCACGCGACCGTCGATCATCTTCACAGCGCTTCCGCCGCCGTTGGTGAACCAGATGGCGGCTGGCCTGAAGGCGCAAGGCATACCTCAGAGTGTGGTCGGTGCCTCGGTGATGGATACGCAGCTTACCGTTAGAAGCAACGCTGGCGCGCTCGATGATTCGGTCTTTCCCTCATATGGCTTTCCCCGTGAAAGCGCCGCGGGACACCGGTTCCTTGTCAGCTATAAGAAGCGGTTCGGCAGTGAGCCGGTTGGCAGCTTTCCCGGCCTTGGGTTCGAAACGATCCGGGTGCTCGAGGCCGCCGCGCACCAAGCGCGCTCGCCCGACCCAGGTGCCATCGAGCAAGCGCTTTCCCGGGGCCTCGCCCTGGAAGGGGTCGCGCTCGCCGAACGCCGCTATCAGCCGGGCACGGATCACAACCCGATAGGTCCCGTGGCTGTGGAAAAGGACGTGGCGGGCCACCTCGAACAGGTCCTTGCCACCACGCCCTGAAATGACGAGGAGATGAGCAGCGGCGCCGCGCGAATCGCGCCGCGCTGTCCTGATCAGTAGACGGGTAGCACGTGCCTCGTGGCACGCGCGTTGTGATCGTTCATGTAGCGGTACGTCCCCTTGAGGAAATGGATTCCCCATAGGGCCACGCCTGAAGCCTTCGCCTTGGTGGCTGAGTCTACGCCGGGACCGGTGAGGTGGAAATCCGCTCCTGTGGCGTTGATCGTGACGAATACGGAATACCAGCCACTGCGCAAGCGGGTGATGGTGCGGCCGCGTGAGTCGGTCAACGTCACTTCCCTCCCCGTGGTGCTGACTGTCGCGAGGAGTTTGTTGCTCGGGGCAGGCGCCTCTGCTGTATTTGAGACGGTCGCCTTTGGGGCGGCCGTCTGCTTTGCGGCGCCTGATATTTCGCCGCACCCCCCGACGGCGAGGGCAGCCGCGGCTCCCGTTATTGCCAGGACCGCGCGGCTGGCTGTGTAGGGGGTAACACGGTTCACGATTAGTAAGGACCTTCGGAGCTGCCGGGCGGACCCTCGATGTCGCCGACACCGACTGCCTCTCGCAGGGCCACAGGTGGCACGTGGCCGTTGACGCCCTTCACCAGTGGCGCTCGCCACGGGAGCACAGCCTCGAGGAACGTATCGAGCGCCGGCCCGCTCAACGTCTCGGCGTCGAGCAGCGTGTTGGCAAGCTCCTCCAGGATCGCCCTGTTTGTTTCGATGATCTGCTTCGCGGTGTCCTCCGCGTCGTGGGTCAGCCGCCGCGTCTCGCTATCCACAAGTTCGTGCGTCGCGGCGGCGATGTTCGCTGTTTTCGCCAGGTCGCGGGCGATGAAGATCTCGCCGGGTCTCTCGCCCACAGTCACGGGTCCGATCGCCTCGCTCATGCCCCAGACGGAAACCATCGCATGGGCGGTCTTCGTTGCTTCGTCGAGATCGTTCTCGCCTCCGGTCGAAAGCATGCCAAAGACGTAGTCCTCGGCTGCCACCCCGGCCATGGCCGTGATCAGATTCTTCGTCAGGTCGAGGTGCGTCAGCATGAGCTTGTCTTCGCTCGAGTAAACGGTCGCGCCGCCGCGCCCGCGGGCACGCGATACGACCGAGAGCTTCTGCAGCGCCGCCGAGTTGCCGATCGCGCGGGCGACGATCGCATGTCCGGACTCATGCACGGCGATCCGCCAGACCTCGTCCCGCGAGAGCACGTGGCTCTTGCGTGCAGGTCCGGACATAACCCGATCGATTGCCTCCTCGAGCTCCTCCTGCTCAATAAGTTGCTTGCCGGCACGCACGGTGAGCAGCGCGGCCTCGTTGATGATGTTCGCGAGGTCGGCGCCCGTGAAGCCCGGCGTCTGGTGGGCTATGCGTATCAGGTCGGCTTGGGGGGAGATCGGGCTTCTGCCGGCGTGCAGTTCCAGGATTTCAGTGCGCCCGTGCACATCCGGGACGTCGACGACGACCTGTCTGTCAAAACGGCCCGGTCGCAGCAGCGCGTTGTCGAGGATGTCGGGCCGGTTGGTCGCGGCCATGATCACGATGCCTGACTCTGCCCCGAACCCATCCATCTCGACGAGGATCTGGTTGAGTGTCTGCTCGCGCTCGTCGTTTCCTTGACCCATGCCCGCGCCTCGCTGTCGACCGATGGCGTCGAGCTCGTCGATAAAGATGATGGCCGGGGCGACTTCGCGTGCCTGATGGAAGAGGTCACGCACGCGGGCGGCGCCGACGCCAACCAGCGACTCGACGAACTCCGAGCCGGAGAGAGAAAAAAAGTTGGCTTGTGCCTCGCCGGCGACGGCACGTGCAAGCAGCGTCTTTCCTGTGCCCGGCGGCCCGGTGAGGATTACTCCCCTGGGCGCCTTGGCGCCGAGGCGGGCGTAACGTCCCGGGTTCTCGAGGTAGTCGCAGACCTCGCCCAACTCGATCAGCGCCTCGGGTGCGCCGGCCACATCAGCAAACGTTGTCCGGCCCTCGCCGGCTTTCTGCTCGCTCCCGCTCCACTTCGAAAACGACGCAAAGGCCGCTCCCTGCTCTCGCACGAGCGTCATAAAGAAGGCGAACAGCGTGACGAGGATGAGGATCGGTAGCAGAAACTGGACGGTCGCACGCATGATCGCCTTACCCGACTGCGGGTTGACGGTGGTGGGTACGTGCTTGCTCTGAAGGAGGGCGATCAGTGTGCCCGTGTAGGAGTCCGAATGCGGGTAGCTTGCCCATAGCGCTTGGCCGTTGTCTGTGCGCAGTTCCAGCTGTGAGTCCTGGTCGAGGAGCGTTGCCTGCGTCGCCTGTCCGTGGGAGATCAGTTCGGTGGCGCCCGAGAGTGTGGTCTGCTGTCCGGCCGAGTGAGGCCCGATGATCGACAGGCCGAGGAAGAAGAGGACCACCAGCAAGACCGCTGTCGCTGCCAGGCCGGTCAGCAGCGGACTCTCTGCGAGCACCCCCACCACGACAGAAACGCCGCGGCGCAGCCCGGCAAAGCGCGACTTCCTGAAGGCGGAGGCCGTGGCGCTATTTGTAGAGGTCTTTGTGCGCGGGTTCGTCATAGCCTACTTGACATGGATCGCTGGAAAGCTACGGCGTGGCGGTGCGTTTACCAGCCACCTTCACGCCGAGGCCCGGCATTCTTGGGTATCACCCGACCTCAGACGTGAACAATCGGTGAACGCGTATGTGATCACAAAGTGAACGGCTCGTGACTGCGGTGTAATAAATTGAATAGAATAATGTGACGCCGAGAGTCGTGACGACGCGGTGAACAATCGTGACGATGCGGTGAATTGGCTTGCCTTGGGCTTAATCGGCCTGATAGGAAGCCACATGCCGGGTGGTCGAGGTGGGCACCCGAGTTGTGTATCGCGTCCATCTCTTACCATCAATATGCCCCACTGGACTGGAGGACATAATGACGCACCTGATGCACCGAGTCGTGAAGCGCCGCCGAACGTGTTCGATGGCGCTCGCGTTGGCCGTGACGGCATCGCTCCTGATGCTGGCCGCCGGCGCGAACGCCGCAACCATTGTCGTCAAAAACACCACGGAACTCGAAAAAGCGGTCACCACGGCCGATGGCAACACCGAAGCGAACACGATCGAACTCACGGCCGGCACCTACCTGCCGCTCAAAACGATGGTTTTCACCAACACGCACGGCACGCAGACGTTGGCGGGACCGGTGGGCAAAATCGGTGAAGCGACGCCTGGGGCGAAGATATCAGGCGCTAGCGTCACCCCGACTCCACCGACGGAACAGGAACTGCTTACTGTCTCAGAAGGTGTTTCGCTGACGGTCAAGCACGTCGTTGTCACGGGTGGCGGCAGTGCATCGAACAGCGCGATCGAAGATCAAGGGAGCCTAACTGTCGAAAACTCGACGATCGACGGCAATACTGGCACCCAGATTAACGTTCATGGAGGCGCGACGGCCAGCCTCACCAACTCGACGCTGGCCGACGGCCTCGAATTGGGGATGGCCGATGAAGGCGAAGCCAGTTTCGTGAACGTGACGGTCGTGCACAACGCCTCCGACGGCATCGGGGGCACCGGCAGCGGCAAGTTGAGCCTGACGAACACGATCGTCGCTCTCAACGAAGGCTCCGCGCAGTGTGGAAGCTTCAGCACTCTCACGAACGATCACAGCCTTGCCTCCGATACCAGTTGCGGTGGCGAAGCGGCGTTCCAGAGCAAGACCCCGCTGCTGCAGTCGTCGCTGTCCAACGATGGCGGTTCCACGACGCTCTACTCGGAGAAGGCTGGCAGCCCGACTATCGGTACCGGTGACACGGCTAAGTGTCCGGCGACCGATCAGCGTGGTTATCCGCGTCCTGCCGTTGGTGGCACGGGATGTGACATCGGCGCTGACCAGTACAGCTCGACGCCGCCCGTCATCACGGTGCCCGCAAACATCACCACAGAAGCGAACAGCCCCTCCGGGAAGGTCGTGACCTACAGCGTCGAAGCGACCGACTCCGACGCGCTGGTCAAGACCTTGAGCTGCGCGCCCGCATCGGGCTCGACGTTCAAAGTGGGCACGACGACAGTGACCTGCAACGCGGTGGACGGACATGAAAACACCGCGAGCAAATCGTTTACGGTCACAGTCACACCCGAAGTCCCGAAGCACACTCTCACGGTGACGGTCACCAGCGAAGGCACTGTGACGTCTACTCCCGCAGGCATCGAATGCGGGCAGAGCCACACGAAATGCAGCGCCGAATTCGCTGAAGGCGAAGCCGTCAAATTGACTTCGACGCCGGCAACGAATTACTTGCTCGAAGCGTGGGGCGGCGCCTGCTCGGGCACCGGACCATGCTCGGTCACGATGAGCGCGAACGAGTTGGTCACGGCCAAATTCATCGCTAACCCGGTGCCGCTGAACAGCGTCCTGCCGGTCATCAGTGGGACGCCGCAAGGTGGGCGTACGCTAACGGCGAGCAACGGCACGTGGACCGGGGCGCCGACCTCCTACAGCTACCAGTGGAAGGACTGCAACTCCTCGGGCGCGTCATGCACGGCCATTGTCGGCGCGACGGCGGACGAATACACGTTGACCGAAGCGGACCTCGCTCACACGATCCGTGTTGCGGTCGTCGCACACAACGCAAGTGGCGAATCCGCTCCGGCCGAATCGGGACAGACCGCCGTTGCGGAAGCGTCCGCCGGGATAGTCGTGGAAGGCAAAGTGCCGTTCACGCAGACACTGGCAACGACGTGCTCGCCGGTGGTGCTGGGTTCGTTCCTTCCGGGCAAAACGCAGGAATATCACAACACCTGCGGTCTGAAGGCGACGAGCACGGCGGCTGAAAGCAAGCTGGTCGCCGAAGACGCGAGCGCCACGGACATCGGGCATCTCGTGCAGGGATACACTGACGGGGCGTTCAAAGAAACCTATGAGCTGCCCGAACCGCTGGAAAGCAAGGCAATATCGACGCAGGGTGGAACTGGTGGTGTCTTCACGTCGCTGGTAGCACCGGCAACGCTGTTGACATACACCAAACCGTTTAGCGAAGACGAAATGACGGTGACGTTCAACCAGAAGATCGGGCTGCACGATCATTTGCACACCGGCACCTACGCGAAGACGATTACGCTGACCCTATCAACCACCACACCGTAGCTCAAAGCAGTGCAATGACTCAAACCAGGCGCACGTCGAGGCGCCTGAGGAGGACTATCGCCGTCGCGGCCATCATGGTCGCGACGGCGGTGCTCGTTACCTCCAGTGCTCAGGCGACCATGACATTCAGATCTTCATCAATCGCGCTTGGCGTGCGGGACAGCACGCCCAGCGGAGCTATCGGGGGAATGCAGAGCCCCGCGGAAGCGGGCGCGACGCTGAGCCTGACGATCGACGCTAGTGATACGGGCTTCGGTTTGGCAAATGCGCAGGCCTCGATCGACGGCAACACCACGTCGGTGAACCTGTGCTCGATGCCTCCGTGTCCGGAAGCCGTTTCGAACATCCCCCTCTCGATTAACGTTGGCGACGCCGGCTCGCATGTGCTGCTCGTCACCGTAACCGACGTGGCCGGCAACACTGGCACGCTCCTCGAAGCGCCGATCGAAGTCCTGGATCCCGTCCCGTCCGGCAGCAACACGGTCACGGTAGGGATCTCAGCCATGCACAACGGTCCGCCCACGGAACCGCCGGAAGAACCTGCCCACAAAAATCCTTCCAAAGAACCGCCGCGGGTGCCGCCTATCTGCCCCTCGCCGATGCTGGAAATGCGCCTTGCCTCCACGCCGCTCGGCTATACCCGCGAGGGCGTACCCGTTCTGCGCCGAAACCGGCGCCACCGCTTCACAGGCCGGCTCACCTGCCTGCACGGCCACCGCCGCGCCTCAGCGCCCGACGGCACGCCTGTCCGCGTGCTCTACAAGATTGGGCGGCGCACCTTTAGGGCCGGGCGCGGCACGATCCTCGTGCACGGAGGTAGTCTCAGCGCGATGTTCGAATTCAAGAGCGCGCGTACGATCATCTTCCGCTACAGCCAGGCCGGCGGCGAAGACGTTGAAGTAGAGATAAGCACGGCGATCGCGCGTCGAGGACCCCACAACCACCGCGGCAAAAGGAGAGGTAGAGCGCGATGATCGCTGCAACACGCCTAGGGACGCTGGCGCTGCTCGTCGCGGCGCTCGCCGTGCTCGGCGGCGCGCCCACCGCGCTGGCCGAACCCGGCACGCCCGTGGGCGGCACGGTGGAAAGCACGCTTGCCCTCTCGTTGGGCGAACCGAGCCTCTTTGCGAGTGTGCGCGCAGGCCACAGGCGCAGCGTGTATGACGCGACGATCCCCGTGGAAGTGACCGCCACCGACGCGCCGGTTAAGCTGAGCCTCGCCGACGGCGAAGCGATCTCCGGCGCCCGCCGCGGGCACCTGGTGCGAGGGGACTCGAGCGTCGCGATCGCTCTGCAGGCGGCGGCTGGTCGCGGCCGCTTTCATTCGCTCGATACAAGCGTGGACCCAGTGCTCGAGCAGTGGGGTGAACCGGTTTCGGCGGAAGAAGCCACAATCCGGCTGCGCCAGGTGGTGCACGGCGCCCACCAACCGCCCATAAGGGGCTACCACAAGCTCCTACTGGTAACCGTCACCGTCGCCGGACCCTGACACGGCGCGGTGACGGTCGTCGACACAGATACTCCCAACCACGAGAGAGGAAGCAGCAATCATGAGACTTCACAACATCACGCGATTGACGCTCGTCACGACGGTCGCGATGCTCACCGTCGCCGGCGCAAGCCTCGCGGCGGGCGGCGGCGTGTCGATCTCGCCTGGCATCTTTGAGCACGTCGCCAGCCGCGGCAGCGTCGGCTCGATCAAGATCTCGAACACCACCAGCACATCGATGGTAGTGAGGGTCGCGCTGCGGCCGTGGCTGCAGGGACTCAGCGGCGAAGTGTCGCCCAACCGCGGCGCCACGTTGTCCGATGTGAGCCTCAGCGCGAGCTCCTTCACGTTGGGCGCCGGCTCCTCGCGCACGGTCGGCGTGTCGCTGACGGGGACCCCTTCCGGCCGCTCCCAGTATGGCGCGATCGAAGTCGCGGGCACGCCGCCCGGCCACGCCACGAAAGGGATCAAGTTCGCCTACCGCTTGGTGAGCAGCCTGCGACTCGACGCGCCGACCAACGTGCAGTCTTTTCGCGCGCAGCCAGGTGGTCTGGTCGAGCAGGGCAGGGCACGGCACGGCACACTGCTCTTGGCTGTGCGCAACACCGGCAACACGATTGTCCCGGTCGGTGGCGCGGTGCTGATCAGCGGGCGGGGGCGCTCGCTTCGCACCACCGCAGGCATGAAGGCGATTGTGCCGGGACAGACCGTAAATGTGCCGCTTGCCGAACTTGGCTCGCTGTCTGCCGGTCGCTACACCGTCACGGTCAACCTCTCTCAGGGCGGCCACAGTCTCGGGACGGTCACGCGTACGATCGCGCTGCAATAGCCCATATAGGGGTCCCGGGCGAGCCACCCAGCTCTTCCGGGAACCGGGACAGTTCGACCTTCGTTTCTTATGGTGCGATCAATGGGACTCCAACCAGCGCCAGCCGGCAAACAATGAGGTGACACAAAGTAGTTACCCACAGAAGAATAGGGTTCAACTGTAGGAGGATCTTGATGCGGAAGTTGATCTACTCGATGAGTGTGTCGCTGGACGGCTTCATCGCTGGGCCGGACGGCGCGTTCGACTGGTCGGTGCCCGATGAGGAGCTGTTTCGCTTTCACCACCAGCAGGTGCAGGAAATCGGTGTGCACCTCTGCGGACGGCGGCTCTATGAAACGATGGTCTACTGGGAGACCGCTGAGGAGAGTCCGCTTGCCGCGGAGCAGGTCGAGTTCGCCCAAACCTGGAGGGGCCTGCCGAAGGTCGTGTTCTCCACGACGCTGGAGAGCGTGGTGGGCAACACTAGGCTGGCCAGGGACGGTGTCGGCGAGGAGGTCTCAAGCCTCAAGGAACAGCGCGGAAAGGACATCGCTGTGGGCGGCGCCGGTCTCGCCCGTGCGTGTATGGAGCTGGAGCTGATCGACGAGTGGCGGCTGTTCGTCAGCCCGCTCCTACTCGGCGGCGGCACGCCCTACTTCCCTCCCCTGGAGAAAGGGATCAACCTTGAGCTGATCGAAGCACGCACATTTGGCTCTCGGGTCCTTTACCTTCGCTACGGGCGCGTGTCGGACAGCCTCTAGGAGGTCGTCCCACTTACGCACCTTGGCGGGACCGGCGCCCGCACCCAGATCCGCTCCGCTCCGGGTCGCACGAGCTCGAAGCATCTGGTCGTTTATCGAAGGCCGGGCCATCGGATTAAACGTGGTGGCCTATTGCTGTACCGTGGAACGAGATGCAGACCCCGTTGGTAAGCGGGGTATGAGTCCCAACCAGTGGAGGTGGCAGATGGCCGAACTCAAACCGCCGGTAGAGGAAATTGTGCTGACCCACTTCATCGTCTCGGACGATGTCGGGCGCTCTCAGCGCTTCTACACTGACGTGCTCGGTGGCGAGGTTGTCTTTTCTGGAGGGCCGACCTGTGTCAAGCTAGCCAACAGCTGGATCGTCATCAATGTGGGCGGAGGCCCAACCGACGACAAGCCCGCGGTCACTCTGGAGACGCCACCCGACCTCAACCGGATCAACAGCTTCCTTAATATCCGGGTCAGAGACATCGAGGCCGTGTACGCCGAATGGAGCGCCCGTGGTGCTCAATTCCTGACGCCCCCGAAGCAGCACCAGTACGAGATCCGTTGCTATATCCGCGATCCCGACGGTCATCTGATCGAGGTGGGGCAAACCACGGACCCCGAGGGGGACTGGACCCCCCCTCAGTGGCTGTCGAGTACGGCCGGCGGGGAGCCTGAGTGAATGCTGAGATCACCAGCGTCACGCTGAGGAGGTTTCGGACGCGCAAGGTAACGTCTCACGTTTGCTGCCGGAAGGGCAATCCTCTGGCGAGGTCCTAGCCGGGTGGCTGCCGGCGGGTGGCGCTTGGTTATGGCGTTTGGAACCATGTCGGGCGATCTCTTCGAGTCCTCTAGCAACCGGTCACCGGAACCGGCGGTCCTCTTCTACGCGACCGACGACGACCGTGCTGAGGAGGAGGTCGAGCGGCTGATCCGAACGGCCGGCTTCGAGCCGGGAAAGATCGGCGGGATTGAAGAGTCGGGTCGACTCGAGGTGGGCGGCGATCTTCACGATCTCGTGGTCGGCCCCGCGGAGGCGCGGTCATTGATCGGTGGGGCCTGATCGCTCAATGCTCTCCGCCGGATCATCTATTTCAAGTTAGACTCTCGGTCGATGCCGGAAATCTCACCCGCGATGTACAGGGCTGGATCTGGGGAGCCGGTGGTGCTGCTGCATGGCTTCACCGCCGCCTGGGGGATCTGGCATCCGATCCTGGCCGATCTGGTTGCTCGCTACGAGGTGATCGCACCGACGCTGCCAGGCCACCACGGCGGTCCCTCCTATCCCATCGATCAGCCGATCACATTTGAGCATTCCGCCAACGCGGTTGAAAGCCTGCTGGACGAGCTGGGTGTTGGCGCGGCACACTTCGTCGGCAACTCCATGGGCGGTGGCATCGCACTCGAGCTGGCCAAGCGCGGCCGTGCGCGATCGGTCGTGGCGTTGGCGCCCGCTGCCGGCTGGAGCCGGGGCGACGGTGAGGGCCCGCGCATCGGGAATCTCTTCGCCAAGCAGATCAAGATGCTCAAGCGAACCCACGCGTGGAGCGAGCGGATCATGAGACGTCCCGGGACTCGCCGCCTGGCGTTCAGGGAAATCATGCGCCATGGGGAGCTCGTGTCTCCGGCGGACGCAGCTGAGATATCGCGGGCAGCGCTGCACTGCTCCATCAGCCAGCGAGTGATCCAAGCGCTGCTCGCCGATGAGGCTGAGCTCACGATCAGGGATCTCGATCGGATCGCCTGCCCAGTGTTGTTGGCCACCCCGCAGTTTGATCGCATACTGCCGGGCTCCCGCCACGCCCCTCGCTACCGCCGCGAGATACGGGGTGTCAAGGCGATCGAGCTCTCCGACTGCGGACACGTGCCGGTGTGGGACAACACCAAGCTCGTGACGAAATTGATCGTCGAGCAGGTCGACCGTAACCTCGGGCACAGACCCGACGCCCAGGCGGATGTGCCTTCGCGGTCGGCGGCAGTAGGCGCCTGAGACGCAAACCCCCAGGTTTTACGAGCCTTGGGGAGCGCGTCAGCGCCGCGGTCGAGTTCCCATTCCTGGAATCAACGCCGACCGAACGTTGAGGTCGCCGGCACCCCTGCGCGCGCCCACACAGGGGAGATGATCAAGACGGTGGACGCCAACCTCTGGGGAGGGTCGTTTGGCCCACCTCGATCAGATAGCCATCGGGATCACGGATGTAGCAGCGCATCTCGGTCGCGTGCTTGATCGGCGGCGTCAGGAATTGGGCGCCCCGCTCGCTCCACTCGGCGTACACCGCTTGGATGTCCGCAACCCGGATGTTGAGGAAGCTGTTCACCCGGTTTGGGTCGGGTGGGGTCTCGAGTGTGACGGTCGGCTTGTCGTCGGTCGGAGCGCCTCCCACGTTGATGATGATCCAGCTGTTGGCCAGCGCGACGTAGGTCACCTCGTCATCCCCCTCGCCGGAGATGACGGTCCTGCCGCCAAGTACCTCGGTGTAGAAGCGGCGAGAGCGCTCGACATCGTCTGAAACGATGAAGTGGCCCAAAACCATCTCCTGGTCGACGGTGCTCATGCTGACCTCCGTTGTTGGATTTGATTCCATAATCGCGCCTTGGCGCCTTCGCGTCCTGCGCGCTCGCCAGCGCCGGCTACGAAGATCTTCATGATTGCTCCTTTCGTCTCATCTACCCCCTGAGGCGAGACCACACGCATCTGTGGGGTACTCGCCCTTTGTCTTCACCTCGCCCGCGAAGATCGACCTCACGCTCAAGACTCGACTATGTCTCACCTATTGGGGAAGACCGGGCCGCATGCGGCCCGGTCCCGACCGGTACATGTACCGGTCGGCGGTGCCGTGCATGCACGGCACCTCAGTCGGCGCATGCGCCGACTGAGACATGAAAGGGAAGCCTCGAGTCGCGGCTGCGGACTCTCGCGCGCTCTGCGGTGTCGCTCGGAAGACCTGCCCGTTGAGGAAGCCGGCGCTCAGCACGCTCGGCGGCGCGTTCAAACGCGAGTTGACTCCCCCATGCCAAACGAGGCACCCTACCGCCATTAAAAATAATAGCAGGCGATGCTGAGCCAAATATAAGTCAGAAAACCGTAAGCGTTCAGTTGGTTGGGGGAGATAGCTCGGGCGCGTCGAATCTTGGGGTGTGGATCGGGTTGAGGCGGAGGCGATCTATGACGCTGGGCGTGATGTGGTCGTGGAGGTCTTGTTGCGGATGGATGCTCAGATCCAGGCGTTGACCGCGCGGGTCGCTCGCCAGGATGAGCGGATCGCTCAGCTCGAGCGGCGACTGAATCGCAGCTCTCGCAACTCCTCTGTTCCCCCGAGCGCCGATCCGCCCGCCAGCACGCCGAAGCGTGGCAAGGACCCATCGGGTCGCAAGCAGGGAGCTCAGTCTGGACATGAGGGCAGGGGCCGGCCGTTGTTGCCGGCGTGGGCGGTGGATCGGGTGATCGAGCATTGGCCTGAGCACTGTGGCTGCGGTCACGTCTTCGCTGCGGACGAGCACGTCGCTGTGGGCGAACCGGTGCGCTGGCAGGTCGAGGAGCTGCCCGTGATCTCGGTGAAGGTCACCGAGCACCGGTGTCATCGAGTGTCCTGTCCGGGCTGCGGCAAACGCCGGAGAGCTGAGCTGCCGAGCGAGGTTGCCCAGAGCGCGTTTGGTCCCCGTCTTCAGGCGGCCGTCGCGACGCTGTCGGTGCGCAACCGGATCTCCCGCCGCGATGTCGTTGAGTGTTGCGAGCAACTGTTCTCATCGAGGATCAGCACGGGCACGGTAGACGCGATCCTCGACCGGACCGCGCAGGCGCTGGCTGAGCCTCACGCCGACCTGTTGGGAGCGCTTCGCGGATCGAGCGCGGTGAACATGGACGAGACCGGCTGGCGGACCGCGGGCGAGCGCCGCGCACTGTGGGGAGTCTTCGATCAGCGCCACGCCTATCTGCAGGTCGCGCGCGACCGTCACGAGGATCACGCCAAGGAACTACTCGCGGACACCAACGCAATCGTGACCTCTGATCGCTGGTGGGCCTACGCGCACCTGCCGTTGGCGCGCCGACAGCTCTGTTGGGCGCACCTGAAGCGCGATTTCGCCGCGCACGCCGAAGGCCTGGCGGCCGAGAAGGAGTTCGGGGAACACGGCCTCGCGCTCTGTGAGCGTGTCTTCTGGGCCTGGGAGGTCTTCCAGAACACAAGCGATCGTCGTGATCTGAAGCTCGCGATCCGCCGGTGTCAATGCGAGTTCAAGCCGATCATTCGCCGCTACGCCTCAAAGCGAGCGCGCAACAAGTATTGCCGCGGGATGGCGAAAAACCTCCTGAAGATCTGGCCAGCGCTATGGACGTTCGCCGCTCACGCCGGTGTCGAGCCGACTAACAACCACGCCGAGCGCTCCCTGCGAAGCGCGGTCATCTACCGCAAGCTCAGCCTCGGCAGCCAGTCCGAAGGCGGCGAACGACGGATCGAGCGACTGCTCTCAGCGCACACCACCTGCCGGCTGCAGCGCCGCTCGCTATTCGCCTACCTCACCGACGCCATCACCGCACACGCCCGCGGCGACCCAGCACCAACACTCACGTAAACGCCCCAACCAACTGAACGCTTACAGAAAACCGTAAGCGTTCAGTGGGTGGGGGACATAACTCTGCTTTGTCGAATATCGGCGTGTGGAGCGTGTTGAGGCGAAGGCGATCTATGACCAGGGCCGTGGGGCCGTCGTCGAGGTCCTTCTGGCGATGGATCGCCGTATCGTGCAGCTCGAGGCCCATGTCGTTTGCCAGGATGAGCGGATCGCAAAGCAGGACGAGCGGATCGCTCAGCTCGAGCGTCGGCTGAACCGCTCCTCGAAGAACAGCTCCCAGCCGCCGAGCGCAGACGGACCGAGCGCTCCGAAGCGCAGCAAGGATCCCTCGGGACGTCCACGGGGCGGACAGCTCGGCCACGAGGGCAAGGGACGACCGTTCCTGCCGGCGTGGGCGGTGGATGAGGTGGTCGAGCATTGGCCCGGGCACTGCTCCTGCGGTCATGTGTTCGGCGAGGACGAGCGTGTGGCGGTCGGCGATCCGCTGCGCCATCAGGTCGAGGAGCTCCCGGTCATCACGGTCAAAGTCACAGAGCACCGCGCCCAGCGAGTCCGCTGTCCGGGTTGCGGAGAGCGCACGCGGGGAGAGCTTCCACGCGAGGTCTCTCAGAGCGCCTTCGGTCCCCGCCTTGAAGCCGCGATCGCGACGCTCTCGGTCCGCAACCGCATCTCCCGCCGCGACGCGGTCGAGCTGTGCGAGGAGCTGTTCGGGTCGAGGATCTCGACTGGCACGGTTGACACGATCCTCACGCGCACGAGCGAGGCCCTGTCAGATCCACACTCAGACCTGCTCGAGCAACTCCGTGAAAGCGCCGCCGTGAACATGGATGAGACCGGCTGGCGGACCGCCGGAGAGCGTCGCGCCCTGTGGGGCGTCTTTGACGATCGCCGTGGCTATCTTCACGTCGCGAAGGACCGCCACGAAGACCATGCCAAGAAACTCTTGGCGGACACGAAGGCGATCGTGACCTCTGATCGCTGGTGGGCCTATTCGCATCTGCCACTCAAGCGTCGCCAGCTCTGCTGGGCCCATTTGAAGCGAGACTTCGCCGCCCACGCCGAGGGTCTCGGCGCAGAGAAGGAGTTCGGGCAACGGGGCCTTGAGCTGTGCGACCGCGTCTTCTGGGCCGCTGAGGTCTTCAAGCACACCGACGATCGAAGGGCTCTTGAGCTCACCGTCCGGCGGCTGCAGCGCGAATACAAGCCGCTCATCCGAGGCTACGCGGCGAAACGTGCACGCAACCGCCACTGCCGTGGCATGGCCCGCAATCTCCTGAAGGCATGGCCTGCGCTGTGGACGTTCGCCAAGCACCCCGGTGTCGAGCCCACCAACAACCATGCAGAGCGGGCCCTGCGCTCAGCGGTCATCTACCGGAAGATCTCCCTCGGCAGCCAGTCTGAAGCCGGGGAGCTGCGCACGGCCCGGCTGTTCTCGGCGCACACGACCTGCCGCCTTCAAGGGCGCTCGCTGTTCGTCTACCTCACCGATGTGATCGATGCCCACGCCCGTGGACACCCCGCTCCGCTGCTCAATTGAGCAGCCGGACGACTGAACGCTTACAGAAAACCACTGATTTGCAGGTATATTTCCCTGCTCGCGGCATGTGCCCTGAGCCGTCCGTCAACATGAAAGGGGACTTATCTGCATGGCTGAAATGCCCTACGTGCTGGGTTTCGAGGAGATCGACCGGACGCAGGCTGCGGTCGTTGGCGGCAAGGGCGCGCACCTGGGGGAGCTCTCGCGGGTCGGAGGCATCCGCGTGCCGGCCGGCTTTTGTGTGACCACGAACGCCTTCAGGCGGATCCTGGCCGAAGCGCCGTCGATCGACGATCGGCTCGATCGGCTGTCTCGCTTGAACTCGGGTGACCGGGAGGCGATCCGCGTGCTCAGCGCGGAGATCCGCCGTACCCTCGAAGGGATTGCCGTCCCCGACGACCTGGCGGCGGCGATCACCCGTCCGCTCGCCCGGCTCGGCGAGCAAGCCGCCTACGCCGTCCGATCGAGCGCGACGGCGGAGGACTCACCGACGGCCTCCTTCGCGGGTCAGCAGGACACCTACTTGAACGTCGTGGGGGCGGCGGCGATCCTCCGGCACGTCAGTCGATGCTGGGCCTCGCTCTTCACCGAGCGCGCCGTCACCTACCGCCTTCGCAACGGCTTCGACCAGCGGAAGGTCAACATGGCCGTGGTCGTGCAGCAGATGGTCTTCCCGCAGGCGGCCGGTGTCCTTTTCACGGCCCACCCAGTCACGTCAAACCGGAAGGTTGTCTTCGTGGAGGCCAGCTTCGGCCTCGCCGAGGCCCTGGTCTCCGGTCTGGTGAACGCGGACGTCTACGAGGTGCGCGACAGTGAAGTGGTCGCCAAGACAATCGCCACCAAGCGGTTTGTCGTCCACGCCTCGCCCGCGGGCGGGACGCAGCAACAGGCGATCGAGCCGGAGCGCCACGACCAGCCAGTGTTGAGCGATGCGCAGGTCGTGCAGCTCGCTCAGCTGGGCCGGCGGATCGAGGCGCACTTCGGCTGCCCCCAGGACATCGAGTGGTGCCTGGCCGAGGGCGACTTCTGGATCGTCCAGAGCCGGCCGATCACGACGCTGTTCCCGATCCCCGAGGTCGCCGACCGAGAGAACCATGTCTACGTCTCAGTCGGTCATCAGCAGATGATGACCGACCCGATGAAGCCCCTGGGGCTTTCCGTGTGGCAGCTGACGGCGCTCGTGCCGATGCACGAGGCCGGCGGGAGGCTGTTCGTCGACGTCACCGCCCGTCTGGCTTCGTCGGCGAGCCGAGCCGGTGTGCTGGAGGTGCTGGGGAAATCCGATCCGCTGATCGGGGACGCGCTGCAGGGGATCCTCGAACGCGGCGACTTCGTCCCGTCGCTACCGGACGACGGGCAAGGCGGAGCGCCGGCTGGCGGCGTGCCGGCCCCAATCGAGACCGATGCGGCCATCGTCGATGAACTGATCGGGCGCAGCGAGGCCTCCATCGCCGCCTCCAAGCGCGATATCCGCACGGAGTCTGGACCTGCGCTCCTCGACTTCATCCTCGCGGACATCCAGGAGCTGAAGCGGATCTTGTCCGATCCGCGAAGCCATCAGGCGATCATGGCGGGGATGGAGGCCACGTGGTGGCTCAACGAGCAGCTGCATGCCTGGCTGGGCGAGAAGAACGCGGCCGACATACTCACGCGGTCCGTCCCCCACAACGTCACCTCGGAGATGGGACTGGCGCTCCTGGACGTCGCGGACGTGATCCGCCCGCATCCGGAGGTGGTGGCTTTTCTGCGGCAGGCCGAGGACGAGAGCTTCCTGGACGAGCTGCCCATGCTCGCGGGCGGCCGGGAAGCACGAGACGCTATCCAAGCCTACCTCGACAAGTACGGCATGCGCTGCGTCGGCGAGATCGACATCACGAGGCCGCGGTGGAGTGAGCGCCCCACCGCGCTCCTGCCCGCGATCCTCACAAACATCAAGAACTTCGAGCCGGGCGCCGCAGAGCGGCGCTTCGAGCAAGGGCGCCAGGAGGCGTGCAAGAAGCAACAAGAGTTGCTGGAGCGTTTGCGGTCCCTGCCGGACGGCGAGCAGAAGGCCGGCGAGGCCGAGCGGATGATCGACGTGGTGCGCACCTTCGCCGGGTACCGGGAGTATCCGAAGTACGGCATCGTCAGCCGTCACTTCGTCTACAAGCAGGCCTTGCTGGAAGAGGCCAAGCGTCTCGTGCACGCTCGCGTGCTTGCGGAGGAGCAAGACATCTTCTACCTCACCTTCCAGGAGCTCCACGAGGTCGTGCGCACGAACGACGTGGATAACCAGCTCATCCGCCGGCGCAAGGACGCGTTCAGCTCGTATCAAGCGCTCACGCCCCCCCGGGTGCTCACATCCGATGGCGAGGTAATCGCCGGCGTGTATCGACGCGAGGACGTGCCGACCGGCGCGCTGGTCGGCCTACCGGTGTCTGCCGGGACCATCGAGGGGCGAGCCCGCGTCATCCTGGACATGGCGCAAGCCGATCTCCAAGCGGGCGACATCCTGGTCACAGCCCACACAGACCCCAGCTGGACGCCACTGTTCGTCGCGATCGCCGGCCTAGTCACGGAGGTGGGGGGTCTAATGACCCATGGCGCGGTGATCGCACGGGAGTACGGCTTGCCGGCCGTCGTGGGGGTGGAGCATGCCACCCGGCTGATCCACGATGGGCAGCGGATCCGCGTACACGGCACGGACGGGTACGTCGAGATCCTCTCCTAGTTGCCCGATTGCGGCAGCCTCCGGGCGAGAGTGACGGGCGCCCGGCAGCGGCTTTGTCGATCACGCCTGCGGCCGGTCCTCCTAGCTTGGGGCCGCGGCCCTCAGCCGTTCAACTCACTGCATGTCGCGCCCGTAATCCAGGCCCTGCAGCCAATCGGGTGTGCCGGACCACGGCGGTGCGCCCCAGAGATGTTTGGGACGCGGTACCAGCGCGATGCACGCTGAGCAACTCGCGCGAGCCTTCCGTCCGCGCGAGGAACGAACCGTGTGTTCGCCGCCTCAGGCGAGGCTCGTCAAGCCGACGGTGACGTGAACAGGAAGCTCGTCGGGCGTCTCGCCGGCAGCGATAAGCTCGGCGATCCTCGCAATGGTCTCGGTGCGTTGATCATCGGGCAGGGCCGCTATCCAGCTGATCGACGCGATGTAGTCGAGGATCCCCCCTGGGCTGGCCGACTGCAACATCGTAAGCTGGACCTCACGCGGCGCGGTCCAACAGCCCTCTGCGCTGGCGGTGTCCTGCCAACGCGGGCCTTCGAACTGCGGGTGCTCACGGCAAAGCTCGGCAATCAGGGTCCCAACCTCGTGTGCCCAAGAGGCCCCACTCCAGTCGGGCAGGATCCTGAGCACAGCCAGTCCTCCGCCCGCGACGAGCACGCGCTGGATCTCTCGCAGCGCCGCCACCTGATCGAACCAGTGAAACGCATCGGCAACGGTGACGGCAGCGACAGACGCATCCGGAAGTGGGATCTCCTCGGCGAGCCCATCGAGCACGCGCTCGACGCCCACGCTGGCGGCGAGGATCTCGCGTAGCTGCGCCTGCGGCTCGACTGCTATGACATCGAGCCCCACACCGAGCAGCGCGCGAGTGAGCTTGCCGGTTCCCGCCGCCAGATCGAGCACGCGGGCTGAAGGAGCGACATGCAGCTCCCCCGCTATGGCTTCGGCAATTGCAGGCGTGTACTCCGGGCGTCCGCGCTCGTATGAATCGGCGACATCGACGAAGCGCGCGGCGAGGGGATGCAGGCCCACGATCGAACCCTACACGCTGGAGCGGGTTGCGAGGCTGGATAAAGCTTGACGCCGCCGGCCCGGCAGTGGTGTCCGAGCCGGCGGCGAAGTGCTGTTGTCAGTCGACGACGATGCCCGAGGCAACTGCGCCGGCGGGCAGCGGCGTGGGTGAGCTCGGGAGCTCTGTGAGATTCCCGCCGTTGACCGCGAACGACGCGATCACGTTGGCTTTGCTGCCGTTCACCAGCAGTGTTCTCCCGTCGGGAGAGAGCCGGGCGTCAACAGCGCCGGCTCCAGCTGAGCCAAACGGTGTGCTGCCGATCAACGTGAGTGAGCCGCCGGGGCTGATCGCGTAGCTCGAGATCGATCCCGACGCGGTGTTCACGGCGAACAGGAACTGCCCGTCGTGGCTGATCTCCACCCAGCAGGGTGCCGTCTGTAGATCGGCGAACGGGGAGGAGCCGATCGAGGTGAGTTGCCCGGAGAAGCTCACGTTGAAAGCCGAGACTGTCCCATTGCCTTCTCCACCGTGGGCGTTGCTGACAAACAGCTGCGAGGGGTTGGTGGGTCGAAACTCCGAGCCGAACGGCCCTGGTCCCTGGGCGGGGAATGGAGAGCCGGGGGCGGCGACGAGCCTGCCATCGAAGCGCACGTCGAAGCTCGCGATCGTAGAGGTGTTGACGAGCGTCACGGCAAGTTTCTGGCCGGTGGAGTTGACCAGCACGTCACCGGGACCGGAGCCTTCCGGTAGTGCGACGCTCGAGTTCGGCAGCGGGTACAGACCGCCCCAGGGTGTCAGGTAGAAAACCGTGAGGTTGGTGTCGCTGGCGCCGGCGTTGGCGACGTACACGAGGTTGCCCGACACCGCGATGCTCACGGGATCGTTGCCGCCGGAGGACACGGGAGTGCCAACGGGCTGGGGCACACCATTCGGGCCGAGTCCGAGCACCGAGATCTGGTTACTACCGGCGTCGACGGCGAGCAGGTAGCGCCCATCGCTTGAGAGCTGGAGGGCGCCTTGGGAAGCCAGTCCGGCGCCGGATCCGACACCACCGGCCGGGAACGGTGAGCCGGAGATCGGAGTCAGCGAACCGTCGGCGTGTCGGTTGAAGCCGGCGATCGTGTTTTCGCCGGCTGTGTTGTCGTCGACATAGGCGTGACCAACCACGATGGATTCGTGCGGAGGGGGAGGGAGGGGCGGGTGATGATGGAACACGGGTGGGTGGTGGCCGAAGTTGCCCGGATGGGCCGCGGCGGTGGCGGTTGGGATGAGTGCTCCCGTGAGCGCCAGCGCGAGCGGTACTGCGAGGCGAGGTAGCTTCATGATCGGATCTCCTGAGTCTGGCGGGGACTATTCCCCGACAGCTCAGACGATGCCTGTCACTTCTTACACGCCTCTTGCGCGGAGGTGAACATTTGGTGAACGAGCCCCACAGGCACCGCTTGCCGTCTCGAGTCTTATGGAAGCATGAGGTTGTGCAGCGTGTAGATCGTCGTCTCGGGCGGTTGGGGAGGGGTGCCTCCGACGAGCTCCCGGATGGCGGGACCGAGCCGCTCATCGTCAAAGCGCCGAGCGTGCTCTTCTGACTCCCACACGTCAACGATTTGCCAGACGCCGTTGGCTTCCCCGGCTGAGTGCATCAGCAGTCCCTCAGGTGGGTTCTTCTCTACATTCAGCCTGGCCTGTGTAGCGTCGTACATCTCGGCGGTGAGCATGGGCGGTCGGGTGATTCTGATGATGGCCATAACATTCCTTTCGTGAGTGGAGTGCCTGGTGACGATAGGCCAATCTGGTCTTCGACTGAACAAAAAAGGAGATCCGAGCGCCGGCTGCGACGAGCTTGTGTCGAGCCGCAGAGTGAATTCAGCCCGTGCCGGCCGGCAGAGTGAACCGGACTTTCGTGCCCTGAGCGGCATCAGCAAGCCAGATCCGTCCGCCGTGGGCCTCCACGATCGCGCGAGAGATCGCCAGCCCGAGCCCGCTTCCGGCGCTTGTGCGCGCGGCCTCGCTTCCACCTCGATAGAACGCCTCGAACACTCGCGGGCGGTCCTCGACGGCGATGCCTCGGCCCGTGTCGGACACCTCGATCTCCACCGTACCGCCGGTAGACGCGGCTGTGACGAGCACGCTGCCATCGGGGGGTGTGTGGTGAATCGCGTTCTGTAGCAGGTTGGAGAGCACGCGCTGGAGCTTCTCGGGGTTGGCCCGCGCCGGCCGCAGGTCGGGAGCGATCTCGGCGCTGACGGCCACACTGCCGGCGTCGGCTTGCGCTCGTATCGCCGCGACCGTCTCTCCGATCAGCTCGGAGAGCGGCACGGCCTGTGTGGTCCAGGTGAAATCGCCAGCGTCCAGGCGCGAAAGCTCGAAAAGGTCGTCGATGAGGGTGCCGAGCGCGCGCACGTTGGCGCCCATCGTGTGCACATAGCGCCTGGCTGTCTCCTCGTCCACGAGATCGTCGTCGAGCGCCTGCGTGAGCAGCCGCAGCGAGGTGAGAGGCGTACGCAGGTCGTGGGAGACAGCGGCGATCACCTGGCGGCGCGTCGCCTCGGCCGCGTCGCGAGAGTGTTCCTCGCTGTACAGGGTTTGGATCATCCGATTGGCTGCCTCGGCGAGCTCGGCGAGCTCGACGCTCGAGCTCGCCGCGATGTGCACGTCGCGCTCCCCCCGCTCGAGTGCCTGCAGCCCGTCGCGGATCGTGCGCACGTCACTGACGACTCCACGGGAGAGCAGCTGGGCGGCGCGCGCGGCGATGAGCGCCGCAAACACGAGGATCGCGATCGTCGCCCACGCATCGTGGGGGGACACGAACATCACCGCGGCGCCGATCGCCACGGCGGCCAGCAGCTGTCCGAGCGCGAGGCCCAGACCGATCTCGAAGCGACCACGTAGCGTTGGCAATCGCAAATGCCCGACGTCGGCGGCGTGCGCGATCAACAGAGCGAGGGCCCCAAGTGGCAGCAGGATCGCCACCGAGACGATCACCGCATGACCGCCACCCAAGATTGCCATGACGGCGCCGCACAACCCCAGCGCGGCGAAAAGAATCAGCAATGAGCGTTTCATGCTTGGAAGCGGTAGCCCAGGCCCCACACCGTTTGGATGAAGCGCGGATGGTCGGGCTCCGGCTCGATCTTTGCCCGCAGGCGGCGTATGTGGACGGTGACGGTGGAGGTGTCCGTGTAGAACGCGAACCGCCACACCAGCTCCATCAGCCGATCGCGCGAGAACACTTGTCCCGGGTGGCGCGCCAGGAACAGCAGCAGGTCAAACTCGCGCTGGGTGAGCGTGACGGCTTGCCCAGCCGCTTGCACCGTACGGGCCGCGGGGTCGATTCGCAGATCCTCCAGCTCGAGCGGCTGCGTGTCGTCGGTCTCGATGCTGTTGCGGCGCAGCACCGCCTGCACGCGCGCCACAAGCTCGCCGGGCGAGAATGGCTTGACCACGTAATCGTCTGCCCCGCGGCGCAGACCCATGATCCGGTCGGACTCCTCGCCCTTGGCAGTCAACAGGATCACCGCGGGCCGAGGGCTGTGCAGCTCGTGCAGTCGGCGCATCACCTCGAGGCCGTCGATCCCTGGGAGCATGATGTCGAGGATCACCAGATCCGGGCGGCGCTCGGCGCTCATCGCGATCGCGCGCGGGCCGTCGAGCGCGACGCGAGTGTCGAATCCCGCTCGCTCCAGGTAGCGGGCGAGTATCTCGCCGATCGTGGGCTCGTCGTCGACAACCAGCACCGCCGCGCCACGGGCGCCCTCGAGGTCTTCGTGAGTGAGCATCTCCGCTGTGATCATCGTTCACCCAAAGGTAACGAGTAGCCAACGACGTCGACCCGCAAGCAGGCAGGGGTCGCTCCGGCCCAGAACGCGAGCATTGTCAGCAGAGCCATACCATGAATATGACGCGCAGATCTTGCCAGTCCATTACAGGCCGGGATCAAAGCGAGGCCAGCGTCAGCAGTCGGGTCCTTTCAGCTCAGCGTCGGCTCACGCGCGAGCTCTCGGCCGGGCTCCTTGACTTTCGACTGGATGAGAGGAAGCTTCTCGGACCATGGAGATGAAGCTCGAGGTGGTGTTGGTCCCCGTCTCCGATGTCGATCGGGCCAAGCGGTTCTATGAATCCTTGGGGTGGCGGTTGGACGCCGACTTCGCGTCCAGCGAGGACTTCCGAGTCGTGCAGCTGACGCCTCCCGGCTCGGAGTGCTCAATCATCTTTGGCGGCGGCGTCACCGCGGCAGTGCCGGGATCGCTCGAGGGTTTGCAGCTCACCGTCTACGACATCGAGGCGGCTCGCGCCGATCTGATCGACCGCGGCGTTGACGTCGGGGAGATATTCCACGACGAGGGGGGGATCTTCCACCATGCGGGCACCGATGGGCGGGTGACCGGTCCGGCTTCTGAACACGCCGACTATGGGTCTTTTGCGGCGTTCAGCGATCCGGACGGTAACGACTGGCTGCTCCAGGAGATCAAAGAACGCTTGCCCGGACGATGACTCGCTCAAGATGTGACGGAGCGGATGGAGAAGAGCCGCCGACGTGAGCCCCGCAGCGTGAGCCCCGACTACGACGTCATCGTTATCGGTGGCGGTTCACCAGGGGAGCACTGCGCGGGTGCGCTTGCCGAGGGTGGCCTACGCGTGGCGCTCGTCGAGCGCGAGCTGGTCGGAGGAGAGTGCTCCTACTGGGCGTGCATCCCGTCAAAGACGCTGCTGCGCCCCGGCGAAGCGGTGCAGGGCGCAAACGACGCGGCGGGGCGCGCGACAGTCGACGTGGAGGCGACGCTTGCGTGGCGTGACTTCATTGTCTCGAAATACTCCGACGCCGGCCAGGAGCGCTGGCTGGCGGATGAAGGCATCGATCTGCTGCGAGGGAGCGGGCGGCTCGCGGGGACGGGGGTAGTCGAGGTCGACGGTGTGCGCCACACCGCTAAGCACGTCGTTCTCGCTGCCGGCGCCGACCCAATCGTGCCGCCGGTTCCCGGCCTGCGCGAGCTCCAGGGCATCTGGACGAACCGGGAGATGACCGCCATGAAGGCTGTCCCGCAGCGTCTGCTCGTGCTGGGCGGCGGGCCCGTCGGTGTGGAGATGGCGCAGGCCGTGCGTCGCCTCGGCGGCGAGGTGACCGTTCTCGAGGCCGCCGAGCGCGTGCTGGATCGTGAGCCCGCACCGCTGGGTGAAGCGCTCGGCGAAGCGTTGGGCCGCGAAGGCATCGAGCTGGTCCTCGGCGCGAAGGCGACCGCAGCGCGGCGCGGGGGCGAGGACTACGTCTTGGGCCTCGACGATGGCCGTGAGCTGCGTGGCGATCGGCTGCTCGTGGCCACCGGGCGTCGCCCGCGCGTCGATGCGCTGGGTCTGGAGACGGTGGGCATCGAGACCGACCACCACGGGATCCCCGTCGACGCACGTCTGAGCGCTGGCGAGCGCCTATGGGCGATCGGCGATGTTACGGGCATCTGGCAGCTGACCCACGTGGGCAAGTACCAGGGGGAGGTCGTCGCCGCGAACATCCTCGGCGAGTCACGAGAAGCAAACTATGAGGCTGTTCCGCGCGTCGTCTACACCGACCCGCAAGCGGCCGCCGTGGGTGGGGGTGAGGCCCAGTTCAGTGCGACCGTCCCTGTCTCCGGGGTGGCCAAGACGGAGACCTACACCCGTGCCTATGCCGAGTCCAACGGCTTCCTGACGTTGCTCAGCGACGGTGAGCGGTTGACAGGCGCCTATGCGCTCGGCCCAGAGGCCGGCGAGTGGCTCCAGCAGGCCACGCTGGCGATACGTGCGCGCGTACCACTTGAGGTACTGCGCGACACGATCCAACCATTCCCCACCTTTTCAGAGATCTACGTCGCCGCGCTAAAAGCACTTCGGCACGAGATCACCGCCGCGAGCTAACGGCCGGCACCGAGATCGATCGTGCCAGAGCCATCGAAAGTCGCGATCATCACCGGCGCCTCGCAGGGCATCGGCGCGGGCTTGGCAACCGCCTTCCGTCGCGCCGGATATGCCGTCGTCGCCACCTCGCGCTCAATCCCCCCATCCAGTGAGACCGACCTCCTCACCGTGCAGGGAGACATCACAGACGCCGAGACCTCCCAGCGCGTGGTGGAGGAGACACTCGATCGGTTCGGGCGGGTCGACAGCCTGATCAACAACGCGGGGCTGTTCATCGGCAAGCCATTCTCGGAATACACACCCGAGGACTATGCGGCGATCACTGGCGTGAACCTAGCCGGGTTCTTCCACATCACCCAGCGCGCCGTGGGGCAGATGGTCACCCAGGGCAGCGGACACGTGGTTAACATCACCACCAGTCTTGTCGACCAACCCAGCAGCGAGAGCCCTTCTGCACTGACATCCCTCACCAAGGGTGGACTGGCCGCCGTAACGCGCTCACTGGCCATTGAGTACGCGTCGCGCGGCGTACGGGTCAATGCTGTCGCGCTCGGAGTGATCAAGACCCCGGATCACGACGCCGCCTCTTATGAGGGGATGGGGGCCCTTCATCCCCTCGGCCGGGTGGGTGAGATCAGCGACGTTGTTGACGGGATCCTCTATCTCGAGCGGGCCACATTCGTCACCGGCGAGATCCTGCATATCGACGGCGGTCAGGCGGCTGGACACTGAGGCGTTCGAGTGCGGACTCAGGCGGACGCTGGTTGCATCACAGTGAAGGAGGCCCCCTGAGGGTCAATCAGGCCGGCGAAGCGTCCGATCGGCATGTCCACGGGCTCGGTTGTCACGGTTGCCCCGAGCGCGCGGGCCTTCGCAACGATGCCATCGCAGTCGGCGACCGCGAAGCACACACCCCAGTGCGGTGGGATCTCCGCCGGGAAGTAGTCGTCGGTCATTTGCATCATGCCGCCAACGGGCTTCCCGTCGAGCTCCCACACCGTGTAGGTCTCGGGTCCACCCTCGAACGACGGGCGACCCGCTACCCAGCCAAAGACCGTGGTGTAGAACACCTTGTTTGCCTCCACGTCGCGGGTGAGCACCTCATTCCAGCAGAGCGAGTTGGGCTCGTTGACAAGGTCGGCGCCGGTGAAGGTCTTCGGTTGCCATACGCCGAACACGGCACCGGTGGGATCCGTGAAGACCGCCATTCGTCCGATGTCCATCACATCCATCGGCTCGAACATCACGCCGCCGCCGGCCTCCTTGACCTTGGCCGCGGTCTCATCGGCGTCGGCGACGCTCACATAGGTGGCCCACGCAGTGGGCTGATCCTCCTGCATGTGACCCATGAGGCCACCGACGTTCTTGCCGTCCTGCTGGAACATGCGGTAACCACCGGTTTCGGCTGGTCCCGGCTCTGTCGCGCTCCAGCCCATCAGCTCACCGTAGAACTCCGCGGCGGCATCGGTGTTTGGCGAGGAAAGTTCGATCCACGACGGGGTTCCGGGTGCGTAGTCGGACATGGTTCTCCTTTCGCTGACGAGGCCCACAACGATCCTGGCATATCGCCGCGTGTAGTGCGATGCTCGTTCGGGCGGCCGCGCTGGTACGGTCCCTGCCGCATTCAACGATGAGCGAGGTCCACACCGCCGATATCCATGAGCTGCCCGTGGGCGAGACTCGACTCGTCCACCGAGCGATGTGCGCCCTGCGAGTGGCGTGGGAGAATGAGCAGCAGTTCGCCCGGTACGTCGATGAAGTGATGCGCCCGGCGGGCTATCGGCTGATCGGTGCCTTCCTCCCCGGCAAAGAGCAGGCCGTCGCAGTCGCAGGGTTCCGCGTGGGCGACAATCTCGCTTGGGGTCGCTTCTTGTACGTCGACGACCTCTCGACCGCACCGGAGGGGCAGCGTCAGGGTCACGCCGGGGCATTGCTTGACTGGTTGGTTGAAGAGGGCCGAGGGCTTGGCTGCGACCAGCTACATCTAGATTCTGGAGTTGGCCCGGAGCGCTTCGACGCTCACCGGCTCTATCACGGTCGTGGTCTAGCGATCTATTCCCATCACTTCGTCCGTGGGCTCTAGCTCGTTATGTCTTCGGCTCTGAGATCGCCAGCGGTGGTTGGGGTGCTTGATCGGCTCTATGCCGTGATGGAGGCAGAGGACGAGCCGGCCAAGCTGCGTGTCCGAGCGCGCGAGGAAGAGCTTGGCGAAAGGCTTCCTCAGGCTAAGAGGTATGAGCTGTATGGCGATGCGCCGCTTGCGATCAAGCGCGAGGTGGGTGAGCTGCTGTATGTGCTCGTGCTGAGCAGGCGAGCCCGTCGGGTCGTGGAGTTCGGCGCGTCGCTTGGCATCTCAACCGTCTATCTGGCGGCTGGGGTCATGGATGGTGGTGGCTCGCTCATCACCACTGAGCTGCTTCCAAGTAAGGCGGAGATCGCCCAGCGGAACCTGGTGGATGCTGGTCTTGCCGATCTTGTCGAGTTGCGGCTCGGTGATGCCCGGCAAACGCTCACCGATCTTCAAGGACCACCCGTTGATCTGCTGTTCCTCGACGGCCGTAACGACCTGTATCTGCCGATCCTTCGCCTCATCGAGCCGCACCTCGCGCCCGATGCGCTGGTGCTCGCCGACCTGAACGCTGACGACCCGGACCTGGACCCGTATTTGGAGTATGTCCGCGATCCCGGTCACGGCTACGTCTCGATCTGCGTTCCGCTCGATGCCGGGGTCGAGCTTTCTGTCCGATCCGAGGTCCCCACTCTCGTGGCTCAATCCTAAGTCGGGTTCGCTAGCTGTTTTGGCCTACGGGCAATCGAAACGCTGCTCTTGGCGGAAGCTAGGTTGCCGGATCGGCAAAGATCGTTGCCCAGTCCTTTTTCATGCTGATGACCGTCCAGTCTTGGTCGGCTGCCAGCTCGAGTGATTCCTCGGCGCCGCTGGTGTAATCGATGCCGTTTCAGGGATGCCGGTAGTAGCTCGTCCGGTTCGCTTGGGAGGTCTTTGTGCATCGTGAGCCGTTGCTTGCATCGAGGCATCGACGCAAAGCTCGCTGGTGATCCCCGCCGAAGAGGTGGCGGGAGCGACCGGGGTCGCACCGTGTCTGTTGCGCTCGCGGATTGAGATTCGCCTGTAGGGCTTGGGGCTAGGCGACCTTGAGGTATTCGTTCTCGACGTCGTAGCCGGCCTCTGCCTTCGCGGCGAGCTTGTCGATCGGCTCGTCTGTAATCGGTACACCGCCTTCTACACCTGGGGGACATTCACGACGGCTGGGAGCGGCATCGTCGCGCAATCGCCCGGCGCATAGGCGTCACCATAGTCCAAATGATTGCCGACATTTTTCTCTTGGTCTTTGCGGTTGCTTATGTTGTCGCCAACCTGAGGTCACAGGCAGGATCGGAATACCTCCTGGCGCCAACCCGAAGCGGCGGCCAGGCGAATAGCGTTCAGGCCATCGACCTACCGGGGGCCTCGCCGCACCAGGGGCAACTAGGTGAACCCGGACCGGGTTCGGGAGGCTCCAGCATGGTTCCGCTATCGCTTCGCATGGATCCGAGCGCGCCGGCAGACATCGCTCACTCTCATGCAACGGACGAGACGCGAGAGCGCGAGATCGTCCGCAAGTGGCCGGTGTCACGGTCTCGAATCTCAGGCGGGATCGAAACCAGTACCCGCCACCGCAGAAACCCCCGCCGATACTGGACAAAGTATACCATCGGCCGTCGCGTATCGGATCGAAGAAGGCTGGGATTTGGCTGCGCGCTGCCCGATACCTGCTTCCAGGCTTCGGTCGCGGTAGCACTACGACCCCGAGGATAAGCCGCGAGCTGACGCGCATCGTGGCGGAGGCGCGAACTTGATGTGCTTCACGCTCTGCGTGAGGGCGCGATGCACCGACGCCTACGCGGGTCTGCCGCCGACGCTGCACGTTACGTTCGCTCGTGTAGAACGCGTCGATCGAGGCTGGGTTGTCAGGGAATGGAGCCCGCGCACGTGATCGCCGATCGGCTCGGAGCGGACAAACTCTGTGTACTCGACTCCATCGATCGACTCGTCGATATCGGGGGTGCGTCCCCGCCACGAATCATCAGGCTGCGGAGAAGAGGCCTTCGCCAATGAAGCCGCCGGAGCTCAGTCCGGGAGGGCAGGCGAAGATGGCGCTTGCGTTGTGCAGCGTGTGATGGTTGAGCGCGTCTGAGGCTGCGAGGCGACGCTGGAGGGGAATGAACTGGCGTCGTGGGCTACGCTGGAAAGCGACGAGGAATAGACCGGCGTCGATCTCGCCCGATTCCGGTTCGATCCCTTCGGAGTCTGGCCGTTCGGGATACCGTCGCCGACTTCAAGGCGCGCTTGCTGCCGGCGCGCTGTAGGAATTCGCGGACCATCTAGCTATTACCGTTTCGCCTGGCGTGGCCTACGAAGTGCTCGGCAAGGTCACTTGCCGTTGCGAGCAGTTCATTACCACACGTATTTGCCAACGCGGTAGCGCTTATGACTCCAGCGTTCGCCGCGATACCGACCGCTGCGCTCACGGTTGCACCGTGCGGCACTTCGGCGGCGAGCGCGACCAAGCTGGGCACCAGCTCTCGATTGCTGATCGCAAAGCCGCGCCGACGCACTTCCTCAAGGTCAGCTCTGAACAGGGACTTTCGCACGATTGAGTTCTCTGTGGAGGGCGTGAGCTCGGTAAGTTCGACCCACTCCTTGCTGTCCTCGTCCGGTAGCCCCGCCAGGAGCGCCTTGCCCATCGCTGTGCAGCTCGCGAGCGCGCGTGAGCCGACGCGTCGTCCTTCATCTGCTTGATATTGGCCCTTTCGGTGACTGTAGGCGCGGGCGCCATACACAATGTCTCTCCCGTCTAGCAGGGCAAGACTTACCGTGAAGCCCACTCGTTCGCGCAGGTCTTTGAGGAACGGCTGGGCCATACGGGGGAGTCCGTTGATATCCAGTACCGACTGTCCGATGTCGCTGCTCCGTGTCCCAAGTGTGTACTTGCGGTTGGGTAATTGTTCGAGGAAGCCGAGTGCTACTAGCGTGGTGACGTATCGGTATACCGTGGACCGGGACATATCGAGGTTGTCAGCTAGATCGGAGATCCCTAGAGCGGGCCGCGTAGCCGTGAACTGGCGCATCATTATGAGTCCAATCTCTAGCGATTGCGACATTTTTGTGTCTCCGAAGGTCACCAAATCTTTTCGCCAGCGGAGATCAGCTATGCCGCGTGTCATCGACTGCCCCTCGGGCGGTGATTCGTCGCGTAACTGTCCTGAGCGTTTGAGTGCAGCACGACAATCGCGTGTTTGCGCTCGTGGCGGCGTAGCTCGGTCGTCAGGCGCTGGACATCGCGCGAGCCGCCTACGGCCACAAACGATCGCTGGTTTTGTTCGCTTTTGTCGCGCGGTGTGGCGTACTGTGCTCCCGCTTCCGTGTTGCACTCGATAGCCGTAGCCAGCATCTAGCCACCGCTATGGAGGTGGCGGGGTAACTGGTACGGTGCTTCGGCGCTCATTTGTGTCATCTATTCGCCACCGGCCTACGTGCTGGCTCGTTGGTTATCCTCTAGGCGGCGCCGTAGCAACTCGGCCAGGTAGGCGGGATGACTTTCAGGTGTAGGTAAGGGGAGCAGCGCCAGACGCGTCCATCCGGCGATGATTACCAGCGTCATCCGTTCGTAGACTCGCGTAACCCCGAGGCGAAGTGTGCGAAGGTCTAGCGCGTCGGCGAGATAAAAGTTCGGGTCACTCACGAGCGCATGTGAGAGCCTGTTACGCTGTGCGATGTCCCGTTGGCGGTGGATCGACTGACTGCTGAGGCCCACTACCGTGAAGCCGCACTCCCTGAACGCATCCGCCTGTCCCCTAAACCCGCGATGTTGAGCGGCGTCCACCATCGGCGTTTCGTCTCCGCGGAAAATCCCCGACGCACCGGGATACAGGTACACGACTAGATCGGCGTGCGCTGCCAAAGGCAGCGGGTAGCCAAGGGTCGATTCGAGCTTGATGCCGGGCATAAGTTGACCGGGGACCAGCTCAATACCTGAGTAGAGATCGGCCACGGTCATGCCGCCACCATGGGCGAATCTTGCGTCCGATCCTTTAGGCGCTCCCCTAGGCTGTAGAGCCGATTCACGGGGTCCCGGTCGAGTAGGCCAACTGCGGTCAAGGTTGTTAGATACCGTCCGGTTGGTGTGTTCGAGAGGCCGATTTGCTTACTGACTTCCCTCGCGGTGTGCTGCTCGCCGTCATTGAACATCTCAAGGACTCTTAGGCCGTTTATTAGCGATGTAGAGATTTCTTTATTGTGGTAAACCTCACCGGCCTTCAGCTCTCCAATGCAGTTGAGGCCGATACGCAGCTCTTCAAGTGAGGCACGCCGGCTGGCTTTGGCTACCTGGGCAAGCTGCTTCGGGGTCAGGGTAAGCTTGATGGTCCGGCCATCGGCAAGGGCTCCACTGTCCGGCACGGCTACCTCTCAGTCGCCTGAGTGACGAGGCCCTCTCTTTTGGACCTCGGCGGGCGCCGGTCGGCGTGCATATGTGGCGCACCGACAGGACCTCCGATCGGAGGACCTGGTGTCCTGTCGTGGAACGCGGGCGCCGGAGACCCTGGACCGAATGGGCAACGGCGGGTACTCGTGGTCCTGTCCCCGCCGCCGGGATTGCTTCGGGCTATGCCCGACCGCTTTTGATTCCTGTGCGCCACGGCCGGATAGTGACGGCCTCTCGGGGTCCTCGCAAGCAAGTCGTTACGACGTTAAGGGAAACATTACCGGCGTACCGATTTCGTTATCTGGGTACTGCCTATGGCGGCGCTTTGGCGGATCATTCCGCATATTCGCGGGCGGCCGTCAGTCCGGCTCCCGTGAGCCATCGCCGTCTCGAGCTGCCTGGCGGGCGAGGACGACGCGGCCTCCGGCGTGCTGAACCAGGATAGCGCTGCGCCAGCGGGGCCGCTCGATTCGCCGGCTCGCTGGGAGCACTCGCCGGGTCGCGAGTACGTCCCGTAGGATCGTCTTGACCTCGAGCAGCGCGAAGTGCCGACCGAGGCAGTCCTTGTGCCCGTCGCCCCACGGTGCCCAGGTCTTGACGGGTGGCGTTCCTCGATGAATCGCCCCGGGTAAAACTCGTCCGGGTGCTCATACAACTCGGGGTCGTGGTGCATGAGATACTACTCCGGGTCAGTAAACGTCCGACGGTCCTGGTAGGTTTTGGTGTGTGAGGACTCGGGATGCGAGGCGGTTGGGGCAAGAGGCTCAGGAGGAGCTTCGTCGCCGTGCCGTGGCGTTGGTCGGCGAGGGTCGCTCCCAGACCGAGGTCGCGGGGTTGCTCGATGTCTCACGTCAGTCGGTGAGTGAGTGGACTCGCGCTCAGCGCCTTGGCGGGGATCAGGCGCTCGCGGCTGGTAAGCGTGGCCGGCGGCCTGGCGAGAAGACGGCGCTCACACCGTCTCAGCAGGCGCAGATCGCGAAAGCGATCCGGGAGAAGAACCCTGACCAGCTCAAGCTGCCGGGGTTTCTGTGGACGAGGGCGCTGGTGTGCGAGTTGATCGACCGGCGGTATGGGATCCGGGTCGCGGAGAAGACCGCGGGCCGGTACCTGCGGGCGTGGGGGTTCAGCCCGCAGAAGCCCGCCAGACGCGCGTTTGAGCAGAACCCCGAGATCGTCAAGCGGTGGCTGGAGGAGCGCTACCCCGCGATCAAAGAGCGTGCCCATCGCGAAAAGGCGCTGATTTTGTGGGCGGATGAGATGGGTTTGCGCTCCGACCACACAGCCGGGCGCTCGTGGAGCCCGGTCGGGAAGACCCCGGTGATCGAGGGCACGGGCCAGCGCTTCGGCGCGAACGTGATCTCCGTGATCTCCAACAAGGGGCACCTGTCCTTCCGGGTCTTCAAGGAGAAATTCGTAGCCGGCGTGTTCATCGACTTCCTAAACCGTCTGATCCGCCAGAGCAAGGGGCAGAAGATCATCCTGATCCTCGACGGGCACCCAGTGCACCGCGCCAAAAAGGTGAAACGCTGGGTAGAAGCCCACGCTGATCAGATCGAGCTTCAGTTCCTGCCCGGCTACGCACCAGAGCTCAACCCGACCGAGTTGCTCAACCAGGACGTCAAGACCAACGCCCTCGGCCGCCGCCGACCCCACACCCAGAACGAGCTGATAGACGACACCCGCTCCTACCTACGCTCAACCCAACGCCGCCCCGACATAGTCACCAACTACTTCAACGAGAAACACGTCACCTACGCCAAAGCCGCCTGACGGCTATTTACTGGGCCGGGGTAGTAAGTGCGGGCCGCAAGGTGAACGGGCGGGCGGTAGGTCGCACCGCCGATGGTGGTGGGTCCGGTGACTTCTCGGGGATCGCGAACAGGAATACGGGTTTGTGGCGCAGTGTCTCGTGAACGGTTGCCGTCAAGTAGTCCTCTGCGGTCCCGTGGTCAATCTCGTCTATCGGCCGATCTTGGACCGATTGATTGTGCGCCAGCAGTTGGAAGGCCCAGGTAAGCTCGCCTGTCGTCGTCTCGTGACCGGCCAACACCATCGACATTACGTTGTCACGGATTTCATTGTCAGGCATCGGTGACCAGATCACGCCCCGCGCGTTGAGCAACATATCTAGTAGATCTTGCGGCTTGCCGCGGTGCTCCGCGCGTTGGCGCGCGAACAGCGTGTGGATCAAGGTGTCAGCTACACCGCGATCCTCGATGAACATTTTCCATGTTCCGCGCCAGCCGGAGGCGTACCGAAGATTGGGCTGCTGAAGGGTGAAGCTTGTGCTTACCGAGAACGTGTCGATCAACTGCGCGTGTAGCCGCTCGAGGATATCGTCCTCCTGCGTGCCGAAGATGATCCGATGGATGACTTCGAAAGTGAGCACTCGAATCCTCGGGTGCAGACGTATCGGCCGGTAGACCGGCCATGCGGCTACCTCCCGCTCGACCATATCCCGCAGAACGGCGGTGTGCTCCGCGATCATTTTCCTGTGGAACGCTGGGGTTATCGCCTTTCGGCTTTGGTGGTGCTCGTCCTCCTCGAGCAGCATGAATGAGCGCTCTCCTATCAGTGGTGCGAGGATTTGGGAGCCGGCGCCGGGATGCAGCTCGCTCGCGGGCGCTGTGAGGACCGCGCCTATCTCCTCTGGGTCTGTGAGGAACACGAGTGGTGGCATGTTGAGGGGATACACGGTGAATCGACTCCCGATCAGCTCGCGGGCGTATCGCATATAGGCGTAGGGCAACCAGCGGCAGCCAAGGGCCTGCATCGTCGCCGGCAGCGGCCCGCTTCGCGGCAGACCACCTTTTACGCGGGTCGTGAAGTGCAACGGTCGATCTGTGAGCAACATTGGTGTTTCTCCTTTGTGTTTGTTAGGTTTCACGTTGGGCATAGGCGATCCGCCACAACCGCAGGATTGGAACCAGCAGACAGGTGAGCGACCCGCCTGCGTCAGTGAGGGCCTTAGTGCTCGCGCGCAGCGCGAGACTTCTCGCACTGTCCTTCGAGAGATACAACGCGATCATGCTGGCGGCGATAAGGGTGTGCGTCTCGCCGTTGCGTAGCGCTTGTGACTCGCGCAAGCACCGATCAATCAGTGAGCGGATATGACCGATGGCCTGCTCACGATCGGGATAGTGAGAGATATAAATGTGATCGCCGCTGGCGGTGTCCTCGTCGCAGTCGACGTAGCTGTCGAGCATCGTGGCTGTGGCCGACACCCAAGGGAAGTACGCGTGAAAGGTCCGGTAAACCTCGCCGTCGTCGCAGTCCGGTTCGGCGGCTAGGGCCAGCAGTGCGAAGATCGTCAGCCCCGCACTCGCCGCACCGCTGAGCTCCCACCAGCGCGCCTCGCCCCCTTCGGGGAACTCAGCGGCGCTCCACGCCAGCAGACCACCGTCACGCGCGTCAGGGTCAAGGTTGTGGTTGATCGAGAGAACGGCCTGACCGTGCCGCGCCTCGGTGAGTAGGAGGGGCCGCACATGCTCATAACCAGGCAGCTCCACGCAGCACTCCCGGCAGGCCGACACGAGCCCCCGCAGATATCCACCATCCTCACACCACGGGTGGTATCGGTAGTAATCGCCGATCGTACGGGTGGGGTCAAGCGCGTCGATCAGCGCGAGGTGTAGCTGACGCCCGTTTTGCTCTCCGCCTGTCGCCCCGCGCTCGTGAACGCTGTCGAGGAAGTCCCAAATGATTTGATAAGCGACGAGCAGCCGCAGTAGGCGAGGATTGCGGGCGCGCGTGAGCGTGGATAGCAGCGCTGCGCCATCGGTCTGTCCTCGCTTACGGGTAAGCGCATCGAGTGCGTCCTCACGGATCGCGGCGTCGGGAATCGCTCGCGCCAGGCATCGCCAGCCATGCACCTCCCGTGCGACGAGCGGCAGCCCCCAGGTGAGCTCTCGCGCGGCGCAGCGAGCCAGTGCCCAAACTTGGCGGGCACTCAGTGGCGCAGGATCACGGCTGCGGCGTAAGCGGTTGCCGGACTCAGCTTTAGTGGGCCAAGTCGGCGGTGCTCGGCACACGGATCGCGTAGAAGCCCGGCACCAAGACCATCGCGACAGCGGTCCCGGTGACAATGCCGAAGCCCGTTAGCGCCGCGATCCCTTCGATGCCAAACACAATCGGAAACCCGGTGACAGTGCTGAGGAAGTGGCTACCCAGCAGTTGTGCATAGAGCCCGAAAACGGCACCAATCGAGCAGCCAACGGACAGCAGGATCGTGGCTTCGGCCACAATCCAGCGGCGTAGGACGGGTTCCTCATAGCCCTGAATCTTGTAGGTGGCGATTCGATCTCGGCGCTGCCAGATCATTGCCCCAAGCGCGCCGACTATCGCGAGGATCGCGTTTATAAGGACGATCAGTCGGATTTGCGTGAGGCGCGTGAGACCTTGGGCCGCGAGAGCATAGTGGCGTGCCTGCCGTTCGCTCGCGGTTTCCACGGTCAGCCCTGGTTCAGAGCGCAACACGTCGCGCAGGCGGTTTCGGACTGTGATAACGGGAGTGTCGGGGGTGGTCTGTATCTCATACGCGGAGGGTTGACTGTCAGCCCAGCCACTTATGAAGGAGCTTGCGTTGAGCATGACCACGCCGGGCGGCCATCCGAGGTTCGTCGTCATCGCTGCTAGGCGCAACCTCACCGGGCGCGGCGACGGCAGATAAAAAGCCTCGCCGATCCGTAGGTGGTTTTCTTGAGCTACTGCCTGGGAGAGTACGGCCCAGCCACCTTCTTTCAGTCGTTGTGATGCGAGGCCGGGATTACCCGCAACAACCTGACTGACGGGGACGGGCTCGTTGATACTGCTCGATGAAGCAAGAACCCAAAGGCGTCTCTGATGCCAGTTCAAGAATCCTCCCCGGTACAGACCGAGACTCGCCACACCGGGGACGCGAGCAAGCGCATTAACGTATGTTGGCTTGAAGGATGCGGTGTTCAGGAGACTTGATCGCCCGCTCGGGAAGACCCAAATATCGGCCCGGGAGTCCAGGCTATGAGCTGACGCGAACAAGCCGGTGCGGAGGTTCGATTGCATACCCTGAAACTCAACCATTCCGAACAATGCAAAGGCCGCGACCAGTGCTATTGCGAGTGACCGCACACGCGTCGAGGATTCCAACAGCTCAGTTGCGGCAAGCGCTGAACCCATCCCGTCGATCAGCCTTGACATGCCATCCGCCGCCCGTATGAGCCCGTCGAACATGAGTGGCATCAGGCATAGAAGCGCGACGGCGAGCGCGATATCGCCCAGTATCGCTGCTTGGGGGGCGGCGAGCAAGATGACGGTAGTGGCCACAAGGCAGCTCACCCCGACTACAGCACTAGCAGCGATCCGCCGCACACGGTGATCCTCCGGATTGGGCGGTGCCTCCGCCGGCCCGGCGACAATCGAGCGAACTGGCCAAAGCACGCCGGCAATAGCCGCCCCCATCCCTCCAGCAACAGCAACCGCGACGCTTTGCCACGTCACCAGCCGGCTATTGCCAACCGGGAACGCGAACGAGAGATACGTGGGTGAGGTGTGGAAGACGACGATCGAGAGGATGTCGCCCAATATCAACCCGAGTATGCAAGCGATCACACCAAGGACCGCTGCGTCCAGAAAGAGTATTTGTAGGATCAGCGCACGCGACGCGCCTTGCGGGCGGTGATTTTCGATCAATTTCCGCCGCGCTGGGACTGTGATCAACATCGCGTTCAGCGCGAACATGAATCCGACGACCGCCGAGATGGCCGAAAACAGCTTCTCGCTCTGGCTCTCGGGTGCGATCGCCACGGCGAACAACTGCGTATCAAACTGGCCCGACTCGAGATTCAGATTCTCCTTGGCAGCGAGCGCGGCGAGCGCGACGCGGGCTTCACGTTCATGCGCGGGGGCATAGTGAATGAAAATCCGACTAAGGCGCTCAGAAGCGCCCGCCAAGTGTTGCGCGTAGCGAATCGAGGTGAGTGCGACCGGGCTAGTCACAAACCCGCCGATGTCGCTTTCTCCGAGCGTAGCACCGATTAGAGTTTCTACCCGTGCCGCCCCGATTTGCAGCTTGATCGTTTCGAGTGGCCCAACACCGATTTCCTTGGCGAGAGGTACAGGGAGCGCTATGACGGGCAGGCCGGCGAGCTGACGTGCCGAGAAGCGGCGCAACAGCTTTCCGCTAGCGCGCACCGAGTGCGGGTCCACTCCGATCAGATCGACAGATTGTTCGCGGCGTGGCCCGATGACATCGACCTGCCGTTCGAATACCGGCAACGCGACCTGCACACCGGATACGGCACGTACGTTGCTAAGAACACGTTCGGGAAAGCCTTCGGGACCACGCGCCTCGATTTGCACCTGGGCCTTCCCAACGAACTGCTCATTGAACTGCGCCACAGAGTGGGTAAGGCTCGTGCCCGAAATCTGAGCCGCAAACAACAGCGCCACGCCGACCGCGATACCCGCTATGGCGAACGCCTCCTGCACGAGCACGTTTCGCTGTTCTATCCACCCTGCGTATATGTATCGGACGCCGTACAGATTCATTGGTAGATCGCGGTCAGATACTCGGCGGCGAGGCCATTGCGGGCGTCGTGGGGTGATCTGGCTGGTATGCCTGAAGGTGCCCGTCGCGCAGTTCGAGCAGTCTGTCCGCGAACGTGGCAGCCTCGGGATCGTGTGTGACGAGAAGCAGTGCCATGTTTCGTGTGCGACAGAGATCGCGCAACAGGCTCAGCACTTCGCGGGTGCGATCGGTGTCAAGGCTCCCGGTCGGCTCGTCGGCAAGCAGGAGCTTCGGTTTCAGAGACAGCGCGATAGCAACCAACAGGCGTTGACGCTCGCCCATCGACAACTGCCCAGTGCGGTGCTGTAGACGATCGCCCAGACCGAACTCCTCCAACAGCGGCGCCGCCTTGCGCTCAGCATCGGCAACACCCTCCATAACGAACTTGACCGACGCAGCACGCAGCACCTTCGTACCCGGCATCAGCGTCTCCGGCGAGAGAACGATCCCGATGTCGTTGCGACGGTAGTCGGCTGCTTCTTTGGCGTTCATCGCCACGACATCGCGCCCGGCGACTAACACCCTGCCGCTATCTGGACGCTGTAGCCCAGCGATCACGTTAACGAGGGTCGTCTTACCGGACCCCGATGGGCCATAAAGAGCCACCGATTCCCCAGCAGGCACCGTCATCGACACACCGTCCACCGCGTGGATCGGCTCGCCTGTGCCGACCTGGAAGTGCTTAACCAGATCGCGTATCTCGAGCACTACGGACTGCCCGCGGTCTGTGAGTCCTTAACGTCGGTATGTGGGAAGTCGATCACTGTCCCCTCTGGCTGCTGAGCTCTCCACTCGTTCAGCGTGCCTTTGCGGGTCAACCGCCAGGTGCGGTCAGCGAACAGCGCCGCGTCCTTGTCGGTGACGCTCATCAGCACCACACACGGAGAGTCCAAGTCCTCTAGCAGCGACCGCAACAAGTCCGAAGCCATACGCGTGTAACGGGGACCAAGCACGTCGAGAAGATCATCAATCACGACTAGTCGTGGACTCCCAGCAAACGCGCGTGCGAACGCGGTCAACAACCGTTGCCAGGGCGTCAAAGCGCCCACCAACTCACTTGAGATGCCCTGCGCACCGACTCTCTCAAGCGCCTGCGCGGCGATACGCTCAGCGTCTTTGCGGCTGTCCGGTGCAAGTGGCCCCCCGACAAAACGTGACACCCGTTCGCGGTCCTCCGGGCAGGTGCGGCTAAGCCACACAATGTCGCGGCCCCTCAGTTTCGACATCTGTTTATCGGAAAGGCCCGTGAGCCTCTGACCCGCGAGGCAAACGGTGCCCTCGTCCGGGGGGTGCAGGCCGGCCGCGATCCTCAGTAGCGTCGTCTTGCCGCCCAACCGCCGCCCGATGACCGCGCCTACCTCGCCCCGCTCAAGCTCTAGCGACACGTCTTTGAGCAGCGGCATCCACTTACCGCTGCGGCGAAAGCCTTGTGACACCCCCTCGATCACAAGCTCAGGCAAGCTAAGCCGTCCCGCTGCGCAAGTCCGTAAGCAAATCTTCTAGTTCTTCGCGGACATCTTCCAGCCATTCGACGTGCCCCTCCCACAGTTTGACCTCCTGCCCGCCCTGGATCGCGTCCAGCCTCTCCCCGAACGTTTCCTCGCCACCAAGACCCCCGGCGCGCTTTGCGCGGCGCAATCGCTGACGCTGCTCTTCCTGCACCCGGCTGATGACCGTGGCGCACTTTGCCTTGTACGCCTTCTCTTCGTCTTTGAACCTCCGCACCACGGCCTCCAACTGCTCGGCCGTCACGAACTCCAGCTTGCCGAGTATCGGGGCACGTATGCCCGGCGTCGGCACTGGGCCCAGCAACCACTCTTGGTGGGCCTCCTCACCCTCTCGGGTGGCACAGAGGGTGTCGCCAACCAAACGCAGGTGCCCCTTCTCCACCAAGTGTTTGAGGCTGGTATGGCCGGACGGTTTCGGGAAGCCCGCCGAGTCGAACCGCTCGGTGAACTCCAAGAGGATGTTCGCTTGCGTGTCGGGTTTTCTGACGACGAAACCAAGGACCGCCATCTGCGCCGTCATCTCTCTAGGCCGTTTCATCGTCCTCCAAATGTAGCCCAACCAGCCCCAGCATGTTCGTTCCACCGGAACAATCCCGGTGTGGGGTCTCGCGTGTTCGGCGTGCTGTTTCTGACTCAGCGTCGCTTTCGAGCGCAACGACAGGACCTATCGCGCCCGAACGAGCAGGCTTTTAGGCGCCGTCAGCTTGCGGGAAGGGGACGACATTTCCTTCGCTGCGCGCGGCCCACTCGCTCAGCGTGCCTTTGCGCGTCAGCCGCCAGCGCTTATCAGCGAACAGCACCGAATCGGAGTCCGAGGCGCCCATCAGCACGACGGGCCGATGGTCCGTCTCGCTCATCAGCGACCGCAGAAGGTCCGACGCCGCCTGCGTAGGGCCGCGACCGAGCCCGTCGAGAAGGTCGTCAATCACAATCAGACTCGGGCTCCCGGCGAACGCCTGCGCGAACCCGACCAACACGCGCTGCCAATGAGACAACGCAGCCAACTTCCGTCCGGTGCAATCGCGGGCACCGACGCGCTCAAGCGCCTGTGCGGCGACACGCTCAGCGTCTTTGCGGCCATGTATGGCGATCGGCGCCCCGACGAACCGCGACACCTCCGTGTCATTGGACTTGCCGTCCCGGCTCAGCCACACGATCGTGTTGCCCCTCAGTTTCGACATCTGTTTGTCGGAAAGGCCCGTGAACTCTCGATCCCCAAGTAGGACCCGGCCTTGATCCGGGCGACTCATCCCAGCGGTGATACTCAGAAGCGTGGTCTTGCCGCTCAGCCGCCGCCCCACGACCGCGCCCACCTCCCCAGGCTCAAGGTCCAGCGACACGTCATTGAGCACGGGTAGCCAATCGCCGCCGCTCCAAAAGCCCTTCGATACGTTCTCAATCACCAACTCAGCCACTATCGACCCCCGGTCTTGAGCGACCTACACGGTAGGGGGTCAGCGGCCATTCACAAACCGGGTCAGCCGGCCGAGTGCCAGCCGCGACCCTCCTTCTTGATCTTTTTTTCTGCTCGAGCCCAGGGAGGACACGGTAAAGATAGTTCTGCTTTATGCCCATCTTCCCCGGCAAGCTCGGGGATCTGGATACCCGGCTGCGCCGTTATATAGGTGAGCGCTTCAGCGACGCGCTGCCCGCTGCCCTTGCGGCGACCCGCGCGTCGACGAGTGTGCTCTTGCTCGCCAAAGCGGTGGCCGTCGCGGTCTTGGGCGGACGAGCGCGCCGCGCGCCAGTGCTCTTGCGATTCTTAGAACCGGGCGGGCGACCGGGGCGGCGAGCTGGTGCGTTGGTGGCGACAGCACTGGTGCTGGGCGCACTGGACCCACGGACGCCCGCGAGCGCTTTGGAAGCGTCCTGTAGCCGATTGTACTCATCCACGAGTGGTTTCAGCTCGGCACTAGCTATGACTTGCTGGGCTCGGAGGTCGTCCGGGCGGCTGCTGAGGTCGCGACGAGAGCGCGCGGTGCGGTCTGGCAGATCGCCCACTCCTACGTTCTCCGGGGCGCCGCCCACCAGCTTCCCGAGCTGGCTGACCATGCAACCTACCTCGTACTCGCTCCGATCATCGGCGCAGAGAAGGCAATGGAGCGGATCGCCGTGGCCCGCTAAGCAACCTCACTGGCCGTCCTCTTCTTGTGGAGACTCGTGGCGTGTGCTGGAATGGACAGACTGTGCGCAAGCATCTGGATACGGCGACAGAGGCGTGTATATCCTACTTCGCTCCGCGTCTGCTTCTGCTCGTGATTGCAGCCCTCCTTGCGCTGATCGCCGTTCTTCCCCCCATGCTGACCGCGATTATTGCCGCCGTGATTGCGGGCATCGCGCTCCTAAAACAAAAAAAAACCTTTTTCGAGTCGACGTAGTTCCCGTCGATCAGGATCGGTCACTCCTGGCGGGCGAGCCTTGAGTCGCGGCGCCGCGTGGGCAGACGACGGTCGGGCCAGGCGCAGCGCGGCACCGGGAGAAGCGGAGTGGGCTCGAAAGCCAGCTGTTCGGGAATGCACGGTCTATCCGAACGATATGCTTTGTTCTGAGGAGTGGCGAGACACGGTCGTCTATGGACTGCGTAGCTCGCCGAGAAGGACAACTTGAATGGGCATTCAAGACGAGGCAGAACACCCCGGCGATTCGCCGGTTGGCTTGGCCTGCCTCTCTGGCAATCGCGACGAGGAGAGTGCTATGGGACTTAGTTCGTGGTTATCCGCGGCCGGACTGCTGGTCTGCGTCTGCATGGCGGGGCTCGCGAGCCCCGCTGGGCTGAGCGCACAGGCTTCAGTAGCCGCGAAGCACTCGGCGACGACGGCGGCTAAGACGGTCTCTATCGCCGAGACAGGGCATCTTAATTTCGACCCACAGATGGAACGCGGATCGGCGATTGGTGAGCGCGGTCAAGCGACGGGTACCTATAACGCGCCGGTCGAAGTGTATCTGACATTTCACGCACACTCGGTAACAGCCGAAGTGACAGTCCACGCGAAAGACGGAGCAATCAGTGGCGTGGCTAACGCTAACTACGTCGTCACCGGCTCGGTCGGATCGTTCAAAGGAACCCTGCAGGTCACACACGGCACCGGGACCTACCGGCACATTACGGGAACAGCCTCATTTAGGGGCGGTATCAATCACCTCAATTACAAGTGTTGGTTTGTAGCGGAAGGCTCTGGTAGGTATTAGCGCCGAGAGTGGCTAGGGAGATTCGCGGTGAAGTCCGCTCGAGCAATCGCGGTCGCGGTCGCTGTGAGCGCGTGCCTTGCGGGCACTGCGAGCGCGGCCCCGAGCCTCGGGCTGAAAGTCACGTTTCACCCCGACCACCCAGGCCATCAAACCACGATCAAGCTCGCTCTGCGGATAGCTAACACGGCGGGTGCTTTCTCGTCCCCCGTGACGAGCCTGGGCTTGCGCCTCCCGGCGAACATGGGACTAGCCGGCACGATGCTGGGGCAAGCCAATTGCGAAGCATCAGCGCTGCTGGCTATGGGCGTTTCGGGATGCTCGCCGAACGCGCGTATCGGGTTCGGAACCGCGTCCGCCGTCGTGCCGGTTGGCTCGCAGAACGTCGATGAGACTGCGACTCTCAACGCGTTTATGGGACCACCTAAGACGGATGAGTTGCAGGTGTTGTGGTACGTAGAGGCGTCACGGCCAGTGTTTGCGCAACTCGTCCTGCCAAGCCTCCTTGAAGAAGCCGAGGCGCCTTTCGGGCAAGAACTGGCAACTGAAGTGGCACTGGTGCAAGCCTGGCCCGAAGGACCCGACCTGGCGCTTGAAACCTTCGTCTCATCAATTGGACCGATGGGCTTGGTCTATCACCGGCGCGCCCACGGAAAGACGATCGCCTATCAGCCCTCGGGCATAAGAATCCCGCGGACGTGTCCAGCTGGAGGTTTCCCGTTCGCGGCGCTGCTTAACTTTGCGGACGGCGAGAAGGCGACTGCCATTTATCGCGTCCCATGCCCGCCACAGTAGGTATCGAGCGATGCTCCAACAGATAGTCGACAGCCGATTCATAAGACCGCTTGGCGGCTGGCGACAAGCACGACCGACGAGCAAAGGGAAAATACTGGTGAGCCTCGCGGGAGCAGTTGGTGTAGTGCTGTTGTGTGTGGCAGCGATGGCAGGCGCTGCCGGTGCTACGGAAGCACAGCCGTTCGGGCTCAAGGGCTTCTCGATGGAACTGACCGAACCGAGCAGCACTGACAAGACCGTCAACGAACCGTCGTTCTTCCACCAGGCGTCCGGGCATCCGATCGCGCTGACCAGCCGAGTGCAGTTCGCGACCGAAGAAGTCGGAGCGAATCACACGCTCGCGCCGACACGCGACCCGAAGGACATCATCATCGACCTGCCGCCCGGATTGCTCGCCAACCCCCAAGCCGTGCCCCGATGCCCATTGGGGCTCAGCGAACAATGCCCCACCGACACACAGGTTGGGGTGTTCGTAATTCACGCGGGAGCTATTGGCGGCAACGCTGGGCTACTCGGGCCGATCGTGAACCTGACGCCCTACAGTGGCGCGCCCGCAGAGCTTGGCCTGGAGACACCGTTTGAGACGTTTCCATTGGCCGGCCGGGTGGTGCACACCGCCGCGGGCTACACCAGCGCGATCATTGCGAGTGGCCTTCCTGCGCTGGAAGTCACCAGCATGGAAATCACGCTGTGGGGTGTGCCAGCGGCGGCGGTGCATGATCCGCTGCGCGGCGTGTCCTGCATTGGCAGCGAATCCATTGGCGAACAGGGCCTCGGTGGCTGTGCGGAACATGGGGCGCCGGACGGCGAAGAACCCGCCGCGTTCATAACGATGCCGAGCAGTTGTTCAGAGGTGCCGACAGCCACGGTGTGGGCCGACAGTTGGGAGGAACCGGGCCGCTACGTGAAGGGCGAATCGACGCTGCCCACGATGGCCTACTGCAAACGCCTCCCGTACACGCCCGAAATCAGCGTGCGGCCAGAAACGCTCACCGCCTCTCAGCCGCTCGGTGTCAACTTGAGCATCCAAGTCCCGCAGCTCGGCAACGGCACGATCGTCTCCACGCCACCGTTGCGCGACGCGAGCATAACCTTGCCGCAGGGAGTCGCGATCAACCCCGGCGTCGGGAATGGCCTGCAAGCGTGCAACGCGACCGGCCCTACGGGCATCAATATCCCGACCGGGCTCACCGGCACCGGCGAACCTCTCCGGCCCGACGAAGTAGGGCCAGGCGAAGAAATACCACCGCCAGAAACCGGCCCCGATGAACCTGAGCTTGCCCCCGGACACTGCCCCAACGCGTCGATCGTAGGCCGGGTCGAAGCCCTCACACCACTGTTGGCACACCCAATGGAAGGCCGCGTGTTCATCGCGGCGCCCGGTTGCGGCGGTGCCGGTCAAGCAGGGTGCACCGAACATGACGCGATCGACGGGAACCTGTATCGGCTCTACATCGAACTTGGCGGCAAAAACACCGAACGACGCGAAAGCCAGGGTGTGCTCGTCAAGCTCGAAGCCAACGTGGCCGCAAATCCCGCGACCGGCCAATTGTCGGTGCGACTAACGAACATGCCCCAGCTTCCGATCAGTGACCTAAGCATCCAGCTATACGGCGGGGATCGCGCGCTGTTGGCCAACCCCACCACGTGCGGCCCAGCGACGAGCACGGCTGACCTTGAACCGTGGGGGGCTCCCATGACGCCCAGCGCGGCGCCTTCCTCCTACTACGACGTGACCGGGTGCTCGGATTCGGCGACGCTCAACCCAGGCTTTCTCGCGGAATCACTCAACGCGGTAGCCGGCGCGTTCACACCGTTCACGCTCACCGTCACCCGCAAAGAAGGCGAACAGAACCTCGCCGCGCTGCAAGTCCATGCTCCACCGGGACTATCCGCGATGCTCTCAAGCGTCCCACTCTGCCCGGAACCACTCGCCGGCACTGGCGGATGCCCCGAAGCGTCGCGGGTAGGCGGCTCGGAAGTCGCCGCCGGCAGCGGCACACAGCCGCTGTACCTGCCAGGCAACGTGTACCTCACCGGACCCTATGAGGGCTCCCCGTTCGGCTTGAGCATCGTCACGAGCGCGCAGGCCGGGCCGCTGAATCTAGGCCGATTGGTCATCCGCGGAAGAATCGACATCGACCCCACGACCGCGGCGCTGACGATCACCACCGACCCATTGCCACAGATCGTGCTCGGTGTCCCGCTGCGCATCCAGCGTGTGAGCATCGACCTGGACCGCCCGCACTTCATCTTCAACCCAACCAACTGCGACCAAGAGCAGATCACCGCGACAATCGCCGGCGCGCAAGGCGCAAGCGCAGCCGTATCCAACCGCTTCGCGCTCGCCGACTGCACGAGCCTGGCTTTCAAGCCAAAGATCACCGCGTCGACCAGCGCTCGTACAAGTCTCAGCGATGGCGCAAGCCTCGACGTGCGACTCACACTCCCCAAAGACGAACCGGGCAACGAGGCGAACCTCGCGCGGCTCAAGGTCGCGCTGCCCAGCCAGCTCCCCACACGGCTCACCAGCCTCCAGAACTCATGCCAGCAGAGCATCTTTGATCGGGACCCCTCAGCATGCCCAGCCGCGTCGATCGTGGGCGTCGCGCGAGCGCGTACGCCTATGCTCCCCGGCGAACTCACCGGCCCCGTATACATGGTCACGCATGGCCACGATGCGTTCCCGTCCCCCGTCGTCGTCATTCAGGGTGACGGCGTAACACTCGAGCTGGCCGGCTCGACCACGATCAGCAAAACCGGAGTAGCGAGCGTCGCGTTCAATGCCGCGCCCGACGTGCCGCTTGCCAGCCTCGAGCTGGCGCTCCCGGCCGGTCCCCACTCGCTGCTCACAGCAACCAAGAGCCCCTGCACGCCTGGCAAAGTGCTGATCGTTAAGCGCCTCGTGACGAAGCGAGTGGGCGGGCATACGGTGCGCAGGACGGTCCAGGTGCGTGAGCGCTTGGCGGCAACACTGCCGATGGAAACCGAGCTTGCGGCGCACGACGGCGCAGTAATCCACCAAACCGTGCAGATCACCGTGAGCGGGTGTCCCATGAGCCGACTCGCCACCGCGGGGCGCTCCAGCGCCCGCAAAGCCAAGCACTGAATCGCCACCACTCCACACGAGCGGACCCTCGGACGCGCGCGGCAAGCTCGCAGGATCGCTTTCACGCCCGTGGTCGCTCTTACGGGACAAGTCCATTCCGCCGAACATAACGGTGAAACAGGGGACCGTGTGAGTTTCCCTGGCAGAACACCGGCGCCAAGCGCTGGCGCGGAACCTCGCCTGTGGGCTTGTTCCCAGCCAACGGCTTTGGCTTGCACGACGTTACCGGCAACGTGTGGGAGTGGACGAGCGACTTCTACGCAACGCAGCGCGCGGGCGCGGAGAGAACTGGATGCAGCTGCTGCGGACCGCGCGCGAATCCGCGCGCCGGCTCTCCAGGTCAATGTCATGAGCCCAGAGATCCCGGTGCGGATATCCCGTTGCGCGTGATCAAGGGAGGCTCACACTTGTGCGCCCCGAGCTACTGTCTGCGTTACCGTCCCGCGGCTCGCCAACCGCAGGCACTCGACACCTCCACAGCCACATTGGCTTCCGTTGCATCACACGCGGAAGTGAGCACGCATCGTGCCGACAGTCGTGACTGTCGAGTCGCTACAGCCGCTTGGTGTCGACGAAGGCCAGTTGGTCCGGCTCCGGCTTCTGCTCCACTCGGCGGCCTCCGTGCTCGGTTGAAGTTCGTGGGAGTCCGAGTGGGCCCCGGACTCCCACGACTTGGTCTCTCAAGCGGTCTCAGGCTCGCCGAGTACCGCCAGGCCGTGAATACAGACCAGGCAGATCGCAAAGATGCCTAGTGACCACCAGGGGTGGGCGCCGCCGACATCGAGCAGGGCACCGATTGCACCGAGGCTTGCCGCCACTATCCCGACCACGCGCCCGTAGGCGCCTCCGCCAAAGAGCGAGAGCGACGCGGTCAGCTGGATGACGCCGAGAATGATTGTGATCCATCCCCACGTGTGGAGAGTTGAGAAGACGAACTGTGTGTCGTTGACGAAGAAATGTGCATCTCCGACGGCCGCGATGCCGTAGATGATGTTGAGAATGCCCGCAACCATCAACAGAATGCCGACAAACAATGCGCTGCCAACACCTCTCATTTGATCCTCCTCTATTAACCGGTGCTGTATGACGCCGGTCGTCTAAGCGTACCGTTTAGATTACGGATTGTCGGCTGCGTCGACAGCTTCTTGAATGGTGAGGTATGTGGGTGTGAACGCAGGGTCCAGCCGAGGTGGGGGGAAGAGTTCGATGACGATGGCGGTGAGAGGGCGGCTGTGGCCGCCATCGGACCCACGACGAGCTGACGGAGCTGCCAAGCGCCGCATAGAGGGATCAGGGCCCCCGGCGCCGCATATAGACCAACGACGGGGGAGACCCCCGCGATCGACGCATACGCGAGCGCCTCGGGCACCAGCACCGCCCAGACAGTCAGTCCGGCGAGCAGATCCCCGCGCAGCCATGAGCGCCGATGGCCACGGAGCGAGGGAAACAGCCGGCCCATGCAGGGAGAGCGTAACTCAGGCGCTGGGCTGCTTTGCGGGTTTACCGAAATCCTGTTCCGGGGACCATTTGGAAATGCGGGCTGAGCCAGCGGCGCGTCTGAGTGCCGACGATCTTCCATATGGCGATCTCCTATCCGTGGGAGACCAGTGGGAACTGCTGAGAATCCGATGGCTCGCTGATGGGCCAAGCCGGCGGTGGCGACCAGGCGGTATTGCGTTTTCGCACAACGGAGATCTTTTCACAACAAGGAGATGAGTGATGAGCGATAACCCTGTATTCGTCTACGCGGCGGCCTATTCCGATTTGCAAGGCGCCGAAGCCGACTATGACGCACTGCTGGAGTTGCACGCGGCGGATCTGGTTGGAACATATGACGTAGCGCTCGTGTCGAAGGACGAGGAGGGCAAGGTCCACGTCATGAAGCACGAGAAGCCGACCCAGCATGGCGCCTGGACTGGTGTGGCGGTGGGCGCCGTGGTGGGAATTCTGTTCCCGCCTTCGATCATAGGAGCGGCGGTTGTGGGCGGTGTGGGTGGCGGCGTGCTCGGACACATCTTTCGCGGCATGTCTCGCCACGACGCCAAGGAATTGGGAGAGCTGCTCGACGACGGGCAGGCTGCGTTGATCGTGATCGGCAAGTCGCGTCTGCAGGAGCAGCTCGACAAGGCCCTTGCGCGGGCGCAGAAGAGCACCGAGCGTGAGCTCGCCGTGGATGCCGAGGATCTCGAGCGAGAGCTACAGTCGGCACAGGGCTAGCCACACCCATAGCGTCGAAAGTCGAGCGCTGCCGCGACGCTATCCCGCCTACGCGGCGCTGGCGGCGTGCTGACTGTCAACATCCACGGATGGCGGAGCAGGTCCCAGCGGTGTGCGATGTTCTCGATGCGATTGAGCGTCGCGATTGGCCGCGCCTGCGGCGATTGCTCCATCCCGACATTCACTGGACCACCGCGGTCGAGGAGCATTTGCACGGTTCTGAGGAGGTGATCGCGCGGCTCTGCAACGACCCGCCGCCGGCCCCTCCGTCCTACCACGAGCTTCGCGACGGGCTGATGCACCGCTGGATCGACTGCCCAGGGTGATCGCTCCCAGCCTCGAGGAGAATCCACCTGGATCATGAGGTGTGAGTGAGATCGCGTGATTCGGGGGGTCGCGAGGCGGCATCGCGACGAACGCTGAGCTTCTTGGAGCGGTAGGGTGGGCCGATCGTGGTGCGGTTCTGACCACGCACCACCTGAAAGAGGACGTGATGAGCGAGCGTGTCGTCGTACTTGGTGCAGGGTTTGGCGGGTTGGAGCTCTCGACGATGCTCTCGGAGGCACTCGGCGAGGACATCGACGTGACGTTGATTGACAAGAGCGACGCGTTCGTGTTTGGGTTCTCAAAGCTCGATGTGATGTTCGGTCGCGCGACGCCCGACGCGGTGCGTCTGGCCTACAGTGAGATCGCCAAGCCCGGGGTGCGCGTGCTGCGCGAGACGGTCACGGCGATCGACCCTGAGGCCCGGCGTGTGAGCACCGATGCCGGTGTGCACGAAGCCGACGTGCTCGTCGTCGCGCTCGGCGCCGACTACGACATGGACGCCACACCCGGCCTCGCCGAAGGTGGGAACGAGTTCTACTCCGTCGCGGGTGCCGCGCGGCTGGCGGGGATGCTCCCGACGTTCTCACGCGGGCATGTGGTCATCGGCGTGTGTGGCGCGCCGTTCAAGTGCCCGCCGGCGCCGAGCGAGTGTGCGTTGCTGCTCGACGACGAGCTGACCGCGCGCGGTGTGCGCGACGCGTGTGAGATCTCGTTCGTGATTCCCCTCGGCACGCCCGTGCCGCCCTCGCCGGAGACCTCCGCCGCCTTGATCGAGGAGTTCGCCACGCGCGACATCACGCTGATCGCGGGTCGCCGTGTGAGCGCGATCGATCCGACGCGCAGCGTGGCGATGCTCGACGATGGCAGCGAGCTGGCGTTCGACCTGTTCCTCGGGGTACCCAAGCATCGCGCTCCCGACGTGGTTATCGCGAGTGGCATGACCGAGGACGGGTATATACCCGTGGACTCCGCCACTCTACAGACGCGCTTCCCGGGTGTGTATGCGGTCGGGGACGTCGCAACGGCGGGTGTGCCGAAGGCCGGGGTGTTCGCAGAGGGCGCCGCGCGCGTCGTCGCGCAGACGATCATCGCAAGATTGCGAGGCAGCGAGCCGCCGGGACCGCATCTCGGGCGCGGCACGTGCTTCATCGAGTTTGGCGCGGGGCGAGTGGGGAGCGTGGACATCGACTTTCTGTCGGGCCCCACGCGAACCGGAGCCTTCAACCCGCCGTCGGCGGCAAAGGTCGCCGAGAAGGAGCATTTCGGCTCCAGCCGTCGTACCCGCTGGTTCGGTATCTGATCCAACCACCGCCGGTGTGAGCGCTCCTCGAGGGTTGGCTAGGGCTCCACAAGCCCGCGGCGGATCGCATAACGCGTCAGTTCGACGCGGTCGCGCATGCCGAGCTTCTCGAGCATGTTCGCGCGATGACGCTCGACGGTCTTCTCGCTGATCACGAGGGTCTCTGCGATCTGCCGGTTGTTGTGTCCCTCGGCGATCAGCTTGATCACTTGCAGCTCCCGCGGGGTGAGCGGATCGGGGTGGTCCTCAGTGGGTTTAGCCAGGTAGTGGCGAATGACCTCGGTCATGGCACCGGGGTAGAGAAAGGGTTCGCCGCGAACCGCGGCGCGACAGGCGCGCACGACGTCTCGGTCCGCAAGCGACTTGACCACGTAGCCGCTGGCGCCGGTCTGCAGAGCCTCATAGAGAAACTGCTCGCTATCGTGCATCGAGAGCATCAGGATCTTCAGGGCGGGCCGCTGCTGGTGGATCTCGCGGGCCGCGTGCAGTCCGGTCATGCGCGGCATCGAGATGTCGAGGATTGCTAGGTCGAGCTCATCGTGGGCGAGCGCCATCCGAACGGCCTCGAAACCGTCGCTGGCCTCGGCGCAAACGACCAGGTCCGGCTCGCTCTCCAGCACCAGTCGCAGTCCCTGGCGCACGACAGCGTGATCGTCGGCAAGCAGGATATTGGTCTTCAGCCCAACCATTTGATCTCGCCGTCCAACGGGATCTCCAGGCGTATCTCGGTGCCGGCGCGTGGTGCGCTCGTGATGCTCAGGGTGCCGCCGACGAGACTGGCGCGCTCGCGCATCCCGCGTATCCCACCGCCCTCATGTCGCTTATGTATGCCACTGTCCTCAGAGCGTCGGTTACGGATGCCGCGCCCGTCGTCGCGAACGCTCAGCGTAAGGTGGTCGCCGCTTACCCGCAGGGTTATCTCGATACTGGCGGCACGGGCGTGGCGGATGGCGTTTGTCATTGCCTCCTGGGCGACGCGGTAGACCACGAGCTCGCGCTCTGGTGACTGCGGCGTCATGTCAGAGGGGATGCGACAGTTGATGCACAGGTCGGAGTGCTCGCGCAGCCGCCGCGATAGTGCAAGCAGTGCCCCGGCGAGACCCAGGTCCTCGAGCGGCTCCGGGCGCAGGCGCTGAGCGATGCGGCGAACGTCCTCGATGCTGGCGCGGGTGATCTCGCGCAACTGCTCGAGTGGGGGGGCAAGCTCGGGCGGCGCATCGCGCGAGACGCGCGCCAAGCCCAGCAGTACCCCCGTCAGGGTCTGGCCTACTTCGTCGTGGAGCTCCTGGGCGACCCGCAGCCGCTCGCTCTCTTGGGCGGAGAGCGCCCGCCGTGTGCTCTCCAGGCGCTCGCTCTCCAGCTGGCTGAGCATCTCGTTGTAGGCCTGCGCTAGCTCGGCTGCCTCCGATGGAGCGCTCGGGATCTGCAGTCGCTCACCGGATTGCAACGGATCGACGCGTCGAAGGAGCGCCGGGAGATGGGTCAGTGGCGCGAGCGCTTGGCGCAGCAGCAAGGCGTTGGCGATCAGTGTGACGGCCAGCGTGACGGCGAGTATCGAGGCATCGTCGCTGGCGATGTGCGCAAACGGGGCTGGTAGCACGATCGCAATCGCAACCGCCATCGTCGTGACGACGGCGGCGTTCAGTGCAAGCACACGCCAGAAGAGCGGAACATAGCTGCGTAGCACCGGCTGACTGCCTGGGCTCATGGTGGTAAGCGAATTCGAAACGGCTATCCGCGAGCTGGGTGTAGCCGAACGCTCACCACTACCGCCCACGGTCTGAACTGGACTCGCTTGTCCACTTGCGGTCTGCACCTGCTTTTCACGCTAGCGCGCCTGTGGGTGGGGACCCTGAAGATGGGGTCTCCACCTCATGGTGGCAGCGCCCGCCGAGATCGAATATGTCAAGCGTGACAGACAGGGTTCGACCGGTCGGCGGCAGGGAGTCTCAAGTGCCAGCCGGAGAGCTAAGCGGTGACCCTCTCTCCCCACTTACGTGTGTGGGTACCGCGATATGTACGGACTCGGTCCTGCGGCACAGGCAAGGGGATGGACTCCAAGCCTGTGCCGCCTAATTATTGATGTGGTACCGAACATCGGGCGCCACGGATGATCTGAGGCGAGCTGGACGGGAGCGTCTGAGCTGACACAGGAGGCAGGCGGAATGGCGATGAGCTGCACTAAATATCGATGAGACGAAGCTCGAAGCGTTCATGGGACAAGCGGTGGTGGACATGGGCGCGAACATCAGTGCGCCGTTGTTCTTGATCGGCGAGAAGCTTGGCTTGTACAAGGCGATGGCCGGTGCGGGACCGTTGAGCTCACAGGAGGTTGCCGAGCGAGCTGGCGCGGCTGAGCGCAACGTGCGCGAGTGGTTGCGCAACCAGGCCGCCGGTGGCTACGTCACCTACGACGCGGGCAGCGACAGATACACGCTGCCCGACGAGCAGGCGTTGGTGCTGGCCGACGAAGACAGTCCGTTCTACATTCTCGGCGTGTATGACCTGATCGCGTCGCTCTACTCGGATGAAGAGGAGATCCTGGAGGCCTTCCGCAACGGTTCGGGGATGGGCTGGCACGAGCACGACCCACGGCTGTTCCGGGGAACCGAGCGCTTCTTCCGTCCAGGCTACCGTGCGCATCTCGTAACAGAGTGGATACCTGCGCTCGAGGGTGTGAAGGACAAGTTGGAACGCGGTGCGAAGGTTGCCGACATCGGTTGTGGCCATGGCGCCTCGACGATCATCATGGCCGAAGCGTTCCCCAATTCACGGTTCTCGGGCTTCGACTACCACATGCCCTCGATCGACCGTGCACGCCATGCCGCCGGCGATGCCGGCGTATCGGATCGGGTCGTGTTCGAGGCGGCCTCGGCGAAGGAGTATCCGGGCAACGACTACGACCTGGTGTGCGTCTTTGACTGCCTGCACGACATGGGCGATCCGGTTGGGGCCTCGGCGCACGTACACGAGACGCTGCGCTCTGATGGGACGTGGATGATTGTCGAGCCGTTTGCCAACGACCGTGTCGAGGAGAATTTCAACCCGGTGGGTCGGATCTTCTACGGTGCGTCGACTGTGATCTGTACGCCTGCCTCGCTGTCGCAGGAGGTCGGGCTTGCGCTGGGCGCGCAGGCAGGTGAAGCGCGTCTGCGTGAGGTGCTGACAAAGGGCGGGTTCAGCCGCATCCGCCGCGCGGCGGAAACGCCGTTCAACATGATCCTAGAAGCCAGGCCGTAACCGCTCAAGTTCAAACCTGGCGTGGGGTTCGCGCGTAGGCCTCTCGTTTGCGGCGAGTGGGGCGAGGTCGATCCGGCAGCGCTCATCACCGGAACGGTGGGGCTCGACGGCGTCGATGCCGCGTTCGCCGCGCTCGGCAGTCCCGACATCCACGCCAAGGTCCTGATCGACCCGCGCAGCGCCGCCACGGTGCCGGAGACCATTACATTGGATCAATGAGCGTAGCGCCAGATGGGGGAGGCAGCACCGGTGGGGGCGGTATGGGGCGGCGCTGGTGAACGTGGGGAGAGATAGGTGAAGGTGGAGAGGCTGATCGTCGGATGGTTCACAGCTCCCGCCGGGGTTTTCCGTGCGGGGGACGACCTGGATCGAACGATTCGTTACCCGGTGCCGGCCTATGTGATCGAGACGGCGACCGAGCGGATCCTGATCGACACGGGACTTAATCCCGCGGCGATTGCCGACCCGGCCGCTTACTACGAGCGGCCGGATGTCTTCGCGGTGTCGACGCTCGAGCAGGAGCAGAGCGTTGCCGAGCAGATCGACGTGAGCACGCTCACAAAGGTGGTGCTGACACACCTTCACTGGGATCACGTGGGCGGGCTGCAGCTGATCCCATCCACCGTACCGGTCGTGATCCAGCGCAGCGAATGGCGGGCCGGCCAGGGGGAGGCGGCGGTGAAGCGAAACTTCTTCCTCCCGCGCGACTACGCCGAGGACAGCCGGGAGGTGATCCTGGTTGATGGAGACTGCGATCTGCTCGGCGACGGCAGCGTCGAGCTTCTTCTCACCCCGGGGCACACCCCCGGGCACCAGTCGGTGCGCATCGGCAATCTGGTGCTCGGTATCGACGTCACCCACTTCGCCTCAGGCTTGGACGACCACCGCTTCCCGATATTCGCCGACGACCGGGAGCAGCAGGGGCGCTCAGCGGACCGCTTGCGTGAGATGCGTGAAGCCGGCTTCACGGTTATCCCGGGTCACGACCCAGACATCCTGCATCCCGGGGGTGTGCGTGCCGCCATGGATCGCGGTGTGCGACCCTGTCTGAAGTGAGTGCTCTGCCTTCCGGCCCAACCGAGTCCCCAACGGTGCAGATGATGCGTTGGCTGGTGCGCCCGATCGCGTTCATGGAGTCCTCCCGGCGCCGCTTCGGCGATCAATTCAGCGTGAGCTTCCCCGGCTTCGAGCGCCCGATGGTGATGCTGTCGAGCCCCGAGTCGATCAGGGCGCTCTACACCGCGCACGAACACGGGCTGCCTCCAGGCCGCACGATCTCACTGCTGCCGGTGATGGGTCCCAACTCGGTGCTGCTGTTGGAGGGCTCCGAGCACCTCGCGCGTCGCAAATTGATGCTGCCGCCGTTTCACGGCGAGCGGATGCGCTCATATGAGTCGATCATGCGCGAGGCCACCGAACAAGCGATCGATACCTGGCCTGAAGGGGAGCCCTTCGCGCTTCACCCTCACATGCAGGCGATCACGCTGGAGGTGATCCTCGAGGCTGTGTTCGGGGTGAGCGACCAGGCGCGCGCTCAGCGGTTGCGCGAGCGCCTGCCGATGCTGCTGGGCGAGACGTCCTCAGCGGCGCTGCAGTTTCGCATGATGCTCGCCGGCCGCCTCGGTCGCGGCGACCCGATGGCCCGGCTGCGGGAGATCGTCGCGAGCGTCGATGAGCTGCTGTTCGCCGAGATCGCCCACCGCCGCTCCGATCCGGCGCTCGGAGAGCGCGAGGACATCCTCTCGCTGCTGATCGCCGCCCGCTTCCAAGACGGCGGGGAGATGAGCGATCGCGACCTGCGCGACCAGCTCGTCACGCTGCTGCTCGCCGGTCATGAGACGACCGCTACAGGACTCGCTTGGACATTCGATCTGCTGCTGCGCCACCCCGCCGCGCTAACGCATCTGACCGCGGAGGTGGATGCGGGTGAGGACGCCTATCTGCGTGCGGTGGTCTGCGAGTCGCTGCGGCTGCGCCCGGTCGTGCCGCTCGCCGGACGACGCCTTGCCAATGAGCTGCAAGCCGATGGGATGAGCTTGCCGGCCGGCACCGACGTGACACCCGCGATCTGGCTCACGCACACCCGATCCGATCTCTACCCCCAGCCGTACGCGTTTCGCCCTGAGCGCTTCCTGGACGCGGCGCCCAGCGGCTACGGGTGGATCCCGTTCGGCGGTGGCATCAGGCGCTGCTTGGGGGCAAGCTTTGCCGAAATGGAGATGCGAGTGGTGCTCGAGACGGTCCTGCGCCGCAGCGTGCTGGAGCCGGTGAGTCGGCGCGCGGAGCGGGTCACCCGCCGCAATGTCACGTTCTCCCCGCGCAAGGGCACCGTCGTGCGCAGCCGCCGGCTGGCGGGCGTGGCGGCGACTCGCGTCATCCGTGATGCCGATGCTCTGATAGTTGAGCCGGTGGGCGCGCTTCGCTGATGGCTCTGCGCTACGTGGACCCGCACAAGCGCCGAGGTCGGCTGTATCTGGCCGTGTGTGGATTCTCCACGACGGAGCTGGGCATGTGGCTCTCTGAAAAGGTCGCTTGGAAACTCGATCCGTATCTGCTGGAGCTCAGCAAAGGTCGTCTCGGCTCAACGGGTGTGGTTGCCTCAGCACTGCTCGAGACGCGCGGCGCACGGACAGGTGAGTGGCGCCGCAATGCCACGCTCTACTTCCACGACGGCGACACGGTGACGATCGTCGCCTCAAAGCGGGGCTGGCCGAAGAATCCAGCCTGGTATCACAATCTCCGCAAGCACCCCGACGTCGTTTTCGGCGGTCTGCCGCTCCGAGCCGAGGTCGTGGAGGACGAGACCGAGCGCGAACGACTGTGGCATCTCGCCGATCGCGTCTTCCCCCAGTTCGCGGTCTATCGCGATTGGGCCGCGCAGTCCGGACGTGTGATCCCGATCGTGCAGTTGGTTGCTCGCTAGCCCGGTCAGCCTCAAGTCGGCCTGTCTTGCGCTCGGCCAGCCTCAGGTTGGGCTGTCCTGCGTGAGATCAACGCGCTCAGCCGCCAGGTCACGCTCGACGAGACCGGTCTCATAGGCGAGCACCACCGCTTGCACGCGGTCGCGCAGGCCGAGCTTGGAGAAGATGCTTCCCACGTGGGTCTTGATCGTGTTCTCGCTGAGCACGAGGTCCTCGGCGATCTCGGCGTTTGAGCAGCCGCGGGCGATCAGGCGCAGGACGTCGAGCTCGCGGGTGGACAGCCCCGCGAGCGCGGGTGGCGTGCCGCTGCCGGAGGGTCGTGCGGCGCGGGCGAACTGCGCGATCAGCCTTCGCGTGATCGAGGGTGCGATCAGCGCCTCCCCGGCGGCGGCGACGCGCACCGCGTCGAGCAACCGGTCGGCTGGGGTGTCCTTGAGCAGAAAGCCGCTTGCGCCGATCCGCAGCGCCTCGTAGATATATTCGCTGACGTCGAACGTGGTGAGCATCACTACGGCGGTGGGAAGGTTGGGGTCGGCGAGGATCTTGCGCGCGGCGGCGAGGCCGTCGAGCTCGGGCATACGGATGTCCATCAACGCCACGTCCGGTCGGCGGCGCGTGACGATGTCCACGGCGGCGCGCCCGTCGTCGGCCTCCCCGACGACTTCGATGTCGGGCTCGGCTTCGAGGATCACCCGAAAGCCGGTGCGTAGCAGGCGCTGATCGTCGGCTATCACCACCGTGATCGGTCGCGCCGGCGCCTCGGGCTGCTCGTGCGCGTCCGGCTGGTTCTCCTCCTCGCGCCACTGCACCACTGCGACCGACACAGGCTCGGAGAGCCCCTTGAAGCGCATCGCCCCGGATGAGCGCATTGGTGTGGTGACCCGCGATCCGGCGACCCGGCGAACGACCTCGCTGACGAGCACCTCCCCGGCGCCGGCGGTGTCGCACAGGCGGCTCGCGACGATCACCGGCGTGCCGTAGAGATCCTCGCCCTCCGACAGCGGCTCGCCGGCGTCGAGCCCGATCCGCGCCGGCAGCCCATCCGCGGCGCCGGTCGTCGCGCGCTGCATGTCGATCGCGCACCGCACCGCGTCGGCGGCGCTCGTGAACGCGACCATCAGCCCGTCGCCCGCCGACTTGATCTCGCGACCGCCGTGCTGCTCGATCGCCGCGCGCAGACTTGCGAAGTGCTGGCGGCGCAACGCGTCGGCCGCCTCGTCGCCGTAACGGTCGAACAGGGCCGTCGAGCCGACCAGGTCGGTGAACAGGATCGTGACGAATGAGGTTGCCATCAGCAGGTTGATCATCGCCGATCGCGGCTCACCACCGAGGATGATTCGCGTGAGGCGCAATCACCCGGCTGAATGACGACAGGAACAGGGACGCGCTCGATGATCGTGGCGATCCTGAAAGCTGTACGAAAGAGAGGAAAGCAGCCATGATGCGTTCCATGATCCAAACCGGAGAGCCGGTTGGCAGGCGCGATATCGCGATCGCGGCCATCGTCAGCCTGCTCGGACTGTTGCTCATTTACAGCGACACTGTCGAACCGAAGGCCAACGTCAGCTATCTCGCGATACCAGTGTTCCTCGCGGTGACCGTGCCGCTCGTGTGGCGCCGCTCCGCGCCCCTGTTGGCGCTGAGCGCGGTCCTGATTGCCCTGTCCGCGCACGTTGTGCTGTTCGGTGAAATAGCCCGCTGCGGGATCGTGTTTCCGCTGACCTGGATACTGGTCTTCGCGGCGGGCGCACGCCTCCAACGAGGCCCCGCGCTCGCCGGTCTCATGCTCGGGATCGGCTGTATCGCGGTGATGGCCAGCTCCGACAGCCGCATCCCGATCGGTGAAACCCCGCCGTTCGTCGTGCTGACCGTCCTGGTGTGGGGCGCCCCCAGGCTGGTGCGCTCACGCGGTCGCATCGTCACCGAGCTGCAGGGGCGCACCGAGCAGCTGCGCGTGCTTCGCGACGAGCGCGCGCGCCTGGAGGTCACGACCGACAGGGGGCGGCTCTCGGGCGAGCTGGACGAGCTGCTGCAGCGACGTCTGGGTGAGCTGGCGCAGCTCGCGGACACCGGCGCCGCGACAGCCGATCCGGCGGTCGCGGCGGCGACCCTGGCGAGTATCGAGGAGCAGAGCCGTGAGACCTTGCAGGAGATGCGCGCGCTCGTCGGGGTGCTTCGAAGCGGCGAGGAGTCCGGCGGTCCACTGGCTCCGCAGCCGACGCTGACGGCGCTTGACGCGATGATCATCCGGGCCAAGGGCACCGACGCGCAGCTGGTGGTGGAGGGCAGCCCGCGCGCCCTGCCGGCGGGCATCGAGCTGTCCGCCTACCGGATCGTCGAACACCTGCTGGGCGCGCTCGACGACGCTCCCGGCGTGGACGTTCGAGTGCGCTTCGGCGATAGCGCGCTCGAGGTCGCCGTAGCCGGCCCCGCAACGCGACGCCGTGACATCGGCGCCGCGATCGAGCGTGCACGCGAGCGCGCACAGCTGCACCGCGGCACGCTGCAAGCCACGGTCGACGACGGACGAGCCCACGCGGTGGCCGAGCTTCCGCTCGCGGTGGCCTGAGATGTCCGGTGCTCGCCTCGACACGGCGGTCGGGCTGATCGGCGCCGGCCTCGCCGCGATCCTCAGCGTCGTGCTTGGCGCGGGCCCGGTCGAGATGCTCGCGGACGCCGTGTGCGTGGGATCGCTTGGACTGTGCCGCACCCGTCCGACGATCGCGTGGATGCTCGCCGCCGGCGCGATCGCGCTCGTCGCGCCGCAGGGTGGAGGCGAGCTGCTGCCGTTCCCGCTGATCCTGTTCAGCGCCTTCGCCGCCGGGCGCTGGGCCGGGCGTACCTCAGCGATTCTCGGCGGCCTCGCGCTCGTGGCTTCGGCGCTCCTCTGCGCGGCGGTGAGCGGCGAAAGCTGGGTCCCGTACGCGCTGGTGAGCACGGTCGGCTGGATAGTCGGCCAGGCGATACGTGAGCGCCAGCTCGTCGCTGAGCGGCTCGCCGAGCGTGTGCGCGAGCTGGCCGAGGAGCAGGACGCGTACGCCGAACTCTCGGTGCGCTACGAGCGTGCGAGGATCGCGGCCGAGCTGCACGACATCGTCGGGCACGCGATCAGCGTGATGGTCGTCCAGGCGAGCGCCGGTCAGCGACTTGCCGCGGCCAGCCCCGAGCTGACGGCCGAGGCGTTCGATTCGATCGCCGGCGCCGCGCGCCAAGCCGAGGCGGACATGGGCCGGCTCGTCGCGTTGCTGGCCGACGAGAACGCGCTCGGGGAGGCACCCGATCTCGAGCTGGTCGAGGAGCTTGTCGCGCGAGCCGCTGGAAGCGGCCTGGCTGTCACGCTTCGACTCGAGGGCACCCGCGAGGGATTCCCGGCGCAGGTCGTGCAGGCAGCCACCCGCGTGGTTCGCGAGGGTCTGACCAACGCGCTGCGCTACGCCGGCGGCGCGCCCGTGCGAGTGCTGCTGTGCGGCGAGCGCGACACGATGCTGGTCGAGGTCGCCAACGACCCCGCGCCCCGCACAGCGGTGCTCACCGGTCACGGCACTGGCAATGGGCTGCGCGGCTTGCGCGAGCAGCTCGACGCCCTCGGGGGACAGCTCGAAGCCGGCCCCACCGATGAGGGCGGCTGGCGGGTTTGCGCGCGTATGCCCGCGCATGTAGCGGCGGGCGCGAGCTGAGCCAAGTAGGCGGAGCTGATGCTCCGGCGATCGGACTCGAGGTACGGGAGGACCGCCAACAGGTATCCGGCTCCCGCCAAGGAATGAATCGCCGCGGCCGGAGTCCTTGAGGTGGTGAGTGCAGATGTCGTTGTCGGTGCCCGTCGTTGAATCGGCGGGTCATCGTTGGATCGACGAGCCACCGTTTGATCGGTGGGCCGCCGTGGAGCGCCCCGGGTGCTGCAGTGCGCACCGAACTTTGAACCCCGTTTGGAGGAGCGATGAGATTGCGTAAGCGCCACATGCCGTTGGTGGCCCTGTTCGGGGCCTCGTTGGCCGTCATCCCGGCGATGGCCAGCTCGTCGCCGCCGCCCTCCAAGATCAAGCTCCAGGTCAACGAGAACTGCGTTGAGGCCAACTGGCCGTGCTGGACAGCTGAAACGTCCGCGAACCCGCAGCCCGCCAGCCGGGTCACGATCGCCGACGGCGGTGAAGTCGAATTCGTAGACGATGCGAGCACCGAAGCCAGTGTCAACTGGATCGGCGGTGGCACCGCGCCCGCGTGTCCCGGGGTCCCAGCCACGGCGAAAACGGACTGGGAAGGCACGTGCAAGTTCGAACAGCCCGGGACGTACATGTTCGAAAGCTCGACCATGTTCGATGTCTCCGGAGTCGCCAACTACACGAAATACGAAGTGGTCGTTGAAGCGGCGTCCAGCGGCACCACGACCACCGGGACAGGGACGGGCACGACGACCACCGGCATGGCGCCCCCCGGAGGAGGATCGGGTGGCGGGCAGCAATCCGCCGGGCCAGTTGACTCGCTGAGCGGCAGCGCGGTTCAGCTGTCCTCCAGTCAGCGCGGCGGGAGCGTACGAGGCTCCGTACAGGTCGCTCAGAGTGGATCGAAGCTCACGGTCGAAGCGTTGGCCGGCGCGGCGCAGCTGGCCGGCGCGGCACAGCGATCCGAAGCGGCACAACTGGCCGGAGCCCGCCGGCCGCGGGCGCGGGTCGGGCGACTGGTGCGATCTTCGCTGCCGGTGGGGAGGGCGTCTTTCTCGGTGTCGCTCGATGCCCGGGCCAGACACGCGCTGCGCGAGCGGCGGCACCTGGCTGTCACCGTGCGGCTCTCCTTGATCTCCCCAAGTGGCGCGGCCTCCACCCGAACCGTATCGGTGGTGCTGCACCAGGCCGGTTCCGGCAGTTCCGCCAGCGCCGCTGGATCTCATACCGTGGTGCTTCAGAACCTTCGTTTCCACCCCGGCACGCTGACGATCAAACGTGGCGAAAGCGTCACATGGGTGTGGCATGACGGAAACACCGCCCACAACGTGACCGGCCCGGGCTTTCGCTCGCCCACTCAGTCACACGGCTCGTTCACGGTTCGCTTCACCAACGCCGGGACGTTTAACTACCGCTGCACGATTCACGTCGCAATAGGGATGGTCGGGAAGATCATCGTCCACTGAGGATTCCAACCCAAGTCGCAGGAAGTATCTCGAGAAAAGACCAATCGGTGGAGGAGGAGCAATGAGATTGCGCAAGCGTTACATGCCGTTGGTGGCCCTGCTCGGGGCTGCACTGGCGGTTATCCCGGCGATGGCCAGCTCGTCCTCGCCGCCGTCCATAGCCTCTCTCGAAATCAACGAAAACTGCTACATCGCTACCTGGGCGTGCTGGGCGCCGCCCGGCTACAACACGAGCCAGCAGCCGCCGAGCACAGTCCCGATCGCCGTCGGCGGCGAACTCAAGTTCGATGATAAAACCAATTTCGACGCTGACGTCATTTGGATGGGCTCTGCTCCTGTGTGCAGTGGGGTCCCCACGAGTCCTTCGGCCCAATGGGAAGGCGAGTGTAAATTCGAACAGTTGGGGACCTACGAATTCGAAAGCCCCACGCTATTCAAGGACGCGAGCTTCAACTACAGGAAATACGAGGTGGTCGTTGAAGCGGCGTCCACTGGCACCACGGGGACAGGGACGGGCACGACAACCACCGGCACGGGCACGACGACCACCGGCACGGGCACGACGACCACCGGCACGGGCACGACGACCACCGGCACGGGCACCACGACCACGCCGACTACCACGACTCCGACTACGACGACCCCAACGACCCCAACGACGACCCCGACCACCCCTTCCACGACACAGCCCACGACCACCTCACCCGCAGAAACCGGGACCGGCCAGTCACGCACCGGCGGTGGCTCCTCGCCCGACCTCACGGGCATACCACACGACTCGCTGCAGGGTGGATCTCTGCACCTCCCGGCAAGCCAGAGCTCGAGTGTGCACGGCTCGGTGCAGGTCACCCTGGCGGGCTCACGCCTGGAGGTCGATCTGCTGGCTCCAAGCTCTTCGATCGCGGTCGCCGGCCATTCCTCAGGAGCGCTTGTGGTGGGACGCCTGGTGAAGACGAAACTACCCACCGGTCGCTTCTCGTTCAAGATCGAGCCAATCAGTAGAGCGCAGCATTCGCTGGTGCATAGAGGACACCTCTCCTTGACGGTCAAGATCATCCTCACGCCGCCGCACGGGGTGGGACTCACACGCACGCTGACGGTCACGCTGCACCGGTGAGGCTCGGCCGGCGGTCTTCGGGCCGCAGGCCTCCCACTAGGCTTTCCCGGTGGCCGTAGCCTCTGGGAGTGGGAGCGACATAGTCGCCAGCCGCGACCGTCAGTCGCGTTCGATGATCGTGTCGCTGCTCGCGGCGACGCTGCTGGTCGCGCTGAAGCTCGTTACGGGGCTGGTGACTGGCAGCCTCGGCCTGATCTCGGCTGGTGTGGAGTCGAGCGGCGATGTGCTCGCGGCGGCGCTGACGTTCTTCGCGGTGCGGATCGGTCGGCGCCCGGCCGATCGCGATCATCCCTACGGGCACCGTCGCGCTGAGAATCTGGGAGCGCTGGGCGAGGCGGGGATACTCCTCGTAGGCGGCCTGTTCGTCAGTGTCGAGGCGGTTCGACGACTGATCGGCAACACGGCGGCGCTCCAGACCAGCTGGTACGTGTTCGCGGTGATCGCGGTGGCGCTGCTCGTCGACTTGAGTCGCACCGTCGTCTCATTGCGGGCCGCGCGACGACTCGCGAGCGCAGCGCTGCACTCCAACGCCGTGCACTTCGCGATCGACATGGTGGGCTCGGTGGCGGTGCTGATTGGGCTAATCCTGGTGCGCGCCGGGTTTCAGCAGGGCGACGCGATCGCCGCGCTCGTGGTGGCGGGTTTGATCTTCGCGGGCGCGGCGCGGTTGATCACGAGCAACGTGAACGCGTTGATGGATCACGCATCGCTGGAGGCGCGCGCAGCGGCAGAGCGCTCGATCGCCGCGCTTGGGCCGGAGATCGAGTTGCTTCGGCTGCGTCTGCGGGAGTCCGCGGGTCGCTATTTCGCCGACGTCGTCGTTGGTGTCCCCCCAGGTAGAGCGGTTGTGGAGGGTCACCAGGCCGCCGACGCCGTCGAGGCGGCCATGGAGAGAGCGTTGCCCGGCAGTGACGTGGTCGTACACGTCGAGCCGCGTCGGCGTGGGCTCGATCTACGAGAGCGCGTACTGAATGCGGCCCTGTCGGAGTCGCTTGTCTGCGAAGCGCACGACATCGCCATCTTTGAGCTGCAGGAGTCCGTGTGCGTCTCTCTGCACCTGAAGTTCCCGGCCGATTTGGACCTGCAGTCCGCCCACGAGGTGGCCGAGCGTGTCGAGCGGACCATAGCCGCGTGGCCGGAGGTGGCTGATGTGCAAACCCATCTCGAGCCGCTCGAGCGCGCGCTACCCGCCCGTCCAGTCGACGCGCACGCCGATCAGCTCGCAACGCGCGAGATCGAGCGGCTTGTGCGCGAGCGAACGGGCGCCGACCCACAGCGGGTGAGGCTGCTGGCAACCGATGGGGGGCGCGTGCTGTTCCTCACACTCGGGGGGCGCTGCGGGGAGTCCCTGAGCGATGCCCACCAGCTCGCGGGTGAGCTCGAGGAGGAATTGCGCCAGCGACTCTCGGATATCGCTGACGTGGTGGTTCACACCGAGCCGTAACCCTGCGCGGGTCGAGCGCTGGTGAGTGATTGCTCGGCAAGCCGAGCACGCGGCCGGCCGATGGATCGGCGAGCCAAACACAGGAAGTGAAGAGCAGCGGGAAGCAATCGCGCGGTAGCGGAGTCATTGGTGGCAGTGCACCGTCGCGGGCCGTCGTGCTGGTCGCTGCCGTGAAGCCTGCGGAGGATCGCAGGACTCGCTCGGCGGTCGGGCGCAGCGCCTGCTCGAAGACAACGCCAACCAACCACGCCAACCAGTCACCTTCGACTCGATGACAGGAGATACACCAGTGTCCAAACACTCGATTTTCGCTTTCGCCGCTGTAGCGCTCGCTTTCGCTGGCTGTGGAAGCTCCAGCAAAAGCACCAGCCCCACGTCGGCCTCGACCGCAAGCACGAGTGCGATCTCTTCGACCACCGCATCGAGCACCGGGCCGTTTCTCGCTTCGCTGACGACGGTCAGGAAATTGACCTCCACAGTCCCCACCAACGGCGATATCAATCCGTACGGCATCGTCCTGATCCCGAGCAGTGTGGGCAAGCTCGTCGCTGGGAATCTGCTGATCAGCAACTTCAACGACAAGGCCAACAACCAGGGCACGGGGACGACGATCGACCAGGTCACCACCGCGGGCAAGAGCTCGCTGTTCGCGCAGATCGACCCCAAAACCCTGCCGGGAAGCTGCCCGGGTGGGGTGGGTCTTACCACGGCGCTCAACGTGCTGCCGGGCGGGTACGTGGTGGTCGGAAGCCTGCCCACCACTAACGGCAAGTCGGCCACGGCAAAGCTCGGCTGTCTGATCGTGCTGGACAGCAATGGGCGTCCCGTGAGCACCATCGCCGGCCCTCAGATTCAAGGGCCGTGGGACATGACGGCTGTCACCAAAGGCAACGAAACCACGCTGTTCGTCAGCAACGCGCTCAACGGTGGGGCCGCGAAGGGTGTGCACACGATCAACAACTCGACCGTGCTCCGGATTCGCTTGCAATCGGGTGAAGGGCAGCCGCCGAAGGTCATAAGCCAACAGGTGATCGCCAGCGGCATCCCCTGGCGTGATGATGCAGCCGCGCTTGTGATCGGGCCCACCGGGGTCGCACTTGCGAGCAACGGGACGCTGTATCTCGCCGATACGCTCCAGAACCGGATCACCGCGATACCTCAGGCGATGACTCGTACGACTCCGGCCAAGGGCGGAGGGACGACCGTCTCCGAAGGAGAGCACCTCAAGCAGCCGCTTGGGCTTGTGATGGCTCCCAACGGCGACATCCTGACGACCAACGCCGGTGATGGAAACATGGTCGAGACCACCCCCGCAGGCAAGCAGGTGGAAGTCCGCACGGCCGACAAGGAAACCGGCGAAGGATCGCTGTTCGGGCTGGTCGTCCATGACGGCGGCATCTACTACGTAGACGATGGCGATAACAGCTTGCGTCTCTTGAACTGAGGCATTTCAACGGAAGATCCTGAGCGTGGCGGCGTCTGTGTAGGTGACGCCGACCACGACCCCCTCAGAATCGCAAGCGGGCACCCTCCGTGCGCTACAGATCGCACTGGGGGTGCTTTGGCTGCTCGACGGGGCGCTGCAGTACCAGTCGTTCATGTTCCACAAGACGTTCGTCACCCAGGTCATCGAGCCCAACGTCGTCGGGCAGCCCGGAGTCATCGCTCAGCCGATCACGTGGGTGAGCCATCTGATCGAGCCCCGAGTGGCCGTCTTCAACGTGTTCGCCGCAACGCTTCAGGTGCTCATCGGGGTCGGCCTCATCTATCGCCCGACGGTCAGGGCGGCGCTGCTTGCGTCATTCGCCTGGGTGGGTGGCATCTGGTGGTTCGGAGAGGGCTTCGGGGGACTGGCGACGGGCAATGCCTCGCCGCTCACCGGCGCCCCGGGCGCGGCCCTGCTGTACGCGATCATCGGTTTGATCCTCTGGCCCAATAGTCGCTCACGCACGAGTGGGGGTGGGGGTGCGGGTGGCATGCTTGGAGTCAAGGGAGCTCGAATCGCTTGGGCGGCACTATGGCTGCTGGCGGCGGGGTTGTGGCTGGTGCCGGTCAACCGTGGCGCGAGTGCGAGCCATGACGCGATCGCCGAAGCGCCGAGCGGGGCGGCTTGGCTCAGCAGCATCGAGCACAGCGGCGCCAGGGTCGCGGCCGGGAACGGTCTGGTCATCGCAATCGTCCTCGCGCTCGCCTCCGTCGCGATCGCGCTCGCGGTGGCGCTCGACTGGCATCCGCGATCATTCCTTGCCGCTGCTTGCTTCATCTCGCTCCTCTACTGGGTCTTCGGCGAAGGTCTTGGAGGCATCCTCACAGGGTCAGGAACCGACCCCGGCGCCGGTCTGCTGTTCGTGTTGCTGGCAGCAACTCTCTACTCGCTCGCGGGTCTTCCGATGGGAGCGTCATCGAAGGACACCGAGAGACCTCTCTACACCGCTCTCCACGTAGGGCGCCGGAAGGAAAGTGCTGGAGCGGAGTCTTTCTGATTGCGGCAGGACTACACACCTGGTGCCATCCCCCGACTTGCAGGAGTGAAGATATGGGCCATCTACTGAAGCTGTCTGTGCCAACAATTGCGGTGTCGCTCCTGATCGCGGCTTGCGGCAGCAGCTCGAGCAGCAATACGACCAGCTCAGCCGCCCGCGCACAGTCCGCGGCTCAGACGAGCAGCAGCCCGTCGAGTGCAGTGGTGAAGGTGGTCTCCAACCCGACGTTCGGCACGATCCTCGTCAACAGCCAAGGTATGACGCTGTATCACCTGAGCGGCGAGCAGAACGGCAAGTTCATCTGCACCAGCTCAGCGTGCGTCGGTGTCTGGCACCCGCTCGTCGTGTCATCCAGCAGCGTGCCCAGTGGCGAAGTGGGCTCGCTTGGCACCGTCAAGCGAGCCAATGGGACTATCCAGGTCACATACAAGGGCACGCCGCTCTATACGTTTGCGCAAGACCAGCAGTCCGGCGAAACCAAAGGCCAGGGAATCAAGGACGTGGGTACTTGGAGCGTTGTCACTGCCGCCTCCGCCAGCGCCCCGGCTAGTACGAGCAGCACGCCGGCGGCGCCCGCGAGCACGCCGGCGGCGCCCGCGAGCACGCCGGCGGCGCCCGAAGAATCAAGCGGTGGCAGCGGCGGCGGCGGGTACGGCTACTGAGCCGATCGCCCGCAAACGTGCGGTGCAGCGCTCCATGCGGTGTCAAACGGCGCCGCGGAGCGCTGTTAGCTGGCTGTTTGTGCACGCTCGCGCTCTGTGGGTGCGCTAGCGCCACCGAGTCGTCTGCCGTCAAGCAGCGTGTGCAACGCTCAGCGATTGAACGCTATCTAGGCGAAGTCGAGCCGATCAGACTTGCGGTCAACAAGCTCTTGGAAGGGGCCGACCCGATCCTCGGCGCATTTGATGAGCGACGCATTGGACCCGGCGAGGCCGCCCGCCGGATGGGTGAGCTGGAGAGGCGCTTTGCTGCCTACACGGTCAACATGGTGGCAGTCGATCCGTCGACGGCACAGCTGCGCGCTCTTAACGCCGGCTACGCCAACACTTACGTGCTCGAGGACGCCTACCTGAGCGCGCTCGTCGCCGGTCTTGCCGACGGCGAGTTGAGCGATTTGCCCAACACGCAGGCAGCCCAGCGGGCGGCGATCATCAGTTGGCGCACCAGCCTAACCGTCCTGGCGCACGCCGTCGACGCGCCGCTGCCTGCCGACCTCCAACAGGCCGGCCGCGGCGAGATCGCGCCCTCGCCGAACGGAAGCTAAACGGCCAGGTCAACGTCCAGAGATGGCTCACCTCTGCTGGGATTGCGGACGACCAGCAACAGGCCTGCTCCGGTTGGCACCAGGGCTTCGCTGACGCGCTCATCAGCGCGGATCAGCGAGCGGAAGTCGTTGACCTGATCGGGGTGGGAGAGAACGTTGTCGACAGCCAGCAGCCCTCCGGGTCGCAGCACCCGCACAAGCTCTGGCCAATAGCCGACATAGGCGGGGCGTTCGGCGTCGAGGAAGATCATGTCCCAATTCTCGTCTGGTGCTTCACGCACGCTCACCGCGGCGTCCTCAACTCGTAGCTCCACGAGCTTGCTCAAGCCGACGCGGTCTAGGTTCTGTGCGGCTAGAGCACTGCGCTCAGCGTCGATGTCGACACTGACAAGATGGCCGCCGATGCCGCGGATGGCGTCGGCCAACCACAGCGTTGAGTAGCCATTGGAGGTGCCGATCTCAAGTAGGCGTCGCGCGCCGGTAGCCCGTACGAGGACGGCCAACACCTGTGCGGTATCGGGCTCGACGTTGCGCAGCCGCTCGAGCCGATCGGCCTTGCCGGCGTCGTGCTCGGCGCCGTGGCGATGAAGCTCGTCAAGAACCGCTTGCAGCGTGTCGTCCATGGCTTCCCCCTGTCGTCGTCGGCTGCGCTGGTGGCCGATGATAAGGGTGTCAGTCCTCCAGAGTCTGCGGGATTCGCTTGTCCATACGTGCAGTGCGCTCACTTGCATGCGAAAGGTGTTGGAAGATGGTCTTTGGAAGATCCGTCTACTGGCGCTGGCGTTGGTCTCCCCTCGCGAGCGTGTCGCTCGCCGATGTCGCACCCGAGGAGTGGGGCGGGGCACCGGTCACCCAGGACTGACGAGGTGCTTTGATCACCCTGTGAGCGAAGCTGAGAACCCCTCTCTGCATCTACGCGTCAACGACAAACTGGCCATCCCGCTCGCCGAGATCACGATACGGACGAGCCGCTCCTCAGGACCTGGAGGACAGCATGCCAATGTCACCGCCTCCCGCGTGGAAGCGGTCTTCGACGTGCTGGCCTCGGCCTCGTTGAGCGATGCTGAGCGCGCGCGCCTGCTGGGACGGGCGGGGCCACGAGTGGTGGCGGTCGCCCAGGACGCGCGCTCACAGGCACGCAACCGTGGGCTGGCCTTGGCACGCCTGGGCGAGCGGCTCACGCGTGCACTGGCTCAACCCAAGCACCGGCGTGCCACTCGTCCGACCGCGGCCTCGCGCGAGCGGCGTCTGGACGCCAAGCGCAGGGAAGCAGAGCGCAAGCGTCAGCGCCGACCACCCGAGGGTGACTGAGATGTGACCCGTACGAAGATGGAGAGGTTGTCTGCACGCGTGTCACTGCACAGGTTACGTCGCGCTATTCATAGACTAGGTCGACGTTCAGTGACCCAAGTCCTGTCCCCACGTCCTGAGGAGCAACATGTCCACGTCGCCCACAGACTTCAACGCAAAGATCATCGATGAGTTCCACGCCAACGAAGGACGCGTCAGCGGCGTGTTCGAGGGCCTGCCACTGGTGCTGTTGCACCACACCGGCGCGAAGTCCGGCAATAGCCGCATAAACCCGCTCGCCTACCAGAGCGACGACGGACGCTACGTCGTGTTCGCATCGAAGGCCGGGGCGCCGTCTAATCCTGACTGGTACTACAATCTGAAGGCCCATCCCAACGTCACAATCGAGGTCGGGACCGAGACGATCGACGTCGTTGCAAGCGAGGCAAGCGGCGAGGAGCGCGATCGCCTCTATCGCACGCAGGCCGAGCGGATACCGCAGTTTGCCGAGTACGAGCAGAAGGCGGAGGGACGGGTCATTCCGGTGATGGTCTTGACGCCTCGCTGAGACTCTCTGCAGGCAGCGCTTGCCTCAAGAGCACTCTATATCTGACGTCAACCAAGGTCGCTCGGACGCAGGGACCCCTGGTGATCGATCTCCACGGCCGTTTCGAGCTCCACCAACCGTCGCTGGAACAGTCGTCGCTCGGTGTCGTCGTGGACCAGCGCGAGCGCACGACGGTAGGCGTCGCGGGCCTCCGCGGTGCGACCGAGGCGGCGCAAGATCTCGCCTCGCGTTGAGTGCAGGTAGCGGTAATCCTCGAGGTGAAGGCGATCGACGATCGCAAGACCCACCTCCGGCCCCTGGGTCTCGGAGATGGCGACGGCCCTGTTCAACTCGACGATCGGCGAGTCGGTGAGACGGGTGAGCTCTCCATAGAGGGCGGCAATCCGTGGCCAGTCGCGCGGTTGCTCGACGTGCAGGGAGGCGATTGCGGCCTGCACCACGTATTGACCTCCTCCGTGCAACGCGAAGGCGCGATCCAAAGCTGCGCGCCCCTCGACGATCTGCGTAGCGTCCCACAATGAGCGGTCCTGATCGGCGAGCAGCACGATCTCGCCGTCACGAAAGCGTGCGTTGCGGCGTGAATCGTGCAGCAACATGAGCGCCAGCAGCGCATGTGCCTCCGGCTCATCGGGCATCAGCTCAGTTAGTGCTCGCCCGAGATACAGCGCCTCGGCGCTGCAGCTCGTTGCGCCCGCCCCAGCCCTCATTGAATACCAGGTACACAACCGCCAGAACTGCGGCAATGCGATCGGGGAGCAGGTGGGCGGGAGGTACCCGGAAGGGGATCCCAGCGGCCTTGATCTTGTGCTTGGCTCGTACCAGACGCTGAGCCATCGTGGGCTCCCCGACCAGGAACGCACGGGCTATCTCGCTGGTGGTTAGCCCTCCGAGTGTGCGCAGCGTCAAAGCGACCTGTGCGTCAGTGGCTAGCGCTGGGTGACAGCAGGTGAAGATGAGCTCGAGTCGCTCGTCGGGAAATATCTTCTCTTCCACAGTGCTCTGCGTTTCCTCGGGCACATCGAGTAGGCGGGTCTTCGCGGCGAGTGCTCGATCGCGGCGAATCCGGTCGATTGCTCTACGGCGGGCTGTCGTTATCAGCCACGCACGAGAGTTGGCGGGGGCGCCCTCACGCGGCCAGTGCTCTGCCGCGATCGCAAAGGCCTCCTGGGTGGCTTCCTCGGCGAGGTTGAAGTCGCCGAGGAAGCCGATCAGGGCGGCCAGGACATATCCCCACTGGTCGCGAAAGCTCTGCTCGAGACTTCCTACCATTCCGCGATCGGACGCACCTCGATCGCGCCGCCCATGCGCGCCGCCGGGACCCGTGCGGCGAGCTCGATCGCCGCGTCGAGGTCCTCGGCCTCGAACATGAAGTAGCCGTCGAGTGCCTCCTTGGTCTCGACGAACGGGCCGTCGGTGGTCAGCGTCTCACCGTCCTGCACCCGTACGGTGGTTGCCGTCTCAGGGGGCTGAAGCCGCGTGCCGGGTGTCACCCCGGGGGTCTCGTTGAGCGCTTGAAACCCCTCCGCGAGCGCCTTCTGCTCATCCTCGGAGAGGCTCTTGTAGTCGCGTACCTTGGGGCCCAGGTTGATCAGCATCATGTATTTCATCGCTTCCTCCTTCTCGGAATGGTCGCCTATAAGACGAACGGAGAGTGACAAAATCGACAGCCGTTCTGTCGCAAGATTGGCCGGTGTCGCGATAATCGCCTGAATGGTTGATGCGCAAGCCACCACCTACAGCGGTCACACGGCGTGGGCAAGGAACCTCGCAGCGCCGGTTCGCGATTTCCTGAGCACTGAGACCGGCGGTGCGGTCGCGATGCTGGCGGCGATCCTGATCGCGCTGTTGTGGGCCAACTCGCCGTGGTCGAGCTCTTACGAGGAACTTTGGACCACAAAGCTCTCGATCACCGTCGGCGGCGGCGGGATCGCGACTGACCTGCGTCACTGGATCAACGAGGGTTTGATGACGTTCTTCTTCCTGGTCGTCGGCCTCGAGGCCAAGCGCGAGCTCGACATGGGGGAGCTGCGTGAGCGCAGCCGGCTCGCGATCCCGGTGTTCGCGGCGATCGGAGGCATGGCGATGCCGGTTGCGATCTACCTTGCGTTCAACGCGGGTGGGCAAGGCGAGCACGGGTGGGGCGCGGCGATGTCAACCGATACCGCTCTTGCTCTCGGCGCCCTGGCTTTGCTCACCCCACAGGGTGCCACCAGGCTGCGGGTCTTCCTGCTCACGTTGGCCGTTGTGGACGATCTCGGGGCGCTGATGGTGATCGCGATCGCCTACACAACGCATGTCTCGATCGTCGCGCTGGTCGTCGCGATCGGACTGTTTGCGCTGCTCGTGGGCCTCCGCTACGCACCCGTCTGGCGACGCCAGATATCGGTCGTCGTCGGTGTCGCGCTGTGGGTCGCGATGTTCAAGTCGGGCATCGACCCCGTGATCACGGGCCTGGCGATTGGGTTGGTGACCAGCGCCTATCCGCCCTCGCGCGAGGACCTCGAGCGCGCGACCGCCCTCACGCGCTCGTTCCGCGAGCAGCCGACGCCGGAGCTTGCACACTCCGCGCAACAGGGCGTTCTCTCGGCGATTTCACCCAACGAGCGACTCCAGTACAGCCTGCATCCGTGGACGAGCTATGTGCTGGTGCCGCTGTTCGCGCTCGCCAACGCCGGCATTCACGTGACCGGTGGCTTGCTGGGCGATGCAATCACCTCGCCGATCACGCTAGGGATCCTGATCGGCTATGTCGTGGGTAAGCCGCTGGGCATCCTGGGTGCATCGTGGCTTGCCTCCAGGCCTGCTCTGCGTGGTGTGCGCCCAGCGCTCAGCTGGCCGTCGTTGGCTGGTGGCGGGGCAGTTGCCGGTATTGGGTTCACGGTCTCGCTGCTGATCTCGAGCCTCGCCTTCCACGGCGAGGTATTGCAGGAGGCGAAGCTCGGAGTGCTTGGCTCGGCGGTGATGGCGCCTCTGGTGGCCTGGAGCGTCTTCAAGGTGATCAAGAGGCTCCCTCGCCAAGTCAGGGCGCGCCAGATAGGCGGCACCGCCGAAGACATTCTCGACCTCTCCGACGATGTCGATCCGGATCGCGATCACATTCGTGGAGCCGACAACGCGCTGGTCACGCTGGTCGAGTACGGCGACTTCGAGTGCTCCTACTGCGGGCAGGCCGAGTCCGTTGTGCGCGAACTGTTGGAGTCATTTGGAGACGACCTCCGCTACGTTTGGCGTCATCTTCCGCTCAACGACGTCCATACCAGCGCGCAACTCAGCGCAGAGGCAGCCGAGGCGGCAGCGGCACAGGGCAGCTTCTGGGAGTTCTATGACGTGCTGCTCGCCCACCAGGAGATCTTCACCGGGTCCGATCTGCGCCGCTACGCGCAGGAGCTCGATCTCGACGTCGAGCGCTTCTGGGAGGACCTGCGCCATCACGAGCATGCGTCGCGAGTGGCTGAGGATGTCGCCAGCGCCGACGCCAGTGGCGTCTCGGGCACGCCGACCTTCTTCATCAACGGGCGCCGTCATCACGGGGCCTATGACGTCGACACGCTCACCGCCGCTGTACGAGCCACGCGCGGCCGCGCCGGTCTCATCGCCTTGACCTGACGTACTCCTTCAGAGATCGTTGTGCGCACAACCTTACCCACGTCGAGCTCGCGATATGTGCGGGGGCAAGTAGAGTTGGCGGCATGACCCTCGTGCTGCTCACCGGTGCCACCCGTGGTATCGGTCGCGCTGCCGCGATCGAGTTCGCGAGCCAGGGTGTAGAGGTCGCGCTCGTGGGCCGTGAGGCGGAGCGCGTGGAGGCCGTCGCGCGGGAGGCCAGGGCGGCCGGTGGGGGCGCGCCGGTTCACGAGCACGTTGCCGACCTGACGCTTATGGCAGACGTGCGCAGGCTCGCGGAGGAGGTTCGCGAGCGCCACGAGCACATCGACGTTCTCGCCAACAACGCCGGCGCGCTGTTTGCCTCGCGCAAAGAGACATCCGAGGGTCTCGAGCAGACCTTCGCGCTCAACCATCTTGCGCCCTTCCTGCTAACCAACCTGTTGCGCGATCGTCTAGCGGGGGGTCGTGTCGTGACCACATCCTCCGATGCCCACAAGTCCGGGCGTCTGGATCTGGGCGATCTCCAGTCGGAGAAGTCCTACGCCGCCATGCGCGTGTACGGGACCTCGAAGCTCTGCAACATCCTGTTCACGCGCGAGCTGGCCAAGCACGCCCCGGAGTTGCAAGCGAATTGCTTTCACCCCGGCGTGGTGCGCACCGGCTTCGGCAAGAACGACAACGGGATCTGGAAGGTGCTCACGACGGTGGGTGGGCCCTTCTTCCGCTCACCGCAGCGCGGCGCCCGCTCGCTGGTATGGCTCTCGCTCTCCGATCAGGCGGCCGGCCTCACCGGCGAGTACGTGCAGGATGAGAAGGTGCTCACCCCTTCCGCCCAAGCCCAGGACGAGACGCTCGCCGAGGGTCTGTGGGAGCACAGTGCCGAGCTGGTGGGCCTGGCCGCCGACACGCCGGCCTGAGCGTGGCTCCATTTGATGTGCTCGCCTGACCACGCTTGGCGGAGCCCAGCCCGATCTCGCTTGGCAGGGCCCCGCCTGGAAGGGGCTACATGGGCGTGATCGTGGATCCGTCGATAGGTGCCTCGGCCGTTGCCGGCTCACCGTGCAGTCGGCGCAGCGAGAAGTAGAGGACCGCGCCGATCAGTGCTGTGAAGGGCGCAAGCAATACATCGAGGACCCACTGCACGACCGCGACACCCACCGTGCCGAGGCCGGAGGCGACGATCGCCGCGATGATCCCGACCACGATGCTCAGCCCGATCACGACGAGGATCACCCCGAAGACCTGCCAGCCGTGACCGCGCACGAGCCTCGGCTGCGTCCAAACGCCGCGAACACGCCTTTGCGCTCGATCACCAGTGATGGTGCCGCCACCGACCAGATCGTCAGCAGGAACAGGCCGGGCACGATGATCAGGATGAACCCGATTCCAACCCCGATCGCCAGCAGGATCGAGAGGCCGATCAGCGGAAGCACAATCGGCGCGACGCTGCGAAACAGCTGGCCGACTGAGCTGTCGAGACGTCCGTCCTGCACATCGCCCACTAGCTCCACCACCATCCCCTGGTAGAAGGTTCCCAGCACGAGCGCCACGAGCGAGACGAGTCCCGCGGCGCCACCGGTGAGGATGAGTCTCGCGATTGCCACGATCGCGAATAGGACGATCGCGGCAGGGATCAACACGCTCACCTGTTCGCGGTAGATCTGGAGCGCCGATCCGATGACCTCGCCTGGTCTGATCTTCTGCGTGGACATTCAGTCCTCCTGTTTGGATGTGAGGTCGAGCTCGTCGCCTCCCCTTGTGCGACTTGTTACCCAGTTGTTCGGTGCGCCACGCTCCGATCCTGCGCTGCTCCGTCCTGTGTCGCTCTCACTTGGCGTTAGTAGATTCCGAGCACGGGTATAAGCGTTAGAGGTCTGCTTGACACTCCAACAGCAGAGGCTCCCAGCATGTGCCTTGCAATTCCCGGGCAAGTGGTCGAGGTCGTAGACGAGGAGAACCGACTGGCGACGGTCGAGGTTGCCGGTGTGCGGCGTACGGTGAACATCGGTCTTCTCGACGTCAACGACGAGTCCGCCGGTCCCGGCGATTGGGTGCTGATACACGTTGGCTTTGCACTCTCGCAAATAGACGAGAAGGAGGCCCATGCGACGCTCAGCCTTCTCAAGGAAATGGGGACTGAGTACGAGCAGGAAGCTCGAGGAGCTTAAGGCGAGCGTGATCGAATGACCGAGTGCCTCCTCGCGCACGGGTGCATCACCTGCGGCGACGAGGCGCTTCCGATGAGGGTGATCGCTATCGACCGCGAGCGCGACCTTGCGCTCTGTGTGGGCGTGGACGGCGCGCGCTCGAGCGTGGAGATCGCGCTGATGGATCAGGTGATGCTCGACGAGGTACTGCTTGTCCATGCCGGCACGGCTCTGGGCCGTGCCGGCGAGCGGGATGGGGCAGCTTGAAGTTCGTCGACGAGTTCCGAGACGCGGAGCTCGGCCGAGCGGTCGCCGGGGAGATCCTGGCCGCCGTCGATCCCGATCGGCACTACAAGATCATGGAGGTTTGTGGGGGTCACACCCACTCGATCTACAAGTACGGGATCGACGACCTGCTGCCCTCCAACGTCGAGCTCGTGCATGGTCCCGGCTGTCCGGTGTGTGTCATCCCGATGGGGCGTGTCGATGACGGGATCGCGCTTGCGCACGAGCCAGGGGTGATCTTCACCTGCTTCGGCGACATGGTGAGGGTGCCGGGCTCCACCCAGACGTTGCTCGACGCCAAGGCGCAGGGCGCCGACGTGCGGATTGTCTACTCGCCGCTGGATGCGCTGCGCATCGCCAAGCAGAACCCCGACCGCGAGGTCGTGTTCTTCGCGATCGGCTTCGAGACCACCGCGCCCTCCACGGCGCTCACGCTGCGCCGCGCCAGGGCGGAGAGCGTGCGCAACTTCTCGGTCATGTGCTCGCACGTGACGATTGTCCCGCCGCTGCGCGCGCTGTTGGAGTCACCCGACCTGCGCCTCGACGGCTTCATCGGCCCCGGGCATGTCGCCACGGTCGTCGGTGCGAGGCCGTTCCAATTCCTGCCCGACCAGTACGGCAAGCCGGTGGCGATCTCCGGGTTTGAGCCGCTTGACCTGCTCCAGTCGGTACTGATGGTGCTGCGCCAGCTCGCCGACGGACGCGCCGAGGTCGAGAACCAGTACGCGCGCGTGGTCCCGTGGGAGGGCAACCCGCGGGCTCTGGAGATCATGAGCGAGGTCTTTACGTTGCGTGCGCATTTCGAGTGGCGTGGCCTCGGGTTCATCTCCCAGAGCGCGCTGCGAATCTCCGACGCCTACGCCGAGTGGGATGCCGAGGAGCGCTTCGCGGTACCGGGAGTCCGTGTTGCCGACCCGAAGGCGTGTCAGTGCGGGGAGGTGCTGAAGGGCGTCATCAAGCCGTGGGAGTGCAAGGTGTTCGGCACGGCCTGCACCCCGGAGCGCCCGATTGGGACTTGCATGGTCTCCCCTGAGGGGGCCTGCGCCGCCTACTACAACTACGGGCGCTTCGCACGCGAGCGCGAGGTCGCGTGATGGCGGAGATGGTCTCAGACCGCGAGTCGCGGATCCTCGGGATCATCGAGACCGCGCGAGGCAAGCGCGCAAAGTTTCGCGACCCGCACATCACGATGTCCCACGGGGCTGGCGGCAAGGCGACGTCATCGCTCGTGGAGGGTTTGTTCGTGCCCGCCTTCGGATCGCCCGCGCTTGATGCTCTAGCGGATGCGGGAGCCGTCAGCGTCGCGGGGATCGATCTCGCACTCACCACCGACTCGTTTGTCGTAAAGCCATTGCGCTTCCCTGGCGGCTCGATCGGTGAGCTGGCCGTCAACGGCACGGTCAACGATCTTGCGATGGCGGGCGCTCGCCCGCTGGCGCTGACGCTCTCGCTCGTGCTCGAGGAGGGTCTGCCCGCTGAGACGCTGCGCTTCGAGGTCGACGCGATCGCGCGCGCCGCCCGCGATGCCGATGTCCGGATCGTCGCGGGGGACACGAAGGTGGTCGAACGCGGTCATGCGGACGGCATGTACATCTGCACGAGCGGTCTTGGGCGGCGCGACCCGCGCGCAGGTCTCGCCCCCGATCGCTTGAAGCCCGGTGACCGGATTCTTCTCTCGGGCACGATCGGCGAGCACGGGACAGCGATCATGCTCGCCCGCGGCGAGCTCGGGCTCGACGCCGACATCGAGTCGGATACCTGCTCGCTGTGGCCCACCGTCGACGGCTTGCTCGACGCTGCCGGCGGGGGGCTGCACTGCCTGCGCGACGCAACCAGGGGAGGCGTGGCCTCCGTGCTCAACGAGCTGGCGCGCGCCTCCGCAGTGGCCATGGTCGTCCGCGAGGCTGCCGTGCCGGTCCAGGCGGCGGTTGCCGGCGCGGCAGAGATCCTTGGAATCGATCCGATGTACGTGGCCAACGAGGGCAAGCTCGTTGCCTTCGTTGCGCCCGAGTACGCCGAGCAGGCGCTCGCCGCGCTTCAGGCGATTCCCGGTGGGGAGGCTGCCTCGGAGATCGGTGAGGTCAAGACCGACCCGCCCGGCATGGTGCTCGTGGAGACTGCCTTCGGCGGTAGGCGTGTGATGGACCAGCTTGTGGGCGATCCCCTGCCGAGGATCTGCTGATGCACGAGCTCTCGATCGTCGAGGCCATCGTGGATATCGCCACACGCCATGCCGCAGGGCGTCGTGTCGTGAGGGTTGAGGTGAAGGTCGGCCATCTGCGCCAGGTGGTTCCCGACTCGCTGCAGTTCGCCTTTGGGCTTGTGGCACAGGGCACGGTGCTCGACGGCGCGGAGCTTGCCATTACGCAGGTGCCGGCGGCCGGCCACTGCCGCGACTGTGGCGCGGAGAGCGTGATGGAGGACTTCCCGCTGTGCTGCGCGCGCTGTGGAGGGCTGGATGTGGATGTGCTCGCGGGCGAGGAGCTGCTGGTCGATGCGCTCGAGCTCGAAGAGGAAAAGTCGTCGAACGAGAGGATCGGTCATGGCAGCCACGTTTGAAGCAAAGCCATCCGGCGTCGAGGAGGTTCACATCCTGTGGATCTCCGAGGGCATGAGCTGCGATGGGGACTCGGTGTCGATCACCGCCGCCGGCCAGCCAGGCATCGAGGACGTGCTGCTCGGCGCGATCCCCGGCCTGCCCAAGGTGAATCTGCACAACAAGGTCCTCTCGCCGACGCTGGGCGGGGAGGAGTTCCTGCTTCCCTTCCGCCAGGCGGTGCGCGGCGAGCTGGACGCGCCGTTCGTGCTCGTGATCGAGGGGTCGATCCCCAATGAGAACATCAACGGCGAGGGCTACTGGACCTCGTTCGGCAATGACGAGGTGACAGGTGAACCGCTGAACCTCAACTACTGGCTTGACCGGCTCGCGCCCAAGGCGTGGGGGGTGGTGGCGATCGGCACGTGTGCCACCTATGGCGGCATTCATGCGATGGCCGGCAACCCCACTGGCTGTATGGGCCTCGCCGACTACCTCGGCTGGGACTTCCGCTCTGCGGGCGGTCTGCCGATCGTGAACGTGCCTGGCTGCCCGGTGCAGCCGGAGAACTTCATGGAGACGCTCGTGTGGCTGCTCTACCAGGCGGCAGGTCTGGCTCCGACGATCCCATTGGATGACGCGCTACGTCCTCAATGGATTTTCGGCAAGACAGTCCATGAGGGCTGCGATCGTGCCGGTTACTACGAGCAGGGCGATTTCGCCAAGGATTACAACTCGCCCAAGTGCCAGGTGAAGATCGGCTGCTGGGGCCCTGTCGTCAACTGTAACGTGCCCAAGCGCGGCTGGATGGCGGGGATCGGCGGCTGCCCGAACGTGGGGGGGATCTGCATCGGTTGCACGATGCCGGGCTTCCCAGACAAGTTCATGCCGTTCATGGACGCACCTCCTGGAGGGGGCATTTCCTCCGGTGTCACGACCGTCTACGGGCCAGTGATGCGCAAGCTGCGCGGCATAACGAACAAGACGATGAACAAAGAGACGAAGTGGCGCCACAACGAGCCTGAGCTCACCACCGGCTACCAACCCCGCTGGGGCAACTAGGAAAGAGAGGAGGCTGAGATGGCCACCACACGCGAGCCAGTAAAGCCGGAGGCCGGCAAGCTCGTCGACATGTCGTGGGACCCGATCACCCGCATCGTGGGGAACCTGGGGATCTACACGAAGATCGACTTTGAGAACCGCCAAGTGGCAACCTGCAAGTCCACCTCCTCTATGTTCCGCGGCTACTCCGTGTTCATGAAGGGCAAGGACCCGCGCGACGCCCACTTCATCACGAGTCGCATCTGTGGCATATGCGGTGACAACCACGCGGTCTGCTCCTGCTACGCGCAGCAGATGGCCTATGGGGTGAAGCCGCCGCCGCTCGGGGAGTGGATCGTCAACCTGGGCGAGGCGGCGGAGTACATCTTCGACCACATCATCTTCCAAGACAACCTCGTATTTGTGGACTTCTGTGAGCAGATGGTGCGCGACACCAATCCGAAGGTGTGGTCGAAGGCGGAGAAGACCGAGGCCCCGGGAGCCAACATCCACGGCTACCGCACGATCGGCGAGATCATGGAGTCCTACAACCCGTTCACCGGCGCCACCTACAAGGAGGCGCTGCATATGAGCCGTGTCGGGCGGGAGATGATCTGCCTGATGGAGGGACGCCACGTGCACCCGTCCACCATCTATCCCGGTGGAGTGGGCACCGTCGCCACACCAACGCTGTTCACCGATTACATGTCGCGGCTGCTGCGTTGCTTTGACTTCATCAAGTCGGCGGTGGCGATGAACGACGACGTGTTCGACTTCTTCTACGAGGCGCTGCCGGGCTATGAGGAGGTCGGCCGCAGGCGGATCCTGCTGGGGTGCTGGGGCGCGTGGAACAACCCCGACTATGTCGACTACGACTACCGCCACATGGACGACTGGGGCAATGAGATGTTCGTTACTCCCGGAGTGATCGTGGACGGGGAGCTCATTAGCACCAACCTCGTCGACATAAATCTCGGGATCCGCATCCTGCTTGGGTCCTCCTACTACCAGGATTGGGATGGGGAGGAGATGTTCGTTCCCAAGGACCCACTCGGCAATCCGGTCGACAGGCGCCACCCCTGGAATCAGACGACGATCCCCAAACCGCAGAAACGCGATCTGGAAGGCGGCAATTACTCGTGGGTGATGAGCCCACGCTGGTTTGACAAGCGCACGGGCGATCACCTTGCCCTCGACACTGGCGGCGGCGCGCTGGCGAGGCTGTGGGCGACAGCGCTTGCCGGCAAGGTGGACACGCCGTATGTGAAGTCGACGGGCAACAGCGTGCTGATCAACCTGCCCAAGACGCCCAACACACAGGAGCAGACGCTCGAGTGGAAGATCCCGAAGTGGTCCAACGCGATCGAGCGTGACCGGGCGCGCATCTACTTCGTGGCCTACTCGGCCGCGATGGCGATGCACTTTCTTGACAAGGCGATGACCGAGCTGCGCTCCGGTCGCACGAAGGTGTTCGAGGACTTCGAGGTGCCCGAGGAGGCGATCGGCTGCGGCTTCCACGAGGCGGTGCGCGGCGTGCTCTCACACCACCTGGTGATCCGCGAGGGAAAGATCGCCAACTACCACCCCTACCCACCGACGCCGTGGAATGGCTCACCGACCGACTCCTACGGGACACCGGGACCGTACGAGGACGCGGTGGCGGGCCAGCCGATCTTCGAGGAGAGCTCCCAGGAGGACTTCCGTGGGATCGACATCATGCGGGCGGTGCGCTCGTTCGACCCGTGCCTGCCCTGCGGCGTGCACATGTACATGGGCAAAGGCCGGACGGTACGACAAGTGCATTCCCCGATGTTCGGCGAGCAGCACGGCTAGGGCATCCGATGGGACACCCCGCGACGACAGACACCGCAACGGAGCGGGTGGCGCGTGTAGAGGGCCTGCTGTGTCAGCTGGAAGCTCTGCCCGATGCGGCGGCGCGGGATACAGCTACCGAGGTGATGCAGGCGCTGCTCGAGCTCTATGGCGAGGGCCTGGGGAGGATCGTGGACGTGGTCGCGGCGCGCGACGACGGCACGCTCGCGCAGGCGCTGGGCGAGGACGAGCTCGTGGCGCACCTGCTGCTGTTGCACGGTCTACACCCCGTGCCGGTCGAGGAGCGCGTGCGCAGGGCGCTCGCGGGCGTGCTCCCCTATCTCGAATCCCACGGCGGGAACGTTCAGCTGCTCGGTGTAGAGGAAGGGGTCGTGCATCTGCGCTTGGAGGGAAGCTGCGCAGGTTGCCCGTCCTCTTCGATGACGCTCAAGCTCGCGATCGAGGACGCCATCTTCAAGGCGGCCCCCGACGTCGAGGAGGTCAGGGCGGAGGGTGCGGTCTCCGCGGATGCTCCCGCACCGGGCTTGCTGCAGCTGGAGGTGGTCAAGCCGGCGGCTGCTCCCTCGGTCTCGCCCGCAGCATGGGCGATGGCAGGCGGGATGCCTCAGCTCTCCGGCGGCGGAGTGCTGCTCAAGGAGATCTCCGGTGAGCCGGTGCTGTTTCTGCGCCCGAGCGAGCGTGTGTATGCCTACCGCCCCGCCTGTCCCGGTTGTGCGAGCACGCTCGAGCAAGCGAGCCTGCGAGCCAGCGAGCTCACCTGCGCAGGCTGTGGCAACCGCTACGACGTGCTGCGAGCAGGACGCTGTCTGGACGCACCGCAACTGCACCTCGAGCCGGTGCCGCTGCTCGTGGACGACGCCGGTCTCGTGAAGGTGGCGCTCGGAGTGGCCGCCTGAGCCATGAGCCCCGCCTCTCCCACGCTCGCGAGCTCGCGCCTGAAGCGGCTCGTCCAAGGCTCGGCGAACGTCACCGTGGCGGCCGAGCCCGAAGAGCACTGCGAGCTCTGTAACGCTCCGATCCCGAGCCAGCACCGTCACCTGCTCGAGCTCTCCACGCGGGAGCTGATGTGCGCGTGCCGGCCCTGCTCGCTGCTGTTCGACCGGGGCGGCGCCGGCAACGGACGCTACAAGCTGGTGCCCGAGCGACGGCTGCGCTTGGAGGACTTCGCGATGAGCGACCTCGCGTGGGAGGAATTGCGCATCCCGGTCGACATGGCCTTCCTCTTCCATTCCAGCGCGGAGGGGAAGGTGGTGGCCTACTACCCGGGACCGATGGGCCCCACCGAGTCCCAGCTCGAGTTCGAGCTCGTGGCAGGAGCTCGAGCGGTCCAATCCGATCCTGGCGGAGATGGAGCCGGACGTGGAGGCGCTGCTCGTCAACCGCATTGGAGGAGCGCGCCGGCACTGGCTCGTGCCGCTCGACGAGTGCTATTCGCTCGTCGGGGTCATCAGAGTGCGCTGGAGGGGCCTGACCGGCGGCAAAGAGGTTTGGCGGGAGATCGACCGCTTCTTCGAGGAACTAGATCGTCGCGCGCGCAGCGCGACGGGAAGGAGATGACCCATGGCTGACGTGAAGACGGGAGCCCAACACACCGGCATCGAGAAGCCCACGCACGTGAAGGGCATCCCGAAGGGAAACGCCCTGGGCAAATACGAGCAGATGGCCGGTCACAACCCAGATGGAACCTCCACCGCCGTGCGCTCCACCGGCGTCACAGGGACCGAACCGATCGACCCGAGCATGCCGAACCTCTCCCCGGCGTAAGGGACGGATGTCGGCGATTGCTCAACCGATTGACGGTTCTGCGGGAGCGGTGCCGGAGCTCTCCTTTCGCGTGACCGACGCCGTGGCTGAGCGCTACTCGGCCGCTCCGCTCCTGAACTTCTGGATGAGCATCGAACGCTCCGGGGGTGGTCCTGTGCGGTCGATTTTGCTCGACACTCAGATCCAGATCGCCGCGCGGCGGCGGCCTTACGGAGAAGCCGAGCAGGCGTCGCTGGTCGAGCTGTTCGGTACGCCCGAGCGCTGGGGCACCACGCTGCGTACGCTCCTGTGGACACGGACAACGCTTGTCGTGCCGCCCTTCACCGACTCCGCCGAGGTCACGCTGCCGGTGGCGTGCTCCTACGATCTGGAGGCCAACGCCCCCAACTACCTGTCCGGCTTGAAGGACGGAGAGGTGCCGCTCGAGTTTCTCTTCTCGGGGTCGGTCTTCTACGCGGGTCCCGGCGGCATGCTTCAGACAGCTCGCATCTCCTGGGAGCAGGAGGCGGAATACCGGCTACCGGTGTCGGTGTGGCGTGAGGCGATGGACCGCCATTTTCCGGGAGCCGCATGGCTACGACTTGGTCGTCCCGCCTTCGATCGCCTGCGCGCCTACAAGGCCGAGCACGGCCTGCACACGCTCGAGGATGTCATCGAGCGTCTGCTGGGAGAGGAGGAGTCGCATGGGAGCTGACGTCGTACGCCGGATCGCCGATGCCGTCTTGTATGAGGGCTACCTGCTGTGGCCCTACCGCAAGTCGGCGCTGAAGAACCAGCAGCGTTTCACGTTTGGGGGCGTGTATCCGCCGGAGTGGGAGGACCGTTCGGCGATACAAGCTCAGGTGCTGCTCGAAGGCGGCGAGGATGCCGACGTGGAGGTCCAGGTGCGCTTCCTGCACATGGTTCGGCGCCAGGTGCTCAGAGCGGGATCGTCTTCCGGCTCGCTCGAGCCCGTCGAGGAGTTCGAGGGGGGGAGGCTGCCGCTCGCTCTCGAGCCCGTTGAGGAGCTCGAGGTGGACGGTGAGCGCTGGGTGACTTGGGACGAGGCCGTCGAGCGAGAGATCGATCCTGGTCCGACCCGCGTGGCTGCCGGGGAGGAGTTGGAGGAGATACCGGGCGGTGCGATCCAGCGCTCGTGGCTGGCGCTGGAGGGAGAGGTGACCGTGGCTCGGGAGGTCGTGCGTCCAGGGCTTTTGCGCTTGACGATATGCGTCGCCAACACGACTCCATGGACCGGTCAGGGTCGTGGGGACGCGCTGCGCCGCACGTTCTGCTCCACGCACATCGTGCTGCGCGCACACGATGGCGCATGGGTCTCGCTCACCGATTCTCCCGAGACCTTGCGCTCGGAGGTGGACGCCTGCGAGAACTCTGGGGTGTGGCCCGTACTCGTCGGCGACGAGGACGACCGCCGCACGATGCTCGCCTCGCCGATCATCCTCTCAGACCACCCGCAGATCGCCCCCGAGAGCCCAGGAAACCTGTTCGACTCCGGCGAGATCGACCAGATGCTCGTGCTGAACATCCTGGCGATGACCGACGAGGAGCGCCGCGACATGCGCGACTCAGACCCCCGTGCCCGCGAGATCTTGGAGCGCACCGAGGCTCTCACGAACGAGGAGATCATGCGCCTGCACGGCGCTGTCCGCGAGCTCGGATTGGTGCGGGCGCGATGATCCACGACCGGCCGCCCTGGGAGGAGCTCGAGCGCCGTGGCGCGGACTTCGTGGAGGTCGACGGCGCGGTCGTCCGCGCCGGCAGCGTCGTGCGCCTGGCCCCGCGTCAGACCGGTAGCGACATCTTCGAGGTGGCGCTACAGGGACGCACGGCGCTCGTGCACGAGATCCTCGAGGACTACGAGGGCCGAGTTCAGCTCGCGGTCACCGTGGCCGACGATCCCGGGCAGGATCTCGGCGCGCTGCGCCGCCCCGGACATCGCTTCTTCTTCGACCCTGATGAGGTCGAGCCGCTGGACCTCGCTGCCACCGCGGGCGAGGAGCCGGTCCAACGGGTGCTCGTGGCCGGCATCGGCAACGTCTTTCTGGGAGACGACGGTTGGGGTGTGGCGCTGGCCGGGCGCCTGGCCGCCCGCACGCTGCCGCGCGGTGTAGACGTCGCGGACTTCGGTATCCGGGGAATGGATCTCGCCTATGCGATGCAGGACGGCTACGACGCGGTCGTCTTCCTCGACGCCACCCCCCGCGGCCAACCGCCAGGCACCCTGTATGTGATCGAGCCGGATCTCGAGGACATCGAGATGACGATCGACGCTCACGGAATGGATCCCGTCAAGGTGCTTGCGCTCGCACGCACCCTTGGCACGGAGGCACTCCCGCGCACGCTGGTGGTGGGTTGCGAGCCCCAGACGCACATGAGCGCCGAGGACGACCAGATCGTCGCCGAGCTGACCGAGCCGGTGCGAGCGTCGCTGGACGCGGCGATGGGACTCGTCGAGGACCTCTTGCAAGACCTCACAAGACCACAGGAAAGGAAGGGCTCAGTCTCATGAGCGACATCACCATTAGCCGACCGGCTCAGACAGGAATGCTGCTGGCCATATTGGGCGCAATCGGAATCATCGCGGCCAAGCAGCTGCCCGAGATCCAGCGATACCTGAAGATCAGGTCGATGTAGCCATGCACAAAGTCAGAGTTCGGGTCGTCGAGGACGCGCTCGATGCCAACAACACGATCGCGCGGGCCAACCGTGAGGACTTCGATCGCGCAGGTGTGACAGTCGTCAACCTGATGAGCGCTCCCGGCGCAGGCAAGACAGCGCTGCTGGAGCGCGTGCTGGCCGACACGGGCGACGTTCGCGTGGGGGTGCTCGAGGGCGACGTCGAGGGTTCGCTCGACGCTCAGCGACTCGCCTCGTTGCACGTCCCCGTGGTTCAGCTCAATACGAGCGGCGGCTTCGGAGGCGAGTGCCACCTCGATGCGAACATGGTCCGCTCAGCGCTGCCGTCATTGCCCCTGGAGGACATCGATCTGCTGATCATTGAGAACGTCGGCAACCTCGTCTGCCCAGCAGAGTTCCGCGTGGGGGAGGACGTGCGGGCGATGGTGTGCTCGGTGGCCGAGGGCGAGGACAAGCCGCTGAAGTACCCGCTCATGTTTCGCGCCTGCGAGCTGGCCGTGGTCAACAAGATCGACCTGCTCCCGCATGTGGACGTCGAGCTCGAGGAGCTGCTCTGCAACCTCCAGGTCGTGCATCCCGGGATGGAGTACCTGCTCGCCAGCGCCCGTACCGGGGAGGGGGTCGACGCATTTCGCGACTGGCTGGTGAGTCGTGTGAAGGAGCGCGTGGCAGCGTGATGATGAGCATCGCCCTTGCCTGCGTCGGTCTTTGCCAGAGCAGAAAGGCAAAGTCAGCATGAGCCACGCGACCGCCGCCGATGCTCTCGGAGCGTATGTCGAGGAGCAGCGGGAACGACGTCTGGCGGTGGGAACGAAGCTTGTCGAGCAGGATGCTGAGCGAATCGCTCGTCTGTGTCACCGTATGGCCGAGCGCTTCGCCCGCGGCGGGCGTCTGTTCGCGCTGGGCGCCGATCCGGCCGCGCGCTCAGATGCGCGCCACGTGGCCGTCGAGTTCGTGCACCCCGTGATCGTCGGCAAGCGTGCGCTGCCGGCGCTTGCGTTTACAGCCGAGGGAGGGCCGGTCGATGCCCAACTGGAGCTGCTCCTCGACGCTGAGGACATGGTGATGGCGTTCGGCGCCGAGCGTGACTCCTCCACACGACGCGGGCTGGAACTCGCCCGCGAGCGGGGTGCTCTCACGATCTCCTGCTCGGGAGGCGAGGCCGACTGGGCCTTTCATCCACCGAGTGGGGACGCGAGTATCGATCAGGAGCTGGTCGAGACGCTCTACCACGTGCTGTGGGAGCTGGTGCACGTGTTCTTCGAGCACCGTGGCCTGCTCGACGGGCGCAGCGAGCGTCCGGTTCATGACACGGGCGCGTCGAGCTTTCTATATCCGTTTCTCGGAGAGCAGGAGCATGATTTGGAGGCGGTGATCGTGGACGTGCGGGCCTCGGTGCTGGCCAAGGCGGCCGAGGCGTCAGAGCTGCGCGCCCAGACGCTTGCCGAGGCGACGACGACATTGGTGAGGGCTGCACAGGAGCTGCGGTCTTGTTTCGAGGCAGGCGGGAGGCTGCTCGCCCTGGGCAACGGTGGCTCCGCGACCGATGCGATGGATGTCGTGGCCGATCTGCGCACACCCTCGGAGGTACGACATCCGTGGCCCGCGATGGATCTCACCGAGGACACGGGCATCCTCACGGCGATCGCCAACGACGTCGGTGTCGAGCCGATCTTCTCGCGTCAGGTGATTGCCTACGGGCGCTCTGGCGACGCTCTGCTCGCGATGTCCACGAGTGGGGGCTCCGCCAACGTCATCCACGCGCTCGCAGAGGCCCGGCGATGCGGCCTCTTCACGATTGCGCTAGTCGGCTACGACGGCGGGCGCATCTTCGACGAAGGCCTGGCCGACCACGTGGTGATCGTCCGCTCGGAGCACATCCCACGCATCCAGGAGGCGCAGGCATCGGTCTATCACGTGTTGTGCGAGCTTGTGGAGACGGCCGGGGAGCGCGCGTGAGGATCGTCGGCGAAGTCAGCAGTCCCCGTGAGGTCGCCCACGCCGGGGTGCGAGGAGCGATCGCCGCGATGGCGATGACGGGGATGCGTACGCTCACGGGGAACCTCGGCCTGGTCGAGCGGCCCCCGCCGCACGCGATCATTAGGAAGAAGGCGGCCACCTTGCTAAGGCGCGTCCCGCGCCGACGTCGTCGCTCGGCGATTGAGCTCGCTCATTGGGGCTATGGCGCCGTCGGCGGAATGGCGTTTGCGCTGTTGCCAGAGCCGATGCGCAGGCAGCCATGGGCAGGTCCTGTCTACGGACTCGCTTTGTGGTTGGGCTTCGAAGCCGGGCTCGCGCCTGCGCTTGGGCTCGAGCAGGCAGGCAAGTGGCGGCCTACGGAACGCGCCGTGCTCGCCGCTGACCACCTCCTCTACGGCTTGGTGCTGTCGGAGATTCGACGGCGTCCGCAAGCGTGAGCACGCGAGCTTCGCCGAAGGCCTCGGTGAACAGCCTCGGGGCTGTCTCCGCGGCATCCGGCGTACGCCGGCGCATACGGGTGGAGGGTGTGGTGCAGGGCGTCGGCTTTCGTCCACACGCCTACCGCCTGGCACTCGAGCTTGGCTTGGGTGGATACGTGCTCAACGACGAGCGGGGAGTGCTGCTCGAGGTGGAGGGTGACCTTGCAGCTGTCGAGCTCTTCCTGGAGCGCCTGGCCCCCGAAGCGCCGCCACTGGCGAGCATCGAGCGGGTTCTGCCGGAGAGCATCCCCACGAACGGGGCGCTCCTCTTTGAGATTCTTCCCAGTGTCCACTCCGGTGCATCTGGGGCGCTGGTCTCGCCGGACACGGCGGCGTGCGCAGATTGCCTGGTCGAGCTGAACGACCCGCGTGACCGTCGCTATCGGTACCCCTTCGTCAATTGCACCAACTGCGGCCCGCGCTTCACGATCGCCACGGGTGTGCCCTACGATCGTCCACTGACGACGATGGCTGGCTTCGTCATGTGCAAGCTCTGCCAAGCGGAGTATGAGGACCCCGGCAACCGGCGCTTTCACGCGCAGCCGAACGCCTGCCCGGAGTGCGGACCGCGGGCACGACTGTTTTGGCCCGAAATGCCCGAGTGCGTCAGATGTGAGGGACAGGGCACCGTGCCCACTCACAGTCGCCCCCCCGACGATGCCATACAGGCCGCCGCCGAGGCGCTCCGCAAAGGCCTGATAGTGGCAGTGAAGGGCATCGGCGGCTACCACCTTGCCTGCCGGGCCGACTCTCAAGACGCGGTGAGGACTTTGCGCGAGCGCAAGCATCGGGAGGATCGGCCGTTTGCGCTGATGGCCCCCAGCCTGGCGGGCGCGGACGAGCTGGTGCAGTTGAGCGCAGACACACGCAAGCTGCTGGAGGACAGGGCCCGACCGATCGTGATCGCACGCCGTCGGGAGCACGCATGCGTTGCAGACGCGGTAGCGCCAAATAGCCGGGAGCTGGGCGTTATGCTGCCCTACACGCCGCTGCACCATCTGCTCCTTGGCGACTTCGCGAATGCCATCAACGAGGTTGTTAACGGTGCTCGTGAGTCCGGTGGCAGTGACGCCGCCGCTGTTTCACTTGTGATGACCAGTGGCAACATCTCAGATGAGCCGATCGCCTACACCGACGAGGATGCGATCACCCGACTGACAGGCATTGCCGACGTGTTCCTGTTGCACGATCGTCCGATCCACACACGCACAGATGACTCGGTGGCACGTGTCACATCAACAGGCAAGCCGATGCTGCTGAGGCGCTCGCGCGGCTATGCACCGGAGCCGATCCTTCTGCCGGTAGGAGCACGAGCCCCTTTGCTCGCGTGTGGCGCCGAGCTGAAGAGCACGTTCTGCGTGGCCCGGGGCAAACGGGCATGGGTGAGTCACCACATCGGGGACTTGAAGAACTACGAGACTCTGGGCTCGTTCGGTGAGGGAATCGAGCATTTCCAGAGACTGTTCGCCCTCACCCCGGAGGTGGTGGCGCACGACCTGCACCCCGAATACCTCTCGACGAGCTACGCGCTGGAGCGTGACGGGGTGGAGCTGGTCGCGGTCCAGCACCATCATGCGCACCTGGCTGCTTGCCTGGCCGAGCACGGCGAGCTCGGACCGGCTGTGGGGGTCGTGTTCGACGGGAGTGGCTACGGCACTGACGGGACCGTATGGGGTGGGGAGCTGTTGGTCGGCGATCTACAGGACTTCGAACGGGTGGGTCACCTGCGCCCGGTGCGGCTGCCCGGTGGAGACCGGGCGGTGCGCGAACCGTGGCGGATGGCCTGCGCGTGGCTGACCGAGGCAGAGGACGGGGAGGGGATCCCGTCGCTTCCGGGACCGCTGAGGGAAAGTGTGACGCCGGAGCGCTGGGAGGCGGTCGCGCGGCTTGCCCGCAGTGAGCTGGCTCCAGTGACGACAAGCGCAGGGCGTTTGTTTGATGCAATAGCGGCACTGTGTGGCGTGCGCGCGAGTGTCACCTATGAGGGCCAGGCGGCGATCGAGTTGGAGGGCGCGGTGGACCCCTCCGAGCGTGGCGAGTATGCGATCTCCCTCCACAGTCGCAGCGGGGTGCTCGAGTTCGATCCCCGCGCGGCGGTGCGCGCCGTCGTGCGCGAGCGCGCAGTAGGCGTGCCGATTGGCTTGGTGGCAGCCCGTTTCCACATCGGCCTGGCCCGGGCGACGGCGTGTGCGTGTGAGCAGATCGCGGGCACTCGGGGCCTTGGCACTGTGGTCCTCTCGGGCGGCGTATTCCAGAACAGGGTGCTGCTCGAGCTGACGATCGCCGAGCTCGAGCGAGTCGGGTTGCGTCCCTTGGCCCCGGCACGATTGCCGCCTGGAGATGGGGGGATCAGCTACGGCCAGGTTGCTGTGGCAGCGGCGCGGCTGTCCTGATCTGCGCACTCCAGCGCTCTTCGATGTGGCCGAAGCGCCATACCAACAGCGCGATGGCCCAGGTGGCGAGGAACATGCCAACGATGATGAACCCCAGCTCGTTGATGTTGATGTTCTCGACCCAGTTCCAGAATGAGCCCTGAGCATCGAGATGCTGCGCGATGATGCCGCCCAGCTCGATCGTGCCGATGACGAGCGCAACCATCACCGACAGGCCGGTGACGGTGATGTTGTAGAAGACCTTGCGCACCGGCTTTGAGAACGCCCAACCGTAGGCGAAGTTCATGAACGAGCCGTCGATCGTGTCCAGCAGCGACATGCCGGCGGCGAACAGCACCGGTAGGCACAGGATCGCGTAGAACGGCAGGCCGGCGCCGGCGGCACCGGCGGCTAGAAACAGCAGCGCCACCTCGGTTGCGGTGTCGAAGCCGAGGCCGAACAGTACGCCCACCGGGTACATCTGCCACGGTTTGGTGATCGTCTTGGTGAAGCGCCCGAAGATGCGGTTCATCAACCCGCGCGAATCGAGCTGGTGCTCAAGCTGGGACTCGTCGTAGTTGCCGCTGCGCATCTCTCCGAACACCCTGATTATGCCCAACAGGATCACCATGTTGAGCGCGGCGATGACATACAGAAAGGTGCCCGACACTCCCGTGCCGATCCAGTTGGTGACGTTGTGCAGTTGGGAGCCGTCGCCCTTGACCGGTCCTCCCAGGGCCTTTACGCCGATTGCGAACAGGAACGCGAGCATGAACACAATCGTGGAGTGCCCGAGCGAGAAGAAGAAGCCGACGCTCATCGGTCGCTTTCCGTCGGCCATCAGCTTGCGCGTGGTGTTGTCGATCGCCGAGATGTGGTCGGCGTCGAAAGCATGGCGCATGCCGAGCGTGTAGGCGGTCACGCCAGTTCCCACCGCGAACGCGCCTGAAGCACCGAGTGTGTAGCGGCGCGGGGCGATGAGCGCTATCAACAGGAAGAAGCCGAGCACGTGCAGGCCGATCACAACCGCCCCCATCATCGCAACAGTGCGCCATTGCGATGAGGTCAATGAGCCCATTGGGGCGAAATTACCCGTCCTGATTGCTTGCTATTCGCGATTGGTCCTCTGATCGGCTGGGGAAGTCGATGTTCTTTTGCGGGGAGGCGTACGCTGCTGGTCCCACTGGCCAGGCGTTCAAACAGACAGGAGACAGATAGATGGCTTCCATTCGCAAGGAAATCACGATCGACGCGAGCCCTGAGGATGTGTGGGCCGCGGTTCGCGACTGGGGCGCCCTGCACGAGCGTCTTGTGCCGGGCTTTGTCGTTGACGCGCGCCTCGACGGCGAGGACCGGATCGTCACCTTCTTCAACGACACCGTCCTGCGCGAGCGGTTGGTGGACCTCGATGACGAGGCTCGCCGGCTCGTCTGGTCAATTGTGGAAGGGCCCTACACCCACCACAACGGATCGACGCAGGTCTTCCCCGAGGAGGGCGGCCGTACGCGCTTCGTGTGGGTTGCCGACCTGCTGCCGAACGAGCTTGCCGAGATGACCGCGACGTTCATGGAGCAGGGTACGAATGTCGTCAAGAAGACGCTCGAGGCCCGAGTGGATGCCGGCTAGCTGGCGTGGAATACCGGGAAGCGTGATGGCAACAGGCGAGGCGCCATGCAGCTCGTTCAGCTCGCCAGCGTTCGATTAAAGCGGCGCAGCGCAAGGGGTACGCAGACGGCGAGGATCAAAAGGCACCACAGCGTCATTGCTATCTGGGGATGGTCGAGCTGCCAGGAGCCGCTGGAGTGAACGCCCTGGGTGAGTTCGCGCACGCTGGCGACCAGCGCCGAGATCGGGTCCCATTGGGCGATTGCTCTGGGTACCGCGTCCATACCGGCGATCGGGACGAACGTGCCTGCCATGAAGCTGAGCGGGAAGATGACAATGAAGCCGACGCCCTGCATCGCGTCGGGTGAGCGCACCAGCATTCCGGCCAGCACCCCTGCCCACGTGAAGGCGAACATGGCGAAGATCATCAGCGCGAACAACTCGATCCCGTGGGCGAGCGTGAGGTGCGGGGTCCAGCCGAGAAGCAGCCCGAAGACAACCACGATGACCATGCCGAGGGCCGCCTCGCAGAACTGTCCCATCACCTGGCTGGTGATGATCGACAGGCGACTGATGGGCATTGAGCGGAAGCGGTCGATCACGCCCTCGGTCATGTCGTTGGAGGTGGCGACCCCGGCGCCGATGATCCCGAACGCGAGCGACTGGGCGATGATCCCAGGGAATAGGTAGTCCTTGTAGCTGATTCCTGCGACATGGATGGCCGATCCGAATACGTAGAGGAACAGCAGGATGAAGATGATCGGCTGGATCGTCACGTCCAGCAGGCGCTCCGGCACTCGCGGGATTGAGCGTAGGCTGCGCCCGGTCAACAACGCCGTGTCCCGCAGGTAGCGCAGAGGCGCTCCGGCGGAGTGGGTGGGAGCGATCGCTGTGGTGCTCATACGGAGACCTCTTCTTTCGGTGTGAGACCCTGATTTGGATCGGAGAGCTGCACCATCGGACTCTGAGTCCTCACTGGCGGGGTGGCCGGTGAGAGCGAGGAAGGCGTCGTCGAGTGTGGGCCGGCGCAATGCGACCTCGTCGACGGCGATCCCACTGTCGCGGACGGTTTGGGCGACACGCACCAGGTCGGCGGCCTCCTCGGGGGCTTGGACAGCCGCCGAGCAGCCAGGGCCAGCGCCTCGACCACCAGCGCGCCGCACTCGCCGCCCGCCAAGCACAAACCGCGGCCACCCAGAGCGTCGCACGCCAGCGCACGCGAAACCAGCAAATCGACACCAGCCGCGACCTCGGCCGATAGTCCTCAAACCAGCACCCCTCCACGGTCACTCCGGCCTTCATGCCCCGATACCGACCAGTCGAACAATCGTCCAGAGCTACACGATCTCGTCACATCTGGATCTTTGCTTCTGATTCAATAATTCGACAACTTTCGACTGGAAGGGGGCGGTCGCACGAGCTTTCTCGAAGTACGGATCTCCGGAGAATGCCCCCTGGTTCTCAGCCAGCGATGGCAGCGGTCTTGCGACGGGCCGTGATGTGAGCAGTCCCGCACCATCCCTGGAGGAGGATCGCGCCGGTTTGGTCGAGCGCTTGCGAACGCGCCAGCCGGAGATCGAGGCGGCGGTCTTCGCGCTGGTCGAACGTATGATCGCCTCGATCGCCGATGAGTACAAGCGGGAGCCCGAGCGAACAGAACGCTCGCCCGAGCGGCATCGCGCCGAGCGGGTGCAGAGACTGCTCGACGGCGTGCCGGTCGATGTCGGAGAGTTCGGCTATGAGCTCGATGCCTGGCATGTCTGCGTAATCGCCACAGGCGCGAACGCGGAGAAGGCCGTCCGAGGCCTGGCGGCGGCGCTCGGGCGCGAACTGTTGCTCGTCGTGCATGAGCGGGAGGTGTGGGCGTGGCTTGGCGGACAGCGCAAGCCGAGGATGAGCGATATCCAGCGGGTTCTGTCGGCAGCGGGCTTCACGGGCGTGTCGCTGGCGATCGGCGAGGCGGCGAGAGGAGTCGATGGGTGGCGCTTGACCCACCGCGAGGCGCAGGCCGCGCTGCTGGTCGCGCAACACAGGCCACGCGGGCTGACGCGATATCTGGACGTGGCACCCGAGGCGAACGCATTGCAGGACGAGGCGCTGGCGGATTCGCTGATCGAGACGCACCTATCACCACTCGATGACCTGCGTATCGGCGGCCAGACGGCCCGGAGGACGCTGCGCGCTCTCTTCGACACAGAACACAACGTGTCCTCGGCTGCGCACAAGCTCGAGGTGGACCGCAGCACGGTCCACCGCCGGCGCAATGAGATCGAGCGACGGCTGGGCTGCCGGCTGCACGAGCACCAAGTCGACATCGAGATCGCGCTGCGCGTCGAGGATCTGCTCAAACAGCGTGACTCGGCACAGCCGCCCGACTCAGCCTCCTGATTGTAGGTGGACGCAACTCCGCGCAGACTCCTGCGCCGAGCCCCCTTACTTACCTTCATAGAGACCGCTTTCATAGAGACCGCTTTTGCCCGAAATACCTTCCCGACTCGCTGCGATGCAACAGAGTGTTGCGTCCCGCACCGCCACATGCAACACATTGGTGTAGCGCGCGACGCCGGGGACTGTTTGGATGCGCCCAAATCAGCCGCGCGTCCGCGCGGGCAGCCTCAAGCAAAGGGGAACACGTGATGTGGGTCATGCACTTCAGTCCAGTCCGGCGAGCCGGTCGAAGCGAGCCGGTCCCAAGACGCCGAGCAAGCTGGTTGGCCTGTCTGGCCGTGCTCGTCGCCGCTCTGCTGGGGTGTGTCCTTCCGCAGGTCGCGAGCGCGGAATCGGGACTGAGCACGGAACTCGGAGCGAGCGCCGAACCAGGAGCAATATCTTCGACCCCTTCCACGACGCAGCGGTACACGCCGTGTCCTTCCAGTGCGGACATGGTCGCCGAATGTAATCTGGTCATTGACCCTGTTCCGATCGCGACTACATCTGGCTATGAACTCCCCGATGGGTCCCCGCTGCTCGGTAGCGGCGAAGAAGGAGGGCTTGATCCAGAAAATCTGGAGTCAGCGTATAAAATCCCCACTACGGGCGGCTCCAGCGAAACGGTCGCTCTCGTGGACGCATATGGCGACAGCACCGCCGAATCAGACCTCAACAAATATCGTGAAAAATACAAAGTGTATTACAAAGGCACTGAAACTGCGTGCACCAAAACAAACGGCTGCTTCAAAAAGGTCAACGTAAAAGGCGAAGAAGCTAACTATCCTGCGGCAGGCCCAGAAATCTGGGGAGCTGAGACGGCGCTCGATATCGAGATGGTTTCGGCCGCGTGTCCTGAATGTCATATCCTACTCGTCGAGGCGAGCGGTGAATACCCGGCTGCAACCGCAGCTGCAGTGGAAGAGGCCGCAAAACTCAAAGCGACAGAGATCAGCAACAGCTACGGCTATTCGGAGGACGACGAATCAGCGTGCCCGTCCAAAAAAGGGTGCAAAGAATATCTCGCTGCGTACAACCAAGGCATTCCGGTGACGGCGTCCGCTGGTGACGGTGGCTACAATAACAAAAACCGTGGTTACTCCGCACCCTTGTGGCCGGCCGTATCCCCCAATGTCATCGCCGTCGGAGGAACTGAACTCGAAAAGGTGGAAAAACCAAAAGAAGGCGAACGTGGCTGGAAAGAGGTAGTGTGGCCGGACAGCGGCAGCGGTTGCAGCCTGTACGAGTCGGAGCCCACCTGGCAGGAAGCCAAAACGGTTCCCAAAGCCTGTGGCGCGGATCGCACAGACAATGACGTTGCCTCGGTCGCCGAAGAGGTATCGATCTATACCACACCCTACGAGGGCGGGTGGGGCAACGTTGGCGGCACAAGTGCCAGCTCACCATTTGTCGCCGGTGTCGAGGCTCATGCGACCAGCGCTACAAAAAAATTGGGCGCCGACGCTTTCTATAAGAAGCCGAGCATGTTGTTCCACATCAGCTCAGGAAGCAATGGGTCCTGTGGCGCAGAAGGATCTGAAACATATTATCTATGTCACGGTACCAAAGAAGGCTATAACGCCCCGACCGGTATGGGCACGCCTGATGGTGTGTTTACCTCCAGCACCCCGCCGGTTGTGACTACTGGGTCGGTGACGGGTGTTACGGAAACCGAAGGGACACTGCATGGCACCGTGAATCCAAATGGCACGGAAACAAAATATTATTTCGAATATGGGCTAAAACAGCCGAAAGAAGGAGAAAAATACGAACACGCGACGACAGAAGCGGTTGCGGGCTCGGGCGAAAGCAACGTGGAAGTGAGTAAAACCATCGCTGGTCTCACGAAAGGCACCACGTACGACTACCGGATCGTCGCGACGAACACCAGCAGTGAAACGAGCAATGGGTCTAATCAGGTGTTCGAGACGCATCCGTACTGGTCACTTCAGGAACCCCCCAGCCCGATAGGGGGGACACAAAATTACCTACAAGGTGTGTCATGTACGTCGTCTACAGCCTGTACCGCTGTCGGGTTTTTCTACAATACTTCGGAAAAGCAAGTTCCGTTGGCTGAGGGTTGGAATGGTACGTCGTGGACGGTTCAGGAAACTCCTATTCCGGCAGGTGCGACGAGGGGGTGGCTCTTTGGCGTGTCGTGTATCTCGTCTACGGCGTGTAAGGCTGCTGGGTATGTCGAAAATAGCTCAGCCAAGCTCGTACCTGCGATTGAGAGTTGGAACGGCACGTCATGGACGGTTCAGGAACTTACCAGTCCGACAGGAGCAAAAGCAAGCTACATGAGAAGCATCTCGTGTGCGTCGGCTACGTCATGCATCGCTGTCGGGTATTTCTACACCAGTTCGGAAGTACAAACACCGTTTGCTGAGAGCTGGAATGGCACGGCATGGACGCTTCAGGAACCGCCGAACCCGACAGGGTCCAAAGACAGCTATCTGGAAGGTGCGTCGTGCACGTCGTCTACGGCATGCATCGCTGCTGGAGATTTTGTCAGCGCCTCAGGAAAACGAGTGCCGTTTGCTGAGAGCTGGAATGGCACGGCGTGGACGCTTCAGGAACCACCCAATCCTACGGGATCGACAGAAACCTACGTGCGCGGTGTGTCATGTACCTCTTCTACGGCGTGCGTCGCCGTCGGGCAGTTCGGCACCGGCTCGGGCGAAGTTGTGTTGCTGGCTGAGAGTTGGAATGGCACGGCGTGGTCGGTTCAGGAACCCCCGAGACCAACGGGGAAACCAGATAGCTACCTGTATAGCGTGTTGTGTACGTCGTCTACGACGTGCATGGCTATCGGGGATTACGTCTCCGGCAGTTCGGGGCGGACGCCTTTGGCTGAGAGTTGGAATGGTACAGCATGGTCACTTCAGGAACCTCCGATCCCTTCGGGAGCAAAAAATAGCTACGCCCAAGGCGTGTCCTGCACGTCGTCTACGGCGTGTACCGCTATCGGATTTTTCGAAAACAGCTCCAGCGTGTATGAGCCATTGGCGGAGCGCTACGGATGATAGCTGAGCATTGTGTTTGAGTAACATCGCTAGTCCCCCAGCGCCCTCGGCTCTGGGGGACTACTGCTCCCTGAACCGCGACGAGCAGGGTTGCGCGGTCGCTATGCTTGCGAACTGATGGAACCACAGGCTATCGGCAAGTACAAGTACGTAAGGGGCCGTAGTGGTCATATATCCAGTCACCGTGGCGCTGAGGGCAAGTGGCGCGTGGCGCTCCGGTTAGTCGGACTCCTAGCGATGACGCTCACAGGCAGCTTTCTAGCCAGCGCCAGCCCGACGCTCGCCGCCTCGCCCTTGAGCTGGGCGAGCCCGGTCCGCGCCGACGACCAACCGCCGTTCGCGTCACCGGCGGCCATCACCGGCGTGTCCTGCCCATCGACGGGCCTTTGCGTCGCCGTGGACAGCGTCGGCGACGTGCTGATCTCAACCGACCCGGCGGGAGGCACAGGGGCGTGGACTAAGAGCTACGCGGGCGAGAACTCCACCGGCGTGGAGAGCTTCACCGGCGTATCCTGTCCGTCAACGAAACTGTGCGTCGCCGCTGATTCTGAGGGCGACATCGTGACCTCGGCCGATCCGACGGGCGGTGCGAGCACGTGGATCAGGACAGAAGTGGTCCCTCCCAACACTCAAGGCGAAGGCGACCATCTCGAAGCCGTGTCGTGCCCATCTGAAAGTCTGTGCGTCGTGACGGATGACCGTGGCGATGTCGTGACCTCGGCCGATCCAACGGGTGGCGCCAGCGCATGGACAAGTACCAAGGTAACCACTCCCAATAAGCTCGGCGGTGGTAATGCGCTCGGCGGCCTCTCGTGTCCCTCGGTGCGCTTGTGCGTAGCCACCGCCCAAGAAGGCAATATGGTGAGCTCGACTGACCCGACGAGCGGTGTTGGCGCTTGGACGGAGATCAACGTGGACGGCAACCATGAACTCTTCGACGTGTCGTGTGTCTCTGAAAGCCTGTGCGTCGCGAGCGACAACTATGGTGATATCCTCACCGCGACCGAACCGACAGGCGGCAAAAGTGCATGGAGTGCTGCCAGCGTTGACAGCAGCGGGTTGATCGAACATGTGTCGTGCGCATCATCGGGTCTGTGTGTCGCGCTGGACGACAATGAAGTCATAACATCGAGCGAACCGGCGGGCGGTGCGTCTGCGTGGACGCCTGCCTCAATCTCAACCAGCAACAAGTACGGTAATGACCCTTCGCTCGACGCCGCGGCGTGCCCATCGTTGGGACTCTGTGTGCTCGGCGACGATGGCAGCGCCGTGGTGAGCGCGACCGAACCGACCAAGGGCGCGAGCGCATGGGCGGTAAGCGATCTGGAAGTTGGTTCCAGTTCTCTAACAGGCGCGTCATGTGCGACGGTAGGGCTGTGTGTCGCTGTGGATGACGCCGGCAACGTCGTAACGAGTACCGACCCAGCTGGCGGGGCCAGTGCGTGGAGCGAGGCTCACGTTGATGGCCACGAACTCGACAGCGTGTCGTGTCCCTCGGCCGGCCTGTGTGTCGCGGTTGATAGTGCCGGCGACGTTCTGACTTCGACCGACCCGACGGGAGGGTTCCACGCCTGGAATATTGTCGATGTGGACACGACGCGTCGGCTCACGAGCGTGTCGTGTCCATCGGTGAGTCTCTGCGTGGCAATCGACTCGGAAGGCTACATCGTTACTTCGGCCGATCCTACAGGCGGCGTGGGTGCGTGGAGCTTCATGCGCCTGTACCCCGGCCTGAGCGGCGTTTCCTGCCCGTCTGAACACCTGTGTGTCCTGACGGCGGAAGGATACATAATCACCTCGACGGAACCAGCGGCAGGCGCGAATACGTGGAGCTTGAGGTACGTCGGTGCCAACAGGAACATCTCATGCCCCTCAGTGAGTCTGTGCGTCACGGTCAATAGTGCACTCGAACCCATAGTCACTTGGGGCGACCCTACAAGCGGAGCGTCCCCCTGGGCGGAAGCGTACGTCGAAGGTCTCAACGGTCTCGATGTAGTCTACTGCGCGGAGGGCGGGCTCTGTGTTGCGACGAGCGAGGGCGGCGGCAACGGCTCCCCAGGGAACGTGATCGTTTCAGCGGACCCGACTGGTGGAGCGCAGGCGTGGATCGAGAGCAATGTCTACGGCGTGCCACTCAAGCCCCCGAATCCGATCCTGCCGCTCGGCGGCGTTGAAATGCCCGGTGTGTCGTGCGTAGCGGAAGGTATGTGCGTCGTAGTCGATGACCACGGCAACGTGATGGTGGGGACTCCGCCGCCGGCCGTGACGCCCGCGAACACCTCTGTGCCGGTAGCGTTCGGGACACCGGCGCCTGGACAGGCGCTCTCGTGCTCAAATGGGTCCTGGACGGGCTATCCGCCGCCCACCTTCACCTACCAGTGGTTGCGCGATGGCACGCCGATCGGTGGGGCGACCACAAGCGCCTACGTGGTGCAAGCAACCGATCAGGGCCACGGTCTGACCTGCCAGGTCGCAGCCACCAATAGCGCCGGATCGGAAAGCGCGACGAGCAACACGCTGCAAGTGCCGCCCGCACAGGTACTTGGCGATGGCGGTTCGGGTGGTAGCGGTGGCTCTTCCGGCGGTGGCGACAGCCCAGGCACGCTGACTGGCACTGTGAGCAACGCATTCATGCTGAACGGCATGGAAAGCGTCGCGGCACGCGGCACGGTCAAGGTCACGCTGACGCTTCCGGGGCCGGGCACGCTCCAGATCGTAGGCGAGGCAAGCGCAGCAGAACTCGCGGGTGTTTCGCGTACAAAGAAAAAACGCAAGACGACGCTTGTGATTGCGCAGCTGCGCCTCATCGTAAGCAAGGCTGGGCGGGTCGTCGTAACACTCGTCCCGACGACCAGCGCAAGGACGATCCTTGCCAGGCGAGGCAAGCTCAGGGCGACCGTCACCATCACGTTCACGCCGAAAGGCGGCGCGCCCAGGTCGATCGTGCGGCTCGTTACCTTCAGGTTGAAGCGACGACGCTGACCGAGGGCTTCGCCATATCTTACGACGGAGCATCGAAGCTGCATCTGCCCGCGCTGGCGATCGTCGCGCTCGGACTACTGCTGCCGGGATGCGGGAGTGCCAAGGACACCAAGGCAAACGACGCGCCGGTGCTCGGAGGAGCGGATAAGCAGTCAACATCGTCGAGAGCACCCACACGCTCCGGGGACTTGGCGGTCACGCTGACGGCCACACCGATGCGGGCAAAGACCCACTCGCCGATCGAGTTCAACCTCACCGCGTATGCGCCCCATGCTCCCGGTGCTTTCGGCTATCAGCTCCGCTACGGTGACGGGGCAAGCGCCGCTCTGGAGGCCGTGCCCCTGATCTGTCTCGCCGGCAAGGGTGCGCCAATGCGTCAGGCATGGCGTCTAACCCATCGCTACAAGGCGGCCGGCCGATACCGCGTCTCGGTGAGCGTCTACGTCAACTGCACCCGTGATCACGCGACGGCGACGGTTGCGGTCAACGTGACGTGAGGCTCGACTCCGCGCTACACGCGCTCACAGCTCAGCGGCGCTCGGCAACGATGCGCGCCCGTGCGTCGCGGACGAGCAGCGCGACTTCGGCCTCCGGCTCCCCTGCAGGCGCTGGAAGCGGAAGGCGTCCTCTACGTCAGCCGTGGGCAGGTATGGGCATCCCGCGATGCATACGCCAACTGGACAGGCTTGGGCTCATCGCGATATGAGCGCTGATACGTCCGGCGCGGACTTGGGGCAGGCGATCCGCCAACGGCGCTATCCTGAGTAGCGGCAGTGAACATCTCACGTCTCGTGGACGCCGCACCCTGACCCAGTGTCAGGGTCGCCATCTCTCTCCGGACTGCCATCCGGTAATCGACGCTTCGGCGTCTGAGCAGCGGGAGACCATCATGATCTTCGCAGCCAGTTGGGCAGTCAGCGCCCGCCTCCACAGCCTGTTTCGGCGCTTCGCGCCCAGCAACATCCTCATCAGGCGCGTACATACCCGCACCGGCATCAAGTGGGGACCGCTCGTCGGCCTGGCCGCCGCCGTCCTCTACGGCCTGCTGATGCTTGCCACAGCCAAAGTCGCACGCAAAGGTGGGCCGGGCTGGGTCGATCTGATCGTGCTGCTCGCGTTCTGGAACACGGTCAAGTTCACCTGCCTGATCCCCGTCTCGCTCATCCAGCTGATTCGCGCCCGTCACCAGGAAAGGGTCCTACAGCGCGACCGGCAGCGCACCACCACAGCCGACGCAACGCCGGCCAGCATAACCCACGAACGTGCGGATACGCCGCTGGGCGCGGTAAAATAAGCAGGTCAACTAGATACCCCCCAAGCGCATCCTCGGCTCGTCGAGGACCAGCAGCTGGGGCTTGTCGATCAGGCCGGCGGCAAGATCCACCCGGCGTCGTTGGCCGCCAGAGAGGTTCTTGACGAGCCGGTCGCGGAACTCTTGGATGTCGAAGCGCTCGATCAGCTCCTCGACGATGGTTCGCGTGGAGGTGCGACCGTGGCCGCGCAGGCGAGCCATCAGCCGCAGGTTCTCGCGCGCGGTCAGGTGCTTGTCCAGGGCGGCGAACTGTCCGGTGAGCGAGATCACGCTCCGCACCCTGTCTGCTTCGCTGAGGATGTCGTGTCCGGCGACGGATGCCTGTCCGCCGTCGGGGCGCAGCAGCGTTGCGAGCATGCGCACCATTGTCGTCTTGCCTGCCCCGTTGGGTCCCAGCAGCGAGACGACCGTGCCGGTCTCGACGGTGAGGTCCAGTGCGTCGACTGCGGTGAAGTCGCCGAAGCGCTTGGTCAGCCCATGCGCCTCGATGGCGAGTGTTGATGGAGTGGTCATGACAAGTATCCTACAGTGACTAAAATATTTTTGCAACTATAAATTTTTGGTAGCCTGTGTGGATGGCCGACTATGGGGCCGAGAGCGCTCGAACGCTGGACGTGGAGGCGTCAGAAACGCTGGACATGGAGGCGCCCGAGGATCTCTCCGGTGCTGAGCGCGTGCATCGCCTCCTCACCGAAGAATTGGGCGAGCAGATGGCGGACGCGTTCGCGCGCGCACACCGCATGCAGGAGCGCAAAGCGCGTGAATGTCACCCCGAGGAGGGGCTGCGCGAGCGCAAGAAGCGCCTGACGCGCCAACAGATATCCGACGTGGCGACCACGCTGTTCGTGGTGCGTGGTTTCGACAACGTCAAGGTGTCGGAGGTCGCGGAGATCGTTGGGGTCTCGGAGAAGACGGTCTACAACTACTTCCCGACCAAGGAGTCTCTGGTCTTCGACCGTGCCGACGAGGGGATCGAACGCCTGGTGGTGGCTCTGCGCGAGCGCGAGCCGGAGGAGTCCCCGGCGAAGGCGATGCTGCGTGCGTTGAAGGAAGATCCCGAGGAATTCGAGAGGCTGGCTGACGAGATTCATATGTTCGTCCCGCTGTTTGCCGAGATGGTCGCCTCCACACCATCGCTACGTGCGGCGTGGCTTGACCTTCAGGGTCGCCTGGTTGCCGTTGCCACCGAGGAGCTTGCCGCGCGCGCCGACGTCGACCCGCACGATCCCGAGCCGATGATCGTTGCGGGTGCGATCGTGGGTCTGCTGGACGTGTCCTACATGTCGCGTGTCCGTCACATCGAACGCGGGCTGCGCAGTGCTGAGCTGCGTGACGCGGTGTTCGCCGATCTCGAGCGCGCCGCTCGGCTGCTGGACACCGGGCTGTGGTCCTTCAACCTGCTCGCTCAAGGCGAGCGCACCCGCCAGCAGATACAGGATGCCACCAAGGCTGCCGAGGAGGCTCGGGTGCAAGTGATGGACGCGCTCAAGCAAGCTCGAACGGCGTGGCGGGAGCTACGCAAGCGCGAGCAGGGAGACCTCAAGCGTGCCGTGAAGGAGATGAGTGCCGCCGAACGTCGCGCGGTCAAGCGCAGCGCCTCGCGCTCGGGCGAGGCGGCGTGGCGCTCGGCGCGCAAGACTCAGCAATCCCTGCGCGAAGCTCACGCCGCCGCCGAGCAGGCCGGCTTCGAGGCCTTCCGTCAGATGCTGCGCGACCGCCACGAGGCGATCCGTGAGCGCGAGGCGGGTGGGGGCAGGTCTAACGGTGGTTGAGTCCTCTAAAATACGCTTCATATGCTGAGCTATCTGGTATGTCACCGAGTGCGCTTGGGAGCGCTGGCGGTGGTGTTGTTGGGGTGTGTGTTCTACACAGCGACGAGCGCGTCGGCGTCGAAGGCTCCCGCATGGAGGGATCCCGGTATGTCGAAAGCCATAAGCGCGGCTCGCCAGAAAGTGCTGACTGAAAAGATCGTCACGGTCAAGGCCACCGCGCCGTGGGTCAACACGGGGTTGTCGATCGCATCAGGTGAGCATCTGTGGACCGACACGCGCAGCGACGGGAAGTGGAGTGGCAACCCGAGGCTGTTCTCCTACTCAGACGCAAAGGGGTCCCCCGAGTATCCGGGTCAATACCGGGTCGACGCCAAGGCGTGGGTTGAGTCGTTGATCGGTTTCATCGGGGGCTCTCCCCCCACTCCCAAAGAGGTGATGGTGCCGATCGGGTCATCGCGGGGAGGGCCGGGTGGGATTGACAATCCCGGGTTCTTTCAGGCTGGTGACACCATGTTGGATTTCGCACCAAGGACAGAGGGCGAGATCTGGCTCAGGAACAACGACAACACCAACTACATCTCAGATGTGGGACGACAAATCGTGAAGGTTGTCCTCACCCGCTGAGAGTCATCGGCGCTCGTGTGGCGTGGCCGTTCCCGCGTATGCGATGATCGACCTATGAACCTACACAACAGACGTTTCCTGACATGCGGAATCATCGCCGTAACGCTCCTCGCCTCGGGCACGATGTCCGCCTCTGGGGCCTCGAACCTGAAGATCACCAACTGCAACAAGGCCACGAGCAAGCCGAAGTCGGTGACGCTGACTTGCGGAGATGGCAATACGGTCCTCAGCGGGCTGAGCTGGTCGACCTTTGGCGGTACCAGCGCTAGCGCCAGCGGTACGTTCAAGATGAACACCTGCGAACCGAACTGTGCCTCGGGCAAAGTCGTCAGCTATCCGGTATCCGTCAAGGCCACCAGCCCGCGTAGCTGCAAAAGCGGCTTGCGGGTGTACAACAAGTTGACGCTGAAGTTCACCGGTCGAGCCCCGAAGTCGGCTGGCCGTCTGAAGAATTGGACGCTCGGCTGTCCAACCTAGAGCCTTCGCATCGTTCCGCCCCGCGCGCGTTACGCGCTCAGAACAAGCTCTGCTGCAAGGCGTTCTGCTCAACCGGCGCCCGCTCTGGTCGAGTCACCGGTCTGGGCAACCGTTTGAATCTGTCTACGGCGCCGCTTTTGCGCACAAGCCCGCTCAATCGCTTGCGTTCCTCGCCGGGGGCGTAGGCGCCGCGTCGGTAGAGCTGCTCATAGCGTTCCACCAAGTCGGGGCGTTGGGTGCGCAGCCACTCCATAAACACCTGCTTGACCCCATCGCGCAGGTGCAGTACGGCGCCGCCGACGCTGGTGGCCCCGGCGTCGATCGCGCCCTGCAGCAGCGGCTCGATTTGATCTGGGGCGTCGTTGATGCCGGGCATCAGCGGAGCGATCAGCACGCCGGTGGGGATGCCGGCGCGATTGAGCTCGGCGACCGCCTCCAGGCGTGCGCGTGGATTGGGTGTGTGGGGCTCGGTGGCACGCCACGCGCGCTCGTCGAGCGTGGGGATCGACAGGGTCGCGCCGATCGTCGTGCGCCCAGCGATCTGGAGCATCAACGGCAGGTCGCGCAGCAGCAGGGGGGACTTGGTGAGGATCGAGCATGGATTGCCGGCCCCGCCCGCCGCGTCGCGCATCGCTTCCCAGATGCCCTCCATCAACCGGTAGCGGCCCTCTACCCACTGGTAGGGGTCGGTGTTGGTGCCGAGCGCTACGTGCTCGCCCTTCCAGGAGGGGCGAGCAAGCTCCATGCGCAGGATCTCAGGTGTGTTGACCTTGACGATGATCTCTCGCTCAAAGTCGCGTCCTGCGTCGAAGCCCAGGTACCGGTGGGTGGGTCGAGCAAAGCAGTAAAGGCACGCATGGCTGCATCCCCTATAGGGGTTGATCGTCCAGCGGAAGGGCATTTGCGACTTGCCGGGCACCCGGTTGAGCACCGAGCGCGCGCGGACCTCGTAGAAGCGCGTCTGGAGCGCCTCGGGAGCGTCGAAGTGGCGTACCAACACCTCGTCGCGGTAGCCGGGCAGTCGTCGCTGCTCGTCGGCCTGTTCGATCAGGTTGCTCCATCGCACGAACGTATGTTCCCATCCGATTCGGATGGATATATCCGGTGGGCTGGTTATGGTTTTTGGTGTGGAGGTGGCGGCGTATCGGATTGCTGGGCATGCTGGTCGGAGGGTGGTGTGTGGTGGTTGGTACAGCGGACGCCCACCAACCAGCGCCCCCACGACAACCCCGAACACAGTTACTCGCTGATCTCCTGACGATGGCCTCGTCAAGCCTCGGAAATGTGCACATCCGCGTTGCGCACCGCGAGGACATCGACGCGGTTCTTAGCTTGTGGGAGCAGGCGCGAAGTGCTGCTGCCAGCACACCTGACGACGCGGACGGCATCCTGCGGCTCATTGAGCACACCAGTGACTCGTTGTTCGTGGCCGAGCATCAAGGGCTCGTGGTGGGCGCTCTCGTCGCCGCTTGGGACGGCTGGCGGGGTAACATGTACCGGCTCGCGGTTCTGCCCGCCTACCGCCGGCGCGGCATCGCTCGACGACTCGTCGAGGCTGGCCACGAAGCGCTTCATGCTAAAGGTGCACGTCGAATCACCGCGCTCGTTGCCCCAGAAGAGGCAGCGGCCACCGGCCTCTGGCACGCGACCGGGTACCAACTTGACGAGAACCACTTGCGCTTCGTCCGCAACCTGTAGGCCCCAGTCTCAGGCTAACTCTCGTGTTCGCCAGGGCCTCATCTGTCGACATACCTCCACGATCCCCTATATCCATCCGAATCGACTGGGAACTGGGTGTTCGCATGGATCTCGATGTCGCACAAGCACTCGCCGCCGGCCTCCCAAACCGGCGGCGAGTGTTGTCCCCGCGCTCGTCCGCCCCCAAGTTATTTTTTAGGGCAGGGAACCTTGATATTGGCCGTCGAGGTTTCCCCGCTGAGGAATTTCAGTTCGACCTTGGCGGGGAAGCCGCCCTTGGGGCACTTGCTGGGGACCGTCCCGTAAGAGATCAGTCTTTTGCCCTGGATGAACCCGGCGCCGACCTTGATCTTGATCGATTCCACCGACGCGTAGGGAGCTTCTGGCACCGTCGCGACGAGTGGCACCACGGCCGTCAGCTTCGGGCCGAATGGCTTAGGGGCAGTGGAGAAGCGACCCGTGGAGAGGATTTCGATGGAGGCGGGCGAGGTGCCTTCGGTGAAGAATGCCAGTCCTCCGCCCGTCGTAAAGAACGCTTGGACGCTCGCTTTCTCCGGTACGCGTGTGGCGCCGAAGCTGACCACGCCGAGTACTTCTCCCTTGGGGCTCGCGACCGACTTCTTTGGGCACTTCTGCACTTCGTGGCTTTCGAGGATCGCGCTCGAGCAGGTGGCGAATCCTGAAGTGTGCAGTTTCGTGCCGGCGGGCAGGTACACGACGGCGCCGACCAGCGGCGAGGGAAAGCCACCGTATTCGGTGCCTTTGATCGTGATCTGCGTTTCCACCGAGGCGCCCGCTCCGAGGATGTTGCCTGTTTTTGGGTAGTTCTTGCTTTTTGCGGAGCTCGGGTTGATCGGCACCGGAAGGACCTTGGCTTTGACGGTGACAGTCGGGGCGGCCTGGGCGGCCGCGACCGGCAGACTCACAGCCATGACCGCAAGGCAGGTCAGGATCGATACGGTGCGCAGCCTGCATGTGCTGTTCGATTTGGTGTCTGTGGGTTTGAGCATCGTGGTCTCCTTGCTTGTGCCTACCATCACTAACCGCCGTGGAGTGCACAAGTAGCGGTGTTTCTCCATAACGTCCTAGTGGTCCTTGCTGACAGTAATCTAGGGGTCTCAACGACATTGGCGCTCCGCAACAGCGGTCCTCCGGTAACGTCGCCAGCGTGGATCCCACAAGCTCTGAGGAGGAGCGCCTGCGACGCAGGGATGTGTTGCGCGTGCGTGCCTCCAATCCGGGTGCGCTGACGATGTCAGGCACGAACAGCTGGTTGGTGGGACACGATCCGGCGTGGGTGGTTGATCCGGGTCCGGCGTTGGCAGAGCACGTGGAGAGCCTTGCCGATGCGCTCGAGCAACGGGGTGGGCTCGGAGGAGTCGTGTTGACCCACGATCACATCGACCACTCCGAGGCGGTGGGGGCGCTGCGCGAGCGTTTCCCCGCTCCACTGGCAGCCGGACGCGGGGAGGCCGACGTGCGCCTGAGCGACGGTGTGCTCTTCGGCCCGTTTGAGGCTGTGTACACACCCGGCCATGCCATCGACCATTTCGCGTTGATCGTGGGCGAGGTGTGCTTCACCGGCGATGTGGTGCTGGGGGAAGGCAGTGTGTTCGTCGCCCCCGACCCGGGCGCGCTCATGGGCTATCTCGACGGGCTCGCCCGGTTGCGGGAGCGTGACCTGGATGTTCTTTGCCCCGGCCATGGTCCGCCGATCTGGACGCCGAGCGAGCGCCTGGAGGAGTACATCGAGCACCGCTTGGACCGTGAGCGGCGGCTGGTGATGGCGCTCGCCGAAGGCCGGCGCTCAACAGTAGAGCTGCTGGACGCCGCCTGGTCGGATATTCCCGAGCAGCTGCGTCCCGTCGCAGCCTTGACGCTCGTCGCCCACTTGGACAAGCTTGCGGAAGAAGGACGACTGCCGGACGGCGTCGAACGAGCTTTCATCTGATGTCGAGCGACGGAACCCCACCGCCCGATTCGCCGTTCCCGCCGATCGCCGGGTACGGGTTCCTGTCGGACTGTCACACTGGCGCGCTGGTGGCCGCCGATGGGGCGATCGAGTGGATGTGCCTGCCGCACTTCGACTCGCCCTCGGTGTTCGCCGCGATGCTCGACCGGGGGGCGGGCAGTTTCCGGGTCGGGCCGTATGGCATGTATGTGCCGGTCGGACGCCGATATGTGCCGGGCACGAACGTGATCGAGACGACCTGGATGACCCCGCAGGGGTGGCTGCGGGTTGTGGATGCTTTGACGATCAGCGATTGGCACGACGAGGATCGCGGCACGAGCCATACGCGCCCTCCCACCGACTTCGACGCCGACCATCTGCTGGTGCGGGTGATCGAGTGCATTCAGGGCCAGGTGCAGGTCGAGATGGTGTGCGAGCCGATGCTCGACTACGGAGCCACAGCGGCCAAGTGGAGTGTGGCCGAGGATGAGTATGGGCACAGTCTCGACGCGACTGACGGAGTGCACGCTTTTCGCCTGTTCAGCGACACACGCATGGGCATCGAGGGCAACCGCGCCCATTCGCGCCACACGATGAGCGAAGGCGAGAAGCGCTTCTGCGCACTCTCCTGGACTAAGGAGCTGCGTGGCCCGCGCACCGTGGAACAGGCTGAGGGGCGCATCGAACGGACGTGTCACTTCTGGCGCACGTGGCTGGCCGAAGGCAGCTATCCCGATCACCCGTGGCGCGCACACCTACAGCGCTCAGCGCTGACGCTGAAGGGCCTCACGTTCATGCCAACGGGCGCGCTGGTGGCGGCGCCCACCACATCGCTGCCGGAGACCCCGCGAGGCTCGCGCAACTGGGACTACCGCTATTGCTGGATGCGCGACGCGTCGTTCACACTGTGGGCGCTGCATGCGCTGGACCTCGACTGGGAGGCCGATGACTTCATCCAGTATGTCGCCGACATGGAGCGCAACGAGGACGGATCGCTGCAGATCATGTATGGGATCAAGGGTCAGAAGGACCTGAGCGAGTCGACGCTTGAGCATCTCAAGGGCTATCAGGGCGCGCGCCCGGTGCGGGTTGGCAACGGCGCCTACAACCAGCGCCAAAACGACGTGTACGGGGCGGTGCTGGACTCTGTGTACGTGCACGCAAAGCAGCGCGACCACATCCCAGAGCGGCTGTGGCCCGTGCTGGTCGACCAAGTGGAATGTGCGTCGAGGGTGTGGAAGGAACCGGACCAGGGGATCTGGGAGGCGCGCGGGGAGCCACGCCACTACGTGTCCTCGAAGCTGATGTGCTGGGTCGCCACCGACCGCGGAGCGCGGCTGGCAGAACGGCGCGGGGAGGAGGAGCTCGCGAAGCGGTGGCAGGCCACCGCCGATGAGATCAAGGCCGACATCCTCGAGCACGGGGTGGACGAGCGCGGCGTGTTCCGCCAGCACTACGACACCGACGCGCTCGACGCGTCGAACCTGCTGATCGTGCTGATGCGCTTCCTACCACCCGATGACGAGCGCGTGCGGGCGACCGTGGCGGCGATCGGCGAGGAGCTGACCGAGAACGGGCTGGTGCTGCGCTATCGCACCGAGGAGACCGACGACGGGCAGAGCGGCGAGGAGGGCACCTTTCTGATCTGCTCGTTTTGGTTGGTGTCGGCGCTGTGTGAGATCGGCGATCACCTCCCCGCGCGACGGCTGTGCGAGCGGTTGCTGGGCTACTCCTCTGAACTGGGCCTCTACGCTGAGGAGCTCGAAGCCTCCAGTGGTCGTCATCTCGGCAACTACCCGCAGGCGTTCACGCACCTGGCGCTGATCAACGCGGTGACGCACATCGTGGGCGGCTTCTAGTCGTAGCCTGGCTCGCCCGGGAGCAGCACGCGTGCCACCTCGCCGTCGAACCACACCTTCGGCTGCACCGGGAGCACCTCGCGGCCGCTCGCATAGCTCAGTAGCTCCGCGACGTTCGGGAAAGAGCTGAGCTGCTCTAGGTGCTTGATGGTGGGGAAGACGAGCACGATCTCCTGCCGAGCGTAGGCGTCGAGGGCGCCCTGTGGGGTGAACCAACCCTGATCGACGCACTCCTCACCGTCGACCTCGGGCTCTTGCCCGTCGGGCAGCTCGGCCAGGAAGAAGCGGGTGTCGAAACGCACGGTGACCTCCTCGGGCGTTATCCAGCGCGAGAACTCCACCAATGCGTCGGTGCCTGGGAGCACTATGCTGGCCTCCTCGGCCAGCTCGCGCAGGGCGGCGGCCCGATGGGCGGTCTCGCCTTCATGCTCGTCCACGGCGCCTCCGGGGAACACCCATACGCCGCCCATGAAGCGTGCTTGCGCGGTGCGCTTGACGAGCAGCAGCTCGAGCGATAGCGCACCCCCGCGCAGCAGGATCACGGTGGCCGCCTGGCGTGGGGGAGTGGCCTCACCGACTTGGAGCTGCTGACCGGGCCCCGAGTGGACGTCGAGGTTGAGCTCCTGGCCTGGCTCCAGCTGGGAGTCACGAGGCTGAGCTCCCGAGGTCTCCTCCGAGCCGTCCGGGGTCGAGGTGCTCATCCCGTGACCCTACCGGCAGGTAATCTTCTGTGCATGAACGCGACTCAAACCCTGCAACGCTGGATCTGCGAGTCCTGCGGATACATCTATGACCCGGAGGACGGCGACCCGGACGGGGGCATCCCGGCTGGCACCGCCTTCGAGGACATTCCCGACACGTGGTTCTGCCCGGTGTGCGGAGCGCGCAAGCGGGACTTCACCCTTTACGAGGGCTAGTCCGCTGACGGACTGGGACGATCTGCTCGCGCTCGACCGCGAGCGGGTGTGGCATCCCTACGCGTCGCTGCCCGCCTCTGTCCCACCGCTCCCTGTCGTATCCGCCCAGGGCGTTCGCCTGCGGCTGGCCGATGGGCGTGAGCTGATCGACGGGATGTCCTCGTGGTGGTGTGCAATCCACGGCTACCGCCATCCTGCGCTCGACGCGGCCGTGCGTAACCAGCTGGAGCGCATGGCGCACGTGATGTTTGGCGGGCTGACGCATGAGCCGGCGGTACGTCTAGCCGAGCGTCTCCTCGAGATCGCCCCAGAGAGCCTGCAGCGTGTGTTCTTTGCCGACTCGGGATCGGTGTCGGTGGAGGTGGCGATCAAGATGGCGCTGCAGTACCAGCGCGCGATCGGCCGTCCAGAGCGCACACGGCTGCTGACGGTGCGCGGGGGCTACCACGGGGACACGTTCGGGGCGATGGCGGTGTGCGACCCGGTTGGGGGGATGCATTCCATGTTCACGGGTGTGCTCGCCGAGCACGTGTTCGCCAATCGCCCCCCCGACGGATTCGATCGCCCGCTCGACGGGGCTTGGGCGGAGCACGTCAGCCGCTTGCTTGCCGAGCACGCCGGTGAAATCGCGGCTGTGATCGTCGAGCCGGTGGTGCAGGGCGCGGGCGGGATGCGCTTCCATTCGCCCGACTGTGTGGCGGAGCTGAGCCGGTTGTGCCGCGAGAACGAACAGCTGCTCATCCTTGATGAGATCGCCACCGGCTTTGGGCGCAGCGGGGCTCTGTTTGCCTGTGAGCACGCGAATGTCGCCCCGGATATCATGTGCGTTGGGAAGGCACTCACGGGCGGCTACATGACACTTGCCGCCACGCTCTGCACCGCTGTGGTGGCCGAAGCGATCTCGGCGGGGGAGGGCGGGGCGCTGATGCATGGCCCCACCTACATGGCCAACCCGCTCGCCTGCGCGGTGGCGCTCGCTTCGCTCGATCTGCTGGCTGACGGCGGCTGGCGCGAGGACGTGGCACGCATCGAAGTAGGACTGCGCGAGGGCCTGGCGCCCGTCCGCGAGCTGCCCGGTGTCGCCGACGTGCGCGTGCTCGGCGCGATCGGTGTTGTGCAGCTCGATCACGAGGTCGATGTCGTCGCTGCCACGGCGGCCGCGGTTGTGCAAGGCGTCTGGCTGCGCCCGTTCCGCGATCTGATCTACACGATGCCCGCCTACGTCACCGCGGATGAGGATCTCGTCCGGGTATCTCAGGCGATCCTTGCGGCCGCGAGCACCTGAGTCTCAGAGCCAACGGCGCCATGGCAAGTAGGCACCGGCATCGGCGAGGACATCTAGTTTGGAGTTCTCCACGACAGGCAGGGTGACCACTTCGATTTCACCCATCCGCTCGATCGTCTCGCGGTTGGACTGCTCCATGTCCGACGGCCTCTGCAGCCAAGGTGTAAGCACCACGGCGGCGACGCTCAGTCCCACCGACCTGGCTGCCTCGAGCGTGAGCAGCGTGTGATTGATCGTGCCGAGCCCCGGTGCTGCCGCGATGACGACCGGCAACGCCAGCTCCACGGCCAGATCGCGCACGGTGAAATCGTCGGTGAAGGGGACGAGCAGGCCACCGACACCCTCCACGATCAGTGTCGCGCCAGCGTTTGCGCTGGCCCTCGCGTGCTCTACAAGTGCGACGGCGTCAATCATCTCGCCGGCTATCGAGCCCGCCAGGTGAGGTGAGACCGCTGGTCCGAAGCGCAGCGGCGCGACCTCCTTGGGCGCCATCCCGGCGGCGAGGGCGAGTAGCTCGTGGTCGGCGGGCCACGCGCTTGGTGGCTCGGCAAGTCCCGTGACAACCGGCTTGCATGCACGCACCGGCTCGCCGGCGGCGCGCATTGCGGCGAGCAGTGCGGCGCTTACGATCGTCTTGCCGACGCCGGTGCTGGTGCCTGTGACGAACAGTCCGCGCACGCGGGCTCTACGCGACGCGGGTGAGCCGCCGATTTACGCTCCCCCGAGTGCCCTGCATGTCTGCCTGCGAGTCAGGCGTGTCCGCGTTCGAGCCCAATGTGGCTGGATCGAGTCCCACTTCGCGGGCGGCGTCGGCGAGCGCTTTTGCCGCGCCGCGCAGCTCCTCGGCGGTGTGGGATGCCATCGTCGCCAACCGCAGTCGCGAAGTGCCGCCGGGCACCGTTGGCGGGCGGATCGCCTGCGCGAATACACCCCGCTGCAGCGCCGCCTCGCACAGGCGCATCGCACTCTCGCTGTCACCAACCACCAGCGGCACGATGTGCATGTCGCTTGACTCGACGCCGAAGCCCTCCTCGGCGAGCGCCCCGCGCAATGTGCGCGCGGCAGCGTGCAGGCGCGACACCTCACCGGGTTGGCCCAGGAGCAGGTCGAGGGCCGCCAGCGCGCCCGCCACCGATGGCGGGGAGGGGGCGGTTGAGAAGATCAGCGGGCGCGCCGTGTTGATCAGGTAGCGCACCATCTCCTCGCTCGCGCACACATACGCCCCGTAGGAGCCGAGCGCCTTGCCGAGTGTGCCGACGAGCACGTCCACTCCCCCCTGCAGCCCGGCCTCTGCTACCGCTCCGCGACCTCCGGGCCCGAGCGCGCCGGTGGCGTGCGCCTCATCCACGACCACGCGCGCGCCGTGCGTGCGGGCCAGCTCCACGATCCGCGCCAGTGGCGCCACGTCTCCGTCCATCGAGAACACCGAGTCGGTCACGATCAGCCGGCGCCCGCCGCAGGTCTCGCCACGACGCTCGGAGGTCTCCATGCGTCCCCCGGATGCCTCGCCACGACGCCCGGCGCCCCCAGCCTGGTGCAGGCAGCGCTCCAGGTGCTCGCAGTCGAGATGGCGGTACACGACGATCTTCGCGCGCGAGGCGCGGCATCCGTCGATGATCGACGCGTGGTTGAGCTCGTCGGAGAAGATCGTGTCGCCGGGACCCGCCAGCGCGCCGATCGCGCCGAGGTTGGCCAAGTAGCCCGAGCCGAACAGCACGCACGCCTCACTGCCCTCGAAGTCGGCGAGGCGCCGCTCCAGGCGCCGATGGATCGTCATCGTGCCCGACACCAGCCGCGATGCGCCCGCGCCGACGCCCCACTCCATCGCCGCCTGCGCCGCCGCCTCGCGCACGCGCGGGTGATCGGCGAGTCCCAGATAGTTGTTGGAGCACAGCAGCAGCACCGGCTCACCGTCGAGCAGCACCCGCGGCCCCTGGGGTCCTGAGACCATGCGCAGGCGGCGCGAGAGACCAAGTTGCTCAAGCTCCGCCAGACGCCGCTCGATCTCGCTCATGGCCGCCGCGGGATGGCGCTGATCGTGGTGTTCCGCTCGTACGTGTCTGTGTCCGGATTCATTGTCGTGTCTCGCTTGAGCGGAGGTGTCCTGACTGGCGTCGTGTGGACCGGTCCGGTAGCGACCGTCAGTCACCCCAACCGGCCGGCACCGCGTTGCGCGCGCCGTCGGGTCGTGGAGGCACGTTGCGCTTGGCGGCGTAGCGCAGTTGAGACGATGGGTCCCACATGCGGATCGTCAATCCGTCTTTGTCGCTCACGCCCTGTGCGAGCTGGGGGTCGTCGAGGAACTCCTCCAACACATTGGGTGTCTCGCCGTCGAGCCACTCCGAACGGTTGTCGGGCCGCGGGTTGGCTCCGTTGTCGGGCTGGCGTGCCACGTTGAGGCCGAGCTGCTCGAACATCGCGCGGTCTTCCTCGGGGCTCGAGCCGAGCGTGGTGAGGAAGTTGCCCATCATCACACCGTTGAGCCCCGCCTTGACCGCGAGCGGTTGCAGCTCGCCGAGGTTCTCGACGCGTCCACCGCACAGCCGGAATAGCGCCTCGGGCAGGATCAGGCGGAAGATCGCGACCCACTTGACGGCCTCCCACGGGTCGATGTGCTCGCGGTCGCCGAACTTCGTGCCGGGGCGCGGATTGAGCAGGTTGATCGGCACGCTCGTCGGGTCGATCGCGGCCAGCTCGAATGCCATCTCCACCCGCTGCGCGCGGCTCTCGCCGAGGTTGAGAATGCCTCCCACGCACGTCTCCAGACCGGCCTCGCGCACCGCCTGGATGGTGCGCAGCCGTCCCTCGTAGCGCACGGTGCTCGACACCTCGTCGTAGTAGCTCTCGGCGGTCTCCACGTTGTGGTGCACACGCTGGATGCCCGCGTCCTTCAGTGCCCGCGCGCGCGTCGCGGACATGTGGCCGACCGATGCGCAGCGCTTCAGGTTGGTGTGCTCTGAGACCAACCGCGCACCCTCCAGGATCTTCTCGAAGTCGCGCTTGGACAGTCCTTGGCCTTGAGTGACCATGCAGAAACGATGCGCTCCCGCGGCCTCGGCGGCGCGTGCGTGCTCGAGGATCTGCTCGGGGTCCATCATCGCGTGCATCGGGGTCTCGGCCTCCGCGAAGCGTGACTGCGCACAGAATCCGCAGTCCTCGGCGCAGCCCCCGGACTTGGCGTTGACCAGCGAGCACATGTCGGTCGAGTCCGCGAAGCGCTCCACCCGCGCCGCCCATGCGCGATCGACGAGCGCTTCGATCTCGGCATGGTCCTCGATCTCGCCGAGCTTGAGGGCTTCCTCAGGGGTAATCAGCGGCGGCATCTGCGGCGACCTCCGGTCGTTCTCAGGAAATGGAAGTTATGGAGCGCGCCGGACAGTACCGCGCAATGCGCTCGCGAGGAGCCGTGGCCAGGCAAATGCTCCCTCACCTCCATGCGATCACCATGTGGAGGATACGTCCAAGCGGTCCCCATGTGGAGGATGTGTCCGAGTGATCCTCGTGGAGGATGCTTGTATTACAAAAAGGACCCCCGTTTAGGGACAGGTGGTGTGGGAATGCTCGGGTATGATCGCGCCGATGACACAAGGGGGCGCGTGTGGTCGACTGTTCGCGATCAGCGACCTGCACGTTACGCACCCTGAGAATCGAAGGATAGTGGAGGGACTGAGGCCGGAGAGCGACTCCGATTGGCTGATCGTGTGCGGCGACGTGAGCGAGGCGATCGCGGACTTTGAATGGGCGCTTGGTCTGCTCAGCGAGCGATTTGCCACGCTCGTGTGGGCGCCTGGGAATCACGAGCTTTGGACTACACCGCGCGAAGAGCCGAACTTGCGCGGCGAGCAGCGCTACCACCACCTCGTCGAGATCTGCAAACGAGTTGGCGCGCTCACCCCTGAGGATCCCTACGCGGTGTGGGACGGCGAGGGGGGCCCGCTCACCGTCGCACCCCTGTTTGTCCTGTACGACTACTCCTTCGGACGCAACATCGCGCCAACGAAGGAGCGGTCGCTGGCGCTTGCCCACCGGGCGGGGGTCGTGTGCAGCGATGAGTTTCTGCTGCACCCAGATCCCTACGCGACCCGCGACGCGTGGTGTCACGCGAGAGTCGCGCATACCGAAGCCAGACTCGAGCGCCGCGACGGTGACCCTCTCATGGTGCTGGTCAATCACTTCCCCTTGATCGACGCTCCCACGAAGGTGCTGTGGCATCCAGAGTTCGCGCAGTGGTGCGGTACAACCTGCACGGCGGACTGGCACCGTCGCTTCAAGGCCGCGGTGGTCGTCTACGGTCACCTCCACATTCCTCGCACAACCTTCCATGACGGCGTTCGCTTCGAGGAGGTCTCGCTCGGGTATCCGCGCGAGTGGCATCGACGCAACCCCGGCAGGGCGATTCTCCGTCAGATAATGCCCACCGAGGAGGCATCGTGATCGAGGAGATACTGCCCAGCTGCGTGAGTGCGGTTGAGGCGCTCGAGGATGTGACAAACGCCGTGCTGTTCCCCGAGGAGCAACGTGCGGTCGGTGAGGCTGTGGAGAAGCGAATGCGCGAGTTCACAACCGCGCGAGTGTGTGCGCGGGCGGCACTTGAGCGGCTTGGGCTCCCCGCTGGCCCCATCCCCACCGGTGGACGTGGTGAGCCGCTGTGGCCCGCCGGGGTGGTTGGGAGTATCACCCACTGCGACGGCTATCGGGCGTGCGCGGTCGCGCGGTCGAGCGAAGTCGTGACGGTTGGGATCGACGCGGAGCCGAACGCGCCTCTGCCGGATGGGCTGCTGGGGGATATCGCAAGGCCCGAGGAGCTGCCGAGTCTACGCCGGCTCGGTCGGGAAATGCCCGAGGTGCGTTGGGATCGGCTGGAGTTCAGTGCGAAGGAGTCCGTGTACAAGGCCTGGTTCCCTCTGGCCAAACGGTGGCTCGGTTTCGAGGATGCCGTGATCTCCTTCGGTCCGGTGACGGGCACGTTCACCGCCCGTCTGCTTGTGCCCGGCCCACAGTTGGACGACGGTCCCCTTCGCGGCTTTCGCGGAAGGTGGATCATTCGCGACGGGCTCATCGCCACGGGAATCGCGGTGACCGCTGACCGTGTGGTTTCGTCGTCTGACATGCTTATCCCGCGATGACCCCCCAGCTCGATCCGCAGGCGCGTGCGCTGCTTGAGGTGATGCAGGCCGCTGGCGCGGCCCAGCCATACGAACTCCCCGTGGAGCAGGCGCGGGACCGCATGCGTGCGGCCTTTCTAACCAAGGGAGCGCCGCTGGAGCTGCATCGCGTGGAAGACATCTCGCTGCCTGCGCCTCACGGTAAACTCGCGATGCGCCTGTACCGCCCGTCCGCCGGCACGCTTCCGCTCGCCATGTTCCTGCATGGGGGTGGATGGACGGTGAACGATCTCGACACACACGATCGTTTGTGCCGACGTATCGCCAAGCGCTCCGGATGGCTGCTTGCCTCGCTTGACTACCGCCGGGCGCCCGAGCACAAGCATCCGGCGGCGCTTGAGGATGCTCTGCTCGCGTATCGGTGGCTGCTGGACAATCGGGGGCGCATCGGGAGCGATGACTCTGGTGTCGGGCTGGTGGGAGAAAGCTCAGGTGGCACGATGGCCGCATGCTTGACGCTGCTGCTACGCGACCTGCACGCCCCGATGCCGGTGCTTCAGATCCTCGCCTACCCCGTTACCGACGGAGGGCGGCACTGGCCCTCCTACAGCGAGCGCGGAAACGGTTATACGCTGGACGAGAAGCTGATGCGGTGGTCGATGGAGCACTACCTGCCGGCAGGGCACGATCTAACCGATCGATATCTCTTTCCGATGTACGCCGAGGACGTGGGCGGACTTGCTCCGACGCTAATCTTTACAGCCGAGTTCGATCCGCTGCGCGATGAGGGGATCGCGTACGCGCGAAAGCTGGAGGCCGGGGGCGTTTTGGTGGAGCACATCCACGTCGAGGATCAGATGCATGGCTTCCTCCTACTCGACAGGGCGATCGCGAAAGCGGGAGACCTGATCGACCAACTGGCCGACGCACTGGCGATTCGGAAGCTCGTCGTCGTCACGCGGAGCTCAGGGCGTTTACTGAGCGACGACCTGAGCGATCCTCACCCAGCTGTCGTTCTCGTCCGGCTTGTCTCGGCGTTCCGCTTGCCCCACGCAACTATGCGGGTTATATTGCGCAGCTATCGCCAAGTCAGTGGTAAACAGGGGGAGGCCGCGATCGCGGCCTGATGTTGGGTTGTCCGGCGAGTCGCCGGCATATCGCGGAAGGGAACGGCGGTACAGGAAGACTCGTGAGGCGTCCGCGGTCTCGGCATGGCATCGGTGGGGCGTCATGATGGCTCGCCACCGCCGTTGGGTGCTGGCGCTGTGGATGGTGGTCTTACTCGGATGCGCGGCGCTCTATCCCTCCCTACGAGAAGTGCTCACCGAGCCGGACAACGCCATCGACGGCAGTCAGTCTTTGCAGGCCGAAACTCTGCTCAAAAGCGCTGGCTTCCATGGTGCTGGTGACGAGCAGGACGCGATCGTCTTCTTCTCCCGTGAGCATCGGGCCGCCGATGCGACCTACCGCGAGATCGTCGCGCGCGTATTGCGCGCGGTGCGCTCTAACGCCGGTGTGGAAAACGTCGTCGGACCCTACGGCGTCCATGCGACGCGGACTCAGATTGCGGTTGGCGGACACGCAGCTGTTGCACAACTCGCGCTCGGCGGCAGTATGCGTGAACGGTTCAAAGATGCAGAAGTAGCGCAAGCGACGATCAAGCGTGCGAGCGGCGCGGGCGTGCAGGCTTGGTTGACGGGCTTCTCGGCGTTGAGCAAGGATCTCGCGACGACTGAGACGATAGATAGCAAGCGGGGGGAGTCGATCGGCGTGCCGCTTGCATTTGTGATCTTGGTGTTTGCGCTCGGCGCGGCGGGCGCGGCGGTGGTGCCTCTGCTGCTGGCCGGCTCCGGTGTGCTGCTGGCGTATGGCGTGATCGCTTTGCTTGGAAGGGTGATGAATTTCGACGTCTTCCTGGTGACCGTCGTGACGATGATCGGGGTGGGGATCGGCATCGATTATTCCCTATTCATCGTGAGCCGGTTCCGCGAGGAGCTCGCTCGTCTACCCCCGACCCCGAGAGCCGAACGGCGACGGATCGCCGATGCCGTCGGTGTCGCGCTCGCCACATCCGGACGCACGATCGTCTACTCGGGCGTGATCGTCGCGCTTTCGCTCACCTCGTTGCTGGCGGTTGGCGCGCCGGTCTTCAAGGAGTTCGCCATCGGAGCCGGCGCCACCGTCGTGTGTACGCTCGTTGTTTCCCTCACGTTGCTGCCCGCGGCACTCGCACAGCTCGGTCCGAGGATCAATGCGGGTTCGCTTCCCCCTAGGATGCGTCCCGCCAACCTCGTGTCCGACTCGGGTTCGGGTGAGAGCGGCTGGGCGAAGTGGGCACTGGCGATGATGCGTCGGCCACTGACCATCTCGATCGGTGTGCTGCTGTTGCTGCTGCTTGCCATAACTCCTGTGTTGGGCATACGGTCTGGCATTGCCCTCGACATACCTTCGCTCTCGCAAACCCCGTCCGGCAAGGGCGCGCTGGTGCTCGCACGTTCCTTCAGCGCCGGCATGACGGCTCCGCTGGAGATCGTCGTGCACCCCCGTGCCGACGAGCGGCGCCCCCCGTCCCTTGGCGCGGGCGGGCACGCTCACCGCGTCGCGGCTAGTGGCGCCCTGCTGGCGGCACGGACGCTGAGACGTGAGCTGCACAATGACCGGCGTGTGGCGGCTATTGTCCTGCACGTATACAAGGCTGGCGTGCTGCTCACCGTCATCCCGGCGGTGGCGATCGACTCTTCAGCGGCCCAAGATCTGGTGCGAAGCATTCGCACTCGGCTGTCTCCCGCCGTCGAGTCGCGCGAGGGTGTAAGCGTCCTGGTGGGCGGGTGGCCGGCGCAATCGCTTGACGCCTCCACCGAGATCGCCGGGAAGACGCCCATGGTTCTCGCCATCACGCTTGGGATCGCTCTTATCTTCCTGCTCGTGGTATTTCGCAGTTTGGTGCTGCCGCTGAAGGCGGTGGCGATGAACTTGCTGGCGACCGGAGCCACACTGGGGCTGGTGGTGCTGGTGTTCCAGCAGGGTCATGGTGAGCACGTGCTTGGCTTCTCAAGCCCAGGTTTCATCCAATCGTATCTGCCTCTGTGTATGTTTGTCCTACTGTTCGGCCTTTCGATGGATTACGAGATATTCCTAATCCGGCGCATGCAGGAGGGGTGGCGGGAGACCTCAGATAACCGACGGTCTGTCGTCTCGGGAGTGGAGCACACCGCGCGACCCATATCCGCGGCGGCGGCGATCATGGTGGTGGTGTTCGGCAGTAACGTCACCGCTCACATGCTCGAACTCAAGGAGTTCGGCTTTGCTTTGGCGGCGGCGATCGCGATCGACGCCACGCTGATCAGGCTCGTGCTCGTCCCCGCCTTCATGTGTCTGTTGGGGGCGCGCAACTGGTGGCTACCCAACGGCTTGTCGCGCGTTCTGCCGCGGCTTGAGGTCCACTGACGGCGCCTCAGCGTGCTCGCGCAGCTTCGCGTCGATGAAGTCGTTCGCGGCTACGCGGCCCAGGAAGGGGGTGAGTACCAGGTAGGCGGCGTGTGGGGTGAGGCGCGGCAACTGCTGCACCTGAAGCTTGCGCGTGAGGTGATAGCCGATCTCGAAGATGGTTGCCGCGATCGCGTCTAACACCGAGCGAGGTGGGGGGGATGTCGTCTGCTGATAGCCTTCCTCCAGGAAGATCTTGAATGCGGCGTGACTGTCTTCGACGCGCTGGATTGCCGGGCTGCCCACCGCATGGGCTTCGACGTAGCCCAGTTGGGAAAGCACTGGGTGGGTAGCGTCGAAATGCGTGCCCGCGCGGATCCCTTCCCAGATGCGCTCCGGCCAGTTGGAGCCGCTGAAGAAGGCGCTTGCACAGGCCGCCATCAGCTGCTGGAAGCCAAACTCATGGACAGCCAGAAAGGCCTCTTGCTTGTCGCGGAAATTGGCGTAGAAGACACGCCTGTCCACCCCCGCGCTCGTGGTGATGTCGGTGACCGTCGCATCCGTGTATCCCTTGCGTGCGGCAACACTGGCGCTCGCGTAAAGGATGCGTTCGCGCTGGTTGCGCGCGACCTCGGCAGATGACAGCTTCGGGCGCCCGGGCGGAAGGGTCGGCGGTATGCGCAAAGTCAACTCCGAGACGTGTTCCGGCGGCGGGATGACTGGTCCCGGGTCCAGCGTGCGCCAGCGGTGATCCTCAGTCGGATGGCAGTACCCGTCGATCCAGTCTGTGATCTCATTGGCGAGCCGACGCAGGTCGTGTTCGTTGCGACGCAGACGTGGCGCCAAGAGCCCGCAGATCCCGCCTACTAGTGCCCTGGTCGGAAGGTCGGGGGTGGATGCTGTGTGCGGGGCCTTGGCGCGACGATCTTCGATGATCCGCTCGACCTGTTCGACCGTGCGATCGTGCTGGTCGAGCACTCTTCGTCCGCCGGCAAGCGTCTCGTTCACGAGGAACCTGGCGCGGTCCGGCCTGGCTTCGGCGCGCAGGATGAGCGCGCGCATGCCCGCTTGCACGGCGCGCTCCGGTGGCGCCGCGTCGACGGCCTCGCTGACTCGTTCGAACAGCTGTTCGGAGATGTCGCGATGGACGGTCAGAAAGCAATCGTCCTTGTCGCTGAAGTGCTCGTAGAATGTGGGTCGCGACACGCCCGCGTGAGCGATCACCTGTGCCACGTTGGCGCCCTCATAGCCGTTGCGAACGGTGGCGATGAGCATCCCGTCCAGCAACCGTTCGCGCTGGGTCTCCTTGCGATCGCTGCGAGAAGTGGACATTGTGTTTATCGCTTCAGTGGGTGTCGGGGCATCGTAACGATCCAGTCTGTCAGGGGCCTGGGAGCAGGGCAATTCTAAAATATTGTCGCCTCTGATGCGGGTGAGAATGCTGGTGTGAGCGAAGTCTTGGAATGACGCCCAACTTAACCCAACCGGGGATGTTTACGGCCTGGCATGTTGTGAGGGAAAAATATGAGACCGTCATGCGCTCATCACTTTTGGGGTAGCCCCGAACGTCTTGCATTGGACGGATGTTTGAGGGCCACTGGACGATGCTCGCCGGATGCATTGACAACAGAGCCTGCCTAGTCTTAGTATCGCTACCCATGTTTCTAACTCGCTGCGAGAGTCTTTCGCAGCGAGCAATGTGAGCAATGTGATCGACTTGGGGAGGCGGGAGAGATCGTACGGGCTGTTTGCACCGTCTCGGGAGAACGTGGCGGTTTTGCCAACTTGAGCCGCACCGAAAGAGATGGCATCGGTGGGTGATCGGTCGGCAATCGCGATCGTTGGAATCGCGTGTCGCCTCCCCGGCGCTGGAAGCCCAGACGCGTTTTGGCGCTTGCTGAGAGATGGCGTAAACGCGGTTCGCGAGGTGTCTGCCAGCCCCCTGAACCCGGAGCGGCAGCTCGATTTCACAGAACTGGGGCCCGGTGCTCGCTACGGAGGCTTCCTCGAGCAGGTGGATCGGTTCGATGCGGCGTTCTTCGGCATCTCTCCCAGGGAGGCAGCCGCGATGGACCCCCAGCAACGCCTGATGCTGGAGTTGTGTTGGGAGACTTTCGAAGACGCGCGAGTCCCTCCGAGCGCCTTGGCGGATAGCCAGACGGGCGTCTTCGTGGGGGCGATATCCAGCGACTACGCGGATCTTCAGCATGGTGGTGGCGGGTGCGCGCTGACCCGTTACGCCGCCACCGGGCTGAATCGCGGCATGATCGCCAACCGCGTGTCCTATGCGCTGGGCCTGCGAGGCCCGAGTCTGACTGTCGATACCGGGCAATCCGCGTCGCTGGTCGCGGTTCACCTTGCGTGCGAGAGCCTGCGTCGAGGGGAGTCGACGCAGGCTCTGGCCTGCGGTGTGCACCTGAACATCTCCGCGGCCAGCGTGCTCAAGGCAGTCAGCTTCGGGGGACTTTCCCCCGACGGACGATGCTTTACGCTCGACGCGCGCGCCAACGGCTACGTGCGCGGCGAGGGTGGAGGGGTGGTGCTGCTCAAGCCGCTGTCCGACGCGATGGCTGCCGGTGACACGATCTACTGTGTTATCCGCGGAAGCGCGGTCAACAACGACGGCGGCGGGGATGGGCTGACCTCACCGAGTCAATCGGCCCAGGAGCAGGCCCTGCGACTCGCCTATAGGCGGGCCGGCGTCAAGCGCTCGGAGGTGCGGTATGTCGAGCTCCACGGCACCGGCACCGTCGTGGGAGATCGGGTAGAGGCCGCTGCACTCGGTGCGGCACTCGGCTCTGTCCGGCCAGCAGATCGGCCACTACTGGTGGGATCGGTGAAGACCAACATCGGGCATCTGGAGGGTGCCGCCGGCATCGCCGGGCTGCTGAAGGCCGCACTGTGCATCTCCCATCGCATGATCCCTCCGAGCCTCAACTTCGAGAGTCCACGCCCCGATATCCCCCTCGGGGAGCTTCACCTGCAGGTACAGAGCCAGCCGCGGGAGTGGACAGACGCGGATGGTCCGTTGCTGGCTGGGGTGAGCTGCATTTGGCTTGGGGGGCACCAACTGTCACGTGGTGTTGGGTGAGCCACCGCGAGCTGCTGTTGCGGTGGCCGCAAGCAGTGGTGCTGCTGTTGCGTGCAGCCAGGAAGCTCAAGCCGATGCAGGCGCCGGCGAGGTGTGCTCAGATGGCGCCAGTCCCTCGCAAGACTCCCCACCAGCGCTGTCAAGCTACCCGCTGGGCGATGGGGTGCTCGCCTGGATCATCTCGGGACGCAGCGACCCGGCGCTGTCTGCGCAGGCCCGGAATCTGACTGAGTGCCTTGAGCGCGACGGCGAGCTTGCGGCGGTGGACGCGGTTGGACACTCCCTGGCAACCACCCGAGCCGCATTCGAGCATCGCGCTGTAGTGCACGGGAATGACCGAGAGCAATTGCTCGAGGGCCTGCGCGCGCTCGGTCACGAGCGGTCGGCAGCAAACCTTACAAGGGGGGCCACGTCGCGAGCTGGGGGACGCGTAGTGTTCGTGTTTCCAGGACAGGGCTCGCAATGGAAGGGCATGGCGCTCGAGCTGCTCGATTCCTCCCCGGTGTTCGCGACCGGAATGCGGGCATGCGCGGCGGCGCTCTCGGAGTATGTGGACTGGTCCATATACGACGTGCTGCAGGATGCTCCCGGCGCGCCTTCGCTTGACCGGATCGACGTCGTGCAACCGACTCTGTTTGCGATTATGGTGTCGCTTGCGGGGCTTTGGCGGGCAAGCGGAGTGCAGCCGGTTGCTGTCATCGGTCACTCCCAGGGGGAGGTTCCCGCTGCGTGCGTCGCCGGTGCATTGTCGCTCGAGGATGGCGCGCGAATCGTCGCGCAGCGCAGCAAGCTGCTGGAGCGCAGGCTTGTGGGGCACGGCACGATGGCTTGGATCGCGTCCTCTGCGGAGGAGGTCGAAGCGCGCTGCGAGCGATGGGAGGGGCGAGTGTCGGTGGCCGCCGTCAACGCGCCGTCCTCGGTTGTCGTGAGCGGGCAACGGGTGCCGGTCGCCGAATTGCTCAAGGAGTACGCGAGCGCGGGCGTTCGGGTGCGTGAAGTCCCCGGTGGCGTTGGGGCGGGCCATTCCCCGCATGTGGAGTGGATTCGAGAGGATCTGCTTGACTCGCTCGCCGGCATCCGTCCGCGTACAGGCGACGTGCCCTTCTATTCCACGGTGACAGGCGGCTTGCTCGATCACGCTGCCCTCGATGCCGGCTATTGGTATCGCAACGCGCGCGAGCCCGTGCGCTTCGAGCAGACGATTCGCGAGCTCCTGGCTGACGGACAGAGGGTGTTCCTGGAGATCAGCCCACACCCGATCTTGACCTCCGCCGTGCAGGAGACGTTCGACGCCGGCGAGTCGCGCGACGAGCTCTTTGTCGCCTTGACTCTCAAGCGGGGAGATGGTGGCTCAACGCGCTTCCTTCGCTCGCTCGCCGATCTCTGGGTGCGCGGGATCGACGTCGACTGGGGGGGCGTGCTGGCGGGTGCCAACAGTCCCACGGTCGCGCTTCCCACTTATGCATTTCAACGTGAGCGTCATTGGCTGGCGTCCGAGCCTGCCCAAACAGCTGTTCAGACTCCTCTGCTCGCCCTGCAGGGGCCAAAGGACTCAGGTGTGCCCGCTACCGACGAGAGCGACCGGGCCACAGCGGAGGCGTCGGCCGGCGGGCTGAGCGTAGAGAGCCCGCTCGCTCGGCGCCTGCAGGGTCTGTCCGGGCGCCGCCGGCGAGAGCAGGTGGTGCTCGACGCGGTGCTTGCGGAGGTGGCAGCCGTGTTGGGGTATTCCGCCCACGAGGAGCTGCCCGCGAAGCGGACGTTCAAGGAGCTTGGGCTGGACTCCGCCAGCGGCGTGGAGCTGTGCAACCGGCTGGGCGCGGTGAGCGGTCTGAGTATCTCCGCGGCGCTTGCCTACGACTACCCAGACCCAAGTGCCTTGGCTGGCTACCTGGTGGCGCTGTTGAGTGGGGAGAGCACCGAGAGCGTGCACCTCGTGCGTCCTCAGAACCACGCTGAGTCTGTTGCGATCGTGGGAATGGCGTGCCGTTGTCCGGGTGGGGTCAGTTCGCCTGAGGATCTGTGGGAGCTCATCGCTTCAGGCGAAGAGGGGATGAGCGAGTTCCCGCTCAACCGCGGGTGGAACGTCGATCGGCTCTATCACCCGGACCCCGCTCACACCGGAACCAGCTACGTGCGGCAGGGTGGATTCCTGCACGACGCGGACAGCTTCGACGCCGCTTTCTTCAAAGTCGGCCCGCGCGAGGCACTCGCGATGGACCCCCAGCAGCGGTTGTTGCTCGAAGTCTGCTGGGAGACGGTTGAACGCGCTGGCCTGCACCCAGAGTCGTTGCGTGGCAGCCCGACCGGAGTCTTCGCGGGTGTGATTCACAACGATTACGGCGCTCGCGTCAATGGGTCTGCGCACCCAGATCTGGAGCCCTATCTAGGGATCGGCAGTACGGGGAGCGTGGCGTCGGGGCGGGTTGCCTACACGTTCGGGTTCGAGGGTCCGGCCGTGAGCATCGACACGGCGTGCTCGTCTTCGCTTGTGGCCCTTCATCTCGCCTGCGCGGCCCTGCGGGCGGATGAGTGCAGTCTCGCGCTGGCCGGGGGTGTGACGGTGCTCGCGACCCCTCGGACCTTCCTCGAGTTCTCTCGCCAGCGCGCGCTTGCGTCGGACGGGAGGGTGAAGGCATACGCGGATGCGGCCGACGGCACGGCGTGGTCTGAGGGTGTAGGGATGGTGGCGCTGGAGCGGCTCTCAGACGCTCAGCGTTTGGGCCATCAGGTGCTCGGCGTGATACGAGGCAGCGCTGTCAACCAGGATGGAGCGACCAACGGACTGACTGCGCCCAGCGGGCTGGCGCAGCAACGCGTAATCGAGCGCGCGCTTGCCTGTGCCGGGCTGTCAAGCGGCGAGGTGGACGTAGTGGAGGGGCATGGGACGGGCACACGTCTCGGAGACCCAATCGAGGTGGGTGCTCTGCTTGCGACATACGGCCGAGATCGCGCGGACGGGGCGCCGCTGTGGCTTGGCTCGCTGAAGTCGAACATCGGCCACGCACAGGCGGCAGCTGGTGTCATGGGCGTCATCAAGATGGTGATGGCGATGCGCCGGGGCGTCCTGCCGAGGACGTTGCACGTCGACCGCCCTTCAGGACAAGTCGACTGGGACTCCGGATCGGTGGCGCTGCTTACCGACGACGCGCCGTGGCCGCGTCGCGAGCGACCTCGCCGTGCCGGAGTGTCATCGTTTGGGATCAGCGGCACCAACGCACACTTGATTATCGAGGAGCCGCCATCGTGTGAGGCGGCGCCGTCGCCGCTCACAATGCCTGTCTCGGCAGACCAGTTGCGGCTGCCAGTCGTCCCCTGGATGCTCTCGGCGGCAAGCGAGCAGGCGCTGCGCGCGCAGGCCGAACGACTGTGTGCCCATCTCGAGAGCGATGTCGAGGCGAGTGCCGAGGACATCGCATTCTCACTCTCGTCTCGCGCAAGGCTGGCACACCGGGCGGTGGCATTCGGCAAGAACCGGCAGGCGACGATCGAGAGGCTGACCGCGTTTGGGAAGGACGGGTCGGCCGCCGCGGTATCGATGGGTGTCGCAGGCGAGGGTGCGACTGCCTTCCTGCTCACCGGTCAGGGCTCGCAGTACGGCGGGATGGGCTCACAGCTCTACAGGGTCTTTCCCGTGTTCAGACAAGCTCTCGACGAGATATGTGGGCTGCTGGACGAGCACCTGCGGTGCTCGCTGCGTGAGCTGATGTTTGCGCCAAGAGAGTCCGAGCGTGCGGGCAAGCTAAGGCAGACCGCGTTTACCCAGGCCAGTCTGTTTGCTCTCGAGGTGGCGCTGTCCAGGCTCTTAGAGAGCCTGGGCGTTCGCCCCGACTATGTAATTGGCCACTCCGTCGGCGAGCTTGTCGGGGCGCACATTGCAAAAGTGCTCTCGCTGCAGGACGCGTGCGCTCTGGTGGCGGCTCGTGGTCGGCTGATGGGCGCGCTGCCCGAGGGTGGCGCGATGGTGGCTATCCAGGCGACGGAGGCAGAGGTCGCTGAGTGCATTGGGGGATTGGGTGACCGCGTTGCTCTGGCTGCCGTCAACGGGCCGACTTCGGTCGTTATCTCCGGAGATGAGGATGCGGTGCTGAAGCTCGCCGCCCAGTGGGACGAGCGTGGACGCAAGACGAAGCGGCTGTCGGTATCGCACGCTTTTCACTCACATCTGATGGACGACATGCTTGAGTCCTTTGGCGAGGTAGCCGGTGGGATGTCGTTCGAGCCTTCCGAGATCCCCGTTGTGTCGAATTTGACGGGGGATGTGGTTGGGGATGAGCAACTGTGCTCTCCTGAGTACTGGGTCCGTCAGGCTCGCGAGACGGTGCGATTTGCCGACGGCGTGCGCTGGCTCGGCGGGCAGGGCGTAAGGAGCTTCCTGGAGTTGGGTCCCGACGGCGTACTGAGCGTGCTTGTTCAGGAATGCCTTGGCGAGGGCATTCGCGCGCGGGGCGACGTTCCCGCTCCCACCACCGACGGTGTAAGTGCGGACCGGCACGACGGCGATCCGCTCCCCGTCACCGCCATGCCGGTATTGCGCGCGGGGAAGGACGAGGCAGTGACGTGTCTGAGAGCGCTCGCCGATGTGTGGACAGCTGGCACAGAGGTGAATTGGGAGCTGTTGTTTGACCCCGCTGTCGCACGGCGCGTCGATCTGCCCACATACGCATTTCAACGCGAGCGGTACTGGCTCGACGCGGATCGGCAAGCAGAGGGCGATCCCGCCGCTCCAGATCAGTGGTGGCATGAGGCGATGTTTGGGCTCCACTGGGTTCGTGATCCCGCGGTGCGCGCGGAGTCTCTTCGTGCGGGGGCTGTGCTCGCTACCCGCTCGACGGTGCTGCGCGACGCGCTGGTCGCCTCGGGAGTTGCCTGCCAGGCGTACGCCAACGCCGACTCGCTTGCCGCGGGGGCGGCGGCGTTCGAGGGCGATGCAGCATCAGTCACTTTGTTGCTCGATGCCCGAGGGCTTGGGGAAACCAACACGCACACGATCGCCTCTACCTCCACTCCAATCGAGTCTATGTCCGCGGCCGTTAGACGCCGTACGAATTTTGTGCTGGATGCCCTGCAAGAACAGCTCTCCGACGATCGTCTCTCCGCCTGCCGTCTGGTGATTCTCACGCAGGGTGCGCTCGCTGTCGATGCGCATGAGGAAGTAAGCGATCTTGCCGTCAGCGCGGCGTGGGGGCTAGCGCGCTCGGCCCAAAGCGAGAATCCGGGGCGCTTCATGCTCATCGACGTAGACGGTGAGGACGCCTCTTGGGGTGCATTGGGGAGTGCTATCGAACTGGACGAGCCGCAGGTCGCCTTGCGCGCGGGAGCGATCCGAGTGGCGCGGTTGCAGAAGATGCGGGGGAGCGATTTGCCGGCGTCGCCCGAGAGGGAGCGTGCAAGGAAGCCTAAGAGAGGCAACCACGCGAAGCGTTTGCCACTGTCACTCAACACGCAGGGCACGGCCCTCATCACCGGCGGCACAGGAGGTTTGGGCGCGTTGCTGGCGCGACATCTAGTGCTAGAGCACGGTGTTCGCCACCTGGTCCTCGCGAGCCGCACGGGAGCGGCGACGAGCGGTGCCGCCGATCTGTCAGAGGAGCTAACGCGGCTCGGCGCGACGGTCAGCGTCGTGGCGTGCGATGTCGCAAACCGTGAGCGATTGGAGAGACTTCTCGCCGATATCTCACAACAGCATCCGCTTGACGTGGTGGTGCACGCCGCCGGGGCGATCGACGACGGGCTGATTGTTTCGCTGACCCCTGAGCGGGTCGATCGCGTGCTTGCCGCAAAGGTGGACGGTGCGTGGAACCTGCACGAGCTGACAGCTGATACCGAGCTCTCGGCATTTGTCATGTTCTCGTCGGTCGCCAGTGTTCTTGGCGGTGCGGGCCAGGGCAGCTACGCGGCAGCCAATGCCTTCCTGGATGCGCTTGCGCTACATCGTCGAGCACATGGTCTTAGCGGGACATCGCTTGCCTGGGGGCCATGGGAGCGGGCCGATGGAATGACTGGACGACTCAGTGGACTCGATCGTGCGCGAATGGCGCGGATGGGCATGCGTGCGCTTTCCGACGATGAGGGTCTGCTCCTGCTGGACAAGGCGTTCATGCTCGACGAGCCGTTGGTTGTGCCTGTCCGACTCGACATGAGTGTCTTGGCCGAGCGGGCCCAAGCCGGTGAGCTGCAATGCTCTGGAGCGCACGCTTGTCGTCGCGCCCACCGGCGCTCGCAACGCCGCGTCGGCGGAATCGTTGGCGCGCGTTTTGACAAACACACGGGAGGATCGGCGTGCGGCAGTGGTGTTGGAGCTGGTGCGCGCGGAGGCGGCGAGCGTTCTTGGCCACCTCGGGCCCGAGGACCTAGAGGTCAAACGCACGTTCAGGGACCTCGGGTTTGACTCGCTGGGTGGACTGGAACTGCGCAACCGCTTGGTTGCCCGTGCCGGCATGTCGTTGCCCGTGACGCTGATCTTCGACTATCCGACGCCGGCCGCGCTCGCGGACCATCTATTGAGCGAGGCGAGCGCGGAGGATGGCGAAGACGCACATTCGCTCGCCCGCGAGCTTGACAGGTTTCAGCAAGCGCTCGGCTCTCTGTCGCGCGACGAGGCGCAGCGCTCGGGAATCTCCGATCGCCTGCGACGGATTCTGTCGGGATGGGAGTCCGTCGCCGATAGTGACGGGGTTACCACGGCCGACGATGAGATCCAGTCGATCAGCGACGAGCAGATGTTTGAGCTGATCGACCGTGAGCTCGGCAGTGTCCCGGTGAGCTCGGACGCGGTTCTGACCGCGGCGCGGGAGGACTCCGCGTGAGCGCCGCGCCCAAAGACGAGACGAGTGCCTCCCAAGATCAGCTGCGCGAGTACCTGAATCGTGTGACGGTCGATCTGCGCAAGGCACGTCGGCGCCTGCACGAGGTCGAATACCGCGAGCGGGAGCCGATTGCCATAGTCGGGATCGGCTGCCGCTACCCCGGCGGGGTGCGCTCGGCAGAGGACCTGTGGGCCCTGCTGGAGCAAGGAGTCGACAGCATTGGCCACTTCCCCGAGGATCGTGGATGGCGCTTGGGGGCCCTCGGCGAGCCCGATCCCGAGCAACCCGCCAACAGCATCGCCCAAGCAGGTGGATTTCTATACGACGCCGCCGAGTTCGACGCCGCCTTCTTCGGGGTCAGCCCCCGTGAGGCGCTGACGATGGACCCGCAACAGCGTTTGCTGCTGGAAACCTGCTGGGAGGCCTGCGAACACGCAGGCGTTGATCCTCAATCCCTGCAAGGCAGCAGCACTGGCGTGTTCGTGGGAGTCGGCGCGTTCGGCTACGGCGGCGCGGCTTTCGACCGCGTACCTGGAATGCAGGGTCACAGGATCACTGGCGCCTCGTTGAGCGTGGCCTCGGGGCGCATCGCCTACACACTCGGGCTCGAGGGTCCGGCGATCTCACTCGACACCGCATGCTCATCCTCGCTCGTGGCGTTGCACCTCGCATGTCAGGCGCTCAGGCGCGGGGAATGCACGCTCGCGCTCACCGGTGGTGTGACTGTTCTCTGCACACCGACGGTGTTCATGGAGTTCAGCCGCCAGCAGGGTCTCGCGTCCGACGGACGCTGCAAGTCCTTTGCGGATGCCGCCGACGGCACGGGCTGGGCAGAGGGGGCCGGCGTGCTGCTCGTCGAGCGTCTCTCCGACGCGCACCGGCTGAATCATCAAGTGCTCGCGGTGATTCGTGGAAGCGCGGTCAACCAGGATGGCGCGAGCAACGGCCTTACTGCTCCCAATGGACCGTCACAGCGGCGCGTAATCGAAAGTGCGTTGCTCGATGCCGGTTTGTCGGCCGAGAAGGTAGACGCGGTCGAGGCTCACGGAACCGGCACCACACTAGGCGACCCGATCGAGGCGCAGGCTCTGCTTGCAACTTATGGACGCGGGCGATCTGCCGACCGGCCGCTGTGGCTGGGCTCGATCAAGTCGAACATCGGCCACACACAGTGCGCGGCTGGGGTGGCCGGAGTGGTGAAGATGGCGATGGCGATGCGCAATCGGGTATTGCCGCGCACGCTGCATGTGGATCGTCCATCCAGTCACGTCGATTGGTCGACGGGTGCCGTGTCGCTTTTGACGGAGCCGATGCCTTGGACCGGCGACGGTGAGCCGCGCCGTGCTGGAGTTTCTTCGTTTGGGATCAGCGGCACGAACGCTCACGTGATCCTCGAAGAGGCACCTGCGCCGGCGTCCGCGGAGATCGACGGACGCGATGGCCTCAGTGATGAGCTGGGCACGCAAGGGGCCGCAAATGATCAGTGCGCGTTCAGCTCTCCGCTGGCCCAAGCGGAGCTAGCGGGCGATGAGACCGTCTTCGAGGCCGGTCAGGGGGATGCGATCACGCCGGCGATCTTGCCGTGTGTGCTCTCGGGCAGTGGAGCGATTGCTCTGCGTGCACAGGCGCAACGGCTACAAGAGTATGTCGAGGGTCGCCCAGGGCTCGGCGTCGGCGAGGTTGGCTTCTCGTTGACTTTCAAGCCGCAACTGCCCGATCGAGCGGTTGTGCTGGCCGGCTCCAGGGAGCAACTGCTCGATGGCCTTGGCTCGCTGACACGCGGCGAGCGCGCCCCCGGCGTAATCGAAGGTGCCGCGGGTGCGGATGGCGACGGTGGGAGAGTGTGGGTCTTCCCCGGTCAGGGCTCGCAGTGGGCTGGTATGGCAATCGACCTGTTCGAGCGCTCGCCGGTGTTTCGTCGGAGCTTGCTTGCCTGCCAGGAGGCTCTGGCTCCGTTTGTGGACTGGTCGCTCGTGGATGTGCTGCGAGCGCCCGACGGCACGCTGCTGCTCGAGCGTTCGGACGTGCTGCAGCCGGCGCTGTTCGCTGTGATGGTGTCCCTTGCGGAGCTTTGGCGTGCGTGCGGGGTGCACCCGAGCGCCGTCGTGGGTCACTCCCAGGGGGAGATCGCCGCCGCTTACGTGGCGGGCGGCCTGTCACTCGAGGATGCCGCGCGGCTCGTGGCGTTGCGCAGCAAGGCACTGCGCAAGATTGCGGGGCGGGGAGGCATGGTGTCAGTGTCGTTGGGCGTCGATGAAATGACGCTTATGCTCGAAGACTGGGGTCTGGAGCTTGTGATCTCGGCGCTGAACGGACCTACCTCGGTTGCGCTCTCAGGCGCCACCGAAGTGCTTGACGAGTTGCTGGAGAGGTGTGCGGCGGAGGGCATCAGGGCAAGCACGATCGCCATCGACTATGCGTCCCACTCAGTCTTTGTCGAGGAGATCCGCGACGAGCTGCTGGATAGTTGCGCGTCGATCTCTCCCCGCAGCGGAGTGGTTCCTTTCTATTCCACCGTCAGGGCGGAGCCGCTCGACACTGCCGAGCTAGACGCCGAGTACTGGTATCGGAATCTGCGCGAAACGGTGCGGCTGGAGCCGGTGATCCGGACGCTGCTCGCACAGGGACACGGCACTTTCGTCGAGGTCAGTCCGCATCCGGTGTTGACGATTGGACTACGGGAGACAGCCGAAGCCGAGCAGGCGCTGTCGGGTTCCCGGCCGGCTGTCGTCGTCGGATCGCTGCGCCGGGGCCAGGACGGCAGAGAGTCCTTCTTGAGGGCCCTCGGTGAGGTTTGGGCACATGGGACCGAGGTCGACTGGAAAGCCGCATTCGAGGGCGATGAGATCGAGCGCCTGAGCCTTCCGGCGTACGCGTTTCAGCGAGAGCGCTATTGGGCTGCACCGGATGCGGGCGGCGCGGGAGATGTACACGCCGCCGGTTTCTGTCCAGCCGGTCATCCGCTGCTCGGAGCGGCCGTGTCGCTGGCCGAAGGGGAGGGCTGGCTGTTCGCGGGCCGGCTTTCGCTCGACGCTCACGGCTGGCTCGCCGATCATTCGATTATGGGGGTGCCACTGCTCCCTGGCACGGCATTCGTGGAGATGGCATTGCACATCGGCGCCCAGCTCGGCTGTGAGCTCGTCCAAGAGCTGACGCTCGAACGGCCCTTGGCTCTGCCGGCGCACACGGCGGTCGCGATTCAGATATCGGTGGGTGCGCCCGACGAGTCAGGAGCCCGCACGCTGACGATCCATTCCTGCGTCGAGGACGAGCGGGGTGAGGATGCGCTCTCAGGGCAGGAATGGACGCGGCATGCAAGCGGCACGTTGGGATCCATGCCTAGCTCGGCGCCTGCTGGCGCTGAGAGCCCAGACGTCGATTTGGGCGCGGTCAGCTGGCCCCCCACGGGCGCTGTGGGTGTGCCGCTCGAGGACTTCTACGGTCGTTTGGCCGACCTCGAGCTTGCCTACGGTCCCGCGTTTCAGGGACTCAAGGCGCTGTGGAGGCGCGGTGACGAGCTCTTTGGCGAGGTTTCGCTTGCCGACGGGCAACGCGAGGACGCGAAACTGTTTGGGATTCATCCGGCACTGTTCGACGCCGCGCTGCACACGGCGCTCGCTGGTCAACCGGAGGGCGACGCCGATCGCGGCCCGCGTCTGCCGTTCTCCTGGCGCGACGTAACCCTGCAAGCGGCTGGGGCGAGCACGCTGCGCGTCCGGATGTCGGTCTCAGGCGATGGTTCGCTGTCGGTGAGGTTGGCGGACGGGAGCGGTACACCGGTTGCCACGGTTGGGTCGGTGAGCAACCGTCTGGTCTCCGACGAGTCGATCGAGCTCACGCGAGGGCAGCGCCGCACTCTGTTTCAGATCGCATGGACGAAGCCGCCTGTCACTGTCTCAGAAGCTGGCGAGGGGCGGCTTGCGCTAATCGGAACGCCTCCACCGAACCTCACGCAGGAACATGCAGACGCGGTCGATGTGCATCACGACTTCGCGTCGCTCGTGCGGGGGCTCGACGAGGGAGCGAGCCCGCCGGCGTTTGTGGTCGCCGTCTGCGTCGCGGCCGACGAGGACGAGCGTGGAGTCGCGAGCGTCGCTCACACCCACATCAAGCGAACGGTCGCCCTGTTGCAGGAGCTGCTTGCCGAGAGGCGACTGTCGGAGTGCAAGCTGGTGCTCTGCACTGAGGAAGCACTGGTTGCCAGCCACGGCGACATAGCCCGCGATCCCGCCGCCGCGTCGGTGTGGGGACTGGTGCGCTCCGCCCAGGTTGAGCATCCAGGAAGAGTGGTGGTGGTTGACCTCGACAGCACTCCCCTGTCGTGGAATTCGCTGCGTCGGTCGCTCGCGCTCGACGAGCCACAGCTCGCGCTACGGGGGGGTGAAGTGTTCGTGCCGCGGCTCGCCGAGGCGAGGGAGGCGCATCGCACGGCTAGCGGCGGTGTTGAGGACCGTGGCAGTCGGCGCCTCGACGATCGCAACGATCCGCGGACGCGGCCAGACAGCGGTCCTGAGACGCGGTCAGAAAATGCGGCGATGGGCTGCTTCGCGGCGCTCGGATCGCGGGACAGCGTCCTGGTCACCGGTGGGACCGGACTGCTGGGTGCTCAGCTGGCGCGTCACCTCGTCCGCGCTCATGGAGTACGTAGCCTGGTGTTGGCAAGCCGCCGCGGGATCGATGCGGTAGGTGCCGTGGCGCTTCGGGATGAGCTTGAGCAACTCGGTGCGAGCGTGACCGTGGTGGCGTGTGACGTCTGCAAGCGCGATGAGCTTGCGGCGCTGGTTGGTTCTGTGTCCGATCTTCGGGGCGTGATCCACGCGGTCGGGGAGCTCGACGACGGCGTGATCGCTGCGCTCACTCCCGAGCGCATCGATCGAGTACTTCAACCCAAGGTCGATGCGGCTTGGCACTTGCACGAACTGACAGAGAGCCTCGACCTGTCTGCGTTCGTGTTGTGCTCTTCCGCCGCCGGCATCCTTGGCGCCGCTGGGCAGGGGAACTATGCCGCGGCGAATGCTTTTCTGGACGCTCTGGCTGCATGGCGGCGGGCACGGGGCTTGCCGGCTGTGTCCATCGCCTGGGGACTTTGGTCTGCTCCAAGCGGCATGACCGGACATCTCGGCCAGGCATACGTGGAGAGGATCGAGCGCCTCGGGATGCGCACCCTCCAAGTCGAGCAGGCGCTCGAGCTGTTCGATTCCGCTTTGGAGCTCGTGAGCGTGGCCGATCGAGGGGGATCGGCGACGGCCGGGCATGCTGAGGGAGCTGACCGTGTAGACGGGGCCGAGCGGCTTGTCGAGGGTGCGGGTGCTCTCGAGCGGGCCGAGCGGCTTGTCGAGGGTGCGGGTGTCGTCGAACAGGCCACTGTCGTAGTCGCTCCACTTGACTACTCAGCGCTGCGTGCGCGCGCCAGGGCGGAGGGTCTTCCGGCCATTCTCGGTGGGTTGGTGCGTGTACCCGGGCCTCGTGCCTCAGACGTGTTGCATGGCTCGCTTGTCGAGCGCCTGCGAGCGCTTCCGTCGGATGAGCGCGGACGTTTCCTGCGCGATCTGGTATGCACGGAAGCGATCGCAGTACTGGGCTTCGGGGCTTCTGGATCGGTCCAGTCTGATCGCGCTTTCAAGGAACTTGGATTCGATTCGCTGCTCGCGGTTGAGCTTCGCAACCGGTTGAGCTCGCTCACAGGCTTGCGTCTGCCCGCCACGCTCCTCTTCGACTATCCGACGCCGGCTGGGCTGGCAGAGCACTTGCTCAGCGAGATGGTTGGCGGGGATGAGCGCGACGGTGGACGTAAGAAGACCACGACGTCCGCGGATGAGCCGATCGCGATCGTTGGGATGGCATGTCGCTTTCCAGGCGACGTGGACTCTCCTGAGGCGCTATGGGCGCTGCTTGCCTCGGACGGTGATGGGATCGCGCGCTTTCCCGAGGACCGCGGGTGGAGTCTGCGGTCGCTTGACCATCCCGACTCAGATCCGCTGGACGCGAACCGTGCGTTGGAAGGGGGATTCCTGTACGACGCTGCCGACTTTGATCCCTCCTTCTTCGGGATCGGTCCGAGCGAGGCGCTCGCGATGGACCCCCAGCAGCGTCAGATGCTTGAAGTCTGCTGGGAGGCGATCGAATCTGGCTGGATCGATCCGCTCTCGCTGCGGGGCAGCGCGACGGGCGTGTTCGCCGGAGTGATGTATCACGACTACCTTCCCAGCGCTCACGAGGATGCGCCCTCTTCGGTGAGGGCCTATCTGGGGATTGCCGGATCGGGCAGCGTAGTGTCAGGCCGTGTCGCCTACGCGCTGGGCCTGGAGGGCCCTGCCTTGACGGTCGACACCGCGTGCTCATCGTCGCTTGTGACCTCGCACCTGGCTTGTCAGGCGCTTCGGGCGGGCGAGTGTGACTTCGCGCTTGCCGGTGGGGTCACGATTCTGTCCAACCCGGCGGTGTTCGTTGAGTTCAATCAACAAGGCAGTCTTGCTCCAGACGGGCGCTGCAAGTCGTTCGCGGACACCGCCGACGGTGCCGGCTTCTCGGAGGGCGTCGGCATGCTTCTACTCGAGCGTCTCTCAGACGCACGACGGTTGGGCCATCGCGTGCTTTCTGTGGTGCGAGGCAGCGCGGTCAACCAGGACGGCGCGAGCAACGGTCTCACCGCTCCGAATGGCCCGTCCCAGCAGCGTGTGATTCGCGCGGCAATGGCGAATGCGGGCCTGTCTCCAGGACAGATCGACGTTGTCGAGGCGCATGGGACTGGAACGCGACTGGGGGACCCGATCGAGGCGCAGGGGTTGCTTGCCACCTACGGCCAGGAGCGCGAAGGTCGTCCTCCCTTGTGGCTGGGATCGGTCAAGTCGAATATCGGCCATGCGCAGGCGGCTGCCGGGGTGGCGGGCGTCATCAAGATGGTGATGGCGATGCGCCACGGGGTGCTGCCGAGCACGCTGCACGTCGATCGGCCATCGAGTGAGGTGGACTGGTCGGCGGGTGCCGTTTCGTTGTTGACGGAGCCCGCGCCGTGGAACAGCAACGGCGAGCCGCGCCGCGCGGGAGTGTCTTCGTTTGGGATCAGCGGCACGAATGCACACATGATCCTCGAGGAAGCGCCTGTGTCGGCAAGTGCCGAGGGGTCCTTGCCCGACGCCGTGCTGGATGTATCGCCGGCGCTGTGGCCGCTGTCTGGCCGAGGCACGGACGCCTTGCGGGCGCAGGCAAACAGGCTGCGCGATCACGTCGAGGGACACTCGTCTTTGGCTCTCCCCGACGTCGGGCTTTCGTTGACCTGTAAGCCTGTGCTCGAGAACCGGGCCGTTGTCCTGGGACACTCACGCGAGGCGATGCTCGGCGGGCTGGAGAGCGTGGCGCGTGGGCAGGATGGCCCCAACATTCTTCGTGGCGTCGCGAGCGGGGAGGGCGGAAGGGTCGTGTGGCTGTTTCCGGGTCAGGGCTCGCAGTGGCCGGGGATGGCGGTCGACCTGCTCGAGCGTTCCCCGGTGTTCTCTCAGAGCATGCTCGACTGCGACAACGCGCTTGCGCCCTTCGTGGACTGGTCGCTCGAGGATGTGTTGCGTGCGCGGCCGGGGGCCCCCACGCTCGAGCGAGTGGATGTCGTGCAGCCGGCGCTGTTCGCGGTCATGGTGTCCCTGGCACGACTCTGGGGTGCCTGCGGGGTGCGCCCGAGCGCGGTTGTTGGCCACTCTCAGGGGGAGATAGCCGCCGCGCATGTTGCCGGTGCGCTTTCGCTCGAGGATGCTGCACGGATCGTGGCATTGCGCAGTCGTGCGCTGACTTCGCTGGCGGGTCACGGTGGCATGGCGTCGGTCGCGGTCGGTGTCAGGGAGGCTGAGTGCTTGCTGGAGAAGTGTGGCGCTGGGCTCTCGCTCGCGGCGGTCAACGGTAGCTCGTCTGTTGTGGTCTCAGGCGAGCCCGAGAGCCTTCAGAAGCTGCTTCGGATATGCGTCGAGGAGGGTGTAAGGGCACGCACGATTCCCGTTGACTATGCCGCGCATTCGTGTGCCGTGGAGACGATTCGCGAGCAGCTGCTCGATGGTTGCGCGCCGGTTCTGGCCCGCGGTGGTGCGACTCCCTTCTATTCCACCGTCACGGGAAGCCTGCTCGACACGACCGAGCTGGACGCGGACTATTGGTATCGCAACCTGCGCGACACGGTGCAGTTTGAGCAAGCGACGCAAACGCTGCTCGATCAGGGGTTCACCACCTTCATCGAGATGAGCCCGCACTCGGTCTTGACGGTCGCGGTGTTGGAGACCGCTGAGGTGCACGCCGCCACCAAGCAGGTGACGGCGCTAGGTTCGCTGCGTCGCGACGAGGAGGGGAGTGAGTCTTTCGCCAGGGCGCTAGGCCAGGCGTGGGTCGGAGGCGTGGAAGTGGATTGGAAGGCTGTGCTGTGCGCCGGGGAAAGGGTGGATCTGCCGTCGTATGCCTTTCAGAGGGAGCGCTTCTGGCTGTCATCCAATCCCGTCCGCGAGGATGAGATTGACGACCGCGCCCGGCTGTTTCGTCTCGACTGGACTGCGGTACGCCCTGGCTCATCACGGAAGCTCGGCGCGCGGGGCGCGAAGGGCATGGAGGGTCTGCAGGGTGCGCAGAGCGCGGAGAGCTGGACGGTACTCGGCCGTACCGGCTCTCCGCTCGCCGCGGAGCTGGCGGGCGTTGGGATCTCAGTCGCGAAGTGCCTGGACCTCGAGGAGGTGTCGGCGCTTTTCGAGGCGAACGATCGTTTGGCGCAAACGGTGCTGCTTGACGTGACCGACGCCGTTGCGCGTGGCGAGGATGAGGGAGTCGTCGAGGTCGCGCGGCGTGCTCTGCACGAGATGTTGGCCACGGTCCAGGAGTGGATCGTGGACGAGCGTCTTGTGGACGCTCGATTGGTGGTGGTGAGTCGCAACGCGGTTGACGCGCTGCCCAACGATCGCTTGGATGGGTTGGCTGGCGCCGCGCTGTGGGGGCTTGTGCGCTCGGCGCAGTCGGAGAATCCCGGGCGCTTGGCGCTGATCGACGTGGACGGGGATCAGCGCTCGTGGGAGGCGTTGCCTGGAGCGATTGCAGTGGCGTTCGAGTCCGATGAGCCACAGCTTGCGCTGAGAGAGGGCGCCGTGCTGGCTCCGAGGCTTGCGCGTGTAACCAATGCCAGCAGCAGGCCCACGCCACCCGCGGGGCACGAGCTATTGCTCGATCCCGCTCGCTCTGTGCTTATCACGGGTGGCACGGGCGGCCTTGGCGCCCTGGTGGCACGGCATCTGGTGAGCACGCATGGCGTGCGCAGCGTGGTGTTGGCAAGCAGGCGTGGGCTGGACGCTCCAGGTGCTACTGAGTTGGGGAAAGAATTGGAGGCCCATGGGGCTCACGTCGCGGTGCTCGCCTGCGACGTCGCGGATCGCGGACAGCTCGAAGGGCTGATTGCGGCGATACCCGACGAGTATCCGCTCGGGGCCGTGGTTCACGCGGCGGGGACGCTCGACGATGGCGTAATCGGCTCGCTCACCCCTGAGCGTGTGGATCGGGTCTTGGACCCCAAGCTCGTGGCGGCGTGGCATCTTCACGAGCTGACCGAGGATTTGGGGTTGGAGTCGTTCGTGCTGTTCTCGTCCTCCGCGGGAACGTTGGGCGGTCCCGGCCAAGGGAACTACGCCGCCGCAAACGCGTTTCTGGATGGGCTCGCGGCTTATCGTCGGGCGCGTGGCCTTGCGGGTAACTCGTTGGCGTGGGGTCTGTGGGCGGATGCCAGTGGCCTCACTAGTGGCTTGAGCGAGCAAGACGTTGGGCGTATGGCGCGAGCTGGAATTGGTGCGCTGACTACCGACGAGGGTCTTGCGCTGTTCGACGTCGCGTGTGCGTCGGAGGACGCACTGCTGGTTCCGATACGCCTGCACGCCTCCTCGCTGGAAGTGCAAGCCGAGGCAGGAACGGTGCCCCCCCTGTTGCGTGGTCTTGTCAATCCGGCGGTGTCCCACCGAACGGACGAGTCGTTGTTTGCGCAGCGCCTGCTCGGCCTGTCCGAGTCCGAACGGCAGCAGGTCGTGCTCGAGCTTGTGCAGAACGAGACCGCGACGGTGCTCGGTCTGGACCTCTTCGCGAGCTTTGATCCTGAACGGGCGTTCAAGGAGCTTGGCTTCTCATCTCTGGCCGCCGTCGAGTTGCGCAACAGGTTGGCCGCGGTTACCGGACTGCGCTTGCCAACAACGTTGGCCTTTGACTATCCGACGCCCCTGGTGCTCGTTGGCCATCTGCTTGAACAGCTCATGGTTGTCAACGGGGCTGGCGAGCACGACGAGCACTCGCTACGTCTGGCGCTCGCGTCGATACCAATCGATCGTTTGCGCGAGGCCGGCTTGGCGGACGCTCTGCTGAAGCTGGCGTACTCAGACGGTGCTGAGGGTTTCAGACCAGGTGAGGAAGACGAAGCCGTGCAGCTCATCGAGTCGATGGACGTCGACGATTTGGTTCAGAAGGCTTTGCGCAAGACGCACGTGTCGCAGGAGAACGTTTGATGGCGAGCGCTTCCACGCCGGAGGTTGTCCAAGCGCTGCGAGCGTCGCTAATGGACGTTGAGCGGCTCGAGCGGCAAAACAGCCGACTCCGTGAGGAACGGCATGAGCCGATCGCAATCGTAGGTATGAGCTGCCGCTATCCCGGTGGGGTGCGTTCACGCCAGGACTTGTGGAAGCTGCTTGCCGGCGGGGTAGACGCGATCTCGACCCTGCCAAGCGATCGCGGGTGGGACCTGGCGAATCTGTATAACCCCGACCCCGATAATCCCGGCACCACATATGTCCGTGAGGGTGGGTTCATCTATAACGCCCCTGACTTTGACGCCTCGTTCTTCGGGATCGGTCCGCGGGAGGCGCTCGCTATGGATCCGCAACAGCGGCTGCTCCTGGAAGTCTGCTGGGAGACATTGGAGGACGCCGGCATCGACCCACTTTCACTTAAAGGTAGTCAGACGGGTGTCTTTGCGGGGATCACCATCCAGGACTACGTCCATCTCGTGCGAGCTGCGCCTGGCGACGTAGAGGGATATGGAATAACCGGTGGTTCCACGAGTGTTGCCTCGGGACGCGTGGCCTATACGCTGGGCTTGGAGGGGCCAGCCGTGACAGTCGACACCGCGTGCTCGTCATCGTTGGTGTCCCTGCATCTGGCCTGCCAGGCGTTGCGCTCGGGCGAATGCTCGTTGGCGTTGGCGGGTGGCGCCACAGTGCTCTCCACACCCGGAATATTCGTAATGTTCTCGCGTCAGCGCGGTCTTGCTCGTGACGGGAGGTGCAAGGCCTTCGCAAACGCCGCCGACGGCACGGCCTGGAGTGAGGGCGCGGGAGTGGTGTTGCTCGAGCGCCTCTCCGACGCGCAACGCAGCGGACATCGCGTGCTCGCGCTGATACGCGCAAGCGCGGTCAATCAGGATGGCGCCAGCAACGGGTTGGCCGCTCCAAACGGGCCTTCGCAGCAACGGGTGATCAGACAAGCGCTCGCCAACGCTCGATTGTCGGGGAATCAGGTGGACGCGGTGGAGGCTCACGGCACGGGCACCGCGCTGGGGGACCCGATCGAGGCGCAGGCGATCCTCTCGACTTACGGTGAGAGCCGCGATGCCGACCGGCCGTTGTGGTTGGGGTCGATCAAGTCGAACATTGGTCACACCCAGGCGGCGGCGGGTGTGGCCGGTGTGATCAAGCTCGTGTTGGCGCTCCAGCACCAGGTTCTGCCAAAGACCCTTCATGTGGATGTGCCCACTGAGCAGGTGGATTGGTCAGGCGGCGGGGTTGCGCTGCTGGAAAGTGAGGTGCCATGGCAACGCGACGGCGAACCGCGACGTGCGGGAGTGTCCGCGTTTGGCGTTAGCGGCACGAACGTTCACATGATCTTGGAAGAGGCGCCCTCTGTCGAGGTTCCTCACCCTGAGAAAGATTCACATGCCAAGGATGGCGCAACGCTTGCCGGCGGGGTGGCGGCATGGGTGTTGTCCGCGAAGGGTGGCGGCGCCCTGCGGGGACAGGCTGAGCGGCTGCTTGATCATGTGAATGACATTCCCGCTCAGCGCGTCGAGGACGTTGGCTTTTCACTCCTGGGTCGTTCCCGCTTCGGAGATCGAGCGGTCGTGCTTGGCGTGGAGCGTCCGGAATTACTGGAAGGTCTTGGCGCGCTTGCTCGCGGCGAGCGTGCCCCAAGCCTTGTGCGGGGTGTGGCGCATCGGGATGCGGGAGGGGTGGTGATCCTCTTCACAGGACAGGGATCCCAGCGCGTGGGCATGGGGAGCTCCCTCTATCGCGCCTTTCCCGTGTTCAGGGACTCCTTCGATGAGACCTGCAGCTACCTCGATGCTCAGATCGGGTGCTCGCTCGCACAGATCGTCTTCGGCGCGCCAGAGCAGGCATCGGTCGATCAGGGCGCCGATGAGCTGCTGAATCGCACGGCTTTCACCCAAGCCGCCCTGTTTGCCCTCGAGGTGGCGTTGTTCCGACTAGTCGAGACGTTCGGGGTGCGCGCGGACTTCGTGATGGGGCACTCGATCGGAGAGCTCGTCGCTGTGCACGTAGCTGGAGCACTCTCGCTGGAGGAGTCCTGTCAGCTTGTCGCCGCACGAGGCAAGTTGATGGAAGCGCTCCCCGAGGGAGGGGCGATGGTCTCTGTTGAAGCATCCGAGCACGAGCTGTTGGCAGAGCTCGATGGTCCGGATGATTGGGAGCGGGTTGCGTTGGCGGCCGTCAACGGTCCCGCCTCCGTGGTTCTCTCCGGAGACGAGGAGATGGTGCTCGAGCTGGCCGAGCGCTGGAGCAGTCGCGGACGGGCCACAAAGCGACTGCGCGTATCTCATGCTTTTCACTCACCGCGGATGGATGGGATGCTGGAGCAGCTCGCCGAAGTGGCGCGCGGATTGTCCTTTGCATCGCCGCGAATTCCGATCGTCTCCAACGTGACAGGCAAGGCACTCTCGGACGCCCAAATCCGCGATTCACGCTACTGGAGCGATCACGTCCGCCGGACGGTCCGTTTTGCCGACGGCGTGCGCTGGTTGCGTGACCGTGGTTGCAGACGCTTCTTGGAGCTTGGTCCGACGGGTGTGCTTGCCGCAATGTGCCGAGAGTGCATTGTCGAGGCGACGCCGACGGATGGGAGCGCCCACCAACGGCTCGATCCGAGCGACGCGACGGCTATGGGCGATCCGACCAATTTCCAGGACGTGGCAGATGACCGCGTGGCCGTGGCGGCAGCGTTGCGTGGGGAATCGCCTGAGAGAGCTTCGCTGGTCACGGCATTGGCAGAGATGTGGGTCGATGGCGCCGCGCTCGATTGGAAAGCCTTGTTTGAGGGCTCAGATGCACATCGCGTGGCGCTGCCGACGTATGCCTTCCAGCGCGAGCGTTACTGGATCTCCAGCTCAGCTACGGCGGGGGACGTCGCCTCGATCGGCCTGGCGGCGGCAGAGCACCCGCTCTTGGGTGCCTCGGTGTCTCTGGCTGGCGGTGGCGATAGTGTCTTGTTTACCTCTTACATTTCGCTGCAGAGTCATCCATGGCTTGCCGACCACGCGCTGTTGGGCACGGCACTGCTTCCCGGTACTGCGTTTCTGGAGCTTGCGCTGTATGCCGCGTCGAGGGTTGGATGCGAGATCGTGCAGGAGCTGACGCTTGAGGCTCCGCTTCGGCTCGAAGCCGAGGGCGGGGTGCAACTGCAACTCGCGATCGGCGAGCTCGACCGAAGCGGACAGCGGTCGCTGGAAATCTATGCACGTCCGCGTCCCGAGGACGATCCAGTTGGGGCGATCGAGCATGCGTGGACACGTCATGCCTGTGGCACCCTGCTGGCCACGCCGCCCGGCGGTGGTAACGCTTCCGACGGAGCGCGGCTTTCCGAGGTGGAGGCGCTGCTTGGTGGGAGTTGGCCGCCAGAAAGAGGCGAGCCGCTCGACGTCGACGGCCTGTACGAGGAGCTCGGCGAGCTTGGATTCGAATATGGGCCTGCCTTCCAGGCTGTGCGCCGCGCATGGCGCCACGGCGATCGGTTGCTCGTAGAGGTATCGCTCTCGGACGAGCCATCGGAAGGGGCCGCTGCCTTTGGCCTGCATCCGACTTTGCTTGACGCCGCGTTGCATTCGATCGCGCTCGAGCGGTCTTGGCGTGGACAGGCCCACGCAGTCAAAGGCGATCGTGCCGATTCTGAGCGGGCGCGCATCCCGTTTGCCTGGCAGACCGTGGCGCTGTACCGTGCCGGCGCGCGCGCGGCGCGCGCGTGTCTATCCAAGAGTCCCAACGGTGAGGTCTCGGTCACGCTCGCCGACATGGACGGGGCACTTCTCGCGTCGATCGGCTCCGTGGTGCTGCGAGAGGTATCCGATGAGCAGGCGGCACTCGCGAGCCGTCCCACACGCACGTCGCTGTTCGGTGTCGCGTGGGACACGCTCCTCGTGGCATCCCCGGCGACGGTTTTCGACCGGTGGGCGATCCTTGGTGGCTCAGAGCAAGATCCCGCGGTGGCTGCGCTGCGCGGCGCTGGAGTCCGCGTCGAGGCTCATGCTGAGTTGAGCACCTTGCCTGAGTCGACGCCCCAAGTGGTGCTCGTCGACTGCGTCTCCGATGAGGACGAGGAGCTACGCGGGGGGGCATCGATCGGCGTCGGGCTCTCCACCAGTGTCGCCGAGCGTGTGCACCGTGTGGTTCGAGGTGCCTTGGCCAACCTTCAGGAATGGCTGGCCGACGAGCGACTGAAGGATTCTCACTGCGTGATCGTGACGGCCGGCGCGGTGATGGCGGCCGGCGATGACGGACCGCCGGACATGGCGGGCTCCGCCGTGTGGGGACTCGTGCGCTCTGCACAGGCTGAGCATCCGGGACGCCTGTTGCTCGTGGATCTCGACCCGCGCGACCCGCAATGGGCGCGGCTGCCCCCTGTCCTCGCGGCGGCACTTGACTCGCGGGAGTCACAAATCGCGATCCGCCAAGCAGAGATGCTGGTCCCCAGACTTCGGAGCGCGCGCGACGCGGATCGTGCCGATCCCGAGCGCGGGTCAGGATTCGACGAGCAGGGAACTGCACTTGTCAGCGGCGGCACGGGCGCCCTCGGCGCCCTCGTCGCCAAGCATCTTGTGAGCGAGCACGGTGTGCGCAGCCTTATTATCGCCAGCCGGCGCGGGCTCGAGGCGCCTGGTGCGCTCCAGCTGCAAGAAGAGCTCACGGCCCTTGGAGCGCAGGTCGCGATAACGGCGTGCGACCTATCCGATCGCACGCAGGTGGAGGCGCTGCTTGCCTCGGTTCCCGAGGATCGTCCACTGCGTGCCGTGGTGCACGCAGCCGGCGTGCTTGACGACGGCGTCATCGATTCACTCACTCCCGAGGCCGTCGATCGGGTGTTGGCGGCAAAGGTCGATGCGGCGCTTCACCTGCACGAGCTCACAAGCGATATCGGTCTGAGGGCATTCGTGTTGTTTTCGTCTGCCGCTGGAATCTTCGGTGGTGCGGGTCAAGCCAATTACGCCGCCGCCAACGCGTGCCTGGATGCCTTGGCGATGTCGCGGCGTGCTCACGGATTGGTGGGCGTATCGATGGCGTGGGGCTTGTGGTCGAGCTCATCGGGGATGGTGGGCGAGCTGGCACAGGGCGGCGTGGCCCGTCTCGGTCGTCTGGGGATCAAGGCGCTATCCGAGCAAGAGGGCTTGGAGCTATTCGACGCCGCTTGCTCACTCCAGGAGACGCTTGCCGTCCCGGTCCGCTTCGACGGCGAGGCGCTCCGTCTGCATGCTCGCGAGGGGACGCTGCCTGTTGTGCTCAGAGGTCTGGTGCGGACCCCGGTCGCCCCCAGGACCGCTGTTGGCGAGGGTTCGTTGGCACGGCGCCTCGCGGCTGCGGCAACCCAGGAGCGCGACGCCATCGTGCTTGGGCTGATCCGCTCGGAAGTCGCGAGCGTGCTGGGCCACGGATCGGCAGGAAGTATCCCCGTGACACACCCTTTCAAGGAGCTCGGGTTTGACTCTCTGGCCGCCGTGGAATTGCGCAACCGGCTGGAGACCGCCACCGGACTGCGCCTTTCTTCGACGCTTGTCTTCGACTACCCAAGCGTTAGAGAGCTCTCCGATCACCTTTCGAGAGTGCTGCTGGGAGAGTCGCGCAAGACGATCGCAAGGACATCCGGCGGTGGGCGCTCGGAAGAGCCGGTCGCGATAGTTGGGATGGCGTGCCGGTACCCGGGCGAAGTCCATTCGCCCCAAACGCTGTGGGAGATGGTGGCGGCCGGCAAGGATGCGATTTCCGAGTTTCCCCGTGACAGAGGCTGGGATCTGGGCTCCCTCTTCGATCCCGATCCCGACCATCACGGTACGACTTATGTGCGCGAAGGCGGTTTCATGACCGATGCGGCCGACTTCGACGGTACGTTTTTCGGGATCGGTCCTAGAGAGGCGATCGCGATGGATCCTCAGCAGCGTCTGCTGCTGGAATCGTGTTGGGAGGCGTGCGAAGACGCTGGGATCGATCCACTCTCGCTGAAGGGCACCCGAGCGGGAGTCTTCGCCGGCGTGATGTACCACGACTACGCAATGGGCGCTATCGGCGCGGTGCCGGGCGAGCTGGAGGGATACCTGGTCACGGGCAGCTCGGCAAGTGTGGCATCCGGGCGTGTGGCCTACACGCTGGGGCTTCAAGGCCCGGCAGTCACGCTCGACACCGCCTGCTCGTCGTCGCTTGTAGCGCTTCACCTCGCTTGTGGATCGCTGCGTGGCGGAGAGTGCTCGCTTGCTCTGGCGGGGGGTGTCACCGTGCTCTCGTCCCCGTCGGTATTCGTCGGGTTTGCGCGCCAGCGTGGGCTTGCCGCGGACGCTCGCTGCAAGTCCTATGCAGAGGCGGCTGACGGCACCGGCTGGTCGGAGGGAGTGGGTATGCTGCTGCTGGAGCGACTCTCCGACGCGCGCCGTCTCGGCCATCCGATACACGCCGTGGTACGTGGCAGCGCGGTGAACCAGGATGGAGCTAGTAATGGTCTGACGGCGCCAAATGGTCCTTCTCAGGAGCGAGTGATCGACCAGGCCCTCGCAGATGCGGGTCTCTCGGCGGCGGAGATCGATGTGGTGGAGGGACATGGGACGGGAACGCCGCTCGGCGATCCGATTGAGGTTGGGGCCCTGAACGCCACCTACGGCGTTAATCGGCCGTTCGAGCGTCCGCTGTGGCTCGGGTCGATCAAGTCGAACCTGGGGCACACGCAGGCCGCCGCCGGAGTGGCGGGTGTGGTGAAGATGGCAATGGCGTTTAGGCACGGAATGTTGCCCCGCACCATCCACGTGGATGAGCCGTCGCGAAAGATCGAGTGGTCCTCTGGGGGAGTGGCGCTGCTCAGCGATCAGGTTCCCTGGCCGCGTCGAGACGAGCCGCGACGCGCGGCTGTGTCGTCGTTTGGGGTGAGCGGCACCAACGCCCACGTGATCCTCGAGGAACCTCCCTCGGGGAAGGCCCACGTCATCGCTTCAACCCCACCGCTCGAGTCGGACTTCGCGGTTGAGCGGATCGGTGGCTCTGGCGTGGGGCAACACGGCGGTTGGCTGCAAAATGGTGCCATTCCGTGGGTCTTGTCCGCTCGTGGCGAGCCCGCCCTGCGCGCGCAGGCCAAGCGACTGCTCGATTCGCTAGGTAGCGATCCCGACCTGGGCGCGCTCGACGTGGCGCTCTCGCTTTCCGCTCGTCCGGGGCTCCGCGACAGAGCTGTGTTCGTGGGGAGCGATCGCGAGGCTCTCGTCGATGCGTTGGAAGCATTTACAGGGGGACTCTCCGCCACGCAGGAAATTAGGGGAACGGCGTCGGCCGCCGGCCCGGGTGGCGTTGTGTTCGTGTTTCCCGGTCAGGGCTCTCAGTGGGTGGGCATGGCAGCAGGTCTGTTGGATTGCGGGGGTGTGTTTGCCGAGTGTGTCGATGAGTGTGCACAGGCGTTGGCGCCATTTGTGGATTGGTCGCTCGAGGACGTGTTGCGTGGTGAGGGTGCAGCGGGTTTGTTGGAGCGTGTGGATGTGGTGCAGCCCGCTCTGTTCGCGGTGATGGTTGGCTTGGCGCGTTTGTGGGGTGCATGCGGAGTAAAGCCGGATGCTGTCGTGGGTCACTCACAGGGTGAGATCGCGGCCGCGTGCGTGGCGGGTGGTCTGTCGCTCAAAGACGCTGCACGGCTTGTCGCATTGCGCAGTCGCGCGCTCTTGGGGATCTCGGGTGTGGGTGGGATGGCATCGGTGGGGCTGGGAGAGACGGATCTTCTAAGGCGACTTGAGGAGTTTGGCGGTGGAGTTTGGGTTGCGGCCGTGAATGGCCCCGGTTCGGTGGTGGTGTCCGGTCAACGCGATGCGTTGCGTGGGTTCCTCGCCAGTTGCGAGACCGATGGGGTGAGGGTGCGCGAGATCCCGGTGGACTACGCGGCGCACTCGCAAGAGGTCGAGCGTATTAGCGATGAGCTGCTGGGTGCGTGCGTATCGATCGAGCCGCGTGTGGGGGATGTTCCGTTCTATTCCTCAGTGACAGGTGGACTGCTGGATATGAGTGAATTGGATGCCGGCTACTGGTATCGCAATTTGCGTGAGACCGTGCGTTTTGACCGGGCTTTGGAGGCGGTGTTCGAGGCCGGATGTCACACGGTGGTGGAGGTCAGTCCGCATCCCGTGCTGGCTGTGGGGGTGCAGGAAACGGCCGATCGCATGCTCGGCGGCACCGGTGGTGTTGGGGACCGTGCGATCGATGGTGGGGCGATCGGCTCCTTGCGTCGCGATGAGGGTGGTCCGCAGCGGTTCGTGATGTCGTTGGGTGAAGCCTGGGTGCGTGGCGCCAGCGTCGATTGGGGGACGCTGTTCGAGGGTTCTGGAGCCCAGCGTGTTGGTCTGCCGACGTATGCGTTCCAGCGTGAGCGCTATTGGCTGAGCAGTGGCTTGGGCGTTGGCGACGCGCTCGCCGTCGGTCAGTCCCGCACGGACCATCCATTGCTGGGTGCAGCCGTCGAGTTGGCCGACGGGCTTGGCTGGTTGTTCACGGGCCGCGTCTCGCTGGAGGCGTATCCGTGGCTGTCCGATCACGCGGTGATGGGCACCGTCCTGTTGCCCGGCAGCGCTTTCCTGGAGCTGGCGCTGCACGCCGGTGCTCAATCGGGATGTCAGTCGGTGCGGGAGCTCACCATTCAGGCACCGCTCACGCTCGACGGGGATGAGGCGGTACAGCTGCAGGTCGTTGTCGGTGGTCTGGGCGATAACGGCGTTCGCACTATCGGCATCTACTCGCGACCGGAGTCTGCCGGGGACGAGCTTGGAATGGATGAGTGGGTTAGACATGCCTACGGTGAGTTGGCGGTGGAGCCCGCCCAGGATCGCGTGAGTGCATCCGTCGGCTCCGGATCTCCCGCTGAGGCGAGTGAGCGCGAGGCCGGGGGGCGCGCTGGAGCGCTTTTGGGGGCATGGCCTGTGCCTGGTGCGCAGGCTGTGTCCATCGATGGTCTCTACGATCGCATGGCGGAGCTCGGCTTCGACTATGGCCCGGCTTTCCGTGGCGTACGAGCGGCGTGGCGGCTCGGGGATGAGCTGTTCGCCGAAGTGGCGCTACCCGACGAGCGTCTCTCTGAAGCCGGTGGCTTTCGCATACATCCCGCGCTGCTCGACGCGGCTCTACACCTGGCGCTCGACTTGCGTCAGGATCGCGATCAGGCGGATCGGCTGCGCATTCCCTTTTCCTGGACGGCGGTGGACTCGGCTCCCACGAGCGCGGGCTCACTGCGCGTCGCGCTCGCTCCGCACGGTCCCGAGTCCTTCTCGCTCACCGTCAGCGATCACCACGGGCATCTGGTCGCCTCCGCCGAATCTGTGCTCGTGCGGGCCGTCTCGCCTGAGCAGCTCGAAGTTGCCCATCGGCGCACTCACGGCTCGCTGTGGTGCTTGGAATGGCCCGCCGCGACGCTCGCGGCAAGCGGCATCTTGCGTGAGGACGTTGCGCTGCTCGGCGCGGCCGACTGCCCAACCGCGGCCTCGTTGCGCGAGGCGGCGATCGAGCCGGTGCGCTATCCCGATCTCAAGTCGCTGCTTGAGGGCACCGCGCGCGACGCGCGTGCTCCACGAGTCGTGCTGTTCGACTGCATGGCGGGCGGTGTCTCCCATGAGGCGGCGCGCACTTTGCTGCAGAGGGCGCTCGCCGTTCTTCAGGGATGGCTCTCAGATGAGCGGGTCTCGCAGAGCAGACTTGTGTTGGTGACGCGGGGGGCGGTGTCGGTGCACCCGTCGGAGGACTCTCCGGACCTCGCGGCAGCCGCGGTATGGGGTTTGGTGCGCTCAGCTCAGCTGGAGCATCCCAATCGGTTCGTGCTGGTTGATGTGGATGAGCTTCCGTGGCTGGATGGGGTCGCGGCCACGCTCGCCGCTGGAGAGCCGCAAGCCGCGATACGCAACGGGGAGGTCCGCCTGGCGCGCTTGGCGGGGATCTCAGAAGCTTCCCCAACACAGGCTGCGGCGGTCGCCGACGGAGGCACTGTGTTGATCACGGGAGGCACCGGTGAGCTTGGCGGGCTATTGGCTGAGCATCTCGTGGTGCGCCACGGAGTACGCAGTCTGCTGCTCGTCAGCCGGCGCGGCGAGCAAGCACCCGGTGCGGAGCAACTGCACGAGCGCCTGACGGAGTTGGGTGCTCACGTCGAGATAACGGCGTGCGACGTCGGTGACCGTCCGCGAATGCGCCAACTGCTTGATTCGATCTCTCAAGAGCGTCCGTTGCGTGCCGTGGTGCATGCCGCCAACGTGCTCGACGACGGTGTGATCGACTCGCTCACAGACGCGCGCATCGAGCGGGCGATCGCTCCCAAGGTTGACGGTGCACTCTGTCTTCATGAGCTCACCAAGGACATGGAGCTCGATGCGTTCGTCCTGTTTTCCTCCGCTTGCGGCGTGCTGGGGAGCGCGGGCCAGGGGGCATATGCGGCGGCAAACAGCTTCCTGGACGCCCTTGCGACACACCGGCGGGCACTGGGCTTGACAGCTCAATCTCTCGCATGGGGCCTTTGGGCGAATAGCGCCGGGGACACACTCGACGGCGCCGGTCGGACAGCGACCGCTCGTATGGCGAGTGCGGGGATTCTCGCGTTGTCAGAGCAGGAGGGGCTCGACCTGTTCGACTTGGCGTGGAGACTGCCGGGTGCCCTTGTGCTGCCGATCCGTCTCGACCGTATCGCGATGCGCGCGATGGCTCGCGGGCAGACCCTTCCGGCGGTGTTGCGTGGGCTTGTGCGTCTGCCCTCCCAAGCTCCCGACAGTGGCTCGCTGTCGCGGCGTCTGGCAAATGTGCCCGAGGAGGACAGGATCGCGATTGTCAGCGGGCTTGTCCGCGCCGAAGTCGCGAGCGTGCTCGGTCACTCATCTCCCGAGGCGGTGGATCTGGACAGGACGTTCAAGGAGGTGGGCTTCGACTCGCTCGCGGCTGTCGATCTTCGCAACCGACTCAGCGCGGCGATCGGCCTGAGCTTGCCGGCCACCCTCATCTTCGACTACCCCACCCCGCGTGGCTTGTCCGAGCACCTATTGCTCCTTGCCTGCGCGGGGATGGACGAAGGACGCATAGACAGCGCTGAGGCGAAGCTGCGCGAGACGATCGCGTCGATACCGGTTGAGCGCTTGCGCGATACCGGGCTGCTGGATCAGTTGCTCCAGCTGGCGGGAGTCGACGGCCAGAGCGTCCTTTTCGAGGAGGCCGACACGACGGATGAGATCGACGCGATGGATCTCGAGAGCCTCGTGCGTATTGCCTTCGAGGACGTCGATGGGCGATCGGATCGAACAAGGGGGGCGGAATGAGTACCACGCATGAGCAGGTGGTGGATGCGCTGCGTGCGTCCACCAGGGAGGTCAAGCGGTTGCGAAGTCAAAACCGCCGCCTGCTCGCCGCTTCGCACGAGCCACTCGCGATCATCGGGATGAGCTGCAGGCTTCCCAGCGGCGCTGATTCTCCTGAGCAGCTGTGGACCCTGCTGGCACGCGGCGGTGATGCGATCTCCGGCTTCCCCGCCGACCGTGGCTGGGACCTAGACAGGCTGTATGACCCCGATCCCGCAAAACAAGGAACCAGCTATGTGCGTGAAGGGGGGTTCCTCCATGACGCGGCGGAGTTCGACGCGGAGTTCTTCAAGATCAGTCCACGCGAGGCACTTGCGATGGACCCCCAACAGCGCCTGCTGCTGGAAGCCTCTTGGGAGGCGCTGGAAGACGCCGGCATCGATCCCACGAGCATGCGCGGAGCTGCGCGCCGGAGTGTTCACAGGTCTCATGCAACCCGACTACCTGGCTCGCCTGCAGCTGGAAGATCCGCGAGAGAATGCTGAGCTGGGCGGCCAAGAGGGTTTCCTTGGCACTGGAAGCGCCGCGAGTGTGGTGTCTGGCCGTGTCGCGTATGTGCTTGGACTGGAGGGCCCCGCGATCTCTGTTGACACGGCCTGCTCGTCGTCCCTGGTAGCAATTCATCTCGCCGCCCAGGCATTGCGCGGCAACGAATGCTCGCTCGCGCTTGCGGGTGGGGTCACGGTGCTGTCCACCCCGGCGATATTTCGTGAGTTCAGCCGCCAGCGGGTGCTCTCCCCCGACGGGCGCTGCAAGCCTTTTGCCGACGGCGCAGACGGGACCGGCATGTCTGAGGGTGTGGGCGTCGTGTTGCTGGAGCGTTTATCGGATGCCCGTCGCCTGGGACACCACGTGCTCGCGGTCGTCCGCGGTAGCGCGGTCAATCACGATGGCGCCAGCAACGGCCTGACGGCGCCCAACGGCCCGTCTCAGCAACGCGTAATCCATCAGGCGCTAGCAAATGCCGGCCTGTCCGCCTCTGATGTGGACGCGCTCGAGGCTCATGGAACTGGCACGAGATTGGGGGATCCGATCGAGGCACAGGCGTTGATGGCCACCTATGGCAAGGACCGCCCGACGGAGCGACCGCTGTGGCTGGGATCGGTGAAGTCGAATCTTGGCCACACCCAGGCCGCCGCGGGTGTCGCCGGCGTGATCAAGATGGTCATGGCGATGCGTCATGAGACGCTGCCGCGGACTCTGCACGTGGATGCGCCGTCCAATGAGATCGATTGGTCGGGTGGGTCGGTGTCGCTGCTCACCGAGCAGATGCCGTGGCCGCACAAGGACGGGGCGCCGCGCAGGGCCGGCGTGTCGTCGTTCGGGATCAGCGGTACCAACGCCCACGTGATCCTCGAGGAGGCGCCTCACGTCCTCTCCGACGAGCCGGCTCCCGCGGTGGCCGGGCCGGACGAGGGAGCCCGCGAGCAGGCGGGTCCGGCGTCGAGCGAGGAGGTCCAGTCAACTGGAGTGTTGGGCGGGGGAACAACCATGTGGGTTCTCTCGGGCAGAGAGGATGCCGCGCTGCGCGCACAAGCGCAGCGGTTGTCGGCGCGCCTGCAGGGCGATGACGCCCCAGAGATCTCCGCGGTGGCGGTGGCGCTGGCGCGCAGGCGAACCGCCTTTGAGCAGCGCGCCGCCGTGTTTGGGTCCGAGCGCCGCGAGCTGCTTGACGGTGTTCGAGCGGTGGCTGAGGGAAGGGCGAACGGCGATGTTCTACGAGGCAGCGCGCGCCAGGGCGGCTCGACTGTGTTCACATTCCCCGGCCAGGGGTCTCAGTGGGTTGGCATGGGGGCCGCTCTGCTTGAGAGCTCTCCGCTGTTTCGGGAGCGGCTAGTCGAGTGTGAACAGGCACTGGCGCCGTACCTCGACTGGTCGATCGAGAGTGTCTTGCGAGGCGGCGGAGAAGCCCCGTCGCTCGAGCGCATCGACGTTGTACAGCCAGTTCTGTTCGCGGTGATCGTGTCGCTTGCCGCACTTTGGCGGGCGTGTGGTGTGCACCCCGCGGCCGTCGTCGGACACTCACAGGGAGAGGTTGCGGCTGTGTACGTGGCGGGCGGGCTGTCACTCGAGGATGCGGCTCGCGTGATTGCGTTGCGCAGCAGCCTGTTCACCGAGTTGGTGGGCGACGGTGGCGTGGTGTCGATATCCGACTCGCTCGAGCACGTGCGCGCAACGATCGCTCGCTGGGACGCCGGCGTGACGATCGCGGCGGTGAACGGTCCGCGGTCGGTGGCCGTGGCGGGCGATTCACAGGCGCTATCTGAGCTGTTGGAGCAATGCGAGGTTGACGGGATCCGAGCTCGCGAGGTGCCCGCGACCGTGCAGAACCACTCATCGCGCATCGACGTGTTGCGCGATCAGGTGCTCGAGGCGTTGGCGCCGGTGCAACCTCGAGCGTCTGGGCTGCCGTTCTACTCGACCGTCACAGGGGGGCTGCTCGACACGCGCGAGTGTGACGCCGACTACTGGTACCGGAACATGCGCCACACAGTCGAGTTCGAACAGGCCGTACGGACTCTCTATCGCGACGGCTACCGGACGTTTGTCGAGGTCAGCCCGCACCCCGTGCTGACGCTCGCTGTGCAGGAAACGACCGAGTTGGCAGCTGCCGAGGCGGAGGGGACGGACATTGTCGCGGCTGAGGTTCTGACGGCCGGAACGCTGCGTCGCGGCGAGGAGGATCAGAGACGTTTTCTCATGTCGCTCGGCGAGCTTTGGGTGCGAGGAGTCGAGATCGATTGGAAGGCGGTGCTGGGAGGCGGGTCCGTGGATGTGCGGCTGCCCACGTATGCGTTTCAGCGCAAGCGCTACTGGCTGGATTCGCGGTTCAGCGGGGGTGATCCGGCGTCCCTCGGCTTGACGGCGGCGGTCCATCCGCTGCTGGGAGCCGCCGCGTCCTTGGCGGATGACGGCGGATGGCTGTTCACCGGACGCCTCTCGCTCGATTCGCACCCGTGGCTTGCCGACCACACAGTGCTTGGAGAGGCGATCGTGGCGGGTACGGCACATCTCGAGTTGGCCCTCCACGCCGGCCGTCAGTTGGGGTGCGGGATGGTCGAGGAGCTTGTGATCGAGACGCCGCTCGTGCTCGACGAGGCCGGCGCGGTACAGCTGCAGGTCATCGTCGGCGAGGCGGAGCCCTCGGGTGCTCGCAAGGTCTGCATTTACTCGCGCCTCGAGCCCGTCGAGCCCGTCGAGGGCGTGGAGGAAGACGCGGTCGAGTGGATACGTCACGCCAGCGGGACGCTGATGGTTGAGGATGAGCCGTCCGGCGAGCTTGCCAGCGTGCAGGCAAGCTGGCCGCCACAGGACGCCGAGCCTCTGTCCCTCGAGCGTCTTTACGATCGCCTGGCGGAGCTTGGCCTGGAATATGGGGAGGCCTTCCAGAACCTGCAAGGAGCATGGCGAGACGGAGAGGTGTTGTTCGCCGAGGTCTCGCTACCCGAAGATCGCGGTGAGCGGGAGTCATTCGCCTTGCACCCGGCGCTCCTGGACGCTGCACTGCACACGCTCATCTTCTCCACGGCGGATCGCGACACCGGTAGCGGTGTGCGCCTTCCATTCGCCTGGAGCGACGTGCGCCTGCACGCGACGAACGCCCATAGCTTGAGAGTGACGCTAACCCCGCTTGGTGAGGACAGCGTCTCGCTGTCGGCTACGAACGAGTCGGGTGAGATGTTTTTGACGATCGGATCGTTGCTTGCCCGCAGCGTCTCCCCGGAGCAGATCAAGGGTCGCAACAGTGCTTCGGGATCACTTCACCGGCTCCAATGGAGTGCGATCGCCGCGGGGTCCCAGCCAGCGGATACCGGCATGTTGGCGCTGCTCGCCACCGACCCAGATGGCGCTCTTGGCCGTGCTGGCCGTGCCGCGGGGATTAGCGCCCAGATGTCCTTCCCAGACGTGGCGACTTTGTGCGACTTCGTTGCAGAGGGTCAGCTTCCGGCGATCGTGCTCGCCGACTGCTCGTGGATGGCATCTCACGCAGCCACGGCGTTGCCCCTGCAGGCGCACGAAAGCGCTCATAGAGCACTCGCGCTCATCCAAGAGTGGCTTGCCGATGAGCGTTTGGTCGATTCGCTACTTGTGCTTGTCACTCAAGGCGCGGTGGCCGTGGCACACGGGGACGACGCGCCGGCCTTGCACCTGGCGCCGCTGTGGGGTTTGGTGCGCTCGGCTCAGCTTGAGAGCCCTGGCCGGCTGGGCGTGATCGACGTCGATGACATCGGCGACTCATGGGAAGCGTTGTCCTCGGCGGTGGCGCTGGTTGGCGGCGGCGAGACCCAACTCGCGATTCGCCGCGGGATCGTGCAAGTGCCACGGCTCGTGCGTGAGCCGACAGACGCGCTGAGCGTCCCCACTGGAGAGACTGACTGGCGCCTGGAGGTGGGGCCGGCGGGCACGCTCGAGGATCTGCGCCTCGCGCCGGCACCCGACTGCGGGGCTCCGCTGGAGCACGGACAGGTACGCGTGGCGATGCGCGCGGTTGGTGTGAATTTCCGTGACGTCGTCACGGCGCTGGGGTTGGTGCCCCTACGCGGAGCGTGGGATGCGATCGGCAACGAGGGCGCGGGAGTCGTGTTGGAGATTGGTCCAGGAGTGGAGGACCTGGCGGTCGGCGAGCGCGTAATGGGTCTTTTCAACGGCGCTTTCGCGCCGCGAGCGGTGACCGACCGCCGGTTCCTTACCCGCATTCCCCACGGCTGGTCGTTCGTGGCGGCGGCCACGGTCCCAGCTGCTTTCCTTACCGCGCGCTACGCGTTGCTCGAGCTGGCGAAAGTGAAGGCGGGTGAGCGCGTGCTCGTGCACGCCGCGGCGGGAGGCGTCGGGATGGCCGCGGCACAGATTGTGCGTACGCTCGGCGCCGAGGTCTTCGCGACCGCCAGTCCCGCGAAGTGGGGCGTGCTCGAGGAACTTGGTATCCCCCACACGCACATCGCCTCCTCGCGCGACCTCGAAGCTCACCGAGCGCATCCTGCGGGCAACGGCGGGAGAAGGTGTGGACGTGGTGTTGAACTCGCTCGCGGGCGAGTTCGTCGACGCATCGCTTGAGCTGCTCACGAGCGGCGGACGCTTCGTCGAGATGGGCAAGACCGACATCCGCGACTCAGACGAGATCGCAAAGCGCTGGCCCGGTGTGCTCTACCGTCCGTTCGACCTGATCGAGGCGGGGCCGGAGCTTACCCAGCGGATGTTGGTCGATCTGCTGGCGTCATTCGAGCAGGGAACGCTCCATCACTTGCCGCTGCGGGCTTGGGATCTGCGCAGAGCGCCCGACGCACTGCGCTACATGGCCCAAGCAAGACACGTGGGCAAGATCGTGTTGACGCCTCCCATCCCGTCAGCCGATACAGGTGGCACGATTTTGATCACCGGTGCGACGACGGGGATCGGTGCGCTTGTCGCGGAGCATCTCGCCAAGCAGCGCAAGGCGGCGACGCTAGTGCTCGTCAGTCGGCGAGGCTCAGAGGCGCCCGGTGCGAGCGAGCTGCAGGCAACGCTCGAAGGGCATGGGGTAGCGGTGCGGATCGTGGCCTGCGACGTGAGCGATCGTGCACAGCTGCAGGCGTTGCTCGAGTCGATTCCCAACGAGCAGCCGCTGCGATCGGTGGTGCACGCAGCGGGCGCTCTCGACGATGGGCTGATCGCCTCGCTCACGCCCGAGCGTCTGGATGCCGTGATGGACGCCAAGGTCGATGGCGCGTGGCATCTGCACGAGCTCACGCGGGACGCGGAGCTGGAGGCATTTGTCATGTTTTCCTCCATAGCGGGCGTCTTGGGTGCCGGTGGCCAAGGCAACTACGCGGCGGCCAACACGTTTCTCGATGCGTTGGCGGCGCACCGCCGAGCAGCGGGCCTGCCGGGGGTGTCGATGGCGTGGGGCTGGTGGGAGCAGGCGACCGGACTCACCGGCCAGCTGGGAGACCAGGACCTGGCTCGCATTCGCCGCTCGGGTATCGCGGCGATGTCCTCCGATGAGGGGCTTGCGCTGCTTGACGCCGCATGGGGCGATCCCGATTCGTTGATCGTGACGGCACGTTTCGACCGGACGGCGTTGCCGGCGCTCGCGCGTGCCAACGCGCTTCCCCCGGCCCTGCGTGGTCTGATCCGCTCGCCCCGCTCATCCCGGCCCGGTGGGGGGTCGCTGGAGGGGCAGCTACGTGGACTGTCCACAGCCGAGTGTCAAAGGACCGTCCTGCGGCTCGTGGTGAGCGAGATCGCCGCCGTGCTGGGCCATTCCTCGCCGGAGGCGGTGGACGCTCGTCGCCCGTTGAAGGAGCTTGGGTTTGACTCGCTGCTGGCGGTGGAGTTGCGCAACCGGCTGACCGCGGCCACCGGCATGCGCCTGCCGGCGACGCTGGTGTTCGACTACCCGACGGCCGCGTTGATCGCGGAGCATGTCCTCGAGCGGCTCGACGGCACGCAGCCGCTGAGTGGACGCGCGTCGGCCACGGCGGGCAGACCAAGCGACGAGCCCATTGCGATCGTGGGAATGGCCTGCCGCTTTCCAGGCGGCGTGCGCACGCCGGCCGAGTTCTGGCAGTTGCTCGCCGGCAGCAGGGATGGGATCTCCGACTTTCCGGGCGATCGCGAGTGGGATCTCGAGCATCTATATGACCCGGAGTCGCTGCGATCTGGCACGACCTACATCCGTGAGGGCGGCTTTATCTACGACCTCGCGGACTTCGACGCCGAGTTCTTCGGGATCAGCCCGCGCGAGGCGCTCGCGATGGATCCGCAGCAGAGGCTGATGCTGGAAATCTCTTGGGAGGCATTCGAGGATGCGGGTATCCCCGTCGATTCGCTACGCGGGAGTGCCACGGGCGTGTTCACCGGGACCACCGGACAGGACTACAGCACCCGTGCACACAGCGCGCCGGAGATCTTCGAGGGCTTTCTGGTGACCGGCAACTCCGCAAGCGTCCTGTCGGGTCGCGTCGCGTACACGTTCGGACTGGAGGCTCCCGCGATCACGCTGGACACCGCCTGTTCCTCGTCGCTGGTCACGATGCACATGGCCTGTCACGCGCTGCGTACCGGTGAATGCTCGCTGGCGCTGGCCGGTGGTGTCGCCGTGATGACGACCCCGATCAGCTTCGTGGAATTCACCCCTCAGCGTGGTCTTGCTCGTGACGGACGCTGCAAGTCCTTTGCCGACGCCGCCGACGGCACCAACTGGGGCGAGGGTGCGGGAGTCGTCGTGTTGGAGCGGCTGTCCGACGCGCTGCGCTCGGGTCATCGCATTTTGGCTGTCGTGCGCGGCAGTGCGATCAACCAGGATGGCGCCAGCAACGGCCTTGCGGCCCCTAACGGACCGTCTCAACAGCGAGTGATACGCCAAGCGCTGGCGAACGCCTGTCTAACGGCCGGCGAAGTGGACGCGGTCGAGGGTCATGGGACCGGAACGACCCTCGGCGACCCGATCGAGGCACAGGCGCTGCTGGCGACCTATGGACAGGAGCGGCCGAGCGAGCGTCCGCTGTGGCTGGGGTCGGTCAAGTCGAACATCGGTCACACGCAGGGCGCCGCCGGGATTGCCGGGGTCATCAAGATGGTGCTGGCGATGCAGCACGGGCTGCTGCCGCCGACGCTGCACGTCGACACCCCCACCAGCCAGGTCGACTGGTCTGAGGGCGCCGTCTCGCTGCTGACCGAGCCCTTGCCGTGGACCGCCAACGGGACGCCGCGCCGGGCGGGCGTGTCCTCATTCGGACTCAGCGGCACGAACGCCCATCTGATTCTCGAAGAAGCGCCGGCGTCTGGAGAGCCGACGCTGGCGGTCGACGAAGAGCTGACGCTGGCGGCCGACGGGCAGGCAGATGCTTTGCGCTCCCCGAGCACAGAGTCTGCCGTGGTGTACGACGGCGACATGCTGCCATGGGTGCTGTCAGGTCGTGGTGAGGCGGGGCTGCGCGGTCAAGCGGTACGCCTTAGGGAGGCTTTGGCGCACGACAGTCCACGACCGGCGGATGTTGGGCTCTCGCTTGCGAGCGCTCGTACGACGCTCGAACGGCGCGCGGTGGTGGTCGGTAAGGACCTCGACGAGCTCTCCAGTGGCCTCGACGCGATCGCCTCGGGCAAGCCTGTGGCAAATGTGGTGGAAGGCCAGATAGACCGTGGGCACGGCACCGTGTTTGTGTTCCCCGGCCAAGGCTCCCAATGGGTGGGGATGGCCACCGAGCTGCTGGCCTGCTCGCCTGTGTTTGCCAACAGCATCGAGGAATGCGCCGATGCCCTCGCGCCTTTTGTGGACTGGTCACTCGTGGAAGTGCTGAGTGGGGAGGGTCCGCTCAGCACGATGGAGCGGACCGACGTGGTGCAACCTGCATTGTTCGCGATGACGGTGTCGCTTGCGCGTTTGTGGCGGGAGTGTGGGGTAGAGCCGGACGCGGTTATCGGTCACTCGCAGGGGGAGGTTTCGGCTGTTTGCATCGCCGGCGGCCTTTCTCTGGAGGACGCGGCTCGGATCGTCGCGTTGCGCAGTCGCGCGCTGACGCGCTTGTTGGGTAAAGGCCGGATGGCCTCGGTTGCGCTTGGCTTTGCCGAGGCCAGCGAGCGACTGGCGCGCTGGGAGGGACGGATCGTCGTGGCGGCCGTGAACGGCCCTGGCTCGGTAGTGGTGTCTGGCGAGCCGGATGCGGTCGAGCAACTGTTCGTCGAGTGTCAGGATCAGGGCGTTCGTGTGCGCGACGTCGCGGGCGGGGTTGGCGCCGGGCACTCACCCCACGTGGATCCACTGCGCGAGGAACTGCTGGAGGCGTGCTCCGCGATCGTCCCCCGATCGGGCAGCGTTCCGTTCTACTCCACGGTGACCGGTGGATTGCTGGACACGGGTGAGCTGGACAACACGTACTGGTTCCGCAACGCGCGTGAGATGGTGCAATTCGACGGCACCGTGCGCGCATTGTTGGCGGACGGCCATCGCACGTTCGTCGAGATGAGTCCGCATCCCCTTTTGATGCTGGGGATCCAGCAGACGGTGGAGGATGCGCTTGGCGGGGATGGGGGGCTCGGCGGGGTAGGAGTGATCGGCTCGCTGCGTCGCGAGGACGGTGGTCCGGGACGGTTCCTGCGGTCACTGGGCGAGGCATGGGCTCGTGGAATGCCGGTCGACTGGGGTGCGTGGTTTGCCGGGCAAGCAGCCAAGCGTGTCCCGCTGCCAACCTACGCCTTCCAACGCCGACGCTACTGGCCCCGCGCCGAGCTGTCCGGACGAGAAGCGCCTGCCGAGCCCGCCGGGGTGGTCGATCAGGGTTTCTGGGGATCTGTGGAAAGCGAGGACGCAGTCGGCCTGGCGTCTGAGCTTGGGATGCACAGCGAGGTCGAGCGCTCATCGCTTGAGGCGGTCTTGCCCTCGCTGGCCGCGTGGCAGCGCCGCCGACGTGGCGAGTTGCTGCTCGATAGCTGGCGCTACCGGATCGCTTGGAAGCGGCTGAGTGACCCGCAGGGGACGTTGGCTGGGCTGACTTTGTTGGTCTTGCCTGCCGCGATGATCGAGGACGAATGGGTCCAGACGATCGCAATGGAGCTCGGTTCACGGGGCGCGCAGGTCGTGCCGGTGGCGGTTGAGGACGACTGTGCTCTGGATCGCCACACGATGGCCGCTCGCGTGCGGAGCGCGCTTGCTCGGGCGCACGAAGCGATGGAGGGCTCCCCGGTCGCACAGAACACTTCCGATGCCCAGAGCTTCTCCCGGCGCCGAGGACTCGTCGAGCGTTGAGCCCTCATCGGACGCCGAGAACGGGACCGCGGGACTGACCGCAGCGCGTGTCGTCTCGCTGCTTGCCCTGGACGAGCGACCGCACCCCGAACACGCCGCCGTTCCACGAGGGCTCGCGGGCACGGTCGTGCTGGCACAGGCGCTCGACGATGCACATATAGACGGACGCCTCTGGTTGCTGACACGCGCCGCTGTCGCCGCGACCTCGACCGACCGGCTTGCCACACCCGTGCAATCGACGGTGTGGGGTATCGGTCGCACGCTTGGACTGGAGCAGCCGGAGCGTCTCGGCGCGCTCGTCGATCTCCCGGCGTCGCTTGACGAGCGCTCGCTCGGACGCCTCTGTGCCGTGCTGGGCGCGGCGGGAGCGGAGGATCAGCTTGCGGTGCGCGGCACTGGCCTGTTTGCCCGCCGTCTCGTGCGCGCAGCGGCGCCTACCAGCGGCGCGCGCGAGCCGTGGCGGCCACGCGACACGGTGCTGGTAACCGGCGCCACGGGCGGGGTCGGCGCAAACGTCGCGCGCTGGCTTGCGCGAGCGGGGGCACCGCACCTGTTGCTCGTGAGCCGAAGCGGCGCGGATGCACCTGGGGCGGCCAAGCTGGTGGCCGAGCTCGAAGGGCTGGGAGCGCATGTGACCGTGGCGGCTTGCGACGTGACCGACCGCGATCGCGTGGGCGAGCTGCTGGACTCCATCCCGCCTGAGCACCCGCTTGACGCGGTCATACACGCCGCGGGCACGAGCGTCCCGGCCACGATCGCGGACCTCACGGTCGAGCAGATGCAGGCGACGCTTCTGCCCAAGCTCGCGGGCGCACAGAACCTGCACGAGCTGACCGCTGGCATGGAGCTGTCCGCGTTCGTGCTGTTCTCGTCGATGGCTTCCGTGACGGGGTCCTCGGGCCAAGGGGACTATGCGGCCGCCAACGCATATCTGGACGGGCTCGCCGAGCTCAGACGCGCCGGGGGGCTGACCGCGACATCGATCGCGTGGGGCCTGTGGGGTGGCGGCGGGAGTGGCGCGTTTGTCGGCGACAGGCTCCGCCGGCTCGGCGCGCGCGAGATGTCGCCTGAGCTTGCGACGGGCGGTCTTCAGGAGGCGCTTGACCGCGACGAGACTTCTCTGGTGCTCGTGGACGTCGACTGGGAGCGCTACACCGCGACTTACACGTTTGCGCGCTCACGGCCGCTGATCGAAGACCTGCCCGAGGTTCAACAGGCGGTGGCAAAGCTCAGCGGCGGCTCCGCGGAGCAGGAGAACGAGGACGACCTATCGGCCGAGCTGACGCGTCTGCCCGAGAGCGATCGCCGGCGAGCGGTGTTGGAGCTCGTGCGCTCGCGCGCGGCGCTGGCGCTGGGGCACGACACACCCGACTCGCTCAACGTTCGCCAACCGTTCAGGGAGCTCGGGTTCGACTCGTTGATGGCGGTCGAGCTGCGCAACAAACTGCAGGCCGCCACGGGCGTGGCTTTGGCCACCACGATCGTCTTCGACTATCCCAGCTGCGCCGAGCTGAGCGACTACATCGCAAGTCAGTTCGCCGGCGCCGCGCCGGGCGAGGGAGACGTCGAGGTCGAGCTGGAGAAACTCGAGCTGGCGCTCTCTTCGCTTGTCGACGGGCAGCGTGTGCGCGCGATCGAACGTCTGCAGTCGCTCGCCGGGCGGCTCGCGCAGGGCGACGGCGAGAACCGGCCGGGCGCGGCGCTGGCCGAGCAGCTCCAAACGGCTACCGACGAGGAGATCTTCGGGCTCATCGACAGGGAGCCGGATCGGTATGAAACCCACTGAGTATCCGATCCTGGGACGGCTGCGATGAGCGACACGGCGGGCAACGAGACGAGCGCCACGACGAGCAACGACCAGAAGCTGCGCGACTACCTCAAGCGGGTCACGCTCGACCTGCACGAGACTCGCACACGCCTGCGGGAGGCTGAAGAGCGCCGGCACCAGCCGATCGCGATAGTCGGCATGAGCTGTCGCTATCCGGGCGCGCGCTCGCCCGAGGGGCTCTGGGAGCTGGTGCGCGGCGGCGGCGACGCGATCTCGGCCTTCCCCACAGATCGCGGTTGGGACTTGGAGCGGCTCTATCACCCCGACCCGGATCATCCCGGTACCAGCTACGTGCGCGAGGGCGGCTTCCTGCACGACATGACCGAGTTCGACGCCGAGCTCTTCTCGATCAGCCCGCGCGAGGCGCTCGCGATGGATCCTCAGCAGCGTCTGCTGCTGGAATCTTCGTGGGAGCTGTTCGAGCACGCCGGCATCGATCCCGGCAAGCTCAGGCGAAGCCGCACCGGCGTCTTCGTTGGGGGCACCACCAGTGGCGTGGGAGCCGAGATCGGCTCGCTGCCCGAGGGCCTGGAGGCGTTCCTGGGGACGGGCACGCTGGCGAGCGTGCTGTGCGGACGCATCTCCTACGTCTTCGGCCTTGAGGGTCCGGCACTCACGATCGACACGGGCTGTTCCTCGTCGCTGGTCGCGCTGCACACGGCGTGCGAATCTCTGCGCAGAGGCGAGTGCGAGCTCGCGCTGGCCGGTGGAGTCGCGGTGCTTGCCACTCCCGCGGGCTTCCAGGCATTCTCTCGTCAGCGCGGGTTGGCTCGCGACGGGCGCTGCAAGTCCTATGCCAACGCGGCCGACGGCACGAGCTGGGGTGAGGGCGTTGGGATGCTGCTCGTGGAGCGACTCGAGGATGCCCGGCGTCTTGGGCACCGCGTATGGGCGGTTGTGCGTGGCAGTGCCGTCAACCAGGACGGCGCCAGCAATGGGCTCGCGGCGCCCAACAGCCGCTCTCAGCAGCGCCTGATGCGCGACGCGCTGGCGAACGCCGGCTTGTCCGCCGACCAGGTGGACGCGATCGAGGGCCACGGCACCGGCACGACGCTTGGCGATCCGATCGAGGTTCAGGCTCTGCTCGCGACCTATGGTCGCGCTCGATCGGCACAGCGCCCGCTGTGGCTGGGATCGATCAAGTCCAACATTGGCCACACCCAGGCCGCCTCGGGCGCGGCCGGGATCATCAAGATGGCGATGGCGCTGCAGGAAGGGCTGCTGCCGCCGACGCTGCACGTGGACGAGCCCTCGCGACAGGTCGACTGGTCGACCGGCGGCGTGTCGCTGTTGACCGAGGCGCTCGACTGGCCCGCGGGGGATGAGCCGCGCCGCGCCGGTGTGTCGTCGTTTGGGGTGGGCGGCACGAACGCTCACGTGATCCTCGAGGAGGCTCCAGAGCCCGTCAACGTCAAGCGGCGGGCGGGTAGCGCGCCTGAGCCCCTCGCCGTCGAAGGCGTACCGGACGGGGGGTCAGATGGGCACCGACAGACGGGGGAAACAGACACCGGTACGAACAGCGGTGGCGGACCCTCCGAGCTGCCCGTCATCCCGTGGGTGATCTCGGCAAAGGGCGAGGACGCCCTTTGTGAGCAGGCCGCGCGGCTACTGGAGCGCGTAAGCGGCGAGCAGACGCTCAGCCCACTCGACATCGGACTCTCGCTGTCCGCGGGAAGGGCCGCGCTGCTCGACCGCGCGGTCGTCCTCGGAGACGATCTGCCGACTCTCTCAGCCGGCGTTTCCGCGCTTGCCGGTCGTGGCGAGGCTCCATCGCTGGTGCGTGGTGCGGTGGACGCGCGCGGATCGTGTCTGGCGCTTCTGTTCACGGGTCAGGGCGCTCAGCGAGCGGGTATGGGCCGCGGTTTGTACGAGCTGTTTCCGGTGTTCAGGGAGGCTTTGCGCGATACGTGCGGCTGCCTGGACGTCGAGCTGGGTCGACCGCTTTTGGAGGTGGTCCTCGGGACGGGTGACCGCGAGCCCTCCGAGACGCCCAGCGGGGAGGGACTGCTCGACCAGACAATGTTCACGCAGGCCGGACTGTTCGCGTTGGAGGTGGCGCTGTTCCGCCTGCTCGAGAGTTGGGCGGTCAAGCCCGACTTCCTGTTGGGTCATTCGATTGGTGAGCTTGCCGCCGTGCACGTCGCGGGAGCGCTCTCGCTGGAGGACGCCTGCGCATTGGTTGCGGCTCGTGGACGGCTGATGGGAGCACTGCCCCCGGGAGGCGCGATGGTGGCGCTGCAGGCCAGCGAGCGGGAGGCGCGCGAGTTGATCGCCGGGAGCGCCGACAGCGTGTCGCTGGCAGCCGTCAACGGGCCTTCCTCAGTTGTCATCTCCGGAGACGAGGAGCCGGTGTTGGAGCTCGCCGGCAGATGGGAGCGCGACGGCCACAAGGTCAAGCGCCTGCGAGTCAGTCACGCGTTTCACTCTCCGCGCATGGACGGGATGCTCGAGCAGCTCGCCGAGCTGGCGAGCGGGTTGTCCTTCGCGCAGCCCACGATCCCGATCGTTTCGAACCTCACCGGAGAGCCGCTGTCGCTCGAGCAGATGCGCGATCCTCACTACTGGGCCAGCCACGCGCGGGAGGCGGTGCGCTTCGCCGACGGGATGAGCTGGCTCGCTTCGCATGGGACGACGAGCTTCTTGGAGCTTGGACCCGACGGCGTGCTGAGCGCGATGGCGCGCGAATGCCTGGTCCACGACGAGCACGACGAGGACCGCGTGGTGGTCGCGCCGCTGCTGCGCAGCGGACATCCAGAGGAGCGGACGCTGCTCGGCGCGCTCGCGCGTGCGTGGGTGAACGGAGTCGAGCTCGATTGGGCGGCTATGTATGAGAACACGGGCGCCGAGCGGGTGCAACTGCCGGCCTACGCCTTCCAGCGACGACGCTACTGGCTGGATGCGCTCGCCACCGGCAAGCACCAGGCTGGCTCTGCCGCCGGCATGCGCCCCCTCGATCATCCGCTGTTGCACGCGGCGATCACGCTCGCCGGTGAGGGGAGGTCGGCATTCACCGGTTGCCTGTCGCTGGCGGAGCAGCCCTGGCTGGGCGAGCATGTCGTGGCTGGTGTGGCGCTCGTGCCGGGTACCACGTTCGTGGAGATGGCGCTCTACGCCGGCTCCGAGCTCGGTTGCGAGGTGTTGCGGGAGCTGGTCATGGAAGCGCCGCTCGTGCTCGAGGAGGGACTTGCGATCGAGGTCCAGGTGGTGATGGGGGAGCCGCTGGATGAGGGGGAGCGCACGGTGAGTATCCACTCGCGCCCGCGTGGAGCCCTCGAAGAGAATGCCGCCGAAGCCCGGCCGTGGACGCGCCATGCCAGCGGTGTGCTTGTTCCTAGCGCTGGCGCGCCCTACGAGCCGCCGGCGCTCGCCGGTGAGGCGTGGACCACGCCGGACGCGCATTCGCTCGACGTGCGGGACATGTACGAGCGCTTCGGCGAGCTGGGGGTTGACTACGGAGAGTCCTTCATGGGCGTGCGGGCCGCGTGGCGACGAGGCGAGCAGATGTTCGCCGAGGTACGGCTCCCCGAGCAGGCCCGTGCCGAGGGTGGGCGGTTCGGCATCCATCCAGCTTTGCTCGACGCTGCCTTCCAGGCGATGGGCGGTCTCGCGGAGGGCCGCGACGAGCGCGAACCGGCGCATGAGCTCATGATCCCGTTTGCCTGGAGCGGCGTACGGCTGCACGCGGAGGGGGCGCACGATCTGCGCGTGCGGGGCACGCTGAGCGCTGAGCGGGGCGCGTCGCTGTTTGCCGCCGACGGCGCCGGCGTGCCCGTGGTGTCGATCGAATCGTTGAAGGTTCGTCCCGTCACCCCCGCGCAGTTGTGGAGCGCGCGCGTGGGGCATCGAGAGGCGATGTTTGGGCTCGACTGGTTGCCAGCTAAGGACGAAGGCGAGCACACGGGCGGGATGCTGGCCCTGCTCGGCGAGGGTCACGAGCACGACGAGTACGAGCACGAGGGCCCCGGGAGCGACGGGCACGAGCACGACTTGCACGAGCACGAGGGCCCCGGGAGCGACGGGCACGAGCACGACTTGCACGAGCACGACGAGCACAAGGGGCTCGCCGGCGCTTTGCGTGAGGCGGGCGCGTTTGCGGGCGTCTTCGCCGATGCCGGCGCGCTCGCCGATTCACTCGAGCAGCTTGACGGGCCGGTGGCGGCTGTGCTCGCCGATTTCACCGAGTTGCCAACACCCGAGGCCCATACGTCCGGCGGCACTCCGCCAGCGGATTCGGTGCCGGCCGGCGCGCATGCGGTGGCGCACAGAGCGCTCGCGACGATCCAGGCCTGGCTTGCCGAGGAGCGCTTCTCGAACAGCCGGCTCGTGCTGGTGACACGCAACGCGGTTGGCGCAAGTGCCCAGGACTGCGTGATGGGCCTGCGTGCGGCACCCGTCTGGGGGCTCGTGCGCTCGGCGCAGTCTGAGAATCCAGGCCGGCTGTCGATCGTCGACATCGACGACGAGCAGCGGTCGATCGAGGCGCTGTCTGGCGCCGCGTGCGGGGCCGAGCCGCAGATGGCGATTCGCAAGGGAGTGATTCTGCTCCCGCGTCTGGCTAGGTTGAAGGTCTTAGACGACCTCGCCGGCGCGGACGCCGATGGGGACGCGCAGCCGCGAGCGATCGCGCAAGCGCGGGGAGGGACCGCGCTGATCACTGGTGGGACAGGCGATCTCGGCAAGCTGGTGGCCAGGCATCTGGTCTCCCGCCACGGGGTGCGAAACGTGATCCTCGCGAGCAGGCGCGGACCGGACGCCGATGGGGCGTCTGAGATCGAGCGCGAGCTCTCAGAGCTCGGTGGCGCCGTCAGCGTGGTGGCCTGTGACGTATCGAGCCGTCAAGAGCTCCAAGCGCTGGTCGACTCGGTTCCATCCGAGTTTCCGCTGCGTGTCGTCGTTCACGCTGCCGCGGCGCTCGAGGACGGAGTCATAGCCTCACTCTCGCCGGAGCGCATCGACCGGGCGCTGGCCGCCAAGCTTGACGGTGCGTGGCATCTGCACGAGCTGCACGCGCGAGCTCGATCTTGCCGCCTTCGTGCTCTTCTCGTCGGCCGCCGGCGTGCTTGGGGCTCCTGGGCAGGGCGGCTATGCGGCGGCGAACGCCTTCCTCGATGCCCTCGCGGCCAATCGTCGCGCGGCGGGCCTCGCGGCGGTATCGACGGCGTGGGGATGGTGGAGTCAGCAGGAGGGCATGGCGGTTGTCTCGTCAGACTCCGATCGGGCGCGAGTCGAACACACCGGCATCGTCCCACTCGACCGGGAGGAAGGGCTTGCGCTGTTCGACCAAGCCTGCCTCTCGGATTCAGCCCTGGTGGTCCCGGTTCGCGTCGATGTCGGGGTCCTGAGGGAACGGGCGCTTGAGGGACTGTCTGCGCCGCTGCTGCAAGGCTTGGTTCGGATCCCCACGCGCGGCTCCTCACGCCAAGCAAAGGGAGCGCTCGTGCAACGGATCGCGAGCCTGCCGGAGAGCGAGCGTCTCGATGCGCTGCTCGAGGCGATCCGCGGTGAAGTCGCCGCTGTGCTCGGTCACTCGAGCGCCGGCGCGGTGCCCGCGCGCCAGCCGTTCTCCGAGCTCGGATTCGACTCGCTGACCGCTGTCGAACTGCGTAACCGCTTGAACACGGCAATCGGCAGGCAGCTGCCTGCCACGATCGTGTTCGACTATCCCAGTCCACTGGCGCTCGCAAAGCACCTGCTGGATGACATCGACGGCACGGTGCCGGCGCCGGCACCCGCGGTTGCGCCGCGGGGATCGGCCGATGAGCCAATCGCGATCGTCGCGATGAGCTGCCGCTATCCGGGCGGGCTCAGCTCCCCGGAGGGGTTGTGGGATCTGCTCAGCACCGGGCGCGACGCCATCTCGCCCTTCCCGTCCGATCGTGGCTGGGATCTGGACGCACTGTACGGCTCCAATCCCGACGACTCCGCCGCGAGCCATGTACCTGAGGGTGGATTCCTGCGCGGTGCGTGGGACTTCGACGCGGGCTTCTTCAGGATCAGTCCAAACGAGGCGCTTGCGATGGCTCCCGAGCAGCGGATACTGCTGGAGGTCTGCTGGGAGGCGTTCGAGCGAGCCGGCATCGACGCCAGCTCGTTGCATGGCAGCCCCGTCGGAGTGTTCGCCGGCATGATGTCCTACGACGCGGGCGCTCCAGAGCCCTCGCTGCCGCCGGGTGCGGAGACCTATCGCGGCACGGGCGTGGCGGCGAGCGTCGTGTCAGGGCGGATCTCCTACGTGTTCGGGTTGGAGGGCCCCGCGGTCACCGTCGACACCGCATGCTCATCCTCGCTTGTGGCACTGCATCTCGCATGTGGTGCCCTGCGCGCCGGAGAGTGCTCGCTTGCGCTCGCGGGCGGTGTAACGGTGATGGCCAGCGTACGGCCCTTCGTCGGATTCAGCCGCCAGGGTGGGCTTGCGCACGACGGGCGCTGCAAGTCGTTTGCGGAGGGTGCTGACGGCGTGGGCTGGGGGGAGGGCGCCGGGGTGCTCTTGCTCGAGCGCCTGTCGGACGCGCAGCGGCTCGGTCACCCGGTGCTGGCGACCGTGCGTGGCAGCGCGGTCAACCAGGACGGTGCCAGCAACGGACTGACAGCCCCCAACGGGCCCTCCCAGCAGCGGGTTATCCGCCAGGCGCTGGCGGACGCGGGGCTCTCGGCGCTGGAGGTGGACGCGGTCGAGGGGCATGGCACGGGTACGCCTCTCGGCGACCCAATCGAGGCACAGGCTTTGATCGCGACCTACGGACAGGAACGCCCGTCTGAGCGACCGCTGCGGCTCGGTTCGATCAAGTCGAACATCGGCCACACCCAAGCCGCGGCGGGTGTCGCCGGTGTGATCAAGATGGTGATGGCTATGCAGCACGGCCAGCTGCCGCGCACGCTGCACGTCGACAGGCCTTCGAGCCACGTCGACTGGTCCTCCGGTGCGGTCGCATTGCTGGCCGACGAGACCCCGTGGGAGCGCAACGGCGTTCCGCGCCGCGCCGCGGTGTCCTCGTTTGGCGTGAGCGGCACGAACGCCCATGTGATCATCGAGGAACCGCCGCTGGAGCCGCCGTCGACCGAGGCCACCGACGATTCGGGCTCGCCGGGACTCCCCGCGTTTGCGTGCGAGACGACCCCTTGGGTCGTCTCGGGTATCGGTGAGGCCGCGCTTCGCGGCCAGGCGTCGCGTCTGGGGGCCTCACTGGCCGGGGATCGCGAGCTAGGCGAGGCCGATGTCGGGCTGTCGCTCGCGACCACGCGGGCGGCCTTTCAGAATCGCGCCGTACTCGTCGGCGAGAGTCGCTCGGAGTTGCTGTCCGGGCTGCAGGAGCTCGCGGCCGGCGGGCGCGGCGACTGGCTGGTTCGCGGCGATGGGGTCGGTGGCGGACGGGTGGTGTTCGTGTTTCCGGGCCAGGGTTCGCAGTGGGTGGGCATGGGGGCTGAGCCTTGGATCGTTCGCCGGTGTTCGCTCACGGCATCCGGGAGTGCGGAGAGGCGCTTTCGCCGTTTGTGGATTGGTCGCTCGAGGCTGTGTTGCGTGGCGAGGGCGAGCCGGGTTCCTTGGAGCAGGTCGAGGTGGTGCAGCCTGTGCTGTTCGCGATGATGGTGTCCCTCGCGCGGTTGTGGCAGGCGTGTGGGGTCGAGCCCGATGCCGTTGTTGGTCATTCGCAGGGTGAGATCGCGGCCGCGTGTGTCGCCGGTGGCCTGTCGCTCGCGGATGGGGCGCGGATTGTCGCGTTGCGCAGCAGGCTTGCGCCGTTGCTGGCTGGGGGGCGTATGGCTTCGGTTTGGCTCGGCTTCGGGGAGGTGTGTGAGCGTCTGGAGCGTTGGGATGGGCGGGTCGTGGTCGCGGCCGTGAACAGTCCGGGCTCAGTTGTGGTGTCAGGCGATCACGGCGCTGTCAAGGAGTTCCTCGCGCGGTGCGAGGACGACGGCATACGCGTTCGCGAGGTGCCGGCGGCCATCGGTGCGGGACATTCCCCGCAGGTGGATGGGTTGCGCGAGGAGCTGTTTCAGGCTTGCGCCGGCATTGCTCCGCGGTTGGGTGCGGTGCCGTTCTACTCGTGCGTCACCGGCGGCGTGGTGAGTACTGACGGTTTGGACGAGGAGTACTGGTTTCACAACGCGCGGGACATGGTGCGGTTCGAGGGTGCCGTGCGGGGGTTGCTGGAGGACGGCCATCGCACGTTCGTCGAGATGAGCCCCCACCCGGTGCTGACGGCGGGGGTCCAGCAGACGGTCGAGCATGCGGCTGGGGAGGAAGGGTCGTTTGGCGGTGTTGAGGCGATCGGTTCGCTACGTCGTGGAGAGGGTGGTCCCGGACGTTTCCTGCTGTCGCTGGGCGAAGCGTGGGTCCGTGGTGTGCCGGTGAACTGGGGCGCCGCGTTCGAGGGTCGAGGCGCCCGGCGTGTGTCACTGCCGACATACGCGTTCCAGCGCGAGCGCTACTGGTCTGATCCCGTCTCGGCCGAGGGAGGTGAGCCCGCTGCAGGCGAGTCGCGGGCCGGGCATCCTCTGTTGAGCTCCGAGGTGGAGTTGGCTGACAGTCGCGGCAGGCTGTTCACCGGACGCCTGTCGCCGCGGGCGCATCCGTGGCTGTCCGATCACGCGTTGCTGGGCAACCCACTGCTGCCGGGCGCCGCGTTGCTGGAGGCGGCGCTGTACGCGGGTGCTCGGTGTGGCTGTGAGACCGTGCACGAGCTCGTGCTCGAAGCGCCGCTGGTGCTCGACGACGACGTCGATGCGGAGATCCAGCTGGTCCTCGGCGGTCCCGACGAGCGGGGCATGCGCGACGTAGGCATCTACGCGCGGCCCTGTGCCGCGAACGACGCGGGGGACGCCGATCGGCCATGGAAGTGTCACGCTCGCGGTACCCTCGCACCGGGCGGGGAGCAGTCGCGGGAGCCGCGATCGGCGGCACTCACGCCCGCGAGCGGCGCACCGTGGTGTCCCCCCATCGAGGCCGTGGAGCTGTCCGTAGAGGATCTCCGCGATCGGAGCGCGAGCGCCGGTCTCGAATATGGCCCCGTCTTCTCGGGGCTGCACGCCGCGTGGCGCAGCGACGCTGGGTTTCTCGCCGAGCTCTCGCTCCCGGAGGTCTCCGGCGCTCACACGGATCGCTTCGGCATTCATCCGGCGCTGCTCGATGCGGTCTTGCGCACCGCCGCTTCGCTGGCCCCGGACGCACAGGGCGTGCGCGTACCGCTTCGCTTCGAGCAGGTACGCCTGCACGCACGCGCGGCTTCGCTGCTGCGCGTACAGATCACCCCGGCCGACGGCGAGGCGGTCTCGCTCGAGCTGGCCGACGAGCACGGCGAGCCGGTCCTGTCGATCGGCTCGCTGCACACGCGGGAGACCGTCGCAGGTCAACTGCTTGGTGAGGCCGGCATCGAGGGGGACGCGCTCCTGCGCCTGGATTGGGTCCCCTGCGCACCGGGTGCGTGCCAGCCGCGCGATCGCTGGGCCGTGCTGGGCGACGGCGCTTGTGTGCGCGCGCTTGGATCGGGCTCCGAGCGGCCGATCGCCACTGGCTGTGAGGACCTCCCGGGACTGTTGGCGTTGATCGAGGACGGGCTCCCCGTGCCCGCCACCGTGCTGGTCGACTGTCGCGGCGCGCGGGTCGAGCACGATCTGCGCGGCTCCGTCCACGATACCGTCGCGCGGATCCTTGCGTTGGCCCGGGAATGGCTGTCTGAGGATCGTCTCGCGGGCGCTCGCCTGGCGGTTGTGACACAGGGAGCGGTCGCGGCGGACGCCCTGGAGGATGTTCCAGACCTTCCCGCCGCGTCGGTCTGGGGTCTGCTGCGCTCCGCGCAGCTGGCAAGCCCCGGGCGCTTCTCGCTCGTGGACGTCGACGGCACGGAGTCCTCGTGGCACGCACTGATGGCGGCGCTCAGCCTGGATGAGCCCCAGCTGGCGATACGCGATGGGCGAGCCTTGGCTCCACGGCTGGCGCGGACGCGGCGCGATACCGGAGCTTCGAGCGTGCCGCGCAACCCATTCGATCCGACGGGAACGGTGCTCATCGTGGACGGACTCGAAGGCGTCGGAAGCGCGATCGCGCGGCACCTTGTGGTCGAGCATGGCGTGCGCTCGCTTGTCGTGGCCGCCGGAGCCGGAGAGGGCGCTCCGGCGGCGCGAAAGCTCGAGGACGAAATCTCGAAGCTGGGTGCCCGGATCGGGATCGTGGACTGTGACCTCGGCGACCCCGCGGCGCTGGAGGGGTTGGTCGGGACCGTGCCGGATGGGCATCCGTTGCGGGGCATCGTCCACTGTGCGCCCGTCACCGGGGAGGAGTCGAGCGCCGATTCGATCGACGCGTCGCTCGTGCCGACGCCCGAGCGCATAGAGCAGGCGCTTGCCGCCCGGGTCGATGTCGCCCTGCGCCTGGATGCGCTGACAGAGGAGCTCGACCTCTCGGCGTTCGTGCTGTTCTCGTCTTGCGGCGGCACACTCGGTGGCGGCTCCGGCGCCGACGCGGCGGCCGACGCTGCCCTCGACGCGATCGCGATCCGTCGCCGGGCGCGCCAGCTCCCCGCGGTCTCAATCCGCTGGGTCCCGTGGGGGAGTGCGGACACGAGCGGCGGAGACCCAAACCTCAGTGTGGCGCCAAAGGGCATCGACCCGCCGTCGCGCGAGCAAGCCCCACGACTGTTCGATCTCGCCTGCGAGGGGTCCGAGCCGGCACCGGTGGCGGTACGGCTCGACGCCGCCGAGCTGCGCCGTCAGGCGGAAGCCGGGACGTTGGCACCGATCTTCTCAAAGCTCGTGCGAGCGTCTTCGAGGGCTTCTCGTGCAAGCCCCTCGAGCCCGCTCGCGACCCGTCTCGTCGGTCTATCCGACGAGGAGCGCGGGCAGGCGCTGCTCGAACATGTCCGCGGCGAGGCGGCCGCCCTGTTGGGCCACGGCTCGCCGGAGTCGATCGACGAGTACAGCGCGTTCCTGGAGTTGGGCTTTGACTCGATCACGATGGTCCAGCTCTCCCGCCAGCTGAGCGAGACGGTTGGGGTGACGCTGTCGGCGGCAGCGGTGCTCGAGTACCCGAGCCCCGCCGCGCTTGTCCGCCATCTACTCGCGCGGCTCGCCGATGGGTCGCCCGCTGTGGGGCCACCCGACACCGCGAACGCCGCAACGGCTTCGGGGAGCAGTCATCGCGCGGAGGGGCATACAGGTTCCGCGCTGAGCGGATCCATCGGGCCGCTTCTTGACGAGGCATACCGGAACGACACGCTGCCCGAGTTCATCAAGGTCCTGGCGGCGCTCTCGATCCTGCGGGGGAGCTTCGACACGGTCCAGGCCCCCGACCGCGCCTCCGTGGTGAGGCTTGCGCGGGGAGCGGCACAGCCTCAGCTCATCTGCGTCCCGTCGGTGCTCGCCATCTCGGGTCCGCACCAGTACGCGAGGTTCGCGGCGAGCTTCAGGGACACGCGGACCGTCTCGGCACTCTCTCTCCCTGGCTTTACCGAGGGCGAGCGCGTGCCCGCTTCGATCGAGGTGCTGCTCGGCACACTGGCCGGCTTGGTGCGGGAGTCCGCGCATGAGCGCCCCTTCGCGATCGTGGGTCACTCATCCGGCGGAATGCTCGCGAGTGCGCTCGTCGAAGGGCTCGTACGCGACGGCCTGACACCGGCTGCCCTGCTGCTGATCGACACCCCCATCGGTTTCGGGGATCTTTCCGACGCGACGTTGCGCCAGCTCGTGCAGGCGATGCTCGAGCGGGCCAGCGGATACCTGCCGCTCAACGACACCCGCCTTACCGCGATGGGCTCCTATGCCCGACTGCTGCGGGACTTCGAGCCGGTCGCGATGGACGTGCCGACGCTGCTGTTGCGAGCGTGTGAGCAGGTGGGCGACAGACAGCTGGTCGAGCTGGACTCAAATGAGGCGCCGATCGCGCAGACAGTGCTTGAGGTGCCTGGCGATCACTTCTCGATGATGGAAGCACACGCCGACTCGACGGCTCAAGCGGTGCAGGACTGGTTGTTAAAGACGACGTTGACCATAGGAGGATGAGGCGAGATGACAAGACTGTCAACAGTTGCTGGCCCGGAGATGGGTTTGCCGGAGATGGGTCTGGAGCAGATGCTTGACGGCGAGCTGCCGTCGAGCTATCGCGCGGCGTATGTCTCCCGTGAGGACGAGCAGATGTTCGCGGATGTCGCCGACAAGGACGTGACGAAGTCGATCCGCGTCGGCGACGTGCCGATGCCCGAGCTGGCTCCCGACGAGGTGTTGATTGCCGTGATGGCGAGCGCGATCAATTACAACACGGTGTGGACGGCAATGTTCGAGCCGGTGCCAACGTTCCGCTTCCTGGAGCGCCGTGCGCGTCACGGGGGATGGGATGCACGCCACAACCAGCCCCACCACGTGGTTGGCTCCGACGCGTGCGGCGTGATCGCGGCCGTTGGCGCGGCGGTTCGCAACTGGTCGGTGGGCGATCGCGCGGTGGTGTTTCCCGGGGTGGTCGACTATCAGCTGCCGCTCTCGCAGTCCGACAGCCTAATGACACCAGAGCCGCTTGCGTGGGGCTATGAGAACAACTTCGGTGGGCTTGCCCACTTCTGTGTGGTGAGGGTCAATCAGCTGCTTCCCAAGCCGCGGCACCTCACTTGGGAGGAGTCGGCCTGCAACATCCTGTGCGCGATGACCGCCTACCGGATGCTGGTGAGCCCGCGGGGAACGCAGTTCAAGCAGGGAGACATCGTGCTTGTGTGGGGAGCGACCGGCGGCCTCGGGAGCTACGCGATCCAGCTGATCCGAAACGGCGGGGGGATCGCCGTCGGGGTGGTCAGCTCCGCCGAGAAGGCCGAGATGCTGGAGCGGGTTGGGTGCGACGTCATCCTGCGCCGCGACGAGCTCTGTCCAGATGGCATGAGTGAACTGGAAGCCGGCCGGCGAATGGGAGCGGAGATCAGGCGGCGTTTGGGTGAAGATCCGCACATCGTCTTCGAGCACGTCGGACGCAAGACGTTCGCCACGTCGGTGTATCTGGCGCGGCGTGGCGGAACGATCATCACGTGCGGCTCGAGCACCGGCTACCACCACGAGTACGACAACCGCCGACTGTGGATGAATCTCAAGCGGATCATCGGCAGCCATGGCGCCAACTGGCAAGAGGCCGCCGAGGTCAACCGCCTGATCGAGCTTGGGCGGATCGTGCCCGCGCTCTCGAAGGTGTTCACGCTCGACAAAGTCGCGCAGGCCGCTCGTGAGGTGCAGCTCAACCGTCACGTGGGCAAGGTCGGCGTGTTGTGCCTGGCCGAGCGCGAGGGTCTCGGCGTGGAAGACCCGGAGATGCGCGCCTCGATCGGCGAGCAGCGTTTGCGGCTCTTCCGCGAGTTCGCGTGAGCGCGCGATAAATCAACGACGGCTCAATAGGAGGATCGATTACATGTGCGGAATTGCAGGCTGGGTTGACTTCGACAGGGATCTGCGCCTGGAGCGCGAGACCGCGCAGGCGATGACGGACACCATGTCCGCGCGCGGGCCCGACGACGAGGGGCTGTGGTTGTCCGAGCACGCCGCGATCGGACACCGTCGCCTGGCTGTAATCGACCCCCCCGGTGGGCGCCAGCCGATGGTCGAGGGAGACGCCGTGCTCACCTACAGCGGCGAGCTCTACAACTACCGCGAGCTGCGCCGCGAGCTGGAAGCGGCGGGACATGCGTTCAGGACGCAAAGCGACACCGAGGTGGTGCTGCGCGCATATTTGCAGTGGGGTATCGACATGGTGGAGCGCTTCAACGGGATGTATGCGTTTGCGATCTGGGATGCGGGTGCCCAGGAGCTGCTGCTGGTGCGCGACCGGCTCGGGATCAAGCCGCTGTACTACTACCAGGCGGGCGAAGGGCTGCTGTTCGGATCCGAGCCCAAGGCGATCCTGGCAAACCCGCTGGCCAAGCGTGTCGTCGATCCACTGGGGTTGTGTGGCTTTCTGACCGTTACCCACACCGCTGACGGGAGGACGATCCTTCGCGACCTCTTCGACCTTCCCCCGGGTCATTACGCACGCTTTTCTCGTGCTGGACTGACCAAGCAATGCTATTGGAAGCTGGAGGCTCGTCCGCACGAAGACGACCTTGCTACCACGATCTCCAAGGTGCGCGCGTTGCTCGAGGACATCGTCGACCGTCAGCTGGTCTCCGACGTTCCGTTGTGCATGCTCTTGTCGGGAGGGCTCGACTCCAGTGCGCTCACCGCGCTCGCCCAGCGCGCGACTGTGGCCGACGGTCGCGGCAGCGTGCGATCGTTCTCGGTTGACTTCCCTGGTTACGTCGAGACGTTCCAACCGGAGCCGGGGCGGGAGACGGCCGACCGGCCGTTCGTGCATGAGGTTGCGCGCCACGTTGGCTGCGAGCACCGCGACATCGTGCTCGAAACCGAGCAGCTGTGGGATGCGGGGGTCCGCAGCTCGGTGGCACGTGCCTGGGACTTCCCGAGCCAGATGAGCGACCTGGACATTTCGCTCTACCTGCTGTTTCGGGGAGTCCGGGAGCACTCGACGGTGGCCCTCTCCGGTGAGGGCGCCGACGAGATATTCGGAGGCTACCCGTGGACCCAAGACCAGGAGGCTCTTGCGCTGCCGATCTTCCCCTGGATGGCCGCCGAGATGAGTCGCGGCGCCGGCGCGACCTCATCACCTCCACAGTCGCCCCTGGGCCTCTACAGCGCCGACATGGTCGATCGTCTGAAACCGATCGAGTACGTGCTGGAGCGCTACAGCAGCTCGATCGCGCAGGTGCCTCGGCTCGACGGGGAGGATCGCGAACAGGCCCGCATGCGCGAGGTGGCTTATCTCGAGCTGACGTTCGTGCTGCGCACGCTGCTGGAGCGCAAGGACCGCATGAGCATGGCGACAGGTCTAGAGGTGCGTGTGCCGTTTTGCGATCACCGTCTGGTCGAGTACGTATTCAACGTTCCGTGGTCGATCAAGAAATGCGACGATCGCGAAAAGGGCCTGCTGCGCAAGGCCACAGAGGATCTGTTGCCGCAATCGGTGTTGCAGCGGCGCAAGTCGGGTTTCCCCACCACGCAGGACGTCAGCTACGACGTGGGTCTGCGGCGCGAGCTGAAGCAGATACTCGACGGGGACGCGCCGGTTTTGCCGTTCGTCAACCGTGACGCGGTTCGCGCCGTGGTCGACGAGTCGGTGAACGAGCGAGACTCATCCTCGACGCGCATCAAGCTCGACGGGATCGTGCGAACCAACGCCTGGCTGAAAGAATATGGGGTCGACATGAGCGCGATCTGAGCGCGCATGCGTCGGGGAGTGGCTTTCAGGCAGTGCAGGGGCAGATCGCGATCGGCTCGGGCGCCCTGTTCGGCGTCGGCCCCGGGCAGTCGGTGCAGAAGATCTTCACGGCCGGCGCGGCAGTCGATCGACGCTCACGCACAGGTGGGCAAGCCCGCCGAGCTACTCACCACGCCATCGGGGCGCGCGCTTCTCGGCGAACGCGCTCATCCCCTCGCGCAGGTCGTGTGACTCGAACGAGGCTCGGCGCAGTGAGATCAATTCGTTCTCCAGGTCTTTGGGTAGTGTGCTCTGCTCGCGCAGCAGCGCCGCGATCACCTGCTTGTTGCCGGTCTGGGAGAGCGGTGCGTTGGCTGCCAGTTCACAGGCAAGGCGAAGCGTCGCGCTCTCGAGCTCCTCGGCTGCCGTGACGCGGTTGACCAGTCCCCATCCCAGTGCGGTGGCGGCGTCGATGTAGTTGCCCAGCAGAAACAGCTCGCGCGTACGGGTGACACCGATCGCGTCGATGAAGCGGCGCAGTCCCGTGTGGGAGTAGACGAGTCCTAGCTTTGCGGGTGGCATGCCGAGCTTGATCGCGTCCGCGGCGATGCGCATGTCGCAGGCGAGCGACAACTCCAGTCCGCCGCCGATCGTGTGCCCAGGGAGTGCCGCCACAGTCGGGAAAGGGAATTTTTCAAGCGTTTCGATGGCACCGGTGAACGGATGCGCGATCAGGCTCTCGGCCTCTTCCACGAAGCTGCCGTTGGTGATCTCGCCGATCTCGTATCCCGCCGAGAACATCCCATCGGCTCCCGTGAGGATCACGCAACGTGTGTCGCTCTCGGGTTCGGCCCATTCGGCGAGAGTCTCCGCGATCGCGTCGAGGATCGGCTGATCCAGCGCGTTGCGCTTCTGTGGATTGGAGATCGTGAGGCGCGCGACTCCGCCGGCCGGTCGATCGATCAACAGCTTGCCGTCGGCTAGCGTGGATTGGGGCATCATTCGAGCACGACGAGCGTGTCGCCCTCGCTGACGGCCTGGCCCTCGGCGCAAAGGATCTCCACGACCCTGCCCGCGTCCTCGGCCTCGACCGGCATCTCCATCTTCATCGACTCGAGGATCGCGACGGTGTCGCCCTCCTCGATCTCATCGCCGACGGCGCACTCGATCTTCCATACCGTACCGGTTATGTGAGCCTCTACGTCAGCCACGCGCGAAACCTCCGTGGACGCCATTGGGGTGGGGTCTGTGCAGACCGATAGCAGTAGGGGACAATAGCCGCCGCTCCCGATTGACGACGGCGTCAAGCTTCCGCCAGGATGACCTCCGATACCCAGCCAACGAAGACCGCGACCGGCGTGCTGGTGGTGGTCGCCGCCCACAACGAGGCCGACCGCATCGCCACCACGCTCGCCGCGCTTGCCGCGACGTTCCCCGACGCGCTGCTGTGGGTCGCCGACGATGGCTCCTCCGACGGCACGGCTCGACTCGCCGAGACGGCTGGCGCGCGCGTGGTGCGCAGCGAGCGTGTGGTCGGCAAGGGCGGCGCGATGACGCTGGCCGCGCGCGCGGCTTTGGCGGCGATCGTCGAGGGGGCGCCGCACGCACACCCCAGCCCGAGGCCTGCAAGTGGCGGCGGGCACGAGCGGTTGGAGGGCTGGATCGCCGTGCTGTGCGACGGAGATCTCGGCGAGTGCGCCGCCCGGCTTGGGCCGCTCGCGGAGGCGGTGCGGCGTGGGGACGCGGATGTGGCCGTGGCGGCGTTTGTGAGGCGTGTGGGGGGTGGGCTGGGAATCGCGCTGGGCTTCGCCCGCTGGGCGATCCGCCGGCGCTGCGGCCTGGAGCTGAGGGCGCCGATCTCCGGTCAGCGCGCGCTACGCGCGAGCACGCTCGCGCGGGTGTTGCCGCTCGCGCACGGGTTCGGGATGGAGATCGGCATGACGATCGACGCCGCCCGCGCGGGCGCGCGGGTGCGAGAGCTGGATCTGGACCTTCATCACCGCGCCACCGGCCGGACGTTCGGCGGGTTCCTCCACCGCGGACGCCAGCTACTTGATTTCGTGCGCGTCTATGTGGCGCGGCGGTAGTCTGCCTTCGTGTCTATTTCGAAACTAAGCCTCGTGGGGTGCGATGCGCAAGCGAGACAAGGACGCAGGGAGCGAAATGTGCTCTGCACATGAGCGACCGAGGACGCAGTATCGCGCCGCGCAGTGTGCCCCACGATGATTCTCGCGATCGATCAGGGCACGACGGGCACGACGTGCATCGTGTTCGACGAGCAGGCGCAACCGGTTGGACGCGCGTATCGCGAGCTGACCCAGCACTTCCCGCGGCCCGGCTGGGTGGAGCACGACGCGAGCGAGATCTGGGAGGTGACGCGCGCGGTCGCGGGTGAGGCGCTCACCGACGCGGAAGTCCGCTCCGGGGAGCTGGTGGCCGTGGGCATCACCAACCAGCGTGAGACGGTTTGCGCGTGGGACCCAGCCACAGGCGAGCCGCTGCATCGCGCGATCGTGTGGCAGGACCGGCGCACCGCCGAGCGCTGCGAGCAGCTGCGCGCCGGCGGTCACGAGCAGCTCGTGCGCGCGCACACGGGTCTCGTGCTCGACCCCTACTTCTCCGCCACGAAGATCGAGTGGCTGTTGGCCAACGTGGAGGGGTTGCGCGAGCGCGCGCGAGAGGGCCGCGCGCTGTTCGGCACGATCGACGCGTGGCTGATCTTCAAGCTGTGCGGCGAGCACGTCACCGATCCCTCCAACGCGTCGCGCACGATGCTGTACGACATTGGGGCGGGCCGCTGGGACCCCGAGCTGCTGGCGTTGCTGGACATCCCCGAGCGCTCGCTGCCGCGCGTGGTGGCGAGCGCGGGCACGCTGGCCACCACACGGCCCGAGGCTCTGCACGGGCACGCGGTGCCGATCGCGGGCGTCGCGGGTGACCAGCAGGCCGCGCTGTTCGGGCAAGCGTGCGTGGACCCCGGGATGGGCAAGAACACGTATGGCACGGGCTCGTTTGCACTGCTCAACGCGGGCTTCACCGCGCCTGAGCCTGCTCCGGGACTGTTGAGCACGGTCGCCTGGGGGGTTGGCGGTGCGCCCACAGGCTTGGCCGGGTCCTCGTCTTCGGGGGCGCTGGCGGCGGCGGCCGGATCGATCACCTACGCCCTGGAGGCGTCGATCTTCGTGACGGGCGCCGCCATCCAGTGGCTGCGCGACGGGCTCGGCGTGATCGAGCGCGCGTCCGACACGGAGGCGCTGGCCGCGTCGCTGGACGGCAACGACGGCGTGTACTTCGTGCCGGCGCTGACCGGTCTGGGCTCGCCCCACTGGGACCCGCACGCACGCGGCACGATCGTCGGGCTCACGCGCGGCAGCGGGCGTGCGCACCTGGCACGCGCGAGCTTGGAGGCGATCGCCTACCAGACGGTCGATGCGCTCCAGGCGATGGCCGACGCGTCAAAGGAGCCGTTGAGCGAGCTGAGGGTCGACGGCGGCGCGACCGCCAATGCGTGGCTGATGCAGTTCCAGGCCAACGTCCTCGACGTGCCGGTGGTAGTGCCCGAGATCAGCGAGACAACCGCGCTCGGCGCGGCCTACCTGGCGGGCGTCGGCGTGGGTGCCTGGACGGTCTCCGACGTGCGCGACGGCTGGCGTGGGGGTGCGCGTTATGAACCGCGCATGAGCGAGGACGAGCGCGAGACGCTGCTTGCCGGCTGGGCCGACGCACTCGGACGCGCACGCTCTCAATGATGTTGTTCGGAGCGGCACATGTGCCGCTCCGCCGGACCGTACATGTACGGTCCGGGACATCGCCGCATGCGGCGATGTCTTCCTGACGTCTACCCGCGTAACTTTGCGCCGCCGCCGATGTAGAGCCTCCTAGATGACCGATCTGGCGCCGATGCGTGAGCAGGTGTATTCCGACTCGCGCCCGAAGGAGTTCTTCGACCAGTTCCACGCGCGCGCGCGCACGCGGGAACCGGAGTGGGTGTATGAGATGGTGCGGATGCTCACCTCGCTGTACGGCTACACGTTCTTCCGCGCGCGCCCGATCTCGACCGAGAAGGTGCCGGGCTCGGGCGCGGTGATCCTCGCGCCCAACCACTTCAGCTTCATGGATCACTTCCTGATGGGCTGCTACATCCGCCGCAAGGTGCGCTTCATGGCCAAGTCGCAACTGTTCAGCGGGCCGATGCAATTCGTCTACAGCCACGGCGGCGTGTTCCCCGTGCGCCGCGGCGCCCACGACGAAGAGGTGTTTGTGACCGCCAAAGCGATCCTCGCGCGCGGCGGGGCGATCACGATGTACTGCGAGGGCGGGCGCTCGCGCGACGGCAAACTGGCCGAGCACGCCAAGGCGGGGATCGGGCGCCTAGCTCTGGAAACCGGTGCCCCGATCGTGCCGATCGCGATTCACGGCTCCAGCCGCATCCGCAACTGGAAGCGCCTGCAGTTCCCGAAGGTGACCGTGCAGTATGGCGAGGCGATCCGCTGGGAGCCAATCGAGGGAGCCACGCGCGAGCAACAGCAGGCGGTCGCCGACGAGATCCTGACCGAGATCAAGGCGCTCTACAACGGCCTGGAGGAACACGGCCGCAAGGGGATGCTCAAGCGCGCTCGCGCGCAGCGCCGCGCCGAGCGCCGCGCCCGGGTGAAGGGCGCGGCGACGGCGTCTTAGGGTCAATCGTCGCTAGGAGGTCATCCCGACGAACTGGCCGCCTGTAACGTTGAGCACTTGGCCGTGCACGTAGTTGGACCACGGCGAGCACAGGAAGAAGATGCCGCCGGCGGCCTCCTCGGGCGTGCCTGGACGTCCGAGCGGGATCAGCATCGACGCCATCCCGCGCATCTGCTCTGGGATGCCGAGCTGCACCTTCTCGCCGCCGATCTCCATCGTGTTGTCCTCGACCTTCGCGGCCGTTAGGCGCGTGTCGATGAAGCCGAACGCGACCGCGTTGACGTTGACCTTGAACTGGCCCCACTCCTTGGCGAGCGTCTTCGTGAGGCCCACCACGCCCGACTTGCCTGAGGAGTAGTTGGCCTGCCCGGCGTTGCCCATCGTCCCCGAGATCGAGGAGATGTTGACGATCTTGCGGAACACCTCATTGCCTTCCTCGCGCTCTTTCTTGGCGGGCTCGCGCAGGTGCGGCGCGGCGGCGCGGATCACTCGGAACGGCACGATTAGGTGAATGTCGAGCATCTTCTGGAACTGCTCGTCTGACATCTTGTGGATCGGCGCGTCGATTGTGTAGCCGGCGTTGTTGACGATGATGTCGACCTTCCCAAACGCGTCAATCGCGCTCTGCACGAGCTTGTCGGGGGCGTCGCCCTTGGTCAAATCGCCCGAGAAGACCGCCGTCTCACCCGCGATCTCTTTGGATGCCTGCTCGGCGACGTCGCCGTCGAGGTCGTTGATCAGGACCTGTGCGCCCTGCGAGGACAAGAGCTCAGCGGTGGCGCGGCCGATGCCGCGCGCCGAGCCGGTGACGATCGCGGACTTGCCGTCGAGTACTCCCATGGTCTTCGCTTCTCCTTGTAGTGGTCTGAGAGGGGGGAGACTATCCGCCTGGCCAAACCGATGAGGTGCCAGGTGCGGGGACGCGGGAGATCAGTCGATGATCGTGCCGAAGTCCTGCGTGTACATCCCGCCGGCCTGCCCGTCGGACATCGAGTGGGGCAGGCTCGGGTCGATGCCTACGCCGGTGTAGCGGAAGCCGGCGTCGAGGATGTTGGCGCGGTGGCCGGGGGAGGCCATCCATGCCTTCACGATCGCGTTGGGCGTGCCAAGCCACACGGTGCCCCAGGCGATGTTCTCGCCGATCGTGTAGCCCACGTCGCCGTTGGGTATGAAGCCGCTCGCCTGCACGCGCACCAGCAGCGTTTCGCCGGTGGGGGAGACGTGGGAGAAGTAGTCGCGCACGTCCATGTCGCGCGAGTGGCCTTCGGCGACGCTCGCCAGATGCGAGTCCTCGACGAGTGCCAACTCGCCGAAACGGATGCGTTCGTCGTTGACGAGGCACACCGTGGCCGCCTCAACGCTTGCGATGTTGGCGGCGCTGGGCGTGAGGTTGGCATTCGGGCAGTCACTGGAGGCGGTCGCCGGACGGGAGTTGCGGGCAACGTGCTTGTGCGCGTGGCGCACGACCAGCTTGTGAGCTTTGCAGGCTCCCGCCTTCTTACCGTGCTTGTGGGCCTTGGAGCGGCGGCACGACCGCTTGGATCCTTTGCGCGGGTTGCGATGGATCGTTTCGTGACGCACGTGTACGGTCCCACGGCGGTGACGTGAGCTCGTGGCTCCTACCGCTGTAAACGGTGCCAGCAGGAGAGTCGCGGCCAGCGCGAAGACGGTGGCAGACCAAAGCTTCACCCTTGCCCCATCGGCAGGATCGCCGGCGAGCATGAGTCCCGCGCCGAGTGTCTAGTACTGATTCGCTCTGGGATCGATGTCGCTCTGGGATCGGGGAGTGCGAGTAGCCTGCGGCGAGCCCGGACGGCCTGCGCCCTAGGGACAGTTGACATTCAAAAAAGACATCTTTCCTTCGAGGGCTTGACACAAGGATTGCCTTCGGGTATAAAGGAGCCATGTCCTGACATCCCGTCCCGGGGTGTGGGTCGAAATAAGGTCGGGTTTTGGGTTGGCCCCTGTGGTCGACGCTAACCGGTAAAAGCAGGGCCCTTGGGAGAGGGACCGGGTCGCACTTTCAGAGAGGGAGTTGTTTTCGCGTGAAGCCTTTGGGGATCAACGTGCTCGAGAGTCCGTGTGCTCACGGCGCCGGCGTAATAGGACGCGTCAGCGTCGCTGACGCGCTCTCTCTCTCTCTCTCTCTCTCTCTGGGACGGCCGGCTCCTAGGCGCTAGGTCCCACCGCCGCGGCGATAGCCCGCGGTCTGCCGGATTTAGGGCTCGTCCTTACCGGTTTGGTCTGTCGCGCGTCGTAGGCGCGTCTAAAGCTTCTTGTTCTGCTGCCGTCGCGGGCCTGCTGCCTGTGGCGGTTTTGTGCTGCCCGGGCGCGGGTGGGTCATGTCTGTGTTGTTCTGAGGAGGGGATGGCTTGATGGTCGCTCGAAAGTTGGCCCTGAGTGGGTTGGTCTCATTGTGTGTGGCAGCGCTGGCCTTGGCGGTGGCGTGTTCTCCCGCGCTGGCGCTGAATGGGCATGTTTTCTCCTCCAGTTTTGGAGGTCTGGGCTCTGGCGCCGGGGAGTTGTCTTCGCCGGCGGGGGTGGCGGTGAGCGGGCTCACACACGATGTGTATGTGGCCGATCAGGGCAATCGACGGGTCGATGAGTTCTCTTCCTCGGGTGCGTTCATTCGTGCGTGGGGATGGGGCGTGGCGGATGGCTTGGCGAAATTCGAGACCTGTACGTTGACTTGTCAGGCGGGATTGTCGGGCTCCGGTCCCGGCGAGTTCACGACGCCTACGTTCATTGCGATCGATAATTCCGGGGGAGCCTCCGCGGGCGACGTGTATGTGGGTGATCTTGGCGATGTTTCTGAACCTGGCAAAGGGTGGGTTTCGAAGTTCGATGCTTCGGGGGATTTGGTGTCGGGGTGGGGTGTTGATGGGCAGTTGGACGGTTCGACTGCGCCGAGCGGCCGGCTTGGGCCAATTGCGGGCATCGCCGTGAATAGCGGTGGGACGTTGTTTGTCCTAAGCGAATATTCGACAATCTTTGAGTTCGCACAGGACGGTAGCTTCACGAGCGAATCCTTCATCCCCGGGGTAAAGTCCAATGGTTTGGCGGTCAATGCGGCCGGAAGTCTCTTCGCTGTGGATGGCGTAGGCCACGCCGCGGAGTACAGGGGCAACGGCACCAAGGTCGGTCGGGTTTCCACATCTAGCGAAGTGACCGGGCTTGCGGTGGAACCTGTGACAGGGGAACTTTATGTTGTCGATCAGGGTGTGATTGACCAGTATGCATTCCCAGATGACGGGGAAGTGGCTGAGCCTGACGCCGCGGCTTGTCCTGTCGTACCGGAAGAAGGTTGTTCGCCGACCAAGTCTTTCGGGCAGGGTATTTTGGAAGGTGCTACCGCGATCGGTCTGGATCCTGCCAATGGCACTGTGTATGTTGTGAATCCGCAGACCGGCGAGGTCGATTCCTTTGTGACGCTGGTGATCGACGGGAATTGGGCCGCGGACGTGACGGCCAATAGTGCGACGCTCGCCGCGAATGTCAATCCGCTGGGCTTGAGCACGGAATACCGATTGGAATATGGTCCGGGCACGTCCTATGGGAGCACAGTGGTGGGCAACGTCGGTTCGGGGTATGGCGATGTGCCTGTCAGCTATCACCCTCAGGATCTGTCGCCTGGCACGGAATACCATTACAGGATCGTCGTGCACAACAGTTTGGGGACGATCGCAAGCGCTGACCGTACGTTTACGACGCAGAGTGAGGGTGGGGAGTTGACGTTGCTCGACGGTCGAGTATGGGAATTGGTCTCGCCAGTAGATAAAAACGGTGGTCTGCTGACAAAAGTACCGGAGACCCTGAGAGGCGTAGCGCCTGACGGCACGGCGATCACTTATCAGTCGGAAGGACCTTCGATGGGCGAAGAACCGGTGGGTAATCGCACCGAAGCCACGCAGGTTCTTTCGGTGCGTGGCGCGAACGGGTGGCACTCACAGAACATTACGTTGCCGCAAAGCAGCGTCAAGCCTGGCGAATCGCCAGGCGAACTGCTGTTGGGTAGCGGGAACTATGGACTCTTCTCCACGGATCTCTCATCGGCGCTCGTCTTGTCGGGGACCGCTACGTCCCTGTCGCCTGGGGGACCCGAAAGAGCGTTTTATTTCCGTAACGACGCGACCGGGAGTTACACGCCGCTCTTGACGTCTGTTCCGCCCAGCGAAGGACAAGGTACGGAGCTATCGGTCATTGGCGCGACAGCAGATTTGAGCCACGTGATGATTGAATCGCCGTTGGCGTTGACGGCGGGAGCTATCCCCGGTCCTGGGGAAGGCGCTGGGGCTATCTCGAATTTGTATGAGTGGCATGATGGGGAACTGCAGCTTGTGAATGTGCTACCGGATGGGGAACAGACGCATACTTTTCCAGGCGCAAGGATTGCGGGAAATCAGAAAGGGGGGGGTGCGGCTCCGCGTGCTTTCTCCTCCGATGGTCGGTGGGTCGCGTGGACATGGGGGAGTTCCTTTAGTTTTGAAAAAACCGAACCGTTCAACGGCTTGTTTGTTCGCGACATGGTTGGGAAAAAAACCGTCAAGGTAGGCGGACCGTCGGCGCTTTACCAAACGATGAGCAGCGACGGCTCCAGGGTGTTCTACTTGGAAGGTGGCGATCTGTACGAGTACGATACGGGTACGGGTGTGACGGGCGATCTGACTGCCGATCATGGTGCGGGAGAAGCCAGCGCGGGTGTGCAGCGAGCGGTAACTGACGTGAGCGAAGATGGCACGTACGTGTATTTCGTGGCCAAGGGAGCGCTGGCGGACGGCGGGGTGAGCGGCGAAGACAATCTGTATCTGTTGCATGAGAATAATGGCGTGTGGTCTACGACACATGTGGCGACACTTTCCAAAGAAGACGAAAATAGCTGGTACAGCGAAGAAGGATATGGGTTGAAAATCGAAGATGTTAGTTCGCTGGTCTCGCCGAATGGACGTTATCTGGCGTTTATGTCTAATCGGCCTTTGACTGGCTATGACAATATCGACGCGAATAGCGGCCAGCCCGACGAGGAGGTCTATTTGTATGACGCCGAAGCGAACCGTCTGGCGTGCGCATCGTGCGATCCGACGGGCGCGCGACCGGTGGGCGTATTCGACCACGGTAATCTACTGTCAGACGAGCGGGACGTGTGGGGAGAAATAAGTCAGGGCCTTGGCCATAATGCCAAATATGGGCATTGGTTGGCGGGTAATATTCCTGGCTGGCAGGGCGGTGGCAGTCCTCCGGTGTTTCAGCCGCGTTATCTGTCCGATAGTGGGCGTTTGTTTTTCAACAGTCCGGATGCGCTTGTGCCGCAGGATACCAATGGGCTCGAGGATGTGTATGAGTATGAGCCCGTAGGGGCTGGGGATTGTGCGGTTGGGGGTGTAGCGTTTAGGGAACGTGTGAATGGTTGTGTGGATCTGGTGTCTTCGGGCACCTCGAGTGCGGAATCGGCGTTTGTCGAAGCGAGCGAAAACGGCGACGATGTGTTCTTTATCACGACTGGCCGGTTGAGCCCAGAAGACGATGACACGCTTTATGACGTATACGACGCGCATGTCTGTTCGGTTGCGGCACCGTGCGTGACTGCTGCCGTCTCGCCTCCGCCGTGCACAACGGGCGATTCGTGCAAGGCGGCCCCTTCCCCGCAACCTGAAATCTTTGGTCCCGCTCCCAGCGGGACGTTCTCAGGCATCGGGAACGTGATCGAAGAAGCAAAGAAGGCCACGGTCAAGCACAAGGCCAAGACAAAAAAGCACGCCAAGAAAAAGAAGAAGAAGGTTAGGAAGAAGGGCGGCAAGGCTGGAAAGGTTGGCAAGGGTGGTGCCGGTGGGGCGAGCGGGAAGGTGCGGGGGTGATCGTTATGGGTAGCTTCAAGCGCAATATGGTTTTGAGTGTCATCGTCGCGGTGTCGACGATGGCGTATTGTTGTGGTGAGGCCGGGGCTGCGATGCCGTGGTGGCACTTGAATACTATTTCGGCGCCCGCGAACCCTGCTGGTGGCGAAGGCGGGATAGTCGTGGAAGCGAGCAACCTTGGTGACGCGCGGGTGAACGCCACAGAAACGCCCGTCACGATCGTGGATAAGCTCCCGGCGGGTGTGACCGTAACGCACGTTTACGGTGAAGGCGGTGGCGGCGAACTGGGTCGCGGTGACGCAAAGGGATTTACGACGTGCTCGGTCTCAGGGCAGACCGTGACATGCACGTTCGGCGGGTTCTTGCCGTTGCTCGCCTACGAACGGTTGCTGATTGGAATATCTGTAAAGACGACACTGGGTAGCGGTGACGGAATGAACGAAGTGAGCGTTTCCGGCGGTAATACGGCGCCGGTGGCCTCACGACGAGCACTGCGATTGGAAGAGGACGGCTCGTTCGGCGTCGAAAAGTATGAAATAACGCCAGAAGAAGAAGGAGGCGCGATAGACACACAGGCGGGATCGCATCCGTTTCAATTGACAACGACGCTTATGTTGAACTCCAGCATGGTACCCACACGAAGCCTCTCGTATCTAGAAGTGCTGCCCGAAGTGGTGCCGTTTGCGCTCACGAAGGACCTGCATTTCAATCTTCCCGCGGGACTGGTCGGCAACCCCACGCCGTTGCCTAAGTGCAATATGCATGTGTTCCTCGAAGACAAATGTCCGAACAATACGGTTATCGGTGTCGCGACACCGATAGTCTCGAACTTTCAGAGCCAGCATGTGCCATACGAGTCTACGGGTGCCTTGTATAGTCTGGAACCCGCGGTGGGGGAGCCCGCTCGCTTTGGTTTCATCGTGCTCGGCGCGATCGTGGTTCTCGACACCTCGGTGCAGACCGGAGGCGACTATCACGTGACTGTCTCTGTGAACGACATTACGCAGGTCGCGGAGTTTCTCGGCACCCAAGTCACATTCTGGGGTGTGCCAGCCGATCCGCGTCACGACACGACCCGCGGGAAATGCCTAAACGAATTCAACGTCTCAGGCGAAACACCGCAATGGGAACTGGCTTGTCACGTAGAAGAAAAACCACAGCCATTCATCGTGATGCCGACCTCGTGCACGGGGCCGTTGCAGACCAGCGTCGAAGCGGACGCATGGAACGATATCGGGCACTTCACCGCTCCTTTCGAATACTCCTTCAAGAACGGCGCTGAAGAACCGTATGGGATGGACGGGTGCAACCGCCTGAACTTCGAACCGTCGATCAGCCTCACACCGGACGGGGAACAGGGCAGCACACCCACAGGACTGACCGTGGGTGTGCACGTGCCGCAAGACGCGAGCTTGAACCCGACCGGCTTGGCGGAGTCCTCGGTCAAGGATACGACGGTGACATTGCCCGCGGGCGTAGCCTTGAACCCCGCGGCAGCGGACGGTCTGATGTCTTGCTCCACAGAACAAGTGGGCCTGGATAGTCCCGCACCGATCGCGTGTCCTGAATCCTCGAAGGTCGGGACGGTCGAAATCGGGACACCTCTGCTACCGGACCCATTGATCGGCGCGGCGTATCTCGCTGCGCAGGACGCCAACCCATTCGGGAGCCTTATAGCGCTATATATCGTCGTCGAAGACAAGACCGCTGGGGTACTGGTAAAGCTCGCGGGCGAAGTCAAACCAGACCCTACGACCGGACAACTAGTCTCCACGTTTAACGAAACGCCGCAACTACCGTTCGAAGATTTGCGCTTGCACTTCTTCGGGGGCTCGAGGGCGCCACTGGGCACCCCAGCGCTATGCGGCGGCTATACGACCACAGCGGCCGTCGCACCATGGGCGGGGAACACTGCCGTGGATTCCTCCTCAGAGTTCAAGATCACCAGTGGTCCCAACGGAACCCCATGTTCAAACCCTCTGCCGTTCGATCCGTCGCTTACAACGGGAAGCCTGAATATTCAGGCCGGTGCGTTCACGCCGTTCACGATGACGATGAGCCGCGAAGACGGAAATCAGAACTTGGATTCGATCCAGTTGAAGATGCCGTCGGGCCTGTTGGGGACCCTCTCCAACGTCAAGCTGTGCGGCGAAGCGGAAGGAAACGCCGGCACGTGCGGTCCTGAAAGCCTGATCGGGGAAACGACAGTCAGCGTCGGCCTGGGAGGCAACCCATACACCGTAAAGGGAGGGAGGGTCTACATCACCGGTCCCTACGACGGTGCGCCGTATGGCCTGTCGATCGTGAACCCCGCGAAGGCCGGACCGTTCGACCTCGGCGATGTGGTCGTCAGGGCAAAGATCGAAGTGAACCCCGAAAACGCCGCGTTGACGATCACCAGCGACACGACCGGTCCGTACGCGATCCCGCAGATCATCGACGGTATTCCGTTGCAGATCAAGCACGTGAACGTGTCTATCGACAAGCCTGATTTTACATTCAATCCGACTAACTGTGCTCCACAGGAAATCGGTGGGGGAATAACCAGCAGTCAGGGAACGGTCTCAGAGTTGCACGTTCCCTTTCAGGTTACCAACTGTGCGACGCTTGGCTTCAAACCGATCTTCAAGGTCTCAACAGCGGGTAAAACCTCCCGCTCTAACGGTGCGAGCCTGGACGTCAGGCTGACATATCCCAAAGCGGCGTTCGGATCGCAGGCGAATATCGGAAAGGTCAAGGTTGATCTGCCGAAGCAGTTGCCGTCGCGTCTTACGACCCTGCAGAAGGCTTGTCCTGACACTGTGTTTGAGCGTAATCCGGCGGCGTGCCCATCAGATTCCAGGGTTGGCAGCGCGACCGCGACTACGCCGGTGTTGCCGGTCCATTTGGAAGGGCCCGCGTATTTCGTGAGCCATGGTGGCGCGAAGTTCCCGGAACTGATCATCGCGCTGACGGGTCAGGGTGTAACCGTGTATCTGCGCGGTGAAACGTTCATCAGTCCGCAGGGGATCACGAGCAGCACGTTCCGGACGATCCCCGACGTCCCGATCGGCGTGTTCGAATTGAAGTTGCCGCAAGGATCAGACAGTGCGTTGGCGGCAAACGGGAATCTCTGCAGGAGCACGTTGAAGATGCCCACCAACTTCGTCGCGGCTAACGGGATGAGCATCAAACAATCCACGCAGATCAGCGTTACGGGGTGTGCGAAGCACGCCGTCAAGAAGAAGAGTAAGCGTAACAAGAAGCACAAGCACTAGGAGAGATGATCGGCGAGCGTCACATCAAGGAGAATGGAGCCGCGCGCGAGCGGGTCTCTGAGATTCAGCGCGCGCGGATGCTCTCGGCGTTGGTGGAGGTTGTTGGCGAGCGGGGCGTGGGCAACCTCAGTGTTGCTCACGTCGTTGCCCGCTCGGGTGTGTCGCGACGCACGTTCTACGACGTTTTCGTGGATTGCGAGGACTGTTTTCTCGCTGCGTTCGACGATGCGATCGAGAGGGTCGCCGAGCGGGTCGTGCCTGCTTATCAGGAGCCGCGTCGGTGGGTCGACAAGCTGCGCGCCGGACTCACTCAGATGCTGAGCTTGTTCGATGAGGACAATGCTCTGGGGCGCCTGCTCGTTGTGGAGGTGCTTGCCGGCGGACCCAAGGCACTTGGGCGACGCCGGGAGATTGTTGAGCAGTTGAGTCGTGCGTTGCGGGACGGCGCTCAGAACCCGAGGGCCGGGAAAGATCCTCCCGTGTTGGTCGCGGAGGGGATGGTGGGGGCTGTTCTGTCGGTGCTGCACCGGCGCCTCACTGCACAGGAGCCTGGCGACCTCATCGGCCTCGTCAATCCGTTGATGGCGATGATCGTGCTTCCCTATCGAGGAAGCTCAGCTGCTCAGGCCGAGCTGGCCAAGGGCGTCGCGCCGCCTTTCGCGAATGGCTCCAAGCGAGCTGTGGACCCTTTGCGAAACCTTGAGATGCGTCTCACCTACCGCACCGTGCGTGTCCTTACGGCGTTGGCGTCCCAGCCCGGGTCCTCTAACCGCACGATCGGTGAGGCCGCGGGGATGAGCGATCAAGGTCAAACATCGAAGCTGTTGGCTCGCCTGCACGGGCTGGGCCTGGTCGAGAACGTTGGGGGTGCAAACGCCGCACGCGGCGCACCAAACGCGTGGACGCTCACGACCAAGGGCTGGGATGTGCACGCCGCGATCTCCGCGCCTGTTGCCCCAGTGTGAGGGCTCGCTCAGGCCGCGTCTGTCGGCAGCAGCGTGAAGCTTGTGGCACCGCCGGCCAGTGGCTGCACGGCGCGGAAGTGGCGTTCGTCGAGCGTGGCGATCCGGGTCGTTTCGAGGTATGCCGCTAGCGCGATCAGCGAGGCGTCGGTTAGGCCCAGACCGATCGACTCGTACTGGCTCGCGATCTCGATCGTCTCAAACAGCGCCGAGCGCCACCATTCGACCGTATAGGCGCCGTCGCGAAAGTCTTTGCGCACGGCCTCCGCGGCGACCGAGCCGCCCTTTAGCGGGACCATATGGTCCAGCTCCGCGAGCACGAGCGGGGTGGTGCACAGCTCGTCTGGCACGCCCTCCATCCACTCCCACACACGCCCGTGGTCGTCGTCGCCCTGGTCGACCAACGCGAGCACGACGGAGGCGTCGAGGACGATCACACTTCGCCGAACCTGGTCTCCGCCAAGTACTTGTCTAGGTTGCGCGCCAGGTCGCCGGGGCCGGAGAAGAGCGCGACCGCTTTTGGCCGCGGGCGGATACCCGCCGCGTCGGCGAGTGCCCTGCGGATCAGGGCCGCCTTGGTCGTGCCCTCGCGTTCGGCCCGGAGCGTCAGCTCGCGGTCTACCTGGGGGTCTACATAGATGCTCATCTTCTTCATCTCCAATCATGGTACACCCACCACCTGTCACCTACCACCCGCTAACAAAGCGAGGATGGAGGGTTGTTGTGCAGTGCGTGCCGTGAGGGGCCATACGCTCTTATCCGACCTGGAGCGTGTAGCGAGACATTCGGTTGGCGTCGGCGATCAGCAGGCTTTGCCGACGGGCCGGGGATAAGGCGTGCGAGGCGCCGAAAGCCTCGTCTGGGTCTACAACCCCAGCAAGCGCCCCAGGATCTCGCGCATGATCTCGTCCGAGCCCCCGCCGATCGGCCCGAGGCGGGCGTCGCGGGCGGCGCGCTGGGCCCAGTGCTCGCCCATGTAGCCCATACCGCCGTGGATCTGCAGGCACTCGTCCATCAGCTCGAAGGAGGCCCTCTGCGTCATCAGCTTCGCCATCGTCACCTCCTTGATCGGTTCCTCGCCGGCTACGAAGCGGCGGAGGGCGTCGTAGGTGACACACCGCGCGGTGTAGGCGCTGGTGGCCAGGTCGGCGAGCTTGTGCTTGATCGCCTGGTGCTTTGAAAGGGGCCGGCCGAAGGTGGTGCGCTCACGTGCGTACTCGGCGGTGCGTTCGTAGGCAAGCTGCATCGCGCCAACCGTGCCCAGTGCCATTGCGAGGCGCTCCCACTGGAAGTTGGCCATGATCAGCTTGAACCCCTCGTGTAGCTCCCCGAGCAGGTTGTCCTCGGGCACGAACACGTTCTCGAAGGCGATGGTGGCGGTGTCTGAGGCGTGCCAGCCGAGCTTCTCGAGCTTTGGAGGAGCTCACGCCCTCGCCGCGATCGATGATGAAGAACGAGATCCCGTGGTGGCCGCCCTCCTGGGTGGTCTTCACTGCTGTGACCATGAAGTGTGCGCGCACGCCGTTGGTGATGTAGGTCTTCTCCCCGTTCACCACCCACCCGCCGTCCACGCGCTCGGCCCTGGTGCGCAGCGCCGCCACGTCCGAGCCCGTGTCGGGCTCGGTGATCGCGAGCGCGCCGATCTTCTCGCCCTTGATGGCGGGCATGAGGTACTGCTGCTTGTGCTCGTCGGTGCCAAACTTCCAGATCGGGGGCGTGGCGATGTTGACGTGCGCCCCGATCCCCGCCGCCGTTCCGCCCGAGCCGATGCGAGACAGCTCCTCCACGAGCACCGCCTCGTGCAGGTAGTCGCCGCCCTGCCCGCCCAGCTCGGTGGGGTACTTCAGGCCGAGCAATCCCTGCGCGGCCAGCTTTGGAAACACCTCGTCGGGAAACCAGCGCTCAGCCTCCCATTGATGTGAGTGCGGTGCGAATTCGCGGTCCAGGAAGCCACGAACCGACTCGCGTAGCTCCTCATGCTCCTCGGTGAACGGCGGCTGGATCAAAGGCCGTATGAGCGGCCGATGACATCCAACATGATCTCGTCGGTCCCCGCGCCGATGCGGTTCAACCGCGAATCGCGCCACGCGCGCTCGACGCCGTACTCCTTCATGTAGCCCGCGCCGCCGTGGATCTGGATGCACTCATCTGCCACTTCCACGGCGATGCGCGAGGCGTGCAGCTTGGCCATCGAGATCTCCCTGACCGGGTACTCGCCGTTGGCAAAGCGCCACGCGGTCACGTACACCATCTGGCGTGCGCTCTCGATCTTTGTGGCCATCTCGGCGAACTTGTGCCTGATTACCTGGAATTTGCCGATTTCACGGCCGAACGCCTTGCGCTCTTTGGCGTAGGTGAGCGTGCGCTCGAAGCATTTCTGCGCGCCCGCCACCGAGCCGGCGGCACCGATCAGGCGCTCGCCCTGGAGCTCCCACATGATGTGGTAGAAGCCCTTGCCCACCTCGCCCAGCACGGCGCTCGCGGGCACGCGCACGTCCTGGAAGGCCAGCAGTGCCGTGTCGGAGGCGTGCATGCCGAGCTTCTCAAGCTTCTTCTCGCGGATCACGCCGGGCGCGTCCATCGGCACGAGGAACAGCGTGAAGCCCCCGTAGCCCGCGTCGGGGTCGGTCTTCGTCACGAGCACGATGACGTCCGCGCGGTGGCCGTTGGTGATGTAGGTCTTCGAGCCGTTGATCACGTACTCATCGCCGTCTCTCACCGCGCGTGTCTTAATACCCGCGACGTCCGAGCCGGCGTCGGGCTCGGTGATGCCGATGCACAGGATCTTCTCGCCTTTGATCGCCGGCACCACCCATTCCTGCTTCTGCTCCTCGCTGCCGAACGCGAGGATCGGGGGCATCGCCATGTCGGTGTGCACCGCCACCCCCATCGCCAACCCGCCCGAGTTCGCGCCCGTCATCTCCTCGCCGAGGACGAGGCTCGTGAAGTAGTCGCCGCCCTGCCCGCCGTACGCCTCGGGCTTGTCGAGGCCGAGCAAATCCAGCTCGCCCATGCGCCTGAACACCGAGTCGGGGAACGTAGTCTCCTCCCATTCCTCCGCGTGCGGCGTCAGCTCTTTTGTGACGAAGCTGCGGATCGACTCGCGCAGCTGTTCGTGCTCGTCGGTGAAGATGAAGTGCTTGCGCTTGCTCTGGTGGTCGGGCTTCAAGACGGTGTCGGTGGCGGCCATTTCGGCTGTGGCTCCTTGGATCGTTGGCAATCACAGGCTACCGGTTGCTGGCTGAGCGGCCAGCCCGCGGGCTGGCGGATTCGGCGGGCGGTTAGGATGCCGAGCGTGCCCGAGCAGCCCACGAGCGAGTCCGGTCCCGCCGCCGGCGGCCAGTCCGCCGAGCCGGACGCTCCGGTGGTCCTCTACGACGTGGCCGCCGGCGTGGCCACGATCACGCTCAACGAGCCCTCCACGCGCAACGCGCTGTCGGCCGAGGTGCTCGACGGCTTGACCCACTCGTTCGAGCGTGCCCGCGACGACGAGGCCGTGCGTGTGGTCGTGCTCGCCTCTTCGCACGACACGGTCTTCTCCTCCGGCGCCAACCTCGGCGGCTTCGCGGCCGACGTGGCGCTCGTGCACAAGCACTTCGGCTCGGATCGCTTCGTCGGTTTGTTCAAGCTGATCGTCGGGCTCGGCAAGCCGACGTTGTGTGCCGCGCGCGGGCATGTGCTCGCCGGTGCGCTCGGGATCGCGCTCGCCTGCGACTTGATCGTGGCCTCCGAGGACGCCACGTTCGGCACGCCCGAGATCAACGTCGGCGCGTTCCCGTTCATGATCATGGCGCTGATCTACCGGAACATTGGGCGCAAGAAGGCCAACGAGCTGCTCTTGCTCGGCGAGCGCTGGTCGGCGCAGGACGCGCTCGCGGCGGGGCTCGTAAACAAGGTCGTCCCGGCCGAGGAGTTCGACGCCGCGGTGGACGATTGGGCTGCCAAGCTCGCGTCCAAGTCGCCCCTGATCATGCGTCTCGGCAAGGAAGCGATGCGCCGCCAGCTAGACATGCCGCTGGACGACGCTTTGGATTATCTGCGCGCTCAGCTGACCTTGGCGATCTCCACCGAGGACATCGTGGAGGGCGTAACAGCATTCTTCGAGAAGCGCGAGCCCGAATGGAAGGGGCGGTGAGGATGTATTTGCAAAAAACGGCGCCCAACGCACGCGCGTACGTGTGGCGCAGCCTTTGGGGGAATACATGAGCACCGAGCAGACCGCTTCCTTGTTGCGTCCCCTCGTCGAGGACCTGCACGCCCGTCGCGAGCAGATTCGCCTTGGCGGCGGCCAGGAGAAGATCGACAAGCAACACGAGAAGGGCGCCCTGACCGCACGCGAGCGGATTGCCCTGCTAGTCGACGACGGCACGTTCGTGGAGCTAGGCATCCACGGCAAGCCCCACACCTCCCAGCGCGCGATGGACGGTGTCGACGCGCCCGCCGACGGCGTCATCACCGGCTACGGCAAGGTCGACGGCCGCCTCACCGCCGTGTGCGCATACGACTTCACCGTGATGGCCGGCTCGATGGGCATGACCGGCGAGTTCAAGGTCACGCGCTTGCGCGAGCTCGCTCTCACGAAGCGCATCCCGTTCGTGTGGCTGCTCGACTCCGCCGGCGCACGCGTGCAGGAGGCCGCCGGCGCGATGTTCGCCGGCTCAGGGCACCTGTTCCGCGAGGAGGTGATCATGAGCGGCGTCATTCCTCAAGTGGCGGCCCTGCTGGGACCGTGTGCGGCAGGTACCGCCTACATCCCCGGCCTCGCCGACTTCGTGCCGATGGTCAAGGGCCGCGGCTCGATGGCGCTCGCAGGTCCCCACCTGGTGCGTGCCGCCGTCGGCGAGGACGTCACCCAGGAGGAACTCGGCGGCTCGCGCGTGCACTGCCGCAAGTCGGGTGTCGGCGACATGGAAGTGGCGAGCGACGAGGAGTGCATCGAGCGCATCAAGCAATACCTCTCGTTCATGCCGCAGAACTGTGAGTCCCCCGTGCCGATCCGGGTGGGCGGGGCCAAATCTGACCCGATCGAGCGCGGCGACGAGGAGCTGCTCGATGTGCTCCCGGAGTCCAACCGCAAGCCGTACGACATGTACGAGGTCATCAAGCGCATCGTCGATACCCATCCGGGCACAGGCGAGGCGGAGATCTTCGACATGAAGGGTCAGTGGGCCAAGACGATCATCACCTGCTTCGCCCGCTTCGGCGGACGCCCCGCCGGGATCGTCGCCAATCAGCCCAAGCAGCTAGGCGGGATCCTCGACAACGACTCCGCCGACAAGGCCGCGCGCTTCGTGAACCTGTGCAACGCCTTCGGCATCCCCTTGGTGTTCATCCAGGATGTCCCCGGCTTCATGGTCGGCACGAAGGTCGAGGCCGCCGGCATCATCCGCCACGGCGCCAAGATGCTGTACGCGGTCGCCAACGCCACCGTCCCCAAGATCACCGTCATCACGCGCAAGGCCTACGGCGCCGGCTACTACGTGATGTGCGGACGCGCGTACGAGCCCGACCTGATCGTCGCCTGGCCGAGCGCCGAGATCAGCGTCATGGGCGCTGAGGGGGTCGTCGAGATCGCGTTTCGCAAGGCGGTCGACGCCGCCGAGGACCCGGCCGCCAAGAAGGCCGAGCTGATCGAGAACTTCAAAAAGATGTTCGACGTGTACATAGCCGCCGGCAACGACCTGATCGACGACGTGATCGACCCGCGCGAGACGCGCGCCACGATTTGCCGCGGGCTTGAGATGGCCCAGAGCAAGCAGGTTGAGCGGCCGTGGAAGCGCCACGGTGTCGTGCCGGTCTGATGAGGATCGTGGGGCGACGGTAATTGTCCTTTATTTGGATGCATACCCTTTACAAAATGAAGTGGTATGCATCCTTAGAGTGTGTAGTCACGGGAGGTTGAGATGAGCCTGGAGGACCCTGTAGTCATCACCTGCTCGATATCCGGGGTGATCGCAAACCGCGAGCAGTGCCCGGCGATCCCCTACACGCCCGATGAGTACGGCGCCGAGGCCAAGCGCGCAGTAGACGAGGGCGCCTCGATGATCCACATCCACGCGCGCAAACCCGACGGCACGCCGTCGTACGACATCGAGGATTTCAGCGCGATCACAGAGGCGATCCGCGGCGCCGTCGACGACGTGATCATCAACTATTCGACCGGCACGGTTGGCGTGCCCACGTCCAAGCGGATCGACTACCTACGCGCTTGTCGCCCCGAAGTGGCGGCGCTCAACATGGGCTCGATGAACTACGCCAAGTACTCGCGCACGCGCAAAGACTTCGTCTTCAAGATGGTCTTCCAGAACCCGTTCGAGGAGATCGTCGAGTTGCTTCAGGCGATGAACGAGCTGGGCATCAAGCCAGAGCACGAGTGCTTCGACATCGGCCACGTGGGGTCGCTCGAGCCGCTCGTGGACATGGGCGTGCTGAACGCGCCGCTGCACGTCGACTGCATCATGGGTGTCGTCGGCGGCATCCCCGCAACCGCTCGCAATCTGGCCACGATGGTCGACAATATCGGCGATATCCCCGGGGGCGGCCACACCAAACACCACTGGGGGGTGATTGGCATCGGCCGCGATCAGTGGATGCTGATCGCCGCCGCGCTCACGCTCGGCGGCTCGATTCGCGCGGGCGTCGAGGACAATCTATATCTGCCCGACGGGTCGATGGCACGCTCCAACGGCGATCTGATCGCCCAGGCGCGGCGTATGACCGAAGACGTCGGACGCCGTCCTGCCACGGTGGCCGAGGCGCGCGGGCTGCTCGGGATCGCCTGATGATCCGCACGGCAACTCGATCCGCTGTGCCGCGGAGCGCGTGATGGCCCTGCCGCTCGAAGGCATCCGCGTGCTCGACCTCTCGCGGTTGCTGCCCGGAGGCTTCTGCTCGCTGCTGCTCGCCGATTTCGGCGCCGAGGTGCTGAAGGTGGAGGACACAGGCGCCGGCGACTACATCCGCTGGGCACCTCCGTATTACGACGGCGCGCACGACAGCGCGAAGTCGGCGATGTTCCTGTCGCTGAACCGCAACAAGCGCTCGATCCGCATCGACCTCAAGAACGAGGCCGGCCGTGAGGTGTTGCTACGGCTCGTGCGCGAATATGACGTCGTACTTGAGTCCTTCCGCCCCGGAGTGCTCGACCGCCTCGGCGTCGGCTACGAGCGGATGCGCGAGGCGAACCCCGGGATCGTGTATTGCGCCATCAGCGGCTATGGCCAGACCGGGCCCAAGCGCGACGCCTCCGGTCACGACATGAACTATCTCGGCCTTATCGGCCTGCTCGGCCTGACGGGCGAAAGCGATGAGATGGGCGGGCATCCCACGCAGGCGGCGGGCCAGATCGCCGACCTTGGCGGCGGCGCGCTGATGGCGGCCTTCGGCATCATGGCCGCGCTGCGCGAGCGTGATGGCGCGCCCGCGCGGACCGGCAGTCCTGCACGGGAGGGCGGGACTGGATCGGGCCTGGGGCAGATGGTTGACGTGTCGATGGCCGACGGCGCGCTGTCGTGGCTGGCGATGGTCGCCGGACGGTACTTCGCCGACGGCGAGGTCCCCAAACGCGGCGAGCAGCTGCTCGCGGGCGCGGTCATCTGCTACCGACCGTATGAGTGCGCTGACGGCTGGGTCACGCTCGGCGCGCTGGAGCCCAAGTTCTGGCAGGCGTGGTGTCGCGGCGTCGGGCGCGAGCAGCTGATCGAGAAGCAGTTCGAGCGTCCCGGCTCTGAGGCACACGGGCAGGTGGTCGAGATCTTCCGGGGTCGCACGCGGGCGCAGTGGGCCCAGTTCGCCACCGAGCACGACTGCTGCCTGGAGCCGGTACTGGAGCTGGACGAGGCGCTTACCTCCGAGCTTGTGCGCGAGCGCGAGATGGTCATCGAGTTGGATCAGCCCGGCGTGAAGGACGGCGTGCGCCAGCTCGGGATCCCCGTCAAGCTGGACCGCACACCCGGCGCCCACGACCGCCTGCCGGGACCTGCGCTTGGGGAGCACACAGAGCAGGTGTTGCGCGCCGCCGGCTACAGCGACGAGCGGATCGCCGAGCTGCTGGAGCAGGGCGCCGTTGCGAATCAGAGCGGCGCCACCACGCAAGACGCATTCCTCGCATGACCGCCGGGTCTCACGCGATCGGTCGATCTCGAGCGTGGGCTGGGATGCTGGGCTACCAGCGCGCCCGGTGGTGCTCGACCACACCCAGGCCGTGTGCGAGCGCGATGCCGCCGGGGAGCGTGCCGCCGAACGTGCCGAACGGAGCGCGGTAGTCACTGCGCACAAGCAGCAGGTTCTCGCGACGGGAGCGCTCGGCCTCGGGGGCGAAGCGCAGTTCCGAGCCGTCGTCTGAGGAGATCGAGCGCAGATCGGCGGAGAAGCGCACCGGTTGCGTCTCTCGCGGTACGCCCGCGATCCACACTGCGCGCTCGCTGCCGCTGTACGGATCGTTGATGCCCTGCACGAGATTGAATGCGAGCGGCTTGCCGTCTGTGTCGCTGCCGACGCCGGCCGCCCACCACCACTCGGTTACGCGCGCGTGGTAACCGGCGGTGTCGTCGATCACCGCGAGGGCGTCGATCTCGATCGGGGGACGCGCGCCGAGGACGAGCTGCTCCCCGGGCTCGCACGCCTGCCTGCTTGCGCGTCCACACGTACGAGCCGCCGTGCGGGCAGACCGTCTCGACGCCGCCCTGTTCCTCGAGCGCGAGGTCAAGCTGAACGGCGTCGTCGCGTACGCGCAGCCGTCCGGGCGTCAGCTCGAGCGCGCCGCGGCGCGGGAGAAGGCGGGTACGCTCGAGTATCGTCCCACTCACGCGCTCCAGCACCGCCCAGAAGGTCTGGCGGCCCGGGCCGACACGCACAGAGGCCGCGCACATCATGAAGCCATCGCCGAACACGCCCACGTAGCGCCAGCGCTTGAGTGGGCGCGCGCCGTGAAACGAAGGCATGGGAGCCGGTGGCACGGGCTGGGAGGGCGCTATTCTTGGATGCATTGACTGATCAGTCAATCTATCCATATGCAGGGACGCCGGGCACCGGCACGGCAACGCTTCGGGGTCAAACCAGGGTGCGTGGAGCGCTGGAGGCGACACGCGCGGCGGTGAAGGCTCCGTGAGAGCGGCCGTCGTTCAGCTCAGCTCGGGCGCGGATGTGGAGGAGAACATCGCCGCCGTCGACCGACAGGTGCGCGCGGCCGCGGCCGACGGCGCGAGACTGATCGTGCTGCCGGAGAAGTGGACCGTCATGGGTGGCCCCGCGGAGCTGCGTGCCGGAGCACAGACGCTGGAGGGCAGCGCGATCGCCTGGGCGCGTGAGACGGCGCGCGAGCTGAAGCTGGATCTCGTCGCCGGCTCGATCGCCGAGCGGGTCGTGGGGCGTGAGAAGCTCTCGAACACCACGGTGCACGTCGGGCCCGACGGAGAGATCCGGGCGGTGTACCGCAAGCTGCACATGTTCGACGTCGAGGTGGACGGGCACCAGTACCGCGAGTCCGACTCCGACGAGCCGGGCGATGAGATCGTCGCGAGCGAGCTGGCCGACGGCACGAGACTGGGCTTGTCGATCTGCTACGACGTGCGCTTCCCCGAGGTCTCACGCGTCCTCGCGCTGGGCGGCGCGCGCGTGATCGCGCTGCCGGCCGCGTTCACGCTGCTGACCACACGCGACCACTGGCCTTCGCTGATCCGCGCGCGGGCGATCGAGAACCAGGTGTTCGTCCTCGCCGCAAACCAGGTTGGCGCGCATCCCGGCAACCACCGCTCGGGCGGCCGCTCGATGATCGTCGATCCGTGGGGAGTGGTACTTGCACAGGCCCCCGACGAGGTGGGTCACGTCCTCGCCGAGCTCGACTTCGAGCGCCAGGATGACATTAGGAGGCGCCTGCCAGTGCTCGCCCACCGCCGCCCCGCTGCCTATCGCCGGGCGGGTGCCGTCACCTCCGCTCCCGCGCCGGGAGAGAGCGGGAACGCTGACCTGCCGCCCGCGGAGAGCGACGTATGAGCTCGACGAGGGCCAGGGCCGTGCCCGACCGTCGCCGCGCGATCCTCGACGCGGCGGTGCGGGTGTTCGCGCGCCAGGGCTTCCACGCCTGCCGCGTGTCCGACATCGCGGATGAGGCCGGCGTGGCCTACGGCCTGCTGTACCACTACTTCCCCTCCAAGGACGATGTCCTCAGCACACTCTTCCTGGAGCGCTGGGGCGTGATGCTCGAGATGATCCGCGAGGTCGATGCCCAGCGGATCCCGGTACGCGAGAAGCTCGGCGCGATCGCGTCGTTCATCGTTGAGAGCTACCGCCACGATCCAGATCTGATGAAGGTGATCATCGTGGAGGTCACGCGCGCGGCCAACTCGTTCGGCCAGACACATCTCGGACAGATCAGAGAGGCCTACCGCATGATCGGAGAGATCGTGACCAAGGCCCAGCAGGAAGGCATCTTCAAGGCCGACATCGACGCGGAGTTCGCCGCGATGACGTTCTATGGCGCGATCGAGCAGGTCCTCACCGGCTGGATCTTCGGCCTGCTCCCGCAGGGCGAGGAGCACTTCGAGCGCGCCAAGCAGATGGTCGTGGAGACCGTGTGCGGGGGGCTTGAGGTTGCGGCTTTCTCCCCAAGCCCCCAATCCATCCCCATGGGTCCGCAGGACCCATGAGCTTTGCTACGGCTTCGCCCCCAAGCTCCTGACCCATCGCAGTGGGTAGGGAGGACCCACTGGCTTTGCTACGGCTTGGAGGCCGTGAGGATGAGGTTGTAGAAGACCGCCGGTGGGAGCCGCGACTCAAGCAGCCGCCGGTCCACCTGTTGCAGCATGAGGTAGCCGCGGTAGGCGTAGTTGCGCCAGCCCCACGGGACGTCTTCGGGGTGAGCGGTTGCCTCCAGCGTGCGGTTGGTCCAGCCAAACCAGTTGGCCAGCAGCTCCTCGCCGATCACACGCACGTCCTGCAAGCCAGCATCGCGCGCGAAGCCCGATAGCTCGGCCGGGGCGAAGGCGTGCACGTCCACGACGCTCTCAAGCGATGCCTCCGGTGCCCCCCCGTCCGCCGGTGGGGCGGGACGCGCACGGATCGCCCGCCGCCACAGCGGCGCCACGGCGCTCGCGGCGCGCTTGGGGAGATTCGCGAGACGGTCGCCGTAGCGCGAAGGCTCACCGGCGAACAGCACGATGCCTCCCGGTGCGAGCACGCGGGCGAACTCGCGGAACGCCTGGGAGAGGTCGGGAATGTGATGCAGGATCGCGTGACCGATCACGAGGTCGAAGCTTCCGTCCTCGAAGGGCAGGCTCTCGGCGTCTGTAGGCACCGTTGTCACGTCAAGGCCGAGGTGCTCGGCGTTGACGCTGAGCGCGGCGAGCATCCCCGGAGAGATATCGGTGCAGGTCGCGTTCTCGATTAACCCCGCGCGCATCAGGTTGAGCGTGAAGTAACCGGTGCCCGAGCCGATCTCGAGCGAGCGAGCGAAGTGGCTGGACGAGCCTGTCAGCCTCTTTCCGAGCGCCTTGCGCACCTTCGAGAGAACCTGGTCTTGGCCGAGCGCGCCGAAGTCGATGCCCCACTTCGCGTCGTAATGGTCGGCTGCCACGTCGTGGTAGCGCGTATTGACGTCGCGGATCTCCTCCGCGCTGAGAGCTGGTGTCACGCCCGGCACCATATACTCGCGCGCCTTGTCTGTGTCTGTATACGAGCAACGCGACCAGCCCGAGGGCGTACCGCCGCTCGCGCTGACAGGCGAGCGCACGCTGCCCGACGTGCCGGAGGAGAACTACTGGTATCGCCGCCATCTCGCGGTGTACGAGTGGATCGCCGCGCGCGTGGGGGGCCTGCGCGTGATCGACATGGCCTGCGGCGAGGGCTACGGCTCCGACGTGCTCGCTCGCGCCGCGCGTAGCGTCGTGGGGGTGGACGCCAACCCAGAGGCCCACGAGCACGCACACCTGCGCTACCGCCGCCCGCAGCTGCGCTTCGTCCGGGACCTGGTGGAGACTTTCCCCGAGCCTGCCGACGTGGTGGTGTTCCTGCAGACGATCGAGCACCTGCAGGACCCAGGGGCGGTGCTCGCGCACTTCCGCTCGCTGGTGGGCCCCCCAACCCTCGAGGCGCATCCTGAAGGGTACACGCAGGTGGGGGCACAGTCCGGAGCACCGGGTCCGGGAGAGCTGGATCAGGGGTTCGTGTTCGTCTCCACGCCGAACGTGTTGACGCTCGCACCCAAGGGCGCGGAGCGCTCCGACAATCCGTGGCACGTGCACGAGTACCGGGCCGGCGAGTTCGAGCAGTTGTGTCGTGAGACGTTCGGGACGGTCGAGATGTACGGGTTGTTTCATGCGCGCAAGCTGCGCGCGCACGCATTGGCGCTGAAGCTTGGTTGGGACTCGGTTCACCCGCGTCTGCGCCTGACCAAGCCATTCTACGATTGGTTCACGCCAGCGATCTCCGCGAGCGACTTCGCATTGCGCTCGGCAGCCGAGGCGGACCTCGACAAGGCGCTCGACTTCATCGCCATTTGCCGGTCGTGACGCGCCCCAAGGGCGAGCTGGCGATCGTCCTGCATACCCACATGCCCTATGTTGAGGGCTTCGGCACGTGGCCCTTTGGCGAGGAGTGGCTGTGGGAGGCGATCGCCGGCAGCTATCTACCGCTGCTGGACCTGCTCGATGAGGGCGCGCCGTTGACGCTGTCGCTGACGCCGGTGCTGTGCGATCAGCTGGAGGCCCCCGGTGTGGGGGCACGCTTTGAGACGTTCATCGACGAGGTTCGCCGCCGCACGCACGCCGAAGACGTCGCCGGCTTGCGCGACACCGGCTACCCGGTGCTCGCGCGCGAGCTGGAGCGCTCCTGGTCTGAGTATGAGCACGCGTTGGAGCGCTTCAGCGCGCTCGGCGGCGATCTGCTCGGGGCGCTTGGAGGCCACGTCCAGTGGACTTCCTCGGCCACGCACGCGGTGCTGCCCTTGCTGGCCACGGACGCGGGTGTGCGCGCCCAGGTGCAGACCGGCGTGGACTCCCACCGTGTCCGTTTCGGTGATGGTTGGGAGGGAGGCTTCTGGCTGCCGGAGTGCGCCCACGCTCCGTATCTGGAGCCCGTGTTGGAGGACGCGGGCGTGCGCGCCACGTGCGTCGAGCTGACAAGTCGCTTGGGCCTTGGCGCGCGTGCGCACTTGCGCCCGCTCGTCAGCGAGTCGGGCGTCGTGCTCGTCCCGATCGACCGTGCGACGATCGCGCGCGTGTGGAGTGACGAGGGCTACCCCGCGCATGGCGGCTACCGCGACTATCACCGCCACACGGTCCACCACCACAATCCGTGGGCCAACGACGGCAGCGCCTACGATCACGAGTTGGCGACCGGCCTGGCGCGTGAGCACGCGAAGGACTTCGTCGCCCGCACGATCGAGCGCCTGCGGAGCGCGAACGAGTCCTCGAATGGCAGCTCACGTTCCTCGGCCGGGTCACCGTCGGACGGTGGCCCGCTCCCCGGTGGCGGGCTGGTCGTGTGCGCGCTCGATACCGAGCTGCTTGGGCACTGGTGGTATGAGGGAGCGGATTGGCTGCGCGCCGTCGTGGACGAGTGCTCCAGGCAGGAGCTCTCGCTCGTGCGCCTCGATCAGGCAACCGCGATGCGCGACCCGGTGGTAGTTGACAACACGGGATGGGGACCAAGCACGTGGGGCAACGGCGGCGACCTCTCGACATGGTCGGGCTCGGCGGTGGCCGACATGGCGTTTGCGACGCGCGCCGCCGAGCTGCGTACGCTCGCCGCCGGCGAGCGTACGGGTCCCGCCGCGGTTCGCGAGTTGCTTGCCCTACAGGCCTCCGACTGGCCGTTCATGGTGTCACGCGAGCTTGCTGGGCCCTACGCGCGCGAACGTTTCGAAGGGCATCGCCGGGCGTTGCGGCTCGCGCTGGAGGGTGGCCGGGACGCGGAGGCCGACGGCGTGGGCAATCTCGCTCCACGGGCCGATCCGGCTGTGTTGCTGGGGGTTTGAGCTAAGCGTTCGACGTGCTGTTGCCTCGGTGCGCGGGTGCGTGGACGGAGCTTCGTTCCCTTGGGGGGTTGACATCAGTTCAGTAGTCGTGTATAACCCACCATTGACTCGACGGCCCATAAGGGGTGCCGGGCAAACATAAGGTCGGGTTTGGGTTGGCCCTGTGGTCGACACCAACTTGTTTTGACGGGGACCTTGGGAGAGGGACCGGGTCGTTACTGAGAGGGAGTTGTCGTTCGCGTGGTTTCTTTGGGGAATAACGTGCTTGAGAGTCCGTGTCGTGTTGATGGGTCCTCTATAGGACGCGTCAGCGTCGCTGACGCGTCTCTCTCTCTCTCTCTCTCTCTGGGCCGGCCGGCGTCTAGGCGCTAGGGCCCTTCGCCGCGGCGATTGCCCGCGGCTTGCCGAGTCAAACGCTCGGCTTGGTTTCTCGCGCGCTGTAGGCGCGTCTACAGCTTCTTGTTCGACCGCCGTCGCGGGTCATGGGCCCGTGGCGGCTTTTGCTTGCCCCCCGTATGGGGGGTGCTGCCCGGGCTCCTCGGGTGGTCGTTTTGTCGATTCTTCGAGGAGGGGATGGGTTCGATGAGCGTTCGCCGCTTTGTGTCCACGGTTGTGCCGGTAGTGGTGTGCGTGCTGGCGTGCGCGTCGACGGTTGGTGTCGTTCCAGCCGGAGCTGCAACGCAGTTCGGCAGTCGCGGCGGAAAATCTGGACAATTCGAAGTACCACGCGGAGTAGCAGTCGACCAGGCTTCGGGCGACGTGTACATAGCCGACGAACGCAATCGCCGAGTTGACAAGTTCGACGCATCGGGTGGCTTCTTGACGGCATGGGGCTGGGATGTGAACCAGGAAAGCCCCGCCGAAATATTGCAGACGTGCACGAATAGTTGCGAGGAAGGCTTGGGGGGTCTTGGTGCGGGTGAGTTCGCCTTTGACGAAGGCGCTCAGGCAGTGGCCGTCGATAATAGTCCGTCGACCCCGGGCGGCTCGTCTGGGGACATCTATGTCGTCGATCAAGAAAATTTTCGTGTTGAGAAGTTTTCGCCGTCTGGGGAATTCATCCTGATGTTTGGTGGCGATGTGAACGAAAACGGCGGGGACGTGTGCGCCGCCGGCGAAAAATGCGAGCGCGGCACCGAAGGCTCCGGCGACGGGCAGTTTGAATGGGCTTATAAAGATGACGGTTTCATCGCCGTAGGCCCACAAGACAATGTGTACGTCGGCGATAAGGCTCGTGTCCAGGTTTTTGAACCGTCCGGCATCTGGAGGGAAACCATCTCTCTCGCGGCGTTGTCCGTGACGGGTAAGGTTACAGCGCTCGTCGTCGATGGGTCGGGGGATGTGTACGTAAAGGATGAAGAAGTCCCTGGTGTGCGTGAGTTTGAACCAGATGGCACGGAAGAGGCCACGCAGTTCGACGCCGGCAGCGAATCGGTTGAAACGCTTGCAATGGACGGATCGGACGATTTGTTCGTGGGCGATGCGAATGGTGGCTTCCATGTTCTGGAGTACGGTGCCTCGGGCAAGGAGCTTGAGAGCTTCGGTTCGGGGCTTTTGGGGGAAGCCCATGGCATGAGTTTCTACGATAAAACGGGTGAGCTCTATATGGCTGGCCCTTCAGCCGATGAAGTGGAAGGGCGAGTCGAACCAAATGCATGGATCGTGGCCCTACCACCGCCGGGCCCAGTGGTCGAGTCAGGTAGTGAGTCCGCGAAGCCGGGGCTGCGTGGCACGGCGACACTCGAAGCGCAGGTCGATCCCGAGGGTCAGGAAACTACATGGGATTTCGAATTTGTCGATGCGACGCATTACCAGAGCAACGGCTTTGCGGACGCCGTCAGCACTCCGAGCATTTCAATCGCTTCTGGTCTTTTTGAAGATCATCCAGCGAGCGCCAGCTTGACGGGATTGGTGCCCGGCGCCACATATCATTACCGGATTGTCGCGCATGACTCGTCGGGACATATGACGATTGGCCCCGATCAGGCACTAGAGCCGACACCGCCGGCCTTGATTGAAGGTCCCTGGGTGACAAATGTAGCGGCGACGAGTGCGACGCTCGAAGCGCAGGTCAACCCGTTGGGCGCGAACACTGAATATCGCATGGAATATGGCACGAGCACCTCTTATGGACAGGTATTGTCCGGAAGCGTGGGTGAAGGCATGGGCTACGTACTGATCAGTAGTCACCGTCAGGAGCTACAACCTGGAACGACCTACCACTATCGGATTGTTACGACGAGCGAAGTGGGAATGGTCCAAGGTCCTGATCACACATTCACGACACAGTCGGCCGCCGGAAGTGAACTCACATTGCTCGACAGGCGTGTGTGGGAATTGGTTTCGCCACCCGATAAAAAAGGTGGGTTGATTGGATCGGCCGAAAATGGCACTGCTGCCGCGAGTGATGGGAGCGCGATCACATACACCGTGCTGGGGCCACCAATGGGGGAAGATACGGTAGGTGCCGGTAATGGCGACTCACAGGTTCTTTCCTCGCGGGATCAGGACGGTTGGCGCTCGCAGAATGTCACGCTTCCACAGAGCACTCCCCCAAGGGGTGAATCGGTGGGGCCGCTGCTTTTGGATTCACAGTATGTCGGGCCTTTCTCATCCAACCTATCGCAGGCAGTTGCACTCCCCGGTGCTTGGACGTCGTTCTCCTCTGAAGCTCTGGAAGGGACGATCTATTTGCGTAATAACGCGAATGGAGATCTTGTCCCCGTCTTGACTCCCGGGGATGTCCCTTCTGGCATAAAAATCACTGGCGAACACGCAACGGAAGACTATATAAAGTTCTGGGACGGCACCCCAGATATGAATCATTTGATTATCGGCTCACGGCTTGCATTGACCCCTGGGGCCGTCGCCTCGACGGCCTCTAATGAAGCGGAAAATCTGTACGAGTGGGGCGCGGGACATCTTCAGCTTGTGAACATCTTGCCGAACGGTAAATCAAGCGGACCCATTGCTATTGGACTCACAAATGCGGTCCTCGCAGGCCATCGACCCGATGGTACTGTCGAGCCAGCGCGTGATGTCTCGAACGACGGTCGGAGGATAGCGTGGACGTGGGGAAGCGCGTACGGTGAAGAATCGAGGTTTGGCGGATATCGGGGGCTCTATGTGCGCGATATGGTCGAAGAAAAGACTGTTCGTATAGGTGGTCCGGCCGCCCTATATCAGATGATGAGCAGCGACGGTTCGCGAATCTTCTTCTTGGAAAACGGCGAATTGTACGAGTTCGACATGGAAACAAATGTGCAGAGCGACTTGACGGCCGACCATAATCCTGGAGAAGCGAATGCGGACGTGCAGGAAGCGGTGTCGGATGTGAGCGAAGACGGCACGTATGTCTATTTTGTGGCTGAGGGCGTCTTGGCCCGGGGTGCAGTGAGCGGCGAATATAACTTGTATTCGTCACATGATGAAAATGGCGTTTGGTCCACGAGATACGTCGCGACGTTGTCAGGCGAAGATAAAAAAAGTTGGGACGCCAGTTCCGAAGGCGATGGGGGTGGAACGTCTCTGCAATCGATCAATTCGCGCGTATCGCCTGACGGACGTTATCTGGCGTTTATGTCGGAGCGTCCTTTGACCGGTTATGACAATACCGACGCGGTAAGTGGTCAGCCGGACGAGGAGGTGTACATATATGACGCTGTTACAAATCGTCTTGTGTGTGCTTCGTGCAATCCTACGGGCGCTCGTCCCGTAGGTATACTTTCCAAAGCATCATCCTTGGTTGACAACAATGGCTCTTGGGGAGAGAAATTTGAAGGGCCATCGGGAAAAATCACGCCTGCGCATTGGTTGGCTGGGAACATTCGTGCTTGGAGTAGCATTTACCGCCAGTCGCGTTATTTGTCTGATAGCGGTCGGTTGTTCTTTGATAGCTCGGATGCGCTTGTTCCGCAGGATACGAACGGGCTTGAGGACGCCTATGAGTATGAGCCGGCCGGGGTGGGGGGGTGTACGACCGCGAGTCTCACATTTAACGAACGTTCTGGTGGTTGTGTGGGTCTGATCTCGTCCGGGACCTCTAGCGCGGAATCGGCTTTCCTCGACGCAAGCGAAAACGGTGACGATGCTTTCTTCGTCACGTTTAGTCGTTTGACTCCTTCGGATTACGATACTTCATATGACGTGTACGATGCACATGTATGCTCGGAATCGGCGCCGTGCACGGTTACGGCCGTGTCCCCGCCGCCGTGTACCTCAGGCGATTCATGTAAGCCGGCCGCTTCGCCGCAGCCGGAAACCTTCGGTCCTCCCCCAAGCGCCACATTCTCAGGTGCGGGCAACGTGATCCAAGGAACAAAAAATGCCGTCAAGCTCAGGCGAGAGACCAAGTCTAAAAAGCACTCCAAAAAACATGCCAAGAAGAAGCGTAAGCAGAAGATCAGGAAGTCCAACGACGGCAAGACGATCAGGAAGGGCGGGCGATGATGGCGTGGTTGATCAAAGCAAGAATGCTGGCATGCTTGGTTACGGTCATCTGTGTGGTTTTGGTGGGGAGTTCTCGGGCCGAGGCCGCGATGCCGTGGTGGCATCTGGACACAATCTCGGCATCCGCTAGCTCGCCCGGTGGCGAAGGCAGGATCTTTGTCGATGCGAGCGATCTAGGTGACGCGATGGTCAACTCGATCGAATATCCGGTGACGATCGTCGATACATTGCCTGCCGGCGTGACGCCGACAGCGGTCTACGGCAGGGGCACGACCTTCACCGAAATCGGTAAGGCAGTTGAATCTGTGATCAAATGCTCATTTGCCGGGCAGGTAGTAACATGCATGTATGCGGGTTTGCCGCTGCTGGCTTATGAAAGTTTGATAATAGGAATAAGCGCAAAGGTGGCGTCTGGTGCTGGTCATGGTGTAAATGACGTGAGTGTCTCAGGCGGTGGGGCCGCGACGATGCAGTCGCGGCGTCCTCTTGCGTTGGATGATTCTGCGCCGTCGTATGGGGCCGAAAATTATGAAATGACGCCTGAAGAAGAAGGCGGCCGGCTGGACACGCAAGCGGGGTCCCATCCGTTCCAGTTGACGACCACGCTCGCATTGAACACGGAGATGCTCCCGGTTAGGTCCAATCTGACGGAAGAATCGATTTTGGAAGCGCAACCGTTGACCTTTACAAAGGATTTGAGATTCAATCTTCCCGCGGGACTGGTTGGTAATCCGACGCCGTTGCCGAAGTGTCCCATGAATGTCTTTCTTCAAGACGAATGTCCAAATGATACGGTTGTGGGCGTCGCGACACCGATCGTCGCGAGCCCTGAAGTGGGAAGGCTTGTGCCGTTTGTACAGACGTCTTCATTGTACAGTCTCGTACCATCGGTCGGTGAGCCCGCGCGGTTTGGATTCGAGGTAGTGGGTGGAATAGTGATCTTGGATACTTCGGTGCGCACAGGTGGTGACTATGGTGTCGTGGTGACCGTTCCGAATATTACTCAGCTGGCGGAGTTCATCGGCAACCAGGTGACATTTTGGGGTGTTCCGAGCGATCCAAGACATGACACAACACGAGGGAGCGCTAAAGGACAGGGTTGTCTCGATAGGTTCCATTATCCAGAATGGGAACTTCGATGCTCAGAACAGGAAAAATCGCAACCGCTTCTCGATCTCCCGACTTCCTGCACCGGTCCACTGCGTACTAGTGTAGAAGCCGATACATGGGCGCAACCGGGGCAGTTCACCGCTCCGAAGGAATACGAATTCGCGAACAGCGCAGGTGAACTGTATGGCTTGGATGGTTGTAATCGTCTGGATTTCGAACCGTCGATCGTGGCCGCTCCCGATGGCGGTCAAGCAAGTACGCCTACGGGATTGACTGTCGGTGTGCATGTGCCCCAGGACGCTAGTTTGAATCCGACGGGTCTGGCAGAGTCGACGGTAAAGGATACGACGGTCACGCTGCCTGCGGGCGTTGGTTTGAATCCGGCCGGTGCCGACGGTTTGTCGTCGTGCAGTTTGGGTGAGGTCGGTTTGGAAAGCGCGGCTGAACAGGAATGCCCTGAATCTTCCAAGGTCGGGACCGTTGAAATCAAGACACCTCTGTTGCCGAACCCGCTCGTCGGTGCCGCCTATTTGGCCCAACAGGACGCGAATCCGTTTGGGAGTCTGGTTGCCTTGTATATCGTCGTATACGATCCGGTGTCTGGGGTTCGGGTAAAGCTCGCGGGTCAGGTCACGCCAGATCCTGCGACGGGCCAGCTGGTCTCGACTTTCGACAATACGCCGCAGCTGCCGTTTGAAGATTTGAGCCTGCATTTCTTTGGTGGGTCTAGAGCGCCGTTGGGTACCCCAGCACTGTGTGGCGGGTATACGACCACGGCGTCGATCGAACCGTGGTCTGGGAACCCTCCAGTGGGCTCCTCCTCTGAATTCGTGATCAACAGCGGTCCAAACCACACACCGTGCAGTAATCCGCTGCCGTTCAAGCCGGAATTGACGACTGGCAGCCTGAATATTCAGGCGGGTGCGTTTACGCCTTTCACGATGACGATGTCGCGTGAAGACGGGAATCAGAATTTGGATGCGATCCAGTTGAAGATGCCTTCGGGGTTGCTAGGCGAGCTATCGAAAACCAGGTTGTGCGAAGAAGCGCAAGCGAATGCCGGGACGTGTGGTCCTGAAAGCTTGATCGGGGAAACGACCGTCAGTGTCGGTTTGGGAGGTAACCCGTATACGGTCAAGGGTGGCAAGGTTTACATAACGGGACCGTATGACGGTGCTCCGTATGGGTTGTCGATCGTGAATCCCGCGAAGGCCGGCCCGTTTGATCTGGGTGAGGTGATCGTTAGGGCGAAGATCGAAGTCAATCCTGAAAATGCTGCGATCACGATCACGAGCAACAGTACGGGCCCGTATGCGATCCCGCAGATCATCGACGGTATCCCGTTGCAGATCAAGCATGTGAACGTGTCTATCAACAGGCCTGAATTCACGTTCAACCCAACTAACTGCAGCCCTCAGGAAATCGGGGGATCGCTCACCAGCAGTCAGGGTTCGGTCTCGACGTTGCATGTTCCGTTCCAGGTGACCAACTGTGCGGTGTTGAACTTCAAACCGATCTTCAGTGTCTCAACCCGCGGGAAAACGTCTAGGGCTAACGGGGCGAGCTTGAGCGTGAAGTTGACCTATCCCAAAGCACCGTTCGGGACTCAAGCGAACATTGGGAAGGTCAAGGTTGATCTCCCGAAGCAGTTGCCGTCGCGGTTGACGACATTGCAGAAGGCGTGTCCCGCGGCGACGTTCGCGGCGAACCCGGCGTCGTGTCCGCCCGATTCAAGGATCGGTAGCGCGACGGCTACTACTCCGGTGCTCCCGGTTCACTTGGAAGGGCCTGCGTATTTCGTGTCGCATGGTGGACAGAAGTTTCCCGAACTGATCGTCGCGCTGACGGGTCAGGGCGTGACGGTGTATTTGCACGGGGAAACGTTCATCAGTCCGGCGGGGATCACCAGCAGCACGTTTCGCACGATCCCCGATGTTCCGATCGGGGTTTTCGAACTGAAGCTACCCCAGGGACCCGATTCTGCATTGGCAGCGAACGGGAACCTCTGCGCCATCAAACTCACGATGCCCACGATCTTCGTCGGCGCCAACGGTGTCAGCCTCAAACAGTCCACGCCGGTCACAGCAACAGGGTGTGCGAAGCACAGGGCGAAGAAGGCGAAGAAGACCAGTAAGCACAGGAAGAAGAAATGAAATGCCTACCAAGGGAAGGGCACCGTCTCGGGGGAGGGTGCCAAACGCGCTGACCCCTATAGGCAACGGTCTCTCGCAGATCGAGACGATTCGTGGTGGCGCGGACGCGGCGAACGGCTCGGGTCGTCAGGGTGCTCATGTGATCGAGATGCAGCGCCGTCGGTTGTTGCGGGCGTTTCTCGAACTGGTAAGAGAGCAGGGTCTTCAGGGCGCTGGTATCGGTTCGATGTGTAAGCGTGCGGGCGTGTCGCGTCGTACGTTCTATGAGGTTTTCACCGACCACGACGCGTGCGTGCTCGCCGCGCTGGATGAGGCGTTGCGGCGGATCTGCGAGCGCGTACTGCCGACGTACGAAGGTGAGCGCAGGTGGAGGGCACGTATACGCGCGGCTCTGATTGCGCTACTGGAATGCTTCGACGCGGAGCCCGGTCTTGCTCGCCTGTGCGTTGTGGAGACGCTCCGGGCGGCGCCCGAGGTATCGGTGCGTCGCAAGCATGTGCTGGACACGCTCGCGACAGTTATTGACGGGGGTCGGGGTGAATCCAAGCAGGACGATGCTCTGCCGCCGTTGACGGCGCAGGGTGTTGTCGGTGGAGCATTGTCGGTCATCCACGCGCGCCTGCTTGAGGAAACGCACGCGCAGCTCGTCGAGCTCGCTGGCCCGCTGATGGCGATGATCGTCCACCCCTACCTCGGCCCGGCAGCCGCTCGGCGCGAGCATGAGCGTCCGGCGCCCAGCAGACCGAGCGTCACCGCTCGTGGTCTGGATGATCCCTTCAAGGATCTCCCGATCCGCTTCACCTACCGCACGGCACTCGTCCTGGCCACGATCGCCGCAGAGGACCAGCGCGGAGCGCATCCCTCCAACCGTCACATCGCCATCAACGCTGGTATCGCCGACGACGGCCAAACCTCGCGTCTGCTGCGACGCCTCCAAGGAGCAGGGCTGATCGAGAACCACGGCGAAGGCCACGCCAAGGGCGAGGCCAACGCCTGGACGCTGACGCAACGTGGCAAGGCGGTCCAAGAAGCAATCAACGGCGGATGATGCCTCGGACTCACCCCGTCAGGCAAGCTCGCGGTAGTTGGTATATATCTAATCTAGATGGTATATACTGATCGTGTGGCAAAGCATTTGGTCGATATCGATGAGCGAGCGCTCGCGAACGCACGCGCTCAACTTGGAGTGGACACAATCAAGGAGACGGTCAACCGTGCTCTGAGGATCGTCGGTGAGGACCGCGGTGCGATCGTCAAAGAGCGTCTGGACGCGCTTGCCGAAGCCGAGCTTGCGCCGCGCGAGCAGGCATGGCGCTGACGCATCTTCTCGATACGAGCGTCCTCACACGGTTGCGCGAGCCCACGGTTCGCGAGGCGATTGAGCCGTGTGTACAGCTCGGGCAATTGGCTCGTGTCGCCATCAGTGACCTGGAGATCGGATTCTCAGCACGTAACGCAGCTGAGTGGGATCGTCTCGCCGATGCCCTTGAGGCATTCGCGCCGCTCGATACGACCGCCGAGCACGTACGTCGCGCCAAGCAGGTACAGCGCCTACTCGCGGCCAAGCACCAACGTGGTCGCAAGCTGCCGGATCTGCTCGTTGCCGCCGCCGCGGAGGTAGATGGCCTGACGGTTCTGCACTACGACGGCGATTTCGATCTGATCGCTGCTGCGACCGGTCAGCCCTGCGAGTGGGTGGTGTCGGCCGGGTCGGTGGACTGAGCAGAGGTGTAACGCTTCGCTTGTGTCCGGCCACTTTGGTTGCGGCGGCCGCCTATGCGGCGACTTCGCCCCAGCCAGGGATCGTCGAAGCGGTGTTCGTTGCGCGCGTCTTCAGAGGTGCTGAGGCCGGTGGCACGTTGCGCCAGCGCGAATGGCTCGACTCGGCGAAGGGACTGCACTAGCTCTACTCCCAGCGCAGCCGCTCCGGCACCTCGCGCATGCGCAGCACCCGCGCCGGCACGCCGCCTACGACCGCGTTCTCGGGCACGTCCTTTGTGACCACAGCATTCGTGCCCACGATGCTGTTGTGCCCAACGCTCACGCCTCTCAGTACGCACGACCCATAACCCATCCAAACATTGCTGCCGACGCGCACGTCGCGCTTATAGATGCCCTGCAGGCGGATCGGGCGCTCGACTTCCACAACGCCGTGATCGAAGTCGATCAGCATCACCCTGTCGGCGATGATGCACTCCCTGCCGATCGACACGTGCTGGTAAGCGGAGATCGTGCACTCCTGGCCCATCACCGTCTTTGCGCCGATCGACACTTCACCCTCGTGCACCCTGATCTTCGAGCGGTGACCGATCCACGACCAGCGCCCGATGCGCAGCGTCGCGCCGCGACCGATCTCGAGCTCCACTCCCGGGCAGATGAAGCACGGACCTTCGGTCTGCAGACGTCTGCCGTGGCGCAGCTTTAGCCACGCCCAGCGCGCTCCGAGGATCGCGTAGTGGCGGTTGAGCATGTTGTTGGCGCGCATCCATCTCAGGGTGCGTCGCGCTTTCTGGAGCCGTCTCACGAGCGCATCCTATGAAGGTCGAGCTGCAATACGCGGGCTCGTGGGGAGGTCTCTCGGTCCGAGGGGGTTGACATGAGTCCTACGGTCGTGTATAACCCACCATTGACTCGACGGCCCATAAGGGGTGCCGGGTAAACATAAGGTCGGGTTTGGGTTGGCCCTGTGGTCGACACCAACAGTATTGACGGGGACCTTGGGAGAGGGACCGGGTCGTTTCTGAGAGGGAGTTGTATTTCGCGTGGTTTCATCTAGGGATAACGTGCTCGAGAGTCCGTGTCGTGTTGATGGGTCCTTTATAGGACGCGTCAGCGTCGCTGACGCGTCTTCTCTCTCTCTCTCTCTCTCTCTGGGCCGGTCGCCGTCTAGGCGCTAGGACCCACCGCCGCGGCAAAAGCCCGCGGCTTGCCGAGCGAACGGCTCGACTTGGTTACACGCGCGCAAGTTACACGCGCGTAATAGGCGTCCGTTCAGCCGCTTGTTCTTCTACCGCCGCGGGCTTGGCGCCCGCGGCGGTCTTCTGCTGCCCGGGCTCCTCGGGTGGTCGTTTTGATGTTTTCTCGAGGAGGGGATGGGTGTGATGGGTACTCGCGGGCTTGTGTCGGGCGTCTTGGTTTCTGTGTGTGCGCTGGTTTGTGTGTTGGTCGCCAGTACGGGTCCGGCCTGGGCCGCTGGGGGGACCTTCCAGTTCGGGCCCGTGGGATCCGAAGCCGGGGGGCTAAAGGCTCCTGCGGGTATGGCGGTCGACGCGCGCGGTGAGACGTACGTCGGCGAGTCTGAGGATCAGCGGGTCTCCAAGTTTGACGCGTCGGGTAATTTCCTTTTCGCATGGGGTTGGGGCGTGGCTAACGGCGTCGAAGAACTACAGACGTGCACGACATCCTGTCAGGCAGGCAAGGGCGGTCAGGGTGCGGGGGAGTTCCGCGAATCATGCGGTCCGCAGGGCGTCGCGGTCGATAGCGATCCGTTGAGCGCCTCATATAACGACGTGTACGTAGTCGATTTCTGCAATCGTCGTGTGCAGAAGTTCGGTCCATCTGGGGAATTCTTGTCGATGTTCGGGGGGCACGTGAACAAAAACGGCACGGACGTGTGCGTTGCCGGCGAAGAAAAAGAATGTGAGGCTGGAACCGAAGGGACCGGTGACGGCGAATTCAGTTGGGCTTACGAGAAGGCCTACATTGCGGTGGGCGAGGATGGTGATGTGTACGTGGGCGATAAGGCGCGCGTACAGGTCTTCGAACCGTCGGGTGCCTGGAAGGAAAACATTTCTCTGTCTGCGCTTTCAAGCGAAGGCAAGGTAACCGCGCTTGCCGCGAGCTCGGCGGGTGACGTTTACGTCAAGGATGAAGGTGTGCCGGGTGTGCGAGAGTTCGAACAGGGCGGCATGGAAATGCCGATAAGGCTTGACGAAGCGGGAGGAGAAGCAGTCGAATCGATCGCCCTAGATGGGTCGGGGGACGTTTTTATCTCTGAGAATCGAGCTAATGGGTCTGAACCGTGCAAGTGCGATTTCCTGGAGTACGGTCCGAGCGGCGAAGAGCTTGAGAGGTTTGGCGGTAATACGCTCGTATACATACTACTCCGGGTCAGTAAACGTCCGACGGTCCTGGTAGGTTTTGGTGTGTGAGGACTCGGGATGCGAGGCGGTTGGGGCAAGAGGCTCAGGAGGAGCTTCGTCGCCGTGCCGTGGCGTTGGTCGGCGAGGGTCGCTCCCAGACCGAGGTCGCGGGGTTGCTCGATGTCTCACGTCAGTCGGTGAGTGAGTGGACTCGCGCTCAGCGCCTTGGCGGGGATCAGGCGCTCGCGGCTGGTAAGCGTGGCCGGCGGCCTGGCGAGAAGACGGCGCTCACACCGTCTCAGCAGGCGCAGATCGCGAAAGCGATCCGGGAGAAGAACCCTGACCAGCTCAAGCTGCCGGGGTTTCTGTGGACGAGGGCGCTGGTGTGCGAGTTGATCGACCGGCGGTATGGGATCCGGGTCGCGGAGAAGACCGCGGGCCGGTACCTGCGGGCGTGGGGGTTCAGCCCGCAGAAGCCCGCCAGACGCGCGTTTGAGCAGAACCCCGAGATCGTCAAGCGGTGGCTGGAGGAGCGCTACCCCGCGATCAAAGAGCGTGCCCATCGCGAAAAGGCGCTGATTTTGTGGGCGGATGAGATGGGTTTGCGCTCCGACCACACAGCCGGGCGCTCGTGGAGCCCGGTCGGGAAGACCCCGGTGATCGAGGGCACGGGCCAGCGCTTCGGCGCGAACGTGATCTCCGTGATCTCCAACAAGGGGCACCTGTCCTTCCGGGTCTTCAAGGAGAAATTCGTAGCCGGCGTGTTCATCGACTTCCTAAACCGTCTGATCCGCCAGAGCAAGGGGCAGAAGATCATCCTGATCCTCGACGGGCACCCAGTGCACCGCGCCAAAAAGGTGAAACGCTGGGTAGAAGCCCACGCTGATCAGATCGAGCTTCAGTTCCTGCCCGGCTACGCACCAGAGCTCAACCCGACCGAGTTGCTCAACCAGGACGTCAAGACCAACGCCCTCGGCCGCCGCCGACCCCACACCCAGAACGAGCTGATAGACGACACCCGCTCCTACCTACGCTCAACCCAACGCCGCCCCGACATAGTCACCAACTACTTCAACGAGAAACACGTCACCTACGCCAAAGCCGCCTGACGGCTATTTACTGGGCCGGGGTAGTAAATCCGACCTTGGCGTTCAATGACGCCAACGACGAATTGTATGCGTACGGCAGTGACGTGGAAGGCAAAGCTGGAGAATATAGCTACGCTGAAGAATATGGGCACCTTGGCGTATGGGCGTTTCCCATCCCGGCACCCGGTCCGTCGATCGAGTCGGGGACCGAAAGGGCGACGCCGGAATTGCGAGGCGCCGCGAACTTTGAAGCGACTATCAATCCCGAGGGCAATCCGACGACATATCGCGTCGAATATGTCGATGAAAAGAGCTTCGATAAAGCTGGGTTTGCGAGCGCCACAAGCACTGAAACGCTGTCGCTCAAAGAATCGGGCTTCAACGATGAACACGTGGAAATACATCTCCCGCAAAAAACCCTCACGCCGGGTGTGACCTATCACTGGCGCCTGGTGGCCGTCGACTCGCTGAAACGGACGTCGAGCGGTCCCGGTCAGAGCTTTGAAGAGATTCCCGCGGCGTTGATAGAAGGTCCGTGGGCGACCAACGTAGCGAGTACGAGCGCGACGTTGAGCGCGGGGATCGATCCGCAGGGCGCGAACACCAGCTATCGCGTGGAATACGGTACGAGCACATCATACGGATACTCGTTCAGCGGCAAGGTCGGCGAAGGCATGGGCTTCGTCGCGATCAACTACCACATCCAGGAACTGCAGCCCCACACGACCTATTACTACCGACTTGTGACGACCAGCGAAGTTGGCACCATCGAAGTCGAGCACACTTTCACGACTCAGCTTGCCAGCGACGAGCTCACGTTGCCTGACGGGCGCGCGTGGCAGCTGGTCTCTCCACCGAACAAAAAAGCAGCCAATATCGGGCCGATCTACGGAGTCTTTTCTTACTCGCTCACGCAGGCGGCCAGCGACGGGAACGGAATAGCTTACACTGTAAGCGAACCACTCGGGGAAGGTGCGACTGGGCACATCTTCTTCTCTCAGGTTCTCTCGACCCGTACGGCGGACGGTTGGAGTACGCACGACGTCTCCGCTTCCGGCGGCCTACCGCCGGAAGGCGAATCGGCGGCAGCTCTGTTTGAAGCCAACGAAAGATGGCATCTCTTCTCGTCGAATCTATCGATCGGTCTTCTGGAACCAGGCTCTTCGCCGACGCCTCAGTCCCCAGAAGCTACAGAACGGACATTGTATTTGCGCGATAATTCGAACGGGGAGTTCCAGCCGCTGGAGAGCCAAGCCGACGTGCCAAGCGGCTTGAAATTTGGCGATGAAGAAATGCAGTACTTTACTGCCACTCCAGATCTCAGCTATGTAGTGTTTGGCACCAGGTTGGCACTCACGCCAGAAGCGGTGAACGAAATGAATAAGGGCGACCTCAACCCGCTTAATTTGTATGAGTGGCACGACAAGCAGCTGCAATTGGTGAACATTCTCCCGGATGAATCGACGAGGCCCGGAGCCACAGTCGGCGGTATCGACCTTGGTGCAGGCGGAGGTGAAATGACAGCTCACGCGATCTCGAGTGACGGCCGCTGGGTCGTGTGGAAGTACGGGGACCTGCGCCCGGGCGCCGAGGTGGCTCTGTATGCCCGCAACATGGTCGCCAAACGAACTGTGAAGGTCGGAGGACCGTTTGCGCGCTTTGAAACGATGAGCAGCGACGGGTCGAAGATTTTCTACGTGGAAACCGAACGGGGCGTAAATGGTGACCTATATGTCTTTGATACCGAAACCGGTGTGCAGACCGACCTGACAGCCAACCGTGGCAGCGGCGAACACAGCGCCGGGGTGCAGAACGCAATCATGGGCTCCAGCCAGGACGGCTCATATATCTATTTCGTAGCGACGGGCGTGCTTGCAAAAGGTGCCGTCAAAGGCGGGGACAACCTCTATCTACTGCACGACGGCTCCAACGGATGGACCACGACGTATATCGCGACGCTTTCCAAGGAAGACGAACACACGTGGGGAGGAACCAACGAAGGCGAGGTAGGAGAGAATCCCAAGGTGCAGCCATGGCTGGTCAGCTCTGAGGTGTCTCCGAATGGGCGTTATGTAGCGTTCATGTCCAACAGTCCACTCACAGGCTATGACAACCGCGACGCGGTCAGTGGCCAGCGTGACGAGGAGGTCTTCCTATACGACGCGGACTCCAACCACCTGGTATGCGCCTCGTGTAACCCTACGGGTGCACGACCTGTCGGTGTGTTCGACCAGGGTGGAGGTGAAGAACGCGAACCTCTGTTGGTGGATCGTCTCGGTATGTGGACCGAATTGAATGGGGTAGGCACCGACCATTGGCTGGCAGGCAGTTTGGTTGGCTGGAACAACGAGTACAACGTGGCCTCCTACCAACCTCGCTACGTGATGGATAGCGGACGATTGTTCTTCAATAGTCCAGATGCGTTGGTGCCGCAGGACACCAATGGTCTGGAGGACGTTTATGAGTATGAGCCGTCCAGCATAGGCAGTTGCACGCGCGAAGACGCTACTTTCAGCGAAGTCTCGCAAGGGTGCGTGGGCCTTATCTCATCGGGGCAATCCTCGGAGGAATCGACATTCATGGACGCCAGCGAAAGCGGCGATGATGTCTTCTTCGTTGCGTCTAACAAACTCACCTCAGAAGACTATGACAATGCCTATGACATGTACGACGCGCATGTCTGCACGTCGGCCGAGCCGTGCCAAGCGGAACCTGTCTCGCCGCCTGAATGCACGAGTGGCGATTCGTGTAAGGCGGCGCCTTCGTCGCAACCGACGATCTTTGGAGCCACACCCAGTGCGACGTTCAAAGGTGTGGGAAATATCACGCCGTCGACTGGGGGTGGTGTAACGCCGAAGGCGCTGACGCGTGCACAGAAGCTCGTCCAAGCGTTGAAAGTGTGCGGTAAGGAGAAGCGCAAGAAGAAGCGAGCGATATGCGAGCGGCAGGCGGAGAAGCGCTATGGAGCCAAGCAGCCTCGCAAGACCAAAGCGACGAAGAAGGGCAACAGGTGATCATCGTGGACTCCGTCAAGAAAGGTGCGCTGCTTACGCTCGTTGTGATCGTGGTCTTGGTGCTGGGTGGGGGTGGTGAGGCCTCGGCGGCGCAGCCTTGGTGGCATTTGACGAGTGTCTCGGCTCCGGCGAGCAAGACCGGCACGGAAGCGAGGATCGAGATTATCGCGGCGAACGTTGGGGATGAATCTACCAGCGGTACATTGGATGAGAATTTCGCGGAAGTCCTCCTCTTCAAAGAACATAAGAATTTCGTCACGGTGGAAGATACGCTGCCGGCGGGTGTTACGCCAACGGTCGCATTCGTGGAAGGCGGAGGCACCGAATTTGGCCGGCAAACGGCGAAACCTGGACCCCGCCAATTGTTTCAACAGCCTTATGTGGCGCCACCATGCACCATCGCTGGGCAGAAGATCACATGCTTGTACGGTGTGCCGGTGCGTGCTTACGAACAGATGATCCTGGCGATCACCGCAAAGGTGGCACCTGGCGCCGGCACTGGGCTGAACGAAGTGAGCGTATCCGGCGGCGGTGCAGCTGGAGTCTCACGCCGTGAAGCCCTGGCGATTGAATCGCCGGGCAAGTATGGCGCGCAGGCCTATGAACTCACCCCTGAAGAAGAAGGCGGTGGAGTGGACACGCAGGCGGGCTCGCACCCATTCCAATTGACGACGACACTTATCTTGAACAGTCAAGCGGTACCGGTTGAACCGAACTATAATGGCGAACTCATACCGGAAATACAGCCGATTGCGATGACCAAGGATCTTCGTTTCAACCTGCCACCGGGATTGATAGGCAATCCCACCCCGATGCCGAAGTGCAGTCTAAATCGATTCATACTGTCATCCAGGGGTGGTGAACGGTGCCCCAACAACACGGTTATGGGCGTCTCGACGCCGATCGTTACCGGATTCGATAAAGCCGCGCGCGTTTCATATGCGATCTCCGAACCGCTGTATAGTCTTGAGCCGGCGGTGGGTGAGCCGGCGAGGTTCGGGTTCATCACGCCAGTCGGTCCGGTGATTCTCGATACCTCGGTACGCACGGGCAGCGATTATGGTGTCGTCGTCACGGTCCCGAATATCACGGAGGGCACTGGCTTCATCGGCAACATCGTGACGTTTTGGGGTGTGCCCGGCGATGCGCGCCACGACAACTCGCGCAATATTGTGTGCATGCAGAATACGGCCAACCGCATAGTTGGGGAAGGAGAACCGTTGCATCCCGGTCCCGAACCCTCGTGTCCGGTGGCTGAAAAGCCGCAGCCATTGCTGATTATGCCGACGTCGTGTACCGGTCCGTTGCACACGACGATCGAATCGGACTCGTGGTCTGAAATCGGACAGTTCACCTCGCCGAAGGAATACACGTTCCAGAACGCTGAAGGTGGGCCGGTGGGACTGGATGGCTGTAACCGGCTGAACTTCGAACCGTCGATCAGTGTCGCGCCAGACGGACAGGAAGCCAGCACGCCCACGGGATTGACGGTGGGGGTGCATGTTCCCCAGGAAGCGAGCTTGAATCCAACGGGCCTGGCGGAGTCCACCGTTCGTAACACGTTGGTGACGTTGCCGGCGGGCGTAGCGTTGAACCCTGCCGGCGCGGACGGACTGACGTCTTGTAGTCTCGGTGAAATCGGGCTTGAAAGCCCAGGCGTGCAAACATGTGCCGAATCCTCGAAGGTGGGTACCGTTGAAATCCGTACGCCGCTGCTGCCAAACCCGTTGGTCGGTGCGGCCTATCTGGCCCAGCAGGACGCGAATCCGTTCGGGAGCCTTGTTGCGCTGTACATCGCTGTATACGATCCTGTCTCTGGTGTGCGCGTCAAGTTGGCTGGCGAAGTCAAACCGGACCCCGTCACGGGCGAACTGGTCTCGACGTTCAAGAACACCCCGCAACTACCGTTTGAAGAATTGAAGTTGCATTTCTTTGGTGGGTCTAGGGCGCCGTTGGGTACCCCGGCACTGTGTGGCGGGTATACGACTACGGCGTCGATCGAACCGTGGTCTGGGAATCCTCCAGTGGACTCCTCATCTGAATTCGTGATCGACAGCGGTCCGAACCATACGTCGTGTTCTGATCCGTTGCCGTTCAAGCCGGAATTGACGACGGGCAGTTTGAATATTCAGGCTGGTGCGTTTACGCCTTTCACGATGACGATGTCGCGTGAAGATGGGAATCAGAATTTGGATGCGATCCAGTTGAAGATGCCGTCGGGGTTGCTTGGTGAGCTATCGAAAACGAAGTTGTGCGAAGAAGCGCAAGCGAATGCCGGGACGTGTGGTCCTGAAAGCTTGATCGGGGAAACGACCGTCAGTGTCGGTTTGGGAGGCAATCCGTATACGGTCAAGGGTGGCAAGGTTTACATCACCGGGCCGTATGACGGTGCTCCGTATGGGTTGTCGATCGTGAATCCTGCGAAGGCCGGCCCGTTTGACCTGGGTGAGGTGATCGTTAGGGCGAAGATCGAAGTCAATCCTGAAAATGCTGCGATCACGATCACGAGCAACAGTACGGGCCCGTATGCGATCCCGCAGATCATCGACGGTATCCCGTTGCAGATCAAGCATGTGAACGTGTCTATCAACAGGCCTGAATTCACGTTCAATCCAACCAACTGCAGCCCTCAGGAAATCGGGGGATCGCTCACCAGCAGTCAGGGTTCGGTCTCGACGTTGCATGTTCCGTTCCAGGTGACCAACTGTGCGGTGTTGAACTTCAAACCGATCTTCAGCGTCTCAACGAACGGGAAGACGTCTAGGGCTAACGGGGCGAGCTTGAGCGTGAAGCTGACCTATCCCAAAGCACCGTTTGGGACTCAGGCGAACATTGGGAAGGTCAAGGTCGATCTCCCGAAGCAGTTGCCGTCGCGGTTGACGACATTGCAGAAGGCGTGTCCCGCGGCGACGTTCGCGGCGAACCCGGCGTCGTGTCCCCCGGACTCGAGGATCGGCTCAGCTACGGCTACCACTCCGGTGCTCCCGGTTCATTTGGAAGGGCCTGCGTATTTCGTGTCGCATGGTGGACAGAAGTTCCCCGAACTGATCGTCGCGCTGACGGGTCAGGGCGTGACGGTGTATTTGCACGGGGAAACGTTCATCAGTCCGGCGGGGATCACCAGCAGCACGTTTCGCACGATCCCCGATGTTCCGATCGGGGTTTTCGAACTGAAGCTACCCCAGGGACCCGATTCTGCATTGGCAGCGAACGGGAACCTCTGCGCCATCAAACTCACGATGCCCACGATCTTCGTCGGCGCCAACGGTGTCAGCCTCAAACAGTCCACGCCGGTCACAGCAACAGGGTGTGCGAAGCACAGGGCGAAGAAGGCGAAGAAGACCAGTAAGCACAGGAAGAAGAAATGAAATGCCTACCAAGGGAAGGGCACCGTCTCGGGGGAGGGTGCCAAACGCGCTGACCCCTATAGGCAACGGTCTCTCGCAGATCGAGACGATTCGTGGTGGCGCGGACGCGGCGAACGGCTCGGGTCGTCAGGGTGCTCATGTGATCGAGATGCAGCGCCGTCGGTTGTTGCGGGCGTTTCTCGAACTGGTAAGAGAGCAGGGTCTTCAGGGCGCTGGTATCGGTTCGATGTGTAAGCGTGCGGGCGTGTCGCGTCGTACGTTCTATGAGGTTTTCACCGACCACGACGCGTGCGTGCTCGCCGCGCTGGATGAGGCGTTGCGGCGGATCTGCGAGCGCGTACTGCCGACGTACGAAGGTGAGCGCAGGTGGAGGGCACGTATACGCGCCGGTCTGCTTGCGCTACTGGAATGCTTCGACGCGGAGCCCGGTCTTGCTCGCCTGTGTGTCGTTGAGACGCTCCGGGCGGCGCCCGAGGTATCGGTGCGTCGCAAGCATGTGCTGGACACGCTGGCGACAGTCGTTGACGAGGGCCGGCGTGGATCCAAGCAGGGCGATGCCCTGCCGTCGCTGACGGCGCAGGGCATTGTCGGTGGAGCATTGTCGGTCGTCCACGCGCGCCTGCTTGAGGATCCCCACGCCTCGCTCGTCGAGCTCGCTGGCCCGTTGATGGCGATGATCGTCCACCCCTACTTCGGCCCGGCAGCCGCTCGGCGCGAGCTTGAGCGTCCGGCGCCCGATAGGCCCAACACGATCACTCCTGGTCCTGGAGATCCTTTCAAGGATCTCCAGATCCGCTTCACGTACCGTACAGCGCTGGTGCTCGCAACGATCGCCGGCGAGGGCAGGCGGGGGTCTTATCCATCGAACCGTCATATCGCAGAGACCGCTGGGATCACAGACGATGGCCAAACCTCGCGCCTGTTGCGACGCCTACAACACGCAGGCCTAATACAAAACCACGGCAACGGACACGCCAAGGGCGAGGCCAATGCCTGGACGCTGACGCAACGTGGCAAGGCGGTCCAAGAAGCGCTAGGAACCTGCGAATAGGCTCTACGCCCAACGCATCGGAGCGTGTGCGTCGAAGCAGATGACCCTGGACCGGCGAACCCGAGATACTTTCGCCCGTGGCTGCCACCCTCGCACAACGCCTGCTCGAGGGCGACCGTCGTGCCCTGGCACGCGCGATCACGCTTGTGGAGGACGATCGTCCCGAGGGGTGGGAGCTGGTGCGCGAGGTCTACCCTCACACCGGCAAAGCCGCCGTGTACGGCTTCACCGGGCCGCCGGGGGTGGGCAAGTCGACGCTGATCGGCGCGCTCACCAAGGCGCGTCGGGAGGCGGGTCGCAGCGTCGGGGTGCTTTCGATCGATCCCTCTTCGCCGTTCACACACGGGGCGCTGCTGGGCGACCGTATCCGTCTCACCGAGCACTTCCTCGACCAGGGTGTGTTCATCCGCTCGATGGCCAACCGCGGCGCGCTCGGTGGACTCTCCGAGGCCGCGTTGCAGGCGGCGCTCCTGCTCGACGCGGCCGGGCGCGAGGACGTGTTCGTCGAGACCGTCGGCGTCGGGCAGGCCGAGATCGACATCATCGACCACGCTGACACGATCGTGCTCGTGCTGATGCCCGGCTCGGGCGATTCGATTCAGGCGCTGAAGGCCGGTGTGATGGAGATCCCCGACATCATCGTCATCAACAAGGCCGATCACCCGTTGACGGACACGATGGTGCGCGAGATCCGTGGCGTGCTGTCGCTCGCCAACCTCGACAGCGAATCGAGTCCCACCCACCCTCGCTGGCGGGTGCCGATCGTCAAGACCGAGGCCGCCCACGGCAAGGGGATCGACGAGCTGGTGGAGCGTCTCGACGAACACCGCGCGCACATCCTCAGCGAAGGCACCCTGCAGGAACGCCGCGGGCGCAACCTGCGCAACGAGGTGCTCGCGATTGCCACCGCCCGCATGCGCCGCCGCCTGGAGGATGAGCTGCGCGAGGACGCCGAGTTCAAGCGGCTGCTGGATGAGGTCGTCGAGCGCCGGCTGGATCCCGCCAGTGCCGCCAGCGCGCTGCTGGAGCAACACCGGGGCTGACTTCGCCCCGAGGGGTTTCACGGAGGCCCATCGGGCACCATTTCGGCGGCCGACCTGCCTGTTAGGATGCGCTTGATCAGACTCGGCTTCCTAGAGCGGGCAGTCTGAAAATGCGAAGGCATACTTTCCAACGAAGCCGGGGGTCCTGATGCGCAAGCTGTTTGTCATGTCGCACAGCAACGCATCAGATCGAGTGACGTGGCGAGCTGCGCCGGCGTGTGCAGTGGGAAGTAGGAGGAGACGCTTGGCGCTCGCCGCGTTGCTGGGATGCCTCGCGCTGCTCCTCACGGCTTCGGGTGCATGGGCGGCAAATATCACGATCTCGGGCAGTGTGACCAGCGCGGTTTCGCCACATCCTGGAATCGGCCATATCGAAGTGGTCGTATACAGCACGACAAGCGCCGGGCGCACCGTTGAAACTGCCACCACGGAAGAATCGACCGGTCATTACTCGGTGATGGTCCCGGCTGGTACATACAAGGTTGGATTCAAATCGAGCATTGAGGATCCTCTCAATTACGTTCCCCAGTTTTACAATGGGAAAACAGGTGGAGCAACGCAGTTGAGTGAAGCTGCGGAAATCTCAGCTTCTACCTCAACAGTCAACGCTCAGATGGAACTGGGCGGCATGATCTCCGGGACGGTGACCGACGCCTCGACCCATCAGCCGGTGGCCGGCATCGCCGTCATCGCCGCGGCCCCTGGGAGCCTTGAAGGGTTTCAGGCTGTGGCGCTCACCGGCACCGGTGGCGAATACACGCTCGTCGGCTTGCCAGCCGGCTCTTCTGACGTTGTATTTGAGCAGGAGACAGAAAGTGGAGTGCTGTACCTCCCGCAGGTCTATGACGGCCAATCTTTTGAAGAGAGCGAGGACCCAGAGCTGTTGTTTGCCTCCGCGACGCCGGTGCCGGTGATTGAGCAAAAAACGACATCGGGGATCGACGCAGCGCTGGTGCGCGAGGAACCCGTCAATACGGTCGCGCCTCTTATCTCCGGGACGCCCGCGGTGGGGCACCCACTGTCCTGTGGGGCAGGGTCTTGGACGGGTGTCCAACCGCTTACGTATACCTACGTGTGGTTGCGCAATGGGGTCCCGATAGCGGGCGCCACCGCGAACATCTATGTCGCCCAAACGGCCGATCAAGGCGCTGTCCTGCTCTGCGAGGTGACCGCGACCAACGAACTCCAGATAAAAGACGAACCTCACAAGATCAGTGTCAGCACGGTGAGCAACACGCTGACGGTGCCGGCCGCGCCGGTGATTGCCCCGCCGCCACCACCCGTGCCCGTCGTCACGCTGTCGAGCTCCAAGATCGCCGTGTCCGCGGGCTCGGCGCCGGTGTCGCTTGCCTGTGCAAACGCGAACTGCACGGGAGCAATCGAACTTACAGAGCAGACCATCGTCAAGCAGCGCAAAGGCAAGAAGACGACCTCCAAGAAGGAGACAGTGGTCCTGGGCAAAGGGTCGTACTCGCTGGTCGCCGGGCACGGCGCAACTATCGACATTCACCTGACCGCCGCGGGCAAGAGCGCGCTCGCGAAAGCCCAGCATCAACGACTGTCCGCGAGGGTGCACGTCTCCGTGACCGGTGGCAAGACCGTGGAAGAGACGGTCGCGCTCAGCGAGCCCCAAGTCGTGAAGCACAAATCCAAGCACAAGTGAGACCGGCACACAGGGTAGTTGGCGCGGGCGCGGCGCCCCGACCCCACCGGTGCCGTCACCGCGCCGCTGTGGCCGACATCTGAGGAGCAGGGCTGAAGATCAAGCTGTGGGAGCGTTGTGCCGATGTTTTGGGTAGATGAGCGGCATGCGACACAGTGACCACCGCGACCGTGGGCTGCTGTTGCGCGTGCGTCCCACTGCGCTCTGCGCCGGTGCGCTTGCGATGTCGATGGCGCTGGGTGGCTCGGCGCTCGCCGACTCCGCGCAGCGCAGCGGCCCCCGAGCGCGGCTCTCCGAGGCAAGCCACGCCGGCTGGCCGACGATCACCGGCATGCTGCTTCAGAACTCCACCAACGAGAGCCGCCCGCTGGATGGCAGGCCTGGGCACGATCCATTCGATGGCACCGATCCCAGCTATTCATGCGATGGAGAAGACACCGGAGGCACCACGCACAACTGCGGCTACCCCGGAATCAGTGACGGTCCCCGATTCACGACGCTGGCGCAGCTCGAGCGAGAATGCGGTCAGGCAGCCACCCCGCAGCAAAGCGTCCCTATGGTTCTGCCACCTGGGCTGCCCAGCTCCTGCACGGCCAAGTATGAGGAGACCGACCTGGTGCCCGCGGACATCGGGCACAACGAGCTGCTCGGCGGGCACGGCAACGACACGATCCACGCAGGACCCGCCGGCGATGTGATCTGGGGGGACTCCCAGGCGGAGGGGCAACCCACGAGTCAGGTCGACCGTCTCTACGGGGGAGCCGGCAACGACTGGATCTACGCCAGCCACGGCACCAACTACATCTGGACCGGGGCGGGCGAAGACCATGTGCTGCTGGTCTACGGTCACGGGGTCGTGTACTGCAACGGCCCCGGGCGCAAGATCCTCGTGATGCGCAAGCTCGCAGCAAACCGCCACTACCGGCTGGTCGGCTGCACCGATAAGACGATCGACCCCTACGCCGCGTAGCGCGGTCGGTGTAGCGCCCAGCGGACGCCGTTGCGCCGATCGGTCGCGGCGGTCGCGGTGATAGGACCCGTAGGGGGCGTCCGGTCGCGGGTGAAGCTCAGGCGTCGTAGACGAGCAGCGAGTGTGCCTCGTGGGGCGCGAGCCGCTCGCGGCCTCCCAGGAACGCCAGCTCGACGAGGAAGCCGCAGCCCACGACCTCGCCTCCGAGCTGACTCACAAGGTCGCACAGCGCCGCCGCGGTGCCACCCGTCGCCAGTAGGTCGTCGTGTACGAGCACGCGCGCTCCCGGTCCGATCGCATCGGTGTGCAGCTCCAACTGGCTTGCGCCATACTCGAGCAGGTACTCGGCGCTGATCGTCTCCCACGGCAGCTTGCCGGGCTTGCGGGCCAGCACGAACCCGGCCCCGAGCTCCAGCGCGAGCGCCGGTCCGAGCAGGAAGCCGCGCGCCTCTGCCGCCACCACGCAGTCGACCTGCAACGGGCGTGCGTACTCGGCGAGACCCCCCACAGCCAGCGCAAGCGCGCTCGGGTCCGCCATCAGCGGGGTGATGTCCTTGAAGACGATCCCCGCCCGGGGGAAGTCTGGGATGTCGCGGATCAGTCCCCGCAGCCGCTCGGCGGAGTTGCTCACCGTGTGGCATTCTCGCTGTGCAGCGAGCGGGCGGTGGGGGAGCGGGGGATCGTGCGCTGGTCAGGGAGCGTGCCAATCACCCGATCGCCGACTGTCGAGGTCACGCCGAACCAGTAGCGCTCGTTCTTGAAGTGGTGGAGGCGATGATTGCGCCAGATCGCGCGGAAGTAGCGTCGTTTGGGTCGGTATGGGGTGTGGATCAAGAAGTGCGTCCACTCGTACGCCGCGAGGATCGCAAAGCTCACCAGTACGCCAGTGGTCGCATACGCCAGGCGCGGGCCGCCCAGCACGAGATTGATCGGGAACGACAGCGCCCAGTTGACAAGGGCGATCATCGGCAGGAACACGAGCACCCCGTACACCGGCAGAAGCACGCCCTCCAGCACCCCGGGCGATTCGTGATGAGCGCGATGCTCACGCGCCGTCAACATCTCCACACGCCGGCCAAACAGGTCGAACGGCGGCGAGTGCAGCATGTATACGTGGATCGCCCACTCCACGAACGGCGTGACCGCGAACAGGGCCACCACCATCACGCCATCACGCCAGCTCCACGAGCCCTGGATGATGCGCAGCACAAGCGCGAGCACCACCGCGCCGAATAGATACGGGGGCGATGGTTGGCGCCAGAACGCGCGCGCAGACTCATCGAGTGACACCGAGCCTTTCCTCTCGCCGCGAGCGACCGCCTCGACGGGCGCTGTGAGCAGATCGGTCTCGGGTTGAGCGGCGAGCTCATCGACATCCGCAGTCTGAGCGGCGAGGCGATCGATATCGGCGCTCGTCTGTGCCATCCCTTGATCAATCCTAAAGCGCACCCGAGATTATGTCGAACACACGGGCATGTTCCGGGCGAGCGCGGACGCCAGCACGTCGGATATCCCCGACGACATCCCGCCGATCTCAGAGACGGATCCTCATGTGCTGCGGGCGCGCAAAACGGCTGCGTGCACCCGTGCGGCGCTTGGCGCGATGGGGATCGCGTTGATCCTCGCCGACAGCGCCCTGCTCTCCCATCCGACGGCAGCGATCGCCGGCTTCGCGGTGATCTCGGTCACGGCGATCGTGCAACTCGCCGCCCCACGACTGTCGTGGATCAGGACCGAGGAGTCGCTAGCCGGAGTCGCCGGCCTGTTGATCATCGGATCCCAAACCGAGCAGGTGAGCGTCATCAGTATCGTGTGGCTGGCCGCCGTGGCCAGCGGAGTCCTCGCCCGTGGCGGGCGTGTGCACTGGATCGGGCGCACAGTCGTGTTGAGCGCGCTCGCGTTGCCGGTCATTCACACAGGTCACCTCGAGCTCGATTACGCGGCTCTGTGCGGTGCCACGATCGGACTGCTCTTGACCAGTGGGCGGCTGACGCGCGAGCTCAACCACCTGCTCCATCAGGCTCGCTATGACGCCGACCACGACGATCTCACCGGTCTGCTCTCCTACGCCGCCTTTCGCGCAATCCTGCAGCGCGCCGTGGAGCGCTCCTCGCGCGCAGAGCCCGTGTCGCTGCTGCTGCTCGACCTCGAGCGCTTCGGAATCATCAACAAGACCCACGGGCACGCCGCTGGAGACGCTCTGCTGGCAGCCGTGGGCGAGCGCCTGCGGATGGTCGCGGGTCCCGGCTGCCCGGTGGGACGGCTGGGTGGAGACGAGTTCGCCGTGATCACCGCCACCAGTGAGCCGCTCGTTTTGGCTCAAGCCCTGTTGAAGGCCCTCCCACAGCGCAGTCACGATGACCGTCGGCCGGTCTCCGCATGCGTGGGGATCTCGCAAACTCCCGCCGACGGGGAGAATGGAGAAGCGCTGCTGCGAGCGGCAGACATCGCTCTGCGCGTAGCCAAGCGAGGCGGGCTCAGCGGTCAGATCTCTGCGTACGTGGGCGGCTCGCTCAGTGGCAGCGGAGAGCGCAGTGCCCGCCGCTCGCTGGACAACCTGATCCAAGGCAAGGGCCTGTCGATGGCGGTGCAGCCGATCGTCGATCCGCGCAGCGGCGCGATACACGCCTACGAGGCGCTCGCTCGCTTCGGGCGACGCAGCACCGACAGCCCGCTGCACTGGCTCGCCGTGGCCGAGGAGTTCGGGGAGCGCGACATGCTCGAGCGCGCCTGTCTGAAGGCGGCGCTCGAACTGTTCGAGGCTCGCCCGACCGGGGTCTGCTTGTCGGTGAACCTGTCTGCCCCCGTGCTGCTCGACGACCTCACGCTCAAGCTATTGGAAAGTCCAGTAGACCTCTCGGGCTTGATCATCGAGGTGACCGAGGAGGCGCTGGTCGAAAGCGAAGCAGAGCTTCAGCAGGCGATTGGCCCGCTCCGAGCTCGCGGCGCCAAGCTGGCGGTGGACGACATGGGGGCCGGCTACTCGGGCTTGCGCCAGATCACCACAGTGCACCCGAGCTACCTGAAGCTCGATCGATCGCTCATAACCGGCATCGACGAGGACCGCGATCGTCAAGCGCTGGTAGGGGCACTTGTCAGCTACGCCGAGCACGTCGGGAGCCTGCTCGTGGCCGAGGGCATCGAGACCCCATCGGGAGCTCAGTGCGCTGGTCGACCTGAACGTCCCGCTCGTCCAGGGCTTCTACCTCGGGCGCCCCGCCGTGCCGTGGCCGCAGGTTGTGCTCCCGCGTGTAACAAGCCCGCGAGAAGGCACGCAGGTTCAAGCGCTATAGAGCGGGTATGCACGTCCGGGCCGTATAGTCCACCGACGATGGCAATCGATTACCTGAGCTGGACTGAGCGCAACTGGCCGCTCTTGACCCGCCTGATGAGTGGTCACGCGAAGATCTACCGTGCGACCAACGGCTTGATCGGCTACCACGTTCCGGGCGCCCCACCGATGCTGCTGCTCGACCACGTTGGCGCTAAGAGTGGGAAGTCGCGCACCAGCCCGCTCGTCTTCGCCCGCGACGGCGCCGACTTCGTGCTGGTGGCCTCCAAGGGTGGCTATCCGAAGAACCCCGGCTGGTTTCACAACCTGAAGGCCAATCCCGACACGACCATCCAGGTTGGCTCCAAGCACATCGACGTCCACGCTCACGTCGCCGACCCAAACGAGCACAAGCGCCTGTGGCCGGTCGTGGTGGACGTCTACAAAGGCTATGAGGACTATCAGCGGCGCACCGAGCGTGAGATACCGCTCGTGATCCTCGAGCCCCGGTAGAGCAGAGCGGGCCGCGTCGCTGCTGTGGGCCCGCGTCGCTTCGTCCGCGGGGCGTTGTGAGCCGCGCTAGGCGCCCAGCGCGCGGGCGATCACCATCTGCTGGACCTCGTCGGTGCCCTCGCCGATCGTGAGGATCTTCGCGTCGCGGTAGTAGCGGCAGACCGGGTACTCCTCGATGTAGCCGTACCCGCCGTGGATCTGCACCGCCTCCTCGCAGCAGCGCACCGCCAGCCGGCCCGTCTTCAGCTTTGCCTGGGCGGCGGTCAGCGTGAAGTTGCGCCCGGCGTCCTTCTCGCGCGCCGCCTTGTACACGAGCAGTCGCGCCGCCTCGATCTCCGTCGACATGTCGGCGAGCTTTGCCTGGATCGCCTGGAACTTGGAGATCGGCTTGCCGAACGCGCGGCGCTGCTTCGCGTATGCCAGTGCCTGATCGAGCGCGCCCTGCGCGAGTCCCACGCCCATCGCGGCCACGCCGATACGGCCGATGTCGAGGATGTGCAGGAACTGCTTGAACCCCTCCCCGCGGGGTCCGAGCAGGCTCTCCTCGGGGACGCGACATTCGTTGAACGTAAGCGGGCGCGTATCCGATGCGTTCCAGCCCATCTTGCGGTAGGGCGCGCCCTGCTCGTATCCCGGAGTGCCGTTCGCGACGATGATGTTCGAGATCTCCCTTGCGCCCGCCGCGCTCCCCCCGGTCGCCGAGGCTTCGCCGGTGACGGCCGTGATGCACACCACCCCCGAGATGTCGGTCCCGGCATTCGTGATGAACTGCTTGGCTCCGTCGATCACCCATGCACCGTCCTGCAGGCGGGCACGGGTGCGAGTGTTGCCCGCATCGGAGCCCGCCTCGGGCTCGGTCAATCCGAACGCGCCCAGCTTCGAGCCCGAGCAAAGCTGTGGCAGCCACTCCCGCTTCTGCTCCTCAGAGCCGAACAGGTAGATCGGCTGCGTGCCAAGTGAGGTGTGCGCACACAGCGTGATCGCCACGGAGGAATCCACGCGCGTCAGCTCCTCCACGGCGAGCGCATATGCAAGCGTGTCCCCGCCGCCCCCTCCATACTCCTGTGGGAACGGAATCCCCATCAGCCCCAACTTCCCGAGCTGGGTGACGATCTCATACGGGAAGGACTTGGTCCTGTCCAGCTCCTCGGCCACGGGTGCGACCTCGCCCTCGGCGAACTCGCGAACGGTGCGGCGGATCAGCTCGTGCTCGGGGGAGAGGTCGAAGTTCATCGCGCGCATTCTCACAGACCACGTCGAAGCTGGTCGCCGGCGCCCCTAGGATGGCCACGCGTGCCCGGCCCGCGTCTCATCCTCGATCTGCTGGCCCCACGGCGACGCTGCCGCTACGGTCCGCACCGCTCTCAGCGCGCCGACCTGTACCTGCCGGCCGGTGCGGGTCCTCACCCGGTCATGGTGACTGTCCACGGAGGCTCGTGGCAGGCGCGCTATGGCAAGATCGTGATGCGCGGACTGGTGGGCGACCTGTGCAAACGCGGGTGGGCGGTGTGGAACATCGAGTACCGCCGCGTTGGTGAGGCCGGCGGTTGGCCCCAGACGTTTGAAGACGTCGCAGCCGCGATCGACTGCCTGTCCGAGCTTGACGCTCCGCTGGATCTCGAACGGGTTGGCATTCTTGGTCACTCCGCCGGAGGGCATCTGGCGCTGTGGGCGGCCGGCCGCGAAAAGCTTCCCCGTGGCGCGCCGGGCACGTGCGGCACGCCGGCGTGCATTCACCCGCGGTGCGTGATCTCACAAGCCGGGGTGTGCGACCTGCTCGACGGCTATCGCAGGTGGAACGGCGGTGCCGTGAAGGCGTTGATGGGCGGCTCGCCCGAGCAATTCCCGGTGCGTTACGCCGTCGCCGACCCGCTCACCCGCGTGCCCTTGAGCATCCCAGTGCTGCTCGTGCATGGCGTCGAGGACGCCACGGTGTCGGTAGAGCTGAGCCGCAGTTACGAGCGCGCCGCGCGTGAGGCCGGCGGGAACATCGAGCTGGTCGAGATCGAGGGCCGAGCCGGTAGCCACCGCGCTCACATAGACCCGAGCGGCGAGGCATGGGAGGCCGTCATCAGCCGCCTCCAGGACATGATGTAGCGGCTCTTCAGGCGCAGTAGGAGCGCGCGAGATCCACGAGCAGGCGCACACCGTAGCCGGAGGCTCCCTTTGGTGCATACGCGCGCCCGAGGTCCCACGCCGACCCGGCGATATCCAGGTGAGCCCACGGTGTGTCTCCCACGAAGTGCGACAGGAACGTCGCGCCTGTGATCGTGCCCGCCTTGCGACCTTCCGGGGCGTTGTCCAGATCGCCATATCTGCCTTTGATCAGCTCGTCGTACTCCTCGTGCAGCGGCAGTCGCCAAACGATCTCCCCGCTGCGCTCACCGGCGGCGCTCACCCTCGTGGCGAAATCCTCGTCATTTGAGATCAACCCGGCATAGGTAGAGCCGAGCGCGATGATCACCGCCCCGGTGAGCGTCGCCAAGTCGACGACCTGCTCCGCGCCAAGCGAGATCGCGTGGCATAGGCAGTCCGCCAGCACCAGCCTTCCCTCGGCGTCGGTGTTGTTGACCTCGATCGTCTTGCCGTTGGACGCCGTCACGATGTCCCCAGGCTTCACCGAGCGTCCGCTCGGGAGGTTCTCGGTGGCGCCCACCACTGCCACGATCCTCACCGGGAGGCCGATGCGCGCGATCGCCGCAACCGCCGAGATCACCGCCGCGCCGCCGGACATGTCGAACTTCATCTCCGCCATTTTCGGCCCGGGCTTCAGCGAGATGCCGCCGCTGTCGAATGTCACCGCCTTGCCCACGAATCCCAGCAATGGGCCTGTCGCTCCAGGAGGCTCATAGCGCAGCGTGATCAATGCCGGATCCTGCTCCGAGCCCTGCGCCACCGCAGCAAACGCGCCCATCGAGCGGCCCACGATGCCCTCTCGTCCCTCCACCTCGACAGACAGGCGCTCGATTTCCTCGCCCAGCCGGCGCGCGTGCTCGCCAAGTGCGGTCGGAGTCAGATCGTTCGCGGGCCGGTTCTGCAGATCGCGCGCTTCGTTCACAGCCGCGACGACTGTCCTCGCATCGTCCACGATCGCCGCCAGATCGCCATTCCCCGTCAAAACCAAGCTCTCCAGATGCTTTGGCTTTGCGTCGGCGTCCGGCTTCCGCTGTGCCGACTTGTGACTGTCAAAGCTGTAGTCGGCCAGCGCCGTCCCCTGCACGAGCGCCGCGGCCACCTCGCCATCGGCGCTGGGCGTCTGCCAGCACAGCACCTTGGTTGACATCTCCCGGGTGCGCTCGCGAGCCACGGCGGCTGCCGCGCGCGCCCGCTCGGGCGTGAGATCGGCGCGAGCGCCGAGGCCCACGACCAGCCAGCGCTTACCGCCCGAATGCGTCAGCGCAAGCGACTTGAACGAACGACGCGCCTCGCCGCTGGAGAGGAGCTCGCTCACCTGTACGGGGGTCCCTGCGGGGGCATCCTCTCCCTCGAATACGCCCAGGGCAATCGTGTCGGCGTTGGTCGTCTCTGCTCGCTCGGCTGTCCACACAATGTTCATGGATCACGGCACGATATCTCGATTTGGCTGCGGGATACGGCGCCCCTCGAGCTAGCCTCGGCGGCTGACACTCGCCCGCGCCCGCTAGCATTCCCATCCTCCGGCCGCACCTCGGCCGCACTCTCGACCTCAGGAGAATCGCCTCGATGCCCAAGACCGTGATCCTCGGCGCCGCGCGCACACCCATTGGCAAGATGGGGGGAGGCCTATCGTCGCTCGACGCCACCGAGCTCGGCGCGATCGCGATCGAGGCAGCCCTTGAGCGCTCGGGCGTCGAGCCCGAGCAGGTCGAGCACGTCGTGATGGGCCAGGTGCTGCAGGCCGGCCAGGGCCAGATCCCCTCGCGCCAGGCGCAGATCAAGGCGGGCATCCCCAAGGGGGTGTCCTCGGAGACGATCAACAAGGTGTGTGCCTCCGGCGTGCGCGCAACGGTGATCCTCGACCAGGCGATCCGCGCGGGCGACGTGCAGGTTGGCGTCGCCGGTGGGATGGAGTCGATGTCGAAGGCCCCCTACCTGCTCCCGGGTGCTCGCTTTGGCTTTCGCATGGGCGACGTCAAGGCGCTGGATGCGATGGTTCACGACGGGCTCACCAACCCTTTCTCCGGCAAGCAGATGTTCGTGGAGGCCACCGAGGTTGGCGATGAGCTCGAGATCACCCGCGCTGACATGGATCGCTGGGCGCTGCGCTCGCACGAGCTGGCGCTGAAGGCCACCGACGAGGGTCGCCTGCCCGAGGAGATCGCTCCGGTCACGATCAAAGCCCGCAAGGGCGACACGGTCGTCGAGATCGACGAGGGGCCGCGCCGCGACACATCGCTCGAGAAGCTCGCTGCGCTGCCCGGGCTGGTCGGCAAGGAGGGCTCCCACACGGCAGGCAACGCGCCCGGCGTCAACGACGGTGGCGGCGCGCTGGTCGTTGCCTCCGAGGAGTGGGCATCCGCGAACGGCAAGCAGGTGCTCGCCGAGATCGTGACCCACGCGCAGAGCGCCGACGACTTCGCCTACCTCGCGCGCACCCCCGCGTCGGCCGCCAAGAAGGCGCTGGAGAAGGCGGGACTGAAAGCCGAGGACATCGACGTGTGGGAGATCAACGAGGCGTTCGCGTCGGTCGCGCTCAACTCGATCCGCGTGCTCGGCATCGACGAGGACAGGGTCAACGTCAACGGTGGCGCTGTCGCGCTCGGCCACCCGATCGGCGCGTCGGGCGCGCGCATCCTCGGCAGCCTCGTCTATGAGCTGCGCCGCCGCGGCGGCGGGCTCGGCTGCGCGGCGATCTGCTCCGGTGGTGGGCAGGGCGACGCGGTCATCATCAAGGTCTGACGTGTCCGGCACGGACAAATCGAGCTCCCCCCACTCCAAGATCCGCGTGGTTGTGGCCAAGCCCGGCCTCGACGGTCACGATCGCGGCGCCAAGATCATCGCGCGCGCGCTGCGCGACGCGGGCATGGAGGTCATATACACGGGTCTGCACCAAACACCCGAGCAGATCGTGGAGACCGTGATCCAGGAGGATGCTGACGCGGTTGGGCTATCGATCCTCTCTGGTGCCCACATGACGCTCGTGCCGCGCGTGGTGGCGTTGCTGGGCGAGCAGGGCATTGACGACGTGGTGGTGACGGTTGGGGGCACGATTCCCGCCGAAGACATCCCGGAGCTAAAGAGCCTCGGTGTGGCCGAGGTGTTCACGCCCGGCGCCCCCACCCAGGCGATTGTCGATTTCATCCGAAGCGCAACCACTGCTCGCACTCCTGATTGACTCGTCAGTCAACTCAGGTAGGATTGTTCCATCGAGACCCCTGAAGGAGTTAGCTGAATGAAGATTTGCGTCCTGGTGAAGGAGGTTCCGGACGCCGCCGTCGAGAAGAGGATCAACACCTCGACGGGGCGCATGGACCGCAGCGGAGAGAAGAACCTCAACCCCTACGACACGCACGCCATCGAGGCCGCGATGCAGGTTCGCGAGGGCGGCGTCGTGCCGGTCGAGGAGATAATCGCAGTCACGATGGGCCCGGAGAGCGCCGTGCGCGCTCTGCACAAGGCCGTCTCACTCGGAGCCGACCGCTCCGTGCACCTCTCAGACCCGGCCGTCGCCGGCTCCGACGTAGCCGCCACCGGCTATGCGCTGGCGCAGACGCTCGACCGTGAGAAACCAGACCTGGTGCTGCTCGGCCAGCAGTCCGATGACGGCGAGTGCTACACGATCGGCGCTGTTGTCGCCGAGCATCTCGGCATGCCTTCGCTCACGCAGGTGATCAAGATGGACGTCGAGGCAGACGCGCTGCGCTGCGAGCGCCAGGCCGAGTATGGCTACGACACGGTGCAGATCAAGCTGCCCGCCGTGATCTCCGTCGGCGACGCCATCAACGAGCCGCGCTACCCCTCGCTGAAGGCGATCATGGGTGCGAAGAAGAAGCCGCTGGACACGGTCACCGCTGGCGACGTCGGCGTGGACACTTCGAAGGTTGGCGGTGAGCATTCCGCCGCGCAATGGATCGCCGCGAAGGCTCCCCCGGCGAAGGCCGCGGGCGAGATCATCGAGGACGAGGACACCGGCGAGACCGTTGAAAAGATCGTCGCCTGGCTCGACGAGAGGAAGCTGATCTGAAATGGCAAACATCCTGGTCTACGCGCTGCACTACAAAGGCGCGATCAACAAGAACTCATTGGGCGCCGTCTCCGAGGGCGCCAAGCTCGCCGCCGAGCTCGGCGGGGAGGCCCACGCGATCCTCGTGGGTGAGGGCGTACCGCAGGATCTGGCGGCGTCGCTTGGCAACTACGGCGCCAAGAAGGTGCTGATCGCTGAGGGTCCCGAAGGACTCGCTCAGCCGGTCGTCGACGCGATGGGCGCGGCGATCTCCGGTGGCGACTATTCCTACGCACTGTTCGGCGGCGGGTTGCTGGGCTTTGAGATTGGCGCGGGCCTGGCCGCGCGGCTCGGCGCGGGTGTAGCGATGGAGGTCACCGCGGTCCGCGCTGAGGGCGGTGAGCTGATCGCCGAGCGTCCGATCCTCGGCGACTCGGCCATCTCAGAGATCAAATACCGCTCGCAGGTCGGGATCGTGATCGGGCGTCTGAACGCGTTTGAGATCAAGGAGACCGCCGCAGGCGCTGCTCCCGTCGAGCAAATCGCCTTCGAGCTGTCCCCGCACGCCAAGCAGGCCACGATGGTCACGCGCGGGGAACAGCGCGGCGCCGACGTGGACATCGAGGGCGCCTCGATTCTGGTCGCAGGTGGTCGTGGACTCGGCAAGGCCGAGGGCTTCCAGCTCGCCGAGGACCTGGCGGCGGCGTTCGGCAACAACGCCGCTGTAGCCGCGACTCGCGCGGTGGTGGACGCCGGCTGGTACCCATACGCGGCGCAGATCGGGCAGACCGGCAAGACGGTCTCACCGAAGCTGTACCTCGCGGCGGGCATCTCCGGGGCGATCCAGCACAAGGTGGGAATGCAGTCCTCGGAGAACATCGTCGCGATCAACAAGGACTCCAACGCGCCGATCTTCGAATTCTCCGACCTCGGGATCGTGGGCGATCTGAACAAGATCCTGCCCAAGCTCACCGAGGCCGTGAAGGCCAAGAAAGCCAGCTAGCCGATGGACTCTCTGACACGGCGCTGGACGCCACGTAACGTCTCGAACGTACAACCAGTGCGCCCTTCGCCGCTCCGCGTCGTACAGCTTGGTCATAGGGCCCATTGGGGCGGGGTGGCTAAGGGGATGCGTGAGCGAAAAGGAGCGGCAAGCAATGTCATCTCATAACGGCTCCCACAATGGGAAGGTCGTCCCCGCGGCCTACCCGCCGCCCGTGGACTCCCCGAAGGAATTCGTCAAGCGCGGCCTCGATCCCGAGGACGAGCTGATCGAGGTCGGTGTGGCGATCGTTGGTGGTGGCACCGCCGGTCTCGCGTGCGCGAACCGACTGCTGCAGCTGCTGGGTGATGACCCGGAGACGATGGAGCGCCTCGGCGAAGTGCCGGTCGCGGTGGTCGAGAAGGCCAAGACCTGTGGCGGGCACAACCTCTCCGGCGCCGTCGTGCGACCTGAGCCACTGCAGGAACTGTTCCCCGAGATGACCCGCGAGCAATGGCGCGAGGAGGGCTTCGCCTTCGGTGAGGTCACCAAGGAGGCCGTGTATGCGACGCCGAACTCCAAAATCGCGATCCGCGTTCCGACGCCGCCGCCGTTCAAGAACCACGGCAACGAGGTCATATCGGTGTCCGCGCTGGCACGCTACCAGCAGCGTCAGGCCGAGGAGGCGGGTGCGTACATCCTGACCGAGACCGCCGCCACTCAACTCATCGTCGAAGGCGAGTCGGGATCCAACATCGGGGACCGGGGGCTGCATGTCGTGGGGGTGCGCTCCGGTGACAAGGGTCGCGGCAAGGACGGCGAGCCGCTCGGCAACTTCGAGCCGGGTACCGACATCAAGGCGCACGCAACCGTGCTCGCCGAGGGCTGCTGGGGACATCTGACGGGCGCGGCGATCCGCGAGTTCGACCTCGGCGAGGGCCGCGAGCCACAGGTGTGGGAGCTCGGGGTCAAGGAGGTATGGAAGGTCCCCAAGCCGCTCGACCGTCTGATCCACACGATGGGTCCCTGGCCGATGAAGCTCGCCCCCAAGTACGGTCATGTCGCCGGGACGTGGCTCTACCCGATGAAGGACGAGAAGACCGGTGAGGACCTCGTCTCGATCGGCTTCGTCGTCGAGCTCGAGTACGCGGACGCGACAACCTCCCCGCACGACCTGCTGCAGACGTTCAAGTGCCACCCATTCGTGCGCAAAATCCTCGAGGGCGGCGAGCGCGTCGCCTGGGGCGCGAAGGCGCTGCCGGGCGGTGGCTACTGGTCAATGCCCAAGCTCTCGATGCCCGGGGCGGTGCTCGTCGGAGACTCCGGCGGCATGGTCGACACGATGGCGCTCAAGGGCGTGCACCACTGCATCAAGTCGGGCATGCTCGCGGCCGAGTCGATCTACGCCGGGATCAAGCGAGGCAGCCACGACTTCTCCAACTATGAGGACGCGATCGAGCGCTCCTCCGTCGGCAAAGAGATGTGGGAGGTGCGAAACGCACGCCAGCCTTTGCAGAAGGGGCTGCTGCTCGGGGTGCCGTTCAGCGGTATCCAACAGATCACCAAAGGCAAGCTGCCCGGTCGTACCGCGTGGCACCGCAACGACTCGAAGCCGATGTTCATTGGTGACACCAAGGACCGCTACCCCAAGCCCGACGGCAAGTACACGTTCGACAAGCTCTCCAGCGTGTTCATCACCGGCAACGCCACCCGTGACGATGCCCCCAACCACATCCGTGTGCAGAAACACGTCCCGCGTGAGATTGCCGAAACATGGCGCTGGATGTGCCCTGCCGGGGTTTACGAGATCCCCGAGGAGGGGGAGGGTGGGGAGGAATCCGGCAACGTCGATGTGATCGTCAACTACACCAACTGCGTGCAGTGCGGTGCGATCACCGCCAAGGGTGGACGACTCACGACTCCAGAGGGGGGCGACGGTCCCCTCTACCAAATCACCTGAGAGCCATCGACGCGGCACACGGCTGCGTCCTCGCTCGTGCCACGCGTCGACGAGACGCAACGTTTGGCCCTGCCTGTGCCCCGAAGGGGTACGTTCTTGCCCTGCTTGGTCGATGACTCTCAGTGAGCTTGAGTTGAAACCAACTTCTCCACGAACCACAATCTTCGGTGCGGCGTCAGCCGCGCCGAAACCAACCGTGCTTTCGGGTGTTAGAGGCTTGTGAATGGCAAGGACGACGTTCAAACCCACTGGGGCCGTGAAGGCGACGCTCATCTTGGCGTGCGCGCTCGTGGTGCTCTGCTGCGCGCAAGACGCACTCGCGCGCGGCCTTGGGCGCGACATGACGGTGCCACCTCCCACGTCGGGGACCGGCTATTCGGTCACGCTCGAACAATGCGCCACCTCGACCGTGCAGGCAGAACGCTCAGCCACCTTCACCGCGCAGATGACCTCCACGGGCGCTACGCAGCGGATGGAGATGCGCATAGAACTCGAACAGCGCCTACGCGGGGAAACGACCTACCACACGATCATGGCCCCGGGCCTCGGAACCTGGCAGCGCTCCGAAACCGGCGTGCAGATCTACAAGTACGTCAAGCAGGTCACCAACCTCGACGCCCCGGCTGCCTATCGGGCGGTCGTGCACTTCCGCTGGTTGGGCGAGAAGGGGCGCGTGTTGCGCCGCGCAGAAATGCGCGCGCCCCATTGTCTGCAACCGATGCTCCAGGGGCAGGTCACGCAAACGCCGGCGCCGGGCACCACGCCGACTCCGGTCTCCACGCCCGCCTCCTGATGGAGGCTCTACGACCCGCTCACGGAGCGGCCCTCGCCTGCCGCTGCCATGCCAATTGTCTCGTGCTGGCACGCTCGATCGCTTAGCGGTCCAATCGTCGCTAGAATGCCCTGAGCATGAAGACAGCGATCCACCCCAATTACGTCGAGGCGCACGTGCGCTGCATGTGCGGCAACGAGTTCACCACGCGGGCCACCCAAGAGGAGATCCACGTCGAGGTGTGCTCCAACTGCCACCCCTTCTACACAGGGCGGCAGAAGCTGATAGATACGGGTGGGCGCGTCGAGCGCTTCCAACGCCGGGTTGCCAAGGGACGTTTGCGTAATGCGCGGACCGGCGGCGATCAGGCTCAAGCACGCCCCCAGTAAGACGATGTCCTCTCGCCAGGCCGTTGGTGGGAGGGTCGAGGCGAGCAACCTCCAGGCGACCGCCACTGGGCACGCCACCAGTCCGGCGATCAGCCCCAATGTCGCACAACTCCCCGACGGCGAGCTGACAGCGCGACGCGACGCTCCGCTGGGCGGGCAGGCGGTGCTCGAGGGAGTGATGATGCGCGGTGTGCGCCACTGGGCGGTGGCAGTTCGCAAGCCGAAGGCTGGCGCAACCGGTGTGGCCGCCGCCAACAGTGTGCCTGTCGCAAGCGGTGCACCCGCAGACGATGCACGAAGGGACCACGACGACGTCTTAGGCGCTCTGGAGGCCGCCCTGGAGAGGGAGGGTGAGCTGAGCAGAGAGGAGGATCTCGGTGAGCTCGAGGAGCTTGGAGAGATCGAGGTGGAGACATTCGAGCTCACCTCGGCGCTGGCGCGCCACCGCTGGCTGCGAGTGCCTGTGCTACGCGGGATCGTCGCGCTTGGGGGCTCGCTCGCGATCGGTTTCAAGGCGCTGAGCATCTCCGCCAACGCGCAGCTTCCAGAGGGCGAGGATGAGGGTGAGGACCCGATGGAGATCTCCTCGGCGGTGTGGGTTGGCACGATCGTCGTCGCGATGGCGTTCGCGATTGGGCTGTTCTTCCTGCTCCCGCTGGGCTTGACGAGCCTCATCAAGGGTCAGCTGCACTCCTCGGCGCTGTTCTGGATCATCGAGGGGGTCGTGCGCACCGTGATCTTCCTCGGATACATGGTTCTACTCTCCCGCATCCGCGATCTGCGGCGCGTGTTCGAGTACCACGGCGCTGAGCACAAGACGATCTCCTGCTTCGAGGCCGGCCTGCCGCTGACACCGGTCAACGCGCAGCGTTTCTCGCGCCTACACCCGCGCTGTGGCACAAGCTTCCTGCTGATCGTGATGGTGGTGTCGATCTTCGTGTTCGGCGCCGTCGGCTTGCCAGCCTGGTACTGGCTGATCGCCACACGCATCCTCGGCGTGCCGGTGATCGCGGGCATCTCGTTTGAGATCATCAAGTTCGCCGGGCGCAATCGCAGCCGCGGATGGGTCAAAGCGATCATGTGGCCCGGGCTGAAGCTGCAGTTGCTCACCACGCGCGAGCCCGATCTCGATCAGCTCGCGGTCGCGATCGCCTCGCTGGAGGCCGTGCTGGCACTGGAGACCCCGGGGAGCATGGACGCTAAGGATCTTGTTGGGGTGGAGGTCGTGGCGTAGGGTGACCATGGGCTGTCGTGCAGGTCGTGGCCTTTGGCGGTGACTGTCATAGGCCCTTTGTTGGGCTCGTGAGCAGCTAGCCCCACCCCAGCGCCGTAAGCTGGGGCGATGATCGAAGAGCTGATCGAGCAGATCGAAGCGCGCTTTGCCGAGCTCGGCGAGCAGATGACCGACCCCGGCGTGATCGGGGATCGCGAACGCTACGCCGAAGTGGGGCGTGCTTATCGTCAGCTGCAACCCGCGGCGCGGCTGGCGGAGCAGTGGCGACTTGCCCGCGACGATGCGGCGGGAGCTGAGGAGATGCTCTCTGAAGGGGACGAGGATTCCGAGCTGCGCGAGATACTCACGGCCGCCCGCGAGCGCATCGAGCAGCTTGAGGAGGAGATCCGCTTCGCGATGGTCGAGCGTGACCCCAACGACGAGAAGAACGTGATCGTCGAAATCCAAGGGGGCGCGGGAGGGGATGAGGCCGGCCTGTGGGCTGGGGACGTCTACCGGATGCTCACCCGCTACGCGGAGGGCATCGGGCTTAAACCGGAGCCGCTGGAGATCGGCGAGGGCAAGTACACCTTCGCGATCAAAGGGTCCCACCCACCCGGGCCCTACTCGATCTTTAAGTTCGAGGGAGGCACCCACCGCGTGCAGCGCGTCCCCCAGACGGAGTCCCAGGGGCGCATCCACACCTCCACCGCCACCGTTGCGGTGCTGCCGGAAGCGGAGGACGTCGATGTGGAAGTGAATCCTGGTGATCTGCAGATCGATGTCTACCGCTCCTCTGGGCCCGGCGGCCAATCGGTCAACACCACCGACTCCGCCGTGCGCATCACCCACAAGCCGTCGGGAATCGTGGTGTCAATGCAGGACGAGAAGTCTCAGCTTCAAAATCGCGAGAAGGCGCTGCGCGTGCTGCGCGCGCGCCTATATGAGCGCGCGCTGGCCGAGCAGCAGTCGGAAGCTCGCCGCCGACCGGCGCTCGCAGGTTGGCACAGGGGATCGGGCGGAGAAGATCCGCACCTACAACTACGGCGAGCGACGCGTCACCGACCACCGCATCAAGCTCACCGTCCACAACCTCGATCAAATCCTCGAAGGCGCCCTCGAGGAGATCACCTCCGCGCTGCAAGCGGATGAGAAGCGCCGTCGCCTGGAGGCTCAGACGGCCGTCTGAGCTCAGCAGACTCAATCCCAACTTGCAGAGCGAACCCCAGCTCAGCAGAGCCAACCTCTTTGTCCAGTAGAGCGAGCTCTCCTCCAAAAATGTCCTCTTCGAATGTAAGGCCGATGGCCCACGGGACTTCGATCCACGACGCGCTCGATGGAGCGGTCACCGCGATCGCGGCGGCCGGCTGTGAAACGCCGCGCCTGGACGCCGAGGTGCTGCTCGCAAATACGCTCGGCGTGTCCCGCGAGCGCCTGTTCATCGACCGCGATCTCACCGTCGCAGGCCCAGCGGTGCGCACCTTCCAGGATTTCGTCAGGCGGCGCTCGGTGGAGCGCGAGCCGGTGGCCTACATCACCGGCAAACGCCATTTTCGCCATCTGGAGCTGATGGTCGATCCTCGCGCGCTAATCCCGCGCCCGGAGACAGAGCTGCTGGTTGAGGTGGCGCTCAAGCCCCCCAAGGGCTCGCGCGTGCTCGACGTGGGCACCGGGAGCGGCGCGGTGGCGCTCGCGCTCAAGGACGAGTGCCCCGACCTGCGAGTGACCGGCAGCGACCTCAGCGCTGAGGTGCTGGAGCTCGCGCAAGCCAACGGTGCGCGTCTCGGTCTTGAGGTCGGCTGGCTGTGCGCCGACCTGCTCGACGGTCTCCCCGAAGACTTCGACGTTGTGCTCTCAAACCCGCCCTACGTTGCCGATGGCGAGCGAGTGACGCTCGCGCCGGAGATACTGCGCCACGAGCCCGCCGGAGCGCTGTTTGGCGGCCCGGATGGTCTTCAAGTGGTCCGCCGTCTCGTGGAACAGGCGGGCGAGCGGCGATCGGTGCGGACACTCGCGCTGGAGATCGGTGCGGGGCAGGCATCCACGGTCGGCGAGCTGATGCGGGACGCGGGCTTCACAGAGGTTGGCGCCGAGCGCGACCTCGCGGGAATCGAGCGCGTTGTCGTGGGGAAGCGATCATGAGCACGCGACTAGCGAGACCGTGAACATGCTCCCGGTGCGATCGTGAACATGCCGCTTGTGCGCCTCGGGGAGCGCGAGTGAACCTCGCCCCCGAAGAGCTCGCGAGGCTTGCGGAGTGCTTTGCTGGCGACGGCATCGCGGTGATCCCCACGGACACCGTCTATGGCCTCGCATGCAATCCTGAGAGCGACGCTGCCCTACGACGCATCTACGAGCTCAAGCAGCGACCCCCGCTCAAGCCGGCGGCCGTCATGTTCTTCGCGCTGGAGCCGGCGCTTGACTTGCTCGGTGAGCTGGGCCCTCGCGCACAAGTCGCGCTCAAAGCTCTACTGCCCGGCTCGGTCACGCTGTTGCTCCCCAACCCCAGGAGGAGATTCCCGCTTGCCTGCGATCCTTCGGGCAGTGGCTCGGCGCTGCTCGGCCTTCGCGTCCCGGCGTTCCCGGACTCGCTTGCCCCGCTCACAGCCCTGCGTCTACCCGTCGCCCAGTCCAGCGCCAACCTCTCGGGCGATCCCGATCCACGACGACTGCAAGACGTGCCTGCTCAGCTGCGCGAAGGCGTCGACCTCGTGCTCGACGGCGGCGAGCTCCCAGGCGTCGCCTCCACCGTGATCGATCTCTCCGACTATGAGCGGGACGGCAGTTGGCGGATTGTGCGCGAGGGACCGCTCGACCGGGCAGCCGTCGCGGCCGCACTCGCCTGAGCGGTACCCACGAGCGACGTTGTCGCAGCCGTCCGGCGGTTGTGTGCTCATGCTAGCCTCGTAAGTCGCAGTCGCGACTGGCGCGAGAGGTGGAAACGACCACCGGGAAGCGGCTGATGGAACTCGCCGCGCGCCTGGGCACTTACAGCTATTCACAAGCTTTAGGAGCGCGCCCATGTCAGATCTCAGCCCCGACTACTTCAACCGCCCGCTCACCGAGGTGGACCCCGAGATCGCGGCGGCGCTGCGCGGCGAGGCTCGAGCGCCAGCAGAACACGCTGGAGATGATCGCCTCGGAGAACTTCGTGCCGCAGGCGGTGCTCGAATGCCAGGGGTCGGTGCTCACCAACAAGTACGCCGAGGGCTACCCCGGGCGGCGCTACTACGGCGGGTGCGAGTGGGTGGATGTCTCCGAGCAGCTCGCGATCGACCGTGCGAAGGCGCTGTTCGGGGCTGAGCACGCCAACGTGCAACCCCACGCGGGCGCGCAGGCCAACACGGCCGTCTACCACGCGCTGCTGAGTCCCGGCGACACGATCATGGGCTTGTCGCTAGCCCACGGTGGACATCTCTCGCACGGCATGAAAATCAACGTGTCGGGGCGCCTGTATGAGATCGTGCCCTACGAGGTCGACCGGGAAACCAGCAGGATCGACATGGACGAGGTCGCGCGCATCGCCTGCGAGTGCCGCCCCAAGCTACTGCTGGCGGGATGGTCGGCCTACCCGCGTCAGCTCGACTTCGCGCGCTTTCGCGAGATCGCCGACGAAGTCGGGGCGCTGCTGATGGTCGACATGGCCCACTTCGCCGGACTGGTCGCGGCGGGGCTGCACCCCAACCCCGTGGAGTACGGCGCCGACGTGGTGACCACCACCACCCACAAGACGCTCGGCGGCCCGCGCGCGGGGATCATCCTCTGCAAGGAGGAGCACGCCAAGAAGATCGACTCGGCGGTGTTCCCCGGCCAGCAGGGCGGCCCGCTGGAGCACGTGATCGCCGCCAAGGCGGTGGCGCTGCGGATCGCTGCCTCGGACCTGTTCGCCGAGCGCCAGCGGCGCACGATCGAGGGCGCCAAGGCGGTCGCCGAGCAGCTGATGGGTGCCGGCCACGGCGTCAACGTGTTGACAGGTGGCACCGACGTGCACCTGGCGCTCGTGGACCTACGCGCGTGCCAGCCCGAGCTGAGCGGCCGCCAAGCTGAGGACCGTCTACACGAGATCGGCATCACCGTCAACCGCAACGCCGTCCCTTTTGACCCGCGCCCGCCGATGGAGGCATCGGGCCTGCGGATCGGCACGCCGGCGCTAGCCACTCGCGGCGTCGGCGTCGAGGACTTCTCCGAGATTGGGGAGATCCTTGCGATCGCGCTCACCCCCGATTTCGAGCCACGCAAGACCGAGCTCTCAGAGCGCGTGGGAGCGATCGTCGAGCGCTATCCGCTGTACGAGCACCTCAACGCCTCGGCCACCGTGTAACTCCCGACGCCCGCGCCTGCGATGCTGTGCGCGAGTCGATGGCGCATCTCACCCAGCTTGACGCGCTTTACGCATTTCTCGTTGCCGCGGCCGTGACCGCGTTGCTGACGCCGTTCACGATGCGATTGGCGAAGCTGGTCGGGGCCGTGGACGAACCGCGCGAGCGGGGTCTCTCCAGCCGCGCCACGCCATTGCTCGGCGGCCTGGCGATCTTCGCCGGGGTACTCGTCGCCGGGCTCGTGTTCCTGCCCGCGGGCTATGGGGAAGACACCGACATGTGGCACGGCGTGCTGATCGCCGCCGCGCTCATAACCGTGGTGGGTGCGCTCGATGACCGCTACGAGTTGCCGCCGATCGTCAAGCTCGCCGGCCAGATCGCGGCTGCGATGGTCGTCGTGCACTACGGCGTCGCGGTCAAGCGGATCACGCTGCCGTTCATCGGCGCGCTGGCGTTCCCCAAAGCGGGCGCCACCAACGCCGGCCCGGCGCTCACCGTGATCGGGCTGGTGGTGATGATGAACGTCGTCAACCTCTCCGACGGCGTCGACGGGCTCGCCGCGGGCGTGTGCGTGATCATCGCCGGCACACTCGCGATCATCGCGTTCGATCTCGACCGCGCCGCCCCCGGGGTGCTCGCGGCGCTCACCGCCGGCGCCGCGCTGGGCTTCCTCGTGCACAACTTCCCGCCCGCCTCCAGCTTCATGGGCGACTGTGGCGCCAACCTGTTGGGTCTGCTGATGGGGGTGGTGACGGTGGAGGCAGCCGTCAAGACGCCCGTGGTCGTGTCGTTTGTGCTGCCGCTGATCCTGCTCGCGGTGCCGTTCCTCGACACGACGTTCGTGGTGCTCAAGCGGTTGAAGTATCGCCGCCCGATCTACGCTGCCGACGACGAGCACTTCCACCATCGCATGGCACGCATCGGTTTCTCCTCGCGGCGCACGATCGCCTATCTGTACGCGTGGACGTTGATGCTCGCCGGCTTCGCGCTCGCGCTGCGGTTCGTGCCCTACTCCGACCACAAAGGCCACCTGCACAGTGGCTGGCTGCTCGTGATGGTGGGGCTCGCGCTGATCGTTGTCGCCGCCAGCGTCTACCTGGTGTACGTGCTCGAGATCCTCAAGTTCCGCCGGCTCGACGCCCTACGTCTGCGCCGCCTGCGTCCCGACGCCTCGCCCGCGGAGATCGAGCGTGGGGTGGCGCTCGACCTGGAGACCGGCGAATACGAGGCGGTTATGGGCGGATCCTACGATGCGCCCATCGGAGAGCAGCACTCCACGCCGCACGGCCCCCGTCGGCCGACCGGGATCGAGCTTGACCGGCAGGTGCGCGGCGGCCCTGCGGTGGGCGACATGCCGGGCGGGGCTCAGCAGCGGGTCGGCCAACGGCAGGTGGATCAGGATCGCGTAGACGCAGAACACGAGCGTGGCGGCACGCAGGCGGCGGCTGTCGGCGAGAGCGGCGAGCGGCAGCGCCCAGATCGCGTACCAGGGCAGCAGCCACGCGGTTGACAGCAGCAACGCGAGCGTCGCCCAGCCCGCCATCGACCGCCAGTCCGCGCCACGTGTGGTGCGCCACAGGGTCACTGCGAGCACCAGCACGAAACCCACGACGAACAGGTCGCGCCACCAAGTTGGCAGACCGCTGAGTCCCACCCAGCGAGCCGTCTCGGCCGGGATGCTGTGCGTCGCGATCAACTGCTGCTGCTCGTTCAGTGCACCCGCGAAACCGAGCGCTTGTGCGCCGAATCCCACCACAGCGACGATTGCCAGCAGAACGACAGCGCCGAAGGCACCACCAAAGACACGCGCACGCTCGCGCCAGCGCTGCGGGGCGAGCACCATGAACGGGAGCACCAGGCCGGCTGAGGCCTTCACCCCGACTCCGACAACCAGTAGCGCCGCCGCCGCGCTCATATGAGAATCAGCCCTGCCCGCGCGGGCCGAGGGTCCGCTCCGGCTGGCTGTGTCCCCGTCGTCCAACGGTCCCGCTTGCCGGCCCGCGCTTGGTCGCTCCGCCGCCAACAGCAGCGCGCCCGCGAGCACCAGCAGCACAAGCGTATCGTTGTGAGCGCCCCCCACCGCCAGCTCCAACAGCACGGGATTCAGGCCCACGAACACCGCCGCCCACCTCGCCGAGCGACCCATCTTGTGGGCGGCGCGCGCGGTCAGTCCCACCGCCCCGAGGCTCGCGAGCACACCCACCGCCTTCAGCGCCCACAACCCCCCGCCAGCCCAAGCGGCGCGAGCGGGTAGGTGCCGAGAGTGAACAGCGGGCCGTAGGGCGAGTTCTGAAACGGCCACCCGACGAATGCGAACACGGCGTCGGTCGGGATTTCGGCCGCAACGTGCGTGTAGGGGTCCAAGCCGTGTAGCACCCCCAACCGCGCGAACGCGAGGTAGCCGAACACGTCCTGGGAGATCAACGGCGGCCCCAGCAGCAGCACAAGGTTGGCCACCACGATCGACGCCACGATCGCCTTGGTGGGGAGCGTCCGTGCGCCCAGCAGCACGGCTGCATAGCTCACGCACATGATGAGCGTGAGCGCTTGGAAGCTACTCGAGCCGATCGCCAGCCCAAGGCCGTGCAACGGGCCCGAAAGCCACCCCGGCCACCCACCGCTGCGGCCGGGGACGTACTGCGTCGGGCTGCCCGCCGCCCCGGCCGCCACCCCGAATACGCTCAACGGCACCCCGATGAGCCCCGCCGCTCCGAATGCGCGCAGCGCAAGCGAGGAGCGCACGGAGTGCTCAGCGACGCTGCCCGCCGAGCTGCGACCGTTCGTCGTGGCCGCTAGGCTGTTCGTGTCGCCGTGCCCTGAGAGCATCCCACGCCTTGCGCGCGACCGAGCCAAATTGTCCGGCAGATGGGCAAGGCTTGAACTGTATGCGACGCCGTAACCGCACACATACATCGCGCCGACGCCCCGGGCCCAAGCGCGTGCTGATCCTCTCCGCCGACGTGGGGGAGGGGCACGCCGCCGCCGCCCGTGCCCTTGCGCGCCAGATAGAGGGCTCCCCCGAGCCGGCTGAGGTGACGGTGATCGACGGGCTCGCCGCGATGGGGCGGCTGGTGCAGCCCGTCGTCGAGGACGGCTATCGCGTGCAGCTGCGCTTCTTCCCGTGGACCTACACGGTCATCTACTGGCTGCTGGAGAACGTTGCCCCGGTGCGGGTGCTCGCGCGCAAGCTGCTGTGCCTGCTGGGCTCGCGCCCGCTGGCGCGGTGCATCGCCGAACACGAGCCCGACGTGGTGGTGTCCACCTACCCAGCGGTGACCGTCGTGCTGGCGCGTCTGCGCCGCACCCAGGTCGTGCACTGCCCCACGGTTGCCACGATCACCGATCTCACGGGTCTGTTCTTCTGGGCGCAGCCCGGCATCGACACCCATCTCGTGATGTACGGAGAGTCGCTGCACTCGGTCGAGCGCATCGCCGGGCGGGGCAGCGCGCGCCTGGTGCGCCCGCTGATCTCCTCGGAGTTCCTCGACGAGCGCTCTCAGGCGGACGCCCGCGAGGCTCTAGGGCTGCCTCAGGAGGGTCGCATGGTGGTCGTCTCGGGCGGCGGTTGGGGGGTCGGCGACGTGGAGGGGGCCGTACGTGAGATTGCGGGCATCCCCGATGTGAGCGCGATCGTCTGCCTGGCGGGGCACAACGAGTCGCTACGGGACCGTCTGAGCGATGACTTCGCCCGCGAGCCGCGCGTGCACGTGTACGGCTTCACCGAACGCATGCCCGAGATCCTGGCGGCGGCCGATGCGCTCGTGCACTCCACCGGCGGCGTCACCTGCCTGGAGGCAAAGGCCACCGGCACGCCGGTGGTGTCCTACGGGCTCCCGGTTGGTCACGCGCGCCTGAACACGCGCGCGATGGCCGATCTCGGCCTACTGCGCCTGGCCAACAACACGCGCGAGCTGGGCGAGCAGGTACTCGCGAGCTTTGCTGAGCACCATGCGTTGAGGGGGCGCACCGAGCACCCGCGCGAAGGGCTGCTGGCGGTGGCCGGCCAGAACACGATCGCCGCCCCGGAGCTTGCGGATCTTGTTGGCGGCCAGCCGGCCGAGCAGGAGCTCGATCCCACGGCGGTGGACCTTGTGCTCGACGCGCCGCGACGGGTGCGCCCGATCCCGCTTTGGCGTTTGCGCCTGATCGCGTTCGTCACGCAGTTCGTGCTGCTGCTGGGGATCAGCACGTGGTTGCTGTCAACCGATGAGGTCACCGCGGTTGCCGCGCTGTTCCTCGGCGGGCACGCGCTGAAGCGCGTTGACACCACCAACCCTGACGTGGGGCTTGTGGTGCGCGCTCCCGCGAGCGAGATCCCACAGCTGGCGAGCGAGCTGGGACGCGCCGGCATCCGCGCGTCGTTTGCCGACAACGGCGCCCACTCTTCTGTGACGATCACAGACCTGCGCTTGCTGCACGACGAACTGGTGCCGGAACTGCCGCATTCGGGCTCGGTGTTCCGGTGGGTACGCACACGCGGTGCGCTGCGCTCTCAAGCGCGCGCGCTGGGCCTGCATCACCGCTTCTACTTCCTGCAGCCACCGAAAGGCCTGACCGTGGGGCAACTCGTGCTGGCCCGCAGCGCCGACGCCACTCCGATCGCCGGTGCGCTGCGCTTGAGCGCCGGCGAGCCGCCTCCAACTCACCCGGCGCTGGCCGGCGACGTGGTCGTCGTGTCGGCCGGGGACTTGCCGTCCTCGCTGACGGGTGTCGAGCGGATCGTGTCGTGGCTGCGCTCCGACGGGTTGTCGGCTGAGCCGCTGGGGTCGCTCATGCGCTCCCCTTCCATCAGAGCGAGCAAGAGAGGCGAGCGCGCCAGCGCGGCGGCGCCGACCACGAGCACGGCCAGGGAGATCACCAGTGGGACACCGCCGAGCGGGGTCGCGCTGAAGGCTTCGCCGAGCAGCAGCGGAGCGAGCACCACCGGCACGACCGTCTGAGTTACGAACACCACCGGCGCGACCTGAATCGCCGGGCGCATCTGCAGCGAGCTCATCTCGCTGAGCGCCGCCACCGCGGAGGCGAGGGCCGTGGAGAGTCCCCAGGCGAGCGCAAACCACAGGCGGCCCCGGGAAAGGTCGTCGGAGAACAGCTTGGTTGCCACGCCGCTCCAGGCGTAGCCCAGCCCTGCCGCGATCATCGTCAGCGAAGCGGCCGGTCGGCGCACGCGGTTGACAATGTACGGGAGCAACGTGAGCAACCCGAGCCCCACGAGCACGAGCGTGACGACTAGGTAGTCCCTGTGCCCGGTGCTGCGGTTGGGAGCGCACGCAGCAATGCCCACGACGCCAACCACGATCGCGAGCATCGCGAGGTGCTCGCGTCGCCCGGCGCGCTCGCCGAGCATGCGCTCTCCAAAGAACAGCAGCACAAGCAAGCCCACGGCCATCGTCGGCTGCACGACCACCAGCGACACCAGCAGCAGCGCCACCACCTGGAGCGGCCAACCGAGCATCGAAAGGCCTGTTCCGGCAAGCCAACGCGCGCGGCGCAGTAGATTGAGCGCCAGCGCGGGATGCAGGTGCTCGGTGTGAGGCGTGCGCTTGGCGTCCATCGCCTGCAGCGCGACCCCTAGGCTGTAAAAGGCCGACGCGGCCACCGCCGCCAAGATTCCCAGCGTGAGCTTGAGCATTTATCCAACCGATCATCGCAGCACAGCCCCCCGGATCGCGGGCGTGGGGGCGGCTGTGGCGATGGCAAGCTACGCGCTACCGGCGCTCGCCAGTTCGTGGCCGGTGGGCTTTCCGCGCTCGCCGGCGCCGATCTGGCCCGCGCTGCGCCGCTCGCTGGGGGTCAAGGATCGCACCGCGAGCGAGCACGGTTGGGCACTCACCTTCGATGACGGCCCGCACGCGCAGGGGACCCCCGCTGTGCTCGAGATCTTGGCTCGCCGCGGCGTGCCCGCGACGTTCTTCCTGGTTGGCGAGCAGGTCCTGCGCAACCCCTCGATCCCCGCGGAGATCCTCGCTGCCGGGCACACGATCGGACTGCACTGTCATCGCCACCGCAACCTGTTGCGGCTCTCGCCGTGGCAGGTACGCGAGGACCTGACGCGTGCACAAGCGGCGATCGAGGATGCCGCCGGCGTCTCGCCGACGCTCTACCGTCCTCCTTACGGGGTGCTCAACGCGACAGCGTTGCGCCTTGCGCGGCGAGCGGGACGGCGCACGCTTCTCTGGACCCATTGGGGACGCGATTGGGAGAAGCACGCGACCCCAGAGTCGATCGCCGCGCGCGTGACGGACGGTGTCGATGAGGGGTCGATCCTGCTGCTCCACGACGCCGACGACTACAGCGCACCCGACTCGTGGCGGCGCACCGTGCTCGCATTGCCGCGCGCGCTTGACGCACTCGACGAAAGCGGCATCGAGGCTGTGCTGCCTTGAGAAGGTTGTCGAAGCCTCGTTCTGGCTTCACCGCTGGATAACATCGTCTGCTTGCCCGATTCGAGCACAGCCGAGCGCGTTGCGAGGCCGGGACTCGTGACACAGCCTGACGTTGGCAGCGGATCGGAGTCGACCCCACAGCAGGTCAAACGCCCTCGTTGGTGGGGAGAGCTGCTAGTGATCGGGTGGCTGGCGTGGGCGTACGACACGATCACGAACCTCGCACCGCTGCGCGAAAAGCTCGCGCTCGCTCACGGACGCGGCATCCTGAGCTTCGAGCAGGGACTTCACATCGCGCCCGAACTGACGCTCAACCGCTGGTTGGTGGCCCACAAGACGCTCGGCACGCTGCTGTCCTACTACTACGACAATGCGCACTTCGTCGTGACGTTCGGTCTGCTCGCTTGGCTGTGGTGGAAGCGCGCCGACATCTACCGTCCACTGCGCCGTACGCTGGTGGCGATCAACGCGATCGGGCTGGTCGTGTTCTGGCTCTACCCGGTAGCCCCCCCGCGGATGCTGAGCGGATTTACCGATGTCATCGCCTCCTCCCATACGTTCGGCTCGTGGCATACCGGCAGCCTGGCGGCCGACGCCAACCAGTTCGCGGCGATGCCCTCACTGCATATCGCGTGGGCGGTGTGGTGCACGCTGGTGCTGTGGACGCTGTCAACGCGCACGTGGGTGCGCGTGCTTGCGCTGATCTACCCGTGCGTAACGGGGTTTGCGGTGCTGGCCACCGGCAATCACTATGTGCTCGACCTGTTCGGCGGCCTCGCGACGTTCGCGCTGGCGCGGCTGGTGTCCGTGGCGCATGTCACAAAGTTGTTACTAAGTCGCAAAACCAGTAGACTCGCGGCGGCCACCGACGACACGCTCTGAGGGGAGCGAGGAGCCCGCCGCGTAAACGCGTGCGGGCGTTTGCATCTGTAGGGTGGCCAGCCCAATCACACATGCCCGAACAACTAGTCACAACGAGCGAAGGCTCGGTTTCCAGTCATGCTTCGCTTGCGGTCCGAGCGCCCGTGGGACGCTTTGTGACGCTTCTACGCTATCTCGATCTGATCCTGGTGGCGGTCGCGGTGCCCGTCGCGCTGGCGCTGGGTGCGTCCGTGGTGGGCGTTGTCGTGGGCGCGGCAGCGTGGGTGCTGCAGCACGTGGTCGCCCAAGCCGACAGGCGCTTGATCGCCAGGCAGGGACCTAATGCCCGCTTCGGTCTCAGTCTTATCGATGGGTTCGGGCGCATCTGGCTGCTCGCTGGTGGGATCGTGCTCGCCGCCGTCGTGGGCGGACGCTCGGCCGGCCTGACTGCCGCACTCTTTACCTTCGGCGCCTACTCTGTCGCATTCGCCGTGCGTGTGGTCAGTGGGCGCCCGCAAGGAGCGCCGCGATGAGTGCGGTGGCAGCGACAGCGCCCGCCGGAGCACCGGTTCCCGAAAAGCAGGGGATGAGCCAGGGGCGGAAGGTTCTCTACTCGGTCCTGGGGGTGTGGCTCGGGGGGATCGCGCTGTTCGTGATTCTGTTCGGCGTCACCGCCCACAAGGCCCCGGAGGTTGCCGACAGCGTCTTCTCCCCGACCAGCGAGTTCAAGCTCGACACCTGGTTCAAACTCGGCCCGGTCGCGTTCAACAAGGGCGTCCTGTACCTGCTGATCACGGCCGGCATCACCATCGGCGTGATGCTCTATATCTCAAGGCGTCTGCTGCAGCGCCCAGGTCGCCTCCAAGTGGCTGTCGAGATGTTCTACGACTTCACCCGCAACATGTCGAGGGAAAACCTCGACAAGGACATGGAACGCAAGTACTTCCCGCTGATCGCCACGATCTTCGTGTTCATCCTGGTGAGCAATCTGATCGGCTACCTCCCGCTGCCGGTCAACTCGGGTGAGACATTCAAAGTGTTCGGAGCGAACATCCCGTCGTTTCAGATCTACGCGGCCGACACCAATGTCGCGTTTCCGCTGATCCTCGCGCTCGGCGTCTTCGTCCTGTTCACTTACGAGGGAGTCAAGCACCACGGCCCGATCGGCTATCTCAAGAGCCTGATGCCCGGCGGTATCAAAGGGCCGATTGCCGCGTACGTCTTCGGGATCGAGATCCTCTCCTACTTCCTGCGCCTAGTCTCGCTGACGGTGCGACTGTGGGCGAACCTGCTCGCCGGTCACATGCTGATCGCGTTCATGGGAGGCACACTGGGCGTGCTCGTCGGGCTACAGCTCGTGTCCTGGTTCCTGCTGCCGGCGGGAATCGCGATCTTCATCTTCGAGGCCGTGCTCATCGCCGGTCTACAGGCCTTCATCTTTGCCATCTTGACCGCCATTTACATCGGCGGAGCGGTCGAAAGTCACTAACCAAACAAGGAGCTATCGAGCGATGCAGTTTCTACACCTCTTGAGTGCGATCCACCCGCTGCTGGGTGTCGTGGAACCGATCATCAAGCAGAGCCAGGATGCCGGTCGCGCGATCGCGCTGGGCGTCGGAGCCGGTGGCGGCGCCGCCGGTGCCGGGGCGGGCATCGGAGCTGTGTTCAACGCCTCGATTCAGGCCAAGACCCGCCAGCCCGAGCTACGCGCCGATGTCGAGCGCGATCAGTGGCTCGGTTTCGCGCTCACCGAGGCGTGCTTCTTCTACGGCCTTGTCGGCGGCTTCATCGCCTTCTTCCTGTAGGCCGAGATGCTCGCTTCAATCCCACTCGCCTCCGGTAGCGGCTCGTTCCTGATCACCCCAAATGTGGGGATCATGATCTGGACCATCGTGGTATTCGCCATCTCGCTCCTCATCCTGCGCAAGTGGGTGTTCCCAGTCATCGCTGAAGCCCTGGACAAGCGCGCCAAAGCGATCGCGGGCGACATCGACGCCGCCGCGCAGACCCGTAAGGATGCCGACGAGCTGCTAGCCGAATACCGCGAGCGCCTGAAGGAGGCCAGGGCCCAGTCGGATGAGATCGTTCAGCGCGCGCGCCAGACGGCCGACTCCCACGAGCACGAGTCACGCGACCGCGGACAGGAGATCCTCGCCGAAGCCGCCAAGCGTGCCGAGCGCGACATCGAGGCCGCCACCAAGCGCGCGCTCGACGACATCCGCAGGGAGGTCGCCGATCTCACGATCATGGCCACCGAGAAGGTGACGCGCAAGAGCCTCGACGACGCCGACCAGCGACGCCTGGTCGAGGAGGCGCTCGGCGAACTCGACTTCTCGGGCCTCTCCGGGGAGGCTCAGAGCAACTGATGGAGGAGCTCGCTCAGGTATACGGTCGCTCGCTGTTTCAGGCTGCCCTCGAGCGGGGACGGATCGACGAGCTGCGCGAGCAGCTCGGTCAGTTCGCCGATGCCGTGGACGAGCACCGTGAGCTGGCGGTGTTCTTCTTCTCGCCCTATTTCTCCACTGCCGAGAAGCAGCAGTCGCTGGACACCCTGCTGGAAGGGGCGGATCAGATCTTCCTCAACTTCCTGGAGTTGCTGATCGAGAACCACCGCATGCCCGTCATCTTCCGCATCCGCGACGAATACGAGCGGCTGTGGGACGAGGAGAACAAGACGCTGCCGGTGGAGATCACGAGCGCGATCGCGCTCGATGCGCAGACCACCGAGAGCCTTGGCAGGACAATTGGGGAGCGCGCCGGGCGCAAGGTCACTCTGGCGGCGCGCGTGGACCCCGACATTCTCGGCGGCATCATCGTGAGGGTCGGAAACTCGATTCTCGACGCCTCTATTCGCAACCGACTGGAGCAGCTGCGCAGGCACGTTGCCCAAGGAGCCTCTTAAAGCATGCAGATCAATCCCGACGAGATCACAAGCATCCTGAAGAGCCGCATCGAGGGACTCGACGCGGGTCAAGCCGAGCTGACCGAGGTGGGGACCGTGCTATCGGTCGCCGACGGCATCGCGCGCCTGCACGGCCTTGAGAACTGCATGTCCTTTGAGATGCTCGAGCTTCCACACGGCGTCACCGGGCTGGCGCTGAACCTCGAGTCCGACAATGTCGGCGCCGTGCTGTTCGGCAACTGGGAGCGGATCTCAGAGGGCGACACCGTCAAGCGCACCGGCAAGCTGCTCGAGATCCCCGTCGGGGAGCAGCTGCTTGGGCGGATCGTCGACCCGCTCGGCCGCGCGCTGGACGGTAAGGGCGCGATATCCGTCGAGCAAACTCGCCCCGCCGAGTTCAAGGCTCCGGGTGTGGTGCAGCGTCAGCCCGTCAAGCAGCCGATGCAGACCGGCCTGAAGGCGATCGACGCGATGATCCCGATCGGGCGCGGCCAGCGAGAGCTGATCATCGGCGACCGCCAAACCGGCAAGACCGCGATCGCGATCGACACGATCATCAACAACAAGGACACCGGGGTGGTGTCGGTGTACGTGGCGATCGGTCAGCGTATGTCGACAGTCGTGGCGCTCGCGCAGACACTCGAGGAATACGGCGCACTCGAGAACACGATCATCGTGGCGGCGTCCGCGGATGAGGCGGCGCCGATCAAGTTCATGGCACCCTACGCCGGTTGCGCGATGGGCGAGCACTTCCTCTACAACGGCAAGCATGCGCTGTGTGTCTATGACGACCTGACCAAGCACGCCTACGCGTATCGTCAGATGTCCTTGCTGCTACGCCGCCCCCCGGGCCGTGAGGCCTACCCAGGCGATGTGTTCTACCTGCACTCCCGCCTCCTGGAGCGCGCGGTCAAGCTCAACGACGATCTCGGCGGCGGCTCGCTGACCGCGTTGCCGGTCATCGAGACGCAGGCGGGCGACGTGTCGGCGTATATCCCCACGAACGTGATCTCGATCACCGACGGGCAGATCTTCCTCGAGTCCAAGCTGTTCAACTCGGGTGTGCGCCCGGCGATCAACGTGGGCATCTCGGTGTCGCGCGTTGGCGGCAACGCGCAGATCGGCCCGATGAAGAAGGTCGCGGGGCGCATCAAGCTCGAGCTTCTCCCAGTACCGCGACCTCGAGGCGTTCGCGCAGTTCGGCTCAGACCTCGACGCCGACACGCAGCGCACGCTCGCGCGTGGTGAACGGTTGGTGGCGACGCTCAACCAGCACGAGCGGGCGCCGTTGGCGGTGGAGGATCAGGTGGTGCAGATCTTCGCTGCCACCAACGGCTTTCTGGATCGGCTGAACGTCGAGCGCGTCCCGGAGTTTCTGCTCGGCATCATCGAACGTCTGCACTCCAAGCACTCCGATCTACGCGCGAAGATCAACGGCGGCGACTGGTCGGAGGAGACCCAGAAAGAGGTGCGCGACACCGTTGAGGCTTTCGCGAAGGACTTCGGCTACGACCTGGATGAGGAGGGTCAGCCGCTGGAGGACGACGCGCCTCTACGCCAGGAGGAGTCCACCCGTGTGGAGGAGCCGCACCCGGAGGGCACACGACAGGCCGCCTAGCGCCGGCCTCGAGCACAGTCATGGCATCTCAACGCGACGTCAAGAACAAGATCGCCTCGGTGAAGAACATCCAGAAGATCACGCGGGCGATGGAGATGGTGGCAGCGGCGCGCCTGCGCCGCGCCGAGCAGCGGATCGCGGCGCTACGTCCCTACGCGGACGCGATCGCGCGCATGACCCGTCAGGCGGCTCAAGCCGCCGGCGCGGAGACCGCGCGCGTGCCGCTGTTGAGCGAGCACGAGCCCCAGACCAACGCGGGGCTGCTGCTGGTCACCGGCGACCGTGGTCTGGCGGGCGGCTTCAACTCTCAGATCATCCGCGCCGGAGTGCGCCTGTCCGCCGAGATGGCCGAGCAGGGGATGCGCAGCAGCTGGTATGCGACAGGGCGTCGTGGCGTCTCATCGCTTGCCTTCCGTGGGCACGAGCTGAGCGGCAGCTACACAGGCTTTGCCGACCGACCCGCCTACGCGGACGCGCGCACGATTGCCGAGGACTTGATTGCCGCCTACGTCGAGGGCCGGGTGGACCGCGTGGAGATGGTCTACAACTCCTACGTCTCGCCACTCACCCAGCACGTCACGCGCCAAACACTGCTTCCGCTCTCACACGAGGCGATCACAGGTGAGCAGGACGACGCGCAAGCGACCGCACAGGGCGCGCACGGAGAAGTGCCGTCGAAAGGCGCCAAGAAAGCGCTCGTCGAGTACGAGCCCGACCCCGAGAAGATCCTCAGACGACTCCTGCCGGACTACATCGAGATATCGATCTACCGGGCGCTCGTTGAGTCCGCGGCCGGGTTCTTCGGCGCGCAGATGACCGCGATGCGCAGCGCCTCGGAGAACGCCGGAGAGATCATCACCGAATACACGCTGCAGATGAACCGCGCGCGCCAGGCCGAGATCACCCAGGAGATAATGGAGGTGGTCGCGGGAGCCGAGGGTCTGGCATGACGCTGGGCGGCGCCATACTGCGTCCTCAGTCACTCACCGATCGAAGATCGGCCGGCAAAGCACGCTTCGTGGGGTGGGTGGGGTCCTCAATCTTGTCTTGCTTGCCCCTCGACCGCCTCAGACGCATATGCCACAAGACTTCGATGAGACCGACTCCACCCCAACGGGGCTTTACGTCCAAGATGTCTAAAGAACTTGAACAGATGACTAGGAGATCAAAGAGCTAATGCCACCCAGCACCACCACAGAGCCCGCCACAGCAGCGAACGGAACCGCCTCACGCAACGTCGGGCGCGTCGAGGAGATCCAGGGCGTCGTGATCGAGGCCGTGTTCACCGAGAAGCTGCCCGAGATCAACCACGCGATCACGATCGCGCGTCCTGCGGCCGCGGCCGAGGAGGAGGCCCCGGGAGTCAGCACTTCGGCCGGCGAGGGTGTGCTGGTGTGCGAGGTTCAGCAGCATCTCGGTGACGACCGTGTGCGTGCCGTCGCGATGGACACCACCGACGGCTTGGCGCGCGGCGCCGAGGTGATCGACACCGGCGGGCCGATCACCGTGCCGGTCGGAGAGGCCACGCTTGGGCGCATCTTCAACTTGCTGGGCGAGCCGATCGACCTTGGTGAGGATCTGCCCAAGGACGTGGAGCGTCGCGGGATCCATCAGGACGCGCCGCGTGTGGAGGATCTGACCCCCACGACCGAAATGTTCGAGACGGGCATCAAGGTGATCGACCTGCTCGCCCCCTACGCCAAGGGCGGCAAGGTCGGCCTGTTCGGCGGCGCGGGCGTGGGCAAGACCGTGTTGATCCAGGAGCTGATTCACAACCTCGCCAAGGAGCACGGCGGGCTGTCGGCGTTCTGCGGCGTGGGCGAGCGCTCGCGCGAGGGCAACGACCTGTGGCTGGAGATGAAGGAGTCGGGCGTCCTTGACAAGACGATGCTCGTGTTCGGCCAGATGAATGAGCCCCCCGGGGCCCGCATGAGGGTTGCTCTATCGGGGCTGACGATGGCCGAATACTTCCGCGACCAGGGCCAGGATGTGCTGCTGTTCGTGGATAACATTTTCCGCTTCGTGCAGGCTGGCTCTGAGGTCTCGGCGCTGCTCGGGCGCATGCCCTCCCAGGTCGGCTACCAACCGACGCTCGAGACGGAGATGGGCCAGCTCCAAGAGCGCATCACCTCCACGAAGCGTGGCTCGGTGACTTCGATACAGGCGATCTATGTGCCCGCCGACGACTACACCGACCCGGCTCCGGCGTCGGTGTTCGCGCACCTGAACGCGACAACCGCGCTGTCGCGGGCGATCTCCGAAAAGGGCATCTACCCGGCGGTCGATCCGCTGGACTCGACCTCGACGATCCTGAAGGCCGACATCCTCGGCGACGACCACTTCCGTGTGGCCAACCGCGTCAAGGAGATCCTGCAGCGCTACAAGGAGCTGCAGGACATCATCGCGATCCTCGGCATCGACGAGCTCTCCGACGAGGACAAGCTGACAGTCCAGCGGGCGCGCAGGATCGAGCGCTTCCTCTCCCAGCCGTTCTTCGTGGCCGAAGAGTTCACGGGCACCCCGGGCGCCTACGTGCCGATCGCCGAGACGATCAGGGGCTTCCAGGAGATCATCGATGGCAAGCACGACGACGTGCCCGAGAGCGCGTTCTTCCTGAAGGGCACGATCGACGAGGTCGTCGAGGCGGCCAAGAAGTAGATGGCCCACGCCAAGTTCCCAGTCGAAGTGCTCACCCCCGAGGGTGAGGTCTTCTCGGAGGAGGTGGAGATGCTCTCCACGTTTACGGCCGTTGGGTCGATCGGCATCCTCGCCAATCACCAGCCGGTGCTCGCGCAGCTGGAAGAGACCGAGTTGCGGCTGTACCGCTCGGAGTCCGACATAGTGCGCTTCAAGCAGAGCAAGGGCTACCTGCAGTTCGCCGACAACCGCGCGCTGGTGCTCGTCGAGGAGGCCACGCCCGTCGATGGGAGCTGAGCGCGAGCCGATCGGCGTGATCGGCACCGGCTATGTCGGCCTCGTCACCGCCGCCGGCTTTGCAGAGTTGGGCAGTGAGGTGTGGTGCGTGGACATCGACGCCGCCAAGGTGGAGCGTCTGCGTCGCGGCGAGGTGCCGATCTATGAGCCTGGCCTTGAGGAGCTGCTGGCCAAGCACTCTGGGCGGCTGCACTTCTCGACGGATATCCGCGAGGCGCTGGAGCGCGCGCGACTGTTGTTCGTGGCGGTTGGGACTCCGCCCACGTATTCAGGGGATGCCGACCTCTCGGCGGTACACGCGGTAGTCGACGCGATCCCCGCGTCGGACAGCCACGCACTCGTGATGAAGTCCACCGTTCCGTGCGGCACGGGCGCCGCGATCCAGCGCGTACTCGGCGAGCGGGGAAAGCGCGGGCTGGGCTACGTCTCCTGCCCAGAGTTCCTCAAGGAGGGTTCCGCGGTCGAGGATTTCATGCACCCCGATCGTGTTGTCGTCGGCGACAACGAAGACTGGGCGGGTGACGCCGTGGTGGAGCTCTACGGGCTCCTGGATGCGCCGCTCGTACGCACCGACATCGCCAGCGCCGAGATGGTCAAGCTGGCCTCCAACGCTTTTCTTGCCACCAAGATCTCCTTCATCAATGAGATCGCCAACGTCTGCGAGGAGACCCACGCGGATGTCGTGGAGGTCGCCCGCGGCATGGGCCTGGACGAGCGCATCGGGCCGAAGTTCCTGCAGGCTGGGATCGGGTTCGGTGGCAGCTGCTTCCCCAAGGATGTCGACGCGCTGAAGCAGCTGGCGGGTAACTCCGGCTACCACTTCCAGCTGCTGACGGCCGTGATCGAGGTCAACGAGCTGCAGAAGCGTCGTGTGATCGCCAAGCTGCAAAAGCACCTCGGCGGCCTGGTGGGCAAGCGCGTGACGCTGCTGGGGCTCGCGTTCAAGCCCAATACCGACGACATGCGCGAGGCCTCCTCGCTGGTGCTCTCGGCACGGTTGAACGCCGACGGAGCGATCGTCAGCGCGTACGATCCGGTTGCCGAGGTGCAGGCGCGCACGTTGATCAGCGGGCTTCGTTTCGCCGAATCCGCTATGGATGCACTGAGAGATGCCGATGCTGTCGTCCTCGTCACAGAGTGGCCCGAGTTCCTGGAGCTCGACTGGCGCGAGGTCGCGGGCTCGATGGGGGGCAACCTCGTGATCGACGGACGCAATGCGCTGGACCCCGATGCGGTGCGGGCCGCCGGGCTCGTCTATGAGGGGATCGGGCGCGGCTGATGCAGGCGGTGATCCTGGTCGGCGGTGAGGGCACGCGCCTGCGCCCACTCACCTCCACGGTGCCCAAGCCGGTGGTCCCGCTCGTGGACCGTCCGTTCATCTCCTACATGCTCGAGTGGCTGTGCTCGCACGGGATTGACGACGTGATCATGTCGTGCGGCTTTCTCGCGACCAGCGTGCGCAACGTGCTGGGCGACGGCTCGGCCTACGGGATCAAGCTGCGCTTTGTCGAGGAGCCCGACCCGCGTGGTACCGCGGGGGCGTTGAAGTACGCCGAGTCGTTGCTCGACGAGCGTTTCCTGATGCTCAACGGCGATGTGCTGACCGACATCGACCTGACCGGGCAGATCGCCCAGCACGAGCGCACTGGGGCCAAGGCGACGCTCGCGCTAGTTCCAGTCGATGATCCGAGCGCCTACGGCTTGGTGTGCTTGGAGGGGAATCGCGCGGTCAAGGACTTCATCGAGAAGCCGAGCTCTGACAGGATCGACACGAATCTGATCAGTGCCGGCGCCTACGTGCTTGAGCGCGAGATCCTCGACCTGGTGCCCTCGGGGCGCAACGTGTCGATCGAGCGAGAAGTGTGGCCGCGGCTGATCGGGGCGGGGCTCTATGGCTATCCCTCAGAGAGCTATTGGCTTGACATCGGCACCCCCGCGCGCTACCTGCAGGGCACGTTCGACATCCTCGAGGGCAACGTCCAGACCGCTGTGCATGAGCGACTTGGGGACAGCTACCTGTCGGTGTCCGAGGAAGCCGAAGTGCATGGTCGTGCAATCCCGCCAGCCGTGATCGAGGCTGGCGCGAGCGTCGCCGAGGGCGCGCACGTTGGCAGCCTCGTCGTGCTCGGGAACGACGTGAAGATCGGCGCTGGCAGCACAATCGAGCGCTCCGTGATCCTCAACGGCACCGAGATCGGCGAGAACTGCACGCTGCGCGACTGCATCGTGGCGGCGGGCTGTCGCATCGGTGCGGGCACCCACATCCTGGATGGGGCGGTGCTCGGCGAGGGGGTCACGGTGGGGGCGGACAACACGATCGCTGGCGGCGCGCGTATCTTCCCTGGTGTCACGCTCCCCGACAGCGCGATTAAGTTCTAGAGGCCGCTGGGAGGCGCGATACTGCCTCCTCCCTACCGATCGAAGATCGGCCAGCGTGCGTACACACTTCGCTCGGTGCGTCCTTCTCTCGCTTGCCCATCGACCTCCTAGACGCTGAGCGCTCTACACTGGGCCACCCCCAACAGGAGATGAGTAGATGAGCGAAGGCGGCGGCACTGCCACATCGAGCACTGACGCGCTTTCACGCGAGGCGATTGCTCGTGTGGATGCTTCTGGCCAGCTGGATAATGTGCTGTCGCTGCCGGAGCACCTGCGCGACGCGCTGTGGCGCGTGGAGTCGGCGATCATGGCCGAGTGGGACACGCCTGCGGGCCTGGTGGTGGCCGGCATGGGTGGCTCGGCGATCGGCGGCGCGCTGGCACGCGCGGCGCTCGGCGACCATTCCTCACGACCGATCTTCGTGACGCGCGCCTATGGGCTGCCGTCGTGGACCACTCCCGACACCACCGTGCTGTGCGCGAGCTACTCCGGCAACACCGAGGAGACGCTCGCTTGTTACGAGTCGGCCGGGGCGCTCGGCGCTCAGCGAGTGGTGGTCACCACTGGCGGGCGTCTGGCGGAGATGGCGCGCGAAGACAGCGTGCCGGTGATCCCACTTCCCGGTGGCTTTCAGCCGCGCGCCGCCGTTGCGTACATGACGGTGGCGGCGTTGGAGGTGGCGGCGCTGTGCGGGGCCGGTCCGCGACTGACATCGGAGATCGACGTGGCGGCCTCCCACACAGAGCAGCTGGTGGCCGAGTGGGGACCCGACGCCCCCGAGGACTCATTGGCCAAGCAAACCGCGCGAGGTCTGCTCGGCACAGCGCCGGTGATCGCGGGAGCCGGGCTCACGGTCCCGATCGCCTACCGCTGGAAGACCCAGATCAACGAGAACTCCAAGCAGCCCGCGTTCGCTCACGAGCTACCCGAGCTCGACCACAACGAGCTGGAGGGCTGGGACGGGGCCAAGGACGTCGGTCGTTTCTCGGCGGTGTTCCTCGACGACTCCGACGCACACCCGCGCGTGAAGGAGCGCATGGATTTGACCGAGAAGCTGATCGCCGGCAACGCCGCCGCGAGCTTCCGGCTGGAGACACGCGGGCAGACGACAATCGAGCGCGTCATCTCGCTAGTGCTACTCGGCGATCTGGTGTCGATCTACCTGGCCACCCTGCGCGGCGTGGATCCCGGTCCGGTGAAGCTGATCGAGCAGCTCAAGGGCGAGCTGGTCAAGCGCTAGCGGTGCCGCTAGCTCCCCGCGCGGTCGGGTGAGACGGCGGACACGTTGTCGCTTCCCACCCACAGTCTCCCCAGCGTAACCTTGACACGCTCGTGATAAGGTCTGGCGGATGCCAGTCCCAAGCGTCGATGCGCTGACGATCAACGAGGCGGCCGCGACGACCGGCTGGTCGGCGCGGATGCTGCGCTACATCGAGAGCGTCGGCCTCGTCGAGCCACGCCGCTCAGGCTCGGGCTATCGGTTGTACGGTCCGGCTGAGCTACAGCGTCTCAGCACGCTGCGCGAGCTGCTCGACGAGCGTGAGCTCGATCTCGGGGAGGTTGGCTTCGCCCTGCGACTCGAACGTGAGCCGACACTACGCGAGGCGATCGAGCGCTGGCTCGCCGCCGAGCCGGCTCGGCCCGAGCATGTGAGTGCTGATGACTGGTTGCGCTTCGAGCAGGAGAAGCACCAGCGGCTTCTCGCTGTCTCGGCAGGTGCCGGTGCGAACCCGCCGGCCGCGGCGAGCGGCGCTCTTGCCAAACCCCAAACTGTCACCCCGACCATGGAGATCGCATGACCCCCACCGCAACACTCACCGACACCGACTTCAAGGTCGCCGACCTCTCACTCGCCGAGTTCGGGCGCAAGGAGATCACACTCGCCGAGCACGAGATGCCCGGGCTGATGTCGATTCGCCGCGAGTACGCCGCCGCTCAGCCGCTCGCCGGCGCGCGCATCACCGGCTCGTTGCACATGACGATCCAGACAGCGGTTCTGATCGAGACGCTCACCTCGCTTGGGGCGCAGGTGCGCTGGTGCAGCTGCAACATCTTCTCCACCCAGGATCATGCCGCGGCGGCCATCGCCGTTGGGCCTGACGGCACGCCCGAGGACCCACGCGGAGTGCCCGTGTTCGCGTGGAAGGGCGAGACGCTTGAGGAGTACTGGTGGTGCACCGATCGCGCTCTACGCTGGCCAGGCGAGGATGGAAGTGTGGGTGGGTCATCCCAATCAGAGGGACCGAACATGATCCTCGACGACGGCGGCGACGCCACGCTGTTCGTGCACAAGGGCACCGAGTACGAGGCCGCCGGCGCCGTGCCGGATCCGGCCTCGGCGGAGTCCGAAGAGTTCCAGGTCGTGCTCTCGCTGCTGACACGCTCGCTCGGGGAAGACCCTCAACGCTGGACGAAGATCGGCCAAGGCATCAAGGGTGTCACCGAGGAGACCACCACAGGCGTGCACCGGCTTTACCAGATGGTCGAGAGTGGCGAGCTGCTGTTCCCCGCGATCAACGTCAACGACTCGGTTACGAAGTCGAAGTTCGACAACCTCTACGGCTGCCGCCACTCACTGATCGACGGCATCAATCGCGCCACCGACGTGATGATCGGGGGCAAGGTAGCTGTCGTGTGCGGCTTCGGCGACGTCGGTAAGGGCTGTGCCGAATCGCTGCGCGGACAGGGTGCGCGCGTGGTCATCACCGAGATCGACCCGATCTGTGCTTTGCAGGCGGCGATGCAGGGCTACGAGGTCAAGAGGCTCGAGGATGTCGTGGAGACGGGCGACATCTTCATCACGACGACCGGCAACAAGGACATCATCACCGCGGCTCACATGGCGCGTATGAAGCACCAGGCGATCGTCGGCAACATCGGCCACTTCGACAACGAGATCGATATCGCCGGGCTGACCAAGACGCCTGGGATCGAGCGCATCAACATCAAGCCGCAGGTGGACGAGTGGGTGTTCTCAGACGGCCACGCGATCATCATGCTCTCCGAGGGGCGCCTCTTGAACCTCGGCAACGCCACCGGCCACCCCAGCTTCGTGATGAGCAACTCGTTCACCAACCAAACGATCGCCCAGATCGAGCTGTTCTCCAAGAACGACGATTATGAGAAGCGCGTGTATGTACTGCCCAAGCATCTCGACGAGAAGGTTGCTCGTCTACATCTCGATGCGCTGGGCGTACGGCTCACTGAGCTCAGCGAGGAGCAGGCGGCCTACATCGGTGTGCCTGTCGGTGGTCCCTACAAGTCTGACCACTACCGCTACTAGAGGACCGCTAGGCGCCGGCGGGAGGGCCAGCGATCTCGACTAGTGCGGACAGCGGGCAGGCGCGCATCGAATGGGCCGACGGCCAGATGCCCGTGCTGGCGCAGGTGCGTGAGCGCCTCGCGCGCGAGCGCCCGCTTGACGGCGTGAGCGTGGCGGCATGCCTGCACGTTACGGCTGAGACCGCCAACCTCGTGCGCGCTCTGATCGCCGGTGGCGCCCGCGTGGGCCTGTGTGCCGCCAACCCGCTCTCCACGCAGGACGAGGTTGCCGTGGCGCTCACCGAGCGCCACGGAGCAACCGTGCTCGGCGCCCACGGCGAGAGCCCGGAGGATTACGCTGAGCACGTGCAGAGGCTGGTGGCGGGCGCCCCACAGGTCACCATCGACGACGGGGCCGACCTCATCAGCGCGATCCACGAGTCCTCTCCGGCGCAGGCTGCCGAGATGTTGGGGGGGACCGAGGAGACGACCGCCGGGTTGCTGCGGGTGCGGGCGCTGGCCGAGCAGGGCACGCTCGCGTGTCCGGTGCTGGCCGTCAACGAGTCGCGCACCGAGCGCGCGTTCAACGATCGCTTCGGCACCGGTCAGTCGACGATCGACGGCATCCTGCGCGCCACCAACCTGCTTTTGGCCGGACGCACAGTGGTGGTGCTCGGCTACGGCTGGACCGGGCGTGGGGTGGCGCTGCGGGCGCGCGGCGCGGGGGCGTCGGTGACCGTGTGCGAGGTGGACCCGTTGCGGGCGCTCGAGGCGCGCATGGAGGGCTACGAGGTGATGGGCGCCCTCGCCGCCGCCGAGCGCGGTGACGTGTTCGTGACTGTCACCGGCGGACGCGACGTGCTGCGTGGCGAGCACTTCGAACGCATGAAGGACGGCGCGGTGCTGGCCAACGCAGGGCATTTCGACGTGGAGATCAAGCTGGATGATCTGCGTGCGCTCGCCGTCGGCGGGCGGCGCGAGGCGCTGCCGCTGGTGGAGGAGCACAAGCTTGCCGACGGGCGGCGTCTGAACCTGCTCGCCCAGGGGCGGGTGGTCAACCTTGCCGCGGGGGAGGGACATCCCGCGTCGGTGATGGACATGTCGTTTGCCGGCCAAGCGCTGTGCGTGGAGTATCTGGTGGCCAATGCAGACACGCTGCATTCTGGGGTGCTGCCCGTGCCGGACCGCATCGACGACGAGGTGGCACGCCTGAAGCTGGAGTCCCTCGGGGTTCGGATCGACGAGTTGAGCGAGGAGCAGCGGGTCTATCGCAAAGAATGGGAACCCACCCGCCCACAGGGAGCGTAGGTTTCCTATAGCTTGCGCTCTTCAATGAGAGCGATGGTTCTCGCGGCGGGTCTCGGCACCCGCCTGCGCCCCCTGACGAACGAGATCACCAAGCCGATGGTGCCGGTGCTCGACAGGCCGGTGATGGCCCACATAGTCGATCTGCTCGACACCCACGGGATCGATGAGGTGATCGCCAATCTGCACTACTTTCCCGACTCGATCAAGACTTACTTCGGGGAGCGCCTGAGCTATCGCTTCGAGCCGGAGCTGCTGGGTACCGCAGGGGGTGTGCGTGCATGCGCGGACTTCTTTGGAGCTGACACGTTCGTCGTGATCTCAGGCGACGCACTGACGGATATCGATCTCGGCGCGTTCGTTGCACGGCACCGCGAGGCGAAAGGGATCGCCACGCTCGCCGTCAAGAAGGTCATCGACACGCGCGAGTATGGGGTGGTGCTGCACGACCGCGAGGGGCGCATAACCGGCTTCCAGGAGAAGCCCAGCCCCGACGAGGCGTTGTCGGATCTCGGCAACTGCGGCATCTATATCTTCGAGCCAGGCATCTTCGACTACTTCCCCGAGCGCCCGTTCGTTGATTGGGCCAACGATGTGTTCCCGACTTTGCTGGAGAACGACATTCCCTTCCACATCCATGAGGTGCGGGAGTACTGGAACGACGTCGGCTCGCTCGCCGAGCTGCGTCAGGGGACCTTCGACGCGCTCGCGGGAGAGCTGCGTCTGCAGGTCGAGGGGAATGAGGTGGCCCCAGGCGTGATCGTCGCGGGCGAGACCGCCGTTCCTGACAGCGTCGAGCTCGAAGGACCCGTGTGGATCGGTCGCGATGTGCATATTGGTGAGGGTGCGCGTCTGACTGGCCCGATCGTGCTCGGTGATGGCGCGCGGGTGGGCGAGCGGGCGCAGCTGCGCAGCAGCATCGTGTTCCCGGGCACTATCGTCGCAGCCGAGTCGATCCTGATCGGCGCGATCGCGGGGCATGGTGGCATCCTTGAGAGCTTGCGAGCCAGGTGAGCAGTTGGGGGATCCGCGTTTGCGGACAACCCGACGCCCTGTCACTGGGGGAGTCCGGCTCAGATAGCAGCCCCTTGACTGGCTCCAGTGCAGAGGGACGATTTGCCGATCCGCCTCTCGAACATCCGTGCACAACCGATGGACAACCGCCGTGAGGAGGCGTAGCATCGGTGACACATCGTCTCCAAGTGAAGGGAGTCCCGTGATGCAGATAGACATCAAGGGCCGCAATGTCCCGGTCACCGACGAAATGCGCGTGCATCTGGAGCGCCGGCTGGAGAAGATCTCCCGCCAGGTCTCCGAGTTCGCTCGCTTGGAGCTCGAGATATTCAGGGAGCCCAACCCACGCGTAGCTGACAGCGACGTGGCGGAGGCCACCCTCTACCTGAAGGGGATCACGCTCAGGGCGCGTGACTCCTCGCCACAGATGTTGCACTCGCTCAATCTCGTGGTGGACGAGCTGGCGCGCCAGGTCAAGCGCCACCGCGACAAGCGTCGCCGACGTCGTGAGGCGCACGCCGCGCTGCCGCCGACGCCGCGGACCACGTTTCCAGCCGCCGGTTAGCGCCCCAGAGGACTGTGCTGGCGGCGGATAGGCCGCCCCGTCACGGCTACGGCGACGCTCCAGCGACTCGCGTAACAGTCGCGTGCCAACCGCGAGCCGCGTAGTCGGTACCCTGAGCGCATGTCGATTCTCGATCGTGCGCTCAACATCGGCGAGGCCAAGAAGTTCAAGCAGTACGAGAAGCGGGTGGCCCTGATCGGCGCCTTTGAGCCCGAGCTCGAACTCGAGACGCTCGAGGAACTGCGGGGGCGGATGGATGAGCTGCGCGAGCGAGCGAGTGAGGGGGAGCCGCTCGACGACCTGCTATCGGAGTGCTTCGCGATCGTGCGCGAGACCGGCAAGCGCACGATGGGGATGCGCCACTTCGACGTGCAGCTGATCGGAGCGATGGCGCTGCACGAGGGCTGTATCGCCGAGATGAGGACCGGCGAGGGCAAGACGCTGACGGCGACACTCGCGGTCGTGCTCAACTCGCTGGCGGTGCGCGAGGGCCACGCCAATGCCCCCCCGCGCGAGAATGGCTCTGACTCCGCTTCACGCGAGAACGGATCGGAGCCTGGATCGGATGCCAACGGCTCGGGGCGGGCGGGGCCGAATCCGCCCGAACGCAAGGGCGTGCATGTGGTGACCGTCAACGACTACCTCGCGCGACGCGACGCGGAGTGGATGAGCCCGATCTACAACGCACTCGGAGTGAGCGTTGGGGTGCTGCAGAACCAGCAGGCCTACGACGAGAAGCAGCTGGCGTATGCGTGCGATGTCGTATACGGCACCAACTCGGAGTTCGGCTTCGACTACCTGCGCGACAACATGGCCAAGGACCTCTCCGAGAAGGTCCAGCGCGGCCACCCGTTCGCGGTTGTGGATGAGGTCGACAACATCCTGATCGACGAGGCGCGCACGCCGCTGATCATCTCCGGCGCCCCCGAACAGGCCGCCGACCTGTACGTGAAGTTCGCGCGCCTGGCCCCCCGCCTCACCTCTGGGGAGACACCGCTAGGCATGGATCCGCGCTCCAAGAAAGAGTTCATGGCCGACTTCGACTACGAGGTGGATGAGAAGCAGAAGACCGTCGCGATCACAGAGCAGGGCGTCGCGAAGGCCGAGCGCTTCCTCGGGATCGACCATCTCTACAAGGCTGAGAACGGGCATCTCGTCAACCACCTGATTCAGTCGTTGCGCGCCGAGTCGCTGTACAAGCGCGATGTCGACTACGCGGTGGTCGAAGGCGAGGTGAAGATCATCGACGAGTTCACCGGCCGCATCCTGGACGGCAGGCGCTGGTCGGAAGGACTGCACCAGGCGGTGGAGGCCAAGGAGGGGGTGCGTGTCCAGGAGGAGAATCAGACGCTCGCGACGATCACCTACCAAAACTACTTCCGCCTGTACGACAAGCTCTCTGGAATGACCGGTACTGCCCTGACGGAGGCCACCGAGTTCATGAAGATCTACGAGTTGACGGTCGTGCAGATCCCGACGAACATGCCGATGGTTCGCGACGATCGCAACGATCAGGTCTACAAGACCAAGGACGGCAAGTGGGAGGCGGTCGTCAAAGAGATCGCCGCGCGCCACGCCAACGGCCAGCCGGTGCTGGTTGGGACGATCTCCGTCGAGGTCTCCGAGTTGCTGGGGGAGCGCCTGAAGAAGCGCGGGATCGCACACACGGTGCTGAACGCCAAGCCCGAGTATGCAGCGCGCGAGGCGGAGATCGTGGCCGAGGCCGGCCAGCCGGGTGCCGTGACGATCGCCACCAACATGGCCGGTCGTGGAGTTGACATCAAGCTCGGAGGCAACCCCGAGCACCTCGTGCGGTTGGAGCTCGCAAAGCAGGACATGGACCCGGAGGACTCTGCCTACGAGCAGCGCATGAAGGAGCTGCTACCCGAGATCGAGGCACGCGTGGAGACCAACCGCGAACGGGTGATGGCAGCCGGAGGGCTGTTCATCTGTGGCACCGAGCGTCACGAGTCAAGGCGCATCGACAACCAGTTGCGCGGTCGCTCCGGCCGTCAGGGTGACCCGGGGGAGACCCGCTTCTTCCTCTCCGCCGAGGACGATCTGGTGCGGCTGTTCGCGGGTGATCGCATCTACAAGATTCTCGATCGTCTCGGGGGTCTTGACGAGGAAGGCAACGAGGAACCGATCGAGGCGGGCATGCTCTCCAAGCAGATTGCCAAAGCCCAGGAAAAGGTCGAGGAACAGAACTTCCTGATCAGAAAGCGCGTGCTCGAATACGACGACGTGATGAACGAGCAGCGACGCATCATCTACGCCTATCGCGATGAGGTGCTCGAAGGCAAGGAGATGGGCGAGGAGGCATGCGAGCAGGTGGTCAAGACGATCGAGCGCACAGTCGACCAGTACACCCCGGGCGACTACATGGAGGACTGGGATCTCGACGGGTTGTTCGTCGCGCTCGGGCAGTTCTTCGAGGTGGATCTGAGCCGCGAGGAGCTCGACCCGGAGACCGTGGACACCGGCTACCTGACGGACAGCATCGGCCAGACCGCGCTCGAGCACTACAACGCGCGCGAGCAGGAGCTCGGCCGCGAGCTGATGAGCGCGCTGGAGCGCTTTCTGATCTTGCAGATCATCGACGAACGCTGGCGCGAGCACCTGTTTGACATGGACTATCTGCGCGAGGGCATCCATCTGCGCGGGTTCGCCCAGATCGACCCACTCGTGGCCTACAAGAACGAGGCGTTCACGCTATTCGGCGACCTGATGAACAGCGTGTGGGCCGATTTCACGCGGATGATCTTCAACGTGCAGGTCAATATTGAGGGGCAGAACGGCGGGGCGGGTGGCGCTCCGGCTCCGGCATTCGCGGCCTCCGGCAGCTCCACGCGCCCGGCACGCGTGTCCTACTCGGGTGGTTCAAGTGCGATGGGCGCCGGGGCGATCGCCGCGGCCGCGGCCGCTGGCGGACAGGGCGCCGCGCAGGGCTACGACGGTGAAGGCGAACCGGCCGAAGCGCTCCCCGTGGTTGAGCAGCGCGTGACCGACTCAGAGCACGAGCTCGGCCGCAACGATCCGTGCTGGTGCGGCTCGGGCAAGAAGTTCAAGCGCTGTCACGGCGCATAGGCAAAGACATATTGCTTTGCCGAGCGGCGATGAACTGCCCGGTTGCCTGTATCCCCATGAAGGGGGTCAGGATCGTGCGCACGAGCTCGGGGATGATCGTTGAGATCGTCGCGACCGAGTCGCCGATGACGTGTAGATAGAGAATTTCGAAAAAGCGCTGTGTCACCGGCTGGTCGAGGCTGCCGGCGGCTGAGGGGTCGAGCAGGTCGTATCCGGGTTGCAGGAAGATCGCGAAGGCATCCATCAATGACTTGAGGAGCTGCTCGTGCGGAGGGGCCGACCGAGAGCAGCTCCACTATCTCGGTGCGCGCGAACGCCGGCTCATTTCTCGCCCACTCGGCGTATGCGTACATGCAGTCCCACACCGCGTCGGGCCATGTCGGGGAGCTCTTATAGACCTCCTGGCAGAAGCCCATCACATGGTCCACACCCGCTTCGACGCCGGAGAACACGGCTTCCTCCTTGCCGGAGTAGTGCTCGTGGAAAGAGCGAGCCGAGATGTGGGCCTCGGCACAGATGTCGCGGACGCTTGTCTCGTGGTAGCCCTTCGCTGCCACGACGCGCACAGCAGCGAGCTGGATGTGCTCATACGTGTTGTTGACGACGAAGCGTCGAGGCTGAGCTTCGCGAATCTTGGCTGCGCGATACATAAAAGCCATGACTAGAGCGTACACGACGCTAGTTGTCTTTCAACAGCGATTGGACGCCAATACTGGACTTTCAAGCAATTTCAAGTAATGCGTGTAAATCTCATCCTGGGATTGACGGATGACATTTGAGCGATCGGTGCGCGTATGGTGTGAGCATGCTCTCTGGCCGGATCGCCCGCACTCGCTCGCACTCGCTGATAGCGTTCGCGTATGGCAACCGCCGCCCCCAGCGAGTCGACGCCGCAACGCCTTGCGGCCATCCGCGAGCAGCTGAAGCTGCTCGGGGACTATCTTTGACCCGGCTTCGTTGAGCAGGCGCATCGGGACGCTCGAAGAGCAGATGCAGGCGGCCGGTTTCTGGGATGACGCGCAAGGTGCCGCCAAGGTGTCATCCGAGCACGCCAAGGCGACGAAGCGCCTGCAGACATTCACAGAGCTACAGTCCGATGTCGAGGATCTCGACGGTCTTGTGGAGATGGCCGGTGAGGATGCGAGTCTCGAGCAGGAGGTGGAGGAGCATCTCCTCTCAGTCGAGCAGCGGCTGGCGGAGCTGGAGGAGCAGCGCTTGTTCTCCGGCTCCTATGACGCCGGCGATGCGCTCGTGAGCGTCAACGCGGGTGCGGGTGGCACTGACGCGCAGGACTGGGCGGAGATGGTTCTGCGGATGATGATTCGCTGGGCCGAGCGGCGCGGCTTCGAGATCGAGCTGCTGGAGGCGAGCGCGGGGGAGGAAGCGGGCATCAAGTCGGCCACGTTCAGGGTGTCCGGGGAAAACGCCTACGGCCTGTTCGGCGCCGAGCGTGGGGTGCACCGGCTGGTGCGGCTGTCCCCGTTCGATTCGGCTCATCGCCGCCAGACGAGCTTCGCGGGTGTGGAGGTGGCACCGGTGGTGGAGGACACGGGGGAGGTCGAGATCGACGAGGACGACCTGCAGGTGGATACCTACCGAGCATCGGGTGCGGGTGGTCAGCACGTCAACAAGACCGACTCCGCGGTGCGCATCACCCACCGCCCCAGCGGGATCGTGGTGCAGTGCCAGAACGAGCGCTCGCAGACCTCCAACCGCGCCACGGCGATGGCGATGCTGCGCTCCAAGCTGGTGGAGAAGCAGGAGCGCGAACGCCAGGAAGAGATCGCGCGCGAGAAGGGAGAGGCGCAGGACGTCAACTTCGGCTCGCAGATCCGCTCGTATGTGTTGCACCCGTACTCGATGGCCAAGGACCACCGCACCAACTATGAGATGGGGGACGTGCAGCGCGTTCTGGATGGGGATTTGGATGGGTTCGTGCGTGCTTATCTGCTGAAGTCGGCCTCCGTCGGATCGTGAGCGAGAACGAGCTGACCGAGCTTGTGAGGCGTGCCCTGCGTGAGGACGTGGGCGACGGTGACATCACGACAAGCGCGACCGTCGCGCCCGATGCGCGTGCGCAAGCGTTGATCGCGCAGAAGGCACCCGGCGCGATCTTTGGACTGGACGCGGCCGAAGCCTGCTTCGAGCTGCTCGATCCCCACGTGCGCTTCGAGCGGCTTGCGCGGGAGGGCAACTGGCGCGAGGAGGGCGGGCCGGTGCTCTCGATCGAAGGCTCCGCTCGCGCCCTGCTCACGGGCGAGCGCACCGCGCTCAACTTCCTCGGGCGCCTGTCGGGCATCGCGACGCTCGCGGCCCGCTTCGTGCGCGAGGTGCAGGGGACCGGGACGGTCGTGCTCGACACGCGCAAGACCACTCCGGGACTCAGAAAGCTGGAGAAGGCGGCGGTTGCGGCCGGCGGCGCCACCAACCACCGTGTCGGTCTGTTCGACGCGATTCTGATCAAGGAGAACCACATCGCCGCCGCCGATGGGATCGCACGGGCAGTGGCGCGTGTGCGCGAGTCGGCGCCAGAGCTGGCGAGCACGCTGGAGGTCGAGGTGCGGGGTCCCGCCGAGATCGACGATGCGCTCGCCGCGGGCGCGCCGCGCCTGCTGCTTGACAACATGAGCGTCGATGAGCTGCGTGCCGCGGTCGCTCAGGTAGACGGTCGCGCGAAGCTCGAGGCGAGCGGCAACGTGACGCTCGAGAACATCCGTGAGCGCGCGCTCACCGGGGTAGACTTCATATCGGTTGGCACGCTCACCCATTCCGCGCCGGCCCTGGATTTGTCGTTGTTGCTATCCCTGGTTAGCGAATAAGCTATCGAGTGCGGAAAATAATTAGCGGATACGCTAAGCTGGGATCATGTTGGTGAGCGATGAGCGTATAGCCGGCGACCTGATCGAAAAGATCCGCGGGATCAGCGGACTGACTCAGGCCGAGCTTGCGCGCAGGACTGGAATGCAGAGCTCGGTCCTCAGCGCATACGAGCATGGTCGCCGGCAGCCTTCGGCTGCCGCTCTGGCTCGCATCGCCCGGGCGGCGGGTCTGGAGCTCCAGCTGACAGAGGCCCCTGGTGACGCGTCGCTTCGGCGCCAGGCGAGGATTCTAGAGCTGGTCCTGGATCTCGCCGGCTCGCTGCCGTTCAAGGGACGTGGCAAGCTCGAGTATCCGCCGCTGATCGCGCGGCGCGCGTGAGTGAGCTTGGCGACCAGCTGCTCGCCGTGCACGATGGCCTCGACACCGCGGGTATCCCGCACGCCATCGGCGGTGCCATAGCGCTCGCTTACTGCGTCCTCGAGCCGCGCGGTACGCGCGACGTGGACGTCAACGTATTCGTCGAGCCGCAACGCGCGCGCGACGTGTTCGCGGCGATGCCAGAGGGAGTCGAGGTGAGCGGCGAAGCTCTCGAACGGGCCGAACGCGACGGCCAGGTGAGGCTCCCATGGGGGATCACGCCGATCGATCTGTTCCTGAGCGTCCTGCCTTTCCACGATCACGTTGCAAAACATGTGCGTACGGTCCCGTTCGAGGGTCGCACGATCCCGGTGCTGAGCTGTACGGGACTCACGGTGTTCAAGGCTATGTTCGACCGTCCGCGCGACTGGGTGGACATCGAAGCGATGGTCGAGGGCCGCGCGATCGATCTCGACGAGGCGATCAAGTGGGTCAGCGAGATGGCGGGCGCCGATTCCGTCAATGCGCGCCGGCTGGCCGAGCTGCGCCCCGGGACGCCCGCCGACGGAGGATAGACTTCAGGTGGTGGGTCTCACACCCACCAAGCCGATCCCCGAACCCGTGGACCCGTCATGAACATGTCGTTGCCGATGATCCCCACCCAGGGGCCGCTCCCCGCACTGAGCCCGGTCGAGATCGCCGAGCTACACGCGGAGGTGCGCGCGCTGGCGGCCGAGCGCAACGCGACGATCCTCGCCCACAACTACCAGGTGCCCGAGGTGCAGGATGTGGCCGACTACGTGGGCGACTCACTTGGGCTCTCGCGCCAGGCGGCGGCCTCCGACGCCGAGACGATCGTGTTCTGCGGTGTGCACTTCATGGCGGAGACCGCCTCGATCTTGTGTCCTCAGAAGACCGTTCTGATCCCCGACCTGGACGCAGGTTGTTCGCTGGCGGCTTCGATCGACGCGGAGCAGTTGGCGCAGTGGAGGGCTTCATATTCAGAGGGTGTGGTGGTCATGTACGTGAACACCACCGCGGAGGTGAAGGCGCTCACCGACTACTGCTGCACATCAGCCAACGCCGTCGATGTGGTGCGCCACATCTACGAGACCCACGGCCCCGACACGGAGATTCTGTTCGGGCCCGACATGTGGCTCGGGGCCTACGTCGAGAAGGAGCTGGGGCGCAGGATGCACGTGTGGGATGGCGAGTGCCACGTGCACGCTGGCATCCGCCCGTCTGACATCGACGCCACGCGCGCCGCCCACCCCGGTGCGGACTTCCTGATTCACCCCGAGTGCGGGTGTACGACCAGCATCATGGAGTACGTCGCCGCCGGCGACGTGTCCGCCGAGGGTGTGCACATGCTCTCCACGGGCGGGATGCTGCGCTACGCGGATGAGCTGGAGCAGGTCGCGGCCGGCCGGGTGGAGGGGTCGGCGAGCGAACCGGCATCTCCGCGCGAGGCGGTCGTCGCCACCGAGACGGGCATGCTCTACCCGCTTGAAATGGCGGCTCCCGACGTCAAGTTCATCCCCGCCAACGCCGAGGCCTCCTGCGTCTACATGAAGATGATCACGCTGGAGAAGCTGCGCGACGCCTTGCGCGAGATGAAGTTCGAGGTGCGCGTGGAGCCCGAGATCGCCGAGCGGGCACGCGTGCCGATCGACCGCATGGTCGCGCTCGGTTAGGACAACACCGCCGCCAGCTCGTCGGGCTGGACTCGCACCTCGCGCGGCACTGTGATCTTCAGGTAGCCGTCGCGGTCGAGCAGCCACTTGGCGTTGACGATCGTGACGCCGATCACCTGGCCGTCTGAGCCGTAGCGGATGCCGTGCCCCTCCGGTGTCTGTGCCGTGTCTGCCGCCGCGTTGGACGATCCGCGGCCGAGGTAGAGCACGTCGCCGTCGGCGTCGTATTTGGCGCGGTCGAACACCATGTCGTCGATCTTGACTCTCATTGGGTCTCCTGGCCGGGAACGCGCTCGTCGCCAATTGCGTAAGCCGTCACGATTCGTGCCGGTTCTCTTTCAAAGCTTACGACAGCGAACAGCCACGAACCGGGGCCTACGCCGTGCTTGTAGAACCGCTCGCGTCCCGGTCGTGCGTCCGGCTCGTGGTAGTCGGGGCTGGAGACCGTTGTCAGCACACCCTCGAGATGCGACTTGATCTCAGGGTGCCCCTCCCCGGGCTCGGTGATGTGCTCGCGCCAGGTGTCCGCGAACAGCACGACACGAACGCCTCCGGGCGTCTTTGTCTCGGCAAGGATGTCTCGCGTGGCCACGGCTCCAAGCTACGCCGCGCTTGGGACGGAACTCGGCGCGAGGGTCTCTACGCAAAGCCCGCAACGGCGGGCCGTGGCGTGATGTGGCGGCGTAGGCGGCGTACCCTTGGCTCACGTCTACATTTGCCATTGACAACAAAACTCATCTTCGAGTAAGGTTCTCTACAGCAGAGCCGGCGGGGAGAGGGTCCCACAGGCCGGCGCGGGTCCACAGTTGCAGCCCAGAGGAGGGGAACGTCCTGATGAGAAGCCTGTTCAAGTTCGGTCGCGCGGCGCGCGCGGCGATTTCGGGTGAGGGTCGCACGGTGCCTGTCAGAGAGGCTCGCCGACTGGCGCTTGGGTTGGCGCTGTGTGTTTGTGCGCTTGGGGTGTCGCTGGTTGGTGGGGCGGGGACGGCTTTGGCGGATGGATCCTGGCTGTTTGGGGCCGTTGGTTCGGAAGCGGGGCAGGTTGGAGCGAACCCCTTCATCGCCTCTGGTATGGCCATCGACGAACAAAGCGGGGATGTCTACGTTGCGGATAGCGCCAACCTGCGGATCGACGTCTTCAGCCAGTCCGGTGCGTTTCTCTTTGCATGGGGTGGCGGTGTGGCCACCGGTGCGTCCGAATCGCAGATTTGTGCCACATCGTGCCGCACGGGCAACAATGCAGACGACGCTCATGGAACGGGCGAATTCTGCTTCCCCGAAGCTGTGGCGGTCGACAATGAAACGCTGAGCTTGTCGCAGGGGGACGTCTACGTCGACGACACCTGTAATCACCGTGTGCAGAAGTTCAGTGCAAGTGGCGAATTTCTCCTGATGCTCGGTGGGCATGTGAATAAGAATGGCACCGATGTGTGTACCGCCGGCGAAGAATGTCAGGCTGGAGTGGCTGGGACTGGGAACGGAGAATTTTCGGAAGACATCGAATACCGGTCTCGTATCGCTGTCGGGCCTGGAGGCGACGTGTATGTAGCCGATCGCGAACGGGTAGAGGTTTTTCTTCCCGACGGAGCCTGGAAGGAAACTATCTCGCTATCGACACAGTTTGCGTCTTCGACCGCCGAAGACAAGTTTGTATCGGCGCTGGCGGTCAATTCGGCGGGCGATCTGTTCGTGAGTATCAACGGCTTGCCTGGCGTGCATGAGCTTGATCCGTCCGGCACGGAAGTCTCGGTGAAAATTGACGAAGCCAGCAACGATGTGCAGGCACTGGTGGCGGAAAAATCCGGGGATGTTCTTGTATCGGAAGGTGGTCATATGGCGCCCAGAGCCCTCGGAGAAACACATATCTTGAAGTACACCCCGTCTGGGACGAGCTCTACAGTTTCGGCACCCCTCCCCTTGTAGCAACGAGTTCGGCAATGGCGGTCGACCCCGCCCTGAATGAGGTGCTGATATACGGCTCGGACGAATTCTCCAACGAGGATTTCAACAACGAATACGAACAAATCGGCGTATGGAAGTACCAACCGCCCGCTCCTGGCCCGCTGTTTGAGCCGTCGTCAGCTTTGGTCGCCACGCCGGAAACGCGGGGCATGGCGACATTCGCGGCGTCCTTGAATGCGGAGGGCAGCGAAACCAAATACCACGTCGAATACGTGACGCAGGCAAAGTTTGAAACAGGCGGCTACGCCGAAGCGACGAGCACACCTCCGCTGACCCTCGCCGCCGGCTTTGCCGACGAACCGGTGAGCGTGAAAGCGAACGGGTTGACACCGGGCGCTATGTATCACTGGAGAATGGTCGCCAGTAACGCGAACGGCGCGATCACCGGTCCAGACGATACGTTTCAGGAGACGCCGCCGGCGCAGATCGAAGCGGCGTGGGTCACCGAAGTCACCGCGACGAGCGCGGATATCCACGCGCAGATCGATCCGCTGGGGGCCGCCACGTCCTATCGGCTGGAATATGGGACCAGCACCGCGTACGACCACGTGATTACCGGGAACCTGGGCGAAGGTACCGTCAGCGTCCCGATCGTCCATCAGCTCCAGGAATTGGAACCGGAAAAGACCTATCACTACCGGTTCGTCACGACCAATGAAGTGGGTACGGCCGAAAGCGCGGATCGCACCTTCACGACACAGCAGGCGATCAGCGGCGCCGCACAACTGCCCGATGGTCGCGGATGGGAACTGGTGTCTCCGGCAAACAAAAATGGCGCCCAGATCGAAAACGTCGAGTTGGCGCAGGCCGCGAGCGACGGCAGCGGCATCTTCTACACCGCGAGCGAGCCGATCGGGGAAGGGATCGACGGACATGTAGGTGAGAACATCCACGCCGCGTCAGCCGCGTCGGTCATATCCCGGCGTAGTGCAACGGGAGGTTGGACGACTCGTGATATCTCTCCGACGCAGAGCATGCCCCCGGAAGGCACGAGCGGTGGCGAAATGGCCGGTGGAACGGAATTCTTCTCTCAATTTTCACCCAATCTCTCCGTAGGCGCCTTTGAACCGGGGAAGGGCCTTGCACCGCAAGCCGAAGGGATAACCGAAAAAACACTGTACCTGCGCAACAATGAACAGGAACTGTTCCTTCCGTTGGTCAACCCGAGCAACGTTCCGGCCGGTACGCATTTCGGTCCCTATCTTGGAAGTGACATAAACAACGAACAAATGACTCTCTTGGCGTCGACCCCGGATCTTAACCATGTTCTCCTTGGCAGCGGTGTAGCGCTTACCCCGAATGCGGTGAGAACGGAAGAAGGCTCTGGCTCGTTGGCTCAAAACATCTACGAGTGGAACGAGGGGAAGCTCCAGCTGGTAAATATTCCCGCAGCGGGCCCAAAACTTCAACCGGCAGCCCACTTCAGCTCCAGTGTCTCGGGTGAAGCGGGCTCTATCGAGGATGCTCCCGATCCGACGGCTCTTTCGCAAGACGGTCGATGGGTCGTGTTTCACTATGTATCCTTCGCGAAAGGTGCTGCAGCTGTTACTTATTACGTGCGCGATATGGTTGAGGAAAAGAGCTACCAGTTCGGCAAACAAGAAGGTTTCATACGATTCCAGACCATGAGCAGCGATGGCTCAAAGATCTTCTATCTCGAAAAACCCGCCGAAGAAAAAGAATACCAAAGTGCCGAGATCGAAATAAAGGGTGAACTCTATCTGTTTGAACCAGTATTGGATAAGACGGTCAATCTGACCGCAGATCATCTCGATGGCGAACACAGTGCGGGAGTGGAGAACGCACTGGTGGGCACCAGCGAAGATGGCTCGACCGTGTACTTCATCGCCACGGGCGTGCTGGCGAACGGCGCCACGAAGGGCGGGAACAACCTTTACGTGCTGCACGACGAAGAAGGAAGCTGGAGCACACGCTTCATCGCGACGCTCTCCAATGAAGACCAAAAAGATTGGCGGCCCGAAAGCAGATTCGAAGAACTCAAGTCTCTTTTCACCCGAGTATCGCCGGACGGCAACTACCTATCCTTCATGTCAAATGAGCCGCTGACCGGATATGACAATCGCGACGCTGTCAGCGGAATGCCGGACGAGGAGGCGTACCTATACAACCGTGTCGATAACAGTTTGGCGTGCGTCTCGTGCGATCCCAGTGGTGCGCGCCCGCGCGGGATTCTTGAGCAATACCCCTTCACGCAAACTTACTTGATCGATCAGGCTGAAGGTTGGAATGGGGTCAACAATGGCAAAGAAAAAGATCATGGTCACTGGCTGGCCGGAGCGCTTACGCCTGCCTGGCACGTGAACAACTATCTCGCGTTCTATCAACCGCGTTCGTTGTTCGACAGCGGTCGCCTGTTCTTCGAGAGCACCGATCCCTTGGTACCTCAGGACACCAACGGCCTGACGGATGTGTACGAGTACGAGCCACCCGGTGTTGGTAGTTGCACCACCGAAAGCTCGCTGTTCGACGCCCACATCGATGGTTGCGTGGGTCTGATCTCCTCAGGTCAATCTGGGGGCGAATCGGAGTTCCTGGACGCCAGCGAAACCGGCGACGATGTGTTCTTCACCACAGCCAGCCGTCTGGTGCCCGAAGACTACGACACCGCCTATGACGTGTACGACGCCCATGTCTGTACCACGACGGTTCCGTGCCACACTGCGCCGGTCTTGCCGCCGCCGTGTGACTCTGGCGACTCGTGCAAGGCGGCGCCCTCACCTCAGCCCGCGATCTTCGGTCCGACACCCAGCGCCACTTTCTCCGGGACCGGAAACATCGTCGAAGAAGCCAAAAAGAGCGCCGTCAAAAAGAAGATCGTCAAACACAAGGCCAAGCCGAAAAAGAAAAAGCGAAGCAAGCACGTCAAGTCGAAGTCGAAGTCGAAAAAGACCAAGAAGGGGCGTAAGTCGATGGTCGTGCGCGTACGGACGAGCGGGAGGGGCAAGTGATGCTGACCATGAGACAGGCCAAGCGGGCGCTCATACTGTGCGCTCTTGTCGTCACCGCCCTTCTGACTATTAGTGGCGCTGCGCAGGCGGCTGCGCCGTGGTGGCACATCTCGACGCTGTCCGCACCCAAGAGCCCCAACGGTACGACCTCCAGGGTCCTACTGGACATCGATAACTTGGGCGATACGGGCACCCCCGGAAGCCTCGGCGAAAACGTCGGTGAATTCGTGTCCGGTGAAAACAAGCGCCTGGTAACAATCGTCGACAAGTTCCCGGCAGGCGTGACGCCAACCGCGGTGCACCCCGAAGGCGACAACAACGCTCCACACATCCAACGAGAACTCGAAGAGGAGATACAACGGGCCCTCGGCAAGTCGCTGTGCTCGATCGAAGGTCAGACGGTGAAGTGCACCTATATCGTTCCGGTCCGTCCATACGACTCGATCCTGTTCGACGTCGATGTCAACGTCGCGCCAGGCGCCGGGAGAGGCGAAAACGAAGCCAGCGTATCCGGTGGGGGAGCAGCCACGGCGCTGTCCCGGAGCAAGCTCGCGCTGGAACCGTCGGAGAAGAGCTTTGGTGTCCAATCTTACGAGCTGTCGCCGGAAGAAGAAGACGGTGTGGCCGACACCCAGGCCGGCTCGCATCCCTTCCAGTTGACTACCACGCTTATGTTCAATAGTCAGACGACTGCGGTAACCACCGGTGAAAAAAATGAAACTGAAGCGACCTCGGAAATACGGCCGATGACGCTTACCAAGGATCTGCGTTTCAATCTACCGCCGGGTCTCACAGGCAATCCGACGCCGCTTCCCAAGTGCAGCACAGGAGTGTTTCTGGCAGCGCTGTCTGGCAAAGGAGAGTGTCCGAACAATACGGTTGTCGGAGTTGCGACTCCGATCGTCGTGAACCCCGACAAGACCTCGGAGGTTCCATATACGTTTTCCTCCCCGCTTTTCAGTCTCGAACCGGCCGTCGGCGAGCCCGCAAAGTTCGGTTTCATGACACAGTACGGTCCGGTCATCCTCGATACCTCCGTACGTACCGGCGGTGACTATGGTGTTGTCGTCACTGTTCCGAACATCACAGAGGGCACCGCCTTCATCGGCAATATCGTGACGTTCTGGGGAGTCCCCAACGACTCGCGGCACAACGACGCTCGTAATTTCTCATGTTTGGAGAACACGTCCGTATGGCTGGCCGAACCTCGTGAAGCGGAACCGTCGTGCCCGGTCGAGGAAGGCTCGCAGCCACTGCTGATCATGCCGACAGCGTGCGAAGGCGCCCCGAAAACGACGATCGAAGCCGATCCGTGGAACGAAATCGGCCATTTCACAAGCGCTGAATACACGTTCGAGAACAATGAAGGCGAACCGGCGCTGACCGACGGCTGCAACAAGCTGAACTTCGAACCGTCGATCAGCGTCGCCCCCGACGGCCAGGAAGGCAGCACGCCCACCGGCCTGTCGGTGAACGTTCACGTGCCCCAGGAAGCGAGCCTCAACCCCGAAGGTCTGGCAGAGTCGTCGGTCAGGAACACCACGCTCACGCTCCCCGCCGGGGTCACGCTGAACCCCGCCGGCGCCGACGGTCTGTCGGCCTGCAGTGTCGAACAGGTCGGACTGGAACGAGACGCAGAACAGGAATGCCCGGAATCGGCAAAGGTGGCGACGCTTGAAATCCACACGCCATTGCTGCCCCACCCGCTCGTCGGCGCCGCCTACCTCGCCCAACAAGACGCAAACCCGTTCGGCAGCCTGGTAGCACTCTACCTCGTCGCCAAAGACCCATATTCGGGAGTGATCATCAAGCTTGCCGGCGAAGTCAAACCAGACCCAGTGACCGGACAGCTCGTCTCCACATTCAAGAACACCCCTGAGCTGCCCTTCGAAGACCTCGTCGTGCACTTCTTCGGCGGCTCCAGAGCGCCGCTGGGAACCCCCGCGCAATGCGGCAGCTACACGACCACGGCCTCGATCGCGCCATGGTCGGGCAACACGACGGCAAACTCCTCCTCGGAATTCCGCATCACAAGCGGCCCCAACCACACCCCCTGCAGCGCGCCGCTGCCGTTCGCCCCCGAACTGACGACCGGCAGCCTGAACATCCAGGCCGGGGCGTTCACACCGTTCGACATGACGATGAGCCGCGAAGACGGCAACCAGAACCTCGACGCGATCCAGCTGAAAATGCCGCCGGGCCTGTCCGGCCTCTTGGCAGGCGTGAAGCTGTGTGGCGAAGCGGAAGGCAACGCGGGCACCTGCGGCCCGGAAAGCCTGATCGGCGAAACCACCGTCAGCGTCGGTCTCGGCGGCAACCCGTACACCGTCAAGGGCGGCAGGGTCTACATCACCGGGCCCTACGACGGGGCGCCGTTCGGGCTGTCGATCGTCAACCCCGCCAAGGCGGGACCGTTCGACCTCGGCTATGTGGTGGTGCGCGCGAAGATCGAAGTCAACCCGGTGACGGCCGCGCTGACGATCACCAGCGACACGAGCGGCCCGTACAGGATCCCGCAGATCATCGACGGGATCCCGCTGCAGATCAAGCACGTCAACGTCGCGATCACGCGGCCTGACTTCACGTTCAACCCGACCAACTGTGAACCGATGCAGATCGGGGGCGCGCTGACCAGCTCCGAAGGCGCGACTTCGGCTCTGCACGTACCGTTCCAGGTGACCAACTGCGCCACGCTCGGCTTCAAACCCGGGTTCGCGGTCTCGACCTCGGGCAAGACGTCTCGTCAGAACGGTGCGAGCCTGCACGTGAAGCTCACGTATCCCAAGGCGCCGTTTGGGAGCCAGGCGAACATCCGCTCGGTCAAGGTGGATCTTCCCAAGCAGTTGCCCTCCCGCCTGACGACATTGCAGAAGGCGTGCACGGCCGCACGGTTCGAAGCCAATCCCGCGGGTTGTCCCGCGGACTCGATCGTGGGTCATGCGACCGCGATCACACCACTGATCCCGGTGGCGCTCACTGGACCAGCGTATTTCGTGAGCTACGGTGGAGCGAAGTTCCCCGAACTCGTGGTCGTGCTGCAGGGTTATGGTGTGACGCTCGATTTGCACGGGGAAACATTCATCAGCAAAGCCGGGATCACGAGCAGCACGTTCCATACGGTCCCCGACGCTCCCGTCGGCAGCTTCGAACTGAACCTGCCGCAAGGCAAATACTCCGCACTGGCCGCGAACGGCAACCTGTGTAAGAGCAAACTGGCGATGCCGACAGCGTTCGTGGCGCAAAACGGCACCGTGATCCATGAGAGTACGAAGATCAGCGTGACGGGTTGCCCGAAGACGAAGACCAAGAAGACGAAGGCAAAGAAAGCAAGCAAGCACAAGAAGAAGAAATAGATCGGCCGAGCGCGGTCCGCCGCCATCCCCACGGCGGGTGGCGTTCGCTCTAGAGTCACATTCAGGGGAGAGGTGTTCGTGAGCAACGACAAGTCGCCGGCTTTGGATCGGCCCTTTACCGGGAGCGGTGCTCTCCCGCTTGACGAGGTCGAGAACATCCAGCGGGCTCGCGTTCTCAGCGCGATGGTCGAGGTCGCCGCCGAGCAGGGCTACATCGGCGCGGCCGTGGCCCCCGTCGTCGCGCGCGCCGGGGTCTCGCGGCGCACGTTCTACGAGCTGTTCGACGGGCGCGAGGACTGCTTCCTTGCGGCGTTCGAGTGGGGGGTGGAGCAGGCCCGCCAGGCGGTCGTCGAGGCGTACGGCTCGCGGCGCACGTGGCGCGAGCGCGTCCGCCACGGGCTTGCCGCGCTGCTTACCTTCCTCGACGCTGAGCCACAGCTGGCGCGTGTGTGCGCGATCGAGGCGCTGGGCGCAGGCAGGCTTGTGCTCGCGCGGCGCGCCCAGGTGTTGGACGAGCTGATCGCCGCACTCGATACCGATGCGCCGCGGGGGCGCGGCGCATCTGGGAAGCCGCTGCTCACCGCCGAGGGGGTCATCGGCGGGGCGTTCTCGGTCATCCACGGACGCCTGCTCGAACAGGGAGCCACCGACAAACAGCGTGTCGCCGAGGAGGCCGGCGGCGACCCCGCGCCACTGATCCAGTTGCACGGCCAGCTGATGGCGTTGATCGCATTGCCCTACCTCGGCCCGCGTGCCGCCGGTGAGGAACTGACGCGTAAAGCGCCCGAGGTACCGCTACGCGAGAGCGTACGTATCGCTGGCGACGGCCGCCCGCGGCTGGGGGCAAGCGGGAGACTCCTGGAGCGCCTGAACATGCGCCTCACCTACCGCACGGTACGCTGCCTGCTGTTCATCGGCGAGCATCCCGGGTCCAGCAATCGCGAGATCGCCCAGGGCGCGGACATCGCCGACGAGGGCCAGGCTTCAAAGCTGCTCGCACGGCTCACGCGCGTTGGGCTGGTCGCCAACAGCAAGCCGCACGGTCCCGGCTACCCTAACTATTGGGTGCTCACACCACACGGAGAGCAGGTGCTCTCCACTGTGCGGGGGCCCTAAAAGTCGCCCTGCTCGTGGGGCCCCACGCAGGCCACCGCCAGCTCCTCGGCGACGTTCGAGGCAACCTCCCGCACCTCCTCGAAGGTGACCGCGTCAAGCGCGGCGATCGCGGCGTCGGGGTCGATGTCCTCTTTGTACACGATCGCCTGGCTCGCCCCGTAGCGGGCGACGGCGTTGGTGTTCTCAAACGCCAGCACCAGCCTGCCCGCCGCATATGCGCGGGCGCGGTCCACCTCCTCGCGGGTGGGCCCCTCAGCGCGCAGCTCGTCCACGATCTCGCGCATGCGGGTGTACGCCTCGATGCACTTGCTCGAGTCCAACCCCGAGCCCAGTTGCAGGATCGGCACATCCGCGTAGGCGTGCGCGATCGCATACACCGAGTAGCACAGCCCGCGCTTCTCGCGGATCTCGTCGAACAGACGCGAGCCCATCGAGCCGCCCAGCAGCGTCGAGTAGATCGATAGCGCGGCGCGTTCCTTCACGTTCGACACGGTCACCCCCGGGCGATAGATCATGCGCAGGTGCGACTGGTTGGTGTCGCGCTGCTCCACCATCGTCTCGGGAGCGAACTTCGAGGCCGGCACATACGGCTCCGGCGCGGGCAGCGTCGGGAAGCGAGCGAACAGCTCAGCCAACTTGTCCTGCTTGGGAACGTGCCCAATATTCCCTACCAGGAAAGCCCCCCCGTTCACACCCGCCCATCGCCGCTCGCGAAACGCGACGATCGCCTCGCGCGTGAAGCTCCGCAGGTTCTCCTCCGGCCCCAGCACCGTGCGGCCCAGCGGATGGTCGCCGAAGGCCGCCTTGTCGATCAGATACTCAGCCACCGTCGAAGGCTGGTCATACGCGCGGTTGATCTCCTGGATCACCACCCCGCGCTCGCGATCCAGCTCCTCGGCGTCCAGCTTCGGGCGGGCCACGAAATCGCTCAGAAGATCGATCGCCTGCGGCGCCGACTCCGCGCGGACGGTGATGTGGAAAGCGACGAGATCGTGGCTGGTATACGCGTTCAGCACGCCCCCCAGCCGCTCGGCGGTCTCGTTCACGTCACGGTAGGTCGGGTACTTCTCCCCGCCCTTGAACACCAGGTGCTCGAGGAAGTGCGCCATCCCGTTCTCCTGCACGCGCTCGGTGCGAGCGCCCGCGTCAAACGCCACCAGCACAGTCAGCGCGCGCGTGCCCGGTAGGCCCACGGTGTGCACAGGCAGGCCGTTGGCAGCCACGGTGGTTGTCGCTATCTCCGCCACGCAGCCTCACGATATGCGATTGGGCGTTCACGCTCGACGCGGTCCCGCTCATACCTTCCGGCGACAGCCGACGTGCAACGTGCAAAAGCGCTTGCATGCAGGGAAAACTGCGACCCCCACAGGCGCTTGGCGCTACTGTGCCCGGCCATGCCCACACCTGAGGCAAACGTCCGTCACAGCAACCCCATTCGTCGCCGCGCGCTCCCAGCGAGCATACGTCGCGGGGCCGCGACGCGGCCTGTCGCAGCGCCCGCGCCTCCCGTTCGCACACCGGGCGCCCACACGGTCGTCGACTTCCGCGGTGCCACCAAGCGCTACGACAGCGGCGACGTCGGCCTCGAGCGAGCCACGTTCGCGATCGATCGTCAGGAGTTCGTATTCCTGGTCGGCTCCACCGGCTCCGGCAAGTCCACGATCATGCGGCTGCTCATCAAGGAGATCGACCCCACCGAGGGCACGATCCGCGTCGCCGGTCGCTCGCTGGCGGATATCGGACGCGCGCGTGTCCCCTACTACAGGCGCAACGTAGGTGTCGTATTCCAAGACTTCAAGCTGCTCCCCACCCGCACCGTCTACGACAACATCGCCTATGCGCTACAGGTCACGGGCGCCTCGCGCAAGCAGATCCGCGCCAACCTCCCCGACATCCTGCGCCTCACCGGCCTCTCCACCAAGCTCCACAACTACCCCCACCAGCTCTCCGGCGGCGAGCAGCAACGCGTCGCCGTCGCGCGCGCATTTGCCTCGCACCCTCCGCTGCTGCTTGCCGACGAGCCCACCGGCAACCTCGACCCCGACACCTCAATCGGGATCATGCAGCTGCTCTACCGCATCAACCGCGCCGGCACCACGGTCATCGTCGCCACCCACGACAACGAGATGGTCGACAAGATGCGCCGTCGTGTGATCGAGCTGCGGCGCGGGCGCATCATCCGCGACGAGGCCACCGGTTTGTATGCCCAAGACGAGACCACCGGCGATCTGGCTGAGCGCTTGAAGCGCGAAATGAAATGAAAATCGGTTTCTTCCTCAAGGAGGCCACGCGCTCGATGCGGCGCAATCCCGCCCCCTCGTTCGCGGCGCTGTCATGTGTGCTGGTGACGACGCTCGTGCTCGGCGTGTTCATCCCGGTCGTACAAGCCACCAACGGCGCCGCCAACTCGATCCGAGGGCGAGTGATCGTCGACGTCGACCTCAACACCACCGCGACCCCCGGCGAAGTCGCACGGGTGCGCCACGAGGTCGAGCACGCCCCCTATGTCGGGCACGTCGAAACGGTCTCCAAGCAGGCCGGCTACGAACAGGAGCGCAAGATCAACCCACAGGCCTTCCAGTTGATCGGCTACAACCCGCTCCCGGAAATCCTGCGCATCACCCCCTCCAATCCCAGCGACGCCAATGCATTGCAAGCCGAGCTCAGCCAATCCAGCCCACCGGGCGTGCGGCGCGTCACCGACTCCGCGATCGCCGACGTCCAAGACCGCCAAGCCCAAACGGACGAGATCCTCTCAGCCACGCGGATCGTGAAGATCACTATGGCGCTGCTCGCCGCGCTGCTGATCTTCTCCTCCGTGCTGCTCGTCTCCAACACAATTCGTCTATCGCTGTTCTCGCGACGGCGCGAGGTAGAGGTGATGAAGCTGGTGGGCGCCACCGACTGGTTCATCCGCTGGCCGTTCGTGATCGAGGGACTGTTCCTAGGCGCGCTCGGCGGGATGTGCGCGATCGGATTGCTGTTCATCGCCAAGCTCACCCTGATCGACCCACTTGCCTCCACAGTCAAGCTGATCTCTGAGCCTTCGATGATCGACTTCCGGCTGCTCGTCGTCGTCCTGATGGGCTGTGCGATCGCCGTGTCCGCGGCGGGCTCAGGACTCTCGCTGCGCCGCTTCTTGCGCGTTTGAGGCGAAACGGCCTCAGAAGCTCCTCGGAATGCGTAGGGTGGTGGGCATGGAGCCACACAAACGCTGGACGTTGATCGCGGGCCTCGTGCTCCTGTTGCCCGTGTTCCTGGTCCTCGGTGTCTGGCTCGGCGGGCATCCCAGCGATCTGCCCGGGTTCGCCCGCAACGCGTTTGTCGCCAACCACAACACGCAGGTTGTCGACGAAGCGATCGAACGGGTCTCCCACGACTACTACCGCCCCATCCCCACCAGCAGCCTCGACAACTCGTCGATCGCGGGGATGATCTCGAGCCTGCACGATCCCTACTCGACCTACCTCAGTCCCAAAGAATTCACCAGCTTCGACCAGCCCGCCAGCTTCGCCGGGATCGGCGTGGTCGTCGATCCCAAGCCGCTCGGGCTCGAAATCGTGCGGGTGTTCAACTCCTCTCCGGCGAAGCGCTCCGGACTGAAAACGGGCGAGACGATCGTCGCCGTCAACGGACGCTCGCTGCACGGTGTCTCATCCACGACCTCCACCGGACTGATCAAGGGCCCACCCGGCACCAACGTGCGGCTCACACTCTCCTCGTCGCACGCGCCCGCGCGCACTGTCACAGTCACACGCGCGACGATCTCAGAGCCTGTCGTCGCCTCGGAAATGCGTACCATCCACGGCGTCAAGCTTGGCTGGGTATATCTAGCGACGTTCAGCGAAGGCTCCGCCGGTGAGCTGCGCGAAGCGGTGCAAGGGCTACTCAAGCAGGGTGCACGTGGCTTGGTCCTCGATTTGCGCGCCAACGGCGGGGGGCTGGTCAGCGAAGCGCGACTCGTCGCCAGCATCTTCATTCCCTCGGGCACAATCGTCACCACGCGCGGACGCACGCAGCCCACGATTGTGCTCACCGCCGCGGGCAATTCGATCCCCTCCTCGATACCCATGGTGGTACTCGTCGACCACGACACCGCCTCGGCGTCGGAGATCGTCACGGCGGCGCTGCAGGATCATCATCGGGCCACCGTCGTCGGCACCCACACCTACGGCAAGGGAGTCTTCCAGGAGCTCGAGCCACTGTCCGGCGGCGCCGCCATCAAGATCACCGTCGGTGACTACTACACCCCCAACGGACGCAACCTTGGCGGCGGCGGGGTGAAACAGGGGGCCGGGGTCACCCCCGAAGTGTCCGTCCCCACCGGGGTCGACAGCGAACACGCCCTGCAAATCGCACTTCACACGCTGGCGGCCAAGGTCAAGTGAGCCCCCCGCGCGGCAGCCGCTCGCGCGGAGGGCCGGTCAAAGCGGGCAAGCCCGGTAAGGCCGGTAATACAGGCAAGGCTGGCAAGAGCGGCAAAGCTGGCAACACAAGCAACGTCGGCAAGGCGAGCAAAGCCGGCAACACAGCCAATGCCGGCAAAACGGCCAGAGCCGCGAAGGCGAGTGGCGCGCGTGGCCCGAAGGCGAGCGCAACCCGGGAGGGGAGAGGTGGCTCACCTGGCAGGAGCTTCTCCTCCGCCGGTCCGTCTCGCGCGGGAGGCTCGTCGAATGCGCGTGTCGTCTGGCCTCCGAGTGAGCGCACCGAAACCGCACGCGAGGCAATCGAGCAGCTGATGCGCGGCGCGGGGCTCGCGCGGCGGTTCGAGGCGGACGTCGAACGTGCGGCCCGCGGTGTGGCCAGGGACGCTTGGGGCAAGGCTGAGGTTGAACTTGCGCAAGGGCTGCGACGCGATCTACGCGGCCTGCCGACGTTCACGGTCGATCCCGCCACCGCACGCGACTTCGACGATGCGATCTCCGCTGAGCAGCTGGATTCAGACCCCGCCCACCCCGCCGTGCGCGTGTGGGTTCACATCGCCGACGTCGCGGCACACGTGCCGCTGGCCTCGGTGCTCGACGTCGAGGCCCGGCGGCGCGCCACCAGCGTCTATGTCCCCGGCGCGGTCGAGCCTATGCTCCCGCACGCGCTGTCCAGCGACGCCTGCTCGCTGGTGCCCGGGGCTGAACGTCTCGCCGTCACCGTCGAGATGGTTCTGCATGGGGCCGAGATCGTCTCGGCAAATTTCTGCCGTTCGATCATCAACTCCGACATGCGGCTCGACTATGAGCGCGTGGATCGCATCTTCGCGGGCGCCGACACCGCGGCCGAGCCATGGGCTGAGCCGCTCGCCGCCGCCCGCGCGGCGGCCACAGCTCTGCAGCAGGCGCGCGAGTCAAGCGGCGCGCTCGTGATCGACTCCGCGGAGCCCGAGTTCGTCTTCGACGAGCACGGCAACGTCAGCGCCATCGTTTCGCGCGCGCAAACCGAGTCGCACCGTCTGATCGAGCACCTGATGATCGCCGCCAACGAAGCCGTCGCCCAGCATCTCACCAAGGCCTCCTTTCCATGTCTGTATCGCGTCCACGAGCGGCCCAGCCCCGACCGTATCCGCGTGCTCGTGGAACAGCTGGCGACGCTCGAGGTCCCCACGCCGCCACTGCCCGACCCGCTCCTCACCGCGCAAGCCGCGCAGCTCGTCGGGGACATCTCCCGACGCGTGGACGCCCACGTCCGCCGCACCGGCCAGGGCAGGATCGCCTTCAGCCAGCTGGTCCTGCGCTCGCTCAAGCAGGCGATCTACTCACCCAAGAATCTCGGTCACGCCGGCCTACACTCGCCGTGCTACTGCCATTTCACCTCCCCCATCCGGCGCTACCCAGACATCGTCTGCCACCGCGCGCTGCTCGCGTCGATTGGGCACAACGAGCGCTTCACCGGGCGGCGCAAGCTGGTCGAGCTCGGCGAGTGGACCTCAGAGCGCGAGCGCGACGCCGCCAGGGTCGAGCATAAGGGCGATGACATCGCCGCCTGCTTCCTGCTCGAGCAAGCCCTGCTCGACGGTGGCCACGAGCAGAGCTTCCACGGCGAGGTCACCGGGTTGATCTCGGCCGGCGCGTTCATAGCGTTCGGTACCGCCTCAGAGAGCAGACCCACCTACGAGGGCATGCTGCCGGTGCGTCTGCTCAGCACCGGTGAGGAGCGCGACTGGTGGGAGCTAAACGAGCACAGCACGATCCTCCGCGGCCAGCGCTCCGGAGCCACCCTGCGGCTCGGAGACCCGATCGAGGTGCGCGTCGTGCGGGTCGATGCGGCGGCTGGTCGTGTCGATCTCGCCCCAGCAGGCTAGGCTCGCTGGATGGCCAAGACAACGGGCAAGAAGCGCAAGGTGGGTGCGGGGGATGTCGCGAGCAATCGCTACGCCTCCTACCGCTACGAGCTGATCGAGCGGATCGAGTGCGGGGCTGTCCTGCAGGGCACCGAGGTCAAGGCGTTGCGCACGTCGGGCGCTCAGCTCAAGGATGGCTATGCCGCGATCCGCGACGGCGAGCTGTGGCTGCACTCGGTCCACATCCCCCCCTACCAGCCCGCGTCGCGTGAGAACCACGACCCCGAGCGTCCGCGCAAGCTGCTCCTGCACCGCTCAGAGATAGAGCGCATCACAGGACGCGTCTCAGAGCGCGGTCTCACGCTTGTCCCGACACGCGTCTATTTCAAGGGAGCCCACGCCAAGGTCGAGATCGCGCTCGCCCGCGGCAAGGACCTCTACGACAAGCGCCAGACTCTGCGCGAGCGCGACTCCAAGCGAGAGATGGAACGAGGGATCAGAGAAGCGCGACGCTAGCCGGAGCGCAGTTGCGCTATCCGGCCAGCGCGGCCGTTTCCAGGGACTTGCCGGCGCTCAGATCACGCGGAAGCTATGTCCCGCGCTGACCAGGATGTGGGTCTGGTCCATCCCAAACGCCAGCACCACGATCAGACCGATGTACACAAGGCCGATCCCAATCCGACTGCGGCGCGGCACGCGATAGTAGGCCGCCTGCTCGATCGAGCGCGACCGCAGCTGGCGCCAGCGGCGCGGCATCTCGCGCAGCGCCAGCAGGATGAAGATCAGCAGGAAAACGTTATGCAGCAGCACGATCATTGCCACCAAGCCCCCGATCCCCACGAACCACATCGCCGGAGCAACCGCAGCCATCGCGCGTCCCCCATCGAAAGGCACCACAGGAATCAAATTGATCAGGTTCAAGAAGAAGCCGATGTAGGCCAACGCGAGCAGCAGATCGCTGCCTGTCAGTGCCCCGGCGAGCGCAACCACAAGCGCGCCAAGCGTCCCGAGGATCGGGCCAGCCAAACCGACACGCGCCTCCGCGAGCGCGTTGTCGCCCAGCGAGCGCGAGAAGATCGCAGCTCCCAGGAACGGGATGAACATCGGGGTGCTCGCTTTGATCCCCTCGCGGCGCAGCTGGATCACGTGGCCCATCTCGTGCACGAACATCAACACCACGAAGCCAGCCGCGAACTGCCACCCCCAGAACAGGCTGTAAGCCGCCACCGACACAAGCGCCGTGCCCCCTGTCGTCAAGAGCTTCAGCTTCGGCAGCAGCAGCACCGCGCTCTTCACGTACGCGGCGAACTTCGCCGCGATCGCTCCGATGCCGGCAAGTACGCTGCCCAAGCGCTTGCGCAAGGAGCGCCTTGGCGCTCCGAATGGGACCTCGCTCGGGTTCCCCGTGCTCGCGCCGGGCACAGCCGGCGCGGCGAGCGTGTGGGTGGCGACCGCCGTGCCGCCGAACGGGCTCTCGCTCACGACTGGCAACTCACCATCCATGAGCTCATTGTCGCAGCTGCGATAAGCGACTCCTAAGGGATGCCTCGTGCGGCGACTTTTTTCGCAACATGCGGGAGAACTACTCGACTGCTCTTGACGTTAGCTTGTAAGAGGCGTACGTTGAATCTAGACGCGGAACCGAGCCGCGAAGAGCGAGGCCACTGAGGTGTAAGGCCGCGCCACCCGCCACTGGGAGGTCTTCGGGCCGCCCGGCCGCAGGTTCCTCAAAGCGGCCCGGGACCGCGTCGATTTGTTTAAGCATCTCGTCGCTACACTGGACGGGCACATACATCCAAGGGGACGACAGGCTTCGACGCGGTCGGCTCGTGTGGATGGTCGCGAGTCGAGGTCCCGGGCGGCCTCGTAAAACACCCGGGAAAACCATAAGTGCGGACTCTCACGAGTACGCCCTCGCTGCTTAGTCAATAGCTAAGGCACGAGGTCTCGAGCCCCACTCGCCTACGGCGGGGATCATCGGGATCAGAAAGTAGGCTCACCCGGTGAGGCCCGCCTCCGCCGATCCGGGAACATCTCAGGAGGCTGGTCCCCCACAACCCGGCCGGCGAGGCTAGCGGGGGATGAGATCAGAGCGTCGGCTACGCTCGTAGAAGCCATTCAGACGCGACTGCGGACGCGGGTTCGATTCCCGCCGTCTCCACTTTTTCGGACGTTGCGCAAACCCCTGGCGCGACGATGCGGTAGGTCGGCTGGATGTCGGTCTTGCTGTTGACGGCAGCTCGGCGATGAGGATGCGCAGGAGGGCCTTGGTCTGCTCGGGTTCGCCTTGTGCGAGGACGTTCTCAAGCCGATCGGCGACTGCTGCGAGATCGGCTGTGCAAGCCGCACAAGCTGTCGTCGGTGAAGAAGGCTGAGCGCAGACGGGGCCGTCGCGACGCGATGCTGCATGAGTTGTATGCTGCGCACGACGCTCGGCAGTCGTAGGCATCCCGCAGTCTCTCGTCCTCAGCCACCGGCCTCCGCTTTACACAAGGCTCAGCGTCTGCGCCCGCATGGTCACGGGGTCTGCGCAAGTCACGGGGTTTGCGCAACGTACGGTCCTCCCCATAGACAACTGTCAGCAGAATGCGGCTTGCGGGCCGTCGCCTCGTGTGAGGATTCCGGGCGAGGAGTGCGATGGAACCGAAACCGTTCTAGCGACGGATCGACCGGATGCCGCCCCGCCCAAGCATCGCTTCTGCTTCGCTGGCCATGGTCTCCCGGATCTCGTTCCCAGGTTCGATGTGCCACCCACCATTTGACGTGCGATGGAGTCTGCGGCGCCGGCCCAGAACTTAGGTCGCTTAAGATATGGAGGGTTCAGACGATAATACGACTGATCGGCTATACTAGGCCCATGATCTACCGCACTCCTCGACCCGATGCCTCGCTAAAAGCCGAACTTGTGGCGTTCGACGCGCTGCGCGACGAGCTTGGCGCCCAGGCCAGTGTCGCCGGCCGATGGCTTGGCGCTCTGCGTCGCCAGTGGCGTGCGGCCTCAGCCGAGAGCTCGATCGAGATCGAGGGGTTCCACGTACCCGAGGACGAGACGCTAGCCATAGCGAGCGGCAGTGAGCCGACCGACCCGACCGACGAGGACCGGATGGCGCTCTCCTGCTACGCGCGGGCGATGGATCACGTCGGCGTCATGTCCGATGATCCCGTGTTCCGGTGGGCGGATCGTGTCGTGCTCGACCTCCACTTCGATGCTTGCTACTTCCAGAAGGATAAGGAGCCAGGTCAGTATCGGCGGTGCGCCATCGAGGTCACTAGTCCGGATGGCGGACCACCCGCGTACGTCGGTCCGCCGGCCGAGCGGGTACCGCCGCTTATGGAGGAGATCATGGACTGGCTTGACCATGGTGATCCCGATGCCCACCTGATCGTGCGTGCGGCGATGGCCCACCTACATCTCGTCTCCGTCCACCCGTTCCGAGACGGCAACGGGCGAATCTCACGGATCGTCCAGTCTCTGGTTCTCGCACGAGGCGGGTTGCTGGCCTCCGAGTTGGTCTCGATTGAGGAATACCTAGGCAGCAACACATCGGCCTACTACGCGACGTTGCAGGCGGTGCAGGGAGGATCATTTCAGCCTGAGCGCGATGCGACGCCGTTCGTAAGGCTCTGCGTTGAAGCACACGTAGCGCAAGCCCGGCGCCGCCGAAGGCAACTCGCTGAGGCTGGAGTGAGGTGGGCGTACCTCGAGAAGCTCGTGGACCAGCGCGACTGGCCAGATCGTCTCGTCATCGCCCTCGAGCAGAGCCTCTTCCGGGGCACTGACCGAGCCGTCTACGTTGCCGAGGCCGACGTGTCGTCACCCACGGCGAGCAGCGACCTACGACGCCTCCTCGATGCTGGGCTGATCAGCCAGCAAGGAAGGGGACCTACCACACGTTATGTCGCGAGCGAGCAGCTGGCTCGCGACGTCGCCGACCAGTTGCTGGCGGAGGTGGAAGCCGAAGGCGCCAACTACTGCTGAAGGCTGAGCCACTGCGGGCGCAGCGAGCGGTTGCCGGGCACTGGCGGCGGATTATCGGTCGTCGTGTATGACGACGCTCGCCTCGCTGATTTCGACGAGGGAGGCGTTCTCGAAGGCGTCAGCGATCAAGCTGAGGTTGGCCTCGAACAGGGCGAGCAGGTCGTCGTTGGCAATGTTGCCGGTGGCGACCACGAGGAGCCGGCGTGGCAGGTTCTGCAGCAGGTGGCTATCGCGGAAGTCGCGGTCCTTTGTGACCACCACGCGGTTCTCGCTGTCCGCGATGTCAGCAAGCTGGCGGTCACCGGTTCGATTGCCGTCTGGCAGGGCGGAGGTATGGATACTGTCGTGATTGGCTTCGGCCAACAGGTTGGACAGCCGTAGCGGGAGTTGAGCATCGATCAGGAATCTCATGCTGCGCCGAGCGGCACGACCCGGTGCCCGCCCGCGGCCAGCGCCGCGAACTCCAGAGCGGCGAGCAGATCCTCGCGTTCGAGGTCTGGATGATCGGCGATAATCTGCTCGATCGTCATGCCCGAAGCCAAGAGCTCCAGCAGGGTCTCGACCGGGTAGCGTAGACCACGAATCGTGGGCTGCCCGTGGCAGATGTCCGGGACAGTGGTGATCCGATCCAGCCGTGACATGCTCTCAGCGTACCGGCTCGGACGATGACCGCGCTGCTACTTCGCGAGGCCAACGCCCCGGTGCGCCTGGCTCGTGCATGGAACGAGTCGGCAGCGGATCGCTGGCGGCGGCTTCACCGGCGGGCATATCAGGACACGGTCAAACGGGTGGGGAAGGGGTCCGTGTGGTTGGTGGCCCGTGTATGGGAGATACAGGCGCGCGAGTGCTGCACGTCCACCCGGTGCTGGCATACGGGACTGCTCGGCAGATGGCTGGTGCCCGCTTCTACTTGGTGCGGTTGGCCGGGCTTGCGCCACAGTACGGCTTTGGGTTTGCGGAGCGGAGGATCAAGTCGCAGCCGGCTGAGAACGCGGCAGCCTACCTATCGTCGTACTTCGTCAAGGGCAAGCGGGGCAAGGAGACGCTGTGGGAGTCGGCGCGCTCACCGGCGATGCCGCGCTCGATCGTCCACGTCTCTCCGAAACTGACGATGCAGATGGGCCGCACGATGCGCGCGCTGCGGCTTGAACACGACTCTGCAGATGCGGGACGGTCACTGACGTTTTCGTCTCTTTCCACCAATCATCTCCATAGACAGTTGTCAGCGGTAGTTCGCGCTTAGATTAGACTCGTCGTAGCCGTTACTCGAATATGCGTATCCGTAGATCCTTGAGGCTCTCGGCGATGCGCTCAAAGTCGCGGTCGAGCGTCCAGAGCTCAGCCTTCGCGCCGACGGCGCAGACGGCGATCTGAATGTCGATGAGGGGTGTCATCTGCCCTCGCTCTTGCAGTCTGGCGGCTGCATGGCCCACCGCCAGCCAGTCGGCGTGCTTGATGTCGATCCACGGGTGTGCACCTAGCTGCTGTGCGAGCTCATCACGTTGGCGACCGCGTGCACCGGCCATCAACTCTGCGATGACCGGTCCGCAGATCACGATCTGCTCCTCCTGGATCAGCACGTCAAGTTCCTCTGCCGGCGATGCGCTGCTGCTCGTGCGCGACGACGACGGTGTGGCTCGAAGGTAGTCGATCCAAACGGAGGTATCTGGAAGGATCACAGGCTTCGCTGCTGTTGGCGCTTCACTTCGGCGCGCCTGGACTTCCGCCAGTAATCAGGGTCCTCGAAATCGATCTTGCCTCGAAGTTCTCGAACGCCGCGCGAGGCGTCTCTGCGCAGATAGTCAACAATCGCGGACTCAACAGCCTTAGTCTTGGACTGCCCTTGCGATCGCGCCATCAACGCCTCCATCAGGCCGTCGTCCAGCTCAAGCGTAGTTCTCATGGCAGATAGTATGGCATACCGACGATGCGCTAATCGCGACAACCGGCCCGGTGTAGGCTCGCCGTTCCCGCGTGAGCGAGCGCCGGCCGGTCGTCTCTGGCGCACAGTTGATCGATGTGCTTCAGCAACTCGGCTGGGAGGGAGTGCGTGAGGCCAATATTCAAGGTTTCGCTCCTTCTCGACCGATCGTCTCCATAGAAGCTTGAATAGCTAGGGCACCAACGCTACTCTAGCTCTGATGGTTGTTGCGACGATCACCGAAGCAAAGAACGGGCTTAGTGCGCTGATCGATCAGGTGCGCGCTGGTGAGTCGGTGCTGATCATGGACCGGGGCACTCCGGTTGCGCGGCTGGAGTCTGCGATTCGTGCCTCTCCCGATGCTGATGGAAAGATCGCACGGCTGGAGCGCGCCGGAGCGGTCCGCGCGGCTCTCAAGCCGCCTGTGAGCGAGCTGCTGACTATGAGCCCGCCGAGCCCAAAGACTCCAGCTAGCGCCGTTGCGGCGTTGATCGAGGAGAGGCGCGAGGGCCGTTGAGGTTCTGGGACAGCTCGGCGATCGTCCCGTTGATCGTTGCCGAGGCGAGTACCGATGGTTTGTTGGCGAGCGCCGCCCAGGATCCGGTGATGTGCGTTTGGTGGGCGACTGAAGTCGAGTGCGCTTCTGCGCTCTCCAGGCTGGAGCGGGAAGGAGCGTTGACGGATACGGCGATCACTACTGCGTTTGAGCGTCTGGACCGGCTCGCTGAGAGCTGGAACGAGGTGCAGCCAACTGCTGCTCTACGAGGCGCCGCACGCCGGCTTCTTCGAGTACACCCACTTCGTAGCGCAAACTCGCTGCAACTCGCAGCGGCCGTCATTGCCTCAGAGGGCCTACCCGCATCGCTGAACATTGTGACGCTTGACGAGCGGCTCGCTAGCGCTGCGCGACGTGAGGGCTTCGTCGTGCAGACAGCCGATCCCCTGAGCTGAGTCTTTGTGGTGCCGGCAAGGGCAAAAGTCCCGGTCGGTGAGGTGGGCAGCGACTACCCAAGCTCAGCGACTCCGCACTTGCAGGTCGCACAAGCGTTAGGAGATACGGGTGAATCTAGTGAGCGTGGGCGAGGTCGTTGAGCACCGAGCATGACCCGCTCAACAGATTATCGACGCACGTTCAAGCAGCGAAAAGCTGCACTGCGTCATTGGCGGTACCGGCAGCGGCATCGTCGAAGGCAGTCAGACCGTCACGGTGCCCGGAAGTGGTGTATTGAGCGCGCAGAAGGAAGGCCAGTGTGGCTCAAGAACGGTGTCGCTATCGAAGGAGCATGTGAGTCGATCGAATTCGGGAAAAACTGTCGCTATACGCGGAGACCGGGTACGGCACCTCGGCGTGACGTGTGAAGATCGCGGTGAAGGCGTGATAGGGGGAACCGGTATGGGCTCCATAACTAAAATCACGCAGTCGAACTGGTGCCTTGATGCTCGGCCTTCACCTGGCGCTTGGCCTCCTGCGCTCGCGCGCGGCGCGATGGCCCTGCGCTGGCGCACAACGCCAGCACCTGCCTGTACAGCTCGCTCAGCGCCTGCTCGTGACGCGCCCTAAAGCGAGCGATCGTCGCATGATCAGGCACCTGGTTCGCCGTACACCCCTAACGGCGGTCCAGCGCATGCGTCGTGATCTGCGCCAGCGTCGCGCCTATCAGAGAGCCGCCGATCACGTCACCGGGATAGTGCACTCCGGTGTGCACGCGGGAGTAGGCGACTAGCCCCGCCAGCACACGCAGCGGGACGGCAACTGTCGGCATCACGCTGCCGACCCCAGTCGCAAACGCGAATGCCGCCGCGGAGTGTCCAGAGGGGAATGATGTAGAGACCGGCATCCGCACCTGGCGGCTGACGGGAACTTGCTCTGCGTCGCGATCTGGGCGTCGACGTCGGCTGAGCGGCTTGACCGCGATGTTGACGACAGCCGCGGTGATCGCGACCGACGCTAGCCCGGTTTTTGCGGCGCGCCGGCCGGTCTTTCCGCCGGCGAGCGCCAGTACCACGGCAGAGGCGATCGATAGCCTTGAGTAGTTGGCCGCATGCGAAAGACGACGCATCGACTGGTCGAGCGCGGGAGTGGAAGTGCCCGCGATGGCCGCATAGAGCGCGGCATCGATGCGCTCCATCTCTCTCAGCCAGCCGCGGCAAGAAAGCGCGTGGCTCTCGCGAGAGAGATCCATGTCAGGGCCACTCATTGGACTGTCATCCTACGAAGCCGCCCGGGTGGGGGTGAGCCGGACACTCGCACGGCTCGGGCGGCGGGTGATGCTGCGCACGCCCTGGTGTTGGTCAGAGACATTCCATGCGAGCCGGAGTGCCGTGTTTGCTGGTTTTGCGAGCTGTTGTCGCATGCGTGGTTGCGGTACATCGACTCGATCGTCAGATTCGCCGCTCAAAAAGGTCCGGGCGAGCGGGACTGGCTATGTGCCACCCGAAGCCGGTGAAAATCGGCTTCGGTCAGACACAGAGTAGGAGACACAGCTCGACTTGAGCGCTCGAACCCATGAACCTCTGTGCGTGGCGCACAGCCGAGGCAGGTCGTGCGGGGAGCGCCGCGCCCGTAACTGAGTGTCGTGTCCACAGGCATCGGACTCGGCTCAACGTTGAATAGCACCTACCAGGCAGGGAAACATGGCTTCAATTAATAGGACGCGCTCGAAGCGTATGCGCTCAAAGGCTCTTACATCGCGCTCAATGCCGGATGTGCTGCCGCGCGGTCACGTGACCCAGATACAGCGCGCACGTATGCTCAGCGCGGCTGTTGAGGCAATCGAGGAAAACGGGTACGCGCGCTTGACGGTGGCACAGGTGATCAATCGCGCAAAAGTCTCGCGCAAGACGTTCTATGACTTGTTTCTCGACCGCGAGGACTGTTTCTTGGCGGTGTTCGAACGGACGCTGGATCAGATGAGAGTGAGGGTGGTGGAGGCCTACGAGCAGGAGTCGATGTGGCGGGAAGGGATACGCGCGGGCTTGGCGGCGCTGTTGGTGTTCATCGAAGAGGAGCCCGAGCTTGCGCGATTGTGCATCGTGGATGCGCTCGGTGGAGGCCCACAGGTGCTGGAAAAGCGTGCGCAGGTGCTCGCACAGGTGCATCAGGTGATCGACCTTGGTCGTAGCGTGGCCACAAACAGACGCGAGCCGCCAGCGGTGACCGCCGAAGGCGTCACTGGGGCGGCATTCGCCGTGATCCATACACGGATGCTCGAACGTAGCTCCAAGCCGTACATCGGTTTGCATGGCCCGTTGATGAGCATGATCATGCTGCCCTATCTCGGTGCGCGAGCGGCAAGTCGCGAATTGGCTCGCCCGGCGCCAGAGGTACGCAGGCGCGCGAAGGCCGAACAGGGAGTCGCAAAGGATCCGATGGCGGGGCTCGACATGCGCCTGACCTACAGGACCGTGCGAGTGCTGACAGCTATCCGCGAGCATCCAGGGGCGAGCAACCGCGAGGTGGCCGACGGAGCCGGGATCGCCGATCAAGGCCAGATATCCAAGTTGCTCTCTCGTTTGGAGCGCCTTGACCTGATCGTAAACGTCGATCAAGCTCAGTCGAAGGGAGCGCCGAACGAATGGCGCCTGACCGATCGCGGAGGGCGAGTGGAGCGAGCCACGCGGCCGATGTGAGCGCATCCATCGAGATGTACGGTGCGGGCTGGCGTTGCGTTTCGCTCGTGGCGAAGCACAAAATGTCGTTGGTGCGCCAAAAGCGTGCCATCCATAGCGGATTGGTCTACCTTGGTGTGGGAGGATGTACTGGAACCGGGGGTGAGCGCTGTGCTGTGGAAGGGAAAGGGCCAGCGCGGCAGGGCTGGCGATGCGAAGGAGGTGCTGGCCGCTGCTGGCGGGGTGTTTGATCGATCGTTGGATCCGCGTCAAACCATGCGTGCGATCGCCGGGATGGCTGTGCCACGGCTTGCGGAGATGTGCGTGATCGACCTGCTGAGCGAAGACAAAGAGGTGGGGGACACGGTGGCGATGGCGGTGCGCGGTGAGGTAGCAAGTCGTTGGGAGGCATTGCGCAACAGCTACCCGCTTGACCTGGACGGTGAGCATCCCGTCGCGCGGGCGATCCATTCACGCGAACCGGTGGTGGTGGATGATTTGACCGACGCGCGCATTCGCCAGCGGATCGCGCCGGATTTCGAGGCGGGCGAGTTCCTGAGGTGGAGTGGCGCCCACTCGGTGGTTGTGATGCCGCTGGTCGCTCGTGGACGGCTGTTGGGGGCACTTTCGCTCTACTCTCTACACAGCGATCGTCGCTACGATTCGGATCTTCTGGCGCTGGTACGCGACCTTGCCGATCGTGCCGCGATGGCGCTCGATAACGCGATCCTGTACGCCGCGCGCACACAACTTGCACGGACACTGCAGAGCAGCCTGCTGCCCGGCAAGTTGCCGACTCTCGATCAGGTGGCGCTCGCGTCCGCCTACCATCCTGCGGGGGAGGAGAGCGAAGTGGGGGGTGATTTCTACGATGTGTTCACCACTCCGTCGGGTTGCTGGCTGGTTGTGGGGGATGTATGCGGCAAGGGCCCAGAGGCCGCGGCGGTTACCGCGCTGGTACGGCACAGTGTGCGTGCTTTCGCGTTTGTGCGTTCGAGTCCCGCCCAAGTGCTTGGCGCGGTCAACCAAGTGATGCTTGGCCATTCTCTTGCCCATCGGTTTGCGACAGCTGTGGTTGCGCGCCTTGACTTGAAGAGCGATCCCTTCAAGGCGGTGATCGCGCGCGCTGGTCATCCGCCACCCATTCTGTTGTCCGCGGGCGGTTCGGTCGACTGTGTGGCAGCGGGTGGAATGATGCTCGGGGTACGTCCCGGTTCCAATGTGGTCGACCTAAAGCTTGAGCTCGCATCGGGGTCGACATTGGTGCTCTACACAGACGGCCTACTCGATGCGGGCGCTCCGCGGCGAGCGTCGACTCCCGAGGAGCTCTGCGAACTGCTCGCCGACCACACCGGTACGGCGCCTCACCTGGTTGTTCAACATCTCGAGCGCCAAGCGTTGTCAAGCGGAGCTGGACGCCTACGCGACGATGTGGCGATTGTGGCGGCGCGCGTAGATCGTTGATCGCGCGCGCTTGTAGGTAGGCCGTAAGCCTCGCAGTCGTCCCGTTGTGCGGGGACGGTCGGATCAGTGTGATGTTGAGGGTTCTGTGCTCGGCTCGATTTCCCCACATCCGCTGATCTTCGCTGGCGCTGCCGGGGCTGTGATGGTGCTGTTTGTCCTGATCTCGTGTGGCTGTCGTCTGCGTGCGCGCCGCGCACGCAGCTATGTGCGCTTGAGGGTGATTCCCTATCGAGGCGACGATCCAACGGCACAAGCGATCGTGAACATGTTCGAGGCGCTGCACAAGCGTTTGCTGTGTCGCTGGTGGCGGAGGCTGTTTACAGGCCAGCCGTCGGTTGGCTTGGAGGTTCACTGCGACGAGGAGGCGTGGCTGTCGATCACATGTCCCGCCGGGCTCCAGCCGCTGGTGGAGGCAGCGTTGCGCAGCGCCTATCCCAACTGCCGTGTGCAAGACAGGACCCGGACGCTGGGGGAGCCACCATGCGTGGTGCGCCTGAAGAAGCACGCTGCGTTCACCAAGCGCGCGAAGGTTATCGATCGCTTCGAGCATGATCGTGCGCCAGCGGTCAATCGTCTTATAACGACCATGAGAGCGTGCGAGGCACCGGCGTTCGTGCAGATCGCGCTGACGCCAACACCTGCTTTGTTCGAGGGGCACGCAAAGCGTGCCTACAAGCGTCATGAGCACAGATTGTCGCGCGCGCGCAAGCTGAGCCTCCCACCACTGGATCGTTCGATGGTGGAGGACGAGGAGTTGAAGGGTGGTCTGGAAGTGCAGCACCGCCCGCTGTTCTTCACAGATCTGCGCGTGGTCGCGTCGACCCGGGAAGTGTGCGAGCGGATCGCCTCAGAGCTGCGGGCGGGCGGCGCCGAGAACCGTCTGGTGGAGCGTGGCACTCCTGTGAGACACGGTTGGCTTGGTCTGTACTCACAGCGGGTGCTGCGTGGTGAGGGCAACCCGCTGCCATCGATCCGCAAAGGCGTGTTCGCCTCAACAGAGCTTGCGAGCATATGGCACATGCCCTCGGTCGACTACTCGACCGTGCCGTTTGCGCGCAACCCGTTGCCACTCGCGCCTGCGCCGCCGGCGATTCTGCGTCCCGGCAATAGCCTGGGCACCCTTTGCGACGTACGCGGTCCTGTGTCGATTCATCCCCAGCTACGCCGTCAGAACACGGCTGTGCCGGGTACGGTCGAGCAGGGCAAGTCAAGCTATCTGGTAGCGACTGTTGCCGAGGATCTGCAGCGCACGCGGTGCGCGGTGATCGTGCTGGACCCGAAGGGTGATGCGGCTGAGGCTGCTGTGAGTCTGGTGCCGGAAGACCGTGTGTGCACAGTGCTCGATTTCGCCCACCCCACATGTGGCTTCAACCCGTTGGCCGTCGAGGCGCCGGCAGACACGATTGCCGACTACGTAGTGTCGGCGCTGAAGAACCTTTTTGATGATGGTGACATCAAAGCTTCGTCTGATCGCTACCTGCGCAACGCCATCATCGCCGTGCTTGCATACGACCGTGCGAGCACGCTATGGGACGCAGCACGCCTATTGTCAGTTGGTGAGGAGGGCTACGCCTATCGCTCGCGAGTGGCAGGACGTTTGCGCGCCCAGCCCGAGTTCAAGGAGATCTCGGAGTTTTTTACCGGTGAGCTGAGCGCGCAGCTCGCCGACTCGCGCGGCACGACCACGGCGAAGCTCGACGCTCCTGTCAACAAGCTCGCGCGGTTGCTCAACTCACCGTCAATCAAGCGTGTCCTGCTCAACGACTCATTGCGGGTGAATTTTGACGAGGTGATCACCGATGGACATGTGCTTGTCGTGAAGGGTGCACTGGGGGCCATGGGCGCTGGCAATACCAGCGTTCTGATGCAGCTGCTCATGGGCATGCTCGATGCGGCGCTTGCTCGCAGTCAGGATGGGCTCAGGACCGAGCAGCGCCCGACGGTGGCGCTGAAGGTCGATGAGGCGCCACTCGTGCTCAACCGTGGATTTGCCGAGACCATGGCGCTGAAGCGCTCCGCTGGGCTTGAGACGGTCGCTTGTTGGCAGGCCGATTCGCAATGGATTGATCGCGACTTGCGCGCGCAGCTCGACGCGCTGTTCGCCCATCGCGTGTATTTCGCCACGGCGTCAGTGGATGACGCGCGGCGGGCCGCAAGCCTGATGATGGCCGAGTTCTCCGACATGGTGCGTCCTGGCATTCGCAACCTGTCGGAGCTTGGACGTCCCGATGTGCGTCTGCACCTGCCCAAGCACAACGCGATTGCAAGCTGGGTTACGCCAGAAGGCCGCCAAGCGCCGTTTGTCGCGCGCACACTGCCGTTGCACGTGGATGAGAAGAGACTGGCTCTGCACGCCGCCCGACAGGCCGAGCGCGGAGGGCGCTACCGTGAGAATCTCAGCCAGCCGCATTGGGAGCGCGGTGCAGATCAGCGGACCGTCGAGAAAGCCCACCGGAGGGCTCCCGCCTCCCCGTCCGAGGACGCAAGCCCAACACCGGGTGGGGAGGCAGCCTCAACGCCTGTGGAGAGCTACCGCGAGCTGGTGGACCTCAGCGCTGCTCACAGCGTGCGCTGGGCCAAACCGGCGAGCATGCGGCTCACGCTAGACCCCGAGCCGCTGGATATCGAGATTCTCGCGCTGGTCGCGTCGATGCGACATCTGCTCAGCAGCCAGATCCACCGTCGCTTCAACCAAGGTCGCGCTGCAACCACCACTCAACGCCGCCTCAAGCGGTTGTCCGATGCGGGCCTGGTGGCGCGCTTCCAGTTTCATCGCCGAGACGGGGGAGGAGTGCCGATGTGCTACTCCATTACGCCCGCTGGGCTCAGCCTCTGCAGGGAGCGCCGCGGGTTGGTTGTCGATGATGGTGTGGGCCAAGCAGTCCAGCAGCACGACCCATCCATCCTCCCCAACCCACGCGACGACAATCATCTGCTGCGACAGGCGCGCCACGACGTTCGCATGGCAGGATGGGCATTCGCGGTGGAGTGGGTGCTTGCGGCTGGGCCGCTTGCACTGAAGGGGCCGGGGGAGTCGGCGATCACTCCGCCCTCGCGTCAGAAGGGAGGAGAGCGCCTGCTGCTTGCTCCGGCGGATATACGTCTACCTGGAGGTCGTACCCCGCACAATTTCCTACACTCGGTCGACTCAGGGCCCAGAGTCGAGGTGCAGCGTTTCCAAACCATTCGACCCGATGTCACGCTACGTTCAAAGGACGGGCGCGAGCTGCTGGTCGAGCTTGACGACCGGCTGCCTGAAGGGGCGGGTGCCGCGAAGCTCGAGCGCTATGACCACTTCCTCGCCGGCTGGTGCGCGCACATCGAGCGCTACTCACATCCTGGCGTCGAGTTGCCTCTCGTGGTGTTCGTGTGCCGTGATCGCTCGCGAGCCCGCGAGTGTGCCCGGCGGGCCGACAGCGTGTTGACCGCTTGTAGGGCCTATGCGGGCGAGTATCCCTCCGACTGGCAGTATCCGGGGCGCGAGCGCGTTGTGTTCGTGGCTGAGCGCGACGCTCACGAGGGGCGGTTGTGCGCCTGGGGCGTCCCACCTCTACCAGTCGACGTGCGCATTGAGGCAGCGGAGGGCGATCCACGTGCACGGGAGCCGCTCTTGCTGGCGCGAGATATCTGGTCTGAACGACGTGGATGACGGACTCCGTCTCTGGGTGTCTGAGGTGACGCCGATCATCGAGATCGGATGTCTGGATAGAAGTGCAGCACTAGTCCAGATGTAATTTTTCCCTGCATGCAAGCAGAATTTTTCTTATGACCGGATTATGTGGATAGTCAAGTCAGAAACAAACAAATGGAACTCTCTCCAGCAGTTTGACAAGCCACAGGCCTTTTAGCATGATCTGTTGGTCGCCGGCGCGCAGGCGGCGTGGTCTGACCCGGGACGTCTTGCGGACTAGCGTTCTAGTGGCCGACCAACCCTCACAGAGGGCCGACTGGGCGCGATCGTATGAGCCGTAGAGGCCTTTTCTGGCTCCGGTCGCCGTCCCGGTCGGCCCTCCGTGCAGGCTGGTTGACGAGGTGCTCGTTCGTCTCGCGGTGATCTCCGTGGATGGTGTATGGCTCTTACGCTCAGCGATGGGGGATGTTTAACTGGCGTAAGCGCGTCTTGACATGGATTTGCTACTGTGCGACTATTGCTGCTGATCCGAGATACGGAATATGAGCTTGATCAGACGGTGTGGTTGGGTCAGAAGAAAGACTCGCGGTGTTGTCGAGTTTTATCTCATGAAGGCGGAGGAGATCTAGACTTCCCAGGAACCGAATGGGCGGACAAGGGAAGAGGGTTCGGATGCCGTGGTTAACCCCCCTCTGCGGCCTCGAACAAGCTTCGGCATGCGTTACCTCGCGCCGGAGCGCTGGGCCTGCGCGGCGTTCGTGGTATGACCTGAGCCACGATCGCCGCGTGGGACCCCCTGGTGCGGGGGCCATAGGACTTCTCCACGCGTATGCGGAGAAGGGCCTCGGGCGTTTGAGTGTGTCTTGGCTCAACGATCCGCGCGTTCCCGACGCGGTCGGCGCTTTGTGCCGACCGCTTCCCGTCTACCGCCTTATGCCGGCGTCGCTCCACACGATTCCGCTCAGCAACAGGCTCGGACGAATCTCGAGCTCGTGTGCAAGCTTCAGCACCGTTCGCAAGTTCGGTTCGCGCCGGCCATTCTCATACACGCTAATCGCGGCGCGATCGACTTTGGCGTCGAGTGCGAGCTTCTCTTGGGAGACGCCTGCGCGCCCCCGCGCCCATCTCAGGTTGGCCCCAAACATGGCAGCTGGATCAAGTGCCTGCTGATTTACCTGACGAGGTTCGCCAGGTGGCGAGTTACTTGGGCCGATTCCGCGGAGAAGGTCTGTCGGCTTGATGCTCAGCGCGGCACAGGTGCGCAACAGTGTCGGCATGTCTGGGGCACGCTCGCCGCACTCGATACGGCTGATCGCCGCACGATCCAGTGGCACAGAGGACAACACCTGGGCTTGCGTTGCCAACGACAGCTCAACCTGCGTTAGCCCAGCGCGCAGGCGCGCGCGACGCAGATTGTCCCCAAACGCCCTGATCTGCTCAGCAATCTCTGTGTGATCTGTGTCAGCCATAGGTACATCATTCACGCCTGATTACAAAAGAGCCACTGAACAAACACAACATCATCTGGTGCGGGTGCCGACCCGCAGAGCGCATTCGCGCTGCTCTGCTCGGCTGAGGAGCTCTAGTGGACGCTCATGCCCACAAACGGATGCAGCGCAACGTCCTCGGCCGTCTCAACCAAGCTCGGGAGATCGCGAGTTCGCTCGGTGGCAACATGCACAAAGCACAACTCCAGCAGTGCCCCGGCGGTTGCCTCGACCGAAACGGCAGCCGGAGTCCCGCCGTTGACGCAATGCTCGAGCCCCGGCTCGAGCATTGCGGCGTAGGCTCTCATTCCCTTGTACGCCATAGCGGCGGCCTTCGGGCTCGCCGTCAACGCGTCGATCAGCGCAAGATGCGCGTAAGCGGGCTCAGAGGCGAGAAACTCCAGTAGCGCTCCAATGCCGGCGCGCACGGCAGCCGGCCAATCATCTTGAGATTCATATGCTCGCTCGACCATCGCGAGAGCCTTGCGATGACCGAGCTCATACGCGACCAGGAACACGTCCTCCTTGCCCGAGAAGTGCTCGTAGAAGGCCTGCACCGACACGGCCGCCTCCTGCACGATCTCTGGGATCGTGGTAGCGCCGTAACCCTTCACTATCGATAGGTTCGCCAGGGCATCGAGGATCCGCTCACGCTGGTTATGCACCACAAAGCTGCGCGACACGTTGCCTTCGCCGCGTGGAAGCCCCCTACGCTCTATTGCACGCGAACCAAGCGACAGCGTGCCGGGCGCGCGGCCACCCACGGGCGCTTGCGCGCTGACGCCGTTTGTCGATGGCTTTGTAGAGGTCAAGCATGCGCTCGACTTGTAGGAGCTGGCCCAAGCGATCAACTCCGGTTCGAGCTCCAACAGGTCGGCTCGTCGTGGGCGTCGCACGCGCGCTCCCCGGCGTGCCCTGGCATACAGAATGCGCAAGATCGCACCGACGATGGCCCGCGATAGTGGCTCACCATCCTCCGCGTCTTCGTCAAGCGCCACGGCAAAGGGACGTGCGAGCCCCTCGAGCGCACGCTCTCGACGTTCGATTCCAGAGGGTCCAGCGGCGGTCATCTCCACCGCGAGCACCCTCAGCGCAGCTGGGCTCTCGTGTGCCAAGTCCAACAACTCGCTCACGAGCTGACCGATCGGGTCAGGCGTGCCCTCTTCGTTTGGTGTGTTGCTCTCGTCCTGTGCGCGCTTCTCAACTGGCATGCCGACGGCTTGCTCGATGCGCTCCCTCCATTCACGGGCGATCTCATCGCTCAGCGCAAGAAAGCACGCGTGCTTGTCCTCAAAGTGCTCGTAGAACGTCTTGCGCGAGGCGGCGGCTCTTGCGATCACGTCGGCCACGACGGTTGCCGTGTAGCCCTGCTCGCCGACGCTCGCGAGCATGGCATCCACCATTCTGCGGCGAGGATCAGCCACGGCTTGTGTGCGCCTGCGTCGCTTCCGGGGTCGTGGCCGCGCCGTCGACGGCTGACCTGTTGTGCGTCCATCGGACTTGTCCACTAGCCGACATTGTGACTACCCGGACCGATCCATGCCAACTGCTCACCTTCGTGTCTAGTTTTTGTCAGGCAATTTCGTGATCGACTTGGCTTCTAAACGCTCATGAATCTACCCAGTCTCACGGGCCATAACCCCATATGCGTGTGCAGTTGCCTGGGTGAGCGAGGCTCGTCGTCATGCAGTTCCCCGACGGGTGGGGCACCACGCGACTGCGGCTCTGCTGCGGGATTCATGTCGCATTTGCAGGATCTTTGTACCGCGGTTGAGGGTGCCTGCAGATGCACGCACGGTTGTTTCCGCGCGGTTGCGGTATGTGCCTGTTCAAGGGGCTAGGCTCTCAACTCCTTCTTCCTCCATATCCATGAGCTATCCAGCCCACGCGGCTATTCATAACTCGCTACGGCGAGAGTCAGAGACAACAACGCCTCGTCGCTGAGGTTTGTCGGGCAGTCCGCCGATCCGGTGCGTCCGTCCCGCCGTGCTCGCTCTCTACGTTCGACTCGATTGCAGTTCTCGCCCCATATGCGATTCGTAGAGCTCGGTCGTCCTCCGCTTTTGAGCTGCCCGCAATTTGCCGTCTCGTCGAGGTCGATGGACATCAGCTCGAGGGGGAAGCACTTCAGTTCGATGAGCGTCTGCTGTGAGCGATTTACGGCCAACTTTCGTCACTGGACTGTGCTGAGATAGCACTTTCCGAGACCCCCTTAAGGGGGCCTCGGGCATCTCGCATCGCGCCCCCAGGCTCGTCTTGCGCTGCTTGACGGCTTCTCGGCATGTGCCTACAAGACGGTCAACGTCCCGCAAAAGGAGGCCCGATCCACTGGGGCGCTCCTCAACCGCTAGGAGCTGCTTATGCCCGCTGCCGTCTCTTCCCCACTGCCAACCCAGCGCCGGTTGACCTCGCGGCGTGGTCAGCACAGACAGTCGCCTGTCGCTGTCGCGAGCCCGTCTCGCCAGAGTGAGAGGATTTTGGTCAAGGGCCCGTTCACCAGTTATATCGATGTCGCGGGCCGCGCCCGGGAGCTGTTTGCGATACCCGGCCATGCCGGTAGCGTGCTCGTGCTCGACCGTGATGCCGCCACATTGTGCGATCGTCGGCTCATCGCCCATCTCGCCGCCGACGAGCCACGTGAGAATGCGGCGCTTGTCTGCCGTCACTACCTGGAGGACGTATACGGGCGCTGGTGTCGGCCTGTGCGTCGTGAGGATCTGGAGGTTGCGCCTTTCGCTCAGAGTGGGCATGAGGTGCCGATGAGCTCCCAGGCAGAGGACACCCAGGTGGCGGATCTGGACGGCAACCTCTACTGTCTCCGTGTCGTGTCCTCGGGCGGGCGCTCCAGCGCTCAGCTGCGCTGGTGTCAACGCTCCGCTTGTATTGAGGACGCCGTATGGGAGCGAGTAGGTGTACGCGATGTCGTTGCCGCGCTCGAAAGCTACGAGCCCGTACGCACACTCACCGAACAAGCCATTGCGCGTCATGGCGATGATCCCAGCATCGGTTTGACGCGGCTGTGCTCGGAGTTCGAGCGTCTCTGCGTGAGCCTCCTTGGTGCTCAACCGTGGATTGCGCGAAGCCGTGCTCGACGCCATCAACCGGCGTGGCATGAGCATGAGCGAGATTGCTCTGCGCTGTGGGATCGTCAAGCACGATCGTCGCGGTAAAGCCAGTGGCGAGACCAGCTGGCTTGCTCGCCGCGTCGGCATCATGCCCGAAGGCGGAGAGACGGAGATCACGCCTTGGGTACACACAGACGTGCTTGCCGCGATCGCCCGCAGGGGACTGGGTGTCAGTCCGCGTGAGGTCGAACTCCAATGAATGCCCGTCTCGTCCGGTTGCAATCGTCACCGAGTCCCGACCCGTCTGCGGCAACGATTCTCCTCGTTGAGTCATGTGTCCCGGTCGGGGGTGAGCTCGTCGAGCAGCTACGTGCCGACGGCTATCGAGTGGCACTCGCTCGCACTGAGGATCACGCGCGTGCTCTCGCTCGCGCTCAGCCCATTCGAGCAATCCTGCTCGGCGTACTGGACACTCCCCGTGGTGCGCTCGACTTGTTGGAGGAGGTCAGGAGATCGACAGGCGGGTCCGTCGGGGGATCGCCGTGGGAGGAGCGCACGCCCGCGATCGTGCTCAGTCCGAGTGCCAAGCAGCTAGACCTCCTGCGTGCATTCGAGTTGGGGGCCGACGATTTCATCGCTCGCGTCGAGCGGGGTGGCCCCTCCTATTTGGAGTTGCGTGCCCGCTTGAAGGCTGTGCTGCGTCGCGCAGAGGGCTTCTTTGTTACGCGGCTGTTGCGCGCCGGGCCACTGGAAATTGATACGCGTTCGCACCTTGTGCGAATCTCCGGGGCGCCTGTCGAACTTTGTCGGTTGGAGTATGAGCTGCTCGTCCATCTCGCCCGAGATCCAACCCACGTCTGCTCCAAGCACGAACTGCTTCGCGAGATCTGGAATCAAAGCTCCGGCAATGGCGTGCGCACAGTCGACAGTCACGCCAGTCGTCTGCGCCGCAAACTCGGCGCGGCCGGAGCCCCGGGACTTGTCGTGAACGTGTGGGGCGTCGGCTACCGCCTCACTTGAATCCAGCTTGGCGGACCTGCGGGTCTGCTCTACAGCGCACTCAGGTTCTCCCTCGGGAAGCCCTGAACGCATCTTGAGGGTCCCAACGGTCCATCAAGCACCCGCAGCGGCGAGTCCTCGGACTCGCCGCTTTTCGTTAACCACCACGACCGGCGCTGTCCGGTCCACAGAAAGGAGCGGCTCATGCGGTCGTCCCCCTATACAGCCGAACCATCGGTCAATCCGCTTGCGCCCATGGCCGAACTGGTTGGCTGGGTTGCCTCTACCACGCTGCACTTGGCGATCGGAGTTGTCCTCGGGTTGGTCGCCGCGCGCATTATGCGTCGACGTCATCTGCACTGGACGTGGGCCACCTCGGCATGCGCAGTTGTCGTCTTCGGCCACTCGATGTTCCCTGGCTGGTCCACAGTGCTTGCCACCGCCGGTTTGTGCGCCACGGTGCGTAGCCGGCACTGGCACAACGAAGATCTGATGGCCGGCGGCGACTTGGCCGAGATCGCCGCGGACCGGTACCGCCCATTCGACGCTGTGCGCCAGCTGTCACAGGAGCTCAGGCGGCGCATTGGTCAATCGCCGACCTTCACCGCGATACGCGGCGATCATATGGTCATAGGACGCGCCGGCGCCAGCGGAACTGTGTCCATCCCATTCGGTGCCACCGACGGTGGCAGGCACACGCTGATCGTGGGCGCCACCGGGTCCGGCAAGACGGTCACAGAGACGTGGATTGCGGCGCGCGCGATCGAAGCCGGTCTCGGCGCTGTCGTCATCGATCCCAAGGGAGACACTCGCATGCGCGAGCAGCTCCTCGGCGCGGCGTGCGACGCCGGTCGTAGCTTCATCGAGTGGACACCTCGCGGGCCGTGGGTCTACAACCCATTCGGCCACGGCGGTGCCAGTGAGATCGCCGACAAGGCACTGGCCGGTGAGCGTTTCACCGAGCCCCACTATCAGCGCCAAGCCCAGCGCTACCTCGGACACGCCGTACGTGCTCTGCGTGGCGTTGGACTCACGGTGAGCTTGTCTGCGCTGGTTGAGCAGCTCGACCCAAAGCGACTGGAGGTGCTTGCCAGGAGTCTGCCCGAGCAGCAGGGTCAGGTCACATATGACTACCTGGACTCACTCACCACACGTCAGCGCGCCGACTTGGGTGGTGTGCGTGATCGGCTGGCGATCATGGCTGAGTCCGACGTGGCGCCTTGGTTGGACCCTGCCATACCCGGTGCGCGCACCTTCGACCTGCTGAGTGCGATACGGCAACGGGCAGTCGTCTACTTCGATCTCAAAGCGGATGCCTGGCCGTTGCTGGCGCACATGCTCGGTGTGGCGATCCTGCAGGATCTGCAAACGACGATGGCGGCGCTGCAGGGCGCGCCGATACCGACGGTTGTAGTGATCGACGAGTTCGCGGCGATTGCTGCCGATCAGGTGGTGCACCTGTTCGGCAGGGCACGCTCGGCTGGCATCAACCTATTGCTGGGCACACAGGAGCTCTCTGATCTGCGGCCCGACGGACGTTCGCGGCTACTTGAGCAGGTGCTCGGGAATCTCTCGGCACTGGTCGTCCATCGCCAAGTGGTGCCTGAGTCGGCTGAGCTGATCGCGAGACTGAGTGGCAGCCGAGGGGCTTGGCGGACATCGCGCTCAAGCGATGGGCGCTGGACGCGCACACGCTCGAGCGCGTCGTTGCTGTCTCCCAAGGAGATCAGCGAGCTGTCACCGGGGTATGCCGCGGTGATCGAGCTGGGCGGGAGCGCTGCGGCGGGCGTGGCCCAAGTTTTTTCCTCGATTGGTCGTTCCGGGCCCAAGTAGCTCAACCAATTCACAAATAGCTCAACCCCAACCCGTCCCATCAACGAGAAGGAGAGTCACATGCGAGAACTCAATCATTCACTCAGCTCTGAGCAGCTCGAGCTCCTCCGCTGGACGGCGTCGCTTGGCGCTGTCACCCCAGAGGCGCTGGCTCACCGCCGTGGGGTGAGCGTCCCGTGCGCGCGCGCAAGGCTGGTGGCGGCGCAACGCAAAGGTCTGCTCTCAGGCAAGCGCCAACTCTCACGGCGACCCGCACTTTTCACCACCACGCCTACCGGTCTACGCGCATGCAACGCACATGGCATCCAGTCATGCAAAGTGAGCCCCGCCAATGCCAACCACTTGATCGTGTGCGCCGCTGTGGCCGCTGCGCTCGAGCACTGCTACCCGGACCATCGCGTCACAGGCGAGCGCGAGCTGCGACGCGACGAGCGTGAGCACGGTGGTCCGCTCGCCAGCGCCCGGCTCGGTGGGGTGCATGCCGCGGATGGCGGCCTGCACCGGCCCGACCTGGTTCTGTGGCCCAACACCGGCGAGGGGGGGTTGCCGGTGGCCGTAGAGGTGGAGCTGACGATCAAGGCGCCACGGCGGCTGGTCGAGATCTGCCGCGCATGGGCACGCTGCCGCCAGGTAGCCGGGGTGCTCTATCTCCCGTTCGAGGAGGTAGAGCACCCACTCTCGCGAGCTATCGAGGTGGCGCAGGCGTCGGAGCAGGTCGTCGTGGCACCGCTGAGCTCGCTACCGGGCGTCGAGGTGGCCATCGCGCGATGACGCACAACTAATTCAGCCGGCCAAACCGGGCCGAAAGGCAGTTTTGGGTGCACCGTGCCGAGAACCGTCCCAAGCGCCGCCTACCTTCAACACGGGCGAGCCAACAGCAAAGGAGAACACCATGTCCTACTCAAACATCAATCGCGTCGTCATCGTTGGTCGTCTCACCAGCGACCCCGAGTTGCGCGAGCTGCCGTCCGGCTCGTCGGTCTGCGGTCTGCGCATTGCCTGCAACACCACCCGCAAGAACTCCGACGGCGAGTACACGGAGAAGCCCAACTTCTTCACCGTCAGCGCCTTCGGTCCACTCGGGGAGTCGGTTCATCGCTACATGAGCCGTGGTCGACGCGTCGCGATCGACGGGCGGTTGGATTGGCGCGAGTGGGAGACCCCCGAAGGCTCGAAGCGCCAGGCGGTCGACATCGTCGCCGAGAGCGTTCAGTTCCTTGACGGACGCGGTGACCACGGTGGTTCAGGTGGGGCATCTGAGGGGGAGGGGCCCATCGACGACGTTCAGGGCGGAGAGGAGGAGCGCGAGCTTGTCGGTGTCGGCTCCGGGATCGAGGACGATCTCGTCTTCTAGAAGCGCCACGATGCCTTTTGCTACGGCGGGATCTCAATAGGAGCATCCCGCCGTAGGAGGCGTCGGTGGCGGAGATGTTGGCCAGGGCGCCTTTTTTGCGTTTAAGGGGCCGTTTGTGAGCTGAGGCCTGTGCGTTGACGGCTCGCTCGGCGGAGCCGCTCGTGGCGCGGTGGGTCCGTAGACTTGACGGTCGCGGCTTGTAATAAGGTCTCGCCACTTCCTGAGGCCGCCCCCATCTTCCAAAGTCAACAAGGAGCCCTCCCGGTGCCAGTCAACGCCAAAGCGATCGGAAAGACCTACGAGCCCACGCGCTACGCGGTGGGACGAGAGAAGATCAAGGAGTACGCCCGGGCAGTCGGTGAGACCAACCTGCTGTATCTCGATGAGCAGGCAGCGCGCGATGCCGGCTATGACGATGTGGTTGCCCCGCCGATGTTCGCGGTGGTCTATAGCTCTCAGTCGGTTGCCCCGTCGCTGTTCGATCCCGAGGTCGAAATGAATTTCGCGATGATGGTCCACGGCGGACAGGAGTTCGAGTGGGGGACGCTCGTCATCGCCGGCGATGAGATCACCACCACCGCGAGCGTCAAGGACATCTCAGAACGCGATGGTCGGGGCTACTACGTGTTCGAGTCTGTCTCCGTCAATCAGCGTGGCGAGCAGGTATGTCGCGGAACCTGGACCAACATCGTCAGAGGAGTCTGAGTCATGGCCGATTTTTCTTTCTCTGAAGGAGCACAGATCCCGGAGGTGCGAGTCACCCCCGACAAGTACCTCACCGCCCGCTATGCCGGTGCCTCCGGCGACTTCAATCCGATTCACATCGACGAGGAGTTCGCCCGCGCCGTCGGTCTTCCCGGGCGCATCCTGCACGGACTGTGGTCTATGGCCCAGGTGGCTCGCGCAGAGACCGATGCCGCTGGGGGCCCGGCCGCGCTGAGACGGCTGTCGGTGCAGTTTCGCGGTATGGGCGTTCCTGAGCAGGAGGTCGTCGTCACCGGGACCGTTCGCGAGGTCTCGGGTGGGCGCGTGATCGTGGAGACAGTCGCCGAGCAGGCAGGCAGCCAGATCATCCGTAACGCCGAGGCCGAACTGCAGATCTGAGTTGGCCGCATGGCGGCCCCTACAATCGAATTCATGCTAAGGGCCCTCACCCCCCGCCAGGAGTTGATCCTGCGCAAGGTGGTGGAGGACTATCTACAGAGCGGCCAGCCAGTGGCGTCCAAGACGATTGCCGCCGACCCGAGCCTCGACTGTGGGCCCTCCACTGTCCGCAACGAGTTGGCGCTGCTCGAGGAGCACGACCTGCTGGCCCACCCGCATACCTCAGCCGGACGCGTTCCCACCGACGCTGGTCATCGTTACGTGGTCGACAAGATGCTCGGCAATGGGCAGAGCCTCTCGCCTGCTCATCCGTTGGCCCTGTCGCTGACGCGCCGCGAGGTGGAGGAGGCGATGCGCCTTACGAGCGTCGCGATCTCCCGGGTCACGAGCCTACTGGCAGTCGTATCGGCGCCGTCGCTCAACACGGCCACGATCCGTCACGTGGAGGTGCTGGCGCTGCAACCACAGGTTGTGATGGTCGTCGTGATCACGTCGACCGGCGGCGTCTCCAAGCTGTTGACCACATTCGACGGGCCGGTCGATCAAGGGCTCGTGGGATGGGCAGGCGAATACCTCAACGAGCGGCTCATCGGCTACGGGCTCGGCGCGCGCATGCTCTCGGGGCGCCTCGACGATCCCAGCCTGGGCGCCAGCGAGCATGCGTTCGTCAAGCGATTGGCGCCGGCATTCGGCAGCCTGGCCTCCGAGACGGAGGACACCCTTTACGTCGACGGGACAGCCCACCTGCTGTCGAACCATCGCGTGGGTGATGTCTCCCACATCAACGAGCTGATGAGTTTGCTGGAGCGCCGCGTCGCGCTCCTGCGCGTGCTGCGCGCCGTGCTCGGTGAGTCTGACGTATACGTGCGTATCGGTCGCGAGAACGAGATTCCAGCGATGCGCTCGCTGGCATTTGTCGCTGCCGGCTATGGTCTTGGGCGACGTAAGCTCGGCGCGGTGTCGGTGATTGGTCCTGTCCACATGGACTACGCAGGTGCCATAGCCACAGTCCGCGAGGCAGCCCACGAGCTTTCGCGCTTCGTCGAAGATGCGTACGCCGAGCACTGATGAGTCGATGAGCGCGACAACGCCCCGTGATCCATATGAAGTGCTCGGCGTACCTCGTGACGCCGCCGAGCAGGAAGTCAAGAAGGCCTTTCGTCGTCTCGCACGCGAGCTGCATCCTGACGTCAACGCCCACGATCCCGATGCCGAGGACAAGTTCAAGGAGGCCGCCGAGGCCTACGAGATCCTCTCCGACCCGGAGCGTCGCGCTACCTACGATCGCTATGGTCACGAAGGGCTGCGCTCTGGCGGTTATGTCCCCAACTTCGACGGATCCGGGTCGATTGGCGATCTGTTCAACGCGTTCTTCGGCTCGGGCGGCGCATTCGGCGCAAGCGCAGGACCGGCACTCGGCGGTGACATCGCGGTTGCGGTCGAGATGACGCTCTTGGAAGCGTCTGTGGGGAGCGAGGTCGAGGTTTCCTTTGAAGCGATCGACCGCTGTGAGCACTGCAACGGAAATGGAGCCGAGCCCGGCACCCCAATTGAGCGTTGCTCCCGCTGTGGCGGCGCCGGGCAACTGCAGAGCGTCGTCCGCACCCCGTTTGGGCAGATGGTGCGCACAAGCCCTTGTGAGGCCTGTCACGGCGACGGGCGACTCCCCACCTCCCCGTGCCGCGAGTGCCGCGGTCGTGGGCAGAAGGCTGTCAAGCGCAACGAGCAAGTGAGCGTTCCCGCCGGTATTGCCGACGGACAGCGCATACGCGTCAGCGGGCGCGGTCATGCAGGCGAGCATGGCGCGCCTCCAGGCGACCTCTATGTGCTCGTGCGAGTCCGTCCTGACGAGCGTTTCGTGCGCGAAGGCGATGATCTCATCACGGCACTCGACGTCGGCGCCCCACTTGCGGCGCTCGGCGTCACGCTCGAGGTGCCCACGCTCGAGGACTCGACGCCTATTGAGGTGCCAGCTGGCACGCAACCTGGGAGCATCCTCACCATGCGCGGAAAGGGCATGCCCTCGCTGCGTGGCGGGCGCCGCGGCAATCTGCGAGTCGTCGTCAACATCGTGATTCCGCGCCACCTCAACGACACACAACGCGATCTGCTGGCCCAACTCAACGACACACTCACAGACCACAATCTGCAGCTCGGAGGAGTCTGTGCTCTCCAAGTTGCGCCGCGTGCTGCGCCACCAGGCCACGTGATTCGCCTCGCTATGCGGGTCCGCCGCGCCGACGCGGAGCTGGTGCTCGCCGATCTGCTCGAGATCGCGCCCAGCGGAGTCGAGGAGATCGAGCTTCCCGCGCAGGATGGCAAAGAGGAGATCGTCGAATACGCCGTGTACGGCTCCTCAGGAGAGCTGCCCGATCTGCCCGGTCTGAGAGCTGCCGCGGGTGAGGCGCTAGTAGAGATCTCAACGAGCGAGATCCCAGACGACTGGTCGGAGCGCTGGAAGCAGTTTCACCGCCCGGTGTTGGTCGAGCCGCCCACGAATGAGACAGGGGGAGGCTCTGTTCCGGCGCTGCACGTACGTCCGCCCTGGGAGAGCGCCAGCGCGCGTGCGGACGTGCGCGAGATCGTGATCGATCCTGCCCAGGCGTTTGGCACCGGTGCGCATGCCACGACGCGCCTGTGCTTGACGTTGCTGCTGGAGCTCACCTCGGCGGGGGAGTCGCGTGGGGCGGTGCTCGACGTTGGCGCTGGCTCGGGTGTGCTTGCGATCGCCGCCGCCCAGCTCGGCTACTGTCCGGTGCTCGCGCTCGACAACGACCGTGAGAGCGTGCTCGCCACCGCCGCCAACGCGGCGGCCAATGGCGTGGAGGTCGACGCGCGCCGCTTTGACCTGCGCCGCGAAGCACTGCCTGAGATCGAGGGCGGCCCCGTGCCGGTCATGCTCGCCAACCTGCTGAAGCCATTGCTTCACGAGCTCGCCGGCACGATCGCATCGCCCCCTCGGCACCTGATCGCGAGCGGTCTGCTGCGCGCTGAGGCGGATGAGGTCGCTTCAGCGTTTGCCGTGCGCCACGGTTTGCGCGAGCGCCGGCGACTCGAGCACGGCGACTGGGTCGCCCTGTGGCTCGCCGGAGATTGACGCGGATGGCTCCGTTGCCGCGTGCGCTACTGCCCTGAATAGGAGATCGATCGCAGGGCGTGGGCCCGCCTCAGTGTCGAGCAGCGCTCGTGATGCCACAAGGGCTCCACCAATCGTCTCAAGCGCCTCTCCCGCGGCGCCCGGCTCTGGGTCACGGCACACCGCGATCGCGAGATCGAGCATCCCCTGGGCTTGTTCGATCGCGCCGCCGAACAGCGCGGGGCCGGCAAGGCTCGCATAGCCGTAGGCGCGTGCGAGACGGCCCTGCATCGTTATCTCGGAGGTGCCGCGGGGCACAGAGATGGGCGGCAGGCCGCGACCGTCGATGAGACCCGCCATCGTCTCGCCGATCACGCCGCGCAGAGCCTGATCGTCAAGTCCCGCATGCGCCGCGACCCGCAAGGCCAGGTACAGGCCGCTTGAGGTCAGCCCATATGGGGGGTCCGACGCGAACACGACCCGCTCGGCCGGCACACGTGCGAGTAGCTCGATCACGTCGATTGGAAAGAAACATGAGGTGTCATACAGCACGCCCGGGTGCCCAGCCAGGCGCGAGGTGAGGATCCCCTGGTCGCAGATCGCGCCGTGGGCAAGGATCAACACGGTGTCTGGGTGACGCAGCGCGAGGTCCGCGAGCCCGTCGGCGATCGGGGGCATCCCGCGTCCCGCGTGGATCAGGATCGGCACTTTCGCTTCTTCGGCGAGCGTGAAGATGTCGTTCATCTCAGGGCTGTCAAACGCAAAAGCCTGCGCGCGTGGGTGCAGCTTGATTCCGCGCGCTCCATTGGCAATGCAGCGTTCGCCCTCCGCCACGGGCTCTTCGGCGGGATCGAGACGACAGAAGGGCGTGAGCCTCCCGTCGCTTTCGCCGGCCCAGGCGAGCACCCGGTCATTGGGGAGTCTGTAGGAGGGCTTGCGCTCAGGGTCGTGCAGTGGGAACACACACGCCCGGTGCGCGCCGGCGTCGTCGAGCTGAGAGAGCAGCGTGTTGAGGTCCAGTGAGCGGCCGTCCTCGTCGAGGCCCAGGTGAGTGTGCGCGTCGATCACTTCAGCTCCCGCTGGTCGCAGCCGCTCGGTCTCCAGGAGGAATGGACCCAGGGCGTCGGCATACAGAGAGGCGCTCACGATCACCCATTCTGCCGATCGAGCGTTCGAGGCGGCTCCCGACACCGCCGCAGGCGAGTTTGTAACACGCTTGTGACATTGGTCTCGACCGGTATGGAGGTCTACTGTCTGGGTATGACCACTCGTATTGTCATCGCCGGAGGGGGCTTCGGCGGCTTCTATGCCGCTCGCGCCCTCGAGCGTATCCCCACGGTTCGCAGCGCTCGCGTGACGCTCGTCAACGACGCCAATTTCATGCTCTACACGCCGCTGCTGCCGGGCGCCGCGGGAGCCACGCTCGATCCTCGCCACATCGTGGTCCCGCTGCGCTCGCAGCTACGACGCACCGAGCTGCTGATCGGAAGTGTGACGGGCGCGGACGTGGAGTCTCGTGTGCTCAACGTGCGCCGTGTCGATGGGGAGCGGCTCGAGCTCGGCTACGACCAGCTGCTGGTCGCACTTGGGTCGGTCTCGCGCACACTGCCGATCCCAGGGCTAGCAGAGCACGCGATCGGGCTGAAGTCGCTGTCCGACGCCACCGCTCTGCGCAATCGGGTTCTCACGTGCTTCGACATCGCTGAGTCGATCGAGGATCCGGCGCGCCGAGCCGAGTACCTAGGCTTTGTGTTCGTCGGCGCCGGTTATGCAGGCCTCGAGGGACTGGCTGAGCTACAGGACTTCGCAGAACAGGCGATCGAGCTCTATCCTCGCTGCCGTGCGGAGGGCATGCGTTGGGTGCTCGTCGAGGCGCGCGAGCGAATCATGCCCGAGGTGCCGCCCAGCCTGTCCGTGTTCGCGGCGCGTGAGCTGCTGGGACGCGGCATCGAGATCGAAACGAACACGACGCTTGCTGCCGTGACTCAGGGCGCCGCGACTCTATCAAGCGGCGGGCAGATCGCGGCGCGCACCGTCGTGTGGACCGCTGGGGTGCGTCCGAGCCCTGTCGTGGCTTCGTTCGGCCTTCCATTTGGGGATGACGGACGGATCACCGTCGACCGAGAGCTGCGTGTTGAGGGCCGGTCGGGCGTGTGGGCGATCGGCGACTGCGCGGCCGTCCCCGACCCGGCGAGATATGGACACGCGTGCCCGCCAACGGCTCAGCACGCGATTCGTCAGGGACGGCTGGTGGCCCGCAACATCGCCGCTGTGCTCGAGCGCCGTCCTGTGAAGCCGTTTCGTTATCGCACCGCCGGAATGGTGGCTGAGCTTGGTCACAACAAGGCGGTTGCGATCACGCTCTGCCTGCGCTGGCGCGGTTTGCCCGCGTGGTTCATCGCGCGTACCTATCACTTGCTGTTGATGCCCGGCTTGGGGCGCAAGCTGCGCCTGCTGATGGATTGGAACGTGGCCTTGTTGTTCGGGAGGGACGTCTCCTCGCTCGGCCGTCTCGGCAGTGCAACCCCACTGCGATTCGTCGACGACGACGAGTCGTCACATATATCTCGACCCGTCGGCGTATCCTGACCAGACGATGGCAATCGCCGAGAAGGTCCAAGCCGATCTGAAGAATGCAATGCGCGCGGGTGAGAAGCAGCGCGTGGGTGCGCTGCGTCTGGTTCTCTCCGAGTTGCAGAAGGCTGCCAAGGAAGGCTCTGAGGACGAGCTTGTGGTGCTGCGCCGCGAGCGCAAGCGGCGATTGGAGGCAGCCAGGGCATTTCGTGATGGCGGACGCGAGGACCTTGCGGCGAACGAGGAGTCCGAGGGAGAGCTGATCGGCGCCTACCTCCCGGCGAGCTCTCCGACTCGAGAGCTCCAGGCGATTGTGGAACAGGCGGTTCTCGACAGTGGCGCGCAGTCGCCGAAGGACATGGGATCGGCGATGAAGAGCGCGATGGCGGTCGTTGACGGACGGGCCGATGGCAAGCGGGTTTCAAGTCTCGTGAAGGTGGCGCTGAGCGGATGAGCGGGCCCTCGCCGCGATGATCGCCGCGCGACACGGCCGGGTGCGTCGAACCTCAAGATTTGACGAGCACCTGCCTCCGGAGACTCGGTCGGGTCGATGAGAACTCAGGTCGAGTTGCCCAACGAGGTTGCCGCCGAGCTGGCCGGTAGTCAGGACGCGGTACTGCGCGCGCTGGAGGGCCATTTGCAGTGCAAAATTTTTCTGCGTGGCAACCTGCTCACGCTCGATGGCTCTGAGCAGGACACACATTCTGGAGAGCGCGTTGTGCACGAGCTCTCCGAGCTGATCAGCCGCGGTCACCAGATTGGACCGGGTACGATCGCGGCGGTGACCGGTGCACTCGACGCGCACGAGTCCCCTGCTCGTGTGCTGGAGGATGTCGTGTGGCGCCATCGCAGCCTGCACGTTGCCCCCAAGACCGTCAATCAGAAGCGCTACGTGGACTCGATCCGCTCCAGCACCGTCACGTTCGGAGTTGGCCCGGCCGGTACAGGCAAGACGTTTCTCGCGGTCGCGATGGCGGCCGCCGCGCTATCCAGCCACGAGGTCAACCGCATCATCCTCACCCGTCCCGCCGTTGAGGCAGGCGAGCGTCTCGGGTTCCTGCCGGGCGATTTGATGGCGAAGGTCGACCCTTACCTGCGTCCGCTGTTCGATGCCCTACATGACATGCTCGATCCGGAGAAGGTCTCCCAGCATCTGGAGCGGGGCTTGATTGAGATCGCACCACTCGCGTTCATGCGCGGGCGCACGCTCAATGACTCGTTTGTGATCCTCGATGAGGCACAGAACACCACCCCGGAGCAGATGAAGATGTTTCTGACCCGACTGGGGTTCGGCTCCAAGATGGTTGTAACCGGCGATGTCACCCAGGTCGACCTGCCACGTGAGCAGCGCTCGGGGCTGATCGCGGTGGGGGAGGTGCTCGATTCGATCGAGGGCATCGAGTTCGTGCGCTTCGGTGGCGAGGACGTAGTGCGTCACAAGCTCGTGCAGCGGATCGTCGAGGCCTACGACGAGCACAGCCGGCGTGAGGCTCCCGAGCTGCGCCCGGCTGAGCGCCGGGCTTGATCCGCTTCGTTGATGCTTGAGGTTGAGGTCTTCGGCGCCAAGCTGCTCGCGGGTCCGCTTCCCCAATGCGACGTGGAGCGCCTGTGCGCGCTGGCGCTGGCCTCCGCCGGAGTGCGGGACGGGCATCTCGCGGTCGAGTTCGTGGATGCTGAGCGGATGGCTCAGCTCAATGTCGAGCACCGGGCCAAAGAGGGCCCGACCGACGTGCTGTCCTTCCCGGTCGATGGTGCCGATCCGGGTGCGCCGGGAGATGGTCCTCCACGCGAGCTCGGCGACATCGTGATCTGTCCGGAGCACACGCTCGACATAAACGAGGCGATCGTGCATGGGGCGCTGCATCTGGTCGGAATGAATCACGAGACCGACGAAGGGGAGATGCTTGCGCTGCAGGCCGAGTTGTTGCGTTGGGGGACCTTGTGAGCGGTGCTGGGGACACCCGGTCCGGTTGTGATGGATCGTTCGAGCACCTCATCTCGGGAGGGACGCATCGGGGCGATCCTCCGATGACACGCAGCGGATTCGTGGCGCTCGCTGGACGACCAAATGTCGGCAAGTCCACGCTCATCAACGCGATCGTTGGTGGAAAGGTCGCGATTGTCTCCGATCGGCCGCAGACGACGCGCAGGGCGATCCGAGGGGTGTACACCGATGGAGACCGGCAGATCGTGCTTGTGGATCTTCCTGGTGTGCAGCGACCCCGTGACGCGCTCACCGAGCGGATGGCGGGGCGTGTGCGCCAAGAGCTGGAAGGCTCCGACGCGGCGCTGCTGATGCTCAACGGGGAGCAGGGGGTTGGACCGGGTGATCGCTTCATCGCGCAGACGCTCGCCGATGCCCGCACTCCCGTCACGATTGCCGTCAACAAGGTGGATAGGTTGCGCCGGGCCGCGATCCTGGAGGTGTTGCAGGCAGCCGCTGGGCTGGACGTCGGCGGGGAGATATTCCCGATCTCCGCGCGCACAGGCAACGGTGTGGGCGTGCTCGCCCAGCATCTCGCCGAGCAGATGCCCGCAGGCCCCTTCATGTTCTCCCCGCAGGAGATCTCAGACCAGCCGCTGGCGGTGCTGCTCGCGGAGCTGGTGCGCGAGGCGGTCATCAGACGGACATTCCAGGAGGTGCCGCATGCGGTGGAGGCGATCGTCGAGGAGATCGAACGTCCGCGCGAGGACTTGGTGCGGGTGCGCGCGCTCATCTGGGTGGAGAGCGAGTCGCAGAAGGGGATCGTGGTTGGTGCGGGGGGGCGCATGATCAAGGCGATCGGCTCGGCGGCGCGCAAGGAGATCGAGCGAGAGGTGGATTCTCATGTGCACCTCGATCTGTCGGTGCGCGTGCGGCGCGACTGGCGCGGCGACGAGAGTCTGCTCGATCGGCTTGGGATCACCTGAGCCTTGGCTTTAGATCGCCTGAGCTGGATCGCCTGAGCTGGGATCGCCTGAGCTGGGATCGCCTGAGCCTTGCTACAGCTTGCGCTCCAACTGAGCTGAGATCTCTCTCACCCCCGCGAGGTTCAGCTCAGGGGTGAACACGAATGGGATCGTCACGACTCCCGGCGGCATCCCGTCGGCGAAGCGCTGGCGACGCAGGCGCGCGATCTGGCTCTGCTGTAGGCGCGCGCGCTCGGAGATGGTGTGAGCCATGCGTCCCGCGGAGCGAGCGAGTGCGCCGTCCTTGGCCGCGGCTGAGATGCGAGCCAGCTCCTCACGGGTGAAGCGTCGTGGCAGGGTGCCGTTGACGATGACAGTGTCCAGGTCGCGGTCCAGGCACCGGCGTAGGTCTTCCTCGAGCTCGAGTGTCTCGGTTATTGCCATCTCTGTGCCCTGTGCCACCGCGACATAGCTGGAACGCTGCGGATCTTCGAGCAGCTCCAGCACCGATCGTGCCTGCTCGGCGAGCGGGCCCGCGCGTACGATCGCCGCGAACGTCCGCGGCGAGCTCAACATCGCCAGCGCGTGACCGGTGGCGGGGGCGTCGAGCACGACGAGATCGTGGCCCACGGAGCCTCTGTGCTTGCGCTGGCCTTCGCAGAACCCCTGCACTTCCGTCATGCTGACGAGCTCCTTAGCGCCGGGGGCGGCAGCGGCGAAGTAGTGAAACGTGCTGCTCGAGGCGAGCAGACGCGCTGAGATACGACCGGTGAGCGTCTGCAACCAGTCGATCATCGCCCGGTCGGGATCGATCGACGTGCTCCAAAGACGGTCCTGCAATTCGACCGTCCCAATGTGGTCGCCATGCCGGATGGTCCCAATGTGGTCGCCATGCCGGATGGGCCTGGCGCCGCTCACCCGCTCTGGTTCGCTGGTGTGCGACTGCTGGGCGGCAAACAGATCAGGGACGCGGTGCTGGTTGCCGATCTCCACGACGACCGTGCGCAGTCCGCGCCGGGCCGCCAGGAGGCCAAGCGCGCACGCGATGGTCGTCTTGCCGGTGCCGCCCTTGCCTGTGACGACGATCAGTTTGCGTTCGAGCAACGAGGTCATTGTTGCTGTGCAACCTACAATCCCGCTGATGAGCGCACCTGTGGAGAGTTCCGTCGAGCAACTGCTGGTCTACGACGAGCGCGGCCTGGTGCCGTGCGTGGTGCAGGATTGGAGCACGGGGGAGGTGCTGACGCTTGCGTACATGAACGAGCTGGCGCTGGAGCGCACGCGCGCCACGGGAGAGCTGCATCTGTGGAGCCGCTCTCGCCAGGAGCTGTGGCACAAGGGCGCCACGAGTGGCAATACCCAATCTGTTCGCTCGCTGCGCGTGGACTGCGACGGCGATGCGCTGCTGGCGCTGGTGGAGCCGGCTGGTCCGGCATGCCACACCGGGGAGCGCACCTGCTTCCACCGTGGGGAGGTGGAGCAAGGCGCGCCTCATGAGACGCTGCCCGCGCTCGAGCGCACGCTGCGCGAGCGCGCACGCGTTCGGCCGGCCGGCTCCTACACGGTTGAGCTGCTCGACGACCCGGGGCGTATAGGAGAGAAGGTGATGGAGGAGGCGGAGGAGGTCGCACGTGCCGCGCGCGAGGAGACCGATCGGCGTGTCGATGAAGAGGCAGCCGACTTGCTCTACCACCTGCTGGTGCTTTTGTACAGCCGTGGGCGTGATCTGCGAGACGCGGAGGGGGTGCTCGATGAGCGCGGCCGGTAGTGCCACACCGCCGGCGCCGGCGATCGAGCTGACCGTCCAGCCCACGCTCGCTGAAGTCCGTGCGATCGTGGCGGAGGCCGAGAGCGCTGGAGGAACCGGTCGAGCTAGAGGTGAGCAGGCCCCGAACCTGATCCCGTTGCGTCACAGCTTCATCGCCGACTGCGAGACGCCAGTGTCGGCGTTCCTGAAGTTGCGCGAACTGGCGTCCGATCAACCGTCGTTCCTGCTCGAGTCGGCCGAGCAGGGCCAGCGTATGGGTCGCTATTCGTTCATCGGCTTTCGCCCGCGCTCGGTGCTGCGCTGGTGTTTGGGGGATCCTGGTGACCCCTACGCGCTGGCGTCCGCGGCGGTCGCGGGTTGTCGCCAGGCTGCGCTGGGAGATCTCCCGCCGTTCGCGGGCGGCGCGGTTGGCTTCTTCGGCTATGACCTCGTGCGCACGGTCGAGCCACTTGGTGATCCCGTGGGTGGGCGGGACTCGAATCTTCGGGACTCTGACCCTCTAGGGCTGCCAGACATGGCGCTGATGTTGACCGACGCGCTTGTTGCGTTCGATCATCTCAAGCACACGATCACGATCCTGGCGAACGCCGACCTCGATGCTGAGCCAGATGTCGATCGTGCCTTCGCGCTGGCCACACAGACGATCTCTGAAGTACGTGCGCAGCTTTCGGGTCCTGTCCCGCGCGGCGGCCATCCTGAGGATCTCCGAGAGCGCGAGCTACCGAAGTTCGAGTCGAACATGAGCAGAGAGCAGTTCGAAGAGATGGTTGCGCGGATCGTGCGGTACATCTACGCGGGCGACGCTTTCCAGGTCGTGCCCTCGCAGCGCTGGTCGGCCGCGGTCCCTGTTGAGGCGTTCTCCATATACAGAGGCCTGCGCACCGTGAACCCGAGCCCTTATATGTATTTCCTGGACTTCGGCGACTTCCAAGTGGCCGGCGCCAGTCCCGAGCCGCTGCTGACCGTCACCGGCCGTCATGTCTCGACACGTCCAATCGCTGGGACGCGCCCGCGCGGCTCGAGCCCTGAGGACGATCGTCGGATTGCGCGCGAGCTCCTGGAGGACGAGAAGGAGCGCGCAGAGCACGTGATGCTGGTGGATCTGGGCCGCAACGACCTTGGGCGCGTGTGCGAGTACGGCAGTGTCGCTGTTGACGAGTTGATGGAGGTCGAGTCCTACAGCCATGTGATGCACATCGTGTCCTCGGTGTCGGGCACCCTGCGAGAGGACGTCGGCGCGATGGACGCGCTGCGCTCGGTGCTGCCGGCTGGAACGCTGTCGGGAGCGCCGAAGGTGCGCGCGATGCAGATAATTGACGAGCTGGAGCCAACCAAGCGCGGTGGCTACGGCGGTGCGATCGGCTACCTGAGCTACGCCGGCGATCTCGACACGGCGATTCACATTCGCACCGTGGTGGTAAAGGACGGTGTCGCGCACGTGCAGGCGGGCGGGGGGACGGTCGCGGACGCCAAGCCCGCTTATGAGTACGAGGAGTCGGTGGCCAAGTCCTCCGCGGTCGTCAAGGCGGTTGAGCTTGCCTGCCGCCAGGCAGACTGGGCATGACGGTGCGAGCGCTTCAGACCGGTGGAGGGTGATGATGCGAGTGCTGGTCATCGACAACTACGACTCGTTCACCTACAACCTTGTTCAGTATCTCGGCGAGCTGGGAGCGGAGGTGTGCACAGTGCGCAACGACATGGCCACTGTCGAGGAGCTGCTCAGCGGTGGTTATGAGCGCTGCGTGATCTCACCTGGGCCGTGTACCCCGAATGAGGCCGGCATCTCCATCGAGATCGCCAGGCGGTTGCCCGAAGCGGGCATCCCCACACTGGGGGTGTGTCTCGGCCATCAGTCGATGGCACAGGCGTTTGGGGGGACCGTGAAGCTGCACGAGCCGGTGCACGGGAAGGCCACCACGATCGAGCATGACGGGCGCACGATCTTTCAAGGGCTCTCCTCGCCACTGACGGTTGGGCGCTACCACTCGCTGATCGTCGATGAGCAGCTGCCGAGCTGTCTGGAAGCGACGGCGCGCGGCGGTGGTGTGCTGATGGCGTTGCGCCATCGCGAGCTGCCCGCCGAGGGGGTGCAGTTCCATCCCGAGTCGGTGCTCACCGACGAAGGCAAGCTGCTGTTGCGGAACTTCCTCGATGGGCCCGAGCGGGCCGCCCCAACCGCGGCGGAAGTCAAGCGAAGCTTGGATGGCATAAGGAGTGCGATGGCCCCATCACGCGTCGCGAAGGACTGATGCCCAATCCGATTCTCACCAGCGCAATTGACGCGTTGGCCTCGCGTCGCGACCTGAGCCAGCAGGAGAGCGCGGAGGTGCTCGCGGAGATCATGCACGGGGACGTATCCGAAGTCCAGATCGCCGCTTTTCTGATCGCGCTGCGCACGAAGGGAGAGACGGTCGATGAGCTCGCGGGACTGGCTTACACGATGCGCGAGCTGGCCACGCACGTTCCCATCGAGCGCGATGACCTGCTCGACACGGCTGGCACGGGTGGGGGACGTCGGACATTCAACGTCTCCACAACAGCCGCGCTCGTGGCGGCGGGCGCTGGTTGCGCGGTCGCCAAGCACGGCAATCGCTCCGCCACGAGCTCCTCTGGCTCAGCCGACCTGCTGGAGGCGCTCGGGGCGCGGATCGATCTGGGACCGCAGGGGGTTGCGGGGTGTATCGAAGAGGCCGGTTTTGGCTTCATGTTCGCGCCCGCTCACCATCGAGCGACTCGCTTCGTGGTGCCCGTTAGAAGTGAGCTGGCGGTGCGCACGATCTTCAACTTCCTCGGGCCGCTCACTAATCCGGCGGGGGCTACGCGTCAGCTGATCGGCGTCTCCGACGCGAGCTTCCTGGAGACGATCGCGGGCGCGCTGGCACGGCTCGGGGTGGCGCGCGCGCTTGTCGTTGCCGGCGAGGATGGTCTCGACGAGGTGTCGAGCACTGCGGGGACCCATGTGATTGAGGTGAATGGGGAAGACCTCCTCCGCTACACGCTTGTTCCGTCTGACGTGGGCATCGCGCTCGCCGACTCCTCAGACCCGTTGCTGGGTGGCGGCTCGCCGCAGGCCAATGCGGAGGTCACACAGACTGTTCTCGCTGGAGAGCACGGCGTGCGCGCTGATCTCGTGCTGATCAACGCGGGCGCGGCGATCTACGCGGCCGGCGCGGTCGAGAGCATCGCGGAGGGGGTGGAGGCGGCGCGTGCCGCGATCGCATCAGGCGGGGCCGCAGAGGCGCTCGAACGATATGTGGGAGCGAGCCACAGGCACGCGCCCGAGCAGGTCTCGGGATGACGTTGCCCGGATCGCGAGCGGCGGCTGCGCCGAGCCCCCCCAATGTGTTGGCGCGAATCCTGGCCGAGACGCGTGAGGAGCTGGAGCGACGTAAGCGGATCGTGTCGCTGGCCTCGCTTGAAGCGCAAGCGGCGGTCGAGGCGCGGCCTTCCCGCGGGGCGCGAGGACGTTTCCACGAAGCTCTTGCGCGCCCTGGGATTGGCGTGATAGCCGAGTTCAAGCGTCGTTCTCCTTCGGCGGGTCGGCTACGCGAGGGGGCCGACCTGAGTGAGATGGTTGGTGCGTATGAGCGGGGTGGGGCGAGCGCCTTGTCGGTGCTCACCGAGGGTCCCAACTTCGAAGGCTCGCTCGAGGACCTGCGTGTGGCACGCGATTCATGTGAGCTCCCCGATCCTGCGCAAGGACTTCATCGTGGACCCCTACCAACTGCACGAGGCGTGTGCTGCTGGGGCAGACGCGGTGCTGCTGATCGTGGCGGCGCTTGACCAGCACGAGCTCGCGTCGTTGCATGAACTCGCGGTGGCGCTCGGCCTTGACGTGCTGGTGGAGGTGCACGATCGCGACGAGCTGGCGCGTGCCGCGGGGGTGGGGGCCAGCTTGATTGGCGTCAACAACCGCGATCTGCGCGACTTCACGGTGGATGTCGAGCGCACTTTGCGGCTGCTCGGCGAGATGCCCGCCGGCGCGACCGTGGTGTCGGAGTCCGGCATCTTCGCGGCTGAGCAGCTGCACGAGCTCGGGCGCGAGGGCGTCTCTGCGGTGCTGGTTGGCGAGACGCTCATGCGGGCACGCGATCCGCGGCTTGCGCTTGCCGCGTTGCTGGGGCCCTTCTCGGGTTCCAACCTTTTATAAAGTCAGATGGTCGTCTTTATTTTGCGTTGATCGCCACGCGTCATCCTGACCCTTCATGAAGCGCATGTTCGCCATCCCACTCGTCTCGGCCCTCATCGGGGGTGGGGTGGTGGTTGCCGTGGTGGCCGCCACCGGTGGACTTGGGACTTCGCAGAAGACGGTTACCGTGGTGCAGCAGTCGGCGCCGATCGCGCCCTCGAACGCATCTGACCAGAAGACCGGCTTGACGCCGCATCAGATCTACGAAAAGACGGCTCCGGGCGTGGCGTACGTCACTTCGACGATCGTGCACCAGGTCGAATCGCCGTTCAACCTCGGCAGCGAAAGCCAGGAGCAGGGCACTGCCACGGGGTCCGGTTTTGTGATTGCGAGCGATGGCACGATCCTCACCAACTACCACGTGGTAGAGAACGCGGTGAAGGTGACTGTCAGCTTCCAGCGCGGGAAGTCCGTTGAAGCGAAGGTGATCGGCAAGGATCCCTCCAACGATCTCGCTGTGCTGCGCATACCCACCGAAGGGCTCACGATGCACCCGCTCACCCTGGGCGATTCTGGCAAGGCTGAGGTCGGCGATCCCGTGCTCGCGATCGGCAACCCGTTTGGGTTGGAACGCACGCTCACAACCGGCGTCATCTCTGCGCTGCAACGCGAAATCACCTCCCCCAACGGGTTCACGATCAACAACGTGTTGCAGACCGACGCGCCGATCAATCCCGGCAACTCGGGTGGACCGCTGCTGAACGCCGCCGGAGAAGTGATTGGGATCAACTCACAGATCGAGACCGGTGGAAGCGGCAGCGACGGCAGCGTGGGAATCGGATTCTCGGTGCCGATCAACACCGCCAAGTCCGAGCTTCCTCAGCTTGAGAAAGGCGGCACTGTGCGTGGCGCGTATCTCGGGGTGAGCACGCTGAGCATCGACGGATCGCTCGCGGCGCTCAACCTGCCGGTTACGAGCGGGGCGCTCGTGGAGACTGTTGAAGCGGGCACCCCGGCCGCGAAGGCGGGTATCCGCGGCGGCAACCTTGAAGTGCAGGTCGCCGGCGGCAAGGTGGCCGTTGGGGGGGACATCATCGTGAAGGTCGAAGGCAAGCCGATTGGCAGCGCCGAAGCGCTGTCGAGCGCGATTGGGGCGAAGAAGGCCGGCGACACCATCTCGATCGAACTGCTGCGCGCCACGGGCAACGGCAAATACGAACACAAGACTGTCAAAGTGACGCTCGCTCCGCGCCCGAACTCGGTGAAGAACCCCAACACGCCCGAAGGGTGAGTCCCGCTACCGTTGGGGTGTGCACGATGCTGCGACCCAGGTAAAGATCTGCGGGATCACCCGACTCGAGGACGCCGAGCTGGCGGTTGAGCTGGGTGCGTGGGCTGTGGGCATGGTGTTCTACGAGCCGAGTCCGCGCAGGTGCTCGTTGGAGGAGGCGCAGCGCATCACGAGCGCCCTGCGCCGCCGCGTGGAGCTATGCGGCGTGTTCGTCAACGCGCACATGGAGGAGGTCGTCGCCGTTAGCGAGCAGCTGGGTTTGACGCTGTTGCAGCTGCATGGCGATGAGGGGCCGGTGTTCTGTGGAGAGGCCGCGCGGCGCACCGGTGCGCGCATCGTCAAGGCACTGCAGGTGGAGGGCCCTGGCGACATCCGCGACGCGGCTCGCTTCCACACCGACTTCCACCTGCTGGATGCGCGCTCGACCACCCCGGGCCGCGAGGGCTTGCGGGGGGGCACGGGGGAGACTTTCGACTGGGAGCTGCTCGTCGGGCGGCGCTCGAAGACCCCGCTGATTCTCAGCGGTGGCCTCGGCCCGGGCAACGTGGGGGAGGCGATCGAACGTGTGCGTCCGTTTGCGGTGGACACCGCCAGCGGCACCGAGAGCGCGCCGGGGCGCAAGGATCCGTCGAAGTTGCGCGACTTCTTCGCCGCGGTGAGCGGAGCGGCGTTCGACTCGCCCGCCGAGCTGACGCGGCCTGTTGAGCCATCCGTCGAGATTGGGCCTTCAGTCGAGGAGGCAAAGTCCGTTGAGCTCTCCGCCGATGGAGCAAAGCCTGTTGAGCCTTCCGCCGATGGAGCACAGTCCGCTGAGCCCTTCGTCGAGGGGACGCCGCCGGTAGGCTCGCCAGCGTGAGCACCAACCAGGTTGTCGAGCACCGTTTCGGGCGCTATGGGGGGCAGTATGTGCCGGAGACGCTGATGCCCGCGCTCGCCGAGCTCGAGTTGGCGTGGGGGGCGGCGCGCGAGGATCCCTCCTATCGCGCGGAACTGAATCTTTTGCTGCGCGACTTTGCCGGGCGCCCGTCGCCGTTGTATCGCGCGGGGCGTCTCTCCGAGCGCGTGGGTCACACGGTGTACCTCAAGCGCGAGGATCTCAACCACACCGGCTCGCACAAGCTCAATAACGCGCTTGGGCAGGCGTTGCTGGCCAAGCGGATGGGCAAGCGCAGGATCATCGCCGAGACCGGCGCCGGCCAGCACGGCGTGGCGACGGCCACCGTGTGCGCGCTGCTGGACCTGGAGTGCGTGATCTATATGGGCTCTGAGGACACGCGCCGTCAGGCGCCGAACGTGCAGCGAATGGAATTGCTCGGAGCGCGCGTGCAGGCTGTGGACGCGGGCGCCAGAACCCTGAAGGAGGCGACTTCGGAGGCGATCCGCGACTGGGTGACCAATGTGAGCGACACCCACTACGTGATCGGTTCGGTTGTGGGTCCCGCGCCGTACCCGGCATTGGTACGCGACTTGCAACGGGTGATCGGCGACGAGGCGCGCGCGCAGATGCTCGAGCGCGAGGGCCGCCTGCCCGCCCGCGTTGTGGCGTGCGTTGGGGGTGGCTCAAACGCGCTGGGCATCTTCACGGCGTTTCTCGATGACCCGCAGGTACAACTGATCGGTGTGGAGGCGGGCGGCGATGGGATCGACACGCTTCGTCATGGCGCTCCGCTGAGCGTTGGTGGACGGGCGGGGGTGCTGCACGGGGCGCTGTCGGCGGTGATGCAGAACGAGGAGGGGCAGATCATCGAAGCTCACTCGATCTCCGCGGGACTCGACTATCCGGGCACAGGCCCACAGCATGCGTTCCTGCGCGACAGCGGACGCGCGCGCTATGAGGCGGTGACCGATCGCGCCGCGCTCGCGGCGTTCCGCGAGGTCTCGCGCCTGGAGGGCATAATCCCGGCGCTGGAGACGGCCCACGCACTTGCCTGGACGCTTGCCCAGTCCGATGGCGAGCTGGACCTCGTGTGCCTGTCGGGACGTGGGGACAAGGATCTGGCGGAGGTGTTGAGTGCGGACTGACTGCTTTTTTTGGGAAACAATGGCGCCCGACGTCCCGAAGCACGCCCCCGTCGCCGGTTATCGCGCTCGTTGTCCCGCAGAGGGCTCTTTTTGCGGGGGCCTCATGAGATGAGCGTGGTCGCGTCGAGCGGTATCGAGCGGATCGCCGCCGCATTTTCCGCTAACGAGAAGCGCGCGGCGCTGATGCCCTACCTGATGGGGGGTTTCCCGACGCTGGAGCAGTCGGTCGAGATCGGGCGGGCGTGCGTGAGCGCAGGCGCGGACATGTTGGAGCTCGGTGTGCCCTATTCCGACCCGCTGGCGGACGGGCCTGTGATCCACGAGGCGGGCACGCGTGCGCTTGCGGCCGGGGCAACTCTCACGGGGGTGCTGGAGGTCGCTAGCGAGCTTGGGCTGAGCGTTCCGGTGGTGCTGATGTGCTACGCCAACATGGTGCTCGCACCGGGCGCCGGCGCGTTTGTGGAGCGGCTCGCGCGGATGGGGGTAAGCGGGCTGATCGTGCCCGACCTGCCGTTGGAGGAGGCGCCGGAGGTGTGGGCGAGTTGCGATGAGCACGGGCTCGCGCTCGTGCCGCTGGTAGCGCCTACCACGCCGCCCGAGCGCCTCGCGCGAATCGGGGCGCGGGCGCGCGGCTTTCTCTACACCGTGTCGGTGCTCGGCACGACCGGAGAGCGTGCGGCTCTCTCGGACCGGTTCGCCGAGATCGTGGCTGGCGCGAAGGCCGCCACGGACGTGCCCGTTGCGTTGGGCTTCGGTATCTCGACCCCCGCACAGGCCGCTCAGGCCGCCGAGGCGGGCGCGGATGGTGTGATCGTCGGCACCCGGCTGGTGCGCGCGGCGGCCGAGTCGGGGGATCCTGCGGGCGCTGTCGGCGAGGTCGTCGCAGAGCTCGCGAGCGCCCTGTCGGCATAGGCGGCGTCTCGCCGGTGCGGGCTGTTATAGGATTCGCGCGCAATGGGACTGGTACTCACCGTAACCGCTGGACTGATCGTGTGGATCGTGCTGTGGGCGCTTGGCGCGAAGGGGTTTGACTCCTTCATGCTCGCCACGTTGATCACCGTGGTTGGCGCGTCCGTGAAGATCCTCTCCGGCTACCTTCCGGGCCGCCGCGGCGACTAGCTGCAAGGTGCGCGCGCGCTGGCTGTGCCTAGCCGCTCTCGCCCTCGTGCCGGCGCTGGCCGGATGCGGCGGCGTTGGCAGCTCGACGGCCGCTGAGAACGTCGGCGAGCAGCTGACGGTCTATTCGAGCCTGCCGCTGCAGGGTCCAGAGGGCGTGATCTCTCGGCAGATCGTCGATGGGGAGAAGCTCGCGCTCTCAAACGCGGGTGGACGCGTTGGGCGCTTCACCGTCAGCTACACCTCGCTTGACGACTCGAATCCCACCACCGGCGAGTGGGACCCTGGGGTGACCGCCTCCGACGCGAAGGCCGCGGCGCAGGATCCGACCACGATCGCCTATCTGGGTGACTTCAACTCGGGGGCGACAGCCGTATCGCTGCCGTTGATCAACGCCGCTGGAATCCTTCAGGTCAGTCCATCGAGCCCGTATGTGGGCTTGACCTCCTCGCTGGACGCCAACCAGGATGAGCCGGAACGCTTCTACCCCACCGGCAAGCGCACGTTTGGGCGCCTCGCCCCAGGCGATCAGGTGCAGGCGGCCGCGCAAGTGGCGCTTCTGCGCCAGCTCGGTGTGCACCGGCTGTACGTGGTCGTCGATCAGGACCCGTTCGACACGCCGCTCTCGGAGATCGTCGAGAGCGACGCCGAACACGCCGGGATCAAGGTGGTGGGTGATGACACGATCGCGATTGCCCCCGGTTCGAGCTTCACCGGGGAGGTCGCGAAGATCGCCAAAAGTGGTGCGCAGGGGGTGTTCGTGAGCGCAACGGCAACGACCGAAGCAGCGGAACTGTGGCGCGAATTGCACGCCGCCGTGGCGCACCTGTCGCTGCTGGCGTCGGCGACGATGCTCAACAGCGTGTTCATCGCCCATCTTGACGCAGCGGAAGGCGCCACGTTCGTGGGCTCGCCGGTGCTCGCGAGAGGGCTCTATCCGCCACCGGCCCAGCATGTGCTTGGCGAATACGAGCGACGTTTCGCGACAGCGGGCGAACCGTACGCGCTGTATGGGTATGAGGCGATGAGCGTGGTGCTGGCGGCGATCCGTGCCGCGGGTAACAGCGGGGATGACCGCGAGGCGGTGATCGACAAGTTCTTCGCCACTCACGATCGCCATTCCGTGCTCGGTGTCTACTCGATCCTCCCGAGCGGCGAAACGACCTTGTCGAGCTACGCGATCGACCGGGTTGCACATGGCGCGCCTGTGTTCTGGCGCGCGTTCAACACATCGGGCTAGCAGCGCGAGGGCGCCACGAGCTTCTGTGGTCGCTTCGACGCGGCAGCGCTGAACGCGAGCAGGATTGGTCAACCTGCGGCGAGTGCGGCGCGCAGCGCCCCATCTAGCTTTGGGTAGCGGAACTGGTAGCCGAGCACGAGCGCCTTTGCCGGCAGCACGCGCGCGCCGCCTGTGACGATCTCGGCCATCTCGCCATACACGAGCCGCAGTGCCGCGCCGGGCACGGGCAGCAGCGCGGGGCGGTGCAGCACGCGGCCTAGCGTCTTGGAGAATTCGCTGTTGCGTTGCGGTTCGGGGGCGGTTGCGTTCACGGCGCCCAGCCACTGCTCGTCGTCGATCGCAGCCAGCACGATCCCCACCAGATCGTCGGTGTGGATCCACGATATGTACTGGCGCCCGCCCGCGACGGGCCCGCCTACACCGAGCTTGAACGGGGGGAGCATCTTGCCGAGCGCTCCCCCACCCGGGTCGAGCACGACGCCTGTGCGCGGCATGACGAGGCGTATGCCCAGCGACTGGGCTGCCTGCGCCTCGGTCTCCCACGCACTGCAGGTCTGGGCGAGAAAGTCGTCTCCGGCTGGTGCCTCCTCGTCGATCGGCTCGTCCCCATGCGTGCCGTAGTAACCGATCGCCGAGCCGCTGACAAGCACTCGCGGACGGTCCTCGCCGAGGGCGGCGAGCCCTTGCACGAGATGCTTGGTCCCGATCACGCGGCTGTCATGGATCGCGCGCTTGGCCTTTGCGGTCCAGCGCTGCGCCACGTTCTCCCCCGCCAGGTGCACGACCGCATCGCGTCCGCTCAGCGCGTTGCTGGGAGCCGGTTCGTGGAGCGGATCCCACCCCACCGCATGTAGCGCCGCGAGGGATGGGTCGCTGGATGGGGGTGGTGTCGTGGAATCCCCGAGCCGCTCCTGCGCGCGGTTGGGATCGCGTGAGAGCACAGTCACCTCGTCGCCGCGCGCTCGCAGCGCCGCGACCAGCGACGGGCCGATCAGACCTGTCGCTCCACTCACGGCTACGTGCATCGGCAACCTTTCGCTGGGGGGTGTGCGGCCTACCCCAAGCTCGCCCGACCTTCCCGGTTAGTTGGTCAGCGGCGTGATTGGTTGCGCCAGCACGTGCGACGAGTCCTACTCGCCCATCCCCGTCAGCGTATCGCCCTGCGCGTAGCCGACCTCCTGGCCGGCAAGCGCGTTGCCGCTCGCGCGTGCCTGCTCAGCCACGGCGGCGGCGACCGCGGGGGCCACGTCGCGATTGAACACGGAGGGAATGATGTAGTCCTCGCGCAGCTCGCTCTCCTCGACGATCGCCGCGATCGCCTCGGCGGCTGCGATCTTCATCTCCTCGGTGATCGCTTTCGCACGCACGTCCAGCGCGCCGCGGAAGATCCCGGGGAAGCACAGCACGTTGTTGATCTGGTTGGGGTAGTCGGAGCGGCCTGTGGCCATGATCCGCACGTAAGGCGCAGCCTCCTCGGGGATCACCTCGGGGTTGGGGTTGGCCATCGCGAACACCATCGCCTCCTCGTTCATCTTCGCGAGCGCCTCCACCGGCAGCGCCCGCGCGCCGGAGAGACCGATCAGCAGATCCGCCCCCTCGATCACGTCCGCCGGGCTGCCGGTGCGATCCTCGTGGTTGGTGGCCTCCGCGTACCAGCGCTTCACCGAGCTCATCGAGTCGTCGAGGTAATCCTCGCGCTTGGTGCTGAGCGCCCCACGCGAGTCGCACCCGACGATCTCGCGCACACCGGCCTCCAGCATGATCTTCGTGACGGCTACGCCCGCCGCGCCGAGACCGATCACGAGCACTTTCAGATCGCGCAGGCTGCGACCCGTGAGCTTGACCGCGTTCAGCAGAGCTGCCATCACCACCACCGCGGTGCCGTGCTGGTCGTCGTGGAACACGGGGATGTCCAGGTCGCGCTTGAGGCGCTCCTCGATCTCAAAGCAGCGCGGCGCGGAGATGTCCTCCAGGTTGATCCCGCCAAAGGACGGCGCGATCAGCGTCACGGCGCGCACGATCTCCTCAGTGTCCTTCGTGTCGAGGCAGATCGGGAACGCGTCGACGCCTGCGAACTCCTTAAACAGGCACGCCTTGCCCTCCATCACAGGCATCGCTGCCGCCGGTCCGATGTCGCCGAGGCCGAGCACGGCGGTGCCGTCGCTGACGACCGCCACGGTGTTGCGCTTGATCGTGTATTGGAAGGCCTTGTCGGGGTCGTCCTTGATCGCCGTGCACACTCGCGCCACACCCGGGGTGTAGGCCATTGAGAGGTCGTCGCGCGTCTTCAGCGGGTGCTTGTTGTGCTGTTCGATCTTGCCGCCCACGTGCAGCAGGAAGGTGCGATCGATCGTGTCGATCACATCGACGCCGGGCAGTGCTCCGATTGCCTCCAGGATGCGGTCCCAGTGCTCTCGGTTGGAGGCGTCGACCACGATGTCGCGCACGCTGTGGCCCGCATCGGCCTCCACGAGGTCGACGGCTATAACCATTCCACCGCGCTCGCCGATCGCATCGGTCACATGGCTGAGCATGCCGAGCTCCTCGTCGATTTTGACGCGGATGGTCAGGCGGTACTGCGCGCTTGGGGTGATGTTCACGGCGAGGGCGCTCCTCGATTGGCTTGGGCTCGCGCCCTTGGCGGCCCGGCATGTTATTTGCTCTGACGCCGCAGGCCCCCGTACCTATCGGGAGCCCATCTCCGTGGGCGTGCGAGAGGGACGGTCGATGGGGGTGGGCGGGGTCATCGTGAGGGCCTGTCTCGATAGGCCATAAGTCTCGATAGTCCCTAAAGTGCTCCGCGTGGATCGCCGCCTGTTTTTGATTGACGGCCCTAGCCTCGTCTACCGGGCGTTCTACGCGTTGCCGGAGTCGATCGCGACCTCCACCGGCGAGCCCACCAACGCGATCTTCGGGTTCGCCTCGATGCTCGTAAAGATCGTCACCGACTACGGGGTGCAGCCGACGATGGTCGCGTGGGACGCAGGTAGCTCCGGGCGCACCGAGCTGTTCGCCGACTACAAGGCCGGGCGTCGCTCGCGTCCGGACCTGCTGAAGGCGCAGTGGCCGGCGATGGAACCGCTGGTCGAGGCGTTTGGCTATCGCAACGTGAAGGTGGAGGGCTTTGAGGCCGACGACGTGATCGCGACGCTTGCCGAGCAGGCGCGCACGGCTGGGGTGCCCTCCACGATCGTGACGGGTGATCGGGATGTGTTCCAGCTGATCGATGAGCAGGGGCTCGTGCAGGTGATGGCCACCGCTCGGGGGATCACCGAGACGAAGCTGTACGACCGCCAGGCGGTGATCGACCGCTACGGCATCCCGCCGGAGCTGATTCCAGACTTCTACGGGCTGAAGGGGGATACCTCCGACAACATCCCCGGCATCCCAGGCATCGGGGAGAAGACCGCCAGCGAGCTGATCGGACGCTTCGGCTCGCTCGAGGGGGTGCTCTCGCACGTTCGCGACATCGGCGGACCCAAGCGCAAGCAGAGCCTGATCGATCATGCCGATGACGCCCGCATGTCCAAGAGTCTCGCCACCGTCCAGCGCAACCTGCCGGTCGAGTTCGACCTCAAGAGCGAGGCGGCGCGCGAACCGGACCGCTCGCAGCTGCGTGAGGTGTTTCGCCGCTGGGAGCTGCGCGATCCGCTGCGCCGCGTGGAAGAGGCGCTTGGCGAGGCCGAGCTCGCGAAGGCGAGCGCCTCGGATGAGGTGAAGCTCGCCGGGAGGGTGCGCAATGGCTCGCTTGCCGATATCGCGATGCTCAAGACAGCCGGGGGCACGACGCCGGATGAGCTATGTGTGGCGGTGAGCGCCGCGGAGGTGGAGGAGGGCGAGCTGTTCGCGGTGGGTTCCCCGTGGCGCTTCGCGGTGAATCCGGATCCCCCGCCGATGGGGGCATCGAGCGGCAAGAAGGTCGCGGCGGGCGCTTCGCGCACGACTTTGCTCGTCGGCGATTGTGCGGGACCGGAGGATGTTGTGGCGGCGTGCGGGCAGTTGGCGGTGGTGGCTCACGATGCGAAGGCGCTCGGCAGTGTGCCACCCGGGCTCGTCCACGACACGCTGCTTGGCGCCTACCTGCTCGAGCCGGCGCGGCGCGGGTACCCGCTCGCCGAGCTTTGTGAGGAGCGTGGGTTGGTGGCGGGCGTTGAGGATCCGGTGGCCGCCCATGCGCTGCTGCTGGGCGCGCTCGCGGCCTGGCAGCGCGAGCAGATCGTTGAGCGCGAGCTCGGGGGCGTCATGCGCGATATCGAGTTGCCGCTCGTGTCGGTGCTGCGCGACGTGGAGCTAACCGGGGTGAGGCTCAACGTCGAGCGCTTGCGGGAGATCACGGCACGTGTGCTCCAGGAGATCTCCGAGCTGGAACGCCGTGTCTATGAGCTGGCGGGGGAGGAGTTCACGATCGGCTCTCCCCAGCAGCTTGGGGAGATCCTGTTCGTCAAGCTCGGGCTGTCGCGCAAGCGACGCGGCAAGACCGGCTTCTCGACCGACGCGCGCGTGCTGCAGGCGATCCGCGAGGAGCATGAGATCGTGCCCCATATCGAGCGCTGGCGTGAGCTGTCGACTCTGATCAAGACATATTTGGATGTGCTCCCGCAGTTGGTGGACGAGCGCTCTCGCATTCACACCACGTTCCTGCAGACGGTCGCGCAGACCGGGCGCCTGTCGTCCACCAACCCCAACATGCAGAACGTCCCGATTCGCACACCGCTCGGCCGGGAGATTCGCGGCTGCTTCGAGGCCGAGGAGGGGCAGTTGCTGATCTCGGTCGACTACTCCCAGATCGAGCTGCGTGTGCTCGCGCACGCCGCGCACGAGCCGGTGCTCGAAGAGATATTCAAGCGCGGCGAAGACGTCCACACCGCGACCGCCTCACAGGTGTTCGAGGTCTCACCGGGGGCGATTGACCCGGGGATGCGCGCTAAGGCAAAGATGATCAACTACGGGATCGTCTACGGATTGTCCGACTACGGGCTGGCCGATCGCCTCAACATCCCGCTGGAGGAGGCCAAAGCGTTTATCGACGCCTATCTGGAGCGGTTCCCCGCGGTGGGGGAGTTCATGGTGGAGACGATCGAGACGGCGAAGGAGGAGGGCCACGTCAAGACGTTGTGGGGCCGCCGCCGCCAGATCCCCGAGCTGCGCGCCCGCAACTACCAGGTGCGCACGCTCGGCGAGCGCCTTGCGGTCAACACGGTCATTCAGGGGACCGCCGCCGACATCATCAAGCTCGCGATGATTCGCTGCCACGATGCTTTGCGCGAGGGTAAGTTCACCACAAGGCTGATCCTCACGATCCACGATGAGCTGCTGTTCGAAGGCCCGCCCGAGGAGCGCGAGGCGGCTTGCGTGCTGATCGAGGAGGAGATGTGCGGCGTGTGGGAGCACTCCCCGCCGATGGCTGTCGATATAGGGGTTGGGCGCAACTGGCTGGAGGCGAAGTGAGCCGCGTGGGTCTCGCGCGATTCGGTGAGCGCGACTTGGATCCACTTGGCGTGCGCCGCTTGGATCCTCAGCGTGCGGCGGGGCGAGCGTGAGCTGTCCGTTGGGGGAAGCGTGAGCCGTCTGCTGGCCGTGGGGCTCGTCGCGGTGGCCGGCGTGCTGGTTGGGATGCAGCCTCCGGTCAACGCGCGCCTCGGTCGCTCGATCGGCAGCGTGCAGGCGGCGACTTTCTCATTTGTCGTCGGCACGGTCGCGCTGGCGCTGGTCGCGACGCTGTTCTACGGCGGGCTTGGCAGTTTCAGCAACGTGGGCAAGGCTCCATTGTGGGCGCTTGTCGGAGGGCTGCTGGGCGCGGTGTACGTGACCGTCGCGATCCTCACCGTGCGCACCCTCGGCGTCAGCGGCCTCACGGCGATCGTGATCACCGGTCAGCTCGCGGCGGCCGTGGCGGTCGATCGCTTTGGCCTGCTTGGAATCGCCAAGCAGCCCATCAACGCAGGGCGCATCGTTGGGCTGGCGCTGCTCGTGGCGGGCGTGGTCCTCGTCGTCCGGCGCTAGTCGACCCCCCAGGAACGCTTGACCTGAAACCTCGAGCCGAATCCCGCCCCAGCACCGGGTTTAGGAGCTCAGATCCGGTCAAGCGATCACGGGCGACCCAGTAGCACGGGCGACCCAATAACAAGGGCGACCCAATAACAACACACGACCGCGACAAACCGATAGGCTTGGCGCGTGCAACCCGGCTTGAGTTCTTGCACACGGTGGCGCGGCTCACGCGTATGAGCGCTTCGGCTCTCAGCGAGATGCCCCGTCGCGTGCCGTTACCGGCAGCCGCGCAGACTGTGTGGTCGCTGTTCGACATGGACTCGTTGCTCGCGTATTGCCTGAAGCGATACGCAGATGAGCGAATGCTCACGTTCCGGATCCTAGGTTTCGGCGATATCGTGAGCGTGTTCGACCCCGAGCTGGTTCGCGAGGTCTTGACCGCCGACACCGAGGTGGTGCTTGGAGGTGAGGCCACGGCCGAGATGCTCGGCAAAGGCCTCGGACCCAACAGCCTGCTGCTGCTCGACGGCAAGCGCCATCTGGACACGCGCCGTTTGCTGCTTCCCCCGTTTCACGGCGAGGCGATCCGCCACCACGAGGCGATCGTCGAGCAAGTGGCCGCGCGGGATGTAGAGAGCTGGCCGCTAAACACGCCGTTTGCGCTGTGGCCGCGGATGCGCGAGATCACGATGGAAGTGATCTTGCGGGCGGTGATCGGCGTGCGCGACTCCGAGCGCCATCAGCGGCTGCGAGAAACGCTGCCGGCGTTTACTCGTGGTGGTGTGTTTGGGATGGTCACCGAGGAACGACTCGGCCCGCTCGCGCGAGGCGCGCTCGGACGGCGACTTCCGTGGGTACGCGCCCGCGCGGAGGGCGAGCGGTTGCTGTACGAGGAGATAGCCGAGCACCGTGCCTCTCCAGAGGATCGTCACGACGTGCTGGCGCTGCTCACCGCCACCCGCCACGAGGACGGAAGCCAGCTGAGCGATCAAGAGCTGCGCGATCACGTGCTCACCCTGCTGGTCGCCGGGCACGACACGACCGCGGCGTCGCTCGCGTGGTGCTTTGAGCGACTGCTGCGGCATCCCGAGGCGCTCGCTCGCGCGCGGGAAGGGGCCCGCCGCCAGGAGGTGGACGAAGCGGATGAGAGCTATCTGACGGCCGTCGTAAACGAGACGATGCGCCTACGCCCGGTGATCGACACGATCGTGCGCAGACTGAGGGCGCCGTTTGAGCTCGGCGGGCACCGGCTGCCGGCTGGCGCGCGGGTGGCGGCGTTGATAGCCGCGACCCAGCGCTCCCCGCGGGTGTATCCCGACCCGTTGCAGTTCCGGCCGGAGCGGTTCCAGGAGGGGCAGACCGCACCTTATTCGTTCATCCCGTTTGGCGGTGGCATGCGACGTTGCATAGGCGCGAGCTTCGCCACGATGGAGATCAAGACCGTTCTGCGAACGGTGCTGCGGTGCGTGGACCTGCGCGCCGCTGATCCTCGCGACGAGCGCCCAGCCCGTATGCGCAGCCTGAGCATCGTTCCGGCTCGTGGGGCACGCGCGATCGCGACCGCGGCGCTTGACCGGTAGGACACGCCGATAAGTCCTCAGCGCTGATGCACCCGCTTGTACGCCTCGCCCAATAGACGGATCCCCTGCTCGATCGCGGGCTCCGACAGGTTGCCGTAGCCGAGCAGCACCCCCGGGGGACCCTCCGCCGCGTAGCGGTGAAGCGCCAGCCCCTCGGCGCCCACGCCACGCTCGGCCGCCGCTCGCAGCAACGCCCGCTCGCTGACCTCGCTTGGCAGCATCACGAGCTCGAATAGGCCCGCGTCGGCGCCGCTCACGCTCGCCCATGGCAGCCACCGTTGGAGCGCTTCCAATAGCGCCTCTCTGCGTCGCTGGTAGCGCAGGCGCGTGCGGCGCACATGGCGGTCGAGCTCGCCGCGCGCGATGAAGTCATCCAACGCGAGCTGCCCAATCACCTCCGAGCCGCAGTCCTCGATCGTCTTTGCGGCCGTGAGCTCCCACGTGAGCCACGACGGCGAGAGCACCCACCCCAAGCGCATCGCGGGCGCCAGCCGCTTGCTGGCCGATCCGATGTGAGCGATCCGCTCGGGCGCCAGCCCCTGCAGCGCGCCCACGGCGACACGGTCATAGCGATACTCCGAGTCGTAATCGTCCTCGACGATCACCCGCTCCTCACCGGCCCACTCGATCAGCGCGGCGCGGCGCTCTGGCGCCAGCACCGCGCCCGTGGGGAACTGGTGGGCGGGTGTCACCAACACCGCCGACGCATCCGTTTGGGTGAGTGCCTCCACGCATATCCCACCCGCGTCAACCGGAACTGGCACGACCCGCATCCCCGCCTGCTCGACAATCAGGCGGTGGACGTGCCAGCCGGGATCCTCCAGCGCGATCCGCTCAACCCCGCGCCCACGTAGAGCGCGACACAGCAGCGAGAATCCCTGCATGAAGCCGGTGCACATCAGCATGTGCTCGGGGTCCGCGTCGGCGCCGCGTACCCGGCCCAGATAGCCGGCCAGCGTTTCGCGTAGCGCGGGCGCTCCGCGCGGGTCGCCGTAGCCGAGCGAGTCAAGTGGGGAGTCCCGCAGCGCCGCGCGCAGTGAGCGCAACCACGCTTCGCGGGGGAAGCCCGCCAGGTCTGGAAGGCCGGGATGGAAATGGTAAGCAAAGCTCCCCAGCAGCGACCGTGCTGGCGGCCGCGCGAGGGCGGCACGCACCGTTCTCGCCACCCTCACTGGCGCCCCCTGGCTCATCCTCAGATAGCCCTCCGCCGCGAGCTGGCCATAAGCCTCGCTCACCACCCCGCGCGAGACACACAGCTCATCAGCCAAACCGCGCGTGGAGGGCAGGCGAGCACCCGCCACCAACCGTCCCGAGCGGATCTGCTCGCGTAGCGAGCGCTCGATCTGCTCGTGCAGTGGCAGCTCGCCATCACGATCGAGCTCCACGAGCAGGCCCGGTCCACCAACTGGTCCTCTCTCGTTACTCATGACTGGAACTGTAATAGATGCCAGTATCGGCGTACTTTGATTCTCGAAGCGAAATCCGCTCCAGACCCGATCACTCCAGAGCCACAAACCGACGAGCCAAAATACAACCCCCGATCCTGGCTCCATCGGTCATCTGGCGGTCCGGAGCAAGCGCGATCTTCGTCCAAGGAGGCAGCAACCATGAGCTCGATCAACGACAGTGCCGATAACCGCAAGACGCAGATCACGATCGTCGGAGGCGGGATCGCGGGTCTCGTGGCGGCAATCGCCTGCGCTGAGGAGGGAGTCGCCGTGCGCTTGGTGGAGGCCCACGAGCATTTGGGAGGCCGGGGACGCAGCACCGACGGGCCCTACAAGGCGAATCTCGGGCCCCACGCCATGTATCAGGACGGTCCATTCTGGAAGTGGATGCGCGAGCGCGACGTGCTCCCACCCAACGCCGGCCCACGGTTGACCGGCGTCAGGCTGCGCCTTGGTGGAACGCTGCGGCGCACCCCACCGCTCGGCGCTCTGCCCGAAGTACTGCGTCTACGCGGTCGCGAAGCTCCCCGCGACACCGATTTCCGCACATGGGTCGCCAGCCACACCGACGACTCCACCGCCGCGATGCTCTCGGCGGGAGCGGGCGTGTTCACTTTCCATCACGATCCCGGCGAGCTCTCAGCGGCGTTCGTGTGGCCGCGCATGGTGCGCCTGCTGCTCACCGTTCCCTCGATCGTGCGCTACCCGGTCGGAGGATGGAGCTCACTGATCGACTCGCTCGAGCGTCGCGCACGCGAGCTGGGAGTCCGCGTGCAGACCGGCACACGTCTGGACGCTCTGCCAGACACACCCACGATCGTCGCAACCGAGCTCGAGCAGGCGCGCGAGCTGCTCGGCGACGACAGCCTGCGCTGGAACAGCGGACGCACGGTCTGCCTTGACCTTGGCCTGCGCTATCGCCGCGGCGATCCAACGGTCGTCTCCGACATGGACGAGGCGGGCTGGATCGGGCGCTACTCCGGCGCCAATCCCACGATCGCACCCGACGGCGAGGAGCTGATCCAGGCGCAAATGCCGATTCGCCCCGGGGAGAGCGTCGAGCAGGCGGCGCTGCGACTGGAGCGACTGCTCGACGTCGCGATCGAGGACTGGCGCGAGCGCGAGACCTGGCGGCGGCGCCAAGTCATGGACGCCCGCTCCGGAGCGCTCGACATGCCCGGCACCAGTTGGCGCGAGCGTCCCGCCATCGATCGCGGTGACGGCGTGTTCCTCGCGGGCGACATGGTCGCGGCCGAGGGCATGCTCGCCGAGGTCTCCTGGGCGAGCGCCATCGAGGCCAGCCGCCTGTCGCTTCAGGCGCTCAAAACCACACGTCCACGGTTGCGCGAGGTCGCCTGACGCGGACGCGCCCCCACGAACGACGGTGGGGCGATCTGTAGGTAGTGGTTGAACGCCCACGCACTCACTCGCTTGGAGGTCAGTGCGCGCGCAAGCGCCGTCACCGCCGGCGTGGGGGTGAGCTGTCCCACAGCTCGCTGGGTGTTCAGCAGCCAGCGATACTTGCGCTCGTGTGCGTCGGAGAACGCGCCGTAGCGCGCGAGCGCGAGCTCGCGCGTGGAGTGGCCTTCGAGCACCGCCCGCAGCTCGCGAGCGCACGCGATCCCGAAATAGAACGCCGTGCGAATTCCCTCCGCGGTCAGCGGCAGGCAGTGACCGGCCGAGTCCCCGACGAAGAACACTCCGTCCTCGATCGCGGGTCGCAGCTGGTGGGGGATCCAGTTCCCCTGGTAGCCGTCGGGTGGCAAGCCCAGGTCGTCGGCGAGACGCACGGTCGGCTCCTTCACGTGATGTGAGGGCCAAAAAGAGCCGACGCCCACGCGCAGCTCATTGGTAGCCGGAAAGCTCCACGCGTAACCGGCTCGCACGTACTTCGGGTCGATCCACAGCTCGAGCTCGTCGCCGGCACCGTGCGGGTGGACCTCGAGGCCGCGTGAAAGGCGCGCGTTGGGCGGCTGGATCGCGGTCTCGTTCGACAAAACGCGCCGCCAGCCGAGCGCGTCGACGATCAGCGGCGCGCTCAACTCCCCGCGGTCGGTGTGCACGACGTGCCCCTCCCGACCGGTCACCGTCGCTGTCTCGAACTCCGCATCGTCCGGATGCGCCTGGCTCCACAGCAGCGCGCACAACTCGCGATAGTCGAACGTGGAGAACGTCCACGGCAGTTGCCAGCGCGCGGTCGTCCAAGGCGTGTGCACGACCAGCTCATCGAACGTTTGGCGCAGCGACCCGTTCAGATCGAGCGCCTCCAGCCAGCCGGTGGGGATACCGCACGCCGAGGTCTGGCGCTCGCCGATCTCATAGCGGTCGATCACAAGCACCCGCGCGCCCGTGCCCGCCAGCTCGCGGGCCACGGCGAGCCCCGCGAAGGACGCCCCGCACACGAGCACGTCGCAGTCGCGCTGCAGCGGGGTGCGCTGCTCTCCGCGCTTCGTCGCTCGAACTGGCATACGAAGGCCAATGATAGGTACCCGCCCCGCCCGACGAGGCTGCGCTAGGCTTCGACCGGTGCAAACCCTTATAGAGAATCCCCAGGCCCATGTGGTCGAGGGGTCAAACGGACTGCTGCTTGAAATCGACGGGCAGATAGTCCCCAACTACGACGCCACGATGCAGCCCTTCGAGGAGGGCGAGGTCGTGACGGGCAATGTCGTTCGGATCGATAAGGACGAGGTACTCGTCGATATCGGCTACAAGTCCGAGGGGGTCATCCCCGCCAATGAGCTTTCGATCCGCAAGTCGGTGGATCCGCGTGAGGAGGTGTCGCTCGGCGAGGAGGTCGACGCGATGGTCCTCACCAAGGAGGACCAGGATGGTCGTCTGATCATGTCCAAGAAGCGCGCCCGCTTCGAGAAGGCGTGGCGGCGTATCGAGGCGGCCGCCGAGTCCGGCGAGCCCGTGATCGGCTCGGTCATCGAGGTCGTCAAGGGTGGGTTGATCATCGACCTCGGAGTGCGTGGGTTCCTGCCGGCCTCGCTGGTGGATATCCGGCGCGTGCCGAACCTCGACGAGTATCTCGGCACGCAGATCGAGACGAAGGTGATCGAGCTCAACCGCTCGCGCAACAACGTGGTGCTCTCGCGCCGCGCGGTGCTGGAGGAGGAGCGCAAGGAGGTGCGCCAGCAGATCCTCGACCGTCTGCAGCCCGGGCTCGTCGTGGAGGGGCAGATCTCCAACATCGTGGACTTCGGCGCGTTCGTGGATCTTGACGGGATCGATGGCCTGATCCACATCTCCGAGCTGTCGTGGTCACATGTGAACCACCCGAGCGAGATCCTCAACATCGGCGACACCGTGCAGGTGAAGGTGCTCGACATCGACCGCGATCGCCAGCGCATCTCGCTGGGGCTCAAGCAGACCCAGGAAGACCCGTGGCAGCGGATCGTGGACACCTACAACGTCAACGACGAGCTGGCGGGCAAGGTCACGAAGGTCGTCACCTTTGGCGCGTTCGTCGAGGTGCTCGACGGCGTCGAGGGGCTCGTGCACATCTCTGAGCTCGCCGGCCATCACGTGGAGAGCCCGCGCGAGATCGTGCACCCGGGCGATGAGATCCGCGTGAAGATCCTCGAGATCGACTCAGAGCGCAGGCGCCTGTCGCTGTCGGCTAAGCGCGTTGAGGACCAGATCCTTCCGTTGCCGCGAGCTGAGTCGGTGGTCGTGCAGTCCTCTGAGGACGCTGGTGTCGATGACTCGCTCGAGCAGGAGACGGGTGCGGGTGCGGACGAGGAGACGGGTGCGGGTGCGGACGAGGAGACGGGTGCGGGTGCGGACGAGGAGACGGTCGCGGAGGTCGCCGAACAGTCGGTTGCCGAAGTCGTCGTTGAGCAGCTCGCCGCTCAAGAGCTCGAGCAGTCGTTGCCCACCGAGCAGCCGGCGGGGGAGGTGGCTGTTGAAGAGCCTGCCGCGGTTGAGTCTGTAGCGGTAGAGCCTGTCGTTGAGGAGACCTCGGTCGAGGAGCCGGTTGAGGAGAGCTCGACAGATGAGCCCGTCGCTGAGGTTGCCGTCGCCGAGCAGTCCGCGGTTGAGGAGTCGGTCGCCGAGCCCGAGGAGCCCGCTGTTGAGGAGTCGGTCGCCGAGCCCGAGCAGTCCGCGGTTGAGCAGTCGGTGGAGACCGCGCCCGAGGAGCCCGCTGTCGAGCAGCCAGTCGCTGCCGAGACAGAGCGCCCGGCAGACGAGCAGCCGGCCGCCGAGCAAGCACAAGACTGACGGGCACGTGCCATGCAGCCGGTGGCGCCGTTTGTTGGCCTAACTGGCGGCATGGGGGCGGGCAAGTCAACCGCGTTGAAGGCGCTCGAAGGACTCGGTGCGCAGGTGCTCTCGACCGACGCGGTGGTGCACGAGCTATACGCTGAGAAGCAGGTCAGGGATGCTGTGGTTGAGCGTTGGGGTTCAGAGGTGGCGCCCGGAGGAGTCGTCGATCGCGCTGCGGTGGCCGCGAAGGCGTTCGCGGGTGGCGAGCAGGACAGTGGGTGGCTGGAGGGTCTTCTGTGGCCGCTCGTCGGTGCACGGATCGCTGGGTGGATGGAGCACGTGCGCGCTCTGCACCCCGCTCCAAGGGCCGCGGTGGTCGAGGTGCCGCTGCTGTTCGAGGCCGGTATGGAGCGTGGTTTCGATGCCACCATCGCCGTGATCGCGGCCGAGGACGCGCGCAAGCAGCGCGCGGCGGGTCGTGGGCACGCGCTCGCCGACGAGCGCGCGGCGCGCCAGCTCTCACAGGCCGAGAAGGCGCAGCGCGCGACATTTGTGGTGCACAACGACGGGACCGAAGCCGACTTGCGGCGCGAACTGGCCGACGTCCTTGCCAAGCTGTCGGGATGAGTGCGCAACGGTCCCGAACGGCCGCCCGCGGCCGGAGCGGGCGCACCGTCTACCTTTCAAACCGACGCTCGCGCCACGTGCGCGGGACGGGCAGCGCCAGGCGTGTTCGCCGGGTGGGGCGGATTTTCGCTGCGTTCGCGTTTGTGGGGGTGCTGGCGGTCGTGGTTGCTTCGCACATCCAGCGTGTGCTGCCGGGTAATGGCCTGCCATTGACCGATACGTCGGTGATCCGCGAACAGGCAGCGGAAAAGCACCTCGATCCGTCGTTGATCGCAGCGGTGATCTATGCCGAGACGAAGTTCGATCCACGTACCTCCTCGGCGGGTGCGCTGGGGTTGATGCAGCTGCTGCCGAGCACAGCCGAATACATCGCGCACCTATCGGGCGGGGTGCGCTTCACGACTGGTGATTTGGCTACGCCAAAGATCAACGTGGCTTACGGAAGCTGGTACCTGCGCTATTTGCTGGATCACTACAAAGGCAATGAGATGGAGGCGGTGGCGGCCTACAACGGCGGACTGGCCAACGTCGATGCTTGGGTGGCAAAGGCGCGCTCTGAAGGCGGCACTCTCACGATTGCCGACATTCCGTTCCCCGAGACGCAGGTGTATGTGGAACGGGTGCTGCGGGCGCAGGCCGAATATCGCTCCACCTATGCGCGCCAGCTCGGGCTAACGTAGAGCCCGATGCCACCATTCAAGCTCGATTCGGCGTTCACCCCCACCGCCGACCAGCCGAAGGCGATTGAGGCGCTCGCCGAGGGTGTGCGCGCGGATGAGCGCTTCCAGACGCTGCTGGGGGCGACCGGCACCGGCAAGACGATGACGATGGCGGCGCTGATCGCCGAGGTGCAGAAGCCGGCGCTGGTGATCGCCCACAACAAGACGCTGGCGGCGCAGTTGTGCAACGAGTTCCGCACGTTCTTCCCTGAGAACGCGGTTGAGTACTTCGTGTCCTACTACGACTACTACCAGCCCGAGGCGTACGTCCCGAGTCGCGACCTCTACATCGAGAAGGACTCGGCGATCAACCAGGAGGTGGACCGCCTGCGCCACGCCGCAACCGCCGCGGTGTTCGCGCGACGCGACGTGATCGTGGTGGCGTCGGTGTCGTGCATCTACGGTCTGGGCTCACCGGAGACGTATGAGATGAACATGCAGATCCTGCGCCGCGGCGAGGAGATCGACCGCGAGAAGCTGCTGCGCAAGCTCGTGTCGATCCAGTACACGCGTAACGACACGGTGCTCGCGCGTGGCAGCTTTCGTGTGAAGGGGGAGACGCTCGAGGTGTTCCCCGCGTACGCGGAGACGGCCTTTAGGGCGACGCTGTTCGGCGACGAAGTTGAGCGCCTGCAGCACTTCGATCCGCTCACCGGCGAGCTGATCGCCGACGACCTCGAGCATGTAGCGATCTGGCCCGCCACGCACTACAACGTCAAGGAGGGCACGATCGAGGACGGCGTGGCGGAGATCGGGCGGGAGTTGAACGAGCGCTGCGAGCAGCTGGAGGCCGATGGCAAGCAGCTGGAGTCCCACCGCCTGCGCCAGCGCACCCAGTACGACATGGAGATGTTGCGCGAGATGGGGTTCTGCTCGGGGATCGAGAACTACTCGCGCATCCTCGACGGGCGCAAGCCGGGCGAGCGGCCGTACTGTCTGATCGACTACTTCCCCCAGGACTTCCTGTGTTTGATCGACGAGTCCCATCAGACCGTGCCACAGATCGGGGGTATGTTCGAGGGCGATCGCTCGCGCAAGGGCACTCTCGTGGATTACGGCTTCCGGTTGCCGAGCGCGATGGACAACCGCCCGCAGACATTTGACGAGTTTCTGTCGATCACCCCGCAGCTCGTGTTCGTGTCGGCGACGCCCGGCGAATACGAGCGCACACGCTCACAGCGGGTTGTGGAGCAGATCGTGAGGCCGACGGGAATTGTGGACCCGGCGGTGGAGGTGCGCGAGACGCGCAACCAGATCGACGATCTGATGAACGAGATCCGCAAGCGTGTGGACGTGAACGAGCGGGTGCTGGTGACGACGCTGACCAAGAAGATGAGCGAGGACCTCTCGCAGTACCTGATCGAGATGGGCTTCAAGGTGCGCTACCTGCACTCGGAGATCGACACGCTGGAGCGCATCCAGATCATCAGAGACCTGCGCCTGGGCGAGTACGACGTGCTGGTGGGGGTGAACCTGTTGCGTGAGGGGCTCGACTTGCCGGAGGTGTCGCTGGTGGCGATCCTCGACGCCGACAAGGAGGGATTCCTGCGCGGGGAGACCTCGCTGATCCAGACGATCGGCAGAGCCGCGCGCAACGTCAAGGGCACCGTCTTGATGTACGCCGATAAGGAGACCAAGGCGATGAAGGCCGCGATCGGGGAGACCGACCGCCGGCGTGAGATCCAGCTGGCCTACAACGAGGAGCACGGGATCACCGCGTCGAGCATTGTGAAGGGGATCTCCGACATAGCCGAGTTCCTTCAGGGTGAGTCGAAGGTGCCTAAGGGCAGGCGACGCAGAAATGCAACCAGGGCAAAGGCCAAGGAGATGCCGCAGCACGAGCTGGAGCGGATGGTGGTGGAGCTGGAAGAGGAGATGATCGCCGCCGCGGACGATCTGCGCTTCGAGTATGCCGCACAGTTGCGCGACGAGATCAGGGAGCTGCGGCGCGAGCTACGCGATGTCCATGCCTTGGAGGGTCCTGAGGGTCAAGGCTCTGTGGTGGATCTAGCTCCAAGCGAGGCTGCCGCCGGTGAGGTCGCGTGAGGGCCTGCTCGGTAGGGCCGCCCGCCCCAGCCGTACATCCCCACCGGGACAAGCCCTAAGATGAGCATCGTGGAATTGGACCGTCAAGGGATCGAGCGACGCGACTTCCCGATTGTGCGTCGCGGCTATGACCCGGCAGCCGTGGACGCCCATCTGCGCGCGCTGTCGAGTGAGGTCGACGAGCTTCAGCGCGAGGCCGACAACAGTGGGCACGAGTCGCTCGCCACCGTGGCGGGCACGCAGGTGCAAGGGATCCTCGAGGCGGCTCAGGCGACGGCGCAGACGATCGAGCGCGAGGCTGCGCAGGACGCCCAGCAGGTGCGCGCGGCAGCCGATGCGGATGCACGGCGGACTCGCGAGGAGGCCGTAGCGCGTGCTCAAGCTCATGTGGCGGGGGTGTCGCAGGCCACCGAGGTGCTGCTGGCGCGGGTTGGGTCCCTGGACGGGGAGACGCGAGCTTTGGTCGAGAGCCTGCGCAGCGGCGTCGGCCGGTTGGCGGGTGACCTGGGCGCTGTGGAGGCGGAGATGGAGGCGCTCTACGACGCAGCTGCCGGACGTGCCGGAGGAGTCGGTAGTGGGGAGAAGCTCGGGGGGTGGCTTTGGCCAAAATGGGGTCGCGCACGCTCCAACCGCTGTCACGTCGGCGATGGGTGCGCCGATCGAGGTGCTCGCCGAGTCACGGGTTGAGTCCTATGGGGTGGGGCAGGCCGAGTCGTACGATGAGCAGCAGGTGGGTTCACACACCGATCCGTTGACCGAACCGTTCGCGGAGGAGCCGGCGCTCGAGGAGGAGCCGCTTTTTGCGCGGCAGCAGGGTCGCGGGGAGCTCTCCTCTGACCAGGGTGATATCGATGGCGCACGACTCGTGGCGCTCAACATGGCTCTGAATGGCGACTCGCGTGAGGACACGGGGCGCTATCTAGCGGAGAACTTCGAGCTCGCCGAGCCCGAGCGCTTGCTCGACGAGGTTTACGCGGCTATCGAAGGCTAGTCGGCTCCACTCGTCGCTCGAGCCGGTGGGTTGCTCGGCGGCGCAGCGCCAGCTTCCGGGTGGCTCTCAGTACTTCCCGGACACTAGATCCCAAGCGCGCCGCAGCTTGTTCGAGAGCGCGGAACCTCCGGGATCGCCTGGGTCGTCGTGCATGATCGCGGGGTTGGCGCTGGGCGCGGGAAGATCGCGACAGGCAGCCGTGTCGAGCTTGAGCGTGACCGCGTGCTCGTGGATCGACTCGACGTCGTCGGCATCGGCGAAGCGGTCTCCCCCGGGGCCCTCGCGCTCGTTGAGCACGATCCCATCGAATACGTCCTCCTCGGGTGCGCTGAGCACGTGCGCGACCTCGCCTACGTGCTGTCCGTCGCTGCTGTAGACCGGCGTGCCGGGCTCGAGCGCCTCGTAGGCGATGGGGAGGCCGGGGTCGTCCACTCGGCCAGCATACCGTCTGGGCAGTCGTGGCAAGACGCTCGCTCGGTCCTCTGGCGGTCCCGCGAGGCGAACGCCGACGGTCCCGCGAGGCGAACGCTGGCGGTCCCGCGACGCGAACGTCTGTTCGCACTTCTACAATGGCTGCGAACATGGCCTCAAGCAACAAGATCGTCGTCTCCGGGGCGCGCGAGCACAATCTGAAGGACATCTCTCTCGAGCTGCCGCGCGACGCGCTGGTGGTGATCACCGGCCTGTCCGGATCGGGCAAGTCGAGCCTGGCGTTCGACACGATCTACGCTGAGGGCCAGCGACGCTACGTGGAGTCGCTGTCGGCCTACGCGCGTCAGTTCCTGGGGCAGATGGACAAGCCGGACGTGGACTCGATCGAGGGGCTGTCGCCGGCGATCTCGATCGATCAGAAGACGACCTCGCGCAACCCGCGCTCGACCGTTGGCACGGTCACCGAGATCTATGACTACCTGCGGCTGCTGTGGGCGCGAGTGGGTAAGCCTCACTGTCCGATCTGTGGGCGCCCGATCGTCGGTCAATCGGCCGAGCAGATCATCGACCAGACGATGGAGCTGGCGGAGAGCACGCGTTTCATGGTGTGCGCGCCGGTGGTGCGGGGACGCAAGGGCGAGTACGGGAAGCTGCTCGAGGAGATGCGCGCGGACGGTTTCGCGCGCGTGAAGATCGATGGGCGCGTACGCATGCTGGAGGAGTCGATCGTGCTCGATAAGCGCTACAAGCACGACATCTCCGTTGTGGTGGATCGCTTGGTGATGCGCCACGACATCCGCAAGCGACTGGCGGACTCGATCGAGACGGCGGTGGGCCTGGCCGATGGGCTGGTCGAGGTCGAGATCGTCGGTAAGTCCGGCTCGGATGATGATGGGGATGGGCACGTTCGAGCTGACTCGTCCACTCGGGCGCATTCGTCGGGTGCGTTGGGAGTGAAGGCGGCTGCCCCTCAGATAGTTCCGGGCGAGAAGCCGGATCCGGGCACGGTGTTCACGTTCTCGGAGAAGTTCGCGTGCCCTGAGCACGGGCCGTCGCTGGTGGAGCTGGAGCCACGGATCTTCTCGTTCAACTCGCCGCACGGGGCGTGTGAGCGGTGCACCGGGCTGGGCTCTCAAATGGTGATCGACCCGGATCTTGTCGTGCCGGACCCGAGTCTCTCGGTCGGCGAGGGAGCGATCGCGCCGTGGTCGAGCAGCGCGTCGAATTACTACGAGCAGGTGACCGAGGCGATCGCGAAGCGCTACGGCGTTGATCTGGGTGCTCCGTGGGAGGAGCTGCCGCAGGAGCATCGCGACCTGTTCCTGACGGGAACCAACGGGGAGCCGCTGCAGATCACCTACCGCAACCGCTTCGGGCGCAGCCGCTCCTACGGGACGCGCTTCGAGGGCGTCATGGCAAATCTGCAGCGCCGCTACAAGGAGACCGACTCGGAGTGGACCCGCGAGAAGATCGAGGAGTTCATGTCGCTGCGGGCGTGCCCGGAGTGTGGCGGGGCACGGTTGCGCCCGGAGTCTCGCGCGGTGCTCGTGGCGGGCACTCGCATCGAGGACTTCTGCGCGCTGTCGGCCCGTCGCGCCCTGGAGTGGATGGATGAGGTCGAGCTTTCAGAGACTGACCGCCACGTCGCACGGCTGATTCTGCGTGAGATCTCAGAGCGGTTGCGGTTCTTGGAGAACGTGGGGATTGGCTACCTGTCGATGGATCGCGCGGCATCCACGCTGTCGGGCGGGGAGGCGCAGCGCATTCGGCTTGCCACCCAGATCGGCTCCTCGCTGGTGGGTGTGCTGTACATCCTGGATGAGCCCTCGATCGGATTGCACCAGCGCGACAACGAGAAGCTGATCGCCACACTGCAGCGGCTGCGCGACCTGGGCAACACGGTGATCGTGGTGGAGCACGACGAGCAGACGATGCGTTTCGCCGACCACCTCGTCGACCTCGGCCCGGGCGCGGGCGAGCACGGCGGGTGGATCGTCGCGCAGGGGACCGCCGCGCAGGTGCAGCGCGTGAAGCAGTCGCTGACGGGGCAGTTCCTGGCAGGCACGCGAGTCATCGAGGCACCGGATAAGCGGCGTACGCCGATCGGGTATGTGGAGATCGAGGGTGCCAGCCAGCACAACCTGCGCGACATCGACGTGCACATTCCATTGGGAGTGCTGGCGTGCGTGACGGGTGTGTCGGGCTCGGGCAAGTCGACGCTGGTCAACGAAGTGCTGTACAAGGCGGTGGCCAACCGCTTGCACCGTGCGCGGCAGCGTCCAGGTGCGCACCGCGCGATCCACGGGCTGGATCAGCTCGACAAGATCATCGCTGTGGACCAGTCGCCGATCGGGCGCACGCCGCGCTCGAACCCGGCCACCTATACGGGCCTGTTCGACGTGATTCGCGACCTGTTCTCAAAGACCCAGGAGGCGCGCGCGCGGGGGTATAAGCCGGGGCGTTTCTCCTTCAACGTGAAGGGCGGGCGCTGTGAGGTGTGCCGCGGCGACGGTCAGATCAAGATCGAGATGCACTTCCTGCCCGACGTGTATGTGCCGTGCGAGCAGTGCGACGGGCGCCGCTACAACCGCGAGACGCTGGAGGTGAAGTTCAAGGGCAAGAGCATCGCCGAGGTGCTGGCGATGCCGGTCGAGGAGGCGCTGCACTTCTTTGAGCACATCCCCAAGATTCGCCGGCGCTTGGAGACGCTCGACGCAGTGGGGCTCGGCTACATCCGTCTCGGCCAGCCAGCGACGACGCTCTCCGGTGGGGAGGCCCAGCGCGTGAAGCTCGCCACCGAGCTCTCCAAGGTGGCGACGGGCCGCACGCTGTACATCCTCGACGAGCCCACTACGGGTCTGCACTTCGCCGACGTGCAGCGGTTGCTTGAGGTGCTGCAGCGGCTGGTGGACGCTGGCAACAGCGTGGTGGTGATCGAGCACAATCTTGACGTGATCAAGTGCGCGGATCGTCTGATCGACATGGGTCCCGAGGGCGGGGAGGAGGGCGGCATGGTGATCGCCGCCGGCACCCCTGAGGAGGTCGCGGGCGAGCGCGCGTCGCACACGGGCGAGTTCCTGCGTGAGCTGCTGAGGCCCAAGCCGAAGCGCAAGCCCGCCGCGCGTAAGCGTCGTGCGAAGGTCGCCGCGTGAGCATCGCTCAGGCCCGCCAGTGGTGGGTCAAGTGGCTTTGGTATGAGCGCAACTCGTTGCCTTGGAATCGTCTTGCGATCCACCGGGAGGTGGCGAAACGTGAAGCGTTCGTGCGCTGGCCTGTGCATGGCAACGTGCTGGAGTCCCTGCGTGAGGGGCGACTCCAGATTGGATCCAACACGCTGCTGGAGCCGGGCGTGTGGATCACCGCGCCCGGCAAGGCGCAAGTGAAGATCGGCGCGGGCACATTCCTGAACATGGGCGTGATGATCGCCGCCGAGCAGCTGGTGGAGATCGGCGATCACTGCATGTTGGCCAACGGATGCTTCGTAACCGACGCGAGTCACCGCTACGACGACCCGGACAAGCCGATCACCTGGCAGGGTTTTGAGAGCAAGGGTCCCACTAAGATTGGTGACAACTGCTGGTTCGGGGCCAACGTAGTGGTAACGAGCGGCGTGCGCATCGGCGAGCGCTGCGTGATCGGCGCGAACAGCGTCGTCACGAAAGACATCGAGCCGTTCTCCGTCGTCGCCGGCGCGCCCGCGCGCGTGTTGCGCAAGATCGAATATGAGGGGGACGTCGCCATCACTTGACGGCGTGCCATGGCACGGGTCAGGCCAGCAGCGTGTGCAACTCCGCCAGCTCGCCCGCGTCGATCGAGTAGCCGTGCTCGGGTCCGGGGTAGCTTCCGCCGCGCACGTCCTGCGCGTAGGCGGCGACACCCGCATTCATCTCCTGCTGGATGTTGGCGTAGCGCTTGACGAAGCGTGGGCCGAGACCGTCGCGGATGCCGAGCAGGTCGTGGAACACGAGCACCTGGCCGTCGGTGTCGGGGCCGGCGCCTATCCCGATGACGGGCACCGTGATGTGGGGCACCAGCTCCTTGGTGACGGCGCTTGGGATCGCCTCGAACACGATCGCGAAGCAGCCACTGCCCTGCAGCGCCATCGCCTCCGAGGCGATTCGCGCGGCTGCCGCGGCGGTGCGTCCCTGGGCCTTCCAGCCACCGAGCGCGGTGGAGCTCTGCGGCGTGAGACCGACGTGTCCCATCACGGGTATGCCGGCTCCGATAATGGCCCGCGCACGCGCCGCGGACGCGGGTCCGCCGCCCTCCAGCTTGACGGCCTCGCAGCCGGCCTCCTTGACCATTCGGATGGCGCTCGCGACCGCCTGCTCGTCGCTGATCTCGTACGAGCCAAACGGCAGGTCGCCGATCATCAGTGGGGTTTGAAGCCCACGCCGCACGGCTCGCGCGAGCACCAGCATGTCGTCGAGATCGACCGGGGTGGTCGAGTTGTAGCCGAGGATCGTTGTTGCCGCCGAATCACCGACGAGCACCAAATCGACACCACCCGCCTCAGCGGCGCGTGCACTGGGGTAGTCGTACGCAGTGACCATCACGACCGGCTCGCCCAGACGCTTCTTCTCGGCGAGCAACGGCAAGGTCATGGGAAGGCGTGGGGTGGGTGGGACTTGATCCGAGGGAACCCCGAAGCCGGGTTGACCGGGCATCGTCTTGTCCTGATGCACTGATCTGGGATTGCTGGGATGGCTTGACATGGTGAGTCCTCTCTGGCGCTGGTTGACGCCGTGCTAGCTCCTGGCGCCGGCCTCGAACGAGGTCTGCGGGGAGCTCAGCAGGGTCGCCACCGCGTCGTCGACGGTGATGATGCGATTGGTTTGAGCCTCAACATGGACCACGCGGGGCTCGTAGTGCTCCATCTCCGCGCGGTCGTACTGGCCGTAGGAGATGACGATGATGGTGTCGCCGCGGTGCACGAGGCGCGCGGCGGCGCCGTTGACCTTGATGTCGCCCGAGCCGCGCTGGCCGGCGATCGTGTAAGTCTCAAAGCGAGCGCCGTTGTCGACGTCGACAACGTGCACCTGCTCATGCTCGAGGATGTCAGCTGCCTCGAGCAGGTCGGGATCGATTGTGATCGACCCGACATAGTGCAGGTCGCAGTCGGTCACGGTGGCCCGGTGGATCTTGGACTTGAGCATCACGCGCTGCATGTGAGGGGAGCCTCTCTTGGGGTTGTGTTGGGGGAGTTGGGGTGCACTGCGGGATACAAGGTCATGTTGTCGATCAGTCTCGTGGAGCCCACGCGCGCGGCGAGCGCCAGTAGCGCCGGCTCGTCCAGATGGGCGATCGGCTCCAGCGTGTTGGGATCGACGAGCGCTAGGTATTCCGGCTCGACGTCGAAGCCGCCCATCGCCTCACGCGCCGCTCCAACGAGCGCATCGGCCACACGCTCGCCGCTTGAGACGGCTGCACCGGCGGCTGCGAGCGCGACGTGAAGCGCGAGCGCGCAAGCGCGCTCCTCGGCGCTGAGATGCGCGTTGCGACTGGACATCGCGAGCCCGTCGGGCTCGCGTACGGTGGGACAGGCGACGATGCGCACCGGCAAGTTGAGGTCGGCCACGAGGCGACGGATCACCACCACCTGCTGGGCGTCCTTCTGGCCAAAGTAGGCGGTATCGGGCGCCACCATGTTGAGCAGCTTCGCAACGACAGTTGTGACGCCGCGGAAGTGCGCTGAGCCTCGCACGGCGCCCTCCAAGCGATCGGTCAGCCCGAGCACCTCCACGTACGTTGAGAACCCGGCCGGGTAGATCTCCTCCTGCGAGGGGGCAAATAGAAGGTCGACTCCGGCCTGCTCGGCAAGCAGGCTGTCGGTGTGCTCCTGGCGTGGATAGCGGTCGAGGTCGGTGGGCTCGTTGAACTGTGTGGGGTTCACGAACAGCGACATCACCACGACGTCACACTGCGCCTGCGCCGCGGCGATTAGCGACAGATGACCCTCATGCAGAGCGCCCATCGTTGGAACCAGGCCGATAGTGCGGCCTGCTCGGCGGGCCGGCTCAAGTGCCGCCCGCAACTCGCCCACGGTACGCAAAGTCCTCATGGGCGGATCGAATAGAAGATCGATACATTCATTGGCTCGGTCCAGTTCCCAGGGGGATACCGGTCGCGACTCGATTAAGCATACCGCTCGCACGCGCGGTGTCCAGTGGCGGCACGGTGGTTGCCCAACTCACCGATCCCACCTCTACCCAGGCGTGAACCCGTACCATCCCGCATGGTGCCCACAGCGAAGATCAATCAGCCACCCGAGCAGCGCCGCGAGGCGCTCAAGCGGGTGCTCGCGCAGGTGCAGCAATGCGTGCGCTGCCAGGAGCTCGCGGCCACGCGCAAGAACGTCGTGTTCGGCGCAGGCAACGCGGACGCCGACCTGATGTTCGTCGGCGAGGCACCGGGGGCCAGCGAGGATGAGCGGGGTCTACCGTTCGTAGGGCGCGCCGGGAAGCTGTTGGAGACACTGCTGGAGGAGATCGGATTGGCGCGTAAGGACGTGTTCATCGCGAACACTCTCAAGTGCCGCCCGCCCGGCAATCGCGATCCACTGCCGGTGGAGATCGAGAACTGCCATGAGTATCTCTACCGTCAGGTCGAGTTGATCCAGCCGCGCGTGATCTGCTCGCTCGGCAACTTCTCCACGAAGCTGCTGCGCAATGATCCAACAGGGATCACACGGCTGCACGGCAAACCCGAGGAGCTCACGCTGGGTCGGCGCACGGTGCGCCTCTACCCGATCTTCCACCCCGCCGCGGCTCTCTACACGCCGAGAATGCTGGAGACGCTGCGCGAGGACTTCTCGCGACTTCCAGAGCTGTTGGCGCTCCCAGAGCCACAACAGCCGGGTCTCGACGTCGCGGATGATCTACCAGAAGAGTCGCGGGCGGATCTCGTCGCTGGTCAGGACGCGCAGCCGGCGCTCGGTGAGCAAGAGACAGCCACGGTGGATCAGTTGGGCCTCTTCTGAGTTTGCGTTGTCGGCGAGTTTGCGTCTTCCCGATCAAATTTGTGTGGTACCGAGGCATCCAAATCGGCACAGCGTCCGTATATGTAGGTGAAGGTCTTCGTGCGGCCGCTAAAGCAGGCGGGGCGGCTTGCCGATACCAGCTTTATCTCCATCCTCCCAAGTACCACGGCCGGTCCGCGCTACCTCTCCCGCGGGCCGGTCGTTTTTTTTGGCCGGCTCCATGGCCGGCCGCCGGCCTGACTTAGAAGCTGTCTCAGCGCTTGGACTAGGCTTATGTGGTGGCGACACGTATCGTCGAGACCTCGGATTCGGCTCAAACCGAGGCGCTGGGCGCCGAGCTGGCGGCTGGGCTGAGCCCGGGTGATGTGGTGCTCGTGCGCGGCGAGCTGGGAGCGGGCAAGACCACGTTTGTTCGGGGAGCCGCGAGGGCACTGGGGGTGACCGACCCGGTCACCAGCCCAACATTCTCGATCGGCCACCGCTATAAGGGTTCGGAGGTGACTGTCTCCCACCTGGATCTCTACCGTCTCGAGGGCCTCGCCGAGGAGGAGCCAGAGCTCCTGGATGACTATCTGGGTTCCGGGCGAATCGCATTCGTAGAGTGGCCCGAGGAGGCGAGCACCGAGCTGGACGGTGCTCGCGTGGTGGTGACTCTCGCCCACCAAGGCGCCGATCGCAGGCGCGTTGAAGTGCGCCAGTGCGATGAGCAAGCTCGGAAAGTGCTGGGCGCGTCGGGAATCTCACAATGATCGTGCTCGGATTCGATACATCCACTACCGCCACGGTGGTGGGACTGAGGCTCGCTGACTCCACCACGTTCCAGGCGCGCGATGACCCTGAGGGCGACGAGCGTCCCGGCCACGCTACGCGGCTGCTGCCGCTCGCCGGCCGCCTGCTGGCCGACGCCGGCATTGGCTGGGGTGGGGTGGAGCGAATCGCCGTGGGAGTGGGGCCGGGGACGTTCACGGGCTTGCGCATCGGGGTTGCCACCGCGAGGGGACTTGCGCAGTCGCTCGGGGTGGAGCTGGTCGGTGTGTCGAGCCTGCGAGCACTTGCCCACGCGACACTTCGATACACCCTGGGGTGCTCATCCGGTGTGATCGAGATGACGCGAGCAGAGGAAGCCACAGGTGTGCTCGGGTCAGTCGATGACGCCATCGGGGTGTTGGCTGTGGTCGACGCGCGCCGCGGCGAGGTGTTCGCCGCGGCCTATCACGGCGACACGGAGCTGATCTCCCCGCGGGCGCTCGCGCCGAACGGAATCGGCGAGCTGCTCGAAGCGCCCGAAGTCGAGGCCGCTCCCACACGGTGGATCGCGGTGGGCGATGGCGCCTTGCGCTACCCCGATGCGCTTCGGCTGCCCGGGGTGCTCGTGCCAGAGGAGCACTCTCCGCTGCACCGCATCGACGCCCGCGCGATCTGCGAGCTGGGAAGCGATGCGCCCAGCGGGCCGGCTGCCAGCGCGCCTGAGGGGGTGCCCACAGAGAACATCGGGGTCGTGCCCGATTACAGACGCAGACCCGATGCCGAGATCGCGCTCGACGGGGTGGCGTGATGGCCTCCTCGGTTGCCCAGCCCAAGGCCGGTGGGTCGTTCTCCGTTGAGATCAGGGCTCTCACTTACGCCGACCTGCCGCGAGTGATCGCGATCGAGCGGCGCGCGTTTCCAACGCCGTGGTCGCTTGCGATGTTCGTGCTCGAGCTCTCCAAGTCCTCGGGGGTCTGCCTGGCCGCCGTCCACGACGGCCGACTCGTGGGCTATCTGATCTGCTCGCGCTACGACACCGTGTGGCATGTGATGAACGTCGCCGTGGATGTCGACCACCAGCACAAGGGAGTCGCCTCGGCTCTGCTCGCCGATCTCTACGAGCGGGTGGGGGACGCGCAGGCGCGGTTTACGCTTGAGGTGCGCCGCTCCAACCAGGTTGCCATCCACCTCTATGAACGCGAAGGCTTTCGCGCGGCGGGGCTGCGCAGGCGCTATTACCAGGACAACGGTGAGGACGCGCTTGTCATGTGGCGGACCCCAGCCACGCTCGCGGGCTCCTTCGACGACGTGCCCAACCCGGGGCCCGTATGAGCATCCCAGTCTTCTGCCGCTACCACCCGGCGAGCACGCTCTGCGTCCGCCGGTCGCCCGCATGACCATCCTCGCGCTCGAGACCAGCTGCGACGACACTTGCGCGGCGGTCATAGGGGAGGACGGCGCCATTCGTTCGAACGTGATCTCCTCGCAGCGGGCTCATGACCGTTTTGGCGGGGTGGTGCCCGAGATCGCCTCCCGGCACCACCTTGAGATCGTCAACCTCGTCGTCGAGCAGTCGCTTGCCGAGGCAGGCACGACGTTGGATGGGGTTGATCTGGTGGGGGTCACGCAAGGCCCCGGGCTTGTGGGGGCGCTGCTGGTCGGCTTGTCGACGGCCAAGGGGCTCGCGGCCGCTCGGGAGTTGCCGCTTGCGGCGGTCGACCATCTGCAGGGGCATGTGGCAGCCAACTTCCTGGCGGCCGATGGGGAGGGGGACGGCTCCGAAGAGGTATTCGAGCCGCCGTTCCTGTGCCTCATCGCGAGCGGTGGACACACGCTGCTCGCTCACGTGCGCGACCATGAGGGCTTCCAGACGCTCGGCCGCACGCTCGACGACGCCGCCGGCGAGGCATTCGACAAGGGCGCGCGGATGCTCGGGCTCGGCTATCCCGGTGGCCCGGCGCTGGAGCGCCTCGCCGCTGTTGGGGATCCCAGCGGGTTTGAGTTCCCGGCGTCCGGGTCGCGCTCGCGTGGCGGGCGTGGCGCCACGAGCGCATTCGCGCGCGGTCTTGACTTCTCGTTTGCCGGCCTGAAGACCTCGTTGCTCTACCAGTTGCGCGAGCTCAGCGAGGAGCAGCGCCGCGAGCGCGCGGCCGACCTCGCGGCGTCCTATCAGTCGGCGATCGTCGATCACCTGATGCTGCGCGCCGAGCAGGCGCTCGAGCTGACCGGTCTCGACCGTCTCGCGCTCGGCGGGGGGGTGGCCGCCAACGGTGAGTTGCGTCGGCGCTTGGGAGAGCTGGGCGCCGACGTGCACGTCCCTCCGCGTGTGCTGTGCACCGACAACGCCGCGATGATCGGCGCCGCCGCGCGCTTCGCGGCGGCGCTGCCCTACCCCGAGTATCTCGGGCTGGATGTCTATGCAACCGGCGAGCGCCCGTTGTGAGCGCTCTCGCTCGGTATCTCCTCCGCGAGTCGATCGTGCACCTGCCTCGATCCACGTGTGGGGGCGGCGCACGATGAATGTGGTGACGCTCTACTCCAAGCCCGACTGTCACCTCTGCGTGGATGCCCGCGATGCGTTGTTTGGGTTGCAATCTCAACTCGGGTTCGAGATCGTCGAGGTTGACATAACAAATGACGAGGCGCTGCATCGCGCCTATTTCGAGCGAATTCCGGTAGTGGCACTGGACGGCGAGGAGCTGTTCGACTATTTCGTCGACGAGGGCCTCCTGCGACAGCGTCTGTCCTCCACCAACCTCCCCACGTAAGCCATCGCACGCATCGGCACAGCGGTTGAAGCTCATCCTCTAGAGTCAGCGCAGATGGCTTACAACGAGTTGACAGCGTCCGTGAGCGACAGCGACTCGATCGCTGGCGACAGGCTCTCGCTGGGTGTCGCCGCACGGCTCTCCCGCTACCTGCAAGTGCTCACCCAGGCCAAGAAGATGGGTAAGGAGACGATCTCCTCGCAGGAGCTCTCCGACTACACCCACGTCAACTCGACTCAAATTCGTCGCGATCTGTCGGGATTTGGAAAGTTCGGAAAGCGCGGCGTCGGTTATAACGTCGAGTCGCTCGTCTCCCAGATCCGCAAGATTCTGCGCACAGCCGGTCAGCACAACATCGCCCTGCTCGGCGCTGGGCATCTGGGCAAGGCGATCGCCTCCTCGGATATCTTCGCCGACCACGGGTTCAGGGTGGTGGCGATCTTCGACGTGGACACCCGTAAGGTCGGCAGCGAGGTCGGCAGCCAGACCGTGCGCCACACCAGCGAGCTACGGCAGGTCGTGGAGGAGGAGGACATCGTCGTCGGCGTGCTCGCGGTGCCCACGCAGGCCGCCCAGGGCCTGGCCGACGAGCTGGTGGCGGCGGGCGTGAAGATCATCTTCAACTACTCCGAGTCGCTGCTCGCGGTGCCCCCGGAGGTGACCGTCCACACCTCCAGCCCCGCGGTCGATCTGCTGTACGCGCTGTACTTCTACTTGACCTGACCAGGCTCGCACCGGCGCTGCGCACTCCAGGGTTCCTAAGCTGGGGTCATCGTAGCCCTGCAGGATGGATGGGCCACACCATTGAACCGCACGTCATACCCAGAGGGCACACAGTGACCAGCCTAGATCTCGATGAGGCAGTTGCCACGTTCGCGCAGGCGAGCGATCTCACCGCTGGCCTCGAGGAGGAGTTCGCGATCCTCGATCCCGCCACGCTCGAGCTCGTTCCCCGTTTCGAGGAGTTGCGCGATGAGGCGATCGAGCGCGATCCACTGCTCGCGGGTTCGATCACCGGCGAGCTGATCTCCTCAGAGATCGAGATCGTGTCTGGTCGCGGTGAGAGCTTCGCCGACGCTCTCACCCGCCAGCGCGAGTGGCGGCGACGCCTGTTTGCGCTCGCGGGCGAGCAGGGCGCCGCGCTCGGCGCCACCGGCACGCATCCGTGGGCCGACTATCGCAAGCAGGCCATCATCGAAACAGATCACTACCGGCGGGTCGAGCAGGGCTTGAAGTACGTCGCGTGGCGCAACAATACCTTCAGTTTGCACGTGCACGTGGGCGTCAAGGACATCGACCGGGCGGTGCGCGTGTGCGACCGTCTGCGCCCTGTGCTGCCGCTGCTGTTGGCGGTGTCGGCCAACTCGCCCTACCTCGATGGGCGCGACTCGGGGCTGCACTCGGCACGCACGCAGAGCTTCACACGCAATTTCCCGCGCTGCGGCATACCCGACGCGTTCGGCGGTTGGGGGTCCTATCGCGAGTACATCGAGTTCTTGATACGAACGAGCTCGATCGTCGAGTTCACCCAGGTGTGGTGGTCGGTTCGTCCCCATTTCAGGTTCGGCACGGTCGAGGTGAGGATCTGCGACGCGCAGAGCACCGCTGGAGAGTCAGAGGCGCTCGCGGGGTTGATAGTGGCGTGCGTGGCGCAGGCCGCGCGTGATGTTGATGACGGCCTGCCGTACACCGATCCGCCGCCGCGCCTGATCGAGGAGAACATGTGGCGGGCGATTCGCTACGGGCTGGATGGCAACATGATCGATTTGGAGCGCGGCGAGGAGTATCCGGCGGCCGCGATCGTGGAGCGACTCGGGGAGTGGACGGCTCCAGTTCGCGGCGAGCTTGCGATCGATCTCGCCTTCCCCGAGCGCAATGGCGCGCAACGCCAGAGGCGCATGATCGAGGCGGGTGCCCCTGCCGAGGAGGTATTTGCCACCTCGGTGCGCGAGACCCTGCAAACCTATTCCGCAGAGGTGACTGTATGACCGACCAGCAGCCCAACGAGGATGAGCTGAGGGCAGCCTATGAAGCCGAGCTCAACCGCATCACGACCCCGGAGATGATCTTCCAGACAGCAGTGTCTCTGCTCAACCTCGGCGGCCGCAGACTTGGTCTCGCCGGCGGCCCGGAGGGCGAGCGCGACTTGGAGCAGGTGCGCGACGCAATCGATGGCGTACGGGGCTTGATGGCGGTCCTGGAGCGGCGCATGCCCAAGGAGATAGGGCCTTTGCGTGACGCGCTCGCGCAGTTGCAGATGGCGTTCGCACGCGAGGCGCAGGGTGCGCGCGAGACGAGCCCGCCCACTACGAGCCAAGTGCCCACCGCGGAGAAGTCGGCGACCGCGGAGAAGCCTGGGGAGACCCCCGCGGAGGAGAAGTCTGAGGGTCCTGGACCGGCTCAGGCCAGCGGCAGGCTGTGGGTGCCGGGTCGCTGAGCGGAGGAGTCCCGCGCAGCGCTCGCGCAAGAACGCCACAGACCGAGGAGCACGGGCGCAGGGCCGTGAAGGCCGCCGCACAGCTTTCCGCTCCCGCAAACGATAGACTGCGGCCGCCTTTACGCCGGGTGATGCGCTCATAGGGAGCGGCCCGCCAACTAGAGGTGCGCGCGAATATCCTCGCGCGGCACACCAATCAGACCGCGGAGGATTTCTGTTGAGTAGCTTTCTGACGAACCATGGGGTCGTCGTCGCCCTCGTATGCGCCGCTTGCGCCGTTATCTACGGCCTCGTGACCACACGTTCCCTGCTGGCGCTCTCGCCCGGCAACGAGCGGATGCAAAGCATCTCACTCGCGATCCAGCAGGGCGCGCGCGCCTACCTGAACCGCCAGTACGCCACGATCGCAGCCGTCGGCGTAGTGATGTTCGTGGCGCTCATCTTCATCCAGAACATCGCCGTCGCCTGTGGCTTTGCGATCGGCGGCATCCTCTCCGGCTCCGCCGGCTACATCGGCATGAACGTGTCGGTGCGCGCCAACGCGCGTGTCGCGGAGGCAGCACGCGGCGGTGTCCCCCCGGCGTTGCGCGTCGCCTTCCAAGGTGGTGCGATCACCGGCATGCTGGTCGCCGGTCTCGCCCTGATGGGCCTCGCCGGCTACTACGGCCTGCTCACCGCCGTGTTCAACGAAAGCCAGAAGACGGCTGTGGACGCACTCATCGGACTTGGCTTCGGCGGTTCGCTGATCTCCGTGTTCGCACGACTCGGCGGCGGCATCTTCACCAAGGCCGCCGACGTGGGTGCCGACATCGTCGGCAAGATCGAGGCCGGCATCCCTGAGGACGACCCCCGCAACCCCGCGGTGATCGCCGATAACGTCGGTGACAACGTCGGCGACTGCGCTGGCATGGCCGCCGATCTGTTCGAGACCTACGCGGTCACCGCGGTCGCAGTGATGCTTCTGGGCGTGCTCACCTTCCACGAGTCCACGCGTGTGGTGATGTTCCCGCTGGTCCTCGGCGGCGCCGCGATCATCGCCTCGATCATCGGCACGTTCGCCGTGCGCTCGAAGAGCGGTAACGTCGAGCGCGCCCTCTACCAGGGCCTGATCGTCTCGGGAATCATCGCCGCGGCGGCATTCGCGCCCATCACCTACTGGCTGATGAAAGACCTCACCTTCAGCCAGGTCGGCAACGTCGTCAACCCGCCCTCCTGGGGCAAGTTCTACCTGTGCGCGCTCATCGGAATAGGCGTGACGGCGCTGCTGTTCGTGATCACGGAATATTACACTTCAACCCGCTTCTCACCGGTGAAGAAGACCGCGAGAGCGTCGGTCACCGGTCACGCCACCAACATCATCCAGGGCTTCGGCTCAGGTCTACAGGCGACCGCTCTCCCGGCGATCGTTCTGGTGCTCGGCATCTTCGGCGCGTGGAAGCTCGCCGGCGGTGGCACCACCGGCATCTATGGCGTCGGCGTTGCCGTCATGGGCCAGCTGTCGCTCACCGGCCTGATCGTGGCGCTCGACGCGTTCGGCCCCATCACCGACAACGCCGGCGGCATCGCCGAAATGGCGGATCTCCCCGAGGAGGTGCGCAACGTCACCGACCCGCTCGACGCGGTCGGCAACACGACAAAGGCCGTCACCAAGGGTTACGCGATCGGCTCCGCGGTAATGGCGGCGGTCGTACTGTTCGCCGGCTTCCGCCAGGAACTCGCCGATCACACCCACAAATCGATCGAAACGCTCGTGTTCAGCATCAACGAACCGCCAGTGCTCATCGGCCTGCTGCTCGGCGGCCTGATGGTGTGCCTGTTCGCCTCGCTGTCGATGGAGGCCGTCGGTCGCGCCGGCGGTGCCGTCGTGGAGGAGGTGCGCCGCCAGTTCCGCGAGCACCCTGGGATCATGGAGGGCACCGAAGAGCCCGATTACGCCACCTGCGTGGACATCGTCACGCGGACCGCCCAGCGCGAGATGATCCTGCCGGCGCTGCTCCCGATCGCCCTACCGGTGATCGTGGGACTGATCGACACGAAGGCACTCGGAGGACTGCTCATCGGTGTAATCGTCGTGGGCTTCTTCTTCGCGGTGATGATGACCGCGGGCGGTGGTGCTTGGGACAACGCCAAGAAGCTCATCGAGGATGGCGCGTTCGGCGGTAAGGGCTCCGAGGCACACGCGGCCTCGGTGACCGGCGACACCGTCGGTGATCCGTTCAAGGACACGGCGGGACCGGCGATCAACCCGATGATCAAGGTGGCCAATATCGTCGCCATCCTGATCATCCCGCTGATCACCTGAGATTCACGAAAATCCGGCCACGGGCGTCATTCGGGAGTTGTTTCGGCTCCTGAACGCCCGCGTGGCGGATCCGATAATGGAATAGGTCGTAAGCTCAGGGAAGAGACGCCATGACCGGTAGGCAGCTTCATCGCGCTGGAACGACCGTGCTGTCATTGGCGATGGTGGTGGTCGGCATCACGCTTACGGTTGAGGCGCTCAGCGAATCGGGTGGGCCGTTTTCGGTCCGCCTGTTGCTCGGCGTGCTGTTTGTTGTCGCTGGAGTGGGGCGTATGTACGTGGATGTGAGAAGGGCGCGCGGCGCATGAGCATGCCGGCGGATCAGGGAGGCGCCGGCGGGAGCCCGTCGAATCCGGGGGAACGCTCGGACGGTCGTGCCGGGCACACACTTGCTCCTGAGCTGGCTCAGGGGGCTCGCACGACCCTGCGCCACAGTCTCGGCTCGCCGATTCTGTTCGCGATCGTCTACACGTCGCTGGCAAGCGCCATGTTCTTCTCGCTAGGAGTCGTGGCCGATCACGCGCTCGGTCTCACCCCGGTCGTGTTCCTGATTGCCGCGGTGATGTTCGGCGTAACCGCGATGACGTACGTGGAGGGGGCATCGCTACACCAGGAGCCAGGCGGGTCGACCGTGTTCGCCCGCTACGCCTTCAACGAGCTCGTCAGCTTCATCGCGGGCTGGGCGATGCTGCTCGACTACGTGATCCTGATCGCCGTGACGGCGTTCGCCGCCACGCAGTATCTGAGCGCATTCTGGGCGCCGCTCGGGCACTCCGGCGAGGCGTTGCTCCTGTCGCTTGCGATCATCGCGTTCGTTGTGCTGGCCAACGTGCGTGGCTTCAACTGGCGACGCGAATTCCGCATCGGTTTGGTCGTCGTCGGGGCGCTTGTGCTCGAGCTCGTCGTGATCATCATCGGGCTGTCGCAGTTCTTCAACGTGCACACGCTCTTCTCGCAGGTCCATCTCGGTAGTGCCCCCACATGGTCAGGCCTTGTCTTCGCGCTCACGGTCACTACGATTGCTTTCACGAGCGTCGAGTCGGCGTCGGGTTTGGCGGGAGAGGTGAAAGCCGGCCGTCGCGCGCTGCGCAGGCTGCTTGCCAGCGGAACGGTGACCGTGGTGGTCGCATACGTTGGCTTGGCGATCGTCGCGGTCACCGCATTCCCGGTGAAGGGGGAGGGTCTCTCCGTGCACAACTTCTCCGATGCTCCCGTAGTTGACGTAATGCGTCAGGTGACCCCACACTGGCTGTCGCAAACGCTCGTCTATCTGATCGCGGCGGTCGCCGCCGGCACGTTGATCGCCGCGGCCGACTCGGCGATGCTCGGAGTCTCGAGGCTCGCCTACTCGCTGTCCACCAACCGTCAGATACCCAGTGGGCTTGGCCGCCTCCACCCACAGAGGTCAACCCCATATGTCCTGATCCTCCTAGCCGGTCTGATTGCCGCAGCGCTTGTGATTCCCGAGAGCCTCGACTTCCTCATCGGGATCTACGCGTTCGGGGCGATGCTCGCGTTCACGATCGCCCACATGTCGGTTGTGAAGATGCGCTATAGCGAGCCGCTCAGCAATCGCCCTTACAAGACGCCGTTCTCGGTGCGCTTGCGCGGAGGGGAACTGCCGTTGCTCGCCGTGTTCGGAGCGATCGTGTGCTCGGCGGGCTGGGTTGCGACGATCGTCGTGCACGAACCCGCCCGCTATGTCGGGCTTGGCTGGATGCTTGCTGGGATCGCGCTGTATGTGATCTACCGGCGAGCCGACGAAACATCGCTGCTGCGACGTGTGACGGTTCCCGCGGAGGCGCTGCGTGTTGAACACCTACCCGAGCGCGAGTACGGCTCGATCCTCGTCCCGCTGTGTGGCACCCGCTTGGATGAGGACATCATCCAGACCGCCGCGCTGCTGGTCTCCGGCAAGCCAACCGACGTCGCTGCGATCGACAGCTCGACGATCGAGGCGGTGTGGATCTTCGAGATGCCGATGTCGCTGCCACTCGACGCGCGTCTGCCGGATGCCCAAGTCAAGCACGCTCGTCAGGCGCTCGCGCGCGCCAAGGCGGTGGGGGAGGAGTACAACGGCGTGCAGGTGGCCACAGCCACGATCAGGGCGCGACGCGTTGGGCAGGCGATCCTCGAGGAGGCACGTAGACGGGGCGTGGAGGCGATCGTGCTCGGAGCCGAGGAGCCCTCCCGGATCGGCGGCGGCTCGCGCCTGGGGGGTCGCGGAGGCCCACTCGACAATTTCGTCGGGGACGTCACCAAGTACGTGGTACGCAAGGCTCGCTGCCGGGTGATCGTGACCGCGCCATCCGCGCGCGATTACGGTGAGATCGATGGGCAGCGGGGTCTACCCGATGCCGACCCCAGCGCTGCCCCCTCGGCGCCGGTCGCCGGACCGGCCGGCGGACCCATCGTCTAATCTCCGCGCCAAGTTCATGATCCCACCCACCACCCCCACGCGCCCCTCATGTTCGTCTTGATCGTCGGCGCCGGTCGCGTTGGCTCGGCGGTGGCTAAGTCGGCTCTCGCCGCCGGCCATCAGGTGTCGGTGCTCGACGAGGACCCGCTCTCCCACGAGCGTCTCGATGCTGGGCAGAGCCGTAGCTGGGAGGAATCCAACGGCCAGTTCACGGTGGGCACCGCGCTTGAGACCGAGGCTCTGATTCAGGCGGGGATCGAGCGTGCCGAGGTGTTCATCGCCTCGACCGACGGCGACAACACGAACCTGATCATCGCCCAGATCGCCCAGCGCCGCTTCGGAGTGCCGAAGGTGCTCGTTCGGGTGATGGACCCGGCGCGTGCTGGCTGGTATGGCGAACAGGGCCTGCACACCATCTCCCCAACCAAGCACGCGATCGAAATGTTCGAGAGCGCACTCGCCGCCGAGTCGACGTAGCGCACTCGATGGGTCAGGTCTAGTCATGTACGTGATCATCGTCGGCGCCGGCAAGGTCGGGCGCAACCTCGCTCGAGAGCTGATCTTGAAGGGCAACGAGGTCACTCTGATCGAGTCCTCGCGCCCGCGCTACCTGCTGATCGAGGAAGAGTACGAGCACGCGGTGCAGTACGGCGATGCAACCGAGCTGTGGGTGCTGGAGCGCGCCGGCATCCAGCGAGCCGACCTCGTCATCGCGGTCACCGGGGACGACGAGGACAACATGCTCGTGTGTCAGGTCGCTAAGGAGAAGTACCTGTGTGAGCGGATCATCGCGCGCGTCAACAACCCCCGCAACTACGACCACTTCAAGCTGCTCGGCATCCAACCCGCGGTGTCAGCGACAGACCTGATCCTGCGCCTCATTGAGCACGAGGTTCCACGCTACGGGCTCGTCCATCTGCTCGCCCTCGAAGAGGAGCGCTTGGAGATCATCGAGCTGGAGGTCAGCCCCGGGGCGCCTGTCGTCGGCGAGCGGGTATCCGCGATCGCGCTCCCGGAAGGCAGCCTGATCATCTCCGTTCTGCGCGGCGGAGGTGGCTTCGTGCCAAAGGCCGACACCGTGATCGAAGCCGGCGATGAGGTCTTGCTGGTGCTCGACCCCGGGCTCGAGCCCGCGATCACGGCGTTTTTCGCGCCGGCTGGGAGTCGGGCGGAGGCGTAGCTCCGGGACAGGAACTCGGACCCCCGATGCGCGGATTACGATCGCTTCCCGGCTCCCCGGAATTGGCTCTGCTAAGCGGATCTAAGCCCAAGAAATATGGTCCGTTTGCGACCGGCGCGCGGCTGCTATCGCGTTGTCCCACTCGACGCGCAACGCCCGAGACGTGTCACACGCACGGCGGCGATGGCCCTGCAAGCGGAAGGCTGGGTCGTCAAGCGACGGAAGACCAAGCCCTGGATGCTGGTGACCCCGGCCGCCGCGCAGACACGAAACACCTACCGCGACATCCTCGCCGCATCGTTCGACTACGCCGTGCGCGAGGGCTGGCTTAATGCGAACCCACTGGCCTCGGTCAAGCGGGCAAGCAAACGCCACGACCACGACCGCATCCTGCGACGCGACGACTTCTACGACCCGGACGAGGTCGACCGCCTCCTGCACCGCGCCCCCAGTGTGTTCGAGGAAGCGTTCTGGCTGTGCGGCGCCCACGCGGGCCTACGTCTGCCCGGCGAGGCGCTGGGGCTGCGGTGGGGTGCCGTCGATTTCAAGACGGGCGTGATGCGGCCCTATGACAACTGGGTGCGCAACGAGATGGACACGACCAAGACATCCGACTCGGAGGCGATCCCGATGACACCGCGGCTGACTCGAGCATTGGCACAGCTCAGAAGAAGGAGCTACGCGACTGGCGAGCAGGACTTCGTGTTCGTAAGCGAGCTGACGCGGGACTCCCCGGTATCCGAACGGCCACGGCGGGAGGCCTTCAAGGCCGCTGTGCAGGCCGCGGGACTCAAGCCGATCAGGATGTACAACCTGAGGCACTCCTTCGGCACCACGCTGGCGCGCAACGGCATCGACATCAGGACCGTCCAGGCGCTCACGCCGGGGGACGTAGCGCAGGCTTGCCCTGATGAGGTGGCGAATGCATGTTTGGACGGTCGTCTTCGGGAAGATCGCCTCGATCGCGTCGGGGAACCCGGTGAGCCCGTCGACGCATGCGATCAGGATGTCCCTGACGCCACGGGTCTTCAGATCGTTGAGGACCTGCATCCAGAACTTCGCGCCCTCGGTCTCCTGGAACCATGCCCAGCACGTCACGGTCGCCGTCGAGCGTGACGCCCAGGGCGAGGTAGAGCGCGCGGCGTTGCACGCTGCCGCCCTCACGGATCTTCAGGACCATGCAGTCCAGGAACACGATCGGGTAGATGTCCTCCAGTGGCCGCTTGGCCCACTCCCGCACATCACCCATGACCGCGTCGGTGACCTTGCTGATCAACTCGCGGGTGACGTTCACGCCGTAGATCTCCTGCAGGTGCGCGGAGATGTCCCGTGTGGAGAGCCCGCGGCTGTAGAGCGCGAGAATCTTCTCGTCGAACCCGACGAACCGCCGCTGGCGCTTGCGCACGATCTGCGGCTCGAAACTGCCGTTGCGGTCTCGCGGCGTGTCAAGCCCCACCGGCCCGTGCTCGGTCATGAGCGTCTTGCCCGTCGAGCCGTTGCGCTGGTTCTCCGCACCGCCAGGCGGCTCCCGGTGCGGCTCGTAGCCGAGATGGTCGGTCAGCTCGACCTCCATCGCCCGCTCCAACAGGCGCTTGGTCAGATCGGCGAGCAGCCCGCCGGGCCCAGCGATCTCCTCCTCCGTGCTCGCGCCGGCGAGCAGCTCATCGATCACCTCGTCGCTGATCCGCTCCGACCCCACCCCCAGAGTTTGCCGCACACGACGGCGGCCACCGGCACGATCGACGGCCTCATCGACGAGCTCCGGCGAGAGCGACGAGGGCTCCACGACGAGCGCGCCGCCGCCGGTCCTCTCCGGTCGCCCTCCGCTCCCCGACGGCGGGGAACACCAACTCCTGAACCTCAATGTGATCCTGCGTAGCAGTAGACATAGCGATCCTCTTTCGCTCATGCCTACACAGTTCCTATGACACTCCCACACAACTCGGAGGATGCCCACGTTAGGCGCTCTTAGAAAGGCTTATTTGGCTTGCTCGGGCACCGTCGAGCCCTCAAACGGGACGGTTGGAGCGTCCTCTCGGTATGATCGCGCGCCAATCCGCCTCTGTACGGGTGGATGGAATAGCGAAGGTATCTCATATCGACGCTACACAAACAAACGAAAGGGTATTACACATGTCTCGTACGTCTATCGGCGCACTAGTTGCCGTCGTAGCTTCGTTGGTGATGTGTACGACTGCGGTGCCGAGCTACGCTTCGCCTTGTCCGCGGTCTGGTGGTCCTCACTGCTACGCATTGGCCGAATGGGAAATGGTTGGTGCTGAAAAGGTGGAGGGGCAATATGACGGTGTGATTATCAGCCAGGCGGCTGTGCCCGGTGCTGCGGCCGGGGACCGTATCAACAATGAGATGTGGACGTTCTTTGGGAAACCCGCCCTGTATTGGATCGAGGACGGCGCATACGTAGGTCATGAATACGGGACGTTCGATCAGACTGGGGACACGAAATCAACTGAACCGTTGTGGTTTTACGCCCTTGAGGCAGAAATAGGTTATATTGAGCGCGACTACACCTATGGTCCTCCGGTCGGATCTGAATGGTGGATTTACCATGAGGCTGAGGGTAACAACGTTTGGTGCGTGTATTTCGACAACGCGCAAGCAGCGTGTTACGATCCAGGTGGCTTTGAAACTTACAGTAAATATCTCTCAGAGGGACTAGAGGATTTCTACAAGGAAACGCCGCCGACTAACAATGGCGTGATGATCGGGGAGGGGCTTTGGACGAACGGTGAAGGCTGGCATAACTGGGATGCCGTGACCTTCTTTTTAAGTCCTGGCTTTTGTGCTGAGCAGCCCGGCAATCCTTATGGCCGTGGGTCCTTGGTGTACAGTACGGGACCGTGTGGCGGCGATGCGCTCCTGAACCCGAGCAGCGAAGTCGCTGCAAGACCTAGCCCGAGTCTCGTTGGCGGAACGGTACCAGGTGTCATACCCGGCGCGGCACCGGAAGCGCCGAGCTATAATGAGCCGAATAGCCCCGCAAAGTCAACATCTGAACTCATGACCATCGCTAGTACCGTTGCGTCCGAAGCTGGTGATGCGACCGCTAGCGTTGCTGGTGGAGTCAAGACGAGCCTGGGTATCATGACCGGGTCGCTGGCTTCCTATAAGGGGGCGTCGAGTGGATCGCCCCTATCGACGGACGATTCGTCTGAAGTGATGTGGGTAGAGCTTCATGGCTCGTTTGAATTGGCTCACGCGGCCGTCCCTCAAGGACATCCCGAGCCAACTGGGACGGTCCTTGACGTTGGTATAGATACTCACACCGGACATGTCGACCTGATTGCGTTGACTCATAGTAACAAGACATCACAGATGGAAACTCTAGGAGAAATGCTCAAATGAAGTACGTTATTCCTATAGTCCTGCTGCTACTAGGATCTATCTCGGGGCCTGCGTCTGCTAGTGCCCACGGGATGCCCAGAAAACACTGTGGAGTCCATCAAAAACACCAGAATCGATGCCCTAAGAAGCGGACGGATTCTACAGCGTTGGTAGTTCACTTTGTCAGTAATTTTTCACCGCTTCCAAAAGCGAGGCCGAAAGAACGCTCACTCAACGGCGAGATTGCCATTTTCAATGGTAATAGTCAGCTCGTTACTGAACAGCAAACCACGAAAGGTAAGGTCACGGCTACTGTCACTCCAGGCCCGTATAGGGTGACTATTGCATGGCTTCAGGGACAGGCTCCGTGCGGCGAAAAGAATGTGACGGTTGCCGCACACGAAGAACTGCAAGTCAACCTGGAATGCGTAATAAACTAGTGGTTTACGCGATAATGGGATAAGAACGGAGAGCCGCCCTCCGGCCTCCTGCTTGGTCGGTTTGACCGTCGGGCATGGCTGGTCAGTCAGAAGCTGGTTCCCGAGCAAGACCTCTACACCGTGGAGATTGGGGTAGAGCCTGACCGTACCGAGTTGGCCGATTTGGAGATCGAGGTCGAGGAGCAAGCCGACGATGAGCTCGTATTCGCGGAGCATCTGCGACTTGAGGACGTGGACATACGAGCCGCTGAGCAGGCTCTTTACGGTCCCCCTCCAGTCGAAGGCCGTCTAGAAATCGGCGTGGCCCTCCCAACCCTTGGTCGCAGAATGAAACGGCTTGTTCGACTGACTCATAGGGACGGGACATTGCTCGATGAGTGGCGATCATTCAATATCGTTAAGTCAATCTCCTTCACGTTGGTCGTTGACGGTGCCGAGCAACCGCCCGTGACAACGGGCGACACGCGAGAGGCGCAGGATGTCGTTGAGCTGCTCGGCGCAGTTGAGCGAGTTCGGAGTCAGTACGCAACAATGAGACGCGAGGGCACTGCAAATAGGGTGTTTGAGGACCTAGACGAAGGGCGCGATGCGCTTAGGGCGATCCTGGAGCGCGCCCCCGGCGAACTTCTCGTCGTAGACGCCTACCTTCGAGACTGGGGACTTGTATCCGATCTAGGCAACCCTCCTCCCCGTGTATTGATCGGCGCAGCCGTGCCTCCGTCACCGGAAGATTTCGTTGGCTCCGTAGGCCAGGGGCGCGACGGGTTGCCCCCGTTCCACGACCGATTCTTTCTGTGGGAGGGCGGAGGAGTGTCCGTCGGCACGTCGGCTGGCGCCATCCACGATCGACTATTCCGCATCGTTAGAATGGGCGCCGCCGAATCCGATGTCCTGCGGTCGCGCTTCGCGCTGTGGTGGCAAGACCCTGGGTTCGAGAAGTTCTAGCTGGTTTCTGCCGACCGGCGATTATTCCGCTTCGTCAAGCGACATCCGCCCGCCGGGAAGCCGTGCAGAGTGGTTCGACTTGAGATCGGTTGGCTCCGTCATAGTTCTTTCGCGGAAGAGTTCTAGTCTCCTTGCGCCGCACAGCTTCAGGCGTCACCAGCGGTCTTATGGGTTAGCCTTCGCGCAAGGATCGAATCCGCTCTCGCATCTGCGATAGCCGGACAGTCCTGAACTTCTCGGGCAGACGTTCGTCGTCAAGCACCGCGTCGAAGGGCTCGATGCCACGGTCGGATGTGAGCTTCGAGCATCGGTCTTCTTGTGCGAAGCGGAAGATGCGCTCGTTGAGCTTCAGCACGTCGCGGACGGCCGCCTCGCCGCGTTCGTCGAGCAGTAGCTGGCTGAACGCACGGGCGCAGAGGATGGAGGCTCGGAGCTGGCGCCAGGCAAGGTCGGTTTGCTTGTTTGCGAGAACGCTGTTGTGGACGCGGCTCTCCATGCAGCGCTCTGGGTGCATGACCCAGACTTTGACCTGCCGGTCCCCGTCCACGAGCAGCTCTGCCTCGATGGCTGTCTGTCTGATGTCTTCGGAATTCAGCCCGTAGACGCTCGCCATGACGTCCAGGCGGCGCTCATGGCCTTCGGTGTCGAGGAAGATGGCGACGCCTGTGAGCGGAGTTCGGTCCTCGAACGTGGCGACGCGAACACGTGCATCGAGTAGCGTGGCGGATTGTCGGAGGTCCGAGGCGTTGCCGAGAAGGTCGATATCTCGACTCGCTACCGAGTCGATAAGAGCGTCCGCGATCCGATCTTCGAGCTTAGTGCTCGATTTCGTAAGTAAGGCTACGTATTAGCGTCTGATCGCGGCCGTAGCGTGTCTGGCATCCTGTCTTCTCGTGAAGGGACGCTGATGCCGAGACATAGCCCGTATCGGATCGAGTTGTCTGGTGAGGAGCGCGCGGTGTTGGAGTCGCTGGCGCGTTCGTATACGTTGCCGTATTGGCAGGTGATGAGGGCGCAGATGGTGCTGATGGCCGCAGATGGGCTGCGTAACGATCAGATCGCCGTCCGTTTGCGTTGCGGACGCGACGTGGTTTCGCAGTGGCGCAAGCGATTCTTCGAGCAGCGCCTGGCCGGCCTGGAGGACCGGCCCCGGCGCGGCAGACCGCCGGCTTTTCCCCCCTCAGGTCCGCGCTGAGGTGATCCGCCTGGCGTGCGAGCGGCCCTCAGACAGCGAGGTGCCGCTGTCGCGCTGGTCATCCCCAGAGCTCGCGCGCGAGGCTGTCGCTCGCGGGATCTGCGAGCAGATCTCCGGCGTGACGGTCTGGCGCTGGCTATCAGAGGACGCGATCAAGCCGTGGCAGTACCGTTCCTGGATCTTCCCGCGTGACCCCGAGTTCACCGCCAAGGCCGGCCGCATCCTCGATCTCTACTCCGGCCGCTGGGAAGGCGAGCTGTTGCATCCCGGCGACTACGTCGTCTGCTGCGATGAGAAGCCATCGATCCAAGCGCGGCACCGCAAGCACGCCACGCTGCCCGCCGCGGCCCACATCAAGCGCGGCCAGCGCGTCGAGCACGAATACGAACGCGGCGGCGCCCTGTGCTACTTCGCTGCCTGGGACGCACGCCGCGCCAGACTGTTCGACCGCTGCGACAAGAAGGACGGGATCGTCCCGTTCGACAAGCTCGTCGCGCAGTTCATGACCGTTGAGCCCTACAGCAAGGCCCGACGCGTGTTCGTGATCGTCGACAACGGCTCAGCGCACCGCGGCCAGGCATCGATCAAACGCCTCCAAGGCAGATACAAGAACCTGATCCTCGTTCACACCCCCGTCCACGCTAGCTGGCTCAACCAAGCCGAGATCTACTTCTCGATCGTGCAACGCAAGGTTCTCACCCCCAACGACTTCCCCGACATCGACACGCTCGAAGCGCAGCTACTCGCGTTCGCTCGCCGCTACGAGGAGATCGCCGCCCCATTTCAGTGGAAGTTCACCCGCCAAGACCTCGACCGCGTCGCCAAGCGACTCGACCAGCCGACCCTCCAAGCCGCCTGACCCACAAATACGTCGGCGAACTTCCGAGCCAGAGCACTTAGATGCCCAAATGGCGACCGCCTGGCCGCCGACCAGGACGACTCGCCGGTCGCGGACGACTTGCTCCAGCCGGGCGAGGATGCGCTCGGTTTCGTCGATCTTCAGCGGAGGCAGCTCAGCCTCGCCCTGCTGCTCCTCAGCCACGTTGGCGGCTCTGGGATCGTCGTTCAGGAAAGAGAGTGCGCTGAATCGAGGTTGAGCCGAATGCGATCTGCCGGAAGCGCAAAGACCTCGTTTTCGCGCTTAAGCTGCTCAGGCGTCTTACGTCCAGAGCGCAACGCCTCCTCATCGGCGCGGCGATCCCTCTCCTCTTCATCGAGAAGCACCTGAACGTCAACATGTTCGATCTGCAAGGTCATCGCTACTCAGAGCGTAACGCCTTCTACGGAAGCTATCCAGCCAATTCGGCATTGTGGCCGCCTTCCTGAAGGATTGCCAGCGGCTCACCGATATCGCCGTCGAGCAGGTGGACATAGGTCGCGAGCGTGAACGCGGCTGAGTGATGGCCGAGCCAGCGCTGGACCTGGACCGCGTTCCGGCCTTCCGCGAACAGGATCGAGGCACAGGTGTGTCGGAAAGCGTGGAAGCCGACCCAAGGAAGGTCTGCGGCATCCCGAGCGGGTTGGAGCACTCGCCGGAAGACGTTGTTCGGCATGAGCGGCGATCCGTTGGCAGCGGGGAATATCGGGTCCTCGTCGCCCGGCCACTCCGTAGTCGCACGGTGCTCGCTGAGCGCGGTGGCCAGCAACGGGTCGAGCGGGATCTCACGACGGCCGTAGCGGCTCTTTGGCGGTCCCATACGCCCCTTCACAAGCGCACGACGGACCTTGACGTGGGGAACAGGCGCATCGGGCGCCAGGTGCCGCCACTGGAGCGCGATGGCCTCGCTGATACGGACGCCCGTCGCGGCCAGGAACCAGAAGAGCAGGTGCCACTGGTCAGGGACGAGCGCGAGGATCTCCGCCAACTCGTCGCGGCTCATCGCCTTCGCTTCGTCCTCTTCCATGTCCTCAACGGTCGGCCGGCGCGGAAGGTCAACATCGCGCGCAGGGTTCGAGCGGATCAAGCCCTCGCGGACGCCAGTCGTCAGGCAGGCCCTCAGCGGCGCCATGATGTTGCGCACGGTCGAATCCGAGAGCATTCGCTTCTGTGCCTGCTCGTCGCAGAGCCACGAGACGAACCCCGCGATCTTCGACGGCGTGACCTCCGTGAGACGCAATCGCGCCGGGAAGTACCGGCAGATGTATTGCTCGATCTGCCTTCGGTAGTCGTCACGGGTGCCCTCGCGAAACCCACGCCGCCCGCGCCCTTGGTAGCGCTCGATCCACTCTCGCGCGTACTCGTGCAGCGTGATCCGGGAGTGCTGCTCGAACTCGCCACGCTCGATGTCTGTGGCGCGCGCGGCCTTCGCTCTGCGTGCCTCGTCGAGAGTGCGGCAGGACTCCCAGCGCTGCTTCCCGTCCACGCGGTAGCTGAACACGTAGCGGCTGCCGCGCTTGAAGACGCCCGGTGTCCGCGTCTTCTCAAGCCGAGCAGGCATCGCTCTCACTCCATAGAGGCGGGTGAGCGCCGCCCCCGAAGGAGCGACGCTCAAGCCAAGAGAGACGGATCATCAAACGTCGAGGCGGTCGGCGTGGATCGCGGCACGGGACGCGCAGACCACCTTCTTGTTGATCCGAGTGACGAGCCCCAGCGCGTCCAGTTCGGCGATGGCGTCCACGACGTCCATCCGGTTGCCCTTCTCGCGGACCAACTCCTCGATGGTCCACGGCCGGTCCTCGGCCAACAGCGAGGACAGGACACCTTGTATGTTCGTGCTCATGGTTCCTCCTTGGTTCTCGGAGGCTCCGGGAGTGATGCTCTGGCAGGAGAGCCAAGCGTCCTACTGGTAGCTTGGCTGGCGTGCCGGGAGTTAGCGCTCTCGGTGCCAGGCGCCCGGATGAGCCTCTCATCGCGGGCGCCACTATTTTGCGGTGGACGGAAACTACCACAACCTGACCCGGAATACCAAGACTGTGGATGAGTCCAAACGAGACATCGAGCTGGCAGTACTCGGCCGCGCGCTGCGCATCCTTCGGGACCAGGCTGGGCTCACCCAAGAGGAGATGGCCGCGCGCCTGCAAATGGACCCGACCTACATCTCGCGTATCGAGAGAGGACGACGCGGCATCCAATGGCTGACAGTCCAGCGATTCCTCCACGCACTCGACGCAGACCTCCACCAGCTCGCCGACGCGGTAGACGCGCAAGAGCACCCGTCCGAGTAGACACCGAACAGACCTCATCCGGTTCGCCCTTCGACGTAGGCGTCGAGGTCGTCGCGGTGCAGCAGGACGCGCCGTCCGTCGCGGCGGGGGTGGAGCTTGCCGAGCGCGATGAGGTCATAGATGCGGTCCTTGCCGCAGCGGAGCCGCTCGGCCGCGTCGGTCACGTTCAACCAGGGGGACGCTGCCGGCGCGGCCGAGACCAGCGCGGCGGCGCGTTGAGCGATCTCGGCGAGCTGCTCGTCGGTGAGCTTGACGGTCAACTCGATCATCGCCCTGACACCTCCTTTCACGACTCGCGGATCACAAGGGAACGATTCGCCCCTCTCTCTTAATGACCGTGAGAACGCGAAAGCGGCCAAGCAATTTGTCTACGGCTCGCGCCTCCCGCAGCTTTCCGTCTGCAATCGACGACCTTTACGCGGTCAACCCGACCCGTTCCGGCGGTCCCACTCCAGACCCGTCGCCTCAGCCATCGCGATGCTCGCGGCGCTCAAAGGCACCGTTGCAGACCAGATGCACAAGCGTCTAATCGCTGTGTGACGACTGTGTGACGAAGTCGGTGGCCGCTTTGCGGTGCTCACGGTCAATAGGTATGTGATGAGCGCGGCAAGCATCCCGGCGGCACGCGGTGGCGACTACACCAGTGGTATGGCTCCGGAAGCTAGCCCGGACCTTTGTGAAGAATGGCGTGAAAAGCCTTGTAGCCTGACTCTCGTTTCGGTAGAAAAAATCAGCGGTCCTATCGAACTCGCGGCCGGAGGCACGGATAATTGTGCTCTGTTTGTGAGTGGGTACGTTGACTGCTGGGGTTCCGGCGAAGGTGGTGAGCGAGGTAACGGGAGTGAAGCCGATAGCCCGTCACCAACACCGGTTTACGGTATCAGCGATGCTACTGTTATTAGTGCTACTGACTGGGATGCGTGTGCCTTGCGCTCTGGAGGTGGCATTGACTGTTGGGGTGGAGATTTTCGAGGGCAGCTAGGCGACGGTAAAATGGAATTTTATAGTTTGGTCCCAGTGGCGGTACGTGGATTTGAATAGGACGGTGACGCTGCGGGACTTTGGCTCTGTCCATATGGATTGATCACGTGACCTGGGCAAAGTCCTACGAGGACCCTTTCGGTTGAATGGAGAGATGATCCTGGGTCTAAAGCAAGCTACCGCGCGGCATATGGCAGCCGTTGCCTGCTGCTTGTGAGCCCTCTGACGGGGTACGTCAAATAAGTATGGGATCAAACAAATGTCTAATTTTGCCGCAACTTTCGAGAATATGGGTAGTCTTAGGAGCATGAGATATGCTGCGATAGCTATCATGTCGGTGTTGGTTGCCGTCTTGGCCTCTGCGGCGGTTGGCGCTGCAAGACCAGTTAGACATGCGTCCGCCGCTTGCGTGCCTCACCGTACGCATCTGATCGCTGCTGATGCGCAGGCTCAGGTGTATGAAGCGTCTCCGACGCCAAACGGAGATCTAGGGATCTACGGGTGTGCCTATGGGTCGGGTCGTACTTTTTTGCTCGGGCGACGAGCGGAGTATTCGCCTAGCGGCGGCGGCGGCCTGGAACATGAGACGCTAGGCGGCACAGTGATTGCATATGAAGAATCTGCAGTTATACCATGCTGTAGTAACCGGTCACAAGTGGTCGTGCGCGATCTGCGCACTGGTCGTATAGTGCGGAGAGTGCCAACTGGCACTCCAGCGACGCTCAAGGTCGGATACGTCGGTGTTGGTCCGGTCGTATCCATGGTAGTAAAGAACGATGGTGCGGTCGCGTGGATTGTGCAAACCGGCGTTCCGGCGGAATTTCAGGTTCATGCGGTGGATAAGTTGGGGAGCCAGCTTCTCGCATCCGGGCATGAAATCGAAGGCGACTCGCTGGCGCTTGCGGGTAGCACACTGTACTGGATGCAGGGCGGAAAACCGTTTTCAGCTCTACTTAACTAACCAACCAGTCGTTGGTAGAGATCGATGCGGATACGCAGGTGAGGAACGCTTTTGCTCAGCTGCGTGTCAGGCCATTTCTGGATCAAGCGTCCAGAGCCAGGGTCCGGTCGCCGCGCCGTCCGATGATCGGGTTACGCTCCACTGCTCCGATTGAGAGCCAGGCGGTGCTTGTCGAAGTCGATGCGGTGTTGACGGAGACCCTGTAGGTGGTCCAGGGTTTATGCGCGTTCTGGTTGTTTGTTATCGGTAACGGTGTTTGTGTATTCGGTGGGTGCGAGTCCGTTCAGGGCTGAGTGTGGCCGGTAGGTGTTGTACTCGATTCGCCAGTCCTCGATGATGAGCTTCGCCCCGGTAAGCGATCCGAACTCCTCGATGTTCAGCAGCTCGTCTCGCAACCGGCCGTTGAACGACTCGACGAACGGGTTCTCCCAGGGTGAGCCGGGCCCGATGTAGGCGGTCTTGGTGCCGGCGAGTCGGCAGTAGTCGCGCGTAGGGCCCATGCGATCATCTGGGGGCCGTTGTCGGCTCGTAGATATTCGGGTGCGCCAGCGAGTGAGCACGAGGTCCTCAATGACCGCGCTTCGGGGCACTCGCCCAGGCTGCGATCGAACTGACCGGCGCGAATCCTGGCACGAGTTGTCCCGTAAACGCTAAAGACCCCATGAACATGGGGTCTTTAGATACTCCGGGACAGGGACTCGAACCCCAATCTCCCGGACCAGAACCGGGCGTCACTGCCAATTGGACTATCCCGGATCGCAGTGTGTCGCTCGCAAGGATAGCCAAACTGTGGGTTACGCCACTGCGTGCAGAGCCCAGTCCCGATACAGATCGTAGTAGCGGCCCTCGGCTGCGATCAGCTCGTCGTGGGTGCCCTCCTCCACGATTTTCCCGTGCTCGAGCACCACGATGCGCCCAGCCTGGCGGATCGTCGAAAGGCGGTGGGCGATGACGATCGAGGTGCGCCCCGCGAGCAGGCGGCGCAAGCCGTCCTCGATGCGCCCCTCGGTATGCAGATCGACGTTTGAGGTCGCCTCGTCGAGGATAAGCACCCGTGGGTTGGCGATCAGCGCGCGCGCGAACGCGATCAGCTGACGCTGGCCGGCCGACAGCTGGGCGCCGCGCTCGCCCACTTCGGTGTCATAGCCATGCTCCAGCTCGGAGATGAACGTGTCGGCACCCACCGCTCGAGCCGCCGTCTCGATCTGCTCGTCGGTCGCATCGGGCTTGCCAAATGCGATGTTGTCGTGAATCGTGCCGGAGAACAGGAATGCCTCCTGAGGGACGATCCCCATCTGCGAGCGCAGCGAGCCGCTCGCGACATCGCGCAGGTCGTGCCCGTCCATCAGCACACGTCCGTCTGTGGGGTCGTAGAAGCGGGCGGCGAGCTTCGCGAAGGTCGACTTGCCCGCGCCGGTGGCTCCCACCAAAGCGACTGTCTGGCCGGGGGGGATGTGCAGGTTGATCCCTTCGAGCGCGAGGACCTCGGTGAGGGGGCCGATCTCGCCGCTGGTCGGTGTCGCACCGACGCCGTCTGGGTCGGCGATGCGTGTCGTGAGACCGTCGGAGTCGGCGGGACCTGCTGCTTGGCCGTCGGCGACGCTCGCGCCCTGTCCGCCGCGCCCGTGGCGACGGTAGGCGAAGGACACATTCTCGAAGTTGACCTCGCCCCTGACACGATCAAGCTCGACCGCGTCTGGTCGGTCGGTCAGGTCCGGCTTGACGTCCAGCAGCTGGAAGATCTTCTCCAGGGCCGCCATCCCAGACTGGTAGGTGGCATAAAGCTGAGAGAGCTGCTGAATGGGTTCGAATAGGAACGACAGCGTCAGCACGAAAGCCACCACGGTGCCGGTGGTGATGTGCCCGTCGATGGCCTGGTATCCACCGTAGAGCACGATCATCGCCATCGCGATCCCCGACAGCATTTCCACGGCTGGGAAGTAGTTGGCGTTGAGGCGCACGGTGCGCATGTTGGCCTCGCGGTTGTCCTCGTTGAGTGCGGCGAACTGCGCCTGGTGGCGGGGCTCTTGGCCGAACGTGCGCACCACCCTGATCCCGGACAGCGTCTCTTGCAGGTAGGCGGTGATCGAGCCAATCGTCTCGCGGGTGCGTCGGAAGGCGCCGGCCGAGACGATCCGAAACCAGATGCTCCCAATCGCGACGAACGGGATGATGCAGAACGTCAGCAGCGCCAGCTTCACGTCGAGGTACAGCAGCACCCCGATCGCCCCCACGAGCGTCAAACCGGATTGGAACAGCGTCACGACCGAGTCGGTGACGAGGCTGTCGAGCGCCTCCACGTCGTTCGTGATGCGCGAGATCAGCACGCCTGCCGGGCGACTCTCATAGAAGCCGATGGGGAGGCTCTGCAGGTGCGTGAATATGCGTATTCGAAGGTCGGCCAGCGCGCGCTGGCCGACCCAGCCGACCAGATAGGTTTGCGCGTATGTCGTGAGCCACACGACTAGTGCGGCCGCGAGGAACAGCGCCACTACGAGTACCAGCCTTGACGTGTCGTGCTTGTTGATGCCCTCGTCGATTGCCTGCTTGGCCAGCAGTGGGGGGGCGAGGGATGCGAGCGTGCCGACGAGCAGTGCGAGGAGCGTCAGCGTGGCGCGCACGCGGTAGGGCCCCACCAGCGCGATCAGCCCGCGCAGATTGCGGGCGCGGGTGCCTTTGGCAGCTCGCTCGCCGGTCCACTGGCTGCCCATCGGCCCCCGTCCACCGAAGCCTCTTCCGTGGGCGCTCACAGGTACACCTCCCAGATGGGAGGTGTATGGGGGTGCGGAGGTTTATAGGGGTGTGGAGGTTTATACGGGAGGGCGCTCACAGGCTGCTGACCTCCCGCTCACACGTGTCCTTGGTCATGAACACACTCTCAGGCAGTCCCTTCTCCACGATTTCGCGGTACAGCGGCGAGACATCGAGCAGCTCGCGATGGTTGCCGTAGGCCGCCACTTTCCCATGGTCGAGGACAGCGATCTGATCGGCCAGAGCGATGGTCGAGAGGCGGTGGGCGATCACGAACGTCGTGCGTCCCGCCATCGCCTCCGCCAGCGCGAGCTTGATCGACTGCTCGGTGGTGGCGTCCACGGAGGAGGTCGCGTCGTCGAGGATCAGCACGCGTGGGTTGGCCAGCAGGGCGCGCGCGATCGCCAATCGTTGGCGCTGTCCCCCGGAGAGCGTCAGCCCACGCTCGCCCACACGGGTCTCATATCCCTGAGGCAGACGCTCCACGAACTCGTGCGCCTGCGCACGGATCGCCGCCAGTTCGATCTCCTCCTGCGGAGCATCTGGGCGAGCGTACGCGATGTTCTCAGCCACCGACGCCGAGAACAGGAACGGGTCATCGCTGACCACCGCGATTGCTTGGCGCAGCGAGCGTACGTTTACACTGCGCACGTCGACCCCATCGAGCAGCACCTCGCCTTCGCTCACGTCATACAGACGCGAGATGAGCGACACGAGGCTCGTCTTGCCCGAGCCGGTCGCGCCCACCAGCGCGACAGTGCGACCGGCGGGGACGTTAAGGTCCACGTCGCTCAACACCGCCCGCGAGAGTCCGGTGTCTTCGGAGAGTCCTGTGCCGCGATGGCCGTTGCTCTGTGCGATCTCCTCCTCGCGATGACCGTTGGTGTTCACGATGACGCCTGCGGCCATCGGGCGCGTGGGGGAGGCGCTCGTGGGCGCGATCTCCGTCTGGCCGTCCGCAGCGAGCGTTGGGGCCACCAGCTCGTGGCCGGTGTCGTAGCGCAGCGTCACTTTGCGCAGCTGCACGTGGCCGCTGCCAGCCGGCAGATCTGGCGCTCCGGGGGGCTCGGTCATGCGTGGCTCGCGGTCCAGCAGCTGGAAGATGCGCGCGCCTGAGGCTGTGGCGCGCTGGGCGAGGTTTAGCGTCATCCCCAGAGAGCGGGTGGGACCCACCAGCATGTTGAGGTAGAAATAGAACGCGCTGAACTGGCCGAGGGTGAGGCTTGTATGGATTACCCGCTCGCCGCCGATCAGCAGGATGGCGGTGAGGCCGAGCTGTGGCAGGAAGCCGATCATCGGGTTGTAGCGGGCCTCCTGGCGCGTGGCGACCATCGACTGCTCGAACACCCGGGTGGTGCTCCAAGCGAAGCGCTGTAGCTGGCGCGGCTCGCGTGCGAAGGACTTCACAACGCGCACGCCGGAGATGTTCTCCTCGGCGTCGGCGGTCAACTCGCCGATGCGCTGCTGCACCTCTTGGATTGCCGGTCGCGCGCGGCGGCCGTAGCGGTTTGAGATCACGACCACAAACGGCACGGGAGCTAGCGCGATCAGCCCGAGCGTGGGATTGATCACGATCATCGCCATACCTGCCAGCAGGATCGTGAGCACGAACTGCAGGATGAAGACGAGCCCGTAGCCAAGGAAGAAACGCACCGCCGCGAGATCAACGGTTGCGCGCGACATCAGCTGGCCGGTCTGCTGTCGGTCAAAGAAGCCCAGCTCCAAGCGCTGCATGTGAGCGTAGAGGCGGTCGCGCAGGTCGTACTCGATACCGAGCGACACCCGTCCGGCGATCATGCGTCGCCAATAGGTGAGGCCCCAGCGCACGAGCGCGGCGGCGAGAATCCCCAGTGCGATCAGCAGCAGCGTTTCGCGATCTTTTTCGACGAGCTCCGACTGGTGGTGCTGGGCGTGGCGGGCGCCCTGGTTGATGGCTTCCACGGCGGCTCCCGTGAGGCCTGGGAGCAGCACCGTCATCACCATCGCGACGCTGGCGAGGATCCAGGAGATGGCCAAGCCCCGCTTGTAGGGGCGAAGGAATCCGAGCAGTCGGTAGAAGGTAGTCATAGTTGCTTAGTCAACGATTATTGCATCTGGTAGTGCGTGTTGCCTGACGGGGCTTTGGCCCTTCTGTTCGCGGCTGATGAGCAAGCACGCTCCCGCGTGCCCACATGCGGGAGTACACAGCGGGTAGGGCTGCTGACACAGCAGGTAATCACTACGCTTGCCGTGTGTGCGGTGAGGAGCGCTCCCGACCCATTTCGCGTGGCCCCAGTACTGGACTGTGCGATACGTGTGCCCACCAGCAACGGGTGCCCAATACGCGCGGCTCGGTGTTTTCACTGTGCACCCGATCGCGCGACGATCCGGCCTATCCACGCTATCCGCGGCTACCGGTTCTCACCTGCCCCGGCTACGAGCGGCTCACGAGCTGAATGGGTGGTTTGCTCCGCCGCTGGTTGTTGTTCTGGGCTCACCGGCGCGCTTGAGGCGACGAAGTCGCGGCTGCGTACGAGTGCGAACGCGAACCCCGAGCCCACCAGGGCGATGATTGCGGCAATCAACAGAATGGTGTCGAAGCTTTCGACGAACCCCACGCGGTAGGAGTGCTCGAGCGCCGTATGGGCGGCGGGGGAGAGGGCGTGGAAGAGCTTGCTCACTTCACCGGATACCAGCAGTGTTGAGAGATGCCCATGGGCGGCAGCCCGCACCGCGTGTTCCTGCCCGCTGGCGGCGAGGCTGGACGCCGTGTTGCGCGTGACCTCATGCTCGAAGATCGCGCCGAGGCCGGCGATCCCAGTGGCGATGCCGACCTGGCGGAAGGTGCTGTTGATGCCGGAGGCCATCCCGCTGCGGGAGTAGTGCACCACACCGATCGCGGTGGATGCGAGCGGTGGGTTGATCATGCCGATGCCCGCGCCGCCGAGTATGAAGCCGGGGATCAGCACGGTCCAGCTTGAGCTCGGGCTGACGGCCGTCATGGCGAGCAGCCCGCCGCTCACCAGCACCAGGCCCCCGCCAAGCAACAGCCGTACCGGCACGCGCACGCTGAGGCGGCCCGCGATCGGGGCGACTATGAACGAGAGCAGCGTGATCGGCAGGAAGCGCAGGCCGGCCTGTAGCGCGTCGTAACCGAGCACGTCTTGCACGTAGAGGGTCAGGTATAGGAACATCGCAAAGATCGAGGCCGAGAGGGTGAACGCCACGATGCTCGCCCCCGCGAACGCGGGGCGGCGGAAGAGCGTCAGGTCGAGCATCGGCCGCGCCTGTCGGTGCTCGACGATTACAAACGCGATCAGCAGCACCGTCGCGCCGATCATGAAGCTGACGATCCGAGTCGAGCCCCAGCCGTCTTCGTTGCCCTCGATCAGGGCGAACCCGAACAGGAACAGCGCCCCTGAGAAGGTCACCAATCCCGCCCAGTCCACGCCAGTTGCGTTGGGGTCGCGCGACTCGGTGACCTGGGTGAGGGTGAGGACCACTGCCGCCACCCCGATCGGGACGTTGACGAAGAAGATCCAATCCCAGCCGATGCCGCTGGTGATGATCCCGCCGATCACAGGTCCGATCGCAACCGCGGCGCCTGTGACGGCGCCGAACACACCGAACGCGATGCCGCGCTCGCGCCCGTGGAACGCCTGTGCGAGCAGCGCCAGCGAGGTGGCGTACATCATCGCCCCACCGGTGCCCTGGACGGCGCGGGCGAGGTTGAGCATCAACGGGCTGGTGGAGAGTCCGCACACGGCTGAGGAGAGCGTGAACACGACGAGGCCCGCGACGAACACACGCCGGCGCCCGATCAGGTCTGAGACTGCCCCGGCGGTCAGCAGGAAAGCGGCGAGCGTCAGTGCGTAGGCGTTGACCACCCATTGCAGATCCGCGAAGGAGGAGTGCAGCGCGCGCTGGATCGAGGGCAGCGCGACGTTGACGACCGTTATGTCGAGCAGCAGCATGAAGATCGCCACCGACACGGCGATCAGGGTCCACCACTTGCGCTCCATCAGCCAGCCTCCACCAAGTTGGGTTCCAGGTCGCTTAGCTTGCCGAGCACGATAGAACGTGTCTGGCACAGCTCCTTGCGCAGCTTCGCCAGCTCCGAGGCGCGGTGCTCGACGAGCTCGAGCTGGCGATCGATGTGACCGAGGGCCTCGGCCAGCAGCTCACGGCGGCGCTCGGGGTGCACGTCGTCACGGCGTAGCTGGGCGCGCACAGCGGCGCGGGCCTCCTCAGCGGTGAGCAGGTCCTTGAGCTCGTCAAGCGTCACACCGAGCAGCTGCTTGAGGCGTATGACCTCGCGCAGACGCTCCACCTCCGCGGGGGTGTAAAGACGATGGCCGCCTGAGGGGCGTTCGGGTGCATTGGGGAGCAGGCCGAGCTCCTCGTAGTAGCGGATCGTGCGCGGGGTGGTGCCGGCGAGCTTGGCAACGTCGCCGATGCGCAGCGGTGCCTCAGCGGTGCTCACGCGCGCGCTCCCGCACGCAGCGCAGGCTGTGGGTCATGGTTGGGCTGTCCTTCGAGGATGCGCTGTTGCTCGCGCCCGCGCAACTCCTCGTCTTCGGCCTCGAGGGTCGCGTGCGTTGGCCGCAAGAGGCAGACGAGCGCGCCGAGTACCGAAGTAGCGACGAGCACCCACAGGGCGGCGTGCATGTTGGCGATGAACGGGTCCAGCGCCCGCGTGGACAGGCCGCGAGTGACCCCTGAGAAGACGGCGAACAGGGTGGCCTTGGGTACAGCTGAGGTGACAATCGCCAGCACGAACGCGATCGACAGAACCGCGCCGGTGTTCTGCAGGAGGGTGCGCGCGCCCGCGGCGATGCCGCGACGCTGAGCGGGCACGGTGCCCATCATGGCGGCGGTGTTGGGGCTGTTGAACATGCCCGAGCCAATACCCACGAGCGCAAGCCAGATCCCGCTCTGCCAGTAGGGGGTGTGGACCTGCAAGGTCGTCATCGCTGCCAGGCCGGCGGCGCTGACGAGCATGCCGAGTGAGGCAAGCGCGCGAGAGCCGTGACGGTCGGCGTAGATGCCCGCCAGGGGGGAGGCTACGAGCATGCCGAGCGCGAGCGGGATCAGCCTGATGCCGGCTTCGATCGGGCTGTTGGACTGGGCGCCCTGGAAATAGAACACGAACAGGAACATCAGCGCGAAGCGTGCGAGCCCATTGATAAACGAGGCGGCGGAGGCGGCCGCGAACAGGCGATTGTTGAAAATCGACAGGTCCAGCATCGGCACGCGTGTGTGGCGCTCGATCAGCACCCACAGTGGCAGCAGCACGACAGCGCAGGCCAATCCACCGATCACGATCGGGTTGCCCCACCCGGACAGCCCGCCCTTGGAGACGCCGAGCACGAGCCCGGTGAGCCCAACGACGAACGTGGTTGTGCCGAGGGTGTCGAAGCCGCGTACCTTGTCGGGCTTGGCCAGCTCGCGCAAGATCAGCGCACCCCAGGCCGCGCCGGCGAGTGCGAGCGGCACGTTGAACCAGAACACCCAGTGCCAAGAGATCTCCACCAGCGCCCCACCGAGCACCGGGCCGAGCACCAGCCCGATCGCGGCGACCATCGTGTTGGCGCCCATCGCCAAGCCGAGCTGCTGCTTGGGGAAGGCGTCGGTGACTAGCGCTGCGGCGTTGGCGAACAGGAAGGCTGAACCGATGCCCTGCAGCACTCGCCAGCAGATCAGCACGGTGGCGTCGCCGGAGAAGCCGGCGCCGAGCGAGGCGAAGGCGAATAGCAGAAAGCCGCCGACGTAGGCGCGCTTGCGCCCGAACAGGTCGCTGAGTCTCCCGGCGGTGAGCACCAGTACGGTGGCGGCGATCAGGTAGGCGAGGATCACCCACACGAGCGCCAGCAGGCTCGTGTGCAGCGAGCGCTCGAGGCTTGGCAGCGCGATTATCAGCGTGCCTGAGTTGGTGGCCGCGAGCAGCATCCCAAGGCTGGTGCACGACAGCGCCCACCACTTGTAGTGCTCGTGATCGGCGCCTACGCCGAGACGGTTTGTGAAAGTTGACGTGAACGTAAGGATCACAATAGCAGCGACCTGTGACCCGCTTGAGGCTGCTAGAACAGACCAAGACATGGGCGATTCCGAAGTGGCCAAGTCCGAGCAGCAGTGGCGTGAGGAGCTGACGCCCGAGCAGTACGAGGTGCTGCGTCGCTCAGGCACCGAGGCGCCGTTCACTGGGGAGTACGTTTACAACAAGGCATCGGGCATGTACCGCTGCGCCGGTTGTGGCAGCGACCTGTTCAGCTCCGATACGAAGTTCGAGTCGGGTACCGGCTGGCCGAGCTTCACCGAGCCGGCGGTGGCCGAGACGGTCGAGCTGCGACCCGACAACGGTCTGTTCATGAAGCGCACGGAGGTGGTGTGCGGTCGCTGCGGCGGTCACCTCGGCCACGTGTTCGACGATGGTCCAGGCCCTACGGGGCAGCGCTACTGCATCAACTCGGCCTCGATGGCCTTCCAGGCCACCGAGGAGGACACGCCCGGTGCCGGCGGCGAGCCGGACACGGACTCACGGTAGCGGACGCGGATTCGCTGTCAGCGCCGTCCGCGAAGTAGGCTTGACGGCCCATGATCATGCAGGACCAGTCCAAACGGCTGTCCGAGCCCCTGCGCTGGGGGCGGCGCGAGAAGAGGATCGTGGCGACGCTGCTGGCGTGTGTGGCGCTCGTCGCGGTTGGGCTGGGCGCGTTTGCCCTGACGAGCGGGGCGCCTGCACGTAAGGACTGCATCGAAGTGAACTTCGCCAGCACTCTGGGCGGGGCCACCGAGCACGCTTGCGGGGCGCAGGCCCGGCGGGTGTGCGCCACACCTGGCGCTTTCAGGCACCTCGCCGCGGAGCTCCCGGCAATCCTGCCGCCGCGCGGGCTTCCCGTTCGACTGAGACCTGCCTCAACCGGGTCATCTATACAAATGTCGAAACGGTGGGGCCAAGTGTTGGCCATCGTGTCCCTAGCCGTGCCCCCGCGCTCCCGGTTTCATAAGCCGAGCTAAAGAGAGGCGTGTCGCCACCGCGTGGGCGGACGGCGGCTCGGTATATCCAACAACGGTAGGAAACGGAGGCACATGACCTGGCTGTCATATCCACACTGGCTCAATGCCGGCGACAACGCGTGGCAGATGACCTCGGCGACGTTCGTCGGACTGATGAGCCTCCCCGGTCTCGCCGTGCTGTACGGCGGGGTCATGCAGAAGCGCTGGTCGGTCAACAGCATGATGCTCACGTTCGTGGCGTTCTGCCTGGTTCTGGTGGCGTGGTGTTTGTGGGCCTTCAAGATGGGCTTCGACAACCCTGTCGCGCACGCCGGCGGAGGCCTGTTCGGAACCAAAGGCTTCTTTGGGACCTTCTTGGGCGAACCGGGGAGCGTGCTGGGGCATACCGCGGAGGAGGGCCAGGCACTGATCCCGTCGATCAAGGAAGGGCCTGAATTCCACTTCCCCGAGGCCTCGCTCGTGTACTTCCAGTTCGTGTTCGCGGCGATCACCCCGATTCTGATGCTTGGATCGGTGCTCGGACGGATCAGCTTCAAGGCGTGGATCCCGTTCGTGTTGCTGTGGATCACGTTTGTGTACACGATCAACGCGTTCCTGATCTGGGGCGGCGGCTACTTCGCCGCGCACGGCGCGCTGGACTACTCCGGTGGCTATGTGATCCACCTGGCGGCAGGTATCTCAGGCTTCGTGGCGGCAGCGGTGATCGGGCCGCGATTGCAACGAGACCGCGAGGTCGACGCACCCAACAACCTGTTGATGGTTGCGGTGGGCGCCGGTCTGCTGTGGCTGGGCTGGAACGGGTTCAACGGTGGAGACTCCTACTACGCGGGCGCCGACGCCTCGGCGGCTGTGCTCAACACGAACCTCTGCACCGCTGTGGCGATGCTCGTGTGGATCGCGTGGGACTACATCTTCCGCGACAAGCCGTCTCTGCTGGGCTCGGTGAACGGAATGATCACCGGCCTGGTTGGCATCACGCCGGCAGCCGGTTTCGTCAACGGTTACGGCGCGATCGTCATCGGCGTGGTTGCCTCCACGATCGTGTGGATGTCGATCCGCTTCCTCAGCCGCGCCCCTGTGTTCCGGCACGTGGACGACACGCTGGGGGTGATCTACACGCACGGAATCGCCGGGCTGACCGGTGGCCTGCTGGTCGGGCTGCTGGCCGATCCGAACGTCGTCGAGTACATCGGCAAGGGCGGCGATCCGAACCTACCCGGAAAATTCGGTCTGCTCATAAACGGCAGCTGGACGCTGCTGCGATGGCAGGCCGAGGCGGGCCTGTGGGTTATCGTATTCAGCGGTGTGATGACGTTCATCCTGCTGAAGCTCGTCGGGGTCTTCATCCCGTTGCGGCTCTCCGACGAGGAGCTGGAGATCGGCGATCACGCTATCCACGGCAACGAGGTCTACCCCTCCGACGTGCCCACCCTCGGTGGGCCACATGCCCCGAGCTGGACTCCGGCGCCGGCGGGGAGCACCGCATAAACACGGTCCGGGTGGGGCGCGTTCCCTCTGTGCGCGCCCCACCGGACATGTGTGAGAAGGACCGCGACCCCGCTTCGGTGGGGTCGCGGTTGTTTAACGTCAATGTGCCAGGTGGGAGCACTGCAGTTTGCGGTTTTTATCGCTCTCGGCATACGACCGCGTTCACAGCCTCAGCCTACGCTCAAATCGCCCCGCAGCTTGAGTCTCGCATGGCGGTTGAGCGCTGCGATGAACCGCGCGACCTCACAGGAGCCGACGCGGGGAGCGTTCGACGTTACTGGCTACTGCTCGTGCTCCGCCGTCGACAGAGGCACGCTCAAGCCGATCGGACAGGTGACCCCAGTGCCGCCCAGCCCGCAGTAGCCGCCGGGATTCTTCTCGAGGTACTGCTGGTGGTAGTCCTCGGCGTAATAGAAGGGGCGCGTTGGGTCGGCGATCAGGATTTCAGTAGTGATCTCGCCGTGGGCGCTAGCCGAGAGCACTTGCTGGTAGGCGTCTCGCGAGGCTTCGGCTGCGCGTTGTTGTGACTCGTTGGCACACAGGATCATCGAGCGGTACTGGCTGCCCACGTCATTGCCCTGGCGCATGCCCTGCGTGGGATCGTGTCCCTCCCAGAACAGTCTCAGCAGCGCCTCGAAGCTGGTCCCCGCGGTGTCGAAGGCGACGAGCACCACCTCGGCGTGGCCGGTGCGCCCGCTGCAGACCTCCTCGTAGGTCGGGTTCGGGGTGTGCCCGCCGGCATAGCCCACAGCGGTCGTGTACACGCCGGGGGCCTCCCAGAAGATCCGCTCAGCGCCCCAGAAGCAGCCCATCCCAAACACCGTGGTTTGCACGGTCTCTGGGATCTGATCCCCGTCCACCCGCAGCGGGGTGCCCAGCACGATGTGACGCTCAGCCACCGCCAGCGGCTGCTCGCGGCCGGGCAGCGCCTCGTCAGCGTCGACGATGCTCGCTGGGCGTGATTTGAACAGCGACACTGCCGTTCAGGGTAGCGCGCTGCCGAGACCGCGCACAGGCAAGGATTGTTGTCGGGCACCCCGTGTGCTCAAGCGCTGGTTGATCGGGTCCGAAGAGATACACAAGCGATGCCACTCAACTCATCTCAGCCGCTCCTAGGAGGGGCGAGCCTCGTCGAGAACCCGATGCCTCAGATGCCTCAGGCTCAGGCTGCGGTTGGGCGTGCGCTGCCCTCGCTCGCACTGCGGATCCTCGCGGGCAGGCCACCGGTCGCGTGGTCGCTGGCGCTTCTGTTCATGTTCAAGGCGTTCGTGTGCCTTGTGGTGGTGGCGTTCCCGATCAGCTCCACCCAGCCCACCGCGCTGATCGGCGCGGCCGGGGTGCTGGCATTCGCGAGCTCGCTCGGCGTGTGGCTGTTCGCGCTGCGTATACCCACGGTTGGCTTCGAGCTGCTTGCGGGGGGCGGGTCGGTCGTGACAAGCGTGCTGGTCGCGCACGCCAGCACCCACGGGGGCATGATGATCGTGGCCTTCTCCTACCCCTGGATCGCGATCTACTCGGCTCACTTCTTCTCGCGCCGCGCGGTGATCGCCCAGGGTGCGCTGATCTCCGTCGGCTTCGGCGCGGGCCTCCTTTTTGGTGGTTTGCCGCATGTGGCTATCTACTGGATGATCGTGACAGTGACGATCTGGTCGATTTGCCTCGTGCTCGGCCATCTCAGCGAGAGCCTGCATCGTCAGGCCGACACCGACCCACTCACGGGCTTGCTCAACCGCAATGGATTTCTCGCGGTCGCCAATCGCGAGCACGCGATCGCTCAGCGCAGCGGGAATCCGCTCACGCTCGCTCTGCTTGATCTCGACGGCTTCAAGCAGATCAACGATCGGCGCGGGCACGTCGTGGGGGATCGTGTGCTCGCCGACCTCGGGCGTGCGTGGCGTGAGCGTTTGCGCACCGGAGACATCCTCGCGCGCCATGGGGGGGACGAGTTCGTGTTGCTGCTCCCCGCTACTTCCCCCGACGGCGCCACCGCGGTGCTGGATCGCCTACGCGTCGCGGATATACAGGTGACGTGGTCGGTGGGGATCGGGGAATGGCTGCCCGGTGAGAGCCTCGGGGAGTGCGTGGCGCGAGCCGACGCTCATCTCTACACGATCAAGAACGCTCTGCGCGCGCACGATGTCCGAAGCAGCGACGTCGAGTCGCTGCTTCGCTTGAATTGAGGGCCCATAGCTTGAACTGAGGGGCCTGCCTACCGGGATGGGCCTTCAACTACATGCGTCCGTCGGTGTTTGACATCGGCTGCTTCGGGCAACACTCATCTGAGGGCATTCGTTCCTCCCTCATTCCCTCCCCGGATCGACCCGCCACTGAGCGGGTCGATCTGCTCCCGACGGCCTTTGATGTCGCTCCGTGGGGCGACTCGACCGTATAGTTCGCGAACCGATGAACGGCTCGCGAGCACCGTTGCGCACACTACTGATCTGCGTGATCGCGGCGGGCGCTCTGGTGGCGTTCGTGGTTGTGGGGCTCGCGGGTAGCAGTGGGCGCAACGGGCGCCCAGCTCCGCCTCTGCCTCGCGAACATCTCTCTGGTGAGACGGTGACATTGGCGGCGCTGAGCGGTCGCCCTGTGCTCGTCACCTTTTGGGCGAGCTGGTGTGGGCCTTGTGCGACTGAGGCGTCGGCGCTGGAGCGGTTCTCACGTGGCCTGGGTGCCCGCGCGACGCTGGTGGGGGTCAACTGGAGCGATCCGTCGCTCTCCAAAGCGCTCTCGTTCGTGAAGCGCTACGGGTGGACATTCCCGAATATGCGTGACCGGGAAGGGACGGTGGGAGCCGAATACGGCCTCACCGGGTTGCCAACCACTTTTGTGATCGACAGCGATGGAACGGTGCGGGCGACACTGCACGGGCCACAAACGCAGCGCTCGCTCGCACGGGCGCTCGCGAGCGTTGGATAAACAGATGATCTTCAGGGGTGTGCACAGGTGAGACGAGCAAGCGGTTGGCGGGTGATCGTCGCCTACAGCTTGGTGTGCGCGGCGACGCAGGTGCTGTGGTTGACGTTCGCGGCGATCACAACTGAGACGGCCCGCCACTACGGCGTGTCGGTGGGTGCGGTGGGGTGGCTGGCGGAGATCTTCCCGCTGCTGTACGTGGTGCTCGCGATCCCCGCTGGGATCCTCCTGGATCGCTGGTTTCGTCCCGTGCTGGGAGCGGGTGGCGTGCTGGTCGCCGTGGGCGGGGTGGTTCGCCTGGGTGGAGACTCGTTCGCGTGGGTGATGGCCGGGCAGGTCACGGTTGCGGTTGCGCAGCCGATTGTGCTGAGCGCGGTGAGCAAGCTCGCGGGGGAGTATCTGCCGGGCGAACAGCGCGCGGCGGGCATCTCGGTGGGCTCCGCTGGCGGCTTTGTGGGGATGCTCGTGGCGCTGCTGCTCGGCCCCACCCTCGGTGGGGACGGGCACATCGAGCGGTTGCTGGTCGTCGAGGCGGTGCTGGGGGTGCTGCCCGCGATCGCCCTTGCCCTCACGCTGCGCCGCCCCGGCCATCAGAGCACCGAGCACGCAGCGATCGCGGGCAACGCGGCGCGTGCGCTGTGGGCGATGCCCACGATGCGCACGCTGTGTGGGCTGGTGTTCGTCGGCTTCGGCATATTCGTGGCGCTCGCCACATGGCTGCAGACGCTGCTGCAACCAGCAGGCGTCTCGGAAACAGCCGCCGGGGGGCTGCTCGTTGGGATGGTTATCGCCGGGGTGGTGGGCTGTGCGGTGTTGCCACCAATGGTCGCGAGCAGGGGTGTGGAGCGCGGCTTCATGCGCGCCACGATTGTGGTGGGCTGCGTGGGTTGCGTGGCGCTGGGCGTGGTCCCGTGGCTTGGCGTGCAAGCGGGGGTGATCGTGATCATGGGCCTGTTCCTGCTGCCGGCGCTGCCGGTGATCCTCACGGCCACCGAGCGTCTGGCGGGCTCGGCGGCGGGTACGGCCGGGGCGATCGTGTGGATGGCCGGCAATCTCGGGGGGCTGGTGGTGGCACTGCTCGTGCAGGTGCTGGTTCACCACCCGCTGGGCGCATTCCTGGCGATGGGGGCTGTCGCGCTGCTGGGGCTCCCGCTCGCCGCGCGCCTCACCGCGCCAACCGGCGAGGAGGAGCAGGGGGCCGGTCCGCTGGCGGCAACCGCGGGTTAGTTCTCGCCGCCCTCGTGGTCGGCTTCGGCGTCTTCTCGCTCTGGGTTTCGCTCCTCGCTTCTGCCCTGATCGTGGAGGATCGTGTGGGCTGGGAGCTGATCGCCGTGGGATGCGTGGTCGATCAACGCCGCCTCTGTTTCCTCAAAGCCCTCCGACTCGCCACCCCCGGCCTCCTGGACGGGACGCTCCGCGGGATCGAGCTGCTCGTCACCGGCGAAACCGCCGATCGCGGCGGCTTCCTCAGCCGCCATGTCGGTCTCCTGTTGCTCATAAGGTGGATCGGCGCTCATCGCTCACCGGCTTTCCTGGAGTTGCGCTCGGTGTGACTGTGTGTGCGTTGTGTACCCGCCCCGCCAACGCCGAAACGATGTCATTTTGGGGCTGCCTTCGGCAGTGCACGTACTGCCTGTATCACTCGGCGCGGTGGTGGTCAGGTGGTGTGCGCCCCGGGCTCACACCACCCTGGCAAGCTCAAACCACACCGTGGTCGCACCCGCCCCGCGATCGACTCCCCATCTGCGTGTGGCCTTCTCAACGATGTACAGCCCGTAGCCCCCGTGAGCCATGTCGGGCCTGCGCGGGTGGGGAGTGAACCCTTTGCCGGCGTCGGTGACAGTGACGCGGATGGCGTCCTGGGCGATGCCCGCCGTGAGCAGGATCGGCGAGTGAACGGGTCCGCTGGAGTGCAGGACGGCATTGCTCACCAGCTCTGAGACCAGCAGCACGAGCGTGTGGCACAGTGACGGCGTGAGCTCGAAATCGTCGCAGCGCTCGATCACGGCCGCCCGCGCGAGTGAGGGCGCGTGAAGGTCGCGCCCCAGCGTTAGCTCGAGGATCGGGGTCGGCGTCGACTCCCTTTCGCCTGGGCCATTGCAAGGGTGCACCATCATCGCGTGGCCTCCAGCTACCCGGCTGTGGGGATGTCAATCAGTGGGACTCATCGCTCCCCGCGCGACAATCAACGGTTTCAGCCCTATCGTTTGATGTGGGTAGCGGGCGTTGGAGACCCCGATTGCCGATTGGGCTCCATGAGCGACTGCAACCACCTCGATAAGGAGTCTGCAACCACCCCGATAAGGAGCCTTGATGTACGGATCTCTCGAACGGCTCGACGACGGGCGCTGGGTGGTGCGCTTCACGCGCATGCTGTCCCACCTGCCCGAGAAGGTGTGGCGTGCCATCACCGAGTCCGAGCACCTCACCCACTGGTTTCCCACCACGATCGAGGGCGAGCGCGCCGCTGGGGCGCCGTTGCGCTTCTCCTTCCCGGGAGGCCAGGCGCCCCCGTTCGAGGGGGAGATGCTCGCCTATGGGCCTCAGTCGCTGCTCGCAAGGAAATGGGTAGGTGGAGCGAGGTTCATGCTCACTATGTCGAGGACTTCGGCCCCGAGGCGGCCACGATCGGACCCCCGGAGGGGCTTGAGTGAGCCGGCGGTCTCCCGATCGCTAGGCTAGGGGCTGTTTGGCGACGTGGCGGAGTGGCTACGCAGCGGCCTGCAAAGCCGTCTACACCGGTTCGATTCCGGTCGTCGCCTCTATGCAAACAGGCTGGAAATCAGCAGGTTTTCGGTCCGAGGCGCCTGAACCGAGGACGCCCGAGGAGGCCAAGGCTCCCCATAGGCTCCCCTTAATCGGAGCGGGAACCGCACAAAAAGAGGGGCGAAGCCGTGCGGCTCGCCCGTCTCTCCCGCCCTCCTTGGCGCTGTCAGGCGGCCCGGCGGAGCCGGACCACGTTGGCCTCCTCGTCGCTATCCGCGCCTCCCCAAAGCACGGTCAGCTTCGCCGCCGCGTCGGGATCGGGGGCGTAGTGCAGGTAGCGTTCGGTGGTGGTGATGTGGCGGTGGCCCATCATCCGCTGGACCTCGTGGATCTTGAAGGCGCGGATCGCCTGCGTGCCGAACGTGTGCCGCAGGTCATGCAAACGCAGCCTGGGCAGACCGGCTCGTTCCGCGGCGCTCAAGAACCGGCGGTAGAGCCCTGTGCCGCAGATCGGCTCGCCGGGTTTGGCGTCGTGCTCGAAGACCAGCATGCTCCCGGTCTTCCCCTCACAGAACGGGGCGAGCACCGAACGGACGTTGGCTGTCATCGGGACCGACCGCACTCGCCGGCCCTTGTTGCCCGCGTGCCCGCCGCTCGTCGTGAAGCCGTCCTCGAAACGCAGCACGCCGACCTTGAAGTCGGCGTTGCTGACCTTCAAACCGCGAATCTCGCTCAACCTGGGGCCGGCCTCGGTCGCGAGGGTGTAGATCGCCTCATCAGCCGTCGAGTACGCCTCGGCGATGAGCTTTCGTACCTGCGCGGGCGTGTAGAACTGCAGCTTGCCCTCGCTCTCGACCTTCTGGCCCATCCAGGCCCACGCGAGAGCGGGGCTGCTCCGGTGCGTCCCGAAGATGCCGCGCACGACGCGCCGGTAGTGGTTCACAGTATCCGCGCTGCGTTTGGCCTTCGCGAGCTCCTGGCGGACAGCCAGCAGGTCATCGTCGGCGAACGTGTCAAGCGGCCGGTCGGCCCACGTCAGCTCGCCTCGCCACGCACGCGCTGCGAGGCGCTCGCCGATCTTCTTGTACTCGTGCATCGTGGAGCCGCGCAGCCCCTTCTCCTGGGTGCAATAGCGCAGGAAGGAATCCAGCGCCGCGCGAAACGAACGTCGAGCATCAGGCGTGTCCGTGGAGTGTTCCGCGGCGAACGCCCGCGCCTTCAACAGGGCCTCGCCTTCCGTCAGGTGCCCATGCGCAGGACGCCCCTTCTTCGTCCACGCGAGACCGAGCACCTCCTTGGAGTCCTTCCCCGACGGGAGGCGATAGCGCATGACCCAAACGGGGGTCGATCGCGGCTTGCCCTTGTATGTCGCCGACAGGGCGACGCTGACCTGTGCGTGCTTATGAGCTTGCATCGGGACCTCTTTTCCTGATGCCGGGGTCGAGGGCGTTTCAGCGCCGCTCGACCGTCGTTCCAGAGTGTCCTCGGGGTTACCGCCCCGGGGGCACTCCCTATCTGTACGCGGCATCTTATGGGAGCCGTCGGCGCGGTCATGAGCCGCGCCGCTGATTCTCTAGCCACGCTTCGATATCCAGCCAGCGGAAGCGCCGATAGCGGCCAACGCAGACGTGCGGTATGCGATCCGCCCGCGCAGCCTTGTTGACCCACGACGGCTGGACGCCGAGCCGGGAGGCAACCTCGTCCGCCGTGAGCAGCCTGGCTACATCTGTCAACCGCCCCCCAGGGGCTTCGCGCTCAGTCGTCCTGTCCATCACCTATCTGTCGAACGAATTGGCGTCTTGCCCCCCACCGATTTCTCGATCCTCAGAGCCCCCGCGCAGGGCCTCGGGGCCGAGCTGTGGAACTCGCTTTTCTCCGCAACGTGCAGGAACCATGTGGTCAGGGGCTTGAAATCACACCCGCCCGAATCTATCTTCGCGCTTGACGCGGAACCGAGCCGCAAAGAGCGAGGCCACCGAGGTGCGAGGCCGCGCCACCCAAACCGAAGGGCTTCCGGGCCGGACGGAGCGGGTTCCTCAAGCGGCCCGGAACCGCGTCTTTTCGTTCATCCTTTGAGGGTGGTGCTTGCTTCGAGGGGGGCGCGGAGGTTGCCGACCGAGGTCGCGGAGTTGCTTCCAGCAGTAGGTGGGCTAAGGGCGCGCACCAGCCCGCCGGCGTTGTCGAGCCATTCGATCCTCGTCGGGTCGGTTTCATCCACAGTCTTGTCCCACTGCAACGCGATGCGGCGACGCTGGGCCGTGGTGAGGTGCGTCGACACGATCGCGGGTTCCAGCCGTTTCAGCTCAGCCTCAACGCGAGGCGTGGGTGGCGGTGGCCTGAACAAGAAAGCGTTTTCGCTGACCGGGACGACGATCGCGGGCGTTTCCCGATAGGCGATCCGCACCGAGACGACGCCATCGGGCACGAGTTCGACGGTCGGTTCCTTGGTCAAGGCGTCCGACTGGAACACCGGGCGGCCTTCGTCAATCGCAGCGAAGGGTTCACATCTGGGGAGGGGTGCGTTCCCGCCGCCGTCTACTGCGATGATGCAGTAGACCGGCTCGATCAAGCGGCGGTGCTCCTGTTCGACCAGCTCGCGTCGCTCCCCGGCCGGAAAACAGTGGGCCGGGGGCACCGCTTCGAACCGTCCGAAGGCCGGGATCACGAAATAGCGGCGACCGTCGGGGAGCCTGGTCAGTTGGCGGACATAGGCGGGGTAGTAGCTCGAGAGCTCGTAGTCCTTGTAGAGCTCGCGGCCCAGTCCGCCGGTTGCCGGGTTCAGCCCCGGAGGCACATCGCTCGACAGCGCGGGCCTGTGGAAGATGGCGAAGCTGGAGCGGATCGTGGCTTCCAGCGGGGTCGAGAGCTCCTTGGGGAGCGGCGGTCGGGGTGTAGAGAATTGGAATGCGGGCGAGATGCAGGCGGACCCACCGGGCATCTTTGTGATCGGCGCGGTCGCGCTGCTGGCGGAAGCGACGTTGCTTTTCCCGCACCCGGTCACGAGGAGCACCGATACAGCGAGCACAAGCCAGGGCGCAGTTAGCCGGAGCACAGACAGAATCATCTCAAGTGCGCCGGCCGTGGCGAGCGCCGATGACGAGAAGCGCTTTCGCGCAAGGGGCATGTATCGTCGCCCTCGATGCGTCTGAACCACCTCACGCTCGCGGTCGACGATGTCGAGGCCTCGGCCCGCTTCTATGCTCGCCTGGGTCTCACGCAGATCGTTGCCGACTACCCCGACTATGCACGGTTCGTCGCGCCGGAGGGTGATACCACCCTCTCATTGCATCGTGTCGAGCAGCAGTCATCTGAGGCGAGCGCGAGCATTCACTTCGAAGTCGACGACGTGAATCATGCCGTGGATGAGCTGAAGCGAGCCGGCTTTTGCTTTGCGTGCGACCCGGTCGATCAGCCCTACCTGTGGCGCGAGGCGATACTGCTCGACCCCGACGGGCACCGCGTGTTCATCTACCACGCTGGTGAGAACCGGCTCGACCCGCCCTGGCGCCTGGGCTCGGACGCGAGCACATCGAGGTGAACCGCTATCCCGTCGTCGTGTTCGACCTCGATGGAACTCTGCTGCTTGGTACGACAGTCTCTCGTCTGCTCGCAGGGTGGCTTGGACGGACTTCCGAGATCACAGAGCTCGAGCGCGCGTTCCGAGCACACGAGATCTCCAACAGCGTTGTGGCCGACACCTCTGCGGGATGGCTCACGGGGCAGAGCGTGGCCGAAGCGTGGCGTGTGCTGATGGACGGCCCGTGGATCGAGGGGATGGCCGAGACGTTCCAAGAGCTCATCGCTGCCCGAGTAAGCCTTCTGTTGGGGACGATCACTTGGAGCTTCGCGGGCGAGATGCTGCGCCGGCGCCACGGCTTCGCCGCAGCCAGCGGGACCGAGATGCAGGCCGATGATGGAATCCTGTCGGGCGCGGTCAGCCGCTACTTCGACGAGCACGACAAGGTGCGCTTCGTCGAAGACTGGTGCGCACAGCATGGGTACTCGATGAACCAGGTCGCCGCCATCGGTGACTCCCGCTCGGATGTCCCACTATTTCGCCGCGTGGGCATGTCGATCGCGTTGAATGCAACACCGGATGCTCGGGCGGTGGCGACCCATGTGATCGATACCGAGGATCTGCGCAATGTCTTGGCGCTCCTATAACCGGCGGACGAGCGGGCAATCCGTTACGCAGCGAACTGACCGAGAATGCGCACGGCATCGACAACGGGATCCTCACGGCAATGAAGATGGGTGCGGCCCGGGCCTCGGTCGCTACCTGACACCGATCAGCAGCGCCATCTCCAGCCACTTCCAATAACAGTCGACGTCGTCGAAGCCGAGCGCGCGCAGCCATTCGAGCTGGGTCTGCACGTCCAGTAGACGATCGGACGGGTCCTCGTCCTCGATCGGCTCGCCGATCGCCTCAAAGAACGCCAAGTGCAGACGGTGGGTTGCCGACGCCACGTGCTCAAAGTTCGCGAACACGCCGCCAGGCTCGAGCAGGTCGAAGACTTCGTCGTAGAGCGAGCGCTTGCGGTCGTGCTCGAGATGGTGGATGGCGAATGACGAGATGACAGCGTCGAAGCGTCCCAGCTCCGGAAGCGGCTCTGAAAGGTCGTGTTGGACAAGCTCGACGCGCTCATCGCCGACGAAGCGCTTGCGTGCCGCGTCAAGCATGACCCCGGAGAAGTCAAGGCCGACGCCAACGATCTCGGGACGATCGCGCTTCAGCAACGCGAGCAAGCGGCCGTCGCCCGTCCCGAGGTCGAGCACGCGATGCACGTCGTCGGGGACTTGTTCGAGCAGAATGCTCTCTCCCTCTGCGCGGTGCGGGAAGCTGTCAGCCCGGTCGAGATAGCCACGGACACGCTCGGGGATGGTCCACTCGCTGGGCGGCACGCCCGCATTATCGATTATCGCCGTGTGGTCGGCGATCCATCGCGGCGACCGCAGGTGCGGCATCAGTGCCTTCTGGCCAGTGAGGTCAGGTTCGGTCGTAGTCGTCGCGGATGCGCACGATGTCGAGCTCGTCTGACGGTGAGGACGCATCCGTGTGCTGCCAGATCTCAGCGACGATTCCCCAGGTCTCAAGTCCGATCAGGCGGTGGCGCTCGCCGAGCTCCAAGCGCAGTACCTCGCCTGCGTCGTAGCCGCGCATCGACGTCTCCTCGTCATCGAGAGATCGGCTGATGCCGACCGGCCCCTCGACGACACGCCATATCTCGCTGCGTCTGTTGTGGTACTGCCAGGACAGCCGCTGTCCTGGGGCGACCAGGAGCAACTTGGGGCTGAGCGCCAGCTGCTCGCGGGCGTCCTGCAGGCCCGTGTCCGGGAAGTAGGCATGGGTGAAGTCCCGGACGTCGGCCTGGGAGATCAGCAGGAACCCGCCCCAGGGACGGGCCAGATCCTCACCGACGACGGTCAGCCCAGCGGTGGCTAGAGATGCTCTCGCTCGTGACAGGACTGCATCGTGGCCAACCCGCTCGCGCAGATCCAGCAGGTACGGAGAGATGCCCACAGTGAGCGCGAGCCTACCTCGTATCGTCCGGCCAGCGACCCGCGTGCCACACTTTGTGCGGTGAGCGATCCCTCGCTGACCGGAGGCTGCCTGTGCGGTGGTGTGCGCTTCGAGCTCACCGCGCCGCCGTTGACTGCCGGCTACTGTCACTGCACCCGCTGCCAGCGGCGAACCGGCACAGCCAGCTCGGCGCAGGCGCGGATCGACGGGCGCACCTTTCGGCTGCTGCAGGGCGAGGAGCTGATAAATGCCTGGCGTCATCCTGACGGTGGCTTTGAGAAGTGCTTCTGCCGCGAGTGCGGAGCGCACCTATACAGTCGCAACCCCGACGATCACACGCAGATGAGCGTGCGCATGGGCGCCTTCGACGAAGACCCAGGCGTGTGGCCGAGCTGGCGTGCCCATGTCGCCTATGCATGCGCGTGGGAGCCGATCCCCGACGACGGGCTCGAGCGCTTCGCCGAGGCCAAGCCGCGGTTCTGAGGTTCTCGATGTATACGGGCGAGAAGGCGCAAGCGGTAGACCATCTCGGTCAGGTCGGGGCTTGTGCCTGGGTGAGGAACTCGCGTATGTGCGTGGTGAGCGTGGCGGGCTGATCCTCTGGGATCAGGGTGTAGGAGTCCGCGATCTCCGCGAGGCGGCCGTGTGGCAGCAGTTCGGCGAGCCGGCGGCCGTGCTCGGGGGGCATTAGCCGGTCTTCGCTTGCCCACGCGATCAGCGCGGGACGGTCGAACGCCGCCAGCGCGTCCATCGCGGCGAGCAGGTCGCGCCGGCCCTGTGGGGCGCTCAGTACGTACTTGCGCAGGTCGCGCCGCACCCCGCGCTGTTCGCGGATCGGGCCAAACCAGCGGTCCATCACCTCGCGCGGCACCGGTCGCTTGCTCAGCGGACCGTAGGTCATCGGCAGCCTGCGCAGCCGGTCGAAGCGAAACGGCAAAAGCGCCGCGTCGAGCCCTCCGGGGATACGCGCGAGGTATGGCAAGAGCTTCGCCGCGCCTTTGGGCGGCACGTTCTCGAACGCCTCGCACGAGCACACCACGAGTCGCGCGATGCGCTCGTCGTGGGCGCTGCCGACGAGCAGCAGGGGTCCGCCCCAGTCGCTGATCGCGAGTGTGATCTCGCGCAGGTCCAGCGCTTCGATGAACTCGCCGAGGATCTCCGCCACTCCCCGCATCGACAGGTCTGCGTCGGGGTGCATCGGATGGCAATGGGCGCCGAATGGCAGGGTGGGCAGCACGCAGCGGTAGTCGCGACGCAGATCCGCCACCACGTGCCGCCACAGCGAGCCGTCCATGATCAGCCCGTGCACGAACACGATCGCCGGCCCACTGCCGCCCGTGTCCTCGTACTCGATCGTTCCCGCTGACAGCTCCACCTCGGGCATGACCACCTCCAACACTTATTTGATAGATCGCTCTAGTGGATGAGGAGCCTATCATCACGCTCACGAGTTGCGAGCACACGACGAACAAGAGGGAAGGCTGAGCATGGCGAGCACCACCAAGGACCGCATCATCGACTCGAGCGCCGAGCTGTTCCGCCGCCAGGGATACACCGGCACCGGCGTCAAGCAGATCGTGGCCGCCGCAAACGCGCCGTTCGGGTCGATCTACCACTTCTTCCCCGGCGGCAAGGAGCAGCTCGCAGCGGAGACGATCCGCTCCTCGGGCCAGCTCTACATCCAGCTGTTCGCCACGATCGCCATGCAGGCACCGGACGTAACCACCGCGGTTGGGGACTTCTTCGCCGGCGCCGCCGAGACACTCGAGGAAACCGACTACGCCGACGCCTGCCCGATCGCGACGGTCGCCCTGGAGGTCGCCAGCACCAGCGAGCCGCTGCGCGAAGCGACCGCCGAAGTGTTCGACAGCTGGATCGCCGGCGCCACCGAGTACTTCGCTGCTGCCGGTCTCGCCCGCCACACCGCGCGAGAACTGGCGTTCATGATGCTCTCGCTGTTGGAGGGCGCCTTCATCTTCTGCCGCGCGATGCGCACCACCGAGCCACTGCAAGCCGCGGGTGCAAGCGCCGTCGCCGCAGTTCAAGCGGCCCTCGCCGCATAGTCCCACATGGGGTCCGGCGCTCGTGGTATTCGTGCCGACCGTGCCCGATTGGATGATCCGAAGCGCCATCGAGCAGGATGTCGAGCCGGTGCTCTGCCTGTGGGAGGTGGTCGGTAGCCTGCCGAGCGTCACCGATACGCGCGAGGGGCTGCTGCGTCTGCTTGCGACCGACGGGCAGGCGCTGCTTGTCGCGGAGGAAGCGGATGCTGCGATTGGATCGCTGATCGCCGCCTGGGATGGGTGGCGAGGCAGCTTCTACCGGCTCGCGGTTCATCCTGATCGCCGGCGGCAGGGGATCGCCACGGCGCTGTTGCGGGATGGCGAGCGTCGCCTGCAAGCGCGGGGCGCGGTCAGGCTGACGGCGATCGTTGCCGACGACGATGCGACCGCGATAGGCTTCTGGCGGGCTGCCGGCTATAGGAGGCAGGGTGATCGCGCACGGTTTGTACGCCTCGTGGAGGACTGATCTTTTAGGCCCGCGACAGGGCAGGCAACCCCCGGGGGCATAGAGCCCTGTTCGTCGTTCGAGACGATGGCTCTACGCTGCGCTCATCGACGCGTTCGTTGCATCCGACTCCTCCTTGCTCGACCTGGTCGAAGCTGTGCGGGCGCTGCCCTATGGTCGTCCGAGCGACCGCAGCGTGGAGGGGATGTTGCGCGAGCGTCGCGGCACCTGCTCCACCAAGCACCTGTTTCTGGCTCGGCTGTTGGCTGAGCGCTTCCCCGAGACCGAACCGTTGATCGTGCATCGCGTCTACCAGCTGAATCGCACTCGCGCTCGCGAGCTGTTCGACACGAGGGTTGCCGATGTCGTCCCCGAGGAGGGGCTCGTCGATGTCCACCGATACCTCACCATCGTGGTCGACGATCGTCGCATCACCGTCGATACGACGTTTCCCGGGCCGCCGTGGGACGGCCGCTCATCGTTGCCACTCGCCTGTGGTTCCGGGCGCGACTACCCAGCCGGTGAAGATCCCGACGCCGAGAAGCGCGCGCTTGAGACCAAGCACTGCGACCCAGCGGTCCGTGAGCCGTTCATCGCGGCGCTGGCGTCCATAGAGCGGCCGCAGCGGTAGCCACGCCCGCTGCCGAGAACACCAGGCCCCCGGACAGGTCGGCGTCCACTTGTCCTCGACCACGGGCCTCGACCGGCGCGGAGATCATGTCAAACGCGTCGATCGCGATAGCGGCCACCGCAGCCGGCCGCTCAAGTCGCCGCCAGCGTCGGCTGGCAAAGCCCACCGCTGCTACGGCTATCTGGTGTGCGCCGAAACCGCGAACGAACAGGCGAGCCTCCGGGTGCTCGGCGGTATCCGCCGCCAGCTTCAGCTCGGCCATCTTCAACGGAACGAACAGCGCGCCCACTCCGTAGCTCACACGGAACAGGCTATTGACGAGCATCAGGCTACGTTTTGACACGTTCGCCGGAGCCTAACCGGTCCCGCTTGAAGTAGTGCATCCTGTTCGGCAGGAAGCGTGCCGAGGATCACATGGAGCGGCGCCGAGAGACGCGTGTATTCCATGCTCGTTCGATCTGTCGCATGAGTGCGGGGTAGACAATCCAGTACCGAAATGGCCTGATGAGCGCCATGTATCCCTTCCCAAACACACCGCGTGGCCTGACGTAGACGGCCATCTGTCCTTGGTAGCGGCCTTCGCCCTGATCGACCCAGGCCAAGTGCATCACGCCGTGCACGGTCTGGTTCGAGATCTCCGCGGCAAACTCGACGTCGGTGCGATACAGGGGCACGAACGGCAGGGAGTCGAAACGCAGATCCGCCACCGTGCCCAGGAGGTCGTCCGGCAGTCGGCCGGTCAGTGAGGTTTCGCTGTTTCCCGGAATCGGCGGTTGGCCTGTCCCATCATCCCGACCGCTGTCGACCGGGGTCGAGATCCTGCCGAGGTCGAAACCAACTGCCGAGGCGATCACGGACACCCCACAGGACGCGGGTTGGCAGGGATTCCGCGTTGGCCGGGTCGAACGCGAGGGCCATGCTCGATCGCCGTTTGGAAGTCCTCGACCCCACCGCTCACGGCGGGGAGAGTCCAGACATCCTCCAGGGTGAAGTCTGGTGCGATTTCGCGGATACGCCACGGGCGAGATTCGTGTGTTGCGTTCGGGAGCCTCATCTGTGAACCTCTATCCATATGACGCCGGGTCTTGAATTACCGAGCCCTCTCCACGCTGCGTACCAGAGCGAGCGCCACTTGCCGGTGGATGAGGGATACCGGGGGCCAGACAAGCGCCGCGGGTGGCCGGTCGTAGCGAACAAACGTGGCGTGAAGGACAGTTGACCGTCGAGCGACGCGCACGACGACGTGGCCGGTCAAAAACCACGAGGCGGCCTCGATCCTCACGTGGTTCTCGCCGCGCTCGGCAATCTTCCACCCGATCAGGTGGTCGGGGGAGGGTCGCAGCTCCAGGCGAAGGCCGAGCGCCACGCGCTGGATGAGCGGAACCGCGAGCAGCAGCCCGCGTGGCAGGCCCTTCAGCATCAGGCGCGTCCACTGCTCCGGCGTCCTGCCTGGGGTCTCGCTCACCGTTCCGGTCACGAGGTCCGTGTAGTCGGGGCGCTCGATCGTGTCGAGCGCGCGGAGCGCGTCGGGCACGCCGCGCTGCCAACGGACGCCTGCCACCGCGCCGCGTCGATCGCGACCTGCCTGGTTCTGATGTGGAGTCGAGGCTGGGGACATAGAGACCGCTTCCCGAAGGTCTAGCATACATACAACTATGTATGTATGCGTGGTTGGCTAGTCTCAGAGTCTCGATGGCCTCAACCAAGGCACCAATACGCGAGCGACCTACCCAGGCGCAGCGACGCGCACGCTCGCGCAGCGCGCTACTCGAGTCCGCCGCAAGGGGACTGTCGCGCTACGGCTACGGCAACCTCGTGCTCGAGGACGTCGCGCGCGATGCCGGCTATACGCGCGGCGCGCTGTATCACCAGTTCAAGGACAAGGAGGATCTCGCCCTCGCGGTCATCGAGTGGGTCTACGAGAACTGGATGCGGGAGGTCGGCGACCTCGCCGCGCAGCAGACCGACCCCGTCGCCGAGCTCTGGCGCTAGCGCGCGGGCACGCCGTCTTCTGCCGGCGCGATATCGCCCGCGTCGTGATGGCGCTGAGGCTCGAGTTCGCCGGCCAGGACCACGCGGTAGGCCGCGAGATAGAGCAGATCTCAGAGACGCTCCTCAAGCGCTGCGTCCGCCTCATCAACGCCGGGCGCAGAGCGGGGACAATTCCCGCCGGCCCGCCCACCAGAGTCGTCGCGCTCGCCTTCATCGGCGCCTTGGAGGGCACGGTCATCGGACTCACTGGCCAGGCCCCGCACGACGAGATGCTGGCGGCACGCGCGGTCGCCGGCGTGCTCGGACTGAGCGGCGAGTAGACAGATACGTAAGGCATCAGTTACGTAACTAGTCTGTTACGCTAAGGGCTGTGTCCGATGGTTTGTGCTCGCTGCGTCTCACCCGTCGCTACGCGGCCGCACCCCAGGAGGTGTGGGCCGCGTTGAGCAATCCCGAGTCGCTGGCTCGCTGGCTGGCGGTGCCACGCATGATCGAGCTGCGCCGGGGTGGACGCTTTGCAGCTCGATCTTTACGGCGGTGGACGTGTCGAGGGACAGGTGCGCGAGATCGAGCCCGGCCGGGTGCTGGAACTGGATTGGCGTTACGGCGAGGAGAAGCCCTCGATCGTGCGCTTCGAGCTGTCAGAGGACGGTGAGGAGACGGTGCTGGTGCTGGAGCACAGCCGGATCGGGGAGCCGCTGGGGATGATCTATATCGCTCGCTGGACCGCAGCGAGCGAACGTCTCGGCGAGAGGGTCGCGCGATGAGGGCGCTGGGCGCGCTCGCCGACCCCACACGGCAGCGAATCGTGGAGTTGCTCGCCGAGGGAGAGCGCAGCGCTGGCGAGATAGCGGCGGAGTTTTCTACGAGCCGACCGGGCGTCTCGCGTCACCTTCGAGTCTTGCGTGAGCATGGTCTCGTCCGCGCGCGCGGGGAGGGTCAGCGGCGGGTGTACTCGCTGGACCCTGAGCCGCTCGCCGAGCTGGAGGAGTGGTTGGCGCGCTACCGCTCGTTCTGGAGCAACCGGCTCGATGCGCTGGACACCGAGATCCACAGACGTAAGAGAAGCGCGACCAAACGCCGACCACGAGCCTCGCGGGGGTGAGCGACATACAGCAACAGATCACGCCATACCTGTTCTACGAGGACGTCGACGCGGCGCTCGAGTTCCTCGCGCACGCGTTCGGCTTTCAGGAGACGTTGCGCTACCGGGGTGCCCAGGGGTATGTCAGCCACGCCGAAATGAGCCTCGGGGACGGGACGATCATGCTCGGGGACCCCGGCGAGCAGTACCGCAACCCCTGCCGCAGCGGCACGCTCAGCGGCACGGTCCACGTCACCGCGCAGGATGTCCAGGCGACGTATGAGCGGGCGCTGGCAGCGGGGACGCAGATCATCGAGCCGCCAACGGACCAGCCCTACGGCGGCCGCCGCTTCGGCGCGCGCGACCCCGAGGGGCACGAGTGGTGGTTCTCCCAGCCGACACCGCGTCTCGTGTCCGAGGATTGGGGCGCCGCCGAGTGAGCAAGATCGTTGATCGCCTGGTCGACGTCACGGCCAGGCGTCCGTCGGGCAGGTTGGGCCGGCGGCTCTATCGCGACCCGCGCGCACACTTCGCCAGCTTCGACGCCACCCTCGCCGCACTTGCCCTGGCACCCTCAGACCGGCTGCTGGAGGTGGCCTGCGGCGGCGGAACGTTCCTGGAGCGCGCGCTGGCCAGCGGTTGTGAGGCCAAGGCCGTCGACTACAGCCCAGACATGGTGGCGCTGGCCCGCGAGCGCAATGCCGCAGCCTGCCGCGAAGGGTGTCTCGAAGTGCTCGAGGCAAGCGCCGAGCAGCTGCCGTTCGCCGAGGCGTCCTTCACGTGCGCGGCGATGACCAATGCCTTCTTCTTCCTCGACGACCCTTCCCGTGCGTTGGCCGAGCTCTGTCGAATCCTCGAGCCTCACGGACGCCTGGCGATCTTCACAGCCGCACCAGACCCACCACCCTGGATGGCGCCTCCCCCGTTCGCCCATCGGATGCGGTTCTACACCGACCAGGATCTGAACGCGATGGCGAGAACGGCCGGCTTCATCGACATCAAGATCGCCCGCGAAGACGACGGCTACTCCCAGATCCTCACCGCACTCCGTCCCTCACCGGCCTCAGAAGCTCGTCGCTGTAGCTGAACGCCACGATCCGGTCGGGGGTGATGGCGAGCGCGTCCTGCAGTTCGCGTGCGCGGCGATGCTCAGCGCTCAGATCCGATGCTGAATCTGCCACCGCCTCGATCTCGATGAAGCTGCCAAGGCCACGAACCTCATCGAGGTGGATGCGAACACCGTGCCAGAGCAACAGCCGCCGGGACTTCTCCACGACGACCAACACACCGAGCGCATCACTGAGGGCGTCCTTCAGCCCAGTAGGGTCGCTGACCGGCACGAGCCGGTAGCGGCTCTCACGCGCCACCGTCTCGTTGGCGCGCTCGTAGAAGATGAGCTGAGCGACCGGGCCCTCCTCGCGCAGCTTCAACCTGCCCTGGGGCACCTGGAAGTACGTGTCTGTTTGATGCAGCCAGCCCTCGTCACTTGCGCCGATCTCCAGGGACACCTGAAGCGAGCAATCCGGGTCGGGATCACGCGCCTTCAGCTCGATGTTCCGTCGCGGCATCTCCATGCGCCCGATTGTGACGGGCGTCGCGGCGAACACCTCCTTGGGTACGCAGATCGAAGCGGGCGCGTGACACGCGTCGCCTATGCTTACAGCCATGCCTGAACCTGCAAGCGAGGAACAGGTCAACCAGCCGGGGCGCAGTTCTACCCCCACGCTGGTGGTCGAGCGGTTCTTGGAGCTGCTTCGCTCTGGAGACATCGATGGGGCGGTGGAGCTCTGGCCGTGGACGTGGAGTACAAGAACGTAGGGCTGCCCACGGTACGCGGACGTGAGCGCACTCGCCGGCTCTTTCAGGCCACGCTTGGCCGAGCTGGCGCTGGATTCGAGGTCTACGTGCATGCCATCTCAGCGGACGGAGGAACCATTCTGACCGAGCGCACCGATGTCCTCGAGTTCGGCCGGCTGCGCATCCAGTTCTGGGTATGTGGGCGCTTCGATGTCCACGACGGTCAGATTGTGCTCTGGCGCGACTACTTCGACCAAATGAACTTCTGGGTAGCAACCGCCCGCGGCTTGCTCGGCACGGTTTTTCCCGCGGTGCGCGCGAAGCCACCCTCAACGGCCTGAGCCGGCAACGAAGTAGGCACCGGGCATCATCATGTGCCTGATGAGCGACCTCCGGGAGGACATCCTGATCGTTCTCTATGACGACGACTGCGGGTTCTGCGAAGTGATGCTGGCGATGCTGCTGACGTGGGATCGGGCGAGCCGCGTGCGCCCCGTATCGATCCAGAGCACACCCGGAGGGGCGCTTCTCATCGACGTGGAGCGTGAAGATCGCCTGAAGTCGTGGCACCTCCTCGACGCTGGAGACATGCTTCATTCAGGCGGCGCCGGCATCCCTGTCATCTTGGATGCCTTGCCCGGGGGCACCCCGATCGCCAGTGTCGTTTCGCGGTTCCCGACAGCAACTTCGCGGACCTACGACTGGGTAGCGAACCATCGCGTGCTCCTCGGCCGAGGACTGGGCTCGCGATCGCGGGCCTGGGCCGCACGAGTCATTGCTGAGCGTGAGCGCTCGAATCAGATGAACACCTCATAAGCGCTCGACCACGCGCAAACACTCACACGAGTAGCCGACCACGCCGACGCGTACCTCGCACGCGGACCTGACGAGCCGGCTGGCGAGCCAAACGGGCTGGGGAGCTGGCTCGCGGTGTCACGTACATCGGCGGATCAATCAAGCTGAGGGCCAGAGTTGGCGTGAGAAGGCTCCGTAATCATCTCGATCATCCCGGGGTGCTCCCAGGCTCGCGGGAGCATCTCCTGCGTCTGGCGCAGCTCGGGTGGGAGCGCTGGAAGCAGCCACATCTGACGGCTGCCCTCCCGTGACTTGGGCGGTGCCGGCCGGCGCCCCGCGGGCAAGCGCAACCATTGCTCGCGGTCCCTCAGATCGGCGGTGAGGTTGCCGAACGCGTCGCTCTCGCAGAACAGGATGCGGTTGCGGCCCTCAAAGGAGACCTCGTCGCCGCTGCACTGGTACCCGGTGAGGATCTCATCGGCGCCCATCATCATCGTCCTGGCCTTACCCGGCGGACACACGAACAAGACGACTACCTCGGCGGTGTAGCGTTCGTGGATCTCCGAATGCTGCAGGCAGTGAACTGGGTTCTTCTGCACCAGGTGACGCCCGACGTTCAGGAACATGTCAAGGCCGCGCAGCTTCTCAATGTTGTTCGAGACGCGGCCGGTGCGATCGAACTCGATCAGGACATCGACGACGAGGTGACGCCTGTAGTCCTCGGGGTACACCCGGCGCTCCTCCCAAGGCGGCGGCTGGACCATCGTCATCCATCGCTGATCGCCCTCGTCCACGAGGACGATCGAAAGCGCCGCGTCGGGCTTGACCACCTGCAGCCGCGCCTGGGCCTCAAAGCCCCACACCCACGTCCGCTCGCGCCGGCGCTCGAACCCGCGTTCGAACACGAGGTCCGCAGCGTCAGAGACTGTGACCGGGGAACGCTCGCCGTAATCGTCGGGCTCGCCGAGCGGCGGAAGGAAAACGTGCTCCGCACGCCACTCCGTCACGATATGCGCGCCCCTGGCCTGGGTGGCGAGCGTCGCGTCCACAGCACGGCGGTAGGAGATCAGGAAGTCGACCGCATCGAGGTCATGGCGCACACGCCCGGGCATTGCAGAACCCCACGGGCGCTCCGCTCACGCCCACCGGTTGAACTTCGCCTCCAGCCCGAGCAGCCACGGTTCAGGGCCGTACTCATCACTGCTGATGACCGGAGAGGGTCCGGACCGGAGCCGGTCAAAGCCCTTACTGGTCACATACCACAAGAAGGGTTCGCTACCGGCCCGCCTGCCACCACGGTGGCGCTCCACCAGCCCCATCTCGCGCAGCCTGTTCAACCGCTCGCGTACCTTACACGCCTGCTGGCCGGGAAACAGCTCAACAGCGACCTGCAGCGTGCTCATCACCCGCGCAACATGCAGCCCCCACAAGATCGCCTGGTCACGCCACACAAGACCCTCCCGACGCAGTTCGCCCGGACGGCCCTTGAAGATCTCCTCGAGATCTGTCCCCAGGAGATTGATCACGAACAAGCTCGCTTCCACAGAGAAGACCACAGCAAGCGCCACCTCAGATTGAGAAGGAGATATATAAGAATGTCCCCGTCCGCCGCGTATCGCGCAACAGCGCGGTTTTGCAGGGACTTCGGCCTCTCCGCCAATGCCAAGGTACGCGACCCCAAGGTCCGGGCAAGCACGCCCCAAATCGACCGAGGGTCCGCCCAACGACCATACCCTGGAGCCGAGGGTACGGGGTTCGCGACCGGACCCTCGGGAATCGCGCAACCGAACTGGGTGATTGGCTGGAGTGCCATCACCAGATATGTCGTTGGAACGGCCGGCGTTCCCCCCTACGCGTTTCCCTGAGCCCGGAGACGGGCGTATCCGCCCGTGTCTCAGCGAAGCGGCTGAACGCCCCGCGCTCGACCCGCTCGCTGAACGACGAGGTGTTCCTCATCGACGACGCGGTCGGGGTCATCGTCGACGACGATCTCGGCGAGCAGGTACGGCGAGCGGTAGGAGCCGATCAGGCTCCGTGCCCACTCTTCCGGGTCATCCTCCCAACGAATCGCCTCGCCCGTTGAGACGCTGAGCACCACACGCTCAAGATCGACGACCTGTGGCTCACGACCCTCGATCTGAGGCAGTGAGCGCCCGCGCTGTGTGAGCGTGGCGACGCACTCGGATCGGCCGATCTCGCTGCCCGGACGCCAGAACTCAACGTGAACCATCTTCGCCTCTCAGTCGATCACCGTAAGTCAAACAGCTGCGAGCGCGGGGGCCAGATCCTCGGCGGTCGTCTGTACCGTCTCGGGAATCGTGACCGCTAGATGCCCGTCGCGCTCCAGGATGCGACGGGGACCCATCATCGTCAACCCGACGATACGGCTGGTGCCCGGCTCATAGCGAACGACGTGGCCCTCCGGGGTCTCCTCGCCCTCGCCAGCCTGCGGCTCGTCCACGTGCAGGTAGAGGACATCGTTCTCGGCGTCGTAGTCGGCGCGCTCGAAGCTCATCGGGCCGATCGTGATGTTCACGCGCTCCATGACTTTGGGTCCTTTCGATTCGCAAACGCAGACACAATCTGCGCGGGCGTCTGCTCATAGCTTACGACGACCAGCAGCCAGCGACTCGGTCCGACATCCCGAGCGTAGTACCGGGTGCGATCCCCATAGCCGGGATCGGATGCTATGTGATCGGGGTTGGCGACCGTCCGCAGGACATCGGGCATGTGCGTGTCGATCTCCGGGTGATCCCTGATGATCTTCTCATCCCATACACGCCGCGGCAGCACCACGCGAGCGCCGCCCGGATCGGTCGTCTCGATGACTGTCGGCTCGTCGTCCACGACCAGACAGGATGCTCGCCGCTGCGGATGGCTGGGCAGACGCCAGGAACCAAGCGCCTGATGCTCCACCAAAACGCTGTCGAGCAGCCGGCGGTGGTCCTGACGCAGGCGCTCCTCGCTCTCTTGGAGACTCCTGGGCTACGCTGCGCGCGCAAGGCCGTCCGGAACGATCGGCCAGGCCCTCTCGACATGCTCAATGCGCCCTTGTCCCCGGAAGTACCGTTCCAACGACGCGGCCTGCTCGGCCGCCCAGGAGACCTGGGCACGATGCAAGACGCGGAGGTCCATGTCACGCAGCTCGGCAACGGTCGCTCCGAGCCTGTACGCGACCCTCGCGGCGGCGATCGCATCGGCGTTGGCTGCGTGAGCGTCATCGAGCGTGACGCGGTAATGCTCACAAACCGCGCCCAAGGTGCGCTTCCCGCGCCGGAAGCGGTCGAACTGTTTGTCGAGTATGCGCGGATCGACGACGAGCATTCCATTCGGCCCACCAACCCGGTCGAGCAGCGGTCGAAGTCCGTGCCGATGGGTCTCACGATCCAGGACGGTCAGGTCGAAGCGTGCGTTGAACGCGATGATCGGCACGCCGTTCCGCAACTGTTCGGCCAGCGCGGCAGCGATCTCCTCGATTGCCTCATCCGAGATACGCCCCTCGGCCTGTGCCCGCTCGGTGGTGATGCCGTGCAGGGATGTCGCATCAGCCGGTATGTCGATGCCGGGATCCACCAGCCACGATCGATGCTCGGCCGGTTGACCGCCGCCAACGACGCTGACGGCTGCCGTCACGATGCGATCGTGCTCAGGGTCGACGCCGGTGGTCTCGATGTCGAACGCCGCAAGACGTCCCATATGCCAGCTCATGCAACAAGGCTAAGTGCATGCCCGGACGAGTTTCACCACGCTAGAGCGCAAGATGCCGAAGGACAGAAGCCTCATGCTCGTCGGCTCGTCAAAGAGAGTCCGCTGTGGCTTCCTCGTCGGAGCTGGACGGCGCCGCGAGCGCGCGCATCTCGTCGCTCGGCAGCGTCTCGTCGCTCGCGTCGAGTCCGGCGGTGAGACGTAGCTCGTCCACCCGTTCGACTTGCCGGTCGAGCTGGCGCGTACGGGTGTCCACGAGTTCCGCATAGGCCCTCCGCGAGCTCTCAAGGGCGCGGTCGACCTTGTTCATCTGTTCCTTGAACATGCCCCATTGCTTGTTGAACCCGCCAAGCGCCTTCAAAATCTCGTTGGTCTGCTGGGTCAGCTTGAAGTTCTCGCTTGCCTGTCGGATGACCGCGAGGATCGCAAACAGCGTGAGTGGCGAGCAGAGCACGACCTTTTCCTGGAGTGCCACGTCGAGTAGCTCAGGGTCGTTCTCGTGGAGAAACCCGTAGACCTGCTCGTTGGGGATGAACACGAGCATGTAGTCGAGCGTTCCGCCCTCGGGGTCGATGTACTCGCGCGTTGCGACCTCCTTGATTCGCGCGCGCACGTCACGCTTGAAGAGCTTCGCAGCAGCCCCGCGTTCAGGCTCAGTGGCGCCCGTCAAGTAGCGCTGGTACTCGGCCATCGGTGTCTTGACGTCCATGTGCAGCAGCTGGTTGTGCACAAAGAACGTGAAATCAGGGCGCGAGGTGCCGCCTTCGACCTGTCTCTGCTTGCGGTACTGGACGCCCTCGATGAAGCCAGCGAGGCGCAGCACGTCCTCGGCCATGCGCTCGCCCCACTGGCCGCGTGTCTGCGTGCCCGACAGAACCTCGTTGAGACGACCCGTCTGAGAGCGGAGCAGTTCGGTCTGCTGCTTGCTCTCTCGCGTGACCGCCTCCAGCTTGACGATGCTGTCGCCGCGTTTGGTGTCGACCTCGCGCACCAGCTCGCGCAGTTTGCCCAGCTCCTGTCGGACCTCCGAGAGACCCTTGTCGATCTCACCCTGGCGGGCCTTGAGCTGTTCCTCGCCGCGGCCGGTCTCCTTCTCGAGCTCGGCCTTGTTCTGGGCGACCAGCTGCTCGACGCCCGCCTTCTGGATCTCGCCCTGGACGCGCGCGAGATCGGAGTGGACCGCCGCGACGATCCGCTCAGTCTCGCCCTGACCCAGCTGCGCCTGGCTTGCCCGGCCTTGGCGAGCAAGCAGGGCGAGGACCAAGGCGATCAGGAGGATCAGCAGGGCGGCGAGTACGTAGAGCATCGGTCCACGATTATGGCGATCAACAGAAAGCAGGGTCGTAGAAGCCCGCTCAACGGGAGTGGGATTAGGGTACGTGTGCGGCTGTACGTGGCCTGCTTGAGCACCGGCAGGCACGCCGCGTTGGCGCAATGCAGCCGTGGCACATAGCGCATCACAGCGTACGAAGCCGCTGCCGCGCGCCGCACGATGTCGCGTGAGCCGGCCTGGGTCCAAGCACTCGGCTGCTCCCTACGTCACCATTTGCGTCGTATGACTCTTCGGGATGATCTCCACCACTGGCTGGCCGAACAACCGCTTTGGCAGCAAGACCTCGCCAGACGCTTGGTCTCCCGCACGCAACTCGACGATGAAGAACGCGACGACGCGCTGCACCTGATCAGGGGTGCCTTTAGCGCGCTCGGAGACGATGAACCAGCATCACTTCCGCAGGCGATCGAGCTCAACGATCTGCCATCCGGGACATCCGCCGGAGAGATTCCCTGTCTCCTCGGCTTCGGGTGCATGCGCGGAGTCGGCATGGTCGCCGCCGATCAGAAATTGAAGTTCGAGCCGCACGGACTCACTGTGATCTATGGTCCGAACTCCGCTGGCAAGACGACGTATGTGCGTGGCCTGAAGCGCGTGTGCCGGACCGTCGATTGCGACACCGAGGTGCGCGGCAATATCTTTGGGCGCACGGAGCCTGGCGATCCGCCTCCGAGTGCGAAGGTCGAGTTGCTCCTCGGCGAGGAGCGACGCACCCAAGAGCTGGATCTCGCCGACCCTGCCGACCTCGGCCTGCAGGCCATCTCCGTGTTCGATGCTCGTTGTGCCGAGCTGTATGTGGACGAGAAGAATGCCGTCGCCTACGTGCCGTCCGTGCTGATGCTCCTCACTCGTCTGGCGGCCACCCAAGACCGCATGCGCCGTGACATCACCCAGCAGATCGAAGAGCTCGAACGCGAGAGGCCCGCCTTTGCCGAGCTGGGTGCCTCCACGGAGGCAACGCGACGCGTCGGGGCCCTAGTGGCGGCCACTGACCTCAAAGAGCTGCGACGCTTCGCCACCCTCGATGAGACCGAGCACGCAAGACTGACCGCACTTCGAGCGCTCATCGCAGCCACAGAGGCCAAGACCGCGGTCACCGAGGCGCAGACGGCGGAGCGCGATGCAAGCCAAGCAGGCGCACTAGCGCAAAAACTCCGCGACCTCGAGTCACGGGTCGCCGAGCCAGCCGTTCAGACCCTGCAAGCGCGGGCGACCGATGCCGCCCAGGCCAAGGCGGCGGTCGCGCTCGCCGCCACGGAGTTTGCCCAGCTACCTGTTCCTGGTGTAGGCGGCGAGCCTTGGGAGCGGCTCTGGCGTGCCGCACGCGAGTTCAGTGCACAGCATGACGCTGTCTTTCCCCCAGGCGAGCACGACTCCTGCCCACTCTGTCTGCAGGAGATCAGTACAGACGTTGCTGCCCGCATGGCCCATTTTGAGGCACACGTACAGAGCACCATCAACCAGCAGGCCACCGCCGCCGATCGAGCGCTCACTGACACCCTCGAAACAATTGACGAGCAGCATGTCACTGCCAGTCGCACCGAATTCCTGACAGGAATCAAGGATCGAGAGGAGGCTTTGTACCGCGCTGTGGAGAGCTACCTCTCCGCGATCAGCCGTCGGATGAACGACCTCCGAAACGATCCCCCAACAGCGACGGCCATGCCCATCCTCGATGACCCGGCAGAGCAATTGGAGACCTGGGCTCAGACGCGCACCGCTCACGCGCAAGCGCTTCGTGCAGCGGAAGATCCCAAACGTGAGCAAGCGCTCCGGTCAGAGCTAGCCGAGCTCGACGCTCGCGACAAGCTCTTCCTGCGACTCGACGACATAGCAACTTGGGTCGCGGTTCTTCAGCGGATCACCGCACTGAAAAATGTGCACAACGAGCTTGCGACGAATCGTGTCACCACGCAGCAGCGCATCCTCTCAGAGACACTCGTCACCGACACACTCGCCGGCAAGCTGAACGACGAGGTGCGCAACCTCCGTTGTGATCACCTGCCAATCAATCTCCAACCCCACACCGCCATCGGTAATACCCAGGTCGCGTTGCGTCTGACGGGAGCGCATGACGCACCACAGCTTTCCGAGATCCTCTCCGAGGGTGAGCGGCGCGCACTGTCTCTCGCGTTTTTCTTGGCAGAGGTCAGGATGTTCGAGGGAAGCGGCGGTATCATCGTCGACGATCCCGTCTCCTCCTTGGATGACGAGCGGCGCGCTTATATAGCCGACCGTCTCGTCGCTGAGGCACAACGCCGTCAGGTGATCGTCTTTACGCATGACATTGCGTTCATGTTCGATCTCGCAGACCAAGCCAAGGCCAAGGACATCGAGCCACTCGTCCAAGGTGTATGGCGCACCGGCAGCGAAGTTGGACGCGTCGATGACCATCCACCCTTCGCCACGCTCAAGTTGTCGGCACGGATCGGAGTACTGAACCAGCGGGTCGAGCAATGGGACAAGCAGGAGACACCCGCAAACTTCGATGAAGCCTGGCATCGCGTCTGCGATTTCTATGCGCAGCTACGGATTACCTGGGAGAGGGCGATCGAAGAGCGACTCTTCCGAGGCGTAGTCCAGCGCTTCCAGCGTCAGGTCAAGACGCTGGCGCTCAAAGATGTCGACGTCACACCAGAGCGAATACAAGCAATCACCGACGGCATGACGCGCTGCTCGTGCTTTGTCCACGATTCCCCACCGGGCACACAGACGACCCTACCGGCACGAAAGGTGCTAGCCGAAGATCTCGCCGAGCTCCAAGCGTTTGAGAAGCAGACACGGTCCACAAAATAGGTAGCGCATGGTCAACGGGCACATGTCGGTGGATAAGGAGAGCACGCGGTCTCAAGGCGTCCCCATCTTGGCTATCGGATGGTATTACCGAGGCCCCTAACCGGACCGTCTCCATCGCCCATCTCGTGCAATTCCAGACGAGCTCCAGACAGTCCGCGCGGGGCAGGCTATCCAGCCGCAGTAGCTCAAACAGAGGCTTATATCCCGGGCTGCACTGGGGAGGCGGGCGGCCTGCGACGTGCCGCTTCGACGAGCTGTTCGGTGAGGGCGGAGTTGGTGAACCCTAGCTGGTCCTCAAGAAAGTCGCGTGCGATCCGCTTCTGCACTGTCTTGGTCGTCGCGTTGTCCCATTCCGCTCTTGCCACGAGTTCGGCAGCAACTGCGTCGAGTTCGGCGAGCGTTTGTCGCTCAAGCTTAGGGCGGACCTTTGATCGCACGGTCTCACCGGCCTCGTGGATCGCAGTCCAAGCCGCCAACCAGAGTGCGTGGGCGTGGGCGTCCTCTTGGTCAGGGCGAGATGAGCCCAGGAGTGTCGCCATCTCCGGTATTGCCTCTTCGGCGGCAGCTTGCCGACCGGGCTGGTTTTTTGCCGCAATAAACGCCTTCTCCTCGCAAAGCCGCTCGCTCCATTCCTGCTGCTTCGGAGCGGCCTCTCTGCTTGCCTCGTCAACTTCGCGCCGGTAGGCGCGCCAGTCCTTGCGCCCCCGCGCACTGTCTTCCCCGCGATGCGGTGACAGCTCGCTAACCCAATCCGCTAATCGAACGTAGGCGTGATAGGCAGGGCCGATGAAGAACCCGATTCCATCTCGACGATCTCGTCGCGGTGAGCGGCAGCGACGGCCTGGAACTGCGAGGTGTCTTCCAGGTCCTCTTCCTCGATCAGCTCGTCGAGTAGGCGCGCGCTGGCCTTCTCGTCCAGGATGGTTCGGCGGGCATAGAAGACATTGGCCTCGGCCCGAGTTGCAAACTCAAAGAAGCCAGCGGGATCCTCGTACGGCCATTTGGCTATCGGGTAGTCGCCACCAGCATCAGGGGCTGCCGGGAACTTCAGGTGCGGCTCAAGGAACTCGTTGATGCGAGCCCATAGCGACTCGAGGCTTTCGGCCGGCTGGCCTGCGGCGACTGAGCCAGCGAGCGGCAGACCATTCCCGTCTGCGCTGTCGAGCGTCGCGCTCATGCGAGGGATCGACGGATCACGGTGCCACACGCCTGCTCATAACCGGCGAGAATACTCCCGCCGGCGGTGCGCGCTACCACCTCCGCATAGGCTTCGCGAGTGTCGGCGAGCATCCATATCGGCAAGGCAGCAGCCAAGCTCCAGCCTCTGAGTCTCGCCGAAGGCTCCCGTGTGGCGACCAAACACGTACGTCGAGCCCGAGCGGAAACGCATAGTCCGAGCTTGACAGCGAGAACGAGCCGTGACCGTCGGGCGCGCGAGGCGGGGTAAAGGTGCGCCGCGGGGGCATGAGTGCGGCGCAGGGCCAGTGGTGCGAGGATTGCCGGGTGGCGGGCAGAAGCGGTCGTGAGCGGAGGGATATCGGGGCGCTCGTGCGCGATCTTTCGCCCGAGGCGCTGCGGGAGATCGTGGTCTACGCGGCCGACTGGCACGACGATGTCGAGCGGCATGTGCGGCTGGCCGCTGCACGCGAGGACGGCGACCTGACGGAGCTGCGGATGGAGGTCGATCGTGGGCTGCGGACGCGGCGGTTCCTCGGGTACCGGGAGAAGCTCGGAGTGGGCACGCGCGGTGCGGCCGGTCGTTGAGGAGTTGCGCTCGGTTGCCACATCCTCGCCGTCGAGGAGCTCGTCGTCCTGGTCGAGCGCGCGGTCGGGCATGTCGTGAAGGTGATCATGCACGCCGATGACTCCAATGGGACGATCGCGGATCTCGCTCGGGAACTGCTGGAGGTCCATGCCGTGGCGTGCGATGCGGGGGTCGCCGATCCGGTGAAGCTCGCGGCGTGGATGGTGCGGTTCAGCTGCGATGACCAAGACTTCTTCGAGGTCGATCCGGTGCGCTACGCCGGCGCCCTCGGCGAGCGCGGACTCCCGATCTATCGTCGCGCGATCGAAGCGCGCGAGGACGGAGGGCGGGTCTTTGCGGTGCGCTGGGCGCGCGAGCGTCTCGCGGTGCTCGACGGGGACGAGGACGCGATCGTCGCGCTGCTCGGCGGGGATCTCAGCGCTCCGCACCAGTTCATAAGGGTCTGTGAGGCGATGTCCGAGCTCGGGCGCGAGGATGAGGTTCTGCTGTGGGCCGGGCGCGGCATTACCGAGACGGACGGGTGGCAGGTCAATCAGCTATACGACCTGGCGTGCGGCGTACACAAGCGGCGCTCGGCTCTGACGGAGGTGTTGAGCTTGCGCCGCGAGCAGCACGAACGGATGGCCTCAGCAAGTACCTACTCGCTCCTGCATCGCGCGGCCGATGCGGTGGGTGCGTGGGATATCGAGCGTGACGCCGCGCGCATGGCCCTGCGCGAGCACGACCTCGGCGGGCTCGTCGACGCGCTGCTGGACGAGGGAGACGTAGAGGGGGCCTGGAGCGTCGCGCACGAGGACCCCGACTGGGACCCGGGATCGCACCGGCGCCTGTGTCTCGCCGAAGCCCGTGAGGCACAGCGACCGGAGCAGGCACTGCCCTGGTACATGCTCGTCGCAGACGAGATGCTGCTCGAGACCGGCCGCCGGGCCTACGCCCGAGCCATCCCGGTACTCAAGCACGCCCGCCGCGCCGCCGACGCTGCCGGCCAGAGCGAGTGGTTCGCGACCCGAATCGCGGATCTTCGCGAGCACCATCGTCGTCGCCCCACACTCATCGCTATGCTCGACAAGGCCGGCCTCGGCTGACGCGCGACCGGGCTTTGAGATCGCAATCTGCAACCTCAAAAGAGGGGCGTGGCGGACGTCGCTACGCCCCATATGTCTTCACAGAGCAAGGCGTGGCGATGCTGTCCGGCGTTCTCCGGAGCACCGGATCGAAGCTCGGCGAGCACGACCAGCAGCTGGACGAAATCTTCGAGGCGCTACGGCAGCTGATCACCCCACCCCCCGCAGCCCAAGCGCCCGGTCGGTTTCAGGTTGCCTGAAGCCGACAAGTAGGCCACCCGCGGCGTGGCGTGGAGGGCGCGCGAGAGGCTCCCCAAAGGCTCCCCATTCGAGCGTTTTTTGGGGGTATCTGAGAGCACCTGAGGTCCCCGAAAACCGCTTAGGTAAGCGGAGAACAGGACTTCCGAGAGCACTGCAAAGCCGTCTACACCGGTTCGATTCCGGTCGTCGCCTTTAGCCCGATCTGGAGGTCTTCCGCGACCCCTAGAACATTTGTTCGCACGCCGTAGGTCACCCCTCGCACCGCCGCCACCATGTCATCGAGGCGCGGACGGCCGAGATATGTGTCTGTCGTCCCAAGGTGGGCGTGCCCGAGCAGGTGCTGAGCGATGCGCGTATCTGTCTTACGCGCGATGTGCTCCGCGTATGCGTGGCGGAGATCATGAGGGCGCACATGCGCAGTGATCCCAGCGCGCTTGACGACGCGCATGACCAGTTGGCGCAGCGCCTGACTCGACGACGATCGCAGCCGCAAATCCTTGCGGGCAGTGTTGAACGGCGGGTTCCTGAACCTTTGCGCCGGAAGCACGTACTCGTCAAAGCCCACATCCGTCCGAATTTCGGCCGCTATCGGCGCAAGGTCGGCTATGACCGGAACCCACCGCTCGCGGCGTCCCTTGGCAACGTCCGCCGAGACCCACACGAACCCCTCGCGCCCAAAGTGTCGTCCCTGCAAACCGCGCAGCTCAGCGTTTCGCAGCCCGGCGCACAGGCCGAGGAAGATCGCTCGACGCTCGCGGGTGCCTTGGGCAGCGGCAAGTGTCTCGATTACCTCAGCTTCCGTGAGCCGATACTTCTCGGCCGCCCGCCGCCGGGGCCGCCGCGTCTGCTCGGCCGGATTGTCCTTGCGCAGGCCCTCTTCCATCGTCCAGCCGTAGAAGCTCACGAGCTTCGAGCGGTTGGTGCCCTGCGTGTTGGCGTTCGGCCAGTGTCTGAGTGTGCGCTTTACGTCCTCGCGACCTATGTAGGCTGGGTCGCGATTCGCGACATCTTTAGCGTGAATAAGGCGCGTCGAGCGATAGCCACGCTCGGAGGACGGAGAGTTGAGCCGTCCTTGGGCCTGCATGTCGGCAATGTAGAGGTCTATGGCAGCCTCGAACTTCATCCGTCTTTACCGTCCTGATCCCTCTCAACCCACCAGTCGGCAAGGTATGACGATCCTGCGTCATTCAGGTAGAGACAGTCGCCTTCGTCCTCGTTACCAGGAGCCATAGCTAGGTCGACCAATCCGCCAGCTACAAAACCCTCGACCACAAGATCGACATCACCGACAGACCTATTAAGTTGCTGCGCGAGCTCCTGAACAGAAATTGGCTGTCGGGTCGCGATGGTTTGAAGCACAGCAAGATGCACATCGCCCGACGGGTCGTAACGTGGCTTCAGTTCGTAAAGCGTCTGCCTGCTTACCCCTGCGCTGCGAGCGATCTCAGCAAGCGACAACCCTGCGTTTAGCGCATCTGGGAGTGCCCGGGCAATCCTGTCCAACTGATCATTAGCCTTGTCAAGAGCCACGGCACGGATTGCCGCCGCAGCCTGAAACTCAGCAAGATACATAGCGCGAACCAGGGCCTTGCCTTTCTCGCGCTTAAGTCGGGCGATGCGATCTACCGGCGACATGAATCATAACCTACCAGATCAGGGCGCTATATGTCCAGACCCATGCGATTTTCGGTTTTTTCACTCCAGATAGATAACGGCGTGGTCTACGGGATCAAGTCGCATCCTCGTCTTCATCGTTTGGCTCCGGTAGCGCCTCGGGTGCGAGCACTTCGACCTTGATCTTCGCTAGCGCATCCTGCATCCGATGGTCGTAGGTCGCTACCGCGGCGAGATCGCGCCCGAGACTGAGAGCACTTGCGACGTGGATAGCATCGAGCGCGCCGACGTGGACCGGGCTCACATCGCGTGCTTTAGCGACGATGCCTGCGCCCAGCGGCACGATCGCAGCGGACGCGAGAACGCCTTGCAGAACCACGCTGCCGTCGATCACCGCATCGGGGCGTTCCTCGCGTGCACGTGCTATCGCCCGAGGCAGCTCAACTTCGGTGACGACGCTCGTCGCGAGCTTGCTCCATTGCAGCAACTCGGTCTCGACCGCCTCGGACTCGGCCTCGCGGACGAGCAGCTTCAGCAGCGCCGAGGTGTCTACGTAGAGAATGCCTGGGCGGCGCTCGGACCGCTCAGCGTCTGCCATGTCCGCCGTGTGATTCCTCACCACGCGCGGCAAGGAGCGCCTTCGTGCCAGCGTCCGTGATCGGCCCTGTCAGGGGACCGCGTTCAGCGAGCACGTCGCTCAGGGCTCGCGTAGCTGGTCGCAGACGCGCGGCGCTTGAACGTGTGCCGCGCTCTGAAGCTGAGTTTGCTTGTGTCTCGCTGCGTCGTGGCTTGGCCATACCTGGATCTTACCGTCTAGCAATCCCGAATCTACGTTCGCAGGACATCGGTCAGCACCGGATCGGACGAGACAAGCAGGTCGTCGTTCTGACCGCGCGCGAGTGCGCGGCGGAGGCGGGCGCGGCGGCCTTACGGCCGGTCGCGTCCGCCCGCCTCCGTGCGTCCGTGCTCAGGCAGTCCGGCGCTCCCACCTTGCTCGCGGGAACCGACTGCTCATCAAAGGTCCAGTTCGTCGAAGCGCAATGCGGCCCGCGTCGCGAACACGAAGTCGTTGCAGCGATGGACACAGCGCTGGTCACCGCCGCGCACGGGTTCCTCACACTCGAGCGGCTGAACCCTTTTCACCAGCGGCCGGCCTGACACTCCCGAAGGCCGTGCTGCTATTGCAGCCGATCTTCAAGTGCTGGGCCGGCCGCTGCCAAACCTGCCAACAGGCAATTGATCTCGTCCGGCTGCCGCTCCCACTCACCAGACAAGATGAGCGAACCTAACAAAGCACTATTAAGACACTTCTGGGTATGCCCCAGAACTTTCTTGAGTGTGATCGTGAGCAGGTGTTTTTGATGCCGCCGGACCCGCGTGATTGGCTGCCGGAGGGTCATTTGGCGTGGTTCGTTTTGGCGTCGGTGGATGAGATGGATCTTTCGGCGTTCTATGGTTCTTACCGCCAGGATGGGTGGGGTCGCGCGGCGTTTGAGCCTTCGATGATGGTGGCGCTACTTTTGTATGCGTATGCGCGGGGTGAGCGGTCCTCGCGGGGGATTGAGCGTCGGTGTGTGGAAGGATGTCGCCTACCGGGTGATCGCGGCTCAGCAGGCGCCGGACCATGCGACGATCGCGCGGTTTCGCGTGCGCCACGAGGCGGCCTTGGCCGAGTTGTTCAGCGAGGTGCTGGGGCTCTGTCGGGAGTCGGGGCTCGTGAAGGTCGGAGTGATCGCGATCGACGGCACGAAGGTTCACGCGAACGCGTCGCATCACTCAAACCTCGACTACGAGCAGCTCGCCCGCGAGATCCTCAAGGAGGCTGGCGACGTCGACGCTGCCGAGGACGAGCTCTACGGGCCGGAGCGCGGCGATGAGCTGCCTGAGCATTTGCGAACCCGGGAGGGGCGACGTGCTGCGCTGCGAGAAGCTAAGGAGAAGCTCGCACGCGAGCGTGCAGACAGGCAAGACGCGAAGGTGAAGGCACCTGACGCGGAATCGCAGGGTGTGGAGCTCGTGCTTGATCCCGAGGCGATCGTCGCTCGCGTTCAGGGCCGTAAGGGGTGGGTGCGCGAGGCACGCCACCAGCTTGAGGAGCACCGGCGGCTAGCGGCTCAGCCGATTCCACGCTCGCGAGCGGAGCGGCTGTTGCAAGCAGAGCGGCGACTTCAGGAGAACCTGCGGGTCGAGCGCGAGGCTAACAATGCTTATGAGCATCATCGCGCGACTGCGGTGACGAAGGACGGCCGACGGTTCGGGGCGCGCCCCAACCCATATGTGGCACCCGACGTGCCGCCGGGGAAGATAAACGTGACCGATCTCGATTCACGCAACGTGAAGACGCCGCGCAGCTACACCCAGGGTTACAACGTGCAGGCCGCTGTGAACGAGCATCAGATCGTCTTGGCGGCCGAGGTTACGCTCACTTCACCAGACTTCGGACAGCTCGAGCCGATGATCAAGGCCACTCAGCGTGAGCTAGCACAGATCGGTGTTAGCGAGGCGCCTGGGGTCGCGGTCGCGGACACCGGTTATTGGCATGAAGAGCAGATCGACCAGGTCGTGAACATGGGCACCCAGGTCTTGATCCCGCCCGATGCTGGCAAGCGCGACACACCTCGCCGCGGCTGGGATGGCGGACGCTACGCCTTCATGCGCACTGTGCTGGCTGGTGACTACGGCGGCGGGCTTTACCGAAAACGCAAGGCGATGGTCGAGCCCGTGTTCGCTCAAACCAAGCACAACAGGCGCATCAATCAATTCCAGCGGCGAGGCAGATCCGCAGCACGCTCCGAATGGCGCCTAATCACCGCCACGCACAACCTGATGAAGCTCCACAAGCACCACCTGGCCGCCCAGACGGCCTAAAACGGCACCCAGGCCGGCACGGACACTCGACCAGGCCCTCAGACACCGATCTCAACCAGCAGCACCGTCATCGCCGCTGACGTTCACCCATCACCCGCAGCAACTTTGAGCGACACCCACGACGAAAAGCGAGCGCGCGCGGATACACCCTGCGCTATCGGACCTCGAGCAACGCGGGTACGCGAATACGTGGCATCGGTCGGTCAGTCGGCCCTTCTCATGACTGCCTGGTGTCGCTCAAAAGCGCAGAGGCCGGTCAGAGGCTCAGCGAGCGGCGCGCCTTGTCAACTAGAGAAGGTGCGCCGGCGCGTTCGATCGCCGCGAGTAGCTCCTCGATGGATCGTCCGCCCGCCCAGCTGCTTGCCTGCAACTCCAAGATGTCAAGCATTCCGCGGGTGTCGGCATCAAACGCGGGGGCAAGAAACTCGTCGGGAGCGAGCACCTCAACGCCGAAACGTCGCAGACCCTCACCCAATACCCACGGTCATGCGTAAAGAGATAATCAGCGTCCGCGACTACCGCCAGCGCACAAACGTGACGGTCTGCGGGATCGGTGGTCAGACTGGCGAGATCGACAGATGCAGGCACGTCATCGAGATTGGTATACCCGGTGGGGAAGCTCTGTGGGAGGTAGGCGACCCATCGCTCGGCCACCTCGCCGGACAGACCCTTCTTTGCAACCAGTGATCTCCTCGCCTCGAGCAGCAGATCTTCGCTCCAGAAAAGGTCAAGCAGGCGCAGTTCGCTCGCGACGCGGCCCAGCAGCTCATGAAGCACCCGCGAGTAGATGATGTCGGTATCGAGGACCGCCCGCGGTGGCCTGTCCGGCTTACTCAAGCGGCGCGCCCATCGCGTCGAGGTCGCGTGACCACTTGCCGGTGAGTCCACGGGCTCTGTCACGGCGCTCCTCGAAGGCGAGCAGCGAAGCGAGCGGGATCTTCCAGTAGCTCGATCCGGACAGCTTCTGCCCCTGCAGTTCACCGTAGCCGATGAGCCGCACGACATGCTGGCGGGAGAACCCAAGCCGGTCCGCTGCTTGCTGGGGCGAGAGCAGCTCCTGCTCCTCGGCAACAGTCACGGTTATCCGCTTGCCCTCGCCGAGCAACCTGTCGATCTCATCGGTTACAAGCGTCGCCTGACCGCGAGCGGCAGGATCAAGATGCAGAGTCTTCATCGTCACCACACGTTAGCACAACCTGTCCTACCCGCACACTTTAGATCCTACGCGCACACGGCGCGAAGACAAGGCCGGACAAAGCACCCGCGTCATGTTGCGTACCACCTCAACTTCCCGTGCCCCGCGACTCTCCCCAAACTCTCCCCACCCGAGCGTTTTTTGAGGGCACCCGAGAGCACTTGAGGTCATCGAATGCCTCTTAGATAAGCGGAGAACACCCCTTTGTGACGCACTGCAAAGCCGTCTACACCGGTTCGATTCCGGTCGTGCCTCTAGAATACCTCCAGCTGAGATGAACGCTGATGTCCGGCTGTCGCTTGGGCGGGTGCTCTCAGGGGCGTCTAGCTTGTCCCAGGATATGTGGATCGCTGGGAAGCATGGGGGCGAGGCTGAACCGAAAGCGCTCACACTCCTCGATCACAAACCCGGCTTGCTCGATCCCAGTCGTGGTGTCTCGTGCCAGTTGGCAGCCAGCTGCCAGGTGAGGCCAGAAAGTCGCGTCGGCGAATCGTTGAAAACGGGCCTCCCACGGATGAGGGGCGACCACATGCTCAAAGAAACGCAACTCGCCCTCTGGGCGTATAACACGGAACAACTCGGCGAGCGCGCGCTGCTGATCTGGCACAGTGCAGAGCACGAGCGCCACCACGCCGGCATCAAATGATTCTGCTTCGCCCGGAAGATGACTCGCGCCTCCGTCAGTAACGGACACGGACACCTGTGCTTGCTCAGCGGCGTGTTCTGCCTGCTCGCGCAGGTATGGCTCTGGCTCGACAGCAACCACTTCAACTACAGATTTTGGATAGTGGGCAAAGTTCGTGCCGCTTCCGGCTCCCACCTCGATCACGCGACCGCTCAATCCCGCCAGTAGCTTTTGACGATGCTCAGCTGCGCCTCTACCCTCGCCGATCCTGGCGACCTTCGCATAGACCCGGGCGAAAATTGGGTGAGACGGACAGTCGGTCATCGGCTACTGGTCCTTGTTGTTATGGGCATGTCAGCCTCGTCATCTCGTGTTTCAGGTGACTGCCGGGCTCCTCATCACAACGGATATACGTTTGGTGAACATAAAGATGTCTCACTGCCCCGCCGTGCGCAATGGTTGCGGTGCGATAATTTGCGAGGGCGGCCCCTTCTCAACGTGGTACTGCACAGACAGGCGATGACCCGCGTCGACGCGCAGGATCTTCCCGGCGTACCGGTCGGTGTGGGCGTACCACAGCTCGTGCCCCACGGCTTGCTCACCTCGCGCGGTAGATCGGTTGCCACGCTGGCACCTATCTGGCTTGCTCGGTTGTCGTTGGTAAGACAACCGCATCGAGCTGATCGCCAACACTCAGATCTCTGTGCTCACGCGTACAGCAGGTCGCTGACGGCGCAGGGCAACTCCGATGGCCTGTCGATGATGGCGTCGGCGCCTGAAGCAGTCAGCTCCTGTGGGCTTCCGATGCCCCACGACACGCCGATCGCGGGAATGTCGCAGGCGTGCGCTCCGAGGACGTCGAACGAGCGATCGCCGATCATCACCGATCGGCTCACGCCAAGTGCGGATAGGGCGATGCTGATCGTCGCAGCCTTGTCCTCATTGTGAGCAGTCAGGTCCGGCGCGGCGAGTACCTCGAACTTGTCACGCAATCCGAGCTCGGTCAACAGAGGCTCCGCGAAGGCGAGTGGCTTCGACGTGGCGACAGCCAAGCGATGATGGTCCGATAGCTCGTCCAGGGCCTCGCGGATACCGGGGACAACTGACGTTTCACGCAGCGAGGTCTCACGATACCGGGCGCGATAGCTACCGATGCACGAAAGCACCAGATCGGATTGCTCTGGCTGCCCGGTCAGCTCGGCGAACGCCATGGCCAGCGGTGGACCGATGAAGCGATGAAGCGAAGCGAGAGTCTGCTCTGGGAGGCCGTTTGCATCGAGTGCATGGTTGATGCAGGAGCTGATCGCAGCGCGTGAGTCTACGACAACGCCGTCAAGATCAAACAGGACTGAGCTTTCGCCGGGAGTGGTCAGATCCGTGTGCCGATGGCGAGCAGGTACTCCATCTCAAAGCGTGCTTCGTCGGTGGTGCCAACGTTCCACTCATCGCAAAGCTCCTCCAGTGCCGCGTCGAGCTCTGCCTCGCGCCCAGTCTGAGTCGCGTTGGCGCGCGCGGCGATGGTCGGCCCGTAGCGTGCCTTGAAATGCTCAGCGAAGTCGCGTGCGTGCTCGAAGGCTTGGATCTCAAGTACGTCGCGCTTCATCGACCCAAACTCGACACGGTCGCCGAAAAGCTCCGTCAGGTGCTCCTCGCTACCCCACAACGGCGGCGGCTGCGCACCAGGCGGGGGGGCTGGCGCGAATGGACCCATCGCCCGGAAAAGAGCGCCTATCTGACCCTCGGGTGTCCAGCTGAGAAGCCCCACCTTTCCACCCCGGCGACACACGCGAACCAACTCGTCGGCGACCTCCTGATGGTGGGGAGCGAACATCGCGCCGATGGACGACATCACGACGTCGAATGACTCGCGATCGAACGGCAGGTGCTCGGCGTCCGCCTCAACCCAGTCAAGGTACAGCCCTTCGCTCTCGGCGCGGCTGCGACCCGCCTCCAGTAGCTCGGGAGTCAGGTCACTTGCGGTGACTTGCGCTCCCGCCCTCGCAGCGGGTATGGACGCGTTGCCGGTTCCAGCGGCCACGTCCAAAACCACGTTTCCTGGGCCGATGCCGCACGCCTCAACGAGGCGCGGCCCCAACGGCAGCAGGAACGTCTCAACCATGTCCGGATAGTCGCCCGACGCCCACATCGCGCGGTGACGTGCCTTCAGCTCAGAATCCTGCATTGCGTCCGGCATAGTTCCTCCGATGATCGTCTATAGCTGTGACCATATTTCTCAACTGCCACCCGTAACTGGGCCGGCGGATTGCGTGACTGCCCGATCAACGCCCAGCTTGAGCGCTATGCCTTCCTCTGCCTCCGGCGAGGTATGTGGGCGCAGTCCTTCGAGGACGGCGGTGAGAACGTTGCCGGCGTCTTCTCGCGCATGGGTCGGGTTGTCGCTGTTGGCGACGACCATGCATCCTTCGAGTATCGCGCCGGTGAGCATCAATGCGAGGATCTTCAAGGGAAGGGGTCGGATGATGCCGGCATAGATGGCGCGTCTGAGCGCGCCGCGCAGTACAACCGCGCCGTAGCGGGTGTCCACGCGGCGGATCGTGTCCGCTTCGAGGACGGCTTGGGCGTCGTGGAGCAAGATGCGCTGCACGAGAGGGTCGAGGTGGGCGTCGAACATTGCCTGGCATCCAGCGCACAGGTCCAGCCACGGGTCTGGCTCCAGGAATGCCGTCGCGGCGTGCTCGGAGGCTTCGCGCTTGACCTGTTCGTAGACAGCCCCAAATAGCTCTTGCTTGCCATCGAAATGGTGGTAGAGCGCTCCCTTTGTCACTTTTGCTGCATGTGCAACCTCGTCGAGCGACGTCGCGGCATAGCCCTGCTCACCGAACAGCGTGCGTGCGGCATCGAGCAGCGCTTGACGGGTCATCTCGCCCTGTTGCACCTTCTTGCTCTTGACATTCGTACTTTGAGTATGCATGATGAATACCGTCAGTATGTTAGCAACTCAACGACAGGAGGAGACACATGCCCAAGTATGTGATCGAGCGCGAGATTCCCAGAGCAGGCAACCTCAGTCCCGAGGAGCTGCAGGGGATAGCAACGAAGTCCAACCACGTGATCCGCCAGCTGGGCCCCGAGATCCACTGGCTCACCAGCTACGTCACAGACGACAAGATCTACTGCGTTTACATAGCCCCGGACGAGGACATCCTGCTCGAGCACGCCCGCTGCGGAGCCTTCCCCGCGAACCGCATCTCCAAGGTCTCAGCCATCATCGACCCCTCGACCGGAGGCTGAGATGGTCGACGCGATCGTTTGCGGGTCCGGTGCCCCGGGCTCGCGGCGGCCACGATGCTGCGTCGGGCTGGAGTTGACACGCTGGTGATAGAGCGCTCGGATCGCATCGCGGCGAGCTGGCGCTCACGCTATGCGACGTTGCGACTCAATATCACGGGTTCGATGTCTACCCACCGGGCTACCGAGCGACACGCCGGCGCTACGGCGAGTTCCACTGGCGCGACAAGTGGATTCAGTATCTCGAGGACTACCACGCGCACCATCAACTCGACGTGCGTTTCGGCACAGAGGTGCAGCGGATCGCGAGCGTCGATGGCGCCCGGCAGCTTCAAACGGGCAGTGGCGTCCTGGACGCCGCCAGGAGGCCAGGTCAGTTGGGTGGGAGAAACGATTTGGCGAGGGTGTAGCGGCTCAGATCTTGATGCGCGATCGCGCGGAGCTCTCGGACCGCCGCGGCTGTGACTGGATCGTCTTGCGCTCGCTGTTGGGCTGCAGAGGAATCGAATCGGGAGTACGCGAGCACCTTCGTCGGATTGACGCTTCTGAGAATTTGCGCTTCGACGAAGCCCGGACAACGCCGCAAGTGCTCAAACAGCTTGTTGAGATCATCCAGAAAGGCTTGCTGGTTTCCGTCCGGAAGAGACCACAGATCGGCCATAATCGACCCCGACGAAGAGTTCGATTCCTGCTCAAAGTCTGTCATTGAGCCTCGGGACGTTCGTGACAGGACATCGCCGAAGGCTACCATCGTCCTCGACCCCGTCGAGAAGGCGTATCCCGGTCAAGAGATGGCCTGGCTCCTCGCCATCGCGGTCATCGGTGCTTGCCAGCCTGATCCGGTTGTGATCCCGGCTCGCGCTCGGCCACCCGCTCGACTCCTCAGGCGCGCGCTTAGTCACCAAGCTGTGACATGAGCTTGAGGGCTGAGTTGAGGCGGACCGCGACAGCATGCGGCAGGCAATCAAGCACGGTCTTGGACGGCTGCCACTGCCGGATCCACCCGATTGTTACGTAACTACCCGAATGCGTGCTGTCGGCGCCACCGCGCTCGCGGTCGAGCACACCCATGCTCTGGCTGTCGCGGGGTTGCCGGACCTTCCCGCGATCCCTTTGATCGTCTGCTGGTTGCTCAAGCAAAGCTGCTCGACGTGCCGATCCTCACTGCCGACCCAATCCTCGTCGAGTATCCCGTCAACACGCTGATGCTCGCAGGCTAACTTGTTGGGTGCTGTTGGTAGTCTCTCGCGGCGTGAGCGTCTCAGCTGCGGCGACCGCGAAAGGCAGCCGGTCGTGGCCTCGCCGGCACCGGCGCTCGCTGCTGCTCGGGGGTTTGTTGGTGGCATTCGTTCTGCTCGCGGCTGGGGTTGGGGCGAGTTGGTACTTCTCATCTATGGTCGTGGTTCCCAAGCATTCGCCCTGGCCCCGCGATGCCAAGGTGGTTGGGCTGGCCCAAGGCCAGGTTGTGCTGTCTCGATCGAAAGAGACGCTGCGCCCAGGCGTGTACGGCCTTGAATGGCATCACGGGCATGCGATCGCAGGAGAAGTGCTCGGCAATGACTCCCACGCGGTCACGCGGCGCCTCAGCGCGGTACGCGGCCGACTTTTGGTGGGGACGCAAGTTGGGCTTGACCCCAACCTCTATCAGGGTAATCCCCGCCAGGCACTTGGACTGCCATTTACCGAAGTAGAGATTCCCAGTGAACTTGGGGCGATGCCGGCATGGCTGATCCCCGCACACAGCCACATATGGGCGATCGTCGTTCACGGGATCAACGGCAACCGCGAAGACGACCTACGCATCACCCCAGCTCTGCACGCAGACGGGTTGCCTACTCTGCTGATCACCTATCGCGGAGATGTCGGTGCCCCGGCGAGCCCGGACGGGTTGCATCATATGGGTCTAACTGAGTGGCTCGATTTGCAGTCCGCCGCTCGCTACGCGTTCTCCCACGGAGCTAAGCGACTTGTCCTTGTCGGCTACTCGATGGGTGGCGCGATCGTTAGTCAGTTCATGGAGCGCTCCCCCCTCGCGCCACGTGTCGCCGGACTTGTGCTAGACGCCCCCGCGCTCGACTGGAAGGCGATCCTCTCCTTCAACGCGAGCGAGATGGGATTGCCGTCATTCGCTGCGCTCCCCGTCGAGTGGATGATAGGGGCGCGGATCGACGCCGATTGGAACAGTCTTGACGCGCTCCAGCACCCCAATGACTTCCATCTGCCAATCCTGCTGTTCCACGGCACCAACGATGAACTCGTGCCGATCTCCTCGAGTGACGCGTTCGTCAAGGAGCTGCCCGGGGTGGGTCACCTATTACCGCGTGCCCAAGGCAGGTCACACCGAGGCATGGAATGTCGACCCGCGGTTGTATGAACAGCGGCTCAGGGCGTTTCTGGGCCGTCTTGGCGTCTGACCCATTGCGAGCCGTGGGCGCTGAGCGCACTTATCGGTGGTTTCGAGTCCCGTTATCAATTATTTCGAGTGTCATTAGCGGCAATTTCAGCTCACGTTAGAGCCCATATATGAGCGACGCGCACACTGATACCCCGACCCGGAGGTATCTCGTGAAACGTCTCTTTCTCCCAATGATCGCCGCAGGACTCATAGGAGCGATTGTCGCCAGTGCGATCTTCCTCGCCAGTGGTGGAGCGAGCGGCGGAGGCACGACAAGCAGAGCGACCGGTGGCGCGACCGTCTCCTCCAAGGTGACCTCGACGGCTGGTACCAGGAGGGAGGTTTCAATAACCACGCCAACCGCCACGCAGATCTACCAGCGAGACTCCTCGGGCGTCGTCTCGATCAAGGCCATCACAGCGGATGGGGAGGACACCGGTACCGGCATCGTGCTCAACGACGAAGGCCTGATCCTCACCAACAACCACGTGATCTCCGAAGGCACAAGCCTCACCGTGAGCCCCGGCAAGTCCTCGAACCTCGCCCGCACCGCGACGGTTGTGGGCACGGATGCCAACAGCGATCTGGCGTTGATCAAGGTCGATCCATCGGGGCTTGGACTCGAGCCGCTGAAGCTGGTCAGCTCGAGCTCTGTGGAAGTTGGGGATTCGGTGTACGCGATCGGCAATCCCTACGGCCTCGACGAGACCCTCACGAAGGGCATCGTCTCAGCGCTGGGACGCGAAATCGCTGCACCCGATGGAGTCGCCATCAAGGGGGCGATCCAGACCGATGCAGCGCTCAATCCGGGCAATTCCGGTGGTCCGCTGCTCAATGCCGAAGGCGATGTGATCGGGGTCAACTCGCAGATTGCGAGCGACGCGGCAAGCAGCGCTGGCTCGCAGCCGGGGAGTACTGGTGTGGGGTTCGCGATCTCCTCCAACACCGTCTCCGAAGTCATCAAGACCATCGAGTCTGGGGGTGGAACCTCGAGCCAGCAGCAAGCCGAAGGCGGATCGAGCGTGCAGGGATCCCCTGGACGCGAATCCTCACCCTATGGGGCGACAGAAACCCCGTCTGAAACAGAAAGCCCTTACGGGAGTGTCGGGGGTGGTCAGGGCGAAGGTGGCGAAGAAGCTGGTCCCTACGGCTATGAATCGGGCTCTGGCGCCGAATCGGAAGCAGCCGGTGGGATGGGCTCGGAAGGCCCGGGCTCGGCTGGTGGGGAACAGGAAGGCCGGGTTGTGATCGTGCCTTGATAAGCGGTTTGGGCTGGTTGTTCGGGTGATGCTGAGGTTGCCTCAGCGGTGGTCGCCGGTAGACTGTCGACTCTGGGCGACGGTTGTCTTGCGGTTCCCGAGTGGTCGCCGTTGATAGGCTAGGCCTGTTCCCAGGGCGATTAGCTCAGCTGGGAGAGCGCCGCCTCGACAAGGCGGAGGTCACTGGTTCGAGCCCAGTATCGCCCACTGGAAAAAGCCCCACAATTACGGGGCTTTTTGCGTAAGGAGGGAAGTGGCCGCGAGCTATCGAAGCACTGTTTTCCCACATTCTTCCCACACGCCGGGTTCGAGAACAGGGTGAACACGCCTCGAAGTCCGACACGAGTCCTGTGCTCACAGCAGAAGGGCGCTGAGCATCTCACGGAGCGGTAAGTTGTCGCCGCGGTGGCTCTCGCGGGCGGCGTGGACGTTGCGTTCGGCGTCGAGGCGAGCCCATGCGATCGGATGGTCGGCGGTCTTGGCGATCTGTCCGAGGAACGCTCGCTCGGTGCGGCCGTTGCCCTCTCGAAACGGATGGACGGCGTTGATCTCGGCGTAGTAGTGGGTCAGTCGCTCCACGAACTGCTCGCGCTCCAATCCTTGAAGGGCATCCTCCCGCGCCAGCTCCGCGAACAGCGTCGTCAGATATGGGCCAATGTGCTCAGGCAGGGCAAACAGGTCTCCCCCCTTGGCGATCCGCACTGTGCGAAGCTCGCCGGCCCACGAGTACAGGTCACCGAAGATGTAGCGGTGGGTCGCCTGCAGATGGGCGAGGTCGTAGTCGCCGGGAATGAAGCGTCGTTCGAGCTGGGCGAGGCGAATCGAGCTGAGTGCCGCCTCTTGTTCGGCGAGGTCGGTTGCGTCGCGTATCCCGAGGCGATTACGCAGCGTGTTAGTGCGGGGATAGACGTATGGGTCCTCAGCCATCGCCTGACCGTATCTTGCGTGTGTGTCGGAGTGCTACGCGTGCACCGGAGTGAGCAGCTCGGCAAGCGGCTCGCCAGCTCCGATCCTTCGTGCCGCCTCGTCCAGCTGGGCGTCGCTGAGTTCTCCACACGCCCAACGATCCAGCAGATCCTTGGCGACACCTGGATTGAGACCCTCGATACGAACCGAAGCGAGCGCGTTTTCGGACGCCTGCAGACGCGTAGTCATCGACCCATTCTAGACCCTCGGCTCCACGGTTAAGCTGGGTCTTGTTGCGGGACGCCCGGTTTACGACCACTCGACGGGGGGTGCGCCTGGTTGCCAGGCCCGCGTGATGCTGCCGCCTGCTTGTCGCAGGGTGTGGCCGTAGTTGGCGAGTTGGGCTTGGAAGGCAAGCTCTTCGCGGGGGTCGCCGCCTGCGTCGTCTATCCATTGGGCCAGACGGCGAGTGCGCTCAGCGTCTCTAGGTGGGTCGCGTTGCGCCACCAGCCGTCCTTCAGCAGCGAGAGAGCGTCCGGGTAGCGGGTGTGCAGTCCAACGATGGCGGCCCACATGAGGCCGCGCCATTCTCGGCTGCGTCCGTATGGCTCAAGCCAGGGCGGGCGACCGGCGCGCTCGGGTGGCTGGGCTTCGTTGTGCCGCGTGTGGTCGTCGGCAGGTTCATGACGGGCCGATTCGTCCGCCTCCGCCTCGGTGGTGGCTTGGCGGATCATGTGCGCTGCGATTTTCGCGGGTGGCTCGCCCGCTCTGTTTGCGAGCTTGTCGAGTTTCTGCGCAAGGGACTCCGGGAGTGTGACCTTGATGCGTTGGCTAGTGCGTTTCGGGCGACCTTCAGGGGGTTTTATGGGGGTGGGTCCAATTGGGGTCATATACCCACTGACCGCGAGAATGGGAAACCGGCCAAAAACTTTGGTCCCTCGGAGGGACCAGCTCGGGTCCGTGCATCTGGTCTGTGAGGAAGTTTGTGTGGAAGTTTGTGGTACAGCGGAGCGCAGCTTGAGCGGCAATTTGTGGCTGGGCTCGATTGCGGCAAGGGCCTGATGACGCTTGCATCGATTGATAGCGGGGTGGGTCGAGCGCTGGTGCGAATTTGCGTGGAGCGGGGCTCGCGGTGCTGCGAACTGGCCGGCTCGGGGCAGAGAGAAAATTTTGTTGGCCGGTCTGCCGAGTTCGCGGTCAATAGGTAGTGATGAAGGCACTCACCTATCCACCCTCCCCAATGCGGGCCACTCGCGAGGTGTCCCGATGAGCACACACTCGGGCTGGCTCATCGATCAAGACCGGCGATAGGACGAAACCCTCCCTGATGTGAGTCATCTGACCGTAGAGCTTGCCGGGCTTCTCGGCAGGGAGACGATGCCGCCGCTACTCGATTCGGGTCGGGCCGCGGAGATTCTGAACGTGCCGAAGTCGTGGATCGCGGCGGAGGCGGTCGCGTAGGCGTATCCCCCACGTACGCCTTGGCCGCTATGTGCGGTTCAACCGCGACGAGCTGATGCGGTGGTGCGAGGGTCGGTCTGTCGGGCCGCGACCGTGGAATGACGTCGGCTGTCTCTCTCGTGACGCAAGATGGCTGTGACGAGTTGTTTATGCCGCGTCCGATGCGTATTTGGCCTGGTGCGATAGGCTTTTCGATTGCGGTAGCGGCCGCTATTGGTGTAGCGACCAGTGCAGACGAGTGGTACTGGTCACCACGGCGTGACCATCTTATGCAGGTACTGTTGGAAGTGGGTCAAGTGTTGACAAGCGAGACGCCTCCGTGGGTTAGTGCCGCTAAGTTCGGTCCGATGTGGTTGCCGCGCGAGCTATCAGTCGGGCAACTAGAGATTCAAGGCGATGCGCGATTTGGGCTTCTTGCAACACTCGCGTTGTGTGTTGAGGTTGAGCAGGGAGGGCCGTGGGGTAACAGTCGTGACGCGGAAGATTTCCGAGAGGCGAGAGTAAGAAAAGATGTGACTCGTCCGGTGATAGCCCTGATAGAGGGATTGACTGGTGAGCAGCAGGATCTCTTGACGAAGTGGTGTCGAGGGGAAGTAAATTTTGTAGACACCGATGTCAACGAAGCCGGTGTAAGTGCTTCGTGAACGTAGGGTAGGCATGAGGTTCATAGTTCGCGGGGTCGCAGCGCGATCCCAAGCCGCGAGATCCCACGAAGCAAGCGCTCATCGATGCTCACGAGCTTGCAATCAAGCATCCGCGCGAGCGCGACATACTGCGCATCGTAGGTCTTGGCCCAGCCAAGCTCGTCGGCGATATCCCAGGCGGTCTCGGTGAGTCCCGTCGGGGAGCGAATCTCGATGTCGGCCTTCAGCAGGCGCGTAAGCATCTGCTTCGCCCGTTCCTTGCTGACCGCTTCCCGCCAGGACATCTCGTGGAACACGGAGCTTGCCTCCAGGATCATGAGCTGAGGCGCGACCATCTCGTGTTCACGGAATCTCGCGAAGCCGACGGGCGTGTGGCATGCCGCGATAGCTACCGAGGCGTCGATGACGAGCACGGTCAGTGATCGCGGCGGGAGCGATGCAGCGCGGCGACCCAGTTCGGCGCTGGCGAGCCGTCGTCGCCGAGCTTCCACTCGTCGGGCAGCTCGGCCATCGGGAACAGCTCATCCTCGATGGCCCGCAGATCCTGGTCGCTGATGGCGTGGCGTCTGCCTACTCGCCGTGCGCGAAGTCGCCCAGAACGAATCCAGCGGCGCACGGTCTCGGGGTCCTTACCCACACGGTCGGCAGCCTCGGCCACGGTCAGCATGTAGAGGATGGTACGCCGCGCTTCGGACCTAATCCTCGACACACGTCGATGCCGAGTTCTGCCAGAGCTGTCTCGCCATCCCGAGTACGTTGAGTAGCGCCGCTTCTTATCCGCTCAACGGCCACTGCCTCGACTTCGCCATCGGCACAAATTGACGGTATGGGCAAGATGCAGCGGCTGCCGGTTCCCTGGCATCACACCTGGCGCGCGGCCGAAGCGCTCGGGCTGGCCAAGCCCAAGAGCACCGCCGCCCGTCACCTCGTGTGGTGCGGTTGGGCTTCAGAGCGCGTAGAGGCGAGCCGCGATGTCGTATGGGTATACGTACATCGTCACAGCGCCGAACTGGTGCACAGCGAGCGGCTTGCCTAGATCTGGCGTCGGGGCAGACCCAGCCACGGTAAAGCTGGGATCCGTTAGCAAGAACGACTTCACTCCGTGCCGCGGCGTATACCAAGATGTCATGATGTGCTGTTCATAGGCACACAAATGTAGATTGCCGTCGCAGTCGTCAACGGGGAATACCTTCACCTGCATGTGCGTCGCCCAGGTGATTGGCGCAGCATCTAGGTAGCTGCCGTAGCCGACGGCGAGGTGTTCTCGATGTGCTTCCCGCGCCACCACATTGGCGAGCGCGTAGCTGGGCGATCCAGTTTCACTGCGGATCAATGTGTGATGGGTGAGACTGAGCCAGCCGGTGAACGCGTACAGCGTGACCGCGCCGGTGGCGATCGCTCGCGTGCCATTGCTACCCCGCGCAAGCAGCGGCAGCAGCGCGGCGGCCGCGAGCAGAATGCCCACTAGGTAACGGTCGGAGGGAGGGCCTTCGGGCATGCCGCTCGCGATGAACACAGACGACAGCGCCACGAGTGAGGCTCCCCAGTAGATCGTCCACGCAAGGTCGAGCCTCCTGAGGGAGGTTCGCGACTCTCTGCGCATCGAGGCCGCGCTCAGGACCGTCCTCCACGCCAGGCGCGCGGCGAGGGCCACAGCGACGATTGCCATCAGCGCGCACACAAACCCAAGAGTCGACGTGAATCCGATCCGCAGACCAAAGAATTCGCCGTCTGCGAGCGTCATGATCGACTGCCACCACAGTTCGAAGTTGCCTGCGAGCGCTCCGGCGGGGGCATAGACGGTCGTGTTCGTGTCCGCGGCTGCCACCACGTGCCAGTGACTCATCAAGGCCTGCAGCAGGAGGTAGCTGGCGATCGCGGTCGCGGCGCACGCAAGCCCATCGAGAGCGGCACGACGCGAGCGATCGGACGGCAGCCAGATCCAGGTGAGCGCGAGAGCGACGAACAGCGGGCCGGCTCCGGCGACAAGCAGCAGCTTGTCGGAGGCGGCATTGAGCCCTAGCACCACCCCCACAACCCCCGAGAGCACGACAACCGGCCATCTCGCGTAGCGCACCGGCCACTCCTGGAGCGCCACCAGCAGACCGGAAACCAGGGCGACCGTGAACCATGTCTCGGAGTGATCGTTGAGGACGAGCAGCAGCGAGAGCGTTGAGGGTCCCAGACAGATGACGGCAGTGACCGTGATGGCCGCCCCCCACTTTCCCGCAATGCGCGAAACACCCCAGCCCATGACCGCGGCCGAGCAGAGCGCGAGCGCATACGGCGCAAACTCCCAGAGCTGGCGATGACCGGGTACCCATCGCGTCGAAATCTCAAAGAGAAGAGCCGAATACCAGCCAAGGTGGCCGAGTAGGACGACACCTGCACTGGCATGGAAGAGCTGGCCGATCACCGGCGCAGACGCGGCGTCGGGGCCCATATAGACGCCGGCTATGATCTGGCTGAACTGAGTCGCAAACGTGACTAGATAGACGACCGCAACGATGAGTGGTGCAGCCCACCAGCCCCGTGCGAGCACGGCTAGCGCCGGTGAAGTGCGGCTCTTGATCGCTGGTGCCGACGGTTGGCTGACCATTCCGCCGCACAAGCTACCGTAGCCATTGGCGTAGGCCCGTGCACGCCCAAGGTGCACGCTGCTGCAGCGCTTCAGGCCACGCTCACAGTCCCCGATCGCCCAAGCGGCGAACCTGTGTCATCGAGCGCTTGCACAGCAAAATGAGGCCCGGTCGACGTTGGGTGCAAAGCGCTCTCGAATCCCCACGATCGCGTGTTGGACACTGGGAGGAGATTGCCGGCTTCATCACCCGCCAGCAATTGCCATGCGTACACACCGGTCGCTCCGTTCCAGCTCGCGTAAACGGTTGTGTCGTTGCCATCGCGGGTCACGGCGATCGCGGGAGCCTCGGCGGGGGTCCCGGCCCAGGGCAGGCGAAAGGCTCTGTAGGACTGGTATTGCTTGCCGAGCACCGCGTCGAACAGCATCCGCCCTGAACGATCGAACTCAGAGACGTGAGGCGCTTCGCCCCACCCGACGAACACGTTTCCGTTTCCCAGTAGTTGCATGCTGCCCTGGCTGCCGGAGAGTATCTTCGGGTGGGTGTACTGGTGCAGCAGGGTGGCGGTCATCGCCTGCTCGTCGACGTCGAGGGTCAGCCCGCGTGAGAGCTTCTCCACCGCCGGGGTGGCCCCGTTGTCGAAGATGGTGATTGTTCCGTTAGTTTGACGGCGTGCGTCGTGCTGCCAGGCGAAGTTGCTTCCCGCGGCCATGTGGAAGTCGCTGCGCTTTCCACCCAGGCGCCAGATGATCTCCCCGGAGCGGGTGAGCTTGTAGACGGTGTGCGTGCTGCGTGATGAGATCAGCAGGTTGCCGTCACCGTCGAGGTCAACAGAATTGATGTGAAAGAAATCCCAATCCGCGCTAACCGGCGCGTAGGACTCGTCGAGCGGTATGCGATCGAGGCTGTGCCACTCCAGTAGAGCCTTGCCGGTGGTCAGGTCGAGCTCCTGGAAGATCGCATCCTGGATTGTGCCTTTCCGGGAGCCCCCAATGGCAGAGAGATCCGCTCCCACGACCACATAGCTGGTGAGCAACGCGGTGTCGCGCGGGGTGATGACAAACTCATGCAGATCGCCGCGCAGGCCTCGTGCCGCCTGCACACGGCGAACCGTGCGATAGCTCGAGTCGGCGATCACATATTCACCCACCCCGTGGCCGAGCTCGATGCTTCCCTCCCACCATGTGAGCACTGGATCGCCGCGGAAGCGCTGTACGCGGAAGTTGGTTGTGACCTTGCCCGCCAGTGGGCTCTCCCAGATCGGCTGGCCGCTGTTGTCGGCGATCACTGCGCCCGCCTGCCCGTATGGGGCGTTGTAGGGCGCGATGAAGATGGGATCGGTGGACACACCCTCCTCGATGTGAGCGACGGTTAGGGATGGAATCCGTAGATCTGGCCGGGTGCGCCACTTTGGTGGCATGGGTGGAACTGGGCTCCGCGTCGCCAGCGCTCCGGAGACGATCTCGCCCAGGACACCGGTCAGGCCGAGCCCAACGGCCCCGACTCCCGCGGAGCGCAGCAACTGTCTACGGGTGATGGTACGACTCATCTGCACCTCAGCAAAGCGCCCCCAGGGAAAGGACGCCTGAGGATTATGTCAAGCGGGGCTAAAGCGAAACTGAAGAGTTTCGTGAGATCGCCCTGGGGTCGTTTGGCTTTCCAGCTCACCCTCTAGCGGGGCTAGACTGTTTACAGAGGGCCTGATCGCAGGCACCCGGGAAGGGAGCCGATGCACCCACCGCCACTGTTCCGAGACCGTCCACGGTCAATCCAGATACTGCTCGGTGGTGTCGTGCCGCTCATCTTCGGGGCAGTTGTCGGAGTCGTTATCGGAATCTCCGCCGGCGCCTACTGGGCGTTGGTGGTGCTCGCGGGAGTGGGCGCGGTCGCGGCCGGCTTTGAGCACCAGGACGGGTGGGGGGGAGCCGACCGCGGTCTGGTTGGGGGAGCCATCTTTGGGGCAGGCGTCCTCATCGCCCACGCGATCGCGGGAACGCACGCGATGGTCTCACTTGGAAGCTTCCCCCCGCTGCTCGTGGTGATCGACGCGATCGCCGGCATGTTCCTCGGTGCGCTGGGGGGCCGCATCGGACGTGCGCTGTGGGTGCGCGCTCCTTCGGGCGATGAGCATCCATCCACGTAGCCTCGAGGCTCGGCGGTGGGCTCATTTCACGCCCCGGGGTTGGGGGCGCCCATCACCTCGCGCACCTCGATCTGCCGCATGATCGCCCCGCCGCCCTGCGCGGGCGCTGCTGAGGCCTTCGCCGCGATCTCGATCGCGCGCTCTGGTACATCCACGGCACCCCCAAGCGAGAGACGGTCGCGCTGGAAATGAGCTTGTCGGGCTCCACCGTCGAGGCAGTCGGTTCGCTGACCTTCCCGTGGAGCGAATTCAATATGCAGGCGTCGAGTGTCGCGGGGTTCGTGAACGTCACCGAACACGCGACGATGGAATTCGAACTGCGCTTGCAGCGCGCCTGAGCTCCGCCGGCGCATGCACCGCCGGCGAGGGCGCGCATGCGCGCCCTCGTGACAGGGCCGCATGCGGCCCTGTCGACCTTGGCGCATGCGCCAAGGTCCCCCAAAGGGGATTTTTTGAATCGCTAAAGCGCGCTCAGTCGATCAAGCGCTTGCCCAACCGCCAGATCGCGAGCCGCCACATCGCAAGCGCGAACGCGATCAACACTGCTGCATACCCGATGTCCGCCACGCCAAGGTTCCCAAGCGAGGCGTCGCGCACGAGCTGCACGCAGTAGTAGAGCGGGTTGAACTTCGCGATCGTGCGCAGCACAGCCGGCAGTTGCGATATGGGAAAGAACGTCCCGGCGACGAGGAACATGGGGGTGAGCACCGCGCTGGTTATGTAGTTGAAGTTGTCGATCGTCTTCGCCACCGCCGCGACGGTCACGCCGAACCCGGCGAATCCGAAACCTGCGACAAAGCCGATGAGGGGCACCAGCAGCATTCCCGCGTTTGGCTTCAACCCGAAGGCGAATCCCACCAGCAGCGGCGCCATCCCGTACACGCCCGCCCTGATCGAGATCCATAGCATCTCCGCGGTGATCAGCTCCTCAACGTCCACTGGTGCGGCGAGCACAGCGTCGTAGGTTCGCTGGAACTGCCAGCGGATGAACGTGTTGAACATCCCCGGGAAGGCGGAGGAGAACAGCACGGCGGTGGCCACGACCCCGGTCGCCACGTACTGCTCGTACTTCAACCCCGCGATGTGGGGTATGAGCGAGCCGAAGCCGAGCCCGAACGCGAGCAGGTAGATCGTGGGCTGCACGATCGAGGAGAACGTGGTCGCCTTCCAGTAGCGCCCGAAGATCGCCACGTCGCGGCTCATCACTCCCGCGAGCGCCGCCGGTTCCAGCCGGCGGATGCGGCGCGGCTCGCGCTGGGCGCTCATTCGATCTCCTCGCCGGTCAGCGCCACGAATGCATCCTCCAGGTTCGCGGGACGGCGCACACCCTCCGGCGCCATCCCGTCGAGCGTCTCGGCGTGCATGATCGCCACCGCCGGCCCGCTGCGCCGGCTCGACCAGCCGTTGCTGTTGGCGAGCTCGCTCACCTGCACGAGATGCTCTGGCGGCCCATACACCTCCACCACCTGCTCGCCCGCGTACTGGCGCACCAGCTCCGCGGGGGTTCCCTGCGCAACGACTTTCCCGTGATCCATCACCGCAACGGTGTCCGCGAGCCGCTCGGCCTCCTCGATGTAGTGCGTGCTCATCAGCGCAGTCACCCCGCTCGAGCGCAGCTCGTCGATCAGCGACCACAGCTCCTGACGCACCTGCGGGTCGAGCCCCACCGTCGGCTCGTCCAGCAGCACCAGCCGCGGCTGGTGGATCAACCCGCGCGCAACGAGCAGCCTGCGGCGCATCCCGCCCGAGAGGTCGCGCACGATCGTGTCCGCGCGCGGCACCAGGTTCGCGATCTCGAGCGCCCGCTCCACCGCCGCCGGTCGCTCCCCGCGCGGCACGCGGTACAACCGCGCGTACACCATCAGGATTTGCCTGCACGTGAGCTCCACGTCGAGGTTGTCGAGCTGAGGCACCACCCCCATCTCCAGGCGCGACTGCTTCGATTCCCGAGGCAGCTCATAGCCAAGCACCGACAGCTCGCCCTCGTCGGCGATCGTCTGCGCGGTGAGCATCCGCATCGTGGTCGACTTCCCCGCGCCGTTCGGCCCCAGCAGCCCGAAGCATATACCTGGCGGAACCTCGAGATCGAGCCCGCTCACCGCCACGATCTCGCCGTAGCGCTTCACCACCCCACGCAGCGAGATCGCTGCTTTCCCCGCCAGCGTGTTCGTCGAGGGGCTATCGCTCCGCACAGAGGACATCGAGTGAGACTTTATGGGCAATGGGTCGTCCCACGGTCGTCCGCCGCTCGCCCACCTCACTCAGTCACATGTCTCGGGCCCCGCCCACCTCACCGAGTCACATGTCTCGGGCCCGGCAACATCACCGCGCCACATGTCTCGGGGCCCCGGCAACATCTCCGAACCAGATGTCTCGTGGGCCCGTCATACACTCTGCGCATGGCAGCCTCAAGCCCCGGTTCGGCGCCCCCCGCGACGCACTTGAACGGCGCAGCCGCCGAGGTGATTCGCACCGTTGGGCTCACGAAGGTGTACGAGGGCACCGACTTCGCCGCGGTCGACGGCCTCGACTTGACCGTCAGCGCAGGCGAGATCTTTGGCCTTCTGGGCCCCAACGGCGCGGGCAAGACGACGACCGCGGGGATGCTCACGACGCGCGTGATCCCCACCGGCGGGGAGGCGTGGATCGGGAGCGTCGACGTGATCGCCCACCCCGCGCTCGCCAAGCAGCTGATCGGGATCGTCTCTCAGCAGAACACCCTCGACCGTCAGCTGACGGTGTGGGAGAACCTGTACTTCCACGGGCGCCTCTTCGGAATTGGCGCCGCCGAGTCCGCGCGTACCGCTGACGCGCTGCTTGAGCAGTTCCAGCTCGCGAAGTGGGCAAAGGCATCCGTATTCGCGCTCTCCGGCGGGATGGCCCAGCGGCTGATGGTGGCGCGCGCGATCTTCCATCGCCCAGCGGTGCTGTTTCTCGACGAGCCCACCGCCGGCCTCGACCCGCAGAGCCGCCTCGCGCTGTGGGACATCCTCGGCGAGCTCAACCGCGAGGGGCAGACGATCCTGCTCACCACCCACTACATGGAGGAGGCCGACAAGCTGTGCGGCCGTGTCGCGATCATGGACCACGGGAGGATCCTCGCGCTTGACACCCCAGCCGAGCTCAAGCGCTCGGTGGGGGCCGACACGATCGTCACGGTGCGCGCCGAGGGCGACATGCAAGCGCTCGGCGACGGGCTGAGCGCCGACATCGACGGGGTGACGCGCACTCGCACGGTCGAAGGCGGCGTTGAGCTGCACGTAAGCGGCGCCCAGCGGCTCGTCCCGCGCGTGGTGGACAGTGCCGAGCGCGCGGGCTACGAAGTCGCCGACCTGTCCGTCGCCGAGCCCAGCCTCGAGACGGTGTTCATCAGCCTCACCGGCAAGGAGCTGCGCGACTGATGGCCACGACGACGACAGACGGCACCCCGATTGCCCCCACCCGGCACGAGTTCGCGCTCACGCCGGCGCGCAGCGCGTGGGCGGCCAGCCGCACCGCGCTCGGCGCGCTGATCCTGCGCGACCTCGTCGTGCTGCGCAAGAACTTCGCCGAATTCGTCGTGCGTACGATCATCCAGCCGTTCCTGCTGGTGTTCGTGTTCCTGTATGTGTTCCCCACGATCGGCCAGGGCGTCGGCGGTGGGGGCGGGGTGGCGCACGAGTCGGCGTTCGCCACGGTGCTGGTGCCGGGAGTGGTGGCGATCTCAATCATGTTCCAGGGCATCCAAGCGGTAGCGCTACAGCTGTCGGCCGAGTTCGGGTACACACGCGAGATCGAGGATCGCGTGCAGGCGCCGTGCCCGATCTGGCTGGTGGCGCTCTCGAAGGTGCTCTCCGGCGCGGTGCAGGGAGTGCTGGCGGCGGTGATCGTGTTCCCAATCGCCGCGGTGATCCACGCCAAAGGGGTGCACGCGCACTTGACCGTGCACTGGGCGGTGTTGCTCACCCTGATACCGCTCGCGTGCATCGCGATGACCTCGCTCGGGTTGTGGCTGGGGACCGTGTTCGAGCCGCGCAACATCGGGCTGATGTTCGGCTTCGTCGTGCTCCCGCTCACGTTCCTGGGCGGCACCTACTACCAGTGGACGAAGTTGGCCCCGGTGAAGCTCGACGGGGTGCACTGGCTGCAGATACTGGTGCTCGTCAACCCGCTCATCTACGTCGCCGAGGGGATGCGCGCGGCGCTCACCGAAGCGCAGCACATGTCGCTGCTCGCCGTCTACCCGGTGCTCGTCGGCTTCTGCGCGCTGTTCCTAACACTTGGGTTGCGCAGCTTTCGCAAACGCGTACTGGTGTAGTCGCCGATGGGCATGATCGAGATCACCCACTTCACCGATCCCGGCTGCCCGTGGGCATATTCGGCGAGTCCCGCGCTCGCGGTGCTGCGCTGGCGCTACGCCGATCAGCTGAGCTGGCGACTGGTCACGATCGGGTTGACCGAGAGCGCCGAGCAGTACACCAGTCGCGGCTACACCCCGGTGCGCGCCGCGCACGGTTACATGCGCTACCGCCGCTTCGGGATGCCCCTCGCCACCGCCCCGCGCGCACGGATCGCGGGCACCGCGCGTGCGTGCCGGGCGATCGTGGCCACCCGTCTACTCGACCCCCAACGCGAACACGAAGTGTTCAGGGCGCTGCAGTTCGGTTGGTTCACCAGCACGCTCGTGCTCGACGACCCCGCCGACATCGCCACTGCCCTGCAGCGCGTACCCCGGCTCGACGCCAAGGCGATCGTCGGTGCGCTCGACGACGAGGAGGTTAGCGGCGCCTACGAGGCCGACCGCGCGCTGGCGCGCACCGCCGCGGGCACCCCCACTGAGTTTCAGGGCAAGGCCGCGCAGAGCGATGGCCCGGTGCGCTACACCGCGCCGTCGTTGATCCTGCGCGCAGGCGAGCGCACGCTCGAGGCCGGCGGTTTCCAACCCGTACAGGCATACGACGTGGCGATCGCCAATCTCGACACCACGCTTCATCGTGAGGCCCCGCCGGAGAGTCCATTGGCCGCATTGCAACGCTTCCCCGAGGGTCTGGTCACCCAGGAGGTCGCGGCGATCATGACCGCCGGCAACGACGACCCCGATCGCGCCGGCGCCGAGAGTGCGCTGATCGAGCTGGTGGGGGAGGGCAGCGTGCAACGGGTGGCCCTCGGTGACGACGCGCTTTGGTTGGCGGCCGCCGAGTAGCCCCGCGCCGGGCGGAGCGGGGGGGTAGCCTGCACGCACAGATGCCCATCACCGTGACACTCCCCGATGGCACCGCGCTCGAGCTCCCCGACGGCGCCACCGGCGCCGACGCCGCCGCGGCGATCGGTCCCGGACTCGCCAAAGCCGCACTCGCGGTCGAAGTCAGCCACCCCGAGACCGAAGACGCCCCGCAGGTGCGCGACCTCGCCCAGCCGCTGTCCGACGGCGCGCAGATCGCGATCCTCACCGCCAAGAGCGGCGCCCCGTCGCTCGCGCTGATCCGCCACGACGCCGCCCACGTGCTCGCATCCGCGGTGATGGACCTGTGGCCGGGCGTGAAGATCTCGATCGGCCCCGCGATCGAGAATGGGTTCTACTACGACTTCGAGTTCCCCGAAGGTGTCTCCATCTCCGAGGACAGCTTCCCGGAGATCGAACAGCGGATGGCCGAGCATGTGAAGGCGGGGGAGCGGTTCGTGCGTGAGAACGTGCCTGTATCCATAGCGCGAGAGCGGTTTGTGGGGGAGCGCCAGGACTACAAGGTCGAGCTGATCGACGACCTCGTCAAGACGGCGCCGGCGGAGGAGCCGCTGCAGAACGTCTCGCTGTACACAAACGGTCCGTTCATCGACCTCTGCCGGGGCCCGCACGCGCCCAGCACAAAGACGGTGGGGGCGTTCCGGCTGCAGTCGGTCGCCGGGGCCTACTGGCGCGGAGACTCCACCCGCACGATGCTCACCCGCATCTACGGCACCGCGTTTCACACCAAGGCCGAGCTCAACGAGCATCTAGAGCGCCTGGAGCAGGCCGCCCAGCGCGACCACCGCAAGCTGGGGCGCGAGCTCGGGCTGTTTCACTTCTCCGAGGTCTCCCCGGGCGCCGCCTTCTGGACGGGCGCCGGCACCGGCATCTACAACGCGCTCGTCGCGCTCTCGCGCGAGATGGGGGCACAGCGCGGCTACAGCGAGGTGAAGACCCCGCTGATCTACGACTCGGAGCTGTGGAGGACCTCTGGGCACTGGGGCAAGTACAAGCAGAACATGTTCACCGTGCAGGTCGAGGAGCGCGAGATGGGGGTGAAGCCCATGAACTGCCCCGGGCATGCCCACCTGTACGCCGCCGAGCGCCATTCCTACAAGGACCTCCCGCTGCGCTATTCAGAGCCCGGGCTGCTGCACCGCAACGAGCCCTCCGGTGTGCTGCACGGGCTGCTGCGCGCGCGCCATTTCGCCCAGGACGACGCCCACATCTTCTGCACCGAGGAGCAGGTGCAGGAGGAGGTGGGGGGTGTCTGGAGTTCGCGTTCGCCACCTACCGCCTGTTCGACTTCGACGTGAGTCTCGAGCTCTCCACGCGGCCCGAGCAGCGCATCGGCGACGACGAGCTGTGGGACCGCGCGGAGGAAGCGCTCTCGGGCGCGCTCGACTCCCAAGGACTCGACTACGAGCTCAACCCCGGCGACGGCGCCTTCTACGGCCCCAAGATCGACATGCACATGACCGACTCGCTCGGGCGCTCGTGGCAGCTAGGCACGGTGCAGCTCGACTACAACATGCCCGCGCGCTTCGGCCTCATCTACGCCGGCGCCGATAACGCCGAGCACCAGCCGGTGATGATTCACCGCGCGCTGTTCGGCTCCTACGAGCGCTTCATCGGCATCATGATCGAGCACTACGGGGGCGAGCTCCCGTTGTGGCTGGCACCCGTGCAAGCGATTGTGCTTCCCATCTCAGACCGCCTGGGCGACTACGCGCAGACTGTCACCGAGCGCCTGCGCGCGTCCGGCATGCGTGTCGAGCTCGACGATCGCGGGGAGTCTGTCGGGCGCAAGATCCGCGAGGCCGAGCTGCGCAAGATCCCGAACATGCTGATCGTCGGCGACCGCGAGGCCGAGCACGACAGCGTGTCGCTGCGCACCCGCGTGTCCGCCCCCCGCGAAAGCGAAGCGGCGGAGCCCACCGGCGGCGATCTCGGCAGCGTGAGCGTGGCCGATTTGATCGAGCGCCTACGCGGCGAGATCGACGGGCGCGGGCTGCGCGAGCCGGGCCCCCAGCCCCCGCTTAATCAGGAACACTCGAACCCGCTCGTGCGCAAAACCCTTGCACGGGGTGCCGTGCCCGCTATACTCGGCCGCCTTGAAGCTCGGCATCCATTCACGGCACAGCGCGTAGCAACAACTTGACGCGCACCCCCACAAGCTAGTGGCCGTTCCGCGCAGGTTCGACCGCCGGCCCCCCGAGCGGGACCTCACGAGGATCAACGAGCGTATCCGTGTGCCCGAGGTGCGTGTGATCGACGACGAGGGCAACCAAGTGGGGATGATGAAGACTCCCGACGCCGTCAAGTTCGCCCAAGAACGCGACCTCGACCTGGTGGAGGTGGCCCCCGAGGCCAAACCACCTGTGTGCCGGGTGCTCGACTACTCCAAGTACAAGTACGAGCAGGCGCAGAAGGTCAAGCAGGCGCGCAAGCACCAGCAGCAGATCACTGTGCGCGAGATCAAGTTCCGCCCGAAGATTGCCCAGCACGACTACGACACCAAGAAGCACCACGTCGAACGCTTCCTGCGCCACAAGGACAAGGTCAAGATCACGATCATGTTCCGCGGACGCGAGGTCACCCACCCTGAGCGCGGTGTGATGATCCTCGACCGTCTCGCCGAGGAGCTCGCCGAGCTTTGCCAAGTTGAGCAGCGCCCCACCCAGGATGGGCGCAACATGACGATGATGCTCGGCCCCTCCAAGGCCGTGCTCGCGGGCAAAGTGGACAGCGATGATGCCGCCCACGATGATGCCGCCCACGAGGATGCAGCCCACGAGGATGCCGCCCACGAGGGCGCTGCCAACGCGGCGGAGGCAAGCGAGACTCCCAGCAACGGCGCCGTGAGCTTGTCCGAGACGCCGGTCTCACAAGAGGGTGGCGAGACGCTCGCTGAGGTCTCCTCAGATGAGGCTACGTCTGAGATTCAAGATGGAGCTCCCGAGAGCGCTGTACCGGCCGCTGAGAGCCAGAACGGCGCTTCAGACGGCGCCGTGTCATAATCAGCGGCTCGCTATGCCCAAGATGAAGACACACAGCGGCGCGAAGAAGCGCTTCAAGGTGACCGGCTCCGGCAAGGTGCGGGCCAGGCACTCCTACTCGAGCCACATCCTCGAGAAGAAGTCGCCCAAGCGCAAGCGCACCCTGGCCAAACCCGTGATCCTCTCCGATCACGACACCCCACGTGTGAAGCGGCTGCTAGGAGTGGGCAAATGACGCGTGTCAAGCGGTCGGTAGCCGCACGTAAGAAGCGCAAGGCGACGCTCGAGTTGACGAAGGGCTTCCGCGGCGAGGCGCACTCCAACTACAGACGCGCCAAGGAGGCGCTGATGAAGGCGGACGCCTACGCCTACCGCGACCGGCGCAACCGCAAGCGCGACTTTCGCAGGCTGTGGATCACGCGCATCAATGCCGCCGCGCGCCAGAACGGGATGAGCTACTCGCAGTTTATGCACGGGCTGTCGCTCGCGGGTGTCGAGCTGGACCGCAAGGTGCTGGCGGACATCGCCGTACGCGACGCCGACACGTTCCGACGTTTTGCCGAGACCGCCCGCGAGGCGTCGGCTGCCTGACCGGCAACCGGCACGATCACCTCTCGGGCGCTGCTCCTTCGGGACCGGCGCCCTTTTTTTTGACCTATGACCGCCATCACCTCACAACACAACCCCCGTTTGAAGGAGCTGCGCAAGCTCCAGCGTCGCCGCGAGCGCGATCGCAGCGGCCTGTTCTTGGCCGAGGGCGAGGATCTGATCGCGGCTGCCGAGGCAGCCGGTAGCCAAGTTGTTGAGGGGTATAGAGCGACCGGCACAACGATCGGCGGAGCCAACTTCGAGGACGTCGATCCGGGCCTGCTGGCGAGTGTCTCCACGCTTGGGTCGGGCACGCGCGTGATCGGGGTGTATGAGCAGCGCTTCGTTGCCCCCACAGGTCCGCTGTGCCTGTGCCTGTGGGGGGTGGGCGACCCCGGCAACGTCGGCACGGTGCTGCGCGCCGCGCTCGCATTCGGCGCCGCTTCCGTGGCGCTCGGGCCCGGCTGCGCCGATCCGCACTCACCGAAGGCGGTGCGCGCCAGCATGGGGGCGATCTTTGCGGTGGGGCTCGCGCGCGTAAGCGACGTGAGCGAGCTGCCGGGCGAGCTGGTCGCGCTCGTGGCGGGGGCGGGCGAGCCGTTGTCGCAGATGGGGGAGAGCCGCCCGGTCACGCTGCTCGTGGGCGCCGAGCGCGACGGCCTGCCCGATGAGGTGGTGGCGACCTGTGGGCGCGTCGCCCACATACCAATCGCCTCGGAGTCGCTCAACGCGGCGATGGCGGCGACGGTGGGGCTCTACGAGATGACACGCCCCGCGACTGGATTGACCGATAGAGGGGCGCAGCTCACCGGCCTGCGGCCGGCTGCGCCACCTTTATCTGAGGAGCGAGGGGCCCGGCTCGCCGGCCTGCGGCCGACTGCGCCACCTTTATCTGAGGAGCGAGGGGCCCGGCTCGCCGGCCTGCGGCCGGCTGCGCCACCTTTATCTGAGGAGCGAGGGGCCCGGCTCGCCGGCCTGCGGCCGGCTGCGCCACCCTCTAGGGTCCCCAAGTCATGATCGAGCGGATCGAGCAGCTGCGCGCGCAGGCGCAACGGGAGATCGCCGCCGCCTCGAGCGTTGCGGCGGTGGAGGAGTTGCGGGTGCGCTATCTCGGGCGTAAGGCGGAGCTGCCGCAGATGCTGCGCGGCGTGGCAACTCTCGAGCCCGAGCAACGCGGGGCGGTGGGGAAAGCCGCCAACGAAGCGCGACGGGCGCTCGAGGCACTGATCGAGGCTCGCGCGGCACAGCTCGACGCGAGCGAGCTCGACGAGCGGCTGCGCGCCGACACGGTTGACGTGACGCTCCCGGGCACCCCCCCGCAGCCGGTTGGGCGATTGCACGTGCTCACCGCCACGATGCGCGAACTGGAAGACATCTTCCTGGGCCTCGGGTTCACGGTGCTGGAGGGCCAGGAGGTGGAGACCGTGCACTACAACTTCGACGCGCTCAACCACAGCCCCACGCACCCCGCGCGGGCGCGCACCGACACGTTCTACGTGTCCGAGGATGTCGTCCTGCGTACCCACACCTCCCCGATGCAGATCCGCGCGATGGAGGCCCACCCGCCGCCGCTGTACGTGGTGATCCCAGGGCGGGTGTACCGCCCCGACAGCGACGCCACGCACACCCCTCAGTTCCACCAGGTGGAGGGGCTGGCGGTGGACGAGGACATAACGCTCGCCGACCTGAAGGGCACGCTGCTGGCGTTTGCTCGCACCGTGTTCGGCGACGAGCGCGACGTGCGCTTGCGGCCCCACTTCTTCCCGTTCACCGAGCCCAGCGTGGAGGTGGACGTCTCCTGCTTTCACTGCTCCGGGGAAGGCTTCATGGGTGACGGGTCGCGCTGCCCGCTGTGCAAGGGCGAGGGTTGGCTCGAGGTGCTCGGCGCCGGCGAGGTGGACCCCAACGTGTACTCCCACGTGCCCACCAGCGAGCGCAACGCGCCCGGGTATGACCCCGAGAAGGTGCAGGGCTTCGCGTGGGGCATGGGGGTTGAGCGGATCGCGATGCTCAAGCACGGGATCCCCGACCTGCGCTTGTACTACGAGAACGATCTCAGGTTCCTGGAGCAGTTCGGGTGACCACGAACCCGCATGGCGGCGCCGGAGCGGCGTCCTCGTTCCCTTATGTGCCTAGCACACTGCGGTCACTGCGTCCTTGTCCGGCTTGCCCTGCGGGCCCGTGGGAGATGAGTGGAGGTGACCTAAGTTGAGGCTCCCCCTGAATTGGCTACTGGAGTACTGCGACCCCGACCTCGACACGGCGGCGATCGAGGAGCGCTTGACGATGACCGGGACGAAGGTGGAGACGATCCTCCACCACGGCGTCCCGTCCGTTGAGCGGTTCGTCGTTGGGCGGGTGCTGGCAGCTGGGCCCCATCCCAACGCCGACCGGCTGAAAGTGTGCGAGGTGGACGTGGGGGAGGGCGAGCCGGCGGGCATTGTGTGCGGCGCCCCCAACGTCGCCGCCGGGCAGACGGTCGCGGTGGCGCTGGCGGGTGCGGTGATGCCCGACGGCACCAAGATCAAGGCCGCCAAGCTGCGCGGGGTGCCCTCGAACGGCATGATCCTCGCCGCTGAGGAGCTGCAGATCGACTCCGACCACAGCGGGATCATGGTGCTCGACGAGCTGATCGCGGATGCCGAGCTTGAGCCCGGCACGCCGCTGGGGGATGTGCTCGCGATATGCACTGACGTGCTGGAGCTTGAGATCACCCCCAACCGTCCCGACTGCCTCGGTGTGTATGGGGTGGCGCGCGAGCTGCACGCCGCCACCGGCGCGCCGCTCGCCCCGGAGCCGTGGAGCGAGGATCCCGGCAGTGCGGGTCCGCTCGCGCCCACCGCCGCTTCCGCCGGCCTCGACTCCGGCACCGGTCCCGACTCCGGCAGCGGTCCTGACTCCGGGGCCGGTCCTGACTCCGGGGCCGGTGCGACCGGGGAGCGGGCTCCCGCGGGGGTGCTGGTTGAGTGCCCCGATTTGTGCCCGCGCTTCACCGCGCGCGTGTTCGAGAACGTCACGATCGCGCCCTCCCCGCCGTGGTTGAAGGTGCGGCTGAGCGCGGCTGGGCAGCGCCCGATCAACAACGTGGTGGACATCACCAATTACGTGATGCTCCTCACTGCTCAGCCCCTGCACGCGTTCGACCTCGATCGCGTCGCCGGGGGGCGGTTGACGGTCAGGCGCGCACGCGAGGGCGAGCAGGTGATCACACTCGACGGTCAAACGCGCACGCTCGACGGCGAGATGGTGGTGATCGAGGATGCCGAGGGGCCCACATCGATCGCGGGGATCATGGGCGGGGAGCGCTCGGAGGTGGGACCCGACACCACGCGCGTGCTGATGGAGGTGGCCAACTGGAGTGGTCCCAACATCCACCGCACCTCGTGGGCGCTGGGATTGCGAAGCGAGGCGTCCTCGCGCTTTGAGAAGGGGCTCGCGCCAGAGCAGTGCGCATACGCGCAGGCGCTCGCGACAAGGCTGATGATCGAGCTGTGTGGCGCGACGGTTGTGCCCGGCACGATCGACGTCGCGGTGGAGCCCGCGCCCGCACAGACGATCCGCCTGCGCGAGCGGCGCGTCGCGGAGATCCTCGGGATACCCGTCTCACGCACTCGCCAGGCGGAGATCCTGCGAGCGCTCGACTTCGAGGTGGCCGAGGCCGAGGATGATCCCTCCGGGATGTCCGCGGGCCTTGACGTAACCGTCCCGGCGGTGCGTCGCAACGACATCACGCGCGAGGCCGACCTGATCGAGGAGGTGGCGCGCATCCACGGACTGGGGGCGCTGCCCGTGAGCCTGCCCGCGCGCCGCGGCGCCTACGGTCGCCTCACCACGATCCAGCGTTTGCGCCGCCGTGCGGTGGATGCGCTCGTCGGGCACGGGCTCTACGAGGCGGTGGGGTGGACGTTCACCGCGCCAACGCTCCACGATCGGTTGCGGCTGGGAGCCGAGGATCTCAGGCGGCGTGCGCCGGTTCTTGAGAACCCGCTTTCAGAGGATCAGTCGCTGCTGCGCACAACTCTGCTCGGCTCGCTGTTGGACGTGGCTGCGTACAACTCAGCGCGCGGGATGGCCGACTTGCGCGTCTTTGAGATGGGAACGCTGTTCGTGCTGGATGGCGAGCCGGTCTCTCCCGACGACGGCGCCGGCGCCGTCGAGCGCACCGGCGCTCGGGGAGAGACCGGGGTTCGCGAGCACCGCGCGCTCGCGGTGCTGCTCAGCGGACGGATCGCACCCCCCACCTGGGGTGCGCCGGATCCGCCCCGCGCCGACCTGTTCGCGGTCAAGGGCGTGCTCGAGGCGCTCGGCACCGCGCTGGGTGTGCGACTCGAGTGCCAAGTTGGGTCCCAGCCGTTCCTGCACCCCGGACGCTCCGCTGAGGTGCTGTGCGGGGGCGAGCCGCTTGGCTGGCTCGGCGAGCTGCACCCGTTGGTTGCACGCGAGTGGGACATCAACGGCGCCGCGGCGATGGAGCTTCGACCTCGACCGGCTGCTGGCGCTCGCCGACTCGCACAATGCCTATCGCGACGTGATCTCCTTCCCGGCACTACGCCAGGACATCGCCGTCGTGCTGCCCGAGCCCGTGTCCGCGGCCGAAGTGCTGCGCGCTGTGCGGAGCGCCGCCGGGGGACTGCTCGACGACGCCGGCGTGTTCGACGTCTACAGCGGGCCACAGGTGGGGGAGGGCAAACGCTCGCTGGCCCTGTCGCTTGCGTTCAGGGCGACCGACCGCACGCTCACGGACGAGGACATTGCGCCCGTGCGTGAGCGGATCGTCGCCGCGTTGGGCGAGCTTGGGGGTGAGCTGCGTGGTTGAGCAACGCTTCCAGGCGGGCTCGCCGCGCGTGCTGGTGGCCGGCGCGACCGGTTTCGCCGGCGCGCTGGCGGCACACCTGCTGTGGCGCCATCCTCGCTTCGAGCTGGCCGCGGTTACCGGGCGCTCACAGGTGGGCGAGCGCCTGGACGACATATACCCGCGCTACCGGGTGCCGCTGCGACTGCAGGAGCTCGACGTCGAGCAGCTCGGCGAGATCGAGGCGGCGGTCGTCGCCTACCCGCACGCGGCTGCCGCACCCACGGTCGGCGCGCTGCTGGAGCGCGATGTGCGGGTGGTCGACTTGAGCGCCGACTTCCGCCTTCCCGATCTTCAGACCTACGAGCGCTGGTATGGCACCCACCCACGGGCCGACCTGCTCGGGCAGGCGGCGTATGGGCTCACCGAGCTTCACCGCGATCGCATCGCCGGTGCCACGATCGTGGCCAACCCCGGCTGCTACCCAACCGCCTCGGTGCTCGGCTTGGCTCCACTCGCGCGCGCCGGGGTGATCGCCGACCTGGTGATCGACGCGAAGCAGGGACTCTCGGGCGCCGGGCGCGAGGCGACCTGGCAGACGCACTTCTCAAATAGCGGCGAGAACATCCTGCCCTACAAGATCGTCCACCACCGCCACACGCCCGAGATCGAGCAGCAGCTCGCCGAACTGGACTCTTCGCTGGCCGATCTACGCGTGCAGTTCACCCCGCATCTGGTGCCGCTCGACCAGGGCGAGCTGGTCGACTGCTACGTGACGCCCACCCGCGCGATCGAGCAGGACGAGCTGGATGTGATGTACGAGGACGCCTACGCCGGCGAGCCGTTCGTCGAGCTGTCCGACACCCCCGTCGAGGTGCGCGACGTGCGCGAGACCAACGTCTGCCGCATCCACGTTGCCGTGAGCGCCCACACCGGCAAGGTGGTGGTGCTGTCGGCGATCGACAACTTGTGGAAGGGCACCTCCTCGCAAGCCGTGCAGAACCTGAATCTCATGTATGGCTTCCCAGAGACGGAAGGACTGGCATGAACACGTATGGCGGCGCCGGACTGCGTCCTCGTTCCCTTGTGTGCGTAGCACACTGCGGTCACTGCGTCCTTGTCCGGCTTGCCCTACGTGCCCATGCACGCTTGGCGGGATTCGAGGAATCATTGTGAGCGCCGGCAAAGACGTGTGGGGAGACCGGGCAGCCGCGGGTCCCCCGCAGCCGTTCTTTCACTCACGCTGGGTGGTGGCGCCCGCGTATGTGCGCGAGCTCGGGCCCGACGCAGGCCTGCCCGCGGGCTTCCGCGCTGCGGGCGTGGCTTGCGGGATCAAGCCGTCAGGCAACCCCGATCTCGGTCTGCTCGTGTGCGATTCCGAGACCCCGGTGTCCGCCGCGCGCTTTGCCGACACCGGCACCCCCGCCGCGCCGGTGATGCTCAGCCGCGAGCGCTGCGAGCTCTCGGCGCTGCGCGTGATCCTCGCCAACTCCGGCTGTGCCAACGCCGCCACCGGGCGGCGCGGGATGGAAGACGCCGCCAAGACCCAGGGCGCGGGGGCGATGGCAGTTGGAGTGGAGGCCGAGGAGGTGCTGCTGGGCTCCACCGGTGGCATCAGCGACTACCTCCCCGTCGAGAAGATGCTGCGCGGCATCCTCGACGCTCAGGGCCGTCTGGACCGCTCCGGCGACACCGCCTTCCAGCAGGCGATCCAAACGACCGACGCGTTTGAGAAGCGCGCCAACCTCGAGGTCGAGCTGCCCTCCGGCGTGGTGCGGCTCAGCGCGCAGTGCAAGGGCGCGGGGATGATCTCGCCGCGCTTCGCGACGATGTTCTGCTTCGTGGAGACCGACGCCGCGCTCGCGCCTGAGACCGCCGAGCTGCTGCTGTCGGTGTGTCTGAAGCGCTCGTTCGACCGCTGCACGGTCGACGGCCAGCTCTCCACCAACGACACCGCCGTGCTGATCGGCTCCGGCGAGAGCGGCGTGGCGATCGCCCCCGAGAGCGAGGACGAGTTGCGCTTCGGTGAGGCGCTCGACGCCCTCATGCGCCAACTGGCGATTCTGATGGTGGCCGACGGGGAGGGCGCGCGGCGGATCGGACGGGTGCTCGTGAGTGGCGCAGATCAGGCCACGGTGGAGATCGCGGCGCGCGCCGTCGCCAACTCACCACTCGTCAAGACCGCGCTGCATGGCGCCGACCCCAACTGGGGGAGGATCGTGCAGGCCATTGGCGGTGCGCTGGGCGGCGGTGGGCACGGCGGTGCGCCGCTGTCGATGGACATAACGATCGAGGGCACCCAGGTGTGCTCCGCCTCTGTCGCCGTCAACTATGACGAGGCGGCGCTGACCGAGGCGCTTGGCGCCAAGGAGATCGACTATGAGATCACGCTCCCAGGCGACGGGGCGGAGACCGAGGTGTTCTTCTCCGACCTCTCCCACGAGTACGTCACGATCAATGCGGATTACACAACATGAGGGGACGCCAGCCATGCGCGACGTAGCCACACTCCTCGAGGCGCTTCCCTATATACGGGAGTTTCACGGCAAGACGGTCGTCATCAAGTACGGCGGTGCGGCGATGGAGGATGACGCGCTGCGCGAGGAGTTCGCGCGCGACGTGGTGCTGCTCAAGTACGTTGGACTCAACCCGATCGTGGTGCACGGCGGTGGCCCCGACATCACCGCCTACATGGAGCGGCTCGGCCTGCCGGTGCAGTTCGTGGGGGGGCTGCGCGTATCGGATCCCGCCACCGTGGAGGTGGCAAAGATGGTGCTGGTAGGCAAGGTCAACAAGGAAATCGTGCTGCGCCTTGGCCGCCACGGCCAACCCGCCGTCGGGCTGTGCGGGGACGACGGCTCGCTGTTTCGGATCGCGCGGCGCACCGCGCCCGACGGCGAGGACATCGGCTTCGTCGGTCAAGTTGAGCGCGTCAACGTCGACGTGCTCAACCATGTCTCAAGCGACTACATCCCCGTGATCGCCTCCGTCGGCGCCGACCGTGAGGGGAACTCCTACAACGTCAATGCCGACGAGGCCGCCGGGGCTGTCGCCGGCGCGCTCGGCGCGCATAAGATCGTGTTCCTCACCGATGTCCCCGGCTGGCTCGCGGACGCCAATGACCCCGCCAGCCTGATCGGCCAAGCCGCCGCCGGCGATGTTGCCGCGCGCCTGCCGGGGCTACAGGGTGGCATGCGCCCCAAGCTCGCAGCCTGCGTTCATGCGATCAATGAGGGCGTCAACTCAGCCCACATCATCGACGGGCGCATACCCCATTCGCTGCTGCTGGAGCTTTTCACCGACGCAGGGATAGGAACAAAGATCGAGGCCTCGGGGCGAGCGGCGAAAACATGAGCCTCGCTGAGCTGCAGGAACTGGAGCGCGACTATGTCGTGCCGTCCTACGCGCGCTTTCCGGTCGAGTTCGTGCGCGGCGAAGGGTCGCGCCTGTGGGACAGCGAGGGCAACGAGTACCTCGACTTCCTCTGCGGCATCTCGGTCACGAGTCTCGGCCACTGCCACCCACGCGTGGTGGAGGCCGTGCGCGAGCAGGTGACACAGCTCATGCACGCGAGCAACCTCTACTACACCGAGCCCGCAATGCGGCTGGCCGAGCGGCTGGCCAAGTCGAGCCTTGGAGGGAAGGTCTACTTCTGTAACTCCGGAGCGGAGGCTAATGAGGCCGCGATCAAGCTCGCGCGCAAGGCGCGCCCGCGGGGGGACATCGTGGTGGTCCATAACGCCTTCCACGGGCGCACCTACGGCGCCCTGTCGGCCACCCCGCAGGAGTCAAAGCAGGCGCCATTCGCGCCGCTGGTGCCAGGTTTTCGCGCCGTCCCCGCTGAGCCCGATGCAATCGCCGCGGCGATCGACGAGCACACCGCCGCGGTGCTGCTCGAGCCGATCCAGGGGGAGACCGGTGTCAACGTGATGAGCGAGGAGTTGCTGCTCGCCGCGCGCGCGGCCTGCGACGCTCACGGGGCCGCGCTTATCTTCGATGAGATCCAATGCGGCATGGGCCGCACTGGCACGCTGTGGGCCTACGAGCAGACCGCGGTCTTGCCCGATGCCATCACCAGCGCCAAGGCGCTCGGTGGGGGGCTGCCGATCGGTGCGCTCATCACCGGTCCGCACCTGGCTGACGTGCTCCAACCCGGCGACCACGGCTCCACATTTGCCGGTGGGCCGGTCATAGCCGCGGCCTCGTTGGCTGCGCTCGAGCTGACCGAGGACCCTGCTCTGCTCGCACATGTGCGTGAGCTCGGTGCCCATCTGACCGACGGCCTCGCGCGGTGCCCACACGTGCTGGCGGTGCGTGGACGTGGTCTGATGCTCGCCTGCGAGATCGACGTCTCCGCGCCCGAGGCTGTGCGCCGCGCGCTGCTTGAGCAGCGACTCGTGGTCAACGCCACCGGCCCCACCACTGTGCGGCTGCTGCCGCCGCTTACGACCTCTGTCGAGGAGGTCGAAGAGGCGCTGGCCCGACTTGCTCGCGCGCTGGGCGGATAAGGTTTCGCGCCGGTGACCGACTCCCCGCACAGCTTTCCCCCGCCAACCGCCTCCTACGAGGCTGATCCCGAGCACGTCAACCGTGTGCTGCTGCTCTACTCGGGCGGGCTCGACACGAGTGTGATGCTCAAGTGGATCCAGGATCAGTACAACGCTGAGGTTGTTTGCCTGACGGTTAACCTCGGGCAGCCCGGGGAGGACTATGAGGTAATCGAGGGCAAGGCTCGCCAGCTCGGAGCGATCGACTGCCACATCGTCGATGCCCGCGAGGAGTTCGCACACGACTTCGTAGCCCCCGCGATCCGCGCCAACGCGCTCTACGGCGGCGGCTACCCGCTGTTCACCGCGCTCGGACGCCCGTTGATCGCCAAGCTCGCGGTCGACTACGCTCGTAGCTCCGGTTGCGACACGATCGCCCACGGTTGCACCGGCAAGGGCAACGACCAGGTGCGCATCGAGGCCACCGTCGCCACGCTCGCCCCCGAGCTGAAGGTGATCGCGCCTGTGCGCTCCTGGCAGATGGGCCGCGAGGAGGAGATCGCCTACGCGCGCGAGCACAACATCCCAATTAAGACGTTCCCCACCCAGCCTGGGGTTGAGGTCGCCCCTTACTCGATCGACGACAACCTCTGGGGCCGCTCCTCGGAGGGGCGCTGGATCGAGGATCTCGACCACGCGCCCGAGGATGACGTGTTTCAGCTCATCACTCGGCCTGAGCTGGCTCCCGATGAGGCGGAGACCGTCGTGGTCGAGTTCGAGCGGGGCGTCCCCGTCGGCTTGAACGGCGAGCGTCTGGGGCTCGTGGAGCTGCTCGAACGTGCCGCGGAGATGGCGGCACGACATGGCGTGGGGATCGTCGATCACATCGAGGACCGCATCGTCGGCCTGAAGGTGCGCGATATCTACGAGGCCCCCGCCGCGGCGATCTTGCTGCCAGCCCATCAGGAGCTGGAGAAGCTCGTTTGCACGATCCACCAAAATCAGTTCAAGGCCCAGCTCGACCGCCAGTGGGCCTACCTCGTCTACGCGGGTCTCTGGTGGGAGCCGCTGCGCACCGACCTGGATGCCTACATGGACAGCGTCAACGCGCAGGTCACCGGCACGATCGGCCTGAAGCTCTACAAGGGCCACGCGCGAGTCACGACTCGCTCCTCCCCAAACGCGGTCTACGACCAGGCGCTCGCCTCCTTCGGCGAGTCTGGCGGACTGTTCTCACAAACGGCCTCGCCTGGCTTCATCGAGCTGTGGTCGTTGCAGTCGCGCATGGCCTGGCGCCTGCGCAACCAGTAACCGCCGGCCGGGTGCTCGTCGCTCGCCGGCAGCGATCCGAGCGGTCGGAATAGCCGTCCGAGCCCACCTCTAGGGTGGGCGCCACATGATGATCGAGGAGAGCGAGACCCCGGATGTGGGCTCACAGTCGGGCACGTCCGATGACGTGCTTGCCGAACGTCGTGCACGTCGCGCTGAGGCAGGCGATCCGACCGTGATGCGTCGTGCTGACGCCGCTGAGGCGGCCGTACGCAATCTTGAGACTCACCTAGCCGCGCTCGAGCGACGGTTGGAAGAGGTCGGCCGCGAGCGCGAGCGGATCGCATTGCAGTTGGCCGAGCGCGAATCCGACGTTCGCGATGTCAAGCAGCGCGAGTTCGCCGAGCAGCAGCTGCGCGTCGAGGCCGAGCAGCGCAGCGAGCGCCTGCAGCGCGACATGCGTGCCGAAATCCAGGAGCTTGGCAGTCGTCTGGAGGAGACCGAGCGCCACGTTCGTGCAGCTCGACGCCGAGTTGACTCAGTTGCGTGAGCGTGACGCGCGCCTCGTGCCGATCGTGCGTGAGTTGATGGATGTGGCCGCCGGGTTGCGCACCGGCTTCGAGCGCGAGCTCGCGGCTCTGCGCGAGGAGCTCCAACAGCAGGTGGTATGGGAGCGCGAGACCTATGTGCGCGAGCTCACCGCGATGGGCGCCCGCATGGAGGACCTGCGCTTCGAGCTGCACTCGCACCGCCGATGATCTTCGCGCACAGCTGGCAGCCGAGCCTCCCAGCTCCGAGCTGCTCCAGCACACGACCGAGCCCGACTCCGAGCGCGAGGCGGCCCACCGGCGTGAGATGGCGGACGCGCTCGTCGCCGCGGTCGGGCGCCTCCGCGCTCGCGTCGCCGAGGTCAAGGAGGCCGAGGCGGTTGAATCCGAGCAGCCACACATCGAGCAGCCTCGTGTCGAGTGGGGACCGCAGGAGCCTTCCGTAGTCACGCAGGAGCCGCCGGTTGTAGAGCCCTCGGTCGTCGAGCCGGAGGTTTTCGAGCCCCCGGTCGTCGAGTCGGAGGTGGCAGAGCCCCAGGTTGTCGAGCCCCCGGTCGTCGAGTCGGAGGTGGCAGAGCCCCCGGTTTTCGAGCCCCCGGTCGTCGAGTCGGAGGTGGCAGAGCCCCCGGTTTTCGAGCCCCCGGTCGTCGAGTCGGAGGTGGCAGAGCCCCAGGTTGTCGAGCCCCCGGTCGTCGAGTCGGAGGTGGCAGAGCCGCCGGTTGTAGAGCCCTCGGTCGTCGAGCCCCCGGTCGTCGAGCCCACGGCTGCGGAGGTGAAGACTGAGCCCGCGTACACAGGATATGTGCCCGCCGGCGGGCAGCCCCAGGTTGTCGAGTCCCCGAGGATCGAATCGCCTGATGTGGAGGATGCACAGATAGGCGATCTGCCGGTGGATGAGCTGTCCGTGGATGAGCCGCATGTGGATGAGCCGCATGTGGATGAGCCGGCTGTGGATGAGCCGGCTGTGGATGAGTCTCCGGTCGTCGAGCCCGTGGTGCACGATATGAGTGTTGGGGCCGTGCCTCGCGAGGAGCCGCCCGCGCCGGAGTCGCCGCTCAGCGGCCTCGGTCCAAGCGGCGCGGTGAGCGCGAAAGTGGTCACCTCCAAGCCGGTTGCGCTGCAGCCGCGTCTGCTCTCCGTCCCGGAGAAGCGAACCTCGTGGCTGGCTCCGGCCATCCGCAGGCTCGCCACCCAGCGCGACGCAAAGCTCGCGGCCGAACTCGTAATCGAGTTGATACCCGCGCAGCGACGGGTCGTCGAGGACCCGCTCAGCTATGAGATCAAGATCAACGAGCTCGGCACCTTCTATGTCGCGCTTGACCCCGCCCAGGCGATCATCTCCAGAGAACCGCGCGGCACGGTGGACTTCTCGCTCGAGGGATCCGTCGCCGCGTTCGGCGAGCTCGCCGCCGGAGGCATGTCGCGCAGGCGCCCCGGACTTCGCATACGCAAAGGCAGGCGCCGTGCGCGTGGACTGTTGAAGGCGCGCCGCCAGCCGATCGCGCTCGCCGACCTTGCAGCCAGCCAGATCGACGTCTGGCCTGGTCTACTGCTGCTCGTCATGGCCGAGGCGATCGACTCCTCCTGGACGACCGGCCGGCGCTTCGAGCTCGCCTTCGACATCCAGGGGACCTCTGGAGTAGTCGTCTATGTGCGTATCTGCGACGGTGAGCCGATCCTCGTGAGCCGCACCCCCGTGGGCCAGCCCGTGGCCACCATCTCGCTCAGCGGGCACGCTCTCATTTGCCTGCTCGCGGGCACCCAGGCACCAGCCGAGCACAAGACGCTGGTGACCGGCGACACGACCTCCGTGGACATGTTCCTGGAGTGGACGGCCCGCGCCCAGGGCCTGTCAGCCGCCGCCGCTTGAGCGTCCCCGGCGAGCACCCCCAGGGGGTTTCTTGGCTCACCGCCTGCCCGGCGGTCCTCCGCCGGTTTGGGGGTTAGCATCCAGCGTCGGTGACCTCTCCGTCCTGCGCCCATCTGCACGTCCATTCCGAGTACTCACTGCTCGACGGCGCATGCGGTATCGAGGCGCTCGCGCGGCGCGCCGCCGAGTTCGGCCAACCCGCCCTCGGGCTCACCGATCACGGTGTGATGAACGGCATGGTGGAGCTCCACAAGGCCTGCAACAAGCACGGCGTGAAGCCGATCTTCGGGTGTGAGATCTACCTTGTGGAGGACCACGCTGCGAGGGGACCCGGACGTGTGGAGCGCAACCACCTCACGCTGCTGGCCTACAGCGACGCGGGTTATCGCAACCTCGTGCAACTGTCCTCCGCCGGCTTCCTGGAGGGGCTGCACAGGGGCAAGCCGACACTCGACCTCGCTCAGATCGAGCGGCGCTCGGAGGGAATCATCGCGCTCACCGGCTGCCTGGCCTCGCGCTTCTGCCAGCGCCTGCTCGACGACCGCCCTCAGGACGCCCGCGCTCACGCCGACGATCTCGTGCGCATCTTCGGCGAGGACAACCTCTACTTCGAGGTCCAGAAGAACGGTCTGGCATTGCAAGACAAGTGCAACGAGGGAATCGTCAAGATCGCAGGAGAGATGGGTGGTCGGCTGGTGGGCACCGGCGACGTCCACTACCTGCGTCGCGAGGACTACGACCACCACACAGCGCTGCTGTGCGTGCAAACCAAGAGCACGCTCGCCGCGCCGAAGATGACCTTCGAGACCAACGAGTTCTACCTGCGCGACAGCGCTGAAATGGTCGATGCATTCGCCGAGTGGCCCGAGGCGATCGCGAGCACGATCGAGATCGCCGAGCGCTGCAAAGTCGAGCTCGAGCTCGACAAGCAGCTGATCCCCAAATACGAGACTCCCGACGGCAGCCCTGAGCGCGACTATCTGCGCGGGCAGGTACAGCAAGGTCTGCGTGCCCGCTACGGCGACCCGCCACCCGCCGAGGCGCTCGCGCGCATGGACATGGAGCTCGGGGTGATCGACCGGATGGGCTTCAATGCCTACTTTCTGATCGTGTGGGACTTCGTGAAGTTCGCCAAGGAGAACGGCATCGCGGTCGGCCCGGGACGCGGCTCGGCGGCCGGCTCGATCGTGTCCTACTGCCTGGCGATCACCGATGTCGACCCGCTGCGCTACGACCTGCTGTTCGAGCGCTTCCTGAACCCCGAGCGGGTGTCGATGCCAGATATCGACATCGACTTCTCGGTGCGCGGGCGCGAGCGTGTGATGCGCTATGTCACCGAGAAGTACGGACGCGAGTCCGTAGCGCAGATCGTCACGTTCGGCAAGATGTTCCCGCGCGCCGCCACCCGCGACGCGGCGCGCGTGCTCGGCTATGACTACGGCGCCGGGGACCGTCTGGCGAAGCTGATCCCTGACCCGATCATGGGTCGCGCGCCGTCGTTTGAGGACTGCCTGAAAAACGGCGAACCACTGCGTAAGGCATACGACGAGGAGCCCGACGCGCGTCGGATCGTCGATGTGGCGAAGGGGCTGGAGGGGATCGTTCGCAACTCATCGATCCACGCCGCCGCCGTCGTGATCGCCGACCGGCCGCTCACCGACATCGTGCCGTTGCAGCTGGCCGATGCCGGCACCGGCGAGGACGGGGAGCGCTCCTACCGCACGGTCACCCAGTTCTCGATGAAGCCGATCGAGGAGATCGGGCTGCTGAAGATGGACTTCCTCGGGTTGCGCAATCTCGACGTGATCGAGGATGCGCTGGACATCATCGAGCGCTCCAGCGGCACCCGCCCCGACATGTCCACGCTGCCGCTCGACGATCCGGCCACGTATGAGATGCTCACCAAGGGCGACTCGATCGGCGTGTTCCAGTTCGAGTCGGAGGGGATGCGCGAGGCTCTCAAGAAGGTGCGCCCCGACGAGTTCAACGATCTCGTTGCCTTGAACGCCCTGTATCGGCCCGGCGCGATGGACCAGATCCCCGTGTACGCCAGGGGCAAGCACAACCCGCAAGCCATCTCCTACCCCGATGAGCGCCTGCGTCCGATTTTGGAGTCCTCCAATGGAGTCATCCTCTACCAGGAGCAGGCGATGCAGATCTCCAAGGAGATCGCGGGCTTCTCCGGGGCCAAGGCCGACGACCTGCGCAAGGCGATCGGCAAGAAGAACCGCGAGGCGATGGCCGCGTTGAAGCCGGAGTTCGTCGAAGGCTGCCGCGCGTCGGGCACCAGCAACGACGTGATCGAGTCCCTCTGGCAGACAAACGAAAAATCGGCCGACTACTCGTTCAACAAGTCCCACGCCGCCTGTTATGGCTTGATCGCATATCGCACCGCTTGGCTGAAGGCAAACCACACCGCCGAGTACATGGCCGCGCTGATCTCCTCGGTCATGTCAACCAAGGACAAGGTGCCCTTCTTCGTGGCCCGCTGCGAGGAGATGGGCATCGAGATATTGCCGCCCGACGTCAACCTTTCAGACCACGAGTTCACGGTCGTGGACCGCAATATCCGCTTCGGTCTCGACGCGGTGAAGGGCGTTGGCTACCAGGCGGTGGAGGCGATCAAGCAGGCGCGCGCGGAGGACGGTCCGTTCACCTCGCTGTGGGACTTTTGCGAGCGGGTCGACAGTCGCGCCGTGAACAAGAAGGCGATCGAGGCGCTGATCAAGTGCGGTGCGCTCGGCTCCACCGGCGCAACGCGTCAGGGAATGCTCGTGGTGCTCGAAGCGGCCCAGTCGGCCGGTCAGAAGGCTCAGCAGGACGCGCTCGTCGGACAGGGCTCGATCTTCGACCTCGAACCAGCTGCTCCCAACTCCCCAGGAGCGTCAGCGGCGCCTGGCGCTGGGCTGCTCAGGCCGAGTCATCCACCGATTCCATCGGAGGAGTTCGACCAGCCACAGTTGCTCGCGGTGGAGAAGGAAGCGATCGGCCTGTTCATCTCAGCCCACCCGCTCAAGCCGTTGCGCGAGGCGCTCAGGGCGCGCGCCGACTGCTCGCTCGCCGCGCTCTCCGGTCGTCGCGACAAGGACTGGGTGACCGTTGGGGGGATCATCACCGAGTCAAAGAAGATCCGTACCCGCAACGGCGACCACATGATGTTCGCGACCCTCGACGACCTTGAGGGATCCGTCGAGATCCTGGTGTTCGGCAAGGCGCTCGCCGAGCACGAGACGGCGCTCGCGGTCGACCAGGTGGTGCTGGTCAGAGGTCGAGTCGACCACAAGGAGGCCGGCAAGACGTGTGTTGTCGTGCAGTCGGTCGACAGGTTCGCGCCAACCGAGCAGGAGATCCAGCACGCCAACAGCCAAGCCAAGGCGGTATCCGTCGCGCAGGCCGCGGTAGCTCAACCGGTGCACTTGCAGGTCGACGCCACACGCTTGCTCGCGAGCGCGATCGAGGACATCAAGGACATTATCGAGACCAACCGTGGCTCGGCTGAGGTGATACTCGAGATGCTCACAAGCGCCGGTACGCGCATCCTCAAGCTCGGCGAGAACTATCGCGTTCAACACACCCCGGGAGTGCGTGCCGAGCTGGAGCAGGCCCTAGCGCCATCCGCTGCACTAGCCGCCACCGCCTGATGCCGTGCGCGCTTCGCATACCTGCGTCCTCGGTCGCTCGCGTGCGAAGCACGCCACGCTCCCTGCGTCCTTGGTCTGCTCGACGCACGGCATCAGGAGCCTCAGTGTTTCCCGTTTCGCTTGCGCAAGCCACGCTTGTGGAGCTTCACGGCGAGCTGGACCTCCTCGCGTGTGGCGCCTGAGCGGTTCACGCCGGGTGTCTCCAGGATGCACGGCAGATCCTGCAACGCCGGCGCCGCCAGGAACGAGGTGCAACCACTTTCGCCGAGCTCGCCCGCACCGATGTTGGCGTGTCTGTCGCGGTTGGAGCCGAGCGGGGTCTGTGAATCGTTGAGGTGCAGCGATCCCACTCGCTGCAGTCCGATCTTCTCCTCGATCTCCGCGGTGAGCGCATCCATCCCGGCGTGTGTGCGGATGTCGTAGCCGGAGGCGAACAGGTGGCAAGAGTCAAGGCACAAGCCCAGTCGCCCGTCTCCACCCGCCGCATCCAGCAGTGAGGCCAGCTCGTCGATCGACCGTCCCAGCGTGCCGCCCGCGCCCGCCGTGTTCTCCAGGTGAAGCGGGCACACCTCGCTTTCGGCAAGCGCCTCGCGGATCGTCTCCCCGGCACGCTCCACCGCCGCGACGGGGTCACCCGTCTTGGCCGATCCGGGGTGCAACACCACACCACACGCCCCGATGTCGTGTCCCACCCGTAGCGACTGGGTCAGAGACACGAGTGACTTCTCGCGAATCTCTTGATCGGCACTGGCGCAGTTGAGTAGGTACACGGCGTGGATCAGCACCGCGTCGATCTGGCTGCCGGCAATCGCCTCGCGAAACGCCTCCACGTCCTGCTCGCGATAGGCGGTCGGTCGCCACATGCGCGGGGACTGGTTGAAAATCTGGATCGCGCGACAGTCGCGCTCCACGCCGCGCTCGACCGCGTTCGGCAAGCCGCCCGCGGGAGAGACATGCGCTCCGATCAGCATGTCGTGGCCAACCAGTGTGCGAGCGGCACCGGAGTCCCGTTCAGATGAGCCTCGGTCAACATCGTTTCGTGGGGAGGTCGGGTGCGACTAGCATGGCGGCGAGATCTTATGAGGGTTCGCTTCGCACCATCCCCCACGGGCGCGCTGCACATCGGCGGTGCTCGCACCGCGCTGTTCAACTGGCTGCTCGCGCGCCACAACGACGGCGCGTTCGTGCTGCGCATCGAGGACACCGACCGTGAGCGCTCGACTCCCGAGAACGTCGAGCAGATCCTCGACGCGTTGCGCTGGCTAGGGCTCGATTGGGATGAGGGTCCGATCTTCCAGAGCGAGCGGGCCGCTCGCCATCAGGAGGCTCTGCAGGCGCTGCTCCAGAGCGGACATGCCTACCGCTCGAACGCGACTTCTGCCGATGTGGCCGCCTACAAGCAGCTGCACGGCGCCGAGCGGGGATTCCGCGGCGAGCCTGAGCAGGAGGGTGCGGTGCGGCTGCACGTGCCCTTAGGTGGGGCGACAGTGGTGCACGACGTGATCCGCGCAGACACGAGCTTCGAGCACGTGCACCTCGACGATCCGGTGATCGCGCGCGCTGACGGCTCGGTGCTCTACAACTTCGCGGTCGCGATCGACGATCTCGACGCTCACATAACGCACGTCGTGCGCGGAGAGGACCATCTCTCCAACACGCCCAAGCAGCTGCTCGTGCTCGCCGCCGCCAAAGCGGTTGGCTTCGGCGCCGACGCACCGGAGCCGCTCTACGCGCACCTGCCGCTGTTGCACGGCCCCGACGGCAAGAAGCTCTCAAAGCGCCACGGCGCCGCATCGGTGCAGGAGCTACGCGACGCTGGCTACCTGCCCGAGGCGGTGCGCAACTATCTCGCGCTACTCGGTTGGGGCTCGGGGGACGACGCCACCGTGATGTCCACCGCTGAGCTCGTACAGCGTTTCGAGCTCGAGCGCGTCAGTCGCAATCCTGCGCGCTTCGACGAGACCAAGCTGCGCTGGCTCGACGGCATCTACATCCGTGAGCTGCCCGTCTCAGAGCTCGCCGATCGCGTGCTCGAGTTCCTCAGAGTCACCGACCCAGCCGCCGCCGAGGCCGCCGGGGCCGATCGCGCGCTATTGCAGGGTGCTGTGGAGATAAGCCGGGAGAAGATCCAAACGCTTGCCGACTTCTGGCCGCTTGCGCGCTTCTTCTTCGCCGCCGCCGAGCAGGATGACTCAGCGCGCGAGCGCTGGATGGGCGAGCAGGGACTCGCGATGCTGCGCGACGCTCGCGCCGAGCTCGGCTCAGCTGGGAGCTTTGATGTGGGAGGTGTGGAGGCGGCGCTCGTGGGCGTCGTCGAGCGTCACTCCGTCAAGCCGCGTGATGTCTACCAGCCTGTGCGGGTCGCAATCGCGGGCACCACGATTTCACCCGGGATCTTTGAGAGCGTCGCGCTGCTCGGACGCGAGGAGACCTTGCGCCGGATCGATGCAGCGCTCGCCGCCTCATGAGCGCGGCGCTTGCCTCATAAGCCGCGTCACCGCTCAACCATCGGTTGATTGATGCCGATAGGACCACTGACTACCCCTTGGACGGCTCGGATGCCGGCCATGTCAAAGCAGGTGTTATGCCTACACAGGCAACAGCGACACAGCCCACGCACGGACGCGAAATAAGCCAAGAGCTCGGTATCCAAGGCCGCCCAAACGGGTCGGCTGGATCGGGCGAGCGCCACCAGAACGAGGGTCATGGCCGTCGCTTGATGATGGCCTTCGAGGCACTCGACGCGTTCCCCGCGCTGTCGGAGTCGCGCACTCGCCTGCTGTCGGTCATCTCCAAGGACAATGTCGCCACCGCCGACATCGTCACAGCGGTCGAGTCCGACGTGGCTCTGATCATCGCCGTGATGCGTCTCGCCAATCAAGCACAGGGCCCCGGCGAGCGAGTCGAGACGGTCGTGCATGCCGTCGAGCGGCTCACGCCCCAGGCTGTGCACTCGATCGCCAACCGGGTGCGCACATTCGACTTCTTCGAGCGCTCGAGAGGGTGGGACACCGAGCCCGAGCGCTTCCGCCTGCACGCGCTTGCGACACAGCACACGGCCGATCGTCTCGCTGCCGAGGTTGGCTACGAGCATCGCGACCGGCTCACGGTCACGAGCCTGCTGCACGACGTCGGCAAGCTCGTGCTCATGCACGCCTACCCCGGCTACGTCGCCCAGGTCAAGCGCGACGGTCTGACGCCCGAGAAGCGCATCCACCAGGAACGGCGCGAGCTCGGCGTCGACCACGCACTGGTGGGCGGTGTGCTGGCTCGGCGCTGGGGCCTGCCGCCGGCGATCGCCACGGTGATCGAGCGCCACCACAATCCCGACGCCACCGGAGAGGCCGCGTTCGTGCGTCTCGCCGACATGCTCGCCCACTACGCCCACGGCGCGCCCGTTGCGCCCGCGGAGATGCTGACGTGCGCACGCGCGCTCGGGCTCGGTCCCGAAGAGCTGCGTCGCGTCATGTACGAGTTGCCGAGCTTCCAGGCCCAACGTCAGCGCATGGTTGACCCCTGTCCGTTGTCCGCGCGTGAGCTCGGCGTGCTGCAGCGACTCTCCGAAGGCAAGGTCTACAAGCAGATCGCCCACGAGCTCACGCTCTCCACCAGCACGGTGCGCACCCACCTGCACAACATCTACGGCAAGCTCGGAGCGGTCGATCGCGCCCAAGCGGTACTGATTGCCACAGAGCGCGGTTGGCTCTAGACGCGTAGCATCGCGCAGCAAGCGCGATGATTTCGATTACCAGCAAGTCTCCCTATGCGGTTGCCGCTCTCGCGGAGCTTGGTCGCTCCGGTGGCTCGGATCCGGTGCCGATCGGAGAGCTGGCTCGCCGGCGCGACATGCCGGTCCAGTTCCTCGAGCAACTGTTCGCCGTGCTGCGCCGCGGAGGGGTGGTGAGCTCCCAGCGCGGGGTGAAGGGCGGCTACCGCTTCGCGCGCGATCCCTCGGAGGTGACGGTGCTGGAGATCGTGGAGATGCTCGACGGCCCGCTTGGTCGAGACGCCGAGGGGGTGTTCGGCGATGCCTCGAAGGCCGCCCGCGATGTGCTCGGGCAGAGGACGATCGCCGACGTCATCGAGCGCGAAGCGCGCGACGCAGGCACGAGCATGTACCACATCTGATATGTCGGTTGGTTTGTTAAGTGGGTGTGTGTTCGCGTCGGCTGGGCCGGTGTTGGGACCACTCAAGCGGCGCCTCCACACCCGGGCCGCCGGAGTGGCTCTGTTGAGCAAATTTTGGCCAGGTTGAGCCAATGTCACCCAGATTGAGCGCTTAGGCCCCAGGATCTCCCTCGGGGAGGCATAGCCTGCTGGGTGCTTGGGGAGCGTAGTCGCAGCGCCCCGGAGAGGCGAAGGTCAGGCCGCTTCCTCGGCGTCGATCGCGCCACCGAGCTCGGTCATGCTCACGTCCAATGCACGCGCGACGGCGCGGACTGTTGTCCACGTTGGAACTGACCGTCCGCGCTCCAGGGCAGCGAGTGTTCCGAAGGCGACACCCGAGGCGAATGCGAGGGCCTCTTGGGTGAGTGACCGTTCGAGACGTAGGCGTCGTACGGCTGCTCCGAGAGCGGGATCGCGGCTTGCGGGTGGTGGCATCGCCCGGAAGCCTCGCACGGGGCGTGGGGGAAGTCCCTGTGGGTAAGCACCGTGCGCCTTGCTACTATGCGCTCTCGCGTAGTATTGTATTCTTGCTATCAGAACACCAGCAGCCGCAAGACTGGCTCCAATGGATGATCTTCCCTCCGCTTGGCGCATAGGTCCGACAGCGGGAGACGCACCCTGCGAGGCGCGCCGGTTATCCCCCTACGACGACCCGCACCCTTTCGGTGGGCTGGCGATCCAAGGGACGCGCGAGCAAGTCCTCAGAGCAGCACACCTCATCGAGTACGGTGGCGCATGCGAGCCAGTAAGCCCTTTACGCCGCCATCCTCAACGCGAGCGGCTGATCGCAAACAGCGAGAGCGTGGTTGCCGACAGGAGCTGCGCGTCACCGGCGCCCGGGAGCTGACTAAGAACCGCCTTCAATGAAGGGGGTGGGGTAGTTGGCGAAGTTTTTTTGATGCGCGGCAACGAGGACGAGGTCGCGGGCTGCTGGACGCAACGAGCGGCGAAGGGCGAGTGTCTAGTACATCCGTCCAATTTGCTTGCAAAGCCTAATTCGTGGTTTAAGCTCGCCATCTCGATCAACCGAAAAGGCAAACCCGTTGTGAGGCGGGGACGCAAAGTCAGGGATCTCGACAATGAGATAGCTCGGCTGCCAGCAACAGCCATGGAGGGCTATCGTGCTTTCACACTCGCCGCGTCGTATCCCCGCAGGCTTGCCAGGCCCATTCATAGCGGGCCGATTTGTCCTTCCATCGCGCAGGTTGCAGGACGAGAGCGGCTTCTCTTTGCCGGAATTGCTCGTCGTCCTCCTGATCATCGGTGCCCTTGCCGCGTTCGCGATCCCCTCATTCCTGAGCCAGAAGAGCAAGGCATACGACGTATCGGCAAAGGAACTGGCTCACACCGCTCAGGTCGCCGCCGAGGCCTATGCGGCAGACCACGGCGGGGAATTCAAGTGGGGCGCGGAGCCCGCGGGTGTCGAAGAGCTCAAGAGATACGAGTCGAGTCTCACCGCCTGTCCAAGCACCGCAGAAGCGTGTCTGCTGAACGCGGAAGAAGTCGAAGGGGGCAAGGGCTACAAACTAGTCGCCGAAGCCGCGAGCACGGGCGATCAATTCACGGTCACGCTCAGCGGCTCCGGTGCGATCACCCGCACCTGCACGAGCAGCAAAACCGGCTGCTCAGGGGGCACGACAAGTAGCTGGTAGCTCTGGGCGGGGCTCTCCCACTATTGTCGTGGGGAAGATGTCCCGAATCCCGATCAACATTGCCGAGCTTGTAGGCAAAACGCCGGTCGTGCGATTGACGCGCATGCTCGAGAGAGCGCCCGCGCACGACTCAGGCGTCGAGCTGTACGCGAAGTTGGAGGCGTTCAATCCGGGGGGCAGCGTCAAGGACAGGATCGGCGTGGCGATGATCGAGGCCGCCGAGGCCGAAGGGCGCATCGAGCCGGGACGCAGCACGATCGTGGAGGCCACCAGCGGCAACACCGGGATCGCGCTCGCGTTCGTGTGCGCCGCGAAGGGGTATGGCCTCGTGTTGACGCTCCCGCAGGGGATGAGTCGCGAGCGAGAGATTCTGTTGAAGCTGTACGGGGCACGAGTGCAGATCACAGAGTCGCTGGGGGGCATGAGCGAGGCGGTGCGGGCGGCACGCGAGATGGCACGGGATCCGGACGTGTTCCTCCCTGACCAATTCTCCAACCCCGCCAATCCCGAGGCCCACAGGCAGACCACCGGCCCGGAGATCGAGCAAGCGCTCGAGGGGCGCGTCGACGTGCTCGTTGCGGGGGTTGGCACCGGTGGCACCATCACCGGCGTGGGCGAGTACCTACGCGAGCGCAATCCCGACCTGCGGGTCATTGCTGTTGAGCCGCAGGGCTCGGCGGTCCTCTCGGGCGCCCCGCCAGGGCCGCACCGGATCCAGGGAATCGGCGCGGGGTTCATCCCCCCGGTGCTGAACCGCGAGCTGATCGGCGAGGTGATCGCCGTATCCGACGACGACGCCATCCAAACCGCCTGGCAGTGCGCCAAGCGCGAAGGACTGCTCGTCGGTATCTCCAGTGGCGCGGCGCTGTGGGCGAGCCTGCAACTCGCGGCGCGCCCCGAGTGCAAGGGCAAGCGGATCGTGATGATCATGCCCGACTCGGGCGAGCGCTATGTCTCGCAGGCATTCTTCGCGCCGTCGTAGGCCCGCTACGCTTCCTGCATGTTGGGAATTGGGACCGCCGCGCGCCTCGCAAAGGAGCTTCGTCGGGATGTGGCGGCCGCGCGCGACCGCGATCCCGCCGCATGCGGCGTGAGCCCGGTTGAGATCGTCGCGACCTGGCCCGGCATTCAGGCGCTGGTGTCCCACCGCGTGGCCCACGCGCTGCACGCCTCCGGTGTCCCGTTGCTGCCGCGCTCGATCGCGCTTGTATCTCGCGCGCTCACCGGCATCGAGATCCATCCGGCCGCGAGCGTCGGGCGCGGGCTGTTCATCGACCACGGCTCAGGGGTTGTGATCGGTGAGACCGCGGAGATCGGCGACGACGTGACGCTCTACCAGGGGGTCACGCTGGGCGGCACCGGGTTTGTGACCGGCAAGCGCCACCCGACCGTGCAGGACAACGTGACGATCGGCTCGGGAGCGAAGCTGCTGGGGCCGATCACGATCGGGCATGGCGCGAAGATCGGCGCCAACAGCGTTGTGATCACAGACGTCCCGCCCAACTCCACTGTGGTCGGCAATCCCGGGCATCCCGTGCGAGTCGAAGGGCGTCGTCCCGAGGGCCCCGACGCCGATTGGATTCACCTGCCCGACCCGATCGCCGAGGCGATTCAGGGCCTTGCCAGCCGCATCGGCGCGCTGGAGCGAGCGGTCGCCGAGCTGTCGGGCGAGGAGGCCCAGCCACCCGCCGAGGTGCGACCGTTGCGGACCGTCAAGGGGCCGAGCCCCGCCGGGGGCTGAGCTAGGGGCTTACCTCAGGCGGATTATCCGGGGTGCCTTCTGCCGTCTTCCTACCGTGGTAGCATCAGGTTTATCCTACCGTGGTAGCATCAGGTTTATGGCAAGTAGAAAGCGATCAATCTCATTTGACGAGTTTGTGCTGCGCGAAGCAGAGGAGCGACTCGCTGAGTCCGGAGGCAATCTTTCGGCGTTCGTGAATGCCTCTGTGCGACATGAGCTTCAGGTAATCGGTGGCCGAGAGCTGCTGGCCGATGACGACACGCGGTTTGGCGCGGTTCCAGCTGACGTCAAAGCTCAGGTCGCTGCGGAGTGGCCGGCCTAACGCTGGACGCAGGTGCGCTGATCGCCTACGAACGGGGCGAGGAGCGCGTGCGTGCGTTCCTCACAGTGGCGTACGCACGCGGTATCGTGCCGACGATCCCGGCAATTGCGCTCGCGGAGGTTTGGCGGGGTGATGCCAAGGACGCACGCGTCGCCCGCTTGCTCAAGGTATGCGCGATAGAGACAATCGACGAGCGTTTGGCACGAGCCGCCGGCAGCTTACGTCGAGCGGTCCCGGGTGCCGGGACCATCGATGCGTGTATAGCGGTGGGCGTTCGCCGCCGAGGCGATGCAGTCGCCACATCGGATCCGCGGGACATGCGTGCTCTGCTGGGGCCGGGCTTCACGATCCTTGCCGTGTGAGCCTGCTTGCTGGGTGTCAGTAAAACACCGTTCTACATCGATGGCGTGGGCGCGCCTTGTACTGAGTCCCGCGCCCACCCGCCTGCCCACGTGTCCACAGCCACGTGTCGATCGCGCGCGCCGGCACGCGCGTGCGCTGGGAGATCAACTCGCACGCGTGCACCGCGCAGGCCCTGATCTCACGCTCCGCCCCTCCGAGTGAGAGGCGTCCGCCGGCGTCGATGTGGGCGGCGAGGGTGGCGTCGTAGACGAGCACGCCGTCGCAGCGAAGGACGTGGGGTACGAGGTTGTCGGCGAAGATCGTCAGCCGGTCGAGGTCGTCGAATGTGGCAACTCCCGCGAGCGCGAGGTCGTTGGCGACGATCTGCGCGCGCTTATAGAAGCCGCGATCGTCAAACATCGCCATCCCGCGCGCCAATATGCTCGCGAGCCGCTCCGCCGAGCCACCCGCTTCGGCTACGAGGTCGAGTGCGCGCCGGGCGGGCACCGTTGGTGGGCCGTCCAAGAAACGCCCGAGCGAGCGCAACGCCTGCGCGTACAGGCTCATCAGCTCGTGGTCGGGGCGCTGGCCGAGGATCTGCGCGATCTCGACCGTGCTCACCTGGGTCAGCCACGCGCTCGTGGGTGGGCCGTGTGTGCGTACGTGGTCGGCGAGATTCCACGCGACCGTGAAGTAGCCGCTCACGGGCCGGCCGTGCGACACTCGCTTGCGCAGCGTCGGGAACCAGCCCGAGCCGAAGTTGATCGCGTCGAGCGCGAGCATGTAGTCGGCCACGTCCGCCGGCCCGCCCTCCAGGTAATGGCGCTCGGGGTCGGGCGCGGGTGGCTCCGCCGGCTGCACCTCGCCGGCGGCGTCGAGGTCGATCCGCACCAAGCGGGCGTCGGCGGCGATTCGTGCGCAGACAGCGCGAACTTCGTCGGTCAGCGGCATGCCGCGAACGTTAGGGCCGACCCCGCTTCTATGCTGCCTGGGATGGCTGCGAACGACTACTCCGAGCGTGTGCGAGACGCTGCTGGAGGGCCTCAACGAGCCTCAGCGCGAGGCGGTGACCCACGGCGAGGGGCCGCTGTTGATCCTCGCGGGCGCCGGCAGCGGCAAGACGCGCGTGCTGACCCATCGCGTGGCGTTTCTGATCTTCACAGAGCAAGCCCACCCGAGTGAGATCCTCGCGATCACGTTCACCAACAAGGCCGCCCAGGAGATGCGCGGGCGCGTCGAGCGCTTGCTCGGCGGCAGCATGCGGGGCATGTGGCTGATGACCTTCCACGCCGCCTGCGCGCGCATCATGCGCGCGCACGCCGAGCGCCTGGGCTACACCTCGCGCTTCACGATCTACGACCAGGCCGACTCGCGGCGGATGGTCAAGCGCTGCATCGAGGAGGTCGGGGTCGACCCCAAGCGCTTCGCGCCGGCGGCGATCCACAGCCAGATCTCCCAGGCCAAGAACAAACTGCTCGCCGCCTCAGACTGCGCGGAGGCGATCGGCTCGCCGTTCGAGCAGGTGGTGGCCGAGGTGTATCAGCTGTACGAGAGCGAGCTGCTGCGCATGAACGCGATGGACTTCGACGACCTTCTGTTCCGCACGGTGAACCTGCTCGAGCTGTTCGAGGATGTGCGCACGCACTACGCGCAGAGCTTCAAGCACGTGCTCGTGGACGAGTACCAGGACACCAATCACGCCCAGTACCGGCTGCTGCAGCTGCTCGTCGGCGGAGGTCGCGCCAAGCCCACGCGTGGGGAGCGCGTGAACATCCCCGGGCCATCGCAACCTGGCGGTGGTGGGCGACGACTGCGCAGTCGATCTACAGCTTCCGAGGAGCGGACGTATCGAACATCCTCGACTTCACGGACGACTTCCCCGACGCGCGGGTGGTGAAGCTGGAGCAGAACTATCGCTCTACGCAAACGATCCTCTCCGCCGCCAACGCGGTGATCGCCAACAACCGCGGCGGGATCGCCAAGCGGCTGTGGAGCGAGAATGGTCAGGGGAGCCCGATCAGGGTGCACGGGCTGGAGGACGAGCACGCCGAGGCGCGCTTCGTGGTGGGCGAGGTGGAGCGCCTGGTCGACGAGGGCGCCTCGCGCTCGGAGGTCGCGATCTTCTACCGCACCAACGCGATGTCGCGCGTGATCGAGGACACGCTCGTGCGACGCGAGATCGCCTATCAGGTGATCGGCGGCACCAAGTTCTACGAGCGGGCGGAGATCAAGGACACGATCGCCTACCTGACGTGGGTCGCCAACCCGTTCGACGTGGTGAGCTTCCAGCGCGTTGCCAACTCGCCCAGGCGCGGGCTCGGGCAGACCTCGCTGTCGCGGATCGTCGCCCACTCCGCCAGCGTGGGGGAATCGGTGTGGGAGGTGGCAGCGGCCGCCGATCGCATCCCGGGACTGGGCGCCGCCGCGATCAAGTCGCTGGGGCGTTTCATGACGACGATGGAGGACCTCGCGACACTGGCCGCGGACGACATCCCGGTTGGCGACATGATGGAGGCGGTGCTCGCGCGCAGCGGCTACGTGGAAGCGCTCGAAGCGGAGTCGGTCGGTCACGGCGAAAAGGCGTTCGAGGCGCAGGGGCGCATCGAAAACCTGCAACAGCTCGTGGAGGTGGCGCACGAGTTCGACGCCAACACGAGCGCGGAGGGCGACACGCTGGAGCTGTTCCTGCAGGAGATCGCGCTGAAGGCCGACGGCGACTCGCGCCGCGACGACGAGGGTCTGGTGACGTTGATGACCCTGCACAACGCCAAGGGGCTGGAGTACCCGATCGTGTTCGTAGCCGGCTGCGAGGAGGGCGTGTTCCCCCATCAGCGCGCGCTTGACGAAGGCGGCCTGGAGGAGGAGCGCCGGCTCTTCTATGTCGCGGTGACGCGCGCGATGCGCGAGCTGTACCTGACATATGCTCGTCGCCGCTCGGTGTTTGGCGCCTCCACCTATGGCCTGGCGAGCCGCTTCCTCGATGAGATCCCCGCCGAGCTGTGCCAGCGGGAGGAGCTGCCGGTGCCGCGGCCGGGAGGCACGCGCGTCGGCGCCGGTGTCGGTGGTCTTGCCACCGTCGGAGCGTGGCGGCGGAGGTGGCTGGTCCTCGGGCTCGCGTCAGACCGCTCCCACGGTTTCATACCGGCTCGGCGACGACATCGTGCACGCCGCGTTCGGCGAGGGTGTCGTCACCGGCGTCGAGCCGGATGGGATCATCGTGGTGCGCTTCGCCGGAGACGGCTCGGAGCGCAAGTTGATGGCCGACTACGCTCCGGTCAGTCGCCGGGGATAGGTCCAGAAAATCTCTATTTCGGGACGACGGGGCCGCATGCGGCCCCGTCCCGGACCGCACATGTGCGGTCCGGCCGACCGGTACATGTACCGGTCGGTACATAGGCTTATAAACGGCATGCACCGGCCGGCGGGAACCCATACGATCTGTGGAGTGGCAGCCACGATCATCGACGGCAAGGCGATCGCCGCGCGCGTGCGTGCCGATGTGGCGCGAGATGTCGCCGAGCTGGTGGCACAGGGCGCGCCGGCGCCCGGGCTCGCGACGGTGCTCGTCGGAGAGGACCCCGCATCGGCGGTTTATGTAGGCGGCAAGCAGCGTGCGTGCGTCGAGGTCGGGATGACGCCGTATGACGAACGGCTGCCGGTGGACGCCACGCACGAGCAGGTCGCGGGTCGGCTGCTGGCGCTGGGTGACGACCCCGCCGTCAGCGGCATCTTGCTGCAGCTGCCGCTGCCCGCCCACCTCGACGGTCCGAGCCTCACCGGCTTGATCGACGCGCGCAAGGACGTCGACGGCCTCACGCCCGTCAACGCCGGCCTGCTCTCGCTCGGCCGGCCGGGCCTGCGACCTTGCACCCCCTCTGGCGTGCTGGAGCTGCTCGCGAGCGTCGACGCGAAGCTCGAAGGCGCCGAGGCGGTCGTCGTGGGACGCTCCAACCTATTCGGCAAGCCGATGGCGCAGTTGCTGCTGGAGGCCAACGCCACGGTCACCGTGTGTCATTCGCGCACACGCGACCTGCGCGAGGTGTGCTCGCGCGCAGACATCCTGATCGCCGCCGTCGGCCGCGCGCGGTTGATCGAGCGCGACTACATCAAGCCCGGGGCGGTTGTGATCGACGTCGGCATGAACCGGCTCACACCCGAGGAGGCGGGCACCAAGAGCGGTCTTGTGGGGGACGTCGACTTCGAGGCCGCCCGTGAAGTCGCCTCCGCGATCACCCCGGTGCCCGGCGGGGTCGGGCCGATGACGATCGCGATGCTGCTGGGAAACACGCTTCTCGCTGCGCGCGCCCAGGCAGGGCTGGATCGACCTCGCGAGGCACACGCGGTGGAGGGCACGGCATGAGTCTGCGACGGATACGTCTCGGCGAGGCGATCGCGCTGCTCGGCGCGGTGTGCGTGATCGTCGCGCTTACGCTCTTCTGGTACCAAACACCCGAAGGCAACCTCACCGCATGGGCCACGTTCGGCCCGGCGGTCGTGCTGCTGATGCTCGCCGCCGCGGTCGCGCTGGTGCTCGTCGTCGCCACGCTCACCGAGCGCTCCACCGCACTGCCGGTCGCCGCTGCCGTGTGGGGTGTCCTGTTCGGGTTGATCGGGGTCATCGCGGCGGTGGTGCGCGTGTTGGAGCGCCCCCACAACGCGCTCTCGCTGTGCGCGGGCGCGTGGCTTGCGCTCGCCGGCGCGGTGCTGATCCTGGCCGGGTCGTGGCAGTCGATCCGCGACGAACGCACCTCGCTCTACCCGCCGGCCACCCCCGAGCCGCGCAAACCAGCCTCCACGTAGCCTGCGCCGACCGGCGCGCCATAGAATGCGCCGCGATGATCGACCGCAACGAGGTTCTCCACGTGGCGCGCCTCGCGCGTCTGCAGCTTGCCGAGGACGAGATCGAGCCGATGGCGCGCGAGCTGTCGGCGGTGCTCGACCACATCGCGAAGATCGGCGAGCTCGACCTCGATGGCGTACCGCCCACCACGCACGTCGCGGAAGTGACCGGCCGGCTGCGCGCCGATGAGCCGCGCGAGTCGCTCCCACGAGAGGTCGTGCTCGCTCAGGCGCCCGCGGTCAGCGGCGATGGATTCCTCGTCCCCAGCCCGCAAGCTTGACCATGCACGCAACGTCAATGGGCAGGCTCTGATGGGTACCGATCTGCTCGGGCTCACCGCTGCCGCCGCGTCACAGGCACTCGCCTCGGGAGAGATCGACTCGGCTGAGCTGTTCGAGGCATACCGCGCACGTGCGCAGGCCGACGGGCTCAACTGCTTCACGTGGGTGGCCGACGGCGACGCTCCCCAGCCCGTCGCGGGCGCGCCGCTGGGAGGGGTGCCGCTGGCAATCAAGGACCTGTTCTGCACCAAGGGGGTGCCCAGCCAGTCGGGCTCGCGCATCCTCGAGGGCTACCGCCCGCCCTACACGGCCACCGTGGTCGAGCGTCTCGGGCAGGCGGGGGTTACTTTGCTCGCGAAGACCAACCAGGACGAGTTCGCGATGGGCTCCTCCACCGAGAACTCCGCCTATGGCCCGACCCTGAACCCATGGGACCCGGCGCGTGTGCCCGGTGGCTCCTCCGGCGGCAGCGCGGCGGCGGTAGCCGCTGGACTCGCGCCGTGGGCGCTCGGCACCGACACCGGCGGCTCGATCCGCCAGCCCGCCGCGCTGTGCGGGATCGTCGGCTTGAAGCCCACCTACGGCGCCGCCTCGCGCTACGGCATGATCGCGTTCGCCTCCTCGCTCGACCAGGCCGGGCCGCTCACGCGCGATGTCACCGACGCCGCGCTGATGCTCTCCCACATGATCGGCCGCGACGAGTGCGACGCCACCTCGCTTCACTTCCCCGAGGAGATCGCGCTGCCGAGCGCCGAGCGCCTGGATGGCGTACGGCTGGGCGTGCCCACGGAGCTCACGGGCGATGGCATCGAAGCGGGTGTGCTCAACGCGTTCAACGCCGCTCTGACTCAGGCGGAGGCGCTCGGCGCGAGCATCGAGCAGGTGCGCCTGCCGCACGCCCCGCATGCGCTGAGCGCCTACTACGTGATCGCGCCCGCCGAGTGCTCCTCGAACCTCGCGCGCTTCGACGGCGTGCGCTACGGACTACGCGCCGAGGGCGCCGAGGATCTGCTCAGCATGTACACGCGCACGCGCCACGACGGCTTCGGCGCGGAGGTCAAGCGGCGCATCATGCTTGGCACCTACGCGCTGTCCTCGGGCTACTACGACGCCTACTACGGCCGCGCGCAGCGCGTGCGCACCAAGATCGTCGAGGACTTCCGCGCCGTGTTCGAGCGCGTCGACTTCGTCGTCACCCCAACCAGCCCCACGGTTGCGTTCCCGCTGGGCGCCAAGACCGCCGATCCTCTTGCGATGTACCTCAACGACTTCTGCACCGTCCCGATGTCGTTGGCCGGCATCCCGGCGATCTCGATCCCATGTGGGCTGGCCGGCGCGCACGAGGGACTGGGACCCGGCGGCGCGGGACTCCCGGTCGGATTGCAGCTCGCGGGTCCGGCGTTCAGTGAGAACCGCATCCTCGACGCCGCCCATGCGCTGGAGCAGGCGCTCGGCTTCGACTCGACCCTCGCGCGCGCATGAGCGAACAGCTTGCATTCGATCGCCGCGAGCGCTCAGCGCGCGTGGATCGGCCGGAGAGGCCAGGCGCATGACCGACTACGAGCCTGTCATCGGGCTTGAGATCCACATCCAGCTGGCGACGCGCACGAAGATGTTCTGCGGTTGCGCCCTGTCCTTCGGAGAGCCCCCCAACACGCGCACATGCCCGGTGTGCCTCGGGCTACCCGGTGCGCTCCCGGTGGCCAACGCGCAGGCGATCCACTTCGGCTTGATGATCGGCATGGCGGTCGGCTCCGAGCTCGCGCCGCGCTCGATCTTTCACCGCAAGAACTACTTCTACCCCGACCTCCCCAAGGGCTACCAGATCTCCCAGTACGACGAGCCGTTGTGCCTCGGCGGTCAGCTCGCCGATGTGCGCATCCATCGCGTGCACCTGGAGGAGGACGCCGCCAAGCTCGTGCACGTCGGCGCCAGCGGACGCATCCACGCTTCCGACGCCTCGATCGTGGACTTCAACCGCGGTGGCACCCCGCTTGCCGAGATCGTCAGCGAGCCCGACCTGCGCTCCGCCGAGCAGGCGGGGGAGTGGCTGCGGCTGCTGCGCACCACCATGCGCCAGCTCGGCGTCTCGAATGTGAACATGGAGGAGGGCTCGCTGCGCTGCGACGCCAACATCTCGGTGCGCCCCGCCGGCACCGATGAGCTGGGCACCAAGACGGAGCTGAAGAACATGAACTCCTTCCGCTTCATCGAACGCGGCATCCGCGCCGAGGTGGCCCGTCAGGAAAAAGTCTTGGCCGAGGGTGGCCGAGTCGAGCAGGAGACGCTCCACTTCGATCCCTCAAGCGGTCGCATCACCTCATTGCGCTCAAAGGAGCAGGCCCACGACTACCGCTACTTTCCCGAGCCCGACCTGGTGCCGGTGGCCGTCGACCAACAGATGCTCCACGCGGCCGCCGCGGCGATGCCCGAGTTGCCTGCCGCGCGCGCGGAGCGCTTCGAGCGGGTGATTGGGCTCAGCGTCGACAGCGCCCGCCAGCTGGCCTTTCGCGCCGAGCTGGGCGACTACTTCGAGGCCGCGCTTGCCGTGAGCGTCGAGGAACCACCTCCGCCACAGGCGCTTGCCAACTGGATCACCACCGACCTGCTCGCGCGCCTGGGCGATATTGAGGTCGAGGACCCGGCCGACTCGCTGGTCACCCCCGCGGCGCTGGCCGCCCTGTGCGGGATGGCCGCCGCCAAGCTCGTCAGCGTCGGCGCGGCGCGGCAGGTGCTCGACCGGCTCGTGGCCGACGGTGGCGATCCGCTTGAGATCGTGCAGGCGGAGGGGCTCGCGGCGCTCGACGGCGGCGATGAGCTGGCCGGCGTCGTGGCGGCGGCGCTGGCCGCCAATGCCGACGCCGCCGAGCGCGTGCGCTCCGGCAACGCCAAGGCGATCGGCCCAATCGTCGGTTATGTGATGCGCGAGACCAAGGGTCGCGCCGACGGTGGCGAGGTCACGAGGCTCGTCAACGAGCAACTCGGCATCTGAGCCAGCCCCTATAGCGACATTTTGGACTTTGGTCCAAACACAAGCGCTCCCACGCGCGCCAATATGCTCGCTATGAACAGGCCGATCTCAAACTCGATGGCCGTGCCTCCTCGGCGGTTTCTCCTGCTGCCAGAGGACGCCGCGGACGTTCCGGGTCAGGGGTTTCGCATCCGACGCTACCGACTCTCAAGCGTTGGACGCTCCCATGGCCTGGATCGTCCTCCGGCGGGCGGGTGGGGATTCCGAACAGGGAACGTGCCTCGGGTCCCATAGTCAAGCGGACGGGTATGTAGGGCCAAGCAAGGCCAAAGCTCGCCTCGAGTCCCCTCCTCGTGGTGACTGATGAGCCGTCGGGCAGGGTTTGTGAGCCTGCCCGGCGGCTCATCTCAAAGAGTGGGCACTCGCACACGTCGAGTACGTCCCTGACGCGCCTCCAGTTGAGCTACGCTCTAGGTATGAGCCAGCAGCCTTCAGAGAGCGGCACCTCGTCCGGCTCAATCGGACGGACTGTTGTCGCGGTTCTGATCCTGCTGGTCGTCGGCTACTTCCTGTTGCACGTCCTGATCGGCATCGCCGTTGCGATCGCGGGCATAGCAGTCGTGGTGCTGGCTATCGTCGCAGTGATCTGGGCTGTGAAGGTCCTGCTGTAGCGAGCCGCACGCGATGACCCAGACGCAATCCGGCGGATGGCTTATCTAGTTATCGCATTCTTCTTTGGGCTGGCCGGCGGGATCGTCGGGCGGATCAAGGGCAGCTCGTTCGTGTTGTGGTTCCTGATCTCGGCGATCGTGCCGTTCTTTGGTCTGCTGGCCGCGATCGCCTACCGCTTCGAGCGCGACGAGGCTCGTCGCCGCTGCCCGAAATGCGGTCGGGTGACGAAGATCTACGACGCGCTCTGCACGCGCTGCGGCGAGGAGCTCGAGTTCCCCGAGCAGCCGCTCGCCTCAGAATCGGTCGAGCGCGACCTGGCTATGCACGCGAGCTGACCCGTCTCGCAGGTGGGCCGACCCGTCTTCAGGCACGAAGTCCAGGCAGAACCTGAGAATTAGGCTTGCATGAGCCAAATTTAGGCCGTCCTAAGTCGATTCTTCGCATAGGCTGTCGGTTGGCCCATGAGTACGAACGTAAAGACCGCGCGTCGTTCCGGCACTCCGCTGCTCGCACGCCTGATCCATCGCGCGGGGTTCGAGGACGAGCGCGATTTTGTGCTGCGCGTAGTGCAGCCGGCGCTTGTCGGGATGATCGACGGCACCGTATCCTCACTGGCTCCTATCTTCGCGGCGGCGATCGCCTCGAGCTCCCACACGGCGCTGCTTGTCGGCTTCTCCACCGCGCTCGGGGCGGGTGTCAGCATGGGCTGGTCGGAGGCCCTGTCGGACACCGGCGAGCAAACCGGTCGCGGCTCGGCCGTGGTGCGTGGTGGGATCACTGGCGGAATGACCACGATGGGAGGCATCTTTCACACGCTGCCTTTCCTGATCTCAAATGTCCACAAGGCACTGCTGGTGGCAGGGATCGTAGTCGCGGTCGAGCTGTTCGGGATCGCGTGGGTACGCAACCGCTTCCTGCATGTCTCGTTGCGCTCCTCGCTGCTCGTGGTCACCGTCGGGGGCGCCATCGTGCTGGCGATCGGCGTAGGCATCGGCAGCTCCTGAGAGCTCCGTCGTACACGCAGCGCCCTGCACGGAAAGGTATTACCCAAGCCTTAGATGCGAGCTGGCGCCGCTCGTCACATGCCAGACGACAGCCATGAAGGCGATGTACGCCACGGTGATGGTCGCTACAGTCCGGTAGCGCCTCACCCCGAGTGCATCCTTGGCGATTGGATTTGGCCAGCTTGGCGCCAACACCAGCACGTAGCTGAGAATGAAGATCGGGAGCAGATAGCGTGTTTCCACCGCAGCGGGCAAGGAGGTCGCGCTGCAGATGACGATGGCAACCGGATAGCGCCACCGAGCAGGCCCGAGGCTACGTCGTGCCTTTGGCCACAGGATTCGGAGGAGCCCAAGGAAGACGAGCAGGAACCCACCCAGCCGCAACCACCAGTCTGTACGCAAATGTTCGGCATATGGGGTGCTATAGCGCTCATCCAAGCCGTTGATCAGATGCCGAGCGAACACGCCCCCGATACCAAGCGGATGATTGATCATAAGTTCGAGATATTCTTTTGCTCCCCCGATGGTCAGTTCCTTTCCAGCCGAATATCCGGGTATTTCCTTTTCTGCCCGCAACAGACGAATTCCAGCTTTGTCCTTGTAAAGCATCGCTGGTGTTTGACCGGGTCCGACATAGGTTCCATAGAGCTGAAGGATGAGGCCGTCTGTCAGCTGCATGTTTTCAAGATGTCCGGCTGCGCCCGGGATGAAGCTCCATGTGTCATGGAAGCGATGAGCCGACAGCGATTGCGGGAGCGATATCGCCACAAAACTAGCGAGTAGCAGCCCAAGATACAGAGCACGTCGCAGCATTGCATGGCTTTCTCTGTCGCGTCGCTGCACACAGCCCCACACGACGAGCACGAGCACGACGGGAGCAAGCAGCTCATAAGCAGGTCGCATGTCGATCGCCGCGGCGGTTGCCGCCCCGGCTACAAGCATCGATCTCGCCGAGTAAGGGTGCGATGCTGCCAAGATCGCGACCAGCACCATCGCCAGCGCCGGGAAATCACTTAGTGGAAAGTTGAGATAACCACTCCAGAAGATTATTAGCACTGTCGTCAGCGCCAGGCGTCTCCGCACGGTCCAGCGTTGCTTGGGCCAGGCAACTTCGGCGAATCGTGGGACTAGAACGGCTCCGATGAGTGCGAACAGCAGGGCATTGAAGAGCTTGACCGAGGTTGAGTTTCTCCATCCAAAAGCCACAGCCAGCGCGCGCAGGCCGCGATTGATCAAGGGCAGAAGATAGCCACGTAGGTAATTGCTGAAGTTGAGCAACGAGAAGTGCCCATGCCTGACGAAGCTCCCCCCGAGCGACCAATAGCCACCAGAATCGTAGTAGAAGGGCTTTACGCCCTGAAGCAGCGCGACGAACAGCGCCGCGAGGAAGGCGATACTGGCGGCGATCACGGGCGCAGACCATCGGCTTCGCGTGCCCCGTTCTTCGAGTGGGAGTGCGATGTCCTCCCTCTTGAATGGGCTCGTAACCATCGTTGGAAGCGTACACCATTGTTAGGAATCCGCCCAACCAATCGAACATAATGCTGTACGCTGAGAAGATGCTTCAGGCTTCGACATCGACAGTTCAGGCCAATGACTTCACGAGTCAATGGCTCGATATCCGCGACGACGCGCTGGAGGCAGTCAATCGAGTCGGAAACAGCGGGTGGCTGGTTCTTGGCGATGAGGTTCGTGCGTTCGAGCAAGAGCTGGCGCAATGGTGGAGCGTCCCGCATGCGGTGGGGGTGGCCAGCGGCTTGGATGCGCTCGAGATTGCCCTTCGGTGTGCCGGCGTGCAGGCCGGCGATCACGTTCTGACGACACCTATGACCGCGTTTGCCACGACGCTGGCTATCCTGCGAGTGGGCGCCAAGCCGGTGTGGTGTGACATCGACGGCTCGGGTGGTCTGGACTTCGACCAAGCCGAGGCTTCACTACGCTCTGACCGGGAGATCCGGGCTGTTCTGCCTGTTCATTTGTATGGGCACCCGCTTGATCCGTCTGACCTTGAACGTTTGAGAGACGATCACGGAATAGCCGTGGTGGAGGATTGCGCTCAGTCAGCCGGAGCGGAACGGGAGGGTCGACCCACGGGGTTGGTCGGGCTGGCGTCGGCTACAAGCTTGTATCCAACCAAGAACATCGGGGCACTGGGCGACGGCGGTGTGCTGCTCACCAGTGATCCCGCTCTTGCTGAACGGGCAAGATGCCTGCGCGATTACGGACAGAGAACGCGCTACCAACATATTGAGGCCGGTCTGAACAGCCGTCTTGATGAGCTACATGCGGCAATTCTTCGCTCCGCCATGCTCCCCCGACTTGATGGGTGGCTGGCGCGTCGCCAAGAGATCGCCTTGCGCTACGCGGAGGCTCTGGGTGATTGTGCCCTACGCCCGATTGTCGCAGGCGGTGGTCGCTCAGCCAATCACCTCTACCCGGTTGAATTGAGAGACGAAGAGACAGCGGACATCGTTAGTGCCTTTTTACAGAAAGGGATAATTGTTGGACGTCATTATCCGTTCGTCTGCTCCGACCAGCAGGCCGCACACCATGTAGGAATAACAAACGGGTCGTTGTCGGTCGCTCGCCGACTCGCAAGACAGGAGATATCGCTGCCCATCCATCCTTATCTTGACGATGATGGTGTCAGTCTTGTGATCGCTGCCTGCTTAGAGGTCTGCGCATGAACGATATCGTCAATTCACTGATCGTTCCGGTCTACAACAACGCAAGCTCGATCACGGCACTCGTTGGCGCCGTCGACTATATAGCGTCACAAGTCGATGGAGGGCTTGAGGTGATCTTCGTCTTGGACGGAAGCCCTGATAACTCTCGTGAGATACTGGAAGAAGCCCTTGGTGTCAGTCTAACTCAAGCACGCGTAGTTGAGCATTCACGTAACTTCGGGTCTTTTGCGGCGATCAGAACTGGAATGGATCTTGCTTATGGGCGCTACATTGCGGTCATGGCCGCGGATCTCCAGGAGCCGCCGGATCTGATAATTGAGTTCTTGTGCCGATTGGCAACCGATAAAGCTGACGTGGTGGTCGGAAGGCGTACGAGCCGAGCGGATCGCGGCGATGGATTTTCAAGACTGTATTGGAGCCTGTATCGCAAATTCGTTCTAGGCGATATTCCCTCCGGCGGTGTTGACGTCTTTGCCTGCACAGCCGCCGTGCGAGATGTCGTATGCTCGTTGGAGGATGTTCACACATCCCTCGTCGCGCAGCTCTTCTGGGTTGGCTTTCGGCGCGAGCTTGTTGGGTATGATCGTCTCCCGCGATCCGGAAGGAGCGGATGGACGCTACGTCGTAAGTTCCGCTACCTGTCGGATAGCGTATTCGCATTCACCGACCTACCAGTGAGATTGCTATGGCTTGTGGGGATCACCGGGATGACTCTTGGCCTTCTCGGTGGGCTCGTTGTTCTCTTCGCGCGCTTGGTTGGGACGATTACAGTTCCCGGATACGCCGCGACCGCTCTGATATTGCTTGTCTTTTTGAGCCTCAATTCACTCGGTCTTGGCATTATAGGCTCATATGTCTGGAGGGCCTACGAGAGTATCAAGAAGCGCCCTGGCGCTATTGTGCGCGAGGTCGTGGAGATCATACCGCGGGAGAAGGTAGATGTGTGATTATTTCATACACGATAAGGCACTGTGTGAAAGCGACAAGATAGGTTCTCGCACCCGCATTTGGGCTTTCGTCCATGTGCTGCCAGGTGCTCGTGTAGGCGCCGATTGCAATATCTGCGACGGGGTCTTCATCGAGGGTGATGTTGTCGTAGGCGATAGGGTGACGGTGAAGTCAGGAGTGCAGCTTTGGGATGGCATCGTGCTCGAGGAAGACGTCTTCGTCGGACCGAACGCGACCTTCACCAACGACAGGCTTCCGCGTAGTCGTCACTGGTTGTCAGAGTACCCGAGCACTGTCGTAAGGGCTGGTGCGTCCATCGGCGCCAATGCGACCATACTGCCGGGCATCGAGATCGGTAGGGGGGCAATGGTGGGCGCGGGTGCCGTCGTAACGCACACGGTTCCACCCTATGCGATTGCGGTTGGGAACCCGGCCCGAATCAAGGGATATATCCAAACTGAGGGCCCTACGACTCAAGGCACATCACCAAGCGACGGTAAACCGGGTAGGACCACGCTCGCGGTGCCGGGTGTACACGTGCAAAGATTTGCGACATTTGCGGACATGCGAGGTACATTGACCGCAGGCGAACTCCCCAGTGAAGATGTCCCCTTTGTTCCTAAGCGTTGGTTTATGGTCTATGACGTACCGAGTCGCGAGGTGAGGGGTGAGCATGCTCACCGAATTTGCCACCAGTTCTTGGTCTGTGTATCAGGCAGCGTGGGAGTGGTGGTGGATGACGGTCAATGTAGAGGAGAGGTGTTGTTGGACGACCTTACGTTGGGAATCTATATTCCACCACTCGTGTGGGGTAGTCAATTTCGCTACCAGCCTGGCTCTGTGTTGCTTGTGCTTGCCTCTCATCCTTATGATCCAGATGACTATATACGAGAGTACGATCTCTTTCTTGATGAGGTTAGCCGCACGAAGTCAGTGGTTTGAGGCCTTTGAGGTAGATGATAGGGCTCGGAATGACCAAAGCCGATTAGCAAAAAAGGTGATCGGCGCAGCGATCAATATGGCTATACGTTGAGCCATGGTTGCCTTAAGCCCGATACTGGAATATAGGATGGCAAAGCATCCGTAGTTTACGATCAGCGAAAGAATCGCAACGAGGCAAAACCTGCTCAGATCGTCACGTACGTGCCGGCCGCTTGGCGGAAATGCCCACAGGCGTATGAGCGTAAAATTGTACAAACCATTCAGGACGAATGCGATACCGAGCGCCTCATATGGCTTGATACCTGTAGCAAGCTCCCCAGTGTAGAATGCGATAGCGAGAATATAGCCACTGCCTGCAACGATTCCATAACGCATCATTTGGTGACTTATGCGCGTATCGGGCGTCGCTCTCAAAAGGCGTTCTATGGAGTGCATCGCCTGAGCCTACCTTTGAGCTCTCTCGATACCATAAGTATAAAACTTGTCAGTTAGTTCTCTGGTGGGTGTGGTCAGCTGACTTGCGGGCAAGCTGGAGCAGGCAGCCAAGCCACGCAAGCAGTGCGAGCAGCAATGCGCCATATTGCAAGCGGCGACCAGGTTCTTGAAATGTCGCGACGAACTTGTATTGGCCTGGCGACAGCCTCCATGCGCGCAATGGGATCCCGGCTTTGACTGGGTGTACACGTTGTGTATTCGTGCGCCAGCCTGCTACCGCAAGCTCGTTTTCGACCATCAGCATTGGCTTGCTGATCTTTACGGTGTAGGAAATGCCGTGCACACCATAAGAGGTAGTCTGAGCGTCAGGGCTGGGACGCCATGTCTGGGGTGGAGGGAGGTGCACATCACCGTTGTCGCAACCGACTGTTGCGCAAGGGAACATGTACCCATGCCAAGGTTCAAGCAGCAATGCTGAGAATGCGGGGCTGCGTTGGGCTTGATACAGGACGCGCTCGAGAGTTGGATCATAGTCGGCCTCGTGATAGGCGTCGGCAACCCAACCCGAAGCGTTAGGTTCGGGAGATTGTTCCTGCGGTATTCGGGCAGGACGACTTGCCGGCGCTTGTTCCAGTCGTCCAGGTAGTTCGTGTACAAATACGTTGCGTTCCATGTAGAATGACAGTCTGGAGGGGGGTAGCTGCCACGGCGATGCCACCCCATTGAGTCGGTAGTCATAGATCTCTCGAGTACCGTCGATCACAACTAGAGCTACAAGCAGGCAAGCCAGTATTTGTATCGGCGGCCGTCTCAGCGCCAGTGCTCCACTGGCTATGACGATCACAACCACCAACCATAGGGCTCGAGTAGGTTCCGCGTAGGTGTGCGGTACCAGCAATGTGCCGGCTATCAGTATGCCCCCTGTTGATATCAGGGCTATCGCGCGGCGTGCACTGACACGGGCAGAAAGGTGACTCCAGGCGTCTACGGAGACCAAAATCAAGGCCAGGGCGATTGCGGCCTTGTAATCGGAGGCCGGGAAACGACTGGGAAACAGTGGGTGAATAGACGCCATGGCTTCGCCGACTATCCCGATCTTGGGCGTCATCGCGAGTGCCAATGCCACAACACCACAAGCTACGAGCGGCATTTGTCTACTGAGGGTTTGGATCCTGGCGCACGCCAACCCCATGAGCACTGGAATTCCTACCGCGATTGTGGTAATTGTGCCTTCGAAAGTCCAGGCAAAATTATTTAGATACAGTCCGAAGAGGTCCAGTGGAGAGATAGAGAAGGTCGCGCGCCCGGAGACTGTGGGTTCATTGGCACGGAACAGTTCGCCTGCCTGTTCGGCCCGTATGTATGGCGACAATACGGCGAAGCACACCGCGGCGGACGCCACGACCGCCAGCGCCAACGCCGTGCGGTGTCGACGCCACGCTTGCTTGTCGCCAGCGAGCAAGGCAGTGGTCAGGTATACAAAGCCGATGATTCCAAAGGAGACTATTTGTCCCGGGTAGCCTCCGGATGCGATCAGCCACGCGATCAAAGGTACAGCGATGAGACGTACCCACCGGTTTGACCCTCGGGGAGGTGTAAGCGCCCAAAGCAGCCACGGTAGATAGGAAAATCCGCGAAATATGTCAGCGTGCTCTGCTTGGCCGTAGAAACCCCCAAAGAAAAGATATGCCACAGCTGCCAGAGTCGCCCATACCCATGTGAATTCCCGCGCACGTGCCAACAGCAACACGCCTATCGCGGCAAGGAGTACGTGCACGACTTGGACAGTCGTGAGTACTTGGAGGGTCAGGGGGATCCTGAAAGCTCCCAATATCCACCATACTGGAAAATAGACGCCTGCTTGAGGATCTACATCGACCGGAAATCCACTTGCGACAAATGGGGACCAAGACAATGGATGTGCGTGTCCAAAGGTTGCCGCTACAAAGGCAGGTGTAGTCGTATATGTCCCGAGGAAGTCCCAGGGAAAGCTCCACTGATCAAAAAGTTGCCGATGGAATACCCAGGCTGTGATGACCACCAGCGTTCCCAGAGCCAATATCGATTGGCGGTTATGTCGCACTGCGTTACCGATGCGGGCAAGACGTGGGGGTCCGGGCGCGGCGGTTTGGGCGCCTTCCCGGGCTTGCCCAAGGGGTGGAGGTCCTATGAGCTTCATTATCTTGTCAAGTTCCACATAATCGATGCAAGAGTATCATGGGGATCCTGTCCGAGGATCGGTAGAAGGAATGGCGTTCGGCTAGATGAGAACGGCTCGAAATCGAGTCATAGAGCAGCTGAAACAGGACAGGGTGTGAGCGTTAAATGACCTAAGTCGGACATCGGCTGCCTGCGCGCGGGCCGAGGTGACATCCAAAGGGAGAGCCCTGAGCAGGCTTAGGCTTGTATGGGTGCCGCGAACCCCTCGGCCTTGACCGCGGCTGGGGCCTCGCCGCTCTCGTGGGCCTCGGTTCGTGGCGTGGTGGGTGGGAAACCCCGCTGGTACACTTGGCACTGTAAAAGTGGGCCATCGAGGATGCCCGCACGGCTGGTCGATGCCCAATCAAAGGAAAGGAGGTCGGTGCGATGCGTGCAGTAGACGCGGTGATGGAATGCTTGAAGGCGGAGGGCGTGGACGTCGTCTTTGGTCTGCCCGGCGGCGCCAACCTCCCGACATACGACGCGTTCGTCGACGGTGGCCTGCGTCACATCCTCGTGCGCCACGAGGCCGGCGGTGGGCATGCCGCCGAGGGCTACGCGAAGGCCACCGGCAGAGTTGGCGTGGCATTTGCGACCAGTGGACCCGGCGCCACCAATCTGATCACTCCGATCTGCGACGCGATGATGGACTCCGTGCCGGTGGTTTTCATCACCGGTCAGGTGCGCACCGAGCTGCTCGGCACCGACGGCTTCCAGGAGGCCGACACGATCGGCATCACGATGCCGGTCGTCAAGCACTCCTTCATGATCCAGGATCCGCTTGAAATCCCGCGCGCGATCCACGAGGCGTTCTTCCTCGCGCGCAGCGGGCGCCCCGGCCCGGTGCTGGTCGACATACCGCAGGACCTCTCCAGAGCTGAGATCCCGTATGAGCCGGTCGTCGATGTGCGCCTCCCCGGCTACCAGCCGACGCTCGAGGGCAACCAGAAGCAGATCCGCCAGGCCGCCAAGGCACTTGCGGCTGCTCGCCGTCCCGTGATCTATGCCGGTGGTGGGGTTGTCAACGCCAACGCCTCAGCGGAGCTCGTCGAGTTCGCCACCTCCGATCGCTTCCCGGTCACATGCACGTTGATGGGGCTCGGCGCGTTCCCCGCCCGCGACGATCGAGCACCCACCCACCCGCCCCATCCCCAGTGGCTCGGGATGCTCGGCATGCACGGCACGCGCGCGGCCAACTACGCGATGGATGAGGCCGACCTGATCTGCGCCGTGGGCGCCCGCTTCGACGACCGTGTGACCGGCAAGCTCTCGGAGTTCGCCCCGCACGCGAAGTTCATCCACATCGACGTCGATCCTGCCGAGATATCGAAGAACATCCCGGCGCACATCCCGATCGTCGGCGACGCCAAGCACGTGCTCGCGAAGCTGCTCGTGGAGTACCGCGCGCTCAGCGCCGACTCAGAGCGCCTGAGCGAGTGGTGGACACGGATCGAAGGCTGGCGTGAGAAGTACCCACTGGGCTTCGAGGACTCGACCGACACCGAGATCAAGCCGCAGTACATGGTGCAGGCACTGCACGAGGCAACTGGTGGCGAGGCGATCATCACCAGCGACGTCGGCCAGCACCAAATGTGGACCGCCCAGTACTACGACTTCCCCGCCCCGCGCCGCTGGATCAACTCGGGTGGGCTCGGCACGATGGGCTTCGGCCTGCCCGCCGCGATGGGCGCCGCCGTCGGCTGCCCCGAGCGAACCGTCTGCTGCATCGCCGGCGACGGCTCTGTGCAGATGAACGCCCAGGAGCTCGCCACCTGCGCTCAGGAGAAAATCCCGATCAAGGTGTTCATCATGAACAACGGCTATCTCGGCATGGTGCGCCAGTGGCAGGAGCTCTTCTGGGACGGGCGCTACAGCCACGTGGAGACGGGCGACTACCCCGACTTCGTCAAGCTCGCCGAGGCCTATGGTGCCACCGGCATGCGCTTCGAGGACAAGACCACGCTCGTGGAGGACATGAAGCGAGCGATCGCCACCGACGGTCCCGTGGTGGTCGACGTGAAGGTTACGCGCGAGGAGAACACCTACCCGATGATTCCAGCGGGCCAAGCGGCCCGCGAGATGGTGGGGTGAGGGTTATGAGCGAGCCGACAACCAAGGAGCCGCTCAGCCTCGAGGGGTTGCAGGCCTCGGGCAATCTTCGCTCGGGACGCAAGCACGTGCTGTCGATCCTCGTGGAGAACAAGTCGGGTGTGCTCACCCGCATAGCCGGGCTGTTCGCCAGGCGTGGGTTCAACATCGACACGCTAACGGTCGGGCCCACCGACGACGATCACATCTCGCGCGTCACGCTCACCGTCGACGGGGCGATCCACCCGATCGACCAGGTCACCAAGCAACTGCACAAGCTCATCAACGTCCTGAAGATCCGCGATCTGGAGCCGAGCGACACCGTCGCGCGCGAGCTCGCGCTGTTCAAGATCTCCGCCGATGGCACCCAGCGCGGCGAGTTGATGCAGATCACCGAGATCTTCCGCGGCAAGGTCGTGGATGTCACCAAGCGCTCGGTGATCGTCGAGGTCACCGGCACCACCGAGAAGGTGGAGGCATTCGAGAGCATGGTGCGACCCTTCGGCCTGATCGAGATGATGCGCACCGGGGAGATAGCGATCGCCAGGGGCAGGGGCGAGACCTAGTGGCCCACGACTCGGGACGCTGAGTCTGTGACGGTCCATACCGGCGAGCGATCGCCGTTCACGCTCACCGAGTCCGATCGGGAGAGCCTGCGTGCGCGCCTCGATCTCGCGCTGCAGCGTGCGCGGCGTTCCGGACGTGCGACGCTCGCGACGATCACCTGCGCTCTGCCGAGCGACATCGATCCCTCCGCCGTCGCATGCGCCTCCAGGCGCGCGGACGAGCCGTGGTTCGTCTTCGAGCAGCCCGATCGCGGTGGCGCCGCGCTCGCCGGGCTGGGTCAGGTCATCGCCTTGGAGGGTTCCGGCGAGGATCGCTTCGCGTCTGTGGCCGACCGTTGGCGCTCCTTGTCGGCAGCGGCTGTGGCCGACTCGCCGGGTGACCCCGACGGCGGCGGGCCGATCGCGGTTGGGGGGTTCGCGTTCGGGCCCGACGGAGGCGCCTCGCACGCCTGGAGCGGATTTGAGCCCGCCTCGCTGCTGGTCCCCGAAGTCGCGCTCGTACGCGAGCAGCGCGATGGGAAGCTCCGGGTGCGCTTCACGCTGGCCGCGCTCGCTCAGCCCGACGACACGACCGAGGATCTGCTGGCCCGCCTGAATGCGCGGCTCGCGGAGCTCTCGGACCCCCCGCTACCGCTGCTCGACCCGGCGCCCACAGGACGCTTCCAGGTCTCGGGCGCCATGCCACCGGAGCACTACGAGGCCGCTGTCGGGCGCGCCGTGGAGATGATTCGCGCCGGGCGCATCCAGAAGATCGTGCTTGCCCGCGAGGTGCATGTGCACGCGCCGCGCGAGTATGACCCGGCGGCCGTGTTCGGTGTCCTGCGCGACGCGTTCCCCTCGTGCTTCGTGTTCTGCATCGGGCGCGGCGACGCCACGCTGATCGCCGCCAGCCCCGAGTTGCTCGTGCGTCGCGAGGGACAGCGCGTCTCGACGATCGCGCTCGCCGGCTCCACCCGGCGCAGCGCCGACCCCGCCGTCGACGCCCACCTGGGCGAGCGTCTGATGCGCGACGAGAGCTACCGCGAGGAGCACGCGATCGTCGCGCGGCGGATCGAGCGCACGCTCAACCGCTACGCGATCTGGGTGGCGGCAGCCCCCGAGCCCACGCTCGTGCGAATCGCCAACATCCAGCACCTCGCGACCCCGATTCGCGCGCAACTGGCCGCGCCTGTCGAGGCGATCGAACTGGCTGGGCTGCTGCACCCGACCCCGGCGATCGGCGGCGAGCCCGCGTCTCCCGCACTCGAGCTGATACCGGCGCTCGAGGGCCTCGATCGCGGCTGGTACACCGGCCCGGTTGGCTGGACCGACGCCGCCGGCGACGGCGAGTTCTGCGTCGCGCTGCGCTGCGCGTTGCTGCGTGGCAACGTGGCGCGATGCTACGCAGGCAATGGGATCGTGCGGGATTCCGATCCGAGCGCGGAGCTTGTGGAGACCGAGGTGAAGCTCGCGGCGCTGCTGCCTCTGCTCAGCGGCTGAGCCTCGTTGAGCGGCGCGCTACGGCGTCCTCTCTCCCTCGTGTGCATCTCACACTTCGGTCGGTGCCTCTTTGTATCGCTTGCCCAAACGAGGCTCAGGACGCCAGCGTCTTCGATACCGCCTGCCACACGCGGCGGTGGAGCTCAACGTTTGCCTTGCGCTCCCCGCGCACTTCGACCATCGCCGAGCTGGAAGACGCGAGCGCTCGCTCGAGCGCCGCGCGGAAGGCGGCGATGTCCGAGACCGTCTCGTGGGTGAGCCCGTAGAGCGCGGCGGCCTGGGAGAAATCGAGACCTGTGGGCGTGGCGATGTGACGCGTGTAGATATCTTCCCCCGGTGTCGCCCCATCTGAGGTTGGCGATTCATACCCGCGTGCGCTCGGCGTCTCTGAAATGGGTAGGAAGTCGAAGATCCCCCCGCCGTCGTTGTTGAGCAGCACGATCGTCAGCTTCAGGTCGAGGCGTCCCGCGGCGAGCAAGGCACTCAGGTCATACGCGAGCGCCACGTCGCCGATCAGCAGCACGGTCGGACCGTCCCCGGCGGCGGCTGCTCCGAATGCGCTGGAAACGGTTCCATCGATGCCGTTCGCGCCACGGTTGCACAGCACCCTTGGCGGGTCGGCACGCACCGGCCAGAACGTCTCGATGTCTCGGACGGGCATCGAGGAGGCGACGAACAGGGTCGCCTGCTCGGGCAACAACACTCCGAGGCTCGGCTGCCACCACGGGCTCGCTTAGACCATCAGAGGCCAACACTCCCAAGATCGTCTCAGCCGCACGCTCGTCGGCGCTGCGCCAGCTCGCCAGCCAATCCGGGTCGATATGCGTGGGAGCCGCGGCCGCGAGCTCGCTCAGCGTGGTCGTCGGCTCGGCGACCAGCGCGTGGGAGATCACGCTCGCCGGATCTTGCTGGGCGCTCTCGGGATCAAGTGCTATCTGCGGTGTGCCGGTGAGGGAGCCCAGCCATGTGCGCAGCGGCTTTGACACAGGCAGGTCTCCCACGCGCACGATCACCTCGGGTGCCTGCTCGGCCGCGAAGCGCGGCTCACGCAGCAGCGCGTCGTAGTGGGCGATCCCTGTCTCACCGCGCCTTGCCCCCGACATGGGATCCGCGAGCAGTGGCCAGCCGGCGCCGGCGCAGAATGCCGCCGCCGCCTGCCCGAGTCGCGTATCGCGCTCGTGGCGCCCGGCGACGAGCACTCCGCGCCGAGCCGATCCAATCAGCTCGCGCAAGCTTCGGGCGGCGGCGTTGGCATTTGAGAGATGTGGGCGGCGGCTGAGGAAGGGCGCGCCGTCGGCCCGTCCCTCCTCATTGGTGGGTGGAAGCTCGTCGATCACGAGCGGTTCGCGCAACGGGAAGTTGAGGTGCACCACACCGGGCCTCCCCTCCAGCGCCGTCCACCAAGCTCGGCAGGCGAGGGCTCGTATCCAGCGCATGCGCTCCCGCGTCGCCTCATGCGTGCCCACCTCGAAGAACCACTTCGCGAAGCTCCCGAAGATCTTCAACTGGTCGATCGTCTGTCCGGCGCCCAGCTCGCGCAGCTCGGGCGGGCGGTCGGCGCTCAGCACGATCAGCGGCACGCGCGCCTCGTGGGCCTCCACGACCGCCGGCAGCAGCTCCGCCACAGCGGTACCCGACGTGCACGCGATCGCCACCGGCAGCGCTGAGGCCTTCGCGAGCCCAAGCGCGAAGAATCCCGCGCATCGCTCATCCACGTGCGAGTGGCTGCGCAACCGCTTCTCGCGGACGAGCGCCAGCACGAGAGGGGTGCTGCGTGAGCCGGGTGAGGTGCACGCGTCGCGCATCCCGCAGCGTGCCAGCTCATCGACGAACACCCCGAGCAGCCGGTGTGTGTCGGTGGTGGAGGTCATAGGATCCCCGCGTGACTGAGAGCCTGGTTTTGCTGCATGGGTTCGGCGGGACCCGGCAGGCTTGGGATGGGGTTCTGGCGCATCTGCCCGCCGAACGCTACCGTCCCTTCGCGCTGGACCTGCCCGGACACGGCGATCAACTCGATGCCCCACGGCCGATCACCTTCGACGGGTGTGTCGCAAGTGTGCTCGAGCGAAGCCCTGAGCGCTTCGTGCTCGCCGGCTATTCGATGGGTGGACGCATCGCTCTGCATGTCGCCCTGGCCGCTCCGCGGCGGATCGCGCGGCTGGTTCTGATCTCAACGACAGCCGGCATCGAAGAGGCAGATGAGCGAGCGCGTCGGCGCGAGGCCGACCATCGCCTGGCGGGCGAGATCGAAGAAGGGTCGATCGAGGATTTCGTAGAGCGCTGGCGGGCTCAGTCGATGTTCGCCGAGGATTTGCCGGAGGTCGATCGTCTCGCCCGCGCAGACCAGTTGCGCAACAGTCCCAATGCGGTGGCCGCGGCGCTGAGAGGCATCGGCACAGGCGAGATGCAGCCGCTATGGGAGCGGTTGAGAGAGCTGAGGATGCCGGTCACGATCGTGACCGGCGAGCGCGACATCAAGTTCCATTCGCTCGGTCGGCGGATGGCGGAGTCATTTCCCCGGGCGACCATCGTGATCGCCCGGGGTGGCCACGTCCTGCCGCTGGAGAATCCGACGGCGGTGGCTGAAGCGATCGACTGACGCGCTGCTCTACTGCCCCTGTTCTTGGGCGATCGCCGACAACACGTCGAACGAGGGTCGAGTCGTGTTATTGCCGTTCATGAAGCCGAATTCGCCTTCGCCGTCGTCGTGGGATTCAAACCACCAGATGCCGGCGACGTGAGGATCCGCCAGCAGCGCCGCGTAGGCCTCCTGCATCTTGCTCGCCTGTTCCTGCTGCGAGCAGGCTCCGTCGGAGGCGCCACATCTGCTCATGGCATAGCCGATCTCGGTGACGTAGAACGGTGGGATCGCGCCCAGCACCGTTTGCGCGACAGCTTCCTGGACGCGTACAGCGGCAACGCCCCCATCGTCCTCATAGTTTTCGGTGAGCGCACCATAGGGATGGGTGCTAAGTCCGTTGGCGCGAATCGCGGCGGCGAGGCCGGGTACGCCGCCCACCGCGGCACGCAACCACCCGCCGCCGGCTGAGTCTGAGGAGAAGCCGCTCGCGGCGTCGTAGTCACCCCACATGTTGAACAGCAGTCGGATGTCGATGCCCGCGGCTTTCGTCGCGTTCACCGCGGCGAGATACATCTTTCCGTACTGCACCGGATTGGCGACGCCGCCCTTGTAGTACACCTCGTTGCCCGCTTCGGCGATCGAGATGCCGGGGTTGGCTTCGATTTCCTTAACCACCTCAGCACCCCACTGGTTGGGTTCGACCTGACTGAGGGGAGTCCCATTGGCGGTGTTCCCGACGATCGCAAGGACCTTGAACCCGTCGCTGAGCGAGGCAGGGACCGTGTTCCACTGAGCGCCGATTTCCACACGGTTCCAGGTGATGTGGCCGGCGAGGATCGTCTTGGCCGGGGCTTCGCCCCATCCGGCCCCGTCGTTCGTGCCGATGATCGTCCCCGATGGCACTGGGGCTATCGGTGGGGTTGGAGGTACGGGCGGCACCGGGTTTTCCGGCGCAGTCGGAGCTTCCGGCGGAGTCGGAGTCACCGGTGGCGCTGGTGGAACTGTGCTCGCCGGATAGCTGATCGTGACCTCCTTCGCCCAGGGAGCTTCGCCGGGTACGCTGGCCGACAGGCCGTAGTTCACGCTCTGTCCGGGAACCGCAGGGGGGGTGTAGCTCGTGCCGGTCACCACTCTGTAGGTGGTGACCCTGGTGGTCGTCGGATCGAGGATCGTCGCGAGGGTGTAGCTCGAGCTTCCCGGCACTGCGCTCCAGTGGATCGTCGTGCCGGCCACACTGAGCTGCGGCGCCGATTTTTCCGCGATCGGCGGTTCGACGATGGGCGGGGCCGGCGGTTCGACGGCCGGCGGTTCTGTGACGGGCGGGGCGGGCGGTTCGATGACCGGAGGTTCTGTAACGGGTGTTTTTGGCGCCGGCGCTTCCGGTGCGGAGGGTTTGCTCGGCACTGTCACGGTCGCCTCTTCCACCGACCAGTTGGGACTGTTGTCGGCGCTGACACCAACGTAGGCGGTCTGTCCCGGTTCGAGGGCCACGCTGTAGCTCTGTGTTTCGCCGGTGGCGCGAGCGACGCTCAAGTATCGGGTGCTACGCCCGGCGGCTCCTCGAGGCGCACTGGAGACGGCAACCTCGTAATAGGTCTCGTTGCCGACCGGTGTCCAGCTCACCGTCTCCCCCGACACACTGAGGACGGGTGCCGCGGACTGGACGGCGAGCGTGAGCGAGCCTTCCAGGAGCGAGCTCTGCACGAAGGGTGAGGATTCCGAAGCCAGAGAGCTAGTCGCGAAGGCGCAACTGCCCATCAGGCTCAGCGCCAGCGCCACAGCGCACCATCGATGCCCACCCCTGAAATGTGGCTTCCGGCTTGTTCTGAGCTCACAAGCCGCTTTCAGTGTTGCGCTAAGTTTGAGCAATCGAGCTTCGAACATCGTGACCCCTTCGCTGTTCGTTTACGCCGCCCTAGAACGGGCCCCTGTCCCAAGGGGGGCCTCTGCGCCCAACCGCATCGGGATCGATCTGAAGCGAGCGCGTGACGATCTCTGTAGAAGCGCCCCCTCCGAGTTGGAAGACCCTAATGAGGCGGTGCTGCCGTGTCCACCGACTTTTGTCACCGCGTCTCAGGGAGACTCAATCCCGAGTCCCGGCCCTTCGGGCACGGCGATCTGACCGCCTTTAGGCGCCAACTGGGCTGAATGACCGTCGAACATCCCGAGTGTCGCCAGCCCGCAGGCGGGCAGCGGGCCGCGTGAGGCAAGCGCGGCCGCCGCATGCACTCCCGCGGCAATCCCCAGTGGGCCGTCGAGCGTCGAGGCGACGTACACCTCCGCGCCAGAGGCTCTCACGAGCGCGGCGGCGGCCAACAGTCCCGAGATGCCCCCACAGCGTGAGATCTTCAGGCACACGGCGTCGGCCACGCCCGCGGTCAGTGCCCCGTGCTCGGCGGCGGTCTCGTCGATCGCAACCCGCGTAGCCACTCGCTCGCGAACTTCGCGCACGGCGGTGAGACCGTGCACCGGCTCCTCAACCAGCTCCAGCCCGACGCGGGACAGCACCTCGATCGAACGCACCGCCTGCTCCACGCTCCACGCTCCGTTGGCGTCCACCCGCAGCGCAACATGCGGGCCGGTCGCCGCTCGCACGGCGGCAACGCGTCCCGCGTCATCGCCGCTGCCAACCTTCACCTTCACACAGCCGAACCCCTGCTCCACGGCACGCCTCGCCTGTCTCGCGGCTCCGGCGCGGTCGAGCGCCGAGAGAGTCGCGTTGACCATCACCTGCCGTGCGGGGGTATCGGTCAACAGCGACGCCACTGGGCGCCCCATTCGACGCCCGGCACGATCCCAGAGCGCGAGGTCGATCGCGGCGAACGCCTCCGGTAGGTCATCCACGCGCCGGCACGCATCGACGATCTCCGCGCCGTTCATCCCCATCGCGCCCTCCACCACCGGCCTGTAGCGCTCGAGGGCTTCCTCCACGCGCTCGATGCTGACCCCGTCATATGGTTGCAGTGGCGCCGCCTCGCCATATCCGCTCACGCCGTCCTCGTCGCTCAGCGCAACCACCAGCAGCTCGCGCTCGGCCACCGTGCCGTAGGAGCTCTGCAGTGGCTCGCGCAAGCGCAGGCGATGGCGCTGCAGCTCGAACCTCATGGCTCGCGGTGGCTCAGGAGGAGATCCCGCCGCTCGCGAGGATCCCCGCGGCGAACAGCAGGCAGAAGACGAGCTGCAGTGCCCCTGTCTTTGCGAGCGCCCCATTCAATGAAGGTCCGTCCACGCGCTCCCTGACGATCCTCACGAGCGGTATCGCCAGCGGGATCGCACACAACGGCAGCAGCAGCCACGCGGTCATCGATCCGAATACCCACGGCAGGGGCACGAGCACGAACGCGCCGGCCACCATCACGGTGTACAAGGTGCGCGTGCGTGCCCTGCCCAGGCGCACGGCGAGCGTGCGCTTGCCGGCACGGCGGTCGGTCTCCAGGTCGCGCACGTTATTCACCACGAGGATCGCTGAAGCGAGCAGGCCAACCGGCACCGCGCACGCGAAAGCCTGCCACGGCAGCTGCTGTACCTGCACGTAATAGGACCCGCTCACCGCGACGATCCCGAAGAACAGGAACACGAACAGCTCGCCGAGGCCCTCGTACCCATAGGGGCGAGGCCCGCCCGTGTACAGCACCCCGGCGAGGATCGACGCGGCGCCGACCGCAATCAGTCCCCAGCCCGCGACCGCCACGAGGTACACGCCGCACAGCACCGCCAGGCCGAACGTCACGTAGGTCGCCAGCAGCACCCTCCCGGGTGGCACGAGCCCTCCGGCTGTCACCCGCACCGGGCCGAGCCGATCCTCGGTGTCGGCACCCCGGCGCGCGTCGGAGTAGTCGTTTGAGAGGTTGGTCCCCACCTGGATGAACACCGCGCCGAGCAACGCCGCCACGAACGCCAGCGCACGGAAGTGGCCGTCGCCGAGCGCGAGCGAGGTACCGACGAGCACCGGCGCCACTGCCGCCGGCAACGTCCGCACGCGCGCCGCCATCACCCAGATGTGCACCGGGCTCGACGCCTGGATCGCGACCGTGCGCTGCGCGCTCACGCGCGCCTCGGGAAACGGGCGAAGTCCGGCTCGCGCTTCTGCTTGTAGGCCTCGCGGCCCTCTTTGGCCTCCTCGCTGCCGTAGAACAGCAGGTTGGCGTCGTGCGCGAGCTGCTGCACTCCCGCCAAGCCATCCTCGGCGGCGTTGAAGCTTGCCTTCAACAGTCGCAGCGCAAACGGCGACAGCGCGAGCATCTCCCTGCACCACCGCACCGTCTCATCCTCCAGGCGCTCCAGTGGCACCACGGTATTGATGAGTCCCATCTCAAGAGCTTGCCGCGCGTCGTACTGACGGCACAGGAACCAGATCTCCTTGGCCTTCTTCACGCCCACGATGTTCGCCAGCAGCCCGGCTCCGAAGCCACCGTCAAAGGAGCCCACCCGCGGCCCGGTCTGTCCAAAGCGAGCGTTCTCGGCGGCGATCGTCAGGTCGCACACCAGCTGCAGCACCTGCCCGCCGCCGACCGCATACCCTGCCACCATCGCCACCACGGGCTTTGGCAGTCGGCGGATCTGCACGTGCAGGTCGGTTACGTGGAAGCGCCCGGGGCGGGTGGGATCTGGATCGCCAGCCTCGTCCTCACCCAGGTATCCGGAGTCTCCGCGTACGCGTTGATCGCCACCCGAGCAGAACGCGAGCGGACCCTCCCCGCATAGCACGATCACGCCCACCTCGGTGTCCTCGCGCGCTGCTTCCAGCGCCTGGGAGATCTCGACGACCGTCAATGGGCGGAAAGCGTTTCTAACCTCTGGACGGTTGATCGTGATCTTCGCGATTCGTGGGGTGGGGTCGGGTCCCGAATCGATCTCTGAGGACTTCTCGTAGCGGATGTCCGTGTAGCTGCCTGCTGCGATCCAAGTCGTGCTCAAGGTTTCTCAACACTCCTGTCTAAGTCATGGGAGCGGCGCTTCGGCTTGAGCGCACGCCAACGATTCACCGCGAAGGCTAGCCTGTGAGTGATGCAGGTCGAGGCATGGCTGCAGCGCGCCGCCTGCTCGGCGCCAACGCTGATCGCGCTCCAGACACCGGAGGAGCGGTTGTCCTACGCCGAGCTGTGGGATTCCGTACGCGTGGGAGCGCGCGAGCTCTCAGAGCGAGGAGTGCTGCCAGGGGAGCGCGTAGCGATCGCGCTGGCGCCTGGGATCGCATTCGCACAGGCGCTGCACGCGTGCCTGTTGCACGGTGCGGTGGCGGTCCCGGTGGATCTGCGCCTCACCACCTCCGAACGGGAGCCGATCGTCGCGGGTGCGAGCCTGCTCGTCGAGGAGCCACTGAGCGTCTCGACCGCGGATGGAGTCGACTCAGAGACGTTCACGAACAGGATGGTCAGCGATCCCGAGGATAGGGTGCTCCACGATCTCGATGCCGTCTGCGCGGTCATCCACACATCTGGCACCACATCGGCTCCGCGCCCGGTGGAATTGACCTATGGCAATTTCCTGTGGAGCGCGATCGGCTCCGGTGTCGCCCTCGGAATCGATCCCGAGGAGCGCTGGCTGTGCGCGCTGCCGCTCTCCCATGTGGGCGGCTTGTCGATCCTCGTGCGCAGCGCGATCTATGCCACCACCGCGGTCGTCCACGATCGCTTTGACACCAACAGGGTGCTAACGGCGTTGCGCGAGGAGCGCATCACGCTTGTATCGCTTGTCTCAACGACGCTTGCGCGCCTGCTGGACGCGGGTCTGCGCGATCCAGTGCACTTGCGCTGCGCGCTGACGGGTGGGGGTCCCGTCCCAGACTCGCTCACGCGGCGCGCGCGAGCAGCGGGCGTACCGGTCCTCGAGACCTACGGGCTCACCGAGTGCTGCTCGCAGGCCGCCACCGCTCCGCTCGCCGCGGTTGGGATCGCGGCGAGGGACGAGGGTGAGCGCCGCTCACGCGAAGTGGGCGCGGGCGTGCCGCTGTTCTGCACCCGCACGGAGATCGCAGAAGATGGGGAGATCCTGCTTTCGGGGCCCACGGTCGCGCGCTCGGCGATCGCGTCCGACGGGCGTTTGCACACTGGCGACTTGGGCTCGATCGACTCCGACGGTTTCCTGCACGTAAGCGGACGCAAGGCCGACACGATCGTTAGCGGCGGGGAGAACGTGGCGCCGACCGAGGTCGAGGCGGTGCTCGAAGCTCATCCGGAAGTGCTCGAGGCGGCGGTGCTCGGACGCGAGGATCCACAGTGGGGGGAGGCGGTGACAGCGATCGTCGTAGTGGCCCCTGGAGCACGTGTGGGGGAGAGCGCTTTGCGCGAGCATTGCTCTGCTCGTCTGGCCTCTTTCAAGGTTCCCAAGAGCATGCGGCTCATATCGACACCGCTCCCACGCACGCGCTCTGGCAAGCTGTTGCGCAGGGATCTATAAGGGGACTCTCAAATGAACACTGTTCAACCGGAGGAAGGACGCGAAAACGATCGGGTGCGCGGCCCGGCTCGCGGGCCGGCGGGGGACGCGGCGCGCGCACACCGTGACGCCAGCCTCACCCACTGGGAAGAGGCCGCCTCTGGTTGGGTCGCACGCCAGGAGGCGATGCGCAAGCTGTCGGCTCCTGTATCTCACTGGATGATCGACGCGGTCGATCCACAACCCGGACAGCGCGTGCTCGAGCTTGCCGCCGGTCTGGGCGAGACCGGCTTTCTGGCCGCTGAGATGGTGGCACCCGTCGGCGGAGTGATCACAAGCGATCAAGCCGACGCGATGCTCGACGGCGCGCGCAAGCGAGCAGGCGAGCTCAACCTCACCAACGTCGAGTTCCAGGTACTCAACGCGGAATGGATCGACCTGCCGGTGGCGAGCGTCGACATCGTGCTGTGCCGCTGGGGCTACATGCTGATGGCCGACCCGGGCGCCGCGCTCGGAGAGACCCGCCGCGTGCTACGCCCCGAAGGGCATGTCGCGCTCGCCGTGTGGGATTCGCTCGAGCACAATCCGTGGGCTTCGCTGCCCGCCACCGAGCTGCTCGAGCGCGGGCTCGCCGAGCCGCCGCAGCCCGGCTCGCCCGGTCCGTTCGCGCTCTGGGAGAAGCAGCGAGTGCGCGATCTGCTCGAACATGCCGGCTTTGCCGAGGTGTGGGTGGAGCGACTCAACCTGGTCCAGCACGCCGCGAGCTTCGATGAGCTCTGGGAGACGACGCTTGACATGGCACGAGCTTTCCACGATGCGGTGCTGGCGCGCCCGGAGTCCGAGATCGCCGAGATCCGCGAGAGCCTCGCGGCTCGCTTCGAGCCCTACACGGCGGCGGATGGAACGCTTGAGATACCGATGCGCACTCTCGTAGGGGTTGGCACGGCCTGATCGGCTACCCTGCCGTCCCATGCTCTACGACGACGACGCAGACCTCACGCTCCTCGACGACAAGACCGTCGCGATCATCGGCTATGGCTCACAGGGCCACGCCCACGCTCTCAACCTGAAGGACTCCGGCGTCAGCGTCGTGGTCGGCCTGCGCGAGGACTCCTCCTCGGTGAGCAAGGCGCGCGAGGAAGGCTTGGAGGTGCTCTCGCCCGTCGAGGCCGCCAGCCGCGGCGATCTGGTGATGATGCTCGTTCCCGACGAGCTGCACCGCCAGGTTTGGGGTGAGATCTCAGACGGGATCGCCGAGGGCAACGAGCTGCTGTTCGGCCACGGCTTCTCGATCCACTACGGGGAGGTCACGCCCCCACCCGGTGTGGACGTCGCGATGGTTGCCCCGAAGGGCCCTGGGCATCTCGTGCGCCGCCAGTTCACCGAGGGCAGCGGCGTCCCCGGTCTGATCGCGGTCGCCCAGGACGCAACGGGCAACGCCCGCGCGCTGGCACTCGCCTACGCCAAGGGCATCGGCTGCACGCGCGGGGGAGTGATCGAGAGCACCTTCAAGGACGAGACCGAGACAGATCTGTTCGGCGAGCAGGCTGTGCTGTGCGGAGGAACCTCTGAGCTCGTGCAAGCCGGCTTCCAGACGCTCGTCGATGCCGGCTATGACCCGGAGATGGCCTACTTCGAGTGCATGCACGAGCTCAAGCTGATCGTCGACCTGATGTACGAAAAGGGCCTCGCGGGAATGCGCTACTCGATCTCCAACACGGCCGAGTACGGCGATTACACGCGCGGCAAGCGTGTCATCACTGAGGAGACACGCCAGAAAATGCGCGAGATACTCGCGGAGATTCAGTCGGGTGATTTCGCGCGCGAGTGGATCGCGGAGAACCGTGCGGGGCAGGAGAGCTTCAAGCGCATGCGCGCGGAGCAGGCCGACACGCAGGTCGAGCATGTGGGCGGCGAGCTGCGCTCGCACATGGCCTGGATCAAAACCTCCTTCTAGCGCGAAGAGGCCCGGGCAAGTGAGCTACCAGGGCAAGCAACCGGAGCGACGAAGGGTCGACGCGGTCATGGATCGCGAGCTCGCCGGCGGGGAGTTCAAACGCCAGGACAGCCGCTTTCGCGATTGGGTCGGGACCGATCCGCGCAACGGGCAGGAGACAGCGTTCGCGGTCGAGCCGGGTCGCTATCACCTGTACGTGTCGCTGGCGTGCCCCTGGTGCCATCGCACAGCGATCGTGCGCGAGCTGGCGGGCCTCCAGGAGAACGTGCCAATCTCCTATGTCGCGCCGTTTCGTGACAAGCGCGGCTGGGCCTTCACGGGGGAGAGCTTCAAGGACGGCCCGGGCGGGCACTACGTCGATGAGCTGCAACGGCTGGGAGCTCATGAGCGAGGGTTATCTCGCCAGCGACCCTCACTTCAGCGCGCGAGTCACGGTGCCCGTCCTGTGGGACACGCGCACCGCTCAGATCGTCAACAACGAGTCAAGCGACATCATCCGCATGATGGATGCGCCCGACTCGTTGGGCGGCCTGGGTCATGGCGGTGAGCTGCAGCTGTATCCGCCTGCGCTTGCCCCGGAGATCGACGACATCAACATACGTGTGTATGGCACCGTCAACAACGGCGTCTACAACGCCGGCTTCGCGCGCCGCCAGACCTCCTACGAACGCGCTTTCACGAAGTTGTTCGAGAGCCTTCAATGGCTCGAGGAGCTTCTCGGCGAGTCCCGCTACCTGTTGGGCGATCGCCTCACCGAGGCCGACTGGCGTCTGTTTCCGACGCTCGCGCGCTTCGACGAGGTCTACCACGTGCACTTTCGCTGCAACTACCGCAGGATCGTCGAGTACCCGAACCTGTGGGCCTACACGCGCGAGCTCTACCAATGGCCGGGTGTTGCGCAGACGGTCGCGATGGAGCAAATCAAGCGCCACTACTACACCACTCATGACGAGCTGAACCCCAAGCACATCATTCCGCTGGGGCCCGCCCCGGACTGGACCGAGCCGCATGGCAGGGGATAGCCGAGCACTCGAGGACGGGCGGGCCGAGAGCCCGCGGCCCGGTGGCCGAGGGTTCGCTACACTCGCCTTCGTCGTCGCGACTGGCGCACTAGGTGGAGTCAACCACCGGGGAGCGACGAGTATCTACGCCGCGCGCCTGGGCATTCTTCGATCATCGACATTCCGCGAGGAAGCCCCATGACGCCCAACACTGAGACGCAGCACGCACAGCTGGAGATCCCCGACCAACTGAAGCCCGTCGACGGTCGTTTCGGTTGCGGGCCATCCAAGGTCCGTCCCGAGGCAATCGCTCGCCTGGCCTCAGACGGCGCGGCGCTGATGGGGACCTCCCACCGCCAGAAGCCGGTCAAGGGGCTGGTGGGTGAGATTCGCGCCGGCCTCACCGAGCTGTTCTCCACACCGGAGGGCTATGAGGTGGCACTCGGCAACGGTGGGGCCACTGCCTTCTGGGATGCCGCCGCGTTTGGGCTGGTGGAGCGTCGCGCGTTGCACCTCGCGTTTGGCGAGTTCTCACAGAAGTTCGCCACCGTGACCGGCGAGGCGCCCTTCCTGGGGGACCCCACGGTCGTGAAGGCCGAGCCGGGGAGCGCGCCCGGCGCCGAGGAGCTGGAAGCGGCTCTCGCGGGCACGGGCGGGAGCGAGGATCCGGTGGACGCGATTGCATGGGCCCACAATGAGACCTCCACAGGCGTGATGGCACCGGTGCTCAGACCCGCCGGGGCGGATCGTGCGCTGGTGCTGATCGACGCGACCTCCGGCGCGGGCGGCCTGCCGCTCGACGCGGCCCAAGCTGACGCCTACTACTTCGCGCCGCAGAAGAGCTTCGCCGGCGACGGTGGCCTGTGGGTCGCGCTGCTGAGCCCCGCCGCGCAGGAGCGGATCGCCAAGATCGCGGCCTCAGGACGCTGGATTCCAGCGTTCCTCTCGCTTGCCACCGCACTCGATAACTCCGTCAAGGATCAGACCTACAACACCCCGGCGGTGGCCACGCTGTTCCTGCTCGCCGACCAGATTCGCTGGATGCTCGATCGGGGGGGTCTCGACTGGTGCGTAGCGCGCACGAGCGAGTCCTCGGCTCATCTCTACGGCTGGGCTGAGCACACCGAGTACGCGACGCCGTTCGTCGCGGCGCCCGCCAACCGCTCGCTGGTGGTGGGCACGATCGACTTCGATGAGCGCATCGATGCAGCGCTGCTCGCGAAGACGCTGCGCGCCAACGGGATCGTCGATGTCGAGCCGTATCGCAAGCTTGGGCGCAACCAGCTGCGGGTCGGCATGTTCCCCGCCGTGGAGCCCACCGACGTGCAGGCGCTCACGGCGTGTATCGAGTGGGTCGTAGAGAGGATTTCGGCATGAGCGATGAGCGACTGAAGGTGCTGGTGAAGGAGAAGGTCGGCGACTCGGGCATCGAATTGCTGCAAGCCCACTTCGACGTGGACCTCGGCGTCGATTGGAGCGACGAGCAGCTGGGCGAGCGGATCGGCGCCTACCACGGCATCCTGATCCGCTCTGCCACGAAGATGACCGCTGAGCTGATCGATGCCGCCACCAACCTGCGCGTGATTGGACGTGCCGGGGTGGGTGTCGACAACGTCGATGTGCCCGCCGCCACCCAGCGCGGGATTGTGGTCGCCAACGCCCCACAGTCAAACGTCGTGACCGCCGCCGAGCACACGATGGCGATGCTGCTGGCGCTCGCGCGCAACATTCCCCAGGCACATGCGTCGCTGACCAGCGGCAAGTGGGAGCGCTCGAAGTTCTCCGGCGTGGAGTTGTACGAGAAGACGCTTGGGATCATCGGTTTTGGGCGCATCGGGCAGCTGGTTGCCCAGCGCGCGAAGGGCTTTGGGATGCGCGTGCTCGCGTTCGACCCCTATGTCTCCGCTGAGCGCTATCGCGAGCTGGGGGTCGAGAAGGCGGCCTCGAGCGATGAGGTGTGTGAGCAGGCCGACTTCATCACGATCCACCTACCCAAGACCCCGGAGACCGAAGGCTGGTTGAACGCCGAGCAGTTCGCGAAGATGCGCGACGGTGTGCGCATCCTCAACGTGGCGCGCGGTGGGCTGATCGACGACGCGGCGCTGAAGGAGGCGCTCGACTCCGGCAAGGTGGGCGGCGCGGCGCTCGATGTGTTTCCCTCAGAGCCAATCACCGAGTACCCGCTGTTCGAGGGCTACTCGAATGTCGTCGTCACCCCGCATCTGGGGGCCTCCACAGCGGAGGCGACAGACCGCGCCGGTTTTCAAAGCGCCGAGCAGGTGGTGGCTGCGCTCACCGGAGGGGTCGTCTCCACAGCGGTCAACATCCCCGCGATCGGCGCCGAGGACATGGAGGTGCTCGGGCCATTCCTGCCGCTCGCGCGGCGGCTCGGCCGCCTCGCGATGGCACTCGCCGAGGGCAGCTCGGTTGAGCGCATCGAGGCCGCCTTCATGGGGCGCATCGCCGACTTCGACACGCGCCTGCTGACGCTCGCGGTGATCGAGGGAGCCTTGGAGGGGCGCACCGAGGAGCAGGTCAACCTCGTCAACGCCCCGAGCATGGCCCAGCAGCGCGGGATCGTAGTCGAGGAGAAGTCTGTCTCAGAGGCTCAGGACTTCAACGAGCTAATCCGTGTCACCGTCGTGGCTGGTGGGGAGAAGGTCGCGGTCGCCGGCACCGGCATCGGCCCCAACCGCGTGCCGCACCTCGTCGAGGTACAGGGCCGGCGTCTGACGATCGAGCTGACGCCGTTCGTCACCGTCTTCCGCTACGCCGATCTCCCGGGGATGATCGGCCGCGTGGGCACGATCTTCGGTGGGCACGGCATCAACATCTCATCCGCCGCCATCGGTCACACGCCCGATGGCGATGAGCAGCGGCTCGCCGCGATGGTCGTCACTACCGATGTTCCCGTTCCCTCCGCGGTGGTCGACGAGATCGTCGCCTCCGAGGGCTTTGTGGCGGGCTGGGCGGTTGTGCTGAGCTGAGCCGTAACGCAGGTGCTACCCTGCCTGCAGCATGTCGTTTCAGTTCTCACTCGCGCTTCTCCTGCTCCCCCCTCGGGGGGAATAGTGCGTGGCGGCCGCCTAGCCGCATACAAAAGGAGAAGCGCTAAAGCGAGAGAACTGGAAAGGTGATCACGACATGACAGGCACGGCATCGAGGAGAGACGAGCGCGAACGTGTGAGGGTGTTCGACACGACCCTGCGCGACGGTGAGCAGTCGCCAGGGATCGCGTTGAACCGGAACGAGAAGCTGGAGATCGCCCAGCAGCTGGCCAGGCTTGGCGTTGACATCATCGAGGCGGGCTTTCCGATCACCTCGCCGGGCGACTTCGAGGCGGTGCAGGCGATCGCCCGTGAGGTCGACGGCCCGGTCATCTGCGCGCTGGCGCGCACCTCAAAGCAGGACATCGACGCGGCGTGGGAGGCGGTGCGCGACTCTGAGCGCCCGCGGATTCACACATTCATCGCGACCAGCGACATTCACATCGAGCGCAAGCTGCAGACCACGCGCGAGGATGTGAAGGGACAGGTGCGCGCGGCGGTCGCGCATGCGCGCTCCTGCACGGAGGACGTCGAGTTCTCACCCGAGGACGGGTCGCGCTCAGACATCGAGTACATGGCCGAGGTGGTCCAGATCGCGCTGGATGAGGGCGCCACAACGATCAACGTGCCCGACACCGTCGGCTACACGATGCCCGATGAGTACGCCGCCATGTTCGCGGAGCTCTACCGGCTGGTGCCCGCTCTGCGCGAGGTGGTCGTCTCGGTGCACTGCCACGACGATCTGGGCCTGGCGGTCGCCAACTCGCTGGCCGGCATCCAGGCCGGCTGCCGGCAGGTGGAGTGCGCGGTCAACGGCATCGGTGAGCGCGCTGGTAACGCTTCCCTGGAGGAGATCGTGATGCTGCTGCACACGCGCGAGCCCGCGCTGGGGCTGTGGACAGGGATTGAGACGACAGAGATCGCTCGCACCAGCCGGCTGGTCTCGCGTTTGACCGGATATCCGGTGCAGCCCAACAAGGCGATCGTCGGTCGCAACGCGTTCGCGCACGAGGCCGGCATCCACCAGGACGGGGTGCTGAAGGAGCGTGCCACCTACGAGATCATGGATGCCACCACCGTGGGGCTGAAGAGCAACGCGATCGTGCTGGGCAAGCACTCCGGCCGCCACGCTTTGAGCAAGGCGCTGGAGGAGATGGGCTTCAAGGTGGACGGGCAGGCGCTCAACACCGCCTTCAAGCGCTTCAAGGAGATCGCCGACCGCAAGAAGCAGGTCACCGCGATGGACCTGGAGGCGCTTGTAACCGAGGAGCTGCGCGGCGATGACGTGGCGGCGTACGGGTTCGTGGACTTCGAGGTCAGCGCCTCCTCGGTGCGCCCCCCAATCGCTCGCGTCAACGTCAGCGTCGAGGATGGCATACCCCATGACGGGGCACCCCCCATGGCGGGGGGCAGGCGAGCGGTCAAGACCGGCGAGTCATCCGGCGACGGTCCGGTGGATGCGATCTTCCGTGCGATCAACGCCGCCACGGGCGTCGAGGCCGCGCTGCGCGAGTTCCGTGTCGACGCGGTCACCGAGGGCCAGGACGCGCTGGGCGAGGTGTCGGTGGTCGTCGAGGTCGAAGGTCAGACTGGCGCCGGGCAGGGTGTCTCCACCGACATCATCGAGGCCGCCGCGCGCGCGTATGTGCGCGCGCTGTCGATCGGTGTGGTTCGCGCGCGTGAGGGTGAGCGCGGAGTCGGTCTGCCGGAGCCAGCGGCGTGAGCTCGGGTCAGGCGCGCGTCCGACCACGCGACGGATGAGCATCGTTTCACGCGACGGATGAGCATCGTTTGACATTGATCTGGCCATTTGAATAAATATCGGGCGATGGCCGAGCTTGAGATTCAGGAGGATTGGTATCGCTCGGCTTATCCGCCGGAGATGGACAAGCTGCCCTGGGCGGACAAGACGGTCTCCGAAGTCGACCGCTTCGTCACGATGCTCCAACCGTCCGGCGTGGAGCGGGTGCTCGACCTCGGGTGTGGCACCGGTCGGCACAGCCTCGAGCTCGCGCGCCGTGGATTCTCGGTCGTGGGGGTGGAGCTGCTGGAGGCGAACGTCAAGGTCGGCAAAGACACGGCCGCGGCGCAGTCGCTGAGCGTCGAGTTCGTGCAGGCCGACCTGCGCGAGCTCGAGCTGGAGGAGGAGTTCGACATCGTCGCGACCTTCAACGACGGCGGGATAGGCTACTTCGAGACAGAGTCCGAGAACCTGCGCACGTTCGAGGTGATCGCGCGTGCGCTGCGTCACGGTGGCCGCCACCTGGGGCAAACGCCCAATCGCTTGCACGCTGAGAGGCATATGCCCGAGAAGACGTGGATCCTTGGGACGGAGTCGGTCGAACTGACCGATCACCGCTGGAACGCCAAGCGAAATCGCCTGGAAGGCACGGCCGCCTCCGTCTGGTTCGGGGAGGTGTTCGAGCAGCTCGACCCGATCCCCTACAGCTCGCGTCTGTACACGGTCGAGGAGCTCCAGGACATCTACGCGTCGCTGGGCATGACGCTCACGAACACGTTTCGCGGCAGCGGCAAAGTGGGGCGCCCGCGCGACAACCAGTTCGAGATCTTCTGGGAAGCCCGCAAGGAGTAGCGCACGCGTACGTTACGTCTGTGATAACGTACGCTTGTATGACGACTGTAAAAGCGCAAAAGCTGGACCCGCAGGGGTTGGATGCACGCTGGGAGGCGTTTGACTCCAAGGTGATCGGCGCGCGCGTGAAGGCACTGCGTGAGGCCTCCGCGCTGTCGTTGCGCGATTTGGCCGAGCGCAGCGGGGTCAGCGCGCCGATGCTCTCACAGGTCGAGCGCGGTGAGACGAGTCCCACGCTGACAGTCGCCGCGCGGATCGCCTCCGGTCTCGATCTGCGTCTCTCACAGCTGCTGCGCCTCGACGAGAGCGGGGCGGTCACAATCGTCAGGGCCGGCGAGCGTGGCGGCGGAGGTAACCTCAAACGTGGACACCGCTTCGAAGTGATGACTCCCGCGCAGCCCGGTCAGCGCTCGGAGCTCTCGCGCCACACGCTCGCCCCAGGCGGCGCGACTGGCGCGACCGACGATCCGCCGATGCACGAGCCGGGCAGCCGTGAGACCGCCCTGATCGAGCGGGGCTCCTTGGTGCTCGTGTGCGACGGACGGCGCTATGAGCTGAACGAAGGCGATTGCGTGACCTTCGACGCCGACCTGCCCCACCACTTCGAGAACCCGACCGACCAGCCGGCCACCTTTCTGGCGGTTGTCAGCGCCGGGCTGCGTCGCAGTTGACCGGGCAGTGCCCTTGGCATACTCCCTGGGCCGTGCTGGTTGCTCCGTCGCGGTCGTGGGCGCGTATCAGTACGACGCCCGACGTGGATGGGAGAATTGACGGGCCTCGGCGAGCTTGTCTCTAGTGGGCGTTTCATGAACACACCGATCACAGACAGCGAGGTCCCACTTCAGCCGGAGATTGCGGCGCTCGCGAATGCGCGGCCCGGAGCTGTTTTTCTTCGCGCTGACCTGCAGGTGCACACACCGATCGATCCTCGCTTCCTCCCGCGCCCTCAGCCCACGACTCCGAAGGAGCGCATGGAGCTGGCATTCAGTTATCTAGAGGTCGCGAAGAAGCGTGGGATCGAGCTTGTTGGCATAACTGAGCACAATGACGTCTCCTGGATAGACGAGTTGCGCCAAGCCGCGCAGGAACTGGACATCCATCTCCTGCCAGGCTTCGAGGTCGAGAGTGCCGAGGGTGTGCACATACTGTGCCTGTTCGATCCCGACACGAGCGTCGAGCGACTGGAGGAGGTTCTTGTCGGTCTCGATCTCACGCGGTCGAAGCGCACGAAGAGTAGGTTGGAGCTGCGCACCAAACAACACTTTGCAGAGCTGCTGACGTTCGTGCAGGATGAGTGTGGAGGCGTCTGCATAGCCGCTCATATCGAGAGCGACAAGGGCCTGTTGGCAGCCCTGCGTCAAGGGGCTCGGGTGGATGCGTGGAAGACGGAGGCGTTGCTGGCGGCGCAAATCTCCAAGCCACCGTCTGAGATCACCAGTGGCAACGGGCGTATCATTCGAGGCGAGGACAAGACATACGATCGCCCTCGTCTCCCGGCTTACGTGCTCACCTCAGATTGTCGATCGCTTGACGTTATTGGCACGACCTCGACATGGATCAAGATGGACACGATCGGCGTGTCCGGCTTGCGGCAGGCATTCCTCGACCCACAATCGCGTATTTCCTACGACGACCCCATCGAGCGTCGCAAGGGTGGGCGTCTGCTTGCGGTCGCCTGGGAGGGTGATTTCCTCGATGGGGTCCGCTTTCCGTTGAACACGGAGCTGAACTGTTTGATCGGCGGTAGGGGAACGGGAAAGTCGACGATGATCGAGTCGATCCGATACGCGTTCGATCTGGGATACCAAACAGAGGGGGTCGGACGAGAGGAGGTCGGACAAGCGGGGCGTGAGCTGCGTGAACACGCATTTCGATCCGGCTCGAAGATATCGATCGTCATCGAGACTGATGGGCCCGTGCGCGCTCGCTACATAGTGGAGCGCACGGTGCCACATGCGCCGGTCGTGCGCGACTACGATGGACGACCGCGTCCAGGACTAAGCGCCAAGACGCTCATATCTCCCTGTATCTACGGCCAAAAGGAGATATACGGAATAGCGCAGAATGCGCCTGCCAGGTTGGACATGCTTGACGGGTTCGCGGAGGATGACCTGCGTGACATATCGATTCGCGAAGCCAGCCTGTTAACGCGTTGCGAGGAGAATGCGGAGATGATCCTGAAGACGCTTGAGCGTCTCGACGACGCGGAGGAGAGGCTTGCTGAGTTGCCGGGTCTGGAGGAGTGGCGCTCGCGCTTTCGAGAGGCCGGCTTTGAGGATCTACTCCGCGAGCGTCGGCTGCTAGACCGGGAGCAGCGTTTGCTGGAAAGTGCCGAGAAGGCATTGGTCGCACGCGACCGAGAGATCGCCGTCGTGGGCTCTAGCAATCCGTCGCTGGCCAGCGTCGTCGATGGCCGCAAGGATGAGCAGCTGCCCAACGTAGATCTGCTTGATCGTGCAGAGACGATCCTCGTCGAAGCCGATCGCCGCTTGGAGATAGGGGTTCGTGCTCTTAGAGAGGGTATTGAGCAGGGCCAGAGAGGCCTTGCTGAGCTGCGCGCCGAGTGGGATCGGAGGCGCACGGTCAGCCGTTCCGAGTTCGACCGCGCTCTGCGCGAGTTGCAGGCCAAGATGCCCGAGGTTGACCCAGAGCGCTATCTCGACGTCGAGCGACGGATCGAGCAGCTCATTCCTCTACGTGAAGTGCTTGCCCAGTTGAAGCAACGGATCGGTGACGCACGCGTCGAGCGGGCCGAGTTGCTGGTCGAACTGAACGACGTTCGGGGCGCCAAGCATCGCACCCGTCAGGGGGCGGCTGAACGTCTCAATGAGATGCTCGCCGGCAGTCTGCTCGTAAAGCTCACGCCCAAAGGCTCGCGCGAAGAGTTTGTCCGCTCGCTGGGTGCGCTCAGGAGCGGCGCGCGAAGCGAGACCCTGCGGCGGATGGTCGACGAAGAGACATTCACACCGACGGCTTTCGTGGAGCGCGTGCGAAGCTCATCGTTGAGCGACGCTTGGAAAATCCCGGCAGGTCAAGCGAGCGCGCTAGAAAGGGCGCTCGGCGAAGAGACTCTGCTGCAGCTCGAGACAGCTGTCCTACCGGACGAGGTCGAGCTGCTGCTTGATATCTCGGTCGGCGAGGATAGCCACGACTACAGGTCGCTCGATAACCTCAGCCCCGGCCAGAAGAGCACGGCGATCCTGTTGCTCGTCATGCTAGAGAGCCGCGACCCTCTGCTCATAGATCAGCCCGAGGACGACCTGGACAATCGCTTCATCTATGACGATATCGTGACGCGTCTGAAGCAGGGCAAGCCGGCGAGGCAATTCCTGATAGCTACCCACAACGCCAACATCCCCGTCCTTGGCGATGCGGAGCAGATTGTCGCACTCGATGCACGCGAGTCCGTCGCGGGAGGTCGTGTAAAGGGCTCGATTCGTGCCCGTGGCTCAATCGACTCCTCCGACGTGCGCGCCGCGGCTGAACAGATCCTTGAGGGTGGCCACGAGGCGTTCTTACTGCGCCAGGCAAAGTACCAGGCATGAACGGTCCGCTCGCCCGCGACGAGCTTGCCGCCTTGGTCGCCGATGACGAGGACAGTTTCACCGAGTTCAAGGACCCACGAGCCTCGACGGCGAGCCTCGCCAAGGAACTATGCGCTTTCGTCAACGCCGCGGGAGGTCGCGTCCTGATCGGCGTGGACGACGAAAAACTCATGGTGGATGCTTCGAGCTGGGACGAGGAGCGCGTCATGAACGTTGGGAGGACGGCGATCGATCCGCCGATAATTCCCACCTACCAACGACTGCGATGGGATGCCGAGCGCACGATCGTCATCGTCGGTGTGGCACAGGGCGCTGAGAAGCCTTATGCGGTCAGGTCGAACGAGAACCGGCGCTACTACATCAGGGTCGGTAGCACCTCGCGTGAGCCCAGTCGCGAGGAGCTGATTCGGCTGACCCAGGCATCTGGCGCGGTCGCGTCAGACCTACGCCCTGTGCTCGGGGCCACGCCGGAGGATTTGGACGAGAAGTTGCTGGCGGGTCGCTTCGCGAGTCAGCGGACTCTCGACTTCGACGCACTGGATCGCGAGCAACGATTGCGGATCCTCACCGATGCCGAGATCCTGCACCCTGAGACGGGCGGCCCGACGATCGGCGGTCTACTGTGCTTTGGGCGCAAACCGTCGGACCGGCTTCCATATGCGGTTGTGAGTTGTGTCGCGTATCCCGGGGTGTCGGTGACGGGAGAGTTGCGTGATCGAGCCGATCTGGACGGCCGCGTCGATCAGCTGATATCGGAGGGACTCTCCTTTTTGGAGCGCGCACTGCCAAGCGCTTCGGAGGTACGTGGCGTGCGGCGAGTCGAGGGTCCCCGCTACAGAAGCGAGCGCTTGCGTGAGGTGATCGCCAATGCGGTTGCACACCGCCATTACGGCATTGCGGGGCCGATTCAGGTCCGCGTGTTTGCCGACCGTATCGAGGTGACGAGTCCGGGCGCGCCTCCCAACGGGGTCACCCCGCAGGCGATGCGCATCGGGGTTTCGGTGCGTCGCAACCAGTTCTTGATGCAGCGTCTCAACGAACTGGGCCTCGTCGATGCGGTCGGCCGTGGGGTGGTGCTTCTGTACGACGAAGCCGCCGAGTTGGGATTGCGTGAACCACTTGTCACGGTCCACGACGCCTGGACCACAGTGACGCTGTTCCTTGTCTGAGGCAAGCACAGGATGTGTCTGTGATAACGTACATTTGTATAACTTAGGGGCGGCGATGGGCGAGAGCCTGTTGACATCGTCCACCAACCATCAGTGAGAGAGCAATGACCACACCACAGACGATGTTCGAGAAGATCTGGGACGCCCATCAAATAGGACACCCATCCGCGGCCAGCTCGGGCCTGCTGTACATCGACCTGCACCTTGTGCACGAGGTGACCAGCCCGCAGGCCTTTGAGAGCCTGCGTCTGGCTGGACGCAAGGTTCGCCGTCCCGACCGCACGCTGGCGACCGCCGATCACAACACGCCGACTGACGGCACGCCTGTGGCGGCGCGCATCAAGGATGAGCTCTCGCGCGTGCAGGTCGAAACGTTGGAGCGCAACTGCGCCGAGCTCGGGGTGCCCGTCTACTCGCTGGGCTCCGATCGCCAGGGGATCGTGCATGTGATCGGCCCCGAGCTGGGAGTCACCCAGCCGGGCATGACGATCGTGTGCGGCGACTCCCACACCGCCACCCACGGCGCATTCGGCGCGCTCGCGTTCGGGATCGGCACCAGCGAGGTCGAGCACGTGCTGGCGACGCAGTGCATGGTGCAGAGCAAGCCTCGCTCGATGCGCATCCTGTATGAGGGCGCGCTTGGCTTCGGTGTGACCGCAAAGGATCTAATCCTCGGCACGATCGGGCAGATCGGCGTCGGCGGGGCCACCGGGCATGTGGTCGAGTACGTCGGCCCCGCGATCGAGGCGCTCTCGATGGAGGGTCGCATGACCGTTTGCAACATGACGATCGAGGCCGGCGGGCGCGCGGGGATGATCGCGCCTGACGACACGACGTTCGCTTGGTTCGATCAGGAGCGCCCGGGTGCCCCCAAGGGTGCTGCAGCTCGCAGCGGCAGTGGAGCGCTGGCGCGGGCTGCGCAGCGATGATGGTGGCTTCTACGACACCGACGTGGTGGTCGACGCCGCCGCGCTCTCCCCGCAGGTGACGTGGGGAACGACCCCAGGAATGGTTGCACCCGTCAGCGCGACCGTGCCCTCGCCTGAGGAATTCGACAGCCCCGCCGACCGTGAGGCGACCGAACGCGCGCTCACTTATATGGACCTGAAGCCCGGTACCCCGATCGAGGAGATCGCCCTCGACCGCGTGTTCATCGGCTCGTGCACCAACTCGCGTATCGGCGACCTGCGCGCCGCGGCGGAGGTCGTCGCGGGGCGCAAAGTGGCCTCGAGCGTAAGCGCGATGGTGGTGCCCGGCTCCCAACAGGTCAAGGCGCAAGCCGAGGCGGAGGGTCTCGATCGCATCTTCCGAGACGCCGGCTTTGACTGGCGTGTGGCGGGCTGTTCGATGTGCTTGGGGATGAACCCGGACATACTGCAACCCGGCGAGCGTTGCGCGTCCACATCGAACCGCAACTTCGAGGGTCGCCAGGGGCGCGGAGGGCGCACGCATCTCGTCTCCCCTCAGATGGCCGCCGCCGCGGCGATCGAGGGTCATTTCACCGACATCCGCGACTGGCCCCAGGAGAGCCGATGAGCTGCGCGATACTGCGTCCTCAGTCGCTCATGTGCGTAGCACATTTCGCTCCCTGCGTTCTTGTCTCGCTTGCTCCTCGACCATCCTGGGAGGCTTTGATTTGATGAACCCGATCAGCATCATCTCCGGACCGGTGACGCATCTTGACCGCGCCGATGTGGACACCGACCAGATCATGCCCAAGCAGTTCCTCAAGAGGGTGGAGCGCACGGGCTTCGGGGAGTTTCTCTTCTACGACTGGGCCAAGGAGCCCGGCTGGGATCTGCCGGCAAATCCGATCCTCGTGGCAGGCCGCAACTTTGGCTGCGGCTCCTCGCGCGAGCACGCCCCCTGGGGGCTGCAGGACTACGGTTTTCAGGCGATCGTCGCGCCGAGCTTCGCCGACATCTTCTACTCCAACTGCACCAAGATCGGGTTGCTGCCGATCGAGCTGCAGCGAGGAGGACTGTCGCGCGCTCGTGCACGCGGGGGAGGGAGAAGTTGATCTAGAGGCCCAGGAGGTTCGCTTCGCTGAGCGCGAGGTGGCGTTTGAGATCGACCACGAGATCCGCCGGCGCCTGCTGGGAGGTCTCGACGACATCGGCGTGACGCTCACGCATGAGGATGAGATCGCGGACTACGAGCGCGACTTGGAGCGGGCCGGGGGGCTGGCGGGAGCCCAAACTACCGCGCTGTAATCGAGCCACGGACGGGGGAACACATGACACACCGCATCGTCACGCTTCCCGGCGACGGGATTGGGCCGGAGATCCTGGCTCCTACACTCGAGCTGCTGCGCGCCGTCGGCGAGTTCGAGTTCGAGTCACACCCCTTCGGTGGGGCCTCGATCGACATGCACGGCACCGCGCTCACCGACGAGACGCTCACCGCTTGCCGTGGAGCCGACGCGGTACTGCTGGCGGCGGTCGGCGGGCCGAAGTGGGACACGACAGACCCGCACGCCCCGCGCCCCGAGCAGGGGCTGCTCGGGCTGCGCAAGGGGCTTGGCCTATACGCGAACCTACGGCCCGTCAAGCCGCTGCCGGCCCTGTATGAAGCCTCACCGCTGCGGCGCGAGCGGATCGAGGGCACCGACCTGCTCGTGGTGCGCGAGCTCACCGGAGGGATCTACTTCGGCGAGAAGACCCGCACCGAGGACTTCGCCTCAGACGTATGCGCCTACTCGCGCGAGGAGATTGAGCGGATCGCCCGCGTCGCGTTCGGCGCGGCGCGCTCGAAGGTGTCGAGCGTCGACAAGGCCAACGTGCTGGAGACCTCGCGATTGTGGCGTGAGGTCGTGGTTGACCTGCACTCGCGCGAGTTCCCCCACATCGAGCTCGAGCACGTGCTCGTCGACAACGCCGCGATGCAGCTCGTCTCCTCCCCCAAACATTTCGACACGATCCTCACCGAGAACATGTTCGGCGACATCCTCAGCGACGAGGCCGCGATGATCACGGGGTCGATCGGAATGCTGCCAAGCGCGTCGTTGAGCGGGGACGGACCCGGCATGTTCGAGCCCGTCCACGGCTCCGCCCCCGATATCGCCGGGCAGGGGATCGCCAACCCACTCGCGATGTTCCTCTCTGCCGCGCTGATGCTGCGTCACGGCCTGGATTTGGAAAGCGAGGCCACGGCTGTAGAATCGGCTGTTGAACGAGCGCTCGAGCAGGGCCTGCGCACCCCCGACCTAGGCGGCGGCGCGGGCACGGCGGAGGCGACGCAGGCGGTGCTCGAGCACCTCTGACCGTGCGATGTGGTCTGGCTCGGGGCCCAAGACAGTGTCCCTTGCGCGCGATACTCTGGAGTAGATGATTTTCACGAGAATCACAGTGCGGGCAGATCAGATGAACGGTGTCCCTTGTATCCGCGGTCTGCGGATTCCGGTCGCGACGGTCGTTGGGATGCTCGCCGACGGCATGAGCGATCGAGAGATCCTCGATGCCTATCCGGACCTTGAGCTTGAGGATGTCCGTGAGGCGATGCGTTATGCGGCGGAGGCTGTCCGTGAGCGCGAGCTTCCGCTCGCCGCCTCCGCGTGAGGTTTCTGATCGACAACGCGCTCTGCGTCACGGCCTGGATTTGGAAAGCGAGGCCACGGCTGTAGAATCGGCTGTTGAACGAGCGCTCGAGCAGGGCCTGCGCACCCCCGACCTAGGCGGCGGCGCGGGCACGGCGGAGGCGACGCAGGCGGTGCTCGCGCACCTCTAACCAGGAGACGATGACGTGGACACGAGCGACCTCATATGGATGAATGGTGAATTCCTCGCCTGGGAGGACGCCAAGGTCCATGTTCTCACCCACGGATTGCACTACGGCACCGGCGTCTTCGAGGGTGTGCGCTGCTACGACACCGAGCTCGGCCCTGCCGTGTTCCGGGGAGCCGAGCACATGGAGCGGTTGCTGCGCTCCGCCGAGCTGTACTACATGCCGGTCCCCTACAGCGCTCAGGAGCTGCTGGGCGCGACACGCGAACTGGTCGCGCGCAACAACCTCAGCTCCTGCTATATCCGCCCGATCGTCTATCGCGGCTACGGCTCGATGGGCCTGAACCCGATGGAGGCTCCCGTCGATGTGACGATCGCCTGCTGGGAGTGGGCTACCTACCTCGGCGAGGAGGGCACCCGCAACGGCATTCGCGCGAAGGTGTCCTCGTGGCGGCGGATATCGCCCGACTCGCTGATCCCGCACGCGAAGGCCTCCGGCCAGTACCTCAACAACGTGCTCGCGAAGATCGAGTCGATGAAGGCCGGCTACCAGGAGGCGATCCTGCTCGACGACCACGGCCACGTGTGTGAGGGCACGGGCGAGAACATCTACATCGTGACCGCTGGTGAGATCGTTACCCCCGGTCACCACAACTCGATCCTCGACGGGATCACACGCCGCTCGGTGATGCAGCTCGCCGCCGATCTCGGCTACACGGTCGTCGAGCGCAACATCGCCCGCGCCGAGTGCTATCTCGCGGACGAGGTGTTCATGTCGGGCACCGCCGCCGAGCTCGTGCCGGTGGTGGAGATCGACGATCACAAGATCGGCACCGGTGAGCCCGGCGAGGTCACACGCCTGCTTCAGGGCGCCTTCGACGACGCGATCCACGGCCGCTCAGAGCCCTACCGCGAATGGCTCGATGTCGTCAGCGTGGCCGCGCCCGGCGCGCCGAGTGCCGCCGGTGGCACCGCTCCCCCCTTCTCGGGGGTCCCCCTTGGGGGATCTCCGCGCGGCTGATGGGCAACATCGAGCTCTACGACGCCACCCTGCGCGACGGCATGGGGGGAGGCGGCATGAGCCTCACCGCCGAGGAGAAGCTGCGGGTCGTGCACGCGCTCGACCAGCTCGGCGTGCACATGATCGAGGCGGGCTTTCCAGCATCCAACCCGAAGGAGCTCGCCTTGTTCGAGCTGCTGGAGGAAGAGACGTTCGCGATCTCTGAGATCGTCGCGTTCGGGATGACCCGCCGGCGCGACACGAGTGCCGAGGCCGACGAGGGGCTGCGCGTGCTGGCGGAATCGTTCGTGCCGACGTGCACGCTCGTCGGCAAGAGCTCGGTGGCGCACGTAGAGAAGGTTGTGCGCGTCTCGCGCGAGGAGAACCTCGCGATGATTGGCGAGTCGATCGGGTTCCTCGCCGCGGAGGGCAAGCGCGTGCTGTTCGACGCCGAGCATTTCTTCGACGGCTACGCGCTCGACCAGGGCTATGCGCTGCAGACGCTGCGCGCGGCAGCCGAGGCGGGCGCCGAGCGGGTTGTGCTGTGCGACACCAATGGCGGGTCGCTGCCCGGCCGTGTGCGCGCGGTCGTTGAAGCGGTGCGCTCAGAGCTGCTCGACGTTCCGCTTGGGATCCACACTCACGACGACGGCGGTTGCGCGGTCGCCAACACGCTGGTCGCGGTGGAAGCTGGCGCCACACAGGTGCAGGGCACCGTCAACGGGATCGGCGAGCGGACCGGCAACGCCAACCTGATCACGATCGTCGCCGATCTGCAGCTGAAGATGGGCTATGAGCTGCTGGCGGCGCAGCGGCTCGCGCGCCTCACCGAGACGGCGCATCTCCTGGACGAGCTGCTCAACCGCACCCCCAATCCGGCGCAGCCGTATGTCGGTAAGCACGCGTTCGCGCATAAGGCGGGTCTGCACACCGCCGCGGTGCGCTCCGATGCAGCCACGTTCGAGCATGTCGTCCCGGAGCTCGTCGGCAACGTGCGCGACGTGCTCGTCTCAGAGCTATCCGGGCGTGGCACAGTGATCGAGAAGGCGGCCGAGGCAGGGATCGAGTTCGACGATGCGGCCGCCTCGCGCACCGTCGAGCGGGTCAAGCAGCTCGAGCACGAGGGCTTTCAGTTCGAGGCCGCCGACGGCTCGTTCGAGCTGTTGATGCGCCGTGAGGCCGGCGACTATGAGCCGCTGTTTCGTCTGGAGTCGTGGCGGGTGATCGTCGAGAAGCGCGCCGACGGCAACGTCGAGACCGAGGCCACGATCAAGATCTGGGCGCCTCCTGGGCCCGACGAGCGTCGTTATGTGTGCACCGCGGAGGGAAACGGGCCCGTGCACGCGCTCGACCTGGCGCTGCGTGAGGCGATCGGAGAGACACACCCGCATTTGCGCGACATCGATCTCGTCAACTTCAAGGTAAGGATCCTCGATGAGGCCAAAGGGACAGGCGCCGTCACCAGGGTTTTGATCGACGCCTCCGACGGAGTCCGGCTGTGGGGCTCGATCGGGGTCTCTGAGAATTTGATCGCCGCCTCTTGGGATGCGCTTGTCGACTCGCTCGAGCTTGGGGTCCAAGGGCAAGGACGCACCCCGGCGGCGATGTCGCCTAGCTCGGCCGGTGAGAGCGGGTCTTGAGCACAGAGGAGATCATCCCGCTAGCTCGCCCAGTTCTCGGTGTGCTAGAGGAGCAGCTGGTGGCGGGCGTGCTGAGATCCGAGCAGCTGTCGCTTGGGCCCTGCCTGCCAGAGTTCGAGCGCGGTTTTGCCGAGGTCGTCGGCAGCCCGTACGCCAGCGCCGTCTCCAGCGGCACCGCCGGATTGCACCTTGCGCTACGGGCGGTGGGGGTGGGCGATGGGGATGAGGTGATCACGAGTCCGTTCTCGTTCGTGGCGTCGGCGAACGTGGCGCTGTATGAGCGGGCTCGGCCCGTGTTCGCCGACATCGACCCGATCACGCTCAATCTCGATCCCCAGGCAGCCGAGTCGGCGGTTACCGAGCGCACCCGGGCGCTCCTGCCGGTGCACATCTTCGGATACCCCGCCGATATGCTCGCGTTTGAGCGGATCGCCGCGCGGCACGGGCTCGGAGTCGTCGAGGACGCGTGCGAGGCGCTCGGCGCCGTGCACGGCGATGGGACCCCCGTCGGTGGGCGCGGCAACCCGGCCGTGTTCGGGTTCTACGCCAACAAGCAGCTCACCACCGGCGAGGGTGGGATGGTGGCGCTCGGCGACAGAGAGATGAAGGCGCGGATCGACTCCGAGCGCAACCAGGGGCGCGCGCCGGAGATGGACTGGCTCGACCACGACCGGCTCGGGTTCAACTACCGGCTCTCGGACATCGCCTGCGCTGTGGGGCTCGGGCAGCTGCAGCGGTTGGAGGGGATGCTCGAAGTGCGTGCCCGTCTTGCCGCCAGTTATCGGGAGGCGCTCGCCGGGATCGAGGGGCTCGAGCTGCCTTGCGAGGATCGGGGGGGCGAGCGGCGCGGATGGTTCGTGTACGTCGTGCAGTTGCCGCGTGGTGTCGATCGCGACCAGACGGTACGCGGGCTTGCCGAGCGCGGTATCCAGAGCAAGCCCTACCTGCCGGCGATCCACCTGATGAGCTTCTACCGCGAGCGTTTCGGGTACCGCGCCGGGGAGTTCCCGGTATGCGAGGATGTCGCCGCGCGCTCGCTGGCGCTCCCGTTCTTCCCAGGGCTCGACGAGGAGCAGGTGACGCGAGTGGCGCGAGCACTGTGTGGGGCGCTCGGGCGCTGAGTCGCACAGGCCACGCGAGACCAATCGGTTCGCGGTGATGTTCGTGCTCACGGCCGGCGCCCGACTTGCTTCGATTATCCGTCTATCGGGAAAAATGTCTCTGACTCTTGGAGCTCGGCGTCGAGCGCGAAAAAAAGGCCACAGGTGCAGGGGAAAGTACGTGCTCTCCCTTTCTGAGACGGGCAATGCATACCTAGGGTGCGGCAAGTTCGGACTGGTAGACGCGGCCGAGCTGTGATAGGACTTCACCTGGCCCCTGCCAACCAAGGGACCGAATGGGCATAGGTTCAGGGTCGGGGTGCTTCCCAACCGGGGAGAGCGCCTCGGCTCGGACCGTCGTTGGGGGATAACATCGACAGGGCGAGACGCATATGGCTAGCGACCCCACCTTCCTGACACTCGGTCCTACCGGGACCTGCCACGAGAACGCGCTGCTGCGCTATCTGGAGTTTCAGGGTCTGCACGATGCGCGTGTTGAGCTCGTGGGGGACCTGCTCGACGGGCTCGAGCGCGTGCGCGAGCAGCCCAACGCGTTTCTGGTTCAGTGCAGCGCCCATCCCGACGTGCACGTCGCGACAGAGCGCTATCGCCAGGAGGTGTATGTGGTCGACACTTTCCTGTACCCCGCCAAGGAAATGGCGCTGCTTGTGCGCACCGACGTGCCCGATCCCAAGACGCTAGGGATCGTCCCGGCGGCGCTCGGCTACCCGGACCTCACCCGTTGGGAGAGCGTCGTTCAGGAGCCTGCCAACCCGATCGTGGCGCGCAACCTGCTGGATGGGAAGTACGACGCCGGGGTCACCCTGGTCGAATACGCCGACCAGTACCCCCAGCAGCTAGGAGTGCTGGAGCGCTATGGCGAGGTGGACACGACCTGGGTGGTGTACGGGCGGCGCCGGCGCTACCAGGGCGAGTTGATCGGCCAGCGCATCCCGTGGCTGTACCGGGACGAGCCGGTGCCGGTGTGAGCGCCACACGGCCTGAGGTGGTCGTGGGGGAGGGGTATGCGATCGGGCATCTCGACGCGATCGGCGAGGGGTACGGGTTTCGCAAAGTCCGCAAACAGCTGGACGTGACCGCGTTCGGTGTCAACGCGTTGGTGAGACCGCCGGGGTATGAGACAAAATGGCACTACCACGACCTCCAGGAGGAGCTGTACTTCGTGCACCGCGGGGCGATCGAGATGGAGTTCGGCGACGGGTCCTCCCACCGACTGGAGGAGGGCACGTTCGTGCGCGTCGACGCCGCGACGGTGCGCAAAATCCGCACTCTCGGGCCCGGGGAGACGGTGTATGTGTGCGCGGGCGGCAAGGGCGGCTACGTCGGGCACGATGGGCGCACGCCCGAGGGCAGGTAGTGGACCTCGAGCTGCAGGGTAAGGTCTTTCTGATCACGGGCAGTTCGAGCGGGCTCGGAAAGGCGCTTGCCGAGCGGCTCGTCGAGGAGGGGGCTCGCGGCGTAGCCCTGATGGCACGAGACCCGCGGCGGCTCGCCGATGCGGCCGCAGGGCTCAGGGCGGGCGGTGGTGACGTGCTCGAGCTCGCCGGCGACGTCAGACAGGTGGGGGACCTCGCCAGGTTCGTGGAGTCGGCGATGGCGCGTTGGGGCCGGATCGACGGGGTGGCCAACAATGCCGGCGAGCTCGCCGCTGGGCCGTTTGCCGACCAAGGGGACACGGTGTGGGAGGACGATCTCGCTCTGAAGCTGATGGGCGCTGTGCGCCTTTCCCGTCTTGCGCTACCCGCGCTGCGCGAGAGCCGCGGAGCGATCCTCAACACGCTGGCGACCTCAGGCAAGGCACCGGACGCCCTCAGCACTCCGACATCGGTGTCTCGTGCCGCTGGGCTTGCGCTCACGAAGGCGCTCTCGCGGGAGCTCGCCGCAGATGGGATACGCGTCAATGCGGTGCTGATCGGGGTGATCGAAAGTGGGCAGCTCGAACGCTACGCCGCCGCGGCGGCCATGACCCCACAGGCTTATTACGAGCGTATGGTCGCAAGCGCTGCTATTCCGCTTGGCCGCGTCGGGCGGCCGTCGGAGTTTGGCGATATCGGGTCGTTCCTGTTGTCTGGGCGTGCCTCCTACCTGACCGGTGCGGCCATCAACCTCGACGGTGGGCTGTGTCCAGTGCTGTAGCGCGTTTATTGGAATTTGGCGCATTCTGCGATTCCGGCGTGCTTGGCGGCTGCTGTCAGCTCGTTGATGGCTTGGGTGAGGGCCGCGTCGATGGGCTTGGCGGTCTTGGGGCTGGTGGCTTCGGTGTATGGGTGTCCGGTGGCTTGGGCGATTGCGCGGGTGCTGTCGATTATCTGTTGCCATGCCTGTGCCATTGAGGCTGGAGGGGTGAGCTTGCTCATTTCGGTGGCGCCTGCGAGCTCGTAGGCGACCACTGACGGCACCAGGCGTTCGTAGTCTCGTCGGTTTCTTACGACGGTTGTCACTCTCCTGGCGTTCAGGCGGTAGCAGATGGTGTTGCCCTTGCTGATCAGTTGCGCTCGGGTAAGTGGTCTGGTGTCGATGGTCGAGCTTTTCGGGGTGGTCGGGTCGGTGCTCGCCGCCGGTTGTGTGGCGGTGGATGGGGTTGAGGAGCTGGCGGATTTGCCGCAGCCGAGGGTGGTGAGCGCGAGCGCGACGAGCGCGACGGCTAGCGTGGTGAGGCGTGTTGATGGCATCGATGTTCTCCCCGGTTGGTTGTTTGTCTGCGGCTCTGATCCTAGCTCAGACCGCGCTCTATTGAGCAATAGTCGGAAACGTTCGCCGATCGTGATCTTGACAAGGGCGTTCTGACGTGCGATGCTTCTAGCGTCCAGTATTCTGGATGATAGAATAGACTGAGTCAATCGATCGGTCCTCGGGTGCTCGTTGTTTGGGTGTCAGAGGGGCCAAGGAGGCGGAGCTGACGAATGGTTTGCCGCTACAAGCGTCGCCGTGTCGTGTTGGGAGAACCGACTGTTGATCGGGAGCTCCGAGTGAGAAACATTGATTGACATGGTGCCGTGGTCGATCGATACTCATATGGGTAGCTGTGCGGGCGATAGCTGTCTGCTCTGGCGGTGCCCTTGGGTAGTAGCAGGGTAGTGGCAGTAAAAATGGGGTTGGGTCTTGGTGTTCTCTGACCTTGGACGGGGCGCCTGTCCTGACCAACTCGAATCCTCGTGTGTGCTTGGTTTATTCCAAGCCCTTGTGATGAGGGAAAGGGCAATGATTATGAAGAAGTCTCGTTTGGTAGGCGTCGCGTTCATGGCTGTTTTCGCGTTTCTTGCGATTAGTGCCACGTCGGCGTTTGCCGCGGCCGAATGGTTAGTCGAAGGCGCTGCGCTTAGCGCCGCAATGCCAGCCGAAACTGAAGGTTCGCTAAAGCTTCTAACCTTTAATAAAGGTGTTGAAGAAAACTCGATTACCTGTGGCGGTATCTTTGATGGTACGATTGGTCCAGGAGCGGAAGATTCGATAGCAAAACTATTAAATGCGTCGATGGAAGAAATATCGTTAACTATTCCTCGAGCGCTGCTTTGCTCGGTGACGGTTGATAAAACTAGTGCGCTTAACTGTAAAGCGGGCGAAAATGCCGAAGTATATCCGGCGAACATGCCGTGGTCGACGTTACTGGAATTAATGACTACTAATGTGTTAGATCTTATTAGTAAAGAACCGGGTTACGAGGTTAAGTGTAAGACGTTAACTGGTCTAACCGGTGAAAGCACCTGTACCGCTAAAGCGGGCACCAGCACGTTCAACTCAAATGAAAATACTGCGGTGTTAGGCGTGTTCACTAGAGAATCTGAACTGGGCACTTGTACGGTTACTGGCTTCGAGGCAGGCGAGGAAGGTGACGGGAATACGTGGGCTATTGGTGCAGAATTAGAAAGGTTAACAACACAGATCGAAGAATAGTTGACTGATGTTTTGTAGTTTTGTGTGATTGTTTTGGTTTGTCGGGCGGGGCTGTGGTGGTCCCGTCCGATGGGCTTTTTGGGTGAGGTGTGGGTTGTGCGTTCCCGGGGGGAGGTTTTGAGGTTTATGGTGTGGGTGGTTTATCGTGTTTGGGTGGTTGCTGTGTTGGTGTTGTTGTGTGTGTTTGTTGGGGTTGCTGAGGGTGTGGTTGGTGGGCGTGTTTATGAGCAGGTGAGCCCGGAATATAAGGGTGGGTATGGTGCGATAAATATTAGTATGGTTTCCGGTGATGGTGAAGATTTGGCGTTTGAATCTTTGGGTGTGTTTGATGGGTTGCCGGCGGATGAACTTACTAACTTGTATTTGGCGCATAGGGTGGAGGGTGTTGGTTGGGAAACTTCTCCGTTGGAGCCTCCGCTGGCGAATAGGTTGAGTGATTTCTCGTCGTCGTTTGGGTCTGTGTTGGCGCGGGGGTCTGCGGGGGCGACGAAAGTAGGTGGACGGAATATTGGTGCGGATTTTCTGCTACATGGGCTGGGTTCTCCGGATGGTGAAGCTGGTTGGGAATTGTTTGGTGGTATGGTGTTGACGACGGAGGCCGGTGAACCGTTCGAAGGTGGGGAGGTGGGGGCGAGTCAGGATCTATGTCATATTATTCTCTCTGAGGGTGCGAACCCTGAAGCCCCGTTGGTGGGTGAAGCGGCTGCTAAGCCGATTTATGATTTTTCGAGGGGTTGTGGTGGGGGGGAACCGTATGTGCGACTTGTGGGGGTCAATAACGCGGGTGCTTCGATAAATTCGCATTGTTCGGTGGGATTGGGTTTGCCGCCTGCGTATATCGGTACTTTTGGAGAGACTGAACAGGAAGGTAGTTTTCATCCTGTGAGTATGGATGGGAGTATGGTTTTCTTTACGACGGATGCCGCGGCGAGGGTGGAATCTGATTGTGGTGTTGGTGATCATCAGTTGTTTGTTCGTTTGGGTGGTGAAAAGACGGTCGAAGTCTCAAAACCGTTGTCGGAAGAGGGCTCTTGTTTGGAAACGATTCCTTGTCCGGGGTCTGTGGGGCGTGCGAGCGCGAATTTCAAGGGTGCGTCTGAAGACGGTTCGCATGTGTTCTTTACGAGTCATGCTCCGTTGGTGGATGAAGATACGGATACTTCTAATAATTTGTATATGGCTGTGGTTGGGTGTGGTGAAGGTGAAGCTGGTTGTGGTGCGGGCGATCGTAGGGTTGTGTCGATGGCGCAGGCCTCGCGTGATGTTGGTGGGCCGGCGGACGTGTTGGGGGTGGTGAGGGTCGCGCCTGATGGCTCGTGTGCATATCTTGTGGCTCAGGGCGTGTTGAGCGAAGGGGTGAATGCCGAAGGTCGTGCTCCTGTTGATGGTGCGGATAACATGTATGTTTATAATGCGGTGACGGGGAAGGTTTCGTTTATCGCCGACATGTGCTCTGGGCCTCTGTTATCTGGCGGGATCGAAGATAGTGAGTGTCCCGCAGATTTGAGCTTCCGAACCGGGTTTTGAGGAGCGTAACGACGATGAGCTTTGGGGTGAAAGCGCGGAAGCCGATTCGACGCCCGATGGGGGCGTGTTGGTGTTTGGCACTTATGCACAGTTGAGCGGGAACGACGCTAACACCGATCGTGATATTTATAGGTATGACGCTGTATCGGGGTTATTGATGCGTGTGTCTAATGGTGAAAATGGTTTTGACTCGGATGGTAATACGAATGGGTTTGACGCGTCGATCGCTGCCGTTGGGATCAATCCCGACGACGACGCGGATCAGGCGTTAGAATTGATTTTACGGTCGGTTAGCGATGATGGTTCACGGATCGTGTTTAGTACCGCGCGTCCGTTGTCCGAACGTGCGGTTAATGGTGTGAGCGATGTTTATGAATGGTATGCTGGTGAAGGTGGGGAAGGGGCTGTGTCGCTTATTTCTGGTGGGACTTCGCCGGGCCCCGATGAAAATCAGACTATTTCCCCGTCGGGACGGGACTTGTTTTTTGAGACTGCTGAAGGTTTGGTGCCGTCCGATACCGATGGGTTGTTAGATGTGTATGATGCGCGGATTGGTGGTGGGTTCCCGAGTGTCGCGGCGACGCTTCAAGCGTGCTCTGGTGATGCGTGTCAGGGACCGTTGACTAATCCCGCGCCGTTGCTTGTGCCGGGTAGCGCGTCGCAGGCAGCGGGCGGTAATTTTCCTGAACCTGTTGTAAAGAGCGTGAAGAAGAAGGTTAAGCTAAAGGCGAAGCTGAAAAAGAAGCGTAAAAAGAGTAAGAAGAAGGGTAAGGTTGGGAAGGGTGTAAGTAGTGGTAAGCGTGGGTTGGTTGAGGGTTTGGGGGGTGTGCGGTGATGTGTGCTGAGCGTGAAATGGATGGTATGGATAGCAGGTTTGGTTTGCGGTTTTGGGTGTTTTTTGTTGTGAGTATGGTGGTTGTGTGGGTTGTGGGGCTGATGGTGGTTGGGTCTGCTGGTGCGGCGGTGTCTGGACCGTTTGCGATCACTAGGTTTTCGCTTGAAACAACAAGGTCGACTAGGATCAGTGAAGTGCCGGTGGGGAGTGGGAATACGGAAATCGTGAACGAACCGTATGTGCCCGCGTTCACGCAGGCTGGTGGGCATCCGTGGGCATTGACGGCTGCGTTTGAATTCACGAGCGAAGAGTTTGCGGTGAAGAATGGTGCTTCGTTGCGTCCGGTGGTGTTGCCGACGCGCGATCCTAAGGATGCTGTGACGGAGTTGCCGCCGGGGTTGCTTGGCGATCCTTTGGCTGTGCCGTCGTGTCCGTTGGCTGTGGCGGTGAATGAAGGTGTGTGTCCGTCATCGACGCAGGTCGGTGTTTATCGTTTGCGTTGGCAGGGTGGCAAGGAAGAGCTAGCGCCGATCGTGAATGTGACGCCTGAACCTGGACAGTCGGCGGAGTTCGCGCTTGAGAATACGGGGAAAATTGGGGTGGTGCTTACTGGGCATTTGGTTCGCACGGCGCAGGGGTATGGGTTCGCGGTCCTCAGTACGGGTATCCCAATCGTGGAATTGTATATGGTGGAAACGACTTTTTGGGGTGTGCCTGCGGATCCCAGTCATAATGCGATGCGTGGCTTATTCTGTGGTAGCACGGATTTGCATGGTGTTGTTGTGTGTGAAGACGACGGGGATCAGCCTAGTGGGGTGTTGCCTGTCCCGTTCTTGACGATGCCGACCGATTGCACGGCGGGGCCGGAGACGGCGACTTTGCTCGCGGACTCGTGGGAGGAACCCGGTAGTGTCGGGCCGAACCAGGAATATGAGGGGTTCACGACTGCGACTGCGAGTATGCCCGCTGTGACGGGGTGTGACGCGTTGCGGTTCGCTCCGATCATCGGGGTGGAACCGGATACCGAACTGGCCGATGCTCCTGTGGGGTTGGGGATTAGCTTGCGTGTCCCGTTGGATGAAGCTGTGGGTTCGAACGCCACCCCGCAAGTACGTAACTCGGTTTTGACGTTGCCCGAGGGGTTGTCCATATCTCCTGGTGTGGTGGATGGTATCGAGGCGTGCAACGAATTCGGTCCCGAAGGTATCGATATCACTGGTCCTGAATCGGAAGAAAAAGGTTTGAACGGTCAGCCGCAGCTCGCGTCTGGTCATTGTCCTGATGCGTCCACGGTCGGTACCGCGGAAGCTTTTTCGCCGTTGTTGTCGGAGCCGATAAAGGGTCATGTTTATCTCGCGAGGCCCGATTGCGGTGCGCCGGGACAGGCGGCGTGCACCGAACAGGACGCTGGGAACGGTAGCCTGTACCGGTTGTATCTGGAACTGGGTGGTACTGGTGAATTGGCGCGGACCGGCGTGCATTTCAAGGTGCCGTTGGAAGTGCATGCGAATCCTGCGACGGGACAGTTGACGAGCGTTGTCCTGGAAACGCCGCAGGCGCCGTTCAGTGAACTGAAGATCGATCTGAACGGTGGGCCGCGCGCGTCTCTGGATACGCCGAGCAGTTGCGGACCGGCGGTTACGACGACGGACTTCACGCCGTGGAGCGCGCCGGGGCTCACACCGGAAGGGCTCGCGAGTGGGGGCACGCCGGATGCGACGCCGTCATCGTTCTTCAATGTGTTTGGGTGTGGTTATCCGCCTGTGTTCAAACCTGGGTTCCTGGCGGGGACGGTGACGCCGGAAGCGGGCCAGTTCAGCTCGTTCACGATGAATCTATCGCGGGAAGATCGTGAACAGTATGTGAAGGGTATTCAGATACACACGCCGCCGGGCTTGTTGGGGATACTCGCGAGCGTCCCGTTGTGCGGGGAACCGCAGGCCGATATCGGCGATTGTCCTGAAGGCTCAAAGATCGGTACTACGAGGGTCGCCTCGGGGGCGGGATCGCACCCGTTTGAAATCGAAGGCGATATTTACTTGACGGGTCCGTATGATGGTGACCCGTTCGGGGTGAGCATCGTGGTGCACGTCGTCACTGGCCCGTTCAATCTGGGGTTGAAGATCGTGCGTGCTCGGATCGCGGTGGATCCCGAAAACTCGACGTTGACGATCACGACCGATGAAACCGGACCGTACGCGGTACCGCAGATCGTGTTCGGTGTCCCAGTCAGGTTGAAACGGGTGACGGTCAATATCGATCGACCGAAATTCATGTTTAATCCGACTAATTGCGCCGCGCAGCAGATCTCGGCTAAGATATCTGGCTCCCAGGACGCTGTCGCGGAAGTATCCACCCCGTTCGCTGTAGGTGGGTGCAAGGATCTAGCGTTCAAACCCAAGTTCGCTGCCAGTACCAGTGGGCGTACTAGCAGAAAATCGGGTGCGGATCTGGACGTGAAGCTCTCCTATCCCGCGGGGTCGGTCGGTCAGGAGGCGAATATCGCGAAAGTCAAGGTGTCGTTGCCCAAGCAGTTGCCCTCGAGGTTGACGACGCTTCAAAAGGCGTGTCCCGGTGCGATATTCCAGGCGAACCCCGCGGCGTGTCCGAAGGGCTCGATCGTGGGTGTCGTCAGGGCCTCGACACCGTTGTTGCCGGTCGGCTTGTCCGGCCCGGTGTATTTCGTATCGCATGGCGGTGAAGAATTCCCGTCGCTGATAATCATCTTGCAGGGAGATAACGTACGAGTCGATCTCACCGGGACGACGTTCATCAATAAAGCCGGGATCACCAGCAGCACGTTCAAGACGGTCCCAGACGTACCCGTCGGCACTTTCGAGCTATATCTACCCCAAGGCACTGGCTCCGCGCTCGCGGCGAACGGTAACCTCTGTAAGACATCCAATAAGCTGGTGATGCCAACCGAAATCAAGGCACAGAACGGAGCCGTCTTCAAACAGACAACCAAGATCCAGGTAACCGGTTGCAAAACAAGCAAAAGCAAGAAAGCCAAAACTACGGGGCGTAAGCGTCCGCACGCCCCGACGGCTCATCGCTCGATCGCGGGCACCGCCGGGAGGACACAATGATACGCACACAAACACTGATCAAAACGATCATGGTAATGATGGTTGGTGTTATGACGTTCGCTCTCCCGACTACCAGTTTTGCCAGTGAAGCACCGGTGAAGGAGATCATCGCGAATCACACCGGTTTGCAAGCGGACAGCGTCGCGGGCGGGAACGCGCCGGCAGGCAACGTTTACGTATTGGACGATCATAATCATCGTGTGCAAGAGCTGAGCGCAGAAGGCAAATTCATAGCCATGTTCGGGTGGGACGTCAACAAGACCAAGGAAAATGAGAGCGCCCCACAATCAGAACGCAACATATGCACCCAGGAATCCGGCGATACCTGTCAAGCAGGAGCCGAAGGAACAGCACCAGGACAATTCGCCGCAGAACCCGAAAGCATCGCGGTCGACCCAACAAACAACGATTTCTACGTCGCGGAAGTGAGCATCATCTATGGCAAAAACGGAGAACCAACGTTTGGTAAGAGGGTACAGAAGTTCAGTGCTGAAGGACAGTTCGTGTTGGAGATCGGCAAGGACGTAAACGAAACGACAGGCGGCAACCTCTGCACCCACGAAGAAGAAACAGCCGGCACGAAATGCCAAGGACCATCACAAGAAGCCACCATCGCTGATGGGGATACCGGGCCGGGTGCGTTTGGGTTCGCTCAATTCGATAGTGGTCTGCTTGCGGTTGGTGGTCCGGAAGACCTGCTCTACGTCGGTGAAGAACATGCTGTGCAGGAGTTCAGGCCAAATGGCACATGGGCGGGTGAACCTGTCACGAAAAGCGAAACTATCTCGACGAGGCTAAAGGAAATCTCCCCCGCCTCTGGGAGCTACGTTCGAGGGATCGCGGTCGACAAAGACGGTAATACGTATCTCGACTACCCAGGTTTCGGATCCACCGTCCTGGAGTTCGACAACAGCGGTAAAGAGATCAAAGAATTCACCGTTCTAGGCGAAATCATCGCTTTCGCGATAGACCCCGCCGGTAGGCTTGGTGTGATCACGAACGATCAAGGTCGTCGACGTGGATTGCTCTATGAAGTAGGATCCGCGAACCTGCACCGTCTAACAGAATTCGATGCTGAAAAAGCTGAAGACATGTCGTTCAATGGTGAGGATGACATGTATACGACGGGTAGAAACTCGTTCGGCAGTGAAGTTGTCGTGTATCGTCCCGTGCCCGTCGCGGAACTGGTAACGACTACGACACCATGCGTTGAAGCATCAGAGCACGAAACTTCGGTCACACTGGACTGTACGGTGCACGGTGCAGTCAACCCGGAGGGGGTGTCTGAAACAGAATTCTGGTTGGAATGGGGTAAGACATCCGCTCTCGGTGAAAAGACCCTGTTACAACCTGTTTTGACGGGCAGTACGCCTGTTCCGGTTCAAGCCGAATTCACGGGTGTAGCGCCGGGTGAGACGCTCTACTATCAGTTTGCGGGCTACGATAAGAACTCACCCGCCCCAGAACTACTCACAAGCGAACAGGAACGATTCCAGACCCCCACGATCCCACCGCGAATCGTCGGTCAACCGAGCGTATCATTCGTGAAATCGGAGTCCGTGGTCATGTTCGGTGTGCTCAACCCAGAGAACACACCCACCCGTTACGAGTTCCAATACGGACCATGCCAAGAAGACCAAGAACAGAAATGCGCGACATCGCCATACCCCAGTGAGACAGTCACAAGCGAATCGTCGGTTTACGCAAAGACGAGCGCGATCATCGAAGCGACCGAACTACAACCAAGCACCCTATACCATTACAGACTGATCGCTACCAACGAAGCAAACCAGACAGCGCTCAACGAAACAGGACAACCGGAACTACCGGAAGGCACATTCACCACCGCTCAAGCGCCCGTCCCCCAAGCACAAACAGGACCCGTCAACACGATCGGACTGACGAGTGCCCTCATCACGGGAACAGCAGACCCCAACGGGCAAGCCGCGACGTACGCGTTCGAACTCGGCACATACAACCCCACCACCAGCACACAATACGGAACAGTGCTCACCGCATCAGCCGGCTCCAGCAACACACCAATCCTAGAGACACTACAACTATCAGACCTCCAACCAAGCACCACATACGCCTACCGGATCAAAGTAACAAACGGTTACGGCACATCCTACGGCCAACCGGCGACATTCACCACAGCAGGACTACCCGCGGCACTCACCACCCCTGCTCCGCTACCCATGCTAGCAACACCATGCACCACCTGCTTCCCGAAAACCATACCCACTCCTAAACCAGAAACACACACACTATCACCACAAGCCCGGCTCACACGAGCACTCAATATGTGCAAGAAAAAGCCAAAGAGCCAGCGCCAAAAATGCGAGCAACACGCACACCAACAATACAAGCACGAAACCAAACACGGATAACCGTCCGATCAAACTTCCCCAGGCCAGCCCGGCCTGTTCGCCGCAATGACAAAACCAGAACAGGGTCGGGTCACGGTGCTCCCTGACCTCAGATAGGGCACCAGTCCTGACCATTTCGAATCCCCGTGTGTGCTTGGATTACTCCAAGCCTCTGTGATAAAGGAAAGGGCAACGATTATGAAGAAGTCTCGTTTGGTAGGCGTCGCGTTCGTGATGATGTTTACGTTCCTCGCGATTAGTGCCACGTCGGCATTCGCCGCCGCTGAATGGTTAGTCGAAGGCAATGCGCTTGCGGCTGCGGTGAAAGCAGAAACAGAAGGTTCGGTACAAGCTTCTAACGTTTAATAAAGGCGTCGAAGAAAACTCGTTTACTTGTGGCGGTATCTTCGACGGCACGATCGGTCCAGGAGCGGAAGGTACGATAGAAAAGCTATTAAACGCGTCGATGGAAGAAATATCGTTAACTATTTCCCGGGCACTGATTTGCTCAGTGACGGTCGATAAAACGAGTGCGCTTAACTGTAAAGCAGGTGAAAACCTGGAAGTATTCCCAATTCACCTGCCATGGACAGCGTTACTGGAATTAATGACTACCTCAGTTTTAAACGTAATTGGCAAAGAACCAGGTTACGAGGTTAAGTGCAAGACGTTAACTGGCCTAACCGGGGAAAGCGAATGTGTTGCTAAAGCGGGCACCAGTACGGCTATGTCCAATGAAGAAGATGGCGATCCCACAGCGGTGTTAACCAGGTCAACTACAGAATCTGAAGAGGGAACATGTACGGTTACTGGGTTCGTAGCGGGCGCGGAAGGCGACGGGAATACGTGGGCTATTGGCAATGAATTAGAAAGGTTAAAAACACAGATTGATGAATGATGGGAACTGACATTTTGTAGTTCGTGCGTTCTATCTCGTCCGTCGGATGGGGTGCCTGTTGGCGACCCTGTCCGGCGGACACCTGGCGTTAGCTCGTTGATGGCCTGGGTGAGGCCCGCGTCGATGGGCTTGGCGGTCTTGGGGTTGGGGTCCAGGCGGTAGCAGATGATGTTGCCCCTGTTGCTCAGTTGTGCTCGGCTGAGTGTTGAGTAATAGTCGGAAACGTTCGCTGGTCATGATCTTGACAGGGGCGTTGTGGTGTGCGATGCTTCTAGCGTCCAGTATTCTGGATGATAGAATGGACTGAGTCAATCGATCGGTCCTCGGGTGCTCGTTGTTTGGGTGTCAGAGGGGCCAAGGAGGCGGAGCTGACGAATGGTTTGCCGCTACAAGCGTCGCCGTGTCGTGTTGGGAGAACCGACTGTTGATCGGGTGCTCCGAGTGAGAAACATTGATTGACATGGTGCCGTGGTCGATCGATACTCATATGGGTAGCTGTGCGGGCGATAGCTGTCTGCTCTGGCGGTGCCCTTGGGTAGTGGCAGTAAAAATGGGGTTGGGTCTTGGTGTTCTCTGACCTTGGACGGGGCGCCTGTCCTGACCAACTCGAATCCTCGTGTGTGCTTGGTTTATTCCAAGCCCTTGTGATGAGGGAAAGGGCAATGATTATGAAGAAGTCTCGTTTGGTAGGCGTCGCGTTCATGGCTGTTTTCGCGTTTCTTGCGATTAGTGCCACGTCGGCGTTTGCCGCGGCCGAATGGTTAGTCGAAGGCAATGCGCTTAGCGCCGCAATGCCAGCCGAAACTGAAGGTTCGCTAAAGCTTCTAACCTTTAATAAAGGTGTTGAAGAAAACTCGATTACCTGTGGCGGTATCTTTGATGGTACGATTGGTCCAGGAGCGGAAGATTCGATAGCAAAACTATTAAATGCGTCGATGGAAGAAATATCGTTATCTATTCCTCGAGCGCTGATTTGCCCGGTGACGGTTGATAAAACTAGTGCGCTTAACTGTAAAGCGGGCGAAAATGCCGAAGTATATCCGGCGAACATGCCGTGGCCGACGTTACTGGAATTAATGACTACTAATGTGTTAGATCTTATTAGTAAAGAACCGGGTTACGAGGTTAAGTGTAAGACGTTAACTGGTCTAACCGGTGAAAGCACCTGTGTCGCTAAAGCGGGCAGCAGCACGTTTAACTCAAATGAAGAAAATGGTGATCCTACCGCGGTGTTAGGCGTGTTCAATAATGAATCTGAACCGGGCGTATGTACGGTTACTGGTTTCGCGGCAGGCGAGGAAGGTGACGGGAATACGTGGGCTATTGGTGCAGAATTAGTAAGGTTGAAAACACAGGTGGATGAATGATAGTTGACTGATGTTTTGTAGTTTTGTGTGATTGTTTTGGTTTGTCGGGCGGGGCTGTGGTGGTCCCGTCCGATGGGCTTTTTGGGTGAGGTGTGGGTTGTGCGTTCCCGGGGGGAGGTTTTGAGGTTTATGGTGTGGGTGGTTTATCGTGTTTGGGTGGTTGCTGTGTTGGTGTTGTTGTGTGTGTTTGTTGGGGTTGCTGAGGGTGTGGTTGGTGGGCGTGTTTATGAGCAGGTGAGCCCGGAATATAAGGGTGGGTATGGTGCGATAAATATTAGTATGGTTTCCGGTGATGGTGAAGATTTGGCGTTTGAATCTTTGGGTGTGTTTGATGGGTTGCCGGCGGATGAACTTACTAACTTGTATTTGGCGCATAGGGTGGAGGGTGTTGGTTGGGAAACTTCTCCGTTGGAGCCTCCGCTGGCGAATAGGTTGAGTGATTTCTCGTCGTCGTTTGGGTCTGTGTTGGCGCGGGGGTCTGCGGGGGCGACGAAAGTAGGTGGACGGAATATTGGTGCGGATTTTCTGCTACATGGGCTGGGTTCTCCGGATGGTGAAGCTGGTTGGGAATTGTTTGGTGGTATGGTGTTGACGACGGAGGCCGGTGAACCGTTCGAAGGTGGGGAGGTGGGGGCGAGTCAGGATCTATGTCATATTATTCTCTCTGAGGGTGCGAACCCTGAAGCCCCGTTGGTGGGTGAAGCGGCTGCTAAGCCGATTTATGATTTTTCGAGGGGTTGTGGTGGGGGGGAACCGTATGTGCGACTTGTGGGGGTCAATAACGCGGGTGCTTCGATAAATTCGCATTGTTCGGTGGGATTGGGTTTGCCGCCTGCGTATATCGGTACTTTTGGAGAGACTGAACAGGAAGGTAGTTTTCATCCTGTGAGTATGGATGGGAGTATGGTTTTCTTTACGACGGATGCCGCGGCGAGGGTGGAATCTGATTGTGGTGTTGGTGATCATCAGTTGTTTGTTCGTTTGGGTGGTGAAAAGACGGTCGAAGTCTCAAAACCGTTGTCGGAAGAGGGCTCTTGTTTGGAAACGATTCCTTGTCCGGGGTCTGTGGGGCGTGCGAGCGCGAATTTCAAGGGTGCGTCTGAAGACGGTTCGCATGTGTTCTTTACGAGTCATGCTCCGTTGGTGGATGAAGATACGGATACTTCTAATAATTTGTATATGGCTGTGGTTGGGTGTGGTGAAGGTGAAGCTGGTTGTGGTGCGGGCGATCGTAGGGTTGTGTCGATGGCGCAGGCCTCGCGTGATGTTGGTGGGCCGGCGGACGTGTTGGGGGTGGTGAGGGTCGCGCCTGATGGCTCGTGTGCATATCTTGTGGCTCAGGGCGTGTTGAGCGAAGGGGTGAATGCTGAAGGTCGTGCTCCTGTTGATGGTGCGGATAACATGTATGTTTATAATGCGGTGACGGGGAAGGTTTCGTTTATCGCCGACATGTGCTCTGGGCCTCTGTTATCTGGCGGGATCGAAGATAGTGAGTGTCCCGCAGATTTGAGCTCCCGAACCGGGTTTTGAGGAGCGTAACGACGATGAGCTTTGGGGTGAAAGCGCGGAAGCCGATTCGACGCCCGATGGGGGCGTGTTGGTGTTTGGCACTTATGCGCAGTTGAGCGGGAACGACGCTAACACCGATCGTGATATTTATAGGTATGACGCTGTATCGGGGTTATTGATGCGTGTGTCTATTGGTGAAAATGGTTTTGACTCGGATGGTAATACGAATGGGTTTGACGCGTCGATCGCTGCCGTTGGGATCAATCCCGACGACGACGCGGATCAGGCGTTAGAATTGATTTTACGGTCGGTTAGCGATGATGGTTCACGGATCGTGTTTAGTACCGCGCGTCCGTTGTCCGAACGTGCGGTTAATGGTGTGAGCGATGTTTATGAATGGTATGCTGGTGAAGGTGGGGAAGGGGCTGTGTCGCTTATTTCTGGTGGGACTTCGCCGGGCCCCGATGAAAATCAGACTATTTCCCCGTCGGGACGGGACTTGTTTTTTGAGACTGCTGAAGGTTTGGTGCCGTCCGATACCGATGGGTTGTTAGATGTGTATGATGCGCGGATTGGTGGTGGGTTCCCGAGTGTCGCGGCGACGCTTCAAGCGTGCTCTGGTGATGCGTGTCAGGGACCGTTGACTAATCCCGCGCCGTTGCTTGTGCCGGGTAGCGCGTCGCAGGCAGCGGGCGGTAATTTTCCTGAACCTGTTGTAAAGAGCGTGAAGAAGAAGGTTAAGCTAAAGGCGAAGCTGAAAAAGAAGCGTAAAAAGAGTAAGAAGAAGGGTAAGGTTGGGAAGGGTGTAAGTAGTGGTAAGCGTGGGTTGGTTGAGGGTTTGGGGGGTGTGCGGTGATGTGTGCTGAGCGTGGAATGGATGGTATGGATAGCAGGTTTGGTTTGCGGTTTTGGGTGTTTTTTGTTGTGAGTATGGTGGTTGTGTGGGTTGTGGGGCTGATGGTGGTTGGGTCTGCTGGTGCGGCGGTGTCTGGATCGTTTGCGATCACTAGGTTTTCGCTTGAAACAACAAGGTCGACTAGGATCAGTGAAGTGCCGGTGGGGAGTGGGAATACGGAAATCGTGAACGAACCGTATGTGCCCGCGTTCACGCAGGCTGGTGGGCATCCGTGGGCATTGACGGCTGCGTTTGAATTCACGAGCGAAGAGTTTGCGGTGAAGAATGGTGCTTCGTTGCGTCCGGTGGTGTTGCCGACGCGCGATCCTAAGGATGCTGTGACGGAGTTGCCGCCGGGGTTGCTTGGCGATCCTTTGGCTGTGCCGTCGTGTCCGTTGGCTGTGGCGGTGAATGAAGGTGTGTGTCCGTCATCGACGCAGGTCGGTGTTTATCGTTTGCGTTGGCAGGGTGGCAAGGAAGAGCTAGCGCCGATCGTGAATGTGACGCCTGAACCTGGACAGTCGGCGGAGTTCGCGCTTGAGAATACCGGGAAAATTGGGGTGGTGCTTACTGGGCATTTGGTTCGCACGGCGCAGGGGTATGGGTTCGCGGTCCTCAGTACGGGTATCCCAATCGTGGAATTGTATATGGTGGAAACGACTTTTTGGGGTGTGCCTGCGGATCCCAGTCATAATGCGATGCGTGGCTTATTCTGTGGTAGCACGGATTTGCATGGTGTTGTTGTGTGTGAAGACGACGGGGATCAGCCTAGTGGGGTGTTGCCTGTCCCGTTCTTGACGATGCCGACCGATTGCACGGCGGGGCCGGAGACGGCGACTTTGCTCGCGGACTCGTGGGAGGAACCCGGTAGTGTCGGGCCGAACCAGGAATATGAGGGGTTCACGACTGCGACTGCGAGTATGCCCGCTGTGACGGGGTGTGACGCGTTGCGGTTCGCTCCGATCATCGGGGTGGAACCGGATACCGAACTGGCCGATGCTCCTGTGGGGTTGGGGATTAGCTTGCGTGTCCCGTTGGATGAAGCTGTGGGTTCGAACGCCACCCCGCAAGTACGTAACTCGGTTTTGACGTTGCCCGAGGGGTTGTCCATATCTCCTGGTGTGGTGGATGGTATCGAGGCGTGCAACGAATTCGGTCCCGAAGGTATCGATATCACTGGTCCTGAATCGGAAGAAAAAGGTTTGAACGGTCAGCCGCAGCTCGCGTCTGGTCATTGTCCTGATGCGTCCACGGTCGGTACCGCGGAAGCTTTTTCGCCGTTGTTGTCGGAGCCGATAAAGGGTCATGTTTATCTCGCGAGGCCCGATTGCGGTGCGCCGGGACAGGCGGCGTGCACCGAACAGGACGCTGGGAACGGTAGCCTGTACCGGTTGTATCTGGAACTGGGTGGTACTGGTGAATTGGCGCGGACCGGCGTGCATTTCAAGGTGCCGTTGGAAGTGCATGCGAATCCTGCGACGGGACAGTTGACGAGCGTTGTCCTGGAAACGCCGCAGGCGCCGTTCAGTGAACTGAAGATCGATCTGAACGGTGGGCCGCGCGCGTCTCTGGATACGCCGAGCAGTTGCGGACCGGCGGTTACGACGACGGACTTCACGCCGTGGAGCGCGCCGGGGCTCACACCGGAAGGGCTCGCGAGTGGGGGCACGCCGGATGCGACGCCGTCATCGTTCTTCAATGTGTTTGGGTGTGGTTATCCGCCTGTGTTCAAACCTGGGTTCCTGGCGGGGACGGTGACGCCGGAAGCGGGCCAGTTCAGCTCGTTCACGATGAATCTATCGCGGGAAGATCGTGAACAGTATGTTAAGGGTATTCAGATACACACGCCGCCGGGCTTGTTGGGGATACTCGCGAGCGTCCCGTTGTGCGGGGAACCGCAGGCCGATATCGGCGATTGTCCTGAAGGCTCAAAGATCGGTACTACGAGGGTCGCCTCGGGGGCGGGATCGCACCCGTTTGAAATCGAAGGCGATATTTACTTGACGGGTCCGTATGATGGTGACCCGTTCGGGGTGAGCATCGTGGTGCACGTCGTCACTGGCCCGTTCAATCTGGGGTTGAAGATCGTGCGTGCTCGGATCGCGGTGGATCCCGAAAACTCGACGTTGACGATCACGACCGATGAAACCGGACCGTACGCGGTACCGCAGATCGTGTTCGGTGTCCCAGTCAGGTTGAAACGGGTGACGGTCAATATCGATCGACCGAAATTCATGTTTAATCCGACTAATTGCGCCGCGCAGCAGATCTCGGCTAAGATATCTGGCTCCCAGGACGCTGTCGCGGAAGTATCCACCCCGTTCGCTGTAGGTGGGTGCAAGGATCTAGCGTTCAAACCCAAGTTCGCTGCCAGTACCAGTGGGCGTACCAGCAGAAAATCGGGTGCGGATCTGGACGTGAAGCTCTCCTATCCAGCGGGGTCGGTCGGTCAGGAGGCGAATATCGCGAAAGTGAAGGTGTCGTTGCCCAAGCAGTTGCCCTCGAGGTTGACGACGCTTCAAAAGGCGTGTCCCGGTGCGATATTCCAGGCGAACCCCGCGGCGTGTCCGAAGGGCTCGATCGTGGGTGTCGTCAGGGCCTCGACACCGTTGTTGCCGGTCGGCTTGTCCGGCCCGGTGTATTTCGTATCGCATGGCGGTGAAGAATTCCCGTCGCTGATAATCATCTTGCAGGGAGATAACGTACGAGTCGATCTCACCGGGACGACGTTCATCAATAAAGCCGGGATCACCAGCAGCACGTTCAAGACGGTCCCAGACGTACCCGTCGGCACTTTCGAGCTATATCTGCCCCAAGGCACTGGTTCGGCGCTCGCGGCGAACGGTAACCTCTGTAAGACATCCAATAAGCTGGTGATGCCAACCGAAATCAAGGCACAGAACGGAGCCGTCTTCAAACAGACAACCAAGATCCAGGTAACCGGTTGCAAAACAAGCAAAAGCAAGAAAGCCAAAACTACGGGGCGTAAGCGTCCGCACGCCCCGACGGCTCATCGCTCGATCGCGGGCACCGCCGGGAGGACACAATGATACGCACACAAACACTGATCAAAACAATCATGGTAATGGTGGTTGGTGTTATGACGTTCGCTCTCCCGACTACCAGTTTTGCCAGTGAAGCACCGGTGAAGGAGATCATCGCGAATCACACCGGTTTGCAAGCGGACAGCGTCGCGGGCGGGAACGCGCCGGCAGGCAACGTTTACGTATTGGACGATAATAATCATCGTGTGCAAGAGCTGAGCGCAGAAGGCAAATTCATAGCCATGTTCGGGTGGGACGTCAACAAGACCAAGGAAAATGAGAGCGCCCCACAATCAGAACGCAACATATGCACCCAGGAATCCGGCGATACCTGTCAAGCAGGAGTCGAAGGAACAGCACCAGGACAATTCACCACAGAACCCGAGAGCATCGCGGTCGACCCAACAAACAACGATTTCTACGTCGCGGAACGCAGTATAATCTATGACGAAAACGGAGAACCAACGGGTGGTCACAGGGTACAGAAGTTCAGTGCTGAAGGACAGTTCGTGTTGGAGATCGGCAAGGACGTAAACGAAACGACAGGCGGCAACCTCTGCACACACGAAGAAGAAACAGCCGGCACGAAATGCCAAGGACCATCACAGGAAGTTCACTCAATCGCTGGTAGTACCGAACCGGGCGCGTTTGGGTTCGCTCAATTCGACAGTGGTCTGCTTGAGGTTGGTGGTCCGGAAGACCTGCTCTACGTCGGTGAAGAACATGCTGTGCAGGAGTTCAGGCCAAATGGCACATGGGCGGGTGAACCTGTCACGAAAAGCGAAACTATCTCGACGAGACTAAAGGAAATCTCCCCCGCCTCCGGCAGCTACGTTCTAGGGATCGCGGTCGACAAAGACGGTAATACGTATCTCGAGTACCCCGGCTTCGAACCCACTATCCTGGAGTTCGACAACAGCGGTAAAGAGATCAAAGAATTCACCGTACCGGGAATCCTCGCTCTCGCTATCGATCCTGCCGGTAGGCTTGGTGTGATCACGAACGATCAAGGTCATCGGCGCGGACTGCTCTTTGAAGTAGGTTCCACAAACCTGCATCGTCTAACAGAATTCAACGCTGAAAAAGCCGAAGACATATCATTCAATGGTAACGATGACATGTATACGGCAGGTAAAAACAGTGAAGTTGTCGTGTATCGTCCCGTGCCCGTCGCGGAACTGGTAACGACTACGACACCATGCGTTGAAGCATCAGAGCACGAAACTTCGGTCACACTGGACTGTACGGTGCACGGTGCAGTCAACCCGGAGGGGGTGTCTGAAACAGAATTCTGGTTGGAATGGGGTAAGACATCCGCTCTCGGTGAAAAGACCCTGTTACAACCTGTTTTGACGGGCAGTACGCCTGTTCCGGTTCAAGCCGAATTCACGGGTGTAGCGCCGGGTGAGACGCTCTACTATCAGTTTGCGGGCTACGATAAGAACTCGCCCGCCCCAGAACTACTCACAAGCGAACAGGAACGATTCCAGACCCCCGCGATCCCACCGCGAATCGTCGGTCAACCGAGCGTATCATTCGTGAAATCGGAGTCCGTGGTCATGTTCGGTGTGCTCAACCCAGAGAACACACCCACCCGTTACGAGTTCCAATACGGACCATGTCAAGAAGACCAAGAACAGAAATGCGCGACATCGCCATACCCCAGTGAGACAGTCACAAGCGAATCGTCGGTTTACGCAAAGACGAGCGCGGTCATCGAAGCGACCGAACTACAACCAAGCACCCTATACCATTACAGACTGATCGCTACCAACGAAGCAAACCAGACAGCGCTCAACGAAACAGGACAACCGGAACTACCGGAAGGCGCCTTCACCACCGCTCGAGCGCCCGTCCCCCAAGCACAAACAGGACCCGTCAACACGATCGGACTGACGAGTGCCCTCATCACGGGAACAGCAGACCCCAACGGGCAAGCCGCGACGTACGCGTTCGAACTCGGCACATACAACCCCACCACCAGCACACAATACGGAACAGTGCTCACCGCATCAGCCGGGTCCAGTACCACACCAATCGAAGAGACACTACAACTATCAGACCTCCAACCAAGCACCACATACGCCTACCGGATCAAAGTAACAAACGGTTACGGCACATCCTACGGCCAACCGGCGACATTCACCACAGCAGGACTACCCGCGGCACTCACCACCCCTGCTCCGCTACCCATGCTAGCAACACCATGCACCACCTGCTTCCCGAAAACCATACCCACTCCTAAACCAGAAACACACACACTATCACCACAAGCCCGGCTCACACGAGCACTCAATATGTGCAAGAAAAAGCCAAAGAGCCAGCGCCAAAAATGCGAGCAACACGCACACCAACAATACAAGCACGAAACCAAACACGGATAACCGTCCGATCAAACTTCCCCAGGCCAGCTCCCCGCCTGTTCGCCGCAATGACAAACCAGAACGGGGTTGGGGTCGTGGTGCTCTTTAGCCTTGGGCGGGGCGCTCGTCCTGACCATTTCGAATTCTCGTGTGGTCTTGGTTTATCCAGGGCCTTGTGATGAGAGAAAGGACAATATAATGAAGAAGTCTCGTTTGATAGGCGTCGCGTTCGTGGCGATGTTCGCGTTCCTCGCAATCAGTGCCACATCGGTGTTTGCCGCAACCGAATGGTTAGTTGAAGGCAATGTGCTCGCTGCCTCGATGAAAGCCGAAGCAGAAGGCACACTAAATCTTTTGACGCTTAATAAAGGTGTCGAGGAAAACTCGATCGAATGTGCCGCCATCTTCGATGGTACGGTTGGTCCAGGAGCGGAAGGTGAGATAGAAAAAGTATTAAACTTAGCGATGGAAGAAATATCGTTAACTATTCCTCGAGTTCTTACTACCCCGGCCCAGTAAATAGCCGTCAGGCGGCTTTGGCGTAGGTGACGTGTTTCTCGTTGAAGTAGTTGGTGACTATGTCGGGGCGGCGTTGGGTTGAGCGTAGGTAGGAGCGGGTGTCGTCTATCAGCTCGTTCTGGGTGTGGGGTCGGCGGCGGCCGAGGGCGTTGGTCTTGACGTCCTGGTTGAGCAACTCGGTCGGGTTGAGCTCTGGTGCGTAGCCGGGCAGGAACTGAAGCTCGATCTGATCAGCGTGGGCTTCTACCCAGCGTTTCACCTTTTTGGCGCGGTGCACTGGGTGCCCGTCGAGGATCAGGATGATCTTCTGCCCCTTGCTCTGGCGGATCAGACGGTTTAGGAAGTCGATGAACACGCCGGCTACGAATTTCTCCTTGAAGACCCGGAAGGACAGGTGCCCCTTGTTGGAGATCACGGAGATCACGTTCGCGCCGAAGCGCTGGCCCGTGCCCTCGATCACCGGGGTCTTCCCGACCGGGCTCCACGAGCGCCCGGCTGTGTGGTCGGAGCGCAAACCCATCTCATCCGCCCACAAAATCAGCGCCTTTTCGCGATGGGCACGCTCTTTGATCGCGGGGTAGCGCTCCTCCAGCCACCGCTTGACGATCTCGGGGTTCTGCTCAAACGCGCGTCTGGCGGGCTTTGGACGCGATCACGCAATTCTCCCCAGATCTGATCATGGAAATTCCCCACCTTTGACGGGGTAGCGGCGGCGTAGCGGGCTGTCGCCGGCGCTGTTCCGTCGGGGGCTCCCTCCAGGGTCGTGGTGTTCGATGCCACTGCCACTGAAGGGAGCCGTTGGGGATGTTGACTGAGGAGGACGATGTGGAGATTCACGCGCTTGCTCGCCGCGGCTGGTCGGTCTCGGCGATTGCTCGTCATACAGGCCGGGATCGCAAGACGATCCGCAAGTACTTGTCGGGCCCGAGGCTTGTCCGTGGCCCTGGCGAGAGTTGTCTTGAGCCGTTCCGTGACTACCTGATCGCGCGCTTGGCCGAGGACGCTCACGTCGACGGGACGGTGCTCTTCCGCGAGGTCGCTCCTCTTGGGTTCGACCGCTCCTATGTGACGTTCGTGCGGGAGCTGCGAAGGCTCGCGCTGCGGCCGCGCTGTGAGGCGTGCCGGACGGGTGGGCACGGTGTCACGACGGTGATCGCGCACGAGCCCAGCGAGGAGATCCAGTGGGATTGGCTGGAGCTGACCCAGACGCCGTGGGGCGAGCCCGCTCATGTCTTGGTCGGCGTGCTCGCGTTCTCTGGGAAGGCTCGCGCGGTGATCTGCGAGGGCGAGAGCTTCCCGCACTTGGCGGAGGCGATCGACGGGGTCCTGCGCCGCCTCGGCGGTACCACGCGAGCGTGGCGGACCGACCGGATGGCCACGGTCCTCGCCCCCGGGACGGATCGGATCACCGGCCAGTTCGCGCAGCTGGCAAAGCACTACGGCGTGCAGGTCTGGGTCTGCCCACCGCGACGCCCTCAGCGCAAGGGTGTTGTCGAGGCCGCAGTGAAATACATCACGCGTTCGTGGTGGCGCACCGCGCCGGTCTCGAGCCTCGGGCAGGCGCAGGCCGACCTGGACCGCTGGGCCGTCGCGGTCTCTGACCGGCGCAAGCGCCGGGACGGAACGATCGCCGAGCTGGCCGCCCAGGAGCCCCTGCTCGCTTTGCCAGCTGTCGCGTTCCCGGCCGTCTTGGAGGTCCAGCGCGTTGTCTCGCGCACGGCGATGGTCGCCTTCGAGGGCAACCGCTACAGCGTGCCGCCCGGCATGGTCGCCCAGACCGTGACGGTCCGGGCGCGTCTGGGGGAGCTGCACCTGGAGATAATCTCCTCGGCGGGCAGGCGTCTTGCCCGTCACCGGCGCGCCTCCGCTGGCGCCGGGCAGGTGCTGCAGAGCGATGAGCACGCCCGCCAGCTCCAGACCGCGGTGCTCGATGCGTTCACGACAGCACGGCCCTGCCGGGCAAAGCAAAACCGGCCACCAGGAGAGCAGGCGTTGCGCGCTGCTGCGGCGTTGCACAGCGAGCAGCCCGCGGCCGTGGTCGTTGACCTGGAGCGCTACGCCCAGCTCGCGCAGGTCGCGCGATGAGCGAGAACAACCTCTACCAGCAGCTGCGCGGCCACATGACCCAGCTGAAGCTGAACGCCAGCGCCGAGGCCCTCGCCGGACATCTCGACACCGCGCAGAAGAGCAAGCCGAGCTACACCCAATTCCTCGCCGAGCTGCTCGACATCGAGGTCAAGGCCGGCGAGCAGAGAGCGCTAGCAAGCCGTCTGCGACTCGCCGGTCTCCCATCGCAGAAGACGCTCGAGGAGTTCGACTTCGACGCCCAGCCGACGCTGGACCGGCGATTGATCGAAGAGCTCGCGACCACGCGGTTCGTCGCCGAGAAAGCCAACGTGCTGTTCATCGGGCCGCCCGGTGTTGGCAAGACAACGCTCGCGGTCGCGCTCGCGCTGAAGGCCGTGCACGCCGGCTACCGCGCCTACTACACGACCGCCGCGGACCTGATCGACAGGACCGCCAAGGCCGCCCGCCAAGGCCGCTGGCAGCACACCATGCGCTTCTGGAACGGCCCTCAGCTCCTCGTGATCGACGAGCTCGGCTACCTGCCGATGGCCGGGGAGGCAGCAGCGCACCTCTTTCAGGTCATCAGCCGCCGCTACCAGAACGGCAGCATCGTGCTGACCACAAACAGGGACATCACCAGCTGGGGTGAGATCTTCGAGGACACCACCGTCGCCGCGGCCATGCTCGACCGGCTCCTGCACCACGCCGCGGTCGTCCAGATCAACGGCCCCAGCTACCGCATGCGCCACCACCAAGCCCGACTCGACAAGCTACGCGACGGACTCAAGACCCCTTAACCAGGGTGGGGAATTCCCGTGATCACATCTGGGGAATTTCGATGATCCTTGACAGGCTTCTGCGGGCTGAACCCCCACGCCCGCAGGTACCGGCCCGCGGTCTTCTCCGCGACCCGGATCCCATACCGCCGGTCGATCAACTCGCACACCAGCGCCCTCGTCCACAGAAACCCCGGCAGCTTGAGCTGGTCAGGGTTCTTCTCCCGGATCGCTTTCGCGATCTGCGCCTGCTGAGACGGTGTGAGCGCCGTCTTCTCGCCAGGCCGCCGGCCACGCTTACCAGCCGCGAGCGCCTGATCCCCGCCAAGGCGCTGAGCGCGAGTCCACTCACTCACCGACTGACGTGAGACATCGAGCAACCCCGCGACCTCGGTCTGGGAGCGACCCTCGCCGACCAACGCCACGGCACGGCGACGAAGCTCCTCCTGAGCCTCTTGCCCCAACCGCCTCGCATCCCGAGTCCTCACACACCAAAACCTACCAGGACCGTCGGACGTTTACTGACCCGGAGTAGTAACTGTGAAGTGCTAGTCGATAATACCAGTGTGCTTAACTGTAAAGCAGGTGAAAAGGCGGAAGTGGCCCCGGTTAACCTGCCATGGCCAACGTTACTGGAATTAATGACTGCTAATGTGTTAGAGCTATTCAGTAAAGAACCAGGTTACGAGGTTAAGTGCAAGACGTTAGCCGGCCTAACAGGCGAGGCTACCTGCGAGGCTAATACTGGAACTAGTACGTTTATGAAAAATGAAGAAAATGGTGATCCCACGGCAGTATTAGCCGAATACACTAGAGAATCAGAACAGGGTACATGCACGGTTACCGACTTCGCACTGGGCTGGGAAGGTAGCTTGGATGTGTGGGCTATTGGCAGTGAATTAGAAAGGCTAAGAACACAGATGAATGAATGATAGGGTCTGTCGTTTTATTGTTCGTGTGTTCTATTTCGTCCGTCGGATTGGGGCGCCTGTTGGTGACCCTGTCCGGCGGACACCGGGCGACACGGTCTTCTGGCTACGGCAGCGGAACCCCGAGGAAGCCGTTGATCCTCCAGACGCCTTGTTCCTGCAGCACGGAGATCACGCGTTCCGGTGTGGTTGTGAAGATCAATATCGCTAAACCGTGTGTTCCGTCCACCCGCAGGCTCGCCAGCTTGACGGTGGCCGCGTCTCCCACGAGCTGCTGGCGATTCGGTTCGAAGATCAGCGAGGCGACCTGCGCGCACCCCTTTTCGCTGAAGACCGACGCTCCCGCTCCGGGCGCGTATTCCTTCGGCACGAGCTTTGCGAAGTTAGAGCTCTCGGCGAGACCGCGATCCATCATTGAGCAGGCACGGGCGCCGTCATCGGCCGCGGCAGCCTCGTAGTAGCTCTTGACAAGCGCTGAGACCTCGTGTTCTTCTGTGGATGCCGCTTGACGTCCGTAGGTCCGGACATATTGATCGTCGTAGTCCACGCCCCCTTCATCGTCGATGTCGTAGTCTCCCCTTATATACGGAGGAGCATGCGGACCCGCATGGCCGCACGCGCCGACATTGACAGCCACAAGCCCGGTCACCAGCAGTGTGACGAATCGTCTCATCTATGTGATGCCCATCGCACTCAAGGTATCGACCTTCCAGGCACCTTCTTCGCGAAGCACCATCAGGCTGGCTTCGACCCTGCTTGCACGGCCCATCAGTGCCAGTCCTTTCCTGCCGTTGACGCGCACTTCAATTACCTTATGATGCATCTCTCCGTCGGGGCTCTGCCGTCCATGACGTTGCGATTTGAGCAACCTCGACATGGCTGTCGCACACGTCTCGGCCTGCGGCGAGGGTGTTCCTTGCGATTGGTCGGATTTTTCCACGAGCGATTCGGAGATCAGCGGAGAGGTCAATGAGCACACTCGGGTACCGTTGTCCGCGGCCACCGCGGTGTAGTAGGATCGTACGAGCCCCACTACGGCTCGGCGATCGGCTGGGCTCGCGTCATGGCCAAAGTACAGAGTCGGGATGTCGTCGCGGTCATAAGTGCCGTGGGCGATGAGAGGTATGATACCTTCGTTCTCGGTATCGCCGTCGACATGCTGGTCCCCGTCGTGCTGTTCGACGGTGCCGTGAATGGCGGGCCGGTATAGTGTGGCCCCATCACGCGAGTCATTTGCTTGTGCCGCTGAGGTGGAGTCCGATTTGCTCTCTCCGCCGCAGGCGCATATCGTGACGCTGAGCAGCGCTGCAGCCAAATATGCGAAGACGCGGAAGCTCCTCATATCGGGGATCCTGTTGACCTATTGGTTGGTTGAGGCATCTCGAGGACATTTTCCCTGGGCGTAGCCGGTGTGCCACACCGCATGAGCGTGGCACACCGACTTGCTCCCATCGATTGATTCGATCTTTTGGCTTTAGCCGGTTACAGCCCACGACCCTGCGTAGTTGATGAATTCCGCTTCGCCCGCCACGACCAGGACGCTGAATCCAAATGGCAGAGATGTGTTGGGCGTGAGCGGTTCGTCGATCTCATCTGCCACTGCCGTTCCCCACTTCCATTTAAGCAGGTCTTCGCTGAAGGGGCTTCCGAAGGCCGCTCCACCGGAAGCAATTTGGGCGTAGACGCAGAGGGCTCCTTCGGGCGCGGTCGGATTTGCCGCCGTCCCGGTGCAGACGGTGGATGTCTGACTGCCGGTGGCGGTAAGTTCCTTTTCGTTGACGATATAGTGAGCCGTGGGCGCCGCGGCGAGGGGAATGTTGAAGCTCACGCCTGTCGTCACAATGAATGCTTCTGATGGAGCATAGCCGCTATCCGCCCACATTCCCTTCTCAGTCGCACCTTTTGGAAGTGTTCCGCCGGCAGTCCAAGGAGATCCGTTGCACGCGTATTCGGTTTTCCCGCTCACCGTGAAGTTCGCGCCGCCTTCCTTGCAATGGGTTCCCTTCGGCTCGGCTTTCATCACGACGCTTTCTCCGTTCGGGCCGGTGTTACCCACAGTGCCCGCTTTGCCTTCGGGGCCGGGCCCGCCGTTTTCACCTTTTGGCCCCGTGGGACCGGTAGGCCCTTGTGCTCCGCTCTTTCCTGCGGCCCCCGGCTTGCCCGTGAGGGCTTTCAGGACCTTCGGGCTGATTTGCTTGGTTGAAGTGATCACGTATTTTCCGGCAGCGTACGCCCCGCCGCTCATCGCCAGCACGAGCGCGAGCGTGAGCGCGACGTTCGTGTATGTGATACGTGTGCGTATCGTTGAAAACATCGATTTCCTCCCCTGTGTTTCTATTTTGGGACCGGCATGGTTACCCTAAAATGCAGCAAATTATTATACAATGCGATGCACTCTCTTTTCAAGCGATGTTTCTTACTTTTGGAAACAATCGAGCCTTTGGTTCTCCAGGGCGCTTCGATTCTCAGGACAGGGTACTTCTAGAGACCTCTCCGATCTTCCAAGCCGCCGTGCCTTCGCGATACACGAGCATGCGTCCGGGGATTTGCGGGCTGCCGGAGCTCAACAGCGCCCACCCGATGTGGTTCCCGACGCGCACACTGGTTACTTTTAGCGTGGGCAGTTCTTCGGAGAGCTGCTGGTGATGTTGTGTGAAGAGCTTTGACAGGACCACGGCGCAGGTGTTGCCATGCAGCGCGGGATCGGCGGAGTCGTCACCGTATAGTTCCACCACCGATTCGGCGGTTGTCGCCGACATCAGCGAGCAGCCGGTTGAGCCGTCGGCGGCGAGGGCAACCGCGTAGTAGCGCTTGACGAGCGTTTCGATCTCCAGCTTTTCGGCCGGGCTCGCCGCGCGGCCGTAGTGCAGGATCGGGTTATCGTCACTGTCGTAAAAACTGTTGGTTGGGTCGTCTCTGTCGCCGTCCTTATCCCGCTGGACGTTCGTGGTCGACGTCGCTGCGCCGTCTATCGAGAATGCGCCCGATTGCGTCGTGGAGTCGGAGGAGCTGCCTTTGCTCGCGTCGCCGCACGCGTTGAGGGATAGGGCGAGCAGGACGAGCGCGAGCAGGGCTAGCGGCGGCCTCATAGTGGAATTCCCACGGTCTGTGCTCTAAGAGGACGCCTACGCGCCTTGGGGTGATGATTTCGAGGCGCGGCCGTGACCAGTGCGTGCCGGTGTGGCACGAACGCGATCGCGCTCTTGCGGGGGCGCTCGGAGCGTCGCTGGACAGGCTGCAGAACGACGTCGCCGATGACGGTCGCGAGTACCTGTTTCATCAAGAGCTGCGCGTAGCTCGCCGCCAGGCAGCGCCGTACGCCGCCGCCGAACGGGATCCACGTGTACGTGTTGATCGCGCGCTCACCGCCCGGCTCTAGAAACCGCTCGGGAGAAAAGCTCAACGGCCGCGGGTAGATATCGGTGCGCCTGTGCATCAGGTGCACGCAGGGCGCGACGGTTACACCAGCTGGGATCGTGTAGCCCCCCAGCTCCATCGGCTCCAGTAGCCTGCGCACAACGATCGGGGCTGCTGGGCACAGACGCAGCGTCTCCTTGACTACCGCGTCCAGGTAGGTGTCCTCTTCGCCGGCATCGAGGCTCGGCGCGCAGTCGCGCCAGCTTGTCGGGATGGCGAAGGATGCGCTCGAACGCCCATGAGAGCAGGCTCGATGTCGGCCCGTCGGTGAGCAGCGTGACGAGTTCGTCGCGGAGGTCCTGCTCGCTCATCGGCGATCCATCCTCGTAGCGGGCCTCGGCCAGCATCGAGGCGATGTCGCTGCCATCGGTGCAGTCGGGCTCCAGCTGGCGTCGGCGCACCTGCTCGAGCACCGAATCCTCCACTGGGCCCATCATTGTCTGGTAATTGCTGTTGCCCGCGAACCGGCTCGGTCCGGCCGCGGCCAGCAGCGTCAGGCGTCGCGGATCGTTCATCCAGTTGGTCAGCTTCCGTAGACGTGCGCGCAGCAACCGCAGGCTGTCGGTTTCCACGGGCCCGAACACGACGCGCATGATCGCCTCGAGCGTTATCTCTTGCATTCGTGGCCACAGCTCAAGCGGCTCGTCGATCGGCCAGGTGGCGACCTCACGGCGGGTGACGTCGGCGATCATCTCACCGTACCCCTGCATGCGCTCGCCGTGAAACGGCGGCAGCATCAGCTTGCGCCGCCTCACGTGCTCTGGCTCCTCCAGCAGCATCACCGAGCGCGGGCCCAGCAGTGGCCCGAGGATCGAGTTGGCCACCCCAACGCCCAGCACCGCGTGGTCGGCGGTGAACACGCGCTTTACGTCCTGCGGGTCGCTGAGGATTACCCACGTGCCGGAGTGGCGTACGCGGATGGTGAAGATGTCACCGAAATGTTTCTGACAGCGCTCCAGGAACGGCAGCGGGCGCCGTGCCCATGCGATGGCTTGGAGCGTGCTCGGCATGCGTGGCCCGGGGGGCAGGCTTTCGCGCTGAGCTTTGAGAAGGGGGGGGTTCGAAACTGGGCTCACAGTGTTCCTCGAAGGCTATTTTGCCAAAAATCGAATGGTGCGGCTCATCGTAGAATATGATACTGTACGCCCGCGCAACCAACCCGTCGTGGGTGCCCGCCGTCCCCCCCGGCGGGCACCACGACATAGACGGTTCGTGTCAGCGAGCACCAGTACCTTAAGCGGTGAAAGGGGCGGACTTAAAATCCGCAGATCCGGGTTCGAGCCCCGGCTGGTGCATAGGCTCGAAGTGAGCATCACCGCTCGCTCTCCTGCGCTGTGCCAGCGGGCGCGTCGATCAACTCGTCCTCCATCTTGCAGGTCGCCTCGATCAGCAGCTCGAACAGCGCCTCGACGAAGTCCGCGGGCAGACTCACCTCGGCGCCACGAGCGAGGTAGCGCTCGCGCACCTCCGCCACGCGCTCTGGCTGCATCATCGGGATGTCGTGCTCGCGCTTGTGGTGGGCAACTTCACGGCACACCTCAAAGCGCTCGCCGAGCAGTCGCGCGATCTCACCGTCGAGGAGATCCAGGCGGTTGCGAAATGGGCCGAGACCGTTCTCGCTCATATGAGGCTCCCTCCGAGTAGTCCGCAGACAAACGCGTGACTGCATTCGGCCAGCGCGTCCAGCGAGTAGCCGCCCTCCTGAACGACGCACACCGGTAGCTCGCAGTCCGCCAGGATCTTGCCGATCCGCTCGAAGATCGCGGGAGGGAGGTCCCATGAGCCGTGCGGGTCGCTGGCGATCGTGTCATAGCCAAGTGACAGCACCAGTGCGGTGTGCGAGCCGGCGAGGGCCCCGATCACATCGCTCAGCGCGTATAGGTAGGTGTCGGCATCGGGCGCTGCCATGAACTCGACGAAGCACTCGCGCTCGCCGGGCTCCACTCGCCGCCATGGCACCTCCGCGATCATCGAGGCGTGCAGCGAGCACAGGCTGATCTGCTCGTGGGGCTTCACGATCGCCGAAGTGCCGGTGGGAAAGTGAAAGTCGAGGTCGAGGATCACCACGGGCTTCACGCCGCCCTCACACAGCGCGTAGGCGGCGGCCGCGGCCGTGTTCAAGTAGCAGTAGCCCCCCAGCCATGCCGGCCCGGCGTGGTGACCGGGGGGGCGGCACAGCGCGTATGTGAAGCGCTCCCCGGCGAGGATCCGCTCGGCGGCGGTGACCGCGGTGCGCACTCCCTCAAATGCGCTGGCCACGACACCCGCCCACACCGGGCTGTCTGCCGGCAGGCCCGGGGGAGCCCACTCGGGCATCATCGTCGGCTCCTGCGAGCTGACCCCGCGCAGCGCGTCGAGATACGCGCGCTCGTGCAGCGCCTCGAGGATCCGCTCGACCTCCTCGACGGAGGCATCAGAGGCGGTTGCGCTCACGCTGGGATGGCGCGTCAGCCCGCTGCGCAGCTCCGCGGTGCGGCGGCGGTCGTCGTGGCCGCGCATCTTGTGACCGTTGCGGTCGAGGATCCACGGCGCGTCGTCTGCGCCCGACTCGCTCTGACGCTGCTCGACCATCACCAGCCCGGCGCTCACAGCAGTCGCCTCATGCGCGTGCCGATCGCCTGGAAGCCGTTGTTGAGGTAGAACGCCTCGGTGGCCCCGATGTGGGGGAAGCGCTCGCCAGGCAGCCCCACCTCCAAGCGTGTCACGCCTCGCTCGCGCGCGAGATCGAACAGGGCCACAAGCAGGTCGGCGCCGATCGTCTGACTGCGCCAGGCGGGGTGTACCCACAGCTCCTGTATCAGCCCGTAGCGGCCGGTTGTGCGTATCGCAAGCGGCCAGCTGGCGCCCAGCAGGCCGACGATTTGCCCATCGCGATCGGCCACCAATATCGCGCCCGCCTCGCTGTCGTCGATCAGCGCGAGCGCGGCTTGTGCCAGTAGGTCGGGTGGCGCCGGTGATCCGCCCAGCTCGATCAGCAGCTCGGCGATGCCGGCAGCGATCTCTAGTGCGTCGGGATGGGACGCCGTGCGGATCTTCCAGTCGCTTGCCATCGGCTCAGCGTGGGTGTTGGGATTGGTTGGGGTCCTCTCTTTCATGAGGCGCTCCCCGCTAGCTCGACGTGGCGCGGCTCGAGATCCACTGTCCACGCCTCTGGGGAGTCACTGCCTGTGACCGCGCGCGCGATCGCGGCCATCGGCGCGCGCGCCTTCAACAGGATCTCCTCGAACTCCTCGGCGGGGTCGGACTGCATCACGATCGCCCCGCCCGCGCCGATCGTGGTGGTCTTGGCGCCCCTGCCGGGTGGGCGGGGCCTAATCACGATCGTGCGGATCACGATGCTCAGATCGACCACGCCGTCGGCGCCGAAATAGCCGATCGCGCCCGAGTACACACCTCGCGCCTCGCGCTCGATGTCGTCGATGATCTCCATCGTGCGCAGCTTTGGCGCGCCCGTCATCGAGCCCCCCGGGAAGCAGGCGCGCACGCAGTCAACCGGCGTACGCCCACCATCGAGCACCCCGGTGACGTTGGAGATCATCTGGTGCACCGTCGTGTAGCCCTCTATCACCATCAGCTCCGGCACGCGCACCGTGTCCACCTCGCACACGCGCCCAAGGTCGTTGCGCAGCAGATCCACGATCATCAAGTGCTCGGCGAACGTCTTTTCGTCGTTCTGCAGCTCGGCGCGCGTCGCCTCGTCCTGAAGCGGGTCGGCTGAGCGCGGAGCGGTGCCCTTGATCGGGCGCGCCTGCACGGTCCGGTCGCGATCGACTGACAGGAAGCGCTCGGGGGAGCTGCTTAGGATTGCCAGCTCGCCGAGCTTCAGATAGGCGGCAAACGGTGCCGGATTTGAGCGGCGCAGCCCGCGATATAGCGTCCACGGGTCCGGCGCCGCGTCGGTGTGGATCTGATCGGTCAGGCACACCTCATAGGACTCCCCGGCCGACAGCGCGCTCTGACAGCGGGCGATATCGGCGAGGTATTGCTCGCGACCGCGACCCGGGCGGAAGACGACAGGCTCCTCTGGGGGATCCTGACTCTGGAGGCTTGACGTCTCGCTCTGCGCGGCCTCTGGGTCTACCTCGAGCACCTGGCACACCGCCAGCTCCGCCTGCTCGAGCCAGCGCTCGGCCTCCGGCTCCTCCCCGCGGGCCACTGCCAGCACACACGTCTCGTGCTTGACGTGGTCGACGGCGATCACACGATTGGCGAACATCTGTACCGCGTCGGGCACGTCCGAGCGATGCGCGTTGCTCGCGCCACAGTCGCCCTTGCACTCGTAGCCGAGATAGCCCACGAAGCCTCCAACCAGGCCGCGGGCCGGTTGTGAGGGCGGCTCGATCGCACGGATCTCCAGTTCGCGATCGAGCACCTGGAAGATAGACCCCTCCTCCTCAACCCTCCCAGCGGCGTCGTGGCGCGTCACGATTCCCTGCTCCACGTCGTATTCGAGCACCACGCGGTTGGGGCCGCTGGTGGTGCCCATATAGGAGGCTTGGGCCAGTGGCGTGGGCGCGCCGCCGCTATCCAGCCAGAACGCATGCTCGCACGCCCCAAAGAGTGCTTCGAACAGCAGCTCGGTGGAAGGCTCGCCCGCGATCGTACGCGCCAGCAGGCGCACGCCGGAATCGGCCGCGCTACGTCTGCGACAGCGTCTGGGCGGCACGCTCGGGCGGTTCAGCTTGCGCGCGCCGCGCGGCCGGCGGCGTGTGCGCGCAAGCTCGTAGAAGTTCTCGAACAGCTTGTGCCCGTATTCGGTGCAGATCGACTCCGGGTGAAACTGCACACCCCACATCGGCCGGTGGGCGTGTTCGATGCCCATCACGACACCGTCGCCGGTCCACGCGATCTCGCGACCCTCATCGCCGAGGGACCCGGTCACCGCGAGTGAGTGGTAGCGCACCACTTTGAAGTCCTGCGGGATCCCCTCGAACAGGCCCGTGCCGGTGTGGCGGACCTTGCTGAGGCGTCCGTGCATCACCGTTGGCGCATAGGTCACCGTTGCTTTCAGCACGTGCCCGAGGCCCTGGTGGCCGAGGCACACGCCCAGCACCGGGATCTCGCTGGAGCGCAGGATGTCCGAGCACACCCCGAAGTCGTGCCAGCGGTCGGGCCGCCCGGGGCCGGGGGAGAGCACGATCGCGTCGAAGTCCCAGCGCGACAGCGCGCGCCAGGAGACCATGTCGTTGTGCACCACGATTGGCTCCTCGCCACTCACGGCCGCCAGCAGATGGAACACGTTGTATGTGTAGGAGTCGTAGTTGTCGACCAGCAGCGTGCTCATGCCCACTGCCATCCAATCCATGCCTGCCAAGGCAGGCGTGAGCCGATATGGGTGTGGCTGGCCATCATCGCCCCGCCTCCAATCCCAGCCCGCGCGCACTGCGGTCAAGCAGGGTGTGGATCACCCGCTCCACGTGGCTGGAGCGCTCACGCTCGGTGTACCAGCGCGCGAGGTGGCGCAGGTACAGGGCCAGAGGAGTCACGTCGTAGCGCTCGACGGCCAGACGCAGGTGGCGACGGTAGATCTCCGACTGCACCACCGCGCTGCGGTAGTCGGGGTCTTCAGCCGGCCGATGACCGGGGGAGGTGGTCAATTCGCCATGGCGCGCTCGTGCGCGCACGAGATCCCACCCAAGGCTCTCGCGCTCAACTAGCAGCTTGCCCATCTCGAAGTTCACGCGCGGGGTCATCGGGTACGGAAGGAAGTAGCCGAGCGCGATCTGCGCAGGGATGCGTTCGGGGGTGGGGTGCGCGCGGCGCACCTCGCGCATCCGCGGGTCGGAGTCGATCCGCGTCTCGATCCACTCGATCAAGTCATCGATCAACAGGCCGCCCTCGTCGCTGGAGCTCACCGCGCGCTTCTGTTGGGCCACCATCCCGTGGAAGATGTCGTGCGTGGGGTGGATGCCGCGGCTCACAGCGCCATTGGCGCTTCCCTCTTCTCTCCTGCCGGCGCCGTGGGGGGCGGCGGTCCCGTTCTCCCTCTGGGTGAGCTCGGTCATGAGCTTGCGGATGCAGGTCGAGTGGGCCACCCACTCGGTGCCGGTGATCTGGATCGTGGTCACGCCCTCGAGGTCGGGCGAGCCCATCCAGTAGGACACCGCGCGCATGTGCTGGGTCGTCTGGCCGTCGGCGCGCAGCAGCGGCATTTCCTCGAGGTGCTCAACGCCGGTGTCATAGATCACGACGCCGTCCACGCGCCGCTCGAGCTTGCCTTCGCTCAAGCCTCGCTCGGTCAGCTCGTTGCCGTCCTCCAAGAAGTCCGACTCGAAGAACACCCGGTCAAACGCCACCCCAAGCCGCGCGAGCGTCTTGCGCTGGCCGGATATCACCCATGCGCGCGTCTTGAACCACAGCTCCAGCGCCTCGCTCTCGCCCTGCATCACGCGTTTGAGCAGCTCGTCGGCGGCGTCGTCGCGCATCCGCAGCTCACGTGTGAGCGAGTCTTCGCGCTCGTCGATGCCCTCCTCGGCAAAACCGCCCGCGGCAACATAGTCGGCGTAGCAGAGGCCAACGAAGTGGTCGCTCTTCTGATCGTCGCCTGGCCACGCCGAGGTGTGGTGACCGCTGCGGATGATGCCCGCCATCGCCTCGCCCATGCTGCGGCCCACGTCGGAGATGACGCTGCGCCGCTCCACCTCGCCGCCGGCCTGTTCCAGTGAGGCCGCCAGCGCGTTTCCGAGTGCCAGGTTGCGCAGATGGCCAACGTGCAGCGCCTTGGTCGCGTTGGCATCCCAGAACTGGATCGCGTAGCGCTGCGCGCGAGCGAGATTCACGAGCTCCGCTTCGTCGCCTCCGCCGGCCTCGAGCGCCGCGCCGGTGATCTCAATCCAGCCGTCGGTCAGACACAGCTCCACGCCATCCGGCTGGCGCGTCAGCGCCTTGACCCATGGCTCGCCTTCCACCTGCTCCAGGACTCGCAGCGACTCGGCGTCGCGCTCCCAGTTGGGTGAGCGTGGCACGAGCTTAATGTCAAAGCGTCCGTTCGGGATTCGCGGAGCACGCGCGGCCCATGGCGCATGAGCACCATCCCGATCATCTACTTCCTCGAAATAGTCAAATAGGTTGGTTGTCATCAGCGAGCGAAGAAGTTCAACTCAGGATACCGAACGCGGAGCCAATAGTGAGAAACATCAAGCACCCTACGAACCGTATTTTTTACTGTGCTGGACAGGGATTCCGAGTGAGAAACACTTCTGTCGTTTTGCTTGCTTTGAGTGGCCCGACCTGATAGGAAGCAGGGCGGCCCCTCCAGGCTAACCGGCGCCGGGATGCGTCTGACCTGAACTGAAGATGACGTGTGTCCCGGCGCCGGTCTACTGACCAATTTCTCGAGAAGGAGCGTTGTGAGAGAATTTTCGGTAGTGACGTATGATCGACCTGTAGTCTTACGCCGTGCGTGAGATACGCCTGTATGACTCGCTCAGCGGCCAGCTCGTGCCAGTGAACGCGGGTGACGCCATCAGGGTTGAGGTACGCACCTCGCCCACCGGCTCCGAGGGTACTGTCGACGTCGAGTCCACCCGCCCGCTCGTGCTGTTCAGTTTTCTGGAGCGCTTCCTACAGCGCGAAGGCTTCGGCACCAAGTTCCTGTTCGATTCCCCCGATGACGAGGACACCATGTATGAGCTCTCCGAAGATCTCGAGCGGGTCGAGGCTTCCGATTCGGCTGGGGCTCTCGACCCCAAGATGAGCTTGCACGAGGTACCACGCTCGGATGTCGACCGCTGGGTGAATATCTGCTTCGGCGGCGGCCGTGACGGCAGCGAATGGCAGCACCTCCCGCGCGGCGAGCGGGTCACGCTGACCGACGCGCTCAAAGAGTTCGGCCACCCCGCGGTCGCCATGTACCTGCTCGGTACCCACTACTCGCTGCCGCTCGGCGACGCGTCCATCGGGTTGCAGACCGGCTCACGGCACATCCAGCGTCTGCGCGACGTGATACGCACGTTGGCGCCCGACCAACCCAGTCCTCCCGACATGCACCACCACGTCGAAGCGTTCCGCGATGCGCTCGCCGACGATCTCGACACCCCGCTCGCGTTCGTCGTGCTGTTCGAATGGGTGCTCGAGGCCGAGCGCCGCGGGGGAGGAGTGGGGGATGGGGACCTGCGCGTCATGCTCGAGGTGCTGGAGCTCGAGGACCTCGCCGCGCCGGTGGGGGCTTAACGAGCGCGAACTGTCAGCGTGAAGCGCGTGACGTCCGTGTCGGACTCAGCGATTCGCCGGGCACGCACGACCGGCGCGGTGACACGAACCCCGTAGGAGGGCGACAGCCAGCCGCGGTGGAGCTCCAACTTCGCACCGTCAGCCTCGATCTCGAGCTCCACGCTGCCGTATGTGGCGGTCGCCCGCGAACCGAGTGCCGTCGCCTGCCCCGGCGAGAGCGGAAATGCCCATAGCAGCTGCTCTCCCTGCGCGCCGAGGACGGTATCGATGATCCGCACGACCCCCAACCGTCCGTCAAAGCGCAGCTCGCGGCGGTGGCACACGGCGCGGCCGAGCTCGCGAAAGCCACTATGCTCACCTTCGAAGAGCGCCTGCGCACCGTCGGCCTCAAAGCGCACGCAGCGCGCGCACGCCTCTTCGGGGAGCGTGAACAAGTAGTCCGAGCGCAGGCGACTCTGCTCGGCCGCCCCGATCGCGAGCGTGCTGTGCGCCTTAGTGGAGCGAAACTCATTGCGCGCATCGGGATCGGGCGTGTACAAGTAGGAGCCGGGGTCCACCACCAGCGGCTGCTCCCCGAACGCAAGCTCGAAGGACAACTGATCGTTGTGAGCGTGCGCGCCGATCCCTCCCAGCCCGACATCCCCGCAACGCACAATCCCCCACAGCCGCTCGTGGCGCAGCACGTACCAGCCCCCGTCGGGGTAGGCAACGTGCCCGGCCCTCTCACCCCAGCGTCGTCCCGCCTGTGCATACAGATGGCGATGATCGCGAGGGTCCGCTTTGTATCCCCCCAACGGTAGGAAACGCCCATCGTCGGCATCGCCGATCTGTGGCGCCAAGCCATCCGGACGGGTGTAATCTGAGACGAACTCGAGCATCCGCTCCAACCGCGCGCGATACTCGTCCGACAAACTCCCAGGACACAACGCGTCGGCCGCTTGCGTGCCACACACAAACAACTCGCACACTAGGCGGTGATAGGGGATCGAGGCCTCGTGATCGCAGCCGTCGCAGCGCACCTGGTGGGCCATCTCGCGCTCGAGCTCACGCGCGGCGAAGTCCACCCACGCACGGCCCTCAGCGCTCGCGGAGAACGGTGAGGCGGCGATCAGCAGGCCCACCACATCTGACAGGTAGTGGTTGCCGCGCACCTCCCCCCACTCGAGGTGCGTGCGGATGAAGCGGCAGTGAAGCAGCAGGCTCGCAAGCACCGGCCGCACCCATTCCGCCTCGCCCGCCGCTGGCATCGCGATGCACAGCGCCGCGACCCAGTTGGCGGCACGGATCGCGACATCCATGGTGCACGCCCATGGTGCCCCGAGCTCGACCGGGTTGGCGGCGATGAACGAGCTCAACTGCGCGCCGAGCTCGTCCAGGTAGCGCGCGTCCCCGCTGAGGCGATGTGCCGCTGCCAGCAGCGGTAGATGCTGGCAGCGCGCGAGCTCCCACGACACCTTGATGTCAGAGCCGCCGCCCAATACCGTCGGGACCCGCGAGATGTGCGAGTCCGGCCAGCGCCGCCCGGACTTGAAGTCTCGCTGCCAGTCGATCGTGGGGCCGAGCGCGGTCTCGCCGGAGCCGAGCAGCTCGAAGCGGTGCGCGAGGATCTGCTCGGCGTGCGCGAGCACGCGTGCGCGAGCGTCGCCGTCGAGTTGCCCCAGCTCCCGTTCCCACGCGAGGACCGTCGGCAGCGCCGGCAGCGCGCGCTCGCGCAATGCTCCCACCGGGCCGCCGGCGCCGAGTGCGCGCGCGAGCGCGCGGGGGCTGACACGCGGCGCTCTGACCCGCAGCTGCGCCCGGCGTAGCGCGTCGCGGGTCGGTAAGCCGGCGGTGCTCACGACCGCCGCCGTGCCGGCGCGCGCCCCGAGCCGGCGCCATTGCGCCCAGCCTGTGCGCAGGCGCGACGCGCTTCGGTGTCCGCTGCGCGGATCGGGCGCGCCCACGGGCCTCACCCCACCCAGTGGTCGTGCCAGGCGCTCACGTTGTAGAGGTTCCACAGCTGAAAGCTCCAGTCCATGTGCCCACGGCGGTGCGCGTCCCATAGCTCGTCGATGCGCTCGTAGTCGAGCAGCCCTCGCCCCGCCAGCGATGAGTTGCGGATCTCGCGCTGGGCACGTGTGCCCAAGTCGCCACGAAACCACTCGGCCACGGGAGCGCCAAAGCCTTGCTTGGGGCGGTGGACGATATCGCTGGGCAACAGCCCCTCCACGGTCTGCTTGAGCAGCCACTTGCCGACCCCGTCGCGGACCTTCATCCTCTGGGGCAGGGCGATAGCGAATTCGACCAGCTCGCGATCCAGAAAGGGCACACGCGCCTCGACTGAGGTCGCCATGGTCATCTTGTCCACGCGCATGAGCAGCAGCTCGGCGAGTCGCTGCTTGAGCTCCAGGTAGGTCATCTTCTGAAGCAAATCGGCGCCGGGGCGATCGCGCTCGGCTTGTTCCCACAAACGTTGCACCACGCGGTAGGCGTCGGGACAGTTGCCGTTGGCGGCGAGGATTTGACGCTTCAGCTCGCCTGTGTAGCAGATCGCTCCGCCCCAGAACGGCATAAGGCCGTTCGCTGCGTCGGCCACATACTGGGCGTGGAGCACGCCCCGGCCTGTGCGCCGCGCGAGCGCGAGCGCAGAGCTGGCGATCAAGTCACGCATGGGGGCAGGCACACGCTGGAAGGGCTCCCAATAGCGCCGGCGGCGAGTTACCGCGTCGATGTAGCTCTGATAGCCGTGGAATAGCTCGTCTGAGCCCTCGCCCACCTGGACGACGATCGTACCGGAGTCGCGTGCCAGCTTTGAGACGTAGTAGAGCGGCACGCACACCCAGTCGGCGATCGGCTCGTCCTGGTAATAGATCATCTCTGGCAGGAACGACACAAGGTCGTCGCTGTCGATCAGCACCTCGTGATGGTCGGTGGCAAATCGCCGTGCGACCTGGCGCGCGTACTCCAGCTCGTTGTAGCGCTCGTGCTCACGGAAGGCAACCGAGAAAGTTCTCACCGGCTCGGACATGAGCTCTGACATGAGCGCGACGTTGGTCGAGCTGTCCACACCGCCTGACAGAAACACCCCGAAGGGCACGTCGCTCATCATGCGCTTGGCGATCGACGCGCGCAACAGCTCCAGCAGCCGCGCACCGAGCTCCTCCTCGCCACAGTCGGCGAGCTCGTCGCTCATGTGCTCCGACAGCGGCCTCCAGTAGATATCGCGGCGGACGCCTCCATCCGCGGTTACCGTCATTCGTTCCGCCGGCAACAGCTTGCTAATTCCAGCGAACATGGTGGATGGTGCCGGGGTGCACACGAACGTCAAATAGTCGTGGAACGCCTGCACATCCAGGTCGGCCCCCACCGCTGGATGACGCAGCAGCGCCTTGATCTCCGACGCGAAGGCCAGACCCGCGGGGGTCCTTGTCAAGTACAGCGGCTTCTTTCCGAGCCGATCTCGCGCGAGGAACAGCTCGTGGCGGCGTTCGTCCCATACCGCTATCGCGAACATGCCGTCCAGTCGATCCACGCAGCGCTCCCCGTAATCCTCGTAGAGGTGGACGATCGTCTCGGTGTCACAGCGAGAGCGAAAGCGATGCCCCCGTGCCTCGAGCTCGAGGCGCAGCTTGGTGTGATTGTAGATCTCGCCGTTGAACACCACCCATACGCTGCCGTCCTCGTTGCTCATCGGCTGGTGGCCGTAGTGAGAGACATCGACGATCGATAGACGCCTATGACCTAGCGCCGCGCGGCCCTCGGGCGAGCTCCAAGCGCCGCTGTCGTCCGGGCCGCGATGGGTCATCGTGTCGCGCATGGCGACGACCACTCGCTCGTCGCAGGCGAAGCTATCGCTGAAGGCAAGGATTCCGCAGATACCGCACATGGAACGCCACACTCGGGGTTGGGATGATCGCTGGACAGCGCCGGTGCGGGATCGCCATCATAGTCCGAATGCCGCAATACTTCGCATCAAGGCAACGACGGGAGCCGACAGGGTGATCAGTGCAGCCGTCGCGGTTAGATCTAAAACGACGGCCTGAGGTGAGGATGAGCGTCGCGGGTATGTCAGAGAGCTCTACCGTGTCTGGGGCTTCCGAGCGCCCGGCCGAGCGTGAGCTGCGCAGCGACGTGTTGCTGATGTTGGGGGCGAAGCTGTGCTTGCTGGCGCTTGGCGCGGCGATGACCGTGATCGTCGCTCGCTCGCTGGGACCGGCCGGCCGTGGGTCACTGGCGTCGATCTATGCGCTGATGACGCTTCTGGCTCAGCTCGGGACGCTCGGTATAGCCTCGGCGAACCCCTACTTTGCCGCCCGCGATCCACAATTGAGAACGCGCATAGTGGGCAACTCGCTGTGGTTCGCAGGCGTTCTGGGACCTGTCATGGTAGCCGTCGGAATAGCAATCAAGATCGCGGCTCCGGGGGTGCTCCTCGACGTCAGCTGGCTTGAGCTGTCGGTCGGCATGGTTGCCGTGCCGATCATGCTCGGGACGCTGTTCCTGCAGAGCATTCTGCTCGCCGAGGGGCGCACAGTGCTCTACAACGGAATTGAAGTAGGGGCGGGGCTGCTCACGGTTCTACTGCTCCTCACCGTCCTGCCGCTCGCTCCTGACGACGTCCTGCTTGCCCTTGCATTGATGATCGGCCCACAGGCGGCGGCGCTCGGCTTCTACATGCGCACCATGCGCCGTCACGGTCCTCTGTTGCGGCGCCCGGATGGTGCGCTGGCCCGACGTATGCTCGGCTACGGGGCGCGCGCTTACCTCATCACGCTGATCGCATACATGTTGATCCGTATCGACTTGCTGCTCGTCAACGGCATCCAGGGGGCGGCTTCGGCAGGTCAGTACTCGATCGCCGTGGCGTTCGCCGACGCTCTTTACCTGCTGCCGGGGTCGGTCGCGATTAACCTGTTTGCGCGTGTCGCCAGGGGTTCTGGGGACCGCGAGATGAGCCTCAACGTGTTTCACCTCGTCGCGGTCGGCTACCTGGCCGTCTGCGCGCTGGCCGCACCCCTCGCCGGGCCCTTGATCGCGCTGATGTTCGGGGCGGCCTATCGTCCCGCCACCTCATTGTTTCTGTGGTTGCTACCAGGTGTGTACTGCCTCGGTGTGCTCAACGTGATCGCCTATCACTTCGCCGCTCGGGGTATGCCGCGGGAGCTTGTGCTCGTGTGGCTCCCAGGGCTTGCGGTCAATCTGGCGATCGACGTTTTCCTGCTTCCACATCACGGCACCTACGTTGCCTCGATATCCTCCAGCGTCGCGTATGCGATGGTGCTCCTCCTACATCTGCGTCTATTTGCCCGAGACGTCGGTGGCTGGTCGGCGCTGCGCCCGACGGTCGCCGGAACGAGCTCGCTGCTGCGCATCGTGCTGCGACGCCCATCACGCTACTCGCCTTGTGCTCAACGCAGATGGTGGTCGCGGGGTTGAGTCGCGAGTCTTTGTGCTCGCCTTCGAGCGACGAAGCGAGGCTGATGGAAAGGGGCCAGGCGTGAAGCCGGGCGCAGCGCGTCTTCGACTGCCTGGCACACACGATCCACGTCTGACTGGCTCATATCCACCCATAGCGGTAGGCGTAGGAGGGTCTCACTCGCGCGGTCTGTGACTGGTAGCTTGCCCGCCGCTCTGCCGAAGCGTTCTCCTGCCACGGAGGAGTGGAGTGGCGCATAGTGAAAGAGAGCATGAATATTCTGTGCGGCGAGCGTCTGAATGAGTCGTTCACGGCAGTCTTTGTCATTGACAAGAATGTAGTACATGTGGGCATTGTGGGCGCACTCAGGCGGAACTGTCGGGCGGCGTAGCTGAGTACTCGCTTCGAGTGGTGCCAGGCGCTCGTGGTAGGTCTCCCAAATCGTTGTGCGACGCTCCAGGATCTCCTCGACGTGTCCGATTTGTGCCCACAGAAAAGCGGCATTGATCTCGCTGGTAAGAAACGACGAGCCCAGGTCGATCCATGTGTACTTGTCGACCTGCCCACGAAGAAACTGACTGCGGTTGGTCCCCTTCTCTTGAAGGATCTCAGCCCGCTCGATCCACTCGGACCGATTTACAAGCAGCGCCCCGCCCTCGCCACACATCAGGTTCTTAGTCTCATGAAAGCTGAGGCATCCTAGATCGCCGATGGTGCCAAGGGGAAGATCTCGATATGAAGCCGAGAGCCCCTGCGCCGCGTCCTCGATCATGACGAGCCCGTGCCGGGCAGCGATCTGCGAAAGCTTGTCCAAACTGCACGCGACACCGGCATAGTGCACCGGCATGATCGCGCGTGTGCGAGACGTGATCCCCTCCTCGACCAGTTGCTCGTCGAGGTTGAGCGTGTCCTCGCGAATATCCACGAAGACGGGAACAGCCCCCCTCAACGCCACGGAGCTGGCGGTTGTGGGGAACGTGAACGACGGCATAATCACCTCATCTCCCGGACCGATATCGGTCATGAGCGTCGCCATCTCCAGCGCCGAGGTGCAGGAGGACGTGAGCAGCGCCCGCCCGCATCCGAGCCGCTCCTCCATCCATTGCGAGCAGCGCTCAGTAAAGGGGCCGTTGCCCGAGAGGTGCAGGTTGTCGATGGCCTCCTGGATATAGCCGAACTCGTCGCCCGTGGTATACGGCCGGTTGAACGGGATCTTAGGGTCCATCCGGCTCCAGTCTGTTGAACGGAATCTCAGAGTCCATCTGGTTCCGGTCTGTTGAACGAGGTCTTAGAGTCCATCTAGTTCCGCAAGTTAGCATTTGCCGAACTATTCCGCTTGAACAAGGTCGTCTGCGTCGGCCGACTGGCGCGGTCGGCGAATCGCCGGCGCCGGGCGGCTTCGGCTTGTACGGCCCATATACGGCCTCCCGTGCTTCAGGCAAGCTCGTAGCCCGAGTCAGAAACAAATAAGACCAAAATTTCCACGCGCAAAGCGTGGTACTTCTGAAAGAGCCGGCCAGAACTCGCTCAACGAAGCGGATTCCGGGTCGGCTGAGGACGCGATCTAATCAGGCCGCGACACGATGACGCACGAGCTCGAGCTGCTGGTACGATCGGGCGATGCAGCCGATAGATGGGATAGCTCCGAAGAGCGGACGCAGCTGGGGTGGGCAGATCGATGAAAGGGCTCACGATCCCGTGCTCAGCGTCGTCGTCCCAGTCTATGGTTGTCAGTCGTGCCTGGCGCACCTGCACGAGCGGCTTACCGACACCCTCGACGGGCTGGTGACTAGCTATGAGATTATCCTTGTCGACGATCGGTCCGAAGACGGCTCGTGGCCTGAGATTGAACGTCTCTCCAATCTCGATGGCTCAGTGCGAGGCATTCTCCTTAGTCGTAATTTTGGTCAGCACGCGGCGATTACGGCGGGTCTTTATCATGCGCGCGGAGCATGGGTCGCCGTGATGGACTGCGACCTCCAGGACCCCCCCGAGGTGCTCTCGCTCATGTATGCAAAGGCATTGGAAGGGCATGACATTGTGTTTGGTCGGCGCTCCCATAAGCCGACTGGCTTCGTGCGGCGCTCGCTAGGACGCCTGTACTTTCGCGGGATTCGTGTTTTCAGCGAAAGCGACATCGACGGTCAGTACGGTAGCTTTAGCGTCATATCTCGCAAGACGGTCAACGCGTTTCTCGAGCTTCGCGATCAGGACCGTCACTACATGATGATCCTTACGTGGTTGAAGTTCGATACCGCATCTGTCGACTACGAGCCTGCCCCTCGCTACCGCGGTCACAGCTCCTACAGTCTGACGCGACTGTTGGAGCACGCTTTCGATGGCGTTTTCTTCCAGACGACGATCCTATTGCGCTGGATCGTGTATCTCGGCTTCTGTCTTGCCGGGATGGGTGGCCTGCTCGCGGTCTACCTCCTTGCGGCTCGGGCCTTCGGAAGCGTTTATCCCGGGTGGACCAGCATCGTGACGGCTGTGGTGGTAATGGGCGGCTTTATCATTCTGAGCACCGGGATCATCGGACTCTATATTGGCAAGGTGTTCGACCAAACTCGTGCGCGACCAGTATTTGTCGTAGATCGTATCGCCGAACGTGCCGAGTCCAATCACAAGCAAGACAGCTCGCCGCCGGACAAGCTCAGCTATCCCAGGGTCGACATTGTCTAGGAGGTCAATGTGCAAGATTTGACACATCAGTCATCTGTGTCGGCGTGGACCAAGCGCGGATTGCTGATGTCCACGCCGACAGGGCCGCCATGGGCGCACTCTCATGCTGCGCTGCCGGCTATCGAGATGCTCGACGAGCATCGTATAGACCTTTACCACTCTCCACGCGACAGTTATGGCCGTGCACACATAGCTCGTGCCAGTGTCGAGGCGACAGGCGCAGGAACGCTGAAGGTTACAGCCTACGAGTCCACGCCGATACTCCGTCCTGGTGCGTTGGGAGCCTTCGACGATAGCGGGGTGAGTATGTCATGTGTCGTCGAGGGGGATGACGCAACACACCTCTATTACACCGGTTGGACCCGCGGCGTCAGCGTACCGTTCTATTTCTACGCGGGTCTTGCTATACGTCCGGCCGGGCAACACGAGTTCCGGCGCTGCTCATCTGCGCCAATCCTCGAGCGCGATGAGCTGGACCCATATTTGACGGCGTCGCCGTGGGTGCTCCGCGAGGCTGGTACCTGGCGCATGTGGTACGTATCCTGTACAGGCTGGCAGATGTCTGATGGGCAGCCTCGCCATTATTATTATCTTCGCTACGCGGAGAGTACCGACGGTATCCATTGGCGGCGGGAGGGAAAGGTGGCCGTGGATTTTATGAATGAGAGCGAGTACGCGATCAGCAGGCCGTGCGTGGTACGCGACGAAGATCGTTACCGAATGTGGTTCGCGGCCCGCGGCGAGCGCTATCTGATGGGTTACGCAGAGTCCTCCGATGGGCTCGACTGGGAGCGTGACGACAGTCAGGCCGGCTTGGGGCCTTCGGCGTCGGGCTGGGATTCTGAGATGGTGGCATACCCAGCAATTTTCGACTTGGACGGAATCAGATATCTACTTTACAACGGCAACGACTACGGCCGTAGCGGAATCGGATATGCAATCCAGCAGACGACGAGCTAGCCATGGCTTGGGTATATGTCGCGATCACCGTATTGTTCACTATCTATGGGCAGATAATCGTCAAGTGGCGGGTATTGCGCTACGGGCACGTGCCCGCGAGCCTCCATGGCAAGGCGATGTTCCTTACGAATCTCCTGCTCGACCCCTGGGTGCTAAGCGCTCTTGCTGGAGGCTTCGTGGCGGCTCTCGCATGGATGAGCGCCCTGTCCAAGCTGGATCTCAGCCGAGCCTATCCGTTCACAGCCTTGTCCTTTGCGATGGTTCTGCTTCTCAGCGCGATCTTTTTTGGAGAGAGCATCACCGGCGCCAAGGTGGCGGGCGTCACCCTTGTGATCGCAGGGCTCATCGTGAGTACCACACTGTGAAGAGATGCATGCAATGCGGCGTGAGCTTTGAGGACCCGTCGTGGGACTGTCCGCGTTGTGGCTTTGCTCCCACGGTGGTGGGCTCGACTACGCGGTTCGCCGCGCCGGTTGGAAGGGACGGCTTTGACCCCGACGCCTTTGACGATCTGGCCCGGCTCGAGTCCGGGTCATTCTGGTTTCGTGCACGCAACCGACTGATTGTGTGGGCGTTGGAGCGCTACTTTCCCGATGCTCACAGCCTGCTGGAGATAGGCTGTGGCACCGGCTTCGTGCTGGAGGGCGTGCGAGAGGCCCTTCCACAGCTTTGGCTGACGGGCGGCGATCTGCACGCGGGAGGTCTTGGGCATGCATCCAGGCGCCTCCCAGAGCTTGACTTCCTACAGCTGGACGCACGCCATATTCCATATGAGCGAGAATTTGACGTGATAGGCGCCTTCGACGTTCTTGAGCATATCGTCGAGGACCAGGATGTTCTCGAAGAGATGCGCAGAGCCCTCAGGCCCGGAGGAGGAATACTTCTCACCGTCCCACAGCATCCACGGTTGTGGAGCCCGATCGATGACTACGGCGAGCACAAGCGCCGTTATCGCCGGATCGAACTGGTGTCAAAGGTCTCAGCCGCCGGCTTCGTGGTCCGTCGCGTCACATCGTTCGTGAGTCTGTTGCTGCCCGCGATGGCGTTCGCGCGTGTGAGAGCCAGACACAGCGGCCGCCTCTTGGACCCCAATGGGGATCTGGTTCAACCTCGATGTCTTACCTCGATGTTGGAGCGTGTGATGGATCTGGAGCGATCGATCATTATGCGTGGGGTAGATTTCCCTGTGGGGGGGTCGCTGATGATCGTGGCAAATCGGATGGGCAGTTGACCTCAAATGTCGATGGACCAATCAATTTCGCATGCTGATCCGGTCATTACGTCATTTGGTGGAGCCTCTGAGAAGCTGGGAGCCTCTGAGAAGCTGGTGGCCATCGTCCAGTCGAACTACATTCCTTGGAAGGGCTATTTCGATCTGATGAGCATGGTCGATGAGTTCATACTATACGACGACATCCAGTACACTAGACGTGACTGGCGCAACCGTAATAGGTTGAAGTCTCCGGGCGGAGTACGTTGGCTTACGATCCCCGTACACGTAAAGGGACGCTACCACCAACGGATCGATGAAACCACGATCAGCGACTCTGATTGGGCATCACGGCACTGGTCCACCTTGAAAGCATGGTACGGCAAGGCGCCATTCTTTGGGCATTACTGCTCTGCTTTGGAAGAGCTGTACCTAGACACAAGTCATGTGTATCTGTCCCAGATCAACCGCCGCTTTCTCGAAGCTCTGCGGGACTTGCTGGGTATTTTAACTCATATCAGTTTCTCTAGCGACTATCACGCCAATGGCAGCAAGACGGATAGGCTGGTAGACGTTTGTAAGGCGGCAAAGGCCAGCCGTTACATATCGGGGCCGTCTGCCCGCGCGTATCTTGACGAGGACAGTTTTCAGATGTCTGGGATCGCGGTTGAGTGGATGAACTATGAGGATTATCCGGTGTATCCACAGCTATATCCACCATTTGATCATCATGTGAGCGCTCTCGATCTGTTGTTTAACGTGGGCGATGATGCACCCCAATACATGTTAGGAGGAAGACGTGAGCGATAAGCCAGTTGTGATCTTTGGCGCGGGCTCGTTTGCTCGGGTGGCGGCAGTTTACCTAGCCCGTGACAGTCCGCGTGAGCTGTTGGCCTACACGGTCGACGGGGAGTACGCGGACACAGACAGCTTTGGAGGTTTCCCGCTCGTACCGTTCGAGGATCTATTGGAGAGCTATCCGCCGGATCGGGTCGATTTGCTCGTCGCGACCGGCTATCAGGGGGTCAACCGACTACGCCGTGCCATCTACGAACGCTGCAAGCAACTTGGCTATGAGTTTGTTACCTACGTCAGCTCTCAAGCGATGTCGATGACAGATTGTAAGATTGGGGAGAACACCTTTGTGTTCGAGGCGAACGTAATCCAACCATTTGTCGAGATAGGCGATAACGTAGTGCTTTGGAGCGGCAATCACATTGGACATCACAGTCGCATCGAGGATCACTGCTTCATCGCATCGCACGCTGTAATCTCGGGTCACGTTACGATCGGTGAAGATTGCTTCGTTGGTGTGAACGCTACGTTTCGCGATGGCATCACCGTGGGGCCGCGTTGCGTGGTGGGCGCGGGAGCGGTGGTTCTGGCAGACCAAGAGGAAGGTACGGTTCTCGGCGCTAGCGCGACGCCGGCTCACACCAAGAAGAGCTGGGATCTGCGGAGGATCTGATGATTGGCAAATCGACACTTACCGTCTGCGCAAAGACCGACTCCGACTGGTTGTCAAAGGTTCTGGAAGCGCTTCGTCATACGGGGTTTGCGATTGTTACCGATGTGCTTACACAGGAGCTCCTTCAGCGGACTCGTCGCGCAATGTACGAAGCGCAGGTGGGCATAGTCGGCGAGGTCGGACAGGAGCGGCTGGACAGGGCGGGAGAGGTTGGAGTCTTGCGACTCGCCTGTCGCTATAATCAGCTCTTTCTGGACCTCCTCACGTTGCCGGAGATGCTCGCCGTTGTCGACAATACGGTGTCAGACACCGCGATTCTTCATTTGCAAAACGGCTTCGTCCTTCCGCCACGGAGAGCTGAGTCCTCAAGTGTATTTCAGCATACCTTTCACCAGGATTTTCGTCGAGTTCTAAACGGCTACATGGTGTCGGTCAATGCGATGATTACCCTCGATGCCTTTACGGAGCAAAACGGGGGGACGCTGGTTGTCCCCGGCACACACCAGAAGATCGATCCTCCTACCGACTCCTACCTCGAAGCCGCCGCCGTTCCCATCGAGTGCCCAGCAGGCGCGATGATCGTCTTTGACTCAACCCTGTGGCACGCAGCAGGGCAGAATCGTTCCGACCATGATCGCCTCGCGATCAACCACATGTTTACTCGCTCTTTCATAAAGCAACAGGTCGATTATGCGCGCGCGTTGGGCCAGGAGACTGTGCTTTCGCAGCCACCACGGGTTCAACAGTTGCTGGGCTGGTACACCAGGGTAGTTACTAGTCTTGAGGAGTACTACGTGCCCAGCGAGGAGCGCCTTTACAGGGCGGGACAGGGGTGAGGGAGTACCATGTGCCCCAGCGAGGGGCACCTTGACAGAGCAGGACGGGGGTGAGCGCGGCAAAGCCGTCCTGCGGCGTTTTGTGCGTGTGGGAGCCGCGTCGTGGTCCCTCGCTATGGCCATAGATATTCAACTAGGACAGCGGAGTAGGCGTGCTGCCAACGGTCGGCGCTTTGCCTGATGAAGTGTCCGCCGACGAGCACCGGGATGCAGGCGGCGAGGGCGACACAGGAGATACAAACGCTGCGTCGTAGCTGGTTGTGGTCCCCCAACCAAGAAGTGGGCGGCATAGCTAGCATTCGACGCAAACCGCCCTGCTTATGAGCGCTGACTTCGACTTCAGCAAGCAGCCAACAGATACCAACGATTCCGACGACGCCGACGACGCCGTATAGGCCCTGCTCGTAACCCTCCGAAGGAATCGCGATCATCATCGGCAGAAATCCAAGGATGGCAGTGGGGAGAGCCAACAGGAGCCATCTTCGCCTGATCCTGCGCTCGGGTCCCAGCAGCAGCATCGCGGGAGCCGTGAGCAGCACGATTGACAGGTATGGGATGAGATCGGCGATCGTTACAATCACCTTTGCCGCATACTGCTTGACGACCTCCACAGGATGATCCTGCACGACATCGAAGTAGGCTTTTTTTAGCACGCTTGCATAACGTCTTGACAGGTAGACGGTACCCGGGGCTTCGCGCTGCACCCGGGCGGCAGCCACTCCGTCGCTGTAAAAGATGCCATAGTTGTTGGGCAGGTATCCAAGACCGATATAGGAGGTATGCCATAGGGGGTGAGATTTAAGCTGTTCGTGGCTGAGTGGAGTGCCGCGAATCTCACTATCGCGATGTGCGTTTAGGGGATCCAGCACGAACAATGGGATTGCCATATAGGCAACCGCGAGCAGGATGAGGGAGGCCAGCGCCAACCACCAACGCATACGCCGGAGAAGCAATACGATGGCTGCGGTTATGGCGATGCCCAGGCCGGAATCGCCGCGAATCGACGACAGCAAGCTCGCGATCAGCGATATGACAACCAGGGCCGCCAGGCCAAATCGCGGCCAATCCCGTGCCAAGAGAAAGATGATGGGAAGCAGTGCGAGCGCTGCCCAAGCGGGAATCCAGTATAGGTTGTTGAAGCCCATTGACAGGACACACACGAACAATGCCAAAGGAGCCGCGATCCCCGCTAGCGTTGAGCGTGTGAGCCTGTAGAACGCCAGCGGGTAGGCGGCCAATGCGAGGCTCCAAAAAAATACGTATGCGTAGCGGAACATCGACAGTGGGCTAGCCAATCCAAAGAGTCGAGTGAGGAGTGGCACGAAGACGTAGATACCCTCGTCGTCGTTAGTTCCCACCAGGTAGAGCGAACCCCGAGCTCCGTGCCGAGCGAAAAACAGCTGGCCGCCTTCTCTGATGACGGTCATCTCGTTATCGAGATCCGTTATCCGAAATCCGAAGGTCGGCCAATCGGCGGGTGCTACCGCGAGCAACAAGAGTCCACCGAGAAGCGCGACGGTCAAGCCCCATAGCAGCATCAACGTCGTCGCGCTCGGCGTTTTGAGGCCTTGCGCGAGCGAGAGCGAGACGGGGTCGGGCGAGCTGTGAGTGACTCTGTCCTGCGACCGGAGTTGATCTAGCGACAGACGCATTATACGGCGGTTGCGATCTGCGATACGGCGGTTGCGATCTGCGCGTATTGCGCCGAAGAGAAGCACCGCGATGAGGGCCGGCTATAACGAATTCTTGGACTAGTTTGAATAAGGCAAAGTTAGATGCCCTCGCTCGAAATGCAACGCTTTAGGGCTGACATCGGGAGAAATGTCTCCGACTACCTCGAGCCCGTGATAGTCGTCCAGGACGCGCTCGGTGGCTATGCTGCGGCATCTGTCCCCGCTGCCCCGCCGGTGTCGAATCGCTCGTTGAATCGCGTTGGGGCGAGGAGTGCCATCCTAGTACGAATGAGGCGACATTTCCGGAGAAGCGAAATCGTAAGACGATCCGATCGCGCCGTGTCTTATCGGCATGATGGCCATGCTTGCCACTGACGAGGACGTCAAGCGCGAGACCGTGCGTCAGTGGACGGCCGACCCGTGCGGGCCGGATATCGCCGCGCTGCCGGGGACCGCTGAGGCGATCGGGCAGTTGCTGGTCGGCCGCCGTATCTACGCCCCATGGCTCGCTGAGGCTCTCGCGTACGAGTCGACGGCCAGTTTAGATGTCTTGGACGTGGGATGTGGTCAGGGGATCGACCTGGTCGAGTATGCCCGCGTCGGTGCTCGGGTGACCGGGGTGGACCTCACCCCTCGTCATGTGGAGCTTGCTGGGAGGCACGTTGCATCTTTGGGATTGACAGCCACTGTGATGCAGGGAGATGCCGAGCATCTTCGGTTCGACGATGCAAGCTTCGATGTCGTCTCTAGCAATGGCGTTCTGCACCACACACCTGATATGGCTGGCGCCCTGCATGAGATCTGCCGGGTGCTGCGTCCCGGGGGATTGGCGCGCGTGATTGTCTACAATAAGCAGTCTTTTCACTATTGGCTCTCGCAGGTCGCCATGAGGGGTGTCCTCCAACGCGGATTGCTGAAGGAGGGGTCGATGGGGGGAGTGCTGGCGCACGGAGTCGAGCGCACATCGATCGACGCTCGCCCGCTGGTTCGGGTCTACAGCCCGCGACAGTTGCGGCGGATGCTCCTCGATGCAGGCCTGGTGGCGGTGCACACGTGCGTTCGTGGGTTCGATATCGGGGATACCCCGATCAGTGCCTGGATCGCGCACCATACATCCCTACTGGATAGCGTGAGTGCGCGCGAACGGATCGGTCGCATTGGAGGCTGGTACGTAGTCGGTGTTGGGCAGCGTCCCCCAATAGATCCTCACGACTAGGCAGCGATATGCATGAGCGCCTAACGCACGCTTCTCATGAGTGAGCTCCGCGGATCATGGGCTGGGAGCGTCCCGCTCCCACGAGAGAACGTCTACGGACACGTCAAGCGGCTGCACTGGATTCGTGAATGGTTGAGTCCGGCAGACCGAGCGGTGGAGTTCGGTTGCGGCACCGGCTACATGCTCACGCTCCCGCTGAGGGCGTGGGGCTACGATGTTCGCGGTGTGGATATCGACGAGGTCAGCATCGCTCGCGGCCGTGAGATCCTGGCGGCGGCGAGACAGCCTGCAGATGCTCTGCTGGCAGTCGACCTACGTGACGTAGAGGGCCCACTGGACGTCCTGATCGCCTCTGAGATACTTGAGCACCTCAAAGACGATGCCCTTCGCGAGGCGCTCGCTCTGATTCATGAACGGTTGCGTGCTGGTGGGCTGCTGTTGGTGACAACTCCAAATGGCTACGGATGGTTCGAGCTCGAGGCTCTGCTTTTGGAGCGGACGCCGCTCGGCTGGCTCTTCCAATTGGGAGCTGTGCAGGGGCTCCTGCATCGTCTCCGGTGGTGGATGACGGGCGCCTACGTGGACGCAGCCCATCCATCGACGGTGGCCCACTCCCCGCATGTCCGGCGCTTTACGCTGCGATCGCTGCGATTGACACTCGAGTCGGCGGGCTTTGTCATCGAGTCCAGTCGTGGCTCGGTAATGTGCTGTGGGCAATTTACCCACGCTCTGCTAACGGGCGTAGAGCCGTTCATGCGCTGGAACGCTCGCATGGGCAGCCGCTTCCCTGCGCTGGCCGCCGGCTTCTACGTGGCGGCCCGCCGCATATAGTCACGTTGTATCTGTGACAGGCGGGTGGGTCGCGGACGGTCTCAGTGACCAGGGAGTGCAACGGTACGCGTCGCGCCGGAGCCGATTGCCTCCAGGGCACCGAGCGCGACGCTCTGGGCCACATATGCGGCACGCAGCCCCGGCACGAATGGAGCCTCCCCTCTGTTGGCCGCAAGCACGCTGTCCATCAGCGCGGCATGCCCCTTGTTGCCTTGTCCCTTCTCCACCACGCGTGAGCCGTCGGCGTTGAAGGAGATCAGGCGCTGGAAGTCATCGATAACCCAGCCGCAGCCACCGCTCAGGACTTCGATGCGCTCCTTGGCGAGCGTCGCCGGGCCCAGTCCCGAATAGTGCACTGTGGCCACCGATCCCGTTTCGTAGCGCACCGTGATACTTGCGCTTTGTACCGTTCGGACACTTCCAGACTCACGGACGGCGGCACCGCTCACGGCCAGCGGCACACCGCACAACCAGTTGGCGTAGTCGAGGAAATGACAGGCCTCGCCCAGGATGCGACCGCCCCCCTGGATGGGATCGTTGAGCCAGTGCTCCGCGGGGAGCGGCGCATTCACACGGATGATCACCTGAAGCGGCCGGCTCACCTCCATCAACTCATCGTGCAGGCGTTGCGAAAGGGGGGCGAGCGGCCGGTTGAAGCCGATAACCAGTGGCGCGGCGTCTCCACCACCGCTCTCCCACACCTCGTCGATCTGCTCTCGTGTCAGCCCGAGCGGCTTCTCGACAAAGACGGTCTTGCCGGCGCGCAGCGCGGCCGCGGCGATAGTCGCATGCGAGTCATGACGCGTGCCGATGAGGACGAGATCGACCTCTGGATGCTCCACAACCCGACGCCAGTCAGTTGAGGTCTCGACATCGCCGCCCGCCTCTCTGGCTACGTCTGTGGCGAGCATCCCATGCCGCGCCGCAACCGCCACGATCGGTGCACAGCCGTCCGCGCGCAAGTTGGGCAGATGCACGCCACGCACGAACGAGCCAGGCCCCACCACGCCAACCCGGACCAGGCGTGAGCCACCAGAGCTCCCGCGGCGGCGCGTAGGGAGCACCTTGACCATCTCTACCTGAGAGCCAGCACGCTCGATGCCACCGGCGTAGCGCAGCACGACCGCGAGCGGTGGCGGCTGCGAGCGCAGCGCCTCATACGCGCTAGACGCCTGCTCTACCGGGAGGTCCAGCCCTATCAACGGCTCGACCGTTACCAGTCCCTGTGCAAGCAGTCGCAGGAACTCCGCCATATTGCGGTTCTCGGTCCATCTCACATATGCAAGCGGATAGTCGACGCCGGCCTCCTCGTAGATCGGGTCGTAGCGTCCCGGCCCATAGGAGGTCGAGATCAACACGTCGGCCTCGCGCTGGTAAAGCGCGTCGCGCTCGAGCGCCAGGCCAATGTCTCCCAGCGGAACCACACGACCCTTGCGGCGGACCATCGCCACCGCGTCGTTGACGATCGCGCTCGACGTGGCGGCGGCGGTGATGATCGCGGTGTCCGCCCCCACTCCCTCAGTCCAAACGCGTACGCGAGTAACCGCATCCTGCGGGGAGAGCGCCTGTTCGGCTCCGAGCTTGACGCCGAGCTCGCGGCGGGTCGGGTCTGGCTCTACGCCAATCACCATGCACCCCGCCGCCCGCAGAATCTGGATCGTGAGAAGCCCCAACAGTCCCAGCCCCACAACTACGACGCGCTCCCCCAGCGAGGGATCGGCGCGGCGCACACCCTGCATAGCGATCGCGCCAAGCGTCGTAAACGCGGCGTCGCGCAACGTCACACCGTGCGGGACAGACGCGACCAGGTTGCCGGGAACTGACACCACCTCGGCGTGGTTTGCCTGACCGGCGCCGGCACACGCCACCGGTTGTCCGACTACGAAGTCGCCGAGCCCGCCGGTATCGAGTACCAGGCCGGCTGAGGCATAGCCCAGCGCCGTGTCATCGGAGACGGCGTTTCGCACGCGCCCGACCGTCTCCCGGATGCCGTGCTCGCGTGCATGGCGAAGGGTGAGAGACACTAGCTCGGGGTTCCGCACCGCCCGCATTGGCAGCGATCCGCCGCCGTTGGAAATGGCCGCCCGCTCGGTTCCACTGGAAATCACCGACGCCGCGTTGGCCACAAGCACCTTTCCTGGCTGTGGTGAGGGCGTCGGAATGTCAGCAACCAATGGCTGACCGTTCCGTAGCACTACCTGCTTCATGGATGGGCGCGGGCTGAGGCAGGGAGCACGGGTCACCAGGCTTATTGTTGTTTACCGAAAAGTTGGGTGCTCTCCTATGATCCCATGCTCGTGACCAAAAAGCTAAAGATCCTCTCTGTAATCGGCACGCGACCCAATTTCATGAAGGTTGCTCCGGTCGTCCGCGCCCTGAAGCAAAGAAGCGAAGAGTTCGGACATACGCTAGTACACACCGGTCAGCACTACGACGCTGAAATGTCGGAGATCTTCCTGGAGGAGCTTGGTGTCGGCGAGCCGGACTATCGCCTGGAAGTGGGATCGGGCACACATGCGCAGCAGACGGCCCGTGTCATGGAGCGCCTCGAGCCTGTGCTGTTGGCGGAGCACCCCGATGTAGTGCTCGTTCCAGGCGATGTAAACTCGACGCTGGCCGCCTCGGTGGTTGCAGTCAAGCTCGGTGTGGTTGTCGCCCACGTAGAGGCAGGTCTGCGCTCTTTTGATCGCACGATGCCCGAGGAGATCAACCGTGTCCTCACAGACGCGATCTCAGGGATGCTCTTCATACACTCCCCAGAGGCACGGGACCATCTGCTCGCCGAGGGCCGCGATGAGCGCCTGATCCACTATGTCGGAAACACGATGATCGACACGCTCGTGGCCATGCATGAGCGAATCGACGCGCTTGATGCTCCGGCCCGGCATGGTCTGACGGCAGGCTCTTACCTGGTCGTCACACTCCACCGCCCCGCGCTGGTGGACGGGCCGCTGCTGCGCGTCGCGACCGAAGCTCTTCGTGTAGTCGCCAGTCAGATGCCTGTCGTGTTTCCCGTGCATCCACGCACCGGCGCCCGGCTGGTCTCCGAGGATCCAACGCTGGCGGAAGCCCCTGGCCTGAAGCTGCTCAAGCCGATGGGCTATCTACAGTTCCTCGCCCTCATCTCTCAAGCCGCGGGGGTTCTGACCGATTCGGGCGGGATTCAGGAGGAGACGACTTTCCTGGGTGTGCCCTGCCTGACCCTGCGGCAGAACACAGAGCGGCCGATCACCGAGAGCATGGGCACCAATCTGCTTATCGGGCTGGAGCCCACCCGTATTCGCGAGACGCCAGGGCTCCTTACCCAGGTGCGCCAGCGCCCACATCGGGTGCCCCCACTATGGGACGGGCGCGCGGCGGAGAGGATCGTGGATATCCTCGCGAGCGGGCCAAATGCGCTCCTCAACGACGCTGTAGGTAGAAACTGGTCCTCAGACGGTGGACGTCGGGTTTCCAGGTAGGGAAGAGCTCTGCGAAGCGCGGTTCACAGTCGCATCCGGCAATTGCCACGAGCGACATCCTCGAGTAGTGCCGCCATCTGGCCTGCCAGCGCTCGACGACTGTAGGGCTCTAGCCGCTCACGCGACGGCGAGGCGGCAGCTCCGTCGCGCAACCGCATCAACGCCGTGACGATCGTCTGTGGTGTGTCCAGGCGAGCGCACAGCTCGTCGGCTCCCAGACGACGTAGGAGCGCCTCGCTGGCACCGCCGTCGGTCACGCAGAGCACAGGCTTTTCGAGGGCCAGGTACTCGTATATCTTGCTCGCGATCGCCGTCTCGTCGCCTGCGGCGCTGGCCTGGGTGATCAGTCCGGCGTCTGCTGCTTCGATGCGACCTACCGCGTCACTCCATTGAGATGGTGCGAGCACTTCGATCGGTACTTCGCTCTCGCGTCTGGCCCGCTCGACTTCCGTTTGAGACGCGGGCGAGAGGTAACCATGCAACACCAGGCGGAAGCTCCCGGCGACGCGTGAGTCGCCGAGCGCTCGTACGATCGGTGCGATCGGGCGTGCCGATGTGAGCGTACCGGAGTGCAGAAGAGTGAGAGGCAGACGCGATCGATCCGTCGGCGGGGCGGTCGTGTCTAGCCCATATTTAGTGATTGACCTTATCTCAGGGTCGAATCCATTGGAGATCTCCGCGATGCGTCCGGCAAGCCGCGGATGACGCAGGCTCAAGTCAGAAACAGCCTCGGGTGTACAGACCACTATGCGCTGTGCCTCCTCCAGCAACCAATCCTCCACCCTCGAGAGCAGCCGACCGCCAGCATCGAATGCGGGATTTCCAGCCCAGAGATCGCGCAGCTCCAGTACCAGCGGGATCCGAGCCGGGATGCCAACGCGTGCGGCTATCAGTCCTGCCACCGGCGGTCCAGTTGCCAGCACAACGTGAGGAGCGCGACGTTTAACTCGTTGGCGCAGTAGCAATGCGCCGTGGGGGACCCACAGAATCGAAAGGGGCATAGAGTCAGGGCGAGCACCGAGGAGGCGGAACGCGGGCTCGCACAATCGAGCTATGCGCGACATCGTCGCTGCGCGTCTCGCGACCGCGCCCGATGCGTCGGCGTCGAACTCCGAAGCACTCGTACGCACGGTTGCGCTGAGGATTTCAACCTCCCAGCCGTGCTCTGGCAGATAGCGCGCGAAGGCCCGCCAGCGCGCGGCCGGCCCGCCTGCCTGCTCGATCGATCGGTGAGTCACGAGCAGCAGTCTTCTCATACTCATATGATTTCATGTTGGTCATGCGACTGACGGTCGATCTGAGGTTCCATGGTTCGACTCTCAGGGCAAATCCCGATGAACGGATCATTACGCTTGGCGAGCTGGCGGGCATCGCTCGCGAGCCAAAAAGACTTTGGCGCTTGTTGCAAGATCCGCAGCTCGGGGAGCTGTGTGTGCTTCGCGACGATCGCCAGCTCAACGGTATTCAGTCGGGTGCGCTGGCTCTCGCAGCGTTCAGTCGTGCGAGGCATTTCGAGATACGCTCGTCCTCCGGTGTGACCACAGCGGGCCGCGCCTCGAGGCGCGCACAGGCCATTACGCAACTTGGGAGGGCGCTGCCGGTTGAACTCGCTCGCAGCGCGAGCTGGCACCAGCGAGCACGAAGGGTGGCGGGGAGCCGGTTCTCGCTACCCCTGCGTCCGAGGACGACGGTTCGACGGGTGACGTATCTACGAGCTGAGCCATCGCTACGCTGGCTCGGGGCTCAAGTTGGGGGTGCAGCCACCCACACAGCAGGTGTTATCAACGGACTCACGAACGCGGGTCTGGAGGTCAATGTCTTTGCGCCCGAATGGCCCGAGGGCGTGCACGATGCACATCGCGAGACGGTGCCGGTGCAACACATACTCCAACTCGTGCATTGGCTCACTCTCGTTGGCTATGCGCAGGCTCTGGTGTCCAGCGCAGCCCGCACGTGCGCCGATCTCGTCTACCAGCGCTATGCGCTCGGCTCCTACGCCGGCCTAGAGTTGGCGCGGCGTCTGGGCGTTCCGCTGGTCCTAGAGTTCAACGGCTCGGAGATCTGGACAGAGCGTCACTGGGGCAGCGGACAAGTGCGGCTGGCAAATGTGCTGGCTGCGCTTGAGCGACGTAACCTGCTAGACGCCTCCCTGATCGTCGTCGTCTCCCAGCCACTCAAGGATCGACTCGTAGAAGACGGGATCGATCGTGATCGAGTGTTGGTTAATCCGAATGGTGTTGATATACGGGAGATGGCCAGCGCGCGAGCCGATCCGCCGGCTCGGTGGCGCTCGCGTGCGAATTTGCCGCAGGCGCCCACTGTTGGCTTCGTCGGAACGTTCGGGCTTTGGCACGGGGTGAAGCTGCTGGCTGAGATGATCGAGCGGGTCGCTGAGTGCCGTCGAGATGCTCGCTGGGTGCTGATTGGTGACGGGCCGCTTCATGCTGAGGTGGCCGCTGATATCGAGCGACGGGGACTGTCAGACCTGGTCCGGTTGACCGGCGTGGTTTCGCATCCCGAGGCAGTGGAGTTGCTTGCCTGTTGCGAGGTGTGCGTATCTCCGCACGTGCCTAATCCCGATGGAACCGCGTTCTTCGGCTCCCCGACCAAGTTGTTCGAATACATGGGCCTAGGGCGCGCGATCGTAGCTTCCGATCTCGACCAGCTCGGCCAAGTTCTGGAGGATGGTCGCACGGCCTTGTTGACCCCCCCGGGTGACGCTGCGGCGGCGGCAAACGCGGTTGTGCGATTGCTCGAAGACGATGCGCTGCGGGTGCGTATTGGCCAGGGTGCCCTCGAGGAGGCGATCGGGAATCACAGCTGGGATGCTCATGTCGCGCGAATCCTGCAGGCGCTGGGATCGCGTCCGACTCCCGGTCAACGATCAGCTTCGTCGGCGCGCTGCACATAGATCCATGAACGATGAGATCACGGTCGTCATCACTTGCTTCAACTACGGCTCATTCTTGGCTGAGAGTGTCCAAAGCGTGCTCGAGCAAGTTGGTGGCGAGCCGCATGTGATCGTCATCGATGACGGGTCGACTGACGCTCTAACACTTGCTGAGCTCGACGGATTGCCGTCGCAGGTGGAGGTCTGGCGACAGGCCAATGCAGGTGTCGCGGAAGCCCGCAACAACGCGCTGCGACGAGTTCGGACGCCGTACGCGCTGATTCTCGACGCCGACGACAAGCTCGCCCCCAATGCGTTGCGGCTCTTGGGAGACGCATTGATGAGTGAGCCGGCGCTCGACTTCAGCTACGGAATCATGTGTTTCTTCGGGGCGTGGGAGGGGGTCATGAAGATGCCGCCTTATGACCCGTATCGACTGCTGTTCCGCCACAGTATTGGCTCTACCGCACTCATCCGTCGGGAGCTGTTCGAAACTGTGGGTGGCTATGACCCGGCGTTCGCCGGTTATGAGGACTGGGAGTTTTGGCTCCACGCGCTCGAATGTGGTTGCCGTGGACGACGCGTGGAGGCGGTTACCCTCTTCTATCGACGCCACGGCCCAGCCAGATCTCTTGGGGCTCGTCGGGGCTATCGTGCAAGCTTCCGTCAGCTTCGTCGCAAGCATGCCGAGCTGTACGGGCATGCGGGGTTGCGCCGACTACAAGCAGAGTCGAGCCTCAGCGGGGCGGGGCGGCTTGTCTATCGTTGGTGGTGGGGCTGGCGGCCTTTGCCCGCGCGGGTCGAGCTGGCTCTGCAGGCTGTCCTGTGGCGAGGTCACCCGAGCGATTAGAGGCTCGCTGCCGGGTCGTGGGTGGAGCCCGCGCCGGATCGTCCAGCCGGCCGTCCAGGCCCACTGCCGAATCGCCGCTCTGCTGTTCCTGGCGTCGCAGTCGCTCGTCGAGTAGCGCCTGGCGTTGCGCAAGCGTCTCACTCTGATCGCTGAGACGCGACGCGACGGAGGAGAAGTGCAACAGCAACAGCAGGATGAATCCGATCGCGACGAAGAACAGCGCGTTGGGCGGATAGATGACGCCGATCGCGTGGCTTATCCTTGTCAGCGCACCGCTCCATATGGCGAGCGCGAGCAGGACCGTGGCCGACAGCAACCACAGCAGCGCGTAGCGCTCCATCAAGCGGCGGCGTCGCACCATCTCCAGCACCGTGAGCAGAAGCACGGAGGCTCCGACGATTGTCACCAGTTGGATTCGTGCCTGCATATTGAATTAGTTACTACCGCTACTCACGCTGGACGGTCGCCGAGATCAATCATCGGACGGCGGCGTCCGAGCCCCACGAACAGCGCGAGCAGCACCTTGACCATGTAATAGGCCGACTTGCCGGTGCTGATCGAGGAGATGCCACCGCCGCGGGCGTACATCTTTACGGGTATCTCGCGCATGCGCAGGCGGTGGCGATGGAGGATCAGCACGGCCTCCACCTCGGGGTAGTCGTGGGGGTAATGGTGTGCAAAGAGCTCGATCGCCTTGTGGTTGTACAGACGAAAGCCCGAGGTCGGATCGCTCACATGCATCCCGACGATTCGCGAGAGCAGGAAGGCAAAGATGTGGATCCCGGTGCGACGGCTGATGGGCGCGGGGTAGCGGTGGTCGTCGGTCAGGAAGCGAGAGCCACACACCATGTCGGCGGACTCCTGCTCCATCGTTTCGATGAGCCGCTCAAGTTCTATTGAATCGTGTTGTCCGTCTCCGTCAACCTGAGCCAGGAAGCGATAGCCGTGCTCACGCGCGTACACAAAGCCGGTCTGCACAGCCCCACCGATGCCGACGTTGAACGGCAACTTGAGCACAGTGGCCCCGGCCCTCGAGGCGAGCACATCCGTTTCGTCGGTCGAGCCGTCGTCGATCACGAGCGTGTCGAACTCAGGCGCATCGCGGCGGAGCGCCTCGAGCACGGACACGATCGTTGCTGACTCGTTGTACGCGGGGACGACCGCCAGGTATAAGGCCTTTTGACTCACGCGATCACCCGCTGGGTGGTCACCTGAGACGAGTCGAAGGCGCTGGAGCCGCCCTCGCGGACGGACTGCCCGCATACTTCGTGATCACCGTGAGCGCAACGATCACAGCCATCGTCGTGTCCTTTGCAGATCCCGACGCGTGCGTTACGGCGGTTCGGAGTCTGCTCGACCAGTCGCTGCAGCCGGTTGAGGTGCTCGTCGTCGATAACGACCCCGACGGGGCCGCCGCACGCATCTTCGCAGTCGGTCAGTTTCCGCCGAGCGTTCGGGTCTTGCATCCCGAAGCCAACCTCGGCTACACGGGCGCCGCCAACCTCGCCGCCGGACAAGCCCGCGGCGAGTGGCTGTTCTTCCTGAACCCCGACGCCGTCGCCGCGGGAGACTGCCTGGAGCGGTTGGTGGATGCGGTGGACGCTGGCGAGGTCGCCATCGTCGGGGCCCAAGTGCTCCTTCCTGACGGTCGAGTCAACGCGGGTGAGAATCCCATCAACATCGCCGGCGTCTCGTGGTCGGGTGGATACGGATCGGCACGCGAGCATGGACCCCCTCGAGACACCGCGGCGGTGTCCGGCGCTGCATTGCTCACTCGGCGCGACGCGTTCCTGGAGGCCGGTGGGTTGTGTCCTTACTTCTTCATGTACGTGGACGACACAGATCTCGCCTGGCGCATGCGGCTTGCGGGCAGGCGAGTACGCTACTGCCCGGAGGCGGTGGTGGTGCATCACTACGAGTTCGAGAAGGGTGCCCACAAGTGGTTCTATCTTGAGCGAAATCGCGCCTGGGCGCTAGTGAGCAACTTTCAGTTGCCGACTCTGCTCCTGCTCGCCCCGGTCCTGCTCGCCACCGAGGCGATCGTCGTTGTCCGCGCAGTTTCCGAGGGTTGGCTTACAGAGAAGGCGCGCGCGTGGGTCTCGTTGCTGGCTCATGCGGACCAGCTGCGATGTTGGCGCAAACATGTCCAGTCTACTAGGACTGTTTCCGACTATCGGGTTTTGTCCACGTTTTCGGCGGGCATGGAGACCCAGCTGATCGACACCGGGCTGCCTCGTTGGGTTAACCCTTGCGCGGAGCGTTACCGACGCCTCGTGCTGCACATGCTCAAGTGGTGACCAGACCGAGGGGGCGGCGGAGCAAGCATCGAGTCCCACAGCGATCTAGCCGTAGTAGCGTGCGACGACGGTCAACTGACTGAAGAGGTCATGCGCCAAGAACAGCAGGACGATCGCCGCGCCCACCGCTGGTCCCCAGCGCCTGCCGGCACCGCGTGCCGCAAGCGCTAGGCCGACACCTACTACGGGAAACAACATGATGAAGTAGCGGGGCTCGGCGAACAGGCCTTCGGTGCCCCTGTCGAGATACGAGGTTAGCCCGGTCAGGACCAACAGCCCAGCGACCATTGAGCCATAGACGGCGAGCTCCGCGAAGCGTCTTCTCAATGTGGCGCGGGTTCCGATAAGCGCACGAGCGCAGAGCGCGAGTATCAGTCCGGCTGGCAGGAGCGCGAGGTTATCGACCCATGTTGGGAATATGGTGTCGAGCCAGCCGTAGTACCCGACGTATCTATCAAACCAGAGCTGACGTATAGTTGAGAGACCGGGGAAGTAGTTCGTCATCCCTGGCAGGCGCGGCAGATAGAGCTGCCAGATGTAGCTGATCTTCGCGAGTATCGATTCGTTGATAGCCTCGAGTTTCAAGCTGGTGGACACAATTCCCAGCGCCGGATGATTGGAGAGCAGGTTGGCGAGGACGTAAACCCAGACAGGAGCCAGCGCGATCGCCAGCGCGAGTCCAAGCCAGCGATAGACGTCGCGTCCTACGGTTCGTAAAGCTTGGACGCCAAGGAGGATCATTCCGAGGATCGCCCCGGGGGCCAATCCAACGAAGTTGACCTTCGTGAGAAAGCCGACGGCGATCATCGTGCCGAGCACGATCGCGAGCCTCGGCGTGAGTCCGCGCCGAAATCCTCGGGCGAGACAGTAGAAGATAATGGCAGACACCGTCGCCAGCATCGAGTCTGGATTCACCGCACCGGACATGAATCCGAGCAGCGGTGCCAGCGCTACGCTCAGGCCGCCCACCGTCCACGCCCAACGCATCCCGGGCAACGTCTCGCGAACGAAGAGGAATACGAACAGGGCCGTGATTGCTCCCATCAGAGCGCCCAGCAGGCGCATCGCCTCGAGTTGATCGAGGATAGTGCCCGCCGACGCCAGACCGTAAGGAATTATCTGGATCATGTAATAAAGCGGCGGATCGGCATACGCTCCGCCGACTCCTCCGCCTCCGTGGCGGGAGAGATGCTTAGCAAGATCTTCCTGCAAGAGCTGCTGTTCGGAGGCCGTGGAGATAGTATGAATTTCGGGGCCGAGATGGACTTGATACTGGTGGACATCGTGCAGCGCAATCTCCTCTTCGGGTGAAAAATCGCCTTCGCCCGACGTAGGCAGTCGATGGCTCTCGACCAGTTGCTGTGTATATGCGAAATGAGACGGTTCGTCGGGGACCTCGAAGGGCGGCATAATGATCGACCAGCTCGCCGCGTTTAGAAAGGCGATTAGCGCACAGATCCAAGCTGCCCGCGGGATACGCCGAAGCATTCCACCTGCCTTTAAATAAAGGCCGGGATCCGCCGATTTGCTCTCTCGCTCGCGCTTGACTCGGCTCTGGATGTTTCGCGTCCGCGTCTTGAGCTCTAGTGTCCGGACGCGGGATGTCTTCGTGGAATACTCGTTGGACGCCAGGGGTCCCTTCCCTCGACTGCGCTTGCTCATCACAGTTCCTCCAGCGTGAGCCGTGAGGCCAGCGCCACGACCGCCAGCATGAGCAAGACCGCTAGGAACGCGATCCAGGTCCCGCTTGCGGCACGGCCGAGACCCATGTGGTAGGCGATCGAGGATGCGAGGGAGAGCCAAGACCTTGGACCTGGTCGCAGGTATTCCATTCGAAGGATGAGAGCCTGCAATTCGACTTCTGAGGGGTGCGAGTGTCTGAGCTCCCCACTTATTCGGTAGGGTTGCACTACTCGGCCGATCGTCGTGCATATGCGCGCACCATGGATCGGACTTGCAAAAGGTTTCACCGGTACGGTGACGGTAGGGGCCGATCCCCACCCCGCTGGCGTTTGTCCTTTAGTGAGCGTGCGCGAGCCCGAGAGTACCTTGACGCTCACCTCCGGGCCGACGTCGATTGGTTCAATCGTGATGCGAATAGCCGAGGTGCCTCGCGGAATCGTTCCAGCTGGCTGGCAATTGCTGATATCGCCCTTCTCGAGTTCGCCGACGACCCGCGCGGAGACGGAATTCGTCCCGGCTACGGTGATCGGAGAGCGTGCAACGGTCGCGACGATCGCAACGGCTATCAGACTCAGCCCTATAGTTAGGACGAATGCAACGATTCGCATCAGGAGTGTCGTCGTGGTGGTCCGACGGGGCCGTTTGTAGAGCTGTTGTTGGTCATCGCACGGGGTATTGGTTAGCAGCGAGCTCAACGGCCGATTGGCTCCGGCGCGTCTTGTTTGCGGGGACTGGGGTCGGCGGTCTCTATCGTGATCGTGCGGGCGTGTCAAGATGGCGGTTGCCCTCCACGCTCTGCTTAGCGCCTGCGCTCGTGTAGAGCGACTTGAATTCGTCGATTTTGCAGGCATAAGCGCTCGCTGTATCTCTGCTTCGGTTTGTCACGTGTGAGCCAGGCAGGGATGCCGAGTAGGGTAATGATTGTTTCCGACTTCTCCACTGGTTTGTATGGTCGGGATAGATGGGGCATGGTCGGGAGTCTGCCGCGCGACTCGAGGCTCACCACGGGAATCACGAGCTTTGGAGGCTTCGACTGCCGGGGGAGGGCGCGAAGTGTCGGTGCCGGCGTAGGAGCCCATAGACTGGCGCCTCGATGTCGCGCTTCCACGAGCCCCAACACCCCGACTTCGTGCGGATGAACACGTCGGTCGGCTTCGACCGGCGGTTGTGGCCGCAGGACATCGCCTCCTCGCGCGCGCACGCGACGATGCTAGCCGCGCGGGGGATCATCGCCACGCAGGACCTCGATGCCCTGTTGGGTGGGCTCGAGCTGGTCGCGCACGAGCTGCAGGAGGGCAGCTTCGAGGTCGCCGACGGCGATGAAGACATCCACATGGCGATCGAGCGCCGTCTCACCGAGCTCGTGGGGCCGGTTGGCGGGAAGCTGCACACCGCGCGCTCGCGCAACGACCAGGTGGCGACCGATCTGGTCCTCTTCACTCGCGAGCGCGCGCGAGCGGCCCAAGCGGCGATCACGCGACTGATGGGGGCTCTGTTGGAGCGCGCCGAGCAGCACCTCGACTGGCCGCTGCCGGGCTACACCCACCTGCAGCGCGCGCAACCGGTGTATCTCAGCCACCACCTGCTCGCGTACTTCTGGATGCTCGCGCGCGACCGCGAGCGCTTCGCGTTCGCCGAGACCCAGTGTGCGCGCTTGCCGCTCGGCGCGGGCGCGCTCGCGGGCGTGAACTTCGACACCGACCGCGAGCTGGTGGCACGCGAGCTCGGTTTCTCTGAGCCCGCGCCCAACTCGATCGATGCCGTGTCCAACCGCGACTTCGCGCTCGACTACTTGAGCGCGGCCGCGACCTGCGCCACGCACCTCTCACGGCTCGGGGCAGAGCTCGTGTTGTGGTCGAGCACCGAGTTCGGTTTCTGCGAGCTCCCCCGACGCGTGGAGCGCCGGCTCCTCGATCATGCCCCAGAAGAAGAACCCCGACGCCGCCGAGCTGCTGCGTGCGAAGGCGCCGCGCGTGGTTGCGCATCTCGGTGGGTTGCACGGCGTGCTGCATGCGCTGCCACTCACCTACAACAAGGATCTGCAGGAGGATAAGGAGCACCTGTTCGACGCGGCCGACACTTTGGAGCTCGCGCTTGCCGCCGCACACGGGATGGTCTCGGGGGTGCTTTTCAACCGCGAGCGCCTGGCGCAGGCCGCCGGCGACGAGCTGATCGCCGCCACCGATGTCGCCGACCTGCTCGTGCGGCGCGGGCTCCCGTTCCGCGAGGCCCACGGAGTGGTGGCGGGACTTGTGCGCGTCGCCGTCGACAGTGGGCGCCAGCTCTCAGCTCACCCCCGAGGAGCTCGCCGCGCATAGCGAGCTGCTCGACACCCGTGGGGGCGCAGGCGACGCCCCCGAGGGCGCCCCCCATGCGGTGGGGCAGGCAGGGGAGTACTACAAGGTGCTCGCTCGCGATTCGTGGCTGGAATCGAAGGTGTCGATGGGCGGCACAGCGCTGCCGCGCGTGCGCGAGCAGTTGGCAAGCGCCCGCGCGGTCTTGGGGCAGGCGCCGGTGGTCTGAGATGGGGATGGGGCCGGGCGGCGTCGAGGTGAAGACAGCTGACGGTCTACCCGAGAGGCATGCCGCGGACTCGAGGCGACCTTCCTCCTCGCGCCGACCCCGGTTGCCGTCCTCCGCGTTCTACGCGCGTCCCGTGCTCGAGGTTGCGCGCGATCTGATCGGGTGCGTCGTCGAGCACGAAGGCGTCTCGGGGATGATCGTCGAGACGGAGGCCTATCACGAGAGCGAGCCCGCGTGCCACGCGTTTGTCGGCGTCACGCCGCGCACACGCACGCTTTTCGAGGAGCCCGGCCTCGCGTACGTGTATTGCTCCTACGGCATCCACGCGCTTTTGAACGCGGTGTGCGAGCCGGTGGGCGTCGGCGCCGCGGTGTTGATCCGCGCGCTCGAGCCGCTCGATGGGATCGAGCGGATGCGCATGCGCCGCGGGGACGTGCGTGAGCGGGACCTCTGCTCAGGGCCCGGCAAGCTCACGCAGGCGCTCGGCGTGGGGCTGTCGGAGAACGGCACCAGTCTGCTCGACGGGCCCATCGTGATCCGTTCAGCTGAGCGCGGTGTGGTGCGCCCCCGGGTTGTGCTTGGAACGCGCATCGGCATCACCAAGGCAGTGGAGTTGCGCTGGCGCTTTAGCGCCGCCGGCAATCCCAACGTGTCGAGGCCCTGGCCCGCCGGTTGAGTTGGTCGGTCCTCTGCGCGGCAGTGGTTGTGCGCGCCACCGCGGCCATGAGCTTCACCCGCTACGCGGGCGGGCGGTCCCCGCGGTGGCTCAACCGCCTGGGCTGACCCCGCCTGTTGCGCCGGTTCCGCCACTCGGCTTCGATGACGGCGCCGGTTCGCTCGCGGGGGTTGAGGGTGCCGGCGCCGGGGCGCGCGGCGCTGGAGTCGCCGGGGCCGGGGTTGCCGGAGTTGGGGTGGCCCCCGCCGGCGTCTGTTCGGTGTGGGGGGCGGCGCCCGTCGGTTCGCCTCCCCCGATTTCGTTGCCGTGCGTCGTGGGTGCCGTCCCCCGGGTTTCCTTGGTTCCGTTCACGTGGCCGGCGCCGGCGGGGGTCGGGGTGGATTCCCCGCTGGTCGTTTCGATCGGGCCCTCGCTCGCGCCTTCTTTTGTATGGGTGCTCGCCGCCGCGTGCTGGGCGCGTTCGTGTTCGACCTGGATCGCCGAGAGCATGAAGTTGTGCCAAATCAGCGCCGGGAAGGTCCCGCCGAGAACGGGTGAGCCAGCGAAGTCGGTTGTCATCGGCACCAGGCTGTTGGGGTAGCCCACCCACACGGCCACCGTGTACTTGCTGTCCCAGCCCACGAACCACGCGTCGCCGTAGTTGGAGGTCGTGCCGGTCTTCCCGGCCGCGAACTGCCCGATGGCCGCCGACTTGGCGGTGCCGTATTGCAGCACGGTCTCCAGCACCGAGGTCTCGGTGGAGGCGATTTCAGGCGGCAGCACAGGCTTGCTCACCACGTGATCGATGTCGTGATGATGCCCGTCGGGCAGCGTGTGCGCGCCGGCGTTCACTTCCTGGATGCCGACCGGCTGCAGGTCTGAGACGAGTGAGCCGCTCACCCGCCGCCCGCCGTGGGCGATCGTCTCATAGGAGTGGGCCATATCCAGCGGCGTCACACCCACGTGCAACCCACCGATCGTCATCGCCGCGTTGGTCGATATGGGGGTGGTGATGCCCATCCTGTGCGCCAGCGCGGCGATCCTTGGGGTGCCCACCTTCAGTCCCACTTCCGCATAGATCGAGTTGTCCGAGAACGCCGTGGCCTCGGTCAGCGTGTTCTCGCCGGTGTATGCGCCTTCGTCGTTGTGCACCACGAACTTTTCGGGGCCGTCGGGGCCGACCACGTGGAATTCCTTCTCGCGCGAGGGCCACACCGAGTCGGGCGAGATCCCGTGCTCCAGCGCCGCGGCGAGATCGAACGCCTTGAACGAGGACCCCGGCTGGCGCTCGCCCTCAGTGGCGAGGTTGAACGGGGTCTTGTCGTAGTCGCGCCCGCCCACCATCGCGCGCACCTCCCCGGTCGAGTTTTCGATCGCCACCAGCGCCGCCGTCGGGCCTTCTGGGCCGGGAAGGTAGCCGTCTACGGCCTGTTCGGCCGCGCGCTGCATTTCGAGGTCGAGCGTGGTCTTGATTTGCAGCCCACCGTCAAACACGCGTGGGGCGCCGTAGCGTTCGATCACCTGCTGTTGCACCCAGCTAGTGAAATAACCGACGTTGACCCCGTCGACCATCGGCTCCTGGGGTGTTTGGATGCCTTGCGGCACCGGCAGCGACTGGTTGACGCTCTGCTCGTAGACCGCCCTGTCTATGTAGCCCTGCTGGAGCATCTGCTCCAGCACGACATCCCGACGTTCTTTGGCCGCAACTGGATGGTTCGCCGGGTCATACGCGGTGGGATCCTGGATGATCCCAGCCAGCAGCGCCGCTTCGGCGGGCTCGACTTCTTCGACGCACAGTTTGTGCCCCGGGGTGCCGCAGCCGACGTGGTTCGGGGCTGAGCCGAAGTAGGTCTGCGCCGCCGACTCGATCCCGTAGGCGCCGTTGCCGAAGTAGATCGTGTTGAGGTACGCGGTGATGATCTTTTCCTTCGACCACTTGTGCGAGAGCTGGTAGGCCAGCGCCGCCTCGCGCAGCTTCTCGAAGATCGTACGATGCGACTGCGCCTGCAGCGCGTTCTTGATGAACTGCTGCTCGATCGTAGAGGCGCCCTGTACGGCGCCTTTGTGGGCGACGTCCTGGGCGAACGCGCGTGCGATCCCGCGGATGTCGATCCCGCTGTTGGTCCTGAAGCGCTTGTCCTCGATCGAGATCACCGCCTCCTTGACGATCGAGGGGATCTCAGGCGGCGTGACGATCACCCGGTTCTGTTCGCTGAGCACCCCGATGGGGTGACCGAGATCGTCCAGCAACACCGAGCTCTGGGCGTTCTTCAGCTGTGAGAACCGGGTCAGCGATGGCAGGTCGGAGGCGACGGCAACGAACATGCCGAACACAAAGGAGATGAGGCCAAGCAGCAGGACGGCGAAGAGGATCAGCAAGAAACGAAGCCTCTTCAAGCGCGGCCTGCCGCCGGCAGACGATGCGGCTAGCTCCACCGGGACGCGAGAGTCTAGCATTGGGTCCGATGCCGAATGCCCGCCAAGTCAGCGCCGGGGACGCCGACCTCGGCGCCGCTGTGGTCAGCGGTTTCGCGCGCGGCGAGCACGTGTCGGTCGACGCGGGGGACGGCCCCGACGCAGATGACGGGCCCCGGCTGAGCGCGAACGCGGTGGACAGCCTGCCCGCGGGGGGACTCGCGCAGAAGCTGGCAGCCGCCACCGCGCGGGATCGCCCGCTGCGCGTGAAGCTGGGGATCGATCCAACCGCACCCGACATCCACCTCGGCCACGCGGTGGTGTTGCGCAAGCTGCGCGAGTTCCAGGATGCCGGTCATCTGGTGGTGCTGATCATCGGCGACTACACCGCGCGCGTGGGCGATCCCTCGGGACGCTCGACGTTGCGCCCGATGCTCTCCGACGCGGAGATCGAGGTCAACGCCGCGACCTTCCAGGCGCAGGCGCTGAAGATCCTCGACGCGAGCCCGGAGCGCCTGGAGGTGCGACGCAACGGCGAGTGGTTGGACATGGTGATGGTGGATCTGCTTAGGCTGGTGCGCACCACGACCGTCGCGCAGCTGCTGGAGCGAGAGGACTTCGCCAAGCGTTGGAAGGCTTCTGAGCCGATCTCGATGCTTGAGCTGCTGTATCCGCTGCTGCAGGGATATGACTCGGTGGCGGTGCGCGCGGATGTTGAGCTGGGGGGCACCGACCAGAAGTTCAACCTGCTGCTGGGGCGCGACGTGCAGCGCGCCTACGGGCAGCCCGAGCAGTCGATCCTCACTATGCCGATCCTGGTGGGGACCGACGGGCACAAGAAGATGTCGAAGTCGTTGGGCAACCACATCGGGATCACCGACGCGCCCGAGGAGATGTACGGCAAGACGATGAGCATCCCCGACGAGGCGATGGGGGAGTACTACCGACTGCTGCTCGGTCGCGAGCCAGACGGCGATCTCGGGCCGCGCGAGGCCAAGCGGGCGCTGGCGCGGGCGATCGTTGAGTGGCTGCACTCCGGCGAGGCGGCGAAGGAGGCGGAGCGCCAGTTCGATCTCGTGTTCGTGCAGCGCGGGGTCCCCGAGCAGATCGAGGAGCTCGCGTTCGAGTCGGGTGACGGGGAGGTGCATCTGCCGGGGGTGATGGCCGACGCGTTTGGGATGTCGCGCTCGGAGGCGCGCCGCTTGATCGACGGGGGGGGAGTGTCGCTGGACGAGCAGTCGCTCCTCGCCGGCGAGCACGATGTAGCACCAGAGCGCCTGGACGGGGCGGTGCTGCGCGTTGGCAAGCGCCGTTTCCGCAGGCTACGCGCCGGGTAAACCCAACTCCAGGCCGAGTTGGCCGAGTCGATTGGGGCTGTGCACGCTCCTAGCGGCGGCGAGCCATGGCGGCCCCGCTGGCGATTGTCTGCGCGATGCCGTATACTAAATCGGCATAGCAACTCGGCTCTGCGACCGAGGCGGTAGGTTACGCTCCCAACACGGTGCAGAGCAGAGCGCTATACTGTACGGTCGGCCCGCAGGCGCCTTAGGGCGTGGGTCGAACGGTCTCCTCTCACGAGAAGTCCTCTCAGTAGAGGCTACGACGGTCTTTGAAAACTCAACAGCATGCGCACCTATGATCGAGAATCGATCGTGGTGTGCGTCCAGGTTCGACCCGTCACCGGGCGGCGCTGATCTCTGATCAACGTCGTATGGTGCACCGGCTTGCCGGTGTATCTACATCGCTCGGGTGACGGCAAAGAGTCAAGTAGAGAAGTACCCCGTCATGGACGGGACCACGGTGTATGGGTCCCAACCATCCATGACAGCTTTTCGTGTGAAGTACTTCACGGAGAGTTTGATCCTGGCTCAGGACGAACGCTGGCGGCGTGCTTAACACATGCAAGTGGAGCGACGAACCAGGGCTTGCCCTGGGGCAGAGCCGCGAACGGGTGAGTAACACGTGGGTTATCTGCCTTGATGACCGGGACAACCCGAGGAAACTCGGGCTAATACCGGATGTGCCCGCAAGGGGAAAGGAAGCTTCGGCCTCCGCATCGAGATGAGCCCGCGGCCCATTAGCTTGTTGGTGAGGTAACGGCTCACCAAGGCTTCGATGGGTAGCTGGTCTGAGAGGACGATCAGCCACACTGGGACTGAGACACGGCCCAGACTCCTACGGGAGGCAGCAGTGGGGAATCTTGCGCAATGCGCGAAAGCGTGACGCAGCAACGCCGCGTGGGGGAAGAAGGCTTTCGGGTTGTAAACCCCTTTCAGTTGGGACGAAGCCTCATCGGTGAATAGCCGCGTGGGGTGACGGTACCTTCACAAGAAGCACCGGCTAACTACGTGCCAGCAGCCGCGGTAATACGTAGGGTGCAAGCGTTGTCCGGAATTATTGGGCGTAAAGAGCGTGTAGGCGGCCCGACAAGTCCGCTGTGAAAGTCCAGGGCTCAACCCTGGAATGCCGGTGGATACTGTCGGGCTAGAGTCCGGAAGGGGCGAGTGGAATTCCTGGTGTAGCGGTGAAATGCGCAGATATCAGGAGGAACACCAATGGCGAAGGCAGCTCGCTGGGACGTGACTGACGCTGAGACGCGAAAGCGTGGGGAGCAAACAGGATTAGATACCCTGGTAGTCCACGCTGTAAACGATGACAACTAGATGTGGGGGGTGTCGACTCCCCCCGTGTCGAAGCTAACGCATTAAGTTGTCCGCCTGGGGAGTACGGCCGCAAGGCTAAAACTCAAAGGAATTGACGGGGGCCCGCACAAGCAGCGGAGCATGTGGTTTAATTCGACGCGACGCGAAGAACCTTACCTGGGCTTGACATGTGCCTGACCGCTCTGGAAACAGAGTTTCCCTTCGGGGCAGGTTCACAGGTGGTGCATGGCTGTCGTCAGCTCGTGTCGTGAGATGTTGGGTTAAGTCCCGCAACGAGCGCAACCCCCGTCGCATGTTGCCAGCATTTAGTTGGGGACTCATGCGAGACTGCCGGTGACAAACCGGAGGAAGGTGGGGATGACGTCAAGTCATCATGCCCCTTATGTCCAGGGCTACACACGTGCTACATTGGCGCATACAGAGGGCTGCGATACCGCGAGGTGGAGCGAATCCCTTAAAGTGCGTCTCGGTTCGGATTGCAGGCTGAAACTCGCCTGCATGAAGGCGGAGTTGCTAGTAATCGCGGATCAGCATTGCCGCGGTGAATACGTTCCCGGGCCTTGTACACACCGCCCGTCACACCACGGGAGTGAGCAACACCCGAAGCCGGTGGCCTAACCCGCAAGGGAGGGAGCCGTCGAAGGTGGGGCTCGTGACTGGGGTGAAGTCGTAAGCAAGTTGCGACCCGCGTCGGTAACGACGCGTGAAAAACTCGGCTGTATGCTGGAAACTCCGAGTATCCCTTTACTACTCGTTGTTCATGTGCGGAAGAAATTTCCGTCCGGAGCAGCAGTGAAAATGTGAGGGTGCGGACAATCAGCAGGGAAGTCGCGGAATCGCTCAACCAAGCGGTTTCGTTGACCCCTCAGAGACTACACGCCGAGCTCCTCGAGACCAGTGCTTCTGGTGCTCGGGCTTATCTCCATGGAGCAGCACATGACGCAACGATCAGCGGGAGACACAAGACGGTCCGATTTGGGCAGTCCGACGTCAGATGGCTGGTTGTTCTGAAGGTGTTGCTTGATGGACTGGAAAAACGTTCATGGAGCTATCGTGAGGGCAGGTCCAGGTCATTCTGGGTCTTGGAGACCTCCGCAGAAGTTTTGGCGGAGCGACCAACGTTCTCGACGCAAGAGGAACGCTTCGCATATGCGAGGGGTTATTTCGATGCAGAGGGTGGGACGCCACGCGACCCATCCGCGAGGTTCTATCTCCAGTTCGTTCAGAAGGACCATGGCGATATAGATGAGCTAAGAACGATGCTCATGTTGGAAGGTATTGACTGTGGTCGGATCCACAATCCGAGTCGCCAAGTAGATCCAAATCTCTGGCGGTTCTACGTTTTGGCATCCGGTCATGAAGCCTTTGCGACATTGGTTAGCTCTTGGCACCCGAGGAAGCGAAGTCTGTTCGAAGCGCGGTTCGGCTCCGGACAACGAGGATGAAGATATAGTCCACGCCCCATGGCGACATGGGGGCCTACGTGAACAAGGTAGCCGTAGCGGAAGCTGCGGCTGGATCACCTCCTTTCTAGGGAGCACTAAGGTGCCCCGAGCGCAACGGCCGTCAGGTCCGTGGCTCCTTGAGAGCCTTGAGATCCTGATGGTGACTGTGTGTTCGGGCCTAGCATGTCGACCGAACCTGGCTGGATGGATGCGCAGCGCGAAGGCTCCTGACTACTTGGAGTCGAGCGAGGCAAGTCCGCAACGATGCCAGCATGCTGTTGAGTTTTGAGAGACCGGCGTCCGCCGGTGGTGGGGCAGTCGCGCAATGAGCGCGCCCGCATGAACCCATCGTCGGCCGGCGTATACGCCTCTCGACGGTCCTTGAAAACTGCACAGAAGCCACATCAGCCGCCATCGATAAGCGGCGGCTGAAAAACGGGTATCACCGGACCGATCGAGCCCGCTTCCTCGCAAGGGGAGTGATCAAGATCGGTCAGATCACCGTCAAGATAGTAAGGGCGCATGGTGGATGCCTTGGCACCAAGAGTCGATGAAGGGCGTGAACGGCTGCGATAAGCCACGGTTAGGCGCTGAATGGCCTATGACCCGTGGATTCCCGAATGGGGAAACCCAGCGCTGGTAATGCGGCGTTATCACCGGTTGAACACATAGACCGGTCGAAGACAAGCGGGGGAAGTGAAACATCTCAGTACCCCGAGGAAAGAAAATCAAAAGAGACTCCCTGAGTAGTGGCGAGCGAAAAGGGATCAGCCCAAACCCGGCAGATGTAAGCGGACATGCGTTGTCTGTTGGGGGTTGTAGGGCGTTTGTTCCGGGTCGTGTCCGGCCCGGCGGAAGTTACAAAATCATGTGGTAGTCGAAGCGTGTGGAACCACGCACCAAAGAGGGCAATCGTCCCGTAGACGAAACTGCATGGTCTTCCGTCAGACGTTCCTGAGTAAGTCCGCGCCCGTGAAACGCGGACTGAACCTGGGGGGACCACCCTCCAAGGCTAAGTACTCCTTGGTGACCGATAGCGGACTAGTACCGTGAGGGAAAGGTGAAAAGTACCCCGGAAGGGGAGTGAAATAGTACCTGAAACCGCGCGCCTACAAGCGGTGGGAGCAGCTTCGTGCTGTGACCGCGTGCTTTTTGCATAACGAGCCGGCGAGTTACTCGTCTGCGGCAAGGTTAAGCGATGAGCGGAGCCGTAGCGAAAGCGAGTCCTAATAGGGCGACATAGTCGTAGGCGGTATACCCGAAACTGAGCGAGCTATCCATGGGCAGGCTGAAGCGGGGGTAAGACCTCGTGGAGGGCCGAACCGACCTAGGTTGAAAACTGGGCGGATGACCTGTGGATCGGAGTGAAAGGCTAATCAAGCTCAGTGATATCTGGTTCTCTCCGAAATATATTTAGGTATAGCCTCGGATAAATTACGTAGTGGCCGTAGAGCACTGTTTGGATAAGGGGCCCTACCAGGTTACCGATTTCAGGCAAACTCCGAAGACCATTACGTCTACTCCGGGAGTCAGTTGCTGGGGGATAAACTTCAGCGTCGAAAGGGAAACAGCCCAGACCGCCAGCTAAGGTCCCTAAGTACTAGCTAAGTGGGAAACGATGTTCGAGTGCATAGACAACCAGGAGGTTGGCTCAGAGGCAGCCATCCTTGAAAGAGTGCGTAACAGCTCACTGGTCAAGTGTTCGAGCGCGGACAATGTAACGGGGCTCAAGCTAGTCACCGAAGCTGCGGGTGTGTGAGATCTTCGGATCGATCACGCGGTAGGAGAGCGTTCCCATGCCAGTAAAGCGGCGGCGTAAGCCAGCCGTGGAGGCGTGGGAAGTGAGAATGCCGGCATAAGTAACGAAAGAGGGGTGAGAATCCCCTCCACCGATTGCCCAAGGATTCCTGAGTAAAGTTCGTCTGCTCAGGGTTAGTCGGGACCTAAGGCGAGGCCGAAAGGCGTAGTCGATGGCCAACAGGTTGATATTCCTGTACCACGTCGCTTCCGTTTGACCGATGGGGGGACGAGGAAGGCTAAGGGAACCCAGGCGATGGTTGCCCTGGGACAAGCATGTAGGGGTGGTCCATGTTAAATGCGGGACCGCATAACCTGAGATGCGATGTGAGCTGGCATCAAGCCGGCGACTCCCTGACGCCATGCCTCCAAGAAAAGCCTCTAGGGAGGAAGCGCGTGCCCGTACCAAAACCGACACAGGTGGGCAAGTAGAGAATACTAAGGTGATCGAGATAACCATCGTTAAGGAACTCGGCAAAATTGCCCCGTAACTTCGGGATAAGGGGCGCCCCAGTAGGGTGAAGGACTTCGCGTCTGGAGCCCGAGGGGGCCGCAGTGAATAGGCTGAAGCGACTGTTTACCAAAAACACAGGTCTCTGCTAAGTCGTAAGACGACGTATAGGGGCTGACGCCTGCCCGGTGCCGGAAGGTTACGTGGAGTTGTTAGGGCTTGACCCGAAGCAGCGAAGCTAAGCCCCGGTAAACGGCGGCCGTAACTATCAGTTGACCGAGGTAGTTGTAAAACTTGGCTATATGCTGGAACACCCGTGTATCCTGCACTACTCGTAGCGCAAAGTTCCGTCCGAACTGAGCGATACAGTGAAAATGTGACAGGTGCGGACAATCAGCAGGAAAGGCTAAGCGTCCAGTTGCATCGGGACGGTCAACCGCGCAAGCGGTGTTCCGAGCAGCGCCTAAGGCGCTTGGAATCCTCAGAGACTATACGCCAAGCCCATCTTCCAGACCGAGGGTGGGATGAGATAGTCCGCTCTCATGGGCGACCATGAGAGTCGGCCAGAAATGTGCCGACCGCTTGGACTTCGGTTCAAGTCGTAACAGTAGGAACGGTCCTAAGGTAGCGAAATTCCTTGTCGGGTAAGCACAACACTTGCCCCACCGCCTCGCGAGAGGCGATCGAGAACCGGCTCATATCGGGGAAACCCTAATGTCGACGTTGACAAAGGGCAATCCCGAGGGAAGTCCTAGTGACCCCCTAACGACTGATCCGAAAGGAGAGGCGTGTCACGCTCCGGAGAGTCCGGAAATCTATGTGATGCGCAATACGCCGGCCCTCATCGAAAGACAAGGCGCCTATGGAGTAGCAGTACCGCTGGATCCCTGGTATGTCACAGGTCTTGCGGATGGTGAGGGATGCTTTTGCATCTCGCTAGCCGTCCGTGCGAAGTTGCGTCTCGGCCTCGAGGTGAGGCCGTCGTTTTCGCTCTCGCTCAACGAGAAGGATTTGCAACTGCTGGAAGATCTGCAGACGTTCTTTACGTGTGGCTGGATCCGTGAGTCAAAGGCCGATCGCACCTTCAAGTTTGAGGCGCGTTCGATCGGAGATCTCACGAATAGGATCCTGCCGCATTTTGAACGTTACCCCTTGCGGGGGGACAAGGCGAGAAGCTGTGCAGGCTTCTCCCATGTCTGCCGGATGATCAAACAAGGAGATCATCTGCAGCGCGATGGTCTGAGAGAGATAGTGGGCATCGCTTACGAGATGAACCTCGGAAAGCGGCGTCACTCGAAGGCCACGCTCCTAAAGGTGCTTGATGAGGTGAAGGGATAGTCTGCGCTCTCGGATAACGAGAGATCACGTGAAGTTCCGACCTGCACGAATGGCGTAACGACTTCAGCGCTGTCTCAACGATGGGCTCGGTGAAATTGCAGTCTCGGTGAAGATGCCGAGTACCCGCGGCTAGACGGAAAGACCCCGTGAACCTTTACTACAACCTGGTATTGGAATTCGGTGCATTTCGCTCAGGATAGGTGGGAGGCTTTGAAGCACAGGCTGCGGCTTGTGTGGAGCCAACCTTGAGATACCACCCTTGGTGTATTGGGTTTCTAACAGCATTCCGTGAATCCGGGTGCTGGACAGTTCCAGGCGGGTAGTTTGACTGGGGCGGTCGCCTCCCAAAATGTAACGGAGGCGCGCAAAGGTTCCCTCAGCACGGTCGGAAATCGTGCGTAGAGCGCAAAGGTAGCAAGGGAGCTTGACTGCGAGACCGACAGGTCGAGCAGGTACGAAAGTAGGTCTTAGTGATCCGGCGGTAGCAAGTGGAAGTGCCGTCGCTCAACGGATAAAAGGTACTCCGGGGATAACAGGCTTATCGGGCCCAAGAGTCCACATCGACGGCCCGGTTTGGCACCTCGATGTCGGCTCGTCGCATCCTGGGGGTGAAGTCGCTCCCAAGGGTTGGGCTGTTCGCCCATTAAAGCGGTACGCGAGCTGGGTTCAGAACGTCGTGAGACAGTAAATTCCGTTGCTGTCTATAAATTCGGCTATATGCTGGAAACTCCGAGTATCCGGCGCTACTCGTCTCCCAAGTGGAGGCAGTGAAAATGCGTCCGGTGCGGACAATCAGCAGGAAAGACCGACCAATATTAATGTGGTCGGAATCCTCAGAGACTATATGCCGAACACAGAGAATTGATGCCTCTGTGAAGATATAGTCCGAGCTGCATGGCGACATGCAGAGTCAGGCAGAAATGTCCTGGCCCCTACGCCCGATTCTGCGTAGGAGTAACAAAACTGTCGGTCCCTATCTGCCGTGGGCGTTGGAGAATTGAGAGGATTTGTCCCTAGTACGAGAGGACCGGGATGAACGCACCTCTGGTGTATCTGTTGTCCTGCCAAGGGCATAGCAGACTAGCTACGTGTGGATCGGATAACCGCTGAAAGCATCTAAGCGGGAAGCCGGCCTCAAGATGAGTTCTCCCATCCCCTAGAGGGAGTAAGACCCCTGGTAGACCACCAGGTTGATAGGCCGGATCTGGAAGGGCGGTAACGCCTGTAGGAGACCGGTACTAATGGGTCGAGGGCTTGACGGATTTTTCTTGTGCCCCTGAATGTTCCGGTAGGAACATGAATGGGGTATTGATTCCAAACATATGCATGTTTGGAGTGGTACCCGCTGTGGCGCTGTGTAGTTTTGAAGGACCTCGAGACGCGTGGTCTCTCACGTTTTTCCGGTGGCTTTAGCGAGGGGGAAACACCTCTTCCCATTCCGAACAGAGAAGTTAAGCCCCTCAGCGCCGATGGTACTTGGCTCGCAAGGGCCTGGGAGAGTAGGACGCCGCCGGTTTCTTTACGCACACGAGCCGCCCCAAAGGGCGGCTCGTGGCGTTTCTATGCCCATTCGGTACTCCAGTGCGCGGTGTCAGCTACCCGCGCAAGATCTCTCGAGCGGAGAGGAGCCGTGCGACACTCCGGCACGAGCTCGCCCGCCCACAGGACAGACGCACACCTGCTCACGCGGCGCCGCGGCACCGGGACGCCGCGTGCCCAACCGGCTCCGCAGAGCCACCCGGTGCGGATGCTCGTCCCGCGCCTGCTGCTTCCAGCGCGGGACGGACACCGGTGACTCGACAGGCTCGTCCTGGTCGACCTCCCAGTCGACGTCGTAGTCGTCCTCGAGCAACAGGAACGAGCGGATCAGGCGCAGGCCTCCAACGAAGCGCCGCGCGAACGGTTGTGTGTCGTATGAACAGAACATGTGTTCGTACTGTAGGTGCGCGATCGGACGGGCCCATGCGAACAGGTGTGCGTATCGCCTCAGATCGACCTCGCGCGCTCCGCGATCGGCTTGTTCATGCGGGATTCCGGCGAGATCGGGCTGCAACGGGAGTTGCAGTCGCGGACTTCGGAGACGTCGCTCGAACGATCGCGGCGATCGCGAGCAGGGTCTTTGGCCGCGCGCTCGAACTTGTTTGCTGAGATGGCTGTTACGCTAGCCGAGCGCCTCACCCAGGACTCCGTCGGGAGACCTCGCCGGCGTATCCAGCTCATGGAGAAGTTCGTTATCGAAGGTGGCGCCCCGCTCTCCGGCACGATGGTGCCGGCAGGCAACAAGAACGGCGCGCTGCCCATCCTCGCCGCGTGCCTGCTCACGGAGGATGAGGTGCTCGTGCACAATGTGCCCCGCATCCGCGACGTTGACGCGATGCTCGCGATCCTCCAAGCGCTCGGCGTGGCGGTGGAGTGGCGTGGCCCCAACGAGCTCTCGCTGTTCGCCGCCGACGTTCATCAAGTCGAAATCGACCCCGATCTGGCCGAGCAAATCCGCGCTTCGTTCCTGCTTGCCGGCCCGCTGCTGGCGCGCTTCGGCAAGGCGGTCATGCCACCCCCAGGCGGCGATGTGATCGGCCGCCGCCGCCTCGACCCCCACCTCGACGCGTTCCGTGCGATGGGCGCCACCACCCACTGCAACCGCGAGATCGTGCTCGATGCCCCCCGCGGCCTGCGCTCCACCGACGTATTCATGGACGAGCCCTCGGTGATGGCCACCGAGAACGCGCTGATGGCCGCCGCGCTCACCCCCGGCACCACCGTGATCGGCAACGCCGCCTCAGAGCCCCACGTACAGGACCTCGCGCGCATGCTCGTGAAGATGGGCGCCGACATCCAGGGCATCGGCTCCAACCTGCTGGCCGTCGGCGGCGCCAAGCGGCTGCACGGGTGCGAGCACCGCGTCGCCCCCGACCACATCGAGATCGGCAGCTTCATGGCGCTCGCCGGAGCAACCGGGGGAGAGCTGCGCATCAAGGACACCGTCCCCGGCGATCTACGCATGATCCGCCTGGTGTTTGAACGCCTCGGATTGTGCACAGTGCTCGATGGCGACGACGTGATCGTGCCAGGGTCCCAAAAACTCATAGCGCAGGCCGACGTGGGCGAGTACAAGAGCAAGATCCAGGACGGCCCCTGGCCGGCATTCCCGGCCGACCTCACCTCGATCGCGGTCGCGCTCGCCACCCAAGCCGAAGGCTCGATCCTCGTGCACGAGTGGATGTTCGAGAACCGCCTCATCTTCGCCGACAAGCTGATCCTGATGGGCGCCGACATCGTCATGTGCGACCCCCACCGCGCGATCGTCACCGGGCCGCGCAAGCTGCGCGGGGAGCGCGTCGAGTCACCCGACATCCGCGCCGGCATGGCGATGCTGCTCGCCGCGCTGTGCGCGGAGGGGCGCTCGGAGATCGGCAACATCCGTCAGATCGACCGCGGCTACGAGCGCATCGACGAGCGTCTGCGCGAGCTCGGCGCGCGCATCGAGCGAGTCGCCACAGAGCCTGTTCACGCGTAAGTGATCCACCCAATCCCCAGCGGCACCCGCGACGTGCTCCCCGACGAGACACGCGAGGTGCGCGCCATCACCGACGCGCTGCGCGGCGTGTTCGAGCACCACGGCTACGGCGAGGTGTACACGCCCGCGCTCGAGTACGAGTCGGTGCTCGCGCGCGCGGACATGGCCGATGCACAGCCCGCCTACCGTGTGTTCGACGAGACCGGCGCCGTGCTGGTGCTGCGCTCCGACATGACGGTCCCAATCGCGCGGGTCGTCGCCACCCGCTACCCAACCGTCGAGCCGCCGCTGCGCTTCTGCTATCTGGCCCACTGCTATCGCGGCGTGCGCCCCCAGCGCGGCCAGCCGCGCGAGCTGCTGCAAGCCGGCATCGAGCTGATCGGTGCCCCCGCCCCGCAGGGCACCGCTGAAGCCCTCGGGGTACTGTGCGCGGCGCTCGACGCGGTGGGCCTCGAGGGCTACCGCATCGGACTCGGCGACGCGTCGCTGTACCCGGCGCTGATGGCCAGCCTCGATGTGCCCGAGCAGGCGCGTCCGGGACTGTTCTCCACGCTGGCTCAGCGCGACTTCGTGGCGCTTGAGCAGGACCTTTTAGCGCTCGACCTCTCCGCCCACGCGCGCCAGCTGCTGCTGGAGGTGCCCCAGCGCCGCGGCGGCCCCGACGTACTGGCGGCCTCCGCCACCGCCGCGGCCGACGCCGCGGCCAACATGCGCGAAGTGCACGAGTTGCTGGAGCCGCACGTCGCCGCGCGCGTAATCTTCGACCTGGGGCTGGTGCGCAGCATCGGCTACTACACCGGCGCGGTGTTCGAGGTGTACGACCCCGCGCTCGGCGCCCCAATCGGCGGCGGCGGTCGCTACGACGAGCTGCTCGGACGCTTCGGACGCTCGCTGCCAGCCGTTGGGTTCGCGATAGGGGTCGAACGCCTGCACATCGCGCTCGCCGGCGAGGAGCGCGGTCTGCCCGGACTCGACCACGCGGGAGCGCCCCCGCGATGAGCACGATCGACGGGCTCACGATCGCGGTGCCCCGCGGCGCGCTGTTTGGCGAGACGGTCGACCTGCTGGCCGGTCTCGGGCTCGACACCGCCGAGCTGCGCTCCAACGACCGCAAGCTGCTGTTCGAGGAGATCGGCGTGATCACCATGCGCCCCTCCGACGTCCCCACCTACGTGGAGTCGGGCGCCGCCGACATCGGCATCACCGGCAAGGACGTACTGCTGGAGCAAGCCTCGCACGGAACCGGAGACCCAGCCCAGCGCGACGTATACGAGCTGCTCGACCTCCGCTACGGGCGCTGCACGATGGTGCTGGCCTCCAAGGCCGGCCCCGACCCCGCGGTTGAGGCGTTGCGGCGCCTGGGGGTGATGCGCGTGGCCACCAAGTACCCGCGCATCGCCGAACGCCACCTGGAGCAAACCGGGCGCCAAGCCGAGATCGTCGAGGTCAAGGGATCGGTGGAGCTCGCGCCGCTCACAGGCATGGTTGAGGCAATCGTCGACCTAACGGCAACCGGCACCACGCTGCGCGAACACGACCTGATCGTGCGCGAGGAGATCGTTGTGTGCACCGCCCGGCTGATCGCCAACCCGGTATCCCACAAGCTGCGCGCGCGCGAGATCGACAGGCTGCTGGGGCGCCTGCGTGCGGGTTGAGCGACTGACGCTCGCCGAGGTCGAGCGCCACGGCGCCCCCGAGCGGGTAGCCGAGCATCTGCGCGGGCTGATCGACGACAACGAGGGTGTCGAGGCGACAGTCGCTGAGATCGTCGCGCGCGTGCGCGAGCAGGGCGACGAGGCGCTACGCGAGTACACACGCCAATTCGACACCGCTGGACGGGAGCCACGCGAGCTGCTCGTGCCGGCGCAGGAGCTCGACGAGGCGCTGGAGCAGATGCCGCTGGAAGTGGTGGCGGGGCTGCAGGTGACGATCGCCAACGTCGCACGCGTGGCGGACGCTCAGGTTGGCTCCGAGCAGGTGGCCGTCGAGCTGCCGCAGGGGCACACCGTCACATTGCGCGAGCTCCCGGTTGGCGCTGCCGCCGTGTACGCACCCGGTGGTCGCGCCGCCTACCCCAGCACGGTGGTGATGGGCGTGGTCACCGCGCGCGCCGCGGGTGTGCTGGAGGTGGTCGTGTGCACCCCCCCCGGACCCAACGGGCAGGCTCACGCCGCGGTCCTCGCCGCATGCCGATTGTGCGGGGTGGAGCGCGTCTACAGAATCGGCGGCGCCCAAGCGATCGCGGCGCTCGCCTACGGCACCGAGTCCGTGGACCGCGTCGACGTGGTGGTGGGGCCCGGCAACCTCTACGTGCAGGAAGCCAAGCGGCGACTGTCCCACGTCGTCGGCATCGACGGGTTCGCGGGCCCCAGCGACCTGATGGCCGTGTTCGGGCCCGACGCCGATACACGCCTGCTCGCGCTGGACCTGCTCGCTCAGGCTGAGCACGGCCCCGGCAGCCTCGTGGCGGCCGTGTCCAGCTCGCCCGATGCGCTGGACGCGCTCGGCGCCGAGATCGAGCGTGAGGCCGCGTCGTGGCCGCGGATGGAACCCGACGCGTGCGTGCTCGTCGAGACCGCCACCCCCACCGCCGCGATCGAACTGGCCAACGCGTTCGCGCCCGAGCACCTGCAGCTAATGGGTGCCGCGGAGCAGGCGCTCGCGCCCAAGGTGCGCACAGCCGGATGCCTGCTGCTGGGTCGCAACGGCGCCACCGCGTTTGGCGACTACACCGCCGGCTCCAACCACGTGCTCCCCACCGGCGGCGCCGCGCGTTTCGCCTCCACGCTGTCCCCACGTCACTTTCGCAGGCGCATGTCGGTTGTGGAGATCGGCGATCGCGCCGCCGCCAAGCTGGCGCGCGCCGGCGCCCCCATAGCGCGCGCCGAGGGCTTCCCGCTGCACGCCGCCTCGATGCTTGCGCGCGGGGGGGAGCCCAACTCCGATCGGCCGTTGCGCGAGAATGGGCAATGAGATGAGCACCGGCGCCCCCAACACCCCCGAGCGCACAGCCACGATCGAGCGCGCCACCGCCGAGACCGACGTGCACCTGTCGCTCGCGCTCGACGGCACCGGTCAGGGCACACGCGCCACGGGAGTGGGCTTCCTCGATCACATGCTCGACCTGCTGGCCCGCCATGCGCGCTTCGACCTCAACGTGCAGGTGAGCGGTGACCTGCACACCGGCGCGCACCACACAACCGAGGACACCGCGATCGTGCTCGGCCAGGCGCTCGACCGCGCGCTCGGCGACCGAGTGGGCATCTACAGATATGGATACGGGGTCGTTCCCATGGATGAGGCGCGCGCCAGCTGCACAATCGACATCTCCGGGCGCCCGTTCACGCTGTTCGACGCCGAGCTACCCCCGGGCGCCACCGGGGGCTTCGACCACGAGCTCACAGAGGAGTTCTTCAGGGCGTTCGCCAACTCCGCCAAGCTCACGCTGCACCTGGAGGTGCAGGCCGGCACCAACGCCCACCACATGATCGAGGCGACGTTCAAGGCATTCGCGCGCGCACTGCGCGAGGCAGTCGCGATCGACCCCACCGAGAGCGGTGTGCCGAGTACAAAGGGAACGCTGACCGCATGAGCCGGCCGATGAGCTGCGTGATACTGCGTCCTCCCTCCCTTATGTGCAAAGCACACTTCGGTCGGTGCGTCCTTGTCTCACTTGCTCCTCGGCCGGCTCATGGCGCGATGGGAGAAGTCCCATGAGCCTTCTCGACGGGCCGGTGGAGATCGCGATCGTCGACTACGGCATGGGCAACCGCCGCTCGGTTGAGAAGGCCTTCCAACACATCGGCGCGAGCGTGACGATCACAAGCGACCACAGGCGGCTGCGCACTGCCGCTGGGTTGGTGGTGCCAGGGGTGGGTGCGTTTCCGCGTGGGATGGCCAACCTGCGCGAGCTGGGCCTCGACGAGCTGTTGCGCGAGCGACTCGCCCACGGCACCCCCGTGCTCGGCGTCTGCCTCGGCATGCAACTCGGGTTCGAGCGCTCCTCAGAGCAGGGCGGCACACAGGGGCTTGGGGTGATCGGCGGCGAAGTGCGCCAGCTCGAGCACGGCTCCCTGAAGCTCCCGCACATCGGCTGGAACGAGGTGAGCCTCACCGCGAGCTCCCCCGCTCACCGAGGGGTTGCCCTCGCGCTGCGCCTTCTACCACGTGCACTCGTTCGTGCCCGTCCCCACTTCGAGCGAGGACATTCTCGGCACCGCCTCCTACGGCGAGCAATTCGCGAGCATCGTCGCCCACGGCGGCTTCTACGGCGTGCAGTTTCACCCCGAGAAGTCCTCGGCGGCAGGGTTGCGGCTGCTGGCCAATTTCGCGCGCATCTGCGCTGGTCGATCCGCGGATCGACCAGTGGTGCCGGTCGGCTAGTGAGACTCGCGCGAAGTCACATCGTCTCGCCGGCCCCTCACGCGATGAGGGTTCGAACGTGAATCTCTACCCAGCGATCGACATACTCGGCGGCAAGGCCGTGCGGCTCGTCAAGGGCGATTTCGACGCCAAGAAGGTCTACGACGAGGACCCGCTGTCGGCCGCCGCCGGCTGGGTGAGCGCGGGAGCCCGTCGCCTACACGTGGTCGACCTCGACGGCGCCCGCGACGGCGCGTCGGTCAACCTCGAGCACTTGCGACGCATCTCAAGCGAGCTCGGCGTCCCGGTCCAGTTCGGCGGAGGACTGCGCTCGCTCACAGCCATTGAGGGAGCGATCGCCGCGGGTGCCGAGCGCGTGATCCTCGGCACGGCCGCGTTCACCGACCCCACCCTGCTCGAGCAGTCCCTGACCGAGTGGCCCGGTCGGGTGCTGGTGTCGGTGGACGTGCGCGCAGGACACGTAGCGACCGCGGGGTGGACCGAGACGAGCGAGGCGAGTGGCGAGCAGGTCGTGGGTCAGCTCTGGGAGCGGGGTGCCGGCGAGCTGGTCTACACCAACGTCGATCGCGACGGGATGCTTGAAGGCCCCGACCTGGAGGAAGTGGCGCGCGTCGCGGCGGTAGTGCCCGGGAGCTTCGTGTATTCGGGCGGGATCGGTGCGCTGGCCGACCTCGAAAGGCTGGCGGCCCTGAAAGCACCGACGCTCACGGGCGTGATCGTCGGTAAGGCGCTATACGAGCGGCGATTCACCGTCGCCGAAGCGCACGCCGTGCTGGAAGACCGCTCCTAAGGGCCTAATCGAGCGGTCGGATCTCATCGACCGGCGTCCACCGGCTAGACGGGCGTCCGACCGCTACCGTGAGCGCGTGCACTACAAGCGCGTCATCCCCTGTTTGGACGTCGACGGCGGCCGCGTCGTGAAGGGCGTTGAATTCCTCGACACCCGCGACGCTGGGGACCCTGTAGAGCTTGCCGCCCACTACGACCGTGAGGGCGCCGACGAGCTGGTGTTCCTCGACATCACCGCCACCCACGAGCGACGCGACACGATCGCGGGGCTCGCCCGCAACACCGCCGACGACGTGTTCGTCCCGTTCACAATCGGGGGAGGCATCCGCTCCGTGGCAGACGCCCAAGCCGTGCTCGACGCGGGCGCCGACAAGGTGTCGGTCAACTCCGCCGCGCTCGCGCGCCCCGAGCTGATCGACGAGCTGGCCGGGGTGTTCGGGGCGCAGTGCGTGGTACTCGCGATCGATGCCAAGGCGGTGCCGTCGGAGGACGGCGCGCGCTGGGAGGCCTACGTGGCCGGTGGCCGCACCCCCACCGGTCGCGATGCGGTGCGGTGGGCGCGTGAGGGCACAGAGCGCGGGGCAGGGGAGATCCTGCTGACGAGCATGGACCGCGACGGCACCAGCGACGGCTACGACCTCCCGCTCACCACCGCCGTCAGCGCAGCGGTCGAGGTGCCCGTGATCGCCTCCGGTGGGGCGGGCGAGCTTCAGCACCTGGTCGAGGCTCTGCAAGCCGGCGCCGACGCGGTGCTGTGCGCGTCGATCTTCCACTACAACCGCCACACGATCGCGCAAGCCAAGGCCCATCTCGCGGCGGCCGGGCTGCCTGTGCGCATCACCTGAGCGCGTCCACCCGAGCAAGCAGATGGCGTTGATCACGAGCGGTGAGGCGGTGCTGGAGCGGCTGGTGCAACTGCCCGGAGGGCGTGAGCTGCTGGCCGTCGCCGAGGAGCACGACGGCAGCGCCCAACTGGTGGGAGGGGCTGTGCGCGACATCATGCTCGGCGCCACCCCGCGCGAGCTCGATGTGGTGGTGGGGGGCGACACGTCCTCGTTCGTCGCCGCTCTCACGCGACGGCTCGGCGGGCTCGCGGGCGAGGATCCCCAGGGAGGCTGCGAGGTCACCCTTCACGAGCGGTTCAGCACGGCGCTCGTCCGTTGGGAGTCGGGAGAGATCGACGTCGCGATGCGTCGCACCGAGACCTACCGCTCGCCCGGAGCGCTCCCCGATGTGGCCGCCGGCACTCTCGAGCAGGATCTGCTGCGTCGCGACTTCACCGTCAACGCGATCGCCGTGACGCTCGCGGGGGTGGGGCGCGCCGCGGTGCGCGCCTTCCCGGGAGCGCTCGAGGATCTCGAGGCGCGGCGTCTGCGGGTGTTGCACGAGGCGAGCTTCCACGACGACCCCACGCGTCTGTTGCGACTTGCGCGCTACAGGACGCGCCTTGGCTTCGCGGTCGAGGATCACACCGTGGGGCTGGCCAACGAGGCGGTGGGCTCAGGTGCGCTAGACACAATCTCAGGCGCGCGCATTGGCGCCGAGCTGCGGCTTGCGCTGAGCGAAGAGGATGCGCTGAGCACGCTTGCCGGCATGGGCGAGCTGGGCCTGCTGTCGGCGCTGCACCCCCGTCTGCGCTTCAAGGAGGATCTTGCTCGTGCGGCCCTCGACCTGCTGCTCCTCGACGCGCGTGGAGAAGGGGACGGGCATGGCAGGCACGCGTCTGCCATCCCCGCGTCTGTCGAGCACGCGCGAAGTGACCTGCTGCTGCTCGCGGCGCTGCTCCAGCCGATGGTCTACGGGCTGGAGGATGGCGTCGAGGAAGCGGCCTTTCGGCTCCTCAACGATCTGGAGTTCCCAGTGGCCGACCGCGAACTTGTGCTCCGAGCGGCTATCTACGCGGATGCGGTGGCCGAAGGCTCAGCAACTCGGAAGTGCCCTCAGAGGTGCACGACAACGTGTCGCACGCGTCGGCGCAGGGCATTGCCCTGGCGGGCGCTTTGGCGAGGTTGGAGTGGGGCCCTATGAGTCAAGCCGCCGAAATGGCCCGCTTGTGGTTCAGCGATATTCGCCATGTCAGCCTGCACATCACCGGCGACGATCTAATCGCCGCCGGCGTGCCCGAGGGCCCGGAGATTGGGGAGCGCTTGCAGAGCGCCCACGTGATGCTGCTCGACGGCCTGATCGAGCCCGGGCGTGAGCCCGAGCTGCGTGCGGCACTGGAGGCGAAGACATGAAAAAGCCATGGGAAGCTCGATGAGCCCCACACCCACGACCGTCCTGGGCGCCGACATCATCGAGCTCCCGGGCGCAGGACGTGCGCTGTTCACGGGTCGTGCCCACGGCAACCTCTCGAGCGTCGGCGGCGAGTACGCCGAGCACGGGTTGCAGGCGCGCGAGCGGCTGCGCGAGATGCTCGGCGTGCGGCGGCTTCTACGCGGCTATCAGGTGCACGGGACCGCGGTGGGACGCGTGTTCGCCGACGACGCCCGAAACCTGGGTGCGCTCGAGCCCGACAGCGCCGAGCAACCCACGTTCGAGGCCGACGGTCACGCGGTTGCGGCCCCCGATCTCGCGGCGATGGTGCTCACCGCCGACTGCATCCCGGTGGTGCTTGGCGTGGACGGCGCGGTCGCCGCTCTGCACGCCGGCTGGCGAGGGCTCGTCGCCGGGGTGCTCCAAGAGGGCGTGCGCGCGTTGCGAGAGGTCGGGGGTCGCGGGAAGGCCGTCGCGGTGGTCGGCCCGTGTGCGGGGCGGTGCTGCTACGAGGTTGGCGAGGAGGTTCACACAGCGGTCGGCGGCGCCCATCGCGATGGGCGCCTGATAGATCTGCGTGCGATCGCGCACGAGCGGCTGCACGCCGCTGGTGTCGAGGATGTGCGCGACGTGCGCGCGTGCACGATCTGCGACGAGCGCTTCTTCTCCCACCGTCGCGAAGGCGCCCGCGCCGGGCGTCAGGCGGGTCTTGCGTGGTTGAGCTGATCCACGGGCTCGCCGCGGCGCGCGTGCGCTCCAACCTGGAGGCGGTGCGTGCGGAGGTGCTCACAGCCGCCGAGCAGGCCGGGCGCGATCCCCGCGAGGTGGAGATCCTGGCGGCCACCAAGTACGTCCCAGTCGAGGAGCTCCCAGCGCTCGCCGACGCCGGGATCGCGCTGGCCGGGGAGAACCGCGCGCAGGATCTGCAGAGCAAGGTCGCCACCCACGGCGACCTGTTCACATGGGACTTCATCGGCGCGCTGCAAAGCAAACACGTGCGCGCGATCGTCCCGCACGTGCGCCTGATCCACTCACTCGCCAGCGATTCCGCGCTGCGCGAGCTCGAACGCCACGCCGACAGCGCGCTAGACGGCTTGCGGGTGCTCATCGAGGTCAATCTCGCGGGCGACCCCAACAAGGGGGGCATCGCTCCGGATCAGCTCGACGCGTTCATCGCGCGCTCGCCGGTGCCGGTCGCTGGTCTGATGACGATGCCGCCGCTAGCCCAGGATCCCGAGCAGAGTCGCCCCTGGTTTCGCTGCCTGCGCGAGCTGGCCGCCGAGCGTGGGTTGCGGGAGCTGTCGATGGGCACCACGCAGGACTTCGTGGTGGCGGTCGGAGAGGGCGCCACGATCGTGCGGATCGGCACGCGGCTGTACTCTTAGGCTGGCTCTCCCATCATTCGTGCCGTTGGCGTTCGCGCTCGTGCCGGCGCTCAAATCACCCGTTCGATGGCGCGACGGCTCGCTGAGCGAGTCCCATTTGTGCTCCGCTGTCGCCGTCGATTGTGGCGAGCGCTCTAACATAAGCAGGGAAACGTCCGTTTTCACCGAAAACGCCCTCTACCAATGGCATTCCGCGATTCATGGCACCGCGCTCTCGTGTACTTCGGCCTTGCCGAGGAGTACCACGACGACTACGAGGAGGAGCCCCCTCACGAGGAGGAGATCGCCGACCGCTATCGCGAGCGCCCCAACGTGCGGCGGCTCGCCCCACGCCGCCGGCGCGATGAGTTCGACGAGATCTACCCCGAGGACGAGCCCCGAGGACGCTCAACCACCGTGCTGCGCCCGGTGGGCCGTGGTAACGGCAACGGCGACGTACGCGTGCACCTGGTGATCCCCAAGTCCTTCAACGACGCCCAGCAGATCGCCGACAAGTTCAAGGACTCGATCCCGGTGATCCTCAACCTGCAGAGCGCCGACACCGACCTGTCCAAGCGCCTGATCGATTTCGCCAGCGGTCTCACCTACGCGCTCGACGGCGGCATGCAGCGGATCGCCGACAAGGTGTTCATGCTCACCCCCCGCAACGTCGAGATCTCAGCCGAGGAGCGCGCACGACTGATCGAAAAGGGTTTCTTCAACCAATCCTGAGCGCGGCGTGTGGATGGCGCGGCGAGTAGCCTGAGGCGCGTTATGCAGATAGGTTTGATCGGATGCGGCAACATGGCGCGGGCGATGGCTCGCGGGTGGGGTCGCCCCGTGCTGTGCTTCGATCCCCTGCGCGAGCGCGCCGAGGCACTTGCGGGCGAGCTTGGGGGAGAGTCCCTCAGGTCAGGCGCCGAGGTGGCCGAGCGCGCCGATCTCGTGGTGCTCTGTCACAAGCCCGCCCAACTCGAGGATGTGGCCCGTGACGTGGCCCCGCATGCCAGCGCGGTCGCCTCGATTCTCGCCGCCACACCGCTGGCAGCCCTCAAGAGCGCCTATCCCGGCAAGCCGGTCTATCGCTTCCTGCCGTCACTACCGGTGGAAGTGCGACGCGGGGCGGTCGTCCAGGCAGCCGACCCCCAACACGAGGGCGCGCTTGGCGCGGGCGACACCGTCGATGTGAAGGTACGCGAGCTGTTCGCCGAGCTCGGCACGCTCGTGGTGCTGGACGACTCGATCGTCGATGTCGCCATGGGTCTGATGTCGTGCGCCCCAGCCTATGTCGCGCTTGTGGCGGAGGCTCAGGTCGACGCGGGCGTGCGTCGCGGCATCCCGCCCGCGCAGGCCTCGGTGCTCGTCACAGAGACGCTTGCCGGCACCGCGGAGCTGTTGCGCGCGCGCGACTACGACACGCTCGCCGTGCGCCGTGAGGTCAGCTCGCCTGGAGGCGCAACCGCACGCGGTCTGGACGCCCTGGAGAAAGGGGGCGTTCGAGCCGCGTTCAGCGACGCGCTCGACGCGGTATTGGGAGGGGGAACGCGGCGATGAGCCCCCGTTCCGTCTGGCGCCATTCGCAGCCGCCCAACGCGGACCACAGAGAGGATCCTCGATGACTGTCCTGCTTGCCGTGCGCCCTTTGGGTATGCCCTATGGGGTGCTCGCCAGCGCGCGTACCGAAATCGCCAGCTACCTCTCGACGCTGATCTACGTGTACACGCTGCTGATCGTCCTCTACATCGTCACCCAGCTGCTGTTCGCGTTTGGGGTGCGGCCGCCCTACTCACGTGCCTCGGACGCGGTGCTGAGCTTCCTGCGCGACGTCTGCGAGCCCTACCTGCGCATCTTTCGGCGGATCCTCCCGATGGTCGGCTCGTTTGACTTCAGCCCGATTGTGGCGATCATCGTGCTGTCGCTGATCAACAGTCTGATCGTCAACGACTTGATCCACGGTTGACGTCGGTGGGCTTCGCGAGGCGTCGCGCCGGCCTGCCCGCGGGCACGGGGGGCGCCCGTCATGGTGCGCTCCCGTGGCTGTGGGCGGTGCTTGTGATGGTCGTCGTGGTGGCGGTCGACCAGATCTCCAAGGCCGCGGTGCGCAAATCGATCTTGCCGGGCGAAACACGGTCGGTGCTGCCCGGCCTGCAACTCGTCAACACGCGCAACGAGGGCGTCGCATTCGGCTTTCTCCCGGGCCGCCACATCGCTGTAAGCGTGCTGGTGGGCGTCGCGCTGCTGGTGCTGATCTTCTATTTCGCTCGCCATCGCGACAAGCCGCTGATTTGGCTGCCCACCGGCATGCTGCTCGGCGGGGCGTTTGGCAACATCCTCGATCGCCTACGGGCTGGCTCGGTGACCGACTTCATCAAGCTGCCGCTCAGGTGGCCTCCTTTCAATCTCGCGGACACGTCGATCACGCTCGGCGTGCTCCTGCTGCTGTTCGTGATCGAGAGCCGCGATTGACACCCGCGTTTAAGATCGTGTGGCAGGACGAGCACCTGCTGGTGGTCGACAAGCCCGCGGGTTTGGTGGTCCATCCCGCGCGCGGACACCGCGAGGGCACTCTCTCCCAGCTGCTGGCCGCCACAGCAGGTGGCGGGGTGGGTGGTGGGGATCCAGACCGGCCGGGCATCGTGCACCGGCTCGATCGCGACACCTCCGGCTTGCTGGTGGTGGCACGCTCAGAGGACGCTCACCGGCTACTGCAGGAGGCATTGCGCAAACGCTTGATCGAGCGCGAATACCTGGCGCTTGTCGAAGGTCTCCCGCCGGCCCGCACAGGCACGATCGAGGCGCCGATCGGGCGCCACCCGCGGATTCGCACGCGGATGGCCGTCGGCGGCTCCGGAAGCCGCGAGGCTCGCACCCATTTCACGCTCGAGCAACGATTGGGTGGCGTCTCGCTCCTGCGCCTACGCCTCGACACCGGCCGCACCCATCAGATCCGCGTGCACCTGCAGGCGATCGGCCATCCGGTGTGTGGTGACCCCGAGTACGGCACCCCTGGCACGCTCGGCCTTCAGCGCCAGTTCCTACACGCCACGCGGCTCGCGTTCCCCCACCCGATCACCGGGGAGCCAGTCGAGGTCGACTCCTCGCTACCGGAGGACTTGCGTAGAGCGTTGCGGGCAGCCGAAGGCGAGCAGGCCGGATAGAGCAGGCCCCGGTTGGGGGCCCAACGCGACTGTCGGGTATCCTCAGCGGTCGTAGACAACTCGAACGCCGTGCGACTGTGCAACGCGGCCCTGCTCGAGCGACGCCCCCCAAGTGCGCCGCTCGGGTCCGCTAGCCACCGCTCGGATCCAACAAATGACATAAGGGAGTACCCGTGAGCCAAGTTGGAATCGCGGAGCTACTGGAGGCTGGAGTCCACTTCGGCCATCAAACGCGCCGCTGGAACCCCAAGATGCGCCGCTTCATCCATGGCGAGCGCAACGGCATCTACATCATCGATCTGCTGAAGACCGACGCGCTGCTGAGGCAGGCACAGGAATTCGCCGCCCAAATCGCCGCCCGTGGCGGCACAGTGCTGTTCGTCGGCACCAAGAAGCAGGCCCGCGACGCGATCAAGGAGGTCGCGGAGGCCGCTGAGATGCCGTACGTCAACAACCGTTGGCTTGGCGGCTTGCTCACCAACTTCCAAACCATCAACCAGCGCATCCGCCGGCTGCACGACCTCGAACGCTACGAGGCTGAGGGTCAGCTTGCGCTGCTGCCCACGCGCGAGCGCATGGCGGCGCTTGCCGATCTAGCCAAGCTGCGCGCCAACCTTGGTGGCGTCAAGAACATGCAGCGCACCCCCAACGCGCTGTTCGTGGTCGACCTGAATGTCGAGGCGATCGCCGTGCGCGAAGCCCAGCGCCTGCGGATACCGATCATCGGGCTCGTCGACACCAACTGCGACCCCGACGGGATCGACTACGTGGTTCCCGGCAACGACGACGCGATGCGCTCTTGCGCGCTGATCGCCAAAGCGATCGGCGACGTCGTCGCGCAAGCTCACGCTGTCTTCCGCGCCGAGGAGGAGAAGGCCCGCGCCGAACGCGTCGAGCAGGCCCGCCGCGAGGCCGAGGAGCGCGCCCGCCGCGAAGCCGAGGAACAGGCCAAGCGCGAGGCCGAGGAACAGGCCAAGCGCGAGGCCGAGGAACAGGCCGCCAAGGAGGCCGCCGAGCGGCAGGCAGCTGCTGCCGCGGCTCAGGCCCAAGCCCAGGCTCAGGCCGCTGCGCCCGCCGCAGAGCCGGCGGTGACACAGGCCACTGCGCCGGCAACTCCTCCCGCGTCTGCGCCCAAGGCGCCCGCGCCCGTCGCACCACCGAGCGAGGCACAGGCCACTCCTGCGATGTCCAGCCCACCCGCGCCCGCCGCACCACCGAGCGAGGCACAGGCCACTCCTGCGATGTCCAGCCCACCCGCGCCCCCAAAGCCGAGCGAGGAGGAGGCCCCTGCTGCCCCAGCCGCGCCCGTGTCGGCGGTGGTTGAGGAGAAGCCGACTCCCGACGCGCCTGCAGAGACGGCGCCGGAGGCGGCTCCCGAGGCTCCCGCGGAGACCGCTCAGGAGGCACCCGCTGAGGTTGCGGTCGAGGAGGCTCCAGCGGCACAGGAGAGTGCGTCGTGAGCGCGGTTGAGATATCCGCCAAGGACGTCAAGGCGCTGCGCGACCGGACAGGCGCCGGGATGATGGACTGCAAGAAGGCCCTCGGGGAGGCCGAGGGGGACATTGAGCGGGCGATCGAGCTGCTGCGTGTCAAGCAGGGCAAGAAGATTCAGGATCTCGGCGAGCGTGTCGCGACCGAGGGCACAGTGCAGGCCTACATCCACGCCGGCGCGAAGGTCGGGGTGCTGATTGAGGTCGACTGCAACACCGACTTCGTCGCCACCAACGACGACTTCGTTGGGTTCGCGCGTGACGTCGCGATGCAGGTCGCCGCCACGCCCACCGTTGCTTATGTCAGCCGTGAGGATGTCCCCGCCGAAGCTCGCGAGGCGGAGGCGCGCGTGTACGAGCAGGAGGCCGCCGAGAAGCCCGAGAACATCCGCGAGAAGATCGTCGCGGGCAAGCTCGACTCGTGGTATTCCACGATCGTGCTGCTCGAGCAAGAGATGCACAACCCCAAGTTCGACGGCAAGACCGTCCAGCAGCTGCGCGACGAGCTCACTGTCAAGACGGGTGAGAACGTCGTCATACGCCGCTTCACGCGTTTCGCGGTAGGCCAGTAATCATGGACGCTGCGCATTCCTGCGTCCTCGCCCACTCGCGTACGTAGTACGCCTCGCGGGCTGCGTCCTTGGACTGCTTGGTTCACGGTCTACTGGACGCTTTGGTGAACGAGTAGGCTCTCATCCGCGATGGCCCCTGCCTTCAAACGCATACTGCTCAAGCTCTCCGGTGAGGCCCTGATGGGCTCGCTTGACTACGGCACAGACCCCGACCGCGTGGCGGCCGTCGCGCGTCAGGTGTCAGCTGTGCGCGATCAGGGCGTGGAGGTGGCGATCGTCGTCGGCGCCGGCAACATCTTCAGAGGCATGACAGGGGTGGCGGAGGGCATGGACCGCTCCACCGCCGACTACATGGGCATGCTGGCCACCGTGCTCAACGCGTTGCCGCTGCAGGATGCGCTCGAGCGGACGGGGACCAACACGCGCGTGCAGTCGGCTCTGGGAATCTCCGAGGTGGCTGAGCCCTACATCCGCCGCCGCGCGATGCGCCACCTCGAGAAGGGGCGCGTCGTGATCTTTGCGGCGGGCACAGGCAACCCGTTCTTCACCACCGACACCGCCGCGGCCCTGCGCGCCGCTGAGATCCACGCGGAGATCATCCTGATGGCCAAGAACGGGGTGGAGGGCGTCTACAGCGCCGACCCCGCGCTCGACCCCACCGCGCAGTTCATTCCGCAGATCACCCACATGGAAGCGATTGAGCGACGTCTACGCGTGATGGACTCAACAGCGCTTGCGCTGTGCATGGAGAACTCGATGCCGCTCAACGTGTTCAACATGGATGACGAGACCAACATCCCGAGGATTGTCTCGGGCGCGCGCGTGGGAACGCTGGTAAGTACGTGACCGAGAGGAGCCATGATGACTGCTGAGATGATCGACGCGCTGCTCGACGACGCGCGCGAGCGAATGAGCAAGTCGGTTGAGTCCACCCAACATGAGTTCTCCACCGTGAGGACCGGTCGTGCCAGCCCGGCGCTGCTGGAGCGGGTGGTGGTCGACTACTACGGGGCGCAAACACCGCTCAACCAGCTCGCCACGATCTCCGCTCCGGAGGCGCGTTTGATCACTGTGCAGCCCTACGACAAGTCCTCGATCAAGAACATCGAGAAGGCGATCAACGAGTCCGACGTGGGTTTGAACCCCTCAAACGACGGCAACCTGATCCGCCTCGCGGTGCCCGAGCTCACCGAAGAGCGCCGCAAGGAGCTCGTGAAGGTTGTGCGCAACATCGCCGAGGAGGGACGCGTGGCGATCCGCAACGTCCGTCGCGACACGATGCAGCAGCTGCGCGAGCTGAAGTCCGAAGGGGAGGCTGGCTCCGACGACGAGCACCGCGCCGAGGTGGAGCTGCAGAAGCTCACCGACGGGCGTGTCAGCGACTTGGATGGGGTACTGAAGGCCAAGGAGGAGGAGATCCTCGAGGTGTGATGGTCGTGAGCGCCGCATCCACGAGCCCCGGCTGGCAAGGGGCGGCAGAGAGCCACGAGGCGTGATGGACGCCTCCATCGCAGGGGAGGGGGCTGGGGCGCTTGACAGCGAGCGATCGCGTGCCCGCTACGTGGCGATCATCACCGATGGGAACGGTCGCTGGGCGCGTGCGCACGGCCTGTCGGTCAGCGAAGGCCATGATGCGGGGGCCGACACCGTGAAGGCGCGTCTGCGCGACGCGGTGGAGCTGGGGGTGAGGGAGCTCACCGTGTACTCCTTCTCGACGGAGAACTGGTCGCGTCCCGCCTCGGAGGTGAGCGGCCTGATTGAGATGTTCGACCGGCGTATCGCAAAAGAGACCCCCGAGCTGCACGAGGAGGGGGTGAGGATGCGGTTCATCGGCCGCCGCGAGGGCATCTCCCGCGAGCTGGTGGCACGCATGAGCTGGGCGGAAGCTCTCACCGACGCCAATACCCGCATCACGCTGTTCGTCGCGTTCAACTACGGCGGACGCGCCGAGATCCTCGACGCGGCACGCGTGTTCGACGGGGACACCGAAGAGGACTTCCGCGGGCTGCTCTACGCGCCGGAGATGCACGACCCCGACGTGATCATCCGCACCAGCGGTGAGCGGCGCCTGTCGAACTACCTGTTGTGGCAGTCCGCCTACTCTGAGCTGGTGTTCCGTGACGAGCTGTGGCCCGACTTCTCCCGCGAGGCGCTCGAGCAGTCGCTCGCCGAGTTCTCAGAGCGTCGCCGGCGGTTCGGTGGCCGCTAGCGCGATGGTGGCTCGTCGCGAACCAGCTCACGCTGGTCCCTCTCCTCGCCCGGGACGCTCCGACCTCAGCTCGCGCTTCCTGTTCGCGTTGCCGCTGATCGCGCTCGCGCTGTTCCTCGTGATCGAGGGGGGCCTGGTGTTCGGCATCGGCGTGTTCGCGATTGGGTGCATCTGCATGCACGAGCTCTACGGGATGTATGAGGGTGCTCACCCCGTGCGCCTCGCCGGGTTCATCGCGCTCGCGGGCCTGTTGGGGGCGGCTCTGTATGGAAGCCCCACCCACCCCACCCAGGTGCTGCTCGCCGCCACCGCCGCGCTGCCTGTGCTGTTCGGGTTGACCCTTGCACAGCGGCATCCGAGTGTGGGTGGGCTCGCGCTCACGTTGCTCGGGATCTACTGGATCGGGTTCGCGCTCGCCCACGCGGTGCTGCTGCGCGAACTCCCACACGGCGAGGGCATCGTGATCGACGTGCTGGTGGGAACCTTCCTTGGTGACACCGGCGCATACATGGGCGGGCGACTGTTCGGCAAACGACCGCTCGCGCCCCACATCTCGCCCAACAAGACCATCGAGGGGCTCGTGATCGGGATGGCCTGCTCGGTGCTCGCCGTGTGGTTCGCCGGTCGCTATCAGGACTGGTTGCCCGGGGCGCACGCGCTCGTGCTCGGCCTGGGTGTGGCGGTGTTCGCGCCGATCGGCGACCTGTTCGAGTCGTTCGTCAAGCGCCACGCGGGCGCGAAGGACACCGGCAGCCTGCTCGGTGCCCACGGCGGGCTGCTCGACCGTCTGGACGCGGTGCTGTTCACTGCCGTGGTCGGCTACTACATATGGTTGGCGTATGTCTGATCAGCAAGATGGAGGGGCCCAGCTCGCCGGCCTGCGGCCGGCTGCGCCACCCTCTAAGCGGCGCCTGTTGATACTCGGCTCCACCGGTTCTATTGGCACGCAGGCACTCGACGTCTTGCAGCGCAGCGACGAGCTGGAGCTGGTTGGTCTCTCGGCCGAGCGCTCCTGGGAGACACTCGTCGAGCAGGCGCGCGCACACGGGGTGGGGCGAATAGCACTCGCAGACGTTGACGCCGCGCGGCTTGCCGCGGAGGCGTGGCCGGAGGGGGAAGTGTTGAGCGGGGCGGAGGGGCTCGTGCGGCTCGTGGTGGAATCGGGCGCGGATCTGGTGCTCAACGCGCTCGTGGGCTCCGCGGGCCTCGGTCCAACCATCGCCACGCTCGGTGAGGGGATCGACCTTGCGCTGGCGAACAAGGAGTCGCTTGTGGTTGGGGGTGAGCTGGTGGTGGCGCTGGCTGAAGCCACAGGCGCGCAGATCGTGCCGGTTGACTCCGAGCACACAGCGCTTCACCAGCTGCTCTCGGGTCAGCCTCCGGGGGCGGTGGAGCGCCTCACGATCACTGCCAGCGGGGGTCCGTTTCGCGGACGCTCGCGCGAGCAGCTCGCCGGGGTGAGCATCGAGCAGGCGCTCGCCCATCCCACCTGGGCGATGGGGGGGAAGATCACGATCGACTCCGCCACGCTGATGAACAAGGGCCTTGAGCTGATGGAGGCCCACCACCTGTTCGGCACCCCGTATGAGCGCATCGACGTGGTGGTGCACCCGCAGTCGTTGATCCACGGGCTGGTGCAGCTTGCCGACGGGGCGATGCTCGCGCACATCGGACCGAAGGACATGCGCGTGGCGATCTCATATGCGCTGCACGGCGGGGAGAGCGTGGGTCTTCCGATCGAGCCGCTGGACCTCGTGCAGGTTGGCGCGCTGACGTTCGAGCCGGTGGACATCGACGCCTTCCCGTGCCTGCGCCTCGCTCGCGAAGCCGCTCAGGCCGGCGGCACCGCGCCGTGCGTGCTCAACGCGGCGAACGAGATCGCGGTGCACGCCTTCCTGGCTGGACGCTTGCCGTTCCTGGGGATTGCCGAGGTGATCGAACGCACACTCGACGCACTGCCCGGGGCGCCCGTCAGAGCGTTCGAGTCGCTGTATGAGGCGGATCGCGACGCCCGCTCGGTCGCCGAGGAGGTGTCCCGCTCGTTGGGGCTTGTCGGATGACGCAGGTGTCGGTTGTCTGCCGTCCATCCGCGCGGTACCATCCCATTATGACAAGTGTCTTCAAGTTCTCTGTGTCTCTGGCTGTAGTCCATTCTTCACGTGTCTGTTCGGAGGAGGACTCGCTTGCCGATCTCGTCGCGGACATGAGAGCCGAACATGGCGTGCCTAGTGCTGAGGCATATGCGTGGGCTGACCAGGTTCTCGGCTTGACCGGCGAAGACGACCGCGCCACCTCGACGCGAGTCTAGAGCTGCACATCTCTTACTCGTGGCCGCCGCTACTGCTGGCGAGAGATGCCCACGCGCCTGCCACACTGACCCCATGAGCTGGGTGCTGACAATCCTCGGGATCATGATGTTGATCGTGTTGCACGAGCTGGGCCACTTTGCCGTGGCGAAGGCCGTGGGGATGCGCGTGGAGCGCTTCTCGCTGTTCTTCCCGCCGAAGCTCGTGGGGATCAAGCGCGGTGAGACCGAATACATGATCGGGGCGCTCCCCCTCGGGGGCTACGTGAAGATCACAGGTATGAACCCGGAGGAGATCGAGCAGCTGTCGCCGGAGGTCGCCCGCCGTGCGTACTACACGCAGCCGCCGTGGAAGCGCATAGCCGTGATCCTCGCGGGCCCGGGGGTCAATCTGCTGATCGCGTTCGTGCTGTTCTGGGGGGTCCTGCTGTCGGGCAGTCTCAGCGGCGCGGTGACGCTCTCGAACCTCAATCCGTCGGTGCAGACGGTTGTGCCAACCCCATCGGTGCAGGCGATCGAGAAGGGGGCGCCCGCCGACGGGGTGTTGAAGCCCGGCGACAGGATCCTCGCCGTGAACGGCAGGCCGGCCACGGTGAAGTCGGCCACGGCCGAGATCGCCTCGCACCGCTGTAAGGGGTCCCCGCACGAAGGATGCCGGGCACAGACTCCGGTGGAGCTCACGATCCGCCGTGCCGGGCGGGTGCTGAGCGTGTCGGTCTACCCGCGCTACAGCAAGGCGGTGGGACGAATGCTGGTGGGCTTCGACTTCGGGTATACCGCCAAGACATTCGGCGTGCTCAGCGCCGCCGGGACGGCGCTCTCGGAGATGTGGGGAGCCACCACGACCATGGTGTCGAACATCGGCAAGGCGTTCACGAGCGCGAAGGTGCGCCACCAGTTCCACAGCATTGTGGGGATCACTGAGATCGCGCAGGAAGCGGTTGTCGCTGGCCCCGGTTACGCGCTCGTGTTCCTCGGCTTCGTCTCGCTCGCGCTCGCGGTGATCAACCTGTTCCCGTTCCTGCCGCTCGACGGCGGGCACGTGCTGTGGGCGGTCGCCGAGAAGCTGCGCGGACGGCGCGTCTCGCTCACGGCGATGTGGCGCTTCAGCTCGGTGGGGATCGTGCTGCTGCTGTTCTTGGTCGTGAACGGCTTCAGCAACGACATCAGTCGCCTGGGCGGCTGAGTTCCCTCACAGGGGCGATTGTGGCTTATGCACGCACACCCAGCTCTTGACCAGCGGCCCAACCCGCTCGGGGAGCGCGGGTCCGAACAGCGCTTGCATCTCGCCCCGAGACAGCAGCGAGATGTCCTCCCACTCCCCGGCGACACCCAGCCGCCAATAGGGTCGGCGCAGACGCGCCGGCAGCCAGTGGGCGCCCGGCAGCAGCGAGTGGGGCTCGATCGGGAATGAGCGGGCGGGGGTTTGCGCGAACCAGCCACGTCCGACGCGGCGCACCTCCGCGGCGAACGCGGCGCGCCGCGGTGGGGGCACGTGCTCGATCACGCTGGAGCAGTACACGAGGTCGAACTCGCCGTCGGCGAACGGCAGCCCGGCGGCCGCGTCGGCGCGCACGAACGGTCCGGGATAGTCGGGTCGCTCGGCGAGGTCCACACCCGTGATGTCGAGCGTCGGCTCGAGCGCCCGCAGGCCCAACGCACCGCAGCCGACATCGAGCACGCGCGCGCTCGCAGGCAGGGCGGTCAGTGCGAAGAAGCGCTCATGCCGACGCGCCCGGGCCCGCGCGGCGACCGGTGAGGCCAGCCGCGCGAGCGGTCCGCGGGCGGTGCCGTACACGTTGGGGGGCGCGCTCATCGTAGAATCAGCGTATGGCCTCACAGCGACAGATCCACGTTGGGCCCGTCGCGATCGGCGGAGGCGCGCCGGTGGCGGTGCAGACGATGACCAAGACCGAGACCGCCAACCTGTCGGCCACGATGGAGCAGATCCACAAGGTGGCGGAGGCCGGTGCGGACATCGTGCGCGTGGCGGTGCCACGCGAGCAGGACGTCGAGGCGCTCAAGCAGATCGTGGTGCAGTCGCCGATCCCAGTGATCGCGGACATCCACTTCAATCACACCCTCGCGCTGAAGGCGATCGAAGCGGGGGCGCACTGCGTGCGGCTGAACCCCGGCAACATCGGCGGCCCGGAGAAGGTGGCCGAGGTGATCGAGCTGGCGAAGCTTCGCGGTACCCCGCTGCGCGTGGGGGTGAACTCGGGATCGCTGCCCAAGCATCTGCGCGAGATGGAGTACGAGAACCCCGTTGAAGCGCTCGTGACCGCCGCGGTGGAGACGGTCGAGCTGATGGAGCGTCTGCAGTTCGACAATTTCAAGGTGTCGATGAAGTCGACATCGGTGCCCAACACGATCGCCTCCAACAGGATGCTGGCCGAGCGAATCCCCTACCCGCTACACCTCGGCGTCACCGAGGCCGGCACCAAGTGGTCGGGCTCGCTTAAGTCGGCCGTCGGTCTCGGCACCCTGTTGGCGGACGGCATCGGCGACACAATCCGCATCTCGCTGTCCACCTTCCATGCCGAGGAGGAGGTGAAGGTTGCGTGGGAGATCCTCAAGGCACTGAAGCTGCGCGAGCGCGGACCGGTGCTGATCGCGTGTCCTACATGCGGGCGGTTGCAGTTCGACATGGACAGGGTCGTGATCGAAGTGGAGCAGCGCCTGGAGGCGTATGAGGACCCGATCGAGGTATCGGTGCTGGGTTGCGCTGTGAACGGCATCGGGGAGGCGCGCCACGCCGACTTCGGCATCACCGGCGCTAAGGACATGGGGATGATCTACTCCAAGGGGGAGCCGCTGAAGAAGGTCCCCACCGAGCAGCTCGTGGATGAGCTGTTCAAGGAGATCGACCGCTACTACGCCGCTGGCAAGACGATCCAGCGCGACGAGCGTGAGGCAGCTGAAGCCCGCGAGTGGCTGGCCGCCAACGAGGACGCGACCGCGATGACTCCCGAGAAACTCGCGGCGCTCGAGGCCGCCGCCGCAGAGCAGGAAACCGAGGCGGACGCGGTGCTCGAGTCGATGCTCCAGCCCGCAGGCGCAGCGAACGGCAGCGGTGTGACTCTGGATGAGTCGGCCTCGCCGGTCGCCGGTCGCCGTTTCAACCGCGGCTGACGGCGCTTACCAGTTGCGATGAAGTAGGCATGGCAGCCGCCCCGGTAGTGATGTATCCCATTACATGCCGGATGTGATCGACACAGCTGAGTTTGCCCCCTGCTCGCCGCCGGCGAGTGCTCGCTTCGGATACGCCCGACGGGAATCGAACCCGCTCTCACGGCTCTTAAGGCCGTTGCTCTTGGGCGGCACAACGAGTGGTGCGGAGTAAATTGAGTTTCCACCGCATTTGGTGGTGACAGTTCTCGACCGATCACCTAATTAGGGCTTCGGCACCCGAAAACTGTCACTCTCCTCACCTGGCAAAACCCTTGAGACCGCCTGTTACCGTTGAGCTACGGGCGCAAGCTACGCCCACTATACGCTACGTACGCATTGGGATCAACTCGTTTCGGCAGTAAAGATGATTTGTTTGCCGGGGCCCCTAGAAGCGCAGTATCGAGGGCCAAGAGTTGGAAACATCGAATGTAAATCTGCATAAAGATGGACGCTTCATCGAAGTGCTTTCTAGCACTGGAACCATGGTTATATCGGCTGCTTGCCGTCTTTCACGCTGCGGCTCTGGCCTCAGTTGTTTGTGTTTTACATTTGGCGTCGGGCGGGCTGTTTGCAAACCTGTCAGACATGCAAATCCTTTGCTGGGATCGTTCGCGAGACCGAAATGCAGCGGGAAGCTCGGGCGAGGGGCTATGGCCCTGTAGACAGATGAAGGAGTGAGCTTCGTGTTGGATCAGGCGGTTCGTACACGGGATCTTGACGATGGCACGTTGGCCGGCTCGGTCGTTGATGCGTTCGAGTCACTGGTGGACGCGGACCGCGAGCGAGATGCGATTCGCCGTATCGAGGGCGAGGCCCGCGCGAGCATCAGCTTTGGTCAGCTTGATGGGTGGGCCGATGCAATAGCGTCGGAGCTGGTCTTCCGTCGCGGGTCCAAGGCTGAGGCTGTGCCACTCGCGATTTGCGAGCCGGAGCTCATGCTCGCCGCGGCTCTCGGCGTATTGAAGGCCGGGAAGTTCTACGTGGCGGTCAACCCTACGCATTCCGAATCGCACGTACGACACGTGCTCGACGAGCTCGACGCGCGGCTTCTGCTGTGCGACGCTCAGGGTCGACGCGCACTCAGATACCGAGCGCAAGCACTCTCGGTCGAGGAGATTGTGAGGGCACGTGGCTCCGATGGTCGCCTCGGGCTGCGATTCGAGGAGGCTCGCCTCGCGTATGTGCTCTATACGTCGGGGTCGACCGGACGTCCGCGCGGCGTGGCGCAATCCCGGCGGGACATGTTGCACAACATTGCGCGCCACCGCCCCTTGGGTGTGAGACACGATGACTGTGTGACGTTGCTCAGCGCCGACGGGTTCGTCGCATCCATCTCAAACCCGTACGTTGCGCTCTTGTCCGGGGCCGCGCTCGCGCCGTACTCCTTCAGGGACGCGGGAGTCGATCCGATGATGGATTGGCTGGGCGCGGCTGGTGTTTCGGTGCTGTATGCGTTCCCCTCGTTCTTGCGGCAACTCGCGAGGAGCGAGACCACTCGAGCACACAATGGCCTGCGGTTGGCGTACTTGGGTGGGGAGACGGTGCTACCGAGCGATCTCGCGGCGGCGCGACGCCTGTTCCCGGGTGCGACGTTGAGTGTGGGCCTGAACTCGAGTGAGACGGGTCTTACCTGTCTACACGTCATTCCTCGTGGCTCTGTTCTGCCCAACCCAGTCCCGACGGGACGTCCGGTGCTCGACGTCGACGTTGTCATCGTCGATGAGAGCGGGAGGTCGCTTGCGCCGGGCGAGTGTGGGGAGATCGAGATTCGCAGCGAATACGTGAGGCCTCGCTACTGGGATCGTGGCTTGCCCGGTCGGCATGTCCTCCCGGCGCCGGCGTTTCGTACGGGCGATCGTGGTCGTATCGACGCCGACGGGGTCGTCTACCACCTCGGTCGCATCGACGGGATGGTGAAGATCCGGGGCTTTAGAGTCGAGCTGGCTGGAGTGGAGGCGGTGATCTCGGCACTCGACGGCGTCGCTGAGGTGGCGGTGCTCGCTCTTGAGAATCCGACCGGTGTCGAGCTGGCTGCGTGCGTCGTTGGGCATGGGAGGAGCGTCAACGAGGTGGATGTGCGCAATGCCGTCGCGCGTGAGCTGCCTGCGGCGATGATCCCGACACGGGTCTCGATCGTCGATGCGTTGCCGCGCACTCCGAATGGGAAGTTGAACCGCAAGGGCCTAATAGGACTCCTCGGCACGTCTACGCGGAGCGCGCCGCGTGGGCTCACCAAGGCTGATGGGTCGAGCCAACCTTCTCCTCGGCCGGAGGAGGGAGGGCCGCGGATCTCGGTGGAGCGCCGTATCGCGGAGATCTGGTGCTCCGTCCTCGGTATCGCACAGGTCGATCTCAACGATGACTTCTTCTCGCTCGGTGGCACGTCGATCACCGCGGTTGCGATTGTGGCGAGTGTGTGCAGCGAGTTTGAAGTGCGGGTGCCGCTGTCGGTCCTCTTCAAGAGACCCAGCGTGGCAGCCTTGGCCGCGGCCGTGGTGGAGCGGGGAGGGGAAAGAGGGCTCGGCGAGAGCAATGTGGCACAAAGAGTGGTGCGCGAGCTGCTAGCGCTACAAGAGCCCCTGCGTAGGATGCCGCTCGTCGATCGACGCAGGCAGTATGAGGACGCCGAGAGAGCCTTCGCCGGCGAGACTGCGAGAGGCGAGACGATTGACGCCGGCGGTTGCGCGGCTGAGTGGGTGGTGGCGCGTCGCGATCTCTCTCAGCCTGTGGTCGTGTATTTCCATGGCGGCGGCTACAGCCTCGGCTCAGCGCGCACGCATCGTCACCTGGCCGCATCGATCGGATGCGCGGCGGAGGCGGCGGTGCTTGCGATCGACTACCGTCGCGCGCCCGAGTTTGCGTTCCCTGCCGCCGTAGAGGATGCGGTCGCCGCGACACGCTGGCTACTCGGAAGCAGTCATGCGCCGCTGGTGCTTGCCGGCGATTCGGCCGGTGGTGGGCTGGTGGTGGCGAGCATGACCGCGCTACGGGATGCCGGACAGCCGCTGCCAGCAGCCGGGATCTGCCTGTCGCCGTGGGTGGATCTGACATGTACCGCTGACGCGTACGTGAGGCTGGCCGATCGCGACCCACTGTTGAGTCCGGGCGAGCTGAGGCGAATGGCTGACGTTTACCTGCTTGACGCTGACCCACGCCACCCGCTTGCCTCGCCGGTGTTCGCCGAGCTCGCCGGTTTGCCGCCGATCTTGATCCAAGTCGGCACAGAGGAGATCTTGCTGGATGACGCACGTCGTCTCGCGAGCGCGGCGCGTGCTCAGGGCGTCGAGGTGACACTGGAGGAATGGCCAGAGATGGTTCACGCTTGGCAGTGGTACTTCCCGGTTCTCCAGGATGGTCGCCGGGCGATCGGGGCGATTGGGGCATTCATCAGGCGACACACCACCTCGACCCGAAGCTCAGAGGTAGACGCAGATCGGACTGAGACGCCAGCTCCTGCACCTGCTTGCGCAATCCAGGAGGCGCACTTGCGAATTGTGCCGTCAACGGTTGGGCGGGGCTTTCTCAACTGGGTGTACCAGCTCAACGGTGAGATCGACGCGCAAGCGCTCTCTGAGGCCGTGGACGAAGTCGTTAGCCGCCACGAGGTCCTCAGGGTGAGATTCGTGCGACACGACGGTCGCACGCATCAGATAGTCACACCGCTTAAGCCGGGCGTACTCGAGTTGATCGATTTTCCCCACTACACAAAGCGGGACGGCCTGGACGCTGCGATCGCGGATGTTGAGAAGATCTACCGCTCGCTATCGCCGTCCACGGATCCTCGCTTCCGCGCGATCCTGTACACGATCTCTCGGAAAACCGCAGTGCTGGCGATGTTCGTCGCAGAGGCGCTCGTTGACAGCGATTCGGGGGCACTGCTGTGTGCTGAGTTGACTCGTGCTTACGCGACGCTTGTGGGTACCTCGCCGCCGCCGGGGCTCCCGCCGGTGAGCGACGTTTCATACCTCGATCACGTGCGCCGGCATCCAGCCGACCAGGTGGCCGTCGCGCGGGCTCGCGAGCATTGGGCGGGTCAGACCGTGCTGCCACAGATGCTCGGCGGATGGCCGATGACGCCAAGCAATGCGGGTGGCACTGGGTCGAATTTTACATTCGAGCTGACGCCGGCGGAATGGGCTCTCGTGATAGCCCGCTCACACGCACTGCACACAACTCCCTATGTCTTTGTGCTGAGCTGTCTGCAGCTGGCGCTTGCGCGCGTGGCGGGTGTCGGGCGCTTCCTCGCGCACGCGGTCGTGTCCGCGCGCGCCGACGCGCCCGCGGGCATGATCGGAAACTTCCACAGCCTCGCGCGGATCGACATGCGCCTCGATGGCGATACCGGGTTCGAGTGCGCTACCGCGCGCACCGCGGCGGCCGTCGCGGAGGCGATCGAGCACAGCGTGCTCCCGGCACCCTTGGTGGCGCCCGAACCGAGCGCGGCGGCCGAAACGAGCGTGGCGGCCGAAACGAGCGTGGCACTCCGGGCCGACGGCTCTCTGCCGGGGATCAGGTTCTACATGTTCGCCAACCACGGCGGGCCGGCGTTCCCTCGAGTTCGCCGTCGGCGCTTCAGGTTGCACGGGGCCCCATGTGCGCCGCTATCGGTGAGCTGCATCTATGCGCCGAACGGGAGGCAGGATTTCGTGTTCTCCTCAAGCACTGCCACCCAGGGTCTTCTCGAGAGTCTTGCCAGGACCGTTCAAGCCATCATCGACGTGGCAATCGACGGCTCCAGCATCACGAGCGTCGTCAACGGGGGCGCTTTATGACTGAGCGTTGTGAGACGAGCAGGCCGTACCGTATCGAGGGGGCGTTGCTTGAGTCCTGTTCATGTCAAGCACCATGCCCGTGCTGGATTGGCGCCAATCCAGACGGTGACTCCTGTTTGGGCTTCAACGCATATCACATCGACAGCGGCATGATCGACGGAGTGGATGTAGCCGGGTGTGACTTCATTCGCGTGTTCGACATCGACGGTAACGTGCGCGTTCCCGGGAGCTGGCGGCAGGTGTTCGTGATCGACGATCGCATATCCGGGCGGCAGGCCGACTTGATATTGGCGGCATACACCGGCGCGCTCGGCGGGCCGTTGGCCGATCTTGCCCGTCTGGTGAAAGAGACGCTCGGGGTCGAGCGTGCGAGCATCAGCTACGCAATCGCGCAGGGCGAGGGGGTGGTGCGTGCGGGGGACTTCGTGAGCGTAACCGTCGCACCGTATAGGGGAGTAGACGGAACCGTCACCACCCTGCACGACTCGCTGATGGCGGGAGCGCCACGGGCTCCCGCGTACCTGGCTCGAGCTGAGCATCACGATGTGTCACTGGGTGGGTATGGGTTCGAGTGGGCCTTTCAGGGACGCAGCGCGATCCATTCGCGATACCAGATGACAAGCAGTGGCTAGCGAATACGCACCCGTGAGAGCAGCAGCATTCGAGCGTGTACCGTTGCTCGCGCTCGGCGTCGCGGCGGTTGCCTGGGTGGCGCTTTTCACCGCCACTGTGAGCGACACCGGCTCGCGGCTGTACAACGCTTCGATGAGCGCCGGCGCGGGGGTTGCCTCCAAGCTCGAGTTCCTCGGGGGGTGGGAGCTGATGGTGATCGCGATGATGCTTCCCTCCAGTCTTGGCTTCTTTGCGCTTATGCACGTCGTTACGGGTGGGGATCGCCTCGCGATGGTCCGCCGTGCGTTGGCCGGCGTGGGGTACGCCCTGGTGTGGGCGGCAGCCGGCTGCGTGGCGATGACGATCGGCCCAACCATCTACCGGGTTGGGGCGGTTCACCTTTGGGTGGATGCCCACGTAAGCGTCTTTGCCGGTTCGGTGCTCGTGCTCGCGGGTGCCTTTCAGTTCAGCACGCTCAAGCACAGGTGTCTCGCCGTGTGCGGGAATCCCGGGAGCTTTCTCATGCGCCACTATCGCCGTGGCGCGGGCGGTGCTGCTGCGCTCGGCATACGCTATGGCCTGGCCTGCCTCGGCTGTTGCTGGGCGCTGATGATCGTGATGGTGGTGCTCGGCGGAGGCAGTCTGTATGTGATGATGGTCCTCGCTTTGATCATGTTCGTCGAGCGTGCAATGGGCTGGACCGTTCGGTTTGCCGGCGCGGTTGGCCTGGTGTGTATCGGGCTGGGAGTGCTCGTCGTGGCCTCGCCGGAGATGATGCCGGCCTTTGCGCAAAACGCCGCGAGCTGGGTCGATATGGCCTCGATGCAGGCGGGTCATCATGGCCTGCTGTCCTGGTGTCATGCGTAGATTGGCGCTCGCTGTCGCGGTGCTTGTGGTCCTGGCGATCTGCGGCTGCGGCTCCTCGGGCGGTGGTTCCTCGAGCAGCGGTTCCTCGAGCAGCGGTTCCTCCAGCGACACCCGCAATGCCTCAGCATCGGGTCTCGTAGCGATCGGCGCCGGCCTGAGCGGTCCGCCGGGTTTGAAGGCCACCGTCTACGCGCAAGGCCCGCCCACGCTGGCGGCGTTGGCGTTCGACTCGGCGGGGCGCCTGTGGATGACGGCTGCGGGCCTTGAAAGCCATACACACGATGGCGTGTACCTGATCGCGAGTGCAGGCGCTCCAGCACAGAAGGTGGTCTCTGGCCTGAACGATCCGCTCGGTCTGGTGTGGCACGCGGGGAAGCTGTACGTGGCCTCGGTGGGCCGGGTCGACGTCTACTGGGGGCTGAAGGGAACGCACTTCACGATGCACAGGATGATCCTCAAAGGGCCGCTCTCCGGAGGCGAGAACAACAGCCTTGTGATGGCACCCGACGGCCGCTTCGTGATGGGCGTGAGCGCGACGTGCGACCACTGTGAGCCTACCTCCAAGTGGGACGGGGCGATCGTCTCATTCCGACCCGACGGCAGCGGCCTGCGTCTCTATGCAAGCCGTATCCGCGCGCCGGTGGGTTTGACCTACTATCCGGGTACCAGCGAACTGTTCGTGAGCATGAACCAGCGCGACGACCTAGGCGCCGCCACCCCTGGTGACTTGTTGGCCGTCGTGCGCGAAGGGGAGGACTGGGGGTTTCCGCAGTGCTACGGGCAGGGTGGCGTTGCCTGTGCCGGTGTCCCACGGCCGCTCGCGGTGCTCGACCCGCATGCGGCTGTCGGAGACATTGCGATTGACACCGGCCAGCTCGGGTCAAGCGTGGGCACCTCGGCGCTTGTTGCCGAGTGGAACGTCGCGAAGGTGCAGCGCGTGGCACTCACGAAGGCAGCGTCCGGCTTGCGGGGGACGGTGACACCCTTTCTGAGGGGCATGAAGAACCCGCTCGCCATGGCCTTCGCGCCCGATGGCTCGCTGCTCGTCGGCGATTGGGCGACGGGGGGTATCTACCGCGTTGATCCTGGCTCCGTGAGTCTCTGATACCCCTCTGCGAGGGGTGGCAGTTAGTGTCGTGCGCGAGCTGAGAGCCGTTTATTGTCGTATTGCAATAGTGGACCGGTAGACCCAGATCTCGAATGTTTCTAACTATTTGCTAGATGTGGCTGGATGTGGTACGGCTTAAGGCGCAAGATCGAAAAACGCGGACTATCGAGGATCTTAATGGTTTACCTATTACGCGTACATGTCTATGCATATTTAAAAATCGTCAATGAGATATCAATGCCAAAGATCGCCTTTCTGGGTGTGTTCATTGCTGTCGCACTATGCGCTTTGTCGGCTGCTCCTGCCTTCGCGCAGCTGGAATGGGGTCGTTGTCACAATGTTGGTGCTGGTAAAGGAAGTTTTAATGACATCGACTGTACTGTACCGGAAGGAACCAAAGAATTTCAATATAATACATACGCCAAGGGTGTACAAGTGCCAATTAAGGCTAGTGCCACCTCCTCCTTCAAATTGAAGGCTGGGCCTCTAAAAGTGGAATGTAAATTATTTACTGGAACTGGCTGGGTGGAAAATCCAGTCGGTGGTACTGGTATCGATTTACTTGTAGCAAACAAACCCGGTCAGGGACTTACCGAATGCAAAGTTCCTGGGAGTCCTGGATGTAAAGTGACGGAACCAATAGCGTTGGAAGCCACATCTGTCTTGGGGCTTGATCCAGTAACTAGGCAGATAACGGATAAGCTCACACCTACTGCTGGGACCGTATTTACTATTACGGTTTCTGAATGTGAACCTGCGGGTACAAAAGAAGTAACCGGTGAAATCGAAGGATCGGTAGGAATGGGAGAAGTGGGTTTTCCTAGTTCTCCGCTCGAAGGAACTAAACTCAAATCTGGCAGCGAAACCGCGGAATTCGTCGGAACGATGGGTATCGAAACTGAAAGCGGCGAACCAGTGGACGCTTTAAGTTGTCCTTCTATGTAAAGTATGGTTTCATTTATACAACAAATGCCAGATATTAGTAATCCATTGTAGTATGCATAAGCGTCGTGTAGTGACGGAGGGTGACTCGGCCACTACACGACCGCGCTGCCGTCCGAACTTCAGCTCACCGCGCCAAACCGCTCGGCGACCTTGCCCCAATCAACGGTGTTCCACCACGCGTCGAGATAATCGGGGCGCTTGTTCTGGTACTTCAGGTAGTAGGCGTGCTCCCAAACGTCCACGCCGAGCAGCGGTGTGGAGCCCATCGAGATCGGGTTGTCCTGGTTGGGAGTGCCCACGACGGCGAGGGCGGAGCCGTTGTGAACGAGCCAGGACCAGCCCGAGCCGAACTGGTTGACGCCGGCTGTCTTCAGCGCGATCTGGAAATCGGCGAACGAGCCAAACGCGGAGGCGATCGCATCGCCGAGCGCGCCATCGGGCTCGCCGCCGCCGTTCGGCGACATGCTCTCCCAGAACAGCGAGTGGTTGTAGTGGCCGCCGCCGTTGTTCTGCACGGCGGTGCGCTTGTCGGCGGGCACCTGGGAGAGATCCTTCAGCACATCCTCGATCGCGGCGTCGGCGAGCGGGGTGCCCTCGAGCGCGGCGTTGACCTTGTCTACGTAGGCCTGGTGGTGCTTGTCGTGATGGATTTCCATCGTCAGCTTGTCGATGTGGGGCTCGAGCGCGTCGTACGCGTAGGGAAGCGGCGGTACGGAGTAGGCCATTGGGGCTCCTTGTGGTTGACGGTTGCGGTCCCTAATTCATAGCGTGCGCGTTGTCCCGGGGGCGGGACCGTTTACGACACGTTGACCGATTGGGATTTGATTTGGGCTACCCGGCCCGGCGACGCGCCACACCCGTGGGAGCGGAATCGCGCATAGGATGCCGACCACGCTATGACCCGACTGACCGAGTATCTGCTGCCCACCGAGAAGCAGGCCCCTGCCGACGCGGAGGCGATCTCGCACAAGCTGATGGTGCGCGCCGGGCTGGTGCGCCAGATGGGGTCTGGGATATGGACGTGGTTGCCGGCCGGCTGGAGGGTGCACCAGCGCGTGGTGGCGATCGTCCGTGAGGAGATCGACGCGATCGGTGGGCGGGAGATGCTGATGCCTGTGCTGCAGCCCGCCGAGCTGTGGCGCAAGACGGGGCGCCTTGAGATCGATGAGTTGTTCAAGCTGAGCGACCGCAAAGACTCTGAGTTGGTGCTGGCGATGACCCACGAGGAGGCGGTGACCTTCCATGCGGCGCAGATGATCAACTCATACCGCGACTTGCCGCTGATCCTCTACCACTTCCAAGTGAAGGAGCGCGATGAGCCGCGCCCGCGCGCCGGGGTGCTGCGGACGAGAGAGTTCGTGATGAAGGACTCCTACAGCTTCGACCGCGACCGGGCCGGGTTGGAGGAGCGCTACGCCCTGCACGTGGGCGCGTATGATCGCATCATGCAGCGCACCGGGTTGCGCTTCTATCGCGTTGAGTCGGACGTGGGAATGATGGGCGGGGTCGGGGCTCACGAGTACATGGCTCCATGTCCGGCGGGGGAGGACGAGGTGGCGCTCGCGCCCGGTTACGCAGCCAACATGGAGGTGGTCCAGAAGAGCCCTGACTACCGCAAGGTGGGGGACATCCACATGCTCGGCGAGCAGCAGCTCACGATCGAGCCGGCGATCGAGATCGGCAACATCTTCAAGCTCGGCACGCGCTACTCCGAGCCCTTGGGTGCCACCTATCTGGACGAGCACGGCGCGGAGCTACCGATCTGGATGGGCTCCTACGGAATCGGCCCCGCGCGCGTGGTGGCGGCCGCGGTCGAGCAGTTCGCCGACGAGCACGGCATCTCCTGGCCCAAAGCGCTTGCCCCCTTTGCGGTGCATCTGGTGGCCGTGGGTCGTCCGGGCACGCCTGAGCGCGACGCGGCCGACGAGCTGTATGAGACGTTGCTCGCGGGCGGTGTCGATGTTCTCTACGACGATCGCGAAGCGGGGCCAGGGGAGAAGTTCGCTGACGCCGAGCTGCTCGGCTGCCCCGTGCGCTTGACCATTGGGCGGCGCAGCCTGGAGTTGAGCGAGATCGAGGTACAGCTGCGGCGCGGACGCGAGACCGGGCCGCCTTTGCCGCTCGGCGGCGAGTCGGCAGAGCTAGTGCGGGCACTGGACGAGCTGTGCCAGAGCACCCCCTAGGGCCTGGCGAGGACCCTGGCGGGGAACTCCCCGGGACGGAGCCCCACTCCCGCATACCCTCGCAAGGATTCCTCGAAGGCACCGGGCAAGCGGGAGGGGATCAGCCATCTCACGAACGTCTAACCCTCCGTCGCCTGGTTGGCTTGGATCGCTCTGGGCCACCCCCGCCACAAACGCTTACCGGCCAACCGCTGCGGCCCTGGACGATTCCCAACGCGATCGGCTTCGTGCGGTTGGCGCTGATTCCCGTGTTCCTGGTGGTTGCGCTGTCAAGCGGCGACGGCGTAGACGCGCTCAACGCGGCCCTGTTCGCCGTGATCGGCTGGGGGGACTACGCCGATGGGATCGCCGCCCGCGTGACACGTCAGTACAGCCGCCTTGGCGCGCTGATGGACCCCGTCACCGACCGTCTGCTTGTCGTCAGCGGCGTTGTTGTTTGCTGGCGCTTTGACCTGTTGCCCCACTGGGCGCTTGCGGTGCTCGTGGCACGTGAGCTCTCGATGGTGGCGCTCGGACGTTACGGGCTGAGGCACGGCGTCGAGCTGCGCATCAACTGGCCCGGTCGCGTCGGGGTGGCGCCTTTGATGGGTGCATTGTTCTTTGCGATGTGCGGCCTTGGTGGGTTCGCCGAGGTGCTGCTCTACATTGGGCTTATTCTCGCGCTCATGGCTAGTGCGCTGTATGTGCGCTCGGGGCGCGAACAGCTGCGCGCTCGCGCCACATAGCCAACAGCCTCTCGCCCGCGAGCCACGCCCCGATCGTGCCGGCGCATAGCAAGAGTGCCATCAGGCTGACGTTGTAGCGCGGCTGGTCGTTGAACGGCGTCGCAAAGGCCGCGATTGCCAGCAGCACGGCTGCGCTCATCGTGAGTACCAGGCGCCGGGTCAGCGCGATACCGGCCAACAGGCCGATCACCGCGAAGATCAGATAGATCTTGTGCTGGGCTGGGCTCGTGTCTGGGTGGTATGTGCCGTTGCCGCCGGTCCACGCGACGGTCCACATCTTCCAGAACTTGCTCCACAGCATCGACGCGAACGCCGCTGGTTTGCCTAGCGCGTATTTGCGGACGTTGTTGAGGTTTTCTTCATTTACCGCGGCGTTCTCGGACATGTTCGGGTGGCGGGCTTCGATCAGGCGGAAGACCGGGGCGGAGGACTGCTGCCAGTAGCGGCCGCAGTCCTGGGGAAAGTGGTGGCAGACTTCGGGCGCGAGCTTCTCCTCGGTCGGCACCAGCTCGCCCTTGCCCGGCAGGTAGCTGCCGATGAAGAACGCGTCGGGGCCGGCGGTGGTGATCGGCACGAAGCGGCCCTCCTTATTGGATGCGTAGAGCAACCACGGGGAGAGCACGAGCATCAGGGCCACGAGGTATATGCCGCCGCGCAACAAACCCGTGCGCCAGCCTGGCCGCCCGCTGAATGCAAGCGCGAGCGCGATCACGGCCATGCCGATCGCCATGTCGCTACGCGTGAGGCACGCGATCCCGCCCATGACGCCGGCCCCGAACAGCCACAACAGCTCGTTGCGGCTGCCATAGCGCGAGCGGGCCAGCATCGCGGCGGCAATCGAGCCGAGCAGCACGAATGCGCCGCTCGGCTCTGAGAGGAACGTACGCGTGGCCTCGATCAGCGGCTCGTAGCTGGCCACCAGCGCCGTGGCGATCACCGCCGCCCACGGTCCCGCGAAGACCCAGGCGAGCACTGCCACCAGCACCAGCGTGAGCACACCCGCCGCGAGCTGTGTGTATTGCGCCGGGCCGGAGGCGTGCGTGGCCAGCTTTAGCGAGTGGTGACCGGACAGTCGTGTCGCGATCGCAAACGCGATCGAGGTCCCCGGGGGCCACTTGAACGTGGCGTAGCGTTCGTCGGCGAGGATCCGGTTGGCGTTGCCGACGTAGCCGTTCTCATCGGCCGACAGGTGCGTGTTGGTGCCGATCGCGGTGTTGCGCGCGACCCCGCCGGCCACGATGATCGCGAGGATCACAAGCAGCGCGAGCTTGCTCGCGGCGGTCATGTTTGTAAAGGCTGTGAACGGCCGCAGCCGCTGCCTTGGCCCCCTGGCAGTCACTCTAAAGCTCAACTTTACCTTCTGGTCTATACTCGTGCGCAGAGGAGCTACGCCGGTTGCTCCAATACCAGCATCCTTGCGCAAGAGGAGATCGCTCGCTATGGACACGTTTCCCGACCTTGGCTCGATGACTGACAGTGAGCTGAAGGATGTAATCCGTCAGCTCACTGAGGAGGAGATGGAGATCTCCTACAAACGGCGCATCCTGCATGGCAAGATCGACATCCTGCGCGCTGAGCTCGTCTCCAGGCTGCGCGAGCAGCACAAGCAAGGCGAGATGGCGATCTCGGGCGACGACGTCAAGCGGTTGACAGACATCCTCGCGAGTCGTGGGGGCGGAGTCTCGGTGGACGAAGGAGATTGAGGGGCCCACCCCCCGCCCGTCATGGCCTTGCACTGCCCTGAGTGTGGCTTCCTGAGCGAGGAGGGCGCCAATTACTGCCAGCGTTGCGGCTCGCTGCTGCCGCGCGGCGAGGGCCCCGCTGGGGAGCCGGTGACCGCCACCTACCGGATCGACGAGGCTGGCGAGCTGGTGCCGATGGAGCTGGACGAGGTCACCGCGCATGGCCCGGCGCTCGTGATCCGCACCGGTGGGGGGCGTGCCGGGGAGAGCTTCCCGGTCGATCGCGAACGGATGACGATCGGTCGTCGCCCGGACTCGAGCGTGTTTCTCGACGACGTGACCGTCTCGCGCGACCACGCGCTGCTGGTGCGCCGAGGCGACCACTGGTACCTGGATGACTGTGGATCGCTGAACGGCACCTACGTGAATCGTTCGCGGATCGAGTCTCATCGTTTGGAGGAGGGCGATGAGGTGCAGATCGGCAAGTACAAGCTGACCTACCACGCGCGCTGATGGCCACGACTCCCCAAACATCTACGGAGAGCAAGCTCGCGGACACTGAGGGGTCTAACGGGTCGAGCGCCGGGGACGGAGCCGCCGCGGAGGGCGTGGGCCGGCAGAAGGCGCTCACGATCGGGGCCGTGTGCAAGGCGTTGGTGCAGGAGTTCCCCGACATCTCGATCTCGAAGATCCGCTACCTGGAGGATCAGAAGCTGCTTACCCCACGTCGCACTCCCGGGGGCTACCGGCTCTACGCGCAAAGCGACGTGGCGCGGCTGCGCACGATCCTGCGCATGCAGCGCGACGAGTTCCTCCCGCTGCGGGTGATCCGCCAAGAGCTCGCCGCGGGGCGCTCCGACGACACGCAGGTGCCGCGTCCGGGGCGGGAGGGAAAGCGCGCGTGGCACACGAGCATGAGCGTGCGCGAGGACACGGGCGCGCTGTATTCGCTGGAGGACGTGCTGGAGGAGACCAACGCCGACGCCAAGCTCGTGCGTGAGCTGGAGGAGTACGGAGTGGTGAAGGGGGAGATGCGCGGGGGGGTGCGCTACTTCGATGAGACCGAGCGCGAGATCATCAGCGCCGTCTCAGAGCTCGCGCGCTACGGAGTCGGGGGACGCAACCTGCGCGTGTTCCGCTCCTCGGCTGACCGCGAGGCCAGCCTCTTGCAGCAGATCCTCGCGCCGGCGTTGCGCTCACGCAACCCGCAGCGGCGCAAGGACGCGGTCGACGCACTTGAGAACCTCGCCGCGGTGACCACCCACCTGAAGCATCTGCTGCTCGTGCGCGACCTGCGCAAGATCGTCCGCTGAGCGGCTGCCCGGCTGCCCGGCGGCGCCAGCCGCCACCCGCGATGCTCGACGTACAACCAGTACGCCTGACCGATCGGAGATCGACGGGATCTACGATCGGCCAGCGTGCGGCGTCTGTCATCCACCGGACAACCGCTCAGTTGCGCAGGGCATAAGCTGGTTCGGTGCCCACTTCACAACGCACGCGCACGATCGCGGCCTCCACTGAGGAGTTGTGGGATGTGCTGGGCGATCCACACCACCTGCCGCGCTGGTGGCCGCGCGTGAGTCGGGTGGAGGCGGTCGAGGATGACGCCTTCACGGAGGTGTTGATGAGTCCCAAAGGCAAAATGGTGCGGGCTGACTTCAAGCTGCTCGACAGCGTCGAGGAGCACCGGATCGTATGGTCCCAACATGTCGAGGGCACCCCGTTCGAGCGCGTGTTGAAGAGCGCCGAGACAGAGATCGTCCTCACCGATGCGCACGGGCGCGATGGGCCCGCCACAGAGGTGGCGATTGAGCTGCGTCAGGAGCTGCAGGGCTTCCGAGGGAACGGGACGCTTTCGTTTCGCATGAGCGGGATCTCGCGTTTCGGGAGCACGCTCGTCCGTCGCGCGGCCCGCTCCACGATCGAGGAAGCGCTGGACGGCTTGGAGCGGATCGTTGGGCGCTGAGATGCGCTGGTGGGGGTGGGGCGATCCACAGCACCCACCGGGGCTGGCGCCACATGCGCTGAGGTTCTTGCACGATACGGTGGGTGTCAGCGCCAAGCCGCGCCAGCCGGTGGCACTCGAACACGTGCGGCTGCCGACGCCCACGATCGGGCTCGCCGCGCTTGAGGCGCTGCGCGAGATCGTGGGCTCAGAGCACGTGCGCGACGATCATTCAGACCGCGTGGCACATGCGGCCGGGAAGGGGTACCCGGACCTTGTGCGACTGCGCGCGGGAGCTCCGCAGGGAGCGCCTGACGCGGTGTTGTATCCCTCTTCGCACGAGCAACTTCGTGCGCTGCTGTCGGCGTGCGCGCGACTCTCGCTCGCGGTCGTCCCGTTTGGGGGAGGCACCAGCGTCGTGGGCGGCGTGGAGCCGCTGCGCGGCGCCCAGCAGGCTGTGCTCGCGCTCGACATGGGCCGAATGGCAAGCGTGCTGGAGCTTGATGAGGGCTCGCTGATCGTGAGAGTCCAGGCGGGCGCGAGGGCGCGCGAGCTCGAGCGCCGGCTGGCCCAGCGGAATCTCACGCTTGGCCACTTCCCGCAATCGTTTGAGTACGTGACGCTCGGCGGATGCGCGGCGACGCGCTCCGCGGGACAGGCATCGACCGGCTACGGGCGCTTCGAGCGGATGGTGCAGGGGTTGCGGCTGGTGGCACCGGCGGGTGACATCGAGCTGCCCGCATTGCCGGCCAGCGCCGCTGGGCCGGGTGTGCGCGAATTGCTCGTTGGCTCGGAGGGCGTCCTCGGGGTGATCGACGAGTTGTCGCTGCGCGTGCGACGCGCACCTGTGGAGCGTGTCTATGAAGGGGTGTTCTTCGAGAGCTTCTCCGCCGGGGCGTACGCGTTCCGTGAGCTGGCACAGCTTCATGCCGCGCCCGATGTGGCGCGACTCTCCGATGAGCAGGAGACGCGCATGTCACTTGCGCTCGCCGGCTCCGGCGGTGCGAAGGGACGGCTCGGGCGTGCCTATCTGGGTGTGCGCGGCTACGCGGATGGGTGTCTTTCGATTCTCGGCTTCGAGGGCGCGCCGGAGGAGGTCTACGCGCGCCGCGCGCGTGCCCGTGAGATCGTGCGTCGTGCGGGCGGGCTGCCCGTTGGGCGCTCACCCGGACAGGCATGGCTGGGCTCGCGCTTTGGCGCTCCGTATCTGCGCGACGAGCTACTCACGCACGGCGTGATGGTTGAGACGCTCGAGACCGCCACCCGCTGGTCGAACCTCACCGCGTTGCACGCAAAGGTCATTGCCGCGATCGAGGACGCCCTGCGAGCTCAGGGCACGCCGGGGGTGGCGATGTGCCACGTTTCGCACCTGTATGAGACGGGCGCCTCGTTGTACTTCACTTTCCTCGCACCCCAGCGTGAGGGGGAGGAGATCGAGCAGTGGCAAGCCGTCAAGGACGCGGCGAGCACCGCGATCCTCGACGGTGGCGGCACGATCACCCACCATCACGCGGTCGGGCGCGACCACGCGCCGTGGATGGAGCGCGAGGTGGGTGGCGAGGGCGTGCGTGCGCTGAGGGTGCTGAAGGACGAGCTGGACCCGGTGGGAATCATGAATCCGGGCAAGCTTCTGCCATGACGCCGGATGCACCCTGTCCACTCGGGGCGGACGGCGGATTGGGGAGGTGACTAATGCAGCGCGAACGGGCCGCTCAGCACGACCGGACCCGGTTTGCTCGGGTGAGTGCTGGTCTCCCGTGTGATGATCAGCCGATGGAAGTCCCCGGCATCGGTCGGCAGCGGACCGCCGCCTTCCATACGCCCGTTGGAGCCCACGGTGGGCGCCCGGCCGAGTGGCGAGGAGCTCGACGGTGAGTTGTAGAGCCACACCGCATAGAAGAACCCCGAGGATTGCGGCAGTCCTTGGGCAGCCACATAGAACGCTCGCCTGTTGCTCTCCGAGAGCACGTACGCCACCCCGTTGGCTTTGAGTCCTGGTTCGGCCGCGGTGAGCGTGATCGTCTTGTTGAGCGTCGGCTTGGTCGAACTCGACGTCAAGGTGGTGGCGGTGCTCGATTTCGTGGTGGAGCTGTGGTTCGAGCTTTTCCCTCCGCCACTCGAAAGCAGGATTGCGACGACGATGATCACAACGACGATGCCGCCGAGCAACAATGCGCCGGCTCGCCTGGAGCTGGCCGCCGTCCGTCCTGGTCGCTGATTGCGCCCGCTCGGCGGGGGAGAGCCGGGGGTGCGTGCAGCACCAGAGCCCGCGGGTGGGCGAGAGCGCAATTCGCCAACGGTCTCCGGGCGGCTGGTTGCTCCTGGGCGCGATCTGCTCGCTCGCGCGGAATCTCCGAGGAGCCCTGCGCGCCCACCGCCGGCGTCGTCGTGAGCAAGCGCATCGAGTGCCGCGTGCGCACGGTCGCGCACCGCGCTCTCGGGGATCGCGAGCATCTCCGCCACCTCGGCGTAGCTCTTGCCGCGCTCGAGCACGAGCGACAGCACGGCACGCTGGTCGGGTGGCAGTCGGTCGAGCTCGGTCATGGTGAAGTGCCGCTGATTGTGCCCTGCCGGGCGCTGACGGCCGACCGTAGGCTATCGTGGCCGCCCGATGGCCATCCCCCCTGCCGCGAGCATCAACGAGATCCTGTTGGGTTTCGACCGTTTGTACGGGCTCGAGTTGCTGGAGTGCTCAGACAGCGACGTGCGCGCTCAGGTGATGGTTGGCGAGCAGCACAAGCAGCCGGCGGGACTGGTGCACGGCGGTGTGTACGCGTCGATAGCCGAGGCGATCGCGTCGATCGCGACCGGGATGACCGTGCTCGACGAAGGCTGCATGGCGATGGGGCTGTCCAACAGCACGAGCTTCTTGAGACCGGTGACCGAGGGCACGGTGCACGCCCACGCAACGCGCGTCCACCGTGGGCGCACGACGTGGGTGTGGGACGTCACTTTCACCGATGACAACGATCGCGCGTGCGCGCTAACGCGCATGACGATCGCCGTCCGGCCGCTGCCGGACTGATCATCCGCGCAGCTTCTCCACAGCAACGCTCCCCGGCGAGCATTGCTCCGCCTTCGGTGTATGGCCGGGCGTGTCGGCGGCCCGCGACCGGCTATTCGCTTGAGACGCCGAACCGCGAGGGCGTTGCGGCTATCCGCTTGAGACGCCGGACCGTGAGGGCGTTGCGGCTATTCGCTTGAGACGCGCGGGACGCCGACGCCCGCCGGCACCTGGCCCGGTAGTGGCAGGCGAGCAAAGCCCGTGTCGGGCAGGGTGGCTGGGAGCGGTGCCAGCGGCAGGCCGACCTCGTTCACGGGGGCCATCGTCATCACCGCTTCCCGGGCGAGCGAGGGACGGTCGGCGTACACGCTGACGACCACTGCGCCGGGGGCCAGCGCAAGCGTGTCGCCGTTGCGCGTTGAGCTCACACTCGCATTCCGCAACGGTGGCACGCGCGTCGTCGCCGCGTCACCCGGGATGAAGCTGTTGTCAGGCGAGGTGACGATCGAGATCGGCGTCACGCACGTGTATTGGCCGCCGAGCACGCAGTCGCCGTAGCGGATCGCCACGGCCCCGCTGGGGTCGATCGTAACGCTGGTGATCTTCAGGCCTTGGAAGGTAATTCCGGCCCAGTAGACAGGGAAGTGGCTCTCTACGAGCACGCTCTCGAGCGGCTTGGGCCCGATCGGCTGATCCTGGAGTGTGTTGGCGCAAGAGCTGAGCGCCAGCCCGCACAGGAGCGTAAGCGCCAGCGCGCCGAGCCGTCTCATGTCAGCCACGGTATGCGTTGGTGATTGGCATGCGGCGGTCGCGCCCGAATGCGCGCTCGGTGATCTTGATGCCAGGGGGAGCCTGGCGGCGCTTGTACTCGGCGAGGTCCACGAGTCGCGCGGTTCGCTGCACGTCCTCCGCGGGGAGCCCTTCGGCGATCAGCTGCTCGCGGCTGAGGTCAAGCTCTATGTAGCCCTGCAGGATGCGGTCCAGCACGTCATACGGGGGCAGCGAGTCTTGATCTATCTGGTTCTCGCGCAACTCGGCAGATGGTGGGCGCTCGATGATCGAGGGCGGGATCGGCTTGTCGATGAGTCCGCCCGCGGACGCGCCTGACTCATTGCGCCAGCCGGCCAGCTTGTAGACGAGCGTCTTGGGCGCGTCCTTGATGACCGCGAAGCCACCCGCCAAATCGCCGTACAGCGTCGTGTACCCAACCGACATCTCAGACTTGTTGCCGGTTGTGAGCACCAGCCACCCGAACTTGTTGGAGAGCGCCATCAGCAGGTTGCCGCGGATGCGCGCCTGCAGGTTCTCCTCGGTCAGGTCCGCCGCCAAGCCGTCGAAGTCCGCTCTGAGGGTCTGCGTATAGGCGTTCATCGTGGGCTCGATCTGGAACTCATGCACGCGCACGCCGAGTGCGAGCGCGAGCGCTCGCGCATCATCCTGTGTGGCCGAGGAGGAGTAGGGGGAGGGCATCACCGCGACGTTCACCCGATTGGCTCCCAGCGCGTCCACCGCAAGGCATGCCACGAGCGCCGAGTCGATCCCCCCCGAGAGTCCCAGCACGACCGCGCCGAAGCCGTTCTTCTGCACGTAGTCGCGCAAACCGAGCAGCAGCGCCTCGTACACCTCTTGCTCGATCGATGGGATCGGTGTGCGGAGCGGCGCTTGTACCGCGTGGAGCGGTGCCTGTGCCGCGTGGAGCGGTGCCTGTGCCGCGTGGAGCGGTGCCTGTGCTGTGCGGGGCAGTGCCCGTACCTCACCCGCGGGCGGGTCGAGGTCGCAGACGAGAAGGTCCTCCTCGAACTGTGCCGCGCGCGCGATCGGCTTGCCGCTCGGGTCTAGTACGAAGGAGTGTCCGTCGAACACCAGCTCGTCCTGGCCACCCACCATGCCGCAGAAGGCGATATACGCACCCGTCTCTTGCGCACGCTTCCCAAACAGCCGCTCGCGCTCCAGCCCCTTGCCCGCGTGATAGGGCGAGGCGGATATGTTCGCGATCAATTGCGCGCCGTGGGCGGCCTCCGAGGAGGCCGGGGGACCGGCGACCCACAGGTCCTCGCACACGGTCACACCCACCTTGTGGCCGTGCAACTCGATCACCGAGCCGCTGGGCTCGCCTGAGGCAAAGTAGCGCTGCTCGTCGAACACGCCGTAGTTGGGGAGGTGCACCTTGCGGTACACCTCTCCTACCGCTCCCCCGTCGAGCACCGCCGCCGAGTTGTACACGTTGTCTTCAGCGCGCTCGGGAAAGCCCACGATCGCCATGATCCCCTGTGCGGCGCGTGCGAGCTCGGTCAGTTGCGCGCCCGTGTCGGTTAGGAAGTGCTCGCGCAGCAGCAGGTCCTCCGGTGGGTAGCCAGTTAGCGCCAGCTCGGGAAACAGCACCAGCTTGGCGCCCGCGCGCTTGGCCTGCTCGATGCCCTCACGGATGCGCGCGGCATTGCCGTCGAGATCCCCAACCGTCGTGTTGATCTGGCACAGGGCCAGGCGCAACCCGCCGCTCACCGTCGTCCAGCTTGCGGCACTAGTGGGCTGCCACCGCTCGCGCGCGACGCGCACGTCGCGGACGGGGAACCTCGACACCGGCAGCCGTCGCGAGCGCCTTGATCGCTCGTTCTAGCTCATGGGCGATCGTCTCGAGCTCGGGAAGCGCGTCATAGTCTGCGAGCAGCCCGAAGCCGAGCTTGCCGTCGTAGCTCATCACCGCTATCCCCAGGGCCTGGCGGCGGGCCAGTGGGACGACCGGGTACAGCGACTGCAGGCGGCGTCCCAGCAGGTACAGCGGGAACTGTGGTCCCGGGACATTCGTGACGACCACGTTGAAGAAGCGCTGACGCGCCTGCAACCGCGCGGCTTGGCTGAGGATCGTCGGGGGAGCGAAGCCCGTGAGGTTTGTCAGCACCTCCGCACCGACCGCCTGGCCCGAGTTCTTCAGGTCGTCCATCTCCAGGCGCACCTGCGCCAAGCATTCGGCGGGATCGACGACCCCTACCGGGAGCGGCGCCCACATCGCGGCCACCCGGTTGCCGAGTGCGCCGCGCTCGATATCGGCGCGCACCGATACTGGCACCATCGCCTTCAGCACCAACCCCTCGGTGTCGTAGCCCTGTACACGCATGTGGCGCCCCAGCGCGAGACTGACTGCCGCCAGCACCACGTCGTTGAGCGTGCCGCCCAACGAGTTCTTGATCGCCTTGAACAGCGCCAGGTCGGCGTCCACCCACGTGTAGCGCCGGTGAGCCGTGATGTCGACGTTGAACGGGCTGGGCGGCGCTGGGGCGTTTATCCCGGCGAGCGTGGTGGCGCCAACCCCGACGACGGCCTCCTTCACGCGTCCCAGTGCGCGGCGCGGGGTGCGCATCACCGCCCGCGCGCCGCGCAGCATCTCCGCCGGAACGGTCGAGCGCTCGAGCAGCGCATCCGACAGCAGCTTCGCCGGACCCGGCAGCGGGCGCGCGACCCATGGCACCGGCGGACGCGGCGTGCCTACCGGTTCCGCCTCGGCGTCGAACAGCACGGTCGTGATGTCAACGCCAGAGATCCCGTCCACCAGCGCGTGGTGGGTCTTTGCGATCAACGCGAACCGCTCACCCGCCATGTGCTGCACGAGCCACATCTCCCACAACGGCTTGGAGCGGTCTAGGCGTTGGGAGAACAGTCGTCCCGCCAGCTGCTTGAGCTCGGTCTCGTCTTCTGGGCGCGGAAGCCCGGTGTGGCGGATGTGGTAGCGCGGGTTGAAGTGCGGGTCGTCAGTCCACACCGGGCGGCCTTGCCCCAACGGCACGAACGACAATCGCTGGCGATAGCGCGGCACCAGGTGCAGGCGCGAGAGGATGTGGTCCACGAGCTGTTCATACGGCGGGGCCTTGCCCTCGAACACCATCACCGAGGCCACGTGCATGTGCGCGGAGCTGTGATCCTCCAAGTGCAGAAACGCGGAGTCCAGGCCGGTTAGGCGGTCGGGGTTTGCCATCGGCTTTGATTGTCGCGGGTCCGGAGGCGAACGTCAACGGCTGCTCGTCGGTTGGAGGTTGTTCGGGGCTGGGCTCTACCGTTGGCTTGGCATGGTTGCTCCGTTTCTTGGGGCGCTTGCCCCAAGGGCTGTGGTACGGGGATCGGAAGAACTTTTGATACCCACTTGACAAGTCCGGAACCTTTATGTATAAACACGCTATATCCGTCGTCTCATGAGGGGCGCGGAGGAACATAAGGTCGGGTAGGGGTCGGTCCTCGGGTCGACGCTAACCGGTTTTGACGGGGACCTTGGGAGAGGTGCCGGGTCGCAACTGAGAGGGAGTTGTAGTTCGCGTGGTTTCTTTGGGGAATAACGCAGTAGAGAGTCCGTGTCGCTTTGGCGGGTCCGTAATAGGACGCGTCAGCGTCGCTGACGCGTCTCTCTCTCTCTCTCTCTCTCTCTGGGACGCTGGACGTTTAGGCGCTAGCTCTCTCTGCCGCGGCTTTGTTGCCCGGCTTGCCGGGTTTAGGGTCTTCCCGTCCAGGTTTGGTTTCTCGCGTGCCATAGGCACGCGGTCTGTCTTGTTGGTGGGGTCTCGTTGAGATGCCTGCTATCAGGCAAGCACCGCGGTCTGCTCGCCGGGGAGAGGCAAGTGGGCTGGGCCGTGGACAGCTCGTCGATTTGCAGCGCGCGCGGATTCTCTCTGCGATGTTCGACGTCGCGTGTGAGCGGGGGGCGGGGAGCGTGAGCGTCGCGCATGTGGTTGAGCGCTCCGGTGTCTCACGCCGCACGTTCTATGAGATCTTCGACGATCGCGAGGATTGCCTGCTGGCCGCGTTTGAGGAGGCCGTCAGGTATGCGTCGGAGCGCGTGCTGCCCGCCTACCGCTCACAGGACAGGTGGCGTCAGCGGATTAGGGCTGCGTTGAGTGCGTTCCTGTCGTTCGTCGACGCCGAGCCGCTAATCGGTCGTCTGCTGATCGTCGAGTCGCTTTCGGGCGGCCCAACGACGTTGAAGCGCCGCAGTCTCCTGGTTGCACAGATCACGAGCGTCATCGACGAGGGACGCTCAGAAGCGAAAGCGGCATCCCCTCCACCGCTCACAGCGGAGGGTTTGGTCGGCGCCGTGCTGGCGGTAATTCACGCTCGACTTGTCGAGGATGACCACGGGCCGTTGGTTGAGCTGGCCAACCAGTTGATTAGCATCATTGTGCTGCCCTATTTGGGGACCGCCGCGACCAAGCGTGAGCTGCGTAGGACCACTGCCGGTTCACATCGACAAGCGAGAGACCACGCTGCTGTTGGCCGACCCCTTCAAAGACGTGGGGATGCGATTGACCTATCGCACGGTGCGGGTGCTGCTGGCGATCGCCGAGCAGGATGGGCGAGGAGTCAATCCATCCAACCGCGCCGTCGGTGAGGAGGCAGGTATCACAGATCAAGGTCAGATCTCGAAGCTGCTTGGGCGCTTGCAGCGCATCGGGTTGATCTCAAACACGGGACTTGGCCCTGGCCAGGGCGCCCCGAACGCGTGGTCGCTGACCCCCGAGGGCCTGCATGTCGCGCACAGCATCCAAGTTCACACAGGCAGCATCAAATCAGAGGGAGCGAGCAAGCGATGAGCCACATCAGAGCATTCTTCACACGCACGATCGCGGCCGGGCTGGGTGGCTACTCACAGCTGTTCATGCTTGTGGCCTTCACGACGATCTGCGGGCCCGCACTCCTCACACCCTGCTCGGCTCTCGCGCTACCCGAAGGCCGCCACTACGAGATGGTCAGCCCACCTTACAAGGGCGCCTACGGTGTGTTCAGCCTCGAAGGAGTCGCGGTCGCCGGCGCTGGGGAAGGCGACAGTGTCGTGTTCCATTCACTGGGGGTATTCGCCGGAGAGCCGAACAGCGGCTCGAGTGGCTCGTACATCGCGCGCCGGGAAGTCAAGGGCTGGTCGACCGAAGCGCTGCTGCCGCCTGCGGGGATCTCGCCCGCGTCCGTTATCACCCAACTCTCGCCAACGCTTGAATCCTCGCTCTTTGTTGCCTTTGTGGGCCCGAACAACGGTTTCGTGGAATCTCTCGAAGGTACTGAAGCCGGGTTTCTGCTGCACGGCCTGAATACTCCGGAGGCGCCTTACGAAGTCGCGGGCATACTGTTGAAAAGGCTCGACGGGAAGCACATAACACTTGGTGGGTCGACGAGTGCGAGCGCCGATCTCTGTCGCCTTGTGTTCTACCTCGGCTATGCCGGAGAAGAAGAAGCGCTGCTTCCCGATGCGAAGGGGAAAGGAACAACACAGTCCCTTTACGAACTGGTGGCGGGCAGCACGGCTCCGGGCTGTGGCAGCCAGTCGCCGTCGCTGCGGTTGGTCGGTGTGAACAACAAGCTCCTCAACGAAGAACCCGAAGCGATTGACCCTCACTGCCCAGTGTACCTGGGAGCGAACAGCTTCACCGAAGGCAACGCGTATAACGCGGTCTCGGCCGACGGCAGCGAGATTTTCTTCACGACCAACGCAAACAGGACAGAACCATATTGCGATGGTAACGGAGGTGTCTATCCCGGTAATCCAGCGATTCTGTACGTGCGCTTGGGCGGCGAACGGACACTGGAGGTCTCGACGCCGATCGCGGCCGACTGCCAATCGGGGCCGTGCAAGTCCGCTGCGCAGATGCGCGCGGAGTTCGTCGGCGCCAACGAAGCGGGCACCAAGGTGTTCTTCATGACCAGTCAGCCGCTTGTGACGGGCGATACCGATACCAGCGAGAATCTCTACATGGCGGTGATCGGCTGTCCGCCCGCCAACAGCGAATGTGAAGCCAGCAAACGGGAAGTCACCTCGCTGGTGCAGGTCTCCCACGTTCCGAACGCGGGCGAAGCGGCCGAAGTGCAGGGCGTGTCGGTCGTCTCGGCCGATGGCGCGCGCGTGTACTTCGTCGCGCGCGACGTCCTGAGCGAAGGCGCCAACGCGGAAGGCAATTCACCGGTCAAGGGTGCGGACAACCTCTACGTGTATGACACGGAAGAAGAAACTACGCACTTCATCGCCGATCTCTGCTCGGGGCCTGGCCTCTCGGGCGGCAACGTCGAAGATCGACGTTGTCCGGATAATCTAGAACAGGGCGAAGCCCATGAAGGGGCCCGCACCGACAAGGGCCAGTGGACGTCCTACAAGGAACTCCAGACGACTGGGAACGGAGCATATCTGGTGTTCTCCAGCTTTGGGCAACTGATCGACTCGGGGCCGCAGGCCGACACGGACACCGCCAGGGACGTCTACCGCTATGACGCGCTGGCGGAAACGCTCGACCGCGTCTCGATCGGGCAGGAAGGCTATGACGCCAACGGCAACAACAACAGTGACAACGCCGAGATTCCAGTGCTTGAACAAGGGGGTCCGTTGACACAAGACGATGAGATGTCCTATCGAGCTATCAGCGAAGACGGCTCGCGGATCGTGTTCGAGACGGCCGATCCGCTTTCGCCTGATGCTTCCAATGGTCTCACCAATGCGTATGAATGGCACAAGGAACCGGGTTGGAGCGAAGGCCGCGTGTCGCTCGTATCGAGTGGCAGCGACGAACAGTCGGTGGGATTGTTCGGGGAAGGGATGGAAAGAGCCCAAGGAATCGTGATCACGCCGTCGGGTAGGGACATTTTCTTCCAGACGGTGCAGGGCCTGCTCCCGCAAGACACCGACGGCGCGAAGGACGTCTATGACGCGCGTCTGGGCAGCGGCTTCCCGGCCGCGCCTGCGCCGCTGCGGCAGTGCTCGGGTGAAGCGTGCTATGGGCCGTTGACGAACCCCGCGCCGCTGCTTGTGCCCGGCAGCGTCGTGCAGGCGCCCGGTGAAAATCTGACCGCGCCGGCGGCGGCCAAGGCCAAGCCGAAGAGGGCCAAAACCAAGCAAAAGCCAAAGAAGAAGTCCAAGGCGAAGGTCAAGCGTGCGGCGCACGGCGGGACCGCGAACCGGGAGAGGGGTGATCGGCGATGAATGCGATGTGTGAGAGGTCTGCGGGGCGGGTCGGGGCGTTGGTGGTGACGATCATGCTGCTGCTGTGCGTGAGCACTGTGCTCGCACCGGCGCGGGCCGGCGCGAGCGAAGCCAAGCCGTTCAAAATCAAGCGCTTCACGTTGCAAACGACCGAAGCGGTCAAGACGCCGCTGAGCCGCGAAAGCTTCGGCTTTGTCAACAAGCCGGTGGCGTTTACACAGGCAGGCGGGCATCCCGACGCACTGACGAACGCGATAGAATTCGAAACAGAAGATGTCAACACGCCCAACGGCATGGCGTCCGTGCCCACGCGCGATCCGAAGGACATCGAGGTTTCGCTGCCACCGGGACTGTTGGGCAACCCCACGGCGGTGCCGCGCTGCTCGCTCAAGCAGGCACTCAGCATCAGCAATCCGTGTCCCGCCGATACACAGATAGGTGTGTCCGTGCTCCATCTCCTCGGCGATCTTGGTGGCGGTGAGAGCTGGATGGGCCCGATCGTCAACGTGATACCGGAAGCCGGTCAGTCGGCGGAGTTCGCGCTGGAGAATTATGTAGGTATCGGTGTCCTGCTGACCGCGCACGTCGTGCGTACCTCGAAAGGCTACGGCCTGACCGTTGTCAGCAAAGGGACGACGGACGTGCAGCTCACCGGTACGGAATTGACGTTCTGGGGCGTGCCCGCCGCAAAGACAAACGACCCCGAGCGCGGGCTCTTCTGCGAGCACTTTTCTTTTGAAGCTTGGAATTGCGGAGTTTCTTTCAGCAAGTTGCCCAACGAAGGGCGTGGCGGCGAAACGGCCGGTGAGGCGGAAGTGCCGTTTTTGACGTGGCCGACGGATTGCTCTGGCGGGCCTGGGGTCGCGATGTTGAGGGCGGACTCGTGGGAGGAACCGGGGCAGGTCGGGGTGAACGGAAAATACGAAGGATACGCGGAAGCGCAGACGACGCTACCCGACGCCACTGGTTGTAATCTGTTGCAGTTCGACCCTGGGGTCGGAGTGGAACCCAATCTGCTGCGCGCCGACGAACCGGTGGAAGTCGGGGTCAACCTGACGGTCCCGCAGTTCGAGGAACCGCAGAAGCTTGCCACACCGGAGCTGCGTACGGCGGTTCTAACGTTGCCGGAGGGCCTGTCGATCAGCCCAGGGATCGTGGACGGGATCCAGGCCTGTAACGAATCTGGTCCGCAAGGCATCAACTTCACGGGCCCCGAATCTGAAGTGGAAGGCTTGAGCGGCGAACTGCAGCTGGCGCCGGGACACTGTCCGGACGCGTCGAATGTCGGTGAAGCGGAAGCGGTAACGCCGCTTCTGAGCGAACCGGTGAAGGGCCATGTGTATCTCGCCCGGCCGGGTTGCGGTGGCGCCGCTCAGGCGCCGTGCACCGCGCAGGACGCGCTCGACGGCAATCTTTATAACCTCTACCTGGAACTCGGTGGCGAAGGCCCGCTCGCGGACACCGGCGTGAACCTCAAGGTACGTTTCAAGACGGAGGCGAACCCCGCGACCGGGCAGTTGACGACGGTGGCCGAAGAAAACCCTCAGCTCCCATTCAGCGAATTGCGGATCCGTTTGAACGGTGGGCCGCGCTCGCCTTTGGATAATCCCGCGGCGTGCGGGGCGGCTGTCACCACGGCCGACCTTACGCCATGGAGCACGCCGGGCACGACACCTGAAGGCGTGTTCATGGACGGCACTAGCGATGCGACGCCGTCCTCGTTCTATAACGTCGATCTCGCCGGTGATGGTCTTGGCACGCCGTGCCCGAGCCTGCCGCTACGCCCCGGGTTCACGGCGGGAATGGTCACGCCGCAGGCGGGCGCCTACAGCGACTTCACGATGAATCTCTCTCGCCAGGACCGCGAACAGTATCTGAAGGGCATCCAGGTGCATACCCCGCCGGGGCTGTCAGGGATGCTCTCGAGCGTCCCGTTGTGTGAAGAACCGCTGGCGGACTCCGGTCACTGTCCTGAATCCTCGAAGATCGGCACGACACGGGTCGCCTCGGGCGCTGGCTCGCACCCGTTTGAAATCGAAGGCAACGTGTATTTGACCAAGAGCTATGACGGCGCCCCGTTTGGGCTGAGCATCGTCACGAACGCGGTCGCGGGACCGTTCAACCTCGGCCTGGTCGTCGTGCGGGCGAAGATCGACGTGAACCCCGAAAACTCGACGCTGACGATCACGACCGACGAAACGGGCCCGTATGCAATCCCGCAGATCCTCGACGGCGTCCCGTTGCGCTTGCAGCGCGTGACGGTTGACATCGACCGGCCGGACTTCATGTTCAACCCGACCAATTGCGGTGCGCAGGGGCAGCCAGGGATGCAGCAGGTCACGGTCGTGGTCTCGGGCAGCCAGAACGCGACGGCTAACGTATCCAGTCAGTTCGCGGTCGGGGGCTGCAAGAGTCTCCAGTTCAAGCCGAAGTTCACGGTCTCCACATCGGCGAAGACGAGCCGTGCCGATGGCGCGAGCCTCGACGCGAAGGTCGTCTATCCCGCGACGACACCGGGCACCGAGGCGAATATCAAGAGCGTCAAGGTCGATCTCCCCAAGCAGATGCCGTCAAGGCTGACGACATTGCAGAAGGCGTGTACGGCCGCCACGTTCGCAGCCAACTCCGCTGACTGCCCGGCCCCGTCGGTCGTTGGGATGGCCAGGGTCTCAACACCGCTCTTGCCGGTTCAGCTGACGGGCCCAGTGTACTTCGTCTCCCACGGCGGCGAAGCCTTCCCGTCGCTCGTGGTCGTGCTACAGGGCGACGGTGTGCGGGTCGACGTGACCGCCGCGACGTTCATTAGCAAAGCGGGGATCACCTCGAGCACGTTCAAGAGCGTCCCCGACGTCCCGTTTAACAGCTTCGAGCTGTACCTGCCCGAGGGCAAGTACTCGGCCTTGGCCGCGAACGGGAACCTATGCAAGAGCAAACTGGAGATGCCGACAGCGTTTACCGCGCAGAATGGCGCGGAAATCCACCAGAGCACAAAGATCACTGTCACCGGCTGTCCAAAGAGCACCAAGGCGAAGAGCAAACATACGAAGAAGCCCAAGAAGGACGCTCAACAGAGCGCCAAGGGGAGGACGAGCAAATGATCGCCGATCGCATGAAGAGCAGGCTCACGCTCACGGTCCTGACAATGACGGTCACGATGTTCGCCGGCGCCGGTGGCGCGCTCGCCGCGACAGCGCCGGTCAAGGAGATCGTCGCCAGCCACTTCGGCTGGGAAGTCAACAAGAGCACCGGCGGCAACGTCTGCACCGTCGTCTCCAAGAACCAGTGCCAGTCGGGCAAGGAAAGCGCAGAACCCGGTGGCGTCCGTTCCCCCCTTGGCGTTGCGGTCAACAACGACCCTTCCAGCCCGCAGTACCACGACGTGTACCTCGTCACAGGAGAACTTGAGCCCAGTGTGCAGGAGTTGAGCGCGAGCGGCCAGTTCGTAAGCAGGTTCGGCTGGGAAGTCAACGAAACCAAGGACAAGCAGACCGGGGCAACACAGACCGAAAAGAACGTCTGCACAGCCGCCTCCCACGACGTCTGCAGGCCGGGCGTCGCCGGGTCGGCGGCAGGGCAGCTCGACGCTTCCGTCTCTGTGGCCGTCGATCCGGCGAGTGGTCATATCTACGTTTCCGAATATGTGTTTGGCAACGGAAGCATCGGTGAGCGTGTTCAGGAGTTCACTGCTGAAGGCCAGTTCGTCATGGAGCTCGGCAAGGAAGTCAACGGAACGACTCAAGGCAACATCTGCACCGAGGGGGAAGTTGAAACGAAAGGCGTTACGTGCACGGGACCGGCGCCGCTTAGCTATGAAGAAGGAGCAATCGTTGGCACCAGCGAACACGATGCGTTTGCGGGTGCTGAACAACTGACGTTCGGGGGTCCCGAAGACCTCCTGTACGTGGGTGAAGAAGAGCGCGTGCAGGAGCTCGAACCAGACGGGACATATAAGGGTGAAGTCTCGTTGAAGTCTATCTCTACTACGGCCGGTATCGAGGTGCAATCGATTGCGGTCGACCCAAGTGGTGACGTGTACCTCGCCTATCAGGGAATCCTCCCGATCTACGAGTTGAGCCCGACCGGCGAGGTGAGTGGCGAACTCAAGCCGGTCGCGAGAGAACCGGGCGCGGCGATCGAAGTCAGGAGTATCGCGCTCGACCCCGCCGGCCAGCTGGCGGTGGCGGAATCAGAAGAAAGAGGATATGATGGAGAAAGCACACCATTCTCCATGCACCGGGGTGCGCTGTACGATGTCGGTGCGGGGAAACTGCGCCTGATAACGGAATTCTCCAACCCTGTGCCAGACGTGCAGAGCAGCCTTCGCTTGGGGATACATGGTCTGGCGTTCGGTGACGACGACGATCTGTACGCTACGTACTACTCGCCGAACGCTTCGTATACCGAAACCGCAAATGAAGTCATCGCCTATGAACCGGTGCCGGTGGCGGAACTGGTGAGCGGTGCGGCCGCGTGCGTGCCCGGCGCAGAAAGCGAAGCGGACGCCACGTTCGACTGCGGCCTGAAGGGGGAATTGGACCCGTGGGGTGTGTCGGACGCCGCAGCGTGGTTCCAGTGGGGTACGACGGTTGCGGGATTGGAGAACCAGACCGCCAAGCAGTCGGTCTGCCAGGCGGTCTGCGGCGAAGCGCTGCTCGCGATCAGCCCGGGTGTCGCGGACGGCCTGCGGCCGAACGAGGTCGTCTACGACCGTGCTGTCGGTGAAGACGCGAATGCCAGGAGCCCGGAATTGTTGACCGGCGAAACCGTCTCGTTGAAGGTCCCGAGCGTGCCGCCGCGGGTCGTGGGAGAACCGAGCGTTCCGTTTGTCAGATCGTTCTCGGCCGTCATGTACGGGCGGTTGAACCCGGAGAACGCGCAGAGCGCGTATTTCTTCGAATACGCCCCGGAAGCGAAAGCGGGGGAAACACTCGCCGAACGCTGCCCAGACGGGGTGCGCAAGGAAGCCTGCGAGGGCGTGGGCAGCACCCCGGCTCAGGAATCCGCGGAATACGGCAAGCTCGCGACTACGCTTGAAGCGAGCGGCCTGCAGCCGGCCACGACCTACCGTTACCGGCTGAGTGCCGTCAACGAAGCCGGTGAAGTGGCCGCCAACGAAAACGGCGTCCAGCCGACACCCGAAGGCCGCTTCACGACCGCTCCCGCGCCCGTGCCGGTGGCGGCGAGCGGTACGGCCAGTGCGATCACAACAACCGGCGCGGTCGTCTCCGGCACGGTGAACCCCGACGGTCAGCCCGCCGTGTACACGTTCGAACTAGACCCTGGCGACGGTGCGGGCGCGCACGAAGGGGTCGTGCTCTCGGCGTCCGCGGGGTCGGGCACCGTCCCGGTCCTAGAGACGCTGGCGCTCTCGGGCCTTCAGGCGGGGACTCAGTACACATGCCGGATATCGGTCTCGAGCGCCTACGGCACCAGTTACGGCGCGCTGGTGACCTTTACGACTGAAGGGTTGCCCTCGGTGCTGGTGCTGCCAACGCAACTGGCACAACTGGCGATCCCGAGCATCGCGTTCCCGGTCCAAGCGAAGGCGGTGACGGTGAAGGAGACGGTCGGCAAGAAGACAAAAAAGAAGAAGACGAAGAAAAAAAACAAGCACAAGGCGAAGAAGAGCGTAGTTGCCCCCAAGAAGGGCAAGACCACACAAGCGCAAGCCCTTGGCGGGCAAGAAATGAGAGGAACGGCCAATGCTTTCTAAGATCCGTAAACGCTTCACCTATGCCAATGTTGTGATGACGCTCGCGCTCGTGTTCGCGATGAGCGGAGGCGCGTACGCCGCAAGCAAATACGTGCTCACCTCGACCAAACAGATCAGCCCGAAGGTGCTCAAGGCGCTGGTGGGCAAGGCGGGCAAGGGAGGGCCCGCGGGCAAAGAAGGACCAGTTGGCAAAGAAGGCAAAGAAGGAAAAGCGGGCTCGCAGGGTATCGCGGGTGAAAAAGGCGCCCTCGGCGAAAAAGGCGCCCTCGGCTCATCCGGCGAAAGCGTTACCTCCAAAACGGTGCCGACCTCCGAAAAATCCAAGTGCGCCGGGCTCGGCGGAGTCGAATACACGCTCGCCGGCAAAACGACCCTGGTCTGCAACGGTCAGACCGGCTTCACCGAAACGCTCCCAGTCGGCAAGACGGAGACGGGCACATGGGTGGTGGCCAGCCCCAAGGAAGAAGAAGAGGAAGGTGCCACGACGATCTCGTTCGCGATCCCGTTGGCGGCGCCACTCGACTCAAGTCAAGCTCACGTTGTGACAGCCAAAACCGCGGAATGTCCAGGCACCGTCGAAAGCCCCCTGGCCGAACCCGGCAACCTCTGCGTATACGAATCAACAACCGGGGAGTTCGGCAAAGTAACACTCATTAGCAACCCGGCGACATTTACAGGGGGGACCGCTGCTTCCGGCGCGATGCTGGCAACCAGTAAAACTACCGTTCTGGTTCACGGTACCTTTGCCGTGACCGCTGAATAGAGGGGCCAAAGAGAAGTTGAGGGTCCTCGGTGGGCGGCTCCGGTCGGCCACCGAGGGATCCGGCCATGCGTGGCTGCACACCGAGGGACCCGGCCATGCGTGGCTGCACACCGCGGGACGGGGCTCCCACCACCTCACCTGCTTTCCCTGACGTAGGAGTGCGGTGAGGGCTCGCGCCCGGTCGGCGGATCGACGACCGTCTGCGCGACCCCCAATTCGGTGCTAGCATTGCAGTCAATGACAGCGGATTGGAGGGATGCTGTGGCGACGCTGACGGTTCGTGGACTTGATTCAGCCACCAAGATGCGTCTGCGTGTGAGCGCCGCGCGTCACGGGCGGTCGATGGAGGCCGAGGTCCGGGCGATACTCGAGGATGCACTGCCTGCCCAGCCACCATCGGGCGGTTTCGGCAGTCGCATCCGCGCCCGGTTCGCGCAGGTCGGAGGCGTGGAAGCTCGATCTGCCTGACCGTGGTGAGTTGCCTCGCGCGGCGAGTCTTTAAGCGTGATCCTGCTGGACACGAACGTTCTCTCCGAGCTCATCCGTCGCGAGCCGGACGAGGGGGTGGTGAGCTGGCTGGACTCGCTCGATACCGCCGCGGTCGCCACCACTGCGATCACGGCCGCCGAGTTGTTCTACGGGGTGGCCCGCCTACCACAGGGGCGGCGCAAGCAACAGCTCAGCGAAGCGATCCACGGGCTGATTGATGAGGACTTCGACGGTCGCGTCGAGCCGTTCGATGTGACCGCTGCCGTTCACTACGCGGGGCTTGTAAGCGACCGCGACGCGCTCGGTCGTCCGATCGGCGTAACCGACGCGCAGATAGCCGCGATCACCCGCAAGCTGGGTGCGACGCTCGCCACACGCAACATCGACGACTTCAAGGACACGGGGGTCGATCTCATCGACCCATGGCAGCCACGATAAGCCCCACCGATCGGAGGTCGCTCAGGGCAGTGCTCTACCGGTTGCTCGTGAGCGTGCTCATGCCGAGCTCGTCCACGCTCGCGTGGCCGGAGAGAGCCATGTTGAGGTCGAAGTCGGCGAGAAACGCACGCAGGACCTCCACGACCCCCTGCTCACCCCCGAGCGCCAGCCCCCACACGTAGGGACGCCCGAGACAGACCGCGCGAGCGCCGAGCGCGAGCGCCTTCAGCGCGTCGGAGCCCGAGCGGATACCGCTGTCGAACAGCACCTCGCAGCTCTCACCGACCGCCTCGACGACGCTCGGGAGCGCCTGCAGCGAGCCGATCGCGCCGTCTACCTGCCGGCCGCCATGGTTGGAGACGATGATCCCCTCGATCCCGTGCTCGACGGCGAGGCGCGCGTCCTCGGCGCACTGGATGCCCTTCAGCACGATCGGCAGTTTGGTGCACTCGCGCAGGAACGCGAGATCGGCCCAGGTGACAGACGGGTTTGAAAACTGCCACGCCCAGTAGGCAACCGCGCTGGGCATGTCCTCCTCGGGGGGTTTCGGCAGCGTCGCTCTGAACACGGGGTCCTGTAGGTAGTTGACGTTGCCCTCGCCTCGCAAGAATGGCAGGAAGCCGTCTGTCAAATCCGCTGGGCGCCAGCCGAGCAGCCACGTGTCGAGTGTCACCACCAGCGCCTTGTAGCCGCACTTCTCCGCACGCTCGATGAAGCTGCGCGCCAGCTCGGGGTCGCGTGGCCAGTAGAGCTGGTACCAGCACTCTTGCTCGCCCGCTGCCTTGGCGATCTGCTCGATCGTGTGCGATGCCGCGGTGCTTGCGATTAGCGGCAAGCCGACATGGGCCGCGGCCCGCGCCGAGGCGAGCTCGCCGTCCTGGTGTGCGACGGTCTGCACCCCGATCGGCGCCAACAGCACCGGTGCCGGCAGCTTCGTGCCCAGCACGGTGCGCTCCAGCGTGCGCTCTGAGACGTCGCGCAGCATCCGCGGCACGATCTGCCACTCGTCAAACGCGTCGCGGTTGGCGCGGATGGTCTTGCCGCGCCCGGCGCCGCCCTGGATGTAGCCGCGTGGCCCACGCGAGAGCATCGCGTAGGCGTCTCGCTCAAGCTCGCGCCAGTCCAGCGGCCGCGCCGGCTTGCGCCCGCCCAGCATCCCGGCCACGTAGATCTCGTGCTCGTAGTTGGAGAAGGGCGGTTGCAGCGCCATCGCGGGAGGATGCTATTGAGAGGCGCCGCTCGCCGTCCTCACGATTGCTGTATTTGTGATGGAGGGGGCGCGGAGACATCGGTAGAACGACCCCAAACCATCCCTTTTAGGAGAGCTCACGAGATGACATTCGACCAATCGAAGATCGGGCAGGTGGTGGCGGCGCAGATGGAGGCGCTGGAAGGACGCTACGGGGAGGACTGTGAGATCGGCAACGTGTGCACGATCGTCGAGGTGCTCGGGCCGCACGGCTCTGACGTGTCGGTGCGCTCAAGCGAAGCGCGCCCGCATACGACGATCGGTCTGCTGCGGATGGCCGAAATGATGATGTTGAGCAGCCTTGGTGGGGGAGCCAGCGGCGAGGAGGAGTAGCTGGTCGAGTGTGTCGCTACTCACACTTTGAGACGTTTGCCCTCCTCTAGCCTTCCCAGGATTGCCTGACCTCGCCGAGTCGTCTTCGTGAATGAGGACGAACGGGGGACCCATTGCCGGGCTGCTGTTTTGGGCCCGGATGGGGCGAATCGGCCGCTGATGCGGCTGTAACGCCCGCGCGAAGCGTGTCGGGATGACGCGCTGCCGGCGGACGTGAGCCCGACAGCTAACCCCGTAGGCGTGTACCAAGGAGGACCTCTTTGTTGAGGCCGCACATAACAGGGCGCATTTCTCGCGCTCATCTGGCGCCGCTTGCCGTTGGCTTGAGCTGCGGGGCTGCGCTAACCGTTCCATCGATCACCGGGGCTGCTGTTGCAACAGCAGCGTCGCCCCCGAGCACGGGGGGGTTGCCGGAGATTCCCGCATCACAGGCGACACCCGCGACACCGACTATTTCCGCAAACGGGGCTATTCCCACAGCCGCGGTGATTTCCGAGACGGTGGGTCTTCCCGCGGTATCGATTGGGGTGGCGGGGGCGGCGTTTGTCGCACCCGCACGCGCACATCTGAAATTGCGTTTGAGGGGCGTGGATGTGAATGTGTTGGATGGGTCTGCGGCCACGGTGGCGGGCACTCTGCGTCCGGCGCTGGCGGGGCGTGCGGTGTATCTGCAACGTCTCGGGCGTCACGGCTGGGGGAGTGTCTCTCACACTTTCACCGGCGCACGTGGTCGTTTTGTGCTGCGCTACACCCCACACCGTTTGCTCAGCGAGCGTGTGCGGGTTCTGTTCACAGGTGACACGGGCGATTTCAGCACACATCGCTACGTGGGTCTGCTGAGCTCCTACCGTCTGGCCGACGCCTCCTGGTACGGGGGCGGGGGCAGCATGGCGTGCGGCGGGGAGCTGACCAGTGCGACGTTGGGGGTCGCCAACAAGACGCTCCCGTGTGGGACGCTCGTGACTCTGCGCTACGGCGGGCGGACGGTGCGTGTGCCGGTGGTCGACCGTGGGCCTTACGTGGCTGGTCGCGAATTCGACCTCACCGAAGCCACCAAGCGCGCGCTCGGCTTCGAAGGGGTTGGCGAGGTGTGGAGCACTCGTTAACGCGCCCGTGTGGCGCGGATCGACTCCGCCCACCGTTTCATGAGAGCATCCCGCGGGTAGCTACCGATGCGAAGCCGGAGCGGCATTCGGAACGTTGCCCGCGGGGGTCCCACAAAGCCATGACAGTCGCCAAACGCCAACGCAGCACCACCATCGAGCGCAAGCGCACGCGCAAGAAGGCGATGACGGTGGCGGCTGCGACGTGGCGTTTGGCACGCGTGGCGCGCCGTCTGAAGCGCTCGCGGCGTCGCGCTCGTGGCTCCTCCAAGCGCAAGATCGTGCGAGCCTCGCGCTCGGCGTCGGTTGGCTCGGTTGCCGCGGGGTCCTTCGCGCTCGGCGCCAGCGCGTTTGGGGCGATGGCGATCGGGGCGCTTGCGATCCGCAGGCTTGTGGTCAAGCGTGGCGTCGTTGGGCGGCTCGAGGTGGGGGAGCTGAAAGTGGGCCGTTTGGAGGTCGACGAGCTCGTGGTGCACAGTCGTAGTTGAATACACCGTTGTGATCGACCTGCGCTGTGGCGCCCGAGAGTAATCGTGGACCTCACGTTCAACGAGCGCGAGACCGCGTTCCGTGAGGAGCTGCGCGGGTGGTTGGTCGAGAACCGGCCCGCTGAGGAGCCCAGCGAACGCGGCGAAGACGCCCACTATGCGTGGCGGCGGGACTGGCAGCGGCGGTTGTACGACGCCGGCTGGGCGGCGCCGGGGTGGCCTGCGGAGTACGGGGGACGCGGGGCGTCGCTGACCGAGTCGGCGATCTATTTCGAGGAGCTGGGCCGCGCGCGCGTGCCGCTGCCGGCCAACGTGCTCGGCCTGCTGCTTGGTGGGCCGACCCTGATGGTGTGGGGCACCCCCGCGCAGAAGGAGCGCTACCTCGCGCCGATCCTCTCCGCGGAGGAGATCTGGTGCCAGGGCTTCTCCGAGCCCGACGCCGGCTCTGACCTGGCCTCGCTGAAGACGCGCGCCGTCAAGGACGGTGACGAGTGGGTGGTGACCGGCCAGAAGGTGTGGACGAGTGGGGCGCAGTACTCCAAGTGGTGCATGCTGGTGGCGCGCACCGAGGGGGACGTGCCCAAGCACAAGGGCCTCACCTACTTCCTGATGGACATGGAGCAGGACGCGGTGCAGATTCGCCCGCTGCGCCAGATCACCGGAGAGGCGGAGTTCAACGAGCTGTTCATCGATGAGGCGCGCATCCCGGCGGAGAACGTCGTCGGTGGCGAGGGCAACGGCTGGAAGGTGGCGCTGACGACGCTCATGAACGAGCGTGCCGGGCTGGGCTTCGCGCTGCAGGTGCGCCTGCGCCAGCTGCTCGACGACACGATCGCGCTCGCGCGCGAGCGCGGGCTGCTTGAGAACGCGCTGTACGCCGACGCGCTCGCCGAGCTGCACATCCGCTGCGAGTCGATCCGCCTGCTGGCGTGGAAGGGCTTGACCGACGTGGAGCGCTACGGTCAGCCCGGGCCGGAGGGGTCGCTGGTGAAGTGGCTGTGGTCGGACACCAACCAGCGCCTCACGGAGCTCGCCGCGGAGATCGTCGGGCCCGAGGCGCTGACGGCGGGCACGAGTTGGAGCTACGAGCTGCTGCGTGCCCGCGGCAACACGATCGAGGGCGGCACCACCGAGGTGCTGAAGAACATCGTCGCCGAGCGCGTGCTGGGGCTGCCGCGGCTGAAGGCGGTCGTCTAGATGGTTGGAGTAGAGATGGGCTCCGCCGGATTTAGGCCCGCCCACCCTCCGCTGGCACGTTCTCGAGGTCTTCGAGCGCCTCGGCACATTCTGGGCGATCCGGGTGCTTGAGCGATGGACTTCGGCCTAACTGAGGACCAGCGAGAGATTCAGCGCACCGCACGCGAGCTGCTGGCAGAGCGGGCACGGCCGGAGCGTGTGCGCGAGCACGCCGAGTTGGGGCACATGGATGACGTGTTGTGGCGCGAGCTTTGCGATCTGGGGTGGCCGGGGATCGCGATCTCAGAGGAGCACGGCGGTCAAGGTCTCGGGCTGGTGGAGCTGTCGGTCCTGTGCGAGGAGCTGGGGCGTACTGTCGCACCAGTGCCGCTGCTGCCGACGGTGCTCGCCTCGGCCGTGATCCAGCAGGCGGGCTCTGAGGAGCAGCGTGCCAAGTGGCTTCCCGGTCTGGCGAGTGGCGAGTTGGTTGGCGCGCTCGGGACAGCGCACGACGGTGTCGCGGAGCTTCTCATTGGGGTGCCTGGCGCCCGGCTGCTGGTGCTCCTCGACGACGGTGCCGCGCGCGTGCTCACCGCCGAGGAGGTGGAGGTCGAGCGGACGGACTCGATCGACCCCACACGCCCGACTGGGCGCGTGAGCGCTCCAGCGGGCGCGGGCGAGCCGCTGGAGGGCGACGTGGCAGCTGGGATCGACCGTGCGCTCGTGGCGATCGCCTCCGAGCTCGTCGGGGTGTGCGACCGCGCACTCGCGATGACCGTCGCCTACGTCAAGGAGCGCAAGCAGTTCGGCGTCCCCGTGGGCTCCTACCAGGCGGTGTCCCACCGCTGCGCGCAAATGCTGCTGGACACCGAGCAGGCGCGCTCCCTGACCGCGTTTGCCGCGTGGGCGGCTGACTCAGACCCGGCGCGCCTGGGGGAGGCCGCTGCGATGGCCAAGGCCGCTGCCTCGCAGGCAGGCGTGGAGGTCACCACCTCAGCGATCCAGGCCCACGGCGGGATTGGCTTCACCTGGGAGGCTGATGTGCACTGGCTCTACAAGCGCGCGTTGCTCGACGCGGCGCTATTGGGTGGGGCCAAGCCGCAGCGCGCCCGACTCGCGGAAGTCCTCGCGCATACGTGATAACGTACGCTCGTATGCCAAGCGTGCGCGACTGGGATGGGGCTAGCTACGACCGGATCTCCGGGCCGATGGAGGCGCTCGGACGCGAGGTGCTGGGACGGTTGGAGCTGCGTGGCGACGAGCTTGTGCTCGACGCCGGCTGCGGGTCGGGGCGGATCACTGAAGCGTTGCTCGAGCGGCTGCCGCGCGGGCGCGTGATCGCGGTGGACCAGTCGCCCTCGATGGTGGACGCCGCCATGCAGCGGCTCGGCGAGCAGGCCGACATCCGCGCCTGCGATCTGCTCGAGCTAGACGTGGGGGAGCCGCTCGACGCGATCCTCTCGACCGCCACCTTCCACTGGATCTCAGATCACGACCGTCTGTTCGCGCGTCTGCACGCGAATCTGCGACCTGGGGGACGGCTGGTGGCCCAATGTGGGGGGGAGGGGAACATCGACATCCTGCGTGCCAAGGCGGGGACAGTCCTCGCGCGCGAGCCATACGCCGCGCATTTTGCCGACTGGCGGCCACCGTGGAACTACGCGGGAGCACGGCAGACCCAGGAGCGTCTGCTCTCAGCGGGCTTTGCCTCAGCCGAGTGCTGGCTGCAGCCGGCGCCCCAAGAGCCAGAGCACCCACGCGAGTTCCTCTCCACGATCGTGCTCGGCCCGCACGTGCAGAAGTTGCCAGAGGACTTGCGCGAGGGGTTCATGAACGAGGCGCTGGCCACGTTGGGTGAGCCGGTGGTGGTCGACTACGTGCGGCTAAACATCGACGCTGTCGCGTAGCGGCGGTCGATGGCGCTGAGTCGATCACACGGCGACGCGGAGCTCACGCGAGGCTGGCGGGAGGTCCCGCTCGAGCCGATCGAGGAGCCGCTCGTTCACCTGTCAGGCGCTGCCCAGTTGATCGTGCATCCGATCTATGAGGCAAGAGGTCACGCCGATGCGCTCGACGTCATCTACGTCAGAGCGGGCGTCGCCGAGCGCCTTCGGGAAGCGGCGCTGCTATTGCCCGCCGAGCTGACCCTCCTGGTGTTGGACGGCTGGCGCTCGCATGCGCTGCAAGCGGCGCTCTACGCAAGCATTGGCGCTGAGATAGCGGCGTCCAGCGATCTGCGCGGAGCCGAGCTCTCGGCCGCGACGGGACGCTTCGTGGTGGAGCCCTCCGACGATCCTCGTTGCCCGGCGCCGCATCTCACCGGAGGCGCGGTTGATCTCACGCTGGCCGACGCCGACGGCGAGCCGTTGGAGATGGGCAGCGGCTTTGACGAAGTTGGGCCCCGTGCGCGAACTGACTACTTTGAGACGTCACACCTCTCAGATGGTGAGGCTGTGGCTCGTGACAGGCGGCGGTTGCTCTGCGGTGCTCTCCATCGAGTCGGCTTTACCAACTACCCGGAGGAGTGGTGGCATTTCGATCTCGGCAACCAATTTTGGGGACTCATGACCGGGCGTCGGGCCTACTACGGCAAGACCGATCCCTTCTAGGCGCGACACTCGGACCGATTCACCACATGTGGGTCGATAACCCCTGAATCAGAGCCGAAGCACGATCTAATGCTCGGCTTGGATCGGGCCGATGCTGGCAGGGCATGCTGAAAATAGTGCGTTCCAGCCACAGCGACCGGAAGTCATCCACGCTATCGGTCGATCCGACCGTCGAGACGGTTCAATTGCGCCAGCGGGTGGAGGTTCTCCGCTGCTGGAGGAACTTCTCGCTGTCGCTGGTCCCGCTGGTCGCCGCGATCGTGTGGCTGGTGGCATCCAGCGCCGATCGCTTGGAGGCGAGCATCGCCGCCTCGCTGGCGACCGGGCTGGTCGGCATTCAGCTCGACAGGTTGTTGGATGCGCGACGTGGACGCGATGACTTCTACAGGGATGTCATCGCGCTGACATCGGTCTTCTACCAGAGCCCGGCGACGATTCGAGACTTCCTGGGAAAGGAGAGCATCGACAAGTCGATAGTCAACCTGCTCAAGGCGGCGTTGCAGAGCGACGAGTTGGGCATGGCCTATTGGCAGCAGTCGGTCAAGCCCTTCATCGACTTCGGCGATCGCGGCTTCAAGGAGGATTGGTGTTACACGATCGACCTGTGCGATCTCGACGGCAACATCGAGATTCAGCTCTTAGATGACGAGCTTCTGCACCTGGGCTCGAGCGATTACCGGCGCATGACGACTTCACTGGTCTATCACCAGACCGTGATGCAGCCGGCCGACACATACTGGGTGGCGTGCGCGTTTGAGTTGGAGACGATTCCGGCATGGTTTCGCGAGCCAAATTTCCTGCTGCGAGAGGTGTTGCCGCTTTCGATTCCGGTACGCGAGCAGCTGAGTCGCGCGCTCTCTGAAGCGGACGGCGAGGATGGACGGGCGCGCGCGGGCAGATCTTCACGGGAGGAGAGGCGCGGCGATGAGATGCAGTGCGCGATAGCCAAGCAGATATTCGACGCAAGGGTCCGTATCGACGGAGAGGAGGTGGCCCCCGATTGTCTTCACGCCGACGAGGGGGGAATTCGTTGGGGATTTGCGCTGAACCCCGAGCTACAGCGCTCGCTGAAAAGCTCCCTGGAGATTCATGTGGAGGTTCGGACATTGCAGGCGCGTGGCGCGAACTATTTTCCGGTGGTCATCAACACCCCGACGCGCCACCCGACGATCCGCTTCAGCTATGGGATGTGCGACAGCATCCAGAACGTCGAGTCTGAAGTGTTCTTCTCTGCCGAGCGTCCGTATGACGACGGCCTTCGCGTCTGCTCCCCGGAGAACAAGCGCATCGAAGTGCAGACCAAGCGCGAGGACTGGGTCCTCGGTGGCAGTGGCTGCGTGTTCATCTGGGACGAGCGTTGAGGAGTCGCGGGTCGCGCCTATCGTGGGCCGAGGAGCCCAGGGGGCGAGCCTTGCACACTTGATGGCCGGCCTGTGCCGGCGGAGTGCTCTGGGCGGCTATCGGCAGAGGGTTCCAGGCGAGAGGGCTCTGGGCGGCTGTTGACGGAGGGTTGTGGGCGGCTTGCCATGAGCTCGAGTGCCTCGACGATCGTGATCGTGCCGTCGCTTCGGGCAAGCGCCCCGGCCATCGCTCGCGCGCCGCGCCTGAGCTCGGCGTTGTCGAGTGCCGCGGCGATGACTTTCCGCAGCTTGCGAGGCGAAGTGCTCTTGCGGACGCGCACTCCGGCGCCGGCGATGACAACGCGAGCGGCGTTGTCGGGCTGATCGCGACCGTCGGGGATGCACACGAGCGGCACGCCGTCGGCGAGAGCGGCGTTGACCGTCTGCCAGCCGGCGTGCGTCACCACGAGCGCGGCGTGCGGGAACACCGTCCGGTGCGGTACGAAGTCCACGACGCGCGCGTTCGCCGGGAGCCTCAGCGCCGTCGTATCGAGCGCGGGTCCGGCGGTCAGCAGCGCCCTGACTCGCAATCCTGCCACCGCACTCAGCGCACGCTGGGCCATCGCGGCCTGGTTCATGTAGCTGGTGCTGAAGCTGATCACGACCAGCGGGTCCGTGTTGGTCTCGGGCCATGGTGAGCTCCACTCACGCGGATAAGGCTCGAACGACGGTCCCACGTAGTGAGCATTGCTCGGAAGCTTGCCGCGGCTTGAGAAGTCGAGCTCGGGCGCGGTCATCATGTAGATCGCCTCTACGCCCAGCAGTTGCGCGCTCCACGCGTCCACCGGCGCCAGTCCCTGCTCCTTTCGCGCCTTGTTGAGAAGTGGCAGGCCCAGTGCCACGCCGCGCCCGGCGATGAAGTTGAGCATCCGGTCGCGCGCGTCGCCGACCGGGCCGGGCATCGGGCGCAGGCCGCCGCTGAAGAGCGGCGGCACGCCGTTGAGGGGGAGCGGGTATGGACAGTGCACGAGCGCGACCGCCGGTACACGCGCACGCTCGGCGGCTATGGCTGCGCCGGTCAGCATCCAGTCGAACACCACCGCTTCGGCCGGCCACTCCTCGAGAAGATCGGCGCACTCGCGAGCTACGTCGAGCACGAAGGCAAACAGGCCGTTCCTGAGCAGACGCTGGCCCGCGCCCATCCACGTGTGAGCCTCCCAGTCGCGCAGCGTGTCGGTCTCGCGGTGGGTGATGTCGAAGTCGGGGAGCGCTCGTTTGAACTCGACGACTCCGCGCCGGTGCGCTCGATTCGCTCGCGCGCCGCGCGGTGGGCTAGCACCCGCACCTCATGACCGCGCTCGACGAGCAGCCGCGTGACGGCAAGCTGCGGTGGCGCGTTGCCGCTGAACGCCATGAGTGTCTGGAAGATGCGCACGCTAATATTGACCTTAGCTGATATCAAATGAATTTGTCGAGCGTTCCCACACAGAAACGCGGCTACCGCATGGCGGCCAGGGCCGATGCCGCGGCCGCGACCCGTGAGCGTCTGCTGGATGCGGCCTGGCGGCACTTCGCGACACGGCCCTATGAGGACGTTCGCCTACGCGAGGTGGCGGAGGCGGCGGGAGTGACGGCCCAGACGCTGCACGCGCACTTCGGCTCCAAGGATCAGCTGCTCACCGCCGCGTTTTGGTGGTGGGGTCAGCACGAAATCGAGCGACGCGACGCCGCGCCCGTGGGGCAGGTGTGCCGCGCGATAGCGATGCTCTTCGATCACTACGAGGCACACGGCTCAGCGGTCCTGCGGATGCTCTCTCAAGAGGAGCGCCACCCCGCGATTCGCAAGCTCACCGACGCCGGCCGTGCCTATCACCATGCGTGGGTCGAGAGGACGTTTCAGCCGCTCTTGGATGACCTGCGGGGGGCAGCGTGTGAGCGGCGTCTGGCGGCGATGGTGGTCTCCACCGACCTGCTCGTATGGAAGCTGTTGCGTCGAGACATGCGACTGGACCGCAAGCAGGCCGAGGAAATCATGGTCGAGATGGTCGAGTCCTCCGCGCAGTAAGGTCGCCAGTTGTTCTCAGGCAGGCGGGAGAGATTGCACGAGGGTGCGCGCGAGTGTGTCGATCATCGATGGCTGCAGCGATCCGCTTGCGTTCAGTCGTTTCGCCAGCGCCTTGCGATGGAGCATGAGGTGGCCGCGCATCTTCAGCGTGCCGAGCAACGGCAAATCGGCCGTGGTGAAGCACAACACACCCTGTACCGGCACATCGGGGTAGCCGTTTGCCTCTAGTGCGTGGCTCACGATCGACACCTGACGGTCGAGACCGTCGATGAGCTTCGTGCGGTTGCGCTCGTTGATTAATAGCCTCGGAGCCCCGAACAGCGATCTGACGACGCGCACCTTCCCGTGGATGTTCTTCGCGTCTATGACGAACACCCCGGTTGGAGCGATCGCGAGGTGGTCGATGTTGCCGTGTCCCCCGGGCATACGGCGGTCGTGCACGATGATCGCCGGCCCATCTGCCGTGCGCCTTTCAAGCGACGTCGCGACCGCCCGCTCTCCAACCTCGCCCTGGTGGAAGGCCACCTCGTGCTGCGGCGCTGAGCGTAGGGTAAGCAACATCCCGCCCATCAATGGGTGAGTGTCGCGCACCCGAGCTTCCCGGTTGCTCTTGCGCCGCTGATACTCGCGCGCCACGCTGACTCCCGGCCGACCACGATCGAGCTCAGACTGCACCGACATGGCGGTCATTTCGGTTGCCGTCTCTCGGCAGGCAGCGCATGTCACCGTTCGCGACGATGCGTCCCACCAACCCAATGACCCAGCAGGCAGGACAGAACCGCACACGACGCACTTGTCAGCCCGACGTAGTTTCAACATTTGGGATGTCATGCCACCCCAGATCGTCACTTCACAGTTCGACCTTGAGCGTAGGGACTGACTTTTGGATGAGCTGCTTAATGCAACGTTTGAACGATCACTGGAGATCGAATGCCGCTTGGATCGCGTCGCTTAGAGCTGGCTCTTGATGGTCGAGCAGTACACCAATCTGTGCCTTGAGGGCGTCTGTGGGAACCGTGGTGATGTTGTCGCAGCTAACCACTGACGGTGCGGCGAGGCCATTTGCCGCACCGACCGGCACCTCAGTTGAGAGCCCGCGTATGGTCGTGGTGATCGGTGCAACCGTCACGGCAGCCAGGTGCGGACGCACGAACTCGCGAGTGAGGACGAGAACCGGTCTGACCTTGTCGAGCTGCGCGACGTGGATCGGCCTCATCACTCCAGCCCGGATGGCAGGCGCACGGCATGCTGGGCCAGTCCCGCAAGCTCTGGGTCCGGACCGGTGCGGGCGAGTATCTGGGCGTCGCGCGCGGCTATGACACGACGACGTTCGCGCTGCAGCGCTTTGGTGACGACGGACGCACGGCTGCGTCCCGTGCCGGAGTCGACGATCCCGTCAACGAAGTCCACGAGCTCCTCTGGGAGTCGAACGGCGATCTGCTTGTTCATCCCATAATGGTACCAATATGGGAGCGGTTTGGTTGTAGCCTATTGGGCCCTCAGCTCAGCCACGCCGTAGGCCACGCTAGATTCGAAGCACGGTGTCGATCATCGCTGAAACGACCGTCGCAGCCACAACCTCGGCTTCCGCTGATGGCCTAGATGACCGAGCCGGGTCATCGCGCCTTCCGACGGAGCGCTGCATCGCGCATCTGGATGCCGACGCGTTCTATGTGTCGGTCGAGCTGAACCGCCATCCCGAGTTGCGCGGGCAGCCGGTGGTCGTGTCTGGCACCGGGCCGCGCGCGGTTGTGACGACCGCGAGCTATGAGGCGCGGCGCTATGGGGTGGGATCGGCGATGCCCGCTGCGCGTGCGCGCAGGCTCTGTCCGCAGGCGGTCTTCCTGCCGCCCGACGGCGCCCACTACCGCGAGGTCTCAAAGCGGGTGATGGGCATCGTGCGCTCCCATGTGGAGCGCGTCGAGGTGATGGGGCTCGACGAGGCCTATCTCGACCTGAGCGGCCTCTACTCACCGCGTGCCGCTATGCGCCGGATCGTGGCGGATATCAGGGAGGCAACAAATCTCGTCTGCTCAATCGGGATTGGCCCCAACAAGCTCGTAGCGAAGGTCGCCTCCGATGTGGAGAAGCCGGCAGGTTTCGTCGTGCTCACACGCGAGCAGGCGTGCGAGCGCTTCGCGACGGCGGCACCCGGGTTGATTCCCGGGATTGGGCCGAAGACCGTCGCGAGGCTCGAGGAGATGGGGTTGCGGACGCTGTTGGATCTCGCGCGTACGCCTGAGCAGTTGCTCGTGGAGCGTTTCGGTCCAAATCAGGGTTGTGAGCTGCGCCGTCGCGCGCGCTTCGAACACGATGGTGAGGTGAGTGAGGCGCGCAAGGTCGTCTCAGAGTCGCGCGAGCGCACGTTTGACTACGACGTGCACGACCCAACGCAGTTGCGCGAGGCGCTTGCGCTGATGGCCGTCGAACTGTGTGCCAGTCTCGCGGCGCACGACCACCATGGCCGCACGATCGCCATCAAGGTGCGTCTCGATGACTTCTCAACGGTCACGCGATCCCGCACGCTTGCCGTCCCGACGAGCGATCCCGAGCAGGTTAGGAGCGTGGCGCTCGCGCTGCTGGAGGAGTACTCCCCGTCACGGCCGGTCCGGCTGCTGGGGGTGAGGGTGGCTGGGCTGGTGTCGCGCGGTCAACAGCCGGAGGCTCGCGGAGGCAACCAAGTCACCACCGGGCAGCTCGAGCTACCGATGTAGAGGTGTAGTCTTCCGCGCACGATGCCACTAGCCCGCGCAGGAGACATCGAGCTCAACTACGAGCGCAGCGGCAGTGGTCCGCCGTTGCTGCTGATCATGGGCATGAGCGGCACGATGCACCACTGGGGCGAGCCGCTGCTTGATGATCTGCGCCACGATTTCGAGGTGATCGTCTACGACCACCGCGACGCCGGCGACTCAACCAGGACAGGCGCACCGTTCACGATCGCAGATCTGGCCGGGGACGCGGCGGGACTGCTGCATGCGCTCGAGATCGACTCGGCATATGTGATGGGCATCTCGATGGGCGGGATGATCGCGCAGGAGCTCGTGCTCGCGCACCCCGAGCTGTTGCGCGCGCTGGTGCTGGGGTGCACCTATTGCGGGGGTGAGGGCAGCGCGCTGGCGAGCGAAGACGTCATGCGCCGGCTCGCCGAAGGGATGGCCTCCGGCGACCGCGAACGCGCGATACGGACCGCCTGGGAGGTCAACGTGTCGGCCCGCTTTGCGGCCAACGAGGAGGTCTATGCGAAGTTCCTGCAGACCGGTTTGAGCTACGGCTTGCCGGTCGCGGTGATCATGGAGCAGATGCGTGCGATAGCCGCCCATGACACTAGCGAGCGGCTCTCCCAGATTCACACGCCCACGCTGGTCATCCATGGCACTGCCGACGAACTGCTGCCCGTTCAAAATGGCCGCATGATTGCCGAGCGCATCCCTGGTTCGCGTCTGGAGATCCTCGACGGTGTTGGTCACATGTTCTTCCTGGAGGAGCCCCAGCGCTCGGCGGAGCTGGTGCGCGAGCACGCCGCGGTCAATGCCTAGAGGGTCGCTGAGCGGCGCGATGCTGCGTCCTACCGATTGGAGATCGATACCCCATTCGGGGCACACAGCGGGATCTCCGATCGGCCAGCTTGCTCATCGACCCTCTAGGAGCTGGTGAGGGTCTCGCAGTTCGAGGCCGGGCGCGGTGTGCGACTCGCCGGGGAGCAGCACGGGGACGGGGTCCCGATCGTGTTGCTGCATGGTTTGACGGCGACTCGTCGCTACGTAGTGATGGGCTCGCGCGTGCTCGAGCGCTCCGGACATCGTGTGATCGCCTACGACGCGCGCGGACACGGGCATTCGAGCCCGGCGCCCTCGCCTGAGGCCTATACGTACGAGCTGTTGGTCGAGGATCTGCGCGCCGTGCTCGACGAGCTGCAGATCGAGCGCGCCGTGATCGCGGGGGCCTCGATGGGGGCTCATACGGCGATCCGCCTTGCGCTGAGCTGTCCAGAGCGCGTTGCGGGCCTTGGCCTGATCACACCCGCATATGACCCCGATGCACCGCTCACAGCGGGTGCGCTAGCCGCTTGGGACAGGCTCGCCCGGGGCCTCAGAGACGGGGGAGTGGAGGGGTTCGTCGAGGCCTATGACCTCGCCTCGATCCCGCTCAGCTGGCGTGAGACCGTTGAGAAGGTGCTGCGCCAGCGGCTCTCTGCTCATGATCACCCGTTGGCTGTCGCCGACGCGCTGCAAAGCGTTCCACGCTCCCAGCCGTTCAACGAGTGGCGCGAGCTGGAGCGAATCGATGTTCCCACGGTTATCGTGGGGAGTCGCGACGGGGCCGATCCCACCCACCCACTCGTGACCGCCGAGCGTTACGCCGCCGCGATCCCCGGGGCCAGGCTCGTCGTCGAGGAGCCCGACAGCTCTCCAATCGCGTGGCAGGGCGGGCAGCTCTCCAATGCGCTCGCCGACTTGGGCGCGCGGACTCACCAGTAGCTCAGGCGAGCGCGACCGAGGGGTCGGGGGTGGGAGGGTCCTCGTCCCCCACCACCGCGCCCCGCAACAGGGCCGCGTAGCGACCACCCAGCTCCAACAGCTCCTCGTGGGTGCCACGCTCGGTGATCGCGCCGTCGTCGAGCACCAGGATCTGATCGGAATTGCGGATGGTCGAGAGTCGGTGGGCGATCGCGATCGTCGTGCGCCCGCGCGCGAGATCGTCGAGTGCGAGCTGCACCGCGCGCTCGGTCTCGGTGTCAAGTGCCGAGGTTGCCTCGTCGAGGATCAGCACCGGTGGGTTGCGCAGCACGGTGCGCGCGATCGCGATGCGCTGCTTCTCACCGCCGGAGAAGCGATAGCCGCGCTCGCCCACGGGAGTGTCGTATCCCTCCGGAAGCGAGCTGATCAGTTCGTGGATCTGCGCCGCGCGCGCGGCGTCTTCGATCTCCGCATCGGAGGCTTGCGGGCAGGCGAAGCGCAGGTTCTCGCGGATCGATGCGTGAAACAAGTAGGTCTCCTGGGAGACCAGGCCGACCGTCGCCGCAAGCGACTCCAGCGTCAGCTCGCGGATGTCGACGCCGTCGATGCTCACGCATCCCTGCTGGGGCTCATACAGGCGCGCCACCAGGTAGGCAAGCGTGGTCTTCCCCGAGCCGGTCTCCCCGACGAGCGCAGTGCGGGTACCGGCGGGAATCTCCGCTGAGATGTCCTGGAGCGTCCAGGGTGCCTCGGGTGCGTAGCGAAACCACACGTCCTGCAAACCGACGTCGCCCCGCACACCCTCGAGGGCACGTGCGGTTGGGCGCTCTTCGATGTCCACTGGTAGGTCGAGGTACTCGAAGATGCGCCCAAACAGGGCCAGCGATGTCTGCACTTCAAGGCCCACCCCCAATAGCTGCTGCATCGGGAACAGCAGGCGTGTCTGCAGGGTGGTGAACGCGACCACCGTGCCGATCGAGATCGCGTCGCTGCCGTGGGCGATGTTGTAGCCCGCGAACCAGTACACCGCCGCGGGCATGATCGCGAAGCTCATCTGCACCGAGGCCATCCGCCAGCGTCCCGCCATACGTGCGCGCACCTCCAGGTCGGCGAGCTGGCTGGACTCCGAGGAGAAGCGCTCGACCAGCTCCTGAGAGCGACCCATCGTCTTGCCCAACAGGATCCCCGACACCGACAGCGACTCCTCCACGAGCGTCGACATGTCGGCCAGGCGCCCCTGGCGCACCGACTGGATACGGCGACGCTCGTTGCCCACGCGTCGTGTCAGCCACACGAAGAACGGCAGCAGCACCAGCGAGAACACGGTCAAACGCCAGTTCAGCGCGAACATGGCCACCACGGTTGCGACGACGGTTGCGACGGTCGACACCGTCGAGGTGGCGGTGCTGGTGACCACGTCGTCGATCCCCCCGATGTCATAGGCGATGCGCGCCTGCACCTCGCCCGAGCGGGTGCGGGTGAAGAACGCGAGCGACATGCGCTGCAGGTGCGCGAACACGGCCGCACGCAGGTCGTGCATCACGTGCTGGCCAACCTGGTTTGAGATCCACGTTTGCGCGACGCTGATCACGCCGTTGATGATCGCTAGCGCGACCATCCCCCCAACCAGCCAGCTGAGTAGCGTGAGGTTGTGCTTGATGATGCCCTCATCCACCGCTTCACGCAGCAGGAACGGCGAGGCGACGCTGAGGACCGACCCAAAGACGATCAGCCCCAACAGCGAGCTGAGCCGCAACCGGTAGGGGATGAACAGCCTGCCGATGCGCTTCAGCGACACCGGTCTGTCGGGTATGTCCTCCGGGCGAAGCTCGGGCCTCGAGCCTCGACGCCCTCCGCCGCCGCGCCCCTCCGCGAAGGGCTGATGGCTCAAGAGGAGTGGGTGGAGAGGTCGCTCACGCCCCCGATTCTAGTGCTGGTGAGCGTCTCCCAAGAGGCCCGTTGCGGGCGTGAGAGGCACGGGAGCGCCGGTTCGGGGCGCAGTATCCCCTGTCGGGCGATGGCGGTGGTAGGTGCTAACTGCTCGCTCGGGATCGTAGGATGGGGGTTATGGACCTCTCCACCGCCGAGATCCGCGTGCTGGGGTGCCTGCTGGAGAAGCAGCGCACCACCCCCGACCACTATCCGCTGTCGCTCAACTCGCTGCGTCTGGCCTGCAATCAGTCCACCAACCGCGATCCAGTCGTCGACTACGACGAGGCGGTCATTCGTGAGGCGCTGCACCGCCTGGAGCGTCGCGGCTTTACGCGTCTCGCCGGGGCGAGCCGCGCGGCCAAGTACCGGCATCTGCTCTCCCAAGCGCTGCCGATGTCCGACGCCGAGCAGGCGATCGTGTGCGTATTGATGCTGCGCGGCCCACAGACGCCGGGCGAGCTCAAGCAGCGTGGGGAGCGCATCCACGCATTCGTGGACCTCGAAGAAGTGCACGCGACGCTCGCGGACCTGATCGGGCGTGATCTGGTGGTGCGGCTGGAGCGCCGACCCGGGCAGAAGGAGGAGCGCTACTCCCAATTGCTCGGTGAGGACGCCCCAAACCAGACCAGCGCTGACTCATTTGCGCCCGCTCGACGCTCCGAGGAGAGCATCGAGGCTGCGCTCACGATCGCGCACACGCCCGAGCTTGCCGAGCGGGTGACGCGACTGGAGCGGGAAGTGGGGGAGCTGCGCGCGACGCTCGCCCAACAGGGCTGGGAGCCGCAGCGGAGTGAGGAAGTCGCTCAGCACAACCCATGAGCGCCGTGCACCTCATGTTGGCAAGCACGCAGGTGTCCGACACGGCCACCGGCGTTGGCATCCCTGTGGCGATCGCGGCCGGACTCGTTTCGTTCCTCTCGCCGTGCGTGCTCCCGCTGGTGCCCGGCTATCTCTCGACTGTGATCGGGGTTGCCCCCGCGGACATCAAGCAAGCCGGCGCCCGTCGTGTGCTGGGGCCGAGCCTGCTGTTCATCGGGAGCTTCTCGCTGATATTCATCCTGCTGGGGCTCACCGCCACGCAGGTGGGGGCGCTGTTGCACGAACACCTCGGCGCGCTGCAACAGGCCGGAGGCGTGCTGATAATCGCGATGGGCGTCGTGTTCCTTGCCACGCCGTTCGTCGACGCGCTCAACTTCCAGTGGCACTCGGAGTCGCTGATGCGGCTCGCTGGGCGCGGTGGACCGCTGCTTGCCGGCGCGGCGTTTGCGATCGCGTGGACGCCGTGCACGAGCATCACGCTGGGGGCGATCCTCACGCAAGCCGCGGTGTCAGACTCCGCCGCGCACGGCGCGCTGTTGCTCGCCTTCTACTCGGCTGGCCTGGCGATCCCATTCCTGCTGATCGCGGTGGCCTTTGAGCGCATGAGCGGTGCGCTTGAGGTCGTCAAACGTCACTTCCCGGTGATCGTGGGAGTCGGCGGGGCAGTAATGATCGCGCTCGGGCTGCTAATTCTCACCGGTGAGTTCACGGTGCTCAACTCCCAAGCGAATAGCTTGCTACAGGGCACTGGGCTGAACGTCTCCAACATCTAACGTCGCGAGCTGGCTCGTCACTCTTTTGGCGAGGAAGCGCTCTTCCCAGGCCTCGTGATTGCGCTTGGCGTCGAGCACGAACGGCGAGTAGCCGATCGCCTTGACGATCAGCCTGTTGATCTGCGCCCAGGGGGAGGGGAGGGGGCGCAGAACGTCCACGAACAGCACCACGCGCGTCTCGTCGGTGTCGTTCCACACCTCGTGATTGAAGGTGTCGTCGAACATGAGGCTCTTGCCCTGCTCCCAGTGGCGGATGTCCTCGCCGACCCGGATGCGGCACTGCTCGGCCTCGCGCGGCACGATCAGCCCGAGGTGGTAGCGCAGCACTCCCTTGTAGGGCCCGCGGTGGTCGAGGATGTGCTTGCGGGGCGAGAGGATCGAGAACATCGCGGTTGTCATCCCCGGGATCTCGCGCATCAGCGCGGCGGTCTTCGGGCACATTTCGACCCCGAGCTTTGCCTGGAAGCCATACCCGTACAGGAAGAGCGTCTTCCAGCGGTCATCGTCGGTGATCTCGATCTGATCCTTCGATATGTCCTGGAAGTTGGGCAGAGCGTCGCGGTCGGCCAACACCCCTGCAAGCTCCTCGCAAATCGTCTCGCAATTCTGCTCAACCCGCTCGATCCACGGGAAGCGCTCGTTTGGGAAGAACGTCATGTCCCCAACCAGTGAGCGGCGGCCGATGAATCGCTCGATTGGCGCGAGGATCCGTTCGCCGACCGCGATCGTCAGCTCGACGATGCGCTCCCACAAAGACTTGCCCATCTGCTCCTCCTCACATCGGTCTCTGTGCCCAGATGTTGCCACAGCGTGGCGTCGATGCGGGAAGGATTCAGACCGGCGAGTGTCCTAACGTGATACGAACCCAACCCATGGAGGACCAGCCTTGAGGCTCCACCCCGCAGATTACGCAAGGACTACCCGACGCACCCTGGCATTGCCGGCGCTGGCGATCGGCCTGCTCGCACTCGCCGGTTGTGGTGGCTCGAGCAGCACGAGCTCCTCCGCGTCGGCTCCTTTGAGCACCCCAGCCCCCACTCCATCCACCACAGCGAGCACCCCTGCTACCGCGACACAGCCGAGTACCACGGGAACGACCGCGCCGTCAGGCGCCCTCAAAATAGAAGCCAACCCGGAAGGTCAGCTGAAATTCAGCACGAGCGCGTTGACCGCCAAAGCAGGGAAGGTGTCGGTCGACTTCACCAACATGTCGCCGCTGGCGCACAACTTCACGGTCGAATCCTCAGCCGGCAAGGTCGTTGGCGCAACGCCCACCTTCCAGGGCGCCAGCAAGGCACTGACGCTCAACCTGAAGCCGGGCACCTACAAGTTCTTCTGCTCGGTCCCCGGCCATCGCATGGCGGGAATGGAAGGCACGCTCACCGTCAAGTGAGAGGACTGCTCTCGTCGGCCGCAGGGCACACGCGGCCGACGAGGCGCAGCCAAGCGCTCAGGTGTGAGCTGTCAGGCGGCCTCGCGCAGCGCCGCCAGCTCGGGCGACTCGGCGAGCTTCTTCAGCGCGCGCTGCTCCAGCTGGGAGGCTCGCTCGGCTGAGAATCCGAGACGCTTGCCGATCGCCGTCAGCGTTTGCGGCTCCTCGCGTCCTGTGCCAAACCGCAGGGTCAGCACGGTGCGCTCGGTGTCGGGCAGCTTTTCGATCGCGCTGTGCACGATCCGCTCGCGCTCGTTGTCCCAGGCGGTCTCCTCCGGCGCCTCCGCGTCGGAGGGCAGCAGATCGCCCAAAGCTGTATCGCCGTCGTCGCCGACCTGCTGATCGAGGCTCACGAGCGCCGCACGCTGGTGGCGCACCTCCTCAACCTGCTCAATCGGTAGCCCGGTCTCCTCGGAGAGCTCCTCGAGCGTGGGCTCGCGGCCGAGGCGAACCGACAGCTCGCGCTCCACACGGCCCACCTTGCGCGAGCGCTGGGCCACGTGGACCGGCAGGCGGATCGTGCGCCCGGAATTCTCCAGACCGCGCTGGATCGCTTGGCGGATCCACAGTGTGGCGTAGGTGGAGAACCTGAATCCCTTGCGCCAGTCGAACTTCTCCGAGGCCCTGATCAGCCCGAGCATGCCCTCCTGCACGAGATCGGCAAGCGGTAGGCCCTGATTCTGGTAGCGCCTCGCATTGGAAGCAACCAGCCGTAGGTTCGAGTTGATCAACTTTTCCTTGGCCCGCAGGTCTCCGCGCTCGATCTCCTGCGCGAGCTCGATCTCCTGTTCGGGGGTCAGGAGTGGGTAGCGGCGCGAGTGCGCCAGCAGCTGGTCGACCGACTCCGGGATGAAGCTCTCGGGGGTCATATCTATTGTGGTGGGGGACTTCTTAATGGGGTCTGGCATGAGCGTCTCTCTGATTGGGAGGCCGAAGGACCTGGCTCGTCGGCCTACAGCCGGCTGCGCCACCCTCGACCGGGAAGGCTGAGGGCTTGTGCTCGCCAGCCTTCGGCCGGCTGCACCACCCTCATAATCCGATGCTTGGAGTCGGAATTATACGCCGCGATAGTTGCGTTGTCAACCATTCCTGTTGGAGTCATTCTCTAGACCTGTTCGACATCCCGGCCACAGCCACCTTCCCCCGCAAGCAACTAACCCGCGAAGCGCCCAAAAGGTCCGGAATGAGCGCACCAGGGCACTACCCGCTCAGGAGCTTTGTATATCGCGCATCGGTCGATTGCGGGCTTTGGATGAGGATTTGCACACGTGCTCGGCGGCTTACACTGCTGGGGATTCGCCGAGATGGGAAGCTCGCCCGCGGTGAAGTGGGTCCGCTCAAGCCCTATACGCATCGCCGCGGACTCAAATCCATGCAGGCCGTAAGCTCACCGGCAATGAACCCCGATTCGCCCGCTGGTGAGCGCTCTCAGCTGTTCTCCCCGTCGCTGCTGGACGGTCAGGTGGCGATCGTCACCGGCGGGGGCACCGGATTGGGGTGCGAGACGGCGCTCGAGCTGGCTCGCTGCGGGGCGCGCGTGGTCATCTGCGGCCGGCGCGAGCAGCCGCTGCTCGATACCGTCGCCGCCTGCCCACGGGGCCTGATCGAAGCGCAGGTGTGCGACATTCGCGAGGAGCAACAGGTCGAGCGCATGGTGGATGAGGCGCTCGCTCGCCACGAGCGGATCGATCTGCTGGTCAACAACGCCGGCGGGCAGTTCCTCGCGCCCGCCGAGTCGATCACCCCAAAGGGGTTCCGCACGGTCATGCGGCTCAACGTGGAGGGCACCTGGCTCATGACCCACGCGGTCGCCACCAAGGCGATGATCCCCTCCGGGCGCGGGGGAAAGGTGTTCAGCGTGACGCTCTCACCCCACAACGGCATGCCCGGCATGGCCCACTCCGGTGCCGCGCGCGCCGCCGTTGAGAATCTGATGCGCACGCTCTCGGTGGAGTGGGCTCGCTTTGGGATTCGCCTGCTGGCGTTGGCCGCCGGCCAGTTTGAAACCGACACGCTGCTCACGAAGTACCCGGCCGCGATCGTCGAGCGTGTTGCCCACACGATCCCGCTGCAGCGAATGGGCACCGAGCAGGAGTTCGCATGGCTCGTCGCCTATCTCGCTTCGCCCGCGGGTGACTTCTTCTCGGGTGCGGTGCTCACGATGGACGGTGCCCGCGACGACTGGCTCGGACCATGGCCCCCCGCGCAGGCAGCCGATGAGCACGGAACCCCACTCAGCGAGGAGCGACGGGGATGACACTGTTCAACTCCGCCCAACAAACCGCTCACCGCAGCCAACATCGATATAGGTAGCGTTGTTGGCGCACGCCCCGGGGCAACAGAGCTTCCACGCGACTATCGATGCCTGAGCAAGATCCACACAAGCCCAACACCGATCGTGACCAGCCCCAGTCGCGCGGGGAGCGGCACCCGGAGCCAGAGGCGCACGAGGCCCGACGGTTGATCGACAGGCGCACGCTACTCAAGAGCGGGCTGCTCGCAGGGGGTGCACTGGCGGGTGGGGGCGTGGCGTTCGGCGATCTGCTTGCAAAACAGGAAGCGGTCTCGGGGGCCAAACACGCCGGTAAGCGGGCCGCTGCCGCCGCGCGCCATCGCGTGGAGGGCTCGCGCGGGGGGGGAGAGGCGGCGAGCGTGAAGAAGACGAGTGTCCCCACGCGCCGGCAAGCGCCCAACATCCTCGTGATCATGGTCGACCAACTGCGCACCCCGCAGTGGTTCTCAGCCGCCACCACCGCCCTCGCAATGATGCCCAACCTTGCCGGCCTGCGCCAGGAAGGCGTGTCCTTCGCCAGTCACTACACGGCCTCCAATGACTGCACACCCTCGCGCGCCGCGTTGCTCACCGGGCTGCACACGCACCAAACCGGGTGCATGATCACGGGTGGCAGCACGCTGGACCCTGGCTTTCCAACGTGGGGAACGATGCTGCGTGAGCAGGACTACAGAACCTACTGGTACGGAAAGTGGCACCTCACCCACGGCGACAACATGTGGAACACAGACGAAGACTCGGGCGCGCTTGAGCCCTATGGCTTCGCTGGTGGCACCTACCCATCGCCAGATGGGGCGCCGGGCCAGGGCTGGCGCGTGGATCCACACATCCTCACGCAGTTCGAACGGTGGTTCGCGAACGCCCCCAAACATCAACCTTGGTGCACGACCGTGTCGTTCGTGAACCCCCACGACATCGCGTGGTGGTATCGCTGGAGCGACAGGTTCGCCGCGGAGGCGCAGGCATCGAGCGTTGTAGGAGAACTGCCCCCCAATTTCGAGACGCCCGAAGAGATGCTCGCCCGCCACAAGCCGCGCCTGCAGCGCTCGCTGCAGGACACCGCCCAGGCCTCGTTCGGAGCGGTTCCCTACGGGGGACTGGAACTCGAGCCGACATGGCTGCCGTTCATGGACCTCTACCTGAAGCTGCTGGGAGAGGTCGACACCCATATCGGCGGGGTGCTCAACACGCTTGCCTCGCGGCCCGAGGTGGCGGCCAACACAGTCGTCGTGTTCACCTCCGACCACGGCGAGTACGGCGCTTCGCACGGGATGCGCGGGAAGGGGGAGGCGCTTACGAGGAGGCAATCAGGGTGCCGCTGGTCGTGAAGGACCCGCGGGGAGAGCTGCACACGGGCATCAGGGGTGCAGCGCACCGGACTTACCTCCAGCGTCGACGTGGCCCCGCTACTGCTCGACATTGCCACCGGCTCCCCGGCGTGGCGCAAGGAAAAGGAGTACTCCCACATCGCCTCGCGCCACAACCTGGCGGCGATGCTGGCCAATCCCTCCGCCCCCGGGCGCCAGTATGTGCTGCACGCAACCGATGAGACGGTCACCGAGTTCGCGATCGAACCCTATGCCGCCGACGCGCCGCTGCATGTCGTGGCGCTGCGTACCCCACGAGCCAAGTACGCCACCTACTCGAACTTCGCCGCGGAAAGCATCAAACCGCTGACGGTGGGCCGGGAAACCGAGCTGTACGACTACAGCACGCCTGAGGGACGTATGGAGCTGCTCAACGAAGCCGGCCACAGCCCTCTGGAGGACAGGCTCGCGGCGCTATTGCAGCGAGCTGTGCGCGAGGAGTTGCGAGAGCCGCTGCCAACTCGGCTGTACTCGGCCCACAAGCGTGGCCTGGCCGACTACCTCTATACGGCCGAAGCCGCCGCGCTGAAGGCAACCGAACGACGTCGCGAACGTTTTGAAAGAGAAGCCGAAGGGCCCGAGGGACCGATAGGCACCGAGCCCGAAGTGCCGATCGGCGGAGAAGACGAATCCGGGCCCGACGACTTGACTAGGTTGAACGCTCGTCGGCGCGCAAACCGGCGAAGGTCCAAACGGCTGAAATAAGGGTGAGCGCGCTGGATCGCTGGCGCGCTCGTCAAAGCGCCTGCCGCTATGAGCTGCGGGAGGCGCGCCGCGGGCGACTCCGCGGTCCTTTCTCAGGGGGCTGTGCGTGCTCTCTCCAGAAGCTGACCGTCTCGCGCTCGTGGCGGGTTCCGAGGTCGAGCGCGAGCCGCGGGCCAGCCGAGCTGTAGTCGACGGTCTGCTCCATCAGCGTCTCGTATTCGGCCAGCTTCTGTAGGTGGGTCTCAAGCTGCACTTCGGCCAGCGCATGCGCGTCGGCGCCGAAGAAGAGCTTGAGCAGCGCCAGGTCGCGCAGCATGTAGGGCTCTGGCGTGAGCACCCGCAGCCACTCTTCGTGCGCTTCGCGCCCGCGCGTGGTGAGGGCATAGAGCTTGCGCCGTCTGCCTCCCTGCTCACGCGTCTCGGTCACATACCCCGCGCGTGCGAGCCGCGCGGGCTCAGCGTAGAGCTGAGAGTGGGGGAGCGACCAGAAGTGCCCAACCGTCGCCGACACCATCTGCTTGAGCTCGTACGGGGTGGACTCTCCGGACAGGGAGAGGAGGCCCAACACGATGTGGGAGGTGTGCGTGAGCTCGATCTCTTTGCTCATGTGGGCGTACTCTCTTGCTTTAATCCGTATCGGATGGTATGTTTCGGACTATTGGAGAAGGAGGGCAACGAACGGAGGCGAGCTTAGATGACCGGAGCGAGGGCAACACCACAGACGGTTGGCTTTGCACGACGAATGAGCATCTTCTCGGCGCCGGCAATCCTGGTTCTCGCCATCCTTGCGCCGATTGCCCAAGCCGCTCCCAAGGTCACGCTCAAGCTGACACCCGTGCCGATCGCCGGCGTCCCGGGCACAGGGAACCTACTGGGAGCCGGAGCGGCGGTCGAAGCGGACGTGACAATCAGCGGCAGCGAATACGGAGGTTTTCCCTCGCCACTGACCGGAATCGACTTCTTCGCGCCGGCGGGCGTGAAGATCGCGCGCGAAGGGTTCATCACGTGCGCGCCGGCGACGTTGGAAGCCAACGGAATCGAAGGCTGCCCGAAGCGCTCCAGGGCAGGGCCGCCTGGCGAAGGACTGGGGGTCGTCAGCTTCGGTGGCACGCGCGTCAATGAGAAAGTGTCAATCAATAGCGTGTTCGCCCCCGCCGGCGGGTTGATCTTCTACGTCGAAGGCACCAGCCCAGCCTATTTTCAGGTACTCGAAAAGGCGTACTGGGTCACGGCCTCGTCGCCGTATGGCCCAGAGCTGCTCGTCGAAGTGCCACTTGTTGAAACCGTCCCCGGCGCCGACGACGCCTCGATCCTCTCCTTCAAAGTTCGCGTCGGCGCCGCCTACGAGAAGCAGGGAAAGACGGTTACCTACATCACGCTGGCCAAGCGCTGTCCCGGGCACGGCGGCTTTCCGGCGAAGGCCGAGCTGAAGTTCCTGAGCGGGGAAACGACGACGGTCTCCTACAAGGAGCCGTGCCCGAAGCGCTAGCGAGATTTGTTTCGGTGCTCGTTCGTGGGCAGGGGACCGGGTCACGTATCGCTTCAAGGGCTCACGGAGAACGGCGAGGCGAGCCGCGAGCAGTCGATGCCTACCTGGTCGATGAGCGCCGCACAGCACTTTCCCGTGAGCGCGACGCCGCCATCGACCATACCGAGATTTTCCCGGTCGAGCTCGTCTAGTCGCGGATCGCCTCGGGGTCGGTCAATCTTCGACCTGGACGCCATTCCAGAAGGCGAAATGGTCCTTTATCTCCGCGGCCGCGCTCTTCGGGTCGGGGTAGTACCAGGCGGCGTCGGGATTTGACTCCCCGCCCACCTCGATCGTCCGGTAGCTGGCCTCACCCTTCCAGGCACACGTCGTGTGCGTGTCACTGTCGAGGAAGTACTCGGGGTGGATGCTCTCGGGCGGGAAGTAGTGGTTGCCCTCAACCACCACCGTGCTTTCGCTCTCAGCCAAGGTGGCGCCGTTCCAGGTGGCCTTCATGGTTGCTCCTCCATTTCGATGTGCGACCCATGATATGAACGCCCGACATGCGTACGGAAGGCCCCACGCGCGGTTAGCCCAAGTGAGCCGTTGAATCTTTTTCGAGCCAGCGCACCTCTTATGTCCGAGTCGACAGCCGATCGACCGGAACGGGAGGTTCGCCATGATCATCGCCATCTATCTCATCGCCACCGCTGTGGTTGCTCGCGGGATGCTTGCTCTCACAAGGAATGTTGGCCCTTGGAGAGTGCTTTACGTCATCTGTTGGGGGGTGTTCGGCATCGCGGTGCTCGCTCAACCGCTCACCGCCGAGGCGACACCCACCACCGCTACCCTCACGGTGAGGGGCGTGCCGATCCCGGTCAACCCAAGCGCCGCCAACAGCCCAACCTATCCCGGCACGGGCAACACCCTTGGGGGCGGCACCGCGGTGGAAGGCGAAGTGAAGATCAGTGGCACCGAATACGGCGGCTTCCCGCCGCCAGTTACTCATGTGACGTTCTTCGCGCCGGCGGGCGCGAAGCTGCACCCGCAGGGGTTCGCCACCTGCCCGGAGGCGACGCTGGAAAGCCACGAAGTGTCGCTCTGCCCGAAGCAGTCGGCCGCGAGTCCCACGGGCTCGGTGTCCGGCGTGGTGAGCTTCGGTGGCACCCGTGTCCACGAGACGCTCACCTTGCAGGCGTTCTTCGCACCCAACGAAGAACTCGCGTTCTTCGCGGAAGGTAGATCGCCGGCTGAGATCGAAGTGTTGGTCAAAGCCGGATTCACCGACCGAGGCCGCGCCCTCCGCCGAAGAGGCGGCACTCGCGCGCCTTGAGGTCGAGCGGATCGTGGACGTCATCGCGGGCCTGCCTGCCGAGCAACGGGCTGTGTTGGTTTTGCGTGACATCCAGGGTCAATCCGGAGCGGCGACCGCGCAGGCACTTGGCCTCAGCCGAGCCGCGATGAAGTCAAGGCTGCATCGCGGGCGCGAGACGCTCCGTGCGCGACTCGCCGCATCGAAGGACGTGACCAACGATCGCGGAGGCGCGCAGGATGCCTGATGACCAACGTGGCTTTATTGCCAGCGCATCCGTCGCTCGTCACTTCACACGGGGCCTAATCGGCTTCGGGCTGATCGGCGCGGCGTTCGCTCTCACTCCGAGCCTCGGGCCGGCGTCGTTGCTGCTGGCGGTCCCCGGCATGGTTGCCCTCCGCGGCTGCCCAATGTGCTGGATCGCTGGACTGATCGAGACGATCTCCGTCGGCAGGCTCGAGCGCGCCTGCACCGACACCAGCTGTGGACTACGCTCTGGTGCTCGCGACGCCAGTTCCTGACCGAGGGACCCACGATGACATGGCTGCCTATGGCATTGGCTGCCTATAGCTCACAGACCTGAGGTTGCGGGCGCATCGGGTAAACCGGCCAGTCCTCGTGCGATGATGCACGCGTGTATCGGATGAAAGTGAAGTGCACCAAAACCGCGAGAGCCGTTCGCTGCTCAAATGGCTCCCATCACGGTTTCACGATCACGATGAGCCCCCACCGTTCGCTCTGAGCTAGTCAAAGGCTCGTGATGGCGCCCACCACACGTTATGCGAGTAGTGACGACGCGACCATCGCCTATCAGGTAGCGGGCGATGGAGCCCTCGACTTGCTGTTCCTGCCAGGGTGGATCTCCCAGGTCGAGCAGCTGTGGGACACGTCGGTCACGCGTCGCTTCCTCGAGCGTCTCGCCGTCTTCAGCCGCCTGATCCTCTTCGACCGTCGCGGAAGCGGGCTGTCCGACAGTGTCGGGGAGTCCTACACCCTCGAGCAGGAGGCACGCGACGCGCTCGCGGTGCTTGATGCCGCGGGAAGCGAACGAGCGGCACTGTTCACTTACGGTCTGGGCGGACCGGTTGGCGCCCTACTTGCCGCCGATCGCCCAGAGCGTGTGGGGGCGCTGATCATGTACGCGTCCGTCGCGCGCACATCATGGGCCCCCGATTACGAGTGGGCGATGACCGTTGAGGATCGCGCTCAGTGGACCGAGCGTACGGTTGCCGCCTGGGGTGAGATCGGTGGCCCTGGGCTGCCTGTGCTGGCGCCCTCGATGATCGAGGACCCGATACTCGCAACCTGGTTCGCGCGCCTCCAGCGACTTGCGGCGAGCCCCAACGAGGCTCGCATCCTCCTCAATGGCGCGGCCGATCTGGATGTCCGCGACACACTGCCGCGCGTTGGCGTGCCGACGCTTGTGATGCACCGCCGCGAAGATCAAGCGTGGGATGTGCGCCATTCGCGGTACTTGGCCGAGCACATAACCGGCGCGCACTATGTAGAGCTCGAAGGCGTCGACTCGCTCCCATTCGTGGGCGACAGCGACACGATCGTCGAGGAGATCGAGGAGTTCCTAACCGGCACGCGTGGCAGTGGGGAGGCGGTGCGCGCGTTGCTCACCGTGATGTTCACGGATATCGTCGACGCCACGGCTCTGGCAGCCAAGCTGGGAGATGGTCGCTGGCGCGATCTGCTCGCCGCCCACGACGCGCAGGTGCGCGAACATCTCGCTCGCTTCGGCGGCCGTGAGGTAAAGACGGTGGGGGACGGCTTCCTAGTGACCTTCGCGGGCCCGCCGTCACGCGCGTTGCGCTGTGCCTCAGCGATCACCGCCACTGCCGGCGATCTGGGAATTGAGATCCGTGTTGGGGTGCACACGGGGGAGTGTGAGCTGATCGGGGAGGACGTGGGCGGAATGGCGGTTCACATCGCCTCGCGCGTAAGCGCGCTTGCCGGGCCTGGTGAGGTGCTGGTCTCAGGCACCGCGTTTGGAACGGTCGTGGGTGGGCCGTTTGCGTTTGAGGACCGGGGCTATCATGAGCTCAAGGGCGTCCCGGGGCGCTGGCCGCTCTTTGCGCTTCGCGGTACTCCCTCAGCGTGGCGTTGAGCGAGGAGAAGCGCATTTCTCTCGATTCCAACGTTGCCCGGTCGGCGAGCACTGGTCGATCGTGGCTCCTGTAACGGAATCCGACTTGACCGAGCTAGAGAGGCGCGAGGCAAGGGAGAGCAAGGACATTCCGATCGCTTGACTGAGGCTCTAGCATCAGAGCCGTTGGCGTCTTGCGTCGAGAGTGCGTAGACGCGTCAGTTCAGGAGGAGAGCAATGGGCTTCGACCAGTATCACGAGCCGCCGCAGGAGTTGTCCGAGCAGACCCGCACATTTGCGCGACTATGTGCGTCGCTGACTGAGGAGGCAGAGGCCATAGGGTGGTACGAGCAACGCTTGGCGGTCGAGCAGGACTCTCAGGCACGCTCCGTGATGGCGGATGCCGTGGGGGAGGAGTACAAGCACTTCAGTATGGATCTTGAGTTCCTGTTGCGCCGCACCCCAAAGTGGCGGGAGATCGCCCAGGGCGTGCTGTTTCAACCTGGGGATATCGTTGAGAACGGTGAGGCGGCAGAGGCGGCCGCCGGTGACTCGGAGATAGAGGGGTCCCACGGCGCGGAGCGGTTTGACCGCTCTCTGGGAATCGGCAGTCTCAAGGAGGCGGGACTATGAGCTCCGGTCACCTACTGCGCGAGCATGCGCCGATGACCGAAGCGACCTGGCGGATGATCGATGAGGAGGCGCGCCAGCGACTGCTTCCCGGTATGGCGGCCCGGCGGCTGGTTGACTTCAGTGGACCACACGGATGGGAGCATTCCGCCACGAACCTGGGTCGTGTCGAGCGCGTGCAGAGGAGCGTCGTCAAAGGTGTTGAGGCGAGCCGCAGGGTGGTTCTACCTCTTTTCGAGTTGCGAGTGGGATTTACCGTGTCTCGTGAGGAGTTGGCCGCCGGAGATCGTGGCGCCGAGGATGTCGACTTCGCAGATCTCGACACCGCGGCACAGAGGATGGTGGAGGCCGAGAACATCTCCATATTTCACGCGTGGTCGGAGGTGGGGGCCAGGGGCATCTCGGAGTGCATTCCACACGATGTGATCGCCGGCGGAGCGATCGCGGAATACCCGGCAAGAATCGCGCGCGCGGTGGAGCTGCTTCTGCGTGCGGGGATCGCTGGACCGTATGGGCTCGCGTTGGGCCGCGATGAGTACACGCGCGTCGTCGAGACCGCCGAGCACGGCGGCTACCCACTCTTCGATCACCTCCACAAGATTCTGCAGGGACCGATCGTGTGGGCCCCGGGCGTTGCCGGGGCGATCGTGCTCAGCATGCGCGGTGGCGATTTCATCTTGGACTCCGGCCAAGATATAGCGGTCGGCTACACATCCCACGACAGCGACTCGATCTCCCTATACCTGGAGCAGTCCTACAGCTTTCGAGTGCTCACACCTGAGGCCGCCGTGGCCATCGCGCCCTCAGAGGCCAGCTAGAGGGAAACGCAATGCGGGCTGAAAGCTCCGCGACACTCGGTGGGATCACACCAAGTGCTCGATGCTAGAGGCTCATGCGCGTGGATTGCTCATATATGTGAAGAATCCGTGGGAGTGCTGTCGGCGGTGAGGGCGACGCTCATCTTGATAGCGCGCACGGCGCCGGTGGCACCGGCCTGTAGGGTGAAGCCGAGGGCGAGCACAAATATCCCTGGGACCAGCAGGATGTGTGATCCGAGCATCAGGATTCCCACACGTCCAAGAAGGTAGGGAGGGGTGCAGACCGTCGCGCCCAGTGCACCGCTGAGCGCCGAGGCCGTCAGCTTGTCTCGTCTGGAGCGAGTTGGCTTGATCCCGATGATTCGAGAGGGCACCGCCACGTAGCAGATGGTCATTACGCCGATGACGATCCCCAGGGACAGCGCGAACCATGGATACCCCCAACGTGGAACGACGGTTGTTGCCAGGGCGAGCAGAAAGCCGACGGTTGCGCCCGAAGCCAGTATCGGCTTCCAGTGAAGCCGCGCGGCTTCGAAGGATGAGCGAATCTTGGGAGGCCGCTCGCCCGCGATCGCGAATGCGAACGCCGCGTTGAGGAAGAAGCTCGCGGTCGTGATCGCGATGATGGCAAGGATGATGGGGATCAGAACCGGGCCGCGGAGCACGTTGAGAGACTTGCCGTGCAGCAGGTGAGCCTTGAGGTCGAACATCGCCAGCCAAATCCATACGGCCGGTAGGACCTGTACGAGCGTGAGTCGCCAGTTAGACAGGAGGACTTTTAGTCCTTCAAACAGCATCGCGAATGCGCCGACCGCGAAGGCGAGCGGAGCGAATATCCGCTGCGAGCGGCTTAGCCGGAGAACCGCCTCGACGCCCGCTTCGTCATCCTCTTGGATAGCGCGCACGAGTCTGCTGATATTTGTCAGCAGAGATGCGCGGGGCTGTTGTTCGCTTGCCGACATCTTCTGCGAGGATCGCACAGCGTGACGGGCCGCGCACCTTGTGCCCGGGACTCCTATGAGGTTGGCGATCACGCGCCCTTCCCGGCCGCCTGCAAGGACCACGACCACCTCTACCACGGACCGCAAGTCAATAACCAGGTCCCGCCGCTTTAGCCCCGCCGTGCACAGCGCTAGGCGATAATGGCGAAGACGACGTATGAGTCACCTATGACGTCTCACCGATATGAGACAGCTCAGTCTCACACCGCACCGGCTCCACTCACTCCTGCAGCGCCACGCCCGCAGGCACCCCGGTGGCCAAATAGCCTGGGAGCGCCACCACCGCGAGCGCGGTGGCAATCACGAGTGCCAGGCTGGTAAGCGCTGGGAGCGGGCCGAGCGAGCGTGCAACGGGGAAGTCGATCGAGCTCGCGAGCGCATTATCGGCAAGGTGGCGTCCGTAGAGGCCGAACAGCGCGCCGGAGGCGCACCCCGTCCCGAGCAACAGCAGGCTCTCGAGCAGGATCGTGCGCCACAGCTGCGTGCGTGCGAGGCCCTCGAGCTTGAGCTTGGCAAGGCGCGGGCGGCGCTGCCACACCATTGCCCCGATCGCCGCGGCCATCGCCAACACGGCGAAGATTGGGATCAGCGTCGCCATCTGCGTGAGGCGGGCGAGCGCCTGCGCGTCGAGCGCTTCCTGCGCGCCGCTGCGTTCCCGTGCGGTTCGCACTGCAAGTGCGTTCTCCCCGTAAGCTCCCAACGCCCGCCGTATCTCGCGCGCGCCGGCTTGCGGTGAGGTGCCGGAAGCCAGCTGGATCGCGTAAGCGCTTGCGTCCGGGCTGCCCCACGCGCGCGCGTAGCTGGGTGCGCTCATCACGATTGCGCCCGGCTCCCAGCCGATGTTGGTCGATAGCGCCGCTACGCGCATCGGCGTCGGGTCCGGGGTTGGCAGTGTGACCGCCTGCCCGACGCGCAGGCGCTGTTCCTTGGCGATCGCTTGCGAGACGACGATCCAGCCGCCGCTACGAACACGCGCTTGCGCCCGGCGCGCGTCCCCGTCGAGCAACTGCCCTGCCGGTAGCAGCGAGCTGCCCGAGAGCGGCGGCGCGATCACGAGCACACGCCGCCCGCCGTAGTCGAGCATCCCCCCGCGGTAGAGCCCCACCGCCTGCACACCCGGTAGGTCGCGAAGGCGCGCTTGCGCAAGCGGGGTGAAGGGGGTGGTCGTCAATAGGTTGTAGGACCCCACCGGCGCCACCCACACCTGTGCCGCGGCGGCCGTTTCACGTGCCGACCCCCGCAGGCCCGCAAGCAAGTCAGTGCGCGCCCCCTCGATCGCTACGCTCCCAAATACCGCCACCGCGCCGGTCGCCGCGATCGCCGTCGCGCGTGCGCGCCCTGCGCCCAGCTCCATCCGCGCGAGGTGCGGGACAGGGCTGACCACCAGCGACCCCAGCCGCTCAGACACCGCGAGCGTCGCGCTCAAGGCGAGCGGCAGCACGCACAACAAACCTCCCACCACCAGCGCCATCCCCGGAATCGCCGCGTCCGGTTCGACCGTCAAGAGTGCCCCTGCCGCGAGCAGGCACGCCACCCCAACGACCGCTGCTCTTGCGCCGCCCCATCCGCCGCTCGCCCGCTCTCGCTCGCCGCCCGCCGCGAGCGGATCGCGCGAGAGCACCGAGCGCAATGGGCTCAGCACCGCCGCCAGCGCCGCCAACATCCCGCCAGCGGCGGCGATCGTCACCGCTTTGAAGCCCACCGACTGTTGCGTGCCAACGGTGAAAGCGAGCGAGAAGAACGATGGATCGGAGTGCAGCACGCGCATAGAGAGCTCCTGGCCGAGCGCCAGCCCGAGCGCGGACGCCACCGCCCCGAGCACGAGCGAGTCGCAACACAGCACCGCGATCACCGTGCGCGGGGGATATCCGTCGCGGCGCAGATCGACGATCAGACGCCGCCGTGCAGGCACCGTGAGCAGTGTCGCGTTGAACGCGAACAGGAATCCCACCAAGGCACCAATCGTCGAGAACAGGGCACTCGATTGGCCACTCGCACTCGCCGCATTGGCAAACAGCGTCGCTTCGTAGCCGATCGACTCCACATTCGCGCGGCCCGCCGCGAGCGTTGTCAACTCCCGCCGCACACGCGAGCGCGCGCCCGCGACGGGCTCGATGAGGATGCGGCTCACGTGTCCCCGCAGCCCCGCCATTTCCTGGGCGTAGGGGAGCGGCGCTATCACCACCGGACTGCGCGCAAGCTGGCCGATCTGCCGTTCGCCGAGCTGCGCGTAGAGCGGCGCATGCACCGTACGCCCGGCCAACCGCAGCGTAACTTCCTGGCCGAAGCGGGTAACCCCCAGCGCACGTGCGAGCGGGGCCGCGATCACCACCGCGCCGATCCCCCCGAACGGGGTCAGTTCGCCGTGCGGCACGAGCGCGCCTCCAAGCGCCGCCAGGCTCTGATCGGCGCCGACGAGCTCGATCGACTCCCCGCCGCGCGGACCGCTCGCCTGCGCGTTTGCTTCCAGCAGCGGGGCCGCGAAGCGCACTCCCTGAAGCCCTCGCACGCGCGCCACGAGACTCTGCGCCAGGCCCTGCGGATCGCGCGCGGCGAGCTGGAGGGTCGCGTTGCCCACGAGCCCGTGCTCGAGCTCCCCGAACGAGCCCTGCAGGCTCGAGCTCGAGACCTGCGAGGCGAACAGCAGCGCGACTCCCGCCGCGATCCCCACGATCGCAAGCAGCTCCTGTGGCGCTCGCGCGCGCAGCCGCAGGCCGTAGAGCGCGAGTACGTTCGATGGCCTCACGGCCGCATGAGTCCCGTGGGCAGCGCATCGTAGTTCACCGCTTCAACCTCATAGTCGGCGAGCCGCCCGTCGCGCAACGTCAGTACGCGGTCGGCGTAGCGCGCCGCAGTCGGGTCGTGACTGACCAGCACCGCCGCCACTCCGCGCTCGCGGCACAGCTCGCGCAGTAGTTCCAGCACTTCGCGTCCGCGCTGCGTGTCGAGGCTCCCCGTCGGCTCGTCAGCGAGCAGCAGCCGTGGGTTGGTGGACAGCGCGCGCGCGATCATCACGCGCTGGCGCTCGCCCATCGACAACGTCTCCGAGCGATGACGCAGGCGCTCGCCCAGCCCGAGACGGACGAGCAGTGGCTCGATCTCGCGCCGCGCTCGGCGCAGACGCATCGCGCCAAGGAGCTTGATCGTCGCGTTGTCGATCGCGCTCACTCCGGCCAGCAAATCGAAGTTCTGGCGGATGAAACCGAGTTGCGTGAGCCGGAAGCGGGACGCTTCACGCTCCGACAGCGAGGAGGTGTCGCGCCCGCCGATCAGCACGCCCCCCGATGTCGGGGCAAGGAGCGTGGCAATCATCAGCAACAGCGTCGTCTTACCCGACCCGCTCGGCCCGTACAGCGCCACCATCTCGCCGGCCCGCACGGTCAACGAGACGCCGTCTACAGCGCGCACCGGCTCTCCATCGAGCGTCGGGTAGTGCTTGACGAGGTCGCGCAGCTCGAGCATCGGCTCCTCCGGTGTGGCCAGCCCGCCGTGCGGGGGCGTGCCGTTGCAGGGTTCGCCGTCGCAAAGCGCCTGCTCGCGTAGCTCACTCAAAGGCTTTTCCCGCCACATGCACAGTCACGGCATCGTTTGCGCGCGCGATCGTGCCGCTGAAACTGAGGCCCGATCCCGACGCGCGGGCATAGCTGCCTGTACCGCGCGCGATCGATATCGAGCCGGAGAAGTTCGCGCGCGACTGTTCGCGATGGTAGTTCGCGCTTCCGCTCGCGGTGATCGAGCCATCGCTCGGGTAGATGCTCAGTTCGGCGATCACACGGTTGCTGGAGACGATGCTCAGATGGACGTAGATCGCTCCTCGCACCGTGCCGGACGCAACTCCCTGCTCGTTGAGCGTAAAGCCGTGCTTGCCGGTCAAGTGCAGGTTGCCGTTCTCGTTCAGGGTGATCTCTCTCGCGGCGTTTGCGCTCCCGCCCGCCGCGGAGGCGCTCGCTGCGAGCGAGACGGTCACGATCGCCGCGAGTAGGGCGACTGGACCGCGCGTCTTGTGGCTGTGGTGTCGCATACGTCACACCTCTACTTTCTGATTGTTCATCGTGGACAGGGGAGCAGGGTGGAGGTGTCTTGAGTGGACCCGTCCGCGTAGAGGAACTGCGCCGCGAACGGAAAGCCACCGGCAGGGCAGTGGGCCGGCTCGATCGTTCCGTTCGGCTCCTGTGCGGAGCTCTGGCTTGAGCCGATCGTCAGCGACATCGAGACGATCGATGCTTCTGCCTCCAACGGCAGCGTGGGGATCGCTGGGACCGACAGCACGAGGTCTTCGCCATACGGCGGGTCGTCGGGGAGCACTGTGCCGCTCAGCACCACGCGCTCGTCAAATGGGGTGTAACCCTGGGCGAGTACCTCGAATGTTGGCTGCAAGTTGCGCAGCGGGCCGAGGAACACCCACAGCGAGACGCTCTCGGCGAGTACGCTGGAGCCCAATTGTGCCTGCGCGAGCGCGCGTCCCACCCCAAGCCGCGACTGTGCTGGGCAGCCGCGCTTACCCAGCAGATGCAGTCGCCCAGGCGCGCAGCTGCGTAGGTGCGGGATCTGTACCCCCAGACCAGCCGGCAGGCGCAGCACCGAGCGGCGCAGTGGTGCCGGATCGCCCGCCGCGCCTACCGGGAAGTCAATCGTGACTGTCAGTGCGCCTCTCGCGCTGAGCCTGTCGGGGTTAAATGACGCCGAGATCCTGGCTGTGCCGCTTGTCCTGCCCGCAGATGTGGAGGATCGAGCAAAGGACGTACCCGGGAGCGTCACGCCCGCCACGAGCGCCGACGCGCCGAGCAGCGCGGCGCAGCACGCCGCTCTAACGATCCGCGATCCGCGACCGGTCATTGAGGCGGACATGGGATCATCGGGTCCACGGTGAACGTCGCGCCGTCGGCGAAATCAACCGTGCCGCGCGTCGGGAAGCCTCCGGCGGGACATCTCCTCGGCACGGTCAGGCCCTTGATGTGTACGAGCGTGCGTCGCCCGTGGACGGTCTCGAAGTACGCCGCGTCACTGGCGCCGATCGTCGCGAATGCGCTTTCGACCGATGCGTAGGAGGCATCGGGGATGGCCGTGACCCGTGGGACCTGCACGCTGAAGCCGAGCCCGTACGGTCTTGGTGTGGGGATCTCTCGCGCGATCACAACAAGTGACACGGCGATCGGCGAGACACCGCTCGCGTACGTCAGCAGCTTCAGACGGCCGTGTTCGGGTGCGGCAAAGAAGAAGTCGAGCGTAAACGGCTCGTGGACCAGCTCGTTGGGCAGCGCCAGCACGGCGATGCCGCCGCCGAAACCCACTCGCGAATCCGCTGGGCAGCCGGCTGGGCCACGCTGTTCGAGCACCACTTCAGTGCATGTCCCAGCACCCCGAGCATCGATCCCCAGCCCGGCTGGTGCGTACAGCGTGAGGCTGCTGACCGGCGCCGGCGGTACGTCGGCGCTCGACGCAAACCGCGCTGTGATCGAGAGGTTAGTGGCCGCGCCGAGCCTGTCGGGCGTGAACGCCTCATTGACGGTCAGCGTGTCTCCCGCCCACGCAACACCCGCGAGTGCCGCGCAGGTGCAACCGAGCGCTATCGCGAGTGACAAGCGGCGAGCTGCACTGCCGACGAGATAGCACAACAAGGACGGTCCTCTCTATATGGTGCAATCAGATGGTCTAAACCAGACTATACACAGTAGACCGTACAGAAGCGGATATGCTGGGCGCGAATGTCCGAGCAACGCCTGACAGAGACGTCTTACATCGTGCTCGGCATGCTGGAGTTCATGCAGCCGGCGACCCCCTATGACCTCAAGCGGATGGCGTCGCTCAGCACGATGACCTTCTGGACCATCTCGCCAAGTCAGCTGTATTCAGAGTGCGCGCGTCTGGCCAAGCGGGACCTGCTCAGTGAAGTGCGCGAGCAGACCGGGCGGCGCAAGCGCATCTACAGTGTCACCAAAGCCGGTATGAGTGCCCTGGAGACGTGGCGAGCCGAGCCAGGGAAGGGGATGATCAGCGAACTGCACGACCCCAGCATCCTCAAGCTGTTCCTCGGAGCTGATCCCCTGATGCTTGCGCGAGCGTACCTACCCGAACACGAACGCCGCCTGCGCCACTACGAAGCGCTGCACGATGTGAGCATGAGCATCGAGGACAGGCCACGTGGCCCTCTGCTCGCGCTCGAAGCAGGCATAGGGCATCTACGCGAGTACGTCCGCTTCTGGAAGCAGGTGCTTGAGGAAGGAGAAAAGGAGCTGGCCACTATGGGTTTGGACGAGCGAGGCCTCGAGATTGAGCGAAGCGATGGGCCGGGCCCAGGCGGTGAACCGGGCGACACGCCAGGCCCAGGAGACTCGACGGGGAGAGGGCGTTGACGCGCGAAGACAACATCTTTACGCGCTCGCCTACTGGTGGTCGGGTGCTGAGCGCGCTGACGTTGCCCCGCTTCACGATTCTCCCGCCAGTGGGCTACGGAGTGCTCACCACGATCGGGCGCCGGACCGGCAAGAGACGGAGACGGTGCATTCACCTGGTTCGGCACGGAAATCGCGCCTACATCGTCATGCTGCGGCCTTCGGCTGTCGCCAGAGAGGCGGGCTGGACAGCGGGGTGGCTGTGGAACATCAGGAGCAATCCCAATGTACGCCTGCGAATTCGCGTTGGCGCGATCCGCGGTGCCACGCTCAGCGCCCGCGCGCGCGAGCTGACAGACGCCGAGGAGCTGCGCGCGGCGCGGGCGGTTTACTGCGACGCGGTCAACCCACTCGACCGTGCGGAGTACATCTTCCACCGTCGCCAGCGTCCTACACGGGTGCGGATCGAAGCGCTCCACCGCCAGTGGTTCGACAGCGGGATCCCGCTCGCGATCGAATGGGGGGACGAGGCTGGGGGGTGAGATCCGGGTTGGGAGTGGCATCCAAGGCGCGGCGGGACGGGTCGGGTCGGCGACCCTCGGCTGGGTGCTCCCGATCATGCGCTAGCCGGACGCCCCGCCCCGAAGTAGTGCCCTTCTTCGAGATAGTCGATCAACCCGGGATGCGTCGGCTGCCATCCCATCTGCTCGCGGGTCAGCGCGCTCGGTGCCGGGCTGTCGAGTCTGAGAAAGCCGGACGTTGCTCGGTCATCCGCAATCTCCTTCAGGTAACTAAGTGCTCGATTTCGTAAGTAAGGCTACGTATTAGCGTCTGATCGCGGCCGTAGCGTGTCTGGCATCCTGTCTTCTCGTGAAGGGACGCTGATGCCGAGACATAGCCCGTATCGGATCGAGTTGTCTGGTGAGGAGCGCGCGGTGTTGGAGTCGCTGGCGCGTTCGTATACGTTGCCGTATTGGCAGGTGATGAGGGCGCAGATGGTGCTGATGGCCGCAGATGGGCTGCGTAACGATCAGATCGCCGTCCGTTTGCGTTGCGGACGCGACGTGGTTTCGCAGTGGCGCAAGCGATTCTTCGAGCAGCGCCTGGCCGGCCTGGAGGACCGGCCCCGGCGCGGCAGACCGCCGGCTTTTCCCCCTCAGGTCCGCGCTGAGGTGATCCGCCTGGCGTGCGAGCGGCCCTCAGACAGCGAGGTGCCGCTGTCGCGCTGGTCATCCCCAGAGCTCGCGCGCGAGGCTGTCGCTCGCGGGATCTGCGAGCAGATCTCCGGCGTGACGGTCTGGCGCTGGCTATCAGAGGACGCGATCAAGCCGTGGCAGTACCGTTCCTGGATCTTCCCGCGTGACCCCGAGTTCACCGCCAAGGCCGGCCGCATCCTCGATCTCTACTCCGGCCGCTGGGAAGGCGAGCTGTTGCATCCCGGCGACTACGTCGTCTGCTGCGATGAGAAGCCATCGATCCAAGCGCGGCACCGCAAGCACGCCACGCTGCCCGCCGCGGCCCACATCAAGCGCGGCCAGCGCGTCGAGCACGAATACGAACGCGGCGGCGCCCTGTGCTACTTCGCTGCCTGGGACGCACGCCGCGCCAGACTGTTCGACCGCTGCGACAAGAAGGACGGGATCGTCCCGTTCGACAAGCTCGTCGCGCAGTTCATGACCGTTGAGCCCTACAGCAAGGCCCGACGCGTGTTCGTGATCGTCGACAACGGCTCAGCGCACCGCGGCCAGGCATCGATCAAACGCCTCCAAGGCAGATACAAGAACCTGATCCTCGTTCACACCCCCGTCCACGCTAGCTGGCTCAACCAAGCCGAGATCTACTTCTCGATCGTGCAACGCAAGGTTCTCACCCCCAACGACTTCCCCGACATCGACACGCTCGAAGCGCAGCTACTCGCGTTCGCTCGCCGCTACGAGGAGATCGCCGCCCCATTTCAGTGGAAGTTCACCCGCCAAGACCTCGACCGCGTCGCCAAGCGACTCGACCAGCCGACCCTCCAAGCCGCCTGACCCACAAATACGTCGGCGAACTTCCGAGCCAGAGCACTAAGTAAGGGGGTGTTCACCGGTATTGCTAGATCGCCGGGCGGTAGATGTACAGGACCGCACCTGTGGCATGTGTCGTGGCCTCGACAAGCTGCAGTCTGATCGGCGCGGGAAGGTCCTTGAACAGCGGCAGGCCGTCGCCCAACGCCAACCGAGACACGCTGTAGCTGGGGCCGTCGGCCCGCTACTGTCGAGCGCATGACGATCCAACGCATGGAGCACGTGGGCATCGTGGTTGACGACCTTGCGGCAGCGACGGCGTTCTTCGTCGAGCTTGGACTCAAGCTCCAGGGTGAAAGGCCGGTCGAGGGCGGTTGGGTTGACCGTGTGGTGGGGCTCGTGGGCATCCGGGTGGAGATCGCGATGTTGGAGACCCCGGACGGTCACGGACGGATCGAGCTGGCGAAGTTTCACGCCCCATCGGGTCGGGGAGGCGATCGGCACGCGCCGGCGAACACCCTTGGCATCCGCCATGTCGCATTCGCGGTCGATGACATCGACGCCGCCGTCGCCGGCTTGCGAGCCCGCGGCGCGGAGCTCGTTGGCGAGGTGGAGCGCTACAAAGACAGCTATCGGCTCTGCTACGTCCGCGGCCCAGAGGGGGTCATCGTCGAGCTGGCGGAGCAAATCGACTAAGGACTCCGGCCGCGTTCGTCGACTCGGCTTCGTCCGGCTGCCAGAGTGTGTTCGTCCGGCTGCCAGAGTGTGTTCGCCCGGCTGAGCTCGAGTTCGATGCCTAGGCACTCTCATACCGCACATTCGTGCGATGTCTGCGAACACGGCCGCTGTTATTGTTATTAGCCGTGCCTTGCAAGCACCGCGATCACATCAAGCTCACCGAGCTCCCTAAAGAGGTCGCTGGCTGCGAGGATTGCCTGGCCACGGGTCAGCCTTGGCTTCACCTGCGGATCTGCCTGGAGTGCGGTCGCGTCGGCTGTTGTGACGACTCTCCGAACCGCCACGCGACGGCTCACGCCAATGCTAGTGGGCATCCAATCATTCGATCGATCGAGCCGGGGGAGGACTGGGCTTGGTGCTACATCGACCAAATCGGGATGCTTGTCCCAGAGGTGACTGGGTCAACCCGGATACCTCCGTCGCCCCTTGGCGGCTGAGCGATTCCCGTTCGCGCGGTTCGCCGCCGGAATATGGCGACGTTATACCCAGGTAGGCTGATCTGAATGGCTGCTCCCGTCAACCGAGTGCTCTCCAGCTCACAGCTTGCGACACTGGCCGAGCTTGGAGAGGAACGGACCGCCAAGATCGGCGAGATCCTTTACAAGATCGGTGACCCGACCTACCCGTTCGTCGCGATCATCGAGGGGGAGGCGACGATACTGGACGACGAAGAACGCGAGATCATCCGTCACGGCACCTCGGGCTTCCTCGGCGAGATGAACCTTCTCTCCGGCCAGACCGTCTTCGTAACGGCCGTCGCGACCGCGCCGATGCGCTACATTGCCGTTGATCGCAAGGTACTCAGGAGTCTGCTGTTCGAGGACGGATCGCTCTCGGACTTGCTGCTGAGCGCGTTCGTGGAGCGCCGTGAGCTCTTGCAGCAATACGACGGCATTGGGGTTGAGATCATCGGTCCGCGTGACTCAATTGAGACCCGCCGGCTGCTGGACTACGCACGGCGCCAGAGACTCCCGTTCTCATGGATCGACCCCAGAGGTGGAAGCGAGGCTGACGGTCCGGTCATTTCTTCAGAGACTGAAGATGCGCCGTTCGTGCGGCTGCCGGGTGGTTTGGAGTTGCGCAACCCGAGCAACGGCGAGCTCTCGCGGGCACTCGGGATCGGGCGCGAGCTCGCACGGCGCGAGGAGGTTGACCTGTTGATCGTCGGCGGCGGCCCCGCTGGTCTCGGCGCGGCGGTCTACGGTGCCTCCGAGGGCCTCGATACGCTGATCGTGGAGGGCGAGGTGCTCGGGGGGCAGGCGGGCACTTCGCGCAGGATCGAGAACTATCTCGGCTTTCCTGCCGGGATCAGCGGCACCGAACTGACCAGCCGTGCGATAGCACAGACGCGCAAGTTCGACGCGCGAACCGCGACGCCCTATCGGGCGGTGGCGCTTGAACCCGGCGGCGAGCGTCACGTGGTCAAGCTCGATGGCGGCAACGAGATCGCCGCGCGCGTGGTTCTGCTCGCCACCGGCGCTGAATATCGACGCCTCCCGGTAGAGGGCCTCGATCGCTATGAGGGGATAAGCGTCTTCTATGCCGCAGGACCGCTTGAGGGAGAGCTATGCGGGGGGCGCCGGGTAGGGGTTATGGGAGGTGGAAACTCCGCCGCGCAGGCAGCAGTCTGGCTCGCGCGCGGGGGTGCGCTCGTCACGCTGATGCATCGTCGCGCGAACCTGCGCGAGACGATGTCGCACTATCTGATCGACGATCTGAAGCGCTACGGGGTTGCGGTTCGCGACCGTGTCGAAATCACGGAGTTGCACGGTCAGGACGGAGAGTTGGCAGCAGTCACCCTAAGAGACGGCGAACAGCTTTCACTCTCATTTCTGTTCTTGTTCCTAGGTGCCGAGCCGTGCACCGATTGGCTGGGCGACATTGTCGTGCGAGACGCCAATGGGTTCATCCTCACGGGGCAGGATGCGGGGGCAGATGGTTTGCTCGAGACGAGTGTCCCGGGCGTGTATGCCGCCGGTGATGTGCGGGCAGGATCGATCAAGCGCTGCGCGACCGCGATCGCCGAGGGAGCCACCGTCGTAAGTTTTGTGCACCAGCACTTGGCCGGCGCTGCCGTCACGCCGCGCTGAGCCGCCAGCACGACATCCCGATGATTTCCGAGTGGGCGGACAGCGAAGCCGAGCTGATCGCTCTTGGGTCATGGGTCTCTGGCATGTCAGGAGAGAGGGGACCCCTCGTGTCGCGCTGTCACGAGACAGGCGAGGGTGCTTGAGCGAATCGGTCGCCCAAGCCGCCCGTGCAGCGCTCGGTTCTCGCTCTGGAGTGCCGCGCGCTGCGCCGGCGAGAGCTGCGACCAGAACGACATCGTGCCCAGCAGGGAGTTGAGTTCCTCAGCGGTATGCTCGATCGGCGTGGGTACAGCGGCGATCTGGGCGTCGTCGAACAGGCCGGTGGTATAGGCGCGCGCCACGTCGTGGCCACCAAGCCAGGCCCAGACCTCCGAGATGTTCTCGCGGCGCTCGTAAACGCCTGCGAGGGTGGTTTCGAGGTCGCGGTAGCTCGGCCAGTTCGCGGCGATCTCCGGTGCGATCGCAAACATTGCACTCAACAGTGCCCGCTGGTCCTCGACACTGTGCTGATCGTGCATTCCGAAGTACTGGAGGAGTGCGAGCGTCCCGCCGGGCACGAGCACGTCGGCTGCTCGCTGCCAGCTGACGTCGGGATCAACCCAGTGGATCGCCGATGCCGAGAAGGCAGCCGCGAAATGCTCGCGGGGGAGCCGTGCGTCTTCCAGCCGGGCATTCAGGATCTCGACCTCGCCGCTGCCCGCGAGGTTCTGCCGCGTGAGCGCGGCAAGCCGGTCTCCCGGCTCGATCGCCGTGACGCGCAGACCTCGGGTCAGGAGACCGCGGGTCAGCTGTCCGGTCCCGCAGCCGATCTCGAGCACCTCATCGCCGGGCGCGATACCCGCGACCTCGCAAGCACAATCAATCAGCTCCTCGGGGTAGGCGGGACGGTGGCGATCGTAGCTGCCTGCCACTTGATTGAACACCGTGCCGTAACTACGCTGGAGTGACCGGTCAGGCATTTCCACAAAGTACGTGAGGCACCTGACAGAGCGGTCGGCTATTCGTTGAGTGCGAGCCGAGAGATCCTGTGGCACACCGATACGCCTAAAGCGCGATCCTCAGACGCCAAAGCTCCTCAAATGCCGCGCGAGCAAGTCCAAACTGACCACCATCCGTTCGTGTGCGAAAGCATGGTTCGACAATCGGGTCTGGATGAGTTGAGATGCGCGTATAGGTCGGCTGCGGCCCGGGTCATGTCACCACCGTGTACTTGAGGTGCGTGACGCCAGGGGCCTCGACCGCCCGGACCTGCTTGAGTTGCATCTCCGTGGCTCCAAGGTTGTCGAAGAGGCGAGCACCGTCGCCGAGCAGAACTGGAGCGACGTGAAGCTCAAGCTCGTCCAGGAGTCCCGCTGCCAGGTACTGGTTAGCGGCCTGGGCGCCGCCCCAAAGCATGATGTCCTTGCCGCCGGCGGCCTCTCTTGCCTGTTCGAGCGCAGACTCGATTCCGTCGGTGACGAAGTGGAACGTGGTCCCTCCCTTCATCTCCACCGGATCACGCGGGTGATGGGTGAGGATGAACACGGGGTAGTGATAGGGAGGATCCTCGCCCCACCAGCCCGTCCACTGCTCATCGCCCCAGGGGCCGCCACCGACCGGGCCGAACATGTTCCGGCCCATGACCCCAGCACCGACGTTCTCGCGTGATTCCTCGACTATCCGTGCGCTCTCGTTGACCTCACCGCCCTCGTAGCCGTGAGATTGGCGCCATGCGGCCAGTGAAACCATCCACTCATGGAGCCGTTCGCCACCCTCGCCGAGCGGGTTCTCCTCGCTCTGGTTCGGGCCGGCGATGAACCCGTCCAGCGAGATCGAGATCTGGCATCTGAGCTTGCTCATTATTCCTCCTGATAGCTATCTGGAGGCGGCATATAGTTAAGTGAGATGCTCAGGCATCTTCCCGCGGGGAGACCGATCGCGTCTTCTGTGAGCTGCACGATCCGTCGACAGTCACTGTCGAGCGGTTGTGAGCAGCAGCCGGCCAGCCGATCCTCGTTCTGGCAAGATGGCTGCATCGAACGCGTGCTTGGAATCGGCGGACATTTCATACGGGCCACCGATCCGGCCGCCCTGAGCGCTTGGTATCGCGATTGCCTCGGACTGGATGTTGATGTGAACGGCGTCTGGCGCCAGCAGCCCGGGCCGACGGTATTCGCGACGTTCGACTCCGAAACCGACTATTTCGGGTCTCGCAGCCAGCAGGCCATGCTGAACTTCCGAGTCCGCGACCTGGACGCGATGCTCGCGCAGTTGCGCGTTGGCGGAGCGGACGTGGCTGAGGAGACGCAGTACGCGGAGGGAATCGGTCGCTTCGGTTGGGTTACCGACCCCGAGGGCAATCGGATTGAGCTGTGGCAGCCCATCTGATGAGCTCGCGGGCTCACTGACCCGAACCAATCGGCGTGGCTTGTGCAGCGGGCCTCATTCAGTTGGAGGTTGTCAAGCACTGCGACGTCCCGCCGATCTGAGACAGCCGAGTCTCATCCATATGAGATCGCTGGCGTCTCACTCATATGAGACTGGGCGGCGAGAAAGCTAGCGGAGCTGCGCCCCGTTCGCTCTGACCTTGGGAGTCGCCTGGCAGGCCTTTGACAGCTACATTGGACGCTTAGGATCGATGTCACAGACTTGACCAGCGCACGGAGGAGTGGCTATGACCGATGAGGGTGTCCTGAACAACATCGAGCGACTGGTGCAAGAGGAGCACACGCTCCTGGCCCAGGATGAGGAGTCTCGCGCGCCCGAGACGCACGAGCGCCTCGCGGCCGTCGAGGTCGAGCTTGACCGTTGCTGGGACCTTCTGCGCCAGCGTCGCGCTCGCCGTGAGTTTCATCAGAACCCCGACGATGCTTCGGTGCGCGATGAGGGAACGGTGGAGGGCTACCTGCAGTGACGACGCTCGCAGAAATCTTGCGAATGGCATGAGCACGTGGCAGCCCGTCGGCTCGGCGGAGCGTCCTCGTCCGCCCGCTTTGGCGCAGGTCGCGGCGGACGATCTGGAGATCCCCGAGCAGTTGAGCGGACGCAGACTGCGATCACGTCTGCTGTTCGGAGCCGGTCTGGTCCTCGTAGTCATCGCGATCGTGACACTGCTTCCGGGGCTCGACGGCCTGCGCACTCGCCTGTCGCATGCGCAGCCCGGATGGCTGCTGCTCGGGGTGGGGCTGAAGGTGCTCTCCGGTCTCGGCTATGTCTCCGTCTTTCGCATGGTCTTTTGCAGGCGCATGACCTGGCGTGTCAGCTTTCAGATCGGCATGTCCGAGCTCGGAGCGAACGCGCTGTTCCCGACTGGTGGAGCCGGCGGACTCGCGCTCGGCGCCTGGGCTCTGAGACGAGGTGGCATGCCGGCGAGCGAGATCGCACGGCGAACGGTTGCGTTCTTCCTGCTGACGAGCGTGCCGAACGTCGTTGGCGTGGTCATCGTCGGGCTGGGTCTGGCCACACGGGTGCTCCCCGGCGAGACGAACCTCGCGCTGACGCTCTTGCCCGCGTTCATAGCAGCGCTGTCGATCGTTGGAGCACTGCTCGTGGGGCGCACCGCAAGGGGCCTGAACCTGCGCCAGCAGCGCAGCGAAGAAGGCGAGTCCTCGCGACGCTCGCGGGCGCTGTTGAAGACACTGGTGGCGATTGCGGACGGCATCAATGAGGCGGTCGCGCTCTTGCGCGAGGGAAACGCCTGGCTGATCAGTGGGCTCGTCGCCTACCTCGTCTTTGACCTGATGGTTCTGTGGGCGACGTTTCACGCGTTCGGATCGGCGCCGCCGCTTGCGATCGTGTGGATCGGCTACCTGATCGGCGAGCTCGGTGGACTGATTCCGGTCCCTGGGGGAATTGGCGGCATCGACGCCGGCCTGGTCGGCACGTTCGTCCTCTACGGCGTGCCCATCACCTCCGCCGCCTCAGCCGTGCTCGCCTATCGAGCGATCGCGCTGTGGGTCCCGGCGCTACTCGGCGCTGCGGCCTTTGTCCTCCTGCGACGAACGTTGCGCAACGAGTCTCAAGAGATCGCGGTGTGCGCCCCGCAGACCGAGATGGAGGTGATCGGGCTGGGTCGCGTAGTCATCTCGAGCCGGTGACTCTCACCGGCAGCGGTGCGCCGCCGATCTCGGGCGCGCACGTCGAGGACCTCCTGGATGGTCATCACCGGGTGGAAGGTCATCTGTTCGCTGATCTCCTCGGGGATGTCGTCGAGGTCGCCACGGTTGCGCTCGGGCAGGATCACGTCGATCAGGCCGGCCGACGGGCCGTCCTTCGGGATCGCGCCCGCGGGGACGTGCACATGGTCGAGGTGTGGCCACTGAAGTCGACACCGTAGGGTTTTGTAAACGAGCGCCGAGCGATCGGCACGGAAGGGAGCAACAATGGGACAGCCGGTCGTGCATTTCGAGATCATCGGGGCGGACCCGGAGTCGCTCCGCGCCTACTATGGCGAGCTGTTTGGTTGGGAGCTCGACTCGAGCAGCCCGGTCTCCGATGCCGTCTCCGAGCCGAGCAGCTATGGGTTCGTTCAGCACGACGCGAGCAGCGACGGGATCGGAATCCCCGGAGGTGTCGGCGGAGGATCGGGCTATGACCCCCACACGATCTTCTACGTCGGCGTTCCCGACGTGGAGGCAGCACTCCAGCGGGCAGAGCATCTCGGCGGAACTCGGAGGCTGGGGCCCGAGCAATCCCCCTCAGGGCTCGTGATCGGCCACTTCACCGACCCCGAGGGCAACCTGATCGGCGTCGCCGGGCCCGCGTAGTCATCGCTTATTGGGCGAGTGGCTCGCGCCACCGAGTAGTGCGCTGCCTATCCGGGCCAGGCGTCCTGCAACACTGAGCTGATGGTGCGTATGCGCAACATGCTCGGCGGATTGACATGTGGGGCTGGGGTCGCTGCGGTGCTGATCGCGATCATGGGCACTGTCAGCGCGCACGGCACTCAGGCGGTGAGCGCAGTCGCGGCATCGGAGAGCGCGGCCGCTAATCAGGCCGCTGCGCACGCGAACGCTGTGGCCCTGCTCGGTGAGGTGTTCGAGGACCTTACGATCACACGACAGGTGGCGGCGGATGGCAAGCCGAATTCCGGATTCGTCTCTTATTTCCGGCTCAATCGAGCATTGGGGAACTTGTGAATGTGTCGCTCGTGATCCACGGGCGAGCGGTGATCAACACTCGCACACGGGTACGAACCCGCAAAATGGGAAGAAGCGTACGAAAGCCCAATGGGGTACTTCTCCTTCAAACGGACCTGCCTTACGAAAAGGCATTCGGCTGCTTAAAGATGTCGTCCTAGTGACGCAGAGTTACGAGTAGCCGCGCGGATGTTCGAGGGACCGCATCGGGCAGCGGAGTCGGCGGTTACTACCGTCATGGGTGGGATCGAGGCAGGTGATGATGGGCGCTACCGGCATGGGTTGGCGGCGCTTGCCGTGGGCTTGATCATGCTCAGCGCCGGTGCGTCCCCGGCGGTCGCGTCGTCACTGCACCGGCTTGCGTCGGGCACGGTCGCATTTTCTAGTGACGGGACGCGTTTCGTGGCGTGGCAGAACCGGGGAGACGAGCAGATCGTGGTCTTCGACACCCTCACGGGACGACGCCGGTCGATCACCCCGCCAGCCGGATGCCGACTTCACAATGAGGCGGAGAGCGGCGAACCCATCATCAGCGCCGCGGCCGGACGCTTCCTGCTCGAGTGCGAGGAAGGCGATGCACAGGCGCTGCTCGACGTGCGGACGGGCAAGACCGTCCTGCTGCCGAAAAAGACCAACGGGACTTCTGACTGGTACCGGGTGGGCGCTCGCTATGTGATGGGCGTCAACGTTCTCTACGACATCGCCACCGGTGCCAGCACGCGTCTGGACAGGACCGCCGACCTCGATGCGCCCGGAGCGTCGACCAACGGTATCTGCCCGGCGGTGCGCCGCCTGGTCGTCCACAATCCCTGGGACGGGCTTCACAGAGGCTTCGCGTTCCAAGGCGAGCTGTTTGCCCAAAGCTCGGGGAAGCGCGGCGACGTTCAGCTCGATCGTTGCCACGGCCGCCCGACGATCCTGAGAGCGCGCGGCACTGGTGATGGGTTCGGTAGTGGCGAGCCGGAGGACTTCGATCTGCGTAGCGGACTGCTGTCTTGGGACACCGGCAGCGAAGCCGCCGGCTACATTCCCTCCGAACCGAAGTTTCGTGGCGGCCTCTACACGTATGCAGCTCACCACGCACAGACGCCAGAAGTGGCTGCTTCCGCGTCTGACGGCCACGGGAGGTGGGGAACCAAACAGGGGAACCTACGGATACTCGACGCACACCGCAAGCATGGTCTTCTGGATCGCTACACAAACCATCGGAGGCGACAAGATCCTCGACGTCGAAACCTCAGCGGTATACGCCGCTTCACTGAAGTAGAGGCCCCGAGAGGATGCTCTGTATGTCGATGCGCTTGTTACCGAGCCGCGTGCTCGCTTTAGCCGATCAGCCCTTGATCTCGTTGTGAACCCGAGCCACCATTGGCTCGTTCATCTCGACGCCCGCTGCCGCGAGTATCGGCAAAAGGGTTACCCCGAACGCGTCGAATGCATCCTGCGACTCCCAAACGTCGAAGACCTGGATCTCGCCATCCGTCTCAAGGGCGACGTGGGAGATACGTCCGTCGGGGGCTCCTGCACCAGCCTCCTCAAGCTGGACGAGCGTCGTGTCGTACCGCTCCTGCGTAAAGCCCTTAGCAGTGATATAGAACCCGAGTGCCATTCGATCCCCCTTCGCGCGATCTGCGCGGTGGTTTGCCCAACAATGCTGCGGACTGTACTCCACCACCAGCTGAATCGTGGGCTGCCCGGCGAGAGCGCAGCCGAGCGCGCTGCGGACGCTAGCGCTTTGGACGAGGGGTAAGTGCGCAGAACTCCTGAAGCTCAGACTGCCACTATGAGTCTGATCGGGTGGCCCCGAAGACCGGAATGATCCGGCTCGTCTTCATCTGGTAATCCGCATAGCTGGGATAGGCCCGCGACGGCGCGCTCCCACCACAATGCTCGTTCCTCGCCCTGGACCTCACGTGCGTTGAAGTCGTGCGGCTCGGCGTCGTCCTGGATCATTGACGCGGTCGGTCAGGTTGCCGTACAAGGTCGGGTTAGTCGGAGCGCCTCCCAGGGAAGCGACGAGCGCGTACTCGCCCTTGTACTCGACCCGCATGAGTGGGAGAGTGGGAACTTGCGGATCTTCCCGCTCATTCGGCCTCGGGTCGTGATGATGACCACGGGAAGGCCGGTGTCCATGAGGGTGTTGGCATGCTCACCGTTGCTCGCCTCGTACTCTTCGACTTGTTCGCGCACCCAATCCCACGGGCTGGGCGCGTATTCACCTTGTAGCGGCATTTCCACTCCTGAGATGGGTCAGTTTCGGCGCAGAGGCACCCGTAAACTAGTGTCCTGAGTCGGTAATTCGTTGGCAGTATCGGGTGAGGCTGTCGAAAATCTGGTCTGCGGTCTTTGCCCAGACGTAGGGGCGGGGGTTTTCGTTCCAGTGGGCGATCCAGTCGCGGATGTCCTTGTTGAGCTTCTCGGACTGATCGGTGTGCTCCGCGGCGGAGCTTCTTGTTGGTCAGCTCCGCGAAGTGGCGCTCTACGAGATTTAGCCACGACGCGCCGGTTGGCGTGAAATGCAAATGAAACCGCGGATGCGCAAGAAGCCACCGCTGGATGGCCTTTGTCTTGTGAGTTGTGTAGTTGTCGAGAATCAGGTGAACGTCCAAGTCGGCAGGCACCGCCGCGTCGATTTGATTCAGGAACTTCTTGAACTCGATTGTTCGGTGGCGCGCATGCAGCGAACCGATCACCTTTCCAGAGGCGATATCCAACGCGGCAAACAAACTTGAGGTGCCAGAACGCTTGTAATCATGGGTCGCACGCTCAGGTACGCCGGGAAGCATCGGCAGGATCGGTTGACTGCGATCGAGTGCCTGTATTTGTGACTTCTCATCCACGCAAAGCACCAATGCTCGCTCCGGCGGATCGAGGTAAAGCCCAACGACATCGCGGACCTTATCCACGAACAGCGGGTCCGTTGAGAGCTTGAATGACTCCACACGATGAGGCTGCAAACCAAACGCTCGCCAGATCCGAGAGATCGCCGTCTGCGAGAGTCCGACCTCAGCCGCCATAGACCGCGTCGACCAATGCGTAGCGCCCTTCGGCGCGCTCTCCAACGTCCTGGTTACCACTTCCTCGACCTTCTCATCGCCGATCCTACGAGGACGACCAGGCCTCGCCTCATCAAGCAGCCCATCGACACGATCATGCACAAACCGTCCACGCCACTTGGCGACCGTCATCCGCGTCAAACCAAGCTGCTCAGCCAACTCCGTATTGCTCTGCCCCGCAGCAGCGCCGAGCACAATCCTCGCCCGCAAAGCGAGCCCCTGAGCCGAAGACCGCCGTCGCGTCCATCCCTCCAACACACGACGCTCAGCCTCACTGAGCGTCACCTGCACCGCCTGCGGCCCACGCCGCCCAACACGAGATGCGTTCATCCCCCAACAATACCATAACCGCCTACGAACTAACGACTCAGGACACTAGGTGGTGGTGATCAACACAACGACGCTCTCCCCCGATGCGTTGCCGCCGACGGCGTCGCAGGTGGTGGCGGTCGGACAGGCAACACTAGAGAGCCCCGTGGCCGCCGGCACGGCCACGGGGCTGCCCGGGACGCTGTCGGTAATGGGCATGACCATGCCTTCCCCCGAGGAGTTATCGCCGACGGCCTGGTAGTGCATCAGTTTGGATTTGAGCGACCGAACGCTCAACTAGCCTCGTCGCGACGCTCTCGCCTCTCGACGAATAGCGCCGTAATAAGCATCACGGCCGCCACGCCGGAGCCCGAGCCGGCCAGAAGATGCCCGATCTTGATCAGGCCTATCAGCCAAGCTACGAAGCCAAGCCCACAAAGGATGCCGCCGAAGCTCAAGGCCACGAACACAATCCTTTGTGATGGCGGTCCGTCTGGCCTGAGGTGCCGCCGATCCATCCGAGAAGTATCGCAATCGGGGCTCGCGCACAACCAAACTGACCCACTACTGCGGCGTCTCACTGATCTGCGACTGCTCGATCTCACTGATGTGAAACGGCTTGCATCTCACCCATATGAGACTGGCGAAGAATCAGCGTGAGCAGCGAGAGCCGAGAGGTAGCTCTGATCGGGATCGGCTGATCGCTCCTACTGAGCGAGCGCTACGGGGCGAGGGGAGTCCCAGTTGATCTCCTGCGGAGCCAGGTGTGACAGCGACCGCGGGCGACGCAGCGTAGCGGTGGTTGTGCGTGCCCCTGCTGAGCCGTGTGCGTCATCGCGCTGTGCCAGGCAGGATCCGTGGTAGGCCGAACTGTTGAAGGACGCTGCTGTCGGCGAACCATGTGATGGCGGAGATGTGGTCGCCTTCAAGGGTCAGTACGAACAGCGCGTATGCGCGCGCGATGTCGGTGTCGGGCACCGGGAGATAGCAGCCGAATGCCGGCTGTGTGTTGGCGCGCGTCGCGACCAGCCGCATCGGCGCGCCGCGCCGTTCCGCAGAGCCGCGTAGGAACGCGCCGATCGCATCGTGTCCCTGGTAGGCGTGGGGGAGGGGTGGCATCGTGACCCACGCGTCCTCTGTCAGGAGCGCGACCATGCCGTCGATGTCGCCATTCTCGACCGTTTCGGCGAAGCGGCTGACGATGTCGCGCTCGAGCTTGGAGTCAGGGAGCGGCGCTCGTTCGCGGCCGGTCGCCGGCAGCCGGGTCTCGAACGCGGCACGCGCGCGGCGCAGCAGGTTGTTGACCGAGGCCTCACTGGTCTCGAGGATCTCGGCGACCTCGCCGGCGCGGTAGCCCAGCACATCGCGTAGCACGAGCACCGCGCGCTGTTGGGGCGAGAGGTGCTGAAGACCGACGACGAACGCCAGCGCGATCGCCTCCTTGGTTTCATAGCGCGCCTCCGGTCCCGGGGCTTCGTCCGCGATCCCATTGAGGAGCACGTCGGCGTAGGGCTCGAGCCATGTCGGCTCGTTCCAGCGTGTCGGCTCGGGCATCTGGGGCATCCGCTCCTCTTCCGGGCGGCGGCGGCTGGAGCGGAGAGCATCCAGCGAGCGGTTGGTGGCGATCTGGTAAAGCCAGGCCCGGACCGAGGCGCGTTCCTCGAACTGCCCAAGGCCTCGCCAAGCGGCGAGGAAGGTCTCTTGGAGGAGGTCCTCCGCGTCCTGAGCTGAGCCGACGATCCGGTAGATGTGCACTTGGAGCTCACGCCGGTAGGGGTCGGTGAGCTCGCGGAACGCGTCCTCGTCGCCGGCGCGTGCACGGGCGAGGGTCTGCTCGGTCACGCTCGCATCCTCCCACCAACTCTTCTTGTCAAGGGCATCACGAGTAATGACGTCAGCGCGGTTCGAAATTCGCCGCTCGATTTTCGTCGCGGGCGACGCCTCAACGAACGCAGCAACTAAACAGTCCGACGAAGGGAGAACCCGAGATGGGAAAGATCGTGATGAGTGGCCCGCAGAACTTGTCGCTCGACGGCGTGGTTCAGGACCCGGACGGTCAGGAGGGCTTCGCGCGTGGCGGCTGGTTCGTGCAGTTTGGGGGCGAGGACCTCAAAGAGTGGAGCAAGGTCGCGCTCGAGGAGGCGCTGGGCGCCGAGGCATGGCTGCTGGGTCGGAAGAGCTACGAGTTTTTCGGGACGCGCTGGCGGCCCCGGGATGGCGAGCTCGCGGACAGGATCAACGGCATGCCCAAGTACGTCGTGTCCTCGACCCTGGAAGATCCCGAGTGGAACAACTCGACAGTGCTCAAGGGCGACGTGGTGGCCGAGGTTTCGAAGCTCAAGCAGCAGGTGGACGGAGAGATCGTCATCCCTGCCAGCTATCAGCTCGGGCGCACGCTCATCGAGCACGGACTGGTCGACGAGCTGCGACTGGTCGTCTTCCCGGTCGTGGTCGGTGCCGGCGAGCGCCTGTTCGCGGACATCAGCGGCATGAAGCCCCTGCGCCTCCTCGACGCCAGGAGGATCGGTGGCGGCCTCGCCTTCCTCAGCTACGAGATCGGGCAAGGGGCCTAGTGAGATGACGGGCAGCACTGACGCGCCCAGCAGCCGGGGTGCTGTCCGTCGTCTCACAGGCAGAAACTGAGCTGCGAGCCAGTCTCACATCAGTTAGATTTCGCTCTCCCATGCGAAGGCCATGCCAGACGACTTCGAGCACATCCATTACAGAGATGATGGCCGCCGTCGGCCGCGCGCAGGCGCGCCGTGGCTAACGGCTCACGGACGTCGAGCTATTCCGAGGATGTGTGGATCGGGTGGGAGGAATGGTGCTGGGCTGAATGGGAAGCGTTCACACGTCTCGATTGCGAATCCGGCTTGCTCGATTGCGGTGGTTGTGTCGCGCGCCATGTGACAGCCGCCGGCGACGTGAGGCCAGAAGGTCGCATCGGCGAGCCGCTGAAAGCGCGACTCAAATTTGCCGTGACCGACGACGTGCTCGTAGAAACGCAGCTCGCCGCCGGGTCGGATGACGCGGTGGAGCTGCGCGAGGGCCGAGCGCTGGTCTGGCACGGTGCAGAGCACGAGCGCGGCGACTCCAGCGTCAAACGATCCCGCTTCACCAGGAAGACGATCGCCGACGCCATCGACTACGGACACCGCGACCGGGGCGTCTGCGGCTGCTTGCTGCGCGCGTTCGCGTAGATACCGCTCGGGCTCGACGGCAACCACTTCACTGACGGTGGTTGGGTAGTGGGCGAAGTTCGCGCCGCTGCCGGCGCCCATCTCGATCACCCGACCGTTCAAACCAGCGAGCAGCTTCCGGCGGTGCTCGGCTGCACCGCGACGCTCTCCAATGTCCGCGACCTTCGCATAGATGCGGGCGAATACGGGATGAGGGGCGTGCTCAGCCATCAATCCACCGTGCGCTTCGCGTCGCCGATGTCCTCTATGGGCTGGGGCTGCGGGGCACCCACCGGCAGGCAGGTCGTGTGGCGGGCCATCCGCGCGATCCGCTGGGTGCGCCTTCCCGGCAGCCTTGTCAGTACCCAGGCGATGCCTCCCATCGCCGCCATCCCCAACGGGCACAACAACATCTCAAGCCCCGACATCAGGGCTTGATCTTCGTGGTGAGTGGCCGGCTCGCACGCCGAGCGATGAGCCAGTACGCGACCAGTCCAGCGCCCGCGAACGGGGCGGCGCAAGTCAGGCCGCTGAGCAGATCGGTAGTCGTCAGCCCCGTGCCGGTCGCACGGTACACCGCCGTAGGGCCACCGAAGCTGAACACCGCTGCGAGGAACGTTGAAGCGAACAGTGCCGCGCCGACGAGCGAGGCCGCGGCACCGGTGATGCTGAGTGTGGAGAGCTTTGGCTGGATGCCGGTCTCCAGTTGCGCGACACGAACGTCCAGCAGCTCGGGGCCTCCGATCGCCGCGACGCCATCCGGCTCACTCCAGTCGGGGCCACGCACGACCTTCAATAGCGCGCTGATGAGTGGCCGGCGCCCACACACTCTGACCGCCCGACGGTCGGCGGCAAGCTCTCGGCCCGCGAGATAGCGAGCGCGTAGAGAATCCAGCGCAGGCAAGAAGAAGAAGGCGGCCAAGAGCGCCTGCACGAATACGACCTTCAACGGGTCGAGGTTGCATACGTGGTAGCGCTCATGCTCGAGGACCGCCCGCAGCTCCTCACCCTCGACGCCCTCAAGGAGCCCGCGGCTCACCGCGACACGGGGAGTCAGGACACCGTAGGCGAAAGAGAACCGCTCGGGCGCATCGAGGAGAACCACGCGCCCACCCAACCCGACCTCTGATGCGGTGAGCGCCAGCTCGTCGGTCAATTCAAGCGTCAAACCGCGCACACGGCGCGCAAGTCTTGAGGAGGCGACCAACTGCCGGGCGATCGACCGGGCCCCGAACGCTAGGCCGACCGCGACCAGGGCGATGAAAAGGAGAACAGGCAACATCGAGCCTCCGCTGTCAGAGAGCCCAGCGAGCCCGTAGTGAGAAAGCCGTGCAAGGATGAGCGGCACGAGCACGCTCCCCACGGCGCCGCAGAGCACATACATACCCAGTAGCAGCGCGAAGGACATCAGGGCAAGGAAACTGCGGTTGGCGCTGTCGATCCTCATGCGTCCTCCGCGAGCAGACCACGCAGACGACGCAAAACGCTGGGATCGGCGCGCGCCTCATCCACGAAATGCGCGACCGCCGCATCACCGTAGGTGCGGATCACATCGCGTACCGCGATCCCGGCTGCGTCAGCGGCCGTCGCCTCATACACGTAGCTGCGCCGCTCGCCCTGGCGTGTAAGGACGTTCTTCGCGGTGAGCCGATTCATCACGGTCATTACGGTCGTGTAGGCCAACGGCTCGGGCCGCCGCTCGTTGAGTGTGTCGGCGATCTCACGAACCGACACCGGCCGGCTCGCCTTCCAGATCGCGTCCATTACCTCTGACTCAAGGGGAGCAAATCCACGACTCGAGCTTCTGGGCCTTCCCGCCACAAGTAAGACTCTACTACATTCCTGTCGTGTATGCTCGGGCCATGACTACAACGGAGCACGACTACGCGTCACAAGCACGACAAGCGATAGAGATCGTCTGCTCCGGCGATCTCTCGCGGATGGAGGAGTTCTACAGCCCCGACTTCGTGGATTACATAAACGACATGACCTTCCACGGCTACGAGGGAGGCCGCGAGTCACTCGCGTTCTACGCAACCCTGTTCAAGGACTACCGCATGGGTGTCGAGGAGCAAGTCACCGAGAGAAACCGCGTCGCCTCGCGATGGGTCCTCAACGGCACCTACCGCGGCCGCGCCGTCGAGCTTCGCGGCATCACGATCAGCCGCCTGGGGGAAGACGGCAGAACCCTCGAAGACCGAGGACACTCAGACTCGATCGCGCTGCTCGGCCAACTCGGCGTGATCCGCACGGTGATCCTCGGCCTGGAAATCCTCACGCGCCGCGTCAAGCTCCCCAAAGGCGTCCTGAAGGCAAGCTGAAACCAAGGGACGGCAGTAGCAGAGGTGCTGACGTCCTCTCGGTCCGTGCCTACCAGCTGGAGGCTACGGCTCGAGTGCCCGAGCAGCCGGTGAGTGGGGTGCCGATTGAGGCTGCTTGACCAAGTCGCCGGCGACCGCTGAGGCGCCGCAGGCAGAGCGCTCAGGCTTCGGCCAGTCTCACATGAATGAGACCTCCACGCTAACCGCCAGTCTCACATCGGTGAGACAAAGCCGTCTCATATCAGTGAGATTCCGGTCTCAGATGAATGAGACGCCGCAGCAACAGTTGCGGCGTCCCGCCGATCTGAGACTGCCCAGTCCCATTCATGTGAGACCGCGACGTCCCATCTATGTGAGACCGACGGGACCGAGAGGGACCCGTGAGGATGCTCGCTGCGTTTTCCGCTCGGCGGCGGCCGTCTTACGCGAGCGATTCGAGTGTGAGGCCGGGTACGGCCTTGAAGATTGTGTCGTTGGAGACGAGCGGGATCCCGAGACGGATTGCGGTCGCGGCGATCCAGCGGTCGGCGTTGTGCTCGCGCTGCGCGAGAGCGTGACCGATCGCGGCGCAATCGGCACGCATCTGGGCACAGATCGCCACGAGCTCGGGGCCGGTATGGATAACCTCCGCGCGCCGGATCTTGCTCTCGAGCTTCAGCATCCGGGCCTCGCCCCAGCCGCGGCGGATCGCCCCGTAGCGCAGCTCCGTAGCCGTCTGGAAGGAGATGAACGCCGGCCGGCCGGTGATGATCGGCGCGTAGCTTTCAGCCAACCGTGACGTCGGGACCAGGTCAGCGCTGAAGACATCGGTATCGATCACGATCGCGCTGCGCGATCCGGGTGCGGTCACGACTGGACAGCTGCGAGGAAGGCCTCGCCCTCCTCTTCGCTGAGATCCTCGATCACCATCTCATCGTGATCGGGCAGCGGATGCGCGCGGCGCAGCAGCTCCTCGATCGGGAAGCTCCAAGTGCTCGGGTTCGCTCTGGCTCGCAGGATGTGTCGACACGATCCCTGAAGTGTAGGGGAGGTCTGCAGTTCAGAGGTCATGAGAGGGCTATGAGACAGTGGCAGCGATGATGCCCGCCGCGGTTGCTCCGGCGAACTCGATCCCTGTGGCCCACCGTGGCTGGTCGCGCCCGTAGGCCTTGGCGATCGCGCCGCATGACTCGGCCACCGTGAACACCAACAGGGCGATGAGGACGCCGACGATGGTTTGCCGGTAGGGGTGGGCGGATGTGGCGGAGACGACGGAGGCCGCGGCATACGCCAAACGATGCACAAAGATGAGCCCAGCAACCCATATCATCGACAAGAACGCGCCGCGGTACCCGGCGAGTTCGGCCAGCATCCGCCGGTCCTTGCGGCTGCGGTCTGCGCTGAGGGTGGCGGCCGAGGTGATGATTAGTTCACCCGACGCCCGTGCGGCGGCCTCGAGCACCATCGCGGCGGCCTTGCCGTTGAGAGGGTCTGCGACAGCGAGAGCCTGTAGTCGAGCGTCGTCGATGGCGCGTGCGCTGAGCTGATGGTCCACCTCCTTGCGGCGACTGGCGAGCCACCAACGCGCGTACGGAGCGTCCGCGTCCGTCCATTTGTCGGCCCGGAACGCGGCGGCCACGGCGTTCGCGACCAGCGGCTGTCCGGACCGGTGGCGTGCCAGAGCGTCAGCGAGCTCAGCGGTCGCTTCAGATGAGCGGCGCTGGTTGAGGACGTCCGCCGCATCGGTGAGCAGCCACTCGGGTGCGCGCATGTGTGCGGCGTCAAGGCCGCGCAGCACAACCGCCAGCAGGGATGGGTCACCTCCGATGCCGAATCGTCCCTGCCTACGGCGCTCCAGCGCTGTGATGGCCTCGCCGAGCAAGTCTGGCCAGTTGGACGGCGGGTCAACTTCGAGAGCATTGGCAGCACTGAGGGCCTGGCCGACGACGGCGGCGTGGGGCACATCTGGCTCCCAGGTCTCATCGAGCCACCACTCGGCTTCGCGCAGTGCCGGCCGATAGCGCTCGACCGTTGGAAGGACTGCGCGCCCGCCACGTGCCGCGCATTCCAACACGAACAGCCGGTCTGCGAGCGAGGCGTCACGCTCGGGCAGCCGCTCCTGGGCGCGCTGAACGACCCCAAGGACGGTGGCTTGGGCGTCAGGACTCGGTTGCAATGGGCGGGCCATCACAGAAACCAGGGCGTATCTCCTAGCGGGCCGGCTGCCGACGCGGGACTGAAGCCGTAGGGAACGAGTTGAGAGACCTTCTCGGCCAACAGCCGCCCAAACAGGATGAGCGACGGTTCCCGGGTCTGCTGGAAGCCGCGGTACGAGGTCTTCGTGAAGCCGTAGGCCTGACGCACAAGTCGGTCCATATCGGTGTACGTGGAGTTTCGGTCGAGCGTAAGCCGCAGAGGATGTGCTCCGCCGGGCTTACGTGGGTCTCCGGTGATCAGCAGCCGGTCCGGGTCGCTGAGCGCGACCATTGTGCCGCGCGGCGGCGGCTTGATGTTGTTGCCCGCGCGCTCGACAAGCCACAGCGGGGAGTCGCGGTTGACGTGAAGCAGGGCGAACTCGATGTCGCGGTCACCGATGGCGTTGGTCATGGCGGACAGCTCCCTACGGCCAGTGCGCTTGAAGACGTAGATCACCAAGCGCTCCGGGCTCGCGCCCTGCTCGGTGGTATACCGGTCGATGCTCCCCTCCAACAGGCGCGTCAGGTGAGCCTCGTAATCCTCGTCGGTGTTGACCGGGGTCGTGCTCCCGGAGAACAGAAAATCGCCATCCTGGCGAATGGCGACCGATGCGCCAAAGCGCTGGCGACGGCCGCCCTGCTCGGGGTCGAACACATCGGCTCGCCCAACGCCGAGCACCAGCTCACGGACGCCGGACGGGTCGTGCAGAACGAATGGGATGTTGCCCGCCTTGGCGTAAAGCGCGAGACCGACCGAGTCCGCGCTCCACTGCAACTCGCCCTCCGGGCGGCTCAAGACGTCAATAGTTACTGCCTGGTTTGGGACGTTGGCTGACAGCAGGGCTGCCTTCGCCGCCAGATACGGGTTCTGCCCGCGGGGGGAGTAGCGGAAGTCGCGCTTGGTGATGTAGAACACGGCGTCGGGACTGGTCCGGGAAGCGGCCAGGACCGCATTCACGTATCCGTCGGGCGTCGGCTGGTCGAACACCTCCACCGACACCTCGAACGCGTGGAGGTGGTAGCGCTCCTTGACACCCTCAAACCTTCCGAGGCCGCGCATGAGTATTTGCTCCAGCTTTCGAGCTGAGCCGGCGAACGCCTTCGGTGCGACGATGACGGCGCGCAAGGTGTCGCTGCGGTTCTGGTCCTCGTCGTACGGCCCGTGGCGCTTGAGCCCCAGGGCAGCGTTGGCGTGAAGTTCCTGGGCCCCGTAGCGGAAGTTGAGGTTGCCATCAGGGATTGAGGGCAGCAGCACGGGCGCGGTCTGGTTGGCCGTGCTTGTCGCGACGGGCACTCCCAGCGGTGCTCCGAGGGTCGCGGTCACACCGTCGAAGAGGATGAGCTTGCCGAGCCAGGGGACGGTGGCGCCGAGGTTCTTCCAGCGCTTGGGCGTGTCACCGAACTCGTCGGCGGCCTTCTTGAGCGCCTCGGCTACAGTCCGCTGGCCCTGGCGTGTCTGGCTGGCGATGTACTTGGCCATCATGAACCTGTTGGCGTGAACCGCCAGGCACACTGCCGGAAGCGACTGGGCCTCGCCGCCGCTGTCGCGCACTTGCACCACGCCCGCAGGGTCGCCGCCGAGGAAACGCCCCACGTCACCGGTGAGCGCCTGCGAGCAGGTGCACCCGGAAGCGTGCTGCCAGCGCAGGCGCACGCCGAGCAGGTCCACGTCGGCCCGCGCGAGCTCGGCCAGCGACACGTCGATGATGTGCTCGACGTGCTGGTCGATGATGAGCGCCACATCGCCGGGCTCAGTCAAGCTCTGTAGCGCGAGGCCCTGCACGCTCAACCCCGAATACATGCCAACGCCATCCGGCAGATTGGTGATCGCGTTCTCAGCCAGATTGTTGCGACGGCGACTCAGGCTGGCGGGCCGGCCTATGCGGTCAGAGCGCAGCTCCAGTCCCAGCTCTTGAAGCTTGCGTGCAGCGGCGTCACGCCCGACTGAGGCCATCAGCGCCGCTGGAAACTGACCGAGAGTCAACTCCTCGCCCGCGTCGGCGGCCTCAGTTGGCAGCGCGCCGGCAGGCAAAAGCCACGCGAATGTCCGCTCGTCGAAGCTCCGGGTGTTGAAGGCGGACCGCCGTTCGGGGTTATCGCGCAACCTGGTGTCGAGGTCCTCATCGGGCTTCCAGACGCGCCCGATGACCACCGCTGGGTGGGCGTCAATGGTCAGAGCAACAGCGTTGAGATAATGGTCACCCATCGCCCGTGAGTATGCGCGTCGGGATGGACGCTTCCACAGTGCCGAATCGTCCTGGCTCTGGATGGGCTCGCGGCCCTGAGAGGTAGGTCCGGTGTCGAGCCCTTTCACCGGACACAGAAGGGAGGGATCTCTAGTCCTAGTCCACGGGGCGTGCTTTGATGGCCACGAGATCGTCGCTGCCGACCACCAAGATGGGAGCGGCGCCGATCCCCGCCACAAGCGGGGCGTCCTCCCAGCCGGGCCGCACTTGATTGCTACGTAGTTTCCGTGCGCGCAAGAGTCCTCGGCTCTTCCAGCGGTTCAGAGTCTCGACGTCAACGCCGAGTGCGCGCGGAGTGTGTTCAGGCATCGTCACCTACGCGAGAGGATAGGGGAGTCCTATGGTCGCCGTGAAGGGCTCGTCCAACTCCGTCGGCTATGGCTCCAGTGCGCCGAGTAGACGGTGGGTGGGGTGGCGGTTAAGGCTGTTCCGGTTCTTGTCATAACGCCTGGTCGTGCGCGGATCGGCGTGCCGCGCGGCGTCCTGCACATCGCGCAGCGATGCTCCTTCGTCGAGCGAGAGCGTCACGAAGCCGTGGCGCAGGGCGTGGGGGTGAAGGTCGGGGATGCCGATCTGCTCGCCCATCCGCTTGATCAGCTTGCCGGCGTGCTGGCGCGTCAGGCGCTCCTCGGTGGAGGTGATGAGCAGCGGTCCTTTGGTGCGCGCGCCCTTGGCTCGGTCGACGGCGTGCGCGACGGCCGCGTTCAGTGGCGCGACCGCTGCCTTTGTGGTCTGGCCCTTGCCCTTGAGTTTGAGCACGCGGTGGCGGCCCTGCTCGCCGAGATCCTCGATGTCCGCGCCTACAGCCTCAGAGACGCGCAGGCCGAGCTCAAGCAGCAACAACACGAGCGCCAATTCGCGGGGCCCCTCGGCGCGGGCAGCGGTAATCAGTCGCCGTGCGCGCTGCTTTGAGATCCCCGCGGTGGCTGCCTGCTCTGGGACCTTCGGGCGGTCGGCGAACTCGACCGGGTTGCGGGCGATCAGCCCGTTGTAGTTGGCGCGGCGGTAGTAGTGCGAGAGGCACGCCAAGCGTCGTGCCATCGTCGACGGAGCGGGTGCCTTGCCGTCTAGCAGCGGCTCGCGCTTGTAGCTCTCGATCGTCGCGAGCGTCGCCTCGAGCGGGCCCGTCCCGGCGCGCGCGAGCCACACGAACCAGTCGGCGAGATCGAGCGCGTACGCGCCCTGGGTGTTGCGCCGGTCGTCATAACGCCGAAGGAACGCGGCGGCGAGCTCACCGGCGGTCTCCGGATCCTCGAACGGCAACTCGCCGCGCGCGGCGACTAGCAGGTTGTCTGCGAGTTCGCGGCGAGCGGCTTTCAGATCGGCGATCTGCGTCGGACGCTCAAGTAGCTCACGATCGGTACTGAGAGCGGGCATCTGCAGGCTTTCGACGCCGTTTTCTGGCTTCCTTTGCGTGGTCCATAATTCCCGTTACGGAACAAAATATGCTTCGGAGCAGCGTGTTTGTGCACTGAACGGCCCGGCGCACGGGCTCGCGCAGATGGACATCACGGCGGGTCGGGGAAGAGGATGTCGCCGGGTGGATCGTTCGAGTCGTCGAGCCGCAGACGGCGCTGCATGGCGACGAGCCGTTTGTGCCGGTCCCGAAAGTGGCAGGCGATCGTCTTTCCAGCCAGCTTCGCATCGAGGCTGGTGATGAGGGCCTCGCTAGCGAGATGCTCAGCGAAGAGCACGACGTTCTGCACGGTCGCTGGCGCAAGCGGACCGCCGTGGATGATCGCGTTGCGTGTCCGCAGGCGGCGAAGCTCGATTCGCTCACCACACGCACGCCAAGCGTCCCAATAGGCGAGCGCAGCCTTACCGGTCCGAGTTCTGCGATCGAGTTCTCCGATGTCTTGCCCGAGTGGAGTATCGGGTGGCACACGCTCAAGCAGCCAAGGCACCTCCGCGACGAGCGTCCTCATCTTCACGGTGGGCGGGTGTTTGCGAAGCCCGAGTGGTTCGTGGTTGACGATCTCTTGCCACGCGAGCCTGAATGGATCGTCTGCCGGTAGCCGAAGAGACGGCCCAGCAAAGAGACGGTGCGCGACCTTTCTCGCCAGGAACTCAACACGGTTATGAGCCCACCACGGGATCACGTGATCTCGCACAAATGCGTCCCGGGAACGCATACTGGTCCAGCCACATACGGCCTCGATGACACGATCGCACAGGACGAGACGAGCGGCAGATGGTGCCGATCGAGCGCCGCGTAGCCAACTAAACATAGCCATCGCTTCCTCGAGCTCTCGGTCTCGAAACGGGACGTGTCCCGCAAGGCGCTCGGAGCGCTTGAGCAGAATCTCGGCCGTTCGGTCCTCGGCGACCCCGACGCTTTCAGTCCATGCCGGCTCCTCCGCCTCGTCAGACCCGCCAATGTAGCGGCCGCCGCAGAACACGCGATGGCTCTTGTCGAGTCGCCAAATCGTTGGCTCCTCGCCGTAGACAGCGCCGAGCGCGGCAATAGCTTCGGCGTTAGCCCGAGCAAGGTCCACGGCGCGAGCTACAAGCTGGTACAGTCACCTGCCTGCACCGGAACCAAAGTCACGGTCAGGCTAGGGGACCCAGACCCTAGCCGGATCAGCACCAGCTACGTAGAGCGCCAGAACCTGACGATGCGGATGGGTATGCGCCGGTTCACATGCCTAACGAATGGGTTCAGCAAGAAGATCGAGAACCACATCGCATCCGTGGCAATCCACTTCATGCACTACGGATGAAAGTCAAGTTTCTGGTTGGACAGTGGCTGCCTCCTTTGCGAGAGTTGTGGTGTGGGTGCGGGTGACTGACGGAAGCGAAGAGCAGACCTTGGGGCTTATTGAGTCTGCCGCGCGGCTTTGCCCCTCGAGGGCTTTTGAGATGCGCGCCCCGGTGTCGAGCCCGCACCCGCCTTTTTCTTGGCTGGCTGCTAGTCGGCCATGAGCCGCAGATACGCGGCCTCGGCCTGGGCGGCCATCTCCTTCTCGGCCTTGCACTGCGCCGGTCTTGCGAACGTCCGTCCGGCCGGACTCAGGCGCTTTCCCTGCTGACGCTGGGCTCCGAGCAGGAGCTCAAAGCGGCGCAGCTTTTCGCGATGCAGCGATGGTCGCGCGAACGCATAGTCCTCGCTGCGGCGCAGCATGTTCCATGCGATCACCACGAGCTTGCGCGCGACCGCTACCGTCGCGATGTTCGCGCCGCGCCTGGCCTTGACGCGCTGATGAAACGCGCGCAGCGGCCCGGTAGTTCTGGCGGCGTGCCAGGCAGCCTCGACCAGGAGTCCGCGGACCTCGCCGGGTCCTTGCTTGCTGATGCGTCCGTGCTTCGCAGGCTCTGATACCTGACTGGTGCACACGTGGGCTGAGCCCGAGATACCCGACGAGATGGCCAGGCGTCGGGAACCGCGATACATCGCCGATTGCTGCGAGGATCGCAGTCGCGGTGACCCCGGAGACGCCTGGAAGGGTCATCAACCGGCGGATGTCCTCGCTGGCCAGGACCTGCTTGGCGATCTCCACATCCACGAGCTCGATCTCCTTCTTGACGAAATCGATCTGGCGCAAGCACGCGTTGACGCTCTGCTGCTCATCGACCGGCAAATGCTCCTGCTGGCTGGCGAGCCACACTCGCCCCTTGACCCCGAACATGTCAGTCATCGGCGGGCGCTCCTTCAGTTGACGCTGCAGCACAGCGTGAACCTGATTCTTCTCACGCACCATCTGGCGCACCAGATGCCCGCGCCGTGAGATCAGCCGTCGACGCACGCGCGTTTGCTCATCGGGAGTCCACACCTCGGCGAGAAACCCGCCGGCAAGCAGCTGCGCCAACGTCCTGGCATCGATCTTGTCGGTCTTGGCCCGCAGACCCGTCGCGGCCTTGACCGCCTTCGGGTTAGCCAACACCACTCGAGCGACATGCGGCTCGATGATCCGCGCGATCGCCAGCGCGTTCGCAGTCGCCTCCATCGCAACGACATCGCTCGGCGCCAGGCTACACGCGAACAACTCAAGCTCCGCCGGGCTGGTCTTGATCTGACCCGCCGGACGCGCCACCCCATTCTCTGCGATCGCAACCTCGCAGAAATCGCGGTGGACATCCAACCCGAGGAATCTCATCAACGCCTCCTTGATTCGCTGAACACTGAGTGGAGACGCGGCGGGCAAAACGACAACTACGGATCCGTGCTCGAAGCACACCCGGGCAAGTCGCGGGGGCGGCCAACTACAAACTGCGGGCTCTCAGCCCATAGGACTGCTACGGCCTACCCAACCAGCGTTCTCCCAGAGCCCCCGTCCCGGAACCACGCCAACCTACGACGACGGCCAGACACGACAGCTCCGAGAGACATCTTCATGCCCCTACAACTTTGGCCGCCCACACAAGACGCTCGCCAACCCATACCCACGCACACCCGCGATGGCCGCAGGCGTCGATGACCACGTTTGGACGGTCGCCGAGATCGTCGAGCTTTCAAACTGAGACCATACTCCGTGACCGACGCGAGATAACGCCAACCGAGGAGGAGGCGACAATGCCCGCCCAAGAGATAAACGTTCCAGAACTAGTAGCGCTGACGGACGATGATCCATGCTGGAATCTTCCGGCGGTCGCGTTTCTGCGCGATGGGTCAATCGTCGACCTCGGACGGTCGTTCCGCCAAGCCCACGACGAAGTCACGCAGGCCGGAGACAGCGATATCTATCTACACAACCCGCGCATCATGGCGAATGACCTGCGCAATCTTGGTGTTCTCACCCCAGACTGAGCCCGCAGCAATCCTCAAACTGATGCACTACCGAGGAGTGCATGATAATGTATGTTATGTAAACTTAGATCGAAGCAGGCGCCTGCCTACCTCAACCCCGGCTTATAAGACGACACCGGATTGAAACCGATGCGACACGGAGATGGAACCGGCTAGCGACACCAGAATGGAACCGCCGGTTATTGACGGCGAAGGCAGCTGAGCTCAAGAACCGTCGTTCCGAGAAAGCGGGGTCACCGTTCCGCAGAGGACCTGAGTCCCCGCTCTAAGCTGCATCCCTCACAAGCGCCGCCGATATTGCGCGGGTGGATACGCTCCCTCGTTCCCGGGAAAGCAGGCACGACCGCCGTGGCGGCGAAGACGACTCCTCGTCGTCCCACGCGGGAATGTGCCCAACGTTGTTCGCCGACACGCTCCGATTCACGCGCGAGGATGAGCTTGGTGGGTATGCGTTTCGATGCTCGATCTCACCGGTGATGGGGCGCGAGATAATAATCATTTCGAGCACCGAGGTCCATGTAACGCCAGGAGGTTAATGCGACCCCGAGCGGCCATCGGATGGCGGTGGACCAGCGCTTGCTGAAACTCTGCCTATGCTGCATTGCCTGCGTTTACCACTGCGAGGCGCCGGGTTACGCTAGGTGGCTCCTGCGCGGACTCGCTGATCGGCGCTCTCCCCGGAGGCTGGGAGGACCAAGCACCCACTTGCCTAGGGAATGCGCCGATGAACCTGTGCGCTGATGCGTCCTTTCCTACGCTTTGACCAGCTCGCGTTCGGCGGTGTCGATCACACCTGAGCGGTTCTTGTGGGAGCGCTCATAGGAGCGCACGCGCTTGACGCGGTCCTCATCGCCCTCGTCCAGCGCGACGCGGATCTTCTCCACGCTGAGCTCGTCATATCCAGGCCACGGCTCATCGCCGCGCAGACTGGTGATCCGGCTGAGAATGGTCGTGCGGTTTTCATTCTTGCGCTCGTAGGAGTCGATCTTCGCGAGGTCGACCTGCGAGAGATGTGCGAGCTTGTCGACAATCTCCGCAGCGGTGAGCTTCCCGTAGCCGGTGATTGCGAGGTCTCCTTCGGAGGCCAGCGCGCCCTTGAGCTGACCCTCGGCCTGCGCGACCCCGGGCACCTTGCGTGCTTTGCGGGCGGTGCGTTTTGCGCTCGATGTCGCGTCTCGAGCAGCCCCCTTCACGTTCTCCGACGCCGAGCGGGCCGCGTCGGCAGCGCCCGTCTTGCCGATGTCGTATGACGGGTTCCCGCGGATCTCTGAGCGCACCACAGCCTCGGTCAGCTTTGGGATCTCCCTCAAAATCCGGTCGAACATCTTCTGCTCATCAGCCCGGATGGAGTCGGCAAGAGCCTGTGTGGCCTCATCGCCGACAGAGCTCGCCAGACGCTCGATGGCGGTGTAGGTGGCGATCTCCAACGCCTCGGTCGCACACGCGTCCTTAGCGTTCTTAAGGACCTTCTCGTCTCCTCCCGTGCCTCGGACGAGGTCAAAGGGCGTCTTCCCCAGAGCCAGTGTCTGGCCAACAATACCCTGGATGAGCCCAACGCCGGCTTGTATCGGATTGCTGCTCTGTCCGAGTTCGTCTAGACGGCGCTGTACCCGGATTGCGTGGTCGCGCGTCACGCGCAGGTGAGATTCGAGGCCGTCGCGGTAGCTTCCGCGCGGGGTCATCGCAATCTGCGAATGCAACACGGTGACGAGCGCCTGCTCGGTGGCATGCGCCTCGTTCAGGTATTGCACGATCTTCTTCTCAGCTTTTTCCATGATCTCAAGCTTTCTCTTGGGAATAGATGACGCACACGAAGGCACGTTCAATACTCATGTGTCTCGCTGCGCGAACACGCGCACAGCGCCCGTCGCCAGAGGGGGATGCCTAAGCCCTACGCCCGAGCGCGCGTCCGGGCGCCGCGCTTGGCAGACTGACTGCGCTTGTCAGCCTTTCGCTTGCGCGTGCGCGCGGCCTTCTTCGCTGCCGCACTCCGCTTCTCCGGTCCGTGGCGAAGGCGATCACCGACATCCACGACGACCGAGCTAAGGTCCGCCATCGCGCGCCTGGCGACCTTTGGCTTACCAGCACCGCTCGTGGCACGGGTCACTTGCTTGGCGATCTTCTTGCGAACGCCTCGCGCCCTCAGGCTCTTGAATAGATCTGTTTCACTCTTAGCCATTTGTTCCTCCTCAATCTTTATTCCTTCTCACTGAGTGGCGTCCGATGAAACCAATCAGTCAGTCAGTCAGTGCGTTCGTTGATCGTCAGTGCCTCGTCTTGGCCGCTGTCGCTCGCATCTGGGTCGATCGCACGTGCCTGCGCGTGTTGATCGCGGGCAGACTCGGTCAGATGCTCAGCCTTGACGGCCTGTCGCTCTGCGGTGGCACGTCGTTGCCGCGCCTGAGCGGCGCGTTCCTCAGCTTCAGCCTGAGCACGCTTGGCTTCGGCAGCCTGCTCATCAGCCGAGGCGCGCGCACTTTCCGCTTGGATCGAACGGCTTCTGGCCACTTGGCGAAGCTCGCCCGCTTGCTCACGACGACGTTCGTTACGTCTGCGACTCACGGCGCGAACGACGAAGGCGATGAGCAATAGCACCACCACGGCGCCAACAGCAATTATGATAATCGTTCCGGTGCTCACGGTTTCCTCCTAAAGCTAGATTTGTTTGGTTCCGGGCGACCCCTGTGGCTGGCGCGCGAAGACGTCTAACCGGAGAAGCAGCAGCGTTATGGTCCTGGTGGCGCTGGCGCTAACGACCGCGGAGTCCGCGGCCGTTTCAAGTCGAGCCCGACGCCGCTCAGCAGCAGGATGAGGACGATGATGAGCACGGTCACCTCTGACGCTCGATCGACTTGGCACGTCCATAGCTACCTGCGCTTGTTGCTTTGGTTGTGTCCCTTTACCGTCTCGGCGACCCGGTCTACGGCTTTCTTCAGTGACCCCTTCGCCTGGTCGGCGTGTCCCTCGTTCTTCAAACCTCGATCTCCGGTCAAGGCACCGGCAGCCTCCTTGACGCGTCCCTTCGCTTGATCGATGTTCATGTCGGTCATAGCCCCTCCTGGTTTGGGTTGTTGTCGGGGACGCCGCTGCGATGAGCGCACTGTTGACTGGCCACCACGATCAGTGGGCCGGCCGTGATACGCCCGACACGTGAAATGTCAGGCCATAGCGGATGATCGCGCCAACAGCGATGAGGGCTATCGATGTGCCGATAGGCATATCTAGACCCGTCCGCCTCTGCGGTACCCGAATCCGCCGTCCGTGAAAAACACCACAAGGGCTACCAGCAACAGCAGCCAGAGCAACGGGCTAACACCTATCCCGCCAGCAATGGCAGCAACTACGAGAACGGTCAAAACCAACTCCAAGAGCCCCATAGACACTCCTTTACGTTGAATGCTCTCAGCAGCAAAGAGAACACTCTTTCTATGAAAGAGAGAACGCTCTTTCTGGTGGTACCCTTTTAGGCATGCTTGAAACCCACCGCCAACCGGCCGAGACGGGGCGCAGCGCCCGCGAGCGGATTCTGGATGCCTCCTATGAGCTGTTCTCGCGGCGCGGAATCCGCGCGGTGGGGGTGAACGAGGTGATCGAGCGCGCCGGCGTCGCGACCGCGACGCTCTACCGGCACTTCCCGTCCAAGGACCGCCTCGTGCTCGCGTTCCTTGAGATGCGCGAGCAGCGTTGGACCCATGGCCTCGTCGAGGCAGAGGTCCAAAGGCGGGGCTCCGACCCCGAAGAGCGCCTGCTCGCCATCTTCGACGTCTTCGACGAATGGTTTCACCGCGACGACTTCGAGGCCTGCTCGTTCATCAATGTCTTGCTCGAAATGGGCCCTCAGCACCCAGCGGGGGACGCGAGTGTGGAATATCTCGACCACATCCGCTCGATGGTCCGACGCTTCGCAGACGAAGTGGGCCTGCGCGACACCGAGTCGTTCGCGCGCTCGTGGCACATCCTCATGAAGGGCTCGATCGTCTCGGCCGCAGAGGGTGACATCGAGGCCGCGCGGCTCGGCAAGGCGATGGCAGGGCTTCTCATCGATCAGCACCGATAGCGCTTTCCCCACTCGAGTGGAATGATTCCCCGGAGTGGATGATCGAAGCAAGCGCCGTATGGCGCAGAACGAGGCCCTGGCACGGCGCATAAACGACAGGATCGAGTATCAGCGTCCACGCAACGGAGAGTCGGCTGACACCTTCATGTGCGAGTGCGTCCGCGTGGATTGCGGTGGGGTACTGGACCTCTCGATCGGGGAGTACGCACGCGTGCGATCCAATCCGCGGCGGTTCGTCGTGCTCCCAGGGCATGAGGAACCGGCCGTCGAGTCAACTGTCGAGGTCTACCCCGGTTATGTCGTGGTCGAAAAGCGCGGTGAGGCGGGACGAGTCGCGGAAGCCGAGGCGGGCGCCTAGCCACAGCTCGCATTCGCGGCATGCGGGCTGGCGGAGTCGGGCACCCACCGCTGCTCAGGACGGACGGCCCAGGTGTGTTGGGCCCTAATAAACGACACGCCTGCTAGCTGAGCATCGCGACAGCCCACCAGACCCACGGGGCCGGGCTTGCGCCTTGTGGACGATGCTCAGCAGTCTGGGCCGGCGACCCACGCACTTCCGCTTCGCCGGGGCCGGAGCAGCAACTCGGCCCCGAGGTCGCTCACGATCGGGAGCTCGTCAATCCAGGAGCGCCAGTGGCGCCTATCTATGCTCCTGCTTCCCCGGAAAGCAGGAGTCCGACGCGGATCAGCCGAGCCTGCTAGGCGATCAGCCAGATTGCGCCGTCGCGGATCTCGACCGGGAAGGTCTTGAGCGGGCGGGCACCGGCTGTCGCCTTGATGGCGCTGGCCAGTGGTTTGAATGCGCCCTGCGGACCGCGCACCATCTTGCCGGTGCCGATGTCGTAGAGCGCCCTGTGCCAAGGGCACTCAAGGCATCCGTCGTCTGTCACGTGCCCTTTGCCCAGTGAAGCAAAGAGATGACGGCAGCGATTGGACACGGCAAATGGCTTGCCCCCGTTCATTCCAACCGCCAGGGCACCGTGCGGTGTCTCCTCCACGACAGTGACCTGCGAGCCCCCGAGGTCATCGACAGCGACGAGCCGGACGGTGGATCGCTCGGAGGTGCTCATTCAGGGATGGTCTCACATACCTGTGGCCCACGATGGGCAGCGGTCGGTGGGATACATCTCGTGTGGATCCTCGGGCACCATCAGTTCTCGCGCCGCTTCAGCGCGAGTTCAGGGCGCGCTCGCGCTGGTGTCGTAGCCATGCGCGCAGACAGGCCGCGGAGAAGGCGATCACCACTGCCAGCGGAACGAGGACGGCAGCCGCGATCAGCAGGATCACCAGGGCGACCACCAGTACCCGCCCCGCGTCGTGGAGCCCCCGATGCAAGGTCAGTCCTTCGCTTCCCGCATGGATGTCGCCCAGGACTGTCACTTCGACTTCGGCGGTGCTGGCGTGCTGAGAGACCGTCTGGAGCGCGGAGCGATCTTTGACGATCGTCGAGCGGGCCCGAGAGAGCCGTTCGTGCAAACTGTCGATCTGACCTTCGGTCGTGGCCTTGGCCAGAGCGCGCAGCAGCGCCATCTGTTCGGCGGTGGCGTCAGTCAGCCGCTGGCGGGCGGCGTCATAGGCGCCGGTGATGTCCTGCAGCGACTGGCTCTCGGAGCGCACCGCCGCGAGCCTCCCGAGCGCAGCCAGAGCGGCGCTGAGCTTTACGCTCGGAAGGCTCAGCGCCATGCTGGCTTCGCCTGTGCCCTGCCCCACGTTTACGTGCGAGCTCTGCACGTAGCCGCCGTAGCCCACCACTAGTCCGGACACGCGGTCGGCCGTTTCCTGCACGGCGCTGGGAGGGGCCGCGAGGGTGATCGAGGCGCCCAGCTGCTGTACACGTCCGGGAGCGCTTGCCGCGCTTGAGGACGGCACGCTCGCGGCTGCTCCAACGGACGCCGATTCATTCCCTCCAGCGGCGGCGGAGGCTTTGAGGAAGTCGTTGGTCGTGCGCCCTGGGGCGCTGGCACGCGCGGCGGGAGCGATGGCGGGCGCTGTGCTGGGTGAGGAGGCCCCTCGTAAGGGTGGGTTTCCCGGTCCGGGAGCGGTGATCGACAGGATCGCGACGGTTGCGCTCACCGCAACCGCGCCGGCCGCACCCAGGTATCTGGGGTGGCGCAGCCACGCCAACCGGCGATGCGGCTTCTTCGGAGCGGAGCGCTCCTTTGGAGCTGGCATCAACCTGCCGAGCTCGCGTTCGAACTCTGGGGTCATCGGCGGAGCCAGCGCCCGTACGTCCTCGTGCAGTTGACGCCAGGAATCGGCCTGCGGGCTGGCGCTGGTCCCGCTGAGCGCCTCCTCGAGCTCGGCCAGCCAGTCCTCCTCGGGGGGATCGGCTTCGCCGTGCTGTGGGAAGGGGATGATCCTCATGCAACCTCCTGTCGGTCGAGCGCAAGGCAGTTCTCGCGCATGTGGGTGAGTGCGCGATGCAGTCGCGTGCCCGCGTTTGACTCGCTGACGCCCAATGCCTTGGCGAGCTCGGCGTTTGTGAGCTGACCGTGGAACTTGAGCAGAACGATCTCCCGCTCGCGCAGCGGCAGGCCGGCAAGCGCGTCGCGCACGGTGGCTCTGCGCTCGGCCTGCTCGAGCGCGTCGAGGGCGTCCTCGTCGATCGCATGCTCCTCGGTCAGCTCATAGCCCGCGCGTCGGTCGCGGCGCAGCTCATCGAGTGCCGCGTTGCGCGCGATTGCGAAAAGCCACGCACGTGGCGTTCCGCGATGGCGGTCCAGGCGCGAGCGGGATCGGTAGAGACGCTCGAAGGCGAGCGCGGTCACATCCTCCGCCGCGGATCTGTTACCGAGCAGCGAGATCGCATATCCATGTAGATCAGAGGCGCAATCCCGGAACAGCGCGTCGAATGCTTCATCGTCGAGTCCTTCGTGGGGCGCGGTCAACCGCATCCGTTGGGCCGGGGGGCGAGGTGCGCGTTTGAGCTTCCTCATCAACCTAACTACGCTACAGGCGGGAGATTCGTCACACTTTCTCCCCACTTCTCAATCCCGCACCAGATGCTGTTATCGGGAAAGCAGACCGACTTGGACGGCTGACAAGCCGGACGACGTTGCGCCTCGCGCCGCTCTTGGGGATGGGTCAATTTGAAAGTCGGCGCGTCTCCGCAAGCTGACGCCACGAACGCCCAGCCCGCCAAGTAGATAGGAGCGCCAGGGCGCCGATCCTTGGCGCTATCGCCTTGGACGGTGGGTGTTGCGCAAAGGGTGCGAGGGGCGCTTGGATGGCAGCCGCGGTCGGGATTGTGCTCGGCTGGCTGGTGGTGTTGATCCTGTGTGGGGCCTTTCAGGCCTCCGCAGCGGCCAGGTGGTGTTTGTGGAGCTTCATCAGGTTGTGAGTGGCGGTAATTAGGCTCTATTCTGAGCGTGCGGCGGATCTGCCTCGCCTGTGGAATTGGTTGATGCGCCGGTTGTGCTTGGTTTGAGCGAGTACGGGCTCGACCATCGCCTTGCGTTTTCGGTAAAGGCCGCCGCCGTAGTCACCGGCGAGCACGGTGCGCATGAAGGCGTAGCGGCCGCCATCCCAGCCGCGGCGCGGTGTGTCGCGCTTGCCGGCATCGGGTGGGATCAGCACCTGGATGCCGTCACTCACGACGTTATCGATCTGCTCCTCGTTCCAATAGCCGCTGTCAGCCACCGTCACGCCGGGCGTCTCGGTGATACCCACCTTCTCCAATTCCTGTCTGGTGGCTTCGACCATCGGCTGTAGGTGACCGAAGTCCGGCGAGCTGGCAGTCACCTCCGCGGCGAGCACGACCTGATGCTCATTCACCGCGGCTTGGGTGTCCTAACCCTGGGTGTAGCTGCGCGGGGTCTTCACGTTTCGTGAATCGAGATCGGTCGTGTTGATCTTTCCCGCCGGGGTGTCGGGCGGCTCATATGGCTTTGGTGGGCGACTGAGTCGTCGGCCTTGCGTGTCGCGCCCATGCGCCCGGTAGTGCTCATATGCCTCGTTCGCATAGCGCTCGACCGCGAGGTTCTGCTGCAACCGTCGCTCTGCCTCCAACAGCCGCCCGGTACGCGAGCGACCGATCGGCATGGCCTCACGCCGACGGTGCTCATCGAGTTGACGGCGAGCCTCAAGCAGCCACCCGTCGCGGCCCTGAACCCGGGGGACAATGTGACCTCGGCATCGAGCTCGATCTTCACCCCGGAAGCCTCGGGCTCGCCGGCAGCGCCCTCGTTCTCCTCGCGCTCAAGCTGTTTCTTCGCCTCCGCCAGGACGGCACGACGCCCCTCGCTTGTCCGAAGGTGCTCGGGCAGCTCATCGCCACGAGCATCCCCGTAGAGGCCGTCCTCGGTCGCGTCGAGGTCCCCGGCCTCCTTGAGGATCTCCCGCGTGAGCTGCTCATAGTCGAGATTTGAGTGATGCGAGGCGTTGGCGATGCTTCTATGTTTGTCAAGTCACGCTATTTGCGAGATTCGGTGGTGATGCCTGAAGTAGCCGGTAGAGGTGGCGTGCGGTGTAGCGCTTGAGGCATCGCTTGATCTCTCGGGTGCTGCGTCCTTCGGCTTGGCGGCGGGCGGTGTAGGCGCGTGTGCGAGCGTCGTCGCGCATGCGGCAGAGCACGATCGTGTGCAGTGCCCGGTTGAGCTGGCGGTCGCCTGAGCGGTTCAGGCGGTGACGCACGGTTTGCCCGGAGGACGCCGGGATCGGCGCGACGCCGGCGAGTGAGGCGAAGGCGGCCTCGGAGCGGATGCGTCCTTGGTGGGAGTAGGCGCAGAGGATCTGCGCTGCGACGATCGCGCCGACACCCATCTCCGCGAGCAGGCAGGGCGCCAGGCGAGCGACGATCGGCTTGATCTCCGCTTCGAGTTCCTGTGCTTCCTCTTGCAGCGCGAGTGCTCGGCGGGCGCTCGCGCGTATAGCGATCGTCGTGGCGCGCTGTTCTGAGTCTTGCGTGGAGCTGACGTGCAGACGCGCACAGCGCGTGAGCTGCTCGCTCGTAGACAGAGAGCGCAGCCCTTCACGCAGCGTCGGTGCTGCTGAGACGAGCAGCCCCTTCATCAGCGTGATCGCCGCTCGCTTGGAGCGCACCGCGCTATCGCGCGTAGCCAAGAGAACGCGCAGCGCCTCGCGCTCGCCGCGCTGGCGGGGCCGCGCGAGATGCTCGCGTGTGAGCGCTTCGCGAGCGGCACGGATCGCGTCGAGCTGATCGGACTTGGCGCGGTCGCGGCGCGCGGGGCGGCGAGGACGATCGACCTCGAGCACCAGCTCGCCCTCTCGCTGAAGAAAGACGGTCAGTCCCGCGCCATAGCTGCCCGTTCCCTCGACTGCCCAGGCTCTGCGGCCTGGGGCGCTCTCACGCGCGAAGCGCAAGAGCCGCCGATAGCCGCGCTCGTTGGCGGCGACGGTGATCTGTCCTTCAACGACCGCCGTGTCCGCGGCGAGGATCGCCGCGCTATGCGAGTCGCGGTGCGTGTCGATGCCGAGCACATGGTCGGCCTGGTCTGCCAGCATGAAATACGACCTCCTGTTCCTGGGGGTTTGTCTGTCGGTACTCGGCCTGGGCAATAGGAACCGCAAAGGGCAAGACTGTGATGAGTCACGCCCCACAAAACGGGGCGGACAGGCTTCTGATCAGGCCACCAGCGGAGGCCAGGCCGGGACCGGCAGCAACAGACGGACAGATCGGGACAAGAGCACCCACGCCAAGCGCAGGGCCAGTGCATATGGGGGTCACGTCCATCGCCACCAGGGCCAGCCTGAACACCAGACCCGACGTTTCCCCACGTAGGGAAACGTCGACTACAACGCAATCACCGAACGCACCTTCACGACACAGCGATTGCTGTACGCACACTCACAGTGCATCTTCGTGCCGTCGATCGCGATCACCCCGACCTTCACGAGGCCTGCCCGCCTGCACAACCCAAGCACACTGCTAAACAGCTCGGCCAGCGCGTCCTTATGGCGGGCACGCATCGAGCAGACACCTCCCATGCGGACAACACGCGCGCCGGTCCCACTTCGGCGAGAGTAGCCCAGGCTGGCTACGGCATACTTCCCTGTGGTGTTGCGGCTTATCACGATCCCGATCAGTCACTACTGCGAGAAGGCGCGGTGGGCTCTTGAGCGGGTGGGAATGCGCTATCGCGAGGAGTGCCATGTTCAGGGCGTCCACCGGTTCGCTGCGCGGCACGCGGGTGGCCGGGACACGGTTCCCGTACTTGTGACGTCCAACGGTGTAATCGGGGATTCGGGGGCGATCCTTGCTTGGGTCGATGAGCGCACGCCACCCGCGCACCGGCTGTTTCCCGCCGAGCCCGGAGCGCGCCACCAGGTCGAATGCCTCTGCCGGCGCTTTGACGACGAGCTCGGGCCGAAGGGGCGGCGGCTCATGTACATCCATATGCTCGCCCAGCGCAAACTCATGCTGCGCTTCAACAACCAGGGCGTGCCATCCTGGGAGGACCGCGCGATCCGCTACGGATGGCCGCTCATCCTGCGCTCCGCCCGGCGCACGCTCGGCATCCGTCCGGGGATCGAGGCTGAAGACGAAGCGACGGTCTGGCGCGAGTTCGACTTCGTGGCAGATTTGCTCGCCGACGGCCGTCCGCACCTATGCGGCGGGCGCTTCGGTGCGGCTGACCTTACTTTCGCGGCGCTGTCTGCCTCGGTCATCGTCCCGCCCGTGTACGGCGTTCCGCTCCCACAGCCCAATGTCCTGCCGCCGCACAGCGCAGCGCTCGTGGAGCGTGCACGCGAGCACCCCGCTGGGCGCTACGCGCTGGCGCTCTTCGCGGAGCACCGGCGAGTGTCAGTCATCTGAGCAGACCACCCAGCCAACGCTGCTCCGTCTCACAGCGGTAGTGTCGACAGCGTCGGCGGATACGCCTGCATTTCGTCGAGGCTGTTGCACAAAGCCGTCTACGAGAACCCGTGCGGTGCTCGTCGTGACGGCCGTGGAAGGCGTTGGGAGCGCCAAGGCCAAGCAGCGCGCGCCGTGGCCGAGCGATGACCTTCGGGGTTTTCAACCCCGCCTTTAGAACGGCTCCAGTGAGACCTTCGGGGGTTTGCGCGACAGCCACGACGAGGAGGAGTCGTCTCCTGGGTTACTGAGTTCGTGACTGCCTTCCTCGAAGGGTGCGACACGGAGATAAGAGCTCCCCCGAAGCGCTGTCCGGAGAGCCAGCGTCGGTGCTCGGCCGTCCAGGTCTTCGCTTTCGGATAGACCCAGCCGTGACGCAAGAGCATCTTCGAGACACGGTGACGGGCACGCATCAGCTCCTGGCGGCACGCATCATGAGCGCGCGTCATCTCCCGCGCCGCCTCGACCTCCCGTGGCGGGACCACCACCGCCGTCAACGCGCCAGCCAGCAACTGACCAGCCAACAGCTCGGCGTCCTTGCGATCGGTCTTCACCCGGTCGCTCAGACCGAGCGGCGTCTTACCCGGCGCGATCACCTGGCAGTGGCGGACTGGAGGAACTTCATACTCGTGGTGGCGTTCGACATCACACGCTTGAGATCTTGCCCACGGGCTTTGCCGACGGTAGTAGCATCAAGAGATGCCTCTGTGGCTGCTCGTGCTGATGCTGTTCGGGCTGATCAAGATAGTGATCGCCGCGTTGATGCTGTGGCTGCCGTACCGCTCGGAGGCCGCGATGGTCGCCGCCGAAAAGAACGAGGAGCGCTCCGATTCGGGCTCAGACGATGAGGGTGGCAGCAAGGTGCTGACCGGCGAGCCCACCGATCCACATCCGCGACTCCCGCTCCCTCACAGGCCCCGTCGTGGGCCTCATGGTTCGCACTCTCCGCCCTCACCGGCACGGGTGCGCGGCGTTGAGCGACGGGTCGTAGCTCGCTCGCTCGTGCAGCGTTAGTGATACTTGGCGCCGCTGCACACGAGTGTCACCGCTCAGCGGTTGCGCTTGCGCTGGCGACGAGCGGCCTTGGCCTTTGCGCGTCGCTTGCGCATGGCGGCGGCTCGATCTTGGGAGGAGCCGGCACCACCCAACCCGTCCCCCGCTGGAGCGACGTTGCGCGCGTCGCGGACGATGAGAAACGCGATCCCGGCCAGAAGGGCGCCGCCAACGACAAAGATTGGCACCAGCACGCTCGAGGAGATACTGCCGGAGGAGGTTGAGGTGCTCACCGCCTGTGTCGTTGGTTCTTCTTCCGCTTCTTCGGCCTTGTGGGTGAGGTTCGAGAACGCTTCAGAGGAGCCAAGCCCTCCGCCTGCCGATTCGGTTCCGGCGGCGCCCTGGGCGCCTGTGCCCTGGCCGAGCTTGCCCTTGGCGATGGCTTCCTGCAGCTGCTTGTCGAGGGCCGCCTTCTCAGCGGGCGAGATATTGGCGGCTGTAGCAGCGCCCCACGCTGTGACCGTGACGATGGTTTGTCCAGCGAGGCACAGTGCGACGAGCGCTGCGATCAGTTGGATATGCGAGGAGACTCGGCGCATAGGCTCAGATGACGCGGTGATCGCCGAGAATAGCGCCTGGGAGGTGCGGCGCGAGCCCTTCAGGTGGCGGGCTCCATAGAATGGGCGGGACAATGCCTCCCAAGCAACGACAGATCCGTATTGAGCAGCGTGGCGCCCAGCAGGCGATCCAGGCGCTCGAGCAGCGCTCAGATGAGGAGCTAGAGGCGGAGACGAAGTACAAGTCGGCGGCGCTGGCGATACTCGGGGCGCGTGCGTCGGAGCGCTTTGACGCAGACCAGGCGCGCGGATACTTTCAGCGTGCGATCGCTGCGGCGCGACCGCAGGAACGAATGCAGCTCAGGCGTATGGCGGATGCATCCTTGGCGCTGGCCGAACGGCGCGCCGGCGATCTAAAGCAGGCGGTGGAGCGTCTCGGCCAGACTCCCCCGACCGGTCGCCAGATGTTGGCTCTGCGTGCGATGGGCCTGCTGATCCCGCCCGCCAGCGCTGGGATCCTCGCTCGAATTCGCGGTGTGCTGTTGATCATCGCGTTGATCATCGTGCTACTGGCCATCGGGCTGGGTGTGGTGGAGCTGGTTGCGCTGCCGTTCGGTGGGCTCGGGCTGGCGCCGGCGGTTCTGTTTGGTCTGTTCGTGGCTATCGCCGGGATTGGGATCGCCGCGATGGTTGGTCGCCGACGCCGGGATCGTGCTGCGGTCGCGGCGCAGGCGCCCGGCGCCTCGAAGTAGGGACTGCTCTAGTTCGAAGACAGCGTTGCGCTGTTGATCACCACAGGTTTAGTTGGGGCGCCATCCTGAGGGGGATTGGTGGGTAGCTTGGCGATCGCTTCGACTCCCGCGAAGCTCCCCACCACGTTTCCGACTAGTGCGTACTGCGCAGGCAGCGACGCGTTCTGTGTCGTGACGATGAAGAACTGGCTGCCCGACGCACCGATTGGATCGGTGCTGGTCTTGGCCATCGCGACAGTCCCTAGCGTGTAGCGCACATCGCTTGGGGGTGGCTCCACCACTGTGTAGCCGGGACCGCCGGAGCCATCACCGTTGGGGTCGCCGCCCTGAATCACAAAGTCGGCGGCGACGCGGTGGAAGGTCAGATCGTTGTAGAAGCCGCGCTTGACTAGGTAGGCGAACGACGCGGTCGTGAGCGGGGCTTGACGTACGTCGAGCTGAATCTTGATCGTCCCGCAGTTGGTGGTGAGGCTCACTACGTACGTCTTGGAGGGGTTGAGCTGAAGCGTTGGCTTGGGGATTTGCTGCGCGCCCTTCGGGACGGGCGCTCGTGCATGGGCGCATCCAGGTTTGGAGGCTCTCCCACCGGACTCCGCGGCCACCGAGGTCCGTCCGTCGGAGGCATGGGCGGTGGCGGCTCTCAGACGGCTCGAGGAGGATCCGCACGCCACCAAGGCAAGCCCGACGCTCGCTGTCGCCGAGCAGTACAGAAGCCGTTGTGTGACACGCAAATGGGCTGACATCGGGGCAGCATAGTTGCGCTCCCCCCTGCCTCGAGTGATGTTCGCGGGTTCTTAAGCATCCCTTCGTGATTCCCAATACTTGTGTGTGGGGCATATCGGGGCGCTCCCGCGCCAGTCAATACGCTTGCGCGATGATCGCGTCCGTGTGCCTGCTCGTTAACCCGTCCGCCGGTGGAGGCAAAGCCGGACGCGTTGCGCCGGCCGTGGAGCGGGAGCTACGAGCGCAAGGGCTGACGGTGCGTCGCGTAGACACACGCGATCTTGACCATGCTCGCGCGCTGGCCGCTGAAGCCGCCGAGCGCGGAGAGACGGTCGTGGGGCTCAGCGGTGACGGCATGATCCGCGTCTTGGCGGATGTTCTGCGCGAGATTCCAGGCGCGATCCTGGGCGTGCTCCCCGGGGGCCGCGGCAATGACCTGGCACGCGTGCTCGGCATCCCCGAGGACCCTGTGGCGGCATGTGCGACGATCGCCCACGGGATCGCGCGGCCGATCGATCTAGGGATTGTCAGCGACATGTGTTCGGCGGTGGGCGAGCAGGCGTTTGTGGGGATCGCCTCGGCGGGCTTTGACAGCGAAGCCAACCGCATCGCAAACGAGGCTCCCGCATGGTTGGGTGGGCTCGTGTATGCGTATGGGGCGCTGCGCGCTCTTTTGTTCTGGCGACCCGCGCGGTTCGAGCTGGAACTCCAGCCGTCGGGCGAGCGCCACAGCTTCACCGTCTACACGGTTGGGGCCTGCAACTCAAAGGCCTACGGCGGTGGGATGCGTGCTGCACCCGACGCGATGCTCGATGACGGCCTACTGGATGTGGTGGTCTTGCAAAGCGTGGGCAAGCTCAGGTTCTTGACGAGGATCTTTCCGAAGGTGTTCAACGGGACGCACGTGCAGGATCCTTGCGTGAGGGTCTTTCGTGCGAGTGAGATCTCAATCAGCGCCGATCGTCCGTTCACGATGTACGCCGACGGGGATCCGATCGGTGAGCTGCCCTTGCGTATCCGCGCCACGCGTGGCGCGCTCATGATGCTCACCCCGGCGATCGCCGCCCCAGATTCACCGTTCAGCGATCCCGCTCCCAGCTCAAGGCCGGACGACTCGGGACCGTTCGTAGATGACGCCTCGACGGGTGGCTGATGGCTGACACCCTGCCGGTGAAGCTCGCGCTGGCGCGGGCGGTGGGAGCCCTTTCACGCCTTCGTGGCGGGGGTGCCACCAGCGTCCCAGGCAAGGCCCTCATCGCACTGGAACCCGATGCGATTGGGAGGCTCGCGAAGCGTTTGTCGCGAGGCAACGTGCTGGTGTCGGCGACCAATGGGAAGACCACCACCACCGCACTTGCGTCGAGCATCCTCGAGCAAGCCGGCATCTCGCTTGTGCACAACCAAGCTGGAGCCAACATGGCCGGTGGGATCGCCTCGACGCTGCTGGCGGCGGCCGGTCGGGGCGGCGGGATCGACGGTGAGCTCGGGCTGTTCGAGGTGGATGAGCTGTGGCTCGACCGGCTGGCTTTGCAGCTGCATCCCGAGGCGATCGTGCTTGGCAATCTGTTCCGCGACCAGCTGGATCGCTACGGCGAGCTCGACACGATCGCCGATCGTTGGGCGGCTGCGGTGCGTGGTGGGCCAGCTAAGCAGGCTCGCCTGGTGTGTAACGCCGATGATCCCCTGATCGCCGATCTTGGGCGTGATCGAGCCGGCGTCCTCTACTACGGAGTTGACGATGATTCGTTGGCGTTGGAAGGCATGGCGCACGCCGCCGACGCGAAGCACTGTCGCCGCTGCGGGGCTCCGTACACGTTCGATGTGATCTACCTCGGCCACCTGGGCCACTACCACTGTGCCGCCTGCGGGCAGCGCCGACCCTCCCCCACCGTGATCGCGCGCTCTGTCGTTCTCGAAGGCGTGCGCGCGGCGCGCTTTCAGCTGAGCACGCCCGAGGGAAGCGCGCAGGTGAAGCTCGAGCTGCCGGGCCTTTACAACGTCTACAACGCGCTGGCCGCGGCTGCGCTGGCGGCGGCGCTTGAGATCCCGCTGGGCGACATCGTCGCCGGTTTGCAGAGCACGAAGGCCGCGTTTGGGCGGGCGGAGAGTGTGACTGTCGCGGGACGTCCGGCGAGAATCCTTTTGATCAAGAACCCGGCGGGTGCAAACGAGGTGCTGCGTACGCTTGCGCTGGAGCCTGGTCGGCACGACCTGCTGGGGGTGCTCAATGACAACACGGCCGATGGTCACGACGTGTCGTGGATATGGGACGCCGACTTCGAGCTGCTAGCCGGACGTGTGCGCCTCGCGACATGCTCGGGCACGCGCGCGCCGGAGCTGGCGCTGCGCTTGAAGTACGCGGGGATTGAGCCCGAAAGAATCAAGGTGGTCGATGATCTTGGGCAGGCGCTTGTGCAGGCGGCGGCGGATGGTTTGGATGAGGGCGGCAAGCCGCCCCTGCACGTTCTTCCTACATACACCGCGATGCTGGCGCTGCGCGAGTTGCTGGTGGCGCGCGGGGAGGCGAGCAGCTCATGGGATTGAGTGCGACCGACGGGCGCACCCTGCGCGTGTGCGCACTGTACCCGGACCTGATGAACATCTACGCCGACCGCGGCAACCTGTTCGTGTTGCAGCGTCGCTGCGTATGGCGTGGTATCGGCTTCCAGCTCAGCGGGAGCGGGCTGGGTGAGTCACTCGACGCGGAGGCTCATGACATCTACTACATCGGGGGCGGGCAGGACCGTGACCAGCGGCTGTGCGCCGAGGATCTTGTCGTCGGTAAGCGCGAGGGGCTGCGCCGGGCAGCCGAGCGCGGTGCGGTGGTGCTCGGGGTGTGTGGCGGCTATCAGCTGCTCGGTGAGTCTTACACACTTGAGGATGAGCAGCTCCAGGGCGTGGGACTGCTCGATGTGCGCACGGTACGTGAGCCTGGGCGGCGGCTGATCGGCAACGTGGCGATCGAGGTCGATCTCGACGGCGAGCAGCGAGTGCTTGCGGGCTTTGAGAACCACGGTGGCCGCACATACCTTGGTGCAGGCGCAACCCCGCTGGGGCGCGTGCTCAAAGGCCATGGCAACGACGGGCGCAGCGGCTTCGAGGGCGCCAGATTGGGCAGCGTGATCGGTACCTACCTGCACGGTCCCCTGCTGCCGAAGAACACATGGTTTGGCGACTGGCTGATTGCGATGGCGCTGGGCGTCGACGTCGATTCCCTGGCCCCGCTGGAGGACGGGCTGGAGGACGAGGCTCACAACAGCGCCCGGCGCGCCGCCGGGCTCGCGTCGGCGTAGCATCTCCCCGGCATGGAGCTATCTGAGTATCAGCGTCAGTCGCGCCGCACCGCCGAGTACCCACGTGAGGCTTGGTTGGCATACCCGGCACTCGGACTAGCGGGTGAGGCGGGGGAGGTCGCCGAGCATGCGAAGAAGGCAATTCGCGACGACGCCGGCAATGTCAGCGACGAGCGCCGCGCCGCCATGTCGAAGGAGCTTGGGGATGTGCTCTGGTACGTCGCGCAGCTGGCCACCGAGCTCGAGTTGAGCCTCGAGGAGATCGCCGCGCAGAACCTCGAGAAGCTCCTCTCGCGCCAGCAGCGAGGTGTGCTCAGCGGCGACGGCGACGATCGCTAGGCGACGGCGAACCTTGCGAATCGCTCTGCCACGCGTGCGGGCAGCAGGGCGCGCACAAGCACGCCCTCGGGTGTGTCCTTACGGGACAGGTCGCCGGCGATGTCGTGCAACTCGGCGAGGCTCCTTCCCTGGGTGTAGGGCACGAGCAACTCCATCGAGCGCAACGTGTGGCGCAGCTCGCGCTCGATGCGCTGTTCAAGCTCTGGGAGGCCCGCGCCGTTTGCGCCGCTCACCAGCACCGCGTCGGGATGGTGCAGGCGAAGTTCCTCGCAAGTGGCCTCATCGAGCAGGTCGATCTTGTTCAGCACGAGCACCCTTGGGCTCTCGCCCGCGCCGATCTCCTCGAGTACCTCCTCGACGGCTTTGTGCATCGCTGTCTGGTCGCGCTCTGATGCGGAGGCGTCGATCACGTGCAGCAGCAGGTCCGCTCGACGTGTCTCCTCCAGTGTGGCCCCGAAGGCGTCCACCACCTGGTGGGGAAGCTTGCGGATGAATCCCACTGTGTCGGTCAGCAGGTGCGGGCGACCTTCGATGCGCAGCATCCGGGTGCTGGGGTCAAGCGTGTGGAAGAGGCGATCCCTCACCCCCACCTCCGCGTTCGTGAGGGCGTTTAGCAGCGTGCTCTTGCCGGCGTTGGTGTAGCCGGCGAGCGCGATGCTCGGCAGCGCGGCGCGCTCGCGCTCGGCGCGCATCACCGAGCGTGTTCCCTTCACATGCTCCAGTCGCTTGCGTAGTGCGGCGATCCGGTTGCGCGCAAGACGCCGATCGGTCTCAATCTGGGTCTCCCCCGGTCCACGTGTGCCGATCCCGCCCCCAAGACGCTCGAGGTGGGTCCACAGTCCTCGCATGCGCGCCAGGTTGTACTCGAGCTGGGCGAGCTCGACCTGCAGCTTTCCCTCGGCGCTTGAGGCGTGGGTGGCGAAGATGTCGAGGATGACGGTCGTACGGTCGACGACGGGCATGCCGAGCGCCTCCTCGAGGTTGCGCTCCTGTCGTGCGCTCAACTCGTCGTCGCAGGCGATCACGTTCGCGTCGCATTCCTGCGCGGCCTGTTTTGCCTCCTTGACCTTGCCGGGTCCCAAGTATGTGTTGGGGTGCGGCTGCTCGCGCCGCTGGATCATGTCTCCCGCCACCGCCACACCCGCGGTGCGCAACAGCTCGTGCAGCTCGTCGAGGTTCTCCTCGACGGGCAAGGACGCAATACAGAACGCGCGCTGGGAGGCGCGCCTCGTGGGTTGGTTCATCTACTCCGAGTGTAGATCAGGCGCCGAGCGTCGCCAACCGCTCTACTGCTTCGGCCAGCCGATCGTCGGGCGTGGTCAGTGAGATCCGAAACCAGCCCTCCCCACTGGGCCCGTAGGCCCCGCCCGGGGAGATCACGACGCCGGCCCGCTCGAGCACGTGCTCGCAGTAGGCGGCTGAGCTGTCAAAGCCCTTTGGGATCGGGGCCCATACGTAGATTGTGCCCTTGGGTGGTGTCACGCGCACCCCGGCCTTGGCGAGCGCATCGCACACGAGATCTCGGCGGCGACGGTAGAGCTCGTTCATTGAGGCCACCTCGGCGTCCGCGTCGGGCGAGAGCGCCGCGATCCCAGCAAGCTGGACGGCGTCGAAGAGCCCGGAGTCGATGTTGGTCTTCAGGTGCCAGTAGTGCTCGATCGCCTCGGCGTTGCCGAGCACCGCCGCGCAGCGCCAGCCTGTCATGTTGTAGCCCTTTGACAGCGAGAAGACCTCGATGCCGACATCCTTCGCGCCGGAGGTGGCGAGGAACGAGGGCGCGCGATAGCCGTCGTAGGTGGTCTCGCTGTAGGCGTTGTCGTGCACGACGAGGATCTCGTAGGTGCGAGCAAAGTCCACCACTCGTTCAAAGAATCCGGGTGGAACGACCGCGCCGGTGGGGTTGTTGGGATAGTTGATGTACATCAGCTGCGCGCGACTGGCGGTCTGTTCGTCGATCGCTTCGAGATCGGGCACGAAGCCGAGCTCTGGCACCAGCGGCATCACGACCGGGTCTGCACCGACAAGCAGTGGGCCGCCCGTGTAGACCGGGTAGCCGGGATCTGAGGCTAGTGCCACATCACCTGGGTCGAGAAACGTCAGGTTGAGATTGAAGATTGCCTCCTTGGCGCCGATCGCCGGGATGATCTCGCTGCTGGCGTCCAGCGACACGTCGAAGCGGCGCGCGTAGAAGTCGCTGAGTGCCTCGCGGAAGTCGGCGCGCCCTCGATTGGAGGGGTAGCGGTGGGTCGCAGGCTCTGTGACCGCCTCCTGCATCGCCTCCACGATCAGCGGGGGCGTGGGCCGGTCTGGATCGCCGATACCGAGACTGATCACATCGACGCCCGCGGCCTTCTTGGCGGCGATCTTGCGCTCCAGCTCAGCGAACAGGTACGGCGGGATACGGCTCAGGCGCTCACTCGGTCGTGTCATGCAGCTCCTTCAGGAAGTCATCGCTGAGACGCCCCTCGAACACGGGACGCGCCCAGCCGGTCAGGTTCACCTGCAGATCTTCTGTCAGCTCAACGTCGAGCTCTCCCCCGTCGAGCAGCACCGTCACCTGCGACGGTCCACCCGACAAACGGTAGGCGATCGCGGCTCCCGTGGCGCCCGTGCCGGAGGAGAGCGTCTCCCCCACACCCCGCTCGAAGATCCGCGCGCGGATCGTCCCACCCATATCCCCCGCTGGTTTGTCTGCCTGCCGCCCACGCGAACCGTGGGCATTCCCTCCAGAGTGATCTTCACCACCCGGGGTACCTGCAGACGGCACCTCCGTGTACCACGACACGTTCGTGCGGTGAGGGAACAGCTTGTGGGCTTCGAGTGCGGGTCCGATCGTTGGGAGGTCGAGGGCCTGAAGCGTTGCTAGATCCTCGACGTGGATCGCGCATTGTGGGTTGCCGATCGACACGTGTTGAAAGCTCCACGCGCGTTCGTCGGCGACGAGCCCGCCGCGACCGTCACTGGGGCCGCTCGGGAAATCCTTGGAGGTGAGACTGGCGTGTCCCATGTTCACGCGGCACGTGTCGGGGCCGGTGATGGTTGGGCGTATCTCCCCGGCTGCCGTGCGAATAGAGAAGACGTCCAGATCGGTCCATCCACGCCGGCGTAGATAGAGGATCGCCTCGCGCGCGCCGTTTCCCGACAGCTCGGCCTCTGAGCCGTCGGGGTTGTAGATCTTCAATTGCGCCACGAAGCTCTGATCCTCAGATGGCTCGAGCAGCAGCACTCCGTCAGCGAATACGCCGAAATGCCCTTCGCAGAGTCTGCGCACACGTGCTGGAGTGAGCTCGAACGGAAGCTCGCCGCGCTCGACGATCAGGTAGTCGTTGCCGAGTGCCTGCCACTTCTCGAACCTCATACGCCGTCACCTCGCCATCGTGTGACTTCCGCGATACGGGCCTCCTGCGTGGGTGACGTTCGCTCAGCGAGTAGTTCGGGCATGCGGCGCAGGAGTTTAGTCCGGACGCGCCTCTAACTCTTTGAGCACAGCTGCTATCTCCCGCGCGGCATCGTCGGCTCCGCGCCCTGTTATGTCGATCAGATGCACACCGGCGAGCTTGCGCATCCACGTGAGTTGACGGCGTGCGTAGTTGCGGGTGCGTCGCTTCATTGCGTCCACGTCGCCGGAGAGCAGCTCCTCGAAGCCCAGCGCCTTGCGGGCGGTCTGGCTCGCGCCGGCTGCATGGGCTTGGAGGACCTCCTTGCGAACGCCGTCCGCGAGCATCTGATCGACTCGAGCGTCGATCCGCCGGTAGAGATCCTCGCGCTCCAGCACGAGCCCGACCAGCTGTGTGGGCTGCCTGACCTCCTCTGTCCACAGCTGAGAGGGCCCATTTGGCTGCTCGAGCTTCTCCGGCGTCGAGCAGCTCCAGCGAGCGTACGATGCGTTGGCGATCATTGGGGTCGATCTCCCGCGCGGCCCACGAAGCACGAGCCGCCAGCCGCGCGTGCAGGGCGGGAGCGCCGTAGATCTCTAGCTCCGCCATCCAGCGCTCCCGCGCTCCCTCCGGGGGTGGCGGACGCAGGCGCAGATCGGTGAGTGCGGCGCGCAGGTACAGGCCGGTACCGCCCACGACTATCGGGCGGCGCCCTTCTGCAAGCGCCCCGTCGATCTCCGCGTGTGCGAGCTGCGCGTACTGCCCCACACTGAAGCTCGCGTCGACGGGTAGAAACGACACCAGCCGGTGCTCCAACTCGGCCCGCTGTGCGGAGGCCGCGACGCCGGTGAGCGTGTCGAGACCCTTGTAGACCTGTAGCGCATCGGCCGATATGGCCACCGGTCGCTCTCCGTATGCGCGCAGTCTTTGCGCGAGTGACACGGCGACCGCGGTCTTGCCGACACCAGTCGGCCCAAACAGAGCGATCAAATGCAGACGGGCGGCCATTCGCGTAGGCTTGCAGCTGATGGAGATATCCGGTTCCACCGTACTGCTGACGGGTGCCACCGGCGGGCTGGGCCAAGCGATCGCGCGGGCCCTTTCGGGTAAGGGCGCTCAACTGATCCTCACGGGCCGTAGGGCCGACGTGCTGGAGCCACTTGCCTCCGAGCTCGGTGCTCGTGCGCTGAGCTGCGATCTTGGCGATCCGGCGGAGTTGGAGCGTCTGCTGGCGGAGGCCGGGAAGATCGACATTCTCGTGGCGAACGCGGCGCTGTCGGCCAATGGCATGCTCGACTCCTTCACGCTCGATCAAATCGACAGTGCGCTTGATGTGAACCTGCGTGCGCCGATCGCACTAGCACACGCGCTGGCGCCGGGGATGGTAGAGCGCGGTCGCGGGCATCTGCTGTTCATGTCATCGCTGTCGGGCAAGGCGGGCACGGCCGGCAGCTCGATTTACAACGCCACCAAGTTCGGCCTGCGCGGCTTTGCGATGGCGATGCGCGCGGAGCTGCACAGCGCCGGGGTGGGTGTCTCGGCGGTCTTCCCGGGCTTCATCCGCGATGCTGGAATGTTCGCCGAAGCGGGCGTGGAGCTGCCTAGAGGGGTCGGCACTCGCAGTCCCGAAGACGTGGCCAGGGGAGTCGTGGGAGCGATCGAGCGCAACCGTGGCGAGGTCGACGTCGCGCCAGTCTCGCTACGTCTGGGTTCCACGTTCACTGGGATAGCGCCCGAGTTTTCCGCAAGAGTCACCCGCATGACCGGTGGCGAGAAGATCGCCCACCAGTTGGCCGCTAGCCAACGCTCCAAGCACTAGCGACTCGACAGGCCGTGCTGGTCGACCGGTAGACCAGCTTGATTGCCGATCGGGCACGTTCTGTCTCCCGCGTGCGCTCGGCAGTCATGGGTTGATGGCTCTTGCCATGGCTTGGTGGCCTTGTCTGGCTTGCGAATCGGACGTGCGTCGATCTCGGGCAGCCTCGCACGGAGTTCCGCAAGGCTCTTGAGCATCGTAAGAGCCTTCCTACAGTCCCCTTCGGTATTGCTTAGGTCCGCGTTCGACTCCGCTTAAGGGCATGCTCCAGCATGGTTTGCGTCAGCACACCAGCGATCATCGGAGGTTCGCGTATGAGCAGGGCAAGCATCATTCGGACAGGCATAGTCGTGGCGGCTCTTGCGACTGGCGGCGCGGTGGCGGGTATCGCCGGCGCGGCGGCGGCGCCCAGCGCGTCGACGAGTACCCAGTCCACAACGACGTCGTCGACCACGACTCCGAGTGCCACGACACCCAACACCGCGACACCTCAGGGTTCGCGCTCACAAGGTGGGGGTAGTGGCCATCCGTGTCCCAACATGGGCGGTAAGAGCGGCTCAAGCTCTGAATCGGGCTCAGGCTCGAATTCGGGGGCGGCCTATGAAGGCGTTTCTCCCGCCGGGGCGACCTACCAGTAGTTCCGCACCCTCTCGACAGCGGGCACGAATAGAGCCTCCCGGGCGGCATGTCACCACCGTCCGGGAGGAGGCCCGCAGTCATGGCTCGTTGCCAGGAGCTCGTTGCCCGGAGCCCGCTGCCCTCGGCGACCGTCGCACTCGCTAACCATCACCATCGCTAACCCTCGCAACCGTAACCCTCGCAAAACGTACGATCTGCCGCCGTCGCTACGCACGGCCGCTGCTCGCCCGTTGCGCTCAGCCCGCGGCGCGTGCCACGAGGCTCTCTTCGCCTGAGAGCGTTTGGCTTGTGGCGGCAGTTATCTCAACTCGTGTCAGCTCCCCCGGTGCAGCCAGTCCCGTGAAGTTGACGACCTTGTTGTGGCGGGTGCGTCCGCGCATGCGCTCGGGATCGGTGCGCGATGGGCCTTCGACCAGTACCTCCAGCGTTCGGCCCACGAAGCGCTGCGCGCGCTCGTGTGCGCGGCGCTGCACGATCTCCAGGAGGCGCTCCATGCGGGCGACCTTCACGGGGTGAGGCACGATCCCCTCGGTCATCTCCGCTGCCTCGGTGTGCCGTCTCGGGGAGAACAAGAACGTGAACGCTCCGTCGTAGCCAACCTGCTCCGCGATTTGCAGAGTCTGCTCGAAGTCCCCCTCGGTCTCCCCCGGGAAGCCCACGATGATGTCGGTCGTCAGCGCCATGTCCGGCACGTGCTCGCGGATCAGCGCCACCCGGTCCAGGTAGCGCTCGCGGTCGTAGGTGCGCCGCATCGCCTTCAGGATGCGGCTGGAGCCAGATTGCAGCGGCAGGTGCACGTGCTCGCACACGCTCGCCAGCTCTGCATGCGCGCGGATGACGTCCTCGCGCATATCCTTCGGATGAGGGCTCGTGTAGCGGATTCGCTCGATCCCTTCGATCGCGTCAAGTGCGTGCAACAACTCCGCAAACGTCCGTTTGCCGTTGGGGCGAGCCCCGGTGGAGAGCGCACGCTCTGGCTTGTCATGCCCAGAGCGCACGCGGAGGGCAGGCACTCCGTCATGGGTCACACCATGAGGGACGCGAGCAGGCAGATCGCGTCCGTAGGAGTTCACGTTCTGGCCCAACAACGTGATCTCGCGCACGCCTTCGCGCGCCATCGCCTGCACTTCCCTCACGAGCTCCTCGAGCGGGCGCGACACCTCTCGCCCACGCGTGGAAGGGACGATGCAGTAGGAGCAACGGCAGTTGCACCCCACACTGATCTGCAGCCACCCCTGGAACGGACGCGTGCGCTTGGCCGGCAGATGCCCGGTGAAGCCCTCGAACTCGAAGTAGCCCTGCGCGGTCAACGACTCGCTGGTGAGGAACTCTGCGAGCTTGTGGGTCTGCCCGGGTCCGAATGCCACATCCACGAACGGGAAGCGCTCGAACACTTCCTCCTTCACCGACTGCGCCCAGCACCCCCCAACCCCCACGACGCGGTCTGGCTGTTCGCGCTTCAGTCGCTTGGCCTCGCCGAGGTGTGCCACGAAGCGGCTGTCGGCGCTCTCGCGAATCGAGCACGTGTTGAACAGGATCAGGTCCGCCTCGCCACGCTCGGCGACCTCGTCGTAGCCAAGCGAATCGAGCATCCCCTTCATCCGCTCGGAGTCATGCTCGTTCATCTGGCAGCCGAACGTGGTCAGGTGATAGCGCTTCATCGTCAAGCGTCCCTCATGGTCTGTGGACAAGCGAGACAAGGACGCACCGACCGCGGTGTGCTCGGCACACGAGGGAGGGAGGACGCAGTATCGCGCCGTCCAGAGATCATGAGGTGCTCGTTCATCTGGCAGCCGAACGTGGTCAGGTGATAGCGCTTCATCGTCAAGCGTCCCTCATGGTCTGTGGACAAGCGAGACAAGGACGCACCGACCGCGGTGTGCTCGGCACATGAGGGAGGGAGGACGCAGTATCGCGCCGTCCAGAGATCATGAGGTGCTCGTTCATCTGGCAGCCGAACGTGGTCAGGTGATAACGCTTCATCTCCGACAGGTTAACCGGGCGGCCGCTCAATGACCGCCCGGGGTCTACGCGGCTTTTATGCAGCCTGCTTGTCTGCCGGCTCTGGTGCTACAGCCAACGGGGTGTCGGCTGTCTCTCCCGCGATGGAGGCGACTTTCTCGCGGTCGATGCCCAGCGCCGCGTATATCTTGCGCTCGATCTCCTTGGCGATCGCCGGGTTCTCCTCGAGATAGGCCTTCGCATTGGCACGGCCCTGGCCGAGACGCTCGTTTCCGTAGGAGAAGAACGAGCCCGACTTCGACACGATGTTGTGCTCGATCCCCAGGTCCACCAGGCAACCTGAGGTGGAGATTCCCTTCCCGAACTCGATGTCGAACTCGGCCTGACGGAATGGCGCCGCCACCTTGTTCTTGACGACCTTCACGCGCACGCGGTTTCCCACTGCCTCGGTGCCGTCCTTGAGCGTCTCGATACGCCTGATGTCAAGGCGCTGAGAGGCGTAGAACTTCAGCGCCCTTCCCCCCGGCTGTGTCTCCGGCGAGCCGAACATCACGCCCACCTTTTCGCGGATCTGGTTGGTCAGGATGCAGAGCGTCTGAGTACGGTTCAGATTGCCCGCGAGCTTGCGCATCGCCTGGGACATCATCCGCGCTTGCGAGCCCACGGTCTGGTCGCCCATCTGGCCCTCGAGCTTCCACGCGCGGCGTGAGTGCTGCCACTGAGTCGATCGCGACGACGTCCACAGCGCCGGAGCGCACCAGCATGTCGGCGATCTCAAGCGCCTGCTCGCCATAGTCGGGCTGGGAGACAAGCAGCTCATCGATATCCACGCCGATCTCCTTCGCGTACAGCGGGTCCATCGCATGCTCGGCGTCGATGAACGCGCACACTCCACCGAGCTTCTGCGCCTCGGCGAGCACGTGGTAGATCAGTGTGGTCTTGCCGGAGGACTCCGGGCCGAACACCTCGACGATGCGCCCGCGCGGAACGCCGCCGATGCCTAGGGCCAGGTCGAGTGAGAGCGCTCCCGTCGGGATCGCGTCACAGCGGACCTGGGCTCCCTCGTCGCCCATGCGCATGACCGAGCCCTTGCCGAACTCTCGCTCGATCTGACCGAGCGCCCCTTGAAGCGCGGCGTCACGGGCCTTGGCAGCCTTCTCTTCATCGGTCACGGCCATCGTCTTGCTCCTCCGGTTGAAGTTGGAGCGTCAAAGGTAGACGTCCCCCCGGACGGAAAGATCCGAACACCTGTTCGTATTATAGATCGCCGCTCAACAGGCGACGGATCAGGTGCATCGCGACCGTCACCGCTCGTTCGCGCACGTCAACCCGCCCTCCCGGTAGACGTACAGAGCGTGTCAAAGCCACATCGGCGGGACCCGTCACGCTCAACCACACCAATCCGACGGGCTTCTCATCGCTTCCGCCGTCTGGTCCCGCGATTCCGGTTATACCGACCCCGACATCCGCTGCAAGCCGCTCTCGCGCGCCGTCGGCCAGCGCGCGAGCCACCTCCGCGGAGACCGCACCGTGGCGATCGATCGTCTCCTGCTCCACGCCCACCTGGTGGCTCTTCACATCGTTGGAGTAGGCCACCACGCCTCCCAGCACATACGCCGAGGCACCCGGCGGATTGGTCAAGCGCGCCAGCAGCAAACCCCCGGTACACGACTCGGCTACGGCAATCGTGTGCCCGCTCTCACCCGTCTGCTCCCCACCCCTCAAGAGCGTTGCCACCTGATCGTCGACGGTCGTGCCGTCCACCGAGTAGAGGGTGTCGGCGTGGCGTGTGGCCACGATTCGCGCGAACGCGTTGTAGGCGTCCTGCGCAGCGGGCTCATAGCGAGTGACGATCTCGATCTCCCCTCCGCGCAGGCACGTCGTGATCTCCAGTGCGTTGAGATCCACCCCCTCGTGCTCAGCGTGACGCAGGGTCTCGGCGATCTCCGACTCGGGTATCCCGAACAGGCGCAGCATTTGCTGGCGGTACACCCGTGCTCCCGCGATCGCCGAGCGCCACGCTTGCGTGGCAACCGCCTGATGCCACATCGGCTGCAGCTCACGCGGCGGGCCGGGCAGCACGACGATCGACGGTCCGTCACGCCCCGCCGCCGGCGCCACCACCAGGCCCGGGGCCGTGCCAACCGGCTCGAGCACGCTCGCGCCACGTGGAATCGTCGCCTGCTTGCGGTTGCCCACCGCGATCGCGTCGCGATCGAGATCTGGGTAGCGCGCCGCGAGCGGACGCAAGATCTCGGCGATCCGACCCTCCAGCGCCTCGTCTAGCACCATCTCCCGACCTTGGAAGCCGCCCACGACCTCAGCGGTCAGATCATCGGCGGTCGGTCCCAGGCCCCCGCTTGTAAGCACGACGTCGAGGCCCTCACGCGCCATGAACCCCAGAGCCGCCTCCAAGTCCGCGGGACGGTCACCGACGATCATGGTGTGGGCCAGGTCAACCCCCAGCTCGAACAGCCTGTCTGAGAGCCACGGGCCGTTGCGGTCGCGAACCCTACCCGTCAGCACCTCGGTACCGGTGACGAGGATGCCTGCGCGGGCGGCGCGGGGCGAATTGGGTGTCATTTACAAGTCGGCTGCTGGCTTGCCGCAAGCGTGTGACGGCCACTGCTCGTGATCGAGTAACCGATCGCCGAGGACGACGCCGGCACAGTCATGGGCTTGCCGTCGACGTACATCGTCACCGAGTTGTTGCCGAGTGTGATCTCAAAGCGTGTGGCGTGGTAGGTCACGGGCGTGTAGGGGGGCTGGATTATCAATCCAGGGATCCGCTTCTGACCGCCGTCGCCGATCAGGCACACGTACACGGGTGCCGAGGGTCGCAAGGAGAGAGCCACACGCGCAGTCGTGCTCACCGGTTGCGTACCGGTTGATCGCGTGGTGCTCGACGTCCCGTGCTTGGACCCGTTGGCATCGTGGGTGCTCGAGCTGCTCAACGGCGGAGAGGAGCTACTGCCTTTGCCCGATAGCAGACCCACCACCAACAGCACAATCACCACGCCGATCACTCCTATCGCGATCACGTAACCACGGGATGGACCGTTGGCGCCCTGGGTTGGACGCGCACGCGTTCGGCGTGGCGTGGAGACGACCGGCTGGCGCTCCACCTCGCTCGGCTGCTCATAGCGCAAGCGGTACTCATCCACGAGCGCCTTGTCGTCGAGACCCAGAGCCTGGGCATACGTGCGCAGGAAGCTACGCACGAATGTGGGTCCGGGAAGCAGATTCCACTCCTCGTTCTCCAAGGCCCGCAGGTACTTCGCACGGATCTTCGTCTGAGCCTCTATCTCGGACACGTCGATGCGGGCACGCATACGTGCCTCCCGCAGTGTCGCTCCGATCTCTGTCATCTCAGCGCAACAGGCTAGTGACTGTGGCCAACAGAAGTGTTATTGGCAGAAGGATTGGCAGAAGGCTCATACCGGATGGCAGACCAGTACGATTCCACAAAATGGGATGATTTGCGTGTCTCATGGACTCACTCAGCTGCCGACGGGGGACGACTGGTCAACAGCCTCGGCGCCGCCGGATTCACCGAGCATGGCGAGCACCCGCTGCACGTCACCCTCTCCAATCAACACCTGCCGTGGCTTGGAGCCCTCATAGCCAGAGATCACGCCGCGGCGCTCGAGCATGTCGATCAGCCTACCCGCACGTGTGTAGCCCAGCCGCAAACGCCTCTGCAGCATGGAGGTCGACGCCGTCTGCATTTCCGCCACCAGCATGATCGCGTCTCGCAGCAGCGGATCCTCGTCGGGATCGAACTCGTCCGGGGCACCTCCCTCGGGCTCCTGCGGCTCGACCTCCTCGAGCAGCTCCTCGCGCAGCTCCGGCTCGCCCTGGCGGCGCCACAGGTCGGTCAGCTTCGCGATCTGAGCCTCGTCTATATAGGCCCCTTGGATGCGCTGCAGCCGCGAGGAGCCGACCGGACTGAACAGCATGTCCCCTTGCCCCAGCAGCGACTCGGCGCCGTTCTGGTCGAGGATCACGCGCGAATCGGTCTGACTTGAGACCGAGAACGCGATCCTCGAAGGCACGTTCGCCTTGATCATTCCGGTGATCACGTCCACGCGTGGGCTCTGGGTGGCAAGCACAAGGTGGATCCCCACCGCGCGTGCCTTCTGCGCAAGACGGATGATCGAGTCCTCCACATCGGCCGGCGCGACCATCATCAGATCCGCGAGCTCGTCGATCACGCACAGGATGTAGGGCAGCGGCGCTTCGTCGCGCAGCTCGCGCGCCTTGTTGAGCTCAACCAGGCTGCGTGTGCGTGCCAGCGACATGATCCCGTAGCGCTGCTCCATCTCGCGCACCAGGTTCTGTAGCGCGTTAGCCGCCATACGCGGGCTCGTGATCACCGGCGTCAAAAGGTGCGGGATCGACTCGTAGTGGTTGAGCTCCACCTGCTTGGGGTCCACCAGCACCAGTCGCAGCTCGTGTGGGGAGGCGCGCAACAGGACGCTGCACAGCATCGCGTTGATCGCTCCCGACTTTCCCGCCCCGGTGGTCCCGGCGACCAGCAGGTGAGGCATCTTCGCCAGATCCGCCCCGATCGCCTTGCCGGCGACGTCCTTGCCAAGCCACACGGTAAGCGGCGACCAATCCTTGGGGGGTTGCTGGAACACATCGCCCAGGCGCACCATGCGGCGCTTGGCGTTGGGCACCTCGACCCCCACGGCCTGCTTACCCGGGATCGGCGCGAGTATCCGGATGTCGGTGGCGGCCAGCGCATAGGCGAGATCGTCCTTGAGCTGGGCGACCTTTCCAACCTTGGTGCCGGGCGCAAGCCGTAGCTCATAGCGCGTTATGTGGGGTCCGGCGACGGTGCCGATCACCTTCGCCTGCACCCCGAAATGCCCGAGTGCCTCGACCAGGCTCGTCGCGGTTCGCTCCTGACCGGCGGTGTCAGGGCGCGACTGCTCCGCGGTGGAGCGCGTCAGGATCCGGTCAGCCGCGGGCAACTCCCAAACGAAGTTCGGGTCATCTGTCACCACGTCGCGCAGACGGCCCTGCGGCGTCAGCATCGACTCGTCAAGCGGCTCGGGAGTCGCCCCTTCCTCTCCAAGCTCGCTCTCCTCGGCGCCGTCTCCCCCGGCGGCCGCGATGACCGCGTCCTCATCGTGTGAGGGGTCTGCCTCGAACGACGTGTCGGACTCCGGCCGCTGCTCATCATCGAGCTCGCCACCCCATGGGTCCTCGTCGAGGTGACCAGGCGCCGCGCCATCTACCGACGGCGCCTCAACATGCGTGGCACGCACGATCAGCTCCTCCGGAGATGGGTCTGGCGGCTGCATCGAGTCGACATCTGCGCCCGCCGTCCGCGGTTGCTTGCGCGCCGCGCGCTCATCCAAGATCTCCTGAGAAGCACGCTCGAGCGCCACAGCACGCGCACGCAGCACGCGTGTGGTGTCGGCAAGACCGTTGCCGGTGGCACGCAATACAGCAGCCAATGACGCGCCGGTGAGCAACACGATGCCGACGATCGCCAGGAACACGACGAGGATGTCCACGCCCACCGTCTGTACGAGCCGGTGGGCGCCCCAGTAGAGCGCTTGACCCACGATTCCGCCGTGGGTTTGCAGGAAGGCCGAGTGCCACTGATCCGATGCGAGCCCGTGCGCCGGCGTTCCACTGCTGAGGCCGACTGTGCCTGCTGCCAGTGCGAGCGTGATGGCCGCGAACAGGCAAAGGCCACCGGTGCGCAGGGGCCGCCGCGCCGGGATCATCTGAGCAAGCAGCAGCGCGCCTCCACCGACGATCAGCGCAACGGGGGCTAGCGAACGGGCTTCACCGATGCACCAGCCGAGCATCACCGCCAGGCCGTGCCCCACGCGTCCGCCGGAGGCGGGTGGGCCTTCAGATCCATATAGGACGAAGCCCATGAACACGCCGAGCGCCACGAGACCCAAGCCAAGGATGTCGCGCTGGCTCTGATCGAGCACGGGCAACCGAAATGAGAAGCCACCGAACAGGCTCGCGGAGCCGCGACGTCCCCCGCGTCGCGCACGAGAGCGAGCGCTCGAGCTTGCTGTCCGTCGCGCCGGCTTGCGGCGCGCGGGCTGACGCTTCGCGCTCTTGCGGGTAGGAGTCATCAGCGCGGGCTTCGACGCCGAGGTGCGAGAACCTGCCTACCCCTTACCATCGCTTTAGTGCAAAGCGCTACATACTTTGACTGACATGAGCGATTTCACCCGCCCCCCCCGAGTGCTCGTCGTCGAGGATGACGAGGACATCGCCCAGGCCCTGCAACGCTCGCTGCGCATGGAGGGCTATGAGGTGCGAGCCGCCGCCGACGGTGCCGCGGCGATCGAGCACGGTCGCACGTTCGCGCCCGATCTGGTGATCCTCGACCTCGGGCTGCCGGAGATCGACGGGATCGAGGTAGCCAAGCGGCTGCGCGACGACGACGACGTGCCGATCTTGATCCTCACCGCCCGCGATGCGCTGGAGTCGCGCGTGGAGGGGCTCGACGCCGGGGCAGACGACTACCTGGTCAAGCCGTTCGAGCGTCAAGAGCTGTTGGCCCGCATGCGGGCACTGTTGCGCCGTCGCCCCCCTCGCGGCTCGGCGCCACTGCGAGTAGGAGATCTCTCGCTGAACGTCGACACGCACGAAATCACACGCGGCGAGCGCGCGATAGAGCTGACCCAGCGTGAGTTCGAGTTGCTCGAGTACCTGATGCGCAACGAGCGCATCGTCATCTCCCGTCAGCGCCTACTCGATGAGGTATGGGGCTATGACCCCTTCTCGACGACCAACACGATCGAGGTATTCGTCTCCAACCTGCGCCGCAAGCTCGAGGCTGAGGGAGAGCCGCGCCTGTTGCACACGATCCGGGGAGCCGGATACGTTCTCCGCGCATAGTCAGCTGCTCGTGCGCACACGCTCGTCGCTCACGCGTTTCGGATCGCGCATATCCGCGATATTCGACCGCCAGCCGATCCGCGTTCGGCTGGCCGGCGTCTCGGCGCTGCTGACATTCACGATCCTGTGCGCGTTCGCGCTCGTCGTCGGATCGGTCACCGTCCATCGCATCCGCTCCGACTTCAACCGCGAAGTCGCCGTGTCCGCGGAGAACCTGGCCGGGCTGCTGCAGATCGAAGTTACGGGCAACTACATCCAGGGGTTCCAGTTGAAGGTCGTCAACCCGCCCAACCTCAACAGATTCGCGGCCTCCGAGGACGCGGTGGTTCGGATTCTCAGCGAATCCGGGAAGCCGCTCGTGCGCACCACCGGCGCGCCCGAACTGGGACTCGCCAATGAAGCCAACGTTGACGGCTATCGTGTCTACACCAAGCCTGTCCCGCTCGTCGGGCCAGCGGGCGGCGTGGTCATCGTCCAATATGGGCGACGACTGTCGGACCTGGACTCAACGATCGCTCGCGTCGAGTTGTTGCTCCTGCTGGGCGTGCTCGCCGGCAGTGGGCTCGCGCTGCTTGCCGGGGTGACGATTGCGCGGCGTGCAATGGCGCCGATAGCCGAGCTGACGAGTACCGCGGCGGAGATCGCGCGCACACGCGACCCCAGCCGCAGCATGCCCGAGCCGCTCGCCGAAGATGAGGTCTCAGAGCTCGCACGCACGCTCGGCGGGATGTTGCGTGAGCTTGACACCGCCCACGCTGAGACCGAGGCGACACTCGCCCGCCAGCGCCAGTTCGTGGCCGACGCATCGCACGAGCTGCGCACACCGCTCACCAGCGTGCTCGCGAACCTTGAGCTGCTCGCGGAATCGCTGCACGGCGAAGAGGCTGACGCTGCACACTCCGCGCTGCGTTCCTCCAGGCGCATGCGCCGTCTTGTGGCCGACCTACTGCTGCTTGCTCGCACCGACGTTGGTCGCGTCGTGCGCCGCGAGCCATGCGATCTGGCACAGATCGTCGTGGAGGCGGCAGCCGAGCTTGGACCCGTCAGCACCGAGCACGAGATTTCCCTCGATGTGCGCCCGGTCGTCGTGCAGGCCTCGCGTGACGAGCTGCACCGGCTCACGATCAACCTGATCGAGAACGCCCTGCGCCACACCCCGCCTGGCACCGAGATCCGCGTATCAACCGAGGCGACTCCCATTGGCGAGGCACATTTGATCGTGGAGGACGACGGCCCGGGTGTGCCAAAGGGTCTCATCTCCACCCTGTTCGAGCGCTTTGTGCGCGGCGCCGGCGACCGCGGCGGCTCGTTCGGTCTCGGCCTCGCGATAGTCCAGGCGGTTGCCGAGTCTCATGGTGGATCGGTCACGCTCGAGCAGACACACCCTGGAGCAGAGCGCCCCGGCGCACGCTTCGTCGTGACGCTGCCTGCTGGTGGTGAGGAGGCTCTAAACCTCGACGACGACGGGCAGCACCATAGGACGACGGCGCAGGCGATCGTAGACTAGCCCCGCGAGATCGTCGTGCAGCATCTGCTGCAGCAGGTCCACCTCGCGGATCTCCTCCCCGGCGGCCCGGGCGAGCGTGGCCTCGACGGTCGTACGGATCTCCTCGACCAGCTCGCCGGCCTCGTCCAGGAACGGCACACCACGGAAGATCACCTCGGGATCGGCCACCGAGCGCCCGTCCTGCTCGGCGATCGTCACGACCACTATGAAGATGCCGTCCGCGGAGAGCATCCGCCGGTCGCGCAGTGCGACATCGGCCATGTCGCCGATCTCCACGCCGTCGACGAACACCATCCCCGACTGCTCGTGCTCTTTGAAGCGCGCCCCGCGCTCGTCGACGTCCAGGGGCAGCCCGTTCTCGCCCTGGAAGATGTCCTCGGGCTCGATGCCCACCGCTTCAGCCAGTTGGGCGTGTAGCCGCAACCGCTTGTAGTCGCCGTGAAACGGCATCACGTAGCGCGGTTTGGTGAGGTTGAGCATCAGCTTGACCTCCTCCGCGTAGCCGTGCCCGGAGGCGTGCACCGGCGCGTCCTGTGCAGTCACCACGTCACAGCCGATGTGGTAGAGCCGGTCGATCGTCTCGTTGACCGCGCGCTCGTTGCCGGGCACAGGCGTCGCCGAGAACACGACCGTGTCGCCGTGGCGCAGCTTCACCTGGGGATGGTCGCGGTAGGCCATCCGCCGCAGCGCCGACAGTGGCTCGCCCTGGGAGCCGGTCGAGATGATCACCATCCGCTCGTCGGGGAAGTTTTCGATCTCACGGGTGCCCACGAGGATCCCTTCGGGCACCTCCACGTGGCCGAGCGTGCGCCCGATGCCAACGTTCTTGCGCATCGAGCGACCCACCAAGGAGACCTTGCGCCCCAACGCGGCGGCGGCGTCGATCACCTGCTGCACCCGGTGGATGTTCGAGGCGAAACTAGTCACCACGATCCGCCCCTCGCAACGCGCGAACGCCTCCTCCAGGTGTGGCCCCACGAGTGACTCCGACGGTGAGAATCCCGGGCGATCGACGTTGGTGGAGTCACCGCACAGCAGCAGCACCCCCTCGCGGCCAAGTTCCGCGAGACGTGAGACATCGGCGGGTAGCCCGTCGACAGGCGTTTGGTCGAACTTGTAGTCGCCGGTGACGAGCACAGTCCCGAGATCGGTGCCGAGCGCCACCGCGCTGGCGTCGGGGATCGAGTGGGTCATGTGGATCATCTCAAGCGAGAACGGACCCAGGTCGAGCATCTCGCCGGCCGACACGTCGTTGAGATCGACGTCACGCAGCTTGTGCTCTTCGAGCTTGGAGCGCGCCATCGCGATCGTCAGCGCGCCTCCGTACACCGGAGGCGCATTGTGCACGCCCAGCTCGCGGATCACCCAAGGCAGCGCACCGAGATGATCCTCGTGGCCGTGAGTGACGACGATCGCCTCAATGTCCTGCGCACGCTCACGCAGGTATGAGAAGTCGGGCAGCACCAAGTCGATTCCGACCATCTCGGGCGTCGGGAAGCGCAGGCCGACGTCTACCACGACGATCCGTCCGTCGTACTCGACGACGGTCATATTCTTGCCTATCTCCCCCAGTCCACCGAGGGGCAGGACGCGCAGTGCGCTCACGCGGGCGCGCTCGCTGGCCGATCTGCGATCGGTAGGCCGTGGCGAACGAGCATGTCCCGAATCGCCGCCAACTCCTCGTCGTCGGCCTCGATCAGGGGTAGGCGCAACCCGCCGACTTTGTGGCCGAGCATGTTGAGCGCCGCCTTCGTGCATGTCGGGCTGGCGGTCATGAACAGTGTCGCGTATACGTCCTGCAAGCTCGCGTCGATCTCGGCGCGGTGCTCGGGCTCCTCGACCATGCGACGCATCTCCTCGCCCACGATGTGGCTGGCGACGCTGATGGCCCCCGCGCCGCCGATATCGAGCGTGCGCGCGAAACTCGGGTCGTTGCCGGTGTACAGCTCGAGCCCGTCGATCAGCTGCAGCTCATCGTCATTCGACTGCTTCACGCCATCCACGTGCTCGAGCTGGGCGAGGCGCGCGAGCAGCTCGGGGCCCATGTTCACAGCGGTGCGCCCGGGAATGTTGTAGAGCAGGATCGGCCTGTCGGTGGCCCTCGCTACCTCTTCGTAGTGGGCCACGATTCCGCGCGGACTCGGCTTGTTGTAGTAGGGGGTCACGCTCAGCGTCGCGTCCACGCCGAGCTTGGTGGCCGCCTCGGTCAGGTGTACCGCGTGGCGCGTGTCGTTTGAGCCGGTGCCGCCCACGATCGTGGTGCCGGCCGGACGCTCCCGTACCGCGAGACCGATTACGCCGAGGTGTTCCTCGTCGGTCAGCGTCGCCGCCTCACCCGTGGTGCCGCACACGACAAAGCCCTCTGAGCCATGCTCGGCGAGATGAGCCATCAGCGCGACGAACGACTCCTCGTCAACCCGACCCTGCTCGTCGAAAGGCGTGACGATCGCCGTGAGAATCGTGCCCAAGCCGCTCATCGTGTGCAGTATTCCACTCTGGTCGGCAACACAGTGCTTCTTCACCGGTCCTGGAAGAGAAGATGCTCGAGTCCGACCGTCGGCGAGCTCTCCAGCGTTCGCACAATACGAATCGCCAGCAGCACTCCCGGCATGAACGACTCACGGCCGGTCGTGTCGTGGCGAATGGTGAGCGTCTGCCCCACGTCGCCGAGGATCACCTCCTGGTTTGCCACCAACCCCGGCAGGCGCACGGAGTGGATCACAGGCGCCTCGCCGCCGGAAGCTTCGGCCATCAGCTGCGCGGTGCGCGCCGCGGTGCCGCTGGGCGCATCCAGCTTGCCATCGTGGTGCAGCTCAACGATCTCGGCCTTGGGCATGTGCTTCGCGGCCTCCGCGGCGAAGCGCAGCATCAATACCGCCCCGATAGCGAAGTTGGGCGCCATGAAGATGTTCCCGGTGGCGCCAGGGGAGCTCCTCGGAGATCGCAAGTGCTTGCTCGCGAAGCGCGTCGAGGTCAAAGCCGGTCGTTCCGATGACCACGTGCACGCCGGCCCGCACGCATGCGAGCGCGTTTGCAAGCGCGGTGTCTGGACGGCTGAAGTCCACCACGACCTCAGGCCCGCACTCGGACAGCACCTGCTCCAGAGTGCTCTGCAGCGCTGGGTCGGCCCTACCCACGAGCTCCATATCCGTGGCGCCCTCCACGGCGGCGCACACAGTCTGGCCCATCCTCCCGGCCGCGCCGGAGACCGCGACGGCAATCACGACGCCACACCCTCGAGAGGTCTCAGCGCCTCATCGAACGTGCCCTTATCCGATCCAACACCCGCCACCGACAGCCGCTCGCACGCGAACAGCTCGCCTGCCAACTCGCGCAGATCGGAGAGCTGCACGGCGTCGATCCGATCGATGATCTCATCCACCGATAGGATCGGCAGCTCGCTGAGCACCGAGGATCCAAGCCGACTCATCCGCGCCGCGGTGGACTCGAGCGAGAGCACCACGCGCCCCTTCACATTCTCGCGCGAGCGGGTCAGCTCCTGCTCTGAGGCGGGGTCCTCCACGAAGCGCTCGAGCTCGCTTGCGATCGTCGCGATCGCCTCGGCGAGGTTGTCCGGACGCGTGCCCACATACAGGCCAATCTCGCCGGTGTGCGCGTGCAGGTTGGAGAAGGAGAACACCGAGTACGCAAGGCCGCGCTTCTCGCGCACCTCTTGGAAGAGACGCGAGGAGGACGTGCCCCCGAGCACGCCTTCCATCACGCGCAGCGCGAAGCGCCGCTCGTCGTGGCGAGCGAGTCCACGCCCACCAAGACACACGTGGTACTGCTCGGTGTCCTTGCGCAGGAATCGCACCCGCCGCTTGAAATGAGTGTCCCACCCGTCCCCGTCGGCGTCGATCTGCGGCGTCTTTGAGGTGGCGCTCAGCGAGCTGGACGGGGTGGCGTCTCGCACCATTCTCACGAGCTCGTCGTGCTCGACTGAGCCGGCCGCGGCGACCACAATGCTCGGCAAGCGGTAGTGCTCTGCGTGGAAGGCACGCAGACCCTCCAGCTCGACCTTCCGCACGACCTCTGCGCGTCCAATCACCGCGCGTCCCAGCGGGTGATCTCCGAACACGGCCTCGCCGAGCACGTCGAACACTCTGTCCTGAGGATCGTCTTCGTACATCGCGATCTCCTCCAGCACCACCTCGCGCTCGGCCGCGAGGTCTTCAAAGCGCGGCTTCCACAGCATCTCCCCCATCACATGCAGGGCGCGCTCGAGGTGGCGGTCCAGCACCCGCGTGTACAACGATGTGGTTTCACGATCTGTGCCTGCGTTGATCTCCGCACCCATCGCGTCGAAGATCTGGTCGATCTCCTCCGAGCGGTAGCTGTCGGTCCCGCGGAACAGCATGTGCTCGAGTAGGTGCGAGAGCCCCGCTTGATCGTCTGACTCCATTGCCGAGCCGGTTCCGATCCAGAAGCCGAGCGCCACCGAGCGCACGTTCTGCATACGCTCGGTGATCACTCGCACGCCGTTCTCCAGCGTGGTTATCCGGTGTTGAGGCAACCTGTGGCCCGCGAAGGCCTTAGTCGCGGTCGCGCCCGCCGTGGCGCGGGCGACCCGAGCCGCGGTCTCCGCTGCGTGGAGGCCTACCCTCGCGGCCGTTGCGTCCGCCCCCGTCGCGTGGGGGGCGACTTCCACCGCCGCCACCACCGCCGGAGCCGACCGCGGCGAGCTCTTCCACGCTCTTGCCGGCGACCTCCGGGTCCTCGGCGAGGCGCAGGCCGATGCGCCCGCGCTCACGGTCGACCTCGACCACGCGCACGTTGATCTCATCGCCCTTGTTGAGCACGTCCTCGACGGTGTCCACGCGCTGTCCGGGGGACACATTCGAGATGTGCAGCAGCCCGTCGGTGCCCTTGGAGAGCTCCACGAACGCGCCGAAGGTGGTGGTCTTGACGACCTTCCCGGCGAATTCGTCGCCGACCTCGACCTCCTTCATCATCGTGCGGATGCGCTCCACCAGGGCATCGCCGAGCGTGCCGTTGGCGGAATACACGAGCACCTGCCCCTCGTCGTTCACGTCGATCTGCGACTCGAACTCCTCCGACAGCCCGCGGATCGTTTCGCCACCCTTGCCGATCAGCATGCCGATCTGTGACGGGTCGATCTGGATCGTCTGGATGCGCGGAGCGTGCTCGGAGAGCTGCTCGCGCGGGCCCTCGATCGTCTCGGCCATCTTGCCGAGGATGAACGTGCGCGCCTTGTGCGCTTGGGTCAGCGCGTCTTTGAGGATCTCAAACGTGACACCTGAGATCTTGATGTCCATCTGCAGCGCCGTGATGCCCTGCTCGGTGCCAGCCACCTTGAAGTCCATGTCCCCGAGGTGGTCCTCCACGCCCGCGATGTCGGTGAGCACGATGTAGTCGTCGCCCTCCTTGATCAACCCCATCGCGATACCCGCCACCGGGCGCTTGATCGGCACGCCCGCGTCCATCAACGACAGCGAGGAGCCGCACACCGAGGCCATCGAGGAAGACCCATTGGACTCGAAGATGTCCGAGACGACGCGGATCGTGTAGGGGAACTCCTCGATCGAGGGGATCACCGGCACGAGCGCGCGCTCTGCGAGCGCGCCGTGGCCGATGTCGCGGCGCTTGGGGCCGAGACGCCCCGCCTCACCCACCGAGAACGGCGGGAAGTTGTAGTGGTGGAAGTAGTACTTCTTGGTCTGCAGCCCCAGCGTGTCGAGGCGCATCTCCTCCTTGAGCGTCCCGAGTGCGGCCGCGCTCAGCGCCTGGGTCTGTCCACGGGTGAACAGAGCGGAGCCATGCGTACGGGGCGTGACGCCCACTTCGATCGTGATGTCGCGGATCTCATCCTCCGCACGACCGTCGGGGCGCTTCTTGTGCACCGCGATGCGCTCGCGGATGATCGCCTTCTCGAGCTTGTCGAACGCTAGCTGTGCCTGTGCGCGACGCTCCTTGGCGGCCTTCTGCTCCTCATCGCCCGCGCCCTCGGATGCGGCGGCGCCGTACTGCTCGAGGATCGAGCCCTCCACTGCCTTGCACGCGTCCTGGCGCTCGAGCTTGTCCTCGACCTGCGTGGCCTCGTCAAGCGCCGCGCCGTGTGAAGCCTTCACTTTCGCGAGCAGCTCAGGATCGACGCTGGGCGCCGTGATCGGGGTCTTCTCCTTGCCCACCTTCTCGGCGAGCTCGTGCTGAAGTGCGCAGATCTTCTTGATCGCGCCGTGCGCGATGTCAAGCGCATCGAGGATCTCGGCCTCTGAGATCTCGTTCGCGCCGGCCTCCACCATCAGGATCGCGTCCTCAGAGCCAGCGACCACAAGGTCGAGGTCAGAGCTCTCGAGCAGATCCTCCTCGGGCGGGTTCACGACGAAGTTGCCGTCGATCTTGCCGATCCGCACCGCGCCCACCGGGCCGGCGAACGGGACGTTTGAGATCATCAGCGCCGCGGAGGCGCCGTTCATCGCGAGGATGTCATAAGGGTTGACGTGGTCCACCGAGATCGGGATCGCCACGAGATGGGTCTCGTAGTTCCAGCCCTTGGTGAACAGCGGGCGCAGCGGGCGGTCGATCATGCGCGCCGTCAGCGTCGCCTTCTCGCCGGAGCGCCCCTCGCGCTTGAAGAACGAGCCGGGGATCTTCCCGGCGGAGTACATCCGCTCCTCGACGTCAACCGTCAAGGGCAGGAAATCCACGTCGCGCTGGCCGCCGGCCGTCGCTGTGGAGAGAACCATCGTGTCGCCCTGGCGGACGACCACTGCGCCGGAGGCCTGCTTGGCCATCCTGCCGGTCTCGAACGAGATCTCACTACCCGCGATCTCCACGGAGACCCGTGTAACGGCGTTGCTGCTCATATTGAACTACCTTCCCTCTCCACCCGTCGGTCGGCGGAGCCGTTTTCTTTTTATCCTTTTATCCGAACGTGTGGAGCTTAGCGGACGCTAGACGTTCTTCAGTCCGCCAAGGATCATTCGAACGGGTGGAAGGTCCGCCGGCGAAGGCGCCTGGTAGCTCCAACCCACGACGCCATCCGGGCCGACGATCATGAGCGCGCGTTGGGGAAACCCGCCTGGATGGAGCACGCCGAATGCGGCGCAGGCCGCCCCCTTCGGCTCGAAGTCGGAGAGCTGCGGGATGCTTACGCCGAGCTTCTCGCGAAACGCTTTCTGTGCCCAGCTCGAATCGCAGGAGACGCCGTAGATGTCGGCACCGTCGGCGGTGATCTCTGTCAGCGACTTGTCATAGACCTGCAGCTGGTCGGTGCACACCGGGCTGAACGCGAACGGGTAGAACACCAGCACGGTCTTCTTGCCCAGCAGATCGGCCGCGGTGAAGTCCTCGCCGCTTTCGGTGACGAGCTTGAACTCGGGAACCTTCGTCCCAGGGGCCAGCACCGTGGAAGCCGAATCGGTGGCGCTCATCGTGTTTCTCCCTGATGCCGCTGGGAGGGTCGAGGATCAAGCGGAACAAGGACGCAGAGAGCGCAGTGTGCTCTGCACACAAGCGACCGAGGACACAGTTCCGCACAGGTCATCGGCTCTCCCAGCCTACTTGCGGAGGCCGAGCTCCTCGATGAGAGCGCGGTAGCCCTCGAGATCCCTGCGCTGCAGGTAGTCGAGGAAGCGGCGACGCTGCCCCACGAGCATCAACAGCCCGCGACGCGAATGGTGATCCTTGCTCTGCTCGCGCAGGTGCTCGGTGAGGTGGTTGATGCGCTCGGTCAGCAGTGCCACCTGGACCTTGGTGTTGCCGGTGTCGTGCTCGCTCGAGCCGAACTTGGCGGCGATCTCACGCTTGCGCTCTGTGGTAATCGTCATAGCGGTCGCACAGGCTAGCAGCCTGTGGGCTTGGCGCCCTGCTCGGGAGTGCCGGCAACGACGATCTCGCGTGTCTTCTCGACGTCGCGGTGCATCTGCTCGACGACTCCTCCGCCGACTGAAAGCGCCGCTCGCCGCGCAGGCGCGAGAGGAAGTCCAGGCGCAGCTCGCGCCCGTAGAGGTCGCCCTCGAAATCGAGTATGTACGCCTCGATCAACTCCCCGCGGCCGGTGTCGAACGTAGGGCGCACACCGATGTTCACCGCCGCCGGACGCCCATCGGCAAGACACGCGTACACGCCGTGACCGGGGCACACGAGCGCGTCATCGGGGATCAGATTGGCGGTCGGGAAGCCCAGCTCACGACCTCGCTCATCGCCGTGTACCACCTCGCCGCGCAACTGGAAGGGAGCGCCGAGGAAACGCGTGGCCTGGTCGACCTCGCCGGCGAGCACCAGCCCCCGGATGTGACTGGAGGAGACGATCTCACCATCCACCTCCAGCAGCGGGGTGACACGCGTTGAGAAGCGCTCGTCTTCGGAGAGCATCCGCGGGTCGCCCTTGGCACGGTTGCCGAAGCGGAAGTTCTCCCCCACCGACACATATGTCGCCTCCAGCGCCCCTACGAGCACGTCGTCGATGAACTCCTTTGCGCTGCGCTTGGCAAAGGCGGTGTCGAAAGGGATCACGATCAGCTCCTGCACCCCGAGCGCCTCGATCAGCTCCGCCTTGGCTTGCAGGTCGGTGAGTAGCTTCGGGGTATGCTGCGGCGCCACGACTGCCGAGGGGTGCGGGTCGAAGGTCAGCACGCTGTCGGAGCCGCGGATCACCTCGCGGTGGCCGAGGTGAACGCCGTCGAAGGAGCCCACCGCCACGCGGCGTGGCCTGTGTTGCACGTCCGGCAGCCGATTGACCTTCACGGTGGCACAGCCTATGTCACTGTCGAGGCGCGCGCTCATCCCCGCCCGCGAAGAGTCGCGTCGAAGCGCTCCACCATCGCGAGCGCTTGCTCGACGCTACGCATCGGAGGGTCCCCCCAGCGGCTGTCCCGGGCCGGTGGAGGGACCGCCTCGGATACGTCAAAGGGTCCCACGGCGGTACGCCTCAGCTGCTCGCAATACGCGTCCCCCAGGTCGGCTATCAGCGAGCGCACATAGGTGCCCGAAGAGCATTCGATCAAGTAGCCCCCCCGCGCCACACCGTCGTCGGCGACCGGCTGCTCGCTTGCCTGCGCCCCAGAGGGTGTGCCCTTCGGGGTACGCCACAGCTGCTCAAAGCGACTGACGGTCACGATCCGCTCCGGCATTTGAAAGCTTTCGCCGCGGCGAGCCTTGCGGTATGCCCGCTCCCCTTTGATCTTGATCGCCGAGTAGATCGGTGGACGCTGGCGGATCTCACCGGTGGGAAGCTCGGGCTGCTCCGGCGGGAAGCGACCCGTCTCGGTCACCTCCCCCTCCGGGTCCCCGGTGCTCGAAAGCGCTCCAAGCCGCGCCACCGTCTCATAACGCTTGGGCAGCTCCATCATGCGCTGTTGGGTGCGCGTGGCCCTCCCAATCAGCACGATCAGCAGTCCGCTGGCGAACGGGTCGAGCGTGCCTGCATGACCGGTCTTGGCGCCGTCGAGGGAGCGCCGCACACGCGCCACCACATCGTGTGAGGTGAGCCCTACCGGCTTGTCGATCAGCAGGACGCCGTCGGTCAAGCTGGTCAAGCCAGCGTCGGCACGGGCGACCCGTTGGGCGCTGGGCGCAGCTGCACATCAATCTCGCGACGCAGCAACACGATCAGCTCGTCCACCGCGAGCGTCGTCGAGAAGCCGGCTGCGCGACGGTGTCCGCCGCCGCCCTGGGTGCGGGCGATCGCCGACACGTCGGCGTCGTCTCCGGTTGCCCGCAACGACACCTTGCGCTTGCCGCGACTCTCCGGCGCGGTCAACTCACGGATCAGCACAGCCACCTTTGTGCCCTCGACGGAGCGCAGATGGTCGACGATCCCCTCGGAGAGACTCTCATCGGCGCCGGCACGCTCGAAATCCTCGGCGTTCAACGCGACGAGCGTCAACTCGCCCGAGTCAAACCGCTGCACGCGCTCGAGTGCCATTCCAAGCAGGGTGAGCTTGGCGAGCGGCATTTCCTCGTACAGTCGCTTGTTGACCGCGGCCACGTCGACACCGGCAGCGACCAGCTCGGCAGCCATCCGGTGCGCGCGCGGCCCGGTGTTCTCATACATGAAGCGCCCCGTGTCGGTCACCAGTCCGACGTACAACGCCTCGGCGATCACGGCGTTCGGCGCAACGTCCAGGCCATGCATCAGATCCCACACGATCTCCGCCGTGCACGACGCGGTGGGATCCACGAGATTGAGCGTCCCAAACAGCGTGTTGTCGTGGTGGTGGTCGATGTTCAGCAGGTGCACTCCACGTTGCAACACCGCCGCCGGATTGCGATCGATGTTGCCGCAGTCGAGCATCACGACCGTTCGCTCTCCGATGTCCGCAGGCGCCGCCTGAATCGCGTGCTCGAGCGCCGCGCAGCGATACTCGCGCGGAAGCGGCAAATCGCTTGGGGAGATGAACATCTCCGACTCCTTGCCGAGCGCGGTGAGCAGTCCGTGCATCCCGATCAACGACCCCAGTGCGTCGCCGTCGGGATTCTCGTGTGTGGCCACCACAAAGCTCGCGTCTTGGCGCACCCGCTCCAGCACCAGCTCGCGCGTTTGCTGGAAAGCCTTCGCGTCCTCGCTCATGCGCGCGACTCCTGAACCGCCTCGTCGCCAACCACATTGTCGCGAGCCGTCTCGTCACCGACCATCTCCTCACCGACCGTCTCGTCGCGAGCCGTCTCGTCACTTGTTTGTCGGCGCTCGGCCACGTCGGGTCCCGCCACATGCTGGACCCCGGTCTCAATGAGCGCATCCAGGCGCATCGCACGATCGGTCGTGTCGTCGTAGGCGAAATCGAGCGTTGGGGTGCGCTTCAGATGCAGCTCACCGGCGATCCGGCGCTGCAGGTAGCCATGCGCGCTGTTCAACCCATCCATGGTCTCCTCACGCGTATGCGAGCTGCCCAACACGCTCACGTACACGCGAGCATGGCTCAAGTCGGCGCTTGTCCTGACATCTGTCACTGTCACGAATCCCACCCTTGGGTCCTTCAAGTCTGAAGCCACCGCGTCTCCGATCACCTGTCTGATCGCCTCGTCGACGCGACGCATCCGGTCCGATCTCATCCTACCCGTCCCTGTCTCTCGAAGCCTCCGAGTTACGCTGCCTCTTGCATGAGCAACTACCCATGCGCACAAGCTCAGCTTCAGGCTAGCTGACGCTCCTGCAGGCGCGTCTCATAGGTCTCGAGGATGTCCCCCTCGCGCAGATCCTGGAAGTTGGTGAGCACGATCCCGCACTCGTAGCCCGCTGTCACTTCACGTGCGTCCTCGTTGAAGCGGCGCAGGCTCGCGATCGTCGTGTCGTAGATGACGGTGCCCTCGCGTACCACCCGCACACGCGCTCCACGTGTGACCTTCCCCTCGCTGATGTGCGAGCCAGCGATCACCCCGATCTTCGAAGCACGGAACAGCTGGCGTACCTCGGCTTGGCCGAGTCGAGCTCTCGACCTCGGTGGGCTCGAGCATTCCCTGCATCGCCGCGCGCAGCTCCTCGATCGCGCGGTAGATGACCGCGTAGGAGCGAATCTCCACCCCCTCGCGGTCGGCCAGCTGGCGCGCGTCGCCGACGGGTCGCACGTTGAAGGCGAGGATCAGCCCGGAGGACGCGGAGGCGAGCATCACGTCGGACTCGTTGATCCCGCCGACGCCGCGGTGAATGATGTTGACCGACACCTCGTCCTGGGGAAGCTTCGCGATCTCGTCCTCGATCGCCTCCAGCGACCCGGCCACGTCGGCCTTGATGACGAGCGAGAGCTCCTTGACGGTGCCTTCTTGTGCGAGCTTGAAGACATCCTCCAGCGAGACCTTGCGCCCGGAGCGGCGCGCGAGCGCCTCGGTCTTCAGACGGTTGGCGCGCTCGCCGGCAAGCTGGCGGGCGCGGCGCTCGTTCTCCACAGCACGCACGAATTCCCCGGCCTCGGGGACTCCGTCGAAGCCGAGCACCTCGACGGGCTCGCCCGGTTCAGCCGTCTTCACGCGCGCGCCGATGAAATTGTGCATCGCGCGCACCCGCCCGAAGCTGGCGCCCGCGACAAGCGCATCGCCCACTTCCAGGGTGCCGCGCTGGATCAGGATGCTCACGACCGGGCCGCGGCCTGGGTCGAGCTTTGACTCGATCACAGTGCCGGAGGCCATCGCGTCGCGGTTGGCCTTCAGCTCCTCGAGGTCGGTGACGAGCTGAATCGTGTCGAGCAGGCTGTCGAGCCCCTCGCGGGTCTTGGCGCTGACGTCGACGAACTCGATCTCCCCGCCCCACTCCGAGGGCTGCAGCCCATGCTGGGTGAGTTCGGTGCGCACGCGCTCGGGCTGCGCACCCTCCTTGTCGATCTTGTTGACCGCCACGATGATCGGTACCTCCGCGGCCTTCGCGTGATCGATCGCCTCCTCGGTCTGGGGCTTGACGCCATCGTCGGCGGCCACCACGATCACGGCGAGATCGGTCACCTGCGCTCCACGGGCGCGCATCGCGGTGAACGCCTCGTGACCGGGAGTGTCGAGGAAGGTGATCACCTTCTCACCGTGATGCACCTGGTAGGCGCCGATGTGCTGGGTGATCCCGCCTGCCTCACCGGCGGCCACCTCAGTCTGGCGGATCGCGTCGAGCAGCGAGGTCTTGCCGTGGTCGACATGACCCATGATCGTGACCACCGGAGGACGATCGACGAGATCCTCCTCGACGTCCTCGAACACGGGCTCGACTTCGACGTCGTCGGCGGCGTGAACGATCTCGATCTTCTTCTCGAATTCATCGGCGAGCACCTGGATCGCATCGTCTGAGAGCGTCTGGGTTAGCGTCGCCATCTCACCGAGCATCATCAGCTTCTTGATGATCTCCGGCACCGGCACTCCGAGGTACTCGGCCACGTCCTTCACCGTCGAGCCGGAGTTGACGCGGATTAGGTCGGTGGCCTCCATCGCCGTCGTGTCGATCGGGGCGATCGTCTCGTCGTAGGTGCCCCTGCGGCGGCGTCCGCGCCGTGGACGGCGCACGGGCTGGTTGGAGGGGCCGCCCTGCTGGCGGCGGGAGGCCTGGGAGTCGATCACCACGCGGCGGCGTCCGCCGGCGCCAGTGCTGGCCGGAGTGCGCTCGCCGGTGCGCGAGTCGCGAGTCGGGCGCACTCGATCGCCTCCCGCGCCCTGCCCGTCGGCTCCGCCGGCCTGCGCGGTGTCACCCGGCGCGGTCGCATCGCCTGACGCGGTCGCGGGCCCGTCGGCCGGAGCGGCATCGGGCGCGGGCGAGGCCTGCGCCTGGCCGCCATCCACCTCCGGCTGTGGGGCGGGCTTGACCGCGGTTTGGGTCGCGGATGCGCTTGGGGTACTCGCTTTGCTCGACCCGTTCGGGCTGCTCGGCTCGGTTGCGGGCGCGGCGGCGGGCGTGCCGTTGCGACCGAGAGCGCGCAGCGCATCGGCCTCCTCCACCGAGGACGCGGCGGCCTTTGCCGCGACGCCCGCGGCGTTCAGCTTCTCGAGCAGCTCCTTGCTTGGGATGCCCTGCTCCTTGGCTATTTCGTGAACTCGCTTCTTGCTCATCGGCTCTCCGATTCTACGAGCTCAGACGGGACGTCCACGGCACGGCGAAAGGCGCGCTGCAGCACCCCTCTACCGGTCGCGAGGCCCAGGCAGTCGTGGTTGGGGGCGTCGCCGTGCTCGTCGCGACACACATACGCGCCGCGGCCGGGCAGCGTGCCCGCGCGGTCGAAAGTTGCGATGGGACGGCTCTGGTGCCCACTGGGCACGGCCGCCAGGCGCACGAGCGCGGGCTTCGGCGCGATGCGCCCGCACCCGACGCAGCGGCGCCGGGGTATATGGACCCCACCCACCCCTATGACGCTTGCCCCTCAGTGGCCTCCGTGGCCTGCTCGACCACGGTCTCGGGCCGCGCGGTCTGCTCCGCGGTCGGCTCGTTTGTCTCAAGCGCCACGTCTTCGGCAGGGACGGTGAGCTCGCTCGTGTGCTCGGCGGCCTCGAGGACCTCCGCCTCGGCCTCGGCCAGCGCCTCGACGGGCGCGTCCTCAACCGGCGGGGCGTGCTCGGCCGCATCAGGGTCGCCCTGTGGTGAGAGGTCGGCAACGTTGTCGCCTTCGATCGAAGAGAGCGCCTGATGAGACTCCAGACCGCAGTAGCGCGAGCCGGGCAGTGAGGCGTTGGGGCAGCGCCGACCGTTTGAGAGGATCGCCGCGCAGCGGCCCTGCAGCTCCTCCTCCTCATAGCCGTGCTCGGCCTCCTCGGCGGCGAACTCGGTCTCCGAGCGGATGTCAACGCGCCAGCCCGTCAGGCGCGCTGCGAGGCGCGCGTTCTGTCCCTCCCGCCCGATCGCAAGCGATAGCTGGTCGTCGGGGACGATCACGGTGGCCTGCTTGGCCTCATCGTCGACGAGTACCTCACGTACCCGTGCGGGTGAGAGAGCCTTGGCGACAAAGCGTGCGGGCTCGTCGTTGAAGGGAATGATGTCGATCTTCTCGCCGCGCAGCTCGGAGACAACCATGCGCACACGCGAGCCGCGCGGACCGACGCAGGCACCGACAGGGTCGACGCCGTCGGCGTGAGAGATGACAGCGATCTTGGAGCGATAGCCGGGCTCGCGCGCCACGTTGGCGATTTCCACGAGCCCGTCGGCGATCTCGGGGACCTCGAGCTCGAACAGCTTCTTGATCAGCTCCGGGTCGCGCCGGGAGACGATGATCGAGGGACCCTTGGTTGAGGGCGAGACCTCCTTGATGACTGCCTTGATGCGCTGGGAGTGGTCGTAGCGCTCGCCCTCGACCTGCTCTGACTTGGGCAGCAGTGCCTCGACGCGCTCGCGCAGCTGCACGAGCGTGTAGCGCGAGTCCGACTGCTGCACAATCCCAGTGATCAGCTCGCCGACGCGGTCGCGGTACTCCTCGAACATCATGTCGCGCTCGGCCTCGCGGATGCGTTGCAGGATCACCTGCTTGGCGGTCTGCGCGGCGATTCGCCCGAAGTCCTCGGGGGTTACGTCGCGCTCGTCGATCTGATCGCGATACTGGGCGAACTTGGCCGGGTCGATTTCCGGCTCCTCCGGTTCGCGCAACTCGCCCGTCTCGGGGTCGACCGTGGTGCCCTCGTCGATCGTCTCGACGATCAGGTGGGCCTCAAGACGCTCGGGGATGATCAGTTCGATCACACGAAAGTCGGCGGTCTCGCGGTCCATTTCAACGCGTGCGTACTTCGCCGAGCCCGGCTGCTTCTTGTAGGCGGACAGCAGCGCGTCCTCGAGCGCGATCATCAGCTTCTCGGGCTCGATGCCCTTCTCGCGTGCCAGCGCGTTCATGGCTTCCAGGATCTCGCGTGACATAGGTTTTCTCTCCTACTCCTCGACGAGGTTCGAACGACGGATCTCCGAGTAGGGAATCGCGATGACGCCCCCATCGGCGGCCAGTGTGATCTCGCTGTCGGTGGCACCGACAAGCTCTCCGGTGAAGCTCTTGGCTCGTCTCTCGCTAGCCGATGCGGCCACCGGGATGGAGAGCGGCTCCCGTGTGCGGACGCGGGCGCGGCGACCAACGAAGCGACGGAAGTGGGTGGGCTTGGTCAGCGGGCGCTCGGTGCCCGGTGAGGAGACCTCGAGTGCATAGCGCTCGCGCAGATCGCCCAACAGCTCGGTCACGCGCTCGCACAACGAGAGCGTGACGCCGTCGGGGTGGTCGATGAAGACGCGAAGGGTGTCGTTTGGCAGCGGCTCGGCGAGCAGCACCTCTACGTCAGGCTGCTCGGCGGCTAGGCGCTCTTCTATCTCAGACTGCGGCGTGGACATCGACTGCTTGACTCTCCTCCGCCCATTGGGCGTAAAAAAAAGCGGGCGGGCGCCCACTTTCGGTACTGCTAGTCGTTGCATAGGCTACGACTCGAAAGCTGTCGTTCGAGAATAGCATCGGGGCTGCGGCCGGCGCCGGACCGAGACTTGTCGGGGGCGCTGTGCTCACGACCTCGCGGCGTCGCGGCGGGCGCGATCGCGGTACAGGCGGTAGTCCGCGCGGGAAGGGCGCATCGAGCTGGCGACCGCGAGTGGATGGCACGCCTCGCGATGACGTCCGAGCAACTGCATCGAGCGCCCCAGGCAGAACAGCGCATAGTCATCTGTCGGGACCGCCGCGGCGACGGCCTGGAACTCAGCCGCGGCGCGCTCGTAGCGCTGCGCGTGGAACAGGGCGCGTCCGAGCGCCTCGCGGATCGACATCTTGGTCGGCTCGAGCTCGCGGGCTCGCGTGAGGGGGACGATCGCCGCCTCGTAGTCGCCGTGGTCGAGCAGGTCATATCCACGCTGGTAGAGCTCGTAGACGTTGTGCATGCGTCTACTTTAGGAGCACCACGCCCCTGCTTTCAAGCGCTTGCACGCAGGCACTCGACCGCATCGAGGATCGAGGCGGCGATGCTCTCCTTGGGCGCACGCGGAACATGCTGGGTGGCGCCGCTCGTGAGAATCGAGATCTCGTTGCTGTCGGACTCAAAGCCGATGTCCGTGCGTGAGATGTCGTTGAAGACAACTGCGTCCAGGCACTTGGCGGAGAGCTTTGCTCGCGCATGCTCGAGCCCCTCCTCACCATGCTCGGCGGCGAACCCGACGAGTGTCTGGTCGGGTCCGCGACGAGAGGCCAGACCGCGGAGCACGTCGGCGGTTGGCTCGAGCTCGATCGTGAGGTGCGTGCGTCCCCTCTTCTTGATCTTCTCTCCCACCGGATCGACAGGTCGGAAGTCGGCGACGGCGGCGGTCATCAGCAAGACGTCGCAGGCAGAAAACTCCCGCTCGCAGGTGGCCTGTAGCTCGGCGGCCGTGCTCACCGGGCGAACCACCACGCCGGCGGGTGTTGGCAGCGTCACGTTGGCGGCCACGACTGTCACCTCCGCTCCGCGCGCACGCGCGGCGGCGGCAAGCGCAAGGCCCATGCGCCCCGAGGAGCTGTTGCCGACGAAACGCACGCTGTCGATCGGCTCGCGCGTGCCGCCGGCGGTGACCAGCACCCGCACGCCACGCCAATCGTCGGGCCCGGAGGGGCCGGTCGCGAAAGCGCCCCTTGCGCCGGCGGTCCTCTCGGTGCCCGCTTTAGCGGCGAGAATCCCCTCACACGCCGCCAGCAGATGCGGCGGTTCGGCCAGACGTCCCACGCCATGCTCCCCCTGCGAGGCTAGGCGGCCGACGTCGGGCTCCACCACGTGTACGCCGCGGGCGCGAAGCACCTCGATGTTGGACTGCGTGGCGGGATGCTCGTACATGTGGTTGTTCATCGCAGGCGCCACCACAACCGGACAGGTGGCGGCCAGCGCGCAGCTGCTGAGCAGATTGTCGGCCAATCCCCCGGCGAGCTTGGCGAGCGTGTTGGCCGAGGCGGGCGCGATTAGGTAGACGTCGGCGCTTGCGACGAGCTGCAGGTGGCTGAGCGGCTGGTGGGCGGGCGGCTCCTCACCCGGGAACGCTCCGCGCGCCGGGTCGTGCTGGAACTCGTCGGTGAGGACCGGCGCGCCGGTGAGCGCGGCAAACGACGCCTCCCCCACGAACCGTTGGCTGGTGGGCGTCTGCACGACGCGCAGCGAGTGTCCCGCCGCGGTCGCCAGGCGCACAAATTCCAGCGCCTTGTACGCCGCGATACCGCCACTGACGCCAAGCAGGATCCGTGCCATGTGTTCGTTCTACGGCTTTACGCGTATGCGCGCAAGTCGTGAGGTAGTAGTTGCGTCACAAAGCGACTAGGACGTGATCTGAGCAAGCGAGACAAGGACGCAGTATCGCGCCGCTCAGGGCGCGTCCTAGCGGTAGTGGTACTTGATCTTGCCTGCCGCGACTTCCTCAAGTGCGATCGTGAGGTAGTTCTTGGAGGAGGTCTCGATCATCGGCGGTGGGAATTCCTCGAAGGCTCCCTCACCGAGGTTGTGGTAGTAGCTGTTGATCTGGCGGGCGCGCTTGGCGGCCACGAGGACGCTTGCGTAGTTGGAGTCGACGTTGTCGAGCAAACGGTCGATGCGGGGTGAGGTCATCATTGGTTGGGCGTGCCTTTCCTTGTGGACTGTGCAGTCTAGTGGCTCACGACTCATCACCCAGCTCGCCGGCGATGATCGCCACGAGCTCGGCGAGCGCGTCTTCGAGCCGGTCGTTGACGACGACGTGGGCGAACTCGTCGCGCGCCGCGAGCTCCTGCTCGGCGACGGCGAGGCGTCGCTCGACCTCCTCGCTGCCGTCGGTTCCCCGTCCGATCAGGCGTGTGCGCAGCGCGTCGAGCGATGGTGGGGCGATGAACACTTGCACCGCCTCGCTCATTGCGGCGCGCACCTGGCGGGCGCCCTGGACCTCGATCTCCAAAACAACCGGGGCACCCTGGGCGACGCGTTGCTCGAGCTCGGAGCGCAGCGTTCCGTAGCGTCGACCAGCGTAGTCGGCGTGCTCCACGAACTCGCCGGCCTGCACGTGGCGCTCGAACTGGTCGCTTGAGAGGAAGTGGTAGTCAACCCCGTCGTCCTCCCCAGGTCGTGGAGGGCGGGTCGTCGCCGACACCGAGAGCTCCAGTTGGGGTATGCGCTCCATCAAACCCCGGATCAGGGTTCCCTTGCCCACGCCGGACGGTCCTGTGATTACAAACACGCGTGCCACGCGCGAGACCCTAGTGTCGAGGGCGGCGGGAGCGCCCGGTTGACGTTCCCATCAAGAAGTAGCCGATGATCAACGTCGCAGGAGTGATACAAGCTCGCTGCGTTGGCGCTCAGATAGACCGCCAATCGTCTTGCTCGGTGAGATACGGCAGTGGGCGAGGATCTTGTTGACCTTCACTCGCCCGTACTTGGGCACCGCGAGCAGCATGTCGAATACCTTGGCGGTCTCGACGTACTCGGGTGGGTTGAGCAGCAGCGTGTGGATTGACAGGCGCCCACCCTTCAAATCGCGCTTGAGCTGTGCGCGCTCGGTACGGATCCGGTTGGCGCGCGCGAGTGCGTCCATGCGCTGGTTGAGGGATCGCTCAGGGGCGGACGGCGGCTTGGAGGTCATGGTCGAGAACATCGGGCCGGAGGCGGTCGGCATGGGCGGCGAGTCTACAGGCCCGAGCGTGCCGTTCAAGGCAAACGTGATGAATTCACGTAAAGCTAAGGTTGAGCTTTACGTATGTCGAGCCTGGTGGATGGTGGTGTGGCTGGTTTGCAGGGATTTTGAGCCCCAAATCCCTATAGCTCTTGTGCTATTTGAGATGCCGCCACCGGGTTGCGGAAGCTCTCGGTGCCGACCGCCACGAGGGTTGCGCCCACATCGAGGAGCTGGCGGGCGTGGCCGGCGCTCTGCACCCCGCCCATGCCCACCACCGGGATCGACACGCGCCCGGCGACAGCAGCCACCTGGGCGAGGGCTACAGGTCGTACCGCGGCTCCCGACAGCCCGCCCGTGCCGGCTCCAAGCCATGCGGTCGGCTCTGAGCGTTCGCGTTTGTGCACGCTGAGAGGGGCGAGCGCGAACGCGCGCAGCGTATTGATCAACGACACCGCATCGGCGCCGCCGTCTTGAGCGGCTTGGGCGCAGTCGGCCACATTGGCGCAGTTGGGCGTCAGCTTGACGATCAGTGGCTTGTCGGTGGCTGGGCGCACCGCCACGATCACCTGCTCTAGCTGGATGGGGTCGGCGCCGATGTCGAGTCCCGTCTTGACGTTTGGGCAGGACACATTGAGCTCGATCGCGGCGATCTCACTGCGCTCGTCGCAGGCCCGCAGCAGCTCGGCGATCTCCTCGGCGGTGGAACCCATCACATTCGTGATCAGCGGAACCTTCAACTTCGCCAGCTCCGGTAGGTCGTGGGCGAGGTAGCCGTCGAGACCCTTGTTGGGCAGGCCGATCGAGTTGAGGAGGCCGGCTTGGGCCTCCCACAGGCGTGGCGGTGGATTCCCGGCACGCGCGGCGAGCGTGATCGTCTTGGAGACGAATGCGGCGAACGGGAAGTGCCGGTCGACCGCGGGACCGAACGCGCGTCGGGCGGCGATTGCGTCGAACGTGCCGGAACCGTTGATGACCGGGTGGGCAAGCTTCAGTCCGCAGAAGTCGACGCTCATTGCGCCAGCGCCGGTCGGGGAGGTGCGGTGGTGAGGACACTCACGGCGCGCTCCCGGCGTGGGCATCGACGTGGTCGAGCAGCTGTGCGTCGAGAACGGGACCATCGACGCAGACCCGTAGATAGCCTCCATCGCGCGTGGGCACGACGCAGCCGAAGCACGCGCCGAACCCGCACGCCATGCCGGCCTCCAGCGCGATCTGAGCGGGGATCTCGCGCGTCTGGCACAGTGCCCGCACGGCTTCGAGCATCGCGGGCGGTCCACATGCGTAGACGGTGGCGTGAGGATCGTGGTCGAGCTGCTCGGCGAGCAGCTCGGTGACGAGCGCTTGTCTGCCGAGCGACCCGTCGTCGGTTGCCAATACGACGCCTGAGAGCAGCGCCGCACCCTCGGCGTGTGCGCGATCGCGGAAGCCGAGCAGCACGGTTGCGTGCTCGCCGGCCTGTCCGGCCGAGTCGAGCGTGTCCTGCCAGATGGCAAGCGGCGCGATCCCAACCCCCCCGCCGACGAGCAGCGCGCGACGATCGTCCCGCGGTGCGATGAAGCCCGCGCCGAGGGGACCGAGCACCCATAGCTCCTCCCCGGCTTGTAGCTCGCAGAGGCGGCACGTACCGGGGCCGACGTCCTCCAGCAGGAAATGAGCCTCGCCGTTACGCCAGCGGGCGTAGGAGAATGCGCGCGGTAGATAAGGACGCTCGTCCTCGCCTGCTCCCCACCGCTCAGCGGCGGCGAGCATCGCGAACTGGCCTGGATCGGGTGCCCACCCGCCCGGTCTATCCGGTGTCCCGGGATCGGAGACCTTCAGAATGCGGTAGGAGCCGAGCTGCTCGTTGGCCGTGACCCTCAGCAGCCGCCGGCCGAACGGGGCGAGTGTGCGCTCGCTCACGCCGCTCTGGCCTCGCCCTGCTGCCCGCCCGCGCCCCCGTCGCGGTGGAGCTCCTGCAACGAGAGCACCTCCGGCTCGCCGAGCTTGCCGGCCTGGGCGATCGCGCGTGCGGCTGAGACGCCGGCCGAGAGCGTGGTCAGGCACGGGATGCCGTGGGCGATCGCGGCGCGGCGGATCTCCCAGCCGTCGCTGCGCGCGCCGGAGCCTGTGGGCGTGTTGACGATCAGGTTGACGTCGCCGCGCTCGATCCAGTCGACGACGTGCGGGGAGCCCTCGCCGATCTTGTTGATCGTCTGCACGGGCACGCCCATGCGCGCGATCGCCTCGGCGGTGCCGCGCGTGGCGAGAATCCGAAAGCCGTTGTCGTGCAGGATCTGGGCGACGGCGAACACGCCCGCCTTGTCGGAGTCGGTGACGGTGATGAACGCCGTCCCGGCGCTCGGCAGTGGCGAGCCGGCGGCCGCCTGAGCCTTGGCGAACGCGGTGGGAAAATCTCGGGCAATGCCCATCACCTCGCCGGTAGAGCGCATCTCGGGTCCAAGCAGCGAGTCGGCGCCATCGAAACGGTCGAAGGGGAGCACCGCCTCCTTGACCGACACGTGCTCGCCGAAGCCCAATCCTTCCGTTCCTTCGGGCAGCCCGAGCGCGGCGATCCGCTCGCCGAGCATGATCCGGCAGGCGAGCTTGGCCAGCGGCAGCCCGATCGCCTTTGAGACGAACGGCACCGTGCGCGAGGCGCGCGGGTTGGCCTCGATCACATACAGGCTGCCATCGTGCACCGCGTACTGCACGTTCAGGAGTCCCACCACCCCGACGCCGAGCGCGATGTCGCGCGTCGCGCAGCGAATCTGCTCGAGCATCTCGGCGCCGAGCGAATGCGGTGGCAGCACGCATGCGCTATCGCCGGAGTGCACGCCGGCCTCCTCGACGTGCTGCATGATCCCCCCGATCCACACGTCGTGGCCGTCACACAACGCGTCGACGTCGACCTCGACCGCGTTCTCCAAGAAACGATCGAGAAAGATGGTCGGCTTCCCCGCGGCTCCATCCGCCTTTGGCGTCTCAGCGGGCGTCTCGCGACGCAGATAGTCGGCGAGTCCCTCCCGGGAGTAGACGATCTCCATGGCACGCCCTCCAAGCACGTAGGAGGGGCGCACGAGCAACGGGTAGCCGACGTCCGTGGCCTTCTCGAGCGCCTCCGAGACGGAGCAGGCGGTCGCGTAGGGCGGCGCGTGGTAGCTGAGGCGGTCCAGCAACTCGCCGAAGCGGCCGCGGTCCTCGGCCAGGTCGATCGCGTCGACGCTCGTGCCCAGCAGCGGCACCCCTGCCTTCACCAGCCCGTCTGCGAGCTTCAGCGGTGTTTGGCCCCCGAACTGCACGATCACTCCCGCTGGGCGCTCGACCTCCATCACGCCAAGCACGTCCTCGAGCGTGAGCGGCTCGAAGTAGAGCCGGTCGGAGGTGTCGTAGTCAGTGGAGACCGTCTCGGGGTTGCAGTTGATCATCACCGCGTCCCGGCCGGACTCCCGCACGGTCATGGCGGCGTGCACGCAGCAGTAGTCGAACTCGATCCCCTGGCCGATGCGATTGGGTCCCGCACCGAGGATCACGATTGAGGCTCGCTCGCCCCGCTCAACCTCGTGTGCGGCTTTGCGCTCCCAGCCGGAGTAGTAGTAGGGGGTGCGCGCCGGGAACTCCGCGGCGCAGGTGTCTACTGACTTGAATGAGCGCTCGCCGCGGAAAGGCGCCTCGGGATCCTGTGCCAATGCCTGCAGCTCGCGCAGGAACCAGGGGTCGATCGAGGTGCGCTCGTGTATCGGCTCGATTCCACTGCCGCGTCGCAGCAGTTCGAGGATCAGCTCGTATCGGTCGGCCGTTGGCGTCAGGAGACCGTCGAGCAATTGATCATTCGTGAGTTGACCAAGTAGTGGGGTCTTGTCAAGCTCGCGCGAGCGCAACGCCTTGGCAAACGCCTGGGAGAACGTGCGCCCGATCGCCATCGCCTCCCCTACCGACTTCATGTGCGTGGAGAGAGTGGGCACCGCGCCGGGGAACTTCTCGAAGGCAAAACGCGGCCACTTCACGACGACGTAGTCGATCGTTGGCTCGAAGGAGGCTGGGGTGACACCGGTGATGTCGTTGGTGATCTCCTCGAGCAGATAGCCGACCGCCAGCCGCGCGGCGATCTTCGCGATCGGAAAGCCTGTCGCCTTGGAGGCCAGCGCCGAGGAGCGCGACACGCGCGGGTTCATCTCGATCACGAGGATCTCCTCGGTCTCGGGGTTCACGGCGAACTGGACGTTGGAGCCGCCGGTCTCAACGCCGACGGCGCGGATCACGGCGATCGCCTGGTCGCGCAGGCGCTGGTAGAGGGAGTCGGTGAGCGTCTGCTGCGGGGCGACCGTCACCGAGTCGCCGGTGTGCACGCCCATCGGATCGATGTTCTCGATCGAGCACACGATCACGACGTTGTCGGCGCTGTCGCGCATCACCTCCAGCTCGAACTCCCCCCACCCGAGCACCGACTGGTCGAGCAGCACCTGGCCGATCGGCGAGGCCTCGATGCCGCGGGCCGCTATCAGCTCGAACTCCTCCTGGGTGCGCGCGATCCCGCCTCCGCGTCCGCCGAGCGTGAACGCGGGCCGGACGATGCACGGCAGACCTAGGCGTGGAAGTGCCGCGAGCGCCTCGGGGAGCGTGCGCGCGATCGCGCTGTTGGGCATGCGCAGGCCGACTCGATCCATCGCCATCCCGAACAGGTCGCGGTCCTCGGCGCACGCGATCGCTCGATGGTTGGCCCCGATCAGCTCGACGCCGAAGCGCTCCAGGGTGCCGTCGTCGTGCAACGCCATGGCGAGGTTCAGCGCCGTTTGGCCCCCGAGCGTCGGCAACAGCGCGTCGGGGCGCTCGCGCTCGATGATCTTCGCCAGTGGACCAGGAAGCAGCGGCTCGACGTAGGTGGCGTCGGCGAACTCGGGGTCGGTCATGATCGTGGCGGGATTGGAGTTGACCAGCACGACCCGGTAGCCGTCCTCGCGCAGCACCTTGCACGCCTGCACCCCGGAGTAGTCGAACTCGGCGGCTTGACCGATCACGATCGGGCCCGATCCGAGGATCAGGATCGTCTCTATGTCCTCACGCTTGGGCAATGCGCTCCAGAAAGCGGTCGAACAGGTGCAGGCTGTCGTGCGGACCGGGACCTGCCTCGGGGTGGTACTGCACGGCGCCCCCGGGAACGTCGAGCAGCTCGAAGCCCTCGACGGTGCGGTCGTACAGGTTCACGTGCGTCAGCTGAGCCATGCCGAAATCGGTGTCCCAGCGCACCGGCTCGTTGCTGTCGAGCGTCCGTGCGCCACCCGGGCCGAGCACGGCGAAGCCATGGTTCTGAGAAGTGATCTCGACATGACCGGTCTGCAGGTCCTTGACCGGATGGTTGGCGCCGCGGTGGCCGAAGGGCAGCTTGTAGGTCTCAAGGCCCAGCGCCCGGCACAGCAACTGGTGGCCGAGGCAGATGCCCCACACGGGCTTCTTGCCGACGATCTCACGCACCGTGTCAACGACATAGTCGAGGGCGGCCGGGTCACCGGGCCCGTTGGCGACGAACACAGCGTCGGGGTCGTCCGCGAGCAGCCGCTCGGCCGAGGTGGAGCACGGATACAGCGCCACGCGCGCGCCGCGCTGCACGAGGTTGCGCACGATCGAGAGCTTGATGCCGGTGTCGAGCACGGCGATCAATGGACCGTCCCCCTCTCTGTTCGTAGGGGTGCCGTTCCTCTCACCGACTCCGTCGCTCGCGCCGTGGACGCTCACGCGATCTGGGGTGACCACAGAGGCGAGATCCAGCCCGGTCATCGATGGCTCGGCGGCGATCAGGGCATGCGCGTCGATCTCCGCGAGCTGTGCGGGAAAGATCCCTCCGCGCATGGCGCCGGCCTCGCGGATATGGCGCACCAGCGCGCGCGTGTCCACGCCGCTGATCGCCGGCACCCCGCAATCGCACAGCCAATCAAGCCAACCGCGCTCTGCGCCGGGAGAGTCCTCGCGGTTGCACGCCTCGCGCATGATCGCCGCGCGCGCCCACACGCGCTCGGACTCCATCGCCTGCGCACTCACCCCGTAGTTGCCTATGTGCGGATATGTGAAGGTGATCAGCTGGCCGGCGAACGAGGGATCGGTGACCGACTCCTGGTAGCCCGACATGCCAGTCGTGAACACCACCTCCCCCACCGCGTGCGTGTCGGCGGCGCACGCCTCCCCGTCAAAGCGGGTGTCGTCCTCCAGCAGCACGTAGGCCTCGCGCGTTGACATCAGACGATCAGCTTCTGGACTGCCTTGAATTCTGGTGTGCCGGCGCGCTCCAGCAACTCGAACAGGACGGACTCCACGGTGCTCACGACCGCGCCGGCGCGCTCCAGGCGCTCCAGGCCGCGCTCGTAGTCGAGCTCGTGGCGTGAGCCCACCGCGTCCGCCGGCACGTGCACTTCGACGCCCCGATCGAGCAGGTCGTGCACAGTCTGCGACACACACACGTGCGTCTCGATCCCGCACACGACCGCCTGCGTGCGCCCTGACAGCTCAAAGCCCTCGGCGCGCGCGGCCGAGAACACCGTCTTCTCGATGCGTGGCTCGTCTTGGAGACCAACCTCAGGCGCGGTGTGGCCGAGCCCCTTCGGATACTGCTCGCTGATGAGGCACGGGACCTCGAGGATCCGTGCCGCCTGTAGGAGCTTCGCGCAGCCGTCGGTCACGGCCGCGAACGAGTCATAGGAGCGAAAGCCCTCCTGAACATCCACCACGATGAGCGTTGAGTCCTCACGCCTGAGCAGGCTCATGCGGCGACCACCGAGAAGGCACGTTCCCGGTAGGCGATCCCGCCCGCGGCGACTGTCATCAGCACGCGTCCGCTCAGTCGTCGCCCGGCAAAACAACAGTTCTCCGAGCGGCTCTCCCAGCCATGCTCGCCGGCGACCCACTCGGCGGAGAGGTCCACGAGCGTCAGGTTCGCAGACTCGCCGACGGCGACGGTCGGAGTGGGCAGTCCGAACAGCTCCGCCCCGGCGGTCATCCGCTCCACCAGCAGGGACAGCTCGATCGTGCCAGCCAGCACCAGCTCGGTGTAGAGCGCCGCGAACGCTGTCTCGAGGCCCGTGGTGCCCATCGGCGCCTGCTCGAATGGCACCTCCTTCTCGTGGCGCGCGTGCGGAGCGTGGTCGGTTGCGACACAGTCGATCGTGCCGTCGCGCAAGCCCTCGATCAACGCAAGCCGGTCACGCTCGCTTGCCAGCGGCGGGTTCATCTTCATGCGCGTGTCCATGCTTCGCACGTGCTCGTCGCACAGGAGCAAGTGGTGGGGTGTGACCTCGGCGCTGACCCTGAAGCCGCGCTCCTTCGCGGCGGCAACCGCATGCACTGAGGCGGCGCAGCTGAGGTGCTGGAAGTGCACGCGCCCGTGCTCATAGCCCGCCAGCTCCGCGTCGCGGGCGACCATCGTGGACTCGCTCACGCTCGGGATCCCACCGATGCCGAGCGCCGCGCTCACCGCCCCCTCGTGCATCGAGCCGCCGCGCGACAGCGACGGGTCCTCCTCGTGCAGGGTCAGCACGCCTCCGCACAAGCGCTGGTATTGAAGCGCCTTGCGCAACACACCGGCGGAGGCGACTGGGCGCCCGTCATCGGTGAAGCCGAGCGCCCCCTCCCCCATCAGCTCGGCCATCTCCGTCAGCTCGACACCTTCAAGGCCACGCGTGATCGCGGCTAGAAACCCCACCGGCACACGCGCCTCGCGTGTGGCCGCCTCGCGCAGCGAGCGCAACAACGGCGCCGAGTCGAGCACCGGGGCAGTGTTCGGCATCGCGATCACCGCCCCAAACCCACCGGCCGCGGCCGCGCGAGTGCCCGTTTCCAGATCCTCCTTGTGCTCCTGGCCCGGGCTGCGAAAGTGCACGTGCGGGTCGACGAACGCCGGCAGCAAGTGCTTGCCAGCGCCCCGCACCACCTCCGGCTGGCCGTCGGGGCGTAGCTCGCCGACGGGTGCGATCTGCGCGACCCTGCGCTCGCGCACGAGCACATCCCGGGGTGCGTCAAGGCCCGTGCGCGGGTCCAGCACATGCGCACCTGAGATCAACAGATCGGCGCTTGGCAGCGCACCGTGTAGGAGTGAATCGATGGTCATCGCGTGCGCTTTGGCTCAGAGGGAGAAGTCATACGAGATCGAGGCTCACGCCAGTTGTGGCTCGGGAACGGGACGGAATGCGCGAGAGCCCGACAGCAGCTCGTACAGCACCGCCATGCGCACCACCACGCCGGCCTCAACTTGTGCGGTGATCAACGCCTGCGGTGAGTCCACCACCTCGCCGGATAGCTCCACGCCGCGGTTGACCGGGCCGGGGTGCATCAGCAACTGACGTGGGGAGAGACGGCGAGCGTTCACCTGAAAGCAGGAGGCGTACTCGCGCAGCGAGGGCACCTGCGCCTCGTTCATGCGCTCGTGCTGCATGCGCAGCGCATACACCACGTCCGCGCCCCCCATCTCCTCCAAGGAGAAGCGCACCTCGCAACCCAGCACCTCGATCCCGCGCGGGATCAATGTCGGCGGGCCGGCAACAGTCACCTTCGCGCCCATCCGCTGGAACGCGAGGATGTTCGAGCGCGCCACACGCGAGTGGGCCACGTCGCCGACGATCCAGATCGAGCTCCCGTCGAGCGATCCCAGGCGACGCGTCAGCGTGTACACGTCCAGCAACGCCTGCGTGGGATGCTCGTGCTTACCGTCGCCGGCGTTGACGATCGCCGCGTCGGTCCAGCCCGACACCAGCTCGGCCGCGCCAGCCCACGGCGTGCGAATCACGATCGCGTCGGGCTTGTGAGCGCTGAGCGTGAGCACCGTGTCCTTCAGCGACTCGCCCTTCTCGACGCTCGAACCGCTGGAGACGAAATTAACGACATCGGCCGAGAGGCGCTTGGCGGCCAGCTCGAAGGAGCTGCGCGTGCGGGTGGAGGCCTCGTAGAAGAGGTTCAGCACCATCCGTCCGCGCAGCGCCGGCACCTTCTTGATCTCACGGTCGGACACCTCGGCAAAGCGCGCGGCCTGCTCCACGATCCGCTCTATTCCCGAGCGGTCGAGATCTTCGATCGAGAGCAGGTGATTCATGAGTGCCTCTCCGCTTGTGGCATGCCGGTCGGCTGTGTCGCAGATAGGCACCTCACGCGCTCAACCCCACCGGTGCGCGGCCAATCGCAACCTCATCTACGCCGTCTAGCTCGCGCACGCGCACGCTCACATGCTCCTCGCGTGACGTCGGGAGGTTCTTACCGACATAGTCGGGGCGGATCGGCAACTCGCGATGGCCGCGGTCGGCGAGCACCGCCAGCTGCACGCGCTCGGGGCGGCCGTAGTCGAACAGCGCCTCGATCGCCGCGCGCACAGTGCGGCCGGTGTAGAGCACGTCGTCGACGATCACCACCGTGAGCTGGGTCAGGTCGAAGTCGATGTGCGACGCATGCACCACCGGCGCCTGCGGGCGAGAGGCGACGTCGTCGCGGTAGAAGCCGATGTCGAGGTCCCCCAACGGCACGTCGCTGTGCAGCAGATCCGCCAACAGCCCCTGAAGACGCTGGGCGAGGATCGCCCCGCGACGGTGGATTCCGACAAGAGCCACCTGGGAGGTGCTCGTGTTGCGCTCGGCTATCTCGTGGGCGATGCGCGTCAGTGCCCGCGCCACTTCGTCCTCCGCGAGGACGATCTTCCCGTCTTGCATGGTTTCCTTCCTGGCCTCACCGGACCGGATTAAAGGAGCACGGCGACTGTATCAAGCTCCGCGGAAGACATATTGATGCTGTTCCGCCCGGCACATGTGCCGGGCGGCGGGGAGGTGCATGCACCTCCCCGGACAGGGTCGCATGCGACCCTGTCTTCCCTGAATCGATTCAAGATGTGACCGCGGGCTCGGTGGGGATCTGGCTTTCCGCAGGGGCGGGTTGCTCGCGTGCACGACGATCCGACCAGCGGATCAGCTCAGCCGCACCCTTCTCCGGGAAGGGGATGTCAATCGTGTCGAAGTCGCGCGGCGCCTCTGTCGCGGCGAACACCGAGCGTGCCTCTTCGCGCAGCTCGCCACCCGGATAGCGCGTGGAGATGTGCGTCAGCGCCAGCAGCCGCGCCTGCGCGTCGCGTGCGACTTGCGCGGCCTGGCGTGCGGTGGAGTGACCGGTCTGCTGCGCACGCTCGCGCTCCTCCTCGGCAAACGTAGCCTCGTGCACCAGCAGGTCCGCCTCGTGCGCGGCCAGCGTCAACATCTCACACGGCGCCGTGTCTCCAGAGATCACGATCTTGCGACCCTCGCGCGTGGGGCCCATCACCTGCTCTGGGCTCACCCCGGCAACCGTCTCCCCACGTGTGAGCCTGCCGAAGTCGGGGCCCGGCGTGACGCCGAGCCGCTCGGCGAGCTTGGGATCGAGATGGCCGGGCCGGGAGTCCTCGAGGATCGCGTACCCGTATGCGCTGTTAGCGCGGTGGCTCACCCGGATCGGCGCCACGGCATAGCCATCGAACGCCACGTCGTCGTCGGCTTCGAGCTCTACGACTCGCAGCTCGTACGGGAGCCGGCCATAGATGAAACGCGTCTGCTCCATCATCTGGGCTAGGCCCGGAGGCCCATAGATCGCCAGCGGCTGGTCGCGTTCGCGCAGCGCAAATGACTTGAGCATCCCGGGCAGCCCAAGCCAATGATCGGCGTGGAAGTGTGTGATGAACACGCACCCCACATCCGCAAGCCCAACAGAGCGCAGCAGCTGGCGTTGCGTGCCTTCGCCGCAGTCAAACAGCAGCCGGTCCCCCCCACGGCGCAGGAGGATCGCGGGCAGCCCGCGACGGGGACTCGGCACCGAGCCACCGGTGCCGGCGAAGAACAGGGAGAGGTCCATTCGCGCAACGGTAGCGATCAAGGCTGGCGGGTACGGCGATAAGCTCTGTCCACCAAGGTGCCATATGCAGCGCCTCCAGCGCCCGTAGCTCAGTGGATAGAGCGTCCGCCTCCGGAGCGGAAGGTCGCAAGTTCGAATCTTGCCGGGCGCGTCTGCGCCGCCGTGCCCCTGGCCCGTAGGTGCCGATGGCGTGGCCGCCAGAGCACGGCCCGATTGCAATCTGCCGTTCGGCTCTTGCGCGATGCGATAGCGGTGCTCGTGGTGTCGGGCAGTACTGGATCTCGCGTGTTCCGAGCGTCTCGAGTCTGTCTGTGCCATTGTTGGCGGTTGTCATGCCTAAGCTGCAGGTCATTGTCGGAAGCACGCGCCCCACACGGGCCGCGGAGCGTGTCTTTCCTTGGGTTGTCAAGCACGCGCAGCGACACGGGGCGTTCGACGTCGAGCTGCTTGACCTGCGCGACTGGCAGCTCCCGTTCTTCCAAGAGCACATGGGGACGATTGGCGATTTTGCCGACCCGACGTACTCCAATCCGATCGTCAAGGCGTGGAACAAGAAGATTGCCGATGGCGACGCCTACCTGATTGTGACTGCCGAGTACAACCACAGCGTCCCGGGTCAGCTGAAGAACGCGATCGACAACGTGTTTGTCAGCTTCGCTCTGCGCAATAAGCCCGTTGGGTTCGTTGGCTACAGTGGCGGCATTGCCGCAGGCACCCGTGCCGTGGAGCACCTCGCGCTGATCGTAATCGAGGCCGAAGCCGTGCCGTTGCGCAACAGCGTGCTGATTCCGTTTGTCGCCAACGCTTTTGGCGAGGATGGCGAGCCCGCTGATCCCGCCGCCAGGATTGCACTATCGATCACGCTCGACGATCTCGCATGGTGGTCGAACGTCCTGTCACGCGCACGGGCTGAGGGAGAGGCTCTTGCCAGGGACGCTCAGGGCGAGAGCCGCCGCGGCTGCCTCCCAAGCCGACTAGGTGCAAGGCCGTTCCAGACGCGGGCTCGCGTTCGGAGTCGCGGATCGCGGCATCATTCCTGCCGGTAGACATTCCTTGGAGGCATGGGCTGCAGTTACGCCTGAGTATTCGATGCCGTGGACGGGCCGACCACGCCCCAATTCCACCTCGCCCCTGAGCTACTGCGACTGCGCGTAGCGCCTGATGTCGTGCGTGTCACTGCTCAGCCGACCAGCTCGTAGCGCACGCCGCGACCGCGGGGCTTGCCAACCGGCTTGAGTCTGTTGTGCTCGTTGTAGAGCTCACTGAGGATCGTCGAGGCGCGCTCGGGCTTGACACCAAGCAGCTCAGCAGCTTCGTCACGGCCGATAACGTCGTCAACGTCTAGATAGGCGCGGATGAGTTGCCAGTGCTCGTCGAGTGTCTTTGGCCGCTTGTAGTTGACGCGGCCGCGGAGCTTCTCGGCGGCATCGTCGGCGAGCAGAAACGACCGGCTGCCATTCACCATCCGCCGGAGCGCCCCGACATTGACGAGCCGCACGAGGAGCTGCAAACGCCTCGTTCTCACTGCACTGACCGGTGGTGGCGAGCCGCTCTGGCCGCAATGGGGTATGGGAAAGCAGATCGGTGATGGCAATGTACGTCCGTACCATTGCACCGAGCTCGTAGTCCCGACTGTTGATGTCGTCGAAAAACTCGCGAACTGAAGCATCGACCTGCCCACCGGTTATTCGGCAGATGACGTCGCCGCCGTCTTCGTGGATGTCGGGCTCGGCGTGCCCGTCGCGGAGCATCACGCGAACGATGGTCGCGATGCCGACACCCTCGCTCTCCGCGAGGCCCAGCACATGCAGGGCGTTGGCGAGCACTGGGTTGCGAGGTTGGGATCGCGTGGCGAGCAGTCGCTCTTGGCGCACTCCAAACGGGAAGCCTCCCGGCGAGCGCACCTTCAACGCCGATGCCGGCTGGCCCGTAACTATCGCGACAACCTGGCCGCGAACCTGCTCGTAGTCGCGATGCATCAGCGCGTTAATCACCGCCTCGCGGAGAGCTCGCTCTGGGATGGGACGGACCGATCGTCGCTGGACCCCGATGACCTGCTGGCGCGACGGGAACACCTCCAGCAACAGCTTCCAAACCTCATCGAAGGCGGTGAGTAGAGGGGCGGGCGCGCGGTGGCGTCGTTCTGACGCTACGCCTTCCGCGACAGTGACGAGCACGTCGAGCTGGTCGACGCTCGGCTCGAAATGGCACAGCAGCAGCGCTCCGGCGTTGTTGAGTTGGGGGTCCTCGGAGTCATCGGCCGCGATGCCGAGCCTCCGGGCCAGTGCCAGATCGGTGCCCGGCGAACTTCCCTTCGACTCTTCGTAGTGAGCGCGCGCCGACTCCAACGCGGCGTCGTCCGCGCCCGACAGACGGAAGTCCGAGGCCCGGGCGGACCAGTCGTAGTTGCGTCGCCGTTCTAGGAATTCTCGAGCCCTGTCGCCGGTCAGTTCCACGCACTGGTCGCGGAAACGGGCGCGGAGCTTGCCACCGACGCGGACCTCCTCAAGCGCCGGTGGTACGTCAATGAGATAGATCCGCCGCTCCTCGATGTGCAGTACTTCCGGCGTCTCGATCGACACATGTGGCGTCGTCAGAGCATGGATGCGCCCACGCAGCCAGTTGACGTCGAGATAAGAACCAGCAAACGCGTCCGAGCCCGCGGCCTTGTCATCGATCCCTACAACGAGCATCCCTCCACGGTCAGAGTTCTTGAAGCACGCGACCTCTCCGGCCAGTGCTCGTGCGGCTGCCTCGTCGTGCGCATCTATAGGCTGTCGCGCCCCGTCGCGACCAACGGTCCCAGCCTCCTCCTTGAAGTCCAGCATCTCCCGCTCAAGATCGCGTGCGCTCGCTCCAGCGAAGATGGCGTCGATGGCGTCTTGGGCGAGCTGGCGGCGGAATAGGGCGCTCACGATCCCGATAAATGTAGCATGAGCGCGGTACCTCGTCTATGCTACATTTCTCGCTTGGCCGGATACGTTTTTGTGTCCGCGAGTGGCGGGCACATATCTGCGCGCAGCGCTTACCGGTGCTGGATGAAGCGCGCCTACACAGGGCCCACCGGAGCTCTCTAGTGGGCCAAATCCATCGGGTATCCCCGGCATCTAAAGGGATCGCTAGGAGTTCGGCGATCGGCGATTGCTGCGTCGTCAAGACTGTCGGTAAAGGCTAGGCCAGCGCGCCTGCCGGCAGCACGAAGCGAAGCGGTGTCTGGGACTCTGCTCCGTTGCTGCCACCCAGCCGGGAGCCGTGCAGGCCGTGTCTGGGGGATGTCGCGACCGCCGCCTCGGGTATCCCGGCGTGGGCCGTGATCCACTCAATCACCGCTGCTGAGTCGGCGCCCTCGGCAAGGATCGCCGCACGCTCGATTACCTCGCCACCGGAGAGGTGAGGACGCGCCAAACGTGTCACCAGGGCACGGATATCATCGTCGTCCACTGCACCCACACTAGTCTCTCTGCACGCGCAGTGCGACGTGCCCGATGCCACACGGAACCTCGACCTCCGCGTCGGTCTTCCCGGGACGCAGATCAAGCAGGGTGCTCAGCAGGAGCAGTGGGGTTCCCGCGGCCCATGCCTGGGGACGCGAGGCCGTCGGGAACGCCACGGGGACCGACGTCACCGACGCGGGGTAGCCTGCGAATACCTCGGGCAGGCGATGCTCGAAGTAGGGGGCGGCGCGTAGCATCGCGACGGCGATGGTGCTCGCCGCATCGTTGTGGCCATAGCGCGCGAGACCGGCGGCGATCAGCGAGTTCTCGTGGGGCCAGACGGTCCCTGTGTGGTAGCCGAGTGGGTTGTAGCCAGCCTCGCGGGTGCCGAGTGTCCGCACCCCCCACCCGGAGTAGAGCTGCTCGTCGAGCAGCCGCTCGGCGGTCGTGGCCGCCTCGCTGTCGTCCAGCATTCCCGACCACAGCAGATGGCCGATGTTGGAGGTCAGGCTGTCCACCTGGCGCTTCTCACCGTCCAGCGCCAGGGCGTAGCAGCCACGCTCTGGCATCCAGAAGTCGCGGCGGAAGCATTCGCGTAGATCGGTGGCTTGACGTTCCAGGCGCCCCGCGAGCGCCTCGTCGTCCCACACCTCACGGGCCAGGCGGGCCGAGCGGCGCCGCGCGTCATACACGTAGCCCTGGATCTCGCAGGTCGCGATCGGCCCCCGGGCCAGCGTGCCGTCAGCGAATTGGATCGCGTCCCAACTGTCCTTCCAGCACTGGTTAACCAGTCCAGTCGCCGGGTTACGGCGGACGTACTCAACGTACCCATCGCCATCGGAGTCCCCGCTCTCCTCGATCCAGTCAAGCGCGGCACGAGCGTGGGGCTCGAGAGTACGGACGAGCTCATCGTCGCCCGACCAACGGTGGTACTCGTCAAGGAGAATGAGGAACAGTGGCGTTGCGTCGGCGCTCCCGAAGTACGGGGAGTGCGGGCGCTCCCCACGCGCGGTGAGCTCGCCGAAGCGCAGCTCGTGCAGGATCTTGCCGGGCTCCTGTTCGTGGAAGTCGTCGCGCCCCTGCGCTTGGCGGCCCGCGAGCACGTGCAGGGTGGTGACGGCCAGCTCTGGCAGGTATGGCAGCGCCTGGAAGCTCGTGATCAGGCTGTCGCGGCCAAACAGCGCCATGAACCACGGCAGCCCGGCCGCCGGGAGGGTGGCGCCCTCCAAGAGATCGGGGTGCAGTCGCAGCGCGCCGAGATCGCTGAGGCTGGCGCGGTAGGTGTGTGCCAGTGACGTGTCCTGTGTCTGCAACGCCGGCGCCCGAGCCAGCCACTCCTCGAGCTCGGCCGACTTGGAGGCGCTCAACTGCGCCAGGGCGCCTCGCGCCTCGCGCTGCGCGAACGCGATCCCCGGTTGTGCGGCATGAGGGGTAATGGTGAAGGTGGTCGACCACCGCTCGCCGGGCGCGAGCAGCAACGAGTAGGCGAAGCCCTCGCGGGTCACCGCCGCCGGGCGGCTGGCGGAGATCGCGATCGAGCGCCGGAAACCCTCACGCTCGTAGGCGAGCGTGAGGGTTTTCTCGTCGTGGCGAGCGCTCACTTCCCGTTTGGCGACTGCGCCGTCCTTGACCTCGAACAGATCGGCGAAATCGGCGCCAACCTCCAGCACCACCCGCATTTCACTGTTCTCATGACGATGGTTGGTCACCGAGATCTCCTCCATCCACACGTGGTCGATGAGCCGCCGGCGCATGATCGAGCACGGCGCCTCCTCATCCGGTCCTACGCGAGGAGTCAGGAAGAACTGAGCGGAGAAGTGCGCACTCTGGTGCAGGCCTAGAAGTTCCAGCGGCGCCTCGCCCGTGCGCAAGACCCAGCGCGAGAGGAAACGGGTGTCCTCGCAGTAGAAGCCATGCTCGCGACCAGCCTCCTCACGCACGTCACCGAGACGATCACCGACGACGAAGGTACTGCCGTCCAACACGCTCAGAGTGCGCTCAGACAAGCTCGAGAGTCTCTGACGGCTGGCGCGTATCTGCGGGCTGGCGTATCTCTGCCGGCTGGCGAATCACCGATCGGTAAGCAGACTCATATGCGGCGGCGACCACATCGACGTCGCAGTGTGCGGCGACCCAGGCGCGACAGTCCCGCGCGGCGATACTGGGAAGCTGGGCGACCGCCGCGCCCATCGCCTGCTCGTCCTCGACGAGAAATCCGGTCTGCCCGTCGAGCACGAGCTCGCGGGCGGCGCCTTCGGGAAAGGCGATCACCGGGGTTCCGCAAGCCAACGCCTCCACCATCACCATCCCGAAGGGCTCCTCCCAGCGAATCGGCATGAGTAGCGCGCGGGCACCGGCGAAGAGCGAGTGCTTGACCGAACCACCGACCTCCCCCACGAAGCGAACGCGCTCGCCGTCGATGTGTGGCGCTATCTCACGGTCGAAGAACGCCTGTTGGCCTGGCTGGATGACCCCCGCCAAGACAAGCGGCACACCGGCGAGGCGGGCGGCTGCGATCGCGCGATGGGGCCCCTTCTCGACGGTCATGCGCCCGATCCACAGCAGGTAGTCATCCTTGTGCTCGCGCAACGGCCACGCCCGCACGTCGATGGGGTTCGGAATCGCGCCGATCGAGCGAAGCCCCGTCGGCGCCGATTCGAGTTGCGCACGGCTGATGCCCACAAGCGCCGCCTTGTGGCCGTGGCGAGCATAGAAGGCTGCGGTACCGGCGGTGAACTGCCCGTGAAGGGTATGCACGATCGGCGTGTCGATGCGATCGGCCATCGCCAGGGCCGTGAAGCCGCAGTGATCGTGAACCACGTCAAAGCGGCGATCGTAGGAGGCGAGGTCGATCTCCTCCAACGCCCGCGCGACGTGATCGACCTCGTAGAGCGAACGCTCGATCTCATCAGGGTGAGACTCCTCGAGCAGAGTCACAACACGCGCTCTCGACACAGAGCCCGGGGCGCAGAACAGCGTGACCGAGTTCCCTCGCCGGACAAGCGCCTCCGTAAGTGCGTCAACCACCGACTCCACGCCCCCATACCCCGGCGGGGGAACCGAGATCCAAGGCGGAGCAAGCATCGCGACGTGCAGTGGTACCCCGGTTGGTCGGGACGACGGCGCGGCAACGGAGTATTTCGGCGGGCTCCCCGAGGACCAACGGGGGGACGTACGGTCAGACCCTGCAGCCACGGCATTCACAGACGCTCCTCACAAGCCTCTCAAGGGCCGCGATCGCGAGGCAGAGAGGTCAGGAAGGACCCGGCGAGCGCACGATCGCAGGCTGTTCAGCACGCGACGGACCTCTCCACCGTACCAGTGCAGAGCGGCACGACACTATGGAGTACGCACAGGAGTAGCTAAACCAAAGGTCCGGCGCTCATGAGAACTCGGTCACTGAGTACACCGGACGCCCTACTCGCACCGCGCCCCCCGGCCCGTCGGCGACGGTGTGCACGACAAACGCCTCCTCGCGCCCGTGGTCGAGGATCGCGGTCACGACATCATTTCCGTGAGACAGCGGCCTACCGACCTCAATCTCGCAGTCGCCCCCATCGAAGCGACAGCTCAGTTTGAAGATGCGCCGCGACCTCGCCGGGCTGCCAACCACAATCTCCGAACGCACACGCAGCTCACGATAGGCCGCCTCCGCGCCCCCACTCTGCCATTCGGTGCCTGCTACAAAGAAAGTCGTCATTTGCCACGCACCTTGGACGGTCTCGGGGGATAGCGCTTGCGCTCCTCAGGTGTCATCTTGCGGATCGTCAACGAGCTATCCTTGACCTGTATCTGGATCTCCTCCAGCTTCGCGCGACGCCGCTCGGCCACGCGATCTGCCTGTGTGAGCATGGCGGTCACTCGTTCGCCGAGAGTGCGCGTGAGCCCAGCTCCTTGGTGAGCGCGCCGGCTCTCACCAAGTGCGAAACCTCTGCGGCGATCGTGTCGCGGTTGGCGTTCAGTCCCTTGGCCATATCGCCGGTGGTGCTCTGCGGGTGCTCCTTGACGTATCCGAAGATGCGCCCGTCGATGTCGTCCTTGTGCCGTCGTGAGGTGGCTCGACGGTTGCTTGCGCGACGAGCGGTTGCGCGACGAGTCGAACGCTGCGGCACCACTGCCGGCGTGCCGAGTGTCGACCCTGGCAGGGGTGTGCTCTGTGTCTGCATTGCTGAGAACCTCCTGACCCTCATGGAGGTGCCGCGCGAGAGGAAGAGGGTAGGAGACCCAACGCGTGGATCAAAGAGCTGGGCCCCGGGGTCTCGATCATGGCCTCAAGCTCCGCGCCTCCACGCGATCGCGCTTCGGTGACTTTCGGGCTCGAGGCTGAAGTCCTGCCCGCAGGGTCAGCTCAACTACCCATGCTATCCCTTTCCCGGTCCGCAACAAACAACGGGCTCGCTGTCCCGCGACGCGGGGTGGCGACGCGGGGGTGGAGGTGGGTGCTGTTGCGTCCGCAGCAACGCAGCCCGAACGCGAGTCAGCTTCCCCCGTCTCGGCTGTCGCTTGACCTACCACGCGACCGGTCGCGGCCGGTCGTGCTGTCGGAGGGTGGGGCGCATGTAGCGGTCGAATTGGGGGACGGTAAATGCGGCCAGCCCATGGCCGGGGGTGTAGAGCAGTCCGTTCTCGATGAGGCGTGAGCGGGTGGGTCCGAGCTGCTCGGAGGCGCGCCCCATCAGCGCCGCTACCTCCTTGGCCGGTTGAGCATCTGCTCCCAGCTCCGCCATTGCCCGACGTTCAACCCGACCCCTCCATGAGCCATCGGTAGAGCCCACGATAGAGGTCGGGAAGGGGAGCGAAATGAGCTGTGTATTCACCTTCCCACCTGGAGACATCAGCGCTGATTCGCTGTTTCAATTGCTCCGTGCCGCTCCCTCTGAAGGAGATGGAGAAGAAGGTCGCCGGTACCTTGATCAAACCCCACGTCACGGGCAGCACCAGGAAAAACCACAACCCTGAGATGCCACCAAAGACAAGCACGTATGCGGTGCTCAACAACATCCCCGCGACGAAGAAGGGGAGCCGCAGCGTCAAGCCGATAAGCCGGATCAGCTCATCCACGGTGGCACCGCATCTCGACTGAGGATAGTTCTCTACTCACAGGTCAGCACGCGTGAGGTCGAGCAGCAGGGGTCGTGGGTGGAGTGTCGCTGCATGCGCTATTGCCGGCCAACGGTCAAACGGAGGCGAGCTGATCTCGCGGTGGCCGATCATCTCCACCATGTGGCTGCTGGTGCTGAGCTCGCGACGAGGCGCGCTCCACAGCGTGGTGCGCTGCACGCTGCGCGTAAGTTCAACCGCCTGACGCATCCCCAGTCGCCGTGCGAGGTATTCGGTCGAGTTGGCCGTCACGCCCGGCAGCATCACGACGGTTCCACAATTCGCCAACAGCTCCTCGCGCTCGTGTTCGTCGAATTGACACACATCCTGGGCGCACATCAACGCCGCTAGACCCACTTGCGCACCGAGAGACAGAGCGCTCGTGAGGTCCACATGGCTCTGAATCAGCGGTGCTTCGTCCAGGACCAGCAGCGCTGGCACGCCGGGAAAGCCCCTCAGCCAGCGTTGCGCCGCTAGCGCAAGCATCAACCCCGAGATCGTGCGCTCGCTCCGAGCGCCAGAGCTTGGAACTCCCGCGATCAGCAGCGTGGGCTTGTGCGTCAACTCGTCCAAGCTCAGGCCGCGCGCCGTCGTCAGGCCGCTCACACGCGGCGTTGCCAGAGGCTCCAGGGCGGCTAGAGCCCCACTCACCGCGTCGGGATAGCGGCTCGGACTCAAACTGAGGAGTTGCCTCCGTAGAGATTCGGACGCCGGTCCGGTCGGGGAGCGTGAAAGCAGCATCCGCATTCGCGCGGGGTCGGCGAGGATTTCGATCAGGTCTCTCGCCGTGATCCGCGCGGTGCCTCTGGCGAGCCTGAGCAGCGCGCCCAGGATCTGCTCGTCGTGGCGACGATCGGCGGACGCGAGCCGGTTTGCGGGCACCCGTCCCAGGATCGCCCCCACAGCCACCTCGATCGCCTCGTCGCTATCCAGCTCTTCGATCCACCGCCACGACGACGAGCGACTCGGATCGTCGGGTTGCCAATGGAGCACCTTCGCGCCCAGCCTGCCGTGAATCGCTGCGTACCGACTCAGCGACGGCCAGAGGTCCCCCCGAACGTCCATCGCCACCACGCTTCGTCCAGCGCTCAGGGCGGCGTATATCCACGGAACTGCGATCGAAGCGGTCTTACCGGAGCCGGGAGGACCGATCACGACCGCGTGGCGCGCGACTCCTCCATCGGACAGGCCTATCTCCTCAGGCAGGATCCCCCAGTTGCCGCCCGCGTTACGCGGTCTACCCAGCCTGTACTCCCACTGGTACGGACCCAGCTCCCTTGGGCGTGCGAGTCCGCGATAGTCAAGCACCGCACCACTCCACTCTGGGGGTGGGGGTGGATCGTCGGGACCGATCAGACCGCGGCTCGCGGCCCGAGCGCCGCGCCGCTCTTGGGCCTGTTCGATCCCAGCGACCGCGGCATTCGCCAATCCCTGTCCCGCCTTGACGGAAAGTCGCAGGGTTTGTCGCGCTGTGCGTATAAGCGGGTCTTCAGACATCGCTCGCTGTCCTCGCGTTGTCCTCAGGCTTCTCCGTCTCCTCCTTCCCGAGGTCTTCAGTTCCAACCCCCACGGTGGTGCGCTCTTCGTCCTCGAGGATCTTCGCTTCGATCGGGAGCGCTACGCGCTCCTCTCCCTCTCCCTCGTCTTGGTCTTCCACGGCTGCGCGCTCCGCGCTCGCCGTCGTCGCACGCCGAGCCGGCCATATCGCCACCAGAGTTCGGTCGTCGTCATAGGTGGCCTTTGTGAAGTCTAGGAGGTACGGCCATGAGGAAAGTGGCGGAGGGATCGCGAGCTCACGCGCAAACAGGCGCCCAACGTCGCTGTGGCCCGCGCTAAGCGGCCCCGAGAATCCGTCGGTGCAAACCAGCAGGACATCCTTCGACTCCAGACTGACGCTGCGTACTTCCGGGGAGGGCAGGTAAGGCAACGCGAGCACCGCACTCGTAGAGAACCCGTCGTCGGTCTCTCGCTCTCCGACCAGCTGCTCGTAAGCACCATTGGTGAGGCGAAACACGGGCGAGTCGCCGACCGCCGCGATCGTGGCCACTGTTCGGTCCTCTTCGGCCTCGACAATCGCCACGGTCAATGTGGTCCCGAGGTCGCGCGAGACGGCCCTGGTCTCCTCCTCGTCGGGGCGCTCACCTTGCTCCGCGCCAGTGTCGCGACGGTACTCAACCAGCAGCGCCGCGGCGGCTCTGTTGAAGATGTTTGGCCAATCGAGCTCGAGCGGGGTGCGGTGGACCAGTTGTTCCTCGACCGCCTCCACGGCATGACGCACCACCAGCGCGGCGCCGAGCCCCGAGCGCTTGGCACTGCCCATCCCGTCGGCGACTGCCACCACGATTGCCGGTCGCGAGCCGCTGGCCCGCAGGCAGAAGTCGTCTTGTCGGGGTCCGCCTTGGAAGCGCTTCATGCGTCCCTTCACCGACGCGGCCCGGACCGTCATCCCGTGGCATGTGCCACCGTCAAGCGCGGTGTCCGGCCGGTATGGCGCGCTGCGCCCGTCGAGCTTGGGCTCGACGTGACGCACCGGATCTCGTCCCAGGTGAAGAGGGAGCCGGTGGAGCTCCGGCGGCGCGGCCGGCTCCGCGGTTGCGGGCAATCCTTCCTTGTGCACCTTGCGCCAAGCCCAAGGTCGGTCTAGACGACGTCTGCCTTGAGCGATACGAACCCCTCAGGTTCCGGGACGTGGATCTGATCGCTGCCGCGCGCGAGCGCCTCAGCCGACTTGCTGATACTCTCGATCAGGCTCGTACCGAACTCCGCAATCGCGGCCGCCGGGGAGGTCCCACCCGCCTGCAGCCACGCATACTGCGGGGCGGAGGCGACTTCTCTGATCGTGTCCCCCTGAGCTTCTCCGATCCCAAAGGAGAGTATGTGAGGGTGCTCTTTGAAGCCTTCCGACTTCAGCTCGGACAGAGCGGTCTGCCAGACGGTCGCGGGTTCATCGGTGGGCTGTCCGTCGGAGAGGAAGAACACGAGTGGGCGACGCACCGTGTAGCCGTCTGCCTTGAGAGTCGCTACGTCACCGGGGAGGCGCATGCGTAGATCCTCGAACACGCTCCGGTAGCTCGTGCCACCGTTGCGGCACGCGACGCTCGGCATCGTCATGTCGTCGCTCAGCGTACACAGCTCCAGCCGGCACAGCGCATCGCCGGCGAAGGTCAGTATCCCGAAGCGCGATCTCTCTCCGATCGCGGGAGATTCGGCGGCGGCGTCGCGAAGGCTCGAAAGCGCCTCGTTGAGCTGTTCAATCGGAGTGCCCTCCATGGAATACGACTCGTCGCCCACAAAATAGATGGGCACCACGTCCCCGTGGGTCTCTTGCATGCTCTCCCCTTAAATGTAGGATCAGTGCGCGGCGTGAATCTTGACAGATGGGACATGCTGTTGCATTGGAAAGATGACAGAAGATCGACAACACGATTCATCCGTGAATGATTTCAGCCCCCACACAATCCAGCCGGCATGCTCGTCGAGCTGAGTGACCTCACGCGCGGGGCGCGCGTGGGCAAGGGCGGCCAAGGCACCATCTATGAGGTCCAGGCGAGCTTCCTGAAGCGCATCGGATGGCACAGTGCCGCGGTCCTAAAGCTGTACGACTCCTACTTGGACCCGCACGCGCTGGAAGCCTTCGACCGTCGCTCTGAATGGGCGATGGAGCTGCCACCTAGCGTGCGCGAAGATCTCTTCCGGGCGGCGTGCTGGCCCCTGGCAGCAGTCTCAGACCGTGGCAAGCTGGCCGGCATCGTCATGTCTGACGAACGACCCCGCCACGGTGTGTCGATCGCTCTGCCGAGCGGCAAGCACAAGGAGGTGCTTCTGTGCCTGGAGCACCTCCTGAAGGAGGACGACTACACCGAGCGGTGCTTCGAACTGTCGTCGAACACACGGGTGCGCGCCAAGATCGCCGAGCTGATGGCGGGCTCGCTGGCGGTGCTCCACCGGCACTCGATCGTCGTGAGCGACTTCTCGCACCGGAACGTATTGGTGCGGCTGTCCGAGCCCTATGCGGTGACTCTGATCGATTGCGACTCCATGCGCTTTCAGGGACAGTCGAGCTTGAAACCCGTCGAGACGCCAGACTGGGACATGCCCGAAGCCTGGAACGAGCCCGCCGCGAGCCGCTCTGCCGACGCTTACAAGCTAGGGCTGGCGATCCTGCGGATGTTCGCGCGCAAGCAGAACGTGCGCCACCTTGGCGAAGCCGAACAGCATGTGCCTACGCCGTTGAGACCACTACTGAGCGATGCGCTCGCGCGCGACCCCCAACAACGCCCTGCCGCCGGACGATGGCAAGGCTCGCTCAGAGACGTGCTCGGCACCCAACTCGAGCGAGACTTTCCCGGCCCCGCGAACCCGGGAGCCCCTAAGGCCGCCATGAACAGCCCTCAAAGCTACGCCGAAGGTCAGGCTTCACCGCTGGTAGGGGTTCCGGCGGCCCCTGTCGCCGCACCTCAAGTGACGCTGCATCTGCCGCCGATCGGCACAGGCCCCTCGCTCGCTCCGTCCCCCACTATGTCTCCTTTTACCGCGACGTCCCCCCCGCCAGTGGCAACGCGAATGCCGCCGACGCCTTTCTCCTCCCCACCCACGGTGAGCCGCAACGCCGCTCTGGTCACAGCCGGCGGCACGCGCCCGCGCAGAGGGCCCAGGATCGCGGCCGCGGTCATCCTGTGCACTGTCGTTGCGCTGTATGCCGCGCTGCACCCCTCGAGCCCGCCGCAATCCGAGGCCTCCCAGCTCGCATCGCAGGTCGCCTCCTACCACCTGATCGCCCTCGGTGGCGCGGGCGAAGCAGGCTGGATCCTGAGTAAGGGAGGACACATTTGGATGTGGGACGTAGCCCAGGTTCGTCTGATGCTCACAAGATCGACGGCGCACCCTCCGCTGTTCGCTTCGGTCTATTGGCAGGGACGCTATGCGCACCGCCACGCCCCAGCACGATCTCCTGCGCGGCTACGGTCCTCCAGCCGCCGACGCGTTGTGGCACGCGCGCCGTCTGCCGCTCCGACAGCGCGGCGCTCGTCAAGCGTCGTAAGGGGCACGCGGAGCGGATTTCAAACCCAATCATCCAGTCCGCCGGTCGAATCGACCCGCTCCGCTCGGGCCCCGAGCACGGCACCTGTCCAAGCCCAAGCCCCACATCCAAGCGGAGGTGCGGGCGGCGGGCTGGGTGGCAGTGCCGAGCCGTCCTCTTCAGGAGGGGGTGGCCTGGAAGGGAAAGCCGAATCCGAATCGCGCCACAACGGCGGTGGCGGCCTGTCCGGGGCTGGAGAATAGAGCAGCAGGCGCCTGAGCTCAGCCGATCCGCAGCGTCCCGATCGGCAATCTGGTCGCTGCGTATACGCGGCTGGGATACACCAACAGACTGAGCAAATACACGGCTTTCCTGCGACCGTGCAGACGGAAGCGGACCCGTCCTCCGTGACCGACGCGATCGCGCACCGCCGTGGTCCAGTCGCCGGACTTCGAGCGGTATTGAACCGCTACATCGGTGCCGGCGGGTACGCCGGGCAGCAGGCAGCTGCCGTGGTCTGAGTGTCCAACCGACACCACGATCTTGGCCAACTTACACGTGCCTTTGACATAGCTCTTGACAGGCTGCTTGGGCTTTGGTCGGGGTTGTGGACCGCCCACCACGACGCCGGGACTGGTCGCCGAGCGCCCTGTCTGCGTGTGAATCACCGCATCCAGCGTCTGCGCGCCTTTCAGCCCGTGCGTTTCCCACTTCACCAATCCGCCACACGTCTGCTGACCCTGACAGGTGATCTCACCGATCTCGTTCACCCCGTCGTACACCACGATCGAGGTCGGATAATCGGCCTGGCTCGGATCGGTCGCACCGCTCACTCTCACCAGGAGAGTGCCACCCAGGCGCGCGCTCGGGGATGGGCTTGTGATGGTGACGGTTGGTGGTGGGCTCACGACCATCACGCTCATGGGTGCGCTTTCCACCTCGAGCCCGTTTTTTGTGGTGAGCTTAGCCTTCAGGTTGTGCACTCCTGAGAGTCCGGTCGCGCGCCACGTCACCGTGCCCTGACATGTTTGCTGACCTTGGCATTGGATCTGGCCGACTTCGTTCACCCCGTCGAAGACCGCGATGCTCGTGGGATAGTCTTCCTGGCTCGGGTCGGTCGCACCCGCCACCGATATCGCAATGGTCCCCTTGATGCTCGACCCCGCCGTCGGCGAGGTGATTGAGACGGTCGGGGTAGGGCTCACCACGGTCACCGCGACCGGTGAGCTGGTGCTCGACGACTCGTCGCTCTGATAAGCCTTGGCGGTGAGCGTGTGGGTTCCCGAGAGTCCTGTGGCTTTCCACTGGACCGAGGTTTCACATGTGGGCTGTGCTTCGCATTCTCCTTCGCCGATCTGGTTGGCCCCGTCGTAGAAGGCAATGGAATCGATCTTCTGTCCGGAGGAGGCCGTCGCGTTCGCGACCACCTTCACCGTACCCTCGACGGTTGAGCCCTGTGTGGGCGAAGAGATCGCGACAGTGGGTGCATCCGCCGACGCGATGGCCGGTCCGGCCAGCGCGATCGCGAGAGCCGCACAGCCCGCCAAAACCAACGACATCGCGACGTGAGGAAGAAGGGTCTCTTTCACCGGGCGACATTTTATACGGCAATTTCCGAAGCATGGGTTGTTCGAAAGGCTCGTCACGACTGGCTCGCGTGCTGTGGCCCGGTCGTGAGACCCATAGGACCGCCGCTTCTGCACGTGGTACCGGCGCCGTCAGCTGACCAACGCGCTACGCTCGCGACATGTGCGTCGGATGCGCAATGGCGGCCGTCTCCGCGGCCTCGGGCTTTCGGACCTGGATGCAGACCCACAACCTGGGCTGGCTCACCCCACGACGGATGCGTACGCTTACGATCGGCGCTATGTGCGCCGCTGGACTGGTGTCCACCATCGGCGTCAGTGGATCCACGCCCCCCGCGACGCACAGCGCCTCATCGACGCACCACGCGGCTCACTCCGCCGCTCGTTAGGCACCCAACAGCCTGGGATTTGGTGGCGAAGGCGCCTGGCGGCGTGTCATCCACCCGCAACCGCTGGGAGGATCGTCAGCTCAGCACCATCGTCGACCGGCGTATCGAGGCCCTCGAGGAAACGGATGTCCTCGCCGCTGAGATACACGTTCACGAAGCGTCGCAGCGAGCCGCTCTCATCGGCGAGGCGCTCGCCCAGACCATCGAAGCGCTCGTACAGGCTGTCGAGCACCTCTCGCACCGTGGCGCCTTCGAGTTCGGCTTCGCTCTCTCCCCCAGCGGCGGAGCGCAGTTGTGTGGGGATCTTGACCGTCACAGCCATCTCGCTACCCCCTTACGCCAACGGTCGCCAACGCCGCCGGCGCGCCCGTGGTGCTGGCTGGGGCCTGCTCGACGAGCGTCTCGAACTGCTCGACGCTCGGGTCGATCGTGTGCGTCTGGAATGTGTCGCGCACCGCGTCGAGGGTCTTCAGTCCCTCACCGGTGATCACGAGCACGACCCGCTCGTCGGGATCGATGTCCCCACGTGCGGCAAGCTTCGCGAGCGTCGCGGTCGTCACTCCGCCCGCGGTCTCGGTGAAGATGCCAGTTGTCTGGGCCAGCAACGCGATGCCCTCGCGGATCTCCTCGTCTGAAACCGAGTCGACCCCGCCGCCGCTGCGGCGTGCCTCCTCGATCGCGTATGGGCCATCCGCCGGGTTGCCGATCGCCAGTGACTTGGCGATCGTGTCGGGCTTCACCGGCTTGCACACGTCGTGGCCGGCCGCGAACGCGGACGCCACCGGCGAGCAGCCGTTGGCCTGGGCGCCGTTCATGCGCGGGAGCGGGCGGGAGGGGTCCTCTATAAGTCCCAGATCGCGCCACTCGGCAAAGCCCTTGGCAATCTTTGTGAACAACGATCCCGAGGCGATCGGCACGACGCAACGGTCGGGCAGCTCGAAGCCGAGCTGCTCGGCGATCTCATACGCGAGCGTCTTGGAGCCCTCGGCGTAGTAGGGACGCAGGTTGACGTTCACGAATGCCCAATCGCGCTCGGCCGACAGCTCGGTGCAGAGCCGGTTGACGTCGTCGTAATTGCCCTTCACCGCGACCAGTTTCGTCCCGTACACGCCCGTCGCGAGGATCTTCTGCTCCTCCAGATCGGCGGGGATGAACACGTATGACTCCATCCCCAGCGCAGCGCCGTGCGCGGCGACCGAGTTGGCGAGGTTGCCGGTGGAGGCGCACGCGATCGTCTTGAAGCCCAGCTCACGTGCTCGTGCCGTGGCGACCGACACGACCCTGTCCTTGAACGAGTGGGTCGGGTTGGCGGCGTCGTTCTTGACCCACACCTCGCGCAACCCCAGCCGTTGGGCTAGTCGATCAGCTCTGATCAGCGGAGTGCAGCCAGCCGGCAGACCGGTGCGTGAGGCCAGGCGCCCCGAGGGCCCCGGGGGTCCGTCGACGAGCGGCAGGAAGTCGGCATAGCGCCAAATGTTCTGCGGGCCCGCCTGGATGCGCCGGCGCAACCCGTCAACGTCGCCGCCGAGGCGGCTGTGGTCATATGCGACCTCGAGCGGCCCGAAGCAACGCTCGCAGACATACAGCGCCTCGAGGGGATACTCGCTAGCGCACTCTCGACATTTGAGGTGTGTAACAGCCACAGGGGCTCCTTCCATTTATCGTCTTCGCCGATTGAACCGTGTGGCAAAGACTGGAAGCCCGCCACACATCTCTCTGGAATTGGCACCTGCCGCTTTTACACGGTGGTTGTCGGGGTTTCGTTGGGCCAGGTCCCTCCACCCCTCTGGATGTGTTCAGCTATGCGAGGGAAAGTATAGGAGGCTCGGCAGCGGAACACAAGACCTTTGTGGCCGGAGGTTTTCGACGGCCACGACCGCTCGGTAACGCCTGCCGGGCGGCGGTGTAGGGCTTGACGTGAGCACCGACCTACGATCCGGGGAGCGGACCCCGAGCGATGCGCCCGACATCTTCGAGCCGCTGGACCCCGGCGCGAAGAAGCGGATGCTGATCATCGTCAATCCGTACGCCACGACCGTCTCAGATCGGCTGCGTCATCTGGTGGTGTACGCGCTCCAAGGCCGCTACGAGGTCGACGCGGTCGACACCGAGGCGCGCGGCCACGCGATCGAGCTGTGCCGCGAGGCGGCCCACGAGGGCTACGACGTGGTGGTGGCCTTCGGTGGAGACGGGACGGTCAACGAAGCAGCCAACGGCCTGCGCGGCTCCTGCACCCCTCTCACCTGTCTGCCGGGGGGTTCCGCCAACGTGTACGGCAAGATCCTCGGGATTCCCGGCGAGCTCGTGGATGCCACCGAGCACCTGTTGGGCATGGCCGACGATTGGCGACCGCGCAAGGTCGATCTCGGAGTGGTCAACGGCCGCTGCTTCACATTCGCATCGGGGCTCGGGCTCGACGCGAGCGTTGTGCGAAGAGTCGATGCCAACCCACACCTGAAGGCGCGCTTCGGCGCGCACTACTTCACGTGGGCCGCCATCAGCACGTTCGTGCGCCGCTACCTGGTCAAACCGCCGCGTCTGGCGGTTGAGCTCGACGGGGAGCATCACACCGGGGTTACGGCGATCATCCAGAACGGCTCTCCGTTCACCTACTTCAAGGATCGCCCGATCGAAGTCGCCGAGGGCCCGGAGTCTCGACTCAGGAACTCTGCGGACCTCCGTGCTGCGTCGTGCGCGTCCCTTCGACATGCCTTCAATCGCCTTTCGTGCGTTCTCAAAGCACGCGCGGGTCGTTCGTCATCGCCAGGTCAGCGCACTCGCGGAGGCAACCGAGTTGACCGTGCGCTCCAGCGACGAGCTGCCGCTGCCACTGCAGGTCGATGGCGACTACCTCGGCGAGGTGATGGAGGCGCGTTACTCGGTGCTCCCTGGCGAGCTGCAGCGTCATCTCCTGACACTCACCCGCGCTTTGGCTGCAGGCGTGAGCAGAATCGCGTGCTGACGCGGCTACCCCGTGCCGCCGGGGGTCACCCGGTAGGCGTCGAACACCGACTCGGTGTTGCGCAGACGCGAGATCGCCCCCTTCAGGCTCTGGGTGTCGGCGAGCTCCACCACGAAACGGTTCTTGACCATCGGGGGGCTCGATAGGCAACGAGCTTCGAGGATGTTGGCGCCGGACTCCGAGAATGCTCTCGAAAGATCGGCGAGCAGGTGGTGACGATCCCACGCGTCGATGTGCACTTCGACGACGAACGAGGTCTCCTGGTCCCCCTCCCAGCTCACGTCGGTGAAGCGTTCGGGGTTGCGCTGCAACAGTCTCGCGTTGGGGCAGTCCTTGCGGTGGATCGTGATCCCGCGACCGAGCGAGATATAGCCCACGATCGGGTCTCCCGGCACCGGTCGGCAGCACTTGGCGAGACGCAGCATCACGTCATCGACGCCGTCCACCGCGATCCCGTACTGGCTCGATGAGCTGGTCGGGCGTTGGCGCGGGCGTCCAACCTTCAGCAGATCGGTCGCCGTGGCGTCACCATCGGCTGCCTCCCCCTGCTTGAGGCGCTGTAGAACTTTGTTGACGACCACCTTCGGCGAAATCTTCGAGCCGCCCAGCGCGATGTAGAAGTCATCGGCCTTCCGGTAGCCCATCTCACGGATCACGTCCGCCAGCAGCGCCGAGCCCGTGATCTTCTGCGCCGGCAGGCCCTGCTTCTTGAGGTGTTCCTGCAGCAACTCGCGGCCGGTGTGCTCAGTGTCCTCACGCGACTCCGCCTTGAACCACTGCTTGATCTTGTTGCGCGCCCGCGTCGTCTTGACAACCGCCAGCCAATCGCGCGAAGGTCCGCGCTCGCGCTTGGCGGTGAGGATCTCCACGATGTCCCCGGAGCGCAGCTCGTAGTGCAGTGGCACGATCTTGCCGTTCACACGCGCGCCCACGCAACGGTGACCGATCTCGGTGTGCACCTCATACGCGAAGTCAAGCGGTGTGGCGCCCGCGGCGAGCGACTTGACCTCGCCCTTGGGCGTGAACACGTACACCTCATCCTCGAACAGGTCGACCCGCAGGCTCTCCATGAACTCCTGCGGGTCTGACATCTCCTTCTGCCAGTCGAGCATCGAGCGCAGCCACTTCATCTTGCTGTCGTCCTCGGCGCCACCGGAGCCATCCCTGGAGCGCGGACGCTGCTTGTACATCCAGTGTGCCGCCACACCAAACTCGGCCATCTCGTGCATCTCCTGCGTGCGGATCTGGATCTCCAGGGGCCTGCCCTCGGGTCCAATGATGGTCGTGTGCAACGACTGGTACATGTTGAACTTCGGCATCGCGATGAAGTCCTTGAAGCGTCCAGGCAGCGGCTTCCACAGCGAATGGATCACACCCACGGCTCCATAGCAGTCCTTGACCGAGCCGACGATCACGCGCATGGCCGTGAGGTCGTAGATCTCGTTGAACTCGCGGCCCTTCTTGGTCATCTTCGAGTAGATCGAGTAGAAGTGCTTGGCTCGCCCAGCGATCTGCGCTGTGATGCCGAGCGTCTGCAGTTCGCTTGCCAGATACTCCCCGGCCTCGGACACGTAGCGCTCGCGATCCTCACGCTGCTGGGAGACCAGCTCCTTGATCTCGCGATACTTGCGCGGATGAAGCGTCGCGAACGCAAGATCCTCGAGCTCCCACTTGATCGCATGGATACCGAGTCGGTGTGCGATCGGGGCATATATCTCGAGCGTCTCGCGCGACTTCTCGAGCTGCTTCTGCTTGGGCATCGCGTTGATCGTGCGCATGTTGTGCAGCCGGTCGGCGAGCTTGATCAGGATGACTCGCACATCGCTGGCCATCGCGACCATCATCTTGCGGTAGTTCTCCGCTTGGGCCTCGTCGCGCGACTGAAAGGTGATCCCAGTCAGCTTGGTCACACCGTCGACGATTCCCGCGATCTCCTCCCCGAAGCGCTCACGCACCTCCTCGATCGACGCGGAGGTGTCCTCGACCGTGTCGTGCAGCAGCGCCGCGCACAACGTCTCTGTGTCGAGGCGCATGCCGGCACAGATGCGCGCCACGCCAACGGGGTGCACGATGAAATCCTCGCCGGACTTGCGCCGCTGCGCTGCGTGGTGCTCACACGCGAACACGAACGCGTCTTCCACGCGCTCGCGGTTTATCTCCACAGCCACATCGTCGGCGTGCTCGGAGACGATCGCGAACAGGTCGTCCAGCAGTCGCCGCTCGAACTCGCTCAGATCCGCACGGCGCGTCCGCGGCGTGCTTACTTGCAGCGGTGGCGCGTCGAACGAGGTGGGCTTCGTCTCAGACATCACTAAATCGTAGCCCCCCGCAACGATGTCCAGGGTGAACGCGAGCAAAACGCCGACATGCAGGCCTTATGGCGATACGACGCTCCTAGAACAGAACAAGCTCACCTTCGAGTGGAGCTGGCTCGGTCGATGTCAGTGGGGCATGCGCGATCGGAGGTGGCTGAGATGGCTGGATGTGGCGGAGCACCAGTCGCGGTTCGCTGACGCCCCTCCACTCGTTGACCTCCAGTACGAATGTCGCGTCCACCTGCTCACCGTCGTCCACACCCAGCTTGCCGTCGTTGCCGAACGCCACCGCACGGGCGTGCACGCCATCGGATTCCACGGTGAAGCGGGCGTGCTTGCCCTCCCCCATCGGACGCACGTCGCGCAGCACAGCGCCTGTGATCATCAGCGATACGGCGGGGTTGCCCTTCCCGAACGGAGCCAACTTCGTCAGCTCCTCGGCAAGGTCCATGCCCAGCTCGGCGCCGCTCACGACCGCGTCGACGCGCTCGCGCGGGATCAGATCATCGGCTGAGAGCGCCTGCGCGGCGTAAGCGTTGAGCGCCGCGCTAAACGCCGCCACCGAGCCGCGCTGAAGCTCCACTCCGGCGGCTGCGCTGTGACCGCCGTAGCGGACGAGGTGCTCGGCACACGCGGTCAAGCCGCCGAGCAAATCGAACCCGTCGATGCTGCGACCCGAGCCACGCCCCGAGTCACCGTCGAGCGAGATCAGCACGACAGGCCTGCGATGACGCTCCACCAGGCGTGAGGCGACGATCCCGATCACTCCCGGATGCCAGCCCTCCCCCGCGAGCACAAGTGCCGCACGCTCGTCCCGCCCATCCAGCAGCGCGATCTGTGCTTCTGCCTCGACGCGAATCCTCTGCTCGGTCTGTCTACGTTCGCTGTTGGCGCGATCGAGCTCGTGGGCGATCTGTGCGGCTCGCACCGGGTCGTCGGTGAGAATCAGCTCGAGCGCCGCGTCGGCCCGATAGAGACGCCCAGCGGCATTTATACGAGGAGCGAGCCCGAATCCAACGGCGCGCTCGTTCACCTTCCCCGGATCCACGCGCGCGACCGACATCAGTGCGCGCAACCCGGGCTTGGTTGTGCTCGCCAGCGCGTGCAGGCCGCGGCGAACGAGGTTGCGGTTCTCGCCTAGCAAGGGCACCACGTCGGCGATCGTCGCAAGCGCCACGAGATCGAGGTCATCCTCGACCTCCAGCAGGTCGCTGGCCGATCCTCGATCGGTCGCCGCCAGCCGCGTCGCCTGGGCCAGCTTGTAGGCCACCCCTGCCGCGCAGAGGTCGGGGCACGGATAGCCGCACAAGGCAGGGTGCACTATCAGGGCGTCTGGCAGTGTCCCGTCCGCTCTAGGCAGGTGATGGTCGCTCACGATCACCTCGAGCCCGAGCGAGCGCGCGAGCGCGACCTCCTCTACGGCCGTGATCCCACAGTCGACCGTGACCAGCAACTCCGTGCCGCGCTGTGCCAGCCGCTGCACCGTCTCGCCGCTCAGACCGTATCCGTCGCTCGCGCGGTCCGGCAGGTACCAGTCGCATGTCGCGCCGAGCTCGCGCAGCGCTCGGATGAGCACGGCTGTGGAGCACACGCCGTCCACGTCGTAGTCGCCGTGGACGGTGATCCTTCGTCCAGTGCTCGCATAGTCGGCGATCAGGGCGCCCGCGATATCCAAGCCGGCGAATGCGTCGAGGTCATGTCGCTCCTCGGCCGCGAGAAACGCTCTTGCACGCTGCGGGTCGCCGTAGCCGCGGCGCACCAGCACTTGCCCAACCGCGTCGCTCACATGCAGCTGCTCGCGTAGACGGGCGACGTCCTCATTGCGGCAGTCTGAGATCTCGAAGCGAACCATCGGCCCGCCCACACTACGGGGCGACCTAGACGGAATCGCGGAGCGGCTCAGCTTCTCAGGCGCTGCGACCGGCGGCGGCCGCGCTTTCGCGCCGAATGCCCTCGAAGTAGACCGCCGCTATCCCGAGCAGTGCGCCTGGGACGGCGTACAGGACCACAGCGATGTCGGTTGCTTTGAGACCTGGCACCTGCAGTGAGGATGTCTTGACTCCGTAGATCAGCAGACCCGCGAGTATCGCGCCCACCAGCGAGCCGACGAACGCGCCGACGATCCCGCCCCAGAAACGGTCGGGCAGGAAGATCGTGAAATGCCAGATCGACAGACCCATCATCACCCAGCCGAGCATCCCCATCAGTGCTGCCCTCCGTCATTACGGTGCGTTATGGCTCGTGCGGACATCTAACGCGCCCTCCCGTGTTTACGGCTGCGTGAGCGCCGCGACTTGCTGTTTCTGGCGGGCTGTTCCTTGAGCACCAGGTCCTCGGGTGTGAGGTCGGCGGCGGGATCGCGTGACGGGGACTCCTTGGCGCCTACGGCCTCCGCTCGTTCGTCAACCTCTTGTGGCTTGACCTCGGCGTTGCCGGCGCGGCGGCCGCGCAGACCCACGCCGCCGCTTGCGCGCGTGCGCTGCTCGGTGAGCTCGGGGTCGATGTCGCGCACCAGCTCGTCGAACTCCTCCTTGGAGAGCTGCTCCCCCGGATCCTCCGCGAGGGTCGCGCCACCGCGCCTGCCCCGCCTGCTCTTTGCGGCGGGCTCCACGTCGATTGGCCCCTCGCCGACCGCGGTGGCATACGCCGGTACGTAACCGACGTCCCGGATGATGCGCGCGCGACGGTTGCGGTAGATGCCCTCGCGCTCCTTCCAGTGGGTCAGCACCGGTGAGGCAATGAAGATCGACGAGTACGCTCCCGAGGCGATCCCGACGAGCATCGCGAACGCGAAGTCCTTGAGTGTGGCCCCCCCGAACAGCAGGATCGCGGTCACCGGCAGCAGCGTGCAGAAGCTCGTGGCAAGCGATCGGGTCAGAACCTCCGACATCGAGCGGTTGACGATCTGCGAGAACGCGGCTCGCGGCATTCGCGGCACGTTCTCGCGCACACGATCGAACACGATGATGGTGTCGTACATCGAATACCCGAGGATGGTCAGCAGCGCGGCGACGGTGGAGCTCGTCACTTCACGTCCGGTGAGCGCATACACCCCACTGGTGATCAGCAGATCGTGCATCAACGCGATCAGCACCGGGACAGCGTACTTCCACTCGAATCGCAGCGCTATATAGAGCGAGATCACAAGCAGCGAAGCGACGATCGCGATGATCGCGCTTTTGGCGACGGTCTGCCCGAAAGTTGGCCCGATCGAGGTGTTGGAGAAGTTCTTGGTGCCCGGCGAGAGTGGCCCGGAGCCGAACTTCGCGTCGAGGTCGCTCTTGATCTGCACCACCTTTTCGGGACTCAGCTTCTTCAGGGAGATCTGGTAGCCCTGCCCGCCGATGCCTTTGTTCGAGTACTTCTGGATCTCGGCGGTCGGGTAGCCCGCCGCCGACATCACCGACTGAATCTGATTCTCGGTGACGGGCTTGACGAATGCGGTTTGGATACGCGTGCCGGATGTGAAGTCGATGCCGAGGTTCAGGCCCCTACCGCCGATCGCGAGCGCGCCGATCATCAGGATGCAGCCCGACAGCGAGAAGAACCAGCGTGAAGCGCCCATGAAGTCGAACGTCCATTTGCGCTTGCGCTTGCTCGCGCCGAGCAGTGCGGGGTGTGAGACCGCGCGCGAGCGTCCCATCGCGCCGAGTGCCGCTTGCGTGGCCAGGACCGCGGTGAACAGCGTCAGCAGCGTGCCGATCCCGAGCGTGAATGCGAAGCCCTGCACTTCGGCGGTGGCGAGCGCGAACAGGATGAACGCGGTCATGAACGTCACCACGTTGGCGTCGATGATCGCGGCAAAGCCGCGCTTGTAGCCGGTCGCGATGCCGGCCGCGATCGAGCGCCCGCCGCGGATCTCCTCCTTGACGCGCTCGAAGATCACGATGTTGGCGTCAGCCGCGATGCCGATCGTGAGGATCAGCCCGGCGATGCCCGGTAGCGTCAGGGTGATCGGGATCAGCTTGATCAGCGCGAAGAAGTAGATCCCGTAGATGACCAGGCCGCCCACCGCGATCATGCCGAGCACGCGGTAGAAGAAGAGTAGGAACAGGCACACGATCGCGAGGCCCACGAGTCCCGCGATCAGCCCCTGTTTGAGCGCTGTCTTACCGAGTGTCGCGGAGACCTGCGACTGGGAGATCAGTTCGAGCTTGATCGGCAGCGCGCCGGACTGCAGCTCGTCGGCCAGGTTCTGCGCTGAGGTCAACGTGAACCCACCGGATATCTCCGATCCGTTGGAGGGGTCGATCCCTTCCGGGTATTCGCTGTAGTCGATCGAGGGTGCCGTGATGATCTGGTTGTCGAGCACCACCGCGAAGTGCTGCAGCGCATCTTCCTTGCGCACGCCGGGCAGCGCCGCCTGCTGCCCGCGTTCGGCGATCTCACGCGTCACGCGTTGGAAAGTCTTCCCACCGCCGGAGCTGAATTCGAATGTGACGTCCGGCTGCCCGCTGTTGGAGCTCGTGTTCTGCGTGGGGTTCTTGATGTCTTCGCCGTTCAGCGCCGGGTCGTCATTGAGCACGTACCAGCTTTCCGGCGAGGCCTGAGTGACCTTGCCGTCCGTGCCGGTGACCGGCTGCGCCTGGGCCAGCACCGTGCCGGGATTGATGCGCACCGCTCGTGTCTTGACTCCCGCCGGAGCTTTGTAGGCGGTCGAGGGATAGAGGTCAGCTTCGGTGTCCTCGGGTCCCTTCAACACCTTTTTATGAGTGACGTCGAGCAGGTACCACTGACCGTAGATGCACCCATTCACCTGCGCGGGCGTGCAGCCTTTTTCATAGGTGGTGTCGTTTTTACGGATGATCGCCTTGCGCTTGATCGCGCGCAGCACCGCTTCGTACTCGGGCAGCCCGCTTGCGTAAGTGGCCGGCTGTGACCCACCCGTCACCTTCGCTTCGGTCGGCTCGGGTTCGCCGCTCGGGCCGATCACATTCGGCTCCCAGTCGTAGAAGAACAGCTGCGCGGTCTTTCCAACCTGCTCCTGGGCCTGCTTGGCATTGGTGACATTCGGCAGCGACACGTCGATTTCACTTCCGCCGGTGCGCTGGATTTCCGGTTGGGCCACACCGAGCTGATCGACGCGCTTGCGCATGATGTCGATCGCCCGGTTCAGTGATTCGGGGTTGACTTTCGCCTCCGCGGTGGCGCGACCCTCGTAGATCAGCTGCACCCCGCCTTTCAAATCCAGGCCAAGGCGCGTGGGCTTGCTCGCGATTACGGCGATCGACGCGGCCACGAGACCCGCGACTATCAACAGAACCAAGGTATTTCGGCGACGACTCCCCATTGTCTATCCCTACCTGTCGGGGGTCAGCACGAGCAGCAGCCCACCATCGTCGTCATAAGCGGGGAACATGTCGGCCTTCGCGTTCGCGTCCACGTCGCGCTCGCCGCTGACCTGCACGGGCACATCGAGCGCGCGCACACCCCACTCCAGCACCGTTTCGACGGGGTCGTCGCCGTTTGAGAACTTCAGTCCGAGCACCTGCTCGACGCGCTGGCCGATCACGCCCTCCTCCTCGAGCCCCGTGAACGCGAACGAGTTGCGTCCGCAGCCGATCACACGGCCCTCGCCGTCGCACACGAAGAACGCGGCGTCCGGCGCCGGAAAATAGTCGTCGAGCAGCTCAAACAGAAAGGCGAAGCCGCACTTTGCGCAACCCTTCGGCTGACGCGTGAAGCCGATGTTGCGGTCGATCTCGCGTGTGCGGTGCCCGCAGTTGGGGCAGATGAACGGATGGGCCATTGGACTCCACAGAGTAGGGGAGCGGGCGGGCCGACGCGCGACTGACGCGACCGCGGCGCTCCCCGTGCCTAGAACAGGGCGTTCGCTCGGGTCTCGGGCGCCGGCGGATCTATGTCGAGATGCTCGAACGCTGCCGCGGTGGCGACACGCCCACGCGCGGTGCGCTTGATCATCCCCTGCTGGAGCAAGTAGGGCTCGTACACGTCCTCGATCGTGTCCTGCTCCTCGCTCACGGCAACGGCAAGCGTGGAAAGCCCGACCGGTCCGCCGTCGAACTTGACGCAGATCGTCTTCAGGATCTCCCTGTCGAGTCGGTCGAGGCCGCGCTCGTCCACCTCGAGCAGCTCCAGGGCACCGTGCGCGGCATCGCCACCAACCACACCATCGAGCCGCACCTCCGCGTAGTCGCGGACGCGCTTGAGCAGTCTGTTGGCCACCCGTGGAGTGCCGCGGCTGCGGGCGGCGATCGCGTCGGCGCCCTGCGCGTCGATGTCGATCTGCAGGATCTCGGCGGAGCGCTTGACGATCTGTGCGAGATCCGTGGCGCTGTAGTGCTCCAAACGGGCCTGGATGCCGAAGCGGTCGCGCAGCGGAGTGGTCAACAGGCCCGTGCGCGTGGTGGCGCCGACGAGGGTGAATTCCGGCAACTCGAGCGTCACCACGCGCGCGCCCGCCCCCTGACCGACGGTGATCGGCAGCCGGCGGTCCTCCATCGCGGGGTAGAAGGTCTCCTCGAGCGTGCGCGGCAGCCGGTGGATCTCATCGACGAAGAACACGCTGCGTGGCTCCAGCGCAGTCAGAAACGCCGCGATGTCACCCTTGCGCTCGAGTGCAGGTCCGGCTGTCTGCACGAACGGAACGTCGAGCTCGCTCGCGACGATCTGCGCGAGTGAGGTCTTGCCCAGGCCGGGTGGCCCGGCCAGCAGCAGATGGTCGAGCGCCTCTTTGCGTGCGGCGGCGGCCTCGATCGCCACCGCCAGCTGCTCGCGCAACGTCGGCTGACCGACGAACTCCTCCAAAGCACGCGGGCGCAGCGAGCGGTCCAGATCGTCCTCGGGGGTGAGGTAGGGGGTTTGTATGCGCTCTGCCTGGGTCATCGCGACGTTTGGCGCGAGATCGCGATCGTGCTCGGGCTCACCTGTGAGGTCCTCATGCCGCCCTCGTGACGCGCAGCGCGCCCGCGATCAGCTCCTCGGGGGTGTCCCCGTGCAGCTCGCGCAGGAGCTCCTCGGCTTCCAGCGCGTTGTAGCCGAGCGCGAGCAAGCCCTCGTGGGCGAGCGCGCGAGGGCCGGATGCGCCCACCACGACACCGACGCTCTCGAAGTCGCTGTCAACCCCGACCTTCTCGCGCAGCTCCACGATGATCCGCTCGGCGGTGCGCTTGCCGATTCCCGGCACCGCCTGAAAGCGGGACGCGTCGGCGCTTGCGATCGCCGTGAGTAGCTCGCGCGGTGAGCCGCTTGAGAGAACCGCGACCGCGACCTTCGGGCCGACCGATTGCACCGACACCAGCATAAGGAACAGCTCGCGCTCCTGCTCGGAGTAAAAGCCGTGCAGCAACAGCGCGTCCTCGCGCACCACCAGATAGGTGTGCAACGTCGTCTCGCCTCCCACGGCCGGCACGTGGCGTAGGGTCTCAGCAGACACGGCCGCCTTGTAGCCGACGCCGCCGCACACGACGACCACGTGATCTGAGCGACGAACCGCCACCTCGCCTCGCAGCAACGCGATCATGCGCGGGCGCCCGCAGCCTCGACCGCTCTGGACACCGCGTCGGCGAGCGGGGTGCCGTTGACATGACAGAGCGCGACTGCCAGCGCGTCGGAGGCGTGATCGCTCATCGCCGTCTGCGGAAGGGCAAGCAGCGTCTGCACCATCCGAGCCACCTGATCCTTGGCGGCGCGACCGTGTCCGCACACCGCCGACTTGACCTTCTGCGGTGTGTAGCTGGTGCACGGCAGGCCACGCCGTCCGGCCGCGAGCATCACCACACCGCGTGCGTGTCCGACGGCGAACGCGGTGCGCACGTTCTGGCCGAAGTACAGCTCCTCCAGGGCGACGGCGTCAGGCTCGTGCTCGTCCAACAGGCGCTCGATCGCTGTGTGGATGTCCGCCAGGCGCCGCTCGATGGCGATGCCCGCGTGCGTCTCGATCACACCGCCGCCGAGCGCCACCAGCCGAGCGCCGTCGCGCGCGACGACGCCATAGCCGGTGTTGGCGAGTCCAGGGTCGATCCCGAGCACGATCATTCTTGAAGGATTCTGCGTGGCGGCCCGGACGCCTGCTGGGTCCACGTACGCCACGGAGCTCTGCCGGACTCCCACATGTCGTTCAGCGCGACGGCGTCCTTGTAGGTGTCCATGCACTCCCAGAAGTCCTCGTGGCGGTGAGCGCGCAGCTCACCGTCGCTCGCCAGGCGCTCCAGCGGGTCGCGCTCGAGCACGCTGTCGAGCTCCAGGTGGTCGAGCACGCCGGGCTCGAAGCAGAAGAAGCCGCCGTTGATCCAGTGCTCGGAGCGCGGCTTCTCGTGGAAGCCCAGCACGCGACCGTCACGCGCGTCGAGCTCGGTGACTCCGAACTGCAGCCGGGGTCGCACGACCGTCATCGTCGCAAGGCGTCCGTGGGCGGTGTGAAAGGCGAGCAGCTCTTCTAGGTCGACGCTCGCCACGCCGTCGGCGTAGGTCGCGCAGAACGGCTCGCCCGCCAGCCGCTCGCCCAGCAGCTTGATGCGCCCGCCGGTGGGCGTGTCGAGACCTGTGTCCACGCACTCCACACGCACGCCCGCGGGCCACGCGGTCTGGCGGGTGAATCGATCGACCAGCTCGCCCTTGTAGCCGGTGGCGAGCAGAAACCGCTGGAAGCCCTGCACGGCGTAGAGCTGGATCACGTGCCACACGATCGGTAGCCCGCCGATCTCCACGAGTGGCTTGGGAATCTCCTGGGTGTGCTCGCGCAGGCGTGTGCCGCGCCCGCCGCACAGGATCACGACGGGCGGCCGGCGAGCGTCAGTCATGCGCGCCGCACAGGCGGAGGCCCCGGACGACTTGCGCGCATCCTCACCCGGCGACACGCTCGAGCACGTCGGCGGGCACGTCGAAGTTGGCGTACACCGCGTCGACGTCGTCGAGCTCTTCGAGCACGTCGATCAACTTCATCAGACGCTCCGCCCGGGACTCGTCGATAGGAACGAGGCTCTTGGGCCGGTATGCGAGCTCAGCGTCCTGGATCTCGATGCCGGCGTCCTCGAGCTCGTGGCGCACGGTGGCAAAGTCGCCGAGCTGGGTGATGACCTCGAAAATGTCCCCGTCAGCGGAGATGTCCTCGGCGCCTGCCTCCACCGCGACCATCAGATCGTCCTCGGAGTAGCGCTCGGCGTCGATCGTGATGGTGCCCTGCTTCTGGAACAGGTACGCCACCGAGCCTGGCTCGCCGAGGCTCCCGCCGTGCTTGGAGAATCCGTGGCGCACGTCGGCACCGGTGCGGTTGCGGTTGTCGGTCAACGCCTGCACCAGCACCGCCACCCCGCCAGGGCCGTAGCCCTCGTACAGGACCGTCTCGATCGCGTCGGCCTCTCCCCCCTCGCCCGTGCCTTTAGCGATCGCGCGCTCGATGTTGTCCTTGGGCATCGAGGCGGCCTTGGCCTTGGCGACCGCCAGCGCGAGCGGTGCGTTGCCGGCCGGGTCGCCACCGCCGTCGCGTGCGGCCACCGTGACGGCGCGTGCGAGCTTGGTGAACTGAGCGCCGCGACGCGAGTCCACGATCGCCTTCTTGTGCTTGATGCTGGCCCACTTCGAGTGTCCCGACATAGCTCGCAAGGATACTTCCGCGTGACATGGGCACGGTGCCGGAGGCCGCACGGAGTCGACGCGGTGCCCAGCAAGGCCAGCGAAACGTTGGACGAACCGCCTTTTGAAAGACGCTCTAGGATGCGGGCCCATGGCTATCGACCCGAGCATCTTCAAGGCGTATGACATTCGCGGCCTCTACGGCGAGCAGATCGACGGCGATACAGCGCTCGCCATCGGACGGGGCTTTGCACGCGTGCTGGCTGCGCTGGAGGGCAAGGCAACCACAGAGTTGAAGGTCGGTCTCGGCCGCGACATGCGCTTGACCGCACCGGAGTTGGCGGCCCGCTACCGCGAGGGGCTGCTGATGGAGGGGGCGGACGTACTCGACGCCGGCCAGGTGGGGACCGAGATGCTCTACTACCTCGTCGGCTCGCGCGAACTGGACGGTGGGTTGATGTGCACAGCGTCGCACAACCCCAAGGCATACACGGGCGCCAAGCTGGTGCGCGACGGGGCGATCGCGCTGTCGGGCGACGCCGGCATCCAGGACATCCGCCGCGCGATCGAGCGGGGCTTCGAGGACGGGAGCGCGCATCCGCTCGGCACGCTTCAGGAAGTCGATGTGTACGAGGATTTCCAGGCCACCGTGCTGGCGATGATCGACCCGGACGTCGTGCGGCCCTTGAAGGTGGTGGTGGACGGCGGCAACGGCATGGCGGGACCGATGGTCGGTCCGCTGCTGCGGCGTCTGGGGCTGGACCCGATCGAGACCTACTGGACTCCGGACGGTAACTTTCCCGACCACGAGCCCAACCCACTGCTGCCTGAGAACCGCGCGTTCATCATCGAGAAGGTCCTCGAGACGGGCGCCGACCTCGGGATCGCCTGGGACGGGGACGCCGACCGCTGCTTCTTCATCGACGATCACGGGGAGTTCGTGGACGGAGACTTCCTCACGGCCCTGCTCGCGGAGTCGCTGCTGGGGAAGAATCCCGCCGCGGCGATCCTGTACGACGTACGGGCGAGCTGGGCGGTGCCCGACACGGTCAAGCGTGCGGGTGGCGTGCCGTACATCAACCGCGTCGGACACGCGTTCTTCAAGGCGCGCATGCGCGAGGAGGGCTCGCTGTTCGGCGGCGAGGTCTCCGGCCACTACTACTTCCGCGACTTCTATTGCGCGGACTCGGGCACGCTCCCGGCGCTGCTGATCCTCGAGCAGCTCTCGCTGCAGGACAAGCGTTTGTCGGAGCTTCTGAAGCCCTATCGCGAGCGCTACTTCATCTCCGGTGAGATCAACACCGAAGTGGCAGACCAGCAGGCCAAGATGCAAGAGATCGCGGAGCGCTACGCCGATGCGAAGCAGAGCTGGCTCGACGGTGTGTCGATTGACTATGAGGACTGGCACTTCAACGTGCGCCCATCCAACACGGAGCCGCTGCTACGCCTGTGCCTGGAGTCGCTGCGCTCGCGCGAGCACATGGAGAGCAAGCGCGACGAGGTGCTCGAGCTGATTCGCTCGTGAGCGTGCCCGCTCGCCGGCCGTTTGTCATGGCGCATCGCCCGATCGGGAGTGTCGACTTCGCGGGGCGTGCTCGGTGAACGACGTCGATGACGCTGAGAAGGCGCTCGCGCGCGCGGCCGAGCGAGGCGTTCACTGCCTGGCGGTTCCCACCCCGTTCGCGGTGGGCCGCGTCAACTGCTATCTGATCGAAGACGAGCCACTGACGCTGTTGGACGGCGGGCCGAACTCGGCCACGTCGCTGACCGTGCTGGAGGCGGCGCTGGCCGCGCATGGGCGTCGCGTGGAGGACTTGGAGAGGATCGTGGTCACCCACCAGCACATCGACCACATCGGCCTCGTGGAGATCCTCGCCAAACGCTCCGGTGCAGAGGTGTGCGCGCTTGATCGGCTGGCGCCGTGGTTGGCCGACTACAAGCGGGAGATGGAGATCGGCGACGAGTTCTCGACGGAGATCATGTTGCGAAACGGCATCCCCCAGGATGTGGTGCACGCGTTGCGGGCGGTGTCGGCGAGCTTCCGCGCGTGGGGTGCCGCGGTGCGGGTGACGCGACCGCTCGCCGAGGGGGAGCTGCTCGAGTTCGGCTCGCGCCCTGGCGCGTGCTGCATCGTCCCGGGCACTCCCCGTCGGACACGGTGTTCTGGGATGAGGCCTCCGGGGAGTTGTTTGGCGGCGACCACCTGATCAAGCGGATCTCATCCAACCCGTTGATCACCACGCCGCTGCGCGCGGATGGCGAGCGCAGCGAGGGTCTGCCGACACAGCGCCCGCGTGCGCTGATGGCGTATCTGGATTCGCTGCGCTTGACCCGTGAGATGCCTCTCGAGGTGGTGTTCGCGGGGCATGGCGAGCCGATCGAGGACCACGCAGCGCTGATCGACGAGCGCTTCCGCATGCACGAGCGGCGTGCGGAGAAGCTGTGCGGCTTGATCGTCGAGCGTCCGCGCAACGCGTATGAGCTGGCCCAGGAGATGTGGGGCAACGTGGCCGTCACGCAAGCGTTCCTGACGCTCTCGGAGGTGTTGGGTCACGTCGACTTGCTGATCGAGGACGGTCGCGTGCGTGAGTGCGTGCGCGACGACGTCGTGCATTTCGAGGGGGCCTGAGCAAGCCCCAAACGGGGCCGTCTATTTGACACTTGCCGGAAACGTCTTAGTACAATAAACTCCATGACTCTTAGTCATGCTGGTGTATCACGGTGGATGCTCCACGCGAGCGCCGGCGACGAGCAGAGGGAGACGCGCCGCCGGCGGTGAGTGTCGTGGAGAGCACCACCTCAAATCCACATCTGAACGTGTTCGAGCCCTATCGCGAGCTGTCGCGCGGTCACGAGGATCAGCTCACCCGCGCGGCGATGATCGTGCTGCGACTCGTGCCACTGGCGCGCGAGACGCTGCTGCGGGCGATCGGCGAGCCCTCGCAGAGCCAGCTGCCCGACTGCATCGTGGACATGCAGGCCACCAACCTCGTCGACCCCTCCGAGGAAAACTCTCGGGCGGGACGGTGCGAGCGCGGGCGGCTGGTGAGCGTCTTCCTGACTCCCGACATCGAGCCGTTCGAGCTGGCCGAGGAGGTCACCGACACCGACAACGGCAGCGCTTCGACGGGGTGCTGCGCTTCGACCCGGACCTGGTCGTGGTGCTGGAGAGCAAGGTTTGTCGGCGCTGGGCACGGCGCAACGGCCATCGCGTGGCCGAGCTGAACCTGGGCGGCACGCGCTTTCGCGAGCGACGCACGAGCGTGTTGCGCTGGCACGATCTGCTGGAGTCGTGGTGGCGGCTTGGTCGAGCTCGGGCGTGCTCGGGCCCCGCCGAGCAGGCGATCGTCAAGGACGTGCTCTCCTACGCGCACCAGGACTTCGGGCAGCTGCTGCCGTTTGGCACGCTGCGCCGGGTCGGCAGCGACCCGGTGCGGCGCAAGTGGCGGTTGCGCTCGCTGCTGCGCGAAGCGACCGGGATCGTGCCCGAGCGCGCCGGCCTCGTGCACGTGCGCCTGGATCGTTGCGCTCGGGGTCGCGTCGCTGCAGCGCGCGGCGCTTGACATCGAGGAGGAGCGTCTCGACCCTGCACCTGTGGCCGGGAGAGCTGAAGGCGCAGGCCGAGCACCTGTATGCGGGCGGGCACGCCGAGAATCTGTGCGAGCTGCTGAGGACAGGACGGCCCCGGCGCTTGGCAGGTCAGAGCCGCAACCGCTGCTCGGGCTTTCGCAACGCTCCGGTGCGCACGCGCGTGTATCTCACGTGCGGCCTCGACCCAGGCGAGTACGCCCGACGCTGGCAGGGAGAGGACTGGAAGAAGGTGGGCGCCCACCACCGCAACCACATCGCTCCCGACCTGTGGCCGTGGCTGCTTGGAGCGAGGCTATGCCTCAGAGCAGGAACCGCGCGGCTGGATCCGTTCCTGCACGCGCTCGGCACGACGCTTCGCGCACCTGCGCCCCAGCATCCACGTGTCGCGCTCGTGGGACTGGAACGAAGCCGAGCGCCTCGACGACGAGGGTCTGCTCGCCGGGCGAGATCCACGATGCGCTCAACCGCGTGCTCGGACTGCTGGAAGAGCCGCAACTGCTCCGATCTTCAACCGACTCGACGGGGATGACTCGGCCGAGGCGGACTCCGCCGGGGAGCCTGCGTCGCTGGCGGCGCCCGGTTAAGCGTGCCGAGGGGGCCACCGGCCACGTCGGCCAAGAACAGCCGGTGAAGGCGATCGTCGGACCCTAGCTCGGTGTGGAACGCGACCGCTGTGACGCGCCCTTGGCGGGCGGCCACGGCGATGACCGTCGATCTCGGCGAGGATCTCAACATCGGGACCGTGCTCGGCGATCCAAGGAGCGCGGATGAACATGCCGCGCACGGCGGCCGCTCCGGATCGACCCCTCACCTCGAGATCGGCCTCGAAGGTGCGTAACTGGCGCCCGAAAGCGTTGCGCTCGGCGCGGATGTCCATGATGCCCAGGTGATCGCGGTCGAGCATGATCAGCCCGGCGCAGGAGCCGAGCACGGGACTCCGGCGATCCGGTCCACCCCACCCCGCCACGCCGGCCAGCTCGCGCAAGGGGCTGCGCCAGCCCCTCGCGCTCGATGCCAAGGGTCATCGTGGTGGACTCCCCGCCTGGAATCACCAGACCATGCAAGTCCGTCGAGATCCGCGGCACGCGCACCTCGCGCACAGCGGCGCGCCAGGCCCCCAACACGCGCCCATGCGCCTCGAAGTCCCCTGCAGGGCAAGCACCCCCACCAACGGCTTCGTCGTCGGTGTCGGCGGCGCCGCTACCAACCTCGCTGGGCGAGCAATTGCTCGTCGGCCAGCTTCGGAGCTCTCCAGGCTGACCATCGCCGGCCCGAGCCCGCGCGAGGCGCGCGCGACACGCTCGGGGTCCTGCCAGTGGGTGGTGGCCTCGACGATCGCCCGCGCACGCGCGGGCGGATCCTCGGACTTGAAGATGCCCGAGCCCACGAACACCCCTTCGGCGCCCAGCGCCATCATCAGCGCCGCATCGGCCGGTGTGGCGATGCCCCCTGCGCAGAACAGCACCACGGGCAGCCGGCCGGCCCGCGCGACCTGGCGCACGAGGTCAAGCGGCGCCGCGTGCTGCTTGGCGGCAGCTGGCAAGCTCAGCACTCCTGCAGGGCTGACCGAGACGACGGATCTCGCCGGTGATGCCGCGCATGTGGCGCACCGCCTCGACGATATCCCCGGTGCCGGCCTCGCCCTTGGAGCGGATCATCGCGGCGCCCTCCCCTATCCGCCGCAATGCCTCGCCCAAGATTGGTGGCGCCGCACACGAACGGCACCTTGAACGCCCACTTGTCGATGTGGTTGCTCTCGTCCGCGGGCGTGAGCACCTCGGACTCGTCGATGTAGTCGACCTCCAGTGCTTCAAGCACCTGCGCCTCGACGAAATGCCCGATGCGCGCCTTCGCCATCACCGGGATCGTGACCGCCTCCTGGATCCCGGAGATCATCTCGGGGTCGGACATGCGCGCGACCCCCCCGTCGCGACGGATGTCGGCGGGTACGCGCTCCAGGGCCATCACCGCGGCAGCGCCCGCGTCCTCGGCGACCTTCGCCTGCTCGGGGGTCACCACGTCCATGATGACCCCGCCCTTGAGCATCTCGGCCAGGCCGCTCTTGACTGTGAATGTCGCCTCGTCGCGCATGCTCATGATCTTATCTGGGTCGGCACATGTGCCTTATCCAAGCCTCGGGGACCGGTCGATGCGTAAGTCGGCAATCCCTATATCCCGGCCGGCGCATGCGCCGACCGGCCGGACCGTACATGTACGGTCCGGGACAGGGCCGCATGCGGCCCTGTCCTCCCCGAAATGGACAGCAACGAGAGCGACTACTTCAGACGGAAGGCCTTGATGCGATCGTCGTACTGCGCGGTGTCCTTCGCGTACACACCGTAGGCAAGCGCCTGGATCAGGCTGAGCAGCGCCGTGTGCGATCGCACGTACGCCGGGCTGTTGGAGGAGTAGTAGAGCTTGATCTGCGCGAGCTTCGCGACCTCGGAGAGCGTGGCGTCGGTAATCGCGGCGGTGCGTGCCTTGCGATGGCGCGCCAGCTTCATCGCCCGCACCACCAGCGGATGCGGGCGTCCCGCGGACAGGCCGATCACGAGCGTGCCGGGATCGATCCGGCCGAGGCGGCTGAGCGCCTCCTGCGACGGGCTTGCGACGACGTCGACGCGCAGGTCGAGCAGCATCAGCAGGTGGCGCAGGTAGCTGGCGAAGAACGCCATCTGGTCGGTGCCGGCAACCAGCACCTTCTCGGCGCCCACGATCGCCTCGGTGAGCGCCTCGACTGCCGGCCGCGAAACCTTGCGCGCGGTCTCCTCCACGTTCAGGTGGTCGGCGGCCAAGCGCGGTCTCGAACTCGTTCTGGTCGAGCGAGAACAGCGGCGTCGACGTTCCATCCCCGCCACGACGCCATTCGGCTGAGGGCCGGCGTGGATACGGCGGTACTCTTCGCGCGCGGCTGCCTGCAGCTCAGGGAATCCCTCGAAGCCGAGCGCCTGGGAGAAGCGGACCACGGTGGAGCTGGATGTGTTGGCGCGGCGCGCCAGCTCCTCCGCGGTCTGGAAGGCGGCCTCGTCGAGATGGTCGACGATGTACTGCGCCACGTCCTTCTGCGAGCGCGAGCACTCCTCGAAGCGGGACTGGATGTACAGCGAAAGGCTCTGGTGCTGCGCCGAAGCCGCCCGCGGGCGCGCTTCTCTGTTCGGGGGAGTCGCAAGTCGTCTCATCGGCGCATTTGTTCGACGAGCTGCGCCCCACACTCCTTTACGCTCGCTCCGGTTCTGTTGACGCAAGAGTGGTCACTCGCCACGACGGCGCTCGTGAGGATCTGTGTCAGCGCTCGGCCGTGGCGGAGTTCCGCTCAGCGCGCAAACGTGCCGCCAGATCCACGAAATAGTCGAGCGAGCGCGGGTTGGCAAGCGACTCGACGCTCGCCGCCTCGCTTGGCGCGGCGCCCATCAGGATCCGCTTGACGGGCACCTCCAGCACCTTACCCGACAGGGTGCGCGGCACCTCGGCGATCTGCAGGATCTCGTTGGGCACATGGCGTGGCGAGCAGTCCTCGCGGATGCGCTGCTTGATCCTGGCTTCCAGCCGGGCTCCAGAGCACGCCGTCACGTAGCACCACGAACAGAACCATCCACAGCTGCTCCTCGCCGCCCGGACCGCCGCCGCGCCACGCGGAGCGCGGCGGCGTCGGAATGTCGACGACGAGCGCATCCACGACGTCTTCGATCGCCGCGGTGGCGCGATAGATCTCACTCGTGCCCATGCGCACGCCCTGGCGGTTGATCGTGGAGTCCGAGCGACCATAGATGACCGCTCCGCCGCGTGGGGTGATGCGGATCCAGTCGCCGTGACGCCAGATGCCCGGGTACATGTCGAAGTAGCTCTCGCGATAGCGCTCACCCACCCGGCTCTGGGAAGCGGCTCCCGCGAGATCCGTTCCCCTCGGTGTGCGTGGGCGTCCTCCGTCATCCCCCCACAGGAACAGCGGCATCGAAGGCAGGGGCTGGGTCAGCACCAGCTCGCCGAGCTCGTCTGTCAGCGAGTGGCCGTGCTCGTCCCAGGACTCGACCGCGCAGCCCAGCACACGGCACTGGAGTCTCCCCCTCATAGACGGGCAGCAGCGGACAGCCGCCGACGAAAGCCGTGCACACGTCGGTGCCTCCGCTGGTAGAGAACAGCCACATGTCGCGCCCCACGTGCTCATACACCCAGCGAAAGCCCTCAGGCGGCAGTGGCGAGCCGGTCGAGCCGATCGCGCGCAGCGCGCTCAGGTCGAAGTCGCGGGCGGGCTCGATGCCCGCCTTCTCGCAGCTCGTCAGAAGACCCGCGCTCACGCCCATGCAGGTGATATCGGTCTGCTCGGCGAAGCTCCACAGCGCGCCGAGATCAGGATGGGCCGGGCTGCCGTCGATACAGCACGATCGCCGCGTCGCGAACAGACAGCCCACCAGGAAGTTCCACATCATCCAGCCGGTCGTGGTGAACCAGAACATGCGATCGCCGCGGCGCAGGTCGAGGTGCAGAAGGCTCTTCTTCATCTGCTCCACCAGAGATGCCGCCGTGACCGTGCACGATCGCCTTCGGCAGGCCGGTGGTGCCCGAGGAGTAGAGCACCCACAGCGGATGTTCGAAGGGCACCTGCTCAAAGCTCGGCTCGGCGCCCGGCGCCCACGTCGCGAGCAGACTCCTCCCAGATGAGCCCCCCGGGCAAGCCCGCCGGCGTCCGCGCCGGCCGACAGGTAGGGAAGCATCACCTATGCTCCACCGAGGGCAGCTCCCCAGGATCGTCTGCAGCGCCTCGGCGCGGTCGAAGTCCTTGCCCCCGTGGCGGTAGCCGTCGACCATGAACAGCACCTTCGGCTCGATCTGGGCAAAGCGGTCGACCACGCTGCGTGCCCCGAACTCGGGCGCCGCGCACGACCAGATCGCGCCGATGCTCGCGCTCGCCAGAAACGCGACAAGCGTCTCCGGGATGTTGGGCATGTAGGCGGCCACACGATCGCCGCGCCCTACCCCCAGCGAGCGCAGGCCCGCAGCGAGCGCCGCCACCTGCTCTGAGAGCTGGCCCCAGCTCAGCTCGCGCGAGCGGGCGCAGCTCCGAGGCATGCAGAACCGCCGTCTCTCGAGGATCGTGATCGCGCTCAGCATGTTCTCCGCGTAGTTGAGCTGAGCGCCCTCAAACCAGCGTGCCCCCGGCATCCGTGCCGCCGACAGGGACCTCCGACGCGATCGGCGAGCACCGTCATAGGGGGCCGACGCGCGTACGCCGCAGTACTCCCAGATGTCGCGCCCAGAACTGCTCGATCTCCTGCACCGACCACTCCCACAGCTCGCCGTAGTCGGCGAACTGCGTCTGTGACGCGCTCCCGCCCACCTCATGAAGTCCGTCATCCGCGCGCTCTCCACCATCTCGACGGAGGGCGTCCACAGCGGCGTCTCGTCGTCGCGATTGGACATGGTGCATTCCTTTCTAGCCGTGCTGCTCCCCAAGGCACCCATGCCCCCACACCGCCAGCTTCCACGCGAGCGCCCCAACGGCTGGCGCAAGTGATACCGGGTCCTACACATCAAACGCAAGGCTCACACAATCGCACCCAACACAACCGCCGCGGGCTCAGCCCCTATCCTGCGGGCCCATGAGCATCGAGACACTGCGTGACGAGTTTCCCGTCTTCGAGCGGATCGCGTATCTGAACGCGGGCACCGACGGCCCTTGCCGGCGGCCGCGGCGCGAGCGGGTGCATGAGCGAGCTTCAAGGAGAGGCCGAGCGAGGACGCGCGGGCACGCATTTCGAGAGCCGCCACGAGCTTGCCGAGCGGCTGCGCGGTGCTTACGCCCGAGCGCTGGCGTGCGAGCCGGCGAGGTGGCGCTGACGACGTGTACGAGCGAGGGCCTTGCGAGCGTGATCGACGGTCTCGGGCTGCGCGCGGGCGAGGAGATCCTCACAAGCGACGAGGAGCATCCGGGCCTGCTCGGCGCGCTCGCCGCCGCAAGCGAGCTGTACGGAGTGTCGGTCGTGTGGCGCCATTCAGGAGATCGCCGAAGCGGTCGGAGACGAGACGCGGCTGGTTGCGTGCTCGCACGTCAGCTGGATGACCGGCCGCGTCGCTCCCGCGCGCTCGCCGAGTCGAGGTGCCGGTGCTGCTCGACGGCGCCAGGGAGTGGGGGCCGTGCGGCGTGGACGTAAGTTCGCTTGGGCTGCGACGCCTATGCGGGCGCCGGGCAGAAGTGGCTGTGCGGGCCGGACGGGTCGGGCATGCTCTACGTCGACGCCCGCGTTGCGCGAGCGCCTGAGCGTGAGCCGGCGCGGCTATGGCAACCTTGCGGACCCCGGCGCAGGCCTGGACGCCGAGCTGCACGAGGACGGACGGCGCTTCGACACGTTCGCGCTGAGCGCCGAGGCACTCGCGACGGCGCTTGGTGGCAATCGAGACGCTCGAGCGAGCCGGATGGGCGAGCGTGCACGAGCGCGCGATCGCGCTCGCCGCGCGACTTGCCGTGGAGCTCGAGGGCGCCGGACGCGAGATCTCGCCGCGCGGAGCAGCACGCTCGTGTCGTTCGCCAGCGCGGATCCCGCTCGCCGAGCGTGTGCGCCTGGCGGAGCTGGGGGTCGTGTCTGCGCGACATTCCGGGACCATCCCTGGCTGCGAGCGTCGGTGGGCGCCTGGAACGACGAGAGCGACCTCGAGCGCCTGCTAGCTGGCCTGCTCGGACAACGCGGATAGTCCGGCCACCCACCCGAACAGAGCACCGCGCGTGGAGCTCGTGCCATCCGCAGGCATCGTGTCCAGCACCGCATAGCACTGCTTAACGTCCCCTTAGCACGCTTATGCGGTTTGCTTGTCGCGGCGCCCGCGGCCGCACGGCTGGACAATCGATCGACAGCACCGTGAGCGCCACCGACCGCATAACCCTCTCAACGCCACCGAGACTCCGGTACACCTACCGGAGATCGGTACCCCGCCTGCCAGTGCCCCTCAGGGTATCTCCCGCGATGGGCACGGGGCGCACGCTGGGATCTCCGAGCCGCCGGCCCCCCGGTCACGACGGCGAGCCCCTCACGGCGCTCCCCGCTTGGGCATGTGCGCCGCCCACCACGCGGCATTGACCGCGATCCTCGCGCTCTCGGCGCTGCTGGCACCCACCGGCTGGCCCAGAACGGCTACGCCAACACGTTCTACTCAGCGGGCGTGAAGTCGATGCTGGTGTCCTGGCACAACTTCTTGTTCGTCTCGTTCGACCCGGGGGGCTGGTCACGATCGACAAGCCTCCGCTCGGCGATGTGGGTGCAGGCCGCGAGCGCCGAGCTGTTCGGCTTCTCGCCGCTCAGCCTGCTGCTGCCCGAGGCGATCATCTCGACGATCGCCGTGGCCGTGCTCTACCGCGTGCTGTCCCGCCGCCTGGGCGTCGCGGCCGGGCTGGCGGGTGCGCTCGGCGCTCGCCGTGTTCCCCTCCTTCGTGGCGGTCGTCGCGCGACAACGGCGTGGATCCACTGCTGATCCTGTTGATGATCCTCGCTTGCGGCGCTGCTCTGAACGCGATCGAAGACGGTCGCTGGCGCTGGCTGATGGCGTGCGCGGTGTTGATCGGGCTTGCGTTCAACACCAAGACGCTCGCCGCCTATCTGATCGTGCCGGGGATCGTGCTTGCCTACTTGCTGTGCGCCCCCGGCGCATGGTACCGGCGCATCGGGATGCTGCCGGCCGCCGGCGTGGTGCATGGGCATCTGCTCGTTTGCGTGGATCGCGGTCGTCGAACTGACGCCGGCCTCTCAGCGCCCGTATGTGGGAAGCTCGACCAACAACACCGAGCTCGGGTTGACCTTCGAATACAACGGCTTCGGCCGCGTCGAAGGCGAGGTGGGCGGTCCCGGGAAGATCCCGGTTGCCACAGGGGCGCTCGTTCACACACCGGTGCACCATTTCCATCACCTCCACCCGCTCACCCCCGAAGAGCGCGCTCGCCTGGTTGCACTCGAGCGCCGGGAGGCCGCGCGGCGAGCAGCTCTCGTCAAGCAGGACGCTCGACCTACCTGCCCAACGGGCGGCTGCGCGACCCGATCGCCTTCGGTGGCGAGCCGGGCCCACTGCGCCTGTTCGAAAAGCGGCTCTTCGATCAGGGCACATGGATGCTGCCCTTCGCGCTCATCGGCCTGCTGGCTTTCGCGCTGCTGAGCGTTCGCAGGCGCGCGCGCGCGTCGCAACCCGCGCCTGGCCACGCTGATCGTGCTCGGCGGCTGGATGCTGGTCGAGGTCGCGATCCTCGACTTCTCCAAAGGGATCGTCCACCCCTATTACATCTCCGCTCTCGCCCCCGGCGTCGCGGCGATGGTCGCCGCGGGCTCGGTCGCGTTCATGCGGTTCGCCCACGACCGCGACTGGCGCCTCGTGCTGCTGCCCATGCGCGGTGGGCGCCACCGTCGCGGTGCAGGTCGCGATCCTGCGACTACCAGCACTACATGCACTGGTTTGTGCCATTGCTGATCGGCGGTGCCGCGCTCGGGGTGTGCGCATGACGGTGGCATGGCATGCGCAGGCTGGCCGCGCCCGCGATGGGACTGTTGCTGTGCCTGCTGCTGGTGGCGCCCGCGTGGTATGCGAGAACCACATGGTTGGCGCCCGTCGAGGGCACGTTCGCGGCGGCCGGTCCCCGTCAGGCGGCCGGCGACGGGGAGTACGGCGTCGAGCGCCCGCTCGATGCCGAGTATCGCGACCTGATGCGCTACGTCAACACGCACCATCCCGGGACGCGCTGGAGCGTGCTCACAGACGCCGCCCCGACCGCGGCGCCGATGATCCTGCTCGGCTCCTCTGCCGGCGCGCTTGCAGGCTACAGCGGCACCGACCCTGCACTCGACGGGCCCGGGCTAGCGCGTCTGGTGGCGCGTGGAGAAGCACGCTACGTGGTGCTGGGGGGGGCCTACGCCTCGCGTGGAGGCAACCTCGCGACACAAGGCGGTGCTGCACGTGTGCAGACAGGTGCCCTACAAAACGTGGGACGGTCCTCCCCCATCCCCGTTTTCGCTCGTGCTGTTCGATTGCGCCGGGCGTGAGCACACACTCACTGCCCAGGCACACGCGAAGGCGATCAAGGTCCGTGCTCGTCTCCTAGCTCGCCCGCGTGCCCATCCAGGCAGCCCGGCGAGCGGCCACGATCAGGCGGCGCGCGCTCCGGGTGAGGCTGAGCGACTGCATCCAGCTGCTGACGGACGAGCTGGCGCTCGAACAGGATGCCCTCGCGCAAACCGGCGCCAGTGACCTCAAGCGTGGCGAATCCCCCGGCGCGCATCACGCCCTGGATGACCAGCGCGCCGGCGAGCACGATGTCGGCTCGCGCCGGTTTGATGCCCGGCACGCGGCTGCGCTCGGCCGCCGGGAGCGCGGCGAGACGCGCGATCAAATCGTCGAGTGCGCCGTGCTCGATCACAAAGCCCTGCACCTCCTCCGACGGGCAGCCCCGCCGCTCGCTCGGCGGCGGTGGCGAGGTTGCGCACCGTCCCGCCGAGGCCGATCAGACGCGGACCGGCCGCGCCAAGCCAAGGGGCGCGCTCCAGCTTGCGCGACACGTGGGCCTGCAGTGCCTTGAGCTGGGCGCGCTTGGCCGGACCGTCGCCCGCGAGGAAGCGCTCGGTCATGCGCACCGCCCCAAGTCGCCAGGAGCCCGACTCGCGCGCAAGTCGCCCCGCGACCCGCACCAGCTGCAGCGAGCCGCCGCCGAGGTCCAGCACGCAGCCGTCGGTGAGCGTAGTGGAGTTGACGGCCGCAAGGTACCCATAGCGGGCCTCCTGCTCGCGACTGAGCACGCGCACGTCGAGACCGGTGCGCAGGCGGACTTGCTCGAGGAAGGGTCCCGCCGTTCTCGGCATCGCGGATCGCGCTGGTTGCCACCGCGTCGATCGAGTGCTCGCTCGAGCTCGATGGCGCTCACACAGCTCGGCGAACGTATCCAGCGTGCGCAGCGCCCGCCCCATCGCGTCCTCGCCGAGACGCCCGGTCGCGGCGAGTCCCTCGCTGATGCGCACCGCCGAGGAGCACTCGTCGACACGCTCCCACGATTCGTCGCCCGCCTTGAACACGACCATTCGAAACGAGTTGGACCCGAGGTCGATGACGGCGACGCAAAGCTCTGACTCGAAGGTCATGGGAGAAGCGTAGTGGGCCGATCGGAGGGTCCGCCCGCGTGGGCTTCCCGTGAGCGGGGCTCCCCCTACCTGGAGGCCTACCGGGATAGGGCCTTAGCCAGGAAGCGCCCGATCAGGTCACTCATCGTGGACAGGGGACAGTGGCGCGAGCAGTGGCGGTGGCGCCGTCGAGGTAGGTGAATTCGGTGGCAAACGGAAAGCCACCCTCAGGACAGCTTCGAGGCACGATCACCGTGTCGGTGTCGCGTGGGTGGCGCGGCTTATCGGCGCCGATCGTCAGCGACATGTTGACTATCGAGGCTTCGGGCTCGAGCGGGAGCGTTGGGATCGGGGGAATCGACATCACCAGGTCTTCCCCATAGGGAGCATGATCGGTGAGAACCGTGCCTGTGAATACCACCCGCTCATCAAATGGCGTATAGCCCTGGCCGAGAATCTCGAATGTCGGTTCAAAGTTGCGTAGAGGCCCTAGAAACAGCCACAGAGAGATGTTCTCGGTTATGAGTTGGGACCCGGCGTGCACCTCCACCAACGCTTCCCCGCGGCCGATCTCCGACGGTGCTGGGCAACCGCTCGGGCCGCGAGCGCGCAGGCGGGCGATCGCACAGCTGCGCAGTTCGGGAATATCGATGCCCAAGCCGGCGGGGAGCCGCAGGACCGCTCGGCGTACCGGAGACGGCACACCTGCTTCACCACCAGCGTTGTGCACCGCCAGCAGAAGGGCTCCTTTCGCACCGAGCTTGTCCGGGAGCAGGGACGGCGTGATGGTGGCTGACGTTTCCGCGCGTGCGCCGGCGGCAAGTGCGGCGCACGCCGCCAGGAGGATCCCCAGCAATAGCAACGGCCATCGCCGCCGGCGAACTAGCTGTGAGGACACGGGATGGTGGGATTGACAGTGAGTGTGGTGCCGTCGAGGAAGTCGATCGTTCCCTGTGTGGGAAAGCCGCCGGGCGGGCAGGCCCTTGGGACCAGCAGGCCCTTGAGATGGACCAGCGTCCTTTTCCCGTGAGCCATCTCGTAGTAAGCGGCGTTCGTGGCGCCGAACGTCGCGAAGGCGCTTTCCACAGACGCGTTGGGGGCTCCTGGGAGGGTTGAGATCGGTGGCACTTCAACACTGAAGCCCAACCCATAGGGCTTGGGCGCGGGGACTTGCCTTGCCACCACCACGAGTTCGACAGCGAGCGGGGCTACGGCGCTTGCGTAGGCCAGCAGCACCAAACGCCCGTCCTCCTTCGGGGCGAAGAAGAAGTCAAGCGTGTAGGACTCGTGGATGGTTTCTTTGGGGAACGCGAATGTGGCGATGCCGCCGCCGAAACCAGCGCGAGAGTCGGGCGGACAGCCACTGGGACCCCGTTCTCGCAGCCTGGTGGCCGTGCAGGTGCCGGCACCGTGCACATCAGCCACCATGCCCGCGGGCGCGTAGAGCGTGAGCTTGTCGATCGGCGACTGGGTACCGCCCGCGCTCGACATGAAGTTTGCCGTCACCGACAGGTTGGTCGGGCCCCCCAGCCTGTCTGGCGTGAAGCTCTCGTGCACCACCAGTGTATTCCCCGCCCACGCGAACGCTGCCATGACGAGGAACGCGCTCGCGATCAGGGCCACAAGGAGGAGCGGAGCCTTTGACGTCATCCCTCTCACGTCCTCCCGATCGCCAGCTGGGCATGGCCTGTTGTGACCCTACACCGAAGTCTCGCCCTTAGATTTCGTATTACCGATGGTAGCTATGAAAATATGGGCCTGTCGACCAGGTGGCGCCCACGTCCCTGCGGGCGTCTCCCACCCAGCGCTCGACTGAGATCGGCGCAGCCCGGGTACACCGTCATGCGAGCGCTCTGCGGATAGCGATTCGCAGAGTCCGGCGTGGAGCCAGCGGGCGCAGGCCGAAGATCCGGGTCGAGCTGGCCCGTCACCAAAGAACGGAAAGGCTGGAGCTATGGGTGCACAGGAGAACAAGCAAACCACACAGGCTGCTTACGCGGCGTTCAGCAGTGGAGACGCCGAGGGCGCGATGCGCGACATGGACGACTCGATCGAGTGGACGACACGCGGCGAGAACACACTGACAGGGACCCGCAAAGGCAAGCAGGCGGTGGGTGAACTGTGGGGCAAGCTTGCCGGCACGGGCTTTCGCACAGCGCCGCACGATTTCATCGCGGAGGGCAACAGGGTGGTGGTGCTCACCACCGTCCAACTCGACGGAGACACGGTCGAGAGCGCCGACGTGCTGACCTACAACGACGCCGGTAAGCTTGTCGCATTCGACACGCTCGGTGATCCAAAGGCCGCCAACCGGGTGTTCGCTGGGTAGGACGCCGCGAACATCACAGGACGCCGCGAACATCACCTATCTGATGGGCCCGCCTGGACTCGAACCAGGGACCAATCGATTATGAGTCGACGGCTCTAACCAACTGAGCTACGGGCGGTGTCGCGCGGTGCGCCAATTCTCCAGAAGCTACCAGCGTGCCGTGCTTGGGTGTCTGTAAGAGCCCAAAGCCTCCGAGATGGTTTGATTCAGTCCATCAAATCAACGAGGGGGAGCACCAGATGGCAGAGCGTGCAGCGATCGTCACGGGGGCATCTAGCGGGATTGGGCTCGCTATCGCGCGGATGCTTGGCGAAGAGGGCTTTGGGGTCACGATGGCCGCCCGGCGGCCCGAGAAGCTCCAGGCCGTTGTCCACCATGGCTCGCCGCTGAGGGCTTCGATGTCCACGGGGTTCCCGCGGCTACACTCTCCGAGGAGAGCGAGATCCAGAAGGTGGTCGCCGCCCACCGCGAGCGCTACTTTCGAGGCTCGGACGTGCTCGTCAACAACGCAGGGGTAGGCATCGGCGCGCCGGTTGGCGAGATCCAAGCCAAGCACCTCGACATGCAGATCGACGTCAACCTGCGCTCGATCGTGCTTTTCTACCGAGAGTGTCTCTCGATGCTGCAAGCGGCGGGCGTGGGAGCATTCTAAATGCGCTTGTCGTCAACACCTCCTCGATCTCCGGTAAGCGAGCCGAGGCGTGGCTGTCGGTGTACTCGGCCATTAAGCACGCCGTCGTTGGCTGGACCGAATCGATGAACAAGGAGCTCGGCTCGCAGGGCATCAAGTCGACGGCGCTGTGTCCCGCGTTCGTGGACACGCCGATGACCGATTTCGTCAAGGGGCAGGTCAAAGCCGAGGAGATGATTCGCCCGCAAGACATCGCGGAGGCGGTGCGCTATCTGCTGCGGGTCTCCCCCGCCTGTGTTGTCCCTGAGATGATGTTCGTGCGTCCCGGCGACGCTCCGTAGGAATAACCCAGGCAGCTGAAAGGAACTCAGAGACAACACCAACTGAACCAAAGCGTTACATAACAA